>NZ_JBEZCR010000041.1:0-1042 GCF_040647715.1 Streptomyces tibetensis | reverse complement strand
CTGCGATTTCCGACATGGTAATACCTTTTCGGAAGAGGTGAATGACGGTCTCCTCTAAGGTATCATTCGTCCGTCTATAAGCAGGAAGGTTCTGTTGCAAAGTTTTCCAAAAAATCTATTTTAGTGTAAAATTGAGAAAAAAGACAGAGAGGACAGAGTAATGAATCATTTTAAAGGCAAACAATTCAAAAAAGACGTCATTATTGTCGCTGTTGGTTACTACCTGCGTTACAATCTAAGCTATCGTGAAGTTCAGGAATTGTTATATGATCGTGGAATAAATGTTTGTCATACTACGATTTATCGTTGGGTGCAAGAGTACAGCAAAGTCCTCTATTATCTTTGGAAGAAGAAAAATAGACAATCCTTCTATTCATGGAAAATGGACGAAACCTATATCAAAATTAAGGGACGTTGGCATTATCTTTATCGTGCAATTGATGCGGACGGCTTAACCTTAGATATCTGGTTACGAAAGAAACGGGATACGCAAGCAGCCTATGCTTTATTAAAACGACTCCATAAACAGTTTGGTGAGCCGAAAGCAATTGTGACCGATAAAGCACCTTCTCTTGGCTCCGCCTTTAGAAAGTTACAGAGTGTGGGTTTATATACTAAGACAGAGCACCGAACTGTGAAGTATCTTAACAATTTAATAGAACAAGACCATCGACCTATTAAACGACGGAATAAATTTTATCAAAGTCTCCGTACAGCCTCTTCCACGATTAAGGGCATGGAGACCATTCGAGGAATATATAAAAAGAACCGAAGAAATGGAACGCTCTTCGGCTTTTCGGTGTCTACTGAAATCAAGGTATTAATGGGAATACCAGCCTAAGATATTTGGAGTTCAGAGAGGGCGCGTTTGATTTTCAAACTTCGCAACAGAACCGCCAATACCTTCACCGTTAATGCCTAAACGCTGAATGGTCAATGGAAAACGCTGGCCGATGTTAACGGTCGCTTGCACTTTTTCATCCGGCTGTTGTCGGCGCCGATCATTGTGCGATCGGGATTAGTGCGAATAATGATTTGGTTG
>NZ_JBEZCR010000040.1:0-1131 GCF_040647715.1 Streptomyces tibetensis | reverse complement strand
CCGCTGCGGGACCTGGTCACCAGCAGCGAACCCCTGCCCCTGCTCGTGGAGCGGGAGCGGGCCCTGTACGGCTCCTGGTACGAGTTCTTCCCCCGCTCCGAGGGCACCCCCGAGCAGCCCCACGGCACCTTCCGCACCGCCGCGCGCCGGTTGCCGGCGATCGCCGCGATGGGCTTCGACGTGGTCTACCTGCCGCCGATCCACCCCATCGGCACCACCTTCCGCAAGGGGAAGAACAACACCCTCTCCCCCGGCCCCGACGACGTCGGCGTGCCCTGGGCGATCGGCTCGCCCGAGGGCGGCCACGACGCCGTCCACCCCGGTCTGGGCACCCTGGAGGACTTCACCTGGTTCGTGGACCGCACGCGGGAGCTGGGCATGGAGGTGGCGCTGGACTTCGCCCTGCAGTGCTCCCCGGACCACCCCTGGGTGCACAAACACCCCGAGTGGTTCCACCACCGTCCCGACGGCACCATCGCCTACGCGGAGAACCCGCCGAAGAAGTACCAGGACATCTACCCCATCGCCTTCGACGCCGACATGGACGGCCTGGTCGCGGAGACGGTGCGGGTGCTGCGGCACTGGATGGACGCCGGGGTGCGGATCTTCCGGGTGGACAACCCCCACACCAAGCCGGTCGTCTTCTGGGAGCGGGTGATCGGGGAGGTCAACCGCACCGACCCGGACGTGATCTTCCTGGCCGAGGCGTTCACCCGGCCGGCGATGATGCACACCCTGGCCCAGATCGGCTTCCAGCAGTCCTACACCTACTTCACCTGGCGCAACTCCAAAGAGGAACTGACCGAGTACCTGACGGAGCTGTCCGGTGAGGCCGCCTCCTACATGCGGCCCAACTTCTTCCCCAACACCCCCGACATCCTGCACGCCTACCTCCAGCACGGCGGCCGGCCCGCGTTCGAGGTCCGGGCCGTCCTCGCCGCGACGCTGTCACCGTCCTGGGGCGTGTACTCCGGCTACGAACTGTGCGAGAACACCCCGCTCAGGGAGGGCTCGGAGGAGTACCTGGACTCGGAGAAGTACCAGCTCCGCCACCGCGACTGGGACGCCGCCGAACGCGAGGGCCGCTCCATCGCCCCGCTGCTCACCCGGCTCAACACCGCCCGGCGGGAG
>NZ_JBEZCR010000039.1:0-1139 GCF_040647715.1 Streptomyces tibetensis | reverse complement strand
GGCCGTTGGCTGGTGATCGGTCAGGACGGGGACTCCCTGATCCCCGACATCACCGCCGCCCTGCACACCGCCGGCGCCGACACCCACACCCTCACCCTCGACCCCACCACCACCGACAAACACACCCTCGCCACCCACCTCACCGACCTCGCCACCGCCCACCCCGACGGCCTCACCGGCATCCTCCTCGCCCCCACCCCCGTCACACCCGACCCCCACCAACCCCCACTCGACCCCGCCACCACCCTCACCCTCACCACCATCCAAGCCCTCACCACCACCCCCCTCACCACCCGCCTGTGGATCACCACCCGCCAAGCCACCACCATCCACCCCACCGACACCCCCAACCCCTACACCGCACGCCTATGGGGACTCGGCCAAACCGCCGCCCTCGAACACCCCCAACACTGGGGCGGCCTCATCGACCTCCCCCAACACCCCACACCCCACCACCTCCACCACCTCACCACCCACCTCGCAACCCACCACACCACCACCCCCCAACAACCCAACGAAGACCAAATCGCCATCCGCACCCACACCACCTACGCCCGCCGACTCACCCCCACCACCCCCACCACCACACCCACCCCCTGGACCCCACCCCCCGGAACCATCCTCATCACCGGCGGCACCGGCGCCCTCGGCACCCACCTCGCCACCTGGCTCGCCCACAAAGGCGCCAAACACCTCATCCTCACCAGCCGCCAAGGCCCCAACGCCCCCGGCGCCACCCAACTCCAACACCACCTCACCCAACTCGGCACCCACACCACCATCACCCCCTGCGACCTCACCGACCCCCACCAAATCCAAAACCTCATCCACCACATCAACACCCACCACCCACCCCTCCAAGCCATCTTCCACACCGCCGGAACCCCCCAGACCACCCCACTCACCGACCTCACCCCCACCCAAGCCACCCACATCCTGAACGCCAAAACCACCGGCGCCCAACTCCTCCACCACCACACCACCCACACCCCCCTCCACACCGTCGTCCACTTCTCCTCCGCCGCCGCCACCTGGGGCAGCAGCGGACAATCCCTCTACGCCGCCGCCAACGCCCACCTCGACGCCCTCGCCCAACACACCCACACCCAAGGCCAACCCACCACCTCCATCGCCTGGGG
>NZ_JBEZCR010000038.1:0-1242 GCF_040647715.1 Streptomyces tibetensis | reverse complement strand
GGCGCCGCCATCCGCGAGCGGGTCGGCTACATGCCCGAGCACGACTGCCTGACTTAAATGTTTCTTTTTCTTGAAAAGAAATTTCTGGGTATTGATGAAGATGACGCCTAATTTGAATCATTTCATTCTCATATTGTGTTAAGCTAGTCAACAAATTATTAAGTAGTTTCATATGATACCTCTAAACTTTCTACCCGAATTGCTAGTTAATTTCATTGGAAAATAAATAAGTCGTGCTATCCTAATCTTAAAGCACTAAGCATTAGAAAGCGCACGACTTATATGACTTATAATAGCACACTTCCAAAAGTTTTTGTTTATTTACTGACAACCATTGAGACGCTTTATCAAACGAGGGTTTCCCTTGAGGTTCAAAACCGAAAGAACGTCCATCTCGCAACATCAGATTGCTTAGTTATCGCTTGTTACCTATGGGACGTACTGCATTTTAGTGAAACACTTAAAGCTAAGCACCAATTGGCTCAAAGTTTATTTCCTAATTTCCTAGAATATTCTCGCTTTGTCCGCCGTTGTAATGCCCTCTTACCGAGTATCCAAGTCATTCGCCAAGCACTCGTCTTTAAAGAGGTTGAAGGAATGAGTGTATCCATTATTGACAGCTTCCCCATTCCTTTGTGTCAGCCTATTCGTAATTTCAGAAGCAAAGTTCTTGGAGATTATGCAAATGTTGGCTACAATGCTACAAAGGGACAGTACTTCTATGGATGTAAATGTCATGCTTTAGTCAGTGAATCAGGCTATGTCATAGACTACACAATTACTCCTGCTTCAATGGCTGATAGTTCAATGACCGAGGAAGTGTTGAGTCAATTTGGGACACCAACAGTCCTTGGAGATATGGGATATTTAGGTCAGTCACTGCATGATAGGCTGGAATTAAAAGGAATTGATCTAATTACACCTGTCAGGAAGAACATGAAGCAAAAGAAAATCCTTTTCCCTAATTTTTCAAAACGTAGAAAAGTGATTGAGCGAGTTTTCTCTTTTTTGACAAATCTAGGAGCTGAGCGTTGTAAAAGTCGTTCGCCTCAAGGTTTTCAATTGAAATTAGAGATGATACTTTTAGCGTATTCTTTACTGTTAAAATCAGCTAAATCACTGGAACCAGAGACTTTAAGATATTCTATCGGGTATCAAGTCATGGATAAATAATCAACATACGGCGCCGCGCGTCCGGCCCGGCGGGGCACACCGGGCCCCGAGCTGCCGAGTCCACCGCGG
>NZ_JBEZCR010000036.1:0-1364 GCF_040647715.1 Streptomyces tibetensis | reverse complement strand
ACCACCCTCCTCCACCACACCCTCAACAACCCCACCACCATCCCCACCCTCCACCGCAAACACCCCGAACCAGAAACCCTCACGCAGGCCATCGCGGCCGTCGGCGTGCGGACTGACAGCATCGACTGGGCCGTACTCTGCGGAGCGAGCCGGCCGCGGCGGGTGGAGCTGCCGACCTATGCCTTCCAGCGCCGCACCCACTGGGCACCGGCGCTGACGCCGAATCATGCGCCTGCGGCTCGTCCTGCCGCCGAGCCGCAGCGTGCGATGGCGGCGGGTCCGGCGTCGCGCGAGGCTCTGGTCCGGCTCGTCGGCGAGACCACCGCGAGTGTCCTGGGATTCGACGGTCCCGACGAGGTAGCCCTGGACCGGCCGTTCACCTCACAGGGCCTCGACTCGATGACGGCGGTGGAACTGGCCGGTCTGCTCGGTACGGCCGCCGGGGTCGCGCTCGATCCGACCCTCGTCTACGAGCTGCCGACGCCGCGGGCGGTGGCCGACCACCTGGCGAAGACGCTGCTCGGCGAGTCCACTGCCGACCAGGAGGTGAACGGCCGGGCGGGGCAGGCGGAAGAGGGTGATCCGATCGCCGTCATCGGTATCGGCTGCCGGTTCCCGGGCGGTGTGACCTCACCGGACGATCTGTGGGAGCTGGTGGCCTCGGGGACCGACGCCATCTCGACGTTTCCGACCGACCGCGGCTGGGACCTGGACGGCCTGTACGACCCCGACCCGAGCACCCCCGGCAAGAGCTACGTCCGCCACGGCGGCTTCCTCCACGACGCGGCCCAGTTCGACGCCGAGTTCTTCGGCATCAGCCCCCGTGAAGCCACCGCCATGGACCCCCAGCAACGGCTCCTGCTCGAGACCTCCTGGGAAGCGCTGGAGCGCGCGGGTGTCGTGCCGGAGTCTCTGCGTGGCGGACGGACGGGGGTGTTCGTCGGCACGGCCGCACCGGAGTACGGGCCAAGGCTGCACGAAGGAACAGACGGATACGAGGGTTTCCTGCTCACCGGCACCACGGCCAGCGTGGCCTCCGGCCGGATCGCCTACGCCCTGGGGACGCGCGGGCCCGCGCTCACCATCGACACCGCGTGCTCTTCGTCGCTGGTGGCGCTGCACCTGGCCGTGCAGTCGCTACGACGTGGCGAATGCGACCTCGCCCTCGCCGGCGGGACCACCGTCATGTCCGGACCCGGCATGTTCGTGGAATTCTCGCGCCAGCGGGGACTGGCGCCGGATGGCCGCTGTAAGGCCTTCTCTGCAGATGCCGACGGCACCGCGTGGGCCGAAGGCGTCGGCATGCTCCTGGTGGAACGGTTGTCGGATGCCGAGCGGCGGGGCCACCGCGTGCTGGCCGTCGT
>NZ_JBEZCR010000035.1:0-1473 GCF_040647715.1 Streptomyces tibetensis | reverse complement strand
GTCCGCCCACCACCATGAGGCTCTGACGGGCGCGGTCGGCCACGCCGAGACAGAGCTGGAAAGGCTGCTACAGGCCGAACCAGATCCCGGCTAGGGCCCGTCATTTGGATCATCTAATAGTTGGCCAAGGCTGCCCACTGGAGACCCGATCGCGGTACCGATAGTGGCGTATGCGTCGGCGCGGAGGACTTCCGCCGGGCTCACGGGAGCAGTTCGATGTGCGGATGGTCCGGGGATGCCGGGCAGACATGGAGTTGGAGGTCGTAGCCGCCGATGATGTCGATCAAGGTGAAGTTGCCGTCCTGGGCTCCCAGGGGAGGCGGGGCCGGGTTGGTCAGTTCCTCCTTGGCGATCCAGGTCCCGCTGCCGCCGTCCCATTCCCAGGAGGCGATGGTGAGGAGCGGGACCTGCTCGGTGCCGCACTCGGGGCAGGGGCGGGGCTTGGGGTCGGTGCGGGGCCAGCTGCTCCAGCCGCCGGTCTTCCAGCCGGGGGCGGTGGAGAGGTTGTTCAGGTAGAGCTCGCCCGGGTCGTCCGCGTACGTGTTGTACCGCGCAGGATCGATCGTCTCCCAGCGGCTCATGTCGTCCAGCTGGTCCCGGAGCTCCTTGCTCAGCTCCCCGGGGTGGGGAAATTCGGTGACCTGCTCCGGTGAGAACAGGCACGGCTCCGGGAGGTAGCAGTCCCGCTGGACGATGGGCGGCTCGGGCGGTGCTTCGAGAACGTCGGTGACGGAGGCGGAGGAGCGCCAGAAGAGGGCTGTCCGGGGGTGGGCCATCTCGTGGTCGAAGGGGCACCAGAGGACCTGGAGGAGGTCCGCGTCGGGCGGGCACGGGAAGGGGACGTCGCGGGCGTAGAGCTGGGCGACGGGCAGGAGGGGGATGGGGGCGTCGAACCACGGACGGCCCACCTTGATCCGCTCCCAGGTCGCCAGTTCCTCGGGGGTCCACTGGGGTGCCTGGGGGGCGAGGCGCAACCGCTCGGCCGCTACGGCGCGGTCGCGGCGGAGGAGCCGGACGTCGTCCGGTGAGTAGACCGCTGGCGCCGCGTGTCTGTCGTGCGGCTCGTCGCAGTGCGGCCACGGCTCGCCGGCAGGCCACAGGAGCGGGCCGCCCACGGAGCTGTCGCGCACGGTTGGCGCTCCCGGCCGCGGGTGCAGCCGGGTCCCCGCCCGCGCCAGAGGAGCCAGCTCAGGGAAGAGCGCGGTGATGTCGAACGGCCGCGGTGGGGTGGTAAAGATGGCGTTCATGGCAGGGATGCTGCCAGCAGCGTCTGACAATGGGCGTACCGGTCGACGTCAGCTGACACCACACAGCTTCCCTATGTCAGCAGACGGACCAGAGGAAAATGGTCCGACTGATCCAAACGAAACTGCCTAGCCGTGATCGCCGCCACCGGCCTGCGCGCGCTGTAGACGGCAGGGCACCACCTCCTGCTTGGGTAGATCCGACGGACACAGCCTGCGCCCGCCTCCC
>NZ_JBEZCR010000034.1:0-1800 GCF_040647715.1 Streptomyces tibetensis | reverse complement strand
GCGTCGAAGGCGTATGACGCCCGGTTCCTGGAGCTGTACGGGAAGATCACCAACCCGGCGAACGGCTACTTCTCCCCCGAGGGCATCCCCTACCACTCGGTGGAGACGCTGATCGTCGAGGCGCCGGACCACGGCCACGAGACCACCTCGGAGGCGTACAGCTACCTGCTGTGGCTGCAGGCCATGTACGGCAAGGTGACGGGTGACTGGACCAAGTTCAACGGCGCCTGGGAGATCATGGAGAAGTACATGATCCCCACCCACGCCGACCAGCCGACCAACTCCTTCTACAACGCCTCCAAGCCGGCCACCTACGCGCCCGAGCTGGACACGCCGAACGAGTACCCGGCCAAGCTGGACACCGGTGTGTCGGTGGGGTCGGATCCGATCGCAGGTGAGCTGAAGTCGGCGTACGGCACGGACGACGTCTACGGCATGCACTGGCTGCAGGACGTGGACAACGTCTACGGCTTCGGCAACGCGCCCGGCAAGTGCGAGGCGGGCCCGTCGGACACCGGTCCGTCGTACATCAACACCTTCCAGCGCGGTGCGCAGGAGTCGGTGTGGGAGACGGTGCCGCAGCCGACCTGTGACGCCTTCAAGTACGGCGGCAAGAACGGCTACCTGGACCTGTTCACCGGTGACGCCTCCTACGCCAAGCAGTGGAAGTTCACCAACGCGCCGGACGCCGACGCGCGGGCCGTGCAGGCCGCCTACTGGGCGGATCTGTGGGCCAAGGAGCAGGGCAAGGGCTCGGCCGTGTCCGCGACGGTCGGCAAGGCCGCGAAGATGGGCGACTACCTGCGCTACTCGATGTACGACAAGTACTTCAAGAAGGTCGGCAACTGCGTCGGGCCGTCCACCTGCCCGGCGGGCACCGGCAAGGACGCCTCGATGTACCTGCTGTCCTGGTACTACGCGTGGGGCGGCGCCACGGACACGAATGCCGGCTGGGCCTGGCGCATCGGCTCCAGCCACGCCCACGGCGGCTACCAGAACCCCCTGGCCGCCTACGCGCTCGCCAACTACGCGCCGCTGAAGCCGAAGTCGGCGACGGGCGCGGCGGACTGGGCCAAGTCCATGGACCGGCAGCTGGAGTTCTACCGCTGGCTGCAGTCCAGCGAGGGCGCGATCGCGGGCGGCGCGACCAACAGCTGGGCGGGCCGGTACGCGACCCCGCCGTCGGGCAAGTCGACGTTCTACGGCATGTACTACGACGAGAAGCCCGTGTACCACGACCCGCCGTCCAACCAGTGGTTCGGCTTCCAGGCCTGGTCCATGGAGCGGGTCGCCGAGCTGTACCAGCAGACGGGCAACGCGCAGGCCAAGACGGTCCTCGACAAGTGGGTCAAGTGGGCGCTGTCCAAGACCACGTTCAATCCGGACGGCACCTACCGGATCCCGTCGACGCTGCAGTGGTCGGGCCAGCCCGACACCTGGAACGCCTCGAGCCCCGGCGCGAACAACGGGCTGCACGTCACCGTCGCCGACTACACCAACGACGTCGGTGTGGCGGCCGCGTACGCCAAGACCCTGACGTACTACGCGGACCGCTCCGGTGACACCGAGGCCGCGTCGGCGGCGAAGAAGCTGCTGGACGGCATGTGGGCCAACCACCAGGACGCCCTGGGCATCGCCGTCCCGGAGAACCGCACCGACTACAACCGCTTCGACGACCCGGTCTACATCCCCAGCGGCTGGACCGGCACCATGCCGAACGGCGACGCGATCAACTCGTCCTCGACATTCGACTCCATCCGCTCCTTCTACGAGGACGACCCCGCCTGGTCGAAGATCGAG
>NZ_JBEZCR010000033.1:0-1874 GCF_040647715.1 Streptomyces tibetensis | reverse complement strand
GCGTGGGGCTGTTCGTGGTTTCAGAACCAACACAGTGGACGCGAGCAACTGAGGACAAGCCCTCGGCCTATTAGTACCGGTCAACTCCACACGTTACCGTGCTTCCATATCCGGCCTATCAACCCAGTCGTCTACTGGGAGCCTTACCCTCTCAAGGAGGTGGGAATACTCATCTCGAAGCAGGCTTCCCGCTTAGATGCTTTCAGCGGTTATCCCTCCCGAACGTAGCCAACCAGCCATGCCCTTGGCAGAACAACTGGCACACCAGAGGTTCGTCCGTCCCGGTCCTCTCGTACTAGGGACAGCCCTTCTCAATATTCCTACGCGCACAGCGGATAGGGACCGAACTGTCTCACGACGTTCTAAACCCAGCTCGCGTACCGCTTTAATGGGCGAACAGCCCAACCCTTGGGACCGACTCCAGCCCCAGGATGCGACGAGCCGACATCGAGGTGCCAAACCATCCCGTCGATATGGACTCTTGGGGAAGATCAGCCTGTTATCCCCGGGGTACCTTTTATCCGTTGAGCGACGGCGCTTCCACAAGCCACCGCCGGATCACTAGTCCCGACTTTCGTCCCTGCTCGACCCGTCGGTCTCACAGTCAAGCTCCCTTGTGCACTTACACTCAACACCTGATTGCCAACCAGGCTGAGGGAACCTTTGGGCGCCTCCGTTACTCTTTAGGAGGCAACCGCCCCAGTTAAACTACCCATCAGACACTGTCCCTGATCCGGATCACGGACCCAGGTTAGACATCCAGCACGACCAGACTGGTATTTCAACGACGACTCCACCCACACTGGCGTGTGAGCTTCAAAGTCTCCCAGCTATCCTACACAAGCCGAACCGAACACCAATATCAAACTGTAGTAAAGGTCCCGGGGTCTTTCCGTCCTGCTGCGCGAAACGAGCATCTTTACTCGTAGTGCAATTTCACCGGGCCTATGGTTGAGACAGTCGAGAAGTCGTTACGCCATTCGTGCAGGTCGGAACTTACCCGACAAGGAATTTCGCTACCTTAGGATGGTTATAGTTACCACCGCCGTTTACTGGCGCTTAAGTTCTCAGCTTCGCCCTGACGAATCAGAGCTAACCGGTCCCCTTAACGTTCCAGCACCGGGCAGGCGTCAGTCCGTATACATCGCCTTACGGCTTCGCACGGACCTGTGTTTTTAGTAAACAGTCGCTTCTCGCTGGTCTCTGCGGCCACCCCCAGCTCACCGAGTAAATCGGATCACCGAGTGTGGCCCCCCTTCTCCCGAAGTTACGGGGGCATTTTGCCGAGTTCCTTAACCATAGTTCACCCGAACGCCTCGGTATTCTCTACCTGACCACCTGAGTCGGTTTAGGGTACGGGCCGCCATGAAACTCGCTAGAGGCTTTTCTCGACAGCATAGGATCATCCACTTCACCACAATCGGCTCGGCATCAGGTCTCAGCCACAAGTGATCCGGATTTGCCTAGATCACGGCCTACACCCTTACCCCGGGACAACCACCGCCCGGGATGGACTACCTTCCTGCGTCACCCCATCACTCACCTACTAACCGCTTGGTTCGGCGGCTCCACCACTCCCCTTCACCCGAAGGATCCAGGGCGGCTTCACGGCCTTAGCATCACGATGCTCGATGTTTGACGCTTCACAGCGGGTACCGGAATATCAACCGGTTATCCATCGACTACGCCTGTCGGCCTCGCCTTAGGTCCCGACTTACCCTGGGCAGATCAGCTTGACCCAGGAACCCTTAGTCAATCGGCGCACACGTTTCTCACGTGTGAATCGCTACTCATGCCTGCATTCTCACTCGTGAACCGTCCACAACTCGCTTCCGCGGCTGCT
Source organism: Streptomyces tibetensis (assembly GCF_040647715.1). Lineage (GTDB taxonomy): Bacteria > Actinomycetota > Actinomycetes > Streptomycetales > Streptomycetaceae > Streptomyces > Streptomyces tibetensis_A. The sequence goes on along the minus strand of NZ_JBEZCR010000033.1, from coordinate 31 downwards.
TCACCCGGCACACGACGCTCCCCTACCCATC
>NZ_JBEZCR010000032.1:0-2099 GCF_040647715.1 Streptomyces tibetensis | reverse complement strand
GCGTCGGTTCCCGAGGCGACCAGCTCCCACAGGTCGTCGGGCGTGGCCACGCCGCCGGGGTAGCGGCAGGCCATACCCACCACCGCGATCGGCTCGTCCGATGCGACGACGGTCCGAGCGCCGGTGTCCCCGCGGCCGGCCGCCGCGGGCGGCTCGGTCCCGAACAACTGCTCGCCCAGGTACCCGGCCACAGCGGCCGGAGTCGGATGGTCGAACAACAGGGTGTTGCTCAGGCGCAGGCCCGTGGCGGAGGCCAGCCGGTTGCGCAGTTCCACGAGGGTGAGGGAGTCGAACCCACCTGCCCGGAACGCCGTTTCCGCGTCGACGGCCGTGGCCGAGCCGTGCCGAAGCACCGAGGCGGCCTCCGTACGCACCAGATCCAGCAGACGGAGCTGCCGCTCGGCCGCCGAGAGCTGCGGCGACAACCAGACGGGCACGTCGTCCGGTGAGCCGTCGGCAGCGGATACGGCGACCGCACGGGCCGCCGGGATCCTGCCGAACAACGGCAGCTGGAAGCGGCGGGGCGCCGAGGACGACAGGAAGGTCTCCCAGTCCACGTCGGCGACGACCAGGGTGGTCTCGTCGGAGCGCACTGCCTGCTCCAGCAGGTCGAGTGCCTGTTCCGGCTCCAGTACGTCGATGCCGTCCCGTGCGAAGGACCTCGCCCCGTCGCCGGCCGCCATCCCGGAACCGGCCCACGGCCCCCAGGCGATCGACGTGGCGCGCTGTCCCCGCGCCCGCCGCCCATGGGCGAGCGCGTCGAGGGCCGCGTTGGCCGCCGCGTACGTGGCCTGCCCGCCATTGCCCCACACCCCGACGATCGAGGAGAAGAGCACAAAGGCGTCCAGGTCGAGATCGGAGGTCAGTTCGTCCAGGTGGCGAGCGGCGGTGGCCTTGGCCCGCAGCACCGCGTCGATGCGCCCGGAGGTGAGTCCGTCGAGCACTCCGTCGTCGAGCACCCCGGCCGCGTGCAGCACAGCCGTCAGCGGGCGGTGCTCCGGGATCGTGGCGAGCAGAGAGACCAGTGCGTCGCGGTCGGCGGCGTCACAGGACGCGACGGTGACCTCTGCGCCGAGCGCGGTGAGCTCGTCGACCAGCTCGGCCGCACCACTGCTCCCACGACGTCCGGCCAGCAGCAGGTGAGGCGCTCCGGCCAGGGCGAGCCTGCGCGCGACCTGAGCACCCAGCGCCCCCGTGCCGCCGGTGATGAGCACGGTCCCGGAAGGAGCCCAGTCGTGCCGCACGGGCCGGCCGGGCGCGGGAACCACACGCCGGACGAAGACACCGGAGGCCCGTACGGCGACCTGGTTCTCCGCGGCGTTCGAGACGAGCACCCGCGCGAGCCCACGCAGCGCGGCCGGAGCGGGATCGGCGGGCAGATCCACCAGGCCGCCCCAGCGGTCGGCGAGTTCCAGACCGGCGACCTGGCCCAGACCCCACAGCTGTGCTCCCCCGACGGACGGTGCCTCACCGGCCTGCGCCGCCACCGCCCCGCGAGTGGCGACCCACACGGGAGCGTCCGATCCGGCGTCGCCCAGGGCCTGGAGCAGAGCCACCGCGTCGGCAAGACCTGGCTCCGCAGGCGCGAGCCACAGAACCCGCCCGCATGGCTCGGCCCCTTCACAGGCGGCTCGGAGCAGCTCGGCAATGGCCTCCCGCCCTGCGGACGCCGGTAAGTCGAGCCGCTGGACGGCAGCCCCATGGCCGACGAGTTGCTCTTCGACGCCGACGAGGATTCCGGCATCCGCCGGATCGCTTCCGCCGAGGAGCAGCCAGCGCTCCGTCGAGGCCACGGAGTAGTCCTCGGCAGCGGCCTCCCATGCGACGCGGTAACGCAGCCGATCGGCCCCCGACGGACCACTGACCTCGGCGACCCTGACCGGCTCCATCCAGTAGCGGTCGCGTTGGAAGGGGTAGGTGGGCAGGTCGAGGTGGTGGGGTTGGGGGGTGGTGGTGTGGAGGGTGGTGGTGTGGCCGGTGGTGTGGAGGGTGGCGAGGGCGGTGGTGAGGGTTTCTGGTTCGGGGTGTTTGCGGTGGAGGGTGGGGATGGTGGTGGGGTTGTTGAGGGTGTGGTGGAGGAGGGTGGTGAGGGTGGGGTG
>NZ_JBEZCR010000031.1:0-3619 GCF_040647715.1 Streptomyces tibetensis | reverse complement strand
CGGCCAGGTGCAGTGCCACCAGCGACGAAGAGCACGCGGTGTCGATGGTGAGCGCGGGTCCCTGCAGGCCCAGCGTGTACGCCACGCGGCCCGACATGACGCTCGCCAGCGTGCCGGTGAGGAGATGACCGCCGTACTTGTCGGCGGCCTCGCGCGACTGAGTTCCGTATTCCTGTTGGGAGGCCCCGGTGAAGACGCCGGTGCGGGTGGTGCGCAGGGTGTGGGGGGCGATCCCGGCGTGTTCGAGGGCTTCCCAGGAGGTTTCGAGAAGGAGTCGTTGCTGGGGGTCCATGGCGGTGGCTTCGCGGGGGCTGATGCCGAAGAACTCGGCGTCGAACTGGGCCGCGTCGTGGAGGAAGCCGCCGTGGCGGACGTAGCTCTTGCCGGGGGTGCTCGGGTCGGGGTCGTACAGGCCGTCCAGGTCCCAGCCGCGGTCGGTCGGGAACCCGGAGATGGCGTCGGTTCCCGAGGCGACCAGCTCCCACAGGTCGTCGGGCGTGGCCACGCCGCCGGGGTAGCGGCAGGCCATACCCACCACCGCGATCGGCTCATGCCGCGCCGACTCCAGCTCCGCCAACCGCTCGCGTGCGCTGTGCAGATCGCCCATCGCGCGCCGAAGGTACTCCCGCAGCTTCTCCTCGTTCGTTGCGGACACGGTTCTCCTCTGCGTCATCCTCGTGGTGGCCGGGGCAGGCACATGGGTGAACCTGGTCACCGGAACTCGCTGTCGTACAGGTCGAAGAGCTCGTCGTCCGAGGCCGACCTCAGCCGGTCGGTGACCACCTCGGTGAGCGCGCCGTCCGCTTCCGGACCCGCCTGCGCCCCCGTGCCCGGGTCCGGATCAGCGCTGGTGAGAGTGGTGAGCAGGGACCGCAGCCGCTCGGCCGCGCCGACGCGAGCGGCACGGTCGTCCAGGGCCGCGAGGCCGCGCGCGAGCCGGTCGAACGCTGCGGCCAGATCCTCCGGGCCGTCGGTGGCCGGCTCCACGTCCAGGCCGGCCAGCAGGAGTTCGGCCAGCGCGAGCGGCGTCGGATGGTCGAAGACGAGGGTCGCCGGCAGCCGCAGTCCCGTACGCGCGTTGAGCCGGTTGCGCAGATCCACCGCGGTGAGCGAGTCGAACCCGGCGTCCTTGAAGGACCGTTCGGCACTCACCGCACCGGGGTCGCCATGGCCCAGTACCGCGGCGACCTCGGTCCGTACGAGTTCGAGCAGCAGGGGCAGACGCTCGGGGGCCGCGCGGCGCGCCAACCGCTCGGCGAGACCGCTGCCGGTCCCGGTGGAGGCCGCGGTGCCTTCGCTCTCCGGCGCGGGGTGAGCGCGGGACGGGGCATCGGCGAGATCCCGCAGAACCTCCGGCAGCGTGCCGGCACGGGCCGCCTCGCGCAGCGCGGCATGGTCCAGCCGCACCGGCAGCAGCGCGGGTTCCGGCCGGGCCAACGCCCGATCGAACAGGTCCATCGCCGTTCCAGCGTCGAGCGGGGCCACGCCGGAACGCCGGATGCGTGCCGTGTCCGCCCGGTCCAGCCCGGCGGCCATGCCCGTGCCGGTCCACCAGCCCCAGCCCAGCGACAGGGCGGGGTGACCGTCCGCCCGGCGCCGCGCGGCGAGCGCGTCCAGGAAGGCGTTCGCCGCGGCGTAACCGGCCTGGCCCGTGCTCCCCAGAACGCCCGAGACCGAAGAGAACAGCAGCAGGAGAACGGGCCGTTCCCGGTCCCGGGTCAACTCGTCGAAGTGGAGCGCGCCGTCCGCCTTGGGTCCCAGCACCGCGGCGACACGCTCGCGCGTCTGCGCGGAGATCACCCCGTCGTCCAGGATGCCCGCGGTGTGCACCACACAGCTCAGAGGACGCTCGGCGGGGATCCCGGCCAGCAGACGGTCGACGGCCGCCCGGTCGGTGACATCACAGGCCCGGAACTCGACGTCGGCACCCAGACCGTCGAGTTCCGACGCCAACTCGGCCGCCTGCGGCGCGTCCATGCCACGCCTGGAGACCAGCAGCAGATGCCGTACGCCGTACCGGGCCACGAGATGCCGGGCGGTCACGGCAGCCAGTGCGCCCGTCCCGCCGCTGATCAGCACCGTGCCATCCGGATCGAGCAGCCCGGCAGAGCCCGGCCCGCCCGGTTCCGCTTCGGTCCCGTCGGCGGTCAGCGGTACGAGGCGCGGCACACTCGGGCGGCCCTGACGGACCGCGACCTGGGGGGCGTCCACGTCCCCCACGGCGGCCACGACGGCGGGCAGCGCCCGCGAGGACTCCGCCGTGTCGTCGACGTCGATCAGGACGAACCGGCCGGGATGCTCGCTCTGCGTACTGCGGACCAGTCCCCAGGCAGCCGCCCCCGCCGGGTCGTCGGCACCGCCTTCGGGACCGGCCGCGCCCCGGGTGAGGACAACCAACCGCGTGCCGTCGCCGGCCGGTTCCCTGAGGTGGGCCTGGACCGCCTCCAGCACCTCACGGACGGTCAGGTGGACGTCGGCGGTGCGTTCGGTGAGGTCCAGGACGGACGGGTCGGAGCCGCCGGCGCCGATCGATTCCGTGAAGCCGGGAATCGGCACCCAGCTCAGGCGATGGAGCGGAACGGACGGCGCGGCCGGCAACTGCGTGGTGGAGACACGACGCAGCACCAGTGAGCGTGCGACGAACACCGGGGTGCCGTCGCGGTCGGCCGCCGCAAGCGAGACGGCGCCGCCGGGACGCTCGTCCCGCCCGCTGTCCGTCGGGTCCTGCGCCCTGGCGACGCGTACGCGCAGGGTGTGCCCGCCGTTCCGGGGACGCAGCACATCGGTCCACACGAACGGCAGAACCCCGTGCCCGCCGTCGCCCAGCGGATCGAGCAACGCGATGGGATGCAGGGCCGCGTCGAGCAGCGCGGGATGCAGGCCGTAGCCCGCGGCGTCGGTGGCATGGTCGTCGGGCAGCCGTACCTCGGCGAAGATCTCGTCCTCCCGGCGCCACACGGCCCGAAGTCCACGGAACGCGCCCCCGTAGCCCACCCCGGCGGCGGCGAACAGCTCGTACTGGCCCGAGATGTCGACCTCCTGCGCGCCGGGAGGCGGCCAGACGCCGGAGAGCTCCGCGAAGACCCCGCTCCCGATCTCCTCCGACCCGGCCGGGGCGAGCCGACCCGACGCGTGCCGCCTCCAGACGGCTTCGTCCTCCGGCCGGGAGTGAAGACTCACCTCCCGCGTGCCCTCCGGGCTCAGGGCGCCCACGACCGTCCGGACCACCGTGGGAGCGTCGGCGCCCCAGCTCAGGGGCGTTTCCAGGACCAGCTCACTGATACGGGGCAGCCCGATCCGCTCCCCGATCTGCAGCACGATCTCCAGCAGGGCGGTGCCGGGCGCCACGCCCCGGTCCCACACCAGATGGTCGGCGAGCCAGGGAAGGGCGGGGGCGGACAGCGTGCCCGTCCACACCGTGGTGTCGGTCTCCGGCAATTCCGTCACGGCCGCGAGCAGCGGATGCCCCACAGCGGTCACACCCGCCGCGGCCAAGTCGCCGACCGCAGGACGAGGCGGGACAGCCATCCAGTAGCGGTCGCGTTGGAAGGGGTAGGTGGGCAGGTCGAGGTGGTGGGGTTGGGGGGTGGTGGTGTGGAGGGTGGTGGTGTGGCCGGTG
>NZ_JBEZCR010000030.1:0-3898 GCF_040647715.1 Streptomyces tibetensis | reverse complement strand
GGACAATCCCTCTACGCCGCCGCCAACGCCCACCTCGACGCCCTCGCCCAACACACCCACACCCAAGGCCAACCCACCACCTCCATCGCCTGGGGACTGTGGGGAGGCGGCGGAATGGGCGAGTCCCCCGAGGTCGTGGACTACTACGCCAAGCGCGGACTGTCGCCGATGCGGCCCGAGTCGGCCATCGAGGCCCTGGAACGCGCACTGTCGCTGGGGGACACCTGCGTCACGGTGGCCGACGTCGACTGGAAGCGCTTCGCCGCGGGATACACCGCCTACCGGCCCAGCCGGCTCATCTCCGACATCCCCGAGATCCGCGATCTGCACGCGTCCGCCCCGGTCGCCGACAAGTCCGGCGAATTGACCGAGCGGCTGAACGCCGCCCTGACCCCGCGTGAGCGGAACAAGATCCTGGTGGAACTGGTCCGTTCCGTCGCCGCCGAGGTCCTGGGACATGACGGCACCGACCGCATCGGGCACGACGTGGCCTTCAAGGACCTCGGCTTCGACTCGCTGGCCGCGGTCAAGATGCGTACGAGGCTGCGCGAGACGACCGGGCTCGACCTGCCCGCGACCGTCATCTTCGACCACCCCACCGTGGACCGTCTCGCCGCGATGCTGCTTGCCGAGCGGACGGACCCGTCCGGGCCGACGGGACCGGCCGACCGCCCTGGCGCCGCGGCACCCGTCCCAGAGCCTCGCCCCACCGCCGACGCCGATGAGATCGACGCGCTCAGCCCCTCGGAACTCATCCGGCTCGCGAAGACCGGAGCCGGACAATGACAAGGAAACCGAAGATGTCACCGTCCATCGACGAGGTGCTCGACGCGCTGCGTACCTCGGTCAAGGAGACCGAGCGGCTGCGACGGCGCAACCAGGAGCTCGTCACCGCCGCCCGTGAGCCGATCGCGATCGTGGGGATGGCGTGCCGCTATCCGGGCGGAGTGAGCGACCCGGAGGGGCTGTGGCAGCTGGCCGCCGAGGGCGTCGACGCGATCACTCGCTTCCCCCCCGACCGAGGCTGGGACGAGGCCGCCGTGTACTCGCCCGAGTACCGCCCCGGCACCACCTACTGCCGCGAGGGCGGTTTCCTCGCCGGCGCGGGTGACTTCGACGCGGCGTTCTTCGGGATCTCGCCGAACGAGGCTCTGGTGATGGACCCCCAGCAGCGGCTGCTCCTCGAAACCTCGTGGGAGGCCCTGGAGCGCGCCGGTGTCGTGCCGGAGTCGCTGCGCGGCGGGCGGACCGGCGTGTTCGTCGGAGCGGCGCACACGGGTTACGCCTCCGACCCGGCGCGAGCGCCCGAGGGCACCGAGGGCTATCTGCTGACCGGTGACGCCGACGCGGTGCTGTCCGGCAGGATCGCCTACGTCCTCGGGCTGGAGGGTCCGGCCATCACCGTGGAGACGGCGTGCTCGTCGTCCCTCGTGGCCCTCCACCTCGCGGTGCAGTCGCTGCGGCGCGGGGAGTGCGACGTGGCTCTGGCCGGGGGTGTCGCGGTCATGCCCGACCCTACGGTGTTCGTGGAGTTCTCCCGCCAGCGCGGGCTGGCACCCGACGGCCGCTGCAAATCCTTCGCCGACACCGCCGACGGCACCGCGTGGGCCGAAGGCGTCGGCATGCTGCTGGTGGAGCGGCTCTCCGACGCCGAGCGGCTCGGCCACCGCGTGCTGGCCGTCGTACGCGGCACCGCCGTCAACCAGGACGGCGCCAGCAACGGCCTGACCGCCCCCAGCGGGCCCGCCCAGCAGAAGGTCATCCGGGAGGCCCTGGCCGACGCCGGCCTCTCCGCCGACGACATCGACGCCGTCGAGGCCCACGGCACCGGCACCCCCCTCGGCGACCCCATCGAAGCCGGCGCCCTACTGGCCACCTACGGACACCCCAAGCGTCAAACACCCGTCTGGCTGGGGTCGTTGAAGTCCAACATCGGCCACACCCAGGCCGCCGCCGGCGTCGCCGGAATCATCAAGATGGCGCAGTCCATGCACCACGGCACTCTGCCCCGCACCCTGCACGCCGACCGTCCCACCACCAAGGTCGACTGGGCTTCTGGTTCTCTGCGACTCCTCGCGGACGCCCGGCCGTGGCCCGCCGATCCCGACCGGCCGCGCCGCGCCGGCGTCTCCTCGTTCGGCGTCAGCGGCACCAACGCCCACGTCGTACTCGAAGAACCACCCGCCCCGGCCGAAGCACCCGAACGCACCCGCACCCTGCCCGTCCTCCCCTGGGTACTGTCGGCCCGTTCCGAGGACGCGTTGCGTGACCAGGCGCGGCTGCTGGCCGACCAGGGCGGGGACGCCCTCGACACCGGGTACTCCCTCGCCACGACCAGGGCGGTTCTGGAGCACCGGGCGGTCGCTCTGGTGGGTGATCCGGCAGCCGCGCACGGCGCACTCCTCGCCCTGGCGGGCGGGCGGCCGTCGGACGCCGTCGTGACCGGCATCGCGCGCCGGGGAAGTGACGTGGCGTTCCTCTTCTCCGGCCAGGGCGCGCAACGAGCCGGTGCCGGAGGGCAGTTGTACGCGTCGTTCCCCGTCTTCGCGCAGGCCCTCGACGAAGTGGCGGGTGGTTTTGACGCCTGTCTCGAACATCCGCTGCTACGGGTGATGTTCGCGGAGCCCGGCACGCCGGACGCCGCCCTGCTGGACCGGACCGCTTACGCGCAACCCGCGCTGTTCGCCGTGGAGACCGCCCTGTTCCGGCTCTTCGAGAGCTGGGGGCTGACGCCGGACGTCCTGCTGGGCCATTCGATCGGCGGCCTGGCCGCGGCGTACGCCGCCGGGGTGTTCTCGACGGCGGACGCCGTCCGGCTGGTCGCGGCGCGGGGGCGGCTGATGCAGCGGCTGCCCGAGGGCGGTGCGATGGTCGCGGTGCGCGCCACCGAGCAGGAGGTGGCCGAGCTGGAGTGGGTCGCGGACGGAAAGGCGGTCGTCGCCGCGTTCAACGGGCCCGAATCACTCGTGCTCTCGGGGGACGAACAGGCCGTCCTGTCGGCGGCCGGGGAACTGGCCGCCCGGGGGCGTCGCACGAAGCGGCTCTCGGTGAGCCACGCCTTCCACTCGCCGCACATGGACGCGATGCTCGCCGACTTCCGCGCCGTCGCCGAAAGCGTCACCTACCGCACCCCGAGGCTTCCGATCGTCTCGGAGGTGACGGGACGGCCCGCCGCCCCGTCCGAGCTCATGGACCCCGGGTACTGGACCCGCCAGGTACGCGAACCGGTCCGGTTCGCCGCCGCCGTGCGCGCCGCGCGGGCGGCCGGGGCGGCGACCTTCGTCGAAATCGGTCCCGACGCCGTGCTGTCCGGAATGGCACGCGAGTGCGCGGCGGGCGACACCGGCACGGCGTTCGCCGCCGCGCTGCGCCGCGGCCGCCCGGAGTGCGCGACCGTGCTGCGTGCCGCGGCCACGGCCTTCGTCCAGGGGGCCCACGTCGACTGGGCCGCGCCGTACGAGGGGGCCGGGGCGCGGCACGTGGACCTGCCGACGTACCCGTTCCAGCACACCCGCTACTGGCTGCGCCCGGCCCCGGCGACGGAACGGGCCACGGACCGTACCGACGCCGAGGAGCCTGTCCAGTCCCAGGCCCTGTGGGCAGCGATCCATGACGGCGACGTCAAGGCCGCGTCCGTGCAGTTGGGCGCCGAGGAAGCGGGCATCGAGGAGCCGCTGAGCGCGGTCCTTCCGCACCTGGCGGCCTGGCACGACCGGTGCCGCACCGCCGCCGAGACGAACGCGCTGCGCTACCGGGTCGTCTGGCAGCCGCTGCCGACGAGGGCCGCCCGGCGTCGTCTCAGTGGCCGTTGGCTGGTGATCGGTCAGGACGGGGACTCCCTGATCCCCGACATCACCGCCGCCCTGCACACCGCCGGCGCCGACACCCACACCCTCAC
>NZ_JBEZCR010000029.1:0-5027 GCF_040647715.1 Streptomyces tibetensis | reverse complement strand
CACCCCACCCTCACCACCCTCCTCCACCACACCCTCAACAACCCCACCACCATCCCCACCCTCCACCGCAAACACCCCGAACCAGAAACCCTCACGCAGGCCATCGCCACCCTCCACACCACCGGCCACACCACCACCCTGCATCCCTCACACGTCCCCACTCAGCACGTGACGCTGCCGGCCTACCCCTTCCAACGCCGCGCCTACTGGATGCCGAACCCGGCGTCGCACACCGGGCGTTCGGATGCCGAGGCGGCGACACGCCTGGGCCTGGCCCGGCAGGACCACCCGTTCCTGACCGGCGCCACGTCGATCGTCGGCAGCGGGGCGACTCTGCTCACCGGCAGGGTGACGCTCGCGGCGCATCCGTGGCTGGCCGATCACACGGTCGCCGGTGCGGTGCTGTTCCCCGGAACGGCCTTCGCGGACCTGCTGCTGCACGTTGCCGAGGAGACGGGGTCGGGGACCGTGGAGGAACTCACTCTCCATGTGCCCCTCGGTCTTCCCGCGCAGGGCGCTGTGCAGCTTCAGGTGCTGGTGGAAGCACCGGACGAGCGCGGGCGGCGCGCGGTGACGGTGGCTGCCCGGCCGGAGGAGGAGACCGGGGCGGAGTGGACCACGCATGCAGCCGGTGTTCTGGCGGGCGCGGAACCGGCCGCGTCGGCGGTGGACTGGGCGGACTGGGCGGCAGGGGCCTGGCCACCGCCCGGGGCGGAAGCCGTCGACGTGGACGAGCTGTACGCGGAGTTCGCCGCCGCCGGCTACGACTACGGTCCGGCCTTCACCGGCCTGACCGGGGCGTGGCGTCGAGGGGACGAGGTCTTCGCCGACGTGCGCTTGCCCGAGGCGGTGGCCGGATCAGGGGAGGAGGAGCGCCGGTTCGGTGTGCATCCCGCGCTGTTCGACGCGGCACTGCACCCGTGGCCGGTGGGAGGCCCGTGGCAGGGGTCGGGTGCCGATGCTGATGGTGGGCAGAGCACCTTGCTGCCGTTCTCCTGGCAGGGGCTCACCCTCTACGGGACCGGCGCCGAGCGGGTCCGGGTCCGGCTGGCACCGTCGGACGGCGGCGGCTCCTTCTCCGTGCGGGCCGCCGATCCGGCGGGCGATCCCGTCCTCGCCCTGGACGCACTCGTGCTGCGTCGAGTGCCGTCAAGCACGCCGGGCGCTCTTCCGGCGGCGCCGATGTACCGCATCGACTGGCAACCGGTCGACTCGACCAGCCTCGTGGACACTCGCCGCTACGCCGTGGTCGGCGCCGATGCGGAGGAGACAGCGGAGGTTCTGCGCGCCGTCCTGCCCGATGCGCACGTCACGGCCCACGCCGACCTCGCGGCCCTGCGCGCCGCTCTGGACGCCGTGGCACCGAGGCCCGAACCAGCCCTGGTCGTTGCCCTCATCCCGGGCTCCCCTGCCCAGGCTTGCGAGAACCCGTCCGCGCCCGATCCCGTCCGTACGACCCTGGCCCACGGTCTCTCGCTCGTCCAGGCACTGATCGAGGACGAACGCCTGACCACCGGCACGACACTGGCCGTCCTCACCCGGGGAGCGGTCGAGGCCACGGAGACCGACGTACCGGATCTCGCGGGGGCGGCGCTGTGGGGGTTGGTGCGCTCCGCGCAGTCTGAGTATCCGGGCCGCTTCCGCCTCCTCGACATGGACGACTCCCCGCAGTCCCGTGCGGCCCTGGCCACGGCGCTGGCCTCGGACGAGTCCCAGCTCGCGTTGCGGGCGGGCGTCCTGCTCGCGCCGGCGCTGGCACCCGCCGGGGCCGCCGGGTCGCCGGCTCCGGCGGACGCCGCGCCCACCGCCCAGGGCATGGACGGCACCGTCCTGCTGACCGGCTGCACCGGTGCGCTCGGCCGGCGCGTCGCCGTGCACCTGGCGAGGCGTCACGGTGTACGGCGGATGCTGCTGGTCAGCAGGAGCGGCCCGCACGCGCCGGAGTCCGCCGCGCTGGAGCGGGAACTCACCGAGCTGGGTGTCCACACCTCCTTCGTCTCCTGCGACCTGGCCGATCCGGCCGACGTACGCGAGGCGGTCTCCCGAGTCCCGTCCGAACATCCGCTGACCGGTGTCGTGCACACCGCCGGTGTCCTCGACGACGGGGCGCTCGCCCGGCTCACTCCGGAGCGGATCGACACCGTGCTGCGGGCCAAGGCCGACGCCGTACGGCACCTCCACGAGGCAACGCTCGGGCATCCACTGCGCGCCTTCGTGCTGTTCTCCGCCGCAGCCGGGTTACTGGGCCGGCCGGGGCAAGCGTCCTATGCGGCCGCCAACGGGGTGCTCGACGCGTTCGCGCGGCTTCGCCGGGCGGCGGGGCTGCCGGCGGTCTCCCTGGCCTGGGGGTTGTGGGACGAACGGGACGGCATGGCCGGCGGCCTCGATGCCACGGCCCTTCGCCGACTTCGCCGGGACGGCATCCTGCCGATGCCCGCCGACCAGGCCCTCGAACTGCTGGACCGAGCCCTGACGACGTACCGGGACGGCCCCGCCCTGCTCGTCCCGCTGCTGCTGGACAGCGCGGCGCTGCGCCGCACGGCCAGGGAGAACGGCCCGGCCTCGCTCCCGCCGTTGCTGCGTTCCCTCGTCCCCTCCCAACCGCGCCGGCATCGCACGACGACGGCGACGTCCGTACGGGACGAGTCCGGGCCGGGTCCGTCGGCAAGCCTCGCGGCCCTGCCCGCCCAGGAGCGCATGACCGTCCTTCTGGACATGGTCAGCGAACAGGTCGCCGGTGTCCTCGGCCACGCGTCGGCCACGGAGATCGATCCCGAACGGCCTTTCCACGAGATCGGCTTCGACTCCCTGGCCACGCTGGAGCTGCGCAACCGGCTCGGCCGCCTGGTCGGTCTGCGTCTGCCGAGCACGCTCGCCTTCGACCGTCCCACGCCGAGGAAGGTGGCGGAATGGATCAACGCGGAACTGCCCGCCGCGAACCCCGCTCCAGGCACGTCGGCCGAGGATCCCGTGCTGACGGGGATCGATCAGATGGCGCGAGCGATCGCTCTCATGGACGCGGAGGACGACCGACGCGCCGATGTGCGCCGACGACTCGTCGGCCTGCTGACCGCTCTGGACAGGCCGGCGTCCGGTGCGGACAGCACCCGAGCCGCCGCGACGACCGTGGCCGACCGACTCGACGAGGCAACCGACGACGAGATCTTCGCGTTCCTCGACGAACAGTTGGACGAACAACCGGACGAGCCGTTGGGCGCGCCTCTGGACGAGCGCCTGGACGAGCAGCCGTGACCGGACCGAGGGCCGCCCGTACGACAGGAAGCTGGGGGCAGCGATGACCGCGGAGAACGACAAGATCCGCAGCTATCTGAAGCGCGCCACCGCCGAACTCCACAGGACCAAGGAGCGGTTGGCGGAGCTGGAGTCGGCGCGGCATGAGCCGATCGCGGTGGTGGGTATGGCCTGCCGCTACCCCGGCGGCGTGGCCACGCCCGACGATCTGTGGGAGCTGGTCGCCTCGGGAACCGACGCCATCTCCGGGTTTCCGACCGATCGCGGCTGGGACCTGGACGGCCTGTACGACCCCGACCCGAGCACCCCCGGCAAGAGCTACGTCCGCCACGGCGGCTTCCTCCACGACGCGGCCCAGTTCGACGCCGAGTTCTTCGGCATCAGCCCCCGTGAAGCCACCGCCATGGACCCCCAGCAACGGCTCCTGCTCGAGACCTCCTGGGAAGCGCTGGAGCGCGCCGGGATCGCCCCCCACACCCTGCGCACCACCCGCACCGGCGTCTTCACCGGCGTCATGTACGACGACTACGGGTCGCGGTGTGTTCCGTCGCTACCCGAAGTCGAGGGGTACGTCGTGAACGGCAGCGCGGGGAGTGTGGCGTCGGGCCGCGTGGCGTACACGCTGGGCCTGCAGGGGCCCGCGCTCACCGTGGACACCGCGTGCTCTTCGTCGCTGGTGGCACTGCACCTGGCCGTGCAGTCGCTGCGGCGCGGGGAATGCGACCTCGCCCTCGCCGGCGGAACCACCGTCATGGCCACCCCCACCGTCTTCGTCGAGTTCTCCCGCCAGCGCGGTCTGGCTCCTGATGGTCGCTGCAAATCCTTTGCCGATACCGCCGACGGCACCGCGTGGGCCGAAGGCGTCGGCATGCTCCTGGTGGAACGGTTGTCGGATGCCGAGCGGCGGGGCCACCGCGTGCTGGCCGTCGTGCGGGGCACCGCCGTCAACCAGGACGGCGCCAGCAACGGCCTCACCGCCCCCAGCGGACCCGCCCAACAACAAGTCATCCGCGACGCCCTGAGCGACGCGGGCCTCTCCGCCGACGACATCGACGCCGTCGAAGCCCACGGCACCGGCACCCCCCTCGGCGACCCCATCGAAGCCGGCGCCCTGCTCGCCACCTACGGACACCCCAAGCGTCAAACACCCGTCTGGCTGGGGTCGTTGAAGTCCAACATCGGCCACACCCAGGCCGCCGCCGGCATCGCCGGAATCATCAAAATGATCCAGGCACTGCGGCACGACACTCTGCCCCGCACGCTCCATGTCGACCATCCCAGCAGCAAGGTCGACTGGGAGGCCGGCTCCCTCCGACTCCTCGCAGAGGCCCGGCCCTGGCCCGCCGATCCCGACCGGCCACGCCGCGCCGGCATCTCAGCCTTCGGCGTCAGCGGCACCAACGCCCACGTCGTGCTCGAAGAACCACCGATGCCTGCCGAAGCACCGGTGCCCCACGAAACAACGATGCCGACTCAGACACCGCCACCCGTCATCGCCTGGCCATTGTCCGCCCACACCCCCGAAGCCCTGCGCGCCCAGGCCGCACGCCTGGACTCATGGCTGCACCACACCCACGCCGACCCCCACGACATCGCCCACGCCCTGGCCACCACCCGCACCCACTTCAAACACCGCGCCGTCATCACCGGCCGCACCACCACCGAACTCCACACCAAACTCCACACCCTCGACGCCACCCAAGGCACCGCACACCCCCACCCCCGCCTCACCCTCCTCTTCACCGGCCAAGGCGCCCAACACCCCGGCATGGGCC
>NZ_JBEZCR010000028.1:0-13181 GCF_040647715.1 Streptomyces tibetensis | reverse complement strand
GTGAGGGTGTGGGTGTCGGCGCCGGCGGTGTGCAGGGCGGCGGTGATGTCGGGGATCAGGGAGTCCCCGTCCTGACCGATCACCAGCCAACGGCCCGTCAGCCTCCCGTCTCCGGCGGGAGTTTCCAGGGCCGTCCAGGTCACCCGGTAACGCCAGGCGTCCGTGGGCCGGGACGACGACGTCGCGGTCCGCCGGGCGACAGCGGTCGGCAGCCAGAACCGGTCACGATGGAAGGCGTACGACGGAAGCGGCACCCTGCGCGCACCGGTGCCCTCGTACAGGGCGTTCCAGTCGACCCGGACCCCGTGCGCGAAAGCGGCACCCACCGCGTGGCGCATGCGGTCGAGGCCGCCCGCGCCCCGCTGGAGCGTGTCCAGGGCGGTGGCCGGTACCCCCTCGTCCGCTGCGATCTCGTCGATCGCGGCGTTGAGCAGCGGATGCGGACCGACCTCGATGAACGTGTGATGGCCCGCGCGCAGCAGGGCCCGGACCGTGGCGTCGAACTCCACGGGTTCGCGCGTGTTGCGGTACCAGTACGCCCCGTCCAGCTGGTCGCCGCCGCAAGGACCGGCGGTCACGGTGGAGAAGAACGGTATCCGCGCGGGAGCCGGCCGTACGCCGGAGAGCAGGTCCAGGAGCTCAGCGCGGAACTCCTCCACCTGCGGCGAGTGGCCGGCGAAGTCGACACCCGGCAGCGGCCAGCGCAGCACCCCCTCGGCGGAGAGCCGCGCGCCGAACTCCTCCAGCGCGAGCGCGTCACCGGAGACGGTGACCGAGGCGGGGCCATTGACCGCCGCCACGGAGATCCGCTGACGCCATGGTTCGAGCAGCTCACGGATCCGCTGGGCCGGAGCCATCACCGCGAGCATCCCGCCGTTCCCGGCCAGCCGCCCCCACAGCCTGCTGCGTCCGGCGATCACCAGGGCGGCGTCGTCCAGCGACAGCGCACCGGCCACGCAGGCCGCGGCCACCTCGCCCTGGGAGTGGCCCACGACCGCGGCCGGCCGCACCCCGTGGGCCTCCCAGAGGGCTGCCAGCGAGACCATCGTGGTGAACAGCACCGGTTGCACCACGTCGGCCCGGTCGATGGGAGGGGTGCCCGGGGCGCCGGCCAGCACGTCGAGGACCGACCAGTCGAGGTGGGGCGCCAGCGCCCGCGCGCAAGCCTCGGCCCGGGCGCGGAAGACGGGGGAGTCCGCGAGGAGCCGCGCTCCCAGTCCGGCCCACTGGGCGCCCTGTCCGGGAAAGACGAAGGCGGGCGCGCGGTCGCTGCCGGCCTCGCCCAGCACGACCGCCGGCTCCGGCCGCTCCTCCGCCACCGAGCGCAGCCGCGCGATCAGCGACTCACGGTCGCCGGCCGGGACCGAGGCCCGGTGGGAGAGCGCCGCGCGGGTGGTGGCGGCGGAGTACGCGGCATCGGCCGGCGTGATCTCCGGATGGGCGGCGAGGTGATCGGCGAGCCGCCGGGCCTGCTCGCGCAGGGGTACCGCACCGGCGGCCGACAACGGGAGGACGGTCGCCGGGGACGCGGCCGGGGGCGGCGGAGGTGCTTCGGCCGGGGCGGGTGGTTCTTCGAGTACGACGTGGGCGTTGGTGCCGCTGACGCCGAACGAGGAGACGCCGGCGCGGCGCGGCCGGTCGGGATCGGCGGGCCACGGCCGGGCGTCCGCGAGGAGTCGGAGGGAACCGGCCTCCCAGTCGACCTTGGTGCTGGGACGGTCGGCGTGCAGGGTGCGCGGCAGGGTGTCGTGCCGCAGCGCCTGCACCATCTTGATGATTCCGGCGACGCCGGCGGCGGCCTGGGTGTGGCCGATGTTGGACTTCAGCGCCCCGAGCCAGACCGGCGTCCGGCGCTTGGGGTGTCCGTAGGTGGCGAGCAGGGCGCCGGCTTCGATGGGGTCGCCGAGGGGGGTGCCGGTGCCGTGGGCCTCGACGGCGTCGATGTCGTCGGCGGAGAGGCCGGCGTCGGCCAGGGCCTCCCGGATCACCTTCTGCTGGGCGGGCCCGCTGGGGGCGGTCAGGCCGTTGCTGGCGCCGTCCTGGTTGACGGCGGTGCCGCGCACGACCGCCAGCACCGGGTGGCCGAGCCGCTCGGCATCCGACAACCGCTCCACCAGCAGCATCCCGGCACCCTCGGCGGGCCCGAAACCGTCGGCGGCCTCGGCGAAGGCCTTGCAGCGGCCGTCCGGCGCCAGCGCCCGCTGCCGCGAGAACTGCACGAGGAGGGCGGGGTCGGCGATGACCGTCGCACCGCCGGCGAGGGCCAGGTCGCACTCGCGGCGGCGCAGCGACTGCACCGCCAGATGCAGCGCCACCAGCGACGACGAACACGCCGTGTCCACCGTGAGGGCGGGACCCTCCAGACCCAGGGTGTACGAGACCCGGCCCGCCGTGAAACTGACGATCCCGGCCAGGAGCTGGGCCTCCAGCCCTGCGTCGGCCGCGTCCAGCCCCTTCTGGTAGCCGCTCTCCCAGGCACCGGCGAACACCCCGGTGCGGCTGCCCCGTAGCGACTTCGGGTCGATGCCGGCCCGTTCCAGCGACTCCCACACCGTCTCCAGCAGGAGCCGCTGCTGGGGGTCCATGGCCAGTGCCTCGTTCGGGGAGATCCCGAACAGGCCGGGGTCGAACCGGTCGACTCCCCGGACGAATCCCCCCTCGCGGCAGTACGTCGTCCCCGGCCGGTCCGGGTCGGGCGAGTACATCGCCGTCACGTCCCAGCCGCGGTCGGAGGGTGCGGGGGAGACGGCGTCGGTCTCCGAGCGCAGCAGCTCCCACAGGTCCTCGGGCCCGCGCACCCCGCCGGGCAGCCGGCAGGCCATGCCGACGATCGCGATCGGTTCCCGCGCCCGCTCGTCGACGGCCCGCAGCTGCTCGGTGGCCCGGTGCAGCTCGGCCGTCACGCGCCTGAGGTAGGAGCGCAGCTTCGCCGCGTCCGGCTCGTTCGACTCCTTCGGAGCTTCGTTCTCCACAGCGGTCTTCCCTTCGAGGCTGTGCGGTCCAGGTCCGGCCGGGCAGCAGCTGCCGGCCGGGTGGGGTCAGGACGTGCCGAACCGTTCGTCGATGTACGCGAAGATCTCGTCGTCGGCCGCGGCGTCCAGGACGTCGTCGATGCGGTCGCCGGTGCCTTGGACGGTGTCGCCGGTGTTCGAGGTGGTGCTGTGGAGAGCGCGCCAGCGGCCGGCCAGGGCGTCCAGGTGCGACGCGATCTCGCCCGGCGTCCGCGGAGCGGGAACCGTGGCGGCCGTGCCGTCGGGGGCGAGGACGGCCAGCGCCTCCTCGATCCGGTCGAGTCCGGCCAGGACGGGGCCGGTACCGGCGGCCCGCCGCGGCGTGAGCAACTCGTCCAGACGGCCGGCCAGCGCGGTCGGCGTCGGATGGTCGAAGACCAGGGTCGCGGGCAGCCGCAGACCCGTCGCCGCGGCCAGCCGGTTGCGCAGTTCCACCGCGGTCAGGGAGTCGAAGCCCGCCTCGCGGAAGGCCCGGTCCGAGGCGACCGAGGCGGCGGAACCGTGGCCCAGCACCGCGGCGACGAGCTCACGCACCAGCTCCAGCAGTGTGTCGAGGCGTTCCTCGTCCGACAGGGCGGACAGACGCTCCGCGAACGCCTCACCGCTCACCTGGCCGTTGCCGCCGACGGCGTCCGTCCGGCCCTGCCGGGCCGCCGTGCCGTCCGAAGCACGTGTGACGAGCCGCGACAGCAGGGGCGGGACCGTACCGGTGGCACGCAGCGCGGCCAGATCCAGCCGCATGGGGTACTGGACCGACTCGTCCACCCCGAGCGTCGCGTCGAACAACGCGGTGGCCAGGGACGCCGGCATGGGCGGGAAACCGCTCCGCGCGAACCGACGGCCCAGGCTCTCCTGGTCCAGCGTGTGCATACGGCTGCTGTCCGTCCACAGCCCCCAGGCCACCGAAACCGCCGGCAGACCGAGCGAGCGCCGCCGGGCCGCGAGGGCGTCGAGCACGGCGTTGGCCGCCGCGTAGTTGCCCTGGGCGGGACTGCCCAGCAGCGCGGCGCTGGACGAGAACAGGACGAACGCCGACAGGTCCAGGTCCCGGGTGAGCCGGTCCAGGTGCACGGCGGCGTCCACCTTGGGCCGCAGCACCCGTTCCAGCCGTTCGGGGGTGAGGGAGGGCAGCATGCCGTCGTCGAGGACGCCCGCGCTGTGCACCACCGCTGTCAGGGGCTGCTGCTCGGGTACCTCGGCGAGCAGCCGCCGCACCGCGTCGGGGTCGGCGACGTCGCAGGCGACGACCGTGGCCGACGCGCCCGCTTCGGCCAGTTCCGCGACGAGTCCGGCGGCGCCGTCTCCGTCCGGGCCGCCGCGCGAGGCCAGCAGCAGGTGGCGCACGCCGTGCCGGGTGACCAGATGCCGGGCGATCCGGCTGCCGATCGTCCCCGTGCCGCCCGTGATGAGCACCGTGCCGAACGGGCCGAACGCGGGCGGCATCGTCAGCACCAGCTTGCCGACGTGCCGGGCCTGGCTGATCGTGCGCAGGGCGCCGGCGGCGCGGCGCACGTCGTACGTGGCGACCGGCAGGGGCCGCAGCGCGCCCCGCTCGAACAGCTCCATCAACTCGGTGAGCATCCGGCCCAGTTCACCGGGGTCCACCTCGTCCAGGCCGAACGCCCGGTACTGGACGCCGGGGTGGTCCGCGGCGACCCGGAGCGGATCGCGTACGTCGGTTCGGCCCAGGTCCAGGAACCGTCCGCCGGGGCCGAGCAGGGTAAGGGACGCGTCGGTGTACTCGTACGCCAGGGAGTTGAGGACGACATCGACGCCGACCGGCCGGCTCTCGCGGGAGAACGCCGTCGCGAAGTCGAGGGTGCGGGAGGAGGCGATGTGCTCGTCCGCAAGCCCCAGGCCGCGCAGGGCGTCCCACTTGGCGGGGCTCGCGGTCGCCAGCACCTCCGCGCCCAGGTGACGGGCGATCTGCACGGCGGCCATACCGACGCCTCCGGCGGCGGCGTGCACCAGCACCGTCTCCCCGCGCCGCAGGCCGGCCAGGGCGACCAGGCCGTAGTAGGCGCTCAGGAACACTGCCGGGACCGACGCGGCGCGGACGAACGACCAGCCGTCCGGGACCGGCGCGAGCAGCCGCTCGTCGGCGATGCACACGGGACCGAAGCCGCCGTTCCACAGGCCCAGCACCCGGTCGCCGGGGCGGAACCGGGTGACTCCGGGACCGGCCTCGGTGACGACGCCCGCTCCCTCGGTGCCCAGCTCCGCCTCGCCCGGATACATGCCCAGTGCGAGGAGGGCGTCCCTGAAGTTGACACCGGCGGCACGCACGGCGACCCGCACCTGCCCCGGCTCCAGCGGGGCGTCCGCATCGGGAGCGGGCAGCAGGGCCAGCCCGTCCAGGGTGCCGTCCGCACTCCGGCCCAGCCGCCACGCACCGCCCCCGGCCGGCGGGATGAGCGCGGCGCCGACGGGGGACGGTGAGTGACCGTTCGGGCGGTTGGGTGTGCCGCCGACGGACGTGCCGCCGACGCGGTCCAGCCTGGGCAGGTACGCCGTGCCGGCCCGCACCGCCGTCTGCGGTTCGCCCGAGGCGAGGGCCGAGGCGAGGACGGCGGGCAGGGCTCGTACCGACACCGGGTCGTCGTCCACGTCGACGAGCAGGAACCGGCCCGGTTCCTCGGCCTGCGCGGAACGCAGCAGACCCCACGCGGCGGCCGCAGCCGGGTCGGTCACCTCGCCGTCGTCCCGCACCGCGACCGCGCCCCGGGTCGCCACGACGAGCCGCGGCCCCTCGGTTCCGGCCGTCGCCGCGAGCCACCGCTGCACGAGCTCCAGCACCCGGCGGACGACGTCCCGAGCCTCGAGGTCGAGGCCCCCGTCCCCGCCCGCCACACCGAACACGACCGCGTCGGGTGCCGACTCCCCGCCTGCCTCGGCGCCCGGGACGGGCAGGTCGGGCAGGTGAGCGTCGGCTGCCTCGGCCAGGGACAGGGCGTCGGGGCCCGCGACCACCCAGCGCAGCGCAGCGGCGGCGCCGTCCGCCGCGGCGCCGGGCGTGGGAACGGCGTCCCAGGCGAGTGCGAACAGGGAGTCGGGAACCTCGCTGAGGCCGACGTGCGCCAGGTGACCCGGGTCGACCGGGCGCATGACGATCGAGTCGATCTCGGCGACCGGTCGCCCCTCGGCGTCGGCGCACTGGACCCGGACCGCGTCCTCGGCCACCGGCGAGACCCGGACCCACATCCGGTCGGCACCCGAGCGGTGCAGCCGTATGCCACGCAGCGCGAACGGCATCCGCACCCGCCCGTCCTCGGGGAAGAACGTCCCGAGACTCATCGTCTGCAGGGCCGCGTCCAGCAGCGCGGGATGCAGTCCGAACCGCGACGCGTCGCCCTGGGCCGACCCGGGCAGCGCCACCTCCGCGTGGATGTCGGCACCGTGCCGGTACGCCGCCACCAGCCCGCGGAACACGGGCCCGTACCCGTAGCCGCGCTCGGCGAACCGGTCGTAGAAGTCGCTGACGTCCAGCGGCTCGGCGCCTGGCGGAACAGCGGCAGCGCCCTCACCCGCACCCTCACCCGCGCCCTCGTCCGGTGAGAGGAGGCCCTCGGCGTGCAGGCTCCAGTCGGCGGCGTCCTCCGGGCGGGCGTGGACGGTGAAGCGGCGGTCCCCGCCCGGCCCCCGGCCCGCCACGCTCAGCCGCAGCCGCACCCCACCGTCGGCGGGCACCGTCAGCGGCGACGACAGCGTGAGTTCCTCGATCCGCCCGGCGCCGCTCTGGCGCCCCGCCCACAGCGCGAGGTCGGCGAAGGCCGCACCCGGCAACAGCACCGCTCCCAGCAGGGTGTGGTCGGCCATCCAGGGGAACCCGTCGACGCCGATCCGCGCGGTGTACACATGGCCGCCGGAGTCGGGCAGTTCCACGCCGCCGCCGAGCAGCGGATGATCGGCACCGTCCAAGCCCAGGGAGGCCGGGTCGCCGCCCCGGACACCGGGGTGACACCAGTAGCGCTCCCGCTGGAACGGATAGGTGGGCAACTCCACGGGCCGTGCGCCCGGACCGAAGACCGCCTCCGGGTCGACCTCCACGCCGTGCGCGAAGGCGCGGCAGACGGCCAGGGCCAGCGCGCGAGGACCGCCCTGTCGGCGGCGCAGGGTCCCGAGCACCGCCGCGTCGGTACCGGCGTCGGTGACCGTCTGCTCCAGGGCCACGGCCAGCATGGGATGCGGGCTCGTCTCCAGGAAGACGTCGTGCCCGTCGGCGATCAGCGCCCGTGTGGCCCGCTCGAACTCGACGGGCTCGCGCATGTTGCGGTACCAGTACGCCGCGTCCAGCTCAGTGCCGTCCAGCAGCCCGCCGGTCACCGTCGAGTAGAACGGGATGCCGGCCGGCCGGGGGGCGACCGGGGCCAGCACCTCCAGCAGGTGCGCCCGCAACGCGTCCACCTGCGGCGAGTGGCCCGCCGTGTCGACGCCGGGGATCGGCCGGGCGTGCACCCCCTCACCGGTCAGCCGCGCGACCAGTTCGGCCAGCGCCTCCGGGTCGCCGGCGACGGCACAGGAACCGGGGCTGTTGACGGCGGCGACGGCGAGACGGTCCCCCCACGTCACCAGCCGCGGCCGCAGCTCCTGCGCCGGCATCGGCACCGCCACCATGCCGCCCTTGCCCGCCAGTCCGAGCCACGCCCGGCTGCGCAGGGCGACGATCCGGGCCGAGTCGTCCAGCGACAGCGCCCCGGCGACATGGGCAGCGGCGATCTCACCCTGCGAGTGCCCGACGACCGCCGCCGGTTCCACCCCCAGCGCACGCCAGACCGCCGCGAGCGAGACCATCATCGTGAACAGCACCGGCTGCACGACGTCGACCCGGTCGAGCGAGGGCGCGTCCGGTTCCCCGCGCAGCACGCTCAGCACCGACCAGCCAAGGTACGGCCGCAGCGCGGCGTCGCAGGAGCCGGCCGCACTCCGGAACGCGCCGGAACGCTCCAGCAGCCCCTCGGCCATCCCGGTCCACTGCGATCCCTGGCCGGGGAACACGAACACGACACGCTCGGCCGTTCCCGCGGTGCCGGTCGCCGCCAGCGGATGCGGGCCGCCTTCGGCGACGGCGTCCAGGGCCTCGGCCAGCTCCGCCATGCTCTCGCCGACCACCGCCGCTCGCCGTGGGAAGCGGGCGCGGGTGCTGAGCAGGGCGTGCCCGACGTCGGCGGGACGCCCGTCGGGACCCGCGAGGAGCTGAGCGCACAGCCGGCGCGCCTGATCGCGCAGTGCGGCCTCGCTGTGCGCGGACAGCATCAGCGGCACGGTCACCCCCTCCCACCGGTCCTGGTCCCCCGACAGCGGCGCGTCCGCCGGAGGCGGCTCGGGCGACTCGGGTACGGCCGTCCGGGGCGGTTCCTCGATGACGACGTGGGCGTTGGTGCCGCTGATGCCGAAGGCGGAGATGGCGGCGCGGCGTGGCCGGTCGGGATCGGCGGGCCAGGGCCGGGCGTCGGTCAGGAGCCGCACCCGGCCGGTCTCCCACTCGACCTTGCTGGTGGGGCGGTCGACGTGGAGCGTGCGCGGCAGGGTGTCGTGCCGCAGCGCCTGCACCATCTTGATGACTCCGGCGACACCTGCGGCGGCCTGGGTGTGGCCGATGTTGGACTTCAGCGACCCGAGCCACAGAGGACCGCGGTCTTCGGCCTGTCCGTACGTGGCGAGCAGGGCGCCGGCTTCGATGGGGTCGCCGAGGTGGGTGCCGGTGCCGTGGGCTTCGACGGCGTCGATGTCGGCCGCGCTGAGGCCGGCGTCGGCGAGGGCGTCGCGGATGACGTTCTGCTGGGCGGGCCCGCTGGGGGCGGTCAGACCGTTGCTGGCGCCGTCCTGGTTGACGGCGGTGCCCCGCACGACGGCCAGCACGCGGTGGCCGAGCCGCTCGGCGTCCGACAACCGCTCCACCAGCAGCGCCACGGCACCCTCGGCCAGACCGACGCCGTCGGCGGCCTCGGCGAACGCCTTGCAGCGGCCGTCCGGCGAGATCGCACGCTGCCGCGCGAAGTCCACAAGCATCTCCGGAGTGGACATCACCGTGGCGCCGCTGACCAGCGCCAGATCGCACTCCCCACGGCGCAGCGACTGCACCGACAGATGCAGCGCGGTGAGGGAGGCGGAACAGGCCGTGTCGACGGTGACCGCCGGCCCCTCCAGCCCGAAGACGTACGACAGCCGCCCGGACATCACGCTGGCGGAGTTGCCCGTGGAGATGTAGCCGTCGAAACTCTCGCCGTCCGCGCCGCCGTTCTGCAGCAACGGCACATAGTGCTGGCCGTTCGTGCCCACGAAGACCCCCGTGCGGCTGCCGCGCAGTCGCGTGGGGTCGAGCCCGGCCCGTTCGAAGGACTCCCAGGCTGTCTCCAGGCTCAGCCGCTGCTGCGGGTCCATCGCCAGCGCCTCGCGCGGGCTGATCCCGAAGAAGCCGGGGTCGAACTCGGCCGCGTCGTGCAGGAACCCGCCCGCGCGGGCGTAGGTGCGGCGCGACGCGGCAGGGTCGGGGTCGTAGAGAGCGTCGTTGTCCCAGCCCCGGTCGGTGGGGAAGGCGGTGATGGCATCGGCCCCGTCGGAGAGCAGTTCCCACAGGTCCTCCGGGGACCCCACCCCGCCCGGCAGCCGGCACGCCATGCCGATGATCGCGATCGGCTCGCCCAGGTCCGCCTTCCGTGCCACCGGTGCCTTCGCGGCGGCGGCCGTGCCGGCCTCGTCGCCGAAGAGCCGCTCTTCGAGGTGGCGGGCGAGTGCGGCGGGGGTGGGATGGTCGAAGACCAGGGAGGCGGGCAGCGTCAGCCCGGTCGCCCCCGCGAGCCGGCCGCGCAGCTCGACCGCCGTCAGCGACTCGAAGCCCAGCTCACGGAACGCCCGCTTACTGTCCACCGCGTCGCCGGACGCCTTCCCCAGCACGGCTGCGGCATGGGTGCGGACCAGTCGCAGCAGCGCGGCCCGCCGCTGGTCGCCTGACCGGGCGGACAGCTCCCGCACCAGCTCGGCCGTGGCCGGGTCCTCGGCGTCCGCCGCGCGCCGCGCGGAGTGCAGCTCCCGCACCTCGGGCACCTCGTCGAACAGGGCTGCCGGCCGTACGGACGTGTACGAGGCGACGAAGCGGTCCCACACGACGTCGGCGACGACGCCGCACGCGCTGCCCCCCGCCAGCAGCCGCCGCAGCGAGCGCACCGCCGCATCGGGATCGAGCGGGACCAGCCCGCGCCGGCTCAGGAACTCCTCGTCGGCGCCCTCCGCATGGGCGCCGCCCGCCCAGGGGCTCCACGCGACCGACACCGCGGGCAGACCGGCGGCCCGTGCGCGTTCGGCCAGGGCGTCCAGGTGCGCGGTGGCCGCCGCGTAACCGCCCTGGGCCGCGCCGCCCCACACACCCGAGACGGAGGAGAACAGCACCAGCGCCTGCAGACCGGCCTCGGCCGCCAGACCGACCAGATGACCGGCGACGGCCGTCTTCGCGACCACCGCCTCGGCGATGTCACCGGGCGCCGTCTCGACGAGCGGCGCCAGCGGCACCAGCGGCGGCGCGTGGACGACGACGGCGGGACGGTACTCCGCGAGCAGACCGGCCAGAACGGACCGGTCGGTGACATCACATGGGATCCGGACCACAGCCGAGTCGGGGGCCGGCTCGGCCGTCCCGGCGTCAGCCGCCGTCCCGGCGAGCACCACGCGTTCCGCTCCGTCGTCCAGCAGGGACCGCAGCAGCGGGGCGGGCACCGTCGTGGAGTCCCCGACGACGAGGACCGTGCCCCGGGGCCGCCACGCGGGCGGCGCCGCTCCCGCCGGGGTCCGCACGATCCGGCGGCCCAAGACACCCGACGCCCTGATGGCGACCTGGTCCTCGGTCACGGTCCCGGCGAGCACCGCGGCGAGCCGGTCGAAGGTCCGGGCGTCGGGCCGCTCGGGCAGATCGACGAGACCGCCCCACAGTTCGGGCACCTCCAGCGCCGCGGCCCGCCCCAGGCCCCACAACTGGGCCCCCTCGGCGGACGGCACCTCGTCCGGCCCGGCGGCGACGGCACCCCGGGTGACGGTCCACAGCGGAACGGCGACGCCGAGATCGGCCAGCGCCTGGACGAGGGCGAGGGTCCCGGTGACTCCCGCCGGCACACCGGGATGCTCCGGGTGGCCGTCCGTGCACAGGCCCAGCAGCGACACGGCACCGCTCAGCGGCTCCTCCCCGGCGACCACGGGCGCGAGCAGCGCGCGGAGACCGTCGCGGCCGGTCGACAGCGGGTCGGCCGTGACCCGGCGGACCGTCCCTCCGAAGGAGGCGATCGCCTGCTCCACGGAATCGGCGACCCCGGCCTCCACCTCTCCGGTCGGCACGATCAGCAGCCGTGTCCCCGGCCGCCAGGCGTCGGCACCCGGCAGCAGCCCCTGCCAGGCGACGTGGTAGGCGAGCCGGTCACCGTACGCCGAGGCGGCATCCTCCTGCCCGGAGCCGCTTTGGGCGCCCGCCGCCGGACCGGTCGCAGCCACGGAACCCGCCCCGGCCGCCGGTCCCGGTTCCGCCGGGGCCACCCAGTACCGCTCGCGCTGGAAGGCGTAGGTGGGCAGGTCCACCCACCCCGCACGCGGACAGAGCGCAGCCCAGTCCACCGCAACCCCTGCGACCTGGGCCTCCGCGGCGGATGTGAGGAATCGCCGCAGGCCGCCGTCGTCGCGCCGCAGCGAGCCGACGGCCACCGCGCCCGCCCCCGCGTCCTCCAGTGTCTGCCGCACGGGGACGGTGAGAACCGGGTGCGGGGAGCACTCCACGAAGGCGTCCACCCCGTCGGCCAGCATCGCCCGCAGTGCGGCCTCGAACCGCACCCGGTGGCGCAGGTTGCGGTACCAGTACCCGGCGTCGAGCGCGGTCCCGTCCAGCGGCTCCGCCTCGACGGTCGAGTAGAAGGGCACGCGGCCCGCGCGCGGCCGGATCGCCGCGAGCACGGCCGCCAACTCCTCCCGGATCCCCTCGACATGGCGGGAGTGCGACGCGTAGTCCACGTCGATGCGACGGACCCGGACGCCCTCGCCCTCCAGCACGCCCAGCAGCGAGTCCACCGCGCCGGGCGGGCCGCAGACGACGGTCGTCTCCGGCCCGTTGACGGCCGCGATCTCGACGTCCCGGACACCACCACCGGCCTCAGCGCCAGCCAGCAGCGACTCGACGTCGGCCGCGGCCAGGGCAACCGATGCCATGCTGCCCCGCCCCGCGAGTTCACGGGCGATGAGCTGAGAGCGCAGCGCCACCACCTTGGCGGCGTCCTCCAGGGAGAGCACCCCCGCGACGTGGGCGGCGGCGATCTCGCCCTGGGAGTGACCGACCACGGCAGCCGGCTCGACACCGAGCCACCGCCACATCGCCGCGAGACCGACCACGACGGCGAAGGTCACCGGCTGCACGACGTCCACCCGGTCGAGGCCGGGCGCCCCTGGCGTCCCACGGAGCACATCGGTGAGCGACCAGTCCACGAACGGCTCGAGCGCGGCCTCGCACCGCGCAAGCTCCGCCGCGAACACCGGTGACGAATCGAGGAGTTCGGCGCCCATGCCGGCCCATTGCGCGCCCTGGCCCGGGAAGACGAAGGCGACCCGGCGGACATCGGCCGCGCTGCCCGTGACGACGTCCGGCGAGACCTCGCCCGAGGCCAGCGCGGCAAGGGCGTCCAGCGGGGCAGCGCCGTCACCGAGCAGCACCGCCCGATGGGGAAGCGCGGCCCGCCCGACGGCCAGACCGTGACCGATGCCGGCGGACTCGGCGAGGGAGAGGGCGTCGGCGGTGCGGTGGAGCCGGGCGCGCAGGCGGGCGGCCTGGGCGCGCAGGGCTTCGGGGGTGTGGGCGGAGAGCGGCCAGGCGATGACGGGTGGCGGGGTCTGAGTGCGCGCGGGTGTTTCCTCGGAGACCGGTGGTTCTTCGATGATGGCGTGGGCGTTGGTGCCGCTGACGCCGAAGGCTGAGATGCCGGCGCGGCGTGGCCGGTCGGGATCGGCGGGCCAGGGCCGGGCGTCTGCGAGGAGTTGGAGGGAGCCGGTCTCCCAGTCGACCTTGGTGGTGGGGTGGTCGGCGTGGAGGGTGCGGGGCAGGGTGTGGTGTCGCAGTGCCTGGATCATTTTGATGATTCCGGCGATGCCGGCGGCGGCCTGGGTGTGGCCGATGTTGGACTTCAGCGATCCCAGCCAGAGGGGTGT
>NZ_JBEZCR010000027.1:0-20293 GCF_040647715.1 Streptomyces tibetensis | reverse complement strand
TCCTTCACCTGCTTCCCGGCCGCCGACCGATACCGGATCTTGTACGGGTGAGGACACTTCGACCACCGCGACCGCGGATGCTCACACTCCTTGAAAAACGACCCCATCCCACGAACCAGGGAGCGCCTCTGCAAAGTTCACCACCAAGACACTGTTTGCGTTCACAACTGCGGATTTCCTGGCATGGGCCAACCCAAAAGAGCTTCATCCGCCCATCACTCGCTGCTGCTTCACCCAAGCTTCAACCTCTGACACTTTGAACCGTATCTTGGCATTCGGGCCTGTTCCGAATCTGTAGATTGCCAGCCCAGAACGCGCGGCATTCTTATAGAGCCATGAGATGGACACGTTCAAATACTCAGCCGTTTCCGGGACATCCATGAAGCGCACCGACGTAGTCTCTCCTGAGTTGGCATACATGACCATCCAGCGAACCCGGAGAACTCCCATAATGCGCGTCAGGGGCTGCTCTCCGGAGCCTGCATCAATAGTCCGCAGAATTGCCGGTTTGGCTAACCGCCGACCGTCGGCTATGTTGCGTCCCCGTCGCGGCGAACACGCCCCCAGAGGCGGCAACCGGCAACTGAAACGGGCGATGCTCCTCTCCGCGTTCGCGGCCCTCCACCATCCCGCCTCCCGGGCCTACTACGACCGCTGCCGAACCCGCGGCAAAACCCACACCCAGGCCCTCCTCCGTCTCGCCCGCCACCGCATCAGCGTCCACTTCGCCATGCTCCGCGACGGAACCTTCTACGAACCCAGAAGCCCTCGCGCCGCTTGACGAAAGACATAGAGGCACCCCCCAGCGACGGAAGCTGAAGGCAGGCAGTGCCCAGTCAGGCGGCTGACCGCCGGCCCGGAGAACATCGATGGTGTATCTCCTGGCCGGGCTAACCGGGTAGGGCAAGACCACGTACGCGATGCAGCGGCTCGAGTCGGCCGGGGCGGTACGGCTGTCGGTGGACGAGCTGGTGCACGCCCGGCATGGCCGCTACGACGTGGACTATCCGGAGCGGGACTGTTTCGCCAGAAAGGCGCCGGTGGTCGCCGAGGTCCGCGAGCACCTGACCCAACTGGTCACCGCCGGCCGGGACGTCGTGCTGGACCACGGGCTGTGGCTGCGCTCCGCCCGCCAGGAGTGGAAGAAGCTCGTCGAGGAGGCGGGCGGCCGGTGGCGGCTGTTGCACTCCCTGTCTCCCGCGAGGAGTTGCTGCGGCGTCTGGAGGACCGTAACCGGCGCGACGACGCCAACGCGCTGGCTGTCACGGAATCGGCGCTGGGCAACTTCTACGCCGGTTCTAACCTCCTCGTGATGAGGGCGAGGAAGTCATCGAGCCCGGCTGGCTCTGATCCGTCCCCGATACTGAAGGCCGCCAGCTCGTGACCAACTGCGTCCACCAGGTGGGAGCGGCTTCCAGTGATACCGGCCGCAAGTGCGGGAAGTCGACCGCGTTCCGGCGGTTAGCGGTTCGCCCTCGCCTGCAGAGCAGGGATGGCGGCGATCTTGGACGCGTCGAGGTGGTCCCAGAAGATGCCCTTCGGCCGACGCGGGGCAGTGCACTCGATCACTGCTTGGGGCGTAATAACCAGGTCAACGTTCACGTCGTGGTCGGTGACCGGAATCGGAGAGTCGATCACCTGGAGCGAATGGACTGTAGTGACGACAAGGGTGCTCGGACCCACGAGTCCAGCTTCCGTCAGAAGGGCAAACTCCAGATCTGAATAGCCGGCTCCCTTACCAATTCGAGCGCCATCGCGGTTGACTGCCACGCTCCCGAGGACGACGACGTCCACCGGCTTCAAGGCATCGACTTCTACGGTGGGAGCGACCGTTGCCGCGACCCGGCTCGCTGCAGCTTCAAGTGGCGGGACGTCCAAGGTGGCAGGGTCGAGCAGATAGAACGGCTTGAGCGTGGCAAGCTTCGGCACCGCCATGTAGACGAGCTTGCCGTCCTCCAGAGCACGGGCCCGTACCGGAAGTTGCGCCTTGTCCGGCACGGCCTTGATGACCCTGGACATCTCCCACGCGTCCAATTCCGCCAGACGCGCCGCGGCCTGATCCGAGCCCTTGAAGTTGGGGATACGGCCGTGCGCTGTGTCGTCGTAGACCGCGTCTGCTGCGTCGAGAGCGTCCCAGACCTGGGTCCGTACAAATTGCTTGGCGTCGTCGTGCTTCGTCGGCACCCAGATTCTCCTCACGCTTACGTCGTTGCCATGAGAGCGAACAGCCGGTCATGGACGTCGGCGACGATCTGTTCCTGCCGCCAGGATCTCAATTCACGCGCCGCCCGGAAGACCAAGTTCAGCCCTCCCCCGCCTCGGGTCTCCTCTAGCTCCGCGATGGCCTCGGTCAGCGTAGCCACGGCTGCGTCGATCTCGTTCTGACGGATGTAGGCGAGGGTAAGGTTCCCCAGCACGATCGCGCGTGACTTTCGTCGATCCTGCGGTTCGGCGGCCGTGGTCTCCAGGAACTCTTGTGCGCGTCGGTGCTTCCCGAGGGACAGATAGCACGACCCCGCCAGGCGGCCGAACTGCGTTGAGGACACAAGGTCGGCGGCAGCATCCACCCCGTCTGTGCTGTCGAACTGCTGCTGTGCTTCGGCGAGGGCCCTCTCGCAGTCATTCGCCTCGCCGAGCATGGCGTGGGCTTCGCCGACGTGGAGCAGCGCAAGGCCAGTCAAGGCTGGGCTGGTGGACCGCGCAGTCTCCGCGGCCCGGATGGCCAGGGCCAAACCACTCCGGGGATCCTGAGCTCCGTAGAGCGCCACATAGCAGGTTCTCAGGAGGGCTCGTCCTTCGAGCGTGTGATCGCGTAGTCGCCGGGCAACTTGGACGCTCTCGTCGTAGTAGCCACGTGCCGTCGCGTGGTCCCGCCGCTGTGAGGCATCCCAGACGAGTTGGCCCATAAGTGTGAGGGCGTCAGCCTGAAGCCCTAGGAGTTGTCGCTCCGCTCGCCCATGCGGGGCTCTCCGCGCCATGTAGGTGATCAGGCTGAGTTGCTCTCCGCCCTTCGCTAGCAGGCTGGCAGACGGTGCCTGGTCATATCGGGCGGCAAGGTCGTCGAAGGCGTGTCGCAGGTCGGCTGCCGTCGTCAGGTCCACCTTGGCAGTGTCGGAAGGTACGCCGGTATCGACCGTCTGCTGGCCGCCCGCTTGTTCGTTCTCGTCCGTCAGGAGGTCGACGAGTGCTGCAACGGAGACCTGGAGGGCATCAGCGAGATTTGGGCGCATCCACGGCTGAGGCGAGGCCGTACCCATCTCCCAGCGGACAACCGTGGAGCGGTCCACACCCAACTTCTCAGCCAGGGCTTCCTGCGTGAGGCCGACAGCTCGACGTCGATCGGCAAGGCACTGCCGTCTGCGTGCCATTACTTGGACCCCCAAATCCCTTCGACGTCGCGCATGGTGCAGACCCCCAGGTCATGCCCGTCGATGCCACATGGATGCATCACCTGCGCATCAAATCTGCTCTGGCGACGCTGGAGTTGGGCCGCTTGTGTGGAAGCCCAGAGTCCACACGACGAAGGACCATAATGGTGTTGGTCGCCCGCACTGATGCCCCCTGGCGTGACATAAGGCTAGGCCGCCATCTCGCTGCGCATGCGCTGCAGCGCCTGGGCTGCAGCGTCGTATGCCGCCGACAGCCGGCCTGCAGCCGTCCGCATGATGCGCTGGAGCTGGTGAGGCAGCCGCTGTGCGACCGCTTCGCGAACAGCAATGTCCAAGGACTCCGCCGCGCCGTTGCGGTCGTCGGCCAGCAGCTGGACATGTCCAACAGTGACCAGCTCGATTACCCGCCACTGCGGCGCCACAGTGGTGGTGGGCGTCGGGCTATGCTCCACCAGCCGTATGGCCTCGTAATTCCGACCGGTTGCGATCAGCCCACGCAGCCGGATCTCGTGCAACGAGAACGGATTGAACAGGCTGGTGTGCTCCACCGTGGACAGGAGGTCGTCTGTCTCCCGCAGCACCTGGTCGAACAGAGTCCCATTGCCCAGCGCACCAGCCGCTCGGGCCAGGAGCGGGAGGCCGGCAGCGCGTGCGTCTTTGTCCGGCGCAAGCGCAACAGCGCGGCGAAGGCGTTCCACGGCCGCACCTCGCAGGCGGGCTTTCCGCAGCTCGTTTCCGTGCATCCGCAGTGCGTACGACGTCATCGCCGTGTCTTCAAAGTACTCGGCGAGCTCCAGGCTCTTGGCCGTCCAATGGGCTGCCGTGCTCAGTCGCTCTTCTGGAAGCACGTTCCCCAGGGCGACGCCAAGCCCCACACGGGCGCGTGCGAGCAGGTGCAGTACGTCGCGTTCGGTATGTCCGTCCTCCACGCGAGCCTCCAGGCGGGCAACCAGTGGCCACAGTTCGGAAACTGCTTCCGCTGCATGACCGGACTGCCGGGCGATCTCGGCGAGCCGGACGGTGGATTCGCCGAACTGCAGCATGGCGCGGTGGTCTGTGTCGGCCACGTCCGTGACGCCAAGGATGTGCGGTGGCAGCCGCAGGCACTCACAGACGCGGCGACGGGACCCGACGTCGTCGAGGCTGCGCTTTCCGAGTTCAAGCGCGGAGATGTAGGTCTTGTCGTATCCGAGGAGTTCACCGAGTTCGGTCTGGTTCAGCCCGTGCACACGGCGGTAGAAGCGCAAGATACCGGCGAGATCTCCTGCTCCCAGCATGACTTCGGCTTGCGGCGTCGCCCAGTGCCACTGCGCATGGCGTGCCGACGGCCGAATAGCAGGGCGGTGTTCATTTCGGTTCTCCGGGGCCTTCCGCTCGGCCATGGCCAGCTACATCCGCTCGTAGTCGTCCAGGTCCGCAGCCTTTTGGCCGTACCAATTGGCCACTGCATGCTTGTAACCGTCCGGCATGTCCAAGGCCGGCACTTGGTCCGCCGTGAACATGCCGAGCTGCTTGTGTTCGTGGCTGACGACGGGAGCTTGGTCGGGAGTGAGGACCGTACAGCCGTAGGTGACGATCAGGACCTTGCGGCCGGGAATCGGCTCGTAGATCCAGACACCGCCATCAATCAGGGGCCCGGCCTTCACTTCCCAGCCGGTCTCCTCCAGCATCTCCCGCTCCAGAGCCGATTCGGGGCTGTCATCGGTCGGTACAGCCCCATCCCGGCTCCCCACCTCCAAGCGGCCTCCGGGCAGCTCCCACTCGTCGCGTTCGTTCTTCAGCAGGAGCACCCGGTGGTGTGCGTCGAGTGCGACGCCCTTCACGGAAACCGGCCAAAGGGGCGGCGTATGTGTCATCACGGTCCTCGTCCTGCGCTGTGCGGTCCCGGCCTCCGGAACGTAGCACGTGACAGGCAACCTCCCGCCCGACTTGGCGAATTGATCGAGTCGACAATCTGTCGCTTTACCGGCCGCGCTACGGCTTCGCACTCTGACCGTACCGACCTCATTCAAAGGAGCACGGCGATGCGCGATGCCCTCACTCGCCCGGTGACGCTCTTCGCGTCCCACTACCTCGACATTCGCGCATCGCACGCTGCCTATTCAATCGCCGCCCAATTGCAGGACACCGGCCTGGTGACCATCGACGGGCTCACATCCCGCGCCGCGGTCCTGGGCTTGGCCACCAGGTTGATGTGCATCACGCCACACCCCCACAGCGACCCGGACGGGCTGACCGCCATTCACGACACCGGCGTCCACGCCCACCGCGCGGGCTTCGCCGGGCTCGGGCACGGTGACCTGGAAGCGCACACCGAGCGTTCTGGCGTCCCGAACCCGCCTCGTCTCATGCTCCTCGTCTGCCTGTGCTCCGCTGCCGAGGGCGGGGATGTCCTCTTGGCCGACGGGCACGACGTCCTCGCTAGCCTGTCCGCCGCCAGCCGTGAAGCACCCGTCATGCTCTCCAAGCCCAGAACCGCGTACTTCGGTGCCGGCGCCGGGCACCCCGCCCAGGTGTTCACGGTCCACGCCGACGGCAGGGTGTCGGTTCGCCTGCGGCAGGACGGCCTGGTGCGATGGAGTCCGGTCGTCCACCCGTATCTGCCCTCCCTGCGCCGGGCGGTCGCAGGCTGCCAACGTCGGCTTCGCCTCCAACCGGGCCAGGGATACCTCGTGGACAACCATCGCTGGCTGCACGCCCGGACCCGCTTCTCCGGCAATCGCCTGTGCCTCCGCGCCCTCGGAGAACCGCGCGCCCCCATGCCAGAGGGCTTCGCACCGGACTCCGTCGGTATCCGCCTTCCCAAGACCAACGAGACCGTCTGATGTCCTCTATCCCCCGACGCGCCATTGGTCTGTCCCGCCACCCAACGACTTGTCGCGGGGACAGTTCCAGCGCCGCGCGACGCAACGACGCCGCATGCCGCGCTCCCCTGCACCGCCCACCAGGGAGGGCCCCGATGAGCCCTGCACCAGGCGTCGCACCGTCCGCAGCCAAGCCGAGTCGGTTTGATGTGACAAGGAGTTGTGTCATGCGTCTTCCGCTGGCTTCCGGTCGCGACGCCCACCAGCGGGTTGCCGCAAGCGGACAGGGCGGTCTCGGCGACGAGCCGCGCTCGCAGCGCGATCAGGCAGCGGCCGCAGCGGAGACCGTGGCGCTCGTGCTGGACGAGGAGTCGCCGCTACCGGAGAGCGACAGCGACGTGGAGGAGCTCGCGCGGCGCCTTCGCGGTCACATCAGCCAACTTGGGGTCGAGGTACCGCCGGGAGCGTCCGCGCTGCGCGGCGCGCAGCAGCTCGCTTCGGCGGGTGTCCCTGACGGCTACATGTGCAGCAGAGTGCATCTGGTCAAGCTGGCTCAGGCGACCCAGGAACTTATCGCTGCCGTGCGAACCCACGGCGTTGGTCTTGCGAAGCCGACGCGGAGAGGGCGTTGGTGGAAGCCGCGGATCAACGTGCTGCGCGGCTCGGTCTTCGCTCTTGCCTTCGCCTGCTTGGTCCTGGCCGCTTCGGTGCCTCGGACATGACCGTCACCGGGGCAGTTCTGATCTCGCTGATCCTCGGCACCATGGCGTGGCTGGTTTTCGCGGTGACCGAGTAACCGGCCAGGACGAGGACCTCGCGCCCGGGCAGAACAGGCTTCCCCCGCTCCGGTAACCACCGAGCCTCTCTTACCGACAGTTCCCGGCCGCTACGGCGGCCCCGAAGCCGTCCCCGGATTCGCGGGGACCTACGGAGATCTACACGATGAAGCGCCTTCCGCGTATCGAGCAGTACGGCCTGATCGGCGACATGCAGACCAGTGCCCACGTCTGCGACGACGGTTCGATCGACTGGTTGTGCCTGCCCCGCTTCGACTCGCCGGCCATTTTCGCAAGCCTGCTCGGCACACAGAAACACGGCACCTGGCAGATCGCTCCGGCCTCGCCGCCTCCTGGCCGGTCCGGCTCCGAAGCGGAAGCCAAACGCCGGTACTGCGGTGACTCACTCGTCCTCGAATCGGTGTGGCGCACCCCGAGCGGCTCGGTGCGCGTCCTGGATTTCATGCCGCCACGCGACGGGGCACCCCAAGTGATCCGGATCGTCGAGGGCCTCACCGGCGAAGTGCCGATGATCTCGGCCATGCGTCCGCGGCCGGGATATGGCAGCGTCAGCCCGTGGATCCACGAGGTCGGGGGCCGCATGGTCGCGGAGGCCGGCGCGGACGCTCTGTGGCTCGACACCTGCGTCCAGCAGGTGGAGAAGGACGGCGCCATCGTCAGTGCGTTCGCTGTCGCCGCCGGGCAGAGCGTGGCTTCCGTGCTCAGTTGGTGCCCATCCCATGCAGCGGCGCCTGACGTTCCCGACCCGGAGGGCGCGCTCACCGAGACACTCGCCTTCTGGCGGGAGTGGGCGCAGGAATGCACCTACGACGGCCCCTTCCGCGAGCCCGTGGTTCGTTCCTTGATCGCGCTGAAGGCGATGACCTATGGGCCGAGCGGCGGGATCGTCGCGGCGCCGACCACATCGCTGCCTGAGGAGATCGGCGGCGGACGGAACTGGGACTACCGCTTCACCTGGCTGCGCGACGCCTCCACGACCCTGGCCGCGCTGCTGGGGACCGGGTACCGGCAGGAGGCGCAAGCATGGCGGCGATGGCTGTTGCGTGCGGTGGCCGGTGATCCGGAGAACTTGCAGATCATGTACGGGATCACCGGGGAGCGCGATCTGCGGGAGCGGGAGCTGGCCTGGCTTCCCGGGTACGAGGGCTCAACCCCAGTACGGGTCGGAAACGGGGCGGCGGACCAGCTCCAGCTCGACGTGTACGGCGAGGTGATCGAGACCCTGTACCTCGCGCACCAGAGCGGTGTCGCCCACTGCGCCGACACTGCGGTCCTGCACCAGCGCCTCGTCGAGCACCTGGCGCAGCGCTGGCAGGAGCCTGACGAGGGAATCTGGGAGATCCGCGGGGCACGCCGGCACTTCGTCCACTCCAAGGTGATGGCCTGGGTCGCGGTCGACCGCACCATCCGCCTGGCCGAAGTCGGTGCCCTCGACGTGGACCTGCCCCCCTTGGTCGAGCTGCGGGCCACGATCCACCACGAGGTCTGCACCAAGGGCTTCGACCCGGCACGCAACACCTTCACCCAGTCCTACGGCTCCCAGGAGCTGGACGCCGCCACGCTGCTCATCCCCCGCGTCGGCTTCCTGCCGCCGAACGACCCGCGCGTCATCGGCACCGTGGATGCGGTACGTCGTGAACTCTCCACACCGGACGGGCTCGTGTACCGGTACCCGACCCGCGGCAAGCGCACCGGAGTGGACGGCATGGCCGGCGATGAGGGCACCTTCCTCCTTTGCAACTTCTGGCTCGTCGATGCGCTCGCCCTGACCGGCCGCCTCGGCGAGGCCCACGCCCTGTTCGAACACCTTCTCGCGCTGCGCAGCGACCTCGGGCTCCTGGCCGAGGAGTACGACCCCGTCCAGCAGCGCCAGGTCGGTAATTTCCCGCAGGCGTTCAGCCACATGGGCCTGATCCAAAGTGCCCGGCTCCTTCATCAGCTGGCGACGCAGTCTTCCTGCCACCGAGGCACGGTCGAGGTTCCGGCGCCTCGCTCGGCCCCACGCAACACGCTCCAGACCTGCCCAAGCCTGACGCCGCAGCACGCCTAGCAACCCCACCCCCTGACGAGGATTCCCATGCCTGACAGCGCCTTCCCGGCACGGCCGGCCGCTCCCGGCCACCGCAGACCTCCACGGATCGACACGATCACGCTGCACCGTGTCCGCCGCGCCGTGGCCTTGCCCGTGGTGCTTCTGGCCGCGCTGTTGGGTGCCGCCTTCGCCCTCTGGTCGATGTCTGCGGTAGGTCCCGGCTGGCTCCTGACCGGCCTTGTCTGTGGGCTGGCCGGGGTCGCGCTGGTGGCGGCTCGCGGAGTGCGCACGGCCGCAGGGGTCGTGCAGGCAGCTGTGGAGGAGGCCCAGGCAGCGGCGCTGACTGCGGTCGCCGAGGCAGGGGCGGCCGTCGAGAAGTCGGTGCAGTGGTCGGCGGACGAGCTGTGCCGCGGGGGACGCCCGGCGCTGCCGGACATGCAGACGCCACCGTCGGCCAGTCCGACCGTCGAGATCAACAAGGCGTTGAGTTCCCTCCAGGCGCAGGCCATCGCGTCGTTGATACGTGTGCACGACGAGTCCCAGTCCGTCGTTCTCCTGGAAGTGCTGCGCCGTCTGGCGATGCGCGAGCACGCCCTGGTCGGCAAGGCGCTCCAGGCACTGAGCCAGTTGGAGATGCTGACCGACGACCCGGAGCTGCTTTCGAAGATCTTCGAGATCGATCACCTCGTGACACGGATGCGTCGCCAGGTCGAGAGCACGGCGGTGCTGGGCGGGCAGTCCCTGCGCAGCGTGCGTCGGCCCGTCCCCGTCGCGACGGCGCTGCGCGGCGCGGTCTCCGAAGTTGTGCAGTATCCGCGTGTGGCCGTCGCGGCTGGTTCCGTGGGCGCTGAGCTGGGCCTTCCGGGACATGTGGGTCCGGACCTGACCCACCTTCTGGCCGAGCTGATCGAGAACGCCTGCGAGTGCTCCGATCCGGCAACGAAGGTGACCGTGCGAGCGCAGCGGGTTCCCAACGGGCTGGCGATCGAGGTCGAGGACCGGGCCATCCCTATGCATCCGCAGACACGCGCGCAGATGAACCACCTGCTCAAGGCCCCTGGCGAGGTGGACGTCAGCGGTCAGGTACGAGCGGGACAGCTCGGCTTGCTGGTCGCCGCGAAGATCGCCCAGTCGCACGGGCTGTCCGTTCTCCTCCAGGAGAACGTGACGGGAGGCACCACCGCCCTGGTCGTCATTCCGGCACGGCTCCTCGTCGCGATTCCCTCGCTCGAGGACTCGGGCGTGCTCCCCAGGAGACCCCACCCCTCCGCGCCGCCGCCCCGGCAGAGTGCCACGGCTCCAGCCATCCCGGCGGGCCAGGTACCACGCCCGGGCACCGCAGGGGCGCCGAGAGCCGGAGAGGCAGGTCACTCGGCTGATGCGCCCGCCCTTCCCACGCGTACGCGTCAGGCCGGCTCGTTCCGTCCACCACGCGAGCGGGAGCAAGCCCCCGTGACCGCGGGGACCCCAGGGCTCGCAGCCGCCTTCCGCAACGGCATCCAGGCCGGCGGGACCGCTGGTTCTCCGCCCGCTTCGGCAGAGCAACCCAGGCCCTGATTCTCGCCCTTCCTTCCACGTTCCCAGCGGCCTGTTACATCCGCTGGACCTTCCCCCTTCTGGAGCAATCCCTATGAGCACCCACCCCGCGATGAACAACGTGACCAGCGACGCGCCCGCATCCGAGACGACAGCAAGCGGTCAACGGGACAACATGGCCTGGCTGCTGCGTCACTTCACCTCCGAGACTCCGGGCGTCACGCACGCCGTCCTGCTGTCGCGCGACGGACTGCGGCTGCTGGACAGCGACGTCGACAAGGACTGGGCGGACGAACTGTCGGCCGCACTCAGCGGAGTGGCCTCCCTCGCGACGAACATCACCGGCCCCAGCCACAAGAAGAGGCCGGCCAGGCAAGTCATCATCGAGCGAGACGACTGCCTGTTCTTTGTCCAGAGCGCCGGGTGCAGCGCAGCGTTCGAGGGCCATCCCGGCAACGAACGCGGTGAAGTGGACACGATCCTCGCCGTCATCGCCACCACGGACGCCGACGCGGGCACCGTCGGGTTCGAGATGGGGCGCCTCGTCCAGAAATTCGCTCCTTACATGCAGATCCCCGTCCGCGTCGGCACGGGTGCTGAGGTCCGGTGAGCACACACGGCCGCTCGGCCGAGGAATCGACGTTCGTGCGGACCTACACGCTGACGCGCGGGCGCACCAAGCCGCGGCATCTGCTGGGCTTGGAGACCGTGCTGGACGCCGGGTCGGGGCGGCCGGGCCCGGGGCAGGCCGCGGAGTGCGAAGAGATCCTCGCCCTGTGCCGAGAGCACCGGCGTTCCGTGACCGAGATTGCGGGCCGACTCCGCCGCCCCGTCACCGCCGTCAAGATCCTCGTCTCGGACCTCTTGGACGCCGATGCCCTGGTCGTCTCCGTCACCGATGCCTATACCGCCTCCGACGCAGATGCGGATGAGCGTCCCACCACCCACCTATTGGCGGCCCTCTCCGTGGGCCTGAAGAGGAAGTGGCCCGATGCCGTCGCCTACCCCAAGGCCGGATGACTCGACCGTGGCGCTGCGGAGTCCGTCGCGCCCGCAGGCCGGTGCACCCACTGTGCTGAAGATCGTGATTGCCGGGGGCTTCGGCGCGGGCAAGACCACCGCCGTTGGTGCTGTCAGCGAGATCACGCCGCTGAGCACGGAGGAGTACCTGACCGAGGCGAGCGCTGACGTGGACAGCCTGGCAGGCATCGAGGCGAAGCAGACCACCACGGTCGCCTTCGACTTCGGCCGCCTCAGCCTGCCGGACGCGCCCGTGCCCCTGGAACTGTTCCTGTTCGGCACGCCCGGCCAGGACCGGTTCGTCGACCTCTGGTACGACCTCTCCCGCGGAGCGGTCGGCGCGGTCGTCCTGGTCGACACCCGCCGCCTGGAAGGCAGCTTCACTCCCGTCAGCTTCTTCGAAGACATCGGCCTGCCCTTCGTCGTCGCCATCAACCAGTTCGACGGAGCACACCGCTACCACCCCGAACAGGTCCGCACCGCCCTCGAACTCCCCACCTCTGCGCCGGTGGTCACCTGCGATGCCCGCGACCCGAACCACGTCGCCGGCGTTTTGCTGACCCTCGTCGGCCACGCCGTGAAGAACGCATCGGCAGGCCCCGCTCGCCCAGCAGCCACTACCACCCTCCAGGACGCCTGATGTCATACCAGCCCAACGACCCCTACCTCGTACCGGAGACCGCCCCAGCAACCCGGTCACTGCCGCGATGCAACATGCGAGACATCGCCCTTGGGCCGTCCGTCTCGGCCGACGTTGCCGTCACCGGCCCGCAGGACCAGCAGACGGCCGAACTGGCGCGGCGGTATGAGCTGCTCGAGCGCCTGGGCGTGCCCACCGCTGCCAGCCAGGACTTCGACGAGCTGGCACGCGCCACGGCCACGCAGGCCGGATTCCTGTATGGGTTCGTCAATCTCTTCCTGGAGGAGCAGACGTTCGTCGGGCTGCACCAGCCGCCCGCGGACAGCGGGTACGTCATCGTCGGCCGCACCATGAGCCGCGACCACGGCTGGTGCCCGGAGGTCATGGCCCGCAAGAAGGCCCTCCCGCTGCACGACGTGCACGCCAGCCCGCGCTTCAGCGGCAACCACGTGGTCGACGCGGTCGGGATCCGCTCCTACTTCGGCGCACCGCTCATCCACGGCAGCGGCACCGTGCTGGGCACGGTGTGCGTCATCGACCCCGAGAAGCGGCCCCTGAGCGAGGCCCGACGGCTGAGAGACATCGTGATCAACGCCGG
Source organism: Streptomyces tibetensis (assembly GCF_040647715.1). Classification (GTDB taxonomy): domain Bacteria; phylum Actinomycetota; class Actinomycetes; order Streptomycetales; family Streptomycetaceae; genus Streptomyces; species Streptomyces tibetensis_A. The sequence continues at coordinate 7,477 of NZ_JBEZCR010000027.1, read as the reverse complement.
CGCCCAGGTGATGGACCACATCGCCCACGCGCCCGTCCGCTAGGCCGTTCCACCACCCCCACCCGGGAGCCGCAGGCGATCCCCGGCCGCTCCACTGTGCGACCTTCACCCAGGGAGAGGGAGACGACCATGCCCGCCACACCCACCACGCCACCACCGGCGCTGCGTCCCTACCTCACCGCCCGCCACGAGCTGCTGTGGGACGAGGCGGACGCCTTCGCGGAAGAGCACATCGCGCCGCGCGCCGCACGTATGGAGGCCGCTCCGGGCAGGGTGGAGCGCAAGGTCGCCGACCTGATGGCCGCACGGGGCTGGTTCGCTGTCACCGTCCCGGCCGCCTTCGGCGGTCTTGGCGCCGGCCATGTGGCCAAGACGGTCCTGGTCCACCGCATCGCGCGGGTCTCGGCGGCTGCCGCGGCCATCCTGCAGGCCACCCTCATCCCCGTCGGCGGGTTGTTGCACTTCGCCACTTGTGAGCAGAAGGGCCGCTGGCTGCCGCGGGTGGCGGACGGTTCACTTCTTTTGTCGATCGCCGTGACCGAACCGCGGGCCGGCGGACACATCGGCGGCATCGAAACCACCGCCGAACGCGCCGCCAATCAATGGGTGATCACCGGCAGCAAGGTCCACATCGGCAACAGCCATCTCGCGGGAGCCCACCTCGTCGTCGCCCGAACCGCCGAGGCCGGCGTAAGTACTTCCCAGGCGCTGACCGCGTTCATAGTCGAATCCGACCAACCCGGGGTCTCGATTTCCGACCACCGTCCCGGCCTCGGCCTGCACGGCTTCTCCGCCGGTCGCCTCGACCTCGACCACGTCCGCGTCCCCGAGGACAACGTGGTCGGAGAGATCGGCCAGGGGCTGAGCGTGGCCCAGAGCAGCAGCATCCTGTACGGCCGTCCCAACCTGGCCGCAGTCAGCCTCGGTATCCACGAGGCGGTCGTGGCCACCACGACTGCCCGCCTCAAGGCGCGCGCCCGCTACCGAGGCGCCCTGTCCGATCTGCCGGTCCTGCGGGACCGCATCGGTGACATGGAGGCTCGCCTGCGCGCCGCACGAATCCTGGCCTACCAGTCCGTGCACCTCCTCGATCAGGGCCTGCCCTGCGACGCCGACCTGATCAACGCCAAGTATCTCGGCCACCAGTGGGCCATGAAGTCAGCCCAGGACGCCATGGAACTGCACGGCGCCCACGCCCTCGACCGCGACTACGTCCTCCAGCGCCTGTGGCGCGACATCCAGCACACGTACCCACCGGCCGGAACCGGCGAAGTTCAGCGCATACGTCTGGCCGACGCCGCCTTCGACGAGGACCACATCCAGTGGTCCGAACGCCTCGCCGCCGAAGCGGCCTGGGCACGACCCGACCCCACCGCCGCATGAGCCCCCGTGCGCGGCACCCCGTAAATCCAAACCGCCGCGCACGGGCCCATGTCGTCGGCCCCCGTCCCCCGCGGGGGCCGACGGCACCCCCTCCGGTGACCGTCCACCCAGCCGAGAAAGAGACACACGTGACCCCGCCCGTGACGACCAGCGCACCGATCACACCCCTGACGCCGACCCTGCAGCGCGTCGCCCAGCACCTCGCAGACGACCTCACCCCCCGAGAAGTCGCCACTAGGACAGGGCTGTCGGCCGTTACCGTCCGCCAGTACGTCCGCGACATCCGGGAGAGCCTCCACTGCCCGCCCCGCTGCAAGCCCCCGGTGATCGTGCACCGCCTGTTCGCCGCCCAGCAGGTCGCCCCACCCACAACGGACAGGCCAACGCCCAAGCTCAGCCCGGAGGAGCAACTGCTGCTGCAGGCCGTCGCTGAGCACAGCAATCCCCACGACATCGCCGTCGCCGCCAAGATCGCCCCCGCCGACGTCCGAGCGGCACACGACGAACTGCTCGACAAGACCGGGGCGGCCAACACCACCCAGCTCGTCGTCCTTGCCCACGCGTGGGGTCTGCTGGGCACCAGGCCGGCCGACACGATGGAGAGCGGAGCGAGCCAGTGAACGCGTCACCCGTTTCTGTTGCCACCAAGCCCTCCCACGCCTCCCTGCACCGGCGCTCGACGGCGTTACCGGCCGTGTACGAGATGCGGACACTGTGCACCGACGCCGAACGAGACGAGGCAGCCGCACTCGTCCAGGACCGTCAACGCTGGCTCACTATGCGCGGCATGCCTATACCCGCCCGAGCCGACATCCCGGCTCTGTTCCGCGACCCGCAGGCCAAGCCGGCCGGACTGTTCGAGGACGGGCTGCTGCTGGCCTGCATGATCCCGCAGCGCGGGCCCCACCTCCGATGGGGCGAGGGCCCGTGCCTCTTCCTGGGCTGCGTCCACACCCTGCCCGACCGCTCCGACGACACCATCCGGCTGATCACTCTGTGGGTCTCCGACTTCGCCGCCCGGCTCGGCGTACCGCTCGTGCGGGCCGAGGTCTTGGCCCGCCATCCTCTCGACGTTGATCCGATCGCCACATTCCTTCATCGGCTCACCGACATGGGCTGGGACCTGCGAGGATCCGGCACCGGGCAGCACGATGAGCGAGTCGCTCGCCTCGAACTCACCGCAGAGCGCCGGCCTGGGCTGAGCGCGCTCATCGGCTGCCGGGTCCACGAGCCGCGTTCCGCCGCAGACCAGCGGGGCATTGCGTGAGGACCGCCGAACCGCTACGGCCGGACCTCGCCCGCGAACTCATCGTCCGAGCCGCACAGTCGGCAGCGCGCCGGGCCAAGCGCGTGCACAACCACCTCGACGCCGTCCAACTCGGCCAGGACCGTCACGCCGACCACGCCGACACCAAAGTGCTGCGCCGCATCCTGGCCGAACACGACTGGCCCGGCCACCGCCTCGTCGGCCCCGAGGCGGCACGTGCCGCCTGGAGCATCGCTCTTCACGCCGACGGCGAGCCCGACTTCCAACGGGCGGCCACCACCCTTCTGAAGCGCGCAGTCCAGGACGACGACGCGCGCATCCAGCACTGGGCCCACCTTCACGACCGTGCCCTGGTCAACAGCGGGCGACCACAAGAGTTCGGGACCCAACTGGTCCTCAACGCAACAGGGGTTGAGCTGTGCCCGCTGCGCGCACCGGAGTCCCTGGACCAGCGAAGGGCCGCCGTCGGGCTGCCGCCGATCGGCGTCGCCCTGGAGAAGGTGCGGCGCCCATACGCCCCGGATCGCCATGCCGGCGACTCCCCGACCGTCGTGCTCGCGGGGGCCGCATGACGCAGCGGGCCCCACAGGCTCCACAGACCCAACGCTCTTCCGCAGACCCCCTTACCTGAAAGGACCGTTGAAGTATGAAGCTCACTACCGCCGTCCTCGCTGCCGGCGCCGCCGTCTCCCTCACCACCGCCGTCATCGGAGCCGCCCGGCTCAGGCAGGACGCGCGGCACCAGGCCGAGCGAAACGAAGTGGCCGTCGCGCGGAACCAGCTCGACTGGCTGACGCAGATGTCCACCAACCCCGACCTCGCCAAGCTCTGGACGCCCGAGGACATCGACGTCGAGGAGTACATGCAGCTGCTCCATGCCAACCAGCAGATCTGCACCCTCAGCCTGCGTGACCGGCTGGGCTTCGTTCGCCACGGACAACTGCCCTTCTACGCCTCGATGCTCATGAACAGCGACGTCTGCAGGCGGTACTGGGCCCGTTTCGGAGACCTCCGCGCCCAGGAGGCCGAGGGCGACGAGCGCGCCGAGCACTTCACCGAGGTCCTGGACAGGGCTGCGAAGACCCACTCGCGGGCGCAGCCCGCAGCAGCCTGACGACACGGCTCACACCGACTCCCAGACGCCTTGGAGCAGGCGACATCGTCGCCCCGCCACCGTCTGGCACCAAGTTCCGGGTCCCGACCGGGCCCGGGATCCCGCACCACCCATCGCCACTAGGAGGCAAGCATGACCGCCGTGCAGACGGAGAGGCCGACCGCCACCGCGCAGTCGGACCTCGCAACCATCGACGAGACCGACCCCTTCGGGCTCGAGATCACCTTCATCGAGGGCACGCCGGCGACCGAGACGGTCCTGATGTGCAGCACGGGCGACACCTGCGGCAGCTCCTGCCCCAGCGCCTGCACCACCTCGTAAGCCGGTCCGATCCGGCAGCGCGGGCCGGGCGGGGCTTCCCGTCCGGCCCGCCTCCCGCCCCGTCACGAAGGAAGAAGGGAGAGCGGTGATGACACGGGTACGTCCCAGCCTGTACCAGGGCGCGGGGCAGGCGATGCTGCGCGCCGCGGTGCACGTCACCGAGCCCGCCATGCCGCCCTGGCCGGCATCCACCGCATCGGTGGAACCGTGGCGTGCGTGGCTGAGCAGCGTCTGGTCCGACGATGCCTTTCGGCAGACGGTGACCGACGCCAGCCCCGACCTCGCCGGACAGGTGCAGGCCATCATCGACGGCCGCACGCCGAAGCCGCGCCGGGTTCGCCGTGCTGCTCTGGCCACGGCTCGCTACGCGATCCGGTACGCACACCGCTCCACCCCCTACGGCCTGTTCGCCGGCGTCGCCCTGCTCGGCTTCGACCAGTCGACATCCGTGCGCTTCGGAGAAGACCACCAGGCCGTCGTGCGCCCCGATCCGGCCGGTCTCGACGAGATGCTCAGCGCCTGGGAGAGCGACAGCACTCGCATGGCCGACACGGCGGTCTGCGTCAACACGCTGGCCCGGCAGCGTAACGAGCACATCCACGTGCCGTCCGAGGGCGACGCCGAGTTCCGCCTCGCCCTGAACCCTGCGCTGCGCCTCGTGCTCAACCTGGCCCGCTCCCCGATCGAATATCGCCAGCTGGCCGACAAACTCGCCGCGGAGTACCCGGCTGTGAGCGACGCAGCGCGCCACCGGCTCCTGGGCGAACTGCTGCGGGTACGGCTGCTGCGCTCCTCGCTGCGCGCACCAGCCACCGCCGTCGACCCCTCAGACGCCCTACCGCACGCGGTCCGCGCCCAGGCAGACCGGCTGCGGCCAGCATGCGACCTGCGGCTGGATGCCGACGTGCGGCTGCCCGAACAAGTGCTGACCGAGGCAGGGACGGCAGCGACCGTGCTGGCCCGCCTGGCCACTCATCCGAACGGGACACCGACCTGGCGTCGGTGGATCGAGCAATTCACCGAGCGCTACGGCGAGAACATCCCCGTTCCGGTAGAGGTGGCCACGGACTCCGACCGGGGCGTGGGCTTTCCGGAAGGGTTCGTTACCGTGAACGAACCGCCCCGGCCGATGTCCCGGCGCGACCGCCTGCTGCTGGAGCTGGCCGGCACCGCCGCCGCCGAGGGCAGGCGCACGGTGGCCCTGACGGGCGCGATGATCGAGGAGCTGGAAGCCGCAGCCGCCGAGAAGCCACACCATCCGGCGCCCCATCTCGAACTGGCCGCTCAGGTGCACGCCTCCTCCGTCCAGGCCCTCAACCGGGGGGACTTCCGGCTGCGGGTCCTGACCGTCTCCCGCTCGGCCGGTTCGATGACCGGACGGTTCTGGCACCTCTTCCCCGGCGCCGAGGAGGCGTACGCGCACCTGCCCACCATCGATGCGGAGGCGGAGCTGGCACAGCTGGCCTTCCACGCCGGGCGGGTGCCGGCCGACCTGCTCACCCGCGCGCCGCAGGCACTGCCCCGCGTCGTCAGTGTCGGCGAATTTCGCCACCCTGGCCCGAACGTCCTCTTCCCCGGCGACCTGTCGGTCACCGTCGCCGACGGCCGCCCCCAGCTCATGGAGTCCGCGACGGGCAAGCGGCTGGAGCTGCTGGCCCCCACCGCCATCAACTTCCTGTGGAACAACTACACCCCGCCGATGGCCCGCTTCCTCGGCGAGATCAGCCGGGCCGTCTCCCCGCAGGTGACCTGGTTCGACTGGGGCGCCGCGTGGACCCTGCCCTTCACCCCGGCGCTCACCTATCGACGCACCATCCTCACCGCCGCGCGGTGGAAGATCCGCAGCCGCACGCTGCCTGCCCGCACCGCACCACTCCAGCAGTGGGCAGACCAACTCCACGCCTGGCGTGCTCGGTTCCGGGTGCCGGAGCGGGTCCTGCTCGCTGAGGACGACCAGCAGCTGCCCCTCGACCTCAGCCGCGACGTCGCCCTGGACCTCCTGCGCGCGCACCTGGACGCCAGCCCCTTCGGCATCGCCACCCTGCACGACGCGCCCCCGCTGGACGCCGACGGGTGGATCGGCGGCCGGGCCCACAGCATCGTCGTCCCCCTGGCCAGGCGCTCATGACCACGACGATCGTGCCCCGTACGCAGGACCTGTCCGAAGGCGCCCTGGGGATGGCCCTGCTCGACATCGAGCGCGGGGACCTGTCCACCGCCCGCCGCCACCTCGCTCAGGCCACCGTCCGAGGGGTGAGTACCGGCAGCAACGCCAGCCTCTTCCACGGCGCACCCGCCCTGGAGTTCGTCCTGGCCCGTGCCCACGGGGCCGGCGACGACGTCCGCGCGGCCGTCGACCGCGTCGTGGACGCCCGGCTCGCCGCCGCCCACCGCCGTCAGGCGGCCGGCGCGCTGCCCCACCTCGCCGAATGGGACCTCATCCGCGGCCTGACCGGACTCGCCGCACTGCTGCTGTCCCGCCGCCCGATCGCGCCCCGGCTGCCCGACGTGCTCGCCTGCCTCGTCGCGCTCGCCCACCCCGCCCGTGGTGAAGGCCGGATCCTGCCTGGGTGGTGGTCGCTGGTCGGCCCCGATGGGAAGAGGATGGTCGGCGGCCACGGCAACAACGGCATGGCCCACGGCATCGCGGGGCCTCTGGCTGTGCTCTCCCTCGCCCTGCGCGCCGGAGTCAGCGTCCCCGGCCAGGAGGAGGCCGTCGGCACATTCGCCACCTGGCTCGACCGGCACGGCGCCCACTACTGGTCCACCGCAGCAGACCTGGAGGCCGACCAGCCGCCCGCAGCGGAACCGGCCCGCCAGTCCTGGTGCTACGGCCAGCCCGGCATCGCCCGCGCCCAGCAGCTCGCCGCGCTCGCCCTCGGCGACACCGCCCGGCGCCAAGCGGCCGAGGACATCGTCGAGACCATCCTGACCGACCCGCTGCGGCTCGCCCGCATCACCGACTCGACCCTCTGCCACGGCTGGGCCGGCCTGCTGACCCTCACCCGCGCGGTCGCCGCCGACAGCCCCGCACCCGCACGCTTCACCCCGATCATCCAGGACCTGCACCGACGGCTGGCCGCCGTTCTCGACCAGCAGCAGACCAAGCTCTACACCGGGGTGAAGTTCCGGCAGGGCTCGGCGTGGGAGTGGCTGTACCTGTACCTGGCCTGCGTGCTGCCCAACGGCCTCTCCCGCCTGCCGGGCCAGCGCCCCGGATTCACCCCGCACTTCGGGTGGGGCTCCATGGCCGCCCTCGACGCCGGGTCACTCGCGTACCTGACCATCCGCGAGGGCGAGGACGACAAGGGCCGGTACTGGGAGGTCGGCGTGATCGGCCACGGCGAGGGCGGCGCCGACCTCGCCGAGCGCGTCGTGAGCGAGATCCGCGC
>NZ_JBEZCR010000026.1:0-21180 GCF_040647715.1 Streptomyces tibetensis | reverse complement strand
ACGTCCGCCGGCGCGTCTAGCTCGTTTGTCTACCCCAGCTGACTCTTCTCCACGGGGTCCGGGGTTCGAGTCCCTGGCGGCGCACGTTGTCGATGGCGGCTCGTGTTCGCAGAAATCGCGAACACGAGCCGCCATCGTCGTTTCTGCGCGGCTTCGCCGCGCGCGGTGGGGGCTCAGCCACCCACACCCCCTCCACTCGGCGTCGCGGCACCCCTCTCAGCGCCCCACCCCTCAGCGCCCCACCGCGATCTTCACCGTCCACGCTCCCGAAGCCGTGCGCCCCTCCACCTTCACCCGCACTCCTTCTCCCGGCACCGTGAAGCTCTCCCCGATGCCGATCGGGGCGTCCGCGAGGGGTGGGTAGACGGAGTCCTCCCAGCACGCGTCGGTGTGCGGATGGGCGTCGATCACCTGGATGGGCCCGCTCCCGGACTGCGCCTCGCCCCGCACCCGGTACACCAGCACCCCCTGCCGGCACGCGGCCACGTCGTTGCCCACCGGCCCCCGCGCCTCGAAGGCGAGCACGCTGTCGAGCCCCGTCCGCACCACCGCGAGCTTGGTGCCCCGCCCGAGCCCGAAGGCCCGCGCCCCCGCGGCCCCCGTCACCGGCGTCCCCGGCCCCGCCGTCAGCGGCTCCAGGGTCAGCCGGGCGGACCCGGCGTCCTGCACGCACCGCACCTGCCGCGAGTCCAGCCAGCCCAGCTTCCACTTGTGCCAGGCGAAGAGGTCGGGCGCGAGGCCGAACTGGCTGCCCATCAGGTCCCAGTCGCCGACGTGCGTGTCCCAGTCGCCCTTGCCGTCGGCGGGCCGGTGGTACAGGTCGGGAAGGTCGAACACGTGCCCGGTCTCGTGGGCGAGGACGAGCCGGTCCGGCGGATGCTGCTCGAACACCGTGACGATCCGGGGCAGGTCGGTGCCGTCGGCCCGCAGCGGGCTCGTCAGGTTCACCACCTTGGTCGCGTCGGAGTCCACGCCGGGCGCGTCCGGGTCGGCGACGAAGTACACGACGTCGTAGCGCGAGAAGTCGACCCGGGGGTCGGCCGCGGAGAGGGCGTCGCGCAGGTAGGCGGCCCGGTGCGCGGGGCTCCAGTCCCGCTTTATGTCGTACGCGGTGGACGGCTTCGGCATCTGGATCCACTGCCGCAGCGCGTGCGGGCGCAGGGTGAAGCGGCCGTAGGAAGCCTGTTCGAAGAAGCGGGTGGTGGCCGGGAAATGGTCGGCGGTCAGTTCCTGCGGGGTGGTCAGCGGGTGGAAGTCCGGGAACGACAGGAAGACCATGACCGCGTCCAGGGACCGGGCCGGGCGCGGATAGGCGGCGTTCCAGGTGTCCAGGCCCTCCGAGTGGTGGGCGTCGGTCCGGGTCAGGGCGCAGGGCGCGGCCGAGTCGGGCCCGGCGGCCGAGGGGCCGGCGCCGAGGGAGGTGGCGGCGAGCGCCGACATGGTGGTGAACACGGCCGCGGTACTGCGCAGTCGGGCGCGCGGAAACGGACGCGGCACGGGTACCTCCGGGTACGGTTCGCGGGACACCGCACCCAGCCTGTGATGATTTGTAGTACTGCGTCCTGTTTGCCTGCACCGGTCGGGTGAAGGCGCCGAAAATTCGCGGAAGCCGACACCCCCGAAGCACTCACAGAACGTCACAACTGGTCGGGGGCCTGAAGAAGCCGTCCAGGTGTGCGCAGAAACGATCTGGCAGAAGGGCCGGTTGGCCGGGGAGACTGGACACCGGCTGGAAGGCCCTGGGGCCAGCCTCTATGATCGGCACACTTTCCTGACCTTTCCTGCACGGACAGAGATCGAATACATGCGGGAGCGAGCGGTGAGCGGAACCCCCGAAGGGCCGGCGCCCGCGGCAGACCTGGACCGGCCGGTCGTCACAGAGAGTGAGATCGACACGTCTCCCCGTACCGAGCCGCCGTCCCGGCAGCCCTACCGCTCGGTCTTCACGGCCGCCCCGCTCGCCATGGCGGTCGTGGACCGCGAGGGCACGGTCGTCAGCGCCAACGACGCGCTCGCCGTGCTGCTCGGCACCGGCCCGGACGGGGCGGTCGGGTCCGTCGCCGCCGACCTGGTCGACCTCACCTCCGACGCCCGCACCTGGCACGCCTACCGCGAGGTGCTGCGCGGCCGGCAGTCCCGGTTGCGCTGCACGCGCCGGCTGAAGCACCCCGACGGGCACTCGCTGTGGGTGCAGGTGACGGTCACCCCGCTGCCCGCCGAGGACAGCGGCGTCCTGCTGTCCGTCGCCGACATCAGCGCCCGCCGGGAACTCCAGGCCCGGCTACGGCACTTGCAGATGCATGACCCCGTGACCCGGCTGCCCAACCGCACACTGTTCTTCGAACGGCTGTCGGCCGCGCTGGAGGCGGAGTCCTACGAGCAGAGCGGCACGGGCCGGATCGGGCTGTGCTACCTGGACCTGGACGGCTTCAAGGCCATCAACGACACCCTCGGACACCGCGTCGGCGACCGGCTGCTGGCCGCCGTCGCCGAGCGCCTCATGCGCTGCGCGGACGAGGCGGGGCACTCACGGACCAGCATCCCGCTGGTGGCCCGGCTCGGCGGTGACGAGTTCGCACTGCTCGTCGAGGACTCCACGGGCACCGAACAGCTGGCCGAACTGGCCGAGTCCGCGCTGCGCGCGGTCCAGGACCCGTTCGACATCTCCGGGCAGCGGCTGTCGGTCTCGGCGTCGATCGGGGTCGTGGAGCGGCACGCCGCGGGCACCACCCCCACCGCGCTGATGCAGGCGGCCGACACCACGCTCTACTGGGCGAAGGCGGACGGCAAGGCCCGCTGGACGCTGTTCGACCCGGAGCGCAACGCCCACCGCATGACCCGCCAGGCCCTGGCCTCGACGCTCCGGCCGGCCATCGACCGTGGCGAGTTCCAGCTGGAGTACCAGCCACTGGTGGGCATGGAGGACGACCGGCTGCACGGGGTCGAAGCGCTCATCCGCTGGAATCATCCTCAGTTCGGCATACTGACGCCGAATCGGTTCATCGGACTGGCCGAGGAGGACGGTTCGATCGTCCCGCTGGGCCGCTGGGTGCTGCGTACGGCCTGCGAGCAGGCCCGGCGGTGGCAGCTGGACCACCCGGACGAGCCGCCGATCTTCGTCAGCGTGAACGTGGCGGTGCGGCAGGTCTGGGACTCCGACCTGGTGGCCGACGTGGCGCAGACGCTGGACGGGACGGGCCTCGCGCCGCACCTGCTCCAGCTGGAGCTGACCGAGTCGGCCGTGATGGGCTCGGCGGGGCGCCCGCTGCAGACCCTGAAGGCGCTCAGCGACATGGGGGTGCGGATCGCCATCGACGACTTCGGCACCGGCTACTCGAACCTCGCGTACCTGAGCCGGCTGCCGGTGTCGGTGCTCAAGCTGGACGGATCGTTCGTGCGCGGCTTCCAGTACGACGACCGGGAGGCGGCCGCCCGCGCGAACCCGGCCGACGCGGTCGTCGTCGAGGCGATGATCCAGCTCGCGCACCGGCTCGGGCTGACCGTCACGGCCGAGTGCGTCGAGACCTCGGCGCAGGCGACCCGGCTGCGCAGCATCGGCTGCGACACCGGACAGGGCTGGCTCTACTCCCGCCCGGTGCCGCCGGACCGCATCTCCGAGCTGCTGGGCACGCCGGACGTTCAGGCCGAGGCGGGCGTCGGCAACCCGTAGGCGTCCGCGATGAGTTCGTAGGAGCGTACGCGGACGTCGCCGCCGTGCGCGTTGGCCGTGATCATCAGCTCGTCGGCGCCGGTGCGCTTGGCGAGGTCGTCCAGGCCGGAGCGGACCTCGTCCGGGGTGCCGTGGATGACGTTGGCGTTCCAGGAGTCGACGAACTCGCGCTCCATGGGGCTGAACTCGTAGGCCTCCGCCTCCTCCGGGGTGGGCACGAGGCCGGGGCGGCCGGTGCGCAGCCGGACCATGCTGAGGGCGGCGGACAGCACCTGCCGGCGGGCCTCCCGCTCCTCGTCGGCGGCGAACGCGGAGACGCCGATGAGGGCGTACGGCTCGTCGAGCACGGCGGACGGCTGGAAGGACTCCCGGTACAGGTCCAGGGCCGGGACGGTGTTCTGCGCCGAGAAGTGGTGCGCGAAGGCGAAGGGCAGGCCGAGGACACCGGCCAGCCGGGCGCTGAAGCCGGAGGAGCCGAGCAGCCAGAGCGGTGGGCGGTGCGGGGACTGGACGCCGCCGGGGGACGTGGCCTGGACCGGGCCGGGGACCGCGTGGATACGGCGGTAGGGATGGCCGTCGGGGAAGTCGTCGTCGAGGAAGCGGGTCAGCTCGGCGAGCTGCTGGGGGAAGTCGTCGGCGCCCTCGTTCAGCCGTTCCGTGCGGCGCAGGGCGGCGGCCGTGGCCCCGTCCGTGCCGGGGGCGCGGCCGAGCCCGAGGTCGATCCGGCCCGGGGCCATGGCCTCGAGCGTCCCGAACTGCTCGGCGATCACGAGCGGGGCGTGATTGGGCAGCATCACGCCGCCCGAGCCGAGCCGGATGCGGTCGGTGTGGGCGGCGAGGTGGGCCAGGATCACGGCCGGGGAGGAGGAGGCCACGCCCGGCATGGAGTGGTGTTCGGCGACCCAGTAGCGGTGGAAGCCGCGGTTCTCCGCGAGACGGACCAGGTCGACGCTGGTGCGCAGGGCGTCGGAGGCGGTGCGGCCCGCCCCCACGGTGACCAGGTCCAGTACGGACAGGGGGACGGGGGCGCTGCCCTGTACGGCGCCGCGTATCCCGTCCGCCGTGTCGCGTGTCTCGTCTGCCGCCACGGGGTGTGCCTCCTGCTGTGGGCCGTGTGCTGTCGTTCAGGCCCTAACAGGGGACTGTCTCCGGTTATTCCCCGGCGGCGCGGCCGGAGGTCAGGCGGCCCGCTCCCAATCGCTGCGCACGCTGTCGTGCGGAGGCGGGCGGTCGGCCTTCTCCCGGGCTCGCAGAACGGCCCACGCGAGGGCCGAGGCGCATACGAGCCACCAGGGCAGCGGCCACACGGATCCCCACCAGCGGACCCGGGGATCGAGGAAGGCGTCCACGGCGGAGGAGGCCATGGCCGCGGCCAGGCTCCAGCACAGCAGGCGCCCGGCCAGCTGGACAGCGCTTGCAGAGGATCTGAAAGGGCCCGGTTCGGCCATCGGGAGTCCTTCACGGCACGACTGGCTGCGGACGAGGTCAGTGTGCCCGGAACGGACGACGGAGAGGGAACGCGCTTTCGGTCAATCCATGTTTCGTGTGATGTGGCGGAGTTGAGCGTTCCTCGGCACCTGGTGGGTCATTGGAGGGCCTATGCCCCGATCTGCACCGACGAAGGGGTGGGACCGATTCCGGCCCCCATGGAGAGCGCGTTCGAGGGCACGGCCCCCTTTTTTTTCAGCCGCACCCCGGGCACTCGGGCTGCATGACGACTCGGGCCGCTCGTCGCCGATTCCGCGCTGCGGGTGCTTCTGTGGCGTCACGCGAGGAGGGAACGTCCATGAGCGGGAACAGGGCCGGCCTGCGTGATCGCCTGCGCGCCCCCGGAACGCGGGCCGTGACCGGTGATCTCCTCGTCGCCCGTGACGGGTGCCGCGGGCGACGAGGATCAGGCCTCGGGGCTCACGCCTGGACGATCGGCTCCCGGGTGAAGAGGGCTCCCAGCTCCGGCGCGTTCACCCGGCGGTCCGCCAGGCGCAGGCCCTCCCAGACCGTGACCTGGTTGGCGGTGAGGACCGGCTTGCCGAGTTCCTTCTCCAGGGCCTGGATGTGGGCGGCCGTGTGGAGGGCCGTGTCGGGCAGGAGGAGCACCTCGGCGTCGGGGTGGTCGGAGTTGCGGGCCAGGGCGAGGAGTTCGGCCTCACCCCATGTGCCGACCTCGGCGGCCGTGATGATGCCGGAGCTGCTGACCGACACCACCTCCACGCCGGCCGTGCCCAGGAACTCCTCGAAGAGCCGCGCCACGTCCTCCGGGTACGTCGCACCGATCGCGACCCGGCGCGCCCCCAGCTCCCGCACCGCGTGCGCGAACGCGAAGGACGTGGACGAGGCGGGCATGCCGGCCGTCTGGGCCAGGGCGCGGACCTGCTCCTGCGCGCCGTCCCAGCCGTAGACGAAGCTGCCGCTCGTGCAGGCCCACACCACCGCGTCGGCACCGGCGTGCCGCAGTTCCTGGACACCCGCCGCGAGCCGCCCGGCGGAGCCCATCTCGAGCAGCGCGTCCACCCGGTGTGCGTCCTCACCGATGTCGGTGTGCACCAGGTCCACCCGGATGTCGCTGCCCAGCAACTGCTCGATGCGCGGGTAGTCGTCCTCGGCGGAGTGGCCCGGGTAGAGAAATCCCAGTGCTGTCATGTCCAGCCTTCCTGCTGCTGCTCTTCTTCCGGCAGTACGGGACCGGGGTCCGCCCCCGGCGCTGTGGGACCGGAACGCGCCGCCGGATTGATCAGCGCTTGGTACGGCCCCACCGCACGGGTACCCAGTCGGCGCAGTGCCGCCCACATCGTCACTTGGTTGGCCGAGATCACGGGGATGCGCAGCTCGGCCTCCAACTGGGGGATCACGTCGTACGTGGGCAGGTTGGTGCAGCTGATGAACAGCGCGTCCGCGTCGCCGCGGACGGCCTGCCGGGCCATGTCGACCACCTCCCGGTAGGGGACCTTCCAGATGTGCCGGGTCAGCCCCATGAAGGCACAGCCGGAGATCGTCACACCGGCCTGGGCGACGTAGGCCTCCAGCGACTGCGTCACGGAGACCGTGTACGGCGTCACCAGCGCCACCCGGCGCACGTCCAGCTCCACCAGCGCCTCCAGCAGCGCGCCCGAGGTGGTGATCGCCGGTACGGCACCGGCCCGGCTCATCGCCTCGCACATCGCCCGCTCACCCATCATGCCGCCGACGAAGCTGCCCGACGTGCAGGCGTAGGCCACGACCTCGGGGGCGATGGCGTTGAGCGTGCGGACCGCCTCGCTCAGCGTCTCGTGCTCACTGACCAGCCGCGCCAGGTCGAGACTCACCTCCACCGGCACGAACGGTGTTCGGGTCATATGGAGGGAGACGTCGTCCGGCACCCAGCGCCACAGTTCGCGGTCGAGTGCGAAGTCGAAGGGGGCGACGACGCCGACCCCGCGCTGCGGGCTGGGCCCGCCGAGAAATGAGACGTCCATGGCAGGCACCGGCCTCACGCTGGGCAACTAGTGTGCAACGGATCGTGGGAACGCCCGTGTTGACGACGGTAGGTTCGGGTGCGAGCGTGGTCAATCCGCCCGGATCACTCCTTGGTCAACACCGGGTTAACTCGTCGTCACCGGCGGCCGCAGCAAGGCCGTCCGGCCCCGCCGCACGGCTGGAGAAACGGCTGCTCATGCCCACCCCCACGCTCCTCGTCCTGGACGCCGAACCCCTCCCCCGTCTCGGCCGCCTCACCGGCCACGCCCGTATCGAACACACCGACGCGGCGCATCTGGCCGAGCGCCTCCCGCGTGCGGATGTACTCCTCGTGTGGGACTTCGCCTCGCGCGCCGTGCGGGACGCGTGGCCGGGCGAGGGTCCCCGGCCACGCTGGGTGCATACGGCGAGCGCCGGTGTGGACCATCTGATGTGTCCGGAACTCGCCGCCTCCGACACGGTGGTGACGAACGCGCGCGGCATCTTCGACCAGCCGATCGCGGAGTACGTCGCCGCGCTCGTCCTGGCGATGGCCAAGGACCTGCCGAGGACGCTGGAGCTCCAGCGGGAGCGGACCTGGCGGCACCGCGAGTCGCACCGGATCGCCGGGAGCCGGGCCGTGGTGGTCGGGTCGGGGCCGATCGGCCGGGCGATCGCGCGCACACTGGGGGCGCTGGACATCACCACCGCGCTCGTGGGCCGTGCCGCGCGCTCCGGGGTGCACGGCCCCGAGGACCTGGACCGGCTGCTGGCCCGCGCCGACTGGGTGATCGCGGCGGCACCGCTCACGGACGAGACGCACGGGATGTTCGACGCCCGCCGCTTCGGCCTGATGCAGCCGTCCGCCCGGTTCGTCAACATCGGCCGCGGCCAGCTCGTCGTCGAGGACGCACTCGCCGAGGCCCTGGGCAAACGCTGGATCGCAGGCGCCGCCCTGGACGTCTTCGAGGCCGAACCCCTGCCCTCCGACAGCCCGTTGTGGCAGGCGCCGGACCTGATCGTGTCCCCCCACATGAGCGGCGACACCATCGGCTGGCGTGACGAACTCGGCGCCCAGTTCGTGGAGTTGTTCGAACAGTGGTCGGCCGGGAAGCCACTGAGGAACGTGGTCGACAAGCAGCGTGGGTACGTACCTGGTCACTGACGTTCCTTGGAGGGTGGATGTCCGAGCTCACCGACCTGACCGCCGTACGGCTTCTCGACGGGTACCGCAAGGGCGAGTGGAGTCCTGTGGAGGTGACGCGGGCGGTGCTGGAGCGGGCCGAGGGGATCCAGCCGGAGGTGAACGCCTTCGTCCGGCTGACCGCGGAAGAGGCCCTGGAGCAGGCCCGGGAGTCCGGGGAGCGATGGCGGCGCGGTGAGCCACGCGGGCTGCTGGACGGGGTGCCGGTCACCGTCAAGGACATCCTGCTGCAGCGCGGGGCGCCGACCCTGCGCGGGTCGAGGGCCGTGGATCCGGCGGGGCGCTGGGACGAGGACGCGCCGTCGGTGGCCCGGCTGCGCGAGCACGGGGCGGTCTTCATCGGCAAGACGACGACGCCCGAGTTCGGCTGGAAGGGCGTGACGGACTCGCCGCTCAGTGGGATCACCCGCAACCCGTACGACCCCTCGCGCACGGCGGGCGGGTCGAGCGGCGGCAGCGCCGCGGCGGTGGCGCTGGGCGCGGGACCGCTGTCGCTGGGCACGGACGGCGGCGGCAGTGTGCGGATCCCGGCGTCGTTCTGCGGGATCTTCGCGCTGAAGCCGACGTACGGGAGGGTGCCGCTCTACCCGGCGAGCGCGTTCGGCACGCTGGCGCACGTCGGGCCGATGACGCGGGACGCGGCGGACGCGGCGCTGATGATGGACGTCATCGGTCATCCGGACTCGCGCGACTGGTCGGCGCTGTCCGCCCCGGCCGGTCCGTACACCGACTCTCTCGCGGGCGGGGCCGGGGTGCGCGGGCTGCGGGTGGCGTACTCGCCGACGCTGGGCGGGCAGGTGTCGGTGCGGCCCGAGGTCGCGCGGGTGGTGCGGCGGGCGGTGGAGCGGCTGGCGGAACTCGGCGCGTACGTCACGGAGACCGACCCGGACCTCACCGACCCGGTGGAGGCCTTCCACACCCTGTGGTTCAGCGGGGCGGCCCGGGTGACGCAGCACCTGGGCCCGCACCAGCGGGAGTTGCTGGACCCGGGGCTGCGGGAGATCTGCGCGCGGGGTGCCCGGTACTCGGCGCTGGAGTATCTGGCCGCGGTGGACGTCCGGATGGACCTGGGCCGCCGGATGGGCCGCTTCCACGACACCTACGACCTGCTCGTCACGCCGACCATGCCGATCACGGCCTTCGAGGCGGGCACCGAGGTACCGAAGGGTTCCGGCCATCGGCGGTGGACGGGTTGGACCCCGTTCACCTACCCGTTCAACATGACGCAGCAGCCGGCGGCGAGCGTGCCGGTCGGCTCGGACGCGGACGGTCTGCCGGTCGGTCTGCAGCTCGTGGCCGCCCGGCACCGGGACGATCTGGTGCTGCGGGCGGCCCACGCGCTGTTCGAGGCGGGGGTGGCCTCCGGCGGCCGGTCTACGCCCTCCGGAAGCTGAGCGACTCCCCTGCCGCTCCCGACCTCCACAGGTCGTTGCACGCCTCGGCCATGGCTTCCAGGCCGTCGACGACCTGGCCCCAGACGATGCCGGGGACCCAGCCGACATCGCCGTTCAGCAGCAGGTTGTTGCGCTCGTAGAACAGGGCCAGGTCGACGAGCGTGGTCCCGGCGCGGACCTCACGGTCGTAGCCGTACGCCTTGGTCCCCAGCTCCGCCCCGGCGAAGGTGAAATAACACAGATCGCCGGGGATGGGGGTGATGGTCGGATTTTCCAGGGGTGGTTCGGTTGCGGCGAAGGGTGGGAAAAGGGCGTAGATCTCGTTGCGTGCGTACTTCGCGTGGTAGACGTCGCCGGCCAGCGGAAGGGAATCCCAGACGGCCGCGCAGGTGATCGGCGCGCGGTCGTCCAGCAGCCTGGCGGTGCAGGTCACGTCGCGCTTGACCAGCGAGACTTCGATGTAGCGATCAGCCATGCCCTCCATGGGAGTGCCCGACGCCGCTGCGGTCAAGGGCGCACGGGGAGAGTGCGGGGCTTGAAAAGACCGGCATAACTCGACAGCGGTCGGGTAGCCGCGCGCCCATGGCTCCACCACAGAGAAGCCCACTCAGAAGCAGACTGCGAAGTCCCGAACCCATATCCGGGCCCGTCTCCGGGCCCACGCGCCGGTCGCTGCTCGCGGGGGTGGCGGCGCTCGGCGCACTGGGCGCCGCCGGATGCAGCAGGGTCGCCACCGCGTCGGACACCGAGGGCGGTGATCTGCTCGGCCGGCTCCGGGCGGCGGGCGTCGTCCGTCTCGGCATCGCAGGCGAGATCCCGTTCGGCTTCATCGACAAGAACGGCGAACTGACCGGTGAGGCGCCGGAACTGGCCAAGGTGATCTTCAAGCGGCTCGGCGTCGACCGGGTGCAGCCCGTGCCGACCGAGTTCGGTTCGCTCATCCCGGGCCTGAACTCCCAGCAGTTCGACGTCGTGGCCGCCGGGATGTACGTCAACCCCGAGCGCTGCGAGCAGGTCATCTTCGCCGACCCCGACTACCAGATGCTCGACGCGTTCATCGTGCGCAAGGGCAACCCGAAGGGCCTGCACAGCTACAAGGACGTCGTCGGGAAGAAGGCGAAGTTCGCCACCGGGACCGGCTACGCCGAGATCCAGTACGCCGTGGACGCCGGGTACAAGGAGAGCGACATCCTCATCGTCCCGGACCAGGTGGCGGGGCTGAACGCCGTCGAGGCGGGGCGCGTGGACGTGTTCGCGGGCACGGCGCTCACCGTGCGCGAGGTGGTGAAGAAGTCCGCCAAGGCGGAGGCCACCGATCCGTTCAAGCCGATCGTCGACGGCAAGCCGCACGTCGACGGCGGCGCCTTCGCGTTCCGGCCGACCGAGACGAAGCTGCGTGACGCCTTCAACGTCGAGCTGCGGCGGCTCAAGAAGAGCGGCGAACTGCTCCGCATCCTCAGGCCGTTCGGTTTCACCGAGTCCGAGATGACGGATCTGACCGCGAAGGAGCTCTGCGGCGGATGACCTCGGGACTCTGGGAACTCGTACTCAAGGGCGTCTGGGTCACGGTCCAGCTGCTCGTCTGCAGCGCCCTGCTGGGCGCCGCGGTGTCCTTCGTCGTCGGCGTGGCGCGCACCCACCGGCTGTGGATCGTCCGCTTCCTCGCGGGCGTCTACACCGAGGTCTTCCGCGGCACGTCGGCGCTGGTGATGATCTTCTGGGTGTACTTCGTGCTGCCCATCGCCTTCGGCTGGCAGCTGGTGCCGCTGTGGGCGGGCACCCTCGCGCTCGGCCTGACCTACGGGGCGTACGGCTCCGAGATCGTGCGCGGCGCGCTGAACGCGGTCGACCCGGCGCAGAAGGAGGGCGGGATCGCGCTCAGCTTCACGCCCTGGCAGCGGCTGCGGCTGATCCTGCTGCCGCAGGCGGTGCCGGAGATGATCCCGCCGTTCTCCAACCTGCTGGTCGAACTCCTCAAGGGCACCGCCCTGGTGTCCATCATGGGCATGGGTGACCTGGCGTTCAGCGGCAACCTGGTGCGGCTCGCGCTCCAGGAGAGCGCGGAGATCTACACGATCGTGCTGCTGATCTACTTCGTGATCGCCTTCGCACTGACCCGCGGCATGCGCGGCCTGGAGCGCAAGCTCAAGGCCGGCACCGGCAAGCCGGTCGGGAGCACGCCCGACCAGGAGCTGGACCGTCCGCAGACCACCGGGGTCGGAGGTGCTGTCGCATGAAGTGGGACTGGAGCGCTGTCAGCGGTTTCATGCCGTACTTCTGGGACGGTCTGCTGGTCACCGTGCAGATCCTGGCCCTCGGTTCGCTGATCTCGTTCGCGCTGGGTCTGGTGTGGGCGCTGCTGATGCGGGTGCCCTCGCGCTGGGTGACCTGGCCGGTCGGCGTGGTCACGGAGTTCGTCCGCAACACCCCGCTGCTGGTGCAGCTGTTCTTCCTCTTCTACGTGCTGCCCGAGTGGGGTCTGACCTTCTCGGCGCTGGCCACCGGTGTCTTCGCGATCGGGCTGCACTACTCGACGTACACGATGCAGGTCTACCGGGCCGGCATCGAAGCCGTGCCGGTCGGCCAGTGGGAGGCGGCGACGGCGCTGAACCTGCCGCTGCGCCGGACGTGGACCGCGGTGATCCTGCCGCAGGCGGTGCGCCGGGTCGTGCCGGCGCTCGGCAACTACGTCATCTCCATGCTCAAGGACACGCCGATGGTCATGGCGATCACCGTGCTGGAGATGCTCGGCCGGGCGCGCCTGTACTCGCAGGAGCACTTCCAGTTCACCGAGCCGCTGACGGTGATCGGCGTGGCCTTCATCGTCATGTCCTACCTGGCTTCCCTTGCCCTGCGAGCCCTGGAGCGACGCCTTGCCCACTGACACTCTCCCCCAGCCCGAGACCGATCCGGAGAAGGACCCCGCCCGGAGCGCGGGCGAGCTGATCCGGCTGGAGCAGGTCACCAAGCGGTTCGGGAACAACACCGTCCTGGACCACCTGGACTTCTCGGTCGACGCCGGCAAGCACGTCACCCTGATCGGGCCGTCCGGGTCCGGCAAGACGACGATCCTGCGGCTGCTGATGACCCTGCTCAAGCCCGACGAGGGCACGATCACGGTCGACGGGCAGCAGCTGTTCCCGGCCTCCGACAAGCAGGTCCGCGAGGTCCGCAAGAAGATCGGGATGGTGTTCCAGCAGTTCAACCTGTTCCCGAACATGACGGTCCTGCGGAACATCACCGAGGCGCCGGTCACGGTCCTCGGCCTGTCGAAGGACGAGGCGGTGGAGCGGGCCAAGGGCCTGCTCGACATGGTGGGCCTGGCCGACAAGTGCGACGCGCACCCGGCCCAGCTCTCCGGCGGCCAGCAGCAGCGGGTGGCGATCGCCCGGGCCCTGGCGATGCGCCCGCAGGTGCTGCTGCTGGACGAGGTGACCTCCGCGCTCGACCCCGAGCTGGTCGCGGGAGTCCTCGACGTCCTCAGGGACATCGCCCGCTCCACGGACATCACGATGCTCTGTGTGACCCACGAGATGAATTTCGCCCGGGACATCTCCGACCAGGTACTGATGTTCGACCACGGCCGGATCATCGAGTCGGGCACACCGGAAAAGATCTTCAGTGAGCCGGAACTGGACCGGACACGGGAGTTCCTCAGCGCAGTGCTGTGACTACAGCCGGTGAGCAGGCGGAATGCCCGGCTCGCCGGTCGGGACGGGACTGGGGCATGCCTCTGGCACATGCCGGGGTGTCATCGCCCCAGTCCGGGGCCCCCGGAATCTTGTCAACCCCCGCTCCCCGCAAGCCCATTGCCGGTTAACCTGGAAGAGGTTCACTGACCGGATTACGGCCCTACAGCAAGCGCAGGGGGAGACCACCGTGGCGCTGAAGCACGAGCCGACCACCCCGTACCACTCGGCCCAGGAAGCCCTGCGCGTCCTGGAGACGGTGGCGCGCGGTACCAGCGGTGTCACCGACGCCGAGATAGCACTGCGCACCGGTATCGCACCGGAGCGGCTGACCGCGCTCCTGCGCATGCTGCGCCGCGAGGGCTACATCGAGCAGATCTCCGACGGCGCCCACGTCACCGGCGAGACCCTGGCCCGCCTCGGCTCCGCCCACCACCGCGAGCAGGCCCTGCGCGACAAGCTCCAGCGCACCCTGGACCGGCTGCGGGACTCGGTCGGCGCCGCCGTCTACATGAGCCGGTACGTCGACGGCGAGATCAGCATCACCCAGTACGCCGACAGCCCGTCGACGCCCGCGGTCAACGAGTGGGTCGACTTCCGCTCCTCGGCCCACGCCACCGCCATCGGCAAGAGCCTGCTCACCCAGCTCGACCACGCCGGGCGCCGCGACCACCTGGCCCGGCACAAGATGGCCCGCCTCACCTCGCGCACCATCACCAGCGACCGGCTCCTGCTCTCCCGCCTGGAGGCGCAACCGCCCACCGTGCCCGTCCTGGACCTCCAGGAGTACGCGATCGGCACGGTCTGCGCGGCCGTCCCGATCACAGCCGGCTCCTCCGTCGGCTGCCTGGCCCTGTCCCTCCCGGTCGAGCACGCCCACCGCCTGCGCCAGGCCGCGGACGCCCTCAACCGCCACGCGGCACCGGTACTGCTCTCCATGGCGATCTGAGGCCTGTCGCCACCGGCTTCGGATCATGTCGTCGGCGCGGGTCACCGGCCGCGTGCGGGGTGGTCCGGAGCACCCCCCGGCATTGGGTAGTATTTTCCTCGTCGCCCGCCGCGGAACACGATTCCGACGGCAGGCGAGAGTCATGCGCCGCTAGCTCAGTTGGTTAGAGCAGCTGACTCTTAATCAGCGGGTCCGGGGTTCGAGTCCCTGGCGGCGCACGGATGAGGGGCCTCTCGTGGGAGCGAGGGGCCCCTCAGCGCGTCTCCGGTCCCCGTCGGTCAGCCGGCGGTACGCCCGCTCCCCTGGCGGCCGCCACCCCACCGGGCCGGCGCACCACACACCCTCTCGCGCAGCTCCGCCCGGCGGATCTCGTTCGACGCCGACACCGGCAGGTGCTCCACCACCCGGTCGGTGTCGCGGTAGAAGAGGTCGCCCGTCCAGTACCAGCCTTCCCCACTCCAAGCGCTGTCCCATAAATGATCTACGTTCCACGTTTCCACCCTGACATCTGTCAGGTACCCGCCCAGCAACGCCCCCTGGTAGGCATGTCACATGTCAAACAGAGCCAGGAAGGGAACCGCTATGAGGAACAAGCTCCGCAACCTGCTGGCCGTGGCCGCCGTCGCCGCTGCGACCGGCACCACCGTGCTCACGGGCGCGACCGGCGCCTCCGCCGCCGCTCAGGCGGACTGGGCCGGCTGCCCGGACGGCAACGTCTGCATCTACGCCGAGGGCCGCTACAGCAACATCGGCGCCGGAGACATCACCAACAAGTACTTCCGCTACGGCACCTACAACCTGTCGAACCAGGTCAACCAGCACTGGGTCCTGAACAACCAGAACGGCCCGTTCGAGGACGCGTACGTGAAGCTGTGCACCGGTTACAACGGCACCGGCGACTGCAGCAAAGTGCTGGGTCCCGGCTACGGGGAGTACCTGAACCTGACCCCGATCAACTCGATCGTCCTGTACCGGTAATTCCCAGCGGTCCGGCGATCTCCTCCGCCATCACCCGGCCCGCCTCGAACTCCAGCGTCGAGGCGCTTGCCATCCCCGACAGCAGAGGTCGGTTCAACGGCGGGCGACGGCCTCAACGGCCGCCGCCCGCCTTGTGCATGGTGCTTGGGCGTCAGTCCTTTGTCTGCGTGGCCGGATGCGACGTGCGCTGACCGTGGTCAGCATCTGGACCGGACGCCCTCCGGGAGGCCGCTCGGCCGACCCCCTCGTCGGCGGCGAGGAAGACAACGGCGAACAGCAGAAGGGCCGTGCCGGTCAGGACGATCGCGTTGAGCCGCTCACCGAAGACCAGGACGCCGATGACCGCCGCGGTGAGCGGCTCAACCAGAGCGACCACGGATGCCGTGGTCGCCCGTACGACGCCGAGGCCGGCGAAGAACAACGTATACGCCAGCGCCGTCGGCACCGCCCCCAGGTAGAGGATCAGGCCCAAGGTCCATGCCGGACGCTCCATTGCGGGCAGCAAGCCCTCCAGCAGAGCCATCGGCAGAAGGCAGACCGTGCCCACCGCGAAGCCGGTCACCGTGGACTCGAACGCGCCCCCGGTGTTCTTTCGGCCGGAGAAGCGGCCCAGCAGAGTCACGCCCGCGTAGCCGACTGCGGAGAGTAGCCCGTATCCGATGCCCAGGAGGGGAGCCGGGCCGGTGCTCCCGTCTGCGCCTCCCATCAGCAGCACCAGGCCGGCAACGCCGCTCGCCACTGCGGCGGTTCCGGCGACGCCGGTGCGCTCGCCCAGCGCGAGCCGGGCTCCGACGGCGACCAGTACCGGACCCGAGCCCAGGGTCACCACCGTGGCCACGGTCAGCCCGGCCTGCTGCACGGAGGCGAAGTAGGCCGTCTGGTACACCGCCAGTCCGAAGCCCGTGATCAGGGTTCGCCGCGGGTTCGCCGCGCACGTTGCGCGCAGCGACAGCGCCGTCTCCGGCCGCCGGGATCGTCGGACCAGGTGAGCTGCCAGAAGCAGCCCGAGCCCGCTGAGGAACCGCCAGAAGGAAACGGAGATGGGGCCGATTCCGCCGACGTCGTACAGTTCGGCGGCCACTGCGCCACCAGTGCCCCATGCTGTGGCCGCGATCGCGACGTAGAGAACACCCTGCCGAACGGGCAGGGCAGAAGAGGACTGCAACTGAGATCTCCTCGATTGATTGCCATCACGATGTCTCCGTGGGCAACCCGCGCAGCCACCCCGGTAACCCCGGGACGGCTCTGCATGACTGCCCGCCTTAAGCGGCGGGCGGCGGAGGCGTCAGAAACAGCTGCATGTGATCACCCTACCCGGCAGGGGACAGGCGTCCCGGCATGGGCTGGGACCTGTCCACCGCTCGGGGTCAGGTCCCCTCGTGTGACCTGCGCGTTCTTCGAGCACCGTCAGAGGCCATCCGCAGGAAGGCGAAGCGCGCTGTCGTACGGGCCGGGCGGAATGTGGAGGGTGGCGGTGTCGTAGTCGCCGAAGCGCAGCACGTTGTCCCTGCGGTGCGGGCTGGGCGCGGCGATGTCGTCGGGGCTCGGCTCCCAGCCCTGTACGGCCATCTGGCGCAGGGTGTCGGTCATGTCGACGGTGGTGGAGAAGATGATGCTGTTGGCCATCAGGTCGAGGAACTCGACGGTCTTCTTCGACTGCCGCCTCAAAGGCGACCGCGTCCACCACGCCATGCTGAGTCCACGGGCACGCACGGTAGTTGACGCGGCGTCAGAAGGGGAGGGTCACGGCTGCGAGAAGTCGCCCACGGCGGAGAACATCGCGTACGTCACCACCATGAAGCCGACGGCGAAGAGGATGAACGTGCCGAGGAAGGCGAGCAGGCATCCCGTGCCCGCGACGAGCTTCCCCCGGGCCGGGGGCCTGGCCGTGGCGTGCTCCGGGCGGTCCGCCGGGTAGTGCACGGTGACGATGTCGCCCTCGAGGGTCGTCCCCGGCCCGCCCTGCTCCTCGAAGCGGACGCCGCGGCCGTCGCGCGTGGTGAACGCGTACACGTGGTGCACAGTGGTGCGCACCGAGCTGTCGCCGCCCCCGCTCGTCGTGGTGTACGTCCGCAGACAGCGGGCCTCGGCGGTCAGGCCGCTGTTCCAGGCGCGGCTGATCCGCAGGGAGCGGCGGATCACCGCGGCCACGGCACAGGAAGCGAGCGCGATCATGAGCGCGGGCACGATGTAGAACAAGATCTCCATGAGCTCCCCCGAGGCCCTGGGCGGCCTTCGAGCGGCCGGCGTGGGAGGAACCTACCCGCGCCGGCCGCAGCGGTGACTCAAGAGAAGCTCAGAGGTTTTCAGGTTCCGAAGGGGTCAGAAGGTCACGTCCGAGCAGGCGTAGAACGCGTTCGCCGTGTCGGCGATCGTCCACACGGCGACGATGACGTGCCGGCCGCTGAGCCCGGTCGGCAGCCTGCCGCTGTGGGAGAGCGTGGACGGCGGGCGCTGCCCGTTGTACGGCACCGTGAAGAACGGCGTGAGGTTGAGGTCGGACCGGGCCAGGTTGTGGTTCTGGTTCCAGCCCGGCTTGGTGACGTAGTACTTGAAGTCGGTCGTGGCGTGCATGGCCGTGAACTGCCAGCGGAACGTGTAGTTCTGGCCGCCCGTCACCTTGGTGGCGGGCCAGGCGCCGCCCGACGGGGTGCGTGGTGCACTGAGCTGGCCGAACTGGCCGAGGCCGGCGTTGCAGATCTGCCCGTCGGCGGGGCCGGAGACCGGGAAGCCCTTCGGGCCCTCGACGCTCTGCGGCTCCCACTGGATGGATCCGCAGTTGGTCACGGTGCCGTTCTGGCAGAGCTTCTGCCGGCTGATGGGGAGGTCGGTGTAGCCGTGGCCGCTGGCACCGCCGGAGGAGAGCACGAGAGCTCCGGTCGTGGCCAGTCCCACCGCGGCTGCGGACATCTTGGTCCTGGTACGCATGCTGCCGCTCCTGGAGAACGTGGGGGAGGTTCAGTGAGCCGTGCGTGTAGGTCTAGACCAAGTTCGAGACTATGGGCGATGGTTGAACATGTCCATCCCCATCACGGGGCCGTTTCTCCCCGGCCGGCGCAGAACGCCACCGTCAGGTCCTTCACCAGCACCTTCCGCTCGTAGTCGTCGAGTTCGACCAGCCCCCGCATGGTCAGCCGGGTCACGGTGTCCTCCACCGAGTCCACGACCGAGGTCAGCACGCTCGCCCGGTGCCGGGCGTCCAGCTGCGCGATCCGGCGGCGGTGCATCGCGGCGGCGATCTCGGGGGCGTACTCCACGCGCACCGGCTGCACGGAGAACACCTCCAGGCCGACCGGGGCCGCGTCCGCCGCCACCAGCCGGGTCAGCGCCTCGGCCGCCGCCTCCCCCGGGCCCCGCGGCCCACCCGGCATCTCCACCGGCACCCGGGCCAGCGCCGCCTCCACGCACTCGCGCAGATACGTCTCGTGGTCCTCGACGCCCAGCATGGCCCGGGCGGTGTCGCGCACCCGCCACACCACCAGCACGACCACCCGCAGCGCGGTTCCGCTCCCGTCGGCCGCGGGCACGGGCTCGCTGCGCCAGTGCCGCAGCCGTACGTCCACCCGGCGGCGCAGCAGCAGCGGGTTGACCCACAGCAGGCCGGAGCGCCGGACGGTCCCCCGGTAACGGCCGAACAGGTCCAGCACCCAGGCGCGCCCGGTGCGGCCCCTGGCCAGCCCGCCCAGCCCGAACAGCCCGAGCGCACCGGCCCCGGCGTACGCGGCCCACTGCGCGGGGCCGAGCCCGGCCCCGGCGTACGCGGGCAGCCGCAGCGCCTCCAGCGCGAGCGGCGGCAACACCCCGGCCCACCAGGAGGTGGCCACGCACCCGGCCGCGCCACAGGCCCCGGCCAGTACGCCCGCCGCGCCGGGCAGCACCCGTGCGGGCCGCTCCGCCAGGTCCGGATCGACCTCCGGCACCGGGCGCTTCGGGGCGTCCGCCGGGCGTCTGAGCCGCGGCTGCTCCCCCGTGCCCTGTCTGCGGCCGACGACCGCCGGCCGCACCGGCACCGGGGCGGGGTCGGGATCGTCGCGGAACAGCAGGTGGACGGGGATCTCGGTGGTGGCCTCGTTCTGGATGAGCCGGGCGGGCCGGGCCGGTCCGTCGGCCGGCCCGTCGGACTCGGACGTGTGGGAAGTGGTCGTACTCATGCGTGCCTCCAGCCTCCGCGCCAGATGCGTCACAACGGTGGTCCCGGATGCAGGGCCCTCGATCGAGGGCGCGACCGGGATTCGGGGCCCACCCGCGGGGGGCCTGGGGACCGTGAGGTCCTTACTGAGCAAAGAGGCGCCGCCAGGTCTCCGGACCCGGGTAGCCGTCGGCCGCCCCGCCCCGCCAGCCCTGGCTGCGCTGGAAGGCCTCGACACCGCGCCGGTCCGCCTCGCCCCAGACCGGCCCCGGCCCGGTCCGGTAGAACCTGCCGAACCCCTTCCGTACGAGCTGCTCGCCCAGCCGGGTGACGTAGGCGTTGTTCGCGCCGGGCCGGAACATCGCCCGCCCGGGGTAGCCGCGGACCCCGTGGGAGGCCGGCTGGTCGACCGCCCCGTCCTTCACGTCCTGGCCCTGGGCCGTGACCAGCAGCTCCCAGGTGCGCGGGTCGGGCAGCCCGCCGGCTTCCGCGCCGGTCCAGCCCTGGGCCAGCTGGAACGCCCGGGTCGCCCGCCGGTCGGCGTCGGTCCAGCGCGGCCCCGGGCCCGACGCGTACGCGCCGCCGGCCCCGCGCGCGACGAGCATGCGGCCGAGCTGCGTGACGAACTCGTTGTTCGCTCCGGGGCCGAAATACACCTCTCCCGGGTAGGGCGTGGCGGCCGGGGCGCCCGCCTGGCCGCCGTCCTTCCCGGGCACCGGCTCCTGCGCGGTGACGCCCTTGTAGCGGTAGGGCACGTACCGGTCGGAGTTGGTCCGATAGGCGTACGGGGTGGACTGCCTGCGGGTGTGCGGCGGGGTCTGCTCGTACGCGGTGTAGGAGGTGTGTGCGCTGTTCGTCCAGCCGCCGAAAATGGTGACATGCGAGCCTTTCTCGGGGTCGGACGCATTGTGGAACAGCAGAATGTCGCCCGGCTGGAGTTCCTCCTTGGAAATCTTCTCCCCGTATGCCGCGAGGCTGCCCGTCCATTCGTTCCGCGGCAGCCGCCAGGCCATGGAGACATAGCCGGAGCAGTCCTGCCGGTAACCGTCGGACCAATAGGCGCTCATGCTGTACGGCACCTTCGCCGCGACCCAGGTCTTGGCCCTGCTGATGATCTCCGAGCGAGTGATGGCGGTGACCTCCGGGGCGGCGGAGGACTCCGTCTGACGGCCTGGGGAACCATGCAGCGGGGACGTGACCCCCTGAGGGGTCTCGGGCTCGTCACCTGCGGGATCGCCCGGGCGGTGCGGGGCGTGCGACACCGCCGCGGCCGGTACGGTGTGGCCCGCGCCGAGGGCGGCGGAGGCCACGGCGGCCAGGGCGAGAGCGCGGTGCGCCGCCGGGTGGGCGCCGGCACGGCCGGTCCAGGAATGCGGGAGGGCGCGGCGCCAGTGGACGCAGCCCGGGCAGTCGCAGTCGCTCTCGGGGTCGATTTCCTCGAATACCGGCGACTCCATGCGATTCCCCTCACACTTCCGGCGGAAAATGCGGCGCCCGGGCACCGGAGGGCGCGCGTGGCCAGTCTCGCAACTGTCTTCCGTACGCGCATGCTGACGGTCCGAATGATGTAATCGGCCGCCTTGCCGGGACCCGCTGCCCCCGGACCGTGGTCAGGAGCACCTCTCGACGTCCTGTAGGGTTACGACGTCAGCAGGCGCCGCTAGCTCAGTTGGTTAGAGCAGCTGACTCTTAATCAGCGGGTCCGGGGTTCGAGTCCCTGGCGGCGCACGTTGTC
>NZ_JBEZCR010000025.1:0-40151 GCF_040647715.1 Streptomyces tibetensis | reverse complement strand
CCGATCTTCGACCTCGTCGACTACGGCGTCGTCGGCGACCTCTTCGACGTCGTCCCGGCCCTCACCGAGGAGATCAAGACCCGCAAGGGCTGATCGACCCCCGGCTGTGGAAGGCTCCCGTGACCGTGCCAACGGTCACGGGAGCCTCTTGTCATCCCAGGGTCATCGAGGCTTGTACCGGCAGGTGGTCGCTCGGGTACGTCCCGTCCATGCTGAAGGTGTTCATCCCGGCCCAGTGCGTGGTCACCCCTGGAGTGGTGAGGATCCAGTCGATGCGCCGCCCGCCGGGCTTGAGCCTCCGGTAGCCGTGGTGCGTCCCGTAGGCCGGACCCCGCGAGGCCGCCGCGTCCCAGGCGTCCACCAGTCCGAGGTCCAGCATGAGGTCGTACACCCGGTTGTCGTGGGCGGCCGCGTTGAAGTCGCCGGTGACGACGACCGGTGAGGACCGGTCCCACCCGGTGATCGTTTCGCCTATGAGCTCCGCCGAGCGTTCCCGGGCGTACTGGCTGACGCTGTCGAGATGGGTGTTGAGGACGTAGAACTCCCGCCCCCCGTCGGCGAGGTCGGCGAAACGGACCCAGGTCACCATGCGCAGCCAGTCCGCGCCCCAGGTGTTCGAGGCGATCGTGTACGGGGTGTCGGACAGCCAGAAGTGATCGAACTCGATCGGTTCGAGTCTGCGGGTGTCGTAGAAGACGGCCATGAACTCGTCCTTGCTGCCGCCCCCGCGTCCGGTGCCGATCCAGTCGTAGTGCGCGCCGAGATCCTTCTCGATCGCGCGCACTTGCCGGTAGAGCCCTTCCTGGGTGCCGATGACGTGCGGTCGCTCGCGGCGCAGCAGCTCTCGCATCACCGGCCGGCGTACCTCCCAGCGCGGTGTCGTGTCGACGACGGTCCCGAAACGGACGTTGAACGTCATGACGTTCAGGGCGCCCGCGTGCTCGCCGGCGGAAGCGTGGTGTGTGGGGCCCGCGGTGGTGAGCAGCGGTCCCGCGACGGCGGCGGCCGCCGCTGCCTTGAGCCCGTGGCGGCGCGTCACGCCGGCCTCGTTCGGCACGTGGTCTCCCTCCCCTTGCACGTCAGGATGAAGCTTGCCTTCTGAGTACGGAAGAAGAGGGCCGATCGGCAGCGATCAAGAGGGAAGCAGGGGGAAATCCCCTCCACGATGGTGTTGACCAGGCCGAAGGTCGGCCGATAACTTCGTTCTACGGATTGTTGATTCCGCTGTGCGGAAAATGGAGGGTCTCGCAATGGGTCAGGACCGGCAGGAGAAGGTGGCGACGAGCCTCGCGGGAGCCGTCAGCGAGGAGATCAGCGCCTCCCTCGCGCCGGTCGACGCCGAGCTGGCGCGCCGCTACCCCGGAGACCCCGGAAGCCGTCAGCCCGTCCACACCGTCTACGTACCCGGTGACGCCTTCGCCGCCGACACCGTCCGCTCCTGGGGGGACCGGGCCCTCGCCGCACTCGACGAACACGCCCCGGACGCCGCGTCCTTCGCCGCCGTCCTCGGGCTCTCCGAGGAACTCGCCGGGCCCGTCCACGCGCGCGTGCGCGCCAAGCTGGAGCGCGAGCCCATCGAGGACCTGCGCGTCGACTTCGAGGACGGCTACGGCAACCGCCCCGACGCCGAGGAGGACGAGGCCGCCGCCCGCGCCGCCCGGCTGATCGCCTCAGGCTACGAGGACGGCACCGCCGCCCCGTACATGGGCATCCGCATGAAGTGCATGGAAGCGCCCGTACGAGCCCGGGGCATCCGCACCCTCGACATCTTCCTCACCGGCCTGATGGAGGCCGGCGGCCTGCCCGACGGTCTGGTCCTCACCCTGCCGAAGGTGACGTACGCGGAGCAGGTCACCGCCATGGCGCGGCTGCTGGACGCCTTCGAGAAGGCACACGGCCTCGAGCCCGGCCGGATCGGCTTCGAGATCCAGATCGAGACCAGCCAGTCCATCCTCGCCGCCGACGGCACCGCCACCGTCGCCCGCATGATCCAGGCCGCCGAGGGCCGGGCCACCGGCCTGCACTACGGCACCTTCGACTACAGCGCCTGCCTGGGCGTCTCCGCCGCGCACCAGGCGAGCGACCACCCCGCGGCGGACCACGCCAAGGCCGTCATGCAGGTCGCGGCGGCCGGGACGGGCGTACGCGTCTCGGACGGCTCGACGAACGTCCTGCCGGTCGGCCCGACCGCCAAGGTCCACGACGCCTGGCGGCTGCACTACGGCCTCACCCGCCGCGCCCTGGCCCGCGCCTACTACCAGGGCTGGGACATGCACCCCGGGCACATCCCCACCCGCTACGCGGCCGTCTTCGCCTTCTACCGCGAGGGCTTCGAGCAGGCCGCCGCCCGCCTGTCCCGCTACGCCAACCGCACCGGCGGCGACGTCATGGACGAGCCCGCCACCGCCAAGGCCCTCAGCGGCTACCTGCTGCGCGGCCTGGACTGCGGCGCCCTGGACAACGGCGAGGTGGCGCGCCTGGCCGGCCTGACCCGAGCGGACCTGGAGAGCTTCGCGGCGCCCCGTCGCGGGGACCTGACGGCCTCCGCCTGACCATGCCGGTCAGGCGGGGACCGGACGGCACGTACCGGCCCTGTCACAGCCGTCACCGACGCCTGTCACCGTCGGAGGTGCGCCGTAGTCTGTACGCCACGCGCTGACGGTGTCGGGGTCGTCGGCTCGTCCGGTGGGGTCACGTGAACGGGGCAGCGGTGCCGACGGGGGAGCACGGGCGGACGGACGGAGCCGGACGACTGCCTCGCCGTCTGGCCCCGGCGCCACCGGCCACCGGGAAAACGACCGGTGGCACCACCACCCCCGGCGGCGGTTCGGGAGGCGGCGCCCCGACCGGCGGCGGCTCGACCACCCCGGCCCCGGCCTGTGACGCCATCGGTGGCGGCAAGTCGACTGCCAGGTCTACTCCGCCTCCGGCGCCAAGGCCGGCATCCTCAACGCGGGCACCGACTACTTCCACCGCCGGCAGAACCTGGGCCGCCGCGAGACGTCGGGGGAGTGGACCGACGTCTGGTGGGCCAAGACCGACGACGACGGCGGCAACAAGGACGTCCGGGTCAGCGACGTCTACATCAAGGGCGGCGACAACGACGGTCCGGTGCCCGGACTCCCGGTCTGCTGACCCCGGGCCGAAGCGGCGACGTACCGCTCGAGACCGCAGGCCG
Organism: Streptomyces tibetensis; assembly: GCF_040647715.1. GTDB lineage: Bacteria > Actinomycetota > Actinomycetes > Streptomycetales > Streptomycetaceae > Streptomyces > Streptomyces tibetensis_A. The sequence continues at coordinate 36,973 of NZ_JBEZCR010000025.1, read as the reverse complement.
TCACCAGCTTCTCCTCGACGAACAGCCGCGTGCCCCGCTCGCACAGCCGCCGGTCCCCCCGCGCCCGCGCGCAGAACTCCTCCGGCACGACACCGAACAGCTCCCGCAGACGCGGCAGCCCGACGAGGAGCTCGGTCAGCAGCTCCCGCTCACCGGGGTGGACGCGCGGCGTGCCCGTGCCGTCGTGGAGGACACCGTGCCGGTTGACGTAGGCGTAGGCCCCGGGCAGCAGGGTGCCGTCCGCGAGGTCGATCCGGACGTCGGGCGACGGCAGCCAGGCCCGGTCGAAGTTGCCGCCCGGCACCGGCACGCCCTCGCTCGCGTCGATCACCGCGAGCTGCTCGGCGTCGAGCCACAGGACGAACAACTCCCTTACGGTGCCCGGGGCGCCGACCGGCGAGGCGGAGACGTACCCCATGCGGCTCACATGCGCGGAGACACCGGCGTCGATGCCCGTCACCCGCGCCTTCACCATGGGCAGCGGCGCGCTGATCCCGAACTCCACCATCTTGTGCCGCAACTGCCCCGGGCTGCCGTTCGAGCCGATGGCGATGACCGGGGTGCGGTCCTCGAACACCAGCTGCTCCAGCGGCAGGAAGCTGTCCCCGTCGAGCAGCCCGGAACCGTCGGGCCACGCCCCGGGGTACAGCAGAGGGTGCTCCCGCGGCGCCTCGGCCAGGCCGAGTGCCCGCAGGGTGCGATCGGTGGCGTCGTTCATCGGCCGCTCAGTCCGCCGGGGGGATCTCGCCCGAGCCGCGGGTGATCAGCCGGGTCGGCAGCTCGATGCGCTCGGGGGTGACCGGGGTGCCGTCCAGCTGCCGGAAGAGACGTTCCGCCGCGGTGCGGCCGAGGTCCGCCGCGTCCTGGGCCACGACCGTGACGCCCGGCTGGAGCAGGTCGGCGAGCTCGATGTCGTCGAAACCGACCAGGGCGACACGGCGGGCCTGCTCGGCGAGCACCCGGATCACGGTCACCGTCACCCGGTTGTTGCCCGCGAAGATCGCCGTGACCGGCTCCGGGCCGGTCAGCATGTCCTCGGCCGCCCTGCGCACCCGCTCGGGGCCGGTGACGCCGAGGGACATCCAGGAGTCCGCCACGGGTATGCCGGCGTCCTCCATGGCGGCTCGGTAGCCGCGCAGCCGCTCGGCGGTGGTATGGATCCGGGGCATGTCGCCGATGAAGCCGATCCGCCGGTGGCCGTGTGCGATGAGGTGGGCGACGCCTCCCCGGGCGCCGCCGAAGTTGTCCGACAGGACCACGTCGGCGTCGATGCGCCCGGCCGGCCGGTCCACGAACACCGTGGCGACCCCCGCCTTGAGCTCCGGTTCCAGATAGCGATGGTCGTCCCCGGCCGGGATCACCACCAGCCCGTCCACCCGCCGCGCGCACAGCGCCAGCACCAGCTCCTGTTCCCGCTCGGGGTCCTCCGCGCTGGAGCCGTTGATCAGCAGGGCACCGTGCGCGCGGGCCACCTCCTCGACCGACCGGCTCAGCGGCCCGTAGAACGGGTCCGCGAGGTCCTCCAGGACCAGTCCGATGCTCGCCGTGCGGCCCTTGCGCAGCACCCGCGCGCTGTCGTTGCGGCGGAAGCCGAGGGCGCCGATCGCCTCCTGGACCCGTTGCTCGGTCTCCGCGGTGACCCCCGGCTCCCCGTTCACGACACGGGAGACCGTCTTGAGGCCGACCCCGGCGCGTGCGGCCACGTCCTTCATGGTGGGCCGGGTGCCGTAGCGCGCTGCGGAGCGGAGGGGGGTCTGGGGCACGGTGCGGTGTCCTGTCCTGTCGTCCACGCGGGTGCGTCGATTCTCGGTTTGTATGAGGATGTGGCGTCGAGCATAGAGCCTGGACAACGTTGTCAGGCTCGGGGGAGACTGTCCACCGCACTCTCCGGCCCGCGCACCGCCGCGGGCCGTGCCTGCTGCTCGCCTTGCTCGACGGCCTTTATCGGCGTTTTTCTCATGAGACCCGACGGGGAGATCCGACTCTGATGCACACCGACCTCGTGGCCGCGCTCGACATCGGCGGTACCAAGATCGCCGGCGCTCTGGTGGACGGCGACGGCCGGATCCTGGTCCGCGCCCAGCGGCCGACGCCCGCGCGGGAGGACGGCGACACCGTGATGCGGGCCGTGACGGAGGTGCTCGGCGAGCTCACCGCGTCGCCGCTGTGGGACCGTGCCTCGGCCGTGGGGATCGGCAGTGCCGGGCCCGTGGACGCCTCAGCGGGCACGGTCAGCCCGGTGAACGTGCCGGGCTGGCGCGACTACCCGCTCGTCGCACGCGTCCGGGCCGCCGCGGGCGAGCTGCCCGTCGAGCTGATCGGCGACGGTGTGGCGATCACCGCGGCGGAACACTGGCAGGGCGCCGCCCGGGGCCACGCCAACGCGCTGTGCATGGTCGTCTCCACGGGCGTCGGCGGCGGTCTGGTGCTCGGCGACCGGTTGCATCCCGGGCCCACCGGCAACGCCGGCCACATCGGCCACATCAGCGTGGACCTCGACGGCGATCTGTGCCCGTGCGGCTCGCACGGCTGTGTGGAGCGCATCGCGAGCGGCCCCAACATCGCCCGCCGCGCCCTGGAGAACGGCTGGCGGCCCGGCCCGGACGGGGATACCTCCGCCGCCGCGGTGGCCGCCGCCGCCCGCTGCGGTGACCCGGTCGCCCTCGCCTCCTTCGAACGGGCCGCCCAGGCCCTGGCCGCCGGGATCGCCGCCACCGCGACCCTCGTGGAGATCGACATCGCCGTGATCGGCGGGGGAGTGGGCAAGGCGGGCGACGTCCTGTTCGATCCCCTGCGCAAGGCCCTGAGTTCCTACGCGACGCTGTCCTTCGTCCGGCACCTGACCGTGGCGCCGGCGCAGATGGGCACCGACGCGGGGCTGGTGGGCGCGGCGGCGGCAGCACTGGCGAGGCGGACGGACCCGGCCGCGGCCGGGGTGTGAGACAGGGGCCCGCTCCGGCAGAAACGTCAAACCTGGGGTGGCGTGACGCGGGCAGGTGCGGGTTCCGGCGTGACGGTGGTCCCCCCCTTGGCCCGGGTGATACGGACCGGTCCGGTCCGTTTAGCCGGAAATCGGCCGCACATGCGTACGATGTGGCACGATCGCGCTTGTGAGCAGCAGACCCGCCTCGGCGCAGCACCTGCGTGACCTCGCCCGACTGCGGCGCGTCAAGGACCGCATCGACCGCGAGTACGCGAAGCCTCTGGACGTCGAGGCGCTTGCGCGGGGCGTGCACATGTCGGCCGGGCACCTCAGCCGCGCGTTCCGGCAGGCGTACGGCGAGTCGCCGTACAGCTACCTCATGACGCGGCGCATCGAGCGCGCGATGGCGCTGCTGCGCCGGGGCGACCTCAGCGTCACCGAGGTGTGCTTCGAGGTCGGCTGCGCGTCGCTGGGCACCTTCAGCACCCGTTTCACCGAGCTGGTGGGCATGCCGCCCAGTGCCTACCGGCGCGACGCGGCGCGCGCGACGGCCGGGATTCCCTCGTGCGTGGCGAAGCAGGTGACCAGACCGATCAGGAATCGAGAAGCGCCCGCCCCCGGCCGAAACTAGCGTGAGGGCCATGGACCTTCGCATTCACGCCAGTTTCCTTCCGCACGACGACCCGGACGCCGCCCTGGCGTTCTACCGCGACACCCTCGGCTTCGAAGTCAGGAACGACGTCGGGTACCAGGGCATGCGCTGGATCACGGTCGGCCCCGTCGGCCAGCCCGGCACGAACATCGTGCTGCACCCGCCGGCCGCCGACCCCGGCGTCACCGAGGACGAGCGCCGCACCATCGCCGAGATGATGGCCAAGGGCACCTACGCGAGCATCGTCCTGGCCACCACCGACGTCGACGCCACCTTCGAGCGGGTGCAGGCGGGCGACGCCGAGGTGGTCCAGGAGCCGGTGGACCAGCCCTACGGCGTGCGCGACTGCGCCTTCCGCGACCCCGCGGGCAACATGGTCCGCATCCAGCAGCTGAAGGCGCCGTAGCAGCCCCCGCACCGCACTCCCCGCGCCCCTCCCGGGAGGGGCGCGGGGTTCGAGATCGCCCGAGCGCGGCAGCGCCGCCCGACAGATGGAGACACCATGAGCAAGGCCACGACGACGGACAGCCGGTCGCCCGGGCCGCACGTTGCCGACAGCCATGACGTGATCCGCGTGCACGGCGCACGCGAGAACAACCTCAGGGACGTCAGCATCGAGATTCCGAAGCGGCGGCTCACGGTGTTCACCGGTGTCTCCGGCTCGGGCAAGAGCTCCCTGGTGTTCGACACGATCGCCGCGGAGTCGCAGCGGCTGATCAACGAGACCTACAGCGCCTTCCTGCAGGGCTTCATGCCGAACCTGGCCCGGCCCGAGGTCGACGTTCTCGACGGCCTGACGACCGCGATCGCCGTCGACCAGCAGCGCATGGGGTCCGATCCCCGCTCCACCGTCGGCACCGCCACCGACGCCAACGCGATGCTGCGGATCCTCTTCAGCCGGCTCGGCACACCGCACATCGGCCCGCCCGGCGCGTTCTCGTTCAACACCGCCTCGGTCTCGGCGAGTGGTGGCTTCACGGTGGACCGCGGCGCCGACAGGACCAGGACCGAGAAGGTGTCCTTCAGCCGCACCGGCGGTATGTGCACGCACTGCGAGGGCCGGGGCACGGTCTCCGACATCGACCTCACCCAGCTCTACGACGACTCCAAGTCGCTGTCCGAGGACCCGTTCACCATCCCCACCTACACCGGTGACGGCTGGGTGGTGCGGGTCATCGCCGAGTCGGGCTTCTTCGACAAGGACAAGCCGATCCGCGACTACAGCAAGAAGGAGCGACACGACTTCCTGTACCGCGAGCCGGTCAAGGTGAAGATCAACGGGGTCAACCTCACCTACGAGGGGCTGATCCCGAAGCTCCAGAAAAGCTTCCTCTCCAAGGATCGCGAGTCGATGCAGCCGCACATCCGGGCCTTCGTGGACCGGGCGGTCACCTTCACCCGCTGCCCCGAGTGCGACGGCACCCGGCTCAGCGAGCTCGCCCGCTCCTCGAAGATCGGAGAGGTCAACATCGCGGACGCCTGCGCGATGGAGATCCGCGACCTGGCGGAGTGGGTGCGAGGGCTGGACGAGCCGTCGGTGGCCCCGCTGCTGACCAAGCTCCAGCACACCCTCGACTCGTTCGTGGAGATCGGCCTGGGTTACCTCTCGCTCGACCGGTCGTCCGGCACGCTCTCCGGCGGCGAGGCGCAACGCACCAAGATGATCCGCCACCTCGGCTCCTCACTCACGGATGTCACCTACGTCTTCGACGAGCCGTCCATCGGCCTGCACCCCCATGACATCCAGCGGATGAACAACCTCCTGCTGCGCCTGCGGGACAAGGGCAACACCGTGCTGGTCGTGGAGCACAAGCCGGAGACGATCGCCATCGCCGACCACGTCGTGGACCTCGGCCCCGGCGCCGGCACGGCGGGCGGCGCCGTCTGTTTCGAGGGCACCCTGGAGGGGCTGCGGGGCAGCGGCACCGTCACCGGGCGGCACCTCGACGACCGGGCCAAGACCAAGGCGACGGTCCGCAAGCCCACCGGCGCGCTGGAGATCCGGGGCGCCTCGGCGAACAACCTGCAGGGCGTCGACGTCGACATCCCGCTCGGCGTCCTCACCGTCGTCACCGGCGTCGCGGGTTCCGGCAAGAGCTCTCTGGTACACGGCTCCATCCCCGCCGAGGAGGGCGTGGTCGCGATCGACCAGACCCCGATCCGCGGATCCCGGCGCAGCAACCCGGCGACGTACACCGGGCTGGCCGACCCGATCCGCAAGGCCTTCGCCAAGGCCAACGGTGTGAAGCCGGCCCTGTTCAGCGCCAACTCCGAAGGCGCCTGCCCCACCTGCAACGGCGCCGGTGTCATCTACACCGACCTGGCGATCATGCAGAGCGTGGCAACGCCCTGCGAGGAGTGCGAGGGCAGGCGGTTCGAGGCGTCGGTGCTGGAGTACCGCCTCGGCGGCCGCGACATCAGCGAGGTGCTGGCGATGCCCGTGACCGAGGCCGAGGAGTTCTTCGGCAGCGGTGAGGCCCGCACGCCCGCCGCGCACAGGATCCTCCAGCGGCTCGCGGACGTCGGTCTCGGCTACCTCACCCTCGGCCAGCCGCTCACCACACTGTCCGGCGGCGAGCGGCAGCGGCTCAAGCTGGCCACGCACATGGGTGAGAAGGGCGGTGTGTACGTGCTCGACGAGCCGACCACCGGGCTCCACCTCGCGGACGTGGAGCAGCTGCTCGGCCTCCTCGACCGGCTCGTCGACTCCGGCAAGTCGGTCATCGTGATCGAGCACCATCAGGCGGTCATGGCGCACGCCGACTGGATCATCGACCTCGGCCCCGGCGCGGGCCACGACGGCGGCCGGATCGTCTTCGAGGGCACGCCGGCCGACCTCGTCGAGGCCCGCTCCACGCTGACCGGCGAGCACCTGGCGGCCTACGTGGGCGCCTGACGGGGCCCTTGGAGGCCGTGACAGCGACTGCTGCGGGACGCCTCACGGCCTCCATATCGGACTTAAAGTAGAAATACCGTGAATATCGGCGCGGGTCGAGGGCACTCCGTCTCCTGAATCCCCCCCACGGAACGGAGCCGCAGATGATCATCAAGAAGATGCACGAGATGGGCGTCCGCAGCGAGCACGCGTACATGGCGGGCATGGCCTCCATCGGCCTCAGCGTCGTCGCCTGGATGGGTTCCATGAAGATGGAAGCAGGCACCGGCCTCGCCCGCGCCGACCGCTGGGGCATCTTCGTCGGAGAGTGGGCACCCACCTTCTTCGGTCTCGGCCTCGCCCTGTCCCACTACGAGCAGCAGGACGGCACCCTCACCGCCGACGTGCACGAGTTCCGGCCGAAGCGCAAGGCGGGCTGAACGGCCCATCCCGGCGCGCGGCCGGCACGGTCCCCGCGCACCCTGGTGCCATGGCGTCCGAGAAACCCGTCGTGGTCTACCCGCCCGCCGCGGACGGCGGCCGAAGGGTCCGTGTGGACGGCCAGTTCCTCGGCATCGCCTACGGGCCGCTCGACGTCGCCGAGTTCCTGCGGCGGGCGGGGATCGAGGACGCGGACGCGGCGTACGTGGCGGCCACGGGGCTGATCGAGTGGCGCGGCGGCGGCTCCGGCACCTGGGGCGCCGGCCCCGGGTGAAGCCGCCGCTTCGCCCGAACGGCCCAGTGGCGTGACCCCGGGGCCCGTCCGGCAGTTGTGTGAGGCATGAAGAAGCGCAGCATGCTCGCCATCGCCTCTCTGGCCACCGGCTTCGCCGTCGCGGCGATCACCCCGTCGCACGCCATCGGAGACAAGCTCCCCGCCATCAACGTGGACGAGACCCTCAAGACGCTCGACCAGACCGTTGCCGGGGAAGGCCTGTCCATGGACGCGAAGAACGGCGTACACAAGAAGAAGAGCGTCCAGAAGAAGGGCGCCCAGAAGAAGGGCTGACGGGCCGTCCCGGCCACGGTGCACGGCGCCGGCGCTCCCTCGCATGAGAGGGGGCGCCGGCGCCGTCGTCACGCGCTCTCAACTGCGGCTGGTTTTCGTGGCAGGGTGGAGCGGGCAAGCCTCAGGGGGCCAACAGAAGAGGGGGACCTGTGACCGTCGTCTGGATCAACGGCGCGTTCGGTGCGGGGAAGACCACCACCGCACGGGAACTGATCGAACTGATCCCGAACAGCACGCTCTTCGACCCGGAGGTCATCGGCGGCGCGCTAGCCCACCTGCTGCCACCCAAACACCTCGCCGAGGTCGGCGACTTCCAGGACCTGCCGATCTGGCGACGGCTCGTGATCGACACGGCGGCCGCGATGCTCGCCGAGCTCGGCGGGACCCTCGTCGTGCCCATGACCCTGTTGCGCCAGGAGTACCGCGACGAGATCTTCGGCGGCCTCGCCGCGCGCAGGATCCCGGTCAGCCACATCCTGCTCGCTCCGGCCGAAACGATACTGCGGGAACGTATAGCGGGCCGTGAGGTGCCCCGGGACCTCCCCGACGGCGACATGCGAATACGTCAGTGGTCCTTCGACCACATCGAGCCGTACCGGACCGCCCTCGCCTCCTGGCTCACCGCCGACGCCCACCCGGTCGACACCAGCGACCTCACTCCGTACGAGACGGCCGTGCGCATCGCCGAGGCCGTCACCGAGGGGTCGGTGCCCGTCTGCGACATCGTCCAGACGCCCGAGCCCACCGCCGAGACCGTCGCCGCCGGAGTGCTCCTCTTCGACGAGCAGGACCGGGTGCTGCTCGTCGACCCCACGTACAAGGCCGGCTGGGAGTTCCCCGGCGGTGTCGTCGAACCCGGAGAGGCGCCCGCGCGCGCCGGAGTGCGAGAGGTCGCCGAGGAGACCGGCATCCACCTCGACGAGGTGCCGGGCCTGCTCGTCGTCGACTGGGAGCGCCCCGCGCCCCCCGCGTTCGGCGGTCTGCGCCTCCTCTTCGACGGCGGCCTGCTGCACTCCGCCGAGGCCGGACGGCTGCTGCTTCCCGGCCCCGAGCTGCGCGCCTGGCGGTTCGTCACCGAGGCGGAGGCCGCCGGTTTGCTGCCCCCCGTGCGCTACGAGCGGCTGCGCTGGGCGCTGCGGGCACGCGAACGCGGAGCCGCGCTCTACCTGGAAGCCGGGGTGCCGGTCGGCTGACGCCGGGCCCGCCGCCCGCCCCCTTTACCCGGCACGGGGGATTCCGAGGGAAAAGCAAAAGGAAACGAAGGCGTGGCCACGGCCAATCGCTGCCCAAGGAATCTCCCGCGAACACTCACGCCCCGGGTAATCGCATTCCCCGCTCTCGTCAACACTTTTCCATCTCAGCAAACAATCCCTTTTCTCGCCCCTGCGCGGCTTGACCGGGCTCGCACACGGTTGCGAAAGTCCGCAGAGTCTCACGGCGGAAGCAACGACCGCCACCCAATTTCCTTGCCTCAGGGGCAGATCCGGGATGTCCGTACGATGACCACGCAACACCAGCCGGTCGACACCGGCGGCGGCACCGCGCTGCTGCCCGAGCCGTCGACCCAAGGCTCCAGACCCGACGGCACGGCAGTCGCCGGCCGCTCACCGGCCCGGATGGCCTGGCGGCGGATCAGGCGGGACAAGGTCACCACCGTCGCCCTCGTGGCCACCCTCCTGTTCATCGCGATCGCGCTCCTCGCCCCGGTGCTCACCGCACTGACCGGCTGGGGGCCGATCACCCCCGACAACAAGGCGATCAATCCGGACACGGGTAATTTCCCCTACGGATCGCTGGGCGGCATCAGCACCGAGCACCTGCTCGGCGTCGAACCGGGCACGGGTTATGACCTGTTCGCCCGCATCGTCTACGGCCTGCGCACGTCGCTCTACGTGGGATTCGCCTCGGCCTTGCTGTCCACCGCGGTCGGTGTGGTGGCCGGGCTCGCCGCCGGTTATTTCGGCGGCTGGGTCGATTCCCTGCTGTCCCGGATCATGGACGTGATGCTGGCGTTCCCCCAGCTGCTGTTCATCATCGCGCTCACCCCGGTGATCCAGAACGCCCTGCAGACCAACAGCCACGGCGGCACCGACGAGAACCTCCGGCTGCTCGTCCTGGTCCTCAACATCGCGGTCTTCGCCTGGGCCTACACCGCCCGCCTGGTGCGCGGGCAGGTGCTGTCCTTGCGCGAACGGGAGTTCGTCGACGCCGCGCGGCTGATGAGCGCCGGCCGCCGGCACATCCTCTTCCGGCAACTGCTGCCCAACCTGTGGGCGCCGATCCTGATCTCCTTCGCGCTCGCCGTCCCGCAGAACATCACCACCGAGGCGGCGCTGTCGTACCTGGGCGTGGGCGTCATCCCTCCCAACCCCGACTGGGGAGCCGTGCTGTCGGACGCCTCCCAGTTCTTCCTCCAGGACCCGATGTACCTCGTCGTGCCCGGCGTCCTGCTCTTCCTCCTCGTGCTGGCGCTCAACCTGCTCGGGGACGGCGTCCGGGACGCCCTGGATCCCCGCGCCCGGCGCGGCTGACGAGCCACCCCCCCCCGAGTGTCGCCCCGGCGGTCCCACGAACGGCCGCCGAGCCCGTAGCAAGAAACGGAGTTTCCCCCATGACGCGCACCACGCGTACCACGCGCAGATCGCGCACGGTCGCTCTCACGGCAACCGCCGTGGTGATCGCCCTCGGAGCCACCGCATGCGGAGGGTCCTCCGGCAACAGCGCCGGCGGCTCCCCGTCGAAGGGCGGCACGCTGACCATCCTCGACGACGCCGACTTCAACCACATCGACCCTCAGCGGACGTACACCACCGAGGGTTCGAGCATGGACTACGAACTCGTGCGCACCCTCACCGGATGGGACGAGACGGGCTCCCAGCCCAAGCTGGTCGGCGACCTGGCGACCGACACCGGAACGCCGAGCAAGGGCGCCACGGTGTGGACGTTCCACCTGCGCCACGGGGTCAAGTGGCAGGACGGCAGCGAGGTCACCGCGCAGGACGTCAAGTACGGCGTCGAGCGGGCCTTCTCCCCGGACATCAACGGCGGACCGCCGTACGCGAGTCAGTGGCTGGTCGGCGGTGACTCCTACAAGGGCCCGTACCAGGGCAAGCAGCTGTCCTCGATCCAGACGCCGGACAAGTACACCATCGTCTTCCATCTCAACCAGCCGGTCGCCGACTTCAACGAGACGACCGCGATGACCGGGTGGTCGGGCGTGCCCAAGGCCCACGACACGGGCGCCACGTACGACACCCATGTCTGGTCCGACGGGCCCTACATGATCAAGTCGTACACCAAGAACAAGGAAATGGTCCTCGTCCGGAACAAGAACTGGAGCCAGTCGAACGACCCGATCCGGCAGCAGAACCTCGACGAGATCGACGCGAAGTTCGGGCAGGACCAGGCCGCCATCGACCAGCAGATCAAGTCCGACGGCGGATCCGCACAGACCGCGATCACCCAGACGCCGATCGCCGGCTCCGACCTGACGACGATGGCCGGCGACCCGTCGCTCAAGTCGCGCTACTACAAGATCCCCGCCCCGGGCATCAACTACCTGGCGATCAACATGAACCGGGTCAAGGACCTGAAGGTCCGCCAGGCCATCGAGTACGCCATCGACAAGACCACCGTACGCGGCGCCTTCGGCGGTTCGGCCTACGGCAACTACGCCACCACGATGCTCGCCCCCGGCATCGACGGCCACAAGGACTTCAACCTCTACAGCAGCAACCCCGCCGGTGACCTCACCAAGGCCAAGGCCCTGATGAAGCAGGCCGGAAACCCCAAGCCGACGATGTCCCTCGCCGTGGAGAACATCCCCACGCACGAGCACTTCGCGGACGCCGTGAAGACCGCGCTCGCGAAGATCGGCGTCACGGTGAACATCACCCCGATCGACAAGAACAACTACTTCAGCACCGTCGACAACGTGAAGAACCAGTACGACCTGACCTGGGGCGACTGGATCGCGGACTGGCCCAACGCCTCCACCGTGCTGCCCACCCTCTTCGACGGACGCCAGATCAAGAAGCTCCCGCAGTCCAACAACGACCTCGCCTACCTGAACGACCCGAAGGTCAACGCGCAGATCGACAAGATCGGCAAGATGACCGACATCAAGCAGCGCAACGCGGCCTACGGGGAGCTGGACGAGCAGATCCTCAAGGACGCCGCCGTGGTCCCGCTGATGTACATGAACTTCAGCGAGGTGAGCGGCTCGAAGGTCGGCGGCGTCATCGACGACTCGATCATGGCCGAACCCAGCCTGGTGCACGCCTACATCAAGCAGTGACGCAACCCCTCTGAACCCCGCCGGCGGCCACGGCCGCCGGCGGGCACCCCACTCACGTCAGGTCCCGGCACCCCATGTTTCGTTACCTCATCAGACGCCTGCTGGCAGCGGCCGTGATCATGCTGGTGATCACCACCATCACCTTCTTCATCTTCTTCGCGCTGCCGTCCAACCCCGCGCTCCTGGCCTGCGGAAAGACCTGCTCGCCCTCCCGCCTCGCGGAGATCAAGCACTCGCTGGGCCTGGACCAGAGCTACCTGACGCAGTACTGGGAGTTCGTCAAGGGGCTGGTCGTGGGCCGTGACTACGGCGACCAGAGCGTCCGCATCCACTGCGGCGCGCCCTGCCTCGGCATCTCCTTCCAGACCGACACGCCCGTCCTGACCACCCTCCTTCAGGACTTCCCGGCGGACCTCTCCCTCGGGCTCGGCGCCGCCGTGGCGTTCCTGATCCTGGGCGTCGGCCTCGGCACCGTCGCGGCGGTGCGCAGGGGCCGGGCCGCCGACAAGGCGGCGGTGGGACTCGCCCTGTTCGGGGTGTCGGTGCAGATCTATTTCATCGGTCTGCTGCTGCTCTACCTCTTCGTGGACAAGTTCCAGATCCTGCCGACCTCCGGCTACACGCCCTTCACCGAGGACCCGGCCGGCTGGTTCCAGGGACTGATCCTGCCGTGGGCCACCCTGGTCATCGTCTACCTCGCGATGTACACCCGGCTCACCCGCTCCTCCATGCTGGAGGTCTTCTCCGAGGACTACATGCGCACGGCCCGCGCCAAGGGCCTGCCGGCCGCCACCGTCGTCCTCAAGCACGGACTGCGGGCCGCGATCACCCCGATCATCACCATCTTCGGCATGGACGTCGGCTCACTGATCGGCGGCTCCGCGGTCATCACCGAGTCGGTGTTCGGCATCAACGGCATCGGCAAACTCGCCGTCGACTCCGTCCAGAACTCCGACCTGCCGGTCATCCTCGGCACCACGCTCTTCGCCGCGACGTTCGTCGTCCTCGCCAACGTCGTCGTCGACCTGGTGTACGGCCTCGTCGACCCGCGCGTGCGCCTCGCCTGAGCCCTTCTTCGTCCTTAGGAACACCCGTGTCCGTATCGACCTCACCGCAGCCCGCGGACGTCACCCCCGCGCCCGCACCCTTCCTCGACGTACGCGACCTGAGGGTGCACTTCCCGACCGAGGACGGCCTCGTCAAGTCCGTCGACGGCGTCTCCTTCACCCTGGAGAAGGGCAGGACCCTCGGCATCGTCGGCGAGTCCGGCTCCGGCAAGTCGGTGACCTCACTGGCCCTGCTCGGACTCCACAAGGGCACCCGCGCCCAGGTCTCCGGCGAGATCTGGCTGGAGGGCAGGGAGCTCGTGGCCCTGCCCGAGGCCGGGATGCGTGCCCTGCGCGGCCGCACCGTGTCCATGATCTTCCAGGACCCGCTGTCCGCGCTGCACCCCTTCTTCACCGTCGGCTCCCAGATCGCCGAGGCCTACCGGGTGCACCACAAGGTCTCCAAGAAGGAGGCGAAGGACCGCGCGGTGGAGATGCTGAAGCGGGTCGGCATCCCGCAGCCCGAGCGCCGGGTCAGGGACTACCCGCACCAGTTCTCCGGCGGCATGCGCCAGCGCGCCATGATCGCCATGTCGCTGGTGTGCGACCCCGCCCTGCTCATCGCCGACGAGCCCACCACCGCCCTGGACGTCACCGTCCAGGCGCAGATCCTGGACCTCATCCGCGACCTCCAGGAGGAGTTCGGCTCCGCCGTCGTCATCATCACCCACGACCTCGGCGTCGTCTCCGACATCGCCGACGACATCCTGGTCATGTACGGCGGCCGCCGCATCGAGTACGGCACCACCCGCGAGGTGCTCAAGCAGCCCCAGCACCCCTACACCTGGGGCCTGTTGCAGTCGATGCCGCACCTCGGCGGCGACGTCGGCGAACGGCTCAACCCGATCCCCGGCACCCCGCCGAGCCTGATCAACCTGCCGGACGGCTGCTCCTTCCACCCTCGTTGCGCCTACAAGGGCTGGGTGGCGGAAGGCCGTTGCCCGGCGGAACGGCCCGAACTGCGCCTCGTCTCCGGCAGCGAGAGGCACCTCGCCGCCTGCCATCTGAGCGATGACGCCAAGCAGGAGATCCGCGGCGGGGCCGGCCCGGACGACCGGGACGCCGCGGCCGCAGGGGCCGCGCGATGACGCCGGCGGACGAAAGGGACCATGCCGTGAGCACCACCGAGCCCCGCACCGGGCAGAGCACCGACCGCCCCGCCGGCGAGAGCCACGGCGAGAGCCTGCTGGAGGTACGCGGTCTGCAGAAGCACTTCCCGATCCGGCAGGGCATCATCTTCCAGCGGCAGATCGGTGCCGTCCGCGCCGTCGACGGCATCGACTTCTCGGTCGGTCCCGGCGAGTCGCTGGGCCTGGTCGGCGAGTCCGGCTGCGGCAAGTCGACCACCGGCCGCCTGATCACCCGGCTGCTCGAACCCACCGGCGGTTCCGTCGTGTTCGACGGCGAGGACATCACGCACCAGCCCGCCGCACGGATGCGGGAGGCCCGCCGCAACCTCCAGATGATCTTCCAGGACCCCTACTCGTCGCTGAACCCCCGCCACACCGTCGGCACCATCATCGAGACGCCGATGCGGCTCAACGGCATCAACCCGTCCCAGGGCCACAAGAAGCGTGCCCAGGAACTCCTGGAGACGGTCGGTCTCAACCCCGAGCACTACAACCGCTACCCGAACGAGTTCTCCGGCGGTCAGCGCCAGCGCATCGGCATCGCCCGCGCCCTCGCCCTCAGGCCGAAGCTGATCGTGGCCGACGAGCCCGTCTCCGCGCTGGACGTCTCCATCCAGGCGCAGGTCGTCAACCTGCTCCAGGACCTCCAGCGGGAGTTCGGCATCGCCTTCGTCTTCATCGCCCACGACCTGGCCGTCGTACGGCATTTCTCCGAGCGGGTCGCCGTCATGTACCTCGGGAAGATCGTCGAGGTCGCCGATCGGGAGTCGCTCTACACGCGGCCCCGGCACCCCTACACACACGCGCTGCTGTCCGCCGTACCCGAGGCCGACCCGGACGCCGTCGGACGGCGTGAGCGCATCCGGCTGGCGGGGGACGTGCCCTCCCCGATCGACCCGCCCTCCGGCTGCCGCTTCCGCACCCGCTGCTGGAAGGCGCAGGACAAGTGCGCACGGGAGGAGCCACCGCTGGTACGCGTCGAGGGCAGCCCCTCGGGGCACCTGACCGCCTGCCACTTCCCCGAGGAGCCGTCCGTCACCGCGCGCGAGGAGGACATCGTCCTGGACCCGGCCCTCGGCTAGAAACTGTCTGACCGGTGCCGGCGTCTGGCGTTCGGGTCATGCCCGTCCGGAGGGACTGCGGCCTCGGGCGGGCTACGCGTGCGCCGCGTCGCGCAGTGCCCGGGCCGCCCGGGAGGTCACCGGCTCGCCGTGACCGAAGCAGGCCACGTCCGGGTCCAGTTCGGCCAGTCGCGCGCAGGCCGTGAGGACCTGCGCGCGATCGAGGTTGAACACACCGGGAATCACGGCGCCGTCGACGGGCGAGGCGGCGACCGTGTCACCCGTGAACAGCACGCCGTGCCGCGGGAGATGGAGCGCGATGCTGCCCTGCGTGTGCCCCGGCACGTGCACGACCCGTGCCCCGCCGCCCAGGTCCAGCACGTCGCCGTCCGACACCTCGGTGACCTCCTGCGGCCGGATGACGTCCCCCTTGGGCAGCAGCCTCACCGCCTGCTCGTGCAGCGGCCGCTCCCACTCCTCGAACACCGGCTGCGGGCCCGGGGCATCGCCGCGCACGACGGGCGCGTCCAGCCGGTGGACGAGCACCTCGGCACCGCTCAGCGCGGCGAACTCGGCCGCCCCGCCCGCGTGGTCCTCGTGGAAGTGGGTGAGCACGATCCGCCGCACGTCCCGGGGACGCATGCCCAGGGCCGTCACCGCCTCGGCGATCGGGGCGCCGGAGCCGGCCGGCCCGGCGTCGACCAGGTTCAGTTCGCCGCCGTCGCGCCACAGGTAGGCCTGGCCGACCGGGAAGCGCAGCAGGTGCAGACGGGGCAACAGCTCGATGACGTCCATGGGACGACCTTAGGAAAGGCCCCCGTTCGCGGACGAGGGCCTTCTGCCGAGGGCAGAGCGGTCAGCTCGCCGCGTAGGTGCGCAGGAACAGGGCCTCCGCCACCGACAGCCGCTCCAGCTCCTGCGGGGACACGCTCTCGTTCACCGCGTGGATCTGCGCCTCGGGCTCGCTCAGTCCGATGAGCAGGATCTCCGCACGCGGGTACAGCGCGGCCAGCGTGTTGCACAGCGGGATGGAGCCGCCCTGTCCCGCGTACTGCATCTCCTGGCCCGGGTAGGCCACCGCCATCGCGGCCGCCATGGCCCGGTACGCCGGGCTGGTGGTGTCGGCGCGGAACGGCTGGCCCTGGCCGATCTGCTCGGTGCTCACCCGCGCACCCCACGGCGTGTGCGCTTCCAGATGCGCCTGAAGCAGCTTGGTCGCCTCGCCCGCGTCCACGCCCGGCGGCACCCGCAGGCTGATCAGCGCGCGGGCACCGGCCTGCACGGACGGGGTGGCGCCGACCACGGGCGGGCAGTCGATGCCGAGGACGGTGACGGCAGGGCGCGCCCAGATGCGGTCGGCGACCGTCCCGGAGCCGATCAGTTCGACGCCGTCCAGGACCTTGGCGTCCTGCCGGAACTGCTCCTCCTCGTACTGCAGCCCTTCCCAGCCCGCGTCGGCCGAGAGCCCGTCGACGGTCGTCGAACCGTCCTCGGCGCGCAGCGAGTCCAGCACACGGATCAACGCCGCCAGCGCGTCGGGCGCGGCACCGCCGAACTGGCCCGAGTGCAGATTGCCCGCGAGGGTGTCGACCTGGACACGCACCATCGTCATGCCGCGCAGGGTGGAGGTGACGGTCGGCAGGCCGACGCGGAAGTTGCCCGCGTCACCGATGACGATCGTGTCCGCCTCCAGCAGGGCGGGGTGCTCCTCGGCGTACCGCTCCAGACCGCCGGTGCCCATCTCCTCCGAACCCTCGGCGATCACCTTCACATGGACGGGCACACCGCCGTTGGCCTTCAGTGCGCGCAGCGCCAGCAGGTGCATGACCAGGCCGCCCTTGCAGTCGGCGGCGCCGCGCCCGTACCAGCGCCCGTCCCGCTCGGTCAGCTCGAAGGGCGGGGTCGTCCAGCCGGCCTCGTCCAGCGGCGGCTGCACGTCGTAGTGGGCGTAGAGCAGGACCGTCTTCGCGCCCTCGGGGCCCGGCAGGTAGCCGTAGACCGACTGCGTACCGTCGGGGGTGTCCAGCAGGGCCACCTCCTCGAAGCCCTCGGCGGTGAGCGCGTCGGCGACCCAGCGGGCGGCGCCCTCGCTCTCGCTCCTCGGGAACTGGTCGAAGTCCGCCACCGACCGGAAGGCCACCAGCTCGGTGAGCTCCTGCTTCGCCCTGGGCATCAGCGAGGCGACGGTCTCGGCGACCGGATTCGACGACATGGGCACGCTCCTCGTGGGTGCGACGTTGTAAGGATGCGTACCTCTCGGTACGCGTGATCGTGTGGTGCGGGCGCGTCCCCGTGTAAGGGCCACCCACGCCGCCGATCCTCCCACAGCGGCCTGCGGTGACCGCCGCCGTAGGATGCGTAGGACAGCGGCAGGCGGCTTTGATCGGGAGCAACAGACCATCGTGAGCAGCGAGAACTCTTCGGCGGACGACGTGCGGCAGGTGTGGGACGTCGTCGTGGTGGGCGCGGGACCCGCGGGCGCTTCGGCCGCGTACGCGGCGGCGGTGGCCGGCAGACGCGTGCTGTTGCTGGAGAAGGCGGAGCTGCCGCGGTACAAGACGTGCGGCGGCGGCATCATCGGCCCCTCGCGTGACGCCCTGCCGCCCGGCTTCGAGCTGCCGCTCAGGGACCGGGTGCACGCGGTGACGTTCTCGAACAACGGCCGCTTCACGCGCACGCGCCGCTCCAAGCAGATGCTCTTCGGGCTGATCAACCGGCCCGAGTTCGACCAGCGGCTGGTCGAGCACGCGCAGAAGGCGGGCGCCGAGCTGCGCACGGGCGTCACCGTCCAGCGGGTCGAGCAGCACGGCTCGACGGTGCCGGACCGGCGCACCGTCGCCGTGGTCCTGCAGGGCGGCGAGGTCGTGCTCGCACGGGCCGTGGTCGGGGCGGACGGCAGCGCCAGCCGGATAGGGGCGCACGTCGGAGTGAAGCTGGACCAGGTCGATCTCGGTCTCGAGGCGGAGATTCCCGTGCCGGACACCGTCGCGGAGGACTGGAAGGGCCGGGTGCTCATCGACTGGGGCCCCATCCCCGGCAGTTACGGCTGGGTCTTCCCCAAGGGCGGCACCCTCACGGTCGGGGTCATCTCGGCTCGTGGCGAAGGCGCCGCGACCAAGCGGTACTTGGAGCAGTTCATCGGCCGGCTTGGCCTCGCCGGGTTCGAACCGAGCATCTCCTCGGGGCACTTGACGCGCTGCCGGTCCGACGACTCGCCGCTCTCGCGCGGGCGCGTGCTGGTGTGCGGTGACGCGGCGGGGCTGCTGGAGCCGTGGACCCGTGAGGGCATCTCCTTCGCGCTGCGCTCCGGACGGCTCGCGGGGGAGTGGGCGGTGCGGATCGCCGAGGCGCACGACGCCGTGGACACCCGACGGCAGGCTCTCAACTACGCGTTCGCGATCAAGGCCGGGCTCGGGGTGGAGATGAGCGTCGGCAGGCGGCTGCTGACGGTGTTCGAGCGCCGTCCCGGGTTGTTCCACGCGGCGCTGACGGGTTTCCGCCCGGCGTGGAAGGCGTTCAAGGAGATCGCCCAGGGCTCGACGTCGCTGGGCGAGATCGTCCGCACCCACCCGGTGGCCCAGCGGGCCCTGACCGCGCTGGACCGCCGTCCCTCCGCGGCCGCGGAGGTCAGCTCGTCCGAGTGATCTCGAAGACGGGGTGGTCCGGGGCGATGCGGCGCAGCTCGTCGTCCGGGGAGTCGGGGCCGACTCCGTTGAAGAAGACCCCGACCTCCGCCTTCCAGCGCTTGAGGTAGGCGCGCAGGATCGGGCTCTTGTCGTCGTCGCCGACCTCGGCCGCGGTGAAGGTGTCCACGTGCTTGCCGAGGTGCAGTTCACCGCCGCCCGCGGCGCGCATGTTGTGCGTCCACTGCACATGGCCGCGGGGCGCGACCAGGTACTGCTTGCCGTCCAGGGTCAGCAGGTTGACCGGGGTCGTGCGCCACTGGCCGCTCTTGCGGCCCCGGACGGCGAGGACGCGGGAGCCCCAGACGCTGATGCCGCGGCGGGTCAGCCAGGCCACGAAGCGGTTGAAGACGTTGACGGTGAACCAGCCGGGCTTCTGGACGTGCGTGGACATCGGGGCCCCCTCGTGTGGTGCGAAGCAGTGCTCCCTTCTGTGAGCACTGCTCTCGCTCTTTCTGATGCCAGTCTGCATGAGACGGGTGCGCCATAGCAAGAGCGCTGATCTCTTTTTTGTTCACCGCTCTCCTTTGTGGGCAGTGATCTATGTTCATGGGAGACTGCCGGGCATGAGCACCGCACACGGCGCCCGTGCCCGGGCCAGGATCGAAGTGACCGCGGCCATCAAGGACGAGGCCCGCAGACAGCTCGCGGCGGAGGGTGCCGCCCGGCTCTCCCTGCGGGCCGTCGCCCGTGAGCTGGGCATGGTCTCCTCCGCGCTGTACCGCTACTTCCCCAGCCGTGACGACCTGCTCACCGCACTCATCATCGACGCCTACGACTCCCTCGGCGAGAGCGCCGAGTCGGCCCACGAGGCGGCCCGTGACGCAGCGGCCGGCCCCTTCGAGCAGTGGATCGCGGTCTGCGAGGCGGTGCGGCGCTGGGCGCTGGACCATCCGCACGAGTACGCCCTGATCTACGGATCGCCCGTGCCCGGCTACACGGCCCCCGAGGTCACCGTCCCGGCCGCCGCCCGCGTCGGCCTCCTGCTCATCGGCATCGCGCGCGACGCCCACCACGGCCCGGGCCTGGCCCGGCCCTCGCTGCCGGTCGCCCTCCGCCCGGAGGCCGAACGGATGTCCGCCGACCTCGCCCCGGATCTCCCTCCGGAGGTCGTGACCGCACTCGTCGCGGCCTGGGCCCAGCTGTACGGACTGGTCGGCTTCGAACTGTTCGGCCAGTTCAACAGGGTGGTGGAGGACCGGGAGACGTTCTTCCGGCACGCGGCGGAGCAACTCGCCAGGGGAGTGGGGCTGGTGCCCGGGCCCGACTAGGCCACCGCCCCGGTGAGCGGGCGTACTTCCCGGGGAGTACGCGTGATCACCACGCGAGGGTGACGCGGCTGCGGGAGCGGGCCGTCTAGCGTTGCCGGTATGGACGAGCACAATGCGCGGGGCGGTCCGCCGCAGCGGTGGCGGCCCGGGCCCGCGCCGTGGGACCGGGAGGAGGGGCGGGAGCCGCGGTGGCCCTGGCGTTCCACGGTCCTGGTGACCGTCTTCGTCCTGGCCGGGTCGAACTTCGCCGCCCATGGACAGCAGGGCGAGCGGGCGGAGCTGGATCTCTTCGCGCGGGTGCTGCTACTGGTGGCCGGGGGGATGCTGCTGTGGCGGAAGCGGCATCCGGTGGCCGTGGTGTTCGGGACGGCGGCCGCCGTCATGGTCTATCTGGGGGCCGGGTACCCCTACGGGCCGGTGCTCTTCACCGTCGCCCTGGCCTGCTTCAGCGCCATCGTCGCCGGGCACCGCCGGGCGGCGTGGACCGCGATGGGCATGCTCTGGGCCGGGCACGTCCTGGTGGCGCACTGGCTCTTCACGTGGCTGCCCCCGTCCGGGGACTCCGCCGTCTCGTGGGGGGAGGAGATCGTGGTCGCCACCTGGGTGGTGGCCGTCGCGGCGGTGTCGGAGCTGTTCCGTGTCCGGCGCGAGCAGTGGGCCCGTGAACGGGCCGAGCGGGCCGAGGCGGCACGGCGGCGGGCCGACGAGGAGCGGCTGCGGATCGCGCGGGAGCTGCACGACGTCCTCGCCCACAGCATCTCCGTCATCAACGTCCAGGCGGGCGTCGGCCTCGCACTGCTCGACACCGACCCCGAGCAGGCCCGCACCGCCCTCACCACGATCAAGGACCAGAGCAAGGAAGCGCTCGGCGAGGTACGCCAGGTGCTCGACACCCTGCGCGCCCCCGGCGATGCGCCGCGCACCCCCGCGCCCGGCCTCGACCGGCTGCCCGAACTGGTGGAGCAGGCCGCGAGCGCGGGCCTCACGGTGGACGTCGAGGGCGAGCCGCCGCGTCTGGGGCCGGGCACGGACCTCGCCGCCTTCCGGATCGTCCAGGAGGCCCTGACCAACGTCGTACGGCACTCGGGTTCACGGCACGCGCGCGTGCACCTCGCGCACGACGCGGGCGTTCTGCGGCTGCGCGTGGACGACGACGGACCCGCGACCGGCGCCGACGCGGGCGGCAGCGGCAACGGGCTCGCCGGGATGCGGGAGCGGGCTGCCGCCCTGGGTGGCACCATCGAGGCGGGCCCCCGCCCCGACGGAGGGTTCCGGGTGCTCGCCGTGCTGCCGCTGTCGGCGTCCGCCGGTGCGTCCGCCGGACCGAGACAGGAGGACCGGTGATCCGTGTACTGCTCGCCGACGACCAGTCACTGGTGAGGGCGGGATTCCGGGCGCTGCTCGACGCGCAGCCCGACATCGAGGTGGCCGCGGAGGCCGCCGACGGCGCGGAGGCCGTGCGCCGGATCCGTGAACTGCGGCCCGATGTCGTGCTGATGGACATCCGCATGCCGGAACTCGACGGTCTGGCCGCGACCCGGCAGGTCACCGCCGACCCGGGGCTGGGGGACGTCAAGGTGGTCATGCTCACCACGTTCGAGCTCGACGAGTACGTCTTCGAGGCGATCCGTTCCGGCGCCTCCGGCTTCCTGGTCAAGGACACCGAGCCGGAGGAACTCCTGCGTGCCGTACGGGCGGTGGTCGCGGGCGACGCACTGCTGTCGCCGGGTGTGACGCGGCGGCTGATCTCCG
This sequence comes from Streptomyces tibetensis, assembly GCF_040647715.1. GTDB lineage: Bacteria > Actinomycetota > Actinomycetes > Streptomycetales > Streptomycetaceae > Streptomyces > Streptomyces tibetensis_A. The sequence continues at coordinate 15,214 of NZ_JBEZCR010000025.1, read as the reverse complement.
AGTTCGCCTCCCGGTCCAAGGAACCGGCGGCGGCCGGCGAACTCGAGCGGCTCACCGAGCGGGAGCGCGAGGTGATGGCACTGGTCGGGATGGGTCTGTCCAACGAGGAGATCGCCCGCCGCCTGGTGGTCAGCCCGCTCACCGCCAAGACCCACGTCAGCCGCACGATGGTGAAGCTCGGCGCCCGCGACCGGGCCCAACTGGTCGTGCTGGCCTACGAGTCGGGGCTGGTGCGGCCGGGCTGGCTGGGCTGATCCGCCCTCCGGAACCGGAGCAGCACACTGACGACCCGGGCGGCGAAGAGCACCGGCGCGAGCACCAGACCGGCCCGCACCAGCAGGCGCTCCGGCGTCTGCGGCAGGTCGAAGAAAAAGGCGGGCCCGGCCACGGCCCCGAAGACCACCGCCGCCGCGAAGGCCGCGCTGCACAGCGCGTACCCGATCTCGACGGTGATGGCATCCCGTTCGGCCTGACTGCGCCGTCCCCCGTGACTGGTCATACGGCGAGTCAAACAGGGGTGCGCCCGGCGGGCAAGGCAGCCCGCCGGGCGCAGGATCGGAGGCGCTCCCCCCGGTCGCGCTAGTCGCGTACGGCGACGCGCTCCGCCTCCTTCGGGGTGGACCTGGCGACGACGACGGACGGCCCCGCGGACGTCCTTCCACGGCGCGGCCGCAGACCGGTGAGGGTGATCAGCAGGCCGGCGACGGCGATGCCCGTGGCGACCATGAACCCGGGCCGGTAGCTGTCCAGGACGGCCTGCGGAGTGGGGTCCGAGGGGGCGCCGGCGGTCACCACGGCCGTGATGACGGCCAGGAAGATCGCGCCGCCGACCTGGACGGAGGTGTTGAGCAGGCCGGAGACCATGCCCTGCTCGTGGTCGTCGACGCCGTTGGTGGCCTGGATGTTGAGCGACGGGAAGACCAGGGCGCAGGCGGCGCCGATCAGCAGCATGCTCGGCAGGATCACCGCGGCGTACACCGGGTCCAGGTCGACGCGCAGGAACAGTGCGTATCCGAGGACCATGAGCGCGAAGCCGGCCGCGATCAGCCGCTGGGTGCCGAACCGGTCGACGATCGCGCCCACCTTCGTCGACGACACCGCCACCAGCGCGCCCGCGGGCAGGAAGGCGAGGGCCGTGTGCAGCGCCGACCAGCCCAGCAGCGACTGCATGTAGAGCGTCGCCAGGAACTGGAAGCCGACATACGAGCCGAAGAAGGCCATCGCGCCGAGCTGGGCGCGGATCTGACTGCCGGAGCGCAGCACGCCGAGCCGGATCAACGGTCCCGCCGAGCGTCGCTCCACCAGGACGAACACCGTCAGCAGCGCGGCCACCGCGAGGAAGGACAGCAGGGTGCGGGCCGACGCCCAGCCGACCTCCGGTGCCTGGACGACAGTGAAGACGAGCAGCAGCATCGAGGCGGTGCCGAGGAGGGCGCCGGGGACGTCGTAGCCGTTGTGGTCCTTCTCCCGTTCGCTGCGCGGCAGCAGCTTCAGACCGGCGACGAGCGCGATCAGGGCGATGGGCGCGGGCAGCAGCATGGTCAGGCGCCAACTGGCCTCGGTGAGCAGGCCCGAGAGGACCAGGCCCATGGAGAAGCCGGTGGCCGCGCAGGTGGTGTAGATGGCGAGGGCGCGGTTGCGCAGCGGGCCCTCGGGGAACGTCGTGGTGATGATCGACAGGCCCGCGGGTGCCGTGAAGGCCGCGCTCAGGCCCTTGATGAAGCGGCTGGCGATGAGCAGGGGCCCCGAGTCGACCAGGCCGCCGAGCAGCGAGGCGAGTGCGAAGACGGCGAGGGCCACCAGGAACACCTGACGCCGGCCCAGCAGGTCGGCGGCGCGTCCGCCGAGGAGCAGCAGGCCGCCGTAGCCCAGGATGTAGCCGCTGACGATCCATTGCAGGGACGAGGTCGACAGGCCGAGGTCTGCGCCGATGGACGGCAGGGCGACGCCGACCATGGACACGTCCAGGGCGTCCAGGAACATCGCGGCGCAGAGCACGAGCAGGGTGCCCCACAGCCGTGGCGTCCAACGCCCCTCGGACGTGGGGGAGATGAGCGGAGAGGTCATGGCGGAGACACTACATGCATATGCATGAGATGCAAACGCATTTAATTCGGGTGCAACAATTTCGGTTCTCTGTTACGGTGCGGCGCATGACGGCGCAGCAGGCCGAGCAGGCCCTCGTGGCGCAGTGGCGGGACATCCTGGCGCTGCACGCGCGGACACAGTGTGAACTCGACCGTGCGCTGCACGGCCACGGTCTGTGCGCCAGCGACTTCGAGGTGCTCGACGTCCTCGCCGGGTGCCGGACGCCCAAGGGCACGCCGTCCTACCGCGTGCAGGAGATCTCCGAGCGGGTTCATCTGAGCCAGAGCGCGCTGTCGCGGCTGGTCGCCCGGCTGGAGAAGGAGGGGCTCGTCGAGCGCGGCCTGTGCTCCGAGGACCGCCGCGGCGTGAAGGTATGTCTCACCGCCAAGGGGCGCGCGCTGCACGGCGAGGTGCTTCCCGTGCAGCGCGCGGTACTGGCACGGATGCTCGACGAGGACTGAGCGCCCGGTGGCAGTCCTGTTCGGATCGCCTCCGTTCGATCGCCGGTCGGCGGTCCGCTCGGTTCGCGGACGGCCGCTCGCCCGTCGGCGGTCCGCTCAGATGGCCGACGTCTCCCGCCACATGGTGGCGAGCGCCTGGTCACCCGTTGCGGCCGGGAGGGGAGCCCGGTTCCACAGCGCCAGGTACAACTGCTCGGCGGGGCCGGACAGTTCGCACTCGGCCTCCCCTGACTCCTCCCGCGTCGTCACGGGCGGCTCCGGCGACAGCCGTACCGTCCACACCGCGCCGGTGTCCTCCGTGCGGATCCGCAGGATGCGCGGCCGCGGGGTGCGCACCCGACTCCTGGGGCGGGCGTGGAAGCCACGCAGCAGTTCGTCGATGCCGTCGGTCGCGAACTCGGGGGTGACGGTGGCCGGGACGCCGCCGCGCGCGGACTCCGCGTCGACCCGGTGCACCGCCGTCTCGTGCGCCTGCCGCCTGGCCCAGAACGCCAGCGGGGACGGCGCGGGCAGGAAGGTGAAGCACTCCACGTCCGGCGAGGCGCCGGCCAGCGTGTGGACGAGATCCCGGTGGCCGGCGCGGTACCACGCCACCAGCTCCGCGCCGTCGAGGTCGGTGGGTTCGGCGAGCGGGCGCCGTTCGGTGAGCCGCTCGGCGACGAAGGCGGTGGCCCAGCGGTGTACGGCGCCCGTGTGCCGCAGCAGGTCGCGCACCTGCCACTCGGGACAGGTCGGAACCTTCGCGTCGGTCCCGGCCTCCTCGGCGGCCGCGGCCAGCAGCCGGCCTTCCGTATCCAGTGCTTGAAGGAACTCGGCGGTCTCCATGGCGCCGAGTCTGCCGCATGAAGCGCTCTCCAGCCCTGCTGTTTCCGGAGGCCGGCTGCGGTGGTTACGGCAGCGGCGTCCCGCCCGTCGCGTTGACGATCTCGGCGGTGATGTACGACGCCTCCTGCGAGGCGAGGAAGACGTACGCCGGAGCCATCTCGGCGGGCTGTGCGGGCCGTCCGATGGGGGCCTGCTTGCCGAACGTCTGCGTGTCCGGCAGGGTCGCCGGGATCAGCGGCGTCCACACCGGGCCCGGCGCGACCGCGTTGACGCGGATGCCCTTCTCGATCAGCATCTGCGCCAGCCCCTGCGTGAAGGTGACGATCGCGCCCTTCGTCGTCGCGTAGTCCAGCAGGTGCGGACTGGGCTTGTACGCCTGCACCGACGTGGAGTTGATGATGCTGCCGCCCTCCGGGATGTGCGGCAGGGCCAGCTTGCACAGCCAGAACATGCCGTACAGGTTGGTGCGCAGCACCCGGTCGAACTGCTCGGTGGTGATCGCCTCGATGCCGTCCGGCTGGGACATCTGGTACGCCGCGTTGTTCACGAGCACGTCGATCCGGCCGAACTCGTCCACGGCGCGCTCGATCAGCGCCCGGCAGTTGTCCTCCTCCCGTACGTCGCACGCGACCGGCACGGCACGCCGGCCGGCCTCCTCGACGAGCCGGGCCGTCTCGGCGGCGTCGTCCTTCTCGTCATCCAGATGGGTGAACAGCACGTCGGCGCCTTCGCGGGCGAACGCCAGGGCCACCGCACGGCCGATCCCGGAGTCCCCACCGGTGATCACGGCCTTGCGGCCCTCCAGCCTGCCGCTGCCCCGGTAGGACTCCTCACCATGGTCCGGGGGCGGGTCCATCGGCCCGGTCCAGCCGGGATGCGGCTGGTCCTGGGAGGGAAACTCCGGAGTCGGGTGCTGTTCTCCGGGGTGCTGCTGTTCGGTCACGGGTCTGCCTCCTTGTACATGGCGTACGGCCCGGTGATCACCACGGGCGCCGCCACGGGTACCCAGGATCACCGGCATCCCCCCTGGCAGCTTCCCCTCTTCAGCTCCCGTCCGCCCGCCGGGCAGCCGCGCCCACCAGCGCACCGACGGCCGCGGCCACCGCCGCCAGCACCGCCACACTGGTCAGCGCGGCCGGCAGCGTGAACCAGTCCGCCATGAAGCCGATCGCAGGCGGGCCGAGGAGCATGCCCCCGTATCCCAGGGTGGAGGCCGTGGCGACGCCGCCGGGGCCCGCCAGGGCGCCCGCGCGTTCCACGGCCACGGGAAAGAGGTTCGCGAGGCCGAGGCCCGTGATCGCGTAGCCGAGAAGAGCGGCCCAGAGGGAGGGTGCGAGGGAGCCCAGCAGCATGCCGGCCGCCGCGGTGGTGCCGCCGGCGACGACGGTCCGGGTCCGCCCCAGACGTTCCAGGAGCATCGTGCCGGTCAGCCGTCCCACCGTCATGGCGAGGGCGAAGCACGAGTAGCCCACGGCCGCGGCGCCCGCCGAGGCGTGCAGGTCCTGTTCGAGGTGCAGGGCACCCCAGTCGGCCAGCGCCCCCTCGCCGTACGCGGTGCACCCCGCGATCAGGCCGAAGACGAGGACCAGTCCCCTGGTGCGGCGGTCCGGGCGGCGTGGGGAGCCCCCGGCGGGCAGCTCCCGTTCCGGAGGCGGAGGCGGCGGCTGGTGCCGCAGGAGGGTGGGGCCCGCGGCCGCGGTCACGAGCAGGCCGACGGCCGTGAGCAGCAGCAGGTGCCGCGTGGGGGAGAGGGCCCCCGCGACCAGCCCGCCCAGCCCCGCCCCGACCATGCCGCCCAGGCTGAACGCCGCGTGGAAGCTCGGCATGACCGGCCGCCGCAGCGCGGCCACGAGTTCGACGGCCGCGCTGTTGAAGGCCACGTTGATCCCGCCGTACGCGGCCCCGAAGACCAGCAGGACCAGGCCCAGGGCGAGCGCCGAGTGGGTCAGCGGTGGCAGGGCGACGCTGAGGGAGAGCAGCACGGCGCAGACGACGGTGACCCGGTGGTTGCCGTAGCGGCGGCACAGCCGGCCCGTGAGGGTCATGGTGACGACCGCACCGGCGGAGACGCCGAGGAGGGCGAGGCCGAGGGTGCTCGCGGAGGCACCGGTCTGTGCCTTGACGGCGGGGATGCGTACGACCCAGCCGGCGAAGACGAAGCCGTCGAGGGCGAAGAAGACGGTGAGGGCGATCCGGAGCCGGGTCAGGGAGCTGTTGTGGCCCGGCACGTCCTTGTGCGTTCGGGCTTTGTTTATTTGCGGCACAAACTGAGGCTAGGTGGGTGCGGGGCCGGGGACAAGGTGCGACTCTGGGACGAGACCCGTCTGCCGAGGAGCGGACGTACCCGCCGAAGGAGCGCAGGAGGGCACATGGGACGTGACGTGCCGGCCCTGGTGTTCACCCGGGAGGACCGCCGTCGGTACCGCGAGAAGATGCACACCGATCTCGAGGTGCTCGCCCGGATGCTCAGCGAGTCCGGGTTCGAGAGCGAGCGCCCTCAGGTCGGGCTGGAGATCGAGCTCAACCTCGTGGACGACGAGGGGCTGCCCGCGATGCGCAACACCGACGTGCTCCAGGCGATCGCCGATCCCGCCTGGTCGAGCGAGCTGGGCCGCTTCAACCTGGAGATCAACATCCCGCCCCGGCTGCTGACGACCGGTGGCCCCGGCTCCTGGGAGCAGGCCATCCGGGACGCCCTCAACCACGCCGAGGACCGTGCCGCGGCGGTGGGCGCGCACCTGATCATGGTCGGCATCCTGCCGACCCTGGGCGAGTCGGACGTCAGCGAGTCCGCGCTCTCCGGAGACCCGCGCTACCGCCTGCTCAACGAGCAGATCTTCGCGGCCCGGGGCGAGGACCTGCGGATCAAGGTCGACGGAGTGGAACGGCTGTCGACGTACGCCGACACCATCACTCCCGAGGCGGCCTGCACCAGCACCCAGTTCCATCTCCAGGTCGACCCGAGGGAGTTCCCGCACTACTGGAACGCGGCCCAGGCCATCGCGGGCGTGCAGATCGCCCTCGCGGCGAACTCGCCCTTCCTGTTCGGCAAGGAGCTGTGGCGCGAGACCCGCATCCCCCTGTTCGAGCAGGCCACCGACACCCGCCCCGAGGAGATCAAGGCCCAGGGCGTACGGCCCCGGGTGTGGTTCGGGGAGCGCTGGATCACCAGCGTCTTCGACCTCTTCGAGGAGAACGTGCGCTACTTCCCCGCCCTGCTGCCGCTGTGCGAGGACGAGGACCCGCAGAAGGAACTGGACAGCGGCGGCGTCCCCCAGCTGGGCGAACTGACCCTGCACAACGGCACGATCTACCGCTGGAACCGCCCCATCTACGCCGTCACCGAGAGCGGCCCCCATCTGCGCATCGAGAACCGGGTCCTGCCCGCCGGCCCCACCGTGGCCGACATCATCGCCAACGGCGCCTTCTACTACGGCCTGACCCGCGCCCTGGTCGACGAGGACCGGCCGGTGTGGTCGCGGATGTCCTTCTCGGTCGCCGAGGAGAACCTGCACACCGCGGCCCGCGACGGCATCGACGCCCGGCTGTACTGGCCCGGCGTGGGCGAAGTACCGGTCACGGAACTGGTGTTGCGGCGACTGCTGCCCCTGGCCCACCGGGGCCTGGAGCTGACCGGCATGGACGCCGCGTGGCGCGAGCCCCTGCTGGGCATCATCGAGCAGCGCTGCGTCACCGGCCGCAACGGCGCCCTGTGGCAGGCGGAGATGGTGCACCACCTGGAGAAGGCCGGCATCTCCGACCGGCGGGAGGCGCTGCGGCAGATGACCAGGACGTACATGGACTACATGCACATGAACGCGCCCGCCCACACGTGGCCCGTGGACTGACGTCACTCCTGCCGGCCGCGCCACCGCGCCGCACTCGTCAAGGGCACGGCGGCGGGCACCTCGGCGGGCGTCGTCAGCTCGACCCGGCGCCCCTCGGCCGCCGAACGCAGCAGCGCCGTCATCGTCTCCAGCACGTGCAGGGCGAGTTCGCCGTTCGCGCGCGGCGGTCGCTCACCGTCGGCGGTGAGGAAGTCGAGCAGGCCGACCCCGCGGGCGCCGTCCACGTAGCCCGCCGACGTCGGAAGGGGGCGCCAGCGGCTGTCGCCGAGCGCGTGGAGACGTACCTCGCCGTCGAAGCGGTTGGGGTCGGGGACCGAGAGGGTGCCGTTCTCGCCGTGGACCTCGATCGGCGCGGCCGTGGTGGCCACACCGTCGAAGCTCGTCGTGAGCGTCGTCAACGTCCCGTTCACGTGCTCCAGCACTCCGGAGACATGGCTGTCCACCTCGACCGGTATGCGCTCGCCGGCGCGCGGACCGGATCCGATGACGCGCTCGGCCCGCAACCGCCCGGCCGCCCCGGTCACGGCCCGCACCGGCCCCAGCAGATGGACCAGTGACGAGAGGTAGTACGGCCCCATGTCCAGCAGCGGGCCACCGCCCGCCCTGTAGTAGAAGTCCGGGTTCGGGTGCCAGCGTTCATGGCCCGGGGTCACCATCACGGCCGAGGCGAACTGGGGCCGCCCGATGGCGCCCGCCTCCACGACGGCCCGCGCGGTCTGAACTCCCGTACCCAGCACGGTGTCCGGGGCGCAGCCCACACCGCTGCCCGCCTTACCGGCCGCTTCCAGCACGGCCCGGGCGTCCTCCAGGCTCGCGGCCAGCGGCTTCTCCCCGTAGACGTGCTTGCCGTGCCGGATCGCGCCCAGGGCTATCCCGGCGTGCGCCGCCGGTGTCGTCAGGTTCAGCACCGTGTCCACGTCCGGGCTGCTCAGCAGCTCCTCGACCGTCAGGGCCCGGGCGCCGGGCAGTTCGGCGGCGACCGCGGCCGACCGGGAGGCGTCGAGGTCGGCGACCGCGGTGATCCGCACCGCGGGATGGCCCGCGAGCGTGTCCAGGTACGCCCGGGAGATGACGCCGAGCCCTACGATCCCGACGCGGTGCGCGTCGCCCACAGCATGCCCCTCTCGACGATGGCGCGGACGTGGGGGTTCTCCAGCACGTCGACGCTGTGCCCCGGCGTCGTCACCACGATCCGCCCGGCACCCCACCGGCGGGTCCAGACCGCCGGGGAGGTGACCGGCCGGTGCCAGGGCTCCCACGGCCGGGTGGGATGCGTGGTGGTGGCGAGGACGTCGATGAGGTCGTCGTGGAGCACCCAGTACTGCTCGGTGTCCAGCGTGAAGTCCTCGACTCCGGCGGTGATCGGGTGCGCGCGGCCGGCCTCGGTCAGGGTGATCGTGTGGGGCAGGAAGTTGTCCGCCGCCTCACCCCGCCGCCCGCACGGTTCCTTACCGGGGTGCGTGGCGAACTGCCCGCCGACCAGGTGTAGATAGTCCGAGGAGGCGCGGAACGAGTCGGCGATGCCGCCGTGCCAGCCGGTGAAGCCCGTGCCCGCCACCACCGCGGAACTCAGGCCCGCCAGCTCCTCGCGCGTGATCTCCGACATCGTCACGCACTGCACGACGAGGTCGGTGGCAGCCATCTCGGCGCCGTCCGCGTAGACCCCGGTCGACTCCTCGACCCGGACCGCGTATCCCTTGCTCCGGAGGAAGGGCAGGAACAGTTCCGTGGCCTCGACCGGCTGATGACCTTCCCAGCCGCCTCGGACCACCAGCGCTCTCTTCTGCGTCATCGTGATCTCACTATGCGCCGGTGGCCCGCGTTCGGAAAAGGGGGCCGGGCGTCACGAAAGTTTCGCATCGGCGGCCCGGGCCGACACCGTCCAGCAGGCCGCGGTGTAGCGGACGTCCGAACCCTGCACGAAGGGTTCGAAGGCGGGGCGGACCACCTCGACGATGTCGGCCCGGGTCCGCTCGTCGGCCTCGGGCAGGACCGTGCCGAGCGGACCCAGCCGGCTGAAGTACGTGACGAGGTCCCTCTCGGGCAGGGTGCAGACCACGTCGACCGGCTGGATGTCGATCCCCGCCCAGCCGCTCTCCGTCAGGACGCGGTGCACCCGCTCCGGGTCGGCGAACGCGAACTGGCCCGGCTCGTCCGGTCGGCGCTCGGGAAGCTCCGGCAGGAACGGGGCCGCGGCGCGTTCCGCCGTCGTCATGAACGGGTTCTCCTCGGCGCTCCGCCACACGACGCACCGCAGCCCGGCCCCGTCCCGCACCGTGCTGCGGAGATTGGCGAAGGCCCGCACGGGGTCGCTGAAGAACATGACGCCGAAGCGCGAGACGATCGCGTCGAAGGCGGCCGGCTCGAACGCGTACTCCTGTGCGTCGGCCTGGACGAAGGACGCCGGTACGCCCTCGCGTTCGGCGAGCGCCCGGGCCGCCTCGATCATCGGGCCGGAGATGTCGACCCCGACGCAGTGACCGGCCCGGCGTGCGACGGCCCGGGTGAGGGCGCCGGTGCCGCAGCCGACATCGAGCACACTCGTCGGGTGTTCGGCGGCCACGGCGTCGACGATCAGCTCCTCGATGGGCCTGAACATCCCGTTCAGCACCTCCTGGAGGTCCACCCAGGCGTGGCCGGCGGGCCCGTTCCAGCGGGCGGCCTGCTCGTCGTAGGACCTGCGTGCGGCGTTCATGTGGTTTTCTCCCTCTGCTCGTCCTGTTTGTCTTCGTCCCGCTTGTCTCCGTCGGGACGGGGTGACAGCGTTCTACTTCAAGTCGACTTGAGGTCAAGAGAATGACAGAACTGGACATAGCGGAAGTGGCGCAGCGCGCCGGAGTTCCCGCTTCGACCCTGCGGTTCTACGAGGACAAGGGGCTGATCGCCTCGACCGGCCGGCGCGGCCTGCGGCGCCAGTACGACAGCGGGGTGCTGCAGCGGCTGGCGCTGATCGCGCTGGGGCGGACGGCCGGATTCTCGCTCGACGAGATCGCGCGGATGTTCGCGCCGGACGGGCGGCCGCGGATCGACCGGCGGGTGCTGTCGGCCAAGGCGGAGGAACTGGACCGGAGAATCCGCGAACTGGGGGCTCTGCGTGACTCACTGCGGCATGCCGCCGCGTGCCCCGCGCCCAGCCACCTGGAGTGCCCGACCTTCCGCGGCCTGATCGACGCGGCGGCGTCCGGCGGTGTCGCGGTGCCGGGAAGACGGCCTCCCGGACGTCGTTGACGGGCCGTCGGCGCTCTTGGTCCAAAACTGGGCCGTCCTTTGCCCGATTCCCGACGCCGCGTGCCTAGCCTCGGCTGCGAACTCCGGGAGGCCGCCGTGCTGAAGACCGTGAAAGGCCAGGCAGCGGGTCTGACGAAGGACCAGCGCAATGCCTTCGTGGCCGCCTATCTCGGCTGGGCGATGGACGCGTTCGACTACTTCCTGGTCGTGCTCGTCTACAGCGAGATAGCCGACGACTTCCATGTCTCCCTCACCGACATGGCCTTCCTCACCACCGCGACCCTGGTGATGCGGCCGGTCGGCGCGCTGCTCTTCGGCATGTGGGCGGACCGCCGGGGCCGTCGCGTCCCCCTCATGGTCGACGTCGTCTTCTACTCGATCGTCGGCTTCGCCTGCGCCTTCGCGCCGAACTACACCGTGCTGCTGGTGCTGCGCCTGCTCTACGGCATCGGCATGGGCGGCGAGTGGGGTCTGGGCGCGGCCCTGGCCATGGAGAAGATCCCCACCGAACGGCGCGGCTTCTGGTCGGGCCTGCTGCAGAGCGGCTACTCGCTGGGGTACCTCCTGTCCGCCGTGGCGTTCTTCGTCATCGAGCCCGTCTTCGGCTGGCGGGGCCTGTTCGCCTTCAGCCTGCTGCCCGCCCTGGTCGCGCTGTGGGTGCGCAGCAGGGTGGAGGAGAGCGAGGTGTGGGAGAAGAGCGTCGCGCTCAACCGCACCCCCGCGCACCAGGTGTTCAAGAACCCCGCGGTGCTGCGGCGCTTCGTCTACCTGGTCGCGCTGATGACGGCCTTCAACTGGATGTCGCACGGCACCCAGGACATCTACCCGACCTTCGTGAAGAAGGGCCTCGACCTGTCGGCGAACACGTCGATCGCGATCGCGGTGGTCTACAACACCGGCGCCATGATCGGCGGGGTGCTGCTCGGTGCGTACTCCGAGCGGCTGGGCCGCCGCCGGACCATCATGATCGCGGCAGCGGCGGGTCTGGTCGTGGTGCCGTTCTTCGTGCTGTCCACCACCGTCGGATGGCTGATGCTGTCGTCCTTCCTGATGCAGGTGTGCGTGCAGGGCGCGTGGGGCGTCATCCCGGCGCATCTGACCGAGATGAGCCCGGACGCCGTCCGGGGCTTCTACCCGGGCGTCACCTACCAGCTCGGCAACCTCATCGCCGCGCTCAACCTGCCGATCCAGGAGGCCCTCGCCGAGCGCCACGGGTATCCCTCGGCGATGGCGTGGACCATCGTGCCCACCCTGGCCGTGGTGATCCTGCTGAGCGGTCTCGGCAAGGAGGCCAAGGGGATCCGCTTCGGCAGCGGTTCGGCGGCGGCGCCGAGCGGCGCGGCGACCGGCACGGTGCCGTCCTGACCGCCGAGTGCTCGTCCTGCCGTTCCACCTCGCCGGCTTCCTCCAGGCGGGTCCGGCGCAGATCGGCCTCGCAGATGCCGAGGCCGGGGGAGATGCCGTCCGTGCCGACGAAGACCCGGTCGAACGTCATGCGCTCCAGGGCCGCTTCGGTGAGCGGGCCGACCAAGCCCTGCTGAGCGGGCGCAGGGTGCCTCCGGGACACACCCGAAGATGGGTGCCGTCACCGATGGTGACGGCACCGGGGCCCGTGTCAGGCTGGCAGCACCGCCCGGGCCCGACGCGCCGACGGTCATGGCCGTACCCCCGGGTCGCGCCCACGGGCGTACGACGCTGCCCATCGCACCCCCTGAAGGAGGAGCCCCTATCCATCCCCGCTCGGTGAAACGATCTGCTTGCGCGTCCACGAAGGTGGTGAACCGTGGGACACGCTGACAGCCTTCTCGCCATGGGCGGAGCCTTCCTGGCCGCCGCCCTCCTCGCCCGCCTCGGCGGCAGAATCGGGCTCCCCACGATCCCGCTGTTCATGCTCGCGGGCATCCTGCTGGGCCCCCACACCCCCGGCCTGGTCATCGTCCAGGACGCGCACGACTTCGAGATGCTCTCCGCACTCGGACTGGTGCTGCTGCTGTTCTACCTCGGCCTGGAGTTCCACCTCGACGACCTGAGAAGCGGCGGCCGGCGCCTGCTCACGGCGGGCGGGATCTACCTGCTGCTCAACGTCGGCGCGGGGCTGGGATTCGGCTTCGCGCTGGGCTGGGGCGTCCGCGAGGCACTGGTACTCGCCGGTGTCCTCGGGATCTCCTCGTCCGCCATCGTCACCAAGATCCTCATCGACCTCGGCCGCATCGGCCGCCCGGAGACGCGCCTCATCCTAGGCGTCATCGTGGTGGAGGACATCTTCCTCGCGCTGTACCTGGCCGCCCTCCAGCCCGTCATCAGCGGCGCCCAGGGCGTCGGCGACATGGTCCTGCAGGGCGCCAAGGCCTTCGGCTTCCTGCTGCTGCTGGCCGCGGCGGCCCGCTACGGCACCAAGCCGGTGGGGCGGCTCATCGCGACTCGCGACAACGAACTGCTCGTCATCAGCTTCCTCGGCGCGGCCGTCCTGGTGGCGGGAATCGCCGAGGTCCTCGGCGTCGCCGACGCCATCGGCGCGTTCATGGTCGGCCTGATCCTGGCCGGCACCCCCTCAGGGCCGCGCATCCGGGACCTCGTGCATCCGCTGCGCGACGCCTTCGCGGCCATCTTCTTCTTCGCCTTCGGCCTGTCCATCGACCCCGGCGACATCGTCTCCGTGGTCGGACCGGTCGCCGCGGCGGCCGCGCTGACCCTCGTGATGAACGTCGCCGCCGGTCTCCTCGTCGCCCGCGTGTACCGCTACGGCATCGACCCCGCCGCCGAGATCGCCACCACCCTCGTGGCCCGCGGGGAGTTCGCACTGATCCTGGCCGCCATGGCCGCCGGTGCCGGCCTGGACGCCCGGCTCGCCCCGTTCATCGCGGGGTACGTCCTCGTCCTCGCGGTCCTCGGCCCCATCGCCGCCGGACGCGCACATCTGCTCGCCCGCGCGCTCCGGGCCGGGCAGGGCTTCCTGAACAAGCCCGGCGAGCCCCGCCGCAAGGCCCCGGCGTACGACGGCGAGCCCGCGGGCGACAGCACACCGTCCGCACCTCAGCCCGCCGAGGCCGAGCGCTAGTCCCGCGACAGGCGACGTGCGCCCCGTCCCGACACCCCGCACTCCCCGCGGCCTTCGGTCGGGGGACCCCCGGAGCACGCACCGGACGCCGCTCCTGGACGGGCGCACGTCGCCTGCCGCTCCACTGGCGGACGACCGGCCGCGGACGTGCTCAGGGTTCGATTGGTGGAAGCCGCTGGAGGGGGGAGAAGCTGAAGCCCTGGTGAGCAGCCGTGGCACCGCGCCAGCGCGTCGACGGCCTGTCTCCCGCCGCGCCGCCGTAGGACCCGACCCAGGACTTGTCATGGCCTCGGCCGTGCCCTGCCTGAAAGCGCTCGGGTTCCGGGAAGGAGAAGCCGTGCCCCAGTCCGACGACCACTGCCTGGTCGATCTCGAAGCACGACTCGAGCGGGAGGACCCCCGGCTCACCCGGGCCATGAGCTCCGGCCGCCCCGCCCGGCCCCGCGAGTACCGGCGGACCGGAGCCTGGTGGGGGCTGGCGTTCGGCGTCGCCGTGCTGGGCTCCGGCATCGCCCTGGCCCAGGGCCTGCTCATCGCGGGCGGGCTGGTCCTCGTCGGCATGGCGGCCCAGCCGGCAGACCCGGACCCGGCCCGTACGGCCCACCGGGGGTTCGGACGCCGCTGACGGGAGCGCACGTCGAGAGCCCCGGGGCGGCGGTCGCACAGCCGGGGTCATGCCGCCGTCGGAGTGTTGTCGTAACCCGTGTGATCGCCCCGGATGGTGGGACGGACCGGCATGACTGACGGTGGTTCACGTCGAGACCGGGTCTCGTGAGCTGGCGAGGCGTCAGCTGCCCGGACCGCGACGGAAGGACTCACCGATGCGCTCTGCCCGCATGCTGCTCGCGACGGCCACGGCAACGGCCGCCCTCGCGATCGCCGCACCCGCCGCCTATGCCGAAGCGACGGGTGACTGGGACCACGACACCTCCTCTTCCTACAGCAAGGAGCACCACAAGGACGGCAACCACGACGGGCCGCGCGGCGGCATGCACACGGGTGGCGGAGCGCTGTCCGCCGTGACCGCCGATGACTGGGACGGCTCCCGGCACGACGAGGACTCCGACGCCGCCAAGGGCGACGAAGGGGGCAGGCACGAGGAGCACGGCAAGGAGAACGGGCACGTGAAGGGGGACTGGGAGGGCAAGCACGACAAGCACGGCAAGCCGCACGGCGGCATGCACACCGGCGGCGGAGCGCTGGCCGCGGTGAACTCGGACGACTGGGGCAACCCCAAGCACGACCCGGACACCTACCAGGACGAGGACGACTGGGGTGACCGGCAGGAGGAGGACGGCTACGGCGACAAGGATGACTGGGGCGGCAAGGAGGAGAAGGGCGACTGGGGCGACAAGCACGAGAAGGGCTCCTGGGAGGGCAAGCACGACAAGCCGCGCGGCGGCATGCACACCGGTGGCGGCGGGCTCGCCTCGGCGCCGGGTGTGACCGCCGGTGGGCTGGCCGCGCTGGCGGTCGCCGGTACCGGCATGTACGCGCTGCGCCGCCGGAAGGCCGCGCAGGGCGCCGTGTGACAGATGCCTGACGCCATAGCCGCCGTGGCCGCCGCACGTGCCTGTCACGTCGCGGCGGCCCGGCTCGTCCCCCCCCCCCCCCGCGGGGGGGGCCCGGGGCGGGGCCGACGGTGGGGGGGCCGGAGGGCGGGCCGGCCCCCCCGCCGGGGGGGCCCCGGGCCCGGGCCGGCGGGG
>NZ_JBEZCR010000024.1:0-42896 GCF_040647715.1 Streptomyces tibetensis | reverse complement strand
GGACAATCCCTCTACGCCGCCGCCAACGCCCACCTCGACGCCCTCGCCCAACACACCCACACCCAAGGCCAACCCACCACCTCCATCGCCTGGGGGGTCTGGGGCGGGAAAGGCATGGTCGAACTCGCCCCGGAGGGCTATCTGGAGCGCCAGGGGGTGCGGCCGCTGCGGCCGGAGACGGCGCTGGCCGCGCTGCAGCAGGCCCTCGACCACCGCGACGTCAACGTGACCGTCGCCGACCTCGACTGGGACCGGTTCGCGCCCACCCTGACGGCGAGGCGTCCCAGCCCGCTGATCAGCGACATCCCGCAGGTCCGCACGGCCCGCGCGGCCACCCGGCGCGGTCCCGCGAAGTCCGGTCCGGCGGATGACGGCGACGGGGCCGTGCCGCGCCTCGGACGGGCGCGGCCCGAGGAACGGCGTGGGCTCGCGCTTCACCTGGTGCGGGCACTGGCCGCCGGTGTGCTCGGTCACTCCGGCGCCGAGCAGGTGGACGCGCGGGCCTCCTTCCGCGACCTCGGCTTCGACTCACTGGCCGCGGTCGCTCTGCGGGACGGGCTGGCCGAGGCGACCGGGCTGGAGCTGCCCGCCGGTCTCGTGTTCGACCACGAGGACCCGACCGCGCTGGCGGACCACCTGGCCGAGCTGGCCGGACGGGCGACGGGCGGCGCGTCCGGGCCGACCGCGCAGCCGGAGGGCACGCTGCTCGCCGTCCTGCGTACGGCCGTCGCCCGGGGCCGGACCGACGAGGCGGTGTCCCTGATGGCCGGACTGGCCCGGTTCCGGCCCGCCTTCACCGGCGACGGACGCCCGAGCGGGCTCCCGGCGCCGGTGGGTCTCGCGACCGGGGCCACCCGGCCGCGGCTGTACTGCTGTGCCGGCACGGCCGCCACGTCGAACCCCCGGGAGTACGCGCATTTCGCGGACGCCCTGCGCGGCCGCCGGGACGTGACCGTGCTGCCGCTGCCCGGCTTCGGCGACCCGGCCGAGCCGCTGCCCGCGTCGCTGGACGCGCTGCTCGCCGACCGGGCCGACGCGCTGCTGGAGCACTGCGGGGGCGAGCCGTTCGCCCTCGCGGGCCACTCCGGCGGCGCGAACGTCGCGCAGGCCCTCGCCGCGTATCTGGAGTCGCGCGGCAGCGGTCCGGCAGCGGTCGTCCTGATGGACATGTACTTCCCGGACGACCCCGGCGCGATGGGCGTATGGCGGGACGACCTGCTGCGCTGGTCGCTGGAGCGCAGCCCGGTGCCGCTCGCGGAGCACCGGCTGACAGCCATGGCCGGGTACCACCGGCTGCTGCTCGGCAGCCAGATCACCGCGCTGCGCGCGCCCGTGCTGCTGGCGCGGGCCTCCGAACCGCTGCGCAGGTGGACCGGCGACGGCGGCCCGGACGGCTGGCGGTCCCGGGTGCCGGGGGTCACGAGCGTCACCGACGTGCCCGGCAACCACTTCACCATGCTCACCGAGCACGCGGCGGACACGGCCTCGGCGGTCCACGACTGGCTGGCGTCCACCGCCGGTGACCACCACGACAAACCCATCGAGCGCGCCCCGGAGGACGCTGATGTACACCGATGAGATCGCGGCCGTCTACGACCTGGTGCACGAGGGGAAGGGCAAGGACTACCGGCGTGAGGCGGAGGAGATCGCCGCCCTGGTGCGGGCCGAGCGTGCGGACGCCGGGTCGCTGCTCGACGTTGCCTGCGGGACCGGTCAGCACCTGCGTCACCTCGCCGGTCTCTTCGACCACGTGGAGGGCGTCGAGCTCTCTCCCGACATGCTCGCGCTGGCGGCGCGCCGCAACCCCGGCGTGCCGCTGCACCAGGGCGACATGCGCACGTTCGGCCTCGGCCGGCGGTTCGACGCCGTGGTCTGCATGTTCAGTTCCATCGGCCACCTGCGTGACACCGGTGAACTCGACGCCACGCTGGAGCGTTTCGCTCAGCACCTCGCCCCGGGCGGCGTGATCCTCGTCGAACCCTGGTGGTTCCCCGAGTCGTTCACGCCCGGTCACGTCGGGGCGAGTCTCACCGAGGCCGGTGACCGCACGATATGCCGGATGTCGCACTCCGTGCGGGAGGGCGACGCCACCCGGATCGAGGTGCGCTACCTGGTCGCGCATCCGGTGGACGGCGTCCGCGTCCTGTCCGAGAGTCACCGGATCACCCTGTTCCAGCAGTCCGCGTACGAGCGGGCCTTCAAGAACGCCGGTTGCGAGGTGCGGTACGTGGACCGCAGTGACATCGGCCGACCCGGCCTGTTCATCGGAACGTGCCGCTGAACGGCGTCCGGCACCGAACCAGAGAGGGAGGAGCCATGTCCGCCACCACCGCCGAGGCCTCGGCCGCCCGGCCGGACGACGAGATCCGCGAATTCGGCCGCCGACTGCAACTGACCCGCGCGGGAATCTGGTTCGCGGGCAACCAGGGCGACCCGTACGCGATGATCCTGCGCGCCACCGACGACGACAGCACCCCCTGGGAGGAGCGGATCCGCGCGCACGGCACGTGGTTCCGCAGCGACCTGCTCGGCGCCTGGGTCACGGCGGACCCCGCCGTGACGGACCGGGTACTGGGCGATCCCCGCTTCGGCACACTCGACCGCGCGGGACACCGCCCGGACGCCGACCTGCTACCGATCGCCGCCGAGTTCCCCGCATACGAACGCCCGGAACTCGCCCGCCTGCACGCCCTGGCCGCTCCGGCACTGAGCGGCAGCGCCCTGCTCGGCGCCGAGCGGGCCGAGGCGGACGCGCCGGTCCGTGCCCTCCTGCCCGTCGACGGCGCCGCATTCGATCTCGTCGGTGATGTCGTCCGGCCGTACGTCGGGGCGCTGGTGCTCCGGCTCCTGGGCGTCGCAGAGGGGGAGCGGGCGGAGGCGGTCCGTCGGCTCACCCGGTGCGGGCCCCAACTGGACGCCCGGTTCACACCGCAGACGCTGGCCGTGGCACGGGACTCCGCCGCGGCGGTCCGGGAGGTGGCCGCGCTGGTCCGCGAACTGGTCGCCCGCGAGGCCGCCACGGGCGCGGCCCGGCCGGCCGGTCTGGTCGGGGCGCTGCTGGGCCGGGGAGTCGCACCCCGGGACGTCGAACGCATCGGCCTGATCCTCGCGGTCGGCGCGCCGGAACCCGCCGCGACGGTCGTCGCGAACACCGTGCGGGCGCTGCTGAGCGGCGCCGGGGAGTGGGCGAACGCCCGCCGCACCGCGGCGGCGTCGGCCGCTGTCGACCGCACGCTCCTCGTGCGGCCGCCCACCCGCCTGGAGCGCCTGGTCGCCCACGAGGACGTCCGCCTGGGGGGCCGTCGCATCCGCGCCGACGACCAGGTGGTGGTGGTGACCCCGGGCGCACCGGACGCTCCTCGAGACGTGTCCCGCACCGGGCCGCAGCTCGGCCTCGCGCTGCCCGTCGTACGGCTGGCCGCCACGACCGCCGTGTCGGCCCTGGCACGCGCGCTGCCCGGTCTGAAGGCCGCGGGCCCGGCCCTGATGCGCCCCCGCTCGCCGGTCGTACGCGCCTACGCCCGCTTCCCCGTCTCCGCGCACTGAGCCCCACGCCACCGTCCGCCCTCGCACGAACCGGAGCCCCGATGCGAGTCCTGCTGACCTCGCTCGCGCACAACACACACTTCTACAGTCTCGTGCCGCTGGCCTGGGCGTTGCGTGCGGCCGGGCACGAGGTGCGGGTGGCCAGCCCGCCCTCGCTCACCGATGTCATCACCTCCGCCGGTCTGGCCGCCGTCCCCGTCGGCGACGACCGGCCGGCCGTCGAGTTGCTGGCCGAGATGGGCAGCGACCTGGTGCCCTACAACAAGGGCTTGGAGTTCACCGAGGACGGCCCGGCCCAGGAGGCCGGCTGGGAGTATCTGCTGGGCCAGCAGACGCTGATGTCGGCCTTCTGCTTCGCTCCGTTCAACGGTGCGGCGACCATGGACGAAGTCGTCGACTTCGCCCGCGGCTGGCGCCCCGACCTGGTCGTGTGGGAGCCCTGGACGTATGCCGGCCCGGTCGCCGCCCGTGCCTGCGGCGCCGCGCACGCCCGCATCCTGTGGGGCCCCGACGCGATCGGGCGTTCCCGCAGACGCTTCCTCGAGGCACTCCGCGAGGTCCCGGCGGAGCTGCGTGAGGACCCCATCGCGGAGTGGCTCGGCTGGACCCTGGAGCGGTACGGGTACGCGTACGACGAACGGGACGTGCTCGGCCACTGGGTGATCGACCCGGGCCCGCGCAGCACCCGGCTGGACGTGGGGCAGACGACCGTGCCCATGCGTTACGTCCCCTACAACGGGCGCTCGGTGGTCGAACCCTGGCTCCTGCGCACGCCCGACCGTCCCCGGATCTGCCTCACCCTCGGCACCTCGGCCCGCGAGACCTACGGCCGTGACGCGGTCTCCTTCCCGACGCTGCTGGAGTCGCTGGCCCGGCTCGACATGGAGGTGGTGGCCACCCTCGACCAGTCCCAGCGCGAGCGGTTGGGCCGTCTCCCCGACAACATCGTGCCGGTGGACTTCGTCCCGCTGGACGCGCTGCTGCCCAGCTGTGCCGCGATCATCCACCATGGCGGGGCGGGCACCTGGTCGACTGCCCTGCTGCACGGTGTGCCGCAGTTGCTGGTGCCGTCCCTGTGGGACGCGCCGCTCAAGGCCCAGCAGTTGCAGCGTCTGTCGGCCGGTTTCCACCTGCCCCCGGCGGACCTCACCGCGGACGCGCTGACCGAGGCGGTGCGTACGGCGGTGGAGGACCCCTCGATCCGGGCGGGCGCGCGCCGGCTGCGCGCGGAGATGCTCGCCGACCCCACACCCGCCGGAATCGTCCCGATCCTGGAACGCCTCACCGCCGAACACTCCGGACAGCAGGAGCACCGGGCTGCGGTGGTCTGACCACGGACCCGGCCGCATTCTTCGCACACCGACCGATCGGAGCGCACCCGTGAAGCCCGTGAACCCCGCCATGACCGAGCTACTCGCCACGATCACCGCGCCCGGCCGCACCGCCGCCGACATCGCCGCGCTGCGGCTGCCCGAGTCCTACCGGGCCGTGACCGTCCGCAAGGAGGACGCCGGCATGTTCGACGGTATGAGCAGCGCGGCCAAGGATCCGCGCAAGTCCCTGCACGTGGACGAGGTGCCGCTGCCCCGGCTCGGGCCGGGGGAGGCACTGGTCGCGGTGATGGCCAGTTCGGTCAACTACAACACCGTCTGGTCGTCGATCTTCGAGCCGCTGCCCACCTTCGGTTTCCTCGAACGGTACGGCCGTACCTCACCTCTGGCCGCGCGCCACGACCTGCCCTACCACGTGCTCGGCTCGGACCTGGCCGGTGTGGTGTTGCGTACCGGGCCGGGGGTGCACGCCTGGCGGCCCGGTGACGAGGTCGTCGCACACTGCCTGTCCGTCGAGCTGGAGAGCCCCGACGGTCATGGCGACACCATGCTCGACCCGGAGCAGCGGATCTGGGGGTTCGAGACGAACTTCGGCGGGCTGGCGGAGATCGCGCTGGTGAAATCCAACCAGCTGATGCCCAAACCCGGCCATCTGTCCTGGGAGGAGGCCGCGGCTCCCGGTCTCGTGAACTCCACCGCATACCGGCAGCTGGTCTCCCGCAACGGCGCCGCCATGAAACAGGGCGACAACGTGCTGATCTGGGGCGCGAGCGGCGGACTGGGCAGTTACGCCACCCAGTTGGCGCTCGCCGGCGGAGCGACCCCCGTCTGCGTCGTCTCCTCCCCCTTGAAGGCCGAGATCTGCCGGCGGATGGGCGCCGAGCTGATCATCGACCGCAGCGCCGAGGACTACCGCTTCTGGAAGGACGAACACACGCAGGACCCCAGGGAGTGGAAGCGGTTCGGCAAGCGCATCCGTGAGCTGACCGGGGGCGAGGACGTCGACATCGTCTTCGAGCACCCGGGCCGCGAGACCTTCGGCGCCTCCGTGTACGTCACGCGCAAGGGCGGCACGATCGTGACCTGCGCCTCCACCTCGGGCTTCGAGCACCAGTACGACAACCGCTATCTGTGGATGTCGCTGAAGCGGATCGTCGGCACCCACTTCGCCAACTACCGCGAGGCATGGGAGGCCAACCGGCTCATCGCCAAGGGCCTCATCCATCCGACGCTGTCGCGCGTCCATCCCCTCGAGGACACCGCGCTCGCGGTCTGCGAGGTGCACCGCAACGTCCACCAGGGCAAGGTCGGCATCCTGTGCCTGGCCCCCGGGGAAGGGCTCGGCGTGCGCGACCACGAGCTGCGCGAGCGCCATCTCACGGCCATCAACCGATTCCGCTGAGGGAACGGCCGTACGGAAAAGAGTGGTGCCCACCGCCCTTGCGGCGGTGGGCACCACTCGTGTCACGGCTCCCCGCGTTCCCGCGGAGCGTGGATCACTCCCGGCGGCGCGCCAGGGTGATGCCGTCGGCCATGGTCAGCAGGGCGAGGTCCACCCGCTCGTCGTGGAGCAGCCGCTCGTTGAGCTCGCGCACGGCGAGGGTGTCGGGATCGTCGGCCCGCGGGTCCGCCACCCGGCCGAGGAAGAGGGTGTTGTCGACTGCCAGCAGTCCGCCGGTGCGGACCAGTGCGAGCGCCTCTTCGCAGTAGTGCGGGTAGCCGGCCTTGTCCGCGTCGACGAACACCAGGTCGAAGATGCCGTCGCCTTCGTGTGCACGCAGCTCGGACAGGGTCCGGGCGGCGTCGCCGATGCGAAGGTCGATGCGGTCGGCGACCCCCGCCTGCCGCCAGAACGGGGCGCCGACGCCGGGCCACCGCTCGGTGATGTCGCAGGTGACGATCCGGCCGCCGGGCGGCAGTGCCCGGGCCATGCACAGCGTGCTGTACCCGGTGAACGTGCCGATCTCCAGGACCTGGGCGGCGCCCGTGAGCCGGATGAGCAGCGCGAGGAGCTGGGCCTCCTCCGGCATGATCTGCATGGCGCGTCCGCCCGGCAGGGCCGCCGTCAACTCCCGCAGCTCGCGCAGCACGGCGTCGTCGCGCAGCGAGACGCTCCTGGCGTATTCCAGCAGTGCCGGACTGAGAACGGTCTGGTCGGCCACGCGTCATGCCCTTTCCAGCGGAGCCCGGTGCGGGCGGCCCCCGGAGTCGGGAGCCGGCCCCTGCGGAGGGCGGCGGCCGCGCAGCAGGGTCATACAGGGCCGCTCGACGAAGATGTGCAGGACCGCGCTCGCGGCGATCGTGACCCCCAGTACCGCCGCTGTGATGCCGAGCGCCGCGAGGGTGTCCCACTGCCGGGCGTATCCCTGGTCGCCGCCCAGCAGCCGGTGCCCGTAGCGAATGATCAGGAAGTGGATCAGGTAGAAGGCGTACGACCACTCGCCCAGCCTGACCAGCACGGCCGCGCGCAGTCCGGTACGGCGCCCGCGCAGATCGCCGTCCGCCGCGGCGGCGATCAGCAGGGCGATGGGGACGACGGTGGTGGCGGTGAGGGTGAACATCGGCGGCACCACCTGGTTGAGCGCGAACGCGCCGCCGAGCAGCAGCGCGGCCGTGCCCGTTCCGGGCCCCCGCCACGCCCCCTGGCGCCGGATCAGCGCCAGCACGATGCCGAGGAGGAACTCCAGCATCCGCACGGGCGGGAACCAGTACGTGAACCACATGTCCCGCAGCGGCATCCCGGGAACGACCTCCGCGCTGTCCGGCAGCAGCCGGGCCACGAACGGCATGCACACCACGGCCAGCGCCAGTGCGGCCGCGTACCACCACAACCGGCTCACCCGTATCCGAAGCAGCAGCCGGTACCACAACGGAAACGTGAGATAGAAGGCCATTTCACAGGAAAGCGACCAGCTCGGTGTGTTGAATCCCGAGACGATGTACGCGTCCGGCAGCCATGAATGCACCAGCAGCAGGTTGGGCACCATGCCGTCCCACGTCGAACCGCCCGGCAGCACCGGCTCGGAAAGACTGAAGATGATGACGCCCGCAATGCAGAAGGTGACGAAATGCAGCGGGTAGATCTTGGCGAACCTACGCTGCCAGAAGCTTCTGACGGAGTCGCCGTCCCGGGCCGACCACGTCAGCACATAGCCGCTCAGCACGAAGAAGAGGGAGACCGCGAGCGAGCCGAGCGACGTGAGGTGCCCCAGGGCGGACGCCACGTCCGGGTCGGCGAAAATGCCCTGCTGGGCGATATGGCAGACGAATACGGAAAGCGCCGCGAACCAGCGCAGCCCGGTCAGTGAAGGTAGGCGCTCGACGCGCGACTCCATCGATCCTTGTTCCTTTCGCTGGAAATGGGGCCGAATCGTCGGCCGAGATCGGGCGCGCCCATCCTGGTTTCCGGGTATTTCTCCGGCAACCCGGAGGTGACACAGTCAGGCCCGCTTTCCTTTCCTGACACCGGTGTCCGGTTGACACTGTGGTGACGGCAGTTCAGAGGAGGGCAGGGACGATGACAGCTTTGAATCTGATGGATCCCGAGGTGCTGCGCGATCCGTTCGGCGCCTATGCCGAAATCAGGGCGCAGGCACCGCTGGTCCGGGCCTCGTACCCGTGGGGCGCCGTCCAGTGGCTCGCGACCCGGTACTCCGATGTCAAGGCGGTGCTGACCGACCCGCGGCTGGTGAACAACCCCGCGAACGTCCCGGAGATGCACCTGCCCCATCCGTACGAGCAGGCCCTGGGCGACGGCGGCATACCCGACGAGTACGTGCGGTACCTGGCGGGCAGCATCCTGTCCCAGGACGGTCCCGGCCATCTGCGGTTACGTCGGCTGTCCTCGCGGGCCTTCACCGTACGGCGGGTCAACGCCCTGCGGCCGCGGGTGACGGAGCTGGCGCACCGGTTGCTGGCCTCGCTCCCCGACCGGGCGCAGGACGGCGTGATCGACGTTCTCGAGGACTTCTCCTATCCGCTGTCCATCGACGTCATCTGCGAGATCGTCGGTATCCCGGAAGAAGCACGGGAACAATGGCACACCTGGGGTTCCGCCTTCTACACCATGGACCCAGCGGTGATCGGGCCCGCGGTACGCGGCATGGCCGACCATCTCCACCTGCTCATCGAGCAGCGCCGGGCCACGCCCACCGGCGATCTCCTCACCGGTCTGGTGCAGGCCGAGGACGAGCAGGGGGAGCCGCTCACCGACGAGGAGATCGCCACGCTCGTCCTGACCTTCGTCACGGCCGGCAACGAGACCACCGCCCACCTCATCGGCAACGGGGTCGCGGCGCTGCTCACCCACTCCGACCAGCTCGCCCTGCTGCGCTCCGATCGACGGCTGCTGTCCCAGGCGGTCGACGAGTTGATGCGCTGGTGCACGCCCGTCCAGGTCACCCAGCCGCGCTACGCGACCGAAGACCTCGACGTCGGCGGCGTCACCGTACGCAAGGGGGAGCAGGTGGTGGCGGTGATCGGCGCCGCCGGACACGATCCGGACCGGTTCCCCGACCCCGAGCGGTTCGACATCACCCGGAACCACCGCGCACCGCACGAGGCACACGTCGGCTTCGGCTTCGGCCCGCACTACTGCCTGGGCGCCGCCCTGGCACACCAGGAGACCGCGATCGCCCTCGACACCCTCTTCGACCGCTTCCCCAGCCTCGCCCTCGCCGTGCCGCCGTCCGCCCTGGAACGGCAGCCCTTCCCGGGTGCGTGGCGTCTGAAGAGTCTGCCGGTCCGTCTCTGACCGTGCGGAGGGACGGGCCCCTGGCACCCGTCCCTCCTGCGTACCGCTTCGGCGATCAGGCGGCGGTGAACTCGGCGACGCGCCCGTCCTGCAGCGTCAGATGGGCGCCGTTGAAGCGGGACCGCATGCGCCGGTCGTGGGTGACGACGACGACCGTGCCCTGATAACCGGTCAGCGCCTCCTCCAGTTCCTCGACGAGCGCGGGCGAGAGGTGGTTGGTGGGTTCGTCCAGCAGCAGCAGGTCGACCGGCTCCGTCACCAGCCGGGCAAGCTCGATGCGGCGCCGCTGCCCGTACGACAGGTCCTGCACACGCTGGCGGAGGTCGTCCGGGCTGAACAGCCCGAGGGAGAGCAGCGCCTCGGTGTGCTCGTCGATGTCACCGGCCCGTCCGCTGCTGAACGCCTGAAGCACCGTCATACCCGGCCGCCATGGTGTCTGTTCCTGCCTCAGGTGTCCCACCCGGCCCGACACCAGCAGGGATCCGCTGTCGGGTTCCAGCTCCCCGGAGAGCACCCGCAGCAGCGTCGTCTTGCCCGCCCCGTTGGGGCCGGTGACCAGCAGCCGTTCACCGGGCCCGAGGTGCAGGGAGTCGACGCTGAGCCGGTCGCCGACCCGGACGCCGGTGAGTTCGGCCACCGTCTCCCGGGACTGCGCGGCCTCGGTGGTGATCTCCGCGGTGAAGGTGAGCGGCTCGGGCGGCGGCGCGACCGGGTTTTCGGTCAGCCGCGCGACGCGTTCCTTGGCGTTGCGGATCCGCACCATCGCACCATGGCCCCGCCCGCGCATCCGGAACTGGCCGGCGCCGAAGACGGCGAAGGGCAGCTTGCGTGGGATGGCGTCCAGACGCGCCACGTTGGACGCGATCAGGTCGCGGCTGCGGTCCAGCTCGGCGCGCCACTGCTCGTACTCAAGCAGCCTGCGCTGCCGTTCCGCCGCCTTGGCTGCCAGGTAGCCCTCGTAGCCGTTGCCGTAGCGCATCACCTTGCCGGAGTCGATCTCCAGGATCGTGGTGGTGAGCCGGTCGAGGAAGAGCCGGTCGTGGGTAACGGCGACAACGGTGCCTTTGTGCTTGCGCAGGTGTTCCTCCAGCCAGTCCACGGCCCGGTCGTCCAGGTCGTTGGTCGGCTCGTCCAACAGCAGCAGTTCGGGTTCCGAGGCCAGCGTCGCCGCCAGGGCGAGGCGCGAGCGCTCGCCGCCGGACAGGGTGCCCAGCCGCCGGCCGCGTTCCAGCCCGGGCAGCCCGAGCCCGTGCAGCGCGATCTCCACGCGGGAGTCGGCCTCGTAGCCGCCGCGGGCCTGATACCGGTCCACCAGCGCGGCGTAACTCTCCAGGAGGCCGGCGAGTTCGGGGTCTTGGCCCGTTTGGTAGGGCCGTTCGGCCAGCTCGGCCTCGGTCCGGCGCATGCCCTCCTCCAGCTCCCGCAGGTCGGCCAGGGCCAGATCGACGGCGTCCTGGACCGTGGCCTCCAGCGGCAGCTCCAGTGTCTGGGCCAGATAGCCGACGCCACCGGGCGCGACCACCGTCACCGCACCGTTGTCCGGCTGTTCCCGCCCGGCGATGAGCTTGATCAGCGTGGACTTGCCGGATCCGTTGTCCCCGATGACACCGACCTTCTCGCCCGGCTTGATGGTGAAGCCGATCCGGTCGAGTACGACGTGGTCCTGGTAACGCTTGGTGATGTCATGCAGAGCTAGTTGCGCTGTCGACACGCAGGAGTCCTCCTGATCTGGGTGAGTGAAGTCGCCGCGCCCCCGGCAACCGGTCCGGCCGGGCCCGGAAGGGAGGGCCGGTCCGTCCTGCGGCCCTCCCGCCCGGGTCACGGCTGGGGGCAGGCCCTCAGAGCGGCCGCCAGCTCCGGCCCCACCCGCGCCTTCAGCAAGGTGCCCTGTTCGGTGTGCTCGGCGGACAGCACCTCGCCCTCCGTGTGGGCCCGGGAGACCAGGCCGCCCTGGCTGTAGGGCACCATGGCCTCGATCTCCACCTCGGGATGCGGCAGCAGGACGTCGATGTAGTCCCGCAGTGCCTCGATGCCGT
The DNA here is from genome assembly GCF_040647715.1 of Streptomyces tibetensis. Taxonomy (GTDB): domain Bacteria; phylum Actinomycetota; class Actinomycetes; order Streptomycetales; family Streptomycetaceae; genus Streptomyces; species Streptomyces tibetensis_A. The sequence continues at coordinate 31,230 of NZ_JBEZCR010000024.1, read as the reverse complement.
CTCCGGTGCGCGCGGAGACCGCGATCGAGTTCGGTTCCGCGGCCAGCAGCCGTGACAGTACGTCCGGGTCGGCGACATCCGCCTTGTTGACGACCACGACCTCCCTGATCTCGCCCGCGCCGACCTCCGCCAGGACCTCCCGGACGGAGGCGAGTTGCGCCTCCGGTTCCGGGTGCGAGCCGTCTACCACGTGCAGCACCAGGTGCGCGTCCGCCACCTCGTCGATGGTGGAGCGGAACGCCTCGATGAGGTGGTGCGGAAGGTGCCGTACAAACCCGACGGTGTCGGCGATGGTGTAGGGACGGCCGCTCGGGGTCTCCGCGCGGCGCACGGTCGTGTCCAGGGTGGCGAACAGCGCGTTCTCCACCAGCACTCCGGCGCCGGTGAGCCGGTTGAGCAGGGAGGACTTGCCCGCGTTGGTGTACCCCGCGAGCGCGACCGACAGTACCCTGTTGCGTCGGCGCTCCTCGCGCTTGATATCCCGTCCGATCTTCAACTGGGCGATCTCACGGTTGAGTTTGGCCATCCGCTCGTGGATCTGCCGCCGGTCGGTCTCGATCTTCGTCTCGCCGGGTCCGCGGGTCGCCATGCCGCCCCCGCCACCCCCGCCCATCTGCCGGGACATCGACTGGCCCCAGCCGCGCAGCCTGGGCAGCATGTACTGCATCTGGGCCAGCGCCACCTGGGCCTTGCCCTCGCGGGACTTCGCGTGCTGCGCGAAGATGTCCAGGATCAGCGCCGTGCGGTCCACGACCTTGACGCCTACGATCTCCTCCAGGTGGACCAGCTGACTCGGGCTGAGTTCGCCGTCGCAGACGACCGTGTCGGCGCCGGCCTCCTCTACGATCTCCCGCAACTCCGCGGCCTTGCCCGATCCGATGTAGGTCGCCGGGTCGGGTTTTTGCCGCCTCTGAATGACCCCGTCGCACACCAGAGCGCCGGCCGTTTCCGCCAGCGCGGCCAGTTCGGCGAGTGAGGCCTCGGCGTCGTCGGCACTGCCGGACGTCCAGACCCCGACGATTACGACACGCTCCAGGCGGACTTTGCGGTACTCGACCTCGCTGACGTCGGCGAGTTCAGTGGACAGTCCGGTGACCCGGCGCAGCGCGGCCCGCTCCTCGCGGTCGTACTGCTCACCGTCGAAGCTGTCCGTGTCCGGCACGAGGTGTTCGTCCATCAGGGCGTCCGCCCGCTGCTGACGTGCGGCGGGGCCTTCGGGATGCGTCATGTGAGTCCTTTCTCGGGCGGGAACCGCCTGCGGAGCCCGGCACGGATGCGCTGCGGGCTCTCCTGGGAGTGGCGGTTCCCACCGGTCGCGTGAATCGTTCGCCCGGCCTACGCGCGGTACCCGTCGAAGATGTCCGGGGTGAGCGTGGAGCCCGTCCGATCCACCGAAGGGACGGACAGGGCAGGACGAGACAGAGCCAGGCCGGGGCCGGAAGGGGGGGGGGAGGTGACACCGTCGGCAACAACGGACGGGCATACGAGCAGCACAACCCGGAAGCCGTGCCCGGAGACATGTCTCGCAGGAAGGCTCAGCCGAGGGCCGCTTGGGGCTTCGCGCCCAGCGCCGCGTCACAGAGGGTCAATGCCGAATCTCACACGCCTCCCACCGTAGTCGATTCTCCAGCCGACCGCATCCACCTTTCCCGGACGGCGAAAACCGGTCACAACGAGCCGCCCCGGGGCTGTCGTTCTCCCGCACGACGTCACCGGGACCGACCTCCTTTGAGCGGCGCCCACCAGGAGCGGTTGTCCCGGTACCAGGCGACCGTGCTCGCGAGCCCCTCGGCGAACTCCACCCGCGGTCTGTAGCCGAGTTCCGCGACGGCCTTGCCGAAGTCCAGGGAGTACCTCGCGTCGTGCCCCTTGCGGTCCGCCACCCTCTCGACCTTGTCCCAGCCGTTGCCGGTCGCTTCGAGCAGGAGGCCGGTGAGTTCCCTGTTCGTCAGCTCGATACCGCCGCCGAAATGATAGACCTCACCGGCCCGGCCGTGCCGCAGCGCGAGCCGAATTCCCCGGCAGTGGTCGGAGACGTGCACCCATTCACGCACGTTGCACCCATCTCCGTACAGAGGCACTTTCTCACCGTCCAATAACTGCGTAACGAAGAGCGGAATCACTTTCTCAGGAAACTGGTAAGCACCGTAATTGTTGGAACAGCGTGTCACCACGACGTCCAGCCCGTGCGTACGATGAAAAGCGAGGGCGAGCAGATCGGAGCCGGCCTTGGAGGCCGCATACGGCGAGTTCGGCGCCAATGGGCTCTCCTCCGACCATGATCCGACCGGAATCGATCCGTACACCTCGTCGGTGGAGACGTGGACGAAGCGCCGCACCCCCTGCCGCAGGGCCGCGTCCAGCAGAACCTGTGTCCCCAGGACGTTCGTGGTCACGAAGGGAACGGAACTCTCGATGGACCGGTCCACATGCGATTCCGCGGCGAAGTGCACCACCGCGTCGTGCCCCGCCATCACCTTTTCGACCAGGTCGGCATCACAAATGTCGCCGTGTACGAAGGAATAACCGGGATGGCCGGAAACCGGGTCCAGTCCGTCGATCGTTCCCGCGTAAGTAAGTTTGTCAAGAACGGTTATTCCGAGGTCCAGGCGGGCACGGTCCTCATCGGAATCCAGGAGCAAACTCCGGACGAACTCCGACCCGATGAACCCGGCCCCGCCGGTTACAAGAATCCGCATGCGCCGAGAATATCGAGTTCACCGAGACTCGGGACAGTGCGACTTGGCGAAGTATCCCGGCTCAGCACCACCGGTTCCGGTCGGCCGTAGCCCTGCTGAAAAGGCCGTCACACCGGCTACCGTACCGGCGCTCCCTCAGGCGGGAGGCGACCAAGGCGGAGGACCGCCTCGCCGCCTCCGAGGGGGTGGTGCTTTCGCTTCCCGCTGTCCTTCCGCGAGGCCGGAGAGCTGATGCTCGGGCGCGGGATCGTCATCTCCTACGAGACGATCCGCCGCTGGTGCGCCGAATTCGGGCAGACCTACGCCCATTCGCTGCGCCGCCGCCGGCCTCGGGGCGGCCAAGGCGGAGGCACTGGCCGTCGCCAGTCTTCTCACAGATGCTCACACCGAGCTGACACGCTCACAGAAGCAGTCAGGGACCTGGCCGCAGAAGCCGAGTGGTGACGACGGCGGCATCGAGAAGAGGCGCCCCGGGCCGGAACCGGCCCGGGGCGCCCGTCACGCCGTACGCCCTACGAGTGCGTCCGCAGCAGCGTCCTCATCGTGCGCATCGCCACCGACAGGTTGGCGAGGTCGAACGCGTCGGAACTCTGGATCTCCTCCAGTGTGCTGCGGGCCCGGCCGAGGATCGCCGCGTTCTTCTGCTCCCACGCCTTGTAGCGCTGCTCGGGCGTCGAGGTGCCGTTGCCCACCGCCAGGACGTCGGCGGTCAGCGCCGCGTGCGCCGCGTACAGGTCCTCGCGGATCGCCGCGCGGGCCATGGACTGCCAGCGGTCGGCGCGGGGGAGCTCGATGATGCGGTCCATGAGCTGGGTGATGCGCAGCCGGTCGGCGAGGTCGTAGTAGACCTCGGCGACGTCCATCGGCTCCCGGCCCATGCGGTCGGCGATCGAGACGATGTCGAGCGTCGGGAAGGCCGAGGAGAAGCCCGCCACCCGGGTGGCGAGGTCCTCCGGGACGCCCGCGCCCGTCAGCTCGTCGTGGATCTTCTGGTACCACTCCAGGTCGGCGCCGCGCAGCAGCTTCGGCAGCTGCCCCCAGACCTGCTCGACCCGGTCGGCGAAGAAGTCGACCGTCCCGGCGAGCTCCAGCGGCTGCGGCCGGTTGTTGAGCAGCCAGCGCGTGCCGCGCTCCACCAGGCGGCGCGCGTGCAGCCGGATGCGGGTCTGGACCTCGGCCTCGACCTTGTTGTCGAGCGCCTCGACCCCGTCCCACACCGGGGACTGGCGGAAGATCGCCCGGGCCGCGGTCTGCGCCCGCACGATCTCCTCCAGCGACGCGCCCGTCTCCTCGCGCAGCCGGTGCAGATACGTCGTACCGCCCGTGTTCACCGTGTCGTTGACCAGCACCGTCGTGGTGATCTCCCGGCGCAGCGGGTGGCAGACGAGGTGGTCGGGGTACTGCTCGCGCAGCTCCTTCGGGAAGTACGCGTGCAGCAGGGTGCTCAGGTACGGGTCGTCGGGCAGCGTGGTGTGCAGCAGCTCCTCGGCGACCGTGATCTTGGTGTACGCCAGCAGTACGGCCGTCTCCGGGCCGGTCAGGCCCTGGCCCTGGGCGAGCCGCTCGCGGATCTGCCGGTCGGTGGGCAGGAACTCCAGCGCCCGGTCGAGGTGGCCCTCCCTGACCAGGTGCTTCATGAAGCGCTGCTGGGCGTGGAGCATGGCGCTGGACTGGGCGAGGGCGTTGGCGATCGCCGTGTTCTGCGCGTAGTTGTTGCGCAGCACCAGGCGGCCGACCTCGTCGGTCATCTCGGCGAGCAGCTTGTTGCGCTGCTTGACGGTCATGTCGCCGTCCCGGACCAGGCCGTTGAGCAGGATCTTGATGTTCACCTCGTGGTCGGAGGTGTCCACGCCCGCGCTGTTGTCGATGGCGTCGGTGTTGATCCGGCCGCCCTGCAGCGCGAACTCGATCCGGCCGAGCTGGGTCAGGCCGAGGTTGCCGCCCTCGCCGACGACCTTGACGCGCAGGTCCTTGCCGTCGACCCGGATGGCGTCGTTGGCCTTGTCGCCGACGTCCGCGTTGGACTCGGCGGAGGACTTGACGTACGTGCCGATGCCGCCGTTCCACAGCAGGTCCACCGGCGCGTGGAGGATCGCCTTCATCAGGTCGGCCGGGGTCAGCTTGGTGACCTTGGCCTCGATGCCGAGGGCCTCGCGGATGTGGGCGTTGACCGGGATCGCCTTGGCCGTGCGCGGGAAGATCCCGCCGCCGGCCGACAGCAGCTCGGTGTTGTAGTCCTCCCAGCTGGAACGGGGCAGCTCGAACAGGCGGCGGCGCTCGGCGTAGGAGGTGGCCGCGTCCGGGTTCGGGTCGATGAAGATGTGCCGGTGGTCGAAGGCCGCGACCAGGCGGATGTGCTCGGAGAGCAGCATGCCGTTGCCGAACACGTCACCGGACATGTCGCCGATGCCGACGACCGTGAAGTCCTCGGTCTGGGTGTCCACGCCCAGCTCCCGGAAGTGCCGCTTGACGGACTCCCAGGCGCCGCGGGCGGTGATGCCCATGCCCTTGTGGTCGTAGCCGGCGGAGCCGCCGGAGGCGAAGGCGTCACCGAGCCAGAAGTTGTAGTTCTCGGCGACCCCGTTGGCGATGTCGGAGAAGGTCGCGGTGCCCTTGTCGGCGGCGACGACGAGATAGGTGTCGTCCTCGTCGTGCCGGACGACGTCCGCCGGGGGGACGACCTCGCCCGCGACCATGTTGTCGGTGATGTCGAGCAGCGCCGAGATGAACGTCTTGTAGCTGGCGACGCCCTCGGCCATCCACGCGTCCCGGTCCACGGACGGGTCGGGCAGCTGCTTGGCGACGAAGCCGCCCTTGGCGCCGACCGGCACGATGACGGTGTTCTTCACCATCTGCGCCTTGACCAGGCCGAGGATCTCGGTCCGGAAGTCCTCACGCCGGTCGGACCAGCGCAAGCCACCGCGCGCGACCTTACCGAAGCGCAGGTGCACGCCCTCGACGCGCGGCGAGTACACCCAGATCTCGAACGCCGGGCGCGGCGCCGGGAGGTCGGGGATGGCCTGCGGGTCGAACTTCATGGAGACGTAGTCGTGCGGCTTGCCGCCCGCCGCCTCCTGGAAGAAGTTGGTGCGCAGCGTCGCCTTGATGACGGTCAGGAAGGACCTGAGGATCCGGTCCTCGTCGAGCGAGGCCACCTGGTCGAGGGCCGCGTCGACCTCCTCCAGCAGCGCGTCCACGATCTCGTACCCCGCGCGCTGCCGGTCCGGCGACATCCGCGCCTCGAACAGGGAGACGAGCAGGCGGGTGGTGTGGACGTTGTTGCGGAGGGTGTCCTCCATGTAGTCCTGGCTGAACGTCGACGCCGCCTGGCGCAGGTACTTCGCGTACGCCCGCAGCACCATCGCCTGGCGCCAGGTCAGCCCGGCGCTCAGCACGAGCGCGTTGAAGCCGTCGTTCTCCGCCTTGCCGGTCCAGGTCGCGGCGAAGGCGTCCTGGAAGCGCTCGCGGGCATCGTCGCCGAAGTGGTCCCCGACGCCGTTGGAGCGGGGCATGCGCAGACCGAAGTCGTAGATCCAGGCCACGCTGCGGTCCGAGCAGCGCAGCTCGTAGGGCCGCTCGTCGACGACCTCGACCCCGAGCCGGTTGAGGACCGGCAGCACGGCCGAGAGGGAGATGGCGTCGCCGGTGCGGTAGATCTTGAAGCGGCGCTCCTCGGGGGCGGCGCCCACCGGCTCGTACAGGCTGAGCGCGAAGTCCTGGTCCGCCTCGGCGTTCAGCTGCTCGAGGTGGACGAGGTCGGCGACCGCGGCGCGCGGGTTGTGGTCGGCCTTGTAGCCCTCGGGGAAGGCGTGCGCGTACCGGCGCATCGCCTCGGCCGCGTGCTCCTCGCCGAGCTCGGCGTTGAGCGCCTCGGCGAAGGCGTCCTCCCAGGAGCGGGCGGCCTCCACCAGCCGGGCCTCGATGCGCTCCTTGTCGGAGTCGGACAGCTCGGGCAGCTCGGTGCCCTGCGGGACCCGGACCACGAAGTGCAGCCGGGACAGGATCGACTCGGTGTTCCAGGCGGTGAAGTCGACGCTGATGCCGCCGAGCTCCTCCTTGAGGATCTCGATGATCCGCAGGCGGACGGCCGTGGTGTAGCGGTCGCGCGGGAGGTAGACGAGGGCGGAGTAGTAGCGCCCGTATTCGTCCTGGCGCAGGTAGAGCCTGAGGCGCCTGCGCTCCTGGAGGTAGAGGACGGAGGTGACGATGGAGCGCAGCTCGTCGACCGGGGTCTGGAACAGCTCGTCGCGCGGGTACGTCTCCAGGATCTGCGTCAGGTCGCGCCCGTCGTGGCTGTTGGGCGAGAACCCGGCGCGCTCCAGGACCTCCTCGACCTTGCGCCGGATGACCGGGACGCGGCGCACGGACTCGGTGTAGGCGGCGGAGGAGAACAGCCCGAGGAACCGGCGTTCGCCGATGACGTTGCCGTCGGCGTCGAACTTCTTGACGCCGATGTAGTCCAGGTACGACGGCCGGTGGACGGTCGCCCGGCTGTTCGCCTTGGTCAGCACGAGCAGCTTGTGCTCGCGCGCCTTGGCCCGGGCGTCGGCGGGCAGCCGCTCGAACGAGGGGCTGACCGGGTGGCTCTCCTCGGCGGCGTGGTGCGGGTCCGCGCGCAGTATGCCGAGCCCGGTGCCGGGGACGGCGGCCAGGGAGTCGTCGTCGCGCAGCTGGTACTCGCGGTAACCGAGGAACGTGAAGTGGTCGTCGGCCAGCCAGCGCAGCAGCTCGCGGGCCTCTTCGACCTGGGGTCCGGGCAGGTCGCCGGGGATGGGCTCGTCCGGCAGCCCCTCCGCCAGCCGGGTCGCCGCGTCCCGCATCTTGCCCCAGTCCTCGACGGCCTCGCGGGCGTCGGACAGCACACGCAGCAGGTCGGCGGTGATCTGCTTCAGATCGGCCCGGTCGGTCTCACGGTCGATCTCGACGTGGATCCAGGACTCGACGTGCGCGTCGTGCGGAAGGTCCCCGGTCGCCGGGGTCGACAGGACCTCGATGAGCTTGCCGGTGACATCGCGCCGCACGACGAACTGCGGGTGGATGACGACGTGGATCCCGCGTCCCTGCCGGGTCAGCTCGTTGGTGACGGAGTCGACGAGGAAGGGCATGTCGTCGGTGACGACCTCGACCACGGAGTGGCTGCAGGTCCACCCGTTCTCTTCCACCGTGGGGGTGTGCACCCGCACGTTGGCCGTGCCCTGGGGGCGGTTCTCGGCCAGCCGGTAATGCGATACGGCAGCTCCGAAGACGTCGACCGGGTCGCGGTCGGCCAGGTCCTCCGGGGCCGTGTGCAGGTAGTAACGCTGGAGGAACGTGTGGAGGGTCTCGCGGTCCGGGGCCTTCTGGGCGTCTGGGGTCTCCTCGCCCGTCGACCCGGTCGGTAGGTGCCCCCCGACCGGGCTGTTCTCAGCTACCCGGGCGGCCCTCTCGAGCAACTCGGCCTTGGCTTCGTCCAGCTTGGTCTGCATTGTCCTCTGGCTCCTGTCGCGCGCCGTTGCGTGACGTAGAAGGAAGTACGGCCTCTGCGCTGACGACCTCACGTCGTGACACGGGGTATCCGGTCTGTTCCGACGCTATGCCGCAAGGCGAGATGAGCGGGGGTGTCTGAGCCATTTTTGAGCTGCGCCACCGGTGTGACGCTGCTCTCTGCGACGCCCGGATACGGGTGATGCTCGGCGTCCCGGGAGTCCTGCATGGCACGTCCCGCCCGCGAGGACCAGCGACTGCCGCCCGGTCACGGATGTGGTCCGTGCTCTCCGGGCGCAGGGCAGGGACGACGACGTCCCCGCGAACTATCGCGCTGATCACGCCACCAAGGCTATCGCTCCTCACAGGGGCTCCGTCATGAGCCGTATGTGTACAAAACCAGCCGTCGAAGTTTGACGTTCTGCACAGTGCCGCTACGGGTTCCGGTCGGGAAGGCCGGTCACGCCGCGAGCCGCTCCGCCTCCGCGACCGCTTCCTCCAGCGTGTCCACGACAGGAACGCCGACGGCTTCCAGGCTCACTCTGCTGTGCGATCCGCCGGTGTACAGCACGGCCCGCGCCCCGACGTGCAGCGCCGCCACCGCGTCGTCCGCGGCGTCCCCGATCACCACGGTCCGCTCCGGCGCCACCCCGCTCAGCGACGCCAGGTGCCGCACCATGTGCTCGGCCTTGCTGCCCCCCGACGGCCCGGTCCGCCCGTCCACCCGTATGAAGTGCGGCTCGATGCCGAAGCCCCGCACCAGCGGAACCAGCTCCTCGTGCCCGTACATGCTCAGGATCGACTGGCTGCGGCCGGCCGAGCACCATCCGGCCAGCAGCTCCACGGCCCCCACCGTCAGCCCGCACGCCGCCCGGTGCTGGGAGTAGTACCGGTGGAAGACGTCGTCCATGGCCTCCCACTCGGCCTCGGTCGGCAGCCGCCCCATCAGCCGCTCATAGAACTTCGGCACCGGTACGCAGTACAGCTCCCGGTACTTCTCCAGCGTCAGCGGCTCGAGGCCCAGCTCGGCGAAGGCCGCGTTCGTCGCCCCGATGATCGCGTCGTTGTCGTGGAACAGCGTCCCGTTCCAGTCCCAGACGATGTGTGCGCCCGTCTTCATCCCCATGCCCGAAAACGTACCCGCCCCCACTGACAATCAAGAGAGCAGCGCCTCGACGCGCCCCCGACGCCGGTTTCAGTCCCCATGGCGGCCCCGACGCCGGTTTCAGTTCCCATGGCGGCCCCGACGCCGGTTTCAGTTCCCGCGGCCCACCAGGTTCGCGATCTCCTGGGTGGCGAACCACAGCAGCTCGTGGTCCTCCGCCCCGTCCACGAGGAACTGCGCGTCGTCGTCCCCGCCGTCCGCCGCCGGCAGCGCCTCCGCGGCCGCCGTGACATCGGCCTCCGCGTCCGTCGCGTCGACGTGCACCGACGCCGCCTTGCCGAGCGGCACCGGGCCCGCGACCCGCACCTCCCCGAGGGCCGCTGCGTCGAGTCCCCGGTCGGGGTCGGCGCTCACGGCCCGGTCGGCGACGTCGACGGCGATGACCACACGGCGCCGCGGCGCCTCGGGCCCGGCCGCCAGCAGGCGCAGCGAGGCCAGCGCGGCCCGGCCGAGCGCGGCGTACTCCAGTTCCTCGATGTCGTCGGAGACGTACCACTCGCGCAGCCCCGGCGTCACGGCGTAGGCGGCGAACGGCCCGCTTCCCAGCTCACCCGTCTTGTACGCCTCGGCGAGGCCGGGGAGGGTCAGGGGGACGTAGACACGCATGGCTGGCCGCTTTCGTGGTCGTGGTGGTCGTGGTCGTGGTGGTCGTGATCGGAGCTCTCTCGGCAACGGCTCCGGGCTTGTCCGGCACCGGCTTGCACGGCTCCGGGCTCTCTCGGGCACGGCTCCGGAAGGTCTTCAGGATACGTGCGGGGCGTCCCCTTTCGAGCCCCGGCCCGTGCCGCCGGAGGCGTCCACCCACGGCCCGGTTTTCACCCGGTACGCCCCCGGTATTCAAGGGCCCTCCTACCCCGAGGCCACCCGGATAGGTGAACTTTCCGGCGCCCGCGACCCGACCCGCGCTTCCTTGCCGCCGCCCCGGCCCGCCCCGTACAAGATCACCAACCCGAAGTTACTCCCCGGTACCCACCGGGCCCACGAAACGGGGACCCCCATGCACAAGGTCATGACCAGGACCCAGCACCGTCCGAGCACGCCGACGCCCCGCCCACAGGTGCGCCCCTCGCCCCTCGCCCCCGGCTACGCCGCACCCCGCACCCCCGTCCGCGCCGCTTCCGCACCGCCCCTGCCCGGCGGCTCCGCGCCCCCGCGCTCTCCCGGCAGCGGACGGGCCCGGCCTCCGGCTGCGGGCGGTCGTCCGCCGGCCTCCGGCCGCTCCAGGGCTTCCCGCACCCGCCCCGCGGACACGCGTCCACCGTCTCTCCCCGCGACCCGCACAGCCCCGCACCGGAGCCCGGAACCAACCGGCTCCCCGGCCCGCCCGAACGCCACCGCCCCCACCGAAAGCGCCCCACAGGTCCCGGCCCCGCGCCCCCGCCCCGCGGCTGTCCCCCAGCTCCTGCCCACCGACGTCTTCGCCGACCTCCTCGTCGCCGTCCTGAGCGGCCACCGCCCCGTCCACTCGATGCTCCGCCACACCCGGGGCCGCGCCTACGACGAGCTGGCCTGGCTGGCCGAACGCGGCCCCCTGCGCACCCGCGGCGCCCGCCCCGTCGTCCGCGACATCGGCTGGTGCGAACCCAGGCCGGGCGCCATCGAGGCCTTCGCCCGCATCGGCGCCGGCGACCGGCTGCGTGCCATGGCCTTCCGCCTGGAACTCGGCCAGGACCTCCGCTGGCGCTGCACGGCCGTGGAACTCGGCGGCCCCCGCCCACCCCGCCCCGACTGCGACTGAGGCCTGTCGAGACCCCCGGAAGCGGGTGCCTGTGCGTCGGTCACCGCCGCGCAGACCCCCACCCATGACCGACCTGGGACCGGTCACCTCCGCGCAGCCCAACACCCATGACGTAGCGCCGGTCACCTCCGCCCAGAGCCCCACCCATGACGCAGGACCGGGCACCCGCAGACCCCGCCCGGGCGAAGGGCCGGACCCCAGGCCCCCGCCCACCACGAGGGGCCGGACACCCGCAGGTGTCCGGCCCCTCGAGCCGCTACGCGGCGACCCTCACTTCTTGCGACGCCCCCGGCCCCGCGCCTGCTTGCGCCGCTCCGCACGCGTCAGGCCGTCGGCCTCGGAGCGCACCGGCTCGCCGTCCTCGGTGAAGTCGCCCTCGATGGTGCCGCCCTCGCCGTCGACCGTCGGCGCGGAGAAGTGGAGGTTGCGCCGCTGCGGGACGTCGAGCCCCTTGGCACGGATCTCCGGACGGGAACCCGCCTGCGCCGGCACCGCGTCGTGCTTCTCCAGGTCGGCCACCGGCTTGGTGTCCTCGACCGGGACCTCCTCGACCTGCTGCTCGACCTGGACCTCCAGGTTGAACAGGTAGCCGACGGACTCCTCCTTGATGCCCTCCATCATGGCGGTGAACATGTCGAAGCCCTCGCGCTGGTACTCGACCAGCGGGTCCTTCTGCGCCATGGCGCGCAGGCCGATGCCCTCCTGGAGGTAGTCCATCTCGTAGAGGTGCTCGCGCCACTTGCGGTCCAGGACCGACAGCACGACCCGGCGCTCCAGCTCGCGCATGATCTCGGAGCCGAGCTGCGCCTCACGCGCCGCGTACTGGTCGTGGATGTCGTCCTTGATGGAGTCGCCGATGAACTCGGCGGTCAGCCCGGCGCGGTCGCCGGCCGCCTCCTCCAGCTCCTCGACGGTGACGTTGCACGGGTAGAGCTGCTTGAAGGCGCCCCACAGCCGGTCCAGGTCCCAGTCCTCGGGGAAGCCCTCGGCGGTCTCGGCCTGGACGTAGGCGTCGATGGTGTCGTCCATGAAGTGCTGCACCTGCTCGTGCAGGTCCTCGCCCTCCAGGACGCGACGGCGCTCGCCGTAGATGACCTCACGCTGGCGGTTGAGGACCTCGTCGTACTTGAGGACGTTCTTCCGCGTCTCGAAGTTCTGCTGCTCGACCTGCGACTGGGCGGAGGCGATCGCGCGCGTGACCATCTTGTTCTCGATCGGCACGTCGTCCGGGACGTTCGCCATCGACATCACGCGCTCGACCATCTGGGCCTTGAACAGCCGCATCAGGTCGTCGCCGAGGGAGAGGTAGAAGCGGGACTCGCCCGGGTCGCCCTGACGGCCGGAGCGACCACGCAGCTGGTTGTCGATGCGCCGCGACTCGTGCCGCTCGGTGCCCAGCACGTAGAGCCCGCCGAGCTTCTCGACCTCGTCCTTCTCGTTCTGGACGGCCTTCTCCGCCCGCTCGAGCGCCTCGGGCAGGGCGTGCGCCCACTCCTCGATGTGCTCCTCGGGGTCGAGGCCTCGCTGGCGCAGCTCCGCTTCGGCGAGGTCCTCCGGGCTGCCGCCGAGCTTGATGTCCGTACCACGGCCGGCCATGTTGGTGGCCACCGTGACGGCGCCCTTGCGGCCGGCCTGGGCGACGATGGTCGCCTCCCGGTCGTGCTGCTTGGCGTTCAGCACCTCGTGCTGGATGCCGCGCTTGCTGAGCTGCTGCGAGAGGTACTCGGACTTCTCGACGGAGGTGGTGCCGACGAGGATCGGCTGCCCCTTGCGGTGCTTCTCCTCGATGTCGTCGACGACCGCCTCGAACTTGGCGACCTCGGTGCGGTAGATCAGGTCCGACTGGTCCTTGCGGACCATCGGCCGGTTGGTCGGGATCGGCACCACGCCGAGCTTGTAGATCTGGTGGAACTCGGCGGCCTCGGTCATGGCCGTACCGGTCATGCCGCACAGACCGGGCTGCTCCTTGCCGTTGTGGTCGTGGCGCTTGTAGAGGCGGAAGAAGTTCTGCAGGGTGATCGTGGCGAGCGTCTGGTTCTCGTCCTTGATCGGCACCGCTTCCTTGGCCTCGATGGCCTGGTGCATGCCCTCGTTGTAGCGGCGGCCCGCGAGGATACGTCCGGTGTGCTCGTCGACGATCATGACCTCGTCGTCGATGATGACGTAGTCCTTGTCCTTCTTGAAGAGCTCCTTGGCCTTGATGGCGTTGTTCAGGTAGCCCACCAGCGGGGTGTTCACCGACTCGTAGAGGTTGTCGATGCCCAGCCAGTCCTCGACCTTGGCGACACCGGACTCGTGGATGGCGACCGTGCGCTTCTTCTCGTCGACGTCGTAGTCGCCGGTCTCCTCGATGCCCTTGAGCGGCTGGCCGGCCTCGCCGCGCTTGAGGCGCTTCACCAGCTTGGCGAAGTCCCCGTACCACTTGGTGGCCTGGTCGGCCGGGCCGGAGATGATCAGCGGCGTACGGGCCTCGTCGATGAGGATGGAGTCGACCTCGTCGACGATGGCGAAGTTGTGGCCGCGCTGGACGAGCTCGTCCTGGGACCACGCCATGTTGTCGCGCAGGTAGTCGAAGCCGAACTCGTTGTTCGTGCCGTACGTGATGTCGCAGGCGTACTGCTCGCGGCGCTGAGCCGGCGTCATGTTGGCGAGGATGCAGCCGACCTCGAGGCCCAGGAACCGGTGGACGCGGCCCATCATCTCGGAGTCGCGCTCGGCCAGGTAGTCGTTGACCGTGATGATGTGGACGCCCTTGCCGGACAGTGCGTTCAGGTACGCCGGCAGCGTGCCGACGAGGGTCTTGCCCTCACCGGTCTTCATCTCGGCCACGTAGCCCATGTGCAGGGCCGCGCCGCCCATCATCTGCACGTCGTAGTGGCGCTGGCCGAGGACGCGCTTGGCGGCCTCGCGGACGGTGGCGAACGCCTCGGGCAGCAGGTCGTCCAGGGTCTCGCCGTCGGCGTAGCGCTGCTTGTACTCATCGGTGAGAGCGCGCAGCTCGGCGTCGGAGAGGTCGACGAAGTCCTCTTCGATGGAGTTGACCTGGTCCGCGATGCGGTGCAGCTTGCGCAGGATCTTGCCTTCGCCTGCACGCATGATCTTCGAGAGGACGGACACGGGGGTTGGTCTCCTTGCCGGTCGGGCCTGGGACGGTCGGTTACCACTTGACTTACTGAGCAACGGCCATCGTATGCGAGGACCCCGCCGCGCCGGGAGGGCCTGCCGTGACGGCGACCGTCCGCTGCTTCGATTCTGATTCACGTCTGCTTCAAAGGGGACAACGTGCGGCACCCCCGGATAGTGCCGCACCTCCCCACCGAATTGCACAAAGCGTGATCACTCCCTTACCGAGAGCAAAACGGATGACGCTGCGGCCCGCCGCCGAGCAGAATCGGCCGATGGACCCCGTCACCCTCACCACGGACCGCCTCCTGCTGCGCACGGTGGGCGCGCAGGACACCGAGGCGGTGTACGACGCCTGCCAGGACCCCGACATCCAGCGCTGGACCACGATCCCCTCGCCCTACCTGCGCGAGCACGCCATGAGCTTCACGGAACAACTCGTCCCGGACGGCTGGGCGGACGGCTCCATGTTCACCTTCGGCGTCTTCCTGCACTCGGGGGAACTGGCGGGCATGATCGGCATCACGATGCGCGCCCTGGGCATGGGCGAGATCGGCTTCTGGGCCGCGAAGCAGCACCGCGCCAACGGTTACGTCACCGAGGCCGCCCTCGCCGTCTGCCGCTGGTCCTTCACCCATGCCGCGCTCGACCGCGTCGAATGGCGGGCGGCCGTGGGCAACCGGGCTTCCCGCGCGGTAGCGGAACGAGCGGGCTTCACGATCGAGGGCACGCTGCGCTCCGCCACGAACAACAAGGGAGTACGCCACGACACCTGGGTGGGTTCCCTGCTCCCCTCGGACCTGGGCCTGCCCTCGACGGCCCCGTACCTCCCGGCGCGCTGACGGCCTCGGCCGCCCGGGTGATTCCCCAGGTCACCCCGCCTTGTCAGTGCCACCCCCTACTCTGCGGCCATGACCACCCCGCCCCCCATCGCAGACCTCTCCGCCGACGAGGCCCGCAGAATCGCGCTCCGCGCCCAGGGCTTCCTCGGCGCGCCCGACCGCCGCTCCGGCGTCCGCGGCGTCCTCCGCCACCTGGGCGCGATACAGCTCGACACCATCTCGGTCCTCGCCCGCTCCCATGAACTCGTTCCGTACGCCCGCCTGGGCGCGGTCGGCCGCAAGACGGTGGAGGACGCCTACTGGCGGGACACGCACTCCTTCGAGTACTGGTCGCACGCCGCGTGCATCCTGCCCATCGAGGAGTGGCCCCACTTCGCCTTCCGCCGCCGCGCCTACCGCAACCGCCCGCACTGGAACCACGAACTGCCCGACGGCGCCTACGACCAGGTGATCAAGCAGCTCCGCTCCGAAGGCCCCCTCACGGCGACGGAGCTGGGAGGCGCGAAGAAGACGAGCGACTGGTGGGACTGGTCCGGCTCGAAGGTCGCCGTCGAACGCGCCCTGATGTACGGCGAGGTGGTCTGTGTGGAGCGCCGCGGCTGGAAGCGTGTCTACGACCTCGCCGAGCGCGCCGTTCCGGAGGAGCTGCTGCACGACGAGCTGGACGACACCGAGTGCCTGCGCCGCCTGGTCCGCCTGGCGGGCCGGTCCCTGGGGGTCGGCACCCGCGCGGACATCGCCGACTACCACCGCCTCAAGGGCGAGCAGGTCGACGCGGTGATCGCCGATTCGGGCCTGGTGCCGGTCATGGTCGAGGGCTGGGGCAAGCCCGCCTGGGCCGACCCCACGGCCCTGGAGACATCCCCGCGCGGCCGCCACCGCACCACGCTCCTGTCGCCCTTCGACTCCCTGATCTGGGAGCGGGCACGCACGGAGCGGATCTTCGGCTTCACACACCGCCTGGAGGCCTACGTCCCCAAGCAGAAGCGTGTGCACGGCTACTTCGCGATGCCGGTGCTGGCCGGCGGGCGTCTCGTCGGCCGCGTGGACCCGGCGCGCGAGGGCCGCACACTGGTGGCCAAGCAGGTCACGCTGGACGGCCCCAAGGCGGTCCCGGCCGTCGCCCAGGCCCTGGCGGAGGCGGCGACCTGGGTGGACTGCACGGACGTCCGCGTGGAACGGGTCGACATGCCGGACCTGCGCGAACCCCTGACGAAGGAACTCGCCCGTACTCTCGGCTGAGGGCCGCCCCTAGCGGATTTCGAGGATCTTCTCCCGCATCGCGTACACCACCGCTTCCATCCTGGAGTGCAGCTGCAGCTTCTCCAGGATGTTGCGGACGTGGTTCTTCACGGTGTTCTCGGAGATGAACAACTCCTTGGCGATGTCCCGGTTGTTCATACCCGTGGCGACGAGCTTGAGGACTTCGAGTTCACGATCGGTCAGACGCGGTGCGGGCACCAGACGCCGTTCGTCCGTGCGCTGGATCATCGACTTGAACTCGGTGAGGAGTTTCGACGCCATCGACGGGCTGATCTGCGACTGCCCGTCGGCCACCGCGCGAATGGCGGTGGCGACCTCGTCGGTGGAGATCTCCTTGAGGAGATAGCCGGTCGCGCCCGCTTTGATGGCGTCGTAGAGATCGGCTTCCTCGTCGCTGATCGTCAGCATGATGATCTTCGCGCTGGGTGCCACCTCCTTGATGGAGGTGCACGCCTCGATCCCGCCCCGCTTGGGCATCCGCACGTCCATCAGGACGATGTCGGGCAGCAGGTCCGCGGCCTTCTCCACGGCCTCGGCGCCGTCACCCGCCTCCCCGACGACCTGGATGTCCTCCTCGGCGGCGAGCACGATCTCAAGGCCACGGCGGAACAAGGCGTGGTCGTCCACCACGAGGACTCTGATCGGTTCCTTGCGTGGAGTCCCCGAGTCCGGGCCCATGCCGACGACGCCGCCGTCGGCATCCCCGTCACGCATCGGTCCGAAGCTGTCCGCCATCGTTCCTCCCCCTGAAGGCTGTGGCCTTGAGTCCTGAGCCATCGCCAACCCAGAGCAACGACCCACCGGTTGGGCCGTGGTCACCATGATTTCATGCCTGGACGGCACCGGGGTGCCGGAGCGGGGCGCGAAGTGGTCGCACGGAGGTGCCCCTGGGGGCGCACACGCGCTCCAGGGGCACCTGTTCCGCTGTCACCCGGCATGGTCAGCCGCCGAGCGCACCGCCCGCGTCAGGAGAGTGCGCCTGTGTGACCATCGTGTCGGTGCTGAGGTGGATCACGCCGTAGTCATAGGCGTGCCGTCGGTAGACGACACTCGGTTCCTTGGTCTCGGAGTCGACGAACAGATAGAAGTCGTGCCCGACCAGCTCCATCTCGTAGAGAGCCTGGTCGAGGGTCATGGGGGCTGCGACGTGCGTCTTCTCACGGACGACGATGGGACCGTCACCCTGTACTTCCAGCGAGCCGATCTTCTTCGTGGGGACGGCCGCGGGCTCCTCCTCGGAGGCCGGCACCAGGCCGTTCCCGTTGAGCGTCGCCACGCCCGGGACGTGGTCGGCGACCTCGGCGGCCGGGATCCGGCGCGCGCCTCGGCGCGAGTACCGCTTGTCGTGCTGCCTGCGCAGCCGGGCTTCCAGCTTTTCCGCCGCCAGGTCGAGCGCCGCGTACGGATCACTCGCCGCTGCCTCGGCCCGGATCACCGGGCCGCGGGAGCGGAGGGTGATCTCCACTCGGTCACAACGGTCGGCCTGCCGGGGGTTGGGCTCCTTGGACACCTCGACGTCGAGGCTGATCACCTTGCCATCGAGCTTCTGGATCTTCTCCAGCTTCAGCTTCTCGGCCACGTGCTTCCGGAACCGCTCGGGCACCTCGGTCTTGCGGCCCTTGACGACGATGTCCACGCAGAACTCCGTTCCCGGATCGCTCCGCTTCGATGCGGAGCGTCTCCCTTTTGCACCAGGCTCCGGTGAGTCCCGGAACCTCGGACTCGCGGTGACTTCCACCTCCTCCCCCGAGAGCGAGATCTCCACTCCACCGCCGCGAGTGATGAAAAACTCGCAGTACGGCATTCGGATTGAAGAGGTGTGGCCTGCGGCTTTCCCTCTCAACCGAACATATCTCGCCCGGCCGGATGTCGTCACCCTCTACTGCCGCGTACCTCCGTTCAGGTGAAAAGGCCTTCTCGCTACCTGCAACGACACAAGATCTCAATCAGTTCCGGTTTATTTCGAAAGAGTCCGGTGAGGCCGCGACCACCGCCGCGCACGCCACGTCAACGACTCCGTCGGCGTCGACCACGCCCGCATTCATCTGCCGGGCGGGCCGCCGGCCCGTCCTCTCTCGCCTTGATCCGACGTTCTGTTCCCCTCTGCTTTCCCAGGTCTCTCCCCCGTACACGGCCGAAGTTCCTGCATCGTTCCAAATCGGCCCCGTCGCCCCGGGCGGCGTCCGAGGCCGATGCGAGGCCGCCCGCACGGCGCGCGCGGCCTCCGCCAGGGACGCCCCCGTGGTCATCACGTCGTCGACGAGGACGACCGGCCCGCCGCGGAGCAGCCGGGCCCCTCCGGGGGCCACCGCCAGAGCGCCCGCGAGATTGGCCAGTCGCTGACGGGAGTTGAGTCCCGACTGGTCGGCCACGGCCCGTCGCTGCCGCAGCACACCGACCACCCGAGCCGGAAGTCCCCTCCGCCGCAGCTCACCCGCCGCCGCGAGCGCGATCCGCCGCGCCGGATCATGCCCCCGGGCCCGCACGGCCCGCATCCCGGACGGCACGGGCACCAGCAGCACGGGAACCCTGCCACCCCGGGGCCACGCCACCCCGGCCCCGGCCGGCACCCGGACGCCCCGGAGCCCCGCGTACACGGCTCCCGCGAGCGCCACCCCGAGCGGCCCCGCGAGCGCCAGGGCACCCCGCTCCTTGTGCGCCAGCAACGTCGCCCGGGCCTCGTCCGCGTACCGCGCAGCCGTGTACACCCATGGCAGCCCGGGCGGCTCCGGCACCGGCCGCACCCGGTGCACCGCTCCTCCGCTCAGCACCGCACGGCACCGCGCGCACAGCACCGTACGAGGCACCCCGCAGCCTCCGCACTCGCCCGGCAGCACCAGGTCGGTGAGGTCCTGCCACCACCCCCGCATGGCCACCACTGTGCCGCCACGGGCCCGACCCCGCCACCCCTGTGGATCACTGCCTGTGGAAAACCAACCGCCCTGCCGCCTGCGCGTCCCCCACAGGAGTGACGCCCCGAGCCATCACAATCGCCCCGGGCCCGTCTCACCCCGGATAGACCGGCGCCGTCCCCTCCGTCACCTTCTGCCACTGCTCGCCCGACGGCAGGCGGACGATGCCGTCCACCGAATACGCCACCAGCGGCAGCTGGTCGTCCTCGGCGGCGGTGACCTCCTTGACCCCGCTCAGGGCCGCGGGGGCCGGCACGTCCGGCGTGGAGCCGTCGACCTGGACGTACCGCATCTGCTCCACCCCGCCGTGCTCGCGCCCGACCACCACGAGCCGGCTGTCCCCGGCCCACGACATGGTGGTGACCTCCTCCAACTCCGGCGTCGCGGAGCGCAGTTCGGCCACACTGACGGCCGGCTTCGCGCCCGGCCTCTCGTCCCGCTCGATCAGCCCCACCAGCAGGGTCTTCTTGCCGCCCTTCTCCACGACCAGCGCGATCCGCACGCCGTCGGCGGCCACCCGCACGGACTGGATCCGTCCGCCCAGGTGCGGCATGCGCACCTCCACCGGGTCGCCCTTGCCCTCCTGGAAAAGGACCAGCCGGGGATGGTCGGGGTCGCGGTCGGCCACCCACAAGCCGTCGTCCGCGTCCCAGCTGGGGGTCGTCAGCCGGTCCTTCTCGGCACGGCCCTGGCTGCGCAGCACCGGCTCGCCCAGCGAACCGCCCGAGACCAGCGATCCCACGTACAGCGACTTGCCGTCGAGGCTGACCCCGGCCGCCGTGTGTTCGTCAC
This sequence comes from Streptomyces tibetensis, assembly GCF_040647715.1. GTDB lineage: Bacteria > Actinomycetota > Actinomycetes > Streptomycetales > Streptomycetaceae > Streptomyces > Streptomyces tibetensis_A. Next base: position 11,233 of record NZ_JBEZCR010000024.1, on the reverse strand, counting down.
GCGAGACCGCCACCGACCGCAGTGCCGTCTCGCCCTCGCCGAGCGCTCCGGGCGCCGGGTCCGGCTTGGTGCCGCTGTTGCCCGCGGGGATCCGTACGAGCCGGTGCTCGCCGTCCACGAAGTACAGGTAGTCGGGGTGCCGTGCCGCGCTCCTGGTCGCAGCCGTGTCGGCCTCGCCCTGCGTGAGCGTGCACAGTTCCGACCCGTCGGCCCGCAGCCCCACCTCGTCCACGGCCGGGCTGAGATTGCGCAACGTGAACAGGATCTGGGCGGCCATCTCCCGGCATCGGTTCACTCCGATGCCGGCGGCCCTGTCGTTGAGCGGGACCGTCAGCCTGTTCCGGTCGTCCGGCGTCAGGGCGTCGGCGTCCTTCGCCAGGGCCACACCGGTCGGGAAGCTCGACCGGACCACCGGCCCGAGCCACCGTGTGGGCCCCTTGAGCAGGGAGCTCACCACCTGCGTCATGGGTTCCACGCGCCGGCGCACGTAGACGGGGTCGGCGACCGCCATGGGCTGCGCGTTCGACCCGGTCGCGGAGGTGTTCGAAGCGAAGTAGTACTTGCTGACGGACATGTAGTTGCGCTGGAAGTCCGACTCGCCCATGACGACGCCCTGCGGCAACGCGTCGATCCTCCACTGCCGCTTGGCGTCCTGCGTCAGGTGCACGCTCCTGCCGTACGCCCCGGTGGCCGGCGCGTACGCCTGCTGCGCGTCGACGGTGGCGACCTTGGTGCCGGTCAGCGTGTACGAGATCTCACCGGTGGCCTCCCCGCCGCCCCCCGCCTCGGGCTTGGCGCCCGGCCCGTCGGTCAGCACCGTGGCGGACACCTCGGGCCGCCACGTCTTCGCGGCCTGGCCGGTCAGGTACTGACGAGCGGTCTTGTAGTGCGGATCGTCGCTGGTGAGCGCCTCAAGGAAACCCTGCACGATCTCCGAGGGCGGCGCGTCCTCCCCCGGCGGCACGGCGAACACCCGCACCTGCGTCTCCTGGCGCGGGGTGGACTCCACGCCCCGCAGATCCCCGCTGTCCGGCATCGAGGCACATCCCGCCAGCACCAGGACACCACCGGCGGCGTACGCCATCACGCGCGCGGGCCTGAGCCGGCCGCGCCCCTCGCGGTCAGCGCCCACGAGATGCCTCCCCTTGCCTGTCCACGTCCCCCGGCCCGGCTTCCCGGCCCCCAGGGGCCGCGCGGCCGTTGTCCTCGTCCCGCGGCCCGTTCGCCGCCGGGCTCCCTCCGGTCCCGCCGCCGACACCCGCGTCACGCCCGGTCCGGCCGCCGGCGCCTTGGTCGCGCCCGGTCGCCTCCAGGCCGCTCGAGCCCGCACCGGCGCCCGGCCTCCGCTCGCTCTCCGCCGCTTCGTCCTGCGGTCGCGTGCCCGAGGCGGGCCTGGGCACCACGCGCGAACCATTACCGGGCAACGCCGTCGGGTCCGCCGTCGGCGCGACACGCGGGGGTATCGGGTCCCGCTTCGACCCCTGCGGCACCGGTCCGCTCACCGGCTGCGCCGGTACGGTCGCCCGCTTCTCGCCGTCCCCGCCGCACGGCAGCCCGGCATCGTCGAGACCCCGGTTCCGCCGGGAGTCCTTGGGCTCCAGCGGTATCGGGGAACCCCGCAAGGGCTCGTCGGCGGTCCTGGGCAGCGTCAGCCGGAACTGCGAGCCGCCGCCCGGCTCACCCCACGCCTGCAGCCAGCCGCCGTGCAGCCGCGCGTCCTCCAGCGCGATGGACAGCCCCAGACCCGTGCCCCCCGTGGTACGCGCGCGTGCCGGGTCGGCCCGCCAGAAGCGGCTGAACACCCGGGTCGCCTCGCCCGGCTTGAGCCCGACCCCGTAGTCCCGTACCGCCACGGCGACCGCACCGCCCGCCGCGGCGAGCTTGACGACGACGTCCTTGCCGTCGCCGTGCTCGACCGCGTTGACGACGAGGTTGCGCAGCACCCGCTCCACGCGCCGGGCATCGGCCTCGGCGACGACGGGCTGCTGGTCACCGCGGATCCGGATGCGGGTGCCCTTGCGCTCCGCGAGCGGCTCGGCCCCGCTGACCACCCGTCGTACGACGTCCCTGAGGTCTATCGGCTCCGCCTCCAGCGCCGCGGCGCCCGCATCGAACCGGCTGATCTCCAGCAGGTCCGCGAGCAGCGACTCGAACCGGTCCAGCTGGTCGGCGAGCAGCTCCGCCGACCGCGCGGTGACCGGGTCGAAGTCCTCCCGCGCCTCGTGGATGACGTCCGCGGCCATCCGTACGGTCGTCAGCGGCGTACGCAGCTCGTGCGACACGTCCGACACGAACCTGCGCTGCATCCGCGACAGGTCCTCCAGCTGGCTGATCTTCAGCTGGAGGTTCTGCGCCATCTTGTTGAAGGCCTCACCGAGCCGAGCGATGTCGTCCTCGCCGGTGACCTTCATACGTTCCTGGAGCCGTCCGGCCGACAGCCGCTCGGCGATCCCGGCCGCCATCCGCACCGGCGTGACGACCTGCCGCACGACGAGCCACGCGATGGCCCCGAGCAGGACGACCACGAACAGCCCGGCCGTCGCCAGCGTGCCCTTGACCAGGCTCAGCGACTTCTCCTCCTGGGTCAGCGGGAAGAGGTAGTACAGCTGGTAGGGGTCGCCGTTGGGGTCGTTGACCTGCTTGCCGATGACGAGGCCCGGCTGGGAGTCCTGGGTCTCGTTGTTGTAGACGATCCGCGTGTAGCTCTGCGCGGCCGTCGTGTTGCCGCCGATCCGCTCACGCAGATCGGCCGGCACGCTCTTGCTCCAGTTCACCTCGCCCGAGGCCCGCGGCCCACGCCCGCCGGTGCCGTCCGCGTCGGAGGCCGGGAGCGTGACCACGTCGAAGGCGCCCTGACCACCGCTGGACAAGGACGAGACGAGGTCACTCATCCACTGGATGACGTTCTGCGCGGGCCGACCGTCCGCCGTGGCGACGTCGTCACCCGTGCCGCTCGCCGCCTCGTCCGCCCGCTGCTTGGCCACCGCGAACCCGCCCGTCGCCTGGCTCTGGGACGCCTTCACCTTGGCGTCCAGCAGACCGTTGCGCACCTGCCCTATGACGACGAAGCCCAGCAGCAGCACCACGCCCAGCGACATCAGCAATGTCGTGACGACGACCTTGAGCTGGATGTTGCGCCGCCACAGCCGCATGACGGGCAGCAGCGGCCGGCGCACCCACCGCATGAACAGGCGGATGACCGGGCTGCCCTGCATTCCGCCCTGGAGCAGCAGCCCGCTCTCCAGGAACCGCCCCCAGCGGGAGCCGGACCTCTTCCGCCCGACAGGCCGCTCCGGGCGGACCCCGGACCGGCCGGGCGCCGAAGCGGCACTGTCGCCGGACATGTCAGCTCGGCCCTGCCTTGTACCCGACGCCACGGACGGTCACCACGATCTCCGGCTTCTCCGGGTCCTTCTCGACCTTGGAGCGCAGCCGCTGCACATGGACGTTGACCAGCCGCGTGTCCGCCGCGTGCCGGTAGCCCCAGACCTGCTCGAGCAGCACCTCACGTGTGAACACCTGCCACGGCTTGCGTGCGAGCGCGACCAGCAGGTCGAACTCCAGCGGCGTCAGCGCGATCGACTGCCCGTCCCGCTTCACGGAGTGCCCCGCCACATCGATGACCAGGTCACCGATGGCGAGCTGCTCCGGAGCGGGCTCCTCCGACCTCCTGAGCCGCGCCCGGATCCGGGCCACCAGCTCCTTGGGCTTGAACGGCTTCACGATGTAGTCATCAGCGCCCGATTCCAGGCCCACGACCACGTCGACGGTGTCGCTCTTCGCCGTCAGCATCACGATCGGCACACCCGACTCCGCCCTGATCAGACGGCACACCTCGATGCCGTCCCGGCCGGGCAGCATCAGGTCGAGCAGCACCAGATCGGGCTTGGCCTCGCGGAACGCGGCCAGCGCCTTGTCACCGTCGGCCACGAACGACGGCTCGAAACCCTCACCACGCAGCACAATGCCGAGCATCTCGGCCAGTGCGGTGTCGTCGTCGACGACAAGGACTCGTCCCTTCATAAACGACATCATCCCATTCTCATAACGGTGGCGAAGGCAGTGGTGAGGTAGGTCACCGGCCAGTGACCATAGTCGCAGCAAGCGCTACTGTCTGCCCTCGCCCGCCCGGAGATGATCTCCGGGGCAGGGCCGAGAGGCGAGGACGCCGGAGCCCGCCCCCACCCCGCGCACCCTGCGCAACGCCGGACTCAGCCCGCCGCCACCCGGCGCGACCGCGCACACACCTGCGCGAGTGCCTCAGCCGTCACCGGCGAAACGACACCCTCCTCCGTGACGATCGCCGTCACCAGCTCGGCCGGAGTCACGTCGAACGCCGGGTTGTACGCCTGCGTCCCCAGCGGCGCCACCGGAATCCCACCGCCCGCCTCCGCGCCGACCACCGGCACCTGCGGCGCCGTCACCTCGGTCACCTCGTGCCCGGGACGCTGCTCCACCTCGACGGACGCCCCGTCCGCCGTGTCCAGGTCCACCGTCGTCACCGGCGCCACCACGATGAACGGCACATGGTGGTATCGCGCCAGCACCGCCAGCGGATAGCTCCCGACCTTGTTCGCCACCGAACCGTCCGCCGTGATGCGGTCCGCCCCGATCAGCACCGCGTCCACCTCCCCGGCAGCGAACAGCGACCCCGCCGCGTTGTCGGTGAGCAGCGTGTACGCCATCCCGCTGCGGGCCGCCTCGTACGCCGTCAGGCGAGCGCCCTGCAGCAGCGGCCGCGTCTCGTCCACCCACAGCCGCCGCAACTGCCCCGCCCGGTGCGCCGCGAGCGCCACCGCGAACGCCGTACCCTCCCCGCCCGACACCAGCGAACCGGTGTTGCAGTGGGTGAGAACCCGGTGCCCGCCGCCGGGCAGCAACTCGGCCAGCAGCGCCAGCCCGTGCTCGGCCATCCGGCCACTGGCCTCGGCGTCCTCCCGGTGCAGCTGCCGCGCCGCGGCCAGCGCCGCCGCGGCCGCCTCCCGGACGTCACCGCCCTTTGCGAGCGCCGCCTCGTGCGCCGACTGCGCCCGGCGCACCCCCACCGCCAGGTTCACCGCGGTCGGCCGGGCACCCGCCAGCGCGGCCGCCGCCTCACCCACGTCGAAGCCCCGCACGGCGGCGAGCGCGACACCGTACGCGCCCGCGATGCCCAGCAGCGGCGCCCCGCGCACCGCCAGCGAGCGGATCGCCTCCACCAGCGCGGGCGCATCCGTACAGACCAGTTCGACCTCCTCGGCCGGCAGCCTCGTCTGGTCCAGCAGGACCAGAACGGGACCCTCCGGTGGCTCTTCCCAACGGATCGCCGGGATCTCGGTCGGCCGCTTGTCATCGCCGCTGTGCGCGTACTGATCAGCCATGCCGTCAGTCTGCCCCCTGTCGAGCGGACAATTGAAGGTACGCAGCCCATACCGCGGCCGGTCACCCGAAGACCACCCCATGGCACGATGGCTGCCAACCTGCCACCGCGACCGCGGACGGGCACCGTGAAGGAGCGACGATGAACGACACTCCGGGCTGGGCCTCGCCCGGATCCGCCCCGTCCGACGGCCAGAAGCCGGACCAGTCCGGCCCTGCCGAGCCCACCGACCACCCCGGCGCCGCACAGCCCGCGGACCAGCCGGCCCAGGCCCCGCACAGCCCAGGCCCGCAATGGTCCAAGGAACAGCCCCCACCGGCCCAGTGGTCCGCCCCCAGCGGCCCGACCGCCCCCGGCCAGGCTCCCCCGCCCCCGCCTCCCGGCCCGGGCTGGGGCAACCAGCCCCCCGGCGGGTACGGCCCCGCAGGCCACGGCCAATACGGCCCCCCTGGAGCCCACCGCGGCTGGGGAAACGGCTGGGGCGGCCCCCCGCCCGCCGCCAAGCCCGGCGTCATCCCGCTCCGCCCGCTCGGCGTGGGCGAGATCCTCGACGGCGCGGTCTCCACCATGCGCACCTACTGGCGCACGGTCCTGGGCATCTCGCTCACCGTCGCCGTCCTCACCGAGGTCATCGTCGTCCTGTTCCAGGGCCTGGTCCTGGACGACACCAGCACCGACGCCCTCAACGACCCCAGCGCAAGCCTCAGCGAACTGAGCCGCGCCATGGGCGACGCCATGCTCAACTCCACCGTCGTCTTCGTGATCTCCCTGGTCGGCACCGTCATCGCGACCGCCCTGCTCACCACCGTCACCAGCCGCGCCGTCCTCGGCAAGTCGGTGACCATCGGCGAGGCTTGGCGGGACGCCCGCCCCCAGGTCCTCAAACTCTTCGGCCTCATCTGCCTGTTGCTGCTCATCACCGCCGGCATCGTCACCGTGGGCACCCTGCCCGGCATCCTCGTCGGCGTCGCCGTGAACGGCGGAGCAGGTGTCGCCCTCACCGTCCTGGGCGTCATCGGCGCCGGCATCGTCGCCCTCTGGCTGATGATCCGCTTCTCCCTCGCCTCTCCCGCCCTCATGCTGGAGAAGCAGGGCATCAAGAAGGCCATGAGCCGCTCCGCGAAGCTCGTCCAGGGCACCTGGTGGCGGATCTTCGGCATCCAGCTGCTCGCCACGCTCATCGCGAACGTCGTCGCCTCGCTCATCGTCATCCCCTTCACCCTCCTCGCCGCAGCCTTCAGCGGCGACGGCCTCACCGGCTGGCTCAACACCGGTGCCGGCAGCCTGGGCTGGACGTTCCTCATCGTCAGCGGCATCGGTTCGGTGATCGGCTCCATGATCACCTTCCCGATCACGGCGGGCGTCACCGTGCTCCTCTACATCGACCAGCGCATCCGCCGCGAGGCCCTCGACCTCGAACTGGCCCGCGCCGCCGGCGTCCAGGGCTACGGCTCCACCGCCCCCGGCACCACCCCGGGGAGCTGATGCGGTGAGCCGGGCGGGGGAACTTCTCACCACGGCGCTGCCACGCGCCGGCATACGGACGCTGCTGCGCGCGGGCGACACCTCGCTGCTGTCACCGGCCCGCTCCGCGGACGAGCCGCCCCTCACCATTCCGCGCGACCCCGCGCGCGAGGCGGCCCGACGCGAGCTTTCCAAGCGGATGTACCACGAGAACGACCCCAGCCTCTTCCAGCGCGCCCTCGACGCCTTCTGGGACTGGCTCGGCAAAGTCCTCACCGCCACCTCGGACGCCACCCCCGGCGGCACGCTCGGCCTGCTCGTCATCGTCCTGGCCGTCGTCGCGCTCCTGGCCGCCCTGTGGTGGCGCCTGGGCACCCCGCGCCGCCAACCCACCTCGTCCGCGGCCCTGTTCGACGACCGCCCCCGCAGCGCCGCCGACCACCGCGCCGCCGCCGAGGCACACGCCGCCCAGGGCCACTGGAGCCAGGCCGTCCAGGAACGCATGCGGGCCCTCGTCCGCGCCCTCGAGGAACGCGCCCTCCTCGACGTCCGCCCCGGCCGCACCGCCGACGAGGCAGCAGCCGAAGCCGGCCGGGTCCTGCCCGCCCACACCGACCGACTGCGCACCGCCGCCCGCGACTTCGACGACGTCACATACGGCGGCCGCTCGGCGACCGAGCAGTCGTACCACCGCATCGCCGAACTCGACCGCGACCTGGAACGCACCAAACCCCAGCTCGCGACGAGCAGCGCCACCACGGCCCCCCACACCCGCCAGGAAGCCGCCCAATGACCACCGAGGCCATCCTCCCGTCCACCTCGGCCTCGCCTACCGCCCGCCAGGTGTGGACCCGAACCCGCGGCATCGCCCTCGCCCTCGTGGTGCTCCTCGCAGGAGCGATCGCCACCGCCGTCATCCGCTCCGACGCCCGCCACGGCGAACTCGACCCGCGCTCCGCCGACCCCTACGGCAGCCGAGCCGTCGCCGAACTCCTCGCCGACCGGGGCGTGGACACCCGCGTGGTCACCACCCTCGACGAAGCAGCCGCCGCGGTCGGCCCGGACACCACCCTTCTGGTCGCCGTCCCCGACCTGCTGACCCCCAGTCAACAGACCAGGCTGCACAAGGCCGTCGCCCCGTCCCACGGCCGCACGGTCCTCGTCGCCTCCGGCAGCGCCTCCATCGAACGGCTCGCCCCCGGCGTCACCGCCGACCCCGCCACCAGCCTCGACTCGACCATCGCCCCCGACTGCGCCCTGCCCGCCGCCCGGCGCGCCGGCACCGCCGACACCGGCGGCGTCCGCTACTCCACCACCCACCTCGGCGCCGACGCCTGCTACCCCAGCGAACGTCTCGCCACCCTGCTGCGCCTCCCGGACCAGCGCGGGGACGGCGACACCATCGCCCTCGGCGCGCCCGACATCCTCCTCAACGACCGCCTCGACAAGCACGGCAACGCCTCGCTCGCCTTGCAACTCCTCGGCTCCCGCCCCCATCTGGTCTGGTACCTCCCCTCGCTCTCCGACGCGTCGGCCACCAACCCCGACGACGAACGCAGCTTCTTCGACCTGCTCCCCTCGGGCTGGCTCTGGGGCACCCTGCAGCTCTTCATCGCCGCAGCCCTGGCCGCCCTCTGGCGGGCACGCCGACTCGGCCCCCTCGTGCCCGAGAAACTCCCCGTCGCGATCCGTGCCTCGGAAACCGCCGAAGGCCGCGCCCGCCTCTACCGCAAGACCGACGCCCGCGGCCGCGCGGCCACCGCTCTTCGCTCCACGACCCGCACCCGCCTCGCCCCCCTCACCGGCGTCCCCGTCACCCAGGCGCACACGCCCGAGGCCCTGCTCCCCGCCCTGTCCGCCCACCTCCACGGCGACGGCCAGGACCTGCACGCCCTCCTCTTCGGACCACCGCCCAGCGACGACGCAGCACTCATCGCACTCGCCGACCGACTCGACGCCCTCGAAAGAGAGGTACGCCGTCCATGATGGACCCGACCACTGACAACGCCGGGAACACCGGGGACCCGGGCACCGCCCGCGACGCCCTGGAGGCCCTGCGCGCCGAGATCGCCAAGGCCGTGGTCGGCCAGGACCCCGCCGTCACCGGCCTCGTCGTCGCCCTGCTCTGCCGCGGCCACGTCCTCCTCGAAGGCGTCCCCGGCGTCGCCAAGACCCTCCTGGTCCGCGCCCTCGCCTCCGCCCTCGAACTCGACACCAAGCGCGTCCAGTTCACCCCCGACCTGATGCCCAGCGACATCACCGGCTCCCTGGTCTACGACACCCGCAGCGCCGAGTTCTCCTTCCAGCCCGGCCCCGTCTTCACCAACCTCCTCCTCGCCGACGAGATCAACCGCACGCCCCCCAAGACCCAGTCGTCCCTCCTGGAAGCCATGGAGGAACGCCAGGTCACCGTCGACGGCACCCCCCGCCCCCTCCCCGACCCGTTCCTGGTCGCCGCGACCCAGAACCCGGTCGAATACGAGGGCACCTACCCCCTCCCGGAAGCCCAGCTGGACCGCTTCCTCCTCAAACTGACCATCCCCCTCCCCTCCCGCCAGGACGAGATCGACGTCCTCACCCGCCACGCCGAGGGCTTCAACCCACGCGACCTGCACGCCGCCGGCGTACGCCCCGTGGCGGGCCCCGCCGACCTGGAGGCGGCCCGGGCCGCGGTCGCCAAGACGACCGTCTCCCCGGAGATCACCGCCTACGTCGTCGACATCTGCCGCGCCACCCGCGAGTCGCCGTCCCTCACCCTCGGCGTCTCCCCCCGCGGCGCCACGGCCCTCCTGGCCACCGCCCGCGCCTGGGCCTGGCTGACCGGACGCGACTACGTCATCCCCGACGACGTGAAGGCACTCGCCCTCCCCACCCTCCGGCACCGCGTACAACTGCGCCCGGAGGCCGAGATGGAAGGCGTGACGGCCGACTCCGTCATCAACGCGATCCTCGCCCACGTCCCCGTCCCCCGCTGATGGCACTCACCGGACGCGCCGCCCTCCTCGCGGCCCTGGGCTCCCTCCCCGTCGGCATCTGGGAGCCCAGCTGGACGGGCATCCTGGCGGTCAACGCCCCGCTGGCCGTTGCGTGCGCCTGCGACTTCGCGCTGGCCGCCCCCGTACGTCGGCTGGGCCTCAGCCGCTCCGGCGACACCTCCGTACGCCTCGGCGACACGGCGGACGTGACCCTCACCGTCACCAACCCGTCCCGTCGCCCCCTCCGCGCCCGGCTCCGCGACGCCTGGCCCCCCAGCAGCTGGCAGCCCGGTACGGAGACAGCGGCCTCCCGCCACCGCCTCACGGTCCCCCCGGGTGAACGCCGCCGCGTGACCACCCGCCTCAGCCCCACCCGCCGAGGCGACCGCCAAGCCGACCGGGTCACCATCCGCTCCTACGGCCCCCTCGGCCTCTTTTCCCGCCAGGGCACCCACAAGACCCCTTGGACGGTACGCGTCCTGCCTCCGTTCACCAGCCGCAAGCACCTGCCCTCGAAGCTGGCCCGCCTGCGCGAACTGGATGGCCGCACCAGCGTCCTCACCCGCGGTGAGGGCACGGAGTTCGACAGTCTGCGCGAGTACGTCCCGGGCGACGACACCCGTTCCATCGACTGGCGCGCCACAGCCCGCCAGACCACGGTGGCCGTACGGACCTGGCGCCCCGAGCGTGACCGCCACATCCTGCTGGTTCTGGACACCGGCCGCACCTCGGCCGGCCGCGTGGGCGACGCACCCCGCCTCGACGCCTCGATGGACGCGGCCCTCCTCCTAGCGGCCCTCGCCTCCCGCGCGGGCGACCGCGTGGATCTCCTCGCCTACGACCGGAAGGTCCGCGCCCTCGTCCAGGGCCGCACCGCAGGTGATGTCCTTCCGGCTCTGGTCAACGCGATGGCCACACTCGAGCCGGAGCTCGTCGAAACGGATGCCCGGGGCCTGACGGCGACCGCCCTGCGCACGTCCCCTCGCCGCTCCCTGATCGTCCTTCTCACGACCTTGGACGCGGCCCCCATCGAGGAGGGCCTGCTTCCGGTCCTCTCGCAGCTCACCCAGCGCCATACGGTTCTGCTGGCCTCGGTAGCGGATCCACACATCAGTGACATGGCCAAGGCCCGTGGAAATGTGGACGCCGTCTACGAGGCAGCCGCAGCCGCCCAGGCCCAGTGGGAACGACACCGCACCGCAGAGCAACTCCGCCGCCACGACGTCACGGTTGTCGACGCCACACCGGACGACCTGGCGCCGGCACTGGCGGACGCGTATCTGGCCTTGAAGGCAGCCGGACGCCTCTAACGAACAGCGAGCCCCCGAAAGGGGGCTCTAAAACGCAGAAAACCCCCGCATCCGAAGATGCGGGGGTTTTCCCAAAAATTGTTCGGCGGCGTCCTACTCTCCCACAGGGTCCCCCCTGCAGTACC
>NZ_JBEZCR010000023.1:0-60213 GCF_040647715.1 Streptomyces tibetensis | reverse complement strand
TCAGGCGAACGCGTTCGACAAGCTCAAGGCGATCTTGCTGGACGCGAACCGGCTGGGGCTGTTCGACGACAATCCCGTCTCCGGGGTGAAGCCGCCGCAGTACGACCCCAAGCGGGTGGTTATCCCATCGCCCGAGCAGCTGCGGCAGATACGCACCGCCGGCGACGACAGCTTCCTGCTGGTCGCCGATCTGATGAGCGGGTGCGGTATGCGTAACGGTGAGGCGTTCGCGGTCAACCTCAGCAACATCGTCGCCGACGACGTCTACCGCATCACCGAGCAGGTCAACCGCACCACCTGCCAGTACGAGCGGCTCAAGCACCGCAAGGTGGGCGAGTACCGGGACGTGCCCCTGCCGGCGCGGGTGCGGCAGACCATCGAATGGCACGCTGCCAAACACGGCACTGTCGACGGCTACCTGCTGCGCCACCCCGGCGACCCAGCCCGGACGTTCCCGCACTACCACATCGCCAATCAGTGGCAGCGGATCAAGAAGGCCGGCCAGGTCGACATCCCCGACGGGACGGTCATCTACAGCCTGCGGCACTTCTTCGCCTCCAACTGCCTCACCCACGGCATCCCCATCACCGACGTCGCTGAGTGGATGGGCCACAAAACCATCGAAGTCACTTTCAAGATCTACCGCCACCTCATGCCCGGCTCCATCAGCAAAGCAGCCCAAATCCTCAACATGAACCTCGCAGCCTGAAGCCGCTTTCGGCGCCAAGGTGCCGTTTTGGGCCAAGACACTGGCATGCGGCGACGGAAGCTGCTCCGCAGGAGCCCGGCGGCTGACCGCGCTTGGCCAAGGAGACAGCGCAAGGCAGGTAGGGGTCGAGGGGGGGCACGCCCGGTGCCTGCCTAATCCGGACACCGCCACTATCGTGAAGAGTGGAAGGCGCCTGACCTGGATGTGTCCGTAGGAGCCGGAGGCGACGATGAGCGGGGAACGGCGCGGGCGGTCCGATCAGCACCTGCCGAAGCTACGGCTGGACGAGTTGCTGGACGAACTGCAGGCGCGGATCGACGCGGCGCGGGGCACCCAGGATCGCGTGCACAGCCTGTTGGAGGCAGTGCTCTCCGTCGGGCGGGAGCTGGATCTCGCGCAGGTGCTCCGGCGTATCGTCGAGGCGGCTGTCGTGCTCGTGGACGCCGAGTACGGGGCCCCGGGAGTCATCGGTGACGACCGCATGCTCTCCGAGTTCCACACCGTCGGAATCAGAGACGAGCAGCGGGCCCTGATCGGGGACCTGCCCAGCGGGCACGGCATCCTGGGCGAGTTGATCCGGCATCCAGAGCCGCTCCGGCTGGCGGAGATCTCCGAGCATCCGTCCTCGTACGACTTTCCGTCGCACCACCCTCCGATGCACTCCTTCCTCGGTGTCCCCATCCGGGTGCGTGACCAGTGGGCGACCGTCTCGGCGGCCGAGGCCATGGCCTTGTCCACGTTGTTCATGCCTTTCTTCGGTACCGGACGCGGTGTCCGGCACCGGGGTCGTGCCAGAGTTCATCGCACGGTGGTCATCGTCTGCGGCGGGCAGGTGGCAGAGGCACCGGGGCGACGCCCTCGACGACGGTGTTGCTGATGGTGCCGATGCCCTCGACTGTCATGGTGACGCTGTCGCCGGGGACGAGGGGCAGTGGTTCGAGGATGCGGTGGCGCCCCCAGAGTTCGGCCAGGCAGCCGCCGTTGCCGCAGGTTCCGGAGCCCAGGACGTCGCCGGGGCGGATCCAGGTTCCGCGGGAGGCGTAGGCGGCCATCTCCTCGAACGTCCACGCCATGTTGGCCAGTCGGTCCCGCCCGACCGTCTGGCCGTTGACGGCGACGGTGAGGGCGAGATCGAGGAAGCCTTCAGCGTCGCGGTGGCGTTCGAGTTCGTCGGAGGTGACGAGCCAGGGGCCGAGGGTGGTGGAAGTGTCCTTGCCCTTGGCCGGGCCGAGTTTGACACGCATTTCACGGCCCTGGAGGTCGCGGGCGGACCAGTCGTTGAGGATCGTGTAGCCGAGGATGTGGTCACGTGCTTGCTCGGGCGTCAGGTCCCGGCCCGCCTTGCCGATGACGGCGGCCACTTCGAGTTCGAAGTCGAAGCGTCCGCAGCTCGGCGGTACCGGCGCGTCGTCGTGAGCGCCGATCATGGCGTACGGGTTGGTGAAGTAGAACGCGGGTGCGGCGTACCACTCCTCGGGCACGGCGTCGCCGTATCCCCGGGCGACGCCCTCGACATGGCTCTCGAAGGTCATATAGTCGCGCACCGTGGGAGGCTGCAGCGGCGGCAGCAGCCGCGCGTCGGCCAGGGGCACGGACAAAGAGGCGGTCAGGGCGCGTTCTCCCGCCGCGCGCAGCGCCTCCTCGCCCTCAACGATCAGGTCCAGGAGGTCGACGGGGTGTTCGAAGGGGTGGAGCTGGTCGTCGGCGACGACTCCCGACTGCCGTTTCCCGTCGTGGACGAAGGTCGCGAACTTCACGCCGCGCTCTCCTCCGCCTCGGCCGGCGCGGTGCCGCTGCGTCGGAAGCCGACGAAGACGGCGGCGATGACGGCGGCGGCCACACAGGCCGCGGCGGTGAGGATCAGCCCGTTGTTGTAGCCGCTTGCCAGCGCGTGCTCGGTGAGCGGGGCAAGCTTGGCGCTCAGCGGGCCCAGGTCGGCGCTGTGCAGGGCGAGCGGGCCGCCCTCGTGCAAGACGGCGGAGGCGATGCCGTGCTCCTTGGGGGTGAGGCCTGCGCCGGCGAGACTGCCGGTGAGTTGACTCGTGGCCATGCCGAGGGCGACTGCGCCGACGATGGCCGGGCCGAGGGTCTGACCGAGGTCGCGGACCAGGCTGGTGGTGGCGCTGGCCATGCCGGTCAGGGTGGGTGGTACGACGTTGACGGCGGCGGCGGTGAGGGCGGCGACGACCAGACCGAAGCCGACACCGTTGAGCAGCAGCGGCCCGAGCAGGGGCGCCAGGCCGGTTTCGTGGATCGGCACCGCTCGCAGCCACAGTTGGGCACCGGCCAGCGAGACGAACCCGGTGACCAGCATGGAGCCCGGGCCGACGCGGTGCAGCAGGCGGACCAGCAGCGGCCAGATGAAGGGAGTGATGCCCTGGACGACCAGGAAGGGCACCGCGGCTTGGAAGGGGCTCTGGTGCTGGATGACGCCGAGGCGGATGCTCAGGTCGTACGCGCCGCCGAGGAAGCCGAACATGCCGATCACTGCCATCGCGGCCGATCCAGCGAACGCTGGGATGCGGAACAGCTTCAGGCGCAGCATCGGGGACGCGCTGCGGCTCTCCACCACCACGAACGCGGCGAGGAACACGACGAAGGCGACGAAGCACGCGACGACGGGTGCCGAGCCCCAGCCGTCCGACGGGCCCTGGATGATGCCGTACAGGAGGGTGAGCATGGCCACGGCTATGGTGATCTGCCCCGCCCAGTCCAGCGAGCGGCCCTCGGGGGCGCTGGACTCGGTGGCCAGCAGCCAGGACGCCCCCGCGGTGATCACGGCGAGCACTCCGGTCACCCCGAACGCCCATTGGAAGGAGGCGTGCTCGACGATGCCGCCGGACATCAGCGGAGCAATCAGGGCACCCAGCGACAGGGCCGTGGTCCAGGAGGCCAGTCCCTTGGCGCGCGCAGCCGGTTTCGGCGTCATGGCGATGATCATCGACAGGGAGGCGGGGAAGAGTGCGGCGGCTCCGATGCCTGAGATCGCCTGACCGGTGATCAGCTGCGCTGCCGAGTCGGAGGTGGCTGACACCAGATAGCCGACGGCGGACAGCATCGCCGCGCCGACCACCAGCTTCTTACGGCCGTACAGGTCGCCCACCACGCCGAAGGTCAGCGCGAAGACGGCGGCGGGCACCAGGAAGGCGTCACTGATCCAGGTCAGTTCTCCGCCGGACGCATGGAGGGTGCGCTGCATGACGCCGTTGATCGCTGCGGGCAGGACCAGTCCGAGCTGGGCCAGGCAGACGGCCAGACAGCCGGCGATGATCGTGCCGGTGTGGTGTGCCGTCGCGGCCGGTGCGGCATCGGACGGCGGGGCGGTGGGTGGGTCGTAGGCGGGGGTGGAGACCATGTCTCCTCCTTGGAGGCTTGGGCGGGACGTATGGCCCGAGGGGGATGATGGGAGCTGCGCGTACCGGAGGGGCGGTGCGCCGGTCGGCGGAGGGTGGGGCCTCGTCAGGGAAGGCGGGGAGCGTCCTCAGAGCGGGGGCAGAGTTCTGCCATGCAGCCGAACAGTCCGGGGCCGTCGAGCGGGGGCAAGGAGGGGTCGAGCTCCCGGTAGACGGTGTGCACGTTGACGGCGAGGCGTTCGCTCTCATCCAGGTCGGCGAAGCGGCCTAGGCGGATGTCGCGGGCCGCGTCCAGGGCCGGCATGCCGGCGGTGAAGCGGGCGGTGGCCTGCTCATGGACGTACTCGAGGTAGTCGCGGATCTCACGGACCGTCTGCTTGGTGGTGACGGGGCCGTGGCCGGGCACGACGATGTCCGCGTCGAGGCTCAGCAGGAGATCGCAGGCGGCGAGCCAGCGAGTGAAGGGGCCGTGCCAGACGATCGGCGCCGCCCCGGCGAAGACGATGTCGCCGGTGTACACGGTCCGGGCCTGCGGCACGTGCACGATCGTGTCCCCGGCGCTGTGCGCGGGGCCCACGTCGACGAGGCGGACCTCGGTGCCGCCGATGTCCAGGACGGTCTCGCCGTCGAAGATTCGGGTCGGGAGGGCGGGTTCGATGCCGGTGTAGTCGAAGCGGCCGAAGATCCTTCGCGCGAAGTGTCCGGCGGGGCTGTCCATGCTGGTCAGCGCCAGCATCTCGGCCGGGCCCACTTGCCGCATGTCCGCCACGGACCCGCGGGCCGCGATGATCTCGGCGTGGGACAGGAGCTGGTTGCCGAACCAGTGGTCGCCGTTGCCGTGGGTGTTGACCACGGTGGAGATCGGTGCCGGGGCGGTCAGTGGCGCCAGCGCGTCGAGCATGGTCTTGGTCAGCCGCAGGTCGTAGAGGGTGTCCACGAGCAGTGACGCGGCCCGGCCGGTGATCAGCCCGGCGTTGCTCATGCCCCATCCGACATCGCCCGCGATCCATGCGTAACAGCCATGTCCTAGCTCGGTACAGCCCGTCTGGGATGTCACGGAAGCCACGTTGCCTCCTGTCAGCGTCCCGCGATCACCAACACGAGACTGTCATCTAGTGCTGGACTCAAGTCCAGCCGTAGAGAGGAATCTAGGTAGGTGCCCGGGTAGGGGTCAAGAGCCATGCCGCCTTGTGTTGTACTGGTGGCCATGAAGATCCGGGACGCGGCAGCCGCCTCCGAGGGCGGCGCGGCCGTCGGGCGCCAGGAGCGCAGGCGTCGGAAGCTGCACGACCAGCTGTATGAGACGGCGGTCGGTCTCTTCGTTGCCCAGGGATACGAGGCGACCACCATGGAGCAGATCGCCGAGGCCGCCGATGTCGCCCGGGCCACCGTCTTCAACCACTTCGCGCAGAAGGTTGGCTTCCTCGAGGAATGGGGAGTCCGCCGCCGCGTCCGCGTCGCTGAGATTCTCGGCGCAGAGCACGCCGAGGACCTGCCGGTCGGCGACCGGCTGCTCCGCTACCTGAGGGAGATGGGCGACCTCAACGCCGCCTCCCGTGCCGAGACCACCGTCCTCATGGACGCTTCAGCGCGTTACGGGCATCTCCTGCAGGACCCGTCCCTGGACATCGAACTCGCCAGGATCGTCGAGCAAGGGCAGCAACGCGGGGAGATCAGGGCCGGCGTCGACTGCGACCAGGCCGGCCAACTGCTGGCCGCCTGCTACTTCTCGACGATCCTGCGCTGGATCCGCGAGGAACCGGCCCCCTTCGACCTGCACGAGCGCCTCGCCGGGGCGCTCGACATCATCCTGTTGGGCCTTCTCGCCGACGAAACACATGCCGGAAAACCCTGACAGTTCCCCTCACCGCCGCATCGAGGCAGAAGGCCGATGGGCCCGTCACTTGCCGGAGAAACCGCCGCCGACGGCGAATTTGGAGTTGCTTTCCCAAGCGGCCAGCGATGTGTGAGGCCACGGCACCGCTACTGCTGCCGCCTGGGTCCTCGGCAGGCACTCGGAGGAGGCTGCGGCGGCCGGCGACGAGATGGGCCGCGGCAGTTCGCATCCTGAGCCCCAGCGCGGCACTCGGACAAGCCCAGAAAGCGAACGCAGTCGTACGGCCGGTCCGTCGCTCCGCAGACTTATGCTGTCTCCTCGACAACCCAGGACAGGGCAGCTTCCGATCCGCCGCTGACGGGTAGTGGGATCCACTGTGGGACGTCGTACGGGTGCTTCTCGTGCGGTCACGCCCCCCATGCCGGGAGACGGTCCGGCATAGTCATATACGAGATCTGCCACTCCTGCGCCATCTCGGCCTCCCCCGTCCACCGGTAGAAGGCGGTGATCGGCGCATTTGATGTGAACGCCCGCTGCCGGCTTGCTCTCGACCGCGCCGGGCCGGCGCCTTCGCCTGATCGTCGTTGTCGCTGGTTGTCTGCGCGATCACAATCTCATTGGCTGTGCAATTACCTCCCCAGCTCGGGTATCGAGACCATACCCAGCCGCCCAGGTCACACGTCACGCTGCTGCCCTTGCCCTTGCCCTTGCCTGTGCCGGACTTTCGGCACAGGCTCGCGGGCACCCTTGAGTGCGTCGTGCACGGTGACGCGTGGATCGGCAGTGACGCCCGCACGGAGCCCGGACGCTACAGATGGACTTCGAGCGGTTGCCGGCCCCGGTTGGCCCCTCCCTGCGAGACGGCGTGTGCCGCCGGGGCCTCGTACCAGCTATGGCGTGGGCAGCGTCGTCATTTCGCCGAGGACTGTCGGCCCCCATGCCTCGGGCACCGCCCGGCCCTGTTGCCCGAGCGGTGCCCGACGACAGGTCCCGGTCAGACGCGGCGGCGGGTGAAGCGCTGGTTGGGGTTGCCGCTGTAGGTGTACTGGGAGATGCGGGCGCCGTCGGCGGTCGAGTACTCCCAGACATCCATCGCCAGGCCGGACTCCCGGTTGACGAGGCTGATCACGCCACCGCCGTGGTCGACCACGCGCCACTGCTGACTGGTGGCACCGGTGTCGGCCTGTTGGACGACGTCCGCGCCGGTCGCGGTGCCTGTGGGCTGGAGGAACAGGCCACTGTGGAGTGCCTTGACACGGACGTGGCCGTTACCGGCGTCGACGAACTCGAGCTGCTGGTGGGGGCGGCTGTTGGTGGTCCGCTGGACGAGCTGTGCGCCGGTGGCGGTGGAGGCCGCGTTGATCTCGGCGGCCTTGCCGCTGTGCTGTGCCAGCAGGGTGTAGAGGCCCGGGCCGCCGGGTGAGTCGCCCAGTTGGGCTTCCCACCTGGTGTTGGACCCGGAGGCGTCAGCCGGGAGGCGGTCCCGTGCGGCGGTGTCGCCGTACATGGTCCAGCGGGCCCAGTCGACGACGGTCCTCGGGAAGCGCTGGTCGCTCCAGAAGCTGGTGTGGCTGCCGCCGACGAAGGTGAGGAACGCCTTGGGCCAGGTGATCTCCGAGTACGCCTGCCGGGCCGAGGAGTACTGGGTGGTCGAGTCCCGGTCGCCGTGGACGAACAGGACCTTGGCCGAGACCGAGCTGGACGGGTTGCCCATGTCCACGCAGGACTGGGGGTTGGCGGAGATGATCCGGCTGTCGGGCCAGGAGGTCAGCAGACCGTGGGTGACCATGCCGCCCAGGGAGTGGCCCGAGACGCCGACGCCGATGCCGGTGTTGATGTGCCCGGCGAGCGGTCCGCTCGCGTTGAGCGCGAGGGTGTTGGTGATGATCTGCGAGACGTCCTTGGAGGTGTTGCCGTTGTTGACGTCGCTGAAGTTGTGGTTGAAGTGCGGGGCGGGAACGATGAAGCCCGCCGAGGCCAGGGCCCGGATGATGAACAGGGAGTTCTGCGGGCTGCTTCCGTAGCCGTGGGTCATGTTGTAGACGGGGAAGACCCCGCCCGCGACCGGGGCGTCCGTCACCGGGTTGCCGCCTGCGGTGCCGGTGGCCGGGTAGTAGACGTAGGTGGTGCACGGGCGGCTGCCGCGGGTCCAGTTGTACCGGCGCACGCCGACCGCGAACGGCGTGGTCGGCGCGGTGTCCCGTGGCCCGGCGGCGGCCGGGGCCTGCCCTGCGCCGAGCAGGGACAGGCCCACGCCCGTCGCTCCGGCCGCGCTCATGCTGAGGAAGGTCCGTCGTCGCAAGGTCATGGTGACTCCTTGGGTGCGGGGATGGGTGGGGGGTTGGGCGTTCGGCTGGTCCCGTTGCCGGGTGCGTCCCGTCGGCGGCAGAGGCCAGCAGGTCGACGCGGCGCGCGGCGCAACGGGGGGTGTGGGTGCTCCTGCCACCTGCGCGGGGCGGCAGGAGCGGCGTGCGGTTGGTCGGGCGCACCGGATGTCGGGGTGAGTGTGGCCGTTCCGGTCGAAAACGGCCTGGTTTCCCCCAGGCGCTGCCGCAGCTGTTGCTGTCGGCCACCGAGCGAGCGGAGCACTGCTGTGAAGCAGTGATGGTGTCGCCGGTGCCGTCGTGGTCTCGGCGGCGCGACGCCGGTGAAGCAGGCTATGAGGTGGTCACGTCGTGTTCGCCGTGGCTGGGCATGACGTCGATGACCGCCGTGACCGGTCCTGTGCCGGTCGTCCCGGTGACTGTCACCTCACCCGGCCTGTCGGTCGCGCCGGGCGGCAACGGCTGCCAGCGGACGGGGACACGGGTGATCGTGTTGTTGGCGGTGGTGAGCATGCGGAGGGAGGAGGGCAGCTTCGGGGCGGCTCCCACCACGGTGGCGGTGTGGACGGTGTCCTGGAGGATGTGCTTGGCGCGGCCGGCCTTGAAGACGTTGACGGACGCGTGCGGCTCCCATGTGTTCGCCAGTCCGGGCACGGCCCGGAACATGGGCTGGTAGCCGGCCGGCTCCCACACCAGGACACCTGCACCTCGGTTGTCGACCACGTCGTTGGCGGCCTGGAACACCCTCCGGATCGCATCCGCCTGCCCCTGAACGGTGCGCGGGTACGGCGAGTTGGGCAACGGCGAGCCATCGCCGCCCGACGCGGGGTAGGCGGTTTCGGCGATGTCGATCTCGTAGCCGGGGTAGGTGGTGGCCAGTGTGTTGAGGTTGAGATCCAGCGCCTCGGGCGTACCGTGCCATTCCGGGTAGTACGAGATGGCCAGCACATCGGGGTTCTGGCCCTTCGCCTTCACCCGGGTGAGGAACTGGTGCCAGAACTCCATGGTTTTGGCGAGCTTGTCCTTGTCGACGATCACGTGTATCTCGACCTTGGATGTCGGTGACGCGTCGCGGACGGCCTTGATCCCGGCCGCGGCCAGGGTGGTGAAGCGGTCCCACGACTGGTCGTAGAGCTGCCGCTCCACCGGGTCGGTCGACCGCCAGTACTTCCACAGCAGGCCACCGCCGGGCTGCGACTGGTAGATATCGGCCTGGTCGACGAAGTACGGCGGATTCGTCGTGCCGATGTGGGCCGCCTCGCTGCCGTACATGAAGCCATTGATGATCTCGTTGCCGACGGCCACCTTCTCCGGCGTGGTGCCCTGCTGGATCAACCGCTTCAGATAGTCGGCGGTGAAGTCGTACACGGCACGGGACAGGTCCGCGAACTCCAACTCCGCCCAGGCGCGTGGTTTTGGTTGCTTGCTCGGGTCCGCCCACGAGTCCGCGTAGTGAAAGTCGATCCCCAGGCCCATGCCCCGCTGCTTGATCGACTTGGCTGAGGTCAGTGAGCGCTCCGGGCCCTGGCGCGGTATCGGTGTCGGTTGGCCGGTGCTTTCGCTGCGCGGCTCGTTGAATATCCGCAGCCGGGTGTGCTGCATGCCACGGTCCTTGGCCACGTCGAGCAGGTGTGGCCCGGCGCCGCGGTCTTCGGCCAGGGGGTCGACCCAGTACTGCTGGTCCTGGACGTCGTCCATCCAGGACAGATCGGCGCCGAGGGTGAGGTCGTCGCGCAGGTAGTTGAAGACCTGGAGCTCGCTGACACCTGCCCGGGCACGGCCGGGCCCACCTGTGAAGGTCAGCCGGACGAAGCGAGTTGCCGGCCGGGTGAACAGGTGCACCTCTCCCCGCGAAACGGCTCGGTTGTGGGACCTGTCGGCGATGGTCTTCCACCGGCGACCGTCGGATGAAGCCTCGACGACGTACCGGTGGGCCACGCCACGGTCCGGAAAGAGCACCTTGACCTTGCGCAGGTTGTCGTAGGTTCCACCGAGGTCGACGGTGAGCCACTGACGGGCGCCGGCACGATTCGGGCGCCAGGACGTCGCCGGGTCGCCGTCGACGGCGAGACGGGCGTTCGACGAGGCGGTGGCGGCCGTCGCCGCGGCCCAGGGCTTGGCAGCGATATTGCTTTCGATCGGCTTGATGTCCGCGGTTCCGAAGGTCGCGTGGGCCGGCTTGGGCACCATGAGTAGATGCGCGGACACCATGGTGACCAACGTCGTCGTGACCGCGAGGGCGCGGGGCAGACGCTTGCTGCTCATGTCCTTCTCCTGACGAGGTGACGTACGGGCGGCATGGGCTGTTCCTTACGCTCTGCCGGTCGAGGAGACCGGCAGAGCACGGGATGTCAGCCGGCCGCGGCACCGACATCGAGGTAGTCGACGTTGGGCAGTCCGGCTGCCGTGGTCGGATCCAACCGGATGGTGTTGCTGCCGGCGTTCAGCGGGACCGTCACGGTCTTGGTCGTCCACGTCGTCCACGCACCGGTGGATTCGAACGAGACGGTCCCCACCGTGGATCCGTTGACGACCAGGTTCGCCGGCCGCGCACCGCTGCTGGAGCCGTTGGCGAACCGGACCGCCACCGTCGCCGTACCAGCGGTCGCCGGGGTCACCGTGAACTGTGCGTAGGCCCCGGCGGCGGCAGTGCCGTTGCAGAACCCGGTACCGGAATAGCCCGCTTGGTTCGAGTCGATCGTGCCCTGGCACACCGCCGGTGCGGCCTCTGCCTCGTAACGCTGTTCCGATGGCGCGTCGGCAGAGGTCTTGACCAGTGAGAGCTGGTCGACGGTGACGCCGCCCGAGCCCGACGCCCGCACGGTGACGGTGGCGGCCCCGCCGGGCAGCGCTATGCCGGTGAGCTCGCGCTTGGTCCAGCCGCTCGACGACGGGATGGCGAGGGTGCGTTGGCTGCCGTTGGCGCCGGTGATCACGACCTGTCCGGCGCTACCCCGGGCGTGCAGGGACAGGGCGTAGGTGCCTGCGGGCACCGACTCGATCCGCTGCTCGACGCCGCCGCTGTTGCTCACCTGGAGGGCGAAGCGAGACCCGTTCGCACCACCGTTGACGTTGGTCACCGAGCCGCCGAGGTTCCGCCATCCCCGTACGCTGGAGACGATGATGCGGTCGGCCTGGATGTCGGGGTTGAGGATGTAGTTGTTCGCCGGCCCGACGCGCCACTCGCCGGTCGTGGCGTTGAACTGCCACTGGCTCACCGAGTGGAACTGCGGCCGCGCGCCGGTCTTGGTGATCGGCACCCACTGGTTGTACCCGATGCCGTTCCAGGCGAAGTCGGCCCAGCGGTCGCCGGCGTAGATCACCGTGTTCTGCTTGGTGCCCTTGACCGTCACGAAGAACCCGGTCTGGGTCACGTGACTGTAGTCCATCTCGGTGCCGGCAAGGACGTACTCGCTGCTGTACGAGCCCTGTACGTTGCTGCTGGTCGACTCATTGACGTAGTTGACCGAGGTGTTCCAGCCGTGCAGGTCCGACGCCGCGTGGTAGTACTTGCCGTCGAGTTTGAACATGGCGTTGCCCTCGCGACCGGCGCCGCTGCGGATCTGCACGGCTGGCTCGATCCGCAGCGAGTCGGACTCCCGGAACTTGGCCACGAAGCCGCGCGACCGTCCTTCGCGGTTGGAGAAGATCAGGTAGTCCTTGCCGTTGTCGTCGGTGAAGACGGTCTGATCCCCGGTGCCGGTCGTGGGCGAGTTGGTGATCTGGGTCTGGAAGTAGCCGTAGTCGAAGGTGTCGGTGGGTGAGTCGCCCTGCAGCAGCAGAACGCCGTGGCCGCCCCTGCCCGTGTGCCACATCTGCACGGCGAGCACGTACTTGCCGGTGTTCTCGTTGTACGAAACGCCGAGCCGCCCGACCCAGCCGGCACCACCCAGGTTGGCGCCGCTGCCCACGCCGGTGGAGCGCGTCGCGACGCGGTTCTCGAACTTCCAGTTCACCAGGTCCTTGGACGAGTACACGGGGATGGAGACGAAGCTGACGTTCCCGTCGTACTTCCTCGTCGGATTGGCCCGGTAGAGCTCGGCGCCGGTGTAGTGCACGCCGTACCAGTAGTAGGTGTCACCGAACTTGAAGACCCCACCGCCCTGCGAATAGATGGGGTTGCCGCTGGTGTCGTTCCAGAAGGTGTTGTTCGTGATGGTCTGGAACGTGCCCTCGTCGGCGGCCTTCAGGTCGGCGGCGGAAGTCATCAGTGCCGTCTTGGCGGCGGCGACCTGCGAGGTGGTGGCCGACCTGTCGTCGGCGACACCCGCCGCGGCGGTCAACGCCTTGGCGAACGGCTTCCAGGAGTCGGCCGTGTATTTCGTCGGAGTGCGCGTCTGGTAGTCGGACACCAGGGACTCAAGGCCGCGATCCACCACCGGTCCAGCAGCCGCCCCCTGGTCCTGGAGCTCCGTTGCCTGTCTCTGCGGCGCGGATGTCTCCGCCGCGGCGGTGCTCGCCGAGAGGGGCGCCGCCAACGCCACGGACAACAGGGTGGCGGCGGCCAACTTCCAGAACTTCGAGACGACACGCGATCGTTGCCTCAAGACGTCACCTTCCGTCACTCTCAAAGGCGCCGAGATCCGGCGCACTTCCGTTGAAGGGCAGTCCCACGGCGGTGCCCTTGTCGATCAGGGCACTGTTCGCCGCGAGACGGAGGTGGGGCAGCACGGGCAGGTCCCCGTCGCCCTGGCGGGGCGCGTCCCAGCCGGACGTCGAGACACTGCGGAACTGGGAGTCCGACAGGGGGACGCCGAGGTTCCAGGAGTTGTACGCGGCGTTCGTGCCGCTCATGTTCGACGTCGCCGTTCCGGTGTAGGCGATGTTGTTACGCAGGTTGCCCCGGCCGACGGCGGCGCCGCGCGAGTCGATTCCCAGCATGTTGAAGTTGGGGTGGTTTCCGTATCCGGTGTTGTTGAAGAAGTCGTTGGCCACCGGGTGATGGTTGGCGTAGAAGCCGGCCGCCTTGTTGAGGAAGGCCACCGAGGAGCGGACGGTGTGCTTCGGCGCGTTGGTCTCGTAGTCGCCCCCGTAGCCACCGGACTTGAAGCCGGCTCCGTTGCCGGAGGGCGTCGTCGTCCCCGGCACGTACCCGTTGCGCCAGGCCCACGAGTTCTCGATGATCACGGGCGAGTAGGTGGAGATGAGGTCGAACCCGTCATCGGCGTTCCACCACGATCGGCAACCCCGGAACACGTTCGCGGGGCGGCCGGCCGGCGTGTAGTGCGAACCGAACCCGTCGGCGTTCTCGCCGGGTCCGTCGACGCTGCGCGGGTCGTAGTTGTCGTGCGCGTCCGAGTTGAGGACGAGGTTGCCGCCCCCGCCGCTGATGAACAGGCCGGTACCCATGTGGTGGTGGGTGTTGATCTGCTCGAAGACGTCATTGCTGCCGGAAACCCAGATCCCCCAGGACTCGGCGTTGCGGTTGTTGTTCTGGGGAACGCCCTTGACTTCCAGTCCTTTGAGATGGATCCAGCTGCCGGTGACGTTGAAGCCTTTGATACGGCAGTTGTCCGTCATCCGCGAGAAGTCGAAGACCGGCTTCTCGCCCGGCTGGGCCCAGTACCGGATGGGGTTGCCCGAGCTGCCACTCTTGTTGAGGGCGATCGCGTCGACCTTGGCGGTCTGGCTCGAACAGGCGCGGTTCGCGCGCGTGTAGGCGTAGGTGCCGCCCCGGAAGTAGACCGTGTCGCCCGCCTTGACGACGGCTTGTGCACGGGCGATCGATGCCCACGGAGCGGCCTGCGAACCTGCTGCTCCGTCGTTCCCGTTCGGGGCGACGTAGTAGGTGTTTCCGGCCGCCGCGGCGCTCGCCGACGCCGAGCCGGGGGTCATGGCGACGGAACTCGCCATGACCAATGAGAGCAGAAGGGCGGGGGTGCTGAACTTCGCGGTTCTCACAGCGTCATCTCCCGAGTAGGACGTCTTCGTGACACTGACATGGACGCGTGTCCCACCTTCCGAGTGAGCGGCCCACTCCCTGATCGCTCGGGCGGGGGCCGAACCGACTTCGCCTGCTGTCACCACCGGTTCGCGCCCACCGCCGCGTGCTACCTGAGATACGCGGCGAGCGGGAGGTTCTGGCGGCGCACGTCACCGGCGACGAGCCCGGCGATCCGCTGGGCGCCGTAGGTGTCGAAGTGGGTGTGGTCGTTGCAGAAGAAGGTGCCCAGGGGACCGCTGCCCCCGTAGTCGCCGTTGTTCGGGCAGAAGCGCAGGCTGTTGTAGAGCGAGACGCTCAGCGACTGCAGGTCGACGACGGGCGCCCTGGTGGTGGATCCGACGGCGAAGGTCTCGTTCACGAAGCCGCGGTTCTTCGTCGCGGTGCCGCCGGAACAGGTGATGGCCGCCACCGGGGTGAGCAGCACAGGGTGCGCTCCCCGGGCGAGGGCGGCCTGCACCATCGTGGTCATCAGCTGCCGGTAGCGGGCGGGGCCGACGTGCCGGGGGCAGGTCGCGGAGGAGTCGTTGATGCCGAACTGGATGAAGAGGTAGTCGCCCGCCTTCATTCCGGTGCTCGCGTTCAGCATCGCCTGCCAGCGGGACGAGTACGTGGTGGACGTGAGGCGGCATTCACCGTCCGAGCCCTTGGTGCCGCTGACGTTCCCTTCGTACAGCCAGGTCTGGATGCTGCGGCCGCCCACGGCCTGGTTCCTGACGGTGACGTCGTTGTTGAACAGGGCGTCGAACTGGCTGCCCCAGCCGACCGGGCACCGGCCGGAGCTCGGGTTGGCCATGGTGGAGTCGCCGGCCAGCCACACGGTGACCGGTGCGGCGGCCGCCCGTGCGGCCGGGGCCTGGGCGCGGGAGGCACTGGTGCAGTTCGTGGCGACGCGGTCCGCCGCGGATGCGGCGCTGACACCGAGGCTCGACAAGGCGATCACGAGCACGGTCGTGATGAGAATCCGTAAGTTCCTCAACGGGTCCCTCCTTGGGACTGGCGCCGGGCGTCGGTCAGCGCAGGTACGCGGCCAGGGGCAGGCGCTGCTCGCGGATGCTCTGGAGCACCAGCCCGCCCATCTGGCTCGCGCCGTACTGCGAGAAGTGGGTGTTGTCCGTGACACCGTCGACGGATGAGCGCAGGAAGAGCTGTGCGGAGGCGGACGGGCCGAGGGACTCGACCAGCGTCTTGCTCTTGGTTGTAAGATCGATCACTGGTACGTTCTGCGCCGCGCCGAGCGAGCGCATCTCGGCGGGCAGGTTCACGCCCACGCCGTTGACATGCAGCGCCGTTGCCGTGAGCCGGCTGCCGTTGAACTGCCGGCGGACCGGCGGGGTCACCAGAACCGGGACGCCGCCCTTCGCACGGACCTGCGTGATCATGGAGGTGAGGTTGCTCCTGAAGGCCGACGCGCTGGTCTGCTTGTCGTTGTGGCCGAACTGGATGAAGACCGCGTCGTGTGCCTTGACCTTCGCCAGCAGCGTCGGCAAGAGCGCCGAGTTCCTCAGGAAACTGCCCGAACTCTCGCCAGAATCCCCGTAGTTGGCGACGGAAGCTCCGGGACCCACCGCCGGCGTGATCATCTGGCCCCATCCCGTGTACGGGGCCACGGGCTGGTCGCACACGGTCGAGTCACCGGCCAGGTAGGCGACCAACGGCTGGGTCGCCGGTTTCACGGAGACGGCCGACACCTGCGGGTTGGCCCCCGCGAACCGGATGTCCAGACCGGGGTTTCCGGTGCCGCCCTGGCCGGTCGGCTGCCCCTCCGGCTGCCGCACGTTGACCGTGAACGAGTACGTGGCGGCGGCACCGGCCGCCGTCTTCGTCGCTGGAAGCATCAGACGCCGGGCCTCCACCCACATGTCGGTCTCGGCGGCAGTGGCACCACCGATGGAGACCGTCACGTCGTAGGTGCCGGGGGAGACGGCGTAGTGACACTTGATCGGCGCGGTGCCGGAACAACCGGCCGGCAGTGCCCGCGTGGCGGCATCGGCATGCGGCACACCGGTGCCGACCAGCGTCGCAAGGGTCAGCAGACCCACTGTTCCCAACCTGACCCAGTGCCCTTCGAGACGCCATGTCATGCCCATTACAATCACCAATCCCACTTCTCGGCCGGAGAGTTGCCCGGGTTGAGGTCCATGGCCGGTCGCTCAGGCCTGGGTGAAGCCGTTCATGATCGCGGTGGGCCGCTTGCTGGAGGAGTCCCAGGCGCCCATGTTGTAGCCGGTGAACGGGGACATGCACTCCGGCTCCCAGTAGAAGATGCCCTGCCCGCCATTGGCCTTGAGGGCCTTGATGTAGGCGACCAGCGAGGCCTGGGTGGCGGAGACCCGGTCCACCCGGCCACCGAACTCGCTCTGCAGGAACGGTTTGCCGTAAGCGGCGGAGATCTTCTTCATGTTCGCCACGATCCCGGGGGCGAGGTCGGCACTGCCGTAGGACGAGAACACCGACATGTCCCACTTGCCGCCGCTCGCCGCGAAGCGGCTGAAGAACGTCGTCATCACGTCGTACTTCTGCGGTTGGGCCAGGTGGATGCACACCGTCGAGTTCGGCGACACTGCCTTGACCTGGTCGTATGCCGCGTTGAGCAGCCCAGTCATCTGCGCCCCGTTGGAGACGCTGCCGACTGGGCGGCAGATCCCGCTGTTGATCTCGTTGCCGATCTGCACCCAGGTGGGGAGCACGTCGTTGTTCCTCATGACCGTCATGGTCTGGTTCACGTACGTGCCCATCGCGGTGCGCATCTGGCTGTAGCTCATGTTCCGCCAGGCCGCGGGCGGGTTCTGCACGCCGACGGAGTTCCAGGTGTCGCCGAACATGTAGTCGAGCATGATCGACATGCCGGCGGCCTTGACCCGCTTGGCGAAGGCGGCCACCTCGTTGATGCCGCAGTGCCCGTTGGCCGGGTCGCTGGAAGGGTTGACGAACGTACGCAGGCGTACCGCGGTGATGCCGTATCCCTTGAGGATGGTCAGCAGGTCCTGGGTCTGCCCGCCGGCGTTCTTCCAGGAGTAGCCGCGCGCCTCCATCTGAGGTGCCCAGCTGATGTCGACGCCCTTGACGAAGCTGGCCGCGGCCTCGGCGGGAGTCTCGAGTTCGGCGAACGCGACGGCGGTGGCGAGTGCTCCGGCGGTGGCTGTGGTGGCCTTGAGCAGGGTCCGCCGGCTGATGCGCCCGGCAACTGGTGTGGGGGGTTGCGGGAACATGGTCGGTCCTTTCCTTCCGTCGGCCGCGGGTGAGACGTCGCGGGCGGGCGGAGAGCGGGTCAGTGAGAGACCTCCAGGAGCGAGGGAGGTGCGGGGGCAACTGGTGCTCAGACCCCTGGAGTTCGTGTAGCCGCGTGCGATCCCAGCCGATGCGCCTCTCACGGAGGGGCAACGACTGAGGCTGGAGTGCTTACGAGTGGCACGTGTCGAAGGGGGCGGCCTCGGCGTGCCAGGGCGCTCCTCCGGAACGGGACTGTGAACGATCCCAGAGGTAGGTACATCACGCAGCTTCTCGATCGGGCACGGAGGTGTCAACCATTGCTCACCAATCCATGGAAGAAGAAGTGTGACCCTGTGGGTCGGGGGCTCGCCGTGCCTCGGCCCTGAGCTGCCTGAAACGGCGGGAGTCAGCCCAGTTCAAGTGCCCTTTCAAGAGGAGTGCGGCGACGAGGACGGGGCTGCGCACGGAACCTCTCGTTGGCCCACACCCGCACACATTCGAACAGAAAGAGCCGACAGAATGAAGGCGCTGTCGTCCGTTTGCCGAACGTGCTCCCCGAATGCGGAGCAGCATGACTTCTCCAGCTGGTCGGCGTGCAGTTGACGAGATGGCACACCGTGCTGCATCGCCACCCTGCCCAACTGTGCGCCCACGAGGGCATGCAGAGTACGTACCCGTCGCCGAGATTCGGGTCCTGCTACGTGCCGGACGGAACGCCGGAGCCGGCAGCACTGCCGCTGACGCCGGTCATGATGGCGTTGATGATGCCCTGCTGGGTGACCGTGAGGGAGCGGCGGTTGAACAGTCCGAACCCGTAGCGATCGGTTGCACCGTTGTCCCAGTAGACGGTGGCCGCGCCGTATTTCTTGGCCGTGGCCACGACGGCCCGTGCGAAGTCCGCGCGATACCTGTTGTTCGACGAATCGAAGGATGACTTGTCGATGGCACCGTACTCGCCCACCACCACCGGGTACCCCTTCGTGACGAACACGTCGCGCATCAATTTGAGCTGCGCGTCGAGGTAGTCCTCCTGTCCCCAGGTCGACGTCCTTGCAGGGTTGGTGGCTGCTCGGCCCCATTGCGTGATGGTGCCGCTTTCCTCTCCGGCGAAGTCCCAGGGAGCGTAGTGATGAACGGAGATCATGATCCGCCGCTCATTCGCGGGAATGGAGGGGGAGCGGTACTGGTCGGACGGAAGCGCGAAGCCGTAGTTCCCCGCGGTGTAATCGATGTTCGTGTTCCAGCCGGCCACGAGTAGCCACCTCGAACTGTTGTTTCCGCCCGTTTTCCGTACGGTGTCCACGAAGATCTGGTTGTAGCTGTTGATGTTCGAGTAGCACGGTTGGGTCGGGCGGCCGTACTGCCCGTCGAACTCCTCGTTCATGGACTCAAGGATCAGGCGCTGGTCGTAGTTCTTGAACCTGTTCGCGATCTGCTGCCAAGCCTTCTGGTACTTGGCCTTGATCGTCGTCTGGGAAGGTGAATCGCAGATCAGCCAGGAGCCGTTGACGGTCTTGTACCCGTCGCCGTGCATGTTGATCAGCACATGCAGGCCCCTGTTGTAGGCGTAGTTGACGACTTCTTGGACTCTGTTCAGCCAAGAGGCGTTGATCGTGTAATTCGGGCCGGGCCCTATGTATCCCAGGTAAGAGACAGGGATCCTGATCGTCTTGAACCCTGCCGCCCGCACTTTGTCGATGAGGGCCTGTGTCACCGTCGGTTGGCCCCACGCTGTTTCGCTGGGGTATCCGTTGGTGGTGGCTTCGAGTTGGTTCCCCAGATTCCATCCCGCGCCCATGTCGGCCACGATCTGGGAAGCGCTCGACTGTGCCGCGGTATCGGCCGATGCCTGCGGCGCCGTGCCGTACACCGATGCGGCAACCGCCAACAAGACGGCAAGGAATATGACTCTGATCTTCCCTGCTAGTGAAGCCATGAGCTTTCCTCTCTTGCGTCCTTGGGGGCGTCGCACCCTCAAGTGGATCTGTCTGTATGAATGGGAGCGGCCGGAGCCGTCGGCTGTTCGGGCGGTGGCGTCCACGCCGGCCTGGAAAGAGCAAAGTCGATTGCGTAGCGGCTGACCTCACGGGCGTTCGTGGGCGGCCACCGCACCCTGCACCGCCCGGATGCGCGGCGATCACGGCAGCCGCGCGCACCCGGGCCACGCGTGGGTTCCTCAGCTCAGGGCGGATTCCCAGGTGGTCGTGCGGGAGGTGGCGTCGGCGCCAGGGCGGTCGCGGGCCGCGGCGTCGCCGTACAGAATCCACCGCATCCAGTCCACGAACGTGTTGACGGTCCGGGAGTCGCCGAAGTAGTTGCTGTGGCCTGCGCCGCGGAAGGTGAGGAACGCCTTGGCGGCGGGCAGTTCCCGGTACGCCTGGCGGGCGGAGGAGATCGAGCACGTTCCGTCCCGGTCGCCGTGCGCGAACGGGACCTTGGCGCGGACCGCCGGGCTCGGGTTGCCCATGTCCACGCAGGACATGGGGACCGCGGGGGTGATCCGTGCGTCCGGCCAGGCGTTCAGCAGGCCGTGGGTGGTCATGCCGCCCACCGACCGGCCGGAGACGCCGACGCCGACCGCCTGGTGTCCGGTCCGCTGGCCCCCGGCCGTATTGAGGGCGGGGGTCCGGGTGATGACCTCGGAGACGTCCTTGGACATGCCTGCGCCCGCGGCTCCGGCTGCGCTCGGGGTCAGGAAACTACGCCGTTGCATGGTCATGAAGACTCCTGCTGTGGGGGGTGCGGAGCGCTGTTCGGTCAGGTGCCGGGAAGAGGCGTCGGTAATGCCGCGGCGGTGAGACTGACCTAGGTGGTGGGGGAGTAGGGGTGGGGGGTGGTCAGGTCGGCGAATCGCGCACGGTGGAGGACGTTCCGGTCCTGCTCGTGGTGGTCATCGGCGTGGTGTGGCCTTGCTGGCAGAGACGCGGCGAGCCGCTGAACACCGGCCGAACCGTGACTCGTTGAGGGAGTAGCCCTTCGCGCCCACCCACCCACCCGCCTGTCTGACAGGGAGGTGTTGATTCTGCGGAAACGGCGCAGGGGTGCCTCTCCTTCCAGTCGTCGTATTCTGCGCCTCTGGGAGCGTTCCCACATGCCTTGCAACAGGTACATTCCCGATCGGGTGCCGATCTGTCAATCATTGGCGCTCAACTCTGTTGTCTTCGACGCGCATTCGACAGATCGCAGGCGCACGAGGCCCGGTGTGATGTCTCTGGGGCCCGCCCGATCACCCTCGCGGCGGCCCGCCGTCAGCCGTGGCCGATACCCGCACTCATGCCGGCGATCGTATGGGCCCTGATGTCGGGGTGCGGTCCCTCCGCGAATCGGGCCACCACGGAGCGGACGTGGTCCTGGGCCGGCTGGAGCAGACCGTCGTACACCGCCACGCAGACTTCCCGCGCCCGCGACCGGGGCCAGCCGGGCGGCAGCAGCCCGATGGGGAGCAGCGGGTCCAGAATGGGGAAGTGCCGGTAGGCGTGCATGACCTCGGTCCGGGCGCGCACCGCGTCGGCACCGGTGACGCGGTCGGCGCTGATGTGCGCAAGCAAGCCGCTCCAGCGGTCGATGAAAGCCCGGTAGTGCTCGGCGATGCCGGGCAGGTCCCACGCCTGGACCGGGTTGCGGTCGACCTCCGTGTCCAGCTCCTCCTGCCGTGCGCGGAACACGGTCACCGCTCCCCGCGCCAGGTCGGCCACCTCGGTCCGCCCTTTGGGGGTCAGGGGGTGCGGCGACACCCAGAGCGCGTCGTACAGCGGCGCGAACCCACGCCAGCGCAGCGCGGTGCGCAGTGCGCGCCGCCGCGCGCTCTCCTGTTCCGGGACGGAGAAGGCGATCAGTGTCCACCGACCGTCCCACGAGTCGGGTTGGGTGGTGAAGGTGGCGATCGAGCTGGCGCCGCTCCACAGGTCCACGGCTGCCTGCGACGTCAGCCGGTAGGAGCTGTACCGTCCTTGCCGGCTGCTCTCCAGCACCCCACGGCGCATCAGTCTGCTGATCGTCGTACGGGCCGCGCCCGCGGTCACGTGGAACTCACCGAGCAATGCCACGATCGCCGCCGACGGCAACCACGCCCGGACGGGGAACGTGTAGTCGGCGATCAATGTCACCGTGAGTCCCTGCGGCGAGACGTTGCTTTGCCAGCCGGGCGATCGCACGGGGCCGACGGCGCCGTCACCCTCGTCGGAGAAGATCTCCTCGAGGTGGGACAGGTTCGGCAAGGTGGGCTCCGGCGCGGTGGACAGGGACGGCATCACTGTAACGGTTGTGAAAACGCCGGGTGGAGCTCCGCCGCGATTGATCCACTTGACCTCTCGTTCAGCTCGCCCGCCCTCCGCCAGCCGGCGAGCTGATGTTGGTCATTGAGGGCACGCTCGTCGATGACGTGGGGAGGCCTGTCGAGGGACCGCCTGCGCCCACCGCCGCGCAGTTCCACGGTTACCCACGTCGTCGACAGCAGCAAGGACAACCAGCCTTGCCCGGTGATCCAAGCTCGCTGGACCCGCATCACCGGCTGGTGACCCGCCCCGCATCCTTCCCTTCTCACCTCACAGACCGCCAGGGTGGCCATGCTGCTTCGCGGCGTGCGCGCATGCGGACGAGGCGACGCCCCGGCATGCCGGCTGCCGACGCAGCAGGTCGTGGAGGGTTTCGTCGGTGCCGTCGTCGCGCCGTCTGGATCCGCCGGGCCAGTCCGGGCGGCCGCGGCCCACTTCCTGGAGTGACGTCACTCGTTCCTGTCGTCCACAGCCCTCAGGCGGACCGCGATGTACGGTCGCCCCGGCAGCGTGAGGGTGAACTCGCCCTCATAGGTGCCGGGCAGCTCGGTGACCGTCATGTTCCAGGTGTCGATGATCTCGGCCCGGTAGCTGGTTCCTGGGCGGAGGGTGAACGAGCGCGCACCGGGCTGCGCCGCACCGAAGTAGGTGAGGTGGTAGCGGCCCTCGACCCCGCCGGCCGGGAAGTCGGACTCCGAAGGCAGCGGGTCGATGCCGGCGGCGTCCCGGGGGGTCTGCTCCAGGATCGTCCGCAGGAACTCCAGGCGGGGCGTGCTGTCACCCTTCAGCGTGCCGCCCTTCGCCCACCACAGGACGTCGCCGTCGGCGAGGTAGCACTCCCCGTGGGTGACGTATCCGCCGCGGACCACACCGTCCCAGCAGCGGCGGACCATCTCCTGGGGTGTGAGGTTGCCCCAGCCCGCGTCGATGTTCCCTTCGTAGCCCATCTCGTCGAGGGTGACGGGCTTGCCCCACTGCTCGCGCCAGGCACGGGTGTCCTCGGGGCCGTGCTGGATGCTGGAGTGGGTGACCCAGTCGGCACCGTTGTCGTAGAGCTCCATCCAGTTGTGCACGCTCATGAGGTGATCGTGGGGGTCCCGTTCGCGGATCACGGCAGCGGAGCGGGGCCAGTGGGCGGCGTCTTTGGAGAACATGCAGTCGTATTCATTGGCGAGCGACCACCAGACGTTGGCGTGGGCGCAGAGCCGGGCGACCACGTAGCGCAGATACCGGTCGTCGGCGGCCGGACCCATGTCCGAGAAGCCCCAGCGGTCGTAGGGATGGAACAGGATGAGGTCGGCCTCGATGCCCAGGTCGCCGAGCTGCTCGATGCGCTGCTCGAGGTGGCGGAAGTAGGCGGGGTCGGGGCGCTGGAAGTCCCAGCCGGTCTCCGGCGAGCCCTCGAAGGGATAGCGGGGCGGCTCGTTCGTGCTGTGGACGAACGACTTGGGCAGGACGCACATCCTGATCTTGTTGAACGGGCTGTCCGCCAGGGTCTGCAGGGTCTGCCTCCCCAGGTCGTCACCCTGGTTGGTCCAGGCGTAGGCGGTGGTCCCCAGCGGGAGGATCCGGGTGCCGTCGGCGTGGCGGAAGTGGTAGCGGTCGTGCACTCGGACCGGACCGTGGTCGTCAGGACCCGCCGCATCACAGGTGAAGCCGCCCGTGATCCCGTCCAGCGAGCGGGCGTTGCTCGACGTCCGGAAGGACCAGTCGCCTTCCTCGTCCGGCATGAACCGGATCCGGTACACCCCGTCACCGTCGTAGAAGCCGTACGTGGTCAGCGTCCGCTCCCCGAGCCGGAAATCGGCCCGCAGATCGACCTCGGTGAACGGGTTTCCGTGTGCCGGGCCGTGCAGTTCCAGCTCGAACGCCCGCCACTGCCGGACCGTGCCGCGCTGGATGAGCCGGGCGCTGCCGGTCGGCACGTCGGCGGACTCGTAGTCGGGGGACGGCACCACCTCCGGCCCGGCGGGCGGCTCCTCGACCGCCGTCTCCTCCACGGTCGCCAGCTCGGCGTAGAAGGCCTCGCGGGCGACAGGGTCGACCCGGAGGGGCCGCACCATGGCGGTCACCAACTCCAGGCGTCCCCGCAGGAGGGTTGCCCGCATCGGTTCGTTCTCGACGCCGGGCATGTACGAGCGGACCACGGACGCGGCCTGCGGGTTGCGCAGTACATCGGCGAGGACGGATCGGGGGCCGTAGGGCATCTGGAACTCCTGAGTCTGATCGGGATATCGGGCGTCGGGGGTGGTCGCCCGGCCTGGTGGGACGGCGGTCGCAAGGTCCTGCGAGGTCGGCCGAGGAGCGCCTCACGGACGATGTCCTGGATGCTTACCGGTGGGGGAGGAGCCGCCGGGTGAGGAGATGTCTTTCTCGGTGTCAGGCACCTCGTCGGCAGGGGCGCTCGCTTCGATTTCCATGGAGACCGAGTCCAGCCCGCCGCCGGTGACCAACACGGATGGGGCCGGAGGGCGACGGCGCGGGCGTGTCCGTCGAAGGTGGTACGTCGTGCCGCGTCGAAGCGCTCCTCGGTGACGGGCCGGGCGATGCCGAGCCCCTGGAGCACCCCACAGCGCGAGACCTGGACCTCCACCACGCGGGCGTGGTCGCGAGCCGGGTTGCCGTCGTCGTCACGGATCTCGACGGTCACGTAGGCCGGAGATCGACGCGGCGCTCGTCCGCGCGCCCGATGGGCGCCGCGCCGAGAGGCCGTTGTCGTGGTGGATGCACGCCCCGCGCTTCACTGTCCGGCCGTTGATCCGCGCGGCGTTCCGCGGATCCAGGCGAAGCGTCCGAATGCCCACGTTGACCGAGGTCCCGTCGAGTTCGGCGTCCCCGTCGCGCAGTCCGACCGTCGTCCGGTAGAGGTGGGGGTGGTCGACTCCCTGGAGGTGAGGTCGGGACGTAGAGCCGGGTGAGTGACATGATCGTCGTGCCGGGCGTATCGGTGAGGGGGACGGCCTCTGCCACGACCGGATGTTGCCGGTCATGTGCCGCCCTCTCCGTGGTAGCTGAAGTCGGCGAAGTGCACCGTGCCGTGCTCGGCGAACATGCCGGTGACACGGCCGGTGAAGGGCACAGCGGTCTCGACCGACCAGAACCGGCCGTCGCACTCGGCCAGTCGTGTCTCGACGCCCGCGGCGTCCACGACGTCGAGCCGGATGGTGTCACCGGAAGGCAGCCAGGGCGCCCTGCCCTCCCCGGGAGCCTCGGTGGCGATGCGGAGAACGACTTCGTCGCCGGCCACCTCGGTGCTCCAGGTACTGACCAGCGTCGGCAGTGCCGCCCGGGCGGTGACCCGGATCCCGCTCCCGGCCGGTGCCCGCTCGGCGATCAGGGCGATGGTGGACTCCTCCTCCAGACGGATACCGAGTCCGCCGCGGCCGTCGGCCGGCGCGATCCGGGTCTCCACGACACTGGTCACATGGCGCTGACGGCGACCCAGGAAGTCCGGACGGAAGGCGTCGATGCCCCCGGACCCCGCGCTGAGGGTGAGACAGCCGGGGCGGCGCCCGAGGGACGCCACCGACTCCAGTGCCCGTCCCACCGCCAGCCAGCCGGGATCCGCCAGAGCCGCCGGATCGGTGAATGTGAAGTGTTCGTCGAGCGGTTCGGTACGCGGGGCGAGGGGGACGGGAGCCGCGTACGGCCAGCCGTCGGCCCACTTCACGGTGGTCACATAAGTCTCCCGGCCCAGCGGGGAGGTGCGTCCCGCCGCCCGGGTGCCGAGCAGTACGAGCAGATCCTCGCCGTGCGGTCCCCGGACCAGGTCGGCATGGCCGGTGCACTGGACGGGCCGGGCGGTGCCGGATGCGCTGAGGACCGGGTTGTGAGGGGCGCCCTCGAAGGGCCCCTCGATGCCGGGGCCGCGCGCGATGCTCACCGAGTGCCCGTGGCCGGTCCCGCCCTCGGCAATCAGCAAATACCACTGGCCGTCGCGGTGGTACAAGTGCGGCGCCTCGGGTGCCACCAGGCCCGTGCCGGACCACAGCTCGCGCGGCTCCTCCAGCACCCTGCCCGTCACCAGGTCGACCCTCGCCTGGAGGATGCCCCGGTTCGACACCACCCGGACACCGTCCAGGTGCAGCCCGCTGAAGGTGACGTACGCGGTGCCGTGCTCGTCCCACGCGAGGTCGGGGTCGATGCCGTGGATGCCGTCGAGGGAGACTCCGTCGCTCCACGGGCCCGCCGGATCGGCCGCGGTGAACACGACGCAGCCACGCGGACTGGCGGTCACGGTGACGATGACGTGGAAGAGACCCTCGTGGTAGCGGATGGTGGGGGCCCACACGCCCGCGTTCGAAGGGGTGCGCGCGAGCCGGACCTGCTCCTCGCGAGGGGCGACGTTACCGATGTGCTCCCAGGAGACGAAGTCGGTGCTCCGGTAGACCGGCAGCGCCGGCAGGTACTCGAACGACGAAGTGACCATGTAGTACGTGCCGTCGACGAGGACGCAGCTGGGGTCCGGGTTGAAACCCGGGATCAGGGGGTTGGGCAGGTCCACGAGGAGTTCCTTGGGTGTCGGTACGTCTTCCCGGTCAGACATGGTCGATCCCCAACGAGAGGAAGGACCGCCGTCCCGCCGACCGCCCAGCGGGGTAGCTGGTGTGCGGGTCGGCCCCGCGCTCGGGTGGTGCGTGTACGAGTGCCCCGGTACATCAGGCCGAGACCGGATCCAGGATCGTTCGCACGGCCCGGTGGAAGGCCTCCGCGCCGGGATGCAGATCCTGCGGAACGAGTGCTTCGGCGATCTCGGCCGCCGGAGCGTCGAGTCGGCCGGCGAGCGCTGCCGCCACCTGGGTCTCGCCCCGCGGAGCCAGCCCGGTCTCCACTGCGGCGCCGACCACCGCCGCCCAGACACCGGGATCATCCAGCACGTCACGGACCGTGCGGTCGGCCCGCGGCCCTGCCGGCGGCCCGGCGGGATCGGGCACCACCCACTGGTGCCGGCCGTGCCCCACCAGGATCGGATCGTCACCACCGGGCAGATGCACCTCGGCCAACGCCCCCACCGGCACCCGCACGTCCAGCCGGAACTCGCCGTCGGCCCGCTCCCATTGGACGTCGGCCTCTCCGTACGGGGTGAGGTGCCGCGCCGATGCGGAGGTAAGCGCTCCCCATGGGCGCGGTCGCACCAGTATCTTGCGGTAGCCGGGCGCGGCCGCGGCGAGACCGGCCACCTGGCGGTGCAGCCAGTCCGCGACCGCGCCGAGCGCGTAGTGGTTGAACGAGGTCATCTCACCCGGGTTGATGCTGCCGTCGGGCAGCATGCTGTCCCAGCGTTCCCACACGGTCGTCGCCCCCATGGTGACGGGGTACAGCCAGGACGGGCAGCCGGTCTGCAGCAGCAGGCGGTAGGCGACGCCGACGTGACCGGTGGCCGACAGCGCATCGGTGACCAGGGGGGTTCCCACGAAGCCGGTGCTGATCCGGAAACCGCCGGCGCGTACCAGGTCGGCGAGCCGCCGACCGGCCCGCTCGCGCTGCGCCGCGTCGGGCAGCAAGTCCCAGGCGATCGCGAGGGCGTACACGGTCGGCGCGTCGGACAGGACGCGGCCGGTGGAGGTGACGTAGGCGCGGTTGAAGGCCCGGCGGACCTCCTCCGCCAGTGTCGCGTACCGGTCGGCCTCGTCCGGCCGACCAAGCACTCGGGCGGCGTCGGCCACCAGATGGGCTGAGCGCGCCAGATGTGCGGTGGCGACCACGTCGGGGTCCGCCTTGCCGCGGCCCGGCGCATCCGGAGGCGCGGACGGGTCGAGCCAGTCGCCGAACTGGAAACCGCCGGTCCACAGCCGGTCCGGCCCGGCCAGGGACGCCGCCTTGTCGACCCAGGCGCGCATACTGGGCAGCTGACGCTCCAGCACGCCTTGGTCGCCGGTGCGCTGATACAGCGCCCACGGGACCATTACGGCGGCGTCTCCCCAGGCGGCCGCGGCCGGCGAGGCGTCGTGCAGGACGTCCGGAATCACGAAGGGCACCGACCCGTCCGGCCGCTGTTCGGCGGCGAGGTCTGCGAGCCAGGAGCCGAGGAAACCGCCGACGTCGAAGAGGAAGGCCGCGGTCGGCGTGAAGATCTGGATGTCACCGGTCCAGCCGAGCCGCTCGTCCCGCTGGGGGCAGTCGGTGGGCACGTCGACGAAGTTGCCGCGAGTGCCCCACACCACGTTCTCGTGGAACCGGTTCAACAGTGCGTGGGAGGAGCGGAACCAGCCCGTGCGCCGCAGGTCCGACGAGATCACGACGGCCTCGATGTCCTCGGGGCGCAGACCGGGGACCCCGGACACCTCCGCGTACCGGAAGCCGTGGAAGGTGAGCATGGGTTCGAGCTCCTCCTCGCCGCTGCCCGCCACGAGGTAGCTGTCGGTCGCCTCGGCCGTGCGCAGAGGCCGGGTGCCGAGCTCACCGTGCTCCAGCACCTCGGCGTGCCGGACGACGACCTCGCTGCCGGCCGCCAGACCGCGGACGCGCAATCGCACCCACCCCACGGCGTTCTGCCCGAAGTCGACCAGGGTGCGTCCTGTGGGGGAGATCCACACCTTCTGGGCCGACAGCATGTGGGCGACCCGGATGGGTGGTCCCTCCGGTGCGACGAGCCGGTTCAGGTCGCTCTCCACCACCTCCACCGAGCCGGTGGCGGGACGCCAGTCACGGCCCCGGCGGCGCAGATCGGTGCGCTGGCCGTCGTAGAGGTCGTCGGTCAGGACCTCGCTCTCGCGGGCCGTCCAGGAGCCGTCCGTGGCCAGGACGTGCACCTGGCCGTCGGTGGTCGTGACCTCGAGCTGGGCCAGCAGCGCGAGCCGGTCGCCGTACTGGGCGCGCTCGCCGCGGAAGCCCAGGCGGCCCCGGTACCAGCCGTTGCCCAGCAGGAAGTCCAGCGTGTTGTCGCCGCTGCGCACCAGCTCCGTCACGTCGTGCGTGTGATAGCGGAGCCGGTGGGCGTACGCCGTCCAGCCCGGGGTGAGCACGGCGTCCCCGACCCGCAGACCGTTGACCGTGCCGGCGTACAGGCCGTGCGCGGTGACGTACAGGCGGGCCTTGTGCACCTCGCCGGACACATGGAGGGTGCCGGAGAGCACGGGTGCCGGCATGCGCAGTCCGCCGACGCCGACCGGGCTGATGAAGGACGCGGTCCAGTCGCCTCTCTCGAGGAGGCCCGTCTCCACTACGGCGCGTCCGCTCCACTGGCTCCACTCCTCCTTGTGGGCGACGCGCACGCGTACGGCCGCGAACTCCCGGGACGCCAGCGGCCGTGCGGGCCAGGGCACGAGAATCTGCTCGGTGCTGTCGACCCGGTACCTCTCGGCGGTCCCGCCCCGGGTCACCTCGATCTCGTACGAGGTCTGCTCGTAGCCGAAGTCCGCGTGGGGGACCGACCAGGACAGCCGGGGAGAGCCGGTTCCGACGCCGCGTACCGGAGAGGCGTCGGTGAAGTGTTCGAAGCGAGGCGGGGAGGGGGCGGCAGCCACGACCATGCGGGTCTCCAGATGTCTCAAGCGCTTGGTGACCGGGCCCGAAGCGGACGACCATGCGCTCTGCTCGGGAACGCCCGCACGCCTCTGATGGGGTGGCGTGACAAGCCGGTGGTGTGCAACGTTCTACGAACGGGAGCGTATGGACCGCCCCGAACTCATGTCAAGGACCTGGTAACGCATCGAAGGACACCGATTCATGAGGCAGCGATCTACAGATGCGCTTGTAGCATGGCGTGAATGGACAACAGCTCTGCTGACGCCGACCTGCGGGGCGACATGAACAGTTCGGGCGAGTGGCAGACGCAGCCGAACGTCGCACAGGCCGCGGACGGGTCGCGATCCTCCGGTACCCGACGCGTGACGATCCAGGACGTGGCGAAGGAGGCGCGCGTCTCGATCTCCGCCGTGTCGAAGGTTCTCCGCGACGCCTATGGCGTCAGCCCCGAGATGCGGGCCAAGGTCACCGAGGCCATCGAACGGCTGGGATACCGCCCCCAAGCAGGTGCTCGCGCCATGCGTGGCCGCTCCTACACCGTCGGCGTGATGCTCGCGGCGCTCTCGCACCCCTTCCAGCCGGAGATCGTCGAAGGCATCACGGACGAGCTGGAGCCCGGCCCGTACCAGGAGATCCTGATCACCGGGGGGCTCGCCGCCCCGCGCCAGCAGCGCAGCATCGAGGCCCTGGCGGACCGGCAGGTCGACGGACTCGTGATCATCACGCCGGAGATCGGTACGGACTGGCTGGAGCGGCTCGGCGCGGGACTTCCGGCCGTGGTGGTCGCGCGACACGGTGGTGCCGTCCACTTCGACACCGTTGTCGACGACGACCGCGGCGGTGCCCGGCTCATGGTGGACCACCTCGTGGGCCTGGGGCACCGGAACATCGTGCACACCAGCCATCCCACGGGAAGCCTGAAAAGACCCTTCGTCCTCTCACACACGGCCCGCCGTGACGGCTATGTGGCCGCCATGAAACGGCACGGCCTGGAACCGGACGTCATCGAGACCTCCTACACGGAAGAGGGCGGCTACCTGGCGGCGGTGGAGGCCTTCGACCGGCCGAGTCCGCCGACCGCGATCTTCGCGGGGGCCGACATCGCGGCCGTCGGTGTCCTGCGGGCGGCGGAGGAGCGCGGCCTGCGGGTTCCCGATGACCTCACCGTGACGGGCTACGACAACATCAACGCCTCGGCGATCGGCCGGGTCGCCCTCACCACGATCGACCAGTCCGGCCACCTGACCGGCCAGATGAGCGCCCGGCTGCTGCTGGAGCGGCTGAGCGGCCGCACGCAGCCGGTTCACTACGTCGTGGCGCCACGCCTGGTCGTGCGTGCCACCAGCGGGGTGCCCTCGCGACGCAGGTGAGGGTCATGGGCGCAGGACGCGGGGCGTTTTGTGCAACGGTGCACTGCCTGTCTTGAACGGGTGGTGACGGACCGGTGGCATGTCGGACGTCGACCGGTGTGCCACCGACCGCAGCTCGGTCGGTCCGGAAGAGGTAACGGCACGTCAGATGGTTGGCAGACGGTACATCTGAAGACGAGGCTACGGGTGCGTTGCGGAACTGTTACCTGAGAGGGTCCGTACGTTCCCTTGACTGGTTCTCGTGCTCTCCGTACGTTGCGGCGTAGAACGTTGTACACATCACTTCGTCCGGTTCGCGCTCCTTCTTCTGGGCGCCCGCGACATCTCTCCTCCGGCCGGCAGCTGCCAGGGCCGCACTTTCCTTCGGATCCCAAGGAGTCCCGATGCGGCGCACCACTCGATCTGCTCTCGCAGTGACCACGACCATGAGCCTTGCCGGTCTCGCAGCCCTCACCGGCTGCACCAGCGCGGGCACCACCACCGGGAGTTCGGGCGGGGGCAGGACCACGCTCACTCTCGGCATGACGCAGGACATCCAGGGCTGGGACCCGACGAGCCAGCCCTCCTACCAGGGCTGGGCGGCGTCGGCCGTGTACGACGGCCTCATCCGCTGTGGCGCGGACGGTCAGCCGGAACCGGACGTGGCGACGTCGTGGACGTTCGCGCCGAACAACATGGGCGTCACGGCCCGTCTGCGGTCGGGAATGAAGTTCTCGGACGGCAGCCCGGTCGACGCGGCCGCGGTCAAGGCGAACTTCGAGTACGCGAAAAAGCACGGCGGCAGCGCCGCCCGCTTCGCGGACATGACGGTCACCACGCCCGACAAGTCGACCGTGAAGATTACCCTGTCGAAGCCGAACCCCCTGCTCACCGCGCGGTTGTGCGAGGTGCGTCTGGGCAGCCCCGAGTTCCTCGCGAGCGGCAAGACGAACAAGGCGCCCGTCGGCTCGGGCCCGTACACGCTGGACACCTCGGCGACGACCGCCGGGTCGGTGTACACCCTCACCAAGAACGACGCGTACTGGGATTCCAAGCGGTTCCCGTACAAGAAGCTCGTCATCAAGGTGATCACCAGCGAGACTGCGGCGATCAACGCCCTCAAGACCGGGCAGATCGACGGCTCGCTCATCACCCAGGCGACGTACAGTCAGGCCGAGGCGGCAGGGCTGAAGGTGCAGTGGCAGAAGAGCGAGGTCACCCGTCTTCTGATCACGGACCACCTGGGCAAGCAGGTCCCAGCGCTGGGGAAGGTGGACGTGCGCCGGGCGATGAACATGGTCTTCGACAAGGAAGCCATCGCCAAGAACCTCTACCGCGGCCTGGCCTCCCCGACCGCGCAGATCTTCCGCGCCGGCACGCAGGCCCGTATCAGTGACCTCAAGGATCCCTACCCCTATGACGTCAAGGCCGCCAAGGCGCTCATGGCGAAGGCGGGATACGCCAAGGGATTCACCCTGGAGATGCCCTACCTCCAGGGTCAGGGCCTGGACGCGCTGATGCCGGTGGTCAAGCAGCAGCTGGGCCTGATCAACATCAAGGTCAAGCAGGTGACCCTGTCCGGGCCGAACGCCATCGGGGAGCTGCTGAGCGGCAAGTACCCGGTGCCCATGTGGG
This sequence comes from Streptomyces tibetensis, assembly GCF_040647715.1. GTDB lineage: Bacteria > Actinomycetota > Actinomycetes > Streptomycetales > Streptomycetaceae > Streptomyces > Streptomyces tibetensis_A. The sequence continues at coordinate 28,111 of NZ_JBEZCR010000023.1, read as the reverse complement.
CGCTCGGAAACTACGCCGACTCCCGGCAGGACATCTCCGACTACGTCCTGCAGGACGGCATCTGGAACGTCGAGCACCAGCGGGACGCGACGGTGAACAGGCTCTGGAAGAAGATCGCTAGCGAGACCTCGGAGCAGTCCGCCAGGAACCAGCAGGCCCTCAACCAGTACGTCATCGATCAGGCGTGGTTCGTGCCGATGGTGGACACGGGCACGATCTACGCCTCCAACCCCAAGGTCAAGATCAACAAGTCGACCGACCCCGCCGGTCTGCACCCGCAGCTCTGGGACTTCCAGTAGTCCCTGCGGGCCTGAGTGATTGGAGCGACGGGTGTTGGCATCCGTACTGAGGAAGCTGGTTCGTGCGGTGGCCGTGCTGCTGCTGGTCAGCTTCGCGACCTTCACACTGATGTATGGCAACGGTCCGGGCATCGCCCGGGCCGTGCTGGGCACGAACGCCACCGACGCCACAGTCCGGGCCGAGGTGGCCAGGCTCGGCCTCGACAGACCGCTCGTCGTGCAGTACGGGGACTGGCTCAGGGGAGTCGTCACCGGCGACTTCGGGGAGTCTTTCTTCACGGGGCAGTCCGTGTCGTCGGCCCTGTCCTCCCGAGTACCGGTGACGCTCACCCTGATCGTCCTGTCGATCCTGCTGACGGCGGTGGTGAGCGTCCTGGTCGGCGTCGCCGCCGCCGTCCGCGGCGGGTGGATCGACCGGGTGGTGCAGTTCCTGTCGGTCGCGGGAGCCGCCGTACCGCCCTTCATCGTGGCGATCGGTCTGGTCTTCGCCTTCGCCGTCTCCGTCCGGGCGTTCCCGGCCACGGGGTACGTCTCACCGGACCAGAGCCCCACCGGATGGATCGGATCGGTCACCCTTCCGGTGCTCGCCCTCCTCGTGGGAGCCATCGCCAACTCCGCCGCGCAGTTCCGCGGAGCGATTCTCGACACCCTCTCCCAGGACTTCGTCCGCACCCTGCGGGCGCGCGGGATCCCCGAGTCCAAGGTGGTCTTCCGCCACGTGCTGCGCAACGCCGCGGGTCCCGGTCTGACCGTCTTGAGCCTGCAGACCCTCGGGCTCATCGGCGGCGCCGTCTTCATCGAGCAGGTGTTCGCGCTGCCGGGCCTGGGCGAACTGAGCAACGGCTCCGCCCAGCGAGGTGACGTTCCCATGGTGATGGGGTGCGTGCTGGTGACGATCGTGATCGTGCTCGTCGTCAACCTGCTGGGTGACCTGGTGACGGCGGCGGTCAACCCGAAAGCGAGGACGCGATGACCACGACTCCCACCCTGGAGCCGTCCGGTCCGGTGCAACCGGTCGCCAAGGGACGCTCACTTCTGCGGCGGCTGCTGGCCAATCCGCAGGCCGTCCTCTGCGTCGCCTTCCTCCTCTTCGTGGTGTTCCTGGGCCTGTCCAGCTCCTGGCTGGCCCCTCACGGGCAGAACGCGACCGACCTCAGCGCGGTGAACGCCTCCCCGTTCTCCTCCGGTCACCTCCTCGGAGCGGACTCGACGGGACGGGACATCCTGTCGCGGCTGATGTACGGCACCCGGCAGACGATGATCGCCTGCCTGGTGGTGCTCGCCGTGTCTCTGGTGATCGGCGTGACCAGCGGCCTCGCCGCAGGCTTCTACCGGGGCAGGACCGACGCGGTGTCGAGCTGGTTCTCCGACGTGGTCATGTCGATGCCCGGCATCGTGCTGATCATCGCGCTGTACGCCCGCACCGGGTCGAACATCGTCGCCACCATGGCCGCCTACGGGCTCATCGTCGCACCCACGTACTTCCGCCTGGTCAGGTCAGTCGTCCTAGGGGTCCGCGGCGAACTCTACGTGGACGCGGCCAAGGTGGTCGGACTCTCCGACCTGCGGATCGTCGGACGTCATGTGCTGTGGGCCGTACGCGCGCCGATCATCGTCCAGAGCTCGTTCGTCCTTGCCTCGGCGATCAGCATCGAGGCCGGTATGGGCTTCATCGGCCTGAGCGACCCGGACAAGGCGTCCTGGGGCGGCGTGCTCCAGGAGGCGTTCGGCAACATCTACAACAACAGGCCCGGCGTGCTCTGGCCCGCCCTCCTCATCACCCTGACCGTTCTGGCGCTCGTCCTGCTCGGTAACGCCCTGCGCGACATCCTTCAGTCGTCGGCGCACAGCCGGACGCTGTCGCCGCGGCGGCGACGCGAACTCGTCCGGCGGGCGCGGGAAGAGCGCGGGCAGGCGGCCGTGGAGGAGGCGACTTCCAGGGGGGCGGCCGCTCCCGCCGCCGAGGCGGTGCTCTCGGTTCGCGGTCTGCGCGTCGGCTACCCGGACGACGAGGACGGAGTGCGCGAGGTCGTGCACGGCGTCGACCTCGACGTACGGCGCGGCGAGATCCACGGCCTGGTCGGCGAATCCGGCTCGGGCAAGTCCCAAATCGCATTCTCGGTCCTGGGCATCCTGCCCCGTGAGGCGGTCGTCCTCGGCGGCAGCGTCCTCCTGAACGGACAGGACCTGCTGGCCGACGAACGGCGGCTGCGCGAGGCCCGGGGCCGGCGCATCGCCTACGTACCGCAGGAACCCATGTCGAACCTCGACCCCTGCTTCACCGTCGGCGCGCAGCTCACGCACGGCCTGCGCGCGGTCAAGAAGATCTCGGCACGGGAAGCGGAACGGGAACTGCTGGAGCTGCTGGCGCGCGTCGGCATCAAGAATCCGGACCGGGTCTTCGGGCAGTATCCGCACGAGATCTCAGGCGGCATGGCGCAGCGTGTGCTCATCTGCGGCGCGGTGGCCTCCGACCCCGACGTGATCGTGGCGGACGAACCGACCACCGCCCTGGACGTGACCGTGCAGGCCGATGTCCTGGACCTGCTGCGTGAGCTGCGCGACGAACGGGGACTGGCCGTCGTCCTGGTGACCCACAACCTGGGAGTCGTCGCGGACATCTGCGACACGGTCAGTGTGATGCAGGACGGTCACATCGTGGAGCGCCAGGACGTGGACGGGCTGTTCGAGTCCCCGGCGGAGTCGTACACGCGGGAACTGCTCTCCTCGGCACGCCGTGTCGAGATCGCGGAGGTGTGAAGTGGCGGAGCCGGTACTGACGGAACCGGTCCTGAAGGTCGACAACCTCGTCGTTCGTTACGGCGGACGGCGGGGCACCGGAGCCACGGTGATCAACGACGTCTCCTTCGACCTGAGCCCCGGGGAGACCCTCAGCTTGGTCGGCGAGTCGGGGTCGGGCAAGACGACCATCGGCCGCGCGGTCCTCGGGCTCGCGCCGGTCACGGCCGGCAGGGTCACGTTCCGCGGCGAGACCGTGAGCAACATTCCCCGGGCGCGCCGGCGCAAAGTCGCCCGCGACATCCAGGTCATCTTCCAGGACCCGTACTCCTCGCTGAACCCGTCGATGACGGTCGAGAGCATCCTCGTGGAACCGCTTGTCGCGGCCGGCGCGGCAGACGGCCGGGCACGTGTGCGGGATCTGCTGAACGCCGTGGGCCTCCCGGCCGACTCCGGCGACAGGTACCCCCGCGAGTTCTCCGGCGGCCAGCGGCAGCGCGTCGCCATCGCCCGCGCCCTCGCCCTTCACCCGGCGGTCATCATCTGCGACGAACCCACCAGCGCCCTCGACGTCACCACCCAGGCCCGCGTCCTCACCCTCCTGAAGGACATCCAGCGGGAGACGGGCGTGGCCTACCTGTTCATCAGCCACGACCTCGGCGTCGTGAACGAGGTGAGCGACCGCATCGCCGTCCTCAACCAGGGCCGCATCGTCGAGATCGGCAAGGCCCACGACGTAGCGGCCGACCCGCAGCACCCGTACACCCGCAAGCTCCAGACGGCGGCGCCGGTGGCGGATCCGAAAAAGCAGCGTCTGCGCCGCGCAAGGCGGTTGCAGGCAGACACCGCGGAGCTTTCCGACCTCAAGGGGACCTCGTGAACACACAGGGAGCAGACGCCGGCGAGAGGCCTGAGCCGGCCCAGGACAACACGCTGACGAGGCGCCGCTTCGTCCGCAACACGGCGGTCGGTGCCGCGGTGGTCCTCGGAACATCGGCGATATCGGTCTCCGGCGCGTCGGCCGCGACCCGCCCGCAGTGCGCGGCACTCGTCAGCGGTGGCCCGATGTGGGTCACCCCCGACTGCGACGATCCGACGTACAGCCGCCCCGTGATCGACAGCGAGCGGGATCTGACCTCACCGGTACCGCACCGCAAGATCTCGGGCCACTTCGACGGTACTGACAAGAAGTTCAACCTCTATCTGCCGCCGAAGGGGCAGTGGCGGGGCCGCTTCTTCCACAAGGTGTACCCGCTGACGGACGAGAACGCCGCCGACCAGGACATCGCCTTCGGCGCGGACAGCGGCGCCTACGTCGTGCAGACCAACGGCGGCACCGGATACCGTGTCGACGCCGCCGCGGCCAAGTTCTCCCGCACGTACGCGTCGAAGTACTACGGCTCGTCGAGAAAGATCCACGGCTACATCTGGGGCGGCAGCGGCGGCTCTTACCAGACCATCGGCGCCATCGAGAACACCGAGGGCGTATGGGACGGCGCGGTGCCCTTCATCCCCGGCACGCCGTACTCCATCCCGAGCAGTTTCACCGTCCGTGCCCTGGCACGGCTCGTGCTGCGGGACAAGGCGCGCCGGATCGCCGACGCGGTGCGGCCCGGCGGCAGCGGCAAGCCCTTCGAGGGGCTCAACAGCGTGGAGCGGGCCATGCTGCGCGAGACCGCGGAGTTCGGCGTTCCCCTGCGCGCGTGGGAGGACTCCGCCTACGTGCTCGGGCTGTCGGCGCCGGACGGGCTTCTCGGATTCACGGACGTGCTGCGCACCATGGACCCGACCTACGCCGACGACTTCTGGAGCAAGCCGGGCTACCTCGGTACCGAGAAGTCGGCTCTCGGCGACATCGTCCGGGGCGCCCGGATCGACCTGCTGACCACGATCCAGAAGGTCGACCGGGACGCCGGGAACACGCCCACGAGCCTGGTCCTCGCCAGTGCCCCGGCGCAGCCGGACACGACGGGACTCGACTTCACCGTGGTCGGCGGCGACGGTACGACGGTCATCGGGACGCTGCAGGCTTCCCTCGACCCGGCGACGCGCGTCGTCACCCTCGCGAGCGGCAATGACCCCAAGACACTCGCTGCCCTCGACACCGGGGTCGGGCTGCGCCTCGACAACAAGTGGACCATCGCCTTCCGTGCATACCACCGTTACCAGGTCCCGACACGCCCCGGCTTCTACGCCTGGGACCAGTACCGGGGCCCCGACGGAGAGCCGCTGTACCCGCAGCGCGCCCTTCAGGTGGGCCCCCTCATCTCCAAGTCCACCGGCGGCGGCGGCACCCACACCGGCAAGATCACCGGCAAGGTCATCATGGTGGGCAATCTCGTCGACACCGACGCCAACCCCTGGCCCGGCGACTGGTACCGCGCCCGGGTGAGGGAAGCCCTCGGCGGGCGTTACGAGGACGACTTCCGCCTCTGGTACAACGACAACGCCGACCACCTCGAAGGCCCGGTCACGGGCGCCCGCGCGGCCCGGCTCGTCGAGTTCACCGGCATCCTGCAGCAGGCGCTGCGCGATCTGAGCGCCTGGGTGGAGAAGGGCGTGAAACCCGCGCGCACGACGTCGTACGACGTGACCGGCAGCCAGATTTCGGTGCCGGAGCATGCCGCGGACCGCCGCGGCATCCAGCCCGTCGTCGATCTCACCGTCGACGGCACCGACCGGATCGAAGTGCGGGCCGGCACGCCCGTCACCTTCAAGGCCCGCATCGAGGTTCCGCCCGGCGCGGGCCGCGTCGTGCACACCGAGTGGGACTTCGCAGGCACCGGCGACTTCGCGGCGAAGCCGTTCGGACCGCCCCGCCCCACTGCCGAGATCCGGCAGACCTTCACCTACACCGAGCCGGGCACGTACTTCCCCGTGCTCAGGGCGACGTCACAGCGAGAAGGCGACACGGCGACCCCCTTCGCTCAGGTGATGAATCTCGGCAGGGCGCGCGTCGTGGTCCGCTGACAGCGCACTGCGGAGGAGGGAGGAGCCGGCACGCGACGGCGTGCCGGCTCCTCCCTCTTCCGGAGCGCGTTGGCGGTGGCACTGTTTCCCCTGCCGGTCGAGCTGGAGTTCCCCGCCTGTGACAACGCAGCTGTGGACAGACGTGGTCGACTTTCGCGGCGCCCACGACCTCCCCTCGATCGCCAGGCTCCCCCCGGCGTGTCCAGACAGTACCGGCGCACGTCCCTCGGTCCGCGCCGACGCGTCCGTCTGGCCGCTCTCATGCCGGGTGGCGCGGTCCGGCTGACGGACTCCGCCCATGTCGGTGCCTTCCCTGCGCAGGAAAGGGACAGCGCCGTTCCGTAGGATCCGGCGCACTCGACACAACGGCAGGCTCCGGCCCCGGCGGTGCATCGAGGGTCTCGCAGCGGCCAGGTGGGCGACACCGACGACCTCGCCCTGGCGACGTCGAAAGCGGCGAAAGAGGATGGTCGGGCCCGTGCGCACGTAGTCGTGGGTGCGCCGCTCGCCCGGTCGGCAACGACACCAACATCGTGCACGCCGGGCGCCGTTCCGGCATGCCCGGCTGCCGGCCACGACGAAGTGATGAGAACTGCTGCCGCCGCACCGCTCAGCCTGCTACTGCCAGACGTACCAACGGCAGTGATACATACCGGAGACGTCCCAAAAGTGTCTGCTCGTTGTATCGCGCCGGGTGCCGCACAGTGGATGTTGCGCCCCATCGAAGTCCTGGTGAGGCGGATGCCGAGCGTGATGAGCGTAGGCCGCCGCTGCCCTCCGGGGCTGAGGGCGTTCCCCCTCCGCCGCGGCGTGAACCGTGTCCCCGGAGCCGGCTCGACCGGCACTGCCGGGACACACGGACCCCGACGCCGCCCGGCGGGACTGCTCACCCGCAGCAGTCGTCCAGGCACCGAGCAAGGAGATCCCTCATTGTCGCGCCGCCTTCTCCCGGTCCTCGGCAGCCCCCGCGGCAACGGGAAGCCCGAGTTGCCAGGGCCCCCGGCCGAGGCACAGCTGCCCGCCGACAACGAGCAGCGGCGGACGTCACTCCCCGGGCATCCGCTTCCCGGCTTCGACGACCCGCGGCACAGCAGACCGCATGCGCAGCACCCCGCGCGCCCCGACCGGGACGGGCACCGAGGCACCGGCTCGCGCGAAGACGTTCTGCACCCACGACGCGCCGTCAGAGCACTTGCCGGGCGGCTGTCGCACACGACCGGAGGCCCCACGGAATCCGCCGCATGACCGACTTCGGGGAAACACCACGCCCCCACCCGCACATGAACCGTGGTGACTCGCCGCACGCCGATTCGTCCACATGACGGCAGCCGGTACCGCCGTCCGCCTCCCATCGACCGAGAGAGTGGTCATGTCCCCCCAGCCACCCGAGTCAACTGTCTCTCGCCCCGAGGGACCTCCCGAGCAGCCAACCGGGGAATGCGCGTCCGCTCCGTCCCGGCGAACGTTCATCACGACCACCACCGCCGTCGGCGGTGCTGTCATGGCGGGCGGCGTGGTAGCCGGACCGTCCGTGTTCGGTGCCGAGTCCGCGGAGGCCGTCGAGGCGCCACCCAGCAGCCGCGTCTCCCTGACCGTCAACGGCAAGCGGCTCACCGTCACGGTCGACAACCGAACCTCGCTGCTGGACCTGCTGCGCGAGCACCTGCACCTGACCGGCTCGAAGAAGGGCTGCAACGCCGGTGCCTGCGGCGCCTGCACCGTCCTGGTCGACGGCCGTCGGGTGAACTCCTGCCTGACCCTGGCAGTCCGACTGGAGGACGCCGAGGTCACCACGATCGAGGGCCTGGCCAAGGGAGAACAACTGCACCCCCTGCAGCAGGCGTTCATCGACCAGGACGCCTTCCAGTGCGGCTACTGCACCTCCGGCCAGATCATGTCCGGTGTCGGCTGCATAGACGAGGGGCACACCGGCTCACCCGATGAAATACGGGAGTTCATGAGCGGCAACATCTGCCGCTGCGGCTGTTACGTGAAGATCGTGCGCGCGGTCGAGCAGACCGCCGCCGACCGGAAGTGAGGCACGGTTCCCATGCATCCCTTCCCCTACACCAAGGCCGCGGGCACGCGGCAGGCCCTCGACGCGGGCCGCGCCGGCGGCCGCTACATCGCCGGCGGCACCACACTGGTCGATCTGATGCGCGAGACCGTCGAACGCCCCCGCACGCTGGTGGACATCAGCGCCCTGCCCTTGCGCGAGATCACGGTCACCCGGCGCGGGGGCCTGCACATCGGGGCCCTGGTACGCATGTCCGAGGCCGCATCCCACCGGGGAGTGCGCGCCCTGTACCCGGTGATCTCCCAGGCGCTGGAACTGAGCGCGTCGGCGCAGCTGCGCAACATGGCGACCATCGGCGGCAACATCATGCAGCGCACCCGCTGCCCGTACTTCCGCGACGTGAGCGCCGAGTGCAACAAGCGCACACCGGGCTCGGGCTGTGCGGCCCTGCACGGAGTCAACCGCACCCACGCCATCCTCGGCACCTCCGACGACTGCGTGGCCACCCACCCGTCCGACGTCGCGGTGGCCTTCGCGGCCCTGGAAGCGACCGTGCACCTGCAGGGGCCGGCAGGCAAGCGGACCGTGCCCTTCGCCGACTTCCTGCTCAAGCCCGGCAGCACACCGATTCGCGAACAGGCTCTGAGCGAGGGTGAGCTGATCACCGGAGTAGAGCTTCCGTCCCTTCCTCGCCCGCTGCTCTCGGGTTACCTGAAGGTGCGTGACCGGCAGTCCTACGAGTTCGCGCTCACCTCGGCGGCCGTCGCCCTGCACATCCGCCACGGAGTCATCCAGGAGGCGAAGGTGGCCGCCGGAGGCGTGGGCACCGTGCCGTGGAAACTCACCGCCGTCGAGCGGCAGCTCATGGGGAAGCGGCCGTCCGACGCCCTGTGGACCCAGGCCGCCGAACGGGCCGCGGACGGAGCCCGGCCCCTCCAGCACAACCGCTTCAAAGTCGAGTTGCTGAAACGGACCGTCGAGCGCCAGCTGCGCATCGTGGGAGGTGGCAAGTGAGCAAGCAGCCGCAGTCAGCCGTCGGAGCACCGCTGTCCCGGGTCGACGGACGACTGAAGGTCACCGGCCAGGCCAAGTACGCCGCCGACCACGACATCGACGGCATCGTCCATGCCGTCGTCGTCGACAGCACCATCGGGCGCGGCCGTATCACCGGCATCGACACTCGCGCCGCCGGCGCCCAGCACGGCGTCCTCGGCGTGATCAGCCACTTCGACAAACCGAGGCTGCCCTACCACGACAACCCGGGAAACCGCATTCCGGGCCGGCGGCTGCGCGTCTTCCAGGACGACGCCGTCCGGTTCTTCGGCCAGCCGGTCGCCGTCGTGGTGGCGACCACGCTGGAAGCAGCGCAGCACGCCGCCGACCTGGTCGAGGTCTCCTACGACGTCGAGCAGCCGTCGACCGACCTGACCCGCAGCCCGGCCCTGGACGGGCCCGTGCCCTTCGCGCGGCCTTACGCGCGAGGCGACGCGACGGAAGCGCTGGGCTCCGCGGACGTCCGGCTGGAGATGACCTACCGCCTCGCGCGCAACCACCACAATCCGATGGAGACGCAGGCCACCATCGCCCGCTGGGACGGTGACAAGCTCACCCTGTGGGACAAGACCCAGCACGTGATCGGCACGCGGAACGAAATAGCGGCCGTGTTCGGCATACCGCAGGAGAACGTGCGCGTCCTCTCGCCGTTCATCGGCGGCGCCTTCGGCAACGCCTTGCGGGCCTGGCCGCACGTCACCATCGCGGCCCTCGCCGCCCGCGAGATGGGCCGCCCGGTGAAACTCGCGCTGACCCGCAGGCAGATGTACTTCACGGTGGGCTACCGGCCCGCGTACGAGTACAAGTTGAGCCTGGGCAGCACCCGGCGCGGACGGCTGACCGCGATGACCCACGAGATGAAATACGAGACCTCCCGCTACGAGCAGTTCTGGGAGGCCAACATGGCGCTCGGACAGATGCTCTACGCCGTGCCCAACGTCAGCCAGAACGTCCGGATCGTGCCGCTCGATGTCAGCACTCCCCAGTGGATGCGCGGCCCCGGTTACGGCAGTGCCGCCTTCGTCATCGAGACAGCCGTGGACGAACTCGCCCACAAGCTCGGCATCGATCCGATCGAGCTGCGGCTGCGCAACGAACCAGGCGAGGACCCGTCCACGCAGCAGCCCTTCTCCACCCGGCGACTGCGTGAGTGCTTCCGTGTCGGCGCCCGTGCATTCGACTGGCACCGGCGCAACCCCAGGCCTCGGTCCACACGGGACGGCGACTGGCTGATCGGGACGGGTGTGGCCACCGGCTGCTACGACGTCTTCCGCGGACAGGCACAGGCCCACGTCAGACTCGATGCGGACGGCACGGCGGTGCTCCAGTCCGCGACCCACGACACGGGCACCGGCACGTACACCTCCATGACCCAAGTCGCCGCCGACGCCCTGGGCCTGACCGTACGCAACGTCGAGTTCCGGCTCGGCGACTCCGCCATGCCGCCTGCCCCTCCCCAAGGTGCCTCGCAGACCATGCTGAGTGTGGGGTCCGCCGTTCAGGACACCTGTGACAAGCTGCGGCAGCAGGCCGTCAAACTCGCGATCGAGGACGAGCGCTCACCGCTGCACGGCGTAGAGGCCGGCACCGTCGTGGTCCGCGGCGGACGGCTGCACGTCCAGGGCGACGCCGCGCGTGGGGAGACCTACCGGCAGCTCCTCGCCCGCAACAACCTCACCCACCTGGAGGCGCGCGGGTCGTACACGCCGGAGGAGGAGAGGCGGTTCTCGATGTACGGGTACGCCGCAATGTTCGCCGAGGTCGCCGTCGACGCCCGGCTCGGCCTGGTCCGGGTGCGGCGGATGCTCGGTGTGTACGACGCGGGGCGCATCATCAGCCCCAAGCTCGCCGAGAGCCAGGCCATCGGCGGCATGGTGGGCGGCATCGGCTCGGCTCTGCTCGAGCACACGGTCACCGACCACCGCGACGGCCGGATCGTCAACGCCAACCTTGCCGACTACCTCGTGCCCGTCAACGCCGACGTCCCCGACCTCAAGGCCGTCTACCTCGACGGGGAGGACTACAAGGCCGCCCCCATCGGTGTGAAGAGCCTCGGAGAACTCGTGCAGATTGGTGTGGCACCGGCCATCGCCAACGCGGTCTTCCACGCCACCGGACGCCGCGTCCGCGAACTGCCCATTACCGCGGAAGCCCTGCTCTGAACCCGGACGGCAGGGCCCGTCCCCTCACCCCGCACGGACGGGCTCTGAACGCCGTCCCGCGGATCGGCCCGCCACCGTGTCTCCTGATCCCCCGGTCGGCACGGTGGCGGGCTTTCCAATTGCCACAGGAGAGCCACTCATGCTGAACATCGCGGACACGCTGTACCGCTGGTGCCGCGAGAACCGCCCCTTCGCCCTCGCGACCGTCGTGCAGGTCAGCGGCAGCGCACCCCTGCCACCTGGCACCGCTCTGGCCGTGGACTCCACGGGCGTGGCAGTCGGGAGCATCTCCGGAGGATGCGTGGAAGGCGCCGTCTACGAGCTGTGCCGACAGGTGCTGGAGACGGACGAATCCCCGGTGTGCACGCGTTTCGGCTACTCCGACGACGACGCCTTCGCAGTGGGTCTGACCTGCGGTGGCGAACTGAAGGTCCTCGTCCAGCGGATCGACCCCGCCGGCCGGCCCCACCTCACCACCGCCCTGGAGGACGTGCTGGCCGGCCTGCCCGTGGCCGTGGCACAGGTGGTGGACGGTCCGCAGCGCCTGCTCGGCCGTACTCTGTCCGTTCTCGGCGATGGCAGCGCCTACGACGGGACACTGGGCGACCGGAAGCGGGACCGTGTGGTGGCCACACAGGTGCGTGCGTTGCTGCGAGCGGGACGGACCGCCCACGTCGAGATCGGCGGGGACGCCGACACCTGCCTGGAGAGGGTGACCCTCCTGGTCCACACCCAAGCGCCGCGGCCCCGCATGCTGATCTTCGGCGCCGTCGATTTCGCCGCCGCGCTCAGCCAGGCGGGACGCTTCCTCGGCTACCACATCACCGTCTGCGACGCCCGCCCCGCCTTCGCCACCCCCGAGCGCTTCCCCCATGCCGACGAGGTCATCGTCGACTGGCCCCACCGCTACCTGGAGCGCACGGAAACCGACGCCCGTACCGCGATCTGCGTCCTCACCCACGATGCCAAGTTCGACATCCCCCTGCTGCACCTGGCCTTCGGTCTCCCGGTCGGCTATATAGGCGCGATGGGCTCTCGGCGTACCCACGAACACCGCCTCGAGCGTCTGCGCGAGGCCGGCGTGCCCGAAGAACACTTGGCGTTCCTGCACTCGCCGATCGGACTCGACCTCGGCGCCCGCACCCCGGAGGAGACAGCGATCTCGATCACTGCAGAGATCATCGCCCACACCAACAACGGCACCGGCCTGCCTCTGTCCCGCGTTCCCGGCCCCATCCACGGTTCCGTCCCGGTGGCCCGGATGTCACCGGCCTCGATGCCGGCGTGACGGCCCGCCACATCGTCACCCCGGCCGGACCCATGTCTCAGTCTTGCGGCTCCATCTCCCGACCGGTCAGCGTCCTCAGGGCGTTATCCGACCGGGAGCCCGGCTCCGCGTGATAGGTGTTCAGCCGCATGGGGGCGCCCCCCGGCAGCGCCATGGGCTCATGGACGAGGTCGAATTCCCCCACCAGCGGGTGCCGCATGCGCACGACCGCGCCGGCAGGGGAACAACTCACCTCGTGATGGGCCCACAGCCGCCGGAACTGCTCGCTCTTCTGCGACAACTCGCTGATCAACGACGAGAGATATGCGTCCTCGGGACTTTTGCCGGCGTTCCTCCGCAGAACGCCGGCGACTCTCGCAGCCATGCGGTCCGGTTCGGCGAACCGGTCGCGCGCATCGGACGAGAGGAAGACCAACCGGGCCATGTTCCGTTCCCTACGGGGCAGTTGGGACCAGTCCCCGAAGACGGCAGTGGCGAGCCGGTTCCATCCGAGGATGTCCAGGCGCCGGCTGACGACGTAGGCGGGTACGCCGAGCGTGTCGAGGAGGCTCTGGACGGTGGGCCGAAGCCGCTGCGGCGGGGACGCGGCAGGCGGTGTGCGGCTCCGGTCGGGCTGGGCCAGCCGGATCAGATGGTCCTGTTCCTCCTCGGTCAGCTGCAGGGCGCGGGCCACGGCGTCCAGCACCTCGGCCGACATGGTTTCGCCGTAACCCTGTTCCAGGCGCGCGTAGTACGCGTAGGACACGCCCGCCAGCTGCGCCAGCTCCTCGCGCCGCAAGCCGGGTACCCGTCGCCGCTCGTACGAGGGAAGGCCGATGTCTTCGGGCTTGATCCGGGCCCTGCGAGAACGCAGGAACTCCCTGAGCTCGGCGCGCCGGTCAAGTCCGGCTATCACCTTTTCACCAGGCGCCGCATGTGAAGACATCACTGTCCTCCGTTTGTCAAGCGTGATCGCAGATGTGGAGCAGCGTAGCTTCTCGGTTTGGTCGGCGCGCAGTTGGACGAGATCGCACACGGTGTGGCATCGCCTCTACCCGGCCGAACCGCGCGCCCACGGATTCCGTACTCGTCGCCGAGTCTCCGGTTCTGCCGTCGTCCCGGTAGATGATGGCCGCCCCGTCTTCTTGGCCGTGGCCACAACTGCCCGTGGTGAAGGTGGCGATCGAGCTGGCGCCGCTCCACAGGTCGACGGCGGCCTCTCGTGTCAGCCGGTAGGAGCTGTACCGCCCGTGCCGGCTGTTCTCCAGCACCCCTCGGCGCATTCGTCTGCTGCTTGTCGTAACGGGCGGCGCCCGCGCTCACTCGAACTCACCGAGCAGGGCCACGATCGCGGCCGATGGCAACCACGCCCTGCCGGGGAAGGTGTAGTCGGCGATCAAGGTCACCGCGAGTCCCTGCAGCGAGACGCGGCTCTGCCAGCCCGGCGACCGCAGGGGTCCGACGGCGCCGTCACCCTCGTCGGAGAAGGTCGCCTCGAGGTGGGACAGGTTCGGCAAGGTCGGCTCCGACGCGGTGGACACGGGCGACAACACTCAACGGCTGCGAAACCGCCGGGTGGAGCGCCGCGATTGCTCCACCCGGCGGGACCTCCGCGCACCGGCGATAGCCCCCGGGCAGTGCCCAGGTGCGCTACACCGGTGGGCGTGGATGGTGGCGGCAGCGAACCGTCATCCTCGCCCGCTGACGGCCTGGCGGCGCAGGAAGAGGTTCATGGCGCTCATGGTCAGCACCGTCTGTCCGTGCTGGTCGAGGACCTCGATGCCGGTGGTGACGAGTCCGCGATCCGGCTTGGATCGCGAGACTCGGGCATCCTGGACCGTGGCCCGCAGGGACAGGCTGTCGCCGGGTCTGACCGGCTGGACCCAGCGCAGTTCGTCGATGCCGGGGGAGGCCAGGCCGGCCACCTTGCTGACGTAGTGGTCGACATACATGCGCATCGTGACGGAACAGGTGTGCCAGCCGCTGGCGATGAGACCGCTGAACGGGCCCTGCCGGGCCGCATGGGGATCGTTGTGGATGCTTTGCGGGTCGAACTCGTCGGCGAACCGAAGGATGTCCTCCCTCGTCATGGTGATGCTGCCGTAGACGTATACGGCACCCGGCACGTAGTCCTCGAAGTACCGGTCCTCGACCGGGGTTGCGAAGTTGGCGTCGCTCAGGGTCGTGGTGGTGCCTGCCGTCCCGCGCGGCGCGGGAGCGGTCCCCGGCTGCCGAGATCCGGTCCGGGCGCGTGCGTACGGCGCGTTCTCCGCCTCACCGTCGCCGTTCATCCGGTCACGAGATCTTCCAGGGCGTCGCGCTCCAAGGCTGCGGAGGCGGCGACGACGCCGCCCATGATGGCGCCGCTGACGCCGGCCGACGCCACGTCCTGGCCGGTGAGGAGGAGGCCGGGGATGTGGGTGTGGGCGCCGAGGTCTCGCAGGGCGAACCGCTGTGGGGTGTGGGCGAGGGACATGAAGTCGCCCTTCTCCCGGCCGAGGAAGTGATTGAAGCTGAGCGGCGTCGCCAGCTCGGTGTGGTCGATGCGGCCCTCCAGCTGGGGGCAGAATCGGAAGACCTGGCCCAGGAGTTCCTCAGTGAGCCTGGCCTTGAGGCGCTCGTAGTCGGCGCCCCGGCGCATCCACGCGCTGTCCGCGTACGGCTCGAACAACGACCAGCTGGTCAGCCCCGCGATGTCGATGGTGGTGCGTCCCGGGTAGCGGCTCTCCCATGACGGATCCTTCACGGACGGGAAGGTGATGAAGTACGTCGGCATGGCGCGGTGCTCGGGGTCGGCCTCGAACGCGGCGATGTCGCCGTCGATGTCGGGTCCGGCGTGGGCCCAGATGTTGGCCGGATCCAGGTCGAGCCGGTCGCCGGATTCCCGGATGCCGATGTTGAGCATGACGTACGTCTGCGAAGGGCCGACGGCACGCAGGGAATCGGCGAGCCTGGCGGCTTCGGCAGTCTGCTCCGGCAGCAGCCGGGTCAGGGTGTTGAGCGCACCGGCGTCGCTGATCACCAGCGGCGCCCGGAAACTCTTCCCGTCCGTCATGAGGACGCCGCAGGCCGAGCCCTTGTCGTCCAGCATGATCCTCTCGACCTCCGCGGAGATCAGGACGGTCCCTCCGGCTCCGGTGATGACATCGGTCGCCGTCTCCGCGAGGCGTGCGGAGCCTCCGACGGGGAAGTTCGCGCCGTCGATGTAGTGCCGGATGAGCATGGCGTGCATGCCGAACGAGGCGCGGCCGGGGGCGAGGGAGTAGTCGCCGTAGTGGCCGCTGAGCACCGCGCGCAGCTCCGCGTCGTCGGTGAGGTCGGTGAGGACTTCGGTGACCGTCCGGTCCGCGTACGAGCGGAAGGGCGCGGCCATGTCGTCGTAGAGGGTGTCCGCGACGGAGTGCGGCAGGCTGCGGTGGGCGAGGTAGGGGCGAGCCGCGCGGTTCGCCGTGTGCACCATGTCGACGTACTGGTCGATGGCCCCGGACTCGTGGGGGAAGTACTCCTTCATCCGGTCCTTGAACCTTTGCACCCCGGACCGGTACTCGTACTCCCGGTCGCCGATGAAGACCCGGTTGTACACGTCCGGCATGGGGGCCCACTCCAGCTTGCCGCAGCTGATGTGGTCGAAGATCCGGCGCAGGCCGCTGGAGGGCCGGTGGACGTCGCCCATGTAGTGCAGCCCGGCGTCCCATTCGTATCCGGCGCGCCGGAACGTCTGGGTGGCGCCGCCCGCCGTCGAGTGCTTCTCCAGCACGAGCACCCGCTGCCCGGTCCGGGCCAGGAAGGCGGCCGTGGTCAGACCACCGATCCCCGATCCGATGACGATCGCGTCCCATGCCTGGCTGGCCGTACTGCGGTGGTAACTCTCGCCGATGCTCACGCGGTGACTCCTCCATCTGCTTCATCTGGCTTCGGAAAACAGTAGTCAGCGTACGTGGGTGGATAGAATCGAGCAACACACAGGGAGAGGGAGACGTGAGCGACGCAGCCGAAGCAGCACCTGGGGGCCACCTGGAGCGGTGGCAGCGGGACGCGTGGGACATCGAACCCGACTCGATCAATCTCGCCCTGCGGTCCCTGAGCCCGCGGACTACGGGTGTGATCATCAGGGAGGCCTTCTACGGCACACGCCGCTTCGACGACTTCGAGCGCCATTGCGGCATCAGCCCGAGCGTGCTGTCCGCCCGCCTGAGGGACCTCGTCGCCGACAGCATCCTGGAGAAGACCCGCTACCGGGCTCCCGGTGCGCGCGGACGCGACGAGTACCGCCTCACCGACAAGGGCCGCAGTCTTCTGCCCATCCTGATCGCCCTCAACGACTGGGCCGAGCGCTGGATCGTCCCGGACGGCGCCGGCACGATCTCCCTACTCCACCACGACTGCGGCAGCCCCGTCCGCACTACGGTGACCTGCGCCTCAGGACACGAGATCACCGCACCTGGACAGGTCAGCGCGAGGCCGGGCCCCGGGGCCCGGCCTGCTTCCGACTGAGCGGCGCGCGGCAGTGCGAGGCGGCGGGGGCGCGGGCTCAGCGCCCTGGTGTTCCTCTGCGCCCCTCGCTCCCGCGTCGCCCGGATACTCTCCTGGACGTCGTGCTTCGGGCTGTCTACCGGCCATCCTGGTTGTCCGTCAGGGCTCGACGCGGCGCACGCCCTTCAGAGGGCGCAGCTGTACGTTCGTACCGGACGCGGGGGCGCCAGAGTGCGACGGCCCTCAGCGAAGCCGGCACGGGATGAGAAGAGCTCGGCGTCGCCTTGTCGGCGGGCGCAGCCGTCAGCGCCGGGTGAGGGTGGACGGAGCCCCGGCGGACTGGTCACGTTTGTCACTCAGGCTCAGGGTGTCTTGGCCGGTCATCGTGACGACGTAGGTACTGCCGTTGGGGCAGGGGACCTCGGCCCCCTGTTCGGTGGAGTGGCTGGTGGTTGCCTTGAGGACCAGCGAGTCCTTGCGTATCTCCTGCAGTCGCAGGGTCTCGGTGCATCCCAGCTCACGTTTGGTGTCCACTTCGGTCACCCTGCTGACCTGCTTGCCCGCCGGCTCACCTCGTTGTGCCGGGTGGAGAGTCAAAGTGACGCTGAACCGGTCGGTGCGGGGCTCAGTGAAGCCGTCAGGGGTGGGATTGCCCGGCCCGGTGCCGACCCATGTACCTGCCCAGGCCTCGGGAAGCGATGTGGCGGTGGATGACGGCGAAGGCCTCCCGGCGGAGGCGTCGTCGGAGAAATGCCACACGAGGAACGTGCCCGCCGCCGCCGTCAAGGCCACGGCCATGCTTCCGGCGACCGCCCGGCCGGTACGGCCGGACACCCACCGTCGCACGGCGTCGACACGCGGCAGGACGGCGGTCTGTGCGTCGGCGGAAGCCGGGCCTTCTTCGGGCTCACGTGACACAGCCGCCACAGGCGGCGGTTGCACTGTTGCGGAGATCAACGCGTGCGCCTCCTCCTCCCGCACGGCGAGATCCTTCTCCAGCCCTTCGGGCAGCAACTGCGGCCAGGTGCCGCACCGGCCGCCCATGCGTTCCAACAGCACGCTGACGGTGTCGAGCGTGGCCCGCTGCTCGGGGTCCTTGGCCAGACAGGACCGCAGGAGCGGGACCACGGCCGCCGGAACGCCGTCGAGGTTCGGCTCCTGATGCACGATGCGGTAGAGCAGCACCGCAGGCGAGAACTCGTCCTTCGGGTTGGAAAACGGGCCCCGTCCCGTCGCCGCGTACACCAGCACCGCAGCCAGCGAGAAGACGTCGCCCGGTGCACCCGATTCCCCGGCACTCACCTGCTCCGGCGCCAGATAGCCGGGAGAACCGATCACACCGCCCGTCCTCGTGTGACGCGTGTCCTCCCTCGCGCGCGCGATCCCGAAATCGATGAGCAGAGGACTACGGCGGCCCAACAGCACATTGGACGGCTTGACATCCCGGTGGGCCAGTCCCGCCCCGTGTACCGCTCCCAGCGCCCCGAAGAGTTCGGCTGCCAGTGCTACGAGGCACTGCTCCGGCAGTGGGCCATGACGTCGCACCCACTCCGCCAGGGACGGCGCCGGCACGTACTCGGTGGCGAGCCACGGAGGGCGCTGCCCCATCGGGCTGTAGTCCACCACCGCGGGCGTCCAAGGGGAGCGCACCCGGTCGCTGTTACGGATTTCTCGCGCGAACCGCTCCTCGAACCCAGGCTCCCGTCCGAACTCGGCGCGCACCGTCTTGAGCGCCAGCGGACGCCCCGACACCGTCCGGGACAGGTAGACCCGCCCCATGCCACCCTCGCCGAGCCGCGCCAGTAGTGGATAGCCACCCACAGCCTCCGGATCCGACCCGTCCAGCAACTCCACGCCCCGCCGCCCTCTCAGATATGCACTGCCGACCGGGTTCAGTCCCGGATCGGCACAACCAAGCGCCGCATCCGTAACATCAGCACCAAGCATCACCCGTCACACAGCAGCACACCATTTTCAGCCATGGCTCCCGGCAGTCCGAGAACCTGTCACCGCCTGTGAGACCGAGTGGCCGGTCGAAAGGGTAAGCCATCGCCGTAATCCCGATTTGCCGGGTAAGCACCAGTCCTGGCATGGAACTGTGGCGATATTACTGCGGCTTCACAGCCGCCCCCTCGGTAGAGACCGTGAGGAATTCGGTGTCCGGGCCGGGTGGGTGGCCTTCCAGTGGATGTGCCGGAAGTCACAGCGTGCGGGTCCTCCTGCGCGAACTCATCGACGGCGGCCTCATGCGGTTCGTGGAGAGCGCGCTTCGGGCATTGCCACGTGCAGCTCGTCGGCGGCGTCCCACAACCGGTTCTCGATCTCCTGCTGGGTCACTGCCATCAGTCGGTTGTGTCCATGCTCGTCAAGGGGTGGCGACCCGAAGGCCGTGTGTTTCTATCGAGCAGTCCAGCAGCGTGCGCATCCGTGGCACTGACGGCATCCGGCTTGCTCCAGCCCTCTGCGCTGAACACCTGAGTCCCCTCGCTTGAGGAGTGATTGCGACTGCGGCAGGGGCATGGGGTGCGTTCACAGGTGTCTCCGGGGTAGTTGAGGTGTGCTGGACCGATGTGCGGTCTGTGCGTGAGGCGGTGCTGGAGCCCCGCTCCGGCTCGCCGCGTGGGCGCTGTTCCAGAGCGGGGCGTGCCGTGGGGGGACCGGATGAACCGGCTGGTGTCCGGGGCCGCGGCGGTCTGATCTGCCGCCGCCTGATGAGAGGCCGGTCAGTGTCAGGCGGGGATGTCGGTGATCAGTTGGCTGAGGGTCTGGCTGGCCTTGAGGCCGGAGCCAGTCAGGACGAGGACGACGGTGTCGTCACGGCTGATGTGGCCGTCGGAGTGGAACTGGCGCAGCGCGGGCAGGACCTGAGCGCTGGTCGGCTCGACGAATACGCCGGTGCGGGCGAGTTCGCCGACTGCGGGCAGGAGCTCTTCTTCGTCCACGGTCGTGGCGGCGCCGCCGCTGTCGTGGATGGCCTGGAGGACTTCCCGGTCGCGCACGGGCCGTGCGATGGCGGTTCCTTCGGCGAGCGTCCGGGGCCAGGTGCGGGCGTCGACGGTGGAGGCACCGCTGTTGAGGGCCTGGACGAGGGGGCAACACTGTTCGGGCTGGCTGACCAGGATGCGGGGCACCTGGTCGATCTCGCCCGCGCGCTGGAGTTCGGCGAAGCCCATGGCGCAGCCCAGGACGAGACTGCCGGCGCCGGCCGGGACGATGACGGCCGACGGGGCGCTGAAGCCCAGGTCCTCCCAGATCTCGTAGGCGATCAGCTTGATGCCCTGGAGGAACTGGGGGTGCCAGTTGTGGCTGGCGTAGAAGCGGGTGTCGGCGCGGCGGACGGCTTCGTCGGCGACGTCCTGGCGGCTGCCGGGGACGAGGTCCACGCTTGCTCCGTGCAGACGACTCTGCACGATCTTGGAGGGAGAGGTGGATGCGGGGGCGATGATCTGCGCGTCGATGCCTGCTGCGGCGCTGTAGGCGGCGATGGATGCGCCTCCGTTGCCGCTGGAGTCCTCCAGGAGGCGACCGACGCCTTGGTGGCGCAGCGCGGTGAGCATCACGGAGCTGCCGCGGTCCTTGAAGCTGCCGGTGGGGTTCATGGATTCGACCTTGACAGCGACGTCGAGTCCGGCCAGGGTCCGCGGCAGCAGGGGGGTGCGTCCTTCGCCCAGGGTGACGGGTTCGCCTTGGGGCAGCGGGAGCGCGGCACGGTAGCGCCACTGGGTGTTGACGCTGGTGTCTATCTGCCGACGGGTGATACCGGGCAGCGGTTCCATCATGAGCGGGGAGCCGTCGTCCCCGCGCCAGCGCGGCTGGTCCGCTGCGTACCGGTGTCCGCTGCGGTCGGTGAGCTGCGGGAAGTCTTTGGACATCTGTCGTGCCGTTCCTTGGGTAGGTGTTGGTGGGGCTGGCGTCAGCGCCGCGCGGGCGCGGCGGTTCACGAGACCGGTTCGGGGACGCTGTCGTGGAGGTCGGTGGCAAGTTCGCCGGCGATGTTGGTGCGCACCCAGGCACTGAGCCGGTCGGGAGGTATCTCCTGGCTGAGCAGGAACTGCAGCTTCGCGTACAGGGCTTCCAGGGACATGTCGTCCGCGCCGATTGCCCCGGCGCGGGTGAAGAACTGGGCGGCTGCGTACTTGTTCAGGTTGATGCGGGTGTGCAGGCACTGGCTCATGACGACGACAGGGGTACCGCCCGTGACCAGGTTGCGGATGGCCTGCTCCAGGCCGGGCTCGTCGCAGGGGCCTTCCCCGGCGCCGTATGCGCGCAGGATGACGGCGGCCGGGGCGGGGGTCGTCATCGCCCGGAAGCGGGCGGCTGTCATGCCGGGGGCCATGGTGATGACTGCTACGTCGTGGCGCCGGTAGGGGGCGGGATCGGCCCATCCGTGACGTGGCGCGTCGGGTGCACCGTCGTACGGGTTGACGAAGCCGTGCAGGTCCAGCGCCGAGACCTTGGTGGCACGCATGGCGGGCAGCAGGGTGCCGTCGAAGTACAGGCTGACGCCACCGCCGCCCGAGGCAGCGGCCAGGAGGGCGCCGATCACGTTGCCGGGGGCATCGCTGCCGGGCATGCCGAAGGGGACCTGAGAACCGGTGAACACCACGGGCTTGCCGAAGTCCGACAGCGCGAGAGCAACCGCAGCCGCCGAGTGGGCCAAAGTGTTGGTGCCGTGCAGGACCACGAAGCCGTCATGGGCGTCGTGGTGCGCGTGGAGGTGGTCGATGATCTCCTGCCAGTGCTCGGGGGTGATGTTGGAGGAGTCGATGACCTCTTTGAGCTGAGCGAAGCCGAGATCGAGGTCGGCGAGGGAGGTGTCAGTGCCCTGGGCATGGACAGCCCCCTGGACCTGTGCGTGGATGTCGCCGCCGGGTTCGAATCCGCGGGGCGAGGGGACCATGCCAATGGTGCCTCCGGTGTAGAGGAACTGGACACGGCGTGTGGTGCGCATGCGGAGTTTTCCTTCGTGTGGTGGGCCGGCCGGGGGCTCGTGGCCGGTGATCAGGCGGGCTCGGTCCCGTCGGGGTCGGCGTCCGCCGCGGAATGCGGTCCGTGTGCAGGGGGCAGAGTGGTGGTGGCGATGCGGTTCCTGATGCGGTACCAGCCGATGACCATGAGCACGCAGATGCCGAGGAACAGCAGGATGGTGGGCTTGCCGATGTCGTCGGCGAACCACATACCGACGATGACCATGGTCAGGAACAGCACGGTGAGCAGGTTCACCCAGGGAGCGCCGGGCAACCGGAACGCAGGCCGGGTCAGCAGTCCCTGCCGGGCGCGCCGGACGAACAGCCAGTGGCTGACCATGATGGAGATCCAGGTGCCGGCGATCCCGATGCCCGCGAGGTTCATGACGATGTCGAACGCCTGTGAGGGACGGACATAGTTGATGACGATGCCGAGCACGCCGAGTCCGGCGGTGATCAGCACACCGGCGAAGGGCACCTGGTTGCGGTTGAGGCGGGCGGCGATCCTGGGGCCGCTGCCCGCGATGGCCATGGAACGCAGGGTGCGGCCGGTGGCGTAGAGGCCGGAGTTCATCGAGGACATCGCCGCGGTGATGACCACGAGGTTCATGGCACTGCCTATGCCCGGCAACCCGAGCGCGGAGAAGAACGTGACGAAGGGTGACTCGGACTTGCCGTAGGCGGTCCAGGGCAGCACCAGGGTGAACAGGAGCACGGCCCCGACGTAGAAGATCGCGATACGCCAGAACGTGGAGTTGACGGCCTTGGGGATGACCTCCTCGGCCTTGTCGCTCTCACCGGCGGCCACGCCGACCATTTCGGTGCCGCCGAAAGCGAAGACCACGCCCAGGGCGAGGGTGATGGCGGGCAACCAACCTCGAGGGAACAAACCGCCGTTGTCGGTGATCAGGGCCGGCCCGGGACTGTGTCCGTCGACCTGGAACTGCAGGAGCACGACGGTGGACGCCACGACCATGAAGCCGACGATCGCGACGATCTTGATCATGGCGAACCAGAACTCGGTCTCGCCGAAGATCTTGACGCTGAGCATGTTCACCGCCACGACCAGCGCCAGGGAGATCAGGGCGAGGAGCCACTGGGGCACCGGCTTGAAGGCGTCCCAGTAGTGCAGGTACAGGGCGATGGCCGTGGTCTCGGCCATGACGCTGGCGCACCAGTCGATGAAGAACAGCCAGCCGGTGACATAGGCGCCCTTCTCGCCCATGAACTCCCGTGCGTAGGAGACGAATGCGCCCGAGGACGGCCGGTAGACGGCCATCTCGCCCAGGGCTCGCATCATGAACCACGTGAACACGCCGCACACGGCGTAGACGAGGGCCAGGGCCGGCCCGCCCTGCGCGAGGCGCCCGCCGGCCCCGAGGAACAGACCCGTGCCGATGGAGCCGCCGATGGCGATCATCCGGATGTGCCGGGGGCGCAGCGCCTTGGCGTACCCGGCGTCGGCCTGGTCGAGGCTGCGATTGCGGGGAGCCCGCTGGCCCATGGACGGCCGTGGTGGCGTCGACACAGTCGACGCGGGCTCGTCAGCTGGCTGTTTCGGTGACCGGCCTGCCATCGCTCTGCCTCCATCGTGGTTGAACGGTGTCGATCGACACTTGGAACTGGACGGGAACTCTAGAACTGGATAGAGTGTCTGTCCATAGCTGGATGAAAGATCTAGATTGGTTTTCGGCGGCCTGCTTCTCGTGGCCCTTGGCATGTGCATCGCATGCCTGCACGCGGGCTACCCGCAGAACACAAGGCGGGTAATGGCGGGGAGCATGATGAGCGGCAGCAACGACAGCGAGGGAAGGGATCGACCGATGTCCGTGAAGGGCGAAAGCCGCGGCGGCCAGGACGATGCGCAGCTGCAGGCCGGGCCGGAGGCGGTGGCGGCAGCAGAGGACGAGCATCTCCTCGCGGAGACCGAGAAGATTGCCGTCGCGCTGGGGCGCATGTTCCCCGGCCTGTGCGAGGTGGTCCTGCATGACCTGCGCGACCCGGCCCACGCCATCCGCGTCATCGAGAACAACCTGTCCGGTAGGCAGGTCGGCGACTCAGTCACTGAGCTGGGCCTGGCCCGCATCAAGGACCCCGACTACCCCAGCGTCATCCAGAACTACGCCAATCAGTTCCCCGACGGACGGCCCGCCAAGAGCACGTCGATCGGGATCAAGAACACGGCCGGGGAGTACATCGCCGCCCTGTGCCTGAACCTGGACGTATCGACGCTGTCGCCGGTCACTCTGTCCCTGTCCAACCTGGTGGCGACCGACCCCGACAACCGCGACGTCGAGCTGGAGAGCCTGCGTGACCGCTCCCGCCGGGAACTGCGTGAGGTCATCGAGACGGCCGCCGCCGAACGCTCCACCACCCCGCGGGCCCTTCACAAGGACGTCAAGAAGGAGCTCGTACGCCGCCTGCACCAGGACGGCTACTTCGACACCCGCAACGCGGCCCAGACCATCGCCGACCTCCTCGGCATCTCCCGGGCCAGCGTCTACGCGTACACGAAATGAGGACGATGACCACCCATGAGAACACCCTCCACAACGCCGGATCAGGCACGGGCGGGGGTGCCTCGATAGCGACGTTCGACAGCGCGCAGCTGGTGCCGCCGGCGGGCCATTACTCGCACATCGCCACCCACCGTGGCGTGGCCTATATCTCCGGCCAGCTTCCCCTGGCGCCCGACGGAACCCGGCTGGCCGACGAGCCGTTCGAGGTCCAGGCCCGGCAGGTGCTGGACAACCTCGACGCCTGTCTGGTCACCGCCGGCTCCAGCCGGAAACGGCTGATCTCGGTCACCGTCCACGTGACCGACATCGCCAACTGGCCTCTCTTCGACCAGCTGTACCGTGCCTGGCTCGGCCCGGTCCGGCCCGCGCGGGCCGTCGCCGGTGCCAAGGAACTGCACTACGGCTCCGCAGTGGAGGTGCACGCAATTGCCGCCCTCGACTGAGCCCCAGGCCGCCCCGGGCGAGCTGAGAAGCGGACTGCGCTACGTTCCCGAGGAGCAGACCGCAGCCGTGATCAGCCACGAACTGGCGCTCCAGGCCGCCAAAGAAGCCTTCGAGGCCACCGTCGGCTGCGCGGTGCTGGACACCCTGAACGTACACGGATCGGACCCGACGAACCGATACACCGTCAAACCGGCCGCCTCCTCCGCCCACGCAGGGCTGAAGATCGGCACCTACTGGCCCGCAAACGACCGCCACGGACTGCCCAGGCACCACTCCACGTTGCTGATCCTCGACCAGAGCATCGGCCGCATTGCCGCCGTGCTCGAGGCCGGCACCGCCAACGCCTACCGCACCGCTGCCGCCGACGCCCTGGCCGTCGACCTGCTCGCCCGCCCGGACGCACGAACACTCGCCGTCCTCGGCACCGGCCACCAGGCCGGCTACGACGTACGCGCCGTCGCCCGGGTCCGCCCCGTCGACGTGGTTCTGGCAGTCGGACGCGACCCGGACCGAACCCGGGCGTTCACGGACGCGCTCGCCAGTGACGGGATCCCCGCACGGCCCACAGCGGCCGAGGAAGCCGTCAGAAGCGCCGACATCATCATCACCGCGACCACCTCCACCACCGCCGACCCGGCCCTGTTCCAAGCAGATTGGGTCCGGCCCGGCACTCATGTGTCAGCCATGGGCGCTGACGCCCCTGGCAAACGCGAGCTGCCCGGCGAACTGCTGTCCCGCGCACAGCTTTTCTGCGACATAACCAGCCAGTCCCGCAGGATCGGTGAGTTGCAGCACGCCCCGGCTGACGCGCCCGTCACCCAACTCGGAGACGTGCTCACCGGGCGAGCGCCGGGCCGACGCACACCCCAGGACATCACCCTTTTCGACAGCTCGGGCATCGGCCTTCAGGACCTCTACCTGGGCCTGGCCCTCCTCGACCGACTGGATACCGCACCATGACCACGCCGCCCCCGCACCCCGCCCCGACCACCTCCGACACCGTGGGCGCACTCAGCCTGGTCGACCCGGACACCCCGTTCGCGGTGCTGGACACGGCCAAGGCCACGCACAACATCGCCAGGCTGGCCGACCACGTCAGGACACTGGGCGTCAGCCTGCGACCGCACCTCAAGACCGCCAAGTCCCTCGCCGTCGCCGCCCTGATCCACGGCGACACCCCCGGACCGATCACCGTCTCCACCCTGGCCGAGGCGGAAGCCTTCGCCGACGGCGGGTATACCGACATTCTCTATGCCGTCGGCATCGACCCGCACAAACTTCCGCGCGTCATCGCCCTGCTGCAACGCGGGATCACCCTCAGCGTTCTGCTGGACAGCACCGAACAGGCCCGCGCCGTGCGGGACGCCTCCGCCGCCGCCCGCACGCCCATCCCGGCCCTGATCGAGGTCGACTGCGACGGCCACCGCGGCGGCGTGACCCTCGAGGACCCCACGCTCCTCGAGATCGGCCGCATCCTCGCCGAATCCGACAGCCTCGCAGGCGTCCTCGTCCACGCGGGCGAGTCCTACTTCGCCACCAGCCGCGCCGAACAGCACAAGGCCGCCGACCACGAACGCGATGTCGCCGTCGCCGCCGCACAGCAGCTGCGCGAGGCCGGCCTACGCGTGGACACGGTCAGCGTCGGATCAACCCCGACCGCCCACGCCGCAACCGACCTCACCGGCGTCACCGAAGTCCGCGCCGGCAACTACGTCTTCTTCGACCTCGTCATGGCCGGCCTCGGCGTGTGCGACGTGGACGACCTCGCGCTGTCCGTCGTGGTCACCGTCATCGGTCACCGCCCCGAACACGGCTGGATCCTCACCGACGGCGGCTGGATGGCCATGTCCCGCGACCGAGGCACCGCCAACCAGCGTGTCGACCAGGGCTACGGGCTTGTAACCGACCTGAACGGAAACCCCGTCCCGCAGTTGCTCATGAGCGGTGCCAGCCAGGAACACGGCATCCTCTCCACCCGAGACGGATCCCCCCTTCCGGAGCTGCCCGTCGGCACCCGGCTGCGCGTCCTGCCGAACCACGCCTGCGCCACCGCCGCCCAGCATCACGGCTACCACGTCATCGACAGCAGCCGGGACACCACCGGCACGCCGGTGATCCAGGCCTACTGGGGGCGTGTCACGGGCTGGTGAGAACACCGGCGGCCAGCGCCGATGCTCTCACCACGAACTCGGTGCCGTACGCATCCGGCGTACGCGTGCTCGGGCTCGGCGCGACCTGGATGCCGGGGACATGGGGTCTGTCAAATGAACGATTTACTGTCCTCCAGCGCGTCCCATGTCAATTGGCCTGTGGGAGTAGGAATGGTGCAGTGGTGGGCAAGGGCGGCGGAACAGGCAGCGAGGTCGCCGCGGCCTGAGCCCATTTCTACCAGTGGCGATGTCCAGTATGTGCGTGGCTCGTGCCGGAAGGGCCCGCAGCTTAAGAACGGCTGCGCTGAGCGCTCGCTGCCTCTGGTCTCCTGCGGATGAGTCTCATGCTGCGAGGTTCGTGTTGAGGGTTTTGGCTGCTTTGCTGATGGAGCCGGGCATGAGGTGGCGGTAGATCTTGAAAGTGACTTCGATGGTTTTGTGGCCCATCCACTCGGCGACGTCGGTGATGGCGATGCCGTGGGTGAGGCAGTTGGAGGCGAAGAAGTGCCGCATGCCGTAGACGACCATCCCGTCGGGGACGTCGACCTGGCCGGCCTTCTTGATCCGCTGCCACTGGTTGGCGATGTGGTAGTGCGGGAACGTCCGGGCTGGGTCGCCGGGGTGGCGCAGTAGGTAGCCGTCGACAGTGCCGTGTTTGGCAGCGTGCCATTCGATGCTCTGCCTCACGCGCGCCGGCAGGGGCACGTCCCGGTACTCGCCTGCCTTGCGGTGCTTGAGCCGCTCGTACTGGCAGGTGGTCCGGTTGACCTGCTCGGTGATGCGGTAGACGTCGTCGGCGACGATGTTGTTGAGGTTGACCGCGAACGCCTCACCATTACGCATACCGCACCCGCTCATCAGATCGGCGACCAGCAGGAAGCTGTCATCTCCGGCGGTGCGTATCTGACGCAGCTGCTCGGGCGATGGGATCACCACCCGCTTGGGGTCGTACTGCGGCGGCTTCACCCCGGCCACCGGGTTGTCGTCGAACAGCCCCAGCCGGTTCGCGTCCAACAAGATCGCCTTCAGCTTGTCGAACGCGTTCGCCTGG
>NZ_JBEZCR010000022.1:0-67087 GCF_040647715.1 Streptomyces tibetensis | reverse complement strand
GACAGGCCCGAGTTGCCGCTCGCACGGGCGGTGGTCACCGTCACGTTGGCCGACGGCTGCTTGGACAGCTTCACCTCGTAGGTGCCCGACTTGCCCTGCTGAATACCCAGCTGGGTGGGCGTGGCGACCACCGTGGGCCCGGAGGCGACCATGATGCCGACCGGCGTGGACGACGCCGACGCGCCCAGGCTGTCGTAGGCCTTCGCAACAAGCGAATGACTGCCCACGGTCAAGCTTGAGGCCGAGAGCGAGTACGGCGCCGTCGTGTCCGTGCCCAGCAGCGTGGTGTCGTCGTAGAACTCGACCTTGCTGATCGTCGCGTTGTCCGCGGCCGCGGCGGTGGCCGCGAGCGGGACCGCGTCGCCCTGTGAGTAGACGGCGCCTGCCACCGGGCTGGTCAGCACGGTGATGGGGGGTTGGTGGGCACCGGTGCAACTGGTGCCGTTGATCGCGAAGTTCGTCGGGGCGGCATTGGAGCCGCTGTAGCTGAACTGCGCACCGGTACTGACGGCGGCTCCGGCGGCGATCCGCCCGTTGTAGCCGGCGTCCTTCACGGTGACGGCCTGGCCCGACTGGGACCAGGTGCCGTTCCAGCCGTTGCTCAGTTTCTGGTTGCCCGCGTAGCTGTACGTCAGGGTCCAGCCGTCGATGACGTCCGTCCCGCGGTTGGTGATCGTCAGATCCGCGGTGAAGCCGGAACCCCAGTCGTTCGTCTTGTAGTCGACACTGCACTGAACTGCGGCCGCCTGGGCAGGGGCCGAACCCGTGGCCAGCAGCGACAGGGGCAGGGCTAAAGCGGTTGCCGCGGCGGTCCACACCCGCCGAACGGCTCTGGATTTGCGTCCGGGATCCATGAACTGGTTCCTCCTAGCGGCTTGCGGCTCGGGGAAGGACAAGTCTTGGCCAGTGGGAGCGCTCCCATCATGGGGATGCGGTAGGTGGCGGTCAAGACGCTTGAAGAGTCGAAGGCGCAAAACGGTTTAGTTCAAAGAAAGTTCAGCGGTACCTCTGGGCATGCGCGCCACTCGGCGCTACCTTCCTTCACACCCAGTGGGAGCGGTTCCATTCAGGCGGCGCACCGGTCACGGCGCGCTCAACTGCAAGGAGTCGCTCATGCGACACCCCCCACCTTCGTTACTTTCAACCGCTGCAGGCGCCGACACGCTCGTCGTCACCGCGGTCGACCCGATGGTCTCGGCCCAGGGAACAACGCGTCCGTGGGCGAGGGAGCACACCGTCGACGACCAGTGGGACAACGGCTTCCATGGATCAGCGAGAAGTACCGACGGGTCCGCCGCGCCGCACAGGCGGACACCGCCGCTCGACCTCGGCCGACGGTCGGAAGCTCACCCAGGACCGGAACGCCGCCTTGTCCCGGTCCGGCATGACGGTGACCGCCACGACCACGGGCTCCGAGCCGACCGGCGGCCAGGAGCGCCGTACCCGACGACCTGCGGTTCGCGGACGCGCGGAAGTACTGGCGGCCCGGTAACACGGCGGTGTCTGCCCACCGCCCCGGCGGGCAATCCGGTCGCGCCCGGCACGCCCACAGCTTCAACACCTGCACCGACATCTGCACCGACGAGAGCCGGCGGACGTTCATGCTCGCTTCCGCCGCTGCGCAAGTGCCTGTGCCGGCTGGGGAGATAGGTGCGAGCGCCTCCTCGCACGGCGTCGCCGACCAGGTCATGGAGTGGTTCGGCGACCGCAGTCCGTCCCACCTCGCCTGGAGCGGGAACGCCCGGACACTGCGCCTGCGGCCCGCCCCCGGTCTCGAACCACCACGGTAAGCCCACCCCCTCTGCAACGGACCGCGCGACCGCCTGCGCGGCCGTGATCGGTAGAAAGATCTCGAAGGAGAAGGAACCCACACTCATGAGTCGCACCAGGACCTCACTGCTCGCCGCCCTCGCGCTGCTCACCGGAAGCTCAGGTGCTGCGCTCTTCACGGCACCGGCCGGTGCCGCCACCGCCTCCGTACCCTGCACGGTGGACTACAAGGTGCAGAACCAGTGGGACACCGGCTTCACTGCCGCCGTCACCATCACCAACAGCGCTGCCGCCAAGTCGGGTTGGTCGGTGAAGTGGTCGTACGCCGGCAATCAGAAGATCGCCAGCGGCTGGAACGCCAAGATGAGCCAGAGCGGGAGCACCGTCACCGCCACCAACGAGAGCTACAACGGCACGCTCGCCACCGGCGGTTCGGTCAGCTTCGGCTTCCAGGGCACCTACAGCGGCACCAACGCCGTCCCGGCCACGTTCACCCTCGACGGCGTGGCCTGCAACGTCGATGACGGGAGCGGCTCGGGAGGCGGAGGGGACAACGGCGGGGGCGGCGGTGGCGACGGCAGTCGTGTCGCCAACCCCTACGTCGGAGCCAAGGCCTATGTGAACCCCGAGTGGTCGGCCAAGGCCGCGGCCGAGCCGGGCGGCAGCCGCATCTCCAACCAGCCCACCGCCGTCTGGCTCGACCGGATCGCCGCGATCAACGGCGTGAACGGCGGCATGGGTCTGCGGGACCACCTCGACGAGGCCCTGAAGCAGAAGGGCTCCGGCGAGCTCGTCATCCAGGTGGTCGTCTACGACCTCCCGGGTCGTGACTGCGCCGCCCTCGCTTCCAACGGCGAGCTGAAGCCCGACGAGATAGACAAGTACAAGACCCAGTACATCGACCCCATCACCTCGATCCTCTCCGACGCGAAGTATGCGTCCCTGAGGATCGCCACCATCATCGAACCCGACTCACTGCCCAACCTGGTCACCAACGCCGGCGGCACCCCCACCACCACCGACGCCTGCGTGACCATGAAGGCCAACGGCAACTACGAGAAGGGCGTCTCCTACGCCCTCGACAAGCTCGGTGCCGTCCCGAACGTCTACAACTACATCGACGCCGGCCACCATGGCTGGCTCGGCTGGGACAGCAACCTCGGCCCGGCCGTCCAGGAGTTCGCCAAGGTCGCCACGTCCAACGGCGCGAGCGTGAAAGACGTGACCGGGTTCATCGTCAACACCGCCAACTACAGCCCCGTGAAGGAGCCGCACCTGAAGATCACCGACACGGTCAACGGGCAAACCGTGCGTCAGTCGAAGTGGCTGGACTGGAACCAGTACGCGGACGAGCAGTCCTTCGCCCAGGCGCTGCGTGACAAGCTTGTCGCGGCCGGATTCGACCCTGGACTCGGCATGCTGATCGACACCTCCCGCAACGGCTGGGGCGGCACCGCCCGGCCCGCCGGCCCGGGACCGATGACCTCCGTGGACGACTACGTCAACGGCGGCCGCATCGACCGGCGCATCCACGCGGGCAACTGGTGCAACCAGAGCGGTGCGGGCATCGGCGAACGGCCCACCGCGGCTCCGGCCGCCGGTATCGACGCCTACGTGTGGGTCAAGCCGCCGGGGGAGTCGGACGGCTCCAGCGCCGCCGTCCCCAACGACGAGGGCAAGGGGTTCGACCGCATGTGCGACCCGACCTATGGCGGCAACCCCCGCAACGGCAACAATCCCACGGGGTCACTGCCGAACGCGCCCGTGGCGGGACACTGGTTCTCCGCCCAGTTCCGGCAACTGATGCAGAACGCCTACCCGCCGCTTCCGTAACCCCTTGACGCGGTGAGCGCCCGCCGGGGCTCGACCCCCTGAGGGCCGGGCCCCGGCGGATCGGGCTCCGTACCGGCAGCGCGGCTTGTCCGGACCGGCCGGCAGCCGCCGCGCCGCCGGTGGCATCAGCCGACAGCTCGGTGACCGCGCCGGTGCAGAGGTGCGCGGGGCTGACCCAGACGCCGAACCCGGCAGCACATGTGTGCGCTCATGGTTCTTGAGACGTTACAAGCAGGTACGACTGGCAGCTCCTGCACTGATGTCACGCCATCGTCATGATCCCTTTCACGTCTCGTTCTGCTGTGTGTGCGGCGCGGGTCCCGCTGCGGGGGCGTCAGTCCCGAGGGCCTGCGGGCCCGACGCTGCGCAGCAGCCGCTCACCGGAATCGCGGAGCTGGTCCTTGACCTCGTCGAGTCGGGACGTGAGCAGGGCGTGATCGCGTTTGCGCCAGGTGCCGGCGACCATCACCGCTTCGATGTTGGCGATGTCGGCGTGCAGGACCGTGGCGACCGGGTCGTGAGCCGGCCACAGGTTGAACGCCCGGGCGTCGACGGCGACCAGGTCGGCTTGCATGCCCACCTCGATCCGGCCCACCCGGTCGGCCAGGCCCAGTGCCTTCGCCCCTTCGACCGTGGCCCAGGCCAGTGCCTGCTTGGCGGTGAGCGAAGCAGTGTTGGCGTGCATGCCGGTCGTCTGCCGGTGTCGGGCGTGGTCCAGGCCGCGCTGGTGGGCCAGGGCGATGCGGGCTGCGGTGAGGAGCTTGCCGGGTACGGCGGTGTCGATGTCGGTACCCAGGGAGGGCGCCGCGTCCAGACGCAGCAGAGACCCGGTGATGGGTGTGCCGTGTCCTTGGCCCAGTTCGTTCTCCGGGGTGGTGGTGAAGGTGACGCCCGCTTCGACGAGCATCTTGAACCAGTCGTCGGGCAGGTCGATCCCGTGCACGATGTTGGTCAGAGGGCTGAACAGTCCGGCGGCGCGCACCGCTTCCCAGCCCGGTGCCGGTTCTCCGCCGCTCTGGTGCATCGACACGACGAGGCCGCGTTCCGAGCCGGCTCGGAAGTCGGCCACCGCTGTGCCGGGCGTGGAGTACTGCGGCCCCTGGAGCGCCATGCCCAGTGTCAGGAGGGCGTGGTCGCGGACCGGACCCTCGAGCAGCCGGTCGATCTCGGTGAGGGGGTGGGGGGTGTCCGGCGCACGGTAGGGCGTGCCGTGCAGGAAGACGGCGCGGACCCCTGCCTGGGCCAGTCCCTCGACGGCGGCGTCGGCGTGTTCGGGGGACAGGACGTTGTGACACCAGTCGCCGACGGTGGTCGTACCGCAGTTGAGCTGGTTCAGCGCGCCGGCGAGATTGCTGATGTGCATGTCGGCCGGGGTGTAGTGCCCGACGCACTCGCCGTGGAGGTGGGTGAGGTACTCCATCAGCGTCCAGTCGGCGCCCACGGAGCGCAAAGCGGTCTGCCAGGTGTGCAGGTGGGCGTTGACAAGGCCGGGGATGACGATGCGGCCGGAGAAGTCGACGACTTCGGCGTCGGGTGCCTCGATGTACTCACCGACGGCGGCGATACGGTCGCCGTCGACGAGGACGTCGGCGTGCTCGGCGTCGGGACGGCCCGGCGCCATCGTGATGACCTGCGCCCCGCGCAGCAGTGCGCGGCTCATGCCGTGGCCCCCCAACCGGGGGAGGTGCGGCTCTGCTGGGACATGGTGCGACTCCTTGCTCATGGCGTCATTGCCCGCGCGGCGGATTGTGTGGTGGCGAGGAAGTCCCGGGTGGCGATGTGGCCGATGTAGCCGTCGGGTCGGATCAGCAGCAGCGTGTCGCCGTTCAGGCCGTAAGCGCCCTTCAGCGTGTCCTCAGGGTCGGAAAGGGTGAGACCGTCGGCGGCGGTCGCCCCGACCGTCAGCCGCTTCAGCGGAGCGCCGGCCGTCGGCCAGGCGAGCACTTCGAGGTCGCGGGCGGCACCGGCGCCGTAGGCGATGGCGGTGAAGTGCGGCCCGCGGCAGACGTCGAACAGCCGGGCCCCGGTCCCGTCGGCGCGGAGGAGCTCGGCGTCCGGGGCGCGGTCACCCACGCGCAGCGTCGAGGTTCGCATGCCGTCGGCCGGCGCGAGCGGACCGCCGTAGTAGGTCAGGGCCAGCTGCTGCTCGTCCTTGCCCCGCTTCATGCTCGACGGGTCCAGCCTGGCGATGCCGCCCCACTTCTGCGTGGACAGGCCCAGGACCCCGGCGGCGATCGGCTGCCTTTCCGCCTCGTAGGTGTCCAGCAGCGCCCCGTTCGCTCCGGCGAGGACCTGACCGATTTTCCAGCCGAGGTTGTAGCCGTCCTGTATGCCGGTGTTCAGGCCCTGGGCGCCGGCCGGGGTGTGGACGTGCGCGGCGTCACCGATCAGGAAGACGCGTCCCCGGCCGTAGTTCTCCGCCAGGCGGATGTTGGGCCGGAACACCGACGTCCAGTGGATGTCGTGCAGTTGAATGCGCCGGTCGTGGGTGTGGGAGTGGATCCGCCGGAGGATGTCGTCCCGCTTCGCAGGTGGTTCCTCGTCAGGTCTGAGACGGAACATCCACTGGAACATGTCGCTGTGCGGGAGGGGGCAGGCGCCGATGAGGCGGCCGCCCCGGCCGGGCCACATGTGCCACCGGTTACGGGCCAGACCGGTCACCGAGGCGTCGACGAGCAGCACCCGGTCGCTCTCGTCCGTCGTCCCGAGGAACCCGATGCCGAGCTGCTTGCGCACCGCACTGGAACCGCCGTCCGCGCCTACGACGTACCGGGCGACAACCTCCTCCGTGCCGTCCGCGCCGGCCACCTCGGCGACCACCGTGTCCTCGTCCTGCGTCAGCTCGGTCAGTTCCCTGCCGAACTCGATCTCATGACCGAGCTCGCCGAGCCGGGCGTGCAGTGCGCGGTCCGTGCGGAACTGAGGGATCAGCCAGGTGTTCGGGTGCGGGACGTCCGGGGTCGCCTCCCTGTGGGGGAACATCTTCCAGGGCACGGCGAGAGGGCCCGCATGGAGCCCGAGCTTCGGGTAGCTGCTGCCGCCGGCCAGCACGTCGTGCAAGGCGCCGAGATCTTCGAGGACTTCGAGGCTGCGCGGCTGGACGCCCTTGGCGCGGGAGCCGTCGAAGGCATGGGGAGACTTGTCGACGATCCGTACGTCGAGTCCCCGCCGTGCGAGGTCGATCGCCACTGCAGAGCCCGAAGGGCCCGCACCGATGACCAGTACGTCGATGACCTGTGGGTTGTTCATGAGCCGAGCCTTTCGGCGTGTGCGGCCACGAACGGGGCGATCCGATCGGCGACGTGGCGAGGACGTTCGAATGGGGCCATGTGGCCACACCTGGGAATGACGTGATGTTCCTGGGCCTTCAGCAGTGCGCGAGCCGTGTTGAGGTGAGTCAGCGGCGTGACGTGGTCCTCATCGCCCCACAGGAGCAGCGTGGGAATGCCCAGTGCGCCCGTCTGCCGGAAGAGGTCGTCGCGGCCGGAGAACGGCAGGTGCTGCAGCGTGTCGAAAGCCGCGTACAGCGAACCCTCGAAGCGGAAGGCGTCGAGGACCATGTCCGTCAGTTTCGCGCCCAGCTCGGGGTCGCGGACGTTGTGTCCGAGGTGCCCCTGAAGTATCCGGCGGCCGCGCCGCCGGGCGACGACACCGGCCAGCAGATCGTTGCGCAGCAGCCGATGAGGGGAGGTCGGTCGTGGTTTCGCGAGACCGGCGGGTCCGACGATGGTGAGGGTGGACACCAGCGGGCGGTACCGGGCGGCGTGGGTCATGGCGACGAGTGCGCCCATGGAAGTGCCGACGAGGTGCAGCGGACGCGTGGTCAGGCCGAGCCGTTCGGTCAGCTCGGCCAGCTGTCGCACGAAGAGGGTTTCGTCGTAGCGCGCCCGCACCCGGTCCGAGTAACCGCGGCCGTACGCGCTGCAGGTCAGAGTCCGCAGCCCGCGGGCGTTGAGCTCGGCGACGAGGCCGTCCCAGTAGAAGAGCGGGATGGTCAGGCCGCCCGCCATCACGACCATCTCTCCCCCCTCGGGGCCCTTCAGCTCGTAGTGCGTGACGCCGTCGGAGAGTTCGACGAAACTGCCGCGCAGGGCTCGCCGTGATGCGGCGGAGAGCCGTCGGTCCTCGCCCTGTGCGACGAAGTACTTCATGGAACGGGCCTCCTTGGCCTCAGTGCCTGCGGGTGTCGGTGCCGGAACGGAGGAACCTCGCGATCGCGTCCGAGACCCACTGGGGCTCCTCTTCGGGCAGCAGGTGACCGCTGTGGGGGTGCACCGACTCTGCGGCGCCGGGGATGTCGCGGGTGAAGTGCTGGCCGTCGATGCCCGCGCTGCGCAGTACGAGCGTGGGTGTCGTGATGCGGGGGATCTGCGCGCTGCGGTCGGGCTGGTCGGTGTTGCAGAAGTCGACGAAGGCCGAGCGGTTGCCGGGTCGGTTCATGAGCTGGTGGGCGCGGTCCACCATGGCGTCGTCCACGATCGCCGAGTGTGGGCCGACGTTCGAGCGCAGGTTGCGCTCGATGGCACCGCGCGGCATCACCCGCCGCAACAGGGGGCGCAGCAGTGGGTTGCGGGTCAGGCGCATGCCTGCCGGCACCTCCTTCTCCGGGTACCCGGTGGCATTGACCAGCACCAGGCCGGTCAGTCGCTCCGGGTGGTCCAGGGCGAGGTTCCAGGCGATGTTGCCGCCCAGTGAATTGCCGGCCACCGCGTAGCGCGGAACGCCCAGTGCCTCCAGGAGGTCCGCCACCGTCGCGGCGTAGGTCGGGACGCGGTAGTCGCGGTCCTCGCGAGGCCCTGTCAGGCCGAACCCGGGCAGGTCGGGGCGGATGACGTCGAACGACTCCGACAGCAGGTCCGCCGCATGGTCGAAGTGCTGAAGCGACGAAGCGCTGCCGTGCAGCAGCACGAGCGCCGGACCGCGCCCGGCGCGTTTGTAGTGGATCCGCAATCCATCCACCGCGGCGAACCGGGAATCGGGCTGCGGCTCAGACCAGGTGCTCATAATGGATACACTGTTACCGAAAAGGTGATCGTGTCAAGTGCAAGCCTCCGGAAGTCACGGCCTCGCGGCCTGGATGTCGAGCGCGCGCCCGGTAGTGCCTCGCCGGGGTGGCGCCCGGAGCGGCGTGGGACGCTCATCCCCGCGTGGCGTCGGGCGGCGTCGGCCGGCGGTCAACCGGAGTGAAGGCGCTCTTGACGCCGTTGGCGAGGACCGCACCCGGGGCGCCGAGCTGGTCGGCGACCTGGAGGCCTGCCGCTGCCGAGTGGCGTACGGACTCGGCAGCTTCGGTCGGGAGTTGGGCGACGTAGTCGGGCAGGGCGGACCGGTAGTGGTTTCCCGCGATCGAACCCATGAGGGCGATGCCGGCCGCTGATCCGACCTCGCGGGCGGTGTCGTCCATGGAGGAGGTGACACCCTGCTGCGCCTTGGCAGTGGTGACCGCTCCGGCCACATCGTGCAACCGGAGACGGCGGGGTGCGCCCCACCACTTCGCGCGGCAGAGCATGGCGACGCAGAGGATGCCGACGCCCGCCACCCAGCCCTACCAGGTGTCGTGGTCGGGCGAGCAGCCCTGCGCGGCAACGACCGCGGGGAACGTCCGGCTGACGGCTACGGTCGCGATCGGTGTCGGCGTCTCCGGCTGCTCGGTTCCCCTCCGGCCGAGTTCGTCGCTCAGCGCGTAGGGGTGGCCGGTGCTGCGGTGTCAGGAAGGGGGCGCCGGGCGACCTCGTGAGCGTCGCCCGGTGGGACGCCCAGCATACGCAGCACCATCTCGGCGAGGTTGACTGCGGCCTGGTCACCGTCCAGGTCGGGGCGGGCGAACCTCAGCTCCACCAGGGAGAGCAGGGTTCCGCCGAGTGCGGACAGGGCGACCGCCGGGTCGACAGGGGTGAAGCGGCCGGAAGCCAAGCCGGCCTCGAGGTCGCGCAGCGCCCGCCGGGCCAGGCCGTTGTCCGAGTGGATGTGACCAAGGCCGCGGCGGCGCACGACCTGCATGAGCTCGGGCTGGGAGTCGGCCATGCGGGCGCTGAGCCTGAAGCCCGCGGCGACCAGTTCCGCCGGGTCGGTGATCCCCGTAAGGCGCTCGTCGAAGTTCTGGCCGAACTCCTCCAGGGCGTCCACCACAGCTGCTTCGAACAGCTCCGTCTTCGACTCGAAGTGGTTGTAGAAGGAGCCGAAACCGACATCCGCGCGCTCGGCGATCGCCTGGATGCTGGCGCTGGTGTCCCCGGTGTCGGCAAGGATCTGCCGGGCGGCGTGGATGAGCGCGCGACGGGTCTCGGCGCGGCGCCGCTCGAACCGGTTGCTGGGTGGGGCTGACCTAGGCATGCACAGAGTGTAGCCGTGGGGGCGATGGCGACAACAGCTCTGATGAATTCATCATTTTTCGCGGGCGAACCTCTTGACGACGATATGGTCAACCATGATGATTCCCTCATTATGCGACGCTGCTCGGAGGGCACCATGTCTGGAACACGCATCCACGGCGCTGATGTCAAGACCGCCCACCAGGACTTGCACAGTGAGCAGGGCGCTCTGCGGGGCGAGCATCCGGGCCGCTCCCGGAACCCCGTGGTCAAGGTGGCGGACCTGGCCTGGCTGGAGTTCGAGAAACCCGACCTGGACCGGGCGGAGGTCTTCGCTCGCGACTTCGGCTTCGGCATCGTCGCCCGTACCGAGCGGCAGTTGTGGCTGCGCGGCACCTTCGCCGGCTCGCCCTGCATGGTGATCCGGCGCGGAAGGACCTCCCGTTTCATCGGCCCCGCGTTCCGTGCGGCGGAGCGGGCCGACCTGGACCGGCTGGCGAGAGCCACCGGGTCCGATGTGCGGGACGCGGACGTGCCCGGTGGTGGCAAGGCGGTCGATCTGCTCGACCCGTCGGGTTTCCCGGTGCGCGTGGTGCACTGCGGCGTGCGGTTGTCGGCCCTGCCCGGGCAGCGGCCGCTGCTGCTCAACTTCGGTACCGATCACCGTCGTACGAACGCCGTGCAACGGCCTCCGCGCGAGCCCTCGCGGATCCAGCGGCTGGGACATCTGGTGCTGGAGACACGGGTGTTCGCGCAAGCGCTGGACTGGTATCTGGACACCCTCGGGATGATCGTGTCCGACTTCCAGTTCCTGGACGGGCAGCGCGAGCGCGGCCCGGTCATGGCGTTCATGCGCTGCGACCTGGGCAGCGTGCCGGCCGACCACCACACGCTGG
This sequence comes from Streptomyces tibetensis, assembly GCF_040647715.1. Classification (GTDB taxonomy): domain Bacteria; phylum Actinomycetota; class Actinomycetes; order Streptomycetales; family Streptomycetaceae; genus Streptomyces; species Streptomyces tibetensis_A. The sequence goes on along the minus strand of NZ_JBEZCR010000022.1, from coordinate 56,277 downwards.
CGATGCATCTGGGGCCGGGGACGGGCTATGTCCACTCCGCCTACCAGGTGACCGACCTGGACTCGATCGCCGCTGGCGGCGAGTACCTCAAAGAGCGCGGCTACCAACGCAGTTGGGGCATCGGGCGGCACATCCAGGGCAGTCAGCTGTTCGACTACTGGCGCGACCCCGACCGGTTCATGCTGGAGCACTTCGCCGACGGCGACCTGTTCTCGTGTGACGTCGAGCCCGGCTGGGCGCCCCTGTCGACCAGCGGGCTGGCCCAGTGGGGGCCGCCGGCCACACGCGACTTCCTCGGGGCGAGCCCGTCCCCGCAGCGGGTCCGCGACGTCATCGAGGCCCTGCGCGGTGACAACGACATGGACCCGGCGCGCCTGTTCGGCCTGCTCAAGGCCGCCAGGTCCTGAACCCCCAACCCTCTCACAGAAGGCACTGACATGAGCACGAACGTCCTGCGCACCGCCGACGGCTGGTGGGTGGTCCGCGGCGAGCGGGCCGCCCCCGTCGGCACCAAGGCCGCCACCACCGCCGAGCTGCTGGCCGACCGTGACGCCGTACGCGAGGCGGCACGGTCGGACGACGCGGGCACGCCCATCGCCGACTTGGCCGCCCTCTCGCCGGTCACCACCCCCTGCCGGGTGGTCGCCCAGATGGTCAACTACCGCAGCCACGCCCGCGATTCGGGCTTCACCGGCGACATCCCGCCCGCCTTCTTCCGCAAGGCTTCCGGCTCGGTCAGTGGCCCCGGTGAGGCCGTCGTCAGCCCCTCCCACGTCAAGTTCCTCGACTACGAGATCGAACTCGGCCTGGTCATGGGCGCGCCGCTGCCCGTCGGCACCATGGTCGAGGAGCGGGACCTGCCGACGTACGTCGCCGGGCTCGTGATCACCAACGACATCAGCGCCCGTGACGTGCAGCTGACCAAGACGCAGTTCTACGAGAGCAAGTCGTATCCCACCTTCACCCCGACCGGCCCGTACCTGGCACTGCTGGAGCCGGAGGACTTCGCCCATCTCCTCGATCTGCGGCTGAAGCTGTCCGTCAACGGCGAACTGCGCCAGGACCGCACCCTCGCCGACATGATCGTTCGCCCGGCCCAGGCCCTGACCCTGCTGGCCCGCTTCCAGACCCTCGCCCCCGGTGACCTGCTGCTGACCGGCACCCCCGGCGGCACGGCCCTCAAGGCCCCGCCCAAGCCGGTCGAGAAGATCGGGGCGCTGCTGCCTCCCGCCATGAAGTGGAAGGCGTTCTTCAGGTCCCAGGCGAAGAACCCGCACTACCTGCACGCGGGCGACGTGATGACCGCGACGATCGCGACCCCCGACGGCCGGATCGACCTCGGCGAGCAGCGAAACCCCGTCACGGACGCGACATGACACCCGAAGTGAGCCGCACATGACTCTTGGACGCACCAGGGCGGACGTGTCCGTGGTGATCATCGGCGCCGGACCGGTGGGCGTGACCGCCGCCCTCCTCCTCGCCCGGCGCGGAGTCCGCACCGTCGTCCTGGAACGCCACCAGGACGTCTACCCGCTCCCGCGCGCCGTCGCCGCCGACGACGAGGTCCGCAGGATCCTCCAGGCCGCGGGCGTGGAGGGGGAATTCACCGCGATCACCCGCCCGGCGAACGGGCTGCGGCTGCTGGACGCCCGGCACCGGGTGATGGCCGAGTTCCGCCGCAGCGAGCACGGCCTGCACGGCTACCCGCAGACCAGCATGTTCGACCAGCCCGAGCTCGAACGACTGCTGCGCGACGCCCTGGCCCGGCGCCCGGAGTGCGAGCTGCGGGGCGGCGTCGAGGTCACCGGTGTCGGCCCGGACACCGGCGGCCCCGTGCGTGTGACCTATCGCGACGAGTCCGGCGGCGAGCACCAGCTGTGGGCCGAGGCGGTCCTCGGCTGCGACGGCGCGAACAGCCTCACCCGTGAGGCCGTCGGCGCCGTCTGGGAGGACCTGCGCTTCGAGGAGTGCTGGAACGTCATCGACGTCCGCACGACAGCAGACGTCCGCTGCTGGGAGGGCGTCGACCAGGTGTGCGACCCGGACCGCCCGGCCACCTTCATGCGCGTCGGCGAGGACCGCTACCGTTGGGAGTTCCGGATGCGGGACGGCCAGGAGACGCTGCGCGGGCTGCTCGCCCCGTGGCTGCCGCCCTCGTACGACGGCGACTTCGAGATCATCCGCGAGACGCAGTACACCTTCCGGGCGCGCGTCGCGGACCGGTGGCGCAGCGGCCGGGTCTTCCTCCTTGGTGACGCCGCCCACCTGACCCCGCCGTTCATCGGACAGGGACTGTGTTCGGGGCTGCGGGACGCCTACAACCTCACCTGGAAGCTCGCCCGCGTCCTGGGCCAGGGCGGCGATGAACGGCTGCTGGACACCTACGAGAGCGAGCGCAAACCGCACGCCCGGCACGTGATCCGGCTCGCGGTCGCCATGGGCTGGGCCATGACCGGCGGCCAGGACGGTGCCGCCGCACTGCGCCGCAGACTCCTGGCCGTCGCCTGCCGCATCCCCGGCCTGACCACGGCGGTCCGCCGCGACCTCAGCCCGCCCCTGACCGCCGGGCCCCTCGTACGACGCCGTATCCGCAGGGGCCTCGCGGGAACCCTCTGCCCGCAGCCGTGGATCACCGCCGACGCACGGCCGATCCGCCTCGACGAACTGCTCGGCGACTCCTTCACCATCCTGACCGCCGCCGACCCCTGGCCTTCGCTGAACGCCCTCGCCCAGGCGCTCGGCACCCGGGCGATCCCCGTGACCGGTCTCGGCGACGACGGAACGCTCACCGCCTGGCTGCGCGCCGGCCGGGCCGAGGCCGTCCTGCTGCGCCCCGACCACGTCGTCATGGACATCGTCCCGGCAGGAGCCCGCACCTTCACCGACGTCGCCACCTGGTCAGCACTTCTGCACACGACGCACAGCCCCCTGCCACCCCGACGGACCGCCGGAAAAGCCTGCTGAGGAGCGCCACTCGATGACCGTGCCCGAACCCTTCTCGACTCCTGATCCGCAGGCCGTCGCGGACAGCCACATCATGGACTTCGCCCGCCACGTCGGGAGGGAAGGAGCCGACTACGCCGCCCTGCACCGCTGGTCGGTCACCGACCTGGAGGGCTTCTGGGCCGCGGTGTGGGAGTACTTCGACATCGACGCGGACACCCCCTACGAGCGCGTCCTCGCGGAGGAGCGGATGCCCGGTGCCCGCTGGTTCACCGGCGCCACCCTCAACTACGCCCACCACGCGCTGCGCAATCTCGCCGACGACGCCGTGGCGATCATCGCCCTCGACGAGACCGGCTCCTGCTATGAGGTGACCGCGAGACGTCTGCGCGCCGAAGTCGCCTCCGTCGCCGCCACCCTGCGCGACCTGGGCGTCGGCAAGGGCGACCGGGTCGTGGGCTACCTGCCCAACACCCCGCATGCCATCGTCGCGTTCCTCGCCACCGCGAGCCTGGGCGCCGTGTGGTCGGTGTGCGGACAGGACTACGCCCCCAAGGCCGCCGCCGACCGCTTCGCCCAGCTCGAACCCACCGTCCTGATCGCCACGGACGGCTACCTCTTCAACAACACCGCTCACGACCGCCGAGAGGCCACCCTCGAACTCGCCGCCGCACTGCCGACGTTGAAGGCGACGGTGCTGGTGGACCACTTGGGCCTCGCGTGGCCCTCGCAGGCGTATCCCTCGCTGGTCGTCCCGTGGGAGGACGCGGCCACCCGTACCGAAAAACTCGCCTCGACCCCCGTGCCATTCGACCACCCTCTGTGGGTCGTGTTCTCCTCCGGCACCACCGGCCTGCCCAAGGGCATCGTCCACGGCCATGGCGGCGTCCTGCTGGAGCACCTCAAGACCCTCGGCCTGCACTCAGACCTCGGCCCCGGCGACCGCCTCCTGTGGTACACCACCACCCACTGGATGATGTGGAACCTCGTCGCCTCCACCCTCCTGACCGGCGCCACCACCTGCACCTACGACGGCAGCCCGGCACCCCTCGCCCAGCCCGGCATCCTGTGGAAGCTGGCCGCCCGCCACCGGGTGACCGTCTTCGGCACCAGCCCTCAGTACCTGCTGGGCATGGCCAAGTTCGGCATCGACCCCTCGGTGCACGACCTGTCGTCGATCCGCGTGGTCGGCTGCACCGGCTCCGCCCTGCCCGCCTCCGCCTACCCCTGGGTCCGCGAGCACGTCGGCGACCATGTCCTCCTCGCATCCATCAGCGGCGGCACGGACGTCGTCTCGGGCTTCGCCGGCAGCGCACCCAACACCCCGGTGTGGGCGGGAGAGTTGTCGGCACCCCACCTGGGCGTGGCGCTGGCCGCATTCGACGCCGAGGGGTTCCCGGTGGTGGACCGGGTCGGCGAGCTGGTCGTCACCCGCCCGATGCCGTCCATGCCGCTGTACTTCTGGAACGACCCGGACGGCACCCGCTACCGCGACGCCTACTTCTCCTCGTACTCCGGCGTCTGGCGGCACGGCGACTGGATCACCTTCACCTCGCACGGCTCGGTGATCGTCCACGGCCGCTCCGACTCCACACTGAACCGCAACGGCGTACGCCTGGGCAGCGCCGGCATCCACGACATCGTCGAGCGCCTCCCCGAGATCACCGAAGCCCTCGTCATCGGCGCGGAGGAACCCGACGGCGGCTACTGGATGCCGCTGTTCGTGGTCCTCGCCGCCGGGGTGACCCTGGACGACTCGCTCCGGGAGCAGATCAAGGAGGCGATCCGGACCGGGGCCTCACCCCGCCACGTCCCCGACGAGATCCTCGAAGTCCCGGGCATCCCGCACACCCGCACCGGCAAGAAGCTCGAAGTCCCCGTCAAACGCCTCCTCCAGGGCACCCCGGTCGAACAGGTCGTCAACCCGGCCACCGTGGATGCCCCCACCCTCATCGACTACTACGCCCGCCTGGGCGCCGCACGCAAGGACCGACCGGCATGACCACCGCGCAGACCATCCTCGCCGTCGCACTGTCGCTGATCTTCATCCCCCTGGCGCTGGCGAAGGTCGCCGCGGTTCCGTTCATGCGCCAGGCGGCAGCCCACCTCGGCATGTCGCCGAACCTCTACCGCGTCATCGGCGTCCTGGAGGCGGCCGGAGCCGCAGGGCTCCTGCTCGGCCTGGCATCGGTCCCACTCGGGGTGGCCGCCGCTGCCGGGCTGACCGCGCTCATGGTGGCCGCCGCGGTGGTCCACCTGCGCCACGGCGACCCGCTCGCGCAGGCCCTGCCCGCCGTCGCACTGGCACTGATGGCGGTGGCGTACGCCGGGGTGGCGATCGCCGCCGGCTGACGGACCGGGGGACCGGCCGGAGGCGGGCAGCCGCCGGTTCCCGACGCCCCACGGGCCTCATGTGGGGCGTACCGTCGACAGTGTGGAGTACACGGCCGCATCCCTTCTGTCCCGTGTCGCCGGCGACATCGGGTCGAAGGCGGACGAGGTGATCGCCGATGTGGTGCGGTGCCTGCGGCGTGAGGTTCCCGAACTGTGGAGCAATCAGGATCTCGTCCGCATGACGTCCGAGAACGTCACCGAGCATGTCGTCGGCGTGCTGGCCGGCCTGGAACAGGGCATCGACCCGGGCGAGATGGATGCGCCGGCCGCCGAACTGGAACGCGCACGTCGACTGGCCCGTTACGGCACGCCGGTCACAGCACTGTTGCGTGCCTTCCGGCTCGGTCAGGGCGTAGTCCTGGACAGAATGCTTGCCGAGATGCCGCGGCTGACGAAGGACGCGGAGTTGGTCAGCGCGGCGTCGCGCCTCCTGTTCGTGATGGCGAACGGATACGTGGACGACGCGTCCGAGCAGGGCGTCACGGCGTTCCAGGAGGAGCGGGACCGGCGACTGCAGTGGCGTCTGTCCTTGGTCAACGAGGCCGGTCTGCGCATCGGGACCACTCTGGACATCGCTCGCACCACCCGGGAACTGGCAGACCTCGCCCTCGACCACTTCGCCGACCTGGTCACCGTCGACCTGCTCGACTCCGTGGTGCACGGGCACGGCACGTCGGCGCCGGGCTCCCTCGTACTGAACCGCGTCGCCCAGGCGTCGACGGCGCAAGGAGGTCAGGAGCCGACGATTCGGGTGGGGGAGCGCCACACCTGCCCGGACGGATCGGTCACGGCTCGCGCGCTGACCATCGGCCGGCCCTCCCGGCACACGGCGACGCCGACGGATCCGGCCGACGCCTTCGGCACCCGCCCTGCCCACTCGACGCTGGTGGTGCCGCTGAGCGCGCGCGGCGCCACTCTCGGCGTCGCGCGGTTCTGCCGTCACCGCAACCCCGTTCCCTTCGACGACGAGGATCTGTTCCTCGCCCAGGAGATCGCGGCCCGGGCGGCCGTGGCCATCGACAACGCCCGGCGCTACACACACGCCCGTGCCACAGCGCTCACTCTCCAGCGCAGTCTGCTCCCACGGCGTACGGCGGAGCAGGCCGCCGTCGAGGTCGCCTGCCGCTACCTGCCGGCCGGTGCCGAGGCCGGTGTGGGCGGCGACTGGTACGACGTGATCCCGCTGTCCGGTGCCCGGGTCGCCCTGGTGGTGGGCGACGTGGTCGGCCATGGCATCCATGCCGCGGCCACGATGGGACGCCTGCGGACCGCGGTCCGCACTCTCGCCGACATCGACCTGCCTCCCGAGGAACTGCTGACACACCTGGACGACGTCGTCATCCGTCTGTCCGCCGAAGCCTCGGCCGACCCGGACACCGAAACGGCCGGGGACATCGGCGCCACATGCCTGTACGCCGTCTACGACCCAGTCGACGGCCGCTGCTCCTTGGCCCGCGCGGGCCACGTGCTGCCCGCCATGGTGAGCGGCGACGGTACCGTCGATCTCCTGAACATGCCGCCCGGCCCGCCGCTGGGCCTGGGTGGCCTGCCGTTCGAGGCGGCGGAGATCGAGATGCCCCAGGGCAGCCTCCTGGCCCTGTACACCGACGGCCTGGTCGAAGCCCGCGACCGGGACATCGACTCAGGCCTGACCCTCCTCTGCCACGCCCTCGCACAGCCCTCCGCATCCCTGGAGGCCGCCTGTGACAACGTGCTCCAGGTCTTGCTGCCCGCAACAGGCCGACCCCACGACGACGTCGCCCTGCTGCTGGCCCGCACCCGTGCCCTCGGGGACGGCCAGGTCGCAGTCTGGGATGTGGACGCCGACCCGGCAGCCGTCGCCCGGGCCCGTTCGAGCGCTGCCCGGCAGCTGGCCACGTGGGGACTGGGGGACCTCGGCTTCATCGCCGAACTGGTGGTCAGCGAACTGGTCACCAACGCCATTCGCTATGGCCGGCCCCCCATCCGCCTGCGTCTCATCCGTGACTGCTCCCTCCTGTGCGAGGTGTCCGACGCCGGCAGCACCACCCCCCACCTGCGCCGGGCCCGCGCCTTCGACGAAGGCGGACGCGGCCTGCTGCTCGTCGCCCAGCTCACCGAACGTTGGGGGACGCGTCATGCTCGGCAGGGCAAGACGGTCTGGGCCGAGCTGGGCGAGGGGAATCACGCCGGGCCCTCGGAGCCGGCCTCCGTCCTGTAGCCGGCGCCGAGCGGGGCGAGCTGCGAGACCAGGAACCGGCCGCGGCATGCAGGAAAGAACCCGCAATTCTGATGAGTTCATCGTCTTCTTTGCCGTACCTCTTGACGGCACGTTCCATCAAGCTTGAGTATTTCGTCACTACGACGTTGCTGCGCTGACGGGGGCCCGTTTGCGCAACGCGATGAGGAGCGGGAACTTACCGAGGCCGCGCTCCCGTCAGCCGTCCACGGACCGGCCCGCCCCACGCCCACCGCCTTGCCCCGCTCTTTCACGGCTTCTTCAGGAGGGCTTCCTCATGCCCATGCGTACGGAGATTCCCGTCTACCACCCCGACCTGTACGCGGCGTCGGCCATCCGCGACACGTATCCGCACTACACCGCGCTGCGTGACCTCGGCCCTGTGGTCCGGCTCAGCAAGCACAAGGTTCACGCCCTGCCGCGCTACGCCGAATGCAAGCAGGTGCTGCTGGACGACGAGACCTTCGTCTCCTCGGGCGGCGTCGCCCTCAACCCTGTCGCCAACCGCGTGGGCCAGGGCACCACGCTGTGCAGTGACGGCGAGGAGCACGCCCGCCGCCGCTCCCTCCTCGCGCACCGCCTGACCCCCAGGGCACTGCGCAGGATGAAGGACACGGTCGAGCAGCAGGCGGCCGCCGTGGTCGCGGCAGCCGTCGCCCGGCGGACGGTCGACGCGGTGGAGGTCGCCACGGCGCTGCCGATGTCGGTCGTCCCCGACTTGGTCGGCTGGCCCCAGCAGGGCCGTGAGCACCTGCTGCGCTGGGCCGGCGCCACCTTCGACGCGCTGGGCCCGCTCAATCGCCAGGCGGTCCGCACACTTCCTGCGTCCCTCGGCATGCTGCGCTACGCGCGCGGTGTCGTGCGTGACCGGTCCGTGCTGGACGGCAGCATGGGGCACGACCTGCTGCGCGCGTCCGAGGAGGGCCGGATCATGCCGGCCGAGTGCGCCACCATGATGATCGATTACCTGGCGCCGTCCCTGGACACAACGATCAGCGCCATAGCCAGCGCTCTGCACCTGTTCGCCACCCATCCCGAACAGTGGCGTCTGCTGAAGGCGGACCCCGGCCTCGTCCCGAAGGCGGTCAACGAGGTCGTCCGCTATGAATCCCCGATCCGCGCCTTCTCCCGCACCGCCGCCCGCGACACGGAACTGGAGGGCGTCCCCCTTCCCAAGGGCTCCCGGGTGCTGGTCCTCTACGGCTCCGCAAACCGCGACCCGCTGGAGTGGGACGACCCGGACACGTTCGACATCCGCCGTGACGCCGCCCGCCAACTCGGTTTCGGGCAGGGCACCCACGGCTGCGCGGGCCAGGGGCTGGCCCGCATGGAGACCTCCGCGATCCTCCACGCCCTGGTCGAACGCGTCGACCGCATCGAGGCCACCGGCCCACCCGAGTGGGCCCTGAACAACATCATCCACCGCCTCGAGCGCCTGCCGCTCGAACTCATCCCGGCCTGAGCCCCGCCGCTCGCCCTCTCGAGGACTGTTGAGGACAGCACCATGAAGATCTCCGTCGACCATCCACGCTGCGAAGGCCACGGCCTGTGCGCCGACCAGGCTCCCGACATCTTCAGCCTGGACGACGACGCCGAACTCACCTACCACTTCGAGGGCGCCGAAGTCCCCGACGAGCATCAACTCGCCGCCCGCGCGGCCGTCAACGCCTGCCCGGTCGCCGCGCTGCGAGTCCTGTCGTGACCGCACGGCGCTCGGTGCTCATTGTCGGCGAATCACTCGCCGGTATCACCGCAGCCCGCCACCTGCGCACCCTCGGACACACCGGGCCCCTCACGATCATCGGCGCGGAAGAACACGGCGCCTACTCCCGCCCGCCTCTGTCCAAAGCCGTCCTGAAAGACCCGGCCGCTGACGACACCCTCGGTCTGGCCCTGGACGGCATCGACGCCGAGGTTGTCCGCTCGCCCGCCGTCACCGCCGACACCCGGCGCCGCACCGTCACAACCGCCGACGGCCGTCAGACCGGCTACGACGCGCTGATCGTCGCCACCGGCGCGGACGCCCGCCGGCTCGCCGCCCCCCGGCAGCGGGGCGAACTCGTCCTGCGCACACTGGACGACGCCCGCCTGCTCCGCGCTCGCCTGGCGAACGCCAGCTCGGCGATCGTGATCGGCGCCGGATTCCTCGGCATGGAGGTGGCCAGCGCCTGCGCCGCCCGCGGCATCCCGGTCACCGTCGTGGACGCCGACCAACCGCTGGAACGCATCCTCGGCGGCTGTCTGGCGGACGCGATCACCGCACGCGCTGCGGCGTACGGAATCCGCTTCGTGCAGGCCACCGGCTTCGCCACCCTGACCGGCGACCCCGTGGGCGGAGTGGCGCTCCCCGACGGCACCGAACTCACCGCGGATCTGGTGGTCACCTGCGCCGGAGAACTACCCTGCGTCAGCTGGCTGGCGGGGACGGGCCTCGCCGACCGCCTCGGAGTGGGCATCGACCATGCCTGCGCCACCACCGCGCCCGGTGTGTTCGCCGCCGGTGACGTCACCTACCTCCGCGGGGACGGCACACGGCCCGACCGGCGTGCGCCCTTCTGGTCCAACGCCGTCGCCCAGGGCAGGACGGCGGCGGCCTCCGCCCTCGGTCTCCCTGCGCCGGGACCGCCGAACGACGACTACTTCTGGACCGAGATCGCCGGTCTCGCAGTCAAGGTCGTCGGCCCTCTGCCGCTCATCGGCGAACCCACCTCGGTGCAGGGCAGCGTGACCGACGGCCGCGCGCTGCTGACCTGGAGCCATGCCGACGGAACGTCGACGGTGGTCGCCTACGGACTGCGCAAACCGGTCGCCGCGCTACGGGCCTTGGCCGCCACGTCTTCGCCGCCGTCACCATGACGGCGGCGGGTGAGCGGCACCACGTAAGAGTGCCGCGGGGTGGTTTTGCGGGCGAGCGCGAGCGGCAGCACGCGTCGATCTGCCAGGCTCATCAGGCGGCTGACGATCCGCACGGGTAGCCGGCCACGACCACTCCCGCTCGGCGTCGAGATCGTCGTGGGTGGATGCCTGACGGCGCGGGGCGAAGCCGCACACATCGCTTGATTGCCCGTCAGTGAAGTCAGTAAGTGGTCGGCATGAGTCCTGCTGAAACCTGCGAAAGCTCGTCGAGCATGCGAACCGCCGCAGGGGTGCCCTGGTGTGCCGAAGTCGTGAAGGCGCAGGTCGGGGCGGACGGCCGGACTGCCCCGTGAGCCCCCGCGATGCATCCTGCCCACTTCCGACCAACCCCGTTCACCCCCCGCCCGCTTCCCTGCACATTCCTTTGGAAAATGCCAAAGCGTTCACCTGCGACCACCACATTCCGTAGTGTCGTGCTCACGTTCGCGGGAACGGCCGTGCAGGGGGAGGGGATTCGGCGTGCCCGGAATCGACGAGAGTCTGCTGGAAGCCATGCGCTTGCCAGGTGCTCGAGGGGCGTCGGTGGTCGACTGGATCAGCGGTCTCGCCCTGGGGGCGGTGGGTGACGCACCCGGTGGAGACGCGGAGGCGACGGCAGCGGAAACCGCCGAACTCGCCCGCCTCGCCACCGAGAGCGGCGCCCTCGCCCTCACCGGACCGTCGGCTGACGGCACGGGTGCATCGCCCGGCGGCGGCGCTCCGGGCAGACCCGACGAGCCGTCCGGCAAGGAGCCCCCCGTACAGGACCTGATCATCACGAACGCCGACTCGTACCACCTGCTCAGGTTCGTCACGACGACCTTCGACAGCACCGTGTTCGTGCACTTATGGCTCGACCGCGGCGAAGGGAACCTGGCCCTGGCCCGCATCCGGCTGGCCGAGCTGACGGACCGGCTGGTGCTCGGATGACCACACCGACCCGGGCCCCGCACACGGACCGACCAGCCTCGGCCCTGCTGAGCACCCTCGCCGCGCAGGGGGCGACCGGCGCCCTGTCCACCGAGTCGGGGATCGTCTACCTCGCTGCGGGACGCGTCGTCCACGTCGAATCCGCCGTCACCCCCGACCTCGGCGACCTGCTCACCCACAGCGGTGCGCTCGCCCCGGACGGCTGGTGGGAGGCGATCGACCAGGCCGGGCGCCGCTGCCGCGTCGGACAGCAGCTGGTGGACAGCGGTCAGCTCCCTGTCGGCGCCCTGGAACTGTGCCACCTGGGCGCCCTCTTCGACGCGGCGTACTTCGTCCTCGCCCACGACGCACCGGCTCTGCGGTTCCGCCCTGGAGCCGCACACTGGCTCGGCGCGGTCCGGGCCGTACCGGTGGACACCGTCCTGCGTGAGTCCAGACGCCGCCGCGAACTGCTGCACCGCATATGGCCCGAACCCGCCGTCGACCGCGCTCCGCTGGCCCGCGTGCCCGGCCCGGACACCGCCGACCTGCCGGCCCGCCGCGGCCGGACCCTCGCCCAGGTCGACGGTGTCCGCACCGCCGCCCAGATCGCCACGGCCCTGGCCTGCCGCACCTTCCACACCCTCGTCGAACTCCGCCGCCTCGCGGCCGCCGGGCTGGTGGCTCCCGTAGCCCCCCTGGCCCCCGTCCCCACCCCAGCCCCCGCTCCCGTGGCCGCCGAGCCGGGCCCCCTTCCTCGTCCCACCGCACCGGACGAGCCCGACACCGCACTCCTGCGACGGCTCCTGCACGCCTTGGAGGCACTGTGATCCGCGCGCGAAGACAGCGTGCCGAAAGGAGACTGCTCATGGCCGTCGAGACCGACGTCCTGGACGAACTGCGTCGGCTCCGCACCCGCATACCCCGGCTGGCGGGCTCCCTCGCGGCCACCGTCGACGGACTCGTCCTCGCCCACGACGTGCCGGACACCGAACCGGAGGGACTCGCGGCGCTCACCGCCGCCGCCCTCGGTGTCGCCCACCGCATGACCGACGCCGCCGCCCGCGGCGACTTCCGCGAACTGCTGGTGCGGGGCTCCGGTGGCTACGTCGCCACCTACGCCGCCGGAACCACCGCCGTTCTCACGCTCCTCGCCGAGGACCGTGTCAACGTCGGCCGTCTCCACCTCGAGGGCCGGCGCAGCGGCGCACGGATCGCCGACCTGCTGGCCACACGCGTGGGGCCCGGCACCGGCCGCCACGCCGACCGGCCGGCGCCCGAAGAGCACCTCGCGACCGTGCCCCCGGCCACCGACCGCCCCATCGGCACCCTCCCGGTACGCACCCCGCAGCGGCCCACGCACCTGCCGCGCCCGCAGACCGGCATCTGAGCCCACCCGGACCACACGACCCACCCAAGCAGAAGACCGAAGGAAAGGAACCGAGCGCATGGCCAACACGGAGACCGCGCTGAAGGAATGCCTGAGCTCCATCGACGGAGCCACGGCCGTGGCCCTCGTCGACTACACCAGCGGCATGGCCCTCGGCACCCTCGGCGGCGGCAAGGAATTCAACCTGGAAGTCGCCGCCGCGGGCAACACCGACGTCGTGCGGTCCAAGCTGCGCACCATGGAGCACCTTGGCCTGAAGGAGGAGATCGAGGACATCCTGATCACGCTGAACACCCAGTACCACCTCATCCGCCTCCTGAAGGGGCGCGGAGGCAGCGGACTCTTCCTCTATCTCGTGCTCGACGCGAGCAGGGCCAACCTCGCGATGGCCCGCCACCAGCTCCGCCGTATCGAAGCCGACCTGGAGGTCTGAACCCGCACCACCGGACAGGAGCCCTCCGCCGCAGCACGTGTAGCGGAGGGCCCCGGCACGCCGCACGGCGACGGCATGCTCCCGCCCGGCCCCCTCTACGGTGTGTGTCATGACGGCACCCCTGGACGTGCTCGTGGTGGGCGCGGGCCCCACCGGACTCGCACTCGCGGCCCAACTGCGCGCCTACGCAACCCCGTTCCGGATCGTGGACCGCTCTTCGGACCGCGCCCGGGAGTCGCGGGCCCCGGCGATCCAGCCCCGGACCCTGGAGATGCTGTCCGCGTTCGGCGTGGCGGACGACCTCGTCGACCGGGGCAACGCGACGGTCGGGCTGCACCTGCACCTGCCCCGGCGGGTGCTGCGCGTCCCGGTGTTCGACGTCGGCTGCGACGACACGCCGTACCCGTTCCTGCTCTTCCTCCCGCAGTCGCAGACGGAAGCGACCCTGACGGCCCATCTGGCCGCGCGGGACGTGACGGTCGAGCGCGGCACCGAGCTGCTGGGCGCCGAACCGGAGGGTGAGTACGTCACCTGCCGCCTGCGACACGGGGACGGGACCGAGGAGAGCGTACGGGCCCGTTACGTGGCCGGCTGCGACGGCGCACACAGCACCGTGCGCTCCCAGGCGGGCATCGGCTTCGAGGGGCACGCCTATCCGCAGACGTTCCTGCTCGCGGACCTGGAGGCCGACGGACTCGAACCGGGCGCCGCGCACACGTACATGACCGCCGCCGGACTGTTGTTCTTCTTCCCGCTCGGGACTCCGGCCACCTGGCGGATGATCGCGATGCATCCGCCGGGCACCGTCGGCGGCAAGGTGAGCCTGGACCTCCTCCAGCGGATCGCGGACGACTGGACACCCGACAGCCTGTCTCTGCGCGATCCGGTCTGGATGACGAGCTTCCGCATCCACAACCGCGGCGCCACCCACTACCGCAGGGGCCCCTTCTTCCTCGCCGGCGACGCGGCACACATCCACAGCCCGGCCGGGGGACAGGGCATGAACACCGGCATCCAGGACGCGCTCAACCTGGGCTGGAAGCTCGCCCATGTCTGCCGTGGCGCGGCACCCGAGGAGTTGCTGGAGACGTACGAGGCGGAGCGCGCCCCGGTCGGCCACCGCGTACGCCGCCTCACCGACCGCGCCTTCACCGTCGGAACGGGCAGCCATCCGGCCCTGCGGCTGGCACGGACGCGGCTCGCCCCGCACATCGCCCCGCTGCTGCTGCGCGCGACCGGTGCCCGGGCACGCCTGTTCCGCACCGTGTCCGAACTCGGCATCCAGTACCGCCGTGGCCCCGCGTCCGTCACCGGGCGGCACCGCCCCCGGCAGGGGCCCCGCGCCGGAGACCGCCTGCCCGACACCCCGGCCGGACTCCAGCGACGCCTCGCCGGACCGGGCTACCACCTGCTGCTCACCGGCCCCGCCCACGTCTGGCCCGAGGACCTGCCCCCGGGCGGACGGCGCGATCTGCTGACCGTGCACCACCTGGGCCCGCGCAGCCCCTGGCCGGGCCCCAGCCACGCCCTCGTACGGCCCGACGGATACGTGGGGTACCTGGCCCGCGGCACCGACCTCGCGGGTCTGCGCGCCTACCTGGACCGCTGGCTGCCGACCCCCTACGAACGCCTACGACAGAAAGCCCAAGACCCACTGTCATAGGCGTCCGTCAGCTGCACACCTAGGCCGTGTCTCCTTGACGGATTGCCAGTGGATCAGCCGCACCCGGTGATCGGTGACCAATGTGGTGTGGCACGGATCGGGCCCTCATACGGGTTCGCCGGGGCCGACGCATCGGCCTGTCGAGATGACGGCGGTGGGTTCAATGGTGCTCGGTCGCTCGCCTGCCTGGCGCAGGGCAACAGAGATCAGGATGGCGAACGCAGCTGCGGCAGTGCAGGTACGGGCATCGTTGAACAGTTCCCAGCGGCTCAGGATCTCCGCATGGTCGGCTGGCGGCGCGGTGGCGGCCCACTGCTTGATGCGGCCGTTGATCGGGACATTCCCGAACCGAGTGATCAGGAAGGACGCGACAGTTAGGAGCCCTGCGGTGGCTGCGAGGACTCGGGCTCGTCCGCGTGTCAGGGCGGCCAGGGTGAGGGCGCTGAGGGCCGAGACCGCCATCGCCCCCTGCACGGTGATCCCGTTCATCTTCATCAGCTCGGTGTGGAAGTCGAGTCTCATGGCGATCGGCACGGAGTTGAAGGTGGGGACCAGGTTGGCGGCGCCGTAGCCGAAGGCTCCGGCAAGCAGACCGGTGGAGAACAGGGACAGACCCAGGGGGAGGCGGGTGCGCATCTGGTTCATGCCTCCTCGGCGGATCGCGTGAAACGATTGCTCGGTTCTCCTCGTAGCCGGCCGTCCGGAAGCCTGCGACCGTAGGCCAACAGCAGGAGATCCTGGGCGGCGCCGAAGACGGGTGAGCCAGAGCCGTACGACCAGTCGAGGTCGTCGGCGCACAGTTGCACTCCGTCAAGGTCGGCACCGAAGAACTTTAGGCCGCTGGGCCGGATGTCATCGAGGAGGATGCGCAGCCGGTTCTCGGGGACGCGCCGGTGGAGGCCGAGGGCGACGGTGATGTCCAGCCCGTGCACCACGTCGTGGCCGAGCGCCGCCGTGAGCCCGCCGACCGGTGGTGTCCAGGGATGGTGGGCGTTGTCCCGCAGGAAGGCGGCGAGCGCGGTGGTGGAGTGGGCGGCCGAATCCCTGCGCGCGACCTGATCGGTCATGCGGTGAAGGTTCCCGCGTGCCTTGACCAGTTCCCCGAGCATCGTTGGCAAGGAGAGGCGGAACCCCATCGACATGTGCGCCGCCACTTCGCGAACGCGCCATCCCGCGCAGAGACTCTGCTCGTTCCACTGATCGGTTTTCAATGTGTCGAACAGGTCGGCCAGTTCTCGGCGTTCCGCCGCGATCGCCGCCCTGACCTCGACACTCTTCCCCTTGCGGGCTGTTGGATTCCCCATGTGATCAAGCCTGAGGCCGACAGATAGATAACGCCAGTAAACAGTTCTGCTGCAATCTAGAATCGCTGCTTATGGAACTCCGCCAGCTGCGCTACTTCGTCTGTGTCGTCGAGGAAGGCGGTTTCACAAGAGCCGCCGCCCGGCTGCATCTGGCCCAGCCCGGCCTCAGCGCCCAGATCCGCCAGCTAGAGAAGGAGCTGGGGCAGCCCCTGCTCGACCGCTCCGCCCGGTCGGTGACACCGACCGAGGTGGGCCGGGCGGTCCTGCCGTACGCCCGGGCCGCACTGGCCGCGGCGGAGTCGGTGCGGCAGACGGTCGACGCGTACACGGGGCTGCTGCGCGGCCGGGTCACGCTCGGACTGGTCTCCGGCGCCACTGGCCACGCCTTCGACATCGCCGCTCTACTCGCGGAATTCCACGACGCCCACCCCTCGGTGGAGGTGACTCTCACCGAGGACACCACGGAGCGGATGCAGGCCGCGCTCCTGGCCGGCGAGCTCGACATCGCCGTCCTCGGAACGGCAGAGGAGGCGCCCCCGCCCGGAGCGGCCTTCCAGACGGTGATCGATGTCCCGCTGGTCGCCGCTGTCGCGCCAAGCGATCCCGTTCTCGACCTCGTCGACGGTACGAGCGTCCCGCTCGCCGAGCTGCGGGATCGGCCGCTGATCTGCCTGCCGCGCGGCACCGGGGTGCGCACGGCGCTCGAACGCGGCTGTGCCCAGGCAGGATTCCGGCCCCGGGTCGCCTTCGAGGCGGCAGCCCCACACGTGCTCTCGCAGCTTGCCGCGCGGGGCCTCGGCATCGCCGTGCTACCTGCCGGTGAGAACGAGTCCCCCCTCGACGGACACCTTCGCACCCTGCGGATCGTCCGGCCCGAGATGCGTGCCCGCATCGCACTCGCCTGGCAGGTCGGCGGCCCTTCGAGCCCCGCGGCCCGCGTTCTCCTCGACCGCCTACGCGAAGTCATTCCCAAGCCCCCCAATTCCTAGACCGCCTCCGTCCTTGGTCACCGTCGTGCCCATATGAGGATGGCGGCGACGTGGAGGGCGGCCTGGTAGGCGACGGCCAGTTTGTCGGTTCGCATGGCCAGGCCGCGCCACTGCTTGAGGCGGTTGATGCATCGCTCGACCGCGTTGCGCTGCTTGTACGACGCCGCGTCGAAAGTCGGCGGGCGACCGCCCGCGCTGCCTCGCCGCAGCCGGTGGCCGACCTGGTCGGACGGCTGGGGGATGACCGCGCGGATTCCGCGTCGGCGGAGGTGACTCCGGATCGCTCGGGATGAGTACGCGCGGTCCGCTAGGACGATGTCCGGGCGAGTTCTCGGCCGTCCGGGTCCGCTTCGCGGAACACGGATGGCGGCCATGACCATCTCGAAGGCCGGAGCGTCGCCCGCCTGGCCTGCGGTGACGCGAAGGGCCAAGGGCCGCGCATGGCCGTCGCTGGCGAGATGGACCTTCGTGCTCAGGCCGCCGCGCGAGCGTCCCAGCGCGTGGTCACCGGGTTCGGCCTGGCCTGGAGCCCCTTTTTCTTGGCTCCGGCGGCGTGCTGGTGGGCCCGGCAGACAGTGGAGTCCACCGAGACGGTCCAGCCGATGTCGGCATCAGCGTCGGCCGCTGCCAGGAGCGCGGCAAGGATGCGTTCCCAGGTGCCGTCCACGGCCCACCTGATCAGACGTTTGTGAGCGGTCTGGAATGAGCCGAGTCCTTTCGGCAGGTCCCGCCAGGGCGAGCAGGTGCGGTACTTCCACGCGATGGCCTCCAAGGTGCGGCGGTGATCGGCCCACCGCCGTCCGCGGACCGGATCGGCCGGCATCAGCGGCTCGATCCGGCCCCACATCGCATCAGTGATCACTAACCGGACGGACACATCCGATCAACTGACCAGCCGATCAAAGAGACACGCTCTAGGCCGGGAGGCCGGCGAGCCAGTCGACCAGGAGCCGGTTGGTGTCGGTGGGACGCTCCTGCTGGACGAAGTGACCGCAGCCGTCCAGGAGGTGTGAGCCCCTCAGCCCGGGCAGCGTGGTCGGGTACGCCTCGATGGCGTCGGCGAGCCAGGTCGTGGACGCGTCCAGGGCGCCTCCGATGAACAGCGACGGCTGGGTGACGGGCGCACCGGCGAAGTCCGCCAGGTCCCGCCAGTCACGGTCCATGTTCCGGTACCGGTTCAGCGCCCCCGTCAGACCGGTGCGCTCGAACTCCGCGGCGTAGACGTCGAGGTCGGCCTCACCCAGCCACTGCGGCAGCCGGCCGGTGGGGAACCGGTCGCGCAACCGACCACCGCGGGCCACGAAATGGGGGTCCGCCTCGGGCAGCGTGTCCGCCGACAGGGCCGCGTAGAAGCCCGCGAGCCAGCCGCGCACGTCGGGCTCGATCTCCGCCTCGGCCCGGCCCGGCTCCTGGAAGTAGGAGACGTAGAACTCCTCGTCACCGCCCATCCGCGCGAAAACCTCACTCGGTCGCGGCCCGCCGGGCGGGGTGTAGGGCACGCTCAGCAGCCCCACCGCGCGGAAGATATCCGGCCGGACCAGAGCGGAGGTCGCCGCGATGGTCGCGCCCCAGTCGTGCCCGACGAGCACGGCGGACGGCTCGCCCAGCGCCTCCACCACGGCGACGTTGTCCTCCACGAGCTCGAGCATCCGGTACGCGTCCGTCTCCGGGGGCCGGGACGAGCGTCCGTAGCCGCGTACGTCCACGGCGACTGCGCGGTAGCCGGCCGCTGCCAGAGCCGGCAGCTGGTGGCGCCAGGCGTACCAGGACTCGGGGAACCCGTGCAGCAGGAGGACGAGGGGGCCGGCGCCCTGCTCCACGAGGTGGGTGCGGCCGGCCGGGGTGGGCACCAGGCGATGTGTGCGGTCGGCGGCGGACGTCTGCGGCATGGATCCTCCCACGATCCGAGGGCGTTCGGTCCATCGATCATCCAGCGCCCGCCGCGCCGCACACCAAGCCTTTTGCCGGATCGGCAAAAGGCTCAGCCGTGGTAGGTGATGTACCCGTTGCCGTCCGCGTCGGAGCCGCGCTGGGTGTACGAGTGCACGTCGGCACGGCTGCCGGACGGCTTGTACACGTAGATGGTGTCCTCGTCGTTGTTCCACATGAAGTTGCAGTTGTCGCGGTAGACGACGTTCTTGGCGTCGGAGTCGGCCCCGTTGCCGCCGCGCAGCTTCACGTAGTCACCCGGCTGAAGGGTGTGGCTCGCGGTGAAGGTGAACCTGTTGCCCGCGTCGTCCCGCACGACGTACCCCTTGAGGTTCACGGTCGTGGAGCGCGAGTAGTTCTTGATGGTCAGGTACTCCGCGGCGGTGTTCCCGCCCGAGCACCGGTTCGAGTCGCTGCCGGGAGCGTCGTACTGGATGCCCCGGATCTTCAGCGCGGAGTCGTACTCGGCGGCCTGGGCCGGAACCGCCGTAAGGGCGGTGAGGGCCCCGGCGGCGACGGCCGTGGTGGCGGCAAGGCGTATGCGCATGGACGTTCGTCCCCCCTGCATGGCCTTCGGGTGAAGGCAATGTGATGGTTCGGTGAAGCATCCGGATCGTACACGCTTCAAGTACGCAGCAGGGCGGGTCCGGTGACATTGCCACCGAACCCGCCCCGCGGGATGTGAGACGTCAGGTGCGCAGCGTCAGGCGCCGCTCGCCCGCAGCATGTCCTCGCGCTCGACGATCTTCACCCGCTCGCGGCCCTCGGGCTCGCCCAGAGCCTTCTCCGCCGCGTCCAGCTTGTACCAGCCGTCCCAGGTGGTGAAGCGGATGTCGCGCTCGGCGAGGAACGCGTCCACGGCCTCGGGCTCGGGGGTGGCGGGGGTGAGCAGCCGGCCGGCGGCGTAGTCGGCCAGCAGGTTCGCCACCGTCTCGTTGGCGTCGCCCTTGGTGTGCCCGATGAGGCCGATGGGGCCACGCCGGATCCAGCCGGTGACGTACGTCGACTGCAGGTGCTCGCCCGTCTCCTGGACGACCCGGCCGCCCTCGTCCGGAACGGTGCCCGAGTCGATGTCCCAGGGCAGCTTGGGGAGCTTGTCGGACAGGTAGCCGACCGCGCGGTAGACCGCGCCGACGTCCCAGGTGTTGAAGGTGCCGGTGCCCTTGACGTTGCCGGTGCCGTCGAGTTCGGTGCGCTCGGTGCGCAGACCGACGACCTTGCCGTCCTCGCCGAGGACCTCGACCGGCGACTCGAAGAAGTGCAGGAAGAGCTTGTGCGGCCGGTCGCCGACGTCGCGGATCGCCCAGTTCTCCAGGGTCTTGGCCACCATGTCGGCCTGCTTGTTGCCACGTCGCGTGGCGATCGAGCCCTCGTCGTAGTCGATGTCCTCGGGGTCGACGATGACCTCGATGTTGGGGGAGTGGTCCAGCTCCCGCAGCTCCATCGGGCTGAACTTGGCCTGCGCCGGGCCACGTCGGCCGAACACGTGGATCTCCTTGGCCCGGTTGGCCTTCAGACCCTCGTGGACGTTGGCCGGGATCTCGGTCGGAAGCAGCTCGTCCGCCGTCTTGGCGAGGATGCGCGCCACGTCCAGCGCGACGTTGCCGACGCCGAGCACGGCGACCTTCTCCGCCTCCAGCGGCCAGGTGCGCGGGACATCCGGGTGGCCGTCGTACCAGGACACGAAGTCCGCGGCGCCGTAGGAGCCGTCGAGGTCGATACCCGGCAGCGAGAGCGCCCGGTCGGCCGTGGCGCCGGTGGCGAAGATCACGCCGTCGTAGAACGCGCGCAGATCGTCCAGGCCGATGTCCGTGCCGTAGTCGACGTTGCCGAAGAGCCGGATCTGCGGTTTGTCGAGCACCTGGTGCAGGGCGGTGATGATGCCCTTGATCCGCGGGTGGTCGGGGGCGACGCCGTAGCGGATCAGGCCGAACGGGGCCGGCATGCGCTCGAAGATGTCTATGGACACACCGGGCTCGGCGGCCACCTCGGACTTGAGCAGGGCGTCGGCGGCGTAGATCCCGGCGGGGCCGGATCCGACGATGGCGACCCGCAGGGGGCGGGGCATGGTCAGGTTCCCTTCGAGCGGCGACAAGCGATCTCAACGGGAAGCTTAAACTAAGGCATACCTAACCCGGTACGAGGGTCCGGTCTATGAGCTCATAAGCCCACTTTATGGGAACTCCCTGGTGGCGCTTATGGTCGTGCTCCCGCGGTGCTCCCCACCGTGGTCCCTGCCCCCGTGCTCAGGGCAGGGACTGCTCCGCCCAGATCACCTTTCCCGCGGGCAGATAGCGCGTGCCCCAGCGCTCCGCGAGCTGCGCCACGAGGAACAGGCCCCGCCCGCCCTCGTCCGTCATGGTCGCGTACCGCAGGTGCGGTGAGGTGCTGCTGCTGTCGAACACCTCGCAGATCAGGTTGCGGTCCCGCAGCACCCGCACACGCATGGGGCCGCCGCCGTACCGCAACGCGTTGGTGACCAGCTCGCTCAGGATCAGCTCCGTGCTGAACGTCAGCTCCTCAAGGCCCCACTCGGCCAGCTGCCGGCTGACCGCCGCCCGCACCTCGCCCACGGCCGCCGGATCGGCCCGCACCGGCCACTCCGCGACCTGCTCGGCGGTCAGCGCCCGGGTACGGGCCACGATCAGCGCGACGTCGTCGCTGGAGCGGGTCGTGAGCTGCGAGTCGAGCACGACCCGGCAGGTGTCCTCCGGCGACTGCCCGGCCCGGCCCAGCGCCTCCCGCAGCATCTCCAGCCCGACGTCGATGTCCCGCTCCCGGTCCTCGACCAGGCCGTCGGTGTAGAGGACGAGCCGGCTGCCCTCCGCCAGTTCCAGCTCCGCCGTCTCGAACGGCAGGCCACCGAGTCCCAACGGGGGCCCGGCGGGCACGGCGGCGAACTCCACACTGCCGTCGGGGTGGATCAGCGCCGGCGGCGGGTGGCCGGCCCGGGCGATGGTGCAGCGCCGCGAGACCGGGTCGTAGACGGCGTACAGACAGGTCGCGCCGGTGACCGGGGCGCTGCCGTCCTCCTCCGTCTCGTCCTGGTCGATCCGGCCGACCAACTCGTCCAGCAGGGCGACGAGTTCCTCGGGCGGCAGATCGAGCGCGGAGAAGTTGTGCACCGCCGTGCGCAGCCGCCCCATCGTGGCCGCGGCGTGCAGCCCGTGGCCGACGACGTCCCCGACCACGAGCGCGACCCTGGCCCCCGACAGGGGAAGCACGTCGAACCAGTCGCCGCCCACACCGGCCTGCGCCGGCAGATAGCGGTAGGCGATCTCCAGGGCGTCCTGCTCGGGCAGGTTGCGGGGGAGCAGGCTGCGCTGGAGCGTCACCGCCATGCTGTGCTCGCGGGTGTAGCGGCGGGCGTTGTCGATGGAGACGGCGGCCCGCGCGACGAGCTCCTCCGCCAGCGCCAGCTCGTCCGTGTCGAAGGGCTCCTGTTTCTCGGAGCGCCAGAAACTCACCACGCCGAGTATCAGGGCGCCGGCCCGCAGCGGCACGGTGATCAGCGAGTGGATGCCGTACGCGACGATCTGCGCGGAGCGCTCCAGGTCCTGCGCCTGCCAGCCCGGGGCCTCGCCCAGCCGGGGCTCCAGGACGGGGCTGCCCGTGGCGAGGCTGCGGCCCTGCGGGGAGGTCTCGACGAACCTGATCCGCTCCCCGGCGGGGTAGAGCGGCGCGTCCTTGCGGATTCCGCTCACCGCGGTCCGGCTGAGCGCGGCCGCCGCGGTCGGCTGCCCGCCGCCCAGCACCGCGTCGAACAGGTCCACGGTGACGAAGTCGGCGAACCGGGGCACGGCCAGCTCGGTGAGTTCCTCCGCGGTGCGGGTCACGTCCAGGCTGGTCCCGATGCCCACCCCGGCGTCGTACAGCATGTTGAGCCGCTCGCGCGCGGTCTCGGCCCTCCCGGACAGGGCCCGCAGCTCCGTGGAGTCGCGCAGGGTGGCGACGCTGCCGGGTGGGACCCCCGCACGGTCCGTGGTCCGCTGGTTGACGGCGAGGAGCCGGTCCCCGACCAGGTGCACCTCGTCCGTGGCGACCCGGCCCGAGGCCAACAGGTCGGCGATGCCCGGGTCCAGACCCAGACCGAGGACGTGCCGGCCCTCGGCGTCGGCGGGCAGCCCGAGCAGACGGTGCGCTTCGTCGTTGGCGAGCAGCAGGGTGCCCCCGTCGTCGACGATGAGCACGCCCTCGCGCACGGCGTGCAGCACGGCGTCGTGGTGTTCGTACATCCGGGTCATCTCGTGCGGCCCGAGCCCGTGGGTCTGGCGCAGCAGCCGCCGGCTCACCAGCGCGGCACCCGCCGTCGCCAGGGCGAGCGCCGCGGCGGCGGCCGCGAGCACGAGCGGCAGCTGGCGGTCGGCGGTCCCGCCCACGTTCTTGGTCGTGATCCCCGCCGAGACCAGGCCCACCACCCGGCCGCCCTGGTCCTTCACCGGTACGACCGCCTGGACGAGCTGGCCGATGGTGCCGTCGATCTCCTCGGTGAACGACTTCCCGGCCAGGGCCGGCGCGATCGTCCCGACGAACTTCTTGCCGATCCGGTCCGGCTTGGGGTGGGTGTAGCGGACCCCGTCGGTGTTCATGACGACGATGAAGTCGACCTTCGACCCCTCGCGGGCGGCTTCGGCACGGGGCTGGAGCACGGCGGTGGGATCAGGGCTCTGCAGCGCCTCGACGGTGCCCGGTGCGTTGGCGAAGGTCTCCGCGACGGCGAGCGAACGGTTGCGGGCCTCCTGCGTCGTGTCGTGCCGCACCTGCAGCACCAGCGCCACGACGGCCGCCACGACCAGCAGCAGCACGATCACCACGACGAGCAGGAACACCTGTCCGGCGACGCTGCGTCCGCCCAGTACCGACCGCAGCCCCGCCACCGGTTGCCACCGCGACCGACCCGCCTCCCACCGCTGCCGTGCCGACGGCGCAGCGCCGGGCCGCAGGGGCGATCGAGTCCCGGATCGACCCAAGAGTCGGACCATGTGCCATGTCTACACTGCCGGGCTCCGGGAGGCGAGGGGCATCACCCATGGTGACAGGGGGTTCTCACCGTTTCATCACGTCCAGGACCTGCACGGGCTCCCTGCCCACCGCACAACGTACGACGGTTTCAGGCGCCCAGCGAGCGGGCCAGCTCGTTCGTGGCACGGGCGATCTCACGGTCCTCGTCCGCCAGCAGCCGGCCGAGCTCGCCGCGCCGGGCCCGTACGGCCTGGCGGGCCGCACGCTCCCACACCACCGGGTTCTCCCGATGGTTCAGCAGCTTCGGATAGACGGCGGCGGTGCTCTCCCACTGCCGGGCCTCGGCGATGCTCTTGAGCAGCCGGATGATCTGGGCCCGGCAGGTCACCTGCGGAAGCTTGGCCAGCTCCCACAGGAACGGAACAGTGGCCGCCGTCGCCTGCTCCACGACGAAACCGAACTGGCAGATCCGTTTCCGCAGGTCGTCGAGGGCGGAGCGGGCGGTGTCGGCATCACCCGCGGCGATGCCGTGGAGCAGGAGGGGAATGGCCGCCGCCGAGCCGGTGGAGTCCTGGATGTCGCCCCACGGCACGCGGTCCAGTGCCGTGAGCGGCGGCTTCCGGGCCGTCCCGGTGGGGGCGTCGGGGCGCTTGGGGCGCTCGCTGCTCGGGTGTTCCGTCGAAGCGCTGCGCATGGCGAGGGGCCTTTCCGCGGCAGTCGTGTCAGATGGGTGGACAGGGTGCGGCCGGCCGGGTCGACAACCGGGCCCAGACCGTCTTGCCCGCCGGGGTGCCGGGGGACCAGCCCCACTCCTCGGACAGGGCGTCGACGATGCACAACCCCCGGCCGTGCTCCTCCAGGGCGACGCCGGTGGGCGCGAACACGGGCGGGTGGTCGTCGAGGTCGGAGACGGTGACCAGCAGGTGGCCGGGATCCAGGAGGAACCCGAGCCGGATCTCCGGCACATCGGGGGTTCTCGGCGCCGCGTGTGTCGCGGCGTTGGCGGCGAGCTCGGTGATGACGAGGGTCGCGTCGTCACAGCGGTGGTCGAGTGACCAGCCGCGTAGCGTGTCGCGAGTGAAGGACCGGACTCGGGCGAAACCCCCCCGGCTGCACTCGATCCGCAGAGTGGCCGAGGCGGACAGGGCGCCTGAGAACTGCGGCAGTGTCTTCGGCACCGAGGGCGGGATCCCGTACGGCATGGCCGAGTGCGGGCCGGCCGGCGCGGGATGACTCGCCCCGGGTGCGCCTGCGTGTGCCGCAGCCCCACTCGGCGGCCGGAGCACGTGCTGCGCAGGTGATGACACGGCATCTCCCCGATGCGACGTCAGGACATGGCGCCTGCCCGGGGGTTGACGCCGCAGCTATTATCCACGCTGAAGGTGCTCGTGTGCAATTGCACGAGAAATTGCGTGAAAATCCAGCCGTCGTGGGTACGCAAGCCGGAACGAGTGCGGTCGAAGGACGCGGCCGCCCTCGGGCGAACGGCCGGGCACACCGTGCGCGGCGGGGAACGAGAACAGCAAGGAGACTGCGGTGCCACCAGTGCAGAACGGAGTGCAGGCCAGCTCGTTGGACGCCTGCTGGATCAAGAGCCGGCACAGCAACGCCGAGGGCAACTGCGTCGAAGTCGCCCCCCTCGTGGACGGCGGGATCGCCGTGCGCAACTCCCGTGACCCCGATGGCCCCGCCCTGGTCTACACGTCGGCGGAGGTGGCGGCGTTCCTGGCCGGTGCGAAGGACGGCGAGTTCGACCACCTGCTCTAGTTCGAAGACCTGCTCCGCGAGACGGTGCCGTCTCGCGTGCGGTGTCACGCCCTTGGGGGAGAAGCGGAGCCCAACTCCCTACTTCTAACGGGCTGCTTGGTGGATGCGTGAAGACCTGGTGAAGTGCGATAGTGTAAATCGCCCTTGTGCCGGTCTGCTGGGAGTCAGGATGTCCGCCGCGTCGCATCGCATCTCCCGTCTGGAACCCTACCTGGACAGGCCCGAGCCGGCGCCGACTCTGCTGAAGATGCTGGTCGGTGTGCAACTCGCCGGCTTCCGGGAGGACGCCGGGCTCGCCCAGGACCAGGCGGCGCGCGCTGCCGGGTTCAGCGCCGCGAAGCTGTCCCGAATCGAGTCGGGCAAGGGCCGCCGCCCACCGACGGAGAACGACGTCCGCACCCTGCTCGAGCTGTACGGCACCGACGACTACGAGGTCTCGGTGCTGCTCAAGCTGCTGCAGCGGGCGGGTGAGCCGGGCTGGTGGCAGCGGTACGACAAGCGGCTGATGCCCGAGTGGTTCGACCGGCTGGTCGGACTGCAGGAGGCCGCCGCCACCATCCGTACCTTCGAGATCCAGTACGTGCCCGGCCTGTTGCAGACTCCCGCCTACACCAGGGCCGTGGTGGAGCGCGGCCTGCCGAACGCGCCGGCCGGTGAGGTGGAGCGCCGCGTCGAACTGCGCAGGCACCGCGCCCGGTTGGTGTCACGGGCCGACGCCCCGCAGCTGTGGGCGATCATCGACGAGTCCGTGCTGCTGCGCGTCCTGGGCAGTGCGGAGGTGATGCGGGAGCAGCTGGCGCACCTCGTGGAGATGGCCCAACGCCCCAATGTGACGCTGCAGATCGTGCCGTTGACCGTCACCAACGCCTCGGCCCCGGCCATTCCGATCACCTATCTGCGCTTCGGTGGCCTCGATCTGCCCGACGTGGTCTACCTGGAGCACATCAAGAGCGCGAACTTCCTCGAGGACCGCGACGAGACCGAGGAGTACCGGATCGCCCTGGACCGCCTCGCGGACGAGGCACTCAAGCCCCGTGACTCGCTGGAGCTGCTGCGGCAGACGATGGAGCAGCGCTACCCCTGACGCGCGAATGCCCGGTGCGTGACGACGGCCGTCGCGCACTGGGCCTACGGTCACTTGTCCAGGGGAATCCGCCCGACTCCGCCGAACTCGATCCACTCGTGCGTGAGCTGACGGGGCGCCACCTCGGTGTCGGGGCGCCAGGTCGACACCTCCACGAGCCCGGGCTCGAGAATCTCCAGGCCCTCGAAGTACGTCTCCACGTCCTTCGGTTCCCGCACGCGGCCCCAGTTGCCCTGGGTCGCCTGGTCCATGAAGTCGGTGACGAAGGCGCGGACCTCCGGGTCCTCGCTGACCAGCTGGCACATCAGCACGAAGCTCCCGGGCGCGAGCCGCTCCCGGACGCGCCGGGCAACGGCGAGCGGTCCGTCGGTGTCGCTGTCCGGGATGCAGTGGAACACCGAGTTGAACAGCACGCACACCGGCTCGTCGAAATCGATGAGCCGCTTGGTGTCGGCGTGGCCGAAGATCAGGTCGGTGTCGCGCATGTCCGCGTGGATGACGGTCGTGCGCTCGTCCTGCTCCAGCAGCGCACGGCCGTGGACCAGCACCATCGGGTCGTTGTCGACGTAGACCACGTGGGTCGTGGGGTCGATGCGCTGGGCGACCTGGTGGACGTTGTCCTGCGTCGGCAGGCCTGACCCGTGGTCCAGGTACTGGCGGATGCCGTACTCCTCGGAAAGGGTCTTCACGGCCCGCTGGAGGAAGCGCCGGTTGTTCAGGGCCAGGCGGCGCGTGCTGGGCACGACCTTGTCGAGTTCCTCGCATGCCGCGCGGTCTGCCGCGTAGTTGTCCTTGCCCCCCAGGTAGTGGTCGTACATGCGCGCTGCCGTAGGCACGTTCGCGTCGATCTCGGTGGAGAGCTTCTCGGAGTGCATCGTTCCCCCTGCAAGGTGCCGCGCCAACGGACTGGCTGGACAGGAAGTACATCCTAGGGAGCGGGAGTTGGGCGGGCCACCCCACTGGCCGAGGTGCCCCCGATCGAACGACAAGATGATCGGCGCCTCCCTGTGGCATGTGCTCTATGTGTCCTTCTGTGCGTTTTGTGTCACAGGTGCTCGGACGGGTACCCGTCGGACCACAGTGCTGTCATCCGCAGGAGGCGGGGCGAGCAGGACGTGGAGCGGTGGGTGCAGGCCGCCTCGCTGCTGCACTCCAACGGCGACGCCATGGACATCGCGGTGCGCGAGGGCCGCATCGTGGGCGTCCGGGGCCGGGCCGCGGACCGGGTGAACCGCGGGCGACTGGGGCCCAAAGACCTCTACGACCTGCACCCGCCCGCAGCGCGCAACTCGCTCCACTGGGAGATGCTCGCCCAGGTGGCACGGGCCACCCGGGACGAGCAGCTCCTGACGCTGGTCGGCGACTGCCACCCGCAGACGCTCCGGCAGCTGCGCTGGACCCACACCATGGTCAAGATCCTGGCGCCGCAGCTCCTGTCCGGCGTCTGACCGGGCCC
The DNA here is from genome assembly GCF_040647715.1 of Streptomyces tibetensis. Lineage (GTDB taxonomy): Bacteria > Actinomycetota > Actinomycetes > Streptomycetales > Streptomycetaceae > Streptomyces > Streptomyces tibetensis_A. Next base: position 27,941 of record NZ_JBEZCR010000022.1, on the reverse strand, counting down.
GTCACCGCCCCTGCGCGGCGATCAGGGACCGGTACCAGTGGTAGCTGTCCTTCGGTGTCCGCCGCTGGGTGGCGTAGTCGACGCGAACGATCCCGAAGCGTTTGCCGTAACCGAAGGCCCATTCGAAGTTGTCCAGAAGCGACCACACGTAGTAGCCGCGCACCTCCACCCCGGCGTCCATCGCGGCCCGCAGCGCGGTGAGATGGTCGCGCAGGTAGGCGACACGGTCCCGGTCGTGGACGGCACCGTCCGGGCCGGCCTCGTCGTCCTCGGCGGAGCCGTTCTCGGTGATGAGGACGGGCGGCAGCGCCTGGCCGTACCGCTCCCCGAGCCCCACGAGCAGATCGGTCAACGTGTGGGGCGCGACCGCCCAGCCCATGGCGGTGCGCCGCACGCCGGGCATGGGCACCTCCGCGTACCGGTTGTCGGTCGCGACGCGCCGCGACGGGTCGCTCTCCCGGTAGGGGGCGTCGGCCACGACGATCGGCCGGTAGTAGTTGATGCCGAGGAAGTCCAGTGGACGGGAGACCAGCTCGAGGTCGCCGTCCCGCCGGAAGTCCTGACCGCTGATGAGCTCACCCCACGTCTCCTCCTCGGTCGCCGGGTAACGGCCCGCGAGAAGCGGCTCGGTCCACACCAGGTTGTGCAGGGTGTCCGCACGGGTGACGGCGGCCCGGTCGGCGGGGGAGCCGGTCGCGGGCAGGTGGTGGTCGAGGTTGAGGGTGATGCCCACCTCGTGGACCCCGGCCGCCCGGAGCGCCTGCACGGCCAGGCCGTGCCCTACCAGCAGGTGGTGGGCGGCGGCCAGCGCGCCACGGCCCTCGCGGGCGCCCGGGGCGTGCCGCCCGACGGAGTACCCGAGGAAGGCACTGCACCACGGCTCGTTCAGGGTGATCCAGCGCGGTACCCGGTCGCCCAGGTGCTCCGCGACGACGGCGGCGTACTCACCGAACCTCTGGGCGGTCTCCCGCACCCGCCAGCCACCGCTGTCCTCCAGCGCCTGCGGAAGGTCCCAGTGGTACAGGGTGACGGCGGGCTCGATCCCCGCGTCCAGGAGCTCGTCGACCAGCCGCGAGTAGAAGTCCAGCCCCTTGACGTTCACCGGGCCGGAACCGTCCGGCACGATCCGCGGCCAGGCGATCGAGAAACGGTACGAATCCACGCCCAGCTCACGCAGCAGGGCCACGTCCTCCGGATACCGGTGGTAATGATCACAGGCGACATCACCGGTGTCCCCGTTCGCCACCAGCCCCGGGGTGTGGCTGTAGGTGTCCCAGATGGACGGTCCGCGCCCGTCCTCCCGCACCGCCCCCTCGATCTGGTACGAGGCGGTCGCGGCACCGAACACGAAGCCGGGCGGAAAACTCGGAAAGTCAGTCATGGGTTCCACCATGCCCGGAGCCGCGGGCAGCCGTAATGAGAACCGCTAATCTGGACATACGATAATTTATCGAAAGTCTGAAGGCGTGCTGCGACCGCTATTCTCACGGCCCCGGCCGCCTTCCCAGGAGAAGCCCATGGGCGACTACTACGACCTCGGCGCGCACCGCCGTCCCGTCACCACGTCCTCTCCCGATGCCCAACTGTGGTTCGACCGCGGTCTCATGTGGACGTACGCGTTCAACCACGAGGAAGCCGTCGCCTGCTTCGAAAAGGCGGCCGAAGCCGACCCGGACTGCGCCATGGCCTATTGGGGTATCGCCTACGCGCTCGGACCGAACTACAACAAGCCCTGGGAATTCTTCGACGGCGAAGAACTCACGCGGACCGTCGAGCGCACGCACACCGCCGTGGAAAGGGCCCATGAGAAGGCCGCCGGCGCCACCCGGGTCGAGCAGGCCCTCATCGGGGCGCTGCGGGCGCGCTACCCGCAGTCCCAGGCCGTCGAGGACTGCTCGGTGTGGAACGAGCCCTACGCGGACGCCATGCGCGTCGTGTACGAACTGGCGCCTTCCGACCCGGACATCGCCACCCTGCACGCCGACGCGGCGATGAACCTCACCCCCTGGCAGCTGTGGGACCTCAGGACCGGCCGGCCGGCCGAGGGCGCACGGACCACCGAGGCCAGGGCCGTGCTGGAAGACGCCCTCGCCACCGAGGCCGGCTTCCGGCATCCCGGCATCCTCCACCTGTACATCCACCTGATGGAGATGTCCCCGACACCGGAGCAGGCCCTCACCGTCGCCGACCGCCTGCGCGGCCTCGTGCCCGACGCCGGGCACCTGCTCCACATGCCCTCACACCTGGACGTCCTGTGCGGCGACTACCGCCAGGTCGTCTCCGCCAACAGTGACGCGATCGCCGCCGACGAGAAGTACCACCGGCAGGCCGGCGCGATGAACTTCTACACCCTCTACCGGGCGCACAACCACCACTTCAAGATCTACGGCGCGATGTTCCTCGGCCAGGCGCAGGTCGCCCTCGACACCGCCGCCCAGCTGGAAGCCGCCATCCCCGAAGACCTGCTCCGTGTCCAGAGCCCGCCGATGGCCGACTGGCTGGAGGCGTTCCTGGCCATGCGCGTCCACGTGCTGATCCGCTTCGGCCGCTGGAGCGAGATCATGGAACTGCCCGCCCCCGCCGACCCCGATCTCTACGCGACGACCGTCGCCATGCGGCACTACGCCCGGGGCGTCGCCCTCTCCGCCACCGGTGAGGTAGACCGGGCGGTGACCGAACGCGAGCTCTTCCGCGAGGCGGTCGGCCGGGTGCCCGGGACCCGGATGCTGTTCAACAACACCTGCCACGACATCCTCGCCATCGCCTCCGCGATGCTGGACGGTGAACTCGCATATCGCCAGGGCGAGTACGACCTCGCCTTCGCAGCCCTGGAGCGCTCCATCCGGCTGGACGACGACCTGCCCTACGACGAACCCTGGGGGTGGATGCAGCCCACCCGCCACGCCTATGGTGCGCTCCTGCTGGAGCAGGGCCGCGTGGCGGAGGCGGAGGCCGTCTACCGTGCCGACCTCGGCCTCGACGACACCCTGCCCCGCCCCCTCCAGCACCCCGGCAACGTCTGGGCCCTGCACGGCTTCCACGAGTGCCTGCTGCGCGGCGGCAAGACCGGTGAGGCGGCCCTCGTGGCCCACCAGCTGAAGCTCGCGACCGCGCTGGCGGACGTTCCCATCCAGGCGTCCTGCTTCTGCCGCCTCGGCACCACCCAGGGTCCCCGGCCGGCCGAAGGGTGCTGTCACTGACGTGGCCCGCGGCGCGAGGCTCCACCATGTGCCTCTCTTGATCGTGGCCAGGGCCAGGGCCAGGGCCAGGGCCTCGCGGGCCCGAACGACCGCGTGGCACGTTTGAGCTGCCGCTTTCCGGGTCACTCGGTGCGGTGACCCCGTAGCCGGACACGACTGGAGTGAACAACCGTGGCTGGAGAACAGAAGGGCAAGGCCAAGGCCGAGCAGGCCAAGGGCAAGGCCAAGGAGACGGTCGGCCGTGCGGTGGGCAACGAGCGCCTGACGGCTGAGGGCAAGGCCGAGCAGTCGAAGGGTGACGCCCGCCAGGCCAAGGAGAAGACCAAGGACGTCTTCAAGCACTGAGGTCACAAGCACTGAGGTCACTTCGCAGTGCCGCGTCCCGAAGCGGGACGCGGCACTCGCGCATGCTGGTCAGCGGTCGACGGAAAGATCTCCCGGCCCTGTGCACCGACGCCGCGAGCGGCGTCTCTCATCGCGTGGGGCACGGCAGTTGCGGGTTCCCAACTCGCCCCACCTCTTGACGTGTTGATTACCGTCCTAAAACATTCGGGAAGCTCGATCGACTCTGCGCGGTTCTGTTCGCTCCCGAAGGGAATCCATGTCCAGCAGACATCGCCTCGCCCGGACGGCACTCGCGATCACCGTCCCCCTGGCACTCGGCTTGGGCCTCGTCGCCGTGCCTCCTGCCACCGCTGCCGCCGCTGCCGCCGCGGATCCGCCGGCCGGCGCGGTCACGGTACGGATCGACCCGTCCTACCAGCAGCAGGAGTTCGAAGGGTGGGGCACGAGCCTCGTCTGGTTCGCCAACATCACCGGCCGCTACCCGGAACCCATCCGGCAGAAGCTCGCCGACATGCTGTTCGGTGAGGACGGACTCCGCCTCAACATCGCGCGTTACAACATCGGCGGCGGCAACGCCCCCGACGTCCGCAAGGACTACATGAAGACCGGCGCGACGATGGACGGCTTCTGGAAGGCTCCCGAGGGCACCACCAGGGAGGACACCGACTGGTGGAACCCGGACGACCCCGGGCACTGGGACTGGTCCGCCGACGCGGGCCAGCGCTGGTGGGTGGATCGCGTCAAGAGCGAGGTGACCCGCTGGGAGGCGTTCAGCAATTCGCCGCCCTGGTTCCAGACGGTGAGCGGCTACGTCTCGGGCGGCTTCGACGCGAACACCGACCAGATACGGGCGGACCGCGTCGACGACTTCGCCACCTACCTGGTGAAGGTGACCGACCAGCTGGAGAAGAAGCACCGCATCTCGTTCGACACCATCGCCCCGCTGAACGAGCCCAACACCAACTACTGGGGCACCCAGATCGGCGCCGACGGACAGCCCACCGGCGGGCGCCAGGAAGGCGCGCACGCCGGTCCGGAACTGCAGCAGAAGGTCGTCCTGGCTCTGCGACGCGCCCTGGAGAAGGCGAGCACGCACGCCACGATCTCCGCGATGGACGAGACCAACCCCACCACCTTCGTCCGCAACTGGAACGCCTACGACAGCACGGCACGGGCCGCCGTCGACCAGCTCAACGTGCACACCTACGGCACCGGCATGCGCACCAGCGCCCGCGACAGCGCCAAGGCCGCCGGCAAGCCGTTCTGGATGAGCGAGGTCGAGGGCACCTGGGGGACCGGCACCGACTTCACCGGCATGGAACCCGGGCTCGGCATCGCCACCCGGATCGTCGAGGACATCCGTGAACTGGAACCGTCCGCCTGGGTGTTGTGGCAGCCGGTAGAGGACTCCATCCCCCAGGCGCAGGCCGGCAAGAACTGGGGCAGCATCCACATCCCGTTCAACTGCACCTCCGAGGACACCTTGGAGAGCTGCCCGATCAAGGCCAACACGAAGTTCCACACCCTGCGCAACTTCACCCATCACATCCGCCCCGGCGACCACTTCGTCAAGGTCGACGATCCCTCCAGCGTCGCCGCCGTACGCAGGTCAGGCCGCGGAGCGACGGTGGTGCACGTCAACAACGACACCGCCCCACGAGCGGTGACCCTGGACCTGACGAAGTTCCGGCGGGTCGCCCCGGGCGCCACCGTGACGCCCGTGGTGACCAGTCACGACGGAGCCCTCGTCCGAGGGACACCCGTGAAGGTCGAGAACGACTCCGCCACCGTGACGGTCCCCGCCAAGTCGGTGACCACCCTCGTCGTCGACGGCGTGTCCGGCACCGCGAAGGACGCCGCGCTGGTCAAGGCCGGCCACGTCTACCGTCTCCAGGGCACCCAGAGCGGCAAGTCCCTGGCACCGTCCGCCGAGGGCGACGGCGTCGTCGTGCGCACGGCCGACCCGGCCGCCGCGTCGCAACTCTGGTCCGTCGAGAAGCTGACGCGCGGCAACGGCAACCGCGAACGCTACGCCCTCGTCAACGCCGCAGACGGCAGGCACCTGGCCGTGCGTGACGACGAGGCCGTACTCGAAGACGGGGACACACCGGCCGGACGCTGGATCATGTCCACCACCGGGGACGGGAGTTGGACCTTCGTGAACGCCGCGACGGGCCGTCTCCTCGACGTCGTCGGCCAGTCGACGGCTGACGGCGCCCGGGTCTCGGCCCACCTCCCGACCTCCAACGCCAACCAGCGCTGGGGCGTCACCGATGAGACGGTGCTCGGCACGGAGCCAGCCAAGGCCTTCACCGTCCCCGGGCGCGCCCCCGAACTGCCCGGGACCGTGAAGCCCGTGTTCCCGGACGGCGCCCGCGGCGCGCTCCCCGTCGAGTGGACGATGCCCTCCGACTCACGCTGGAGCAGACCCGGGACGGTACGCGTGAAGGGCCGGGCCACCGATGCCCTCGGCCGGACCGTCCGGGCCGAGGCGGTCGTCACCGTGGACACCATCGCCGCCACCCTGCCGGCCCGCGCCAAGACCTACACCGCCGGCCGGCCCGACCTGCCCGCCACCGTCACCGGCGTGGGACGGCACGGCGGAACCGCCGACCTGCCGGTCACGTGGAACCCCGCGCCGGAAGGAGCGTTCGACGACACCGGTGTGGTGACCCTGCGCGGCACGGCCCGGGTACCCGGCGGGGAAACGGCAGCGGCGACCGTACGCGTCCAGGTCACCCAGCCGAAGGAGAGCAACTCGGCGCGCGACGAGGGCGTCACGGTCGGCGCCACCTATACCGAGAGCGGCTACTCCACCGAGGGCCTGCGCAACGGCACCACGTCCGAGAAGGCCTGGTCGAACTGGAGGTCCGGCGCGAAGAACCCGTCCGACACCATCACCTTCACCCTGCCCAAGGCACACGATCTGACCCGGGTCGTGACCCACTTCCACCGTGACGGCGCCAACGTCAGCTTCGCGGAGTCCCTCAAGGTGCAGGTGCGGGGTGCCGACGGCACCTGGTCCGACGCGAGCGACCAGGTCGCCGTCGGCGCCGAGGGAACGCCCGTGGCCGACGTTCCGGTGCGGGCGACCGGCCCGTCGACGGGCGTGCGAGTCGTGATGACGGCCCGGCCGGGCGGCTACATCACCCTCGGCGAGATCGAGGTCTACGCGAAGGTGCCGGGCGCGTCCGCCGACGCCGCGGCCGCGTCGATCGCGGTGGACGGCAGGTCCCTGAGCGGCTTCGATCCGGACCTGACGCACTACCGGGTGCCGGTCGACCGTCCGGACCGCGCCGAGATCACCGCCACGGCGCGTGACCCCTACGCGAACGTGACGGTCCGGCGGGACACAGGCGGGGGCCAGAAGGCCCACATCGTGTCCGTGACCAGTGAAGACGGCTCACAGGAGCGTGAGTACCGGATCGAGCTGACCCGGCGGTGACGCACGAAAGCGCGGGGCCCGCACGCCCCGCGCTTTCGTCTTCCGGTATCAGACCTGCTCAGACCCGCTCAGACCGCCGGGGCCGGGTACGTCGGGTACTCCACGCCGGACACGTGCTGCACGACGCGGATGACCTGGCACGAGTAGCCGAACTCGTTGTCGTACCACAGGTAGAGGATCGCGTTGTCGCCGTCGACCTTGGTGGCGCCGGCGTCGACGATCGAGGCGTGGCGCGAGCCGATGAAGTCGCTGGAGACCGCGTCGGGAGCCGTGGTGAAGTCGATCTGACGCTTGAGCGGCGAGGTCAGGGAGACGTCGCGGAGGTGGTCGAGGACCTCCTCGCGGGTCGTCTCACGGCCGAGCCGCAGGCTGAGGATCGCGATCGAGACGTCCGGGACCGGGACACGGATCGAGCTGCCGGTGATCGGCGCCTTGAGGTCGGGAAGCGCCTTGGCGACGGCGGAGGCGGCACCGGTCTCGGTGATGACCATGTTGAGCGGCGCGGACCGGCCGCGACGGTCGGCCTTGTGGTAGTTGTCCAGCAGGTTCTGGTCGTTGGTGAACGAGTGGACCGTCTCGACGTGACCGCGCAGCACCCCGAACTCGTCGTCCATCGCCTTCAGCGGCGGCACGATCGCGTTCGTGGTGCAGGACGCGCAGGACAGGATCTGCTCGTCCGGCTTGATCGTGTCGTGGTTGACGCCGTGCACGATGTTGGGGACGTCGCCCTTGCCGGGAGCGGTCAGCACGACCTTGTCGATACCGGGGCGCAGGTGCTCGGACAGACCCGCGCGGTCGCGCCACTTGCCGGTGTTGTCGATGAGGATGGCGTCCTTGATGCCGTACGCCGTGTAGTCGACCTCGGACGGGTCGTTCGCGTAGATCACCTTGATCGCGTTGCCGTTGGCGACGATCGTGCTGCTCGCCTCGTCGACGGTGATCGTGCCCTGGAACTGGCCGTGGATGGAGTCGCGGCGCAGCAGCGAAGCGCGCTTGACGATGTCCTGCTCGCCGCCCCCGCGCACCACGATGGCCCGCAGCCGCAGACCGTTGCCCGAGCCGGACTTCTCGATGAGCAGCCGGGCCACGAGCCGGCCGATACGGCCGAAACCGTACAGAACGACGTCTCGGCCCTCACGGCGCTCGATCTTCTCGGCGCCCGTGGCACCGGCGACGGCCTCGGCGGTGAACTCCGCGATCGACAGGCCCCGGTCGTCGGCCTGGTAGGCCTCGGCGAGCAGGCCGATGTCGATCTGGGAGGGGCCGAGGTCGAGCGTGGTGAGGGTCTGCAGGAACGGCAGGGTGTCGGTGACCGACAGCTCCACGCCGGCGATCTGCCGGGCGAACCGGTGGGTCTTGAGGATGCTCACCACGGACTTGTTCACCAGGGAGCGGCTGTGCAGCAGGACCGTCACGTCCCGCTCCCGGTGCAGCTTCCCGATGATCGGGATCATCGACTCCGCGATCTCCTCGCGGATCTTCCAGTTGGTGAACGAGTCGTCGTTGACAGTCACGAATCCATCTTTCGAGCTAGGCGGCGCTCATATGTTAAACCGTCCGCCTTCCGGGGGGTGAACGGGGTGCCCCGGTCGCGTTCAGCGGGCGCTCCGCGCGCCCCGAAGGGCAGCGCCTGAGACGATCGAGAACAGGTCATCGGTGGGTCTTCCACGCGAATGGTGCGAGTGGGGTGGCCCTGAACTGCGAAAGGGCTGGCCATGGACTACGACTCAGTGGCCGACGAGCTGTACGCCCTGCGCCCGCAGGAGTTCACCGCCGCCCGCGCCTCAGCCGTGGCCGCCGCCCGCACCGCCGGCGACCGGGAACTCGCCGCGCGGATCCACGCGTTGCGCAGGCCCAGCCTCGCCGCCTGGGTCAGCAACCTCCTGGTCCGCAGCAGCCCAGGAGAGGTCGAGCCCCTGCTGCGCCTGGGGGAGGGGCTGCGTCAGGCCCACCAGGACCTGGACGGCGCACAACTGCGCGAGCTGAGCCGCCGGCAGCATGCGCTCATCCGGGCCCTGTCCCTGCAGGCGCGGCAGCTCGCGCAGGAGGCCGGGCATCCGATCGGCGAGAGCGTGCAGCGTGAGGTCGAGAACACCCTGCACGCCGTGCTGGCCGACCCCGAGGCCGCCCGGGCCTGGGCCGGCGGTCGCCTGACCAAGCCGCTGAGCGCGACGGTCGGCTTCCCCGCCGTCGCCGAGGGAGCCAGGCCGCAGCGCCCCGCACCCGCGCCGGCGCCCTCCCGCCCGGGCGGGAAGGCGAGCGAGCAGCAGCGACGCCGGCTGGACCGGGCCCGCAAGGATGCCGAAGCCGCCGAGCGCGAGCTGCGGGAGCTGCAGGACGAGGCGGAGACGGCGGACCGGGCGGCGGCGGAGGCGAAACAGCAGGTCGACGGCGCGCAGCGGCGGGTGGACGAACTCACCGGCGAACTGGAACGCGCCAGGAACGACCACCAGCAGGCCCGCTTCGCCGAACGGGCCGCCCGGGAACGGGCGCGCACTTCCGCCCGCCGGGCCCGCGAGGCAGGCCGCAAAGCCGCGACAGCCGCCGACCGGCTCGAACGCCTGGCCTCACCGGACGTCCGGCCATCCGACGGGTGACCTCGTCAGGCGCGTGACCGTCCGACGCGCGACCTCGCCCGACGTGCGATCTCGCCAGGCGCGTGACCTCGCCGGATGCGTGCCCCGCGAGGCGGCACGGCGGGGCGTGGCACCCGACGCCCGCGAGAGGGCGATCATGTGCTGTGACTGAGCTCACACGCCTCAAGTAGGCCGTCCCACAAGCCCTCACCCTCCCGACACCAAAATTGAACCGTTCGTTTTCTTGAATCAATCGTGTTTGTGTGGCTAGGTTGATCCCATGACCGCAACCGGGAACCCGACCACCGCCGAAGAGCTGCGAGGTGCAGGCCTGAGGGTGACGGCCGCCCGTGTCGCACTGCTCGAGGCCGTGCGGGACGGTGACCACCTCGGCGCCGAGGCGATCGCCTCCGAGGTGCGGGGCCGTGTGGGCCACATCTCCGTCCAGGCCGTCTACGAGGGCCTGCACGCCCTCACCGCGGCAGGGCTCATACGCCGTCTCGACCCACCCGGCAGCCCGGCGCTCTACGAGGGGCGGGTCGGCGACAACCACCACCACCTCGTGTGCCGCTCGTGCGGAGCCGTCGCCGACGTCGACTGCGCGGTCGGCCACGCCCCCTGCCTGACCGCGTCCGACGACCGTGGCTTCGCCGTCGACGAGGCCGAGGTCATCTACTGGGGCCTGTGCCCCGCCTGCTCCACCGCCCGCGTTACCTGAGTACGTGATCCCCCGAGCGTTCACGAGTACCTGATCCACCCAAGCGTTCCGAGCACGTGATCCACCCGAGCACCGTGATCCACCCCGTCCGGAAGGATTTCCATGACTGAGAACCACGACGCGATCGTCACCGACTCGAAGTCGGAGGAGACGGGAGGCGGCTGCCCCGTGGCGCACGGCCGCGCCCTGCACCCGACCCAGGGCGGTGGCAACCGCCAGTGGTGGCCCGAGCGGCTCAACCTGAAGATCCTCGCCAAGAACCCCGAGGTCGCCAACCCCCTGGGCGGGGACTTCGACTACGCCGAGGCCTTCAAGAACCTCGACCTCGAAGCCGTCAAGCAGGACATCGCCGAGGTGCTGACCACGTCGCAGGACTGGTGGCCCGCCGACTTCGGCAACTACGGCCCGCTGATGATCCGGATGGCCTGGCACAGCGCCGGCACCTACCGCATCAGCGACGGCCGCGGCGGTGCGGGCGCCGGTCAGCAGCGCTTCGCCCCGCTCAACAGCTGGCCGGACAACGGCAACCTCGACAAGGCCCGCCGTCTGCTGTGGCCGGTCAAGAAGAAGTACGGCCAGTCCATCTCCTGGGCCGACCTCCTGATCCTCACCGGCAACGTCGCCCTGGAGCAGATGGGCTTCGAGACCTTCGGCTTCGCCGGCGGCCGTGCCGACGTCTGGGAGGCCGAGGAGGACGTCTACTGGGGCCCCGAGACCACCTGGCTCGACGACAAGCGCTACACCGGCGACCGCGAGCTGGAGAACCCGCTCGGCGCCGTCCAGATGGGCCTCATCTACGTCAACCCCGAGGGCCCGAACGGCAACCCGGACCCGATCGCCGCGGCCCGCGACATCCGTGAGACGTTCCGCCGCATGGCGATGAACGACGAGGAGACCGTCGCCCTGATCGCCGGCGGCCACACCTTCGGCAAGACCCACGGTGCCGGCCCGGCCGACAACGTCGGCGCCGACCCCGAGGCCGCCTCCATGGAGGAGCAGGGCCTGGGCTGGCGCAGCACCTACGGCACCGGCAAGGGCGGCGACGCCATCACCTCCGGCCTGGAGGTCACCTGGACCACCACGCCGACCCAGTGGAGCAACGGCTTCTTCAAGAACCTCTTCGAGTTCGAGTACGAGCTCGAGCAGAGCCCGGCCGGCGCCAACCAGTGGGTGGCCAAGGACGCCCCGGAGATCGTCCCGGACGCCCACGACTCCTCGAAGAAGCACCGTCCGAAGATGCTCACCACGGACCTGTCGCTGCGCTTCGACCCGATCTACGAGCCCATCTCCCGCCGGTTCTACGAGAACCCGCAGGAGTTCGCGGACGCCTTCGCCCGCGCCTGGTTCAAGCTGACCCACCGCGACATGGGCCCGAAGTCCCTGTACCTCGGCCCGGAGGTCCCGCAGGAGACCCTCATCTGGCAGGACCCGCTGCCCGAGGCCGAGGGCGAGACCATCGACGCCGCCGACGTCGAGACCCTCAAGACCAAGCTCCTCGAGTCGGGCCTGTCCGTCTCGCAGCTGGTCTCCACCGCGTGGGCCTCGGCGTCCACGTTCCGCGGCAGCGACAAGCGCGGCGGCGCCAACGGCGCCCGCATCCGCCTGGAGCCGCAGCGCGGCTGGGAGGTCAACGAGCCCGACGAGCTGGCGCAGGTCCTGCGGGTCCTGGAAGGCATCCAGCAGGACTTCAACGCCGGCGCCGGAGCCAAGAAGGTCTCCCTGGCCGACCTCATCGTCCTCGGCGGCACCGCCGCGGTCGAGAAGGCCGCCAAGGAAGCCGGCTACCAGGTGCAAGTGCCCTTCACCGCGGGCCGTGTGGACGCGACGGAGGAGCACACCGACGCCGAGTCCTTCGAGGCGCTCGAGCCCACCGCCGACGGGTTCCGCAACTACCACGGCAAGGGCAACCGCCTCCCGGCCGAGTTCCTGCTGCTCGACCGCGCCAACCTGCTGACGCTGAGCGCCCCCGAGATGACCGTCCTGGTCGGTGGCCTGCGGGTGCTGGGCGCGAACTACCAGCAGTCCCAGCTCGGCGTCTTCACCAAGACGCCCGGCTCGCTGACGAACGACTTCTTCGTCAACCTGCTCGACCTGGGCATCTCCTGGAAGTCCACGTCCGAGGACCAGACCACGTTCGAGGGCCGCGACGCCGCCACGGGCGAGGTCAAGTGGGCCGGCTCCCGCGCCGACCTGGTCTTCGGCTCGAACTCCGAGCTGCGGGCGCTGGCCGAGGTCTACGCGAGCGACGACGCGAAGGAGAAGTTCGTCAACGACTTCGTCGCGGCCTGGGTCAAGGTCATGAACCTGGACCGGTTCGACCTGGTCTGATCATCCCCGTATGACGGGACGCCAGGGCCTGCCGGCCCGGGCGTCCCGCCGGTTGCCTGAGCGACCGTCAAAAGGCGTTCAAGGTAAGAACATCACTTACCCAACTCTCACCATGAAACGGCAAGGACGGCGGCCGTCCGCGCATTCGGGCATACGTTCTGGCGCGTGAACTCACATGCCACCTCCCACAGAGGCACCGGCCCTGAACCGCACCCCTTCGCCGGTTCACAGCCCTCCGCCGGCGGTACCGTCCGCCGGACCCTGCTGCGCACCGCGCTGACCGGGGCCGCGGCCCTGGGTGCGGGCGTCGGTGCAGCCCGCCCGGCCACCGCCGCGCCCGCCGGCTCCCGACCCGCTGAGCCCCGCCCCGGCACCCCGGACGAGGCGCTGAGGGAACTGACCGCGGGCAACCGCCGCTGGCAGGCCTTCCGCGAACGCCATCCGCACGAGAACCCGGCCATACGGCGGACGTTGGCCACCGCACAGCACCCCTTCGCGGTCGTGCTCGGCTGCATCGACTCGCGCGTGCCCCCGGAACTGGTCTTCGACCAGGGTCTGGGCGACCTGATGACCGTGCGCACCGCCGGCGAGGTCCTCGACGAGGCCGTGCTCGGCAGCGTCGCCTACGGGGTCCTGGAGCTAGGGATACCGCTGGTCGTCGTCCTCGGCCACCAGTCGTGCGGCGCCGTGCGCGCCGCGGTGTCGGCTGAGCAGTCGGGAGAGCGACTGCCCGCCCACATGCAGTACCTCGTCGACCAGATAGGCCCCGCCATAGACCATGGCCAGGAAGGGGACGCCCGGATCGACGCGACGGTGAGTGCCAACGTCCGGCTCGTGCGCTCCCGGCTGGCCGCGGAACCCGAACTCGCAGCCAGGATCGGCACCGGCAAGCTGGCCATCGTCGGCGCCCGCTACGAACTCACGACCCAGGTCGTCCACCGCCTCGCCTGAGGCACAGCCGGCCCGGTCCGCCGCTCACCACGGCGGACCGGGCTGTTCCGTCACACCCGGAGCGGATTGAAACGGGCCGCGGCCATCAGGTACCAGGCCGTCGCCCCGGTGTGCCGGTACGGGTAGTAACCGAAACCGAAGCCCGTATCCAGCGGGCTGCTGGCGGACACGACCCCGCTGCGCCCGGGCAGGGCCTTCCCCCCGACGGTCTGTCCGTCGCCCAGGAGATCCTGCGCCCGCTCGATCGAGGCGAGCAGACGCCCGGCACGCGCCTCGTCGCCACGCGCCCCACGATCGCGCAGGGAGAGCGCGAGGTGCGCCGTTCCCTCGAACCACACGCCGTTGCGGTCGGGCCGCGGCTGGCCGTCGGCGATCGGGGCGTCCTCGTTCGCCAGGAGACTCGCCGAACTGAAGGTGACCCCCTCGTACGACTGCCCGGCGGGCACCGTGCTGTTCGTGCGCCCGGAGTGGTCCAGGACGGCCAGCTCGGCCACGGCCCAGTCCAGCGACCGGGAGTGGCGGCGGGAGTCCAGTGCGAGGTGGGTCCAGGTCTGGGTGTCCTCCGGAACCGGGGACTTGTTGACCGTCACACCGTCGTTCGTGCCGGTGTAGAAGAAACCCCCGGAGGGCTCCCACATCCGGCGCACGAACGCCTCGGCCCGGCCGCGCCGCTCGAGCCACACCCGGTCGCCGGTCAGCCGGGCGAGGCGGCCGAACAGGCAGACCAGGTCGGTGTTGTGCTCGGTCGAGGTGAACGGCAGCTTCTGATTCGCCCCGTCCACCCCGAACTTGTAGCCGCCGAGGGGTTCGTCGGTCCGGCCGGTCCGCTCGATCCACTCGCCGATCCGCACCGCACCGTCGAGGAAGCGCCGCGCCCCGGTGCGGCGGGCCAGGGCGCCGAGTGCGATGCCCGCCCAGGCCATGTCGCCCACGGCCGTTCCGGTGAAGCCGAACTGCGTCCCGACATTGGCGGTGCCGTCGGCCCGTACGAAGCCGTCGGGTTGGGGTGAGCCGTCGTAGAAGGTGTACGGCCCGACGTTGTAGGCCTGCCGGAGCCTGCCGTCGTCGTACGTCGGGTCGTGACGCTGGGCGTGGAGCAGGGCGTCGCCCAGCGCCTGGGCCCTGGTCAGGCCGGCCGGGGTCCGGGCCGCGAGGTGGGCCAGGAGCGCGAGGGCGTTGTCGTAGGTGAACGCGGTGCTGAACAGTCCGGCTTGGTCGGTGTAGCTCTGCGTCAGGCGCAGGTCGCCGTGCTCTTGGTAGGCGTCCATGGCGGCGGCGAGAAAGGCGCGCCCCCGGGCCGGGGCCGATGCGGGGCGGGACCCGGTGGAGCCGGCCGCGAAAGCCTGATCCGAGGCGGCGGTGAGCCCTGCGGCACTGACGCCGAGTCCGGCACCGATCAGCGAACGCCGACTGAGAGCCGGGCCTTGTCTGCCAGTCATGAATCTCCCTTGAGAGCGCTCTCACCCAATGGCCGCTCATTGTGCTGGCGCTCCGGGGCGGGGTCAACGCTTGGTTCGGAGGGGAGAGTTGCGCAGCAGGGCGAGGGGGGAGTGGGTCACTCGCAGACGATCTCGTCACGCGGGGTGTAGTGGGTGCGGTACGGCTCCCGCTTCACTTCCCGGCCGTCGTCGTAGAAGACCCGCTCCACGGTGACGTCGAAGCCTTCGAGCGGTGTCTGTGGCACGCACTCCTTGTCGTGACTCACCTTCTTCTCCGGCTGCTTCACCTCGGTGCGCGGACCCGTGACGGACTTGATCTCGTCGTACGTGCGGGTGCCGAGGAAGGAGACGGTGACGGAGGTGTCGGTGGACTCGGCCTGGATGTAGACGGCCTTGCCGGAGTCGTTGGTGAACCGCAGATCCAGGCTGCCCCAGGCGACCGTCGCCTCGCGGCCCTCCGGGTAGCGCTCGATGTAGAACGAGTGCGCTCCGTGCTCCACGGGCTTGACCCCGGCGAAGAACAGCGCGTTGTACACGGTCGTCGCCACGGACGAGACCCCGCCGCCGGCGGCCTTGGTGAACTTGTCGTCGAGGATGATGATGCCGTCCATGAAGCCGTTGGCCTTGGTGCGCTCACCGACGGTCCGGTTGAAGCTCCAGGTCTCGTCCGGCTGGACCACGGAGCCGTTGATGAGCTGCACGGCCCGGCCTATGTTCTTCGTGCGGTACTCGGCCGGTTCGAAGTGGACGGTGAAGGAGGACATCGTCTCCGTCAGCCCCAGCCGCGCGGCGTTCTCGCGTGTCACCTCCGGCTGGGTCCGGCGTACCTCCACCTCACCACTGCGGTCGGCGCCCGATCCGGTGAGCAGGGGCAGTACGGCCTTGCCCAGCGCCTTGTCGCCGACCGACCGACCCACCGTGGCGTCCTGGACCACCACTGCCTTGTCGCCCTCCGCCCGTAGCTTCGCGTTCTCGGCGGTCGTGGTGATGTCGTCCAGTGGGCCGGCCACGGCGGGCTCGGCGCGCAGGCCCTTCGCGTCGAGTTGCGGTCCGAGCCTGCCGCTGCCGTCCGGCCGCATGGTCAGATGCTCGCCCAGGGTGTCCGGGCCGACGGCGAACCGCCTGCCGGCCGCGGTGAGCGTGACGGGGCCCGACATGGCCGGTTCCGCGAAGGTGCGCACCGCCCGCCGTACCTCGTCGGCCGTGACCTTCGGCCGGGTCTCGCGGGCGGGCAGGGGAGTGGCCGTACCGGTGCCGCCCCGCAGGAAGGCCTCGCGCAGCGGCTCGACCGCGGCGTTCACGTCCAGCGCGTAGCCCGTCCGCGGTGCGACGGTCCTCACGCGCCCCGCGTCGAAGTCCACGGCACCGTCCCTGACCTTCTGGTCGAGCCCCTTCGCCAGCTGCCCGAGTGCCGCCCGGGCCTTGCCCTCGTCGAGGTGTACGACCGGTTCGATGTCCCCACCCGAGCGGAAGAACCCGCCGAACACGCTGAACGGATCGGCGCCGGTGCGCGCTGCCCGGTCGACGGTCTCCTGGACGTCGTAGGACAGGCCCGCACGCTCCGGCACGACCCTGCCGGTGCGCTCACCGACCTTCACGGACAGCTCCCGGGTACCTGCCGGACCCAGCTCCCGTTCCAGCTTCGCCACCGCCTCAGCGCGGCTCAGCCCGCCGATGTCCACCCCGCGCACGGTCGTGCCGGAGTCGATGTGGCCGCCCGTGAGGACCAGCCCGGCGAGATACAGACCGCCGACCCCGACGGCCAGCGCGCCGCCGGCCAGGGCGACGGGCGGGAGGGAGGTGATGCGCGGGACAAGTGGTGTGCGGGGGCGCATGGGTCTCCTGAAGATCGATACGAGGGTGCACCCGAGGACGCGACGATGCGCGGGCAAACACATCAAGCTATCCACACATCAGGGGCAAACCGATATGGCCCAGACCACTTATGTCCGAGATCATTCCGAATCGGCGAATACGGCCCTCCCGCCCGGCCCGGCCACAGAGTGATAACGGCGAACAACGAACGGGGCGTCGGCACGGTCTAGGCCACCATGAAGATCTCTTTCCTGATCCACAACGCCTACGGAATCGGAGGCACGATCACCACCACGTTCAACCTGGCCGGGGCCCTGGCCGAGCGGCACGACGTGGAGATCGTCTCCGCTTTACGCCACCGGGAACGCCCCCACCTCGTCCTGGACCCGCGAGTGCGGCTGCGGGCGCTGGTGGACCTGCGCAAGGAGGCGGACGACCCGCTGCACCAAAGACCGGCGAAGGTGTTCCCGCCCGCCGAGTACCGTCACCACCAGTACAGCGAGCTGACCGACCGGCGCATCGGCGAGTGCCTCGAACGGCTCGACGCCGATGTCGTCATCGGCACCCGCCCGGGCCTGAACGTGCACATCGCCCGCCAGGCCCCGCAGCACGTCCTGCGGGTCGGCCAGGAGCACCTCACGCTGGACAACCACTCGCCGCGGCTGCGCACCGCCCTGCGACGCGCCTATCGCCGGCTCGACGTGATCACCACGGTCACGGAAGCGGACGCGGCCGCCTACCGGCGCAAGATGTGGCTGCCCGGCGTCCACGTCGAGGCCCTCCCCAACAGCGTCCCTGACCCCGGACTGCCGCCCGCGGACAGCACGGCCAAGGTGGTGATCGCAGCGGGCCGCCTGGTGCCGGTCAAGCGCTACGACCTCCTCATCGAGGCGTTCGCCAAGGTAGCCGCGGCGTACCCGGACTGGCAGCTGCGCATCTACGGCAAAGGCGAGGAGCAGGCCAACCTGCGCCGGCTCATCGAGCGGCTCGGGTTGTGGAACAACGTGTTCCTGATGGGGGCCGCCACCCCCATGGAGGCCGAGTGGGCCAAGGGATCGATCGGCGCGGCCGCCTCCAACTTCGAGCCGTTCGGCATGACCATCGTCGAGGCCATGCGCTGCGGGCTGCCCGTCGTCAGCACGGACTGCCCCTACGGTCCCGGCGAGATCATCGAGGACGGGACCGACGGCCGGCTCGTCCCGGTCGGGGACCGTGACGCGCTCGCCGCTGCCCTGCTGGAACTCGTCGGCGACGACGAGCGCCGTCGCCGCATGAGCCGGGCCGCTCTGGACAACGCGCGCCGCTTCGCGCCCGGCCCCGTCGTCGCACAGGCCGAAGGCCTGCTGGAGACCGCAGCCGCGGCCAAGAGCACCGGCGCCTCGGCCACCCCGCAGAACCATCGCACCCGCAGCCCCCTGGTCGGCCGGGGTCACGCGGCCCGGGACGCCGCCCATGCCGCCGCCACCGGCGTACTGCGCTCGATACGGAAGGGACGCCGATGAGCACCCCGGAGGACAAGCCGACCCCCACCCACGAGGGCACGCCGCCGAGCGCGCCGCACGGGGGCGATATGCCGGCCGCGCCGCACGCGGGCGCGCCGGGGAGCGCGATGCCGAGCGCGCCGCACGAGGGCGCCGGGGGGAGCGCGATGCCGAGCGCGCCGCACGACACCCACCCGCGGGCTCACTGCACGATCGACGCCGACGGCCGGATCACCTTCCGGCTGCCGCCGACCTCCGCCGCACACCCCCGGCTGCTCCTGCGGCTGCGGCCCAAGAAGGGCCTGCCCGAGACGACCGTCCACGTCCTCGATCTGGAGACCGACCGGGCCGACGGCCACCGGCACGCCGTACTGGAACCACGCCCGGTCCTCGACGAGGGCCGCTGGGACGTCTACCTGCTGCCGGAAACCGGTGCCGAGCGCCGACGGCTGCGCCCCGGCCTGCGCGACCTGCGCACCCTCGTCGACGGTCACCTGCGAGAGCGCCCCTCGCCGGTCGCGGTCCGGATCCCGTACGCCACGAAGGACGGCTTCCTCGCCCTCCGGACATGGCGGCGCACCGCCCACGCGGAGGCCCGCGGCATCGACTTCACGGACCGGACCATGACGGTCACGGCCCGCCTGCACGGTGCCGAGCTGCACGAGGACGCCACCGTTCGTCTGCGCCTGCGGGGCACCGACACCGTACGCACCCTCGTCCCCCGGTTCGACGGCGACGGCAGGGGCTTCTCCTTCACCGCCGGTCCCGGGGACCTGACCGGAGAGGGCGCAGGAACGACCGGGATCTGGGACGTCTTCGTCCGTCCCACCGCCGAGGCACGGCCCGTCAGGGTCGGCCGGCTGCTCGACGACGTGGCGGACCGCAAGCACGTGTACGTCTACCCGCCGATCGAGGCGGACGGCCACAGCCTCCGCCCTTACTACACCGTCGACAACGACCTCGCGATAGAGGTGACGTAAGACCGATTCGCCGAAATGCCCGAAATGAAAATTCCTGGAGTTTCGGATGGCCGTTTCGGTGATGCGCCGCGACAGACGTGTGTGGATTTTGTGCGAAGCAACGGCAAAAGGGGGCAGGGGCTCGTTCTCAACAGTCGCAAAACGGAAGGGGACTTGCGGCTATAAGCAAACTCAAGTACCTAGATGAACCATGAACCTGTTCAACCGCGTTGTGCCGTCCCGTCGGCAGACGCCGCTCCCCCCACAGCGCCCCACCGGCGCACCGGCATCCTCCACTGCCGTGCTGCCGGACCCTCACCTGGCGGATCTGTCCGGTGAATGGGTCGTCGACCCCGCGCACAGCAGGATCGGCTTCTCCGTCCGGCATGCCATGGTGACCACCGTGCGCGGTTGTTTCCTGGAGTACGAAAGTCGCCTCTACTTCGACGCGCACGACCCCGCACGGTCACGGGCCGACATCACTCTGTTCACCTCCAGCGTCGACACCGGCGTGGAACAGCGGGATGCGCATCTGGTCGGCCGTGACTTCCTCGACGCCGCGACCTATCCGCGGATGCGCTTCACCAGCACGGCAGTGGAGCGGGCGGGCCCCGACCTGTTCAGCATGTCCGGCGATTTGACCATCAAAGGCGTCTCGCGCCCGGTGGTACTCGACATGACGTACATCGGAAATGTCACCGACCCCTTCGGCTACGACCGGGTCGGCTTCGACGGCACGACCACGATCAACCGCTCGGACTGGGGCCTGACCTACAACAGCAGGCTGGCCGAGGGCGGCGCGATGGTGAGCGAGAAGGTGCGCCTGCAGCTCGACATCGCTGCCATCCGCACGCCACCGTCGGGCGGCTGACCGCCCCAGGGCGCCTCAGGACTCCGCGTCGGCCCCGGCCACGACCCCGAACGTGGCCGGGCCGAGCACGAGCACCCCGTCGCTCAGCGGCGTGCACCGCACACCGCCATGGCCGCGCAGGGCGCGCTGCGCGCCCGGGCCGATGGTCACGTCCATCCAGGCGCAGGGTCGCGCGGGACGCTTCACGGCGAACAGCACCGGCCCGGTACCGCAGTCGAGTGCGATCGTGGAACCGACGCAGGAGTCGATGTCGACGCCGCCGAGCAGGATGTTCCGCCGGGTGTGCCGTAGATCGGCGTCGGCCGGGAGTCCCTCGGAGGCCATGATGGTCACCGCCGCGTTGCGGTGGGCGGGCCGGGCGTAGTAGCGGTCGCCGACCAGCCCCAGCCCACGACGTACCTCCACCCGCGTGACGCGCTCGTCGGACGGGCCGGGTGAGGGGCCGTCGGACGGCCGACCGGCCAGCCGGTGCGCGGGCGAGACCAGCAGCTGCAGCACCTCGACCTGGGTCATGCCGCCCAGCCTAGGACGTGCCCGGCGTCGGGGGGCGGGCGGGACCTTGCGGACACCCGAGGTCCCCGGGATCAGCGGGCCGGCAATCACTCCTCCTGCTGTCGCGCGAGCCCGCCGTCCTCCAGGGGTGTCCGGCTGTCCGCCGTCTCGCCCGCGGTGAGGTGCTCCAGTACCTCGACGAGCTCCTGGCAGGCGCGCTCCACGGAGCGTCGTGTGTAGATCTGCTCGGTGATCACCGCCGAGAGGATCAGGGCCGTGAGCGCCATCGCCCCGTTGAAGGCCTGCAGCTTCATCATCACCTCGACCCGGCTGAGCCGCGCGAACGGTCCGACCCGGTCGGTCGCCGCCACCGTGGTCATGACCGAGGCGAACAGCGCGCACAGCAGGCTGCCCGCCAGCTGGAAGCGCAGAGCCGCCCAGATCAGCAGGGGGTAGACGAGGAACAGCAGACTGATCGAGCTGTGCGCGGCCACCGGCACGAGGTAGCAGGCGATGACCGCGAGCCCCGCGGCCTCCTTCCAGCGCGACAGGGGTAACGGAAAGCGCACGCGGGACAGCAGGAGCAGCACCGGCGTGACGATGAGCACGCCCATCGCGTCACCGACCCACCAGGCGAGCCACACCGCCCAGAAGCCGGGCCACTCGATCCGGTCCGTGGCGATCAGGATGCCGGCGCCCGTGGTCGAGCTGATCAGCATGGCGGTGAAGGCACCCAGGAAGACCAGGGCGAGACCGTCCCGCAGCCGCGCGAGATCGGTGCGGAAGCCGGCCCGCCGGAGCAGCAGGTACCCGGCCACGGGGGCGGCCGTGTTGCCCGCCAGGACGCAGAGGGACGACGGTGTCAGGGAGGTGAGGGACAGGATGACGAAGAAGGCGCCCAGGGCGATCCCGGGCCAGCAGCGCAGTCCGAGCAGCAGCAGGCAAGCCACGGAGACGCCGGTGGGGGGCCAGATGGGCGTGACGACCGCGCCCTCGACGACGAGTTCCCGCAGCAGCCCCAGTTGCGCGGAAACGTAGTAGCAGGCGGCGACGGCCAGCGTCTGCAGAGCGACGACGACCGGCGTACGCAGATCCTGGCTACCCACCACAGCAGCCATGAGACACCGGAGCCGAGGCCTCGGCGAGGCGGGAGCGGCCGTCGTGCCGCCCTATGGCTGAGCGTCCGGCCCGTCGAGACCGACCACCAGGACGGCGGCGTCGTCGTCGTGCCCCACGCGCTCGGCGCCCTTGATCACGGCGGCCGCGAGAGCGTCCACGTCCATGCCCGCCACGGCGGCGATGCCCGCGAGGCGGGTCACCTGGTCGAGGCCCTCCTCCAGCCGCATGGACGGCCCCTCCACGACACCGTCCGTCAGCAGGACGAACACCCCGCCCGTGGTGAGCTCGTACCGGGTGACCGGGTAGCGCGTCCCGGCCTGCACTCCGAGGGGCGGCCCGCCCTCGTCCTCGGTGAGCCCGGACTTCCCGTCCGCTGTCGCCCAGACGCAGGGCAGATGCCCGGCCCGGGCGCTCTCCAGCACCCCGGCACACGGGTCGAGCCGCATGAACGTGCAGGTGGCGAAGAGGTCGGAGCCCAGGGACACCAGCAGATCGTTGGTCCGCGCCAGCACCTCGCCCGGATCGCTGGTGACCGACGCCAGGGCCCGCAGCCCGGCCCGCACCTGCCCCATGAAGGCGGCGGCCTCGATGTTGTGGCCCTGGACGTCGCCGATGGACAGACCGATCCGGCCGTCGCCCAGGGTGAAGGCGTCGTACCAGTCGCCGCCCACGTTGAGGCCCCGGTACGCGGGCGCGTACCGCACGGCCAGATGCAGCCGGCGGGCCGTGGGCAGGTCGCGCGGCAACATGCCGCGCTGCAGTGCGATCGCCAGCTCGACCCGGGACCTCTGCATCTCGGCCTGCGCACGCGCCTGAGCCGTCAGTGCCCCGAGCCTGGTCAGCAGCTCGTCGCCGTCGTCCGTCGTGCCGGTGCGGGACATGGTTCACTCCGGCGGGGGTGGCCACGGTAGGGGACGACCCGAGAAGGCAAATCACCCTATTTGCGTCCATAGGATGATACTCAGGCGAACGTCGCCGCGACGACTTCAGGGCTCCCGGGAGCTCTCAGCTCCCCTCCGGTGAGGCCCCGGCATCCCTGCGACCGCCCCACCGCTCCCCTCGGGCCTGACGGTTGCGGGAAACCTCCCTGCCCGGAGCCCATTCGTCCGGGTGCTCCCGTGCCTGGGCCACGGCCTGCCGCAACACCCCGGACAGCCGCTGCTCGGCGTCCGGGGCGGCGCACAGCACCCGGAGAGCGTGTTCCAGGTGCCGACGCCCCGGCCCGCGCCACCACAGCAGATCGCAGATCCGGGCTGCCGCACCTCCCACTGACGCCCGGGTGACTCTGTCCGCCCTCCGGCGGCACGCACGGCCGTACCGCGCCAGCGGCCGGGACGAGGGGCGCACCAGGCGCGCCGCGTCGACCACCGTGCCGACCAGCACCGGTGCGAAGGCACGGCCCGAGGGGTGGGCGTCCGCGAGGTCCGCGGCCAGTGGCCACAAGGCGTGCCGGGCACCGTCACCGACGCTGTCGTTGACGACGCGCGCCAGGGCCGCGAGCGCCGGATGCGCCCCGGCCGGGCTGTCGGTGAACCGGCCGGAGGACAGCAGCGCTGCGGCCTCCATCAGACAGGCGCCGTCCTCCGGGTGCAGATGGGCGAAGCGCCCGGGTGACGGGAGGCCGTCCGGTGCCCCGGCGGGCGACTGCGCGGACCTCCGGCGGCCGGGAAGAGCGGTCATGGACGGCCTCCGGATGTGATCACAGACCGGTGACGGCGTGCAGCAGCAGATAGAGCGCCGCTGCCGGGATCCCCGCGCCGGGAAACGTGAGGATCCAGGCGGTACCGATCGAACGGGCCACCTGCCAGCGTACGGCGGAGAAGCGCCGGGTGGCGCCGGCACCGAGAATGGCCGCGGTGATCGTCTGGGTGGTGGAGATCGGCGCCTTCACCAGGAACGCGGTCGTGTAGAGCACCGCCGCGGCCGCGGTCTCGGCGGCGAACCCGCGCGGCGGATCGAGGTGCACGATGCGCCGCCCGAGGGTGGTGATGATGCGACGCCCCCCGGTGTACGTACCGGCCGCCATGGCGATCGCCACGGCGGCGATGACCCACACCGGCACCGAGAAGTCCTCCTGCCAGCCGGCCGTGACCAGCGCCAGCACGATGACCCCCATGGTTTTCTGCGCGTCCTGCAACCCGTGCCCCAGACCCATGGCGGCTGCCGAGACACTCTGCGCCGCACGGAAGCGCCGCATGGTGCGCCGAGGTGCCGAACGCCGGAACACCCACAGGATGCCCGTGTGCAGGAGGTACCCCAGCACCACGCCGACCAGCGGGGACAGCAGCATCGGCAGGACGACCTTGTCCAGGATCCCCGACCAGTGCACCGTGGCGGACGCGGCGAGCGCGGCACCGACCAGCCCCCCGATCAGGGCGTGCGAGGACGAGGTGGGCAGCCCCCGCCACCAGGTGAAGACGTTCCAGCCGATGGCGCCCAGGAGCGCACACAGGACGAGCAGCAGCCCCGAGGTCGCCTCGGGCGCCCCGATGATGCCGCTGCCGACGGTCTGGGCGACCCCGGTGCCCAGGAAGGCGCCGCAGAAGTTCATCACCGCGGCCATGGCCAGCGCCAGGCGGGGCGTCAGGGCCCTGGTGGAGATCGAGGTGGCGATCGCGTTCGCGGCGTCGTGGAAGCCGTTGGTGAAGTCGAACGTCAGACCCACGACGATGATCAGCACCACGAGAGTGAGCTCCATGCCCGATCACCTTTCGACACCCGGCCGCACGGTTCCATCGTGCGCCTCCAGGGCGGAGCGGGCTGTGCGACTACGCCACGTGAGGCGGCCCCCGGGACGGAACGCACTGACAGGGATGCCCAGCTTTACGGTGTCTTGATGCGATCTGTACCTACATGGGCGCTGGCGTCATCGGGGTTCGCCCCGGTTTTCCTGATCATGGGCTGGGTGTTGGCGGCAGCGTTGCAGGGCTCCCCGTACGACCCCGCCGCCCAGACGATCAGCGTCCTGGCGGCTCCCGGAAACTCGGGGTCCTGGGTGATGACGGCGGCGTTCGTCGCCCTGGGGTTCTGTCACCTGCTGACGGCCTGGGGGTTGCGCCCGGCGGCGACGGCGGGACGGATGGCCCTGGCCGCCGGAGGTGTGTCGGCGCTCGCGGTGGCCGTCGTCCCGGCGCCGAGCAGCGGTGGTTCGCTGAGCCACGGTTCGGACGCGGCCGTCGGCTTCGCCGTCCTGGCGGCATGGCCCGTGCTGGCCGCCCGGGCCGGTGCCGCCGTGCCGTGGGCCCTGCGCCCCTTTCCCTCCCTGGGGGCGACGGCCGTCATGGCGGCCGGCGCGACCTGGTTCCTGATCGAGCTGCACCTCCACGGCGTGGCCGGGGTCGCCGAGCGCGCCGTGACGACCCTCCAGTCGGTCTGGCCTTTCGTGGTCGTCGTCTCCTGCCTGCGGGGGTCCCTGCGCGACGGGTGCCCGGGCTGATCGAGTGCTCCCGATGTGTTGACAGGTACGGACCAAGGCGCAACTCTGAGAGCGCTCTCAGAACAATTGACCGTCGAACGGAGGCAGAGCGTGTTGCGAACTCTCAGGCGCCGGGCCACAGCCGCGGGGGCGTCCCTGGCCACGGTCCTCGCCGGCTCACTGCTGGCGACCGGAACGGGTGCGCCGGCCCATGCCGCCGTTCCGGCGACGATCCCTCTGAAGATCACCAACAACTCGGCCCGTGGCGACCGGGTGTACGTCTACAACCTCGGCACGGACCTCTCGACCGGACGGCAGGGGTGGGCCGACGCAGGCGGCACCTTCCACCCTTGGCCGGCCGGCGGCAACCCGCCGACTCCCGCTCCCGACGCCTCGATCCCTGGCCCGGCGGCAGGGCAGTCGGCCACGATCCGCATGCCGAAGTTCTCCGGACGCGTGTACTTCTCCTACGGCCAGAAACTGGTCTTCAAGCTCACCACCGGAGGCCTGGTCCAGCCGGCCGTGCAGAATCCGACCGACCCCAACCGGAACATCCTGTTCAACTGGTCGGAGTACACGCTCAACGACTCGGGCCTGTGGATCAACAGCACACAGGTCGACATGTTCTCCGCTCCCTACGCGGTGGGAGTGCAGCGAGCCGACGGCAGCACCGCGAGCACCGGACGGCTCAAGGCCGGCGGCTACAACGGCTTCTTCAACGCCCTCAGGGGGCAGCCCGGAGGCTGGGCCGGCCTGATCCAGACCCGTCCGGACGGCACCGTGCTGCGTGCCCTGTCGCCGCTGTACGGTCTGGAGACCGGCGCTCTGCCGGCCACCGTGATGGACGACTACATCAACCGCGTCTGGCAGAGGTACGCCACCACGCCCCTGACGGTCACCCCGTTCGCCGATCGGCCAGGCACCAAGTTCTACGGCCGGGTCTCGGGCGGCGTCATGAACTTCACCGACAGCACCGGAGCGGTCGTCACCGGTTTCCAGAAGCCGGACGCCTCCTCCGTCTTCGGCTGCCACGGACGGCTCGACGCCCCGAACGACCAGGTGCGCGGCCCGATCTCCCGCACGCTGTGTGCCGGATTCAACCGCTCCACCCTGCTGGTCAATCCCAACCAGCCCGATGCCGGCGCCTCCGACTTCTACAAGGACAACGTCACCAACCACTACGCGCGCAAGATCCACGCCCAGATGGCGGACGGAAAGGCTTACGCCTTCGCCTTCGACGACGTCGGTCACCATGAATCGCTCGTCCACGATGGCAACCCCCGCCAGGCCTATCTCACGCTCGACCCCCTCAACTGATCTGTCTTTCCGTGCCGCTGGTGCCACGAACCGATCGTGGCACCAGCGGCCGTTCGCGTGAACGCGCTCGACGTCGTGATCAACGTCGCGTCGTCGAAACCAAGTTGGCTGTTCATCAGTTGTGAAAATCAATTACAACTTTGCCATTCCTTGGTGTAGCCGGACCGTCGATTACATGAGCCTCATGGGCATCACGGGTGACCGCAAGCCCTGCCGGAACAAGGGTCATTGTGGCCGCTTTCCCCCCACGCACCACCGAGAGGCAACAACGATGACGATGAAGCACACCCTGCGGTACGGCAGCCGCACGCTCGTGTTGGCGGCGACCGCACTGGGCTTGATCACGACGGCCGTGCCGGCCGCGGCCGGGGAACAACCCACCGCGGAGCAGATCATGGCCGACTGCGCTTCCGGAGAAGGCAAGTGCAGCTTCAATGCCCCGCAACTCGGCAAGGCCTATCTCGGTGAGTGGGGCCACTACTACTGGTTCGTGCCCGACACCGTCACCGGCCCGGCTCCGAACGGCACGGACGGCAAGCACAGCGCGGTCGTGGTCAAGTCCCGCTCCATGACGGCCGACGAGAAGACGCTGTGCGCCGGTGGCTCCACCCGCAACAAGGTGTTCACCCGCAGCAGCTGATCCTGCCCGCCCTGGCAGTGGGGCTCACCGTGCCTGCTTCGGGCCGCGATGGAAGAGAGACGTGGACCAGAGGTAGCCGAGTACGGCCAGCCCCACGCACCAGACCACCGCCAGCCATCCGTTGTGACCGATGTCGGTGCCGAGCAGCAGGCCGCGCAGGGTCTCGATGGCCGGGGTGAACGGCTGGTACCGGGCGATCGGCTGGAACCAGCCCGGCATCGCGTCGACCGGTACGAAGGCGCTGGACAGCAGCGGAAGGATCATCAGCGGCATCGCGTTGTTGCCGGCCGCCTCGGCGTTCGGGCTGACCAGACCCATACCGACGGCGATCCAGGTGAGCGCCAGGGAGACCAGGATCAGGAGCCCGACCGCCAGGATCCATTCCTGGACGGTGGCGTCCGTGGTCCGGAACCCGATCGCCACCGCCACGGCCCCGACGAGCACAGCACTCGCCACACACTGCAGCACGCTGCCGAGGACGTGCCCGACGAGCACCGACCCGCGGTGGATCGCCATGGTGCGGAAGCGGGCGATGATGCCCTCGTTCATGTCCATGGCAACGGACACCGCGCTGCCGATCGTGGTACCGCCGATGGTCAGCATCAGGATGCCCGGGACGAGATACGCGAGGTACTCGGACCGATCGCCCCCACCGCCGATGCCGGCGCTCATGGTGTCGCCGAAGATGTACACGAAGAGCAGCAACAGCATGATCGGGGTGAGCAGGAGGTTCAAGGTGAGGGAGGGGTAGCGCCGGGCGTGCAGGAGGTTGCGGCGCAGCATGGTGGAGGAGTCGCGCAGCGCGAGGCCGAGGGAACTCATCGGGCGTT
>NZ_JBEZCR010000021.1:0-87521 GCF_040647715.1 Streptomyces tibetensis | reverse complement strand
CCGATCTTCGACCTCGTCGACTACGGCGTCGTCGGCGACCTCTTCGACGTCGTCCCGGCCCTCACCGAGGAGATCAAGACCCGCAAGGGCTGATCCTGTACACACCGACGGGCGGGGCCGCCCCCCTTCAGGACTTCATGAATACCGCCAGCAACGCCAGTGACCTCATGTTCCCCGGGAACTGACCCAACCGAAGGCACCGGCGTCCCTCCACAGCCCGCAAACCGGCATCCACCTGCCCAATGCGGGGAGCTGACCTTCCTCTGCACGGCGCCCCTGGTACAGGCGACTGCGGCCCACGCCCTGTTGGTGCGGTGTGCCGTCGTCGCCACGAGCCCCTGCCACTAGGGGCTTTCGTTTTGGATCAGCGGGCGGACCACAGGAAGATGCCCGCGATGTGGAGTCCGGCCAGGTAGATCGTGGCTGTCTTCTCGTAGCGTGTGGCGATGTCGCGCCACTGTTTGAGGCGGTTGATGCACCGCTCGACACGGAAGAACGGCTGGACCCTGGTGGAGGAAGCCGGCCACGCAGGACCGGACCGCATGCACCGGATGCTGAACC
The DNA here is from genome assembly GCF_040647715.1 of Streptomyces tibetensis. Taxonomy (GTDB): domain Bacteria; phylum Actinomycetota; class Actinomycetes; order Streptomycetales; family Streptomycetaceae; genus Streptomyces; species Streptomyces tibetensis_A. The sequence goes on along the minus strand of NZ_JBEZCR010000021.1, from coordinate 86,960 downwards.
GGATCGAGTGGGATGCCGATGAGGTACTCGACGACGTGCGTCAGTACGTGGTCGACAACCTCGGCGACCCCGACGCCGTCCTGGTCGTGGACGACACGGGCTTTTTGAGGAAGGGGACGAGGCCGGCCGGGGTGCAGCGGCAGTACCGGCACCGCCGGGCGGACGGAGAACTGCCAGGTCGGCGTCTTCCTCGCCTATGCCACCGACCGCGGACGGACACTGATCGACCGGCGTCTGTATCTGCCCACCTCCTGGGCCGACGACCGCGAAAGGTGCCGCCGGGCCGGCATCGACGACGAGGTCGCCTTCGAGACGAAGGTGGCCATGGCCAAGGCGATGGTCCGCCGCGCCATCACGGACACACGGACGAGATCCCTCGGTGTCCGCGCTGTCAGAGGCGGCGTGAGGCCTCCAGCACACTCGCTCCGGTGGCGGCGACGATGTCGGCCGGCGTCCGGTATCGAACGACAGTTGATAGCCGCGGACTTTGGCGGTTCCGGTGACAGCGATCTTCCATCCCTCGCTATCCGTGCCGGGGCGGCCGAGCGGAAACCAGCCAAGGTAGAACCGGCCGTCCTTGGAGCTGACGTGCACGTCCGCGCGATCATCGACGATCAGGGTGGAAGTCCTCGGCGGAGAACTGGTCCATGACCAGGGTCGGCTGACCAGGGTCGAGCTGCCACTCCCCCGGTCGCAGGGCTTCGACGGTGGTGGAGAAACCGGGGCCCGCAGGGGCTGCGGTCACGGGCAATCACCTCTCTGACCTGGGGTTTCTTGCAAGGTCGTCTACGTTGACATGCCCTCGCGCCCGTTGGCCAGTCCTTCCGCGATCTTTCCTGTCTGCCCCCGGGCAACCTTGTCCGTTCTCAGCCAACCCAGCCCCCGTCTCAACGTAGATAGTCCGGCCTGCCAAATGCCCGCTTTGAACCCTTGGCTCAGACTTCTACACCCGCCGCATCGATCCCAAACGGCGCAAACGCAGCCACGTCCATCAACTCGAAGCGCTCGGTTACAAGGTCAGCCTCGAACCCGCCGCAGCCTGATCCCACGCGATCGACACCCGACCTCGCTACCGCTCGGCCGGGCGCTGCCGCCTGCCCACTGACTCATCGATTCTCGGCTTAGCAGCCTCAAGATGCGTGAAGCTGCTCTGATTGGCCTTTTGTCGCGCAGATTCGAACAGTAGGCTCACATGGTGTGATTCTTCCTAAGCCTCAGCGCCTCGACCGTCACGAGCATGACGATGCCTTCCGCCTGACCGGCACCACATCGATCCGGTCCGACGCCGCTTCGGCCCCCGCAGCCGACGCTCTCCGCCGTGCGTTGCGACCCGCGACCGGGTTTGCCCTGCCGGATGCCGATGGCGGGCAGGCCGCGATCACTCTGTCCGTCGCCCCGAGGGCCCTCGACGCCGAGGCGTACGAACTGACCGTCACGTCCGACCACATCACCATCACCGGCGGCGACCCGGCAGGTGTGTTTTACGGCGTCCAGTCGCTGCGGCAGCTCCTTCCGGCCGAGGTCTTCTCGGCGACGGCCGTCGAACGCGACTGGACGGTGCCGGCCGTCAGCGTCACCGACGGGCCCCAGCTCGGCTGGCGCGGCATGATGCTCGATGCCGCGCGGCACTTCATGCCAAAGGAGTTCATTCTGAGGCTGATCGACCTCCTTGCCCTCCACAAGCTCAACGTCCTCCACCTTCACCTCACGGAGGATCAGGGCTGGCGGCTCGCGATCGAGAAGTACCCACGCCTCACCGAAGTCGGCGCTTGGCGACACGAGACGCTCATCGGCCATGCCGACCGGCCGGAGGATGAGTACACCTTCGACGGCACGCCGCACGGCGGTTTCTACACCCAGGACGACATCCACGAGATCGTGGCGTACGCAGCGGAACGTTTCATCACTGTCATCCCCGAGATCGACATGCCTGGCCACATGCTCGCCGCCATCTCGGCCTATCCCGAACTGGGCAACGGCCTGAGACCGCCCCAGGTCTGGACCATATGGGGGATCAGTGAACAGGTGCTGAACGTCGACGACCTTGCGCTCGACTTCTGCCGCGACGTTCTCACCGAGGTGATGAGCCTGTTCCCGAGTCGGCTCATCCACTGTGGCGGCGATGAATGCCCCAAGGAGGAGTGGAGGGCCAGCCCAGCCGCGCAGGCGCGGATGCGATCGCTCGGCCTCACCGACGAGGATGCCCTGCAGGCGTGGTTCACCGGCCAGATGGCGACGTTCCTCTCGGACAACGGCCGACGCTTCATCGGTTGGGACGAGGTACTCGAAGGCGGCGGGCCGGCCAACCTCCCCAAGGACATCGTGGTCATGTCATGGCGCGGCGAGGAGGCCGGCGTCGAGGCGGCACGCGGTGGACTCGACGTGGTGATGGCGCCGTGCGAGTACCTCTACTTCGACCGCTACCAGAGTGAGGACCACGACAGGGAGCCGCTCGCGATCGGTGGCTTCGTCCCGCTGTCCAAGGTGTACGACTACCGCCCCGTGCCCGCAGCGCTCGCCGACGAGCCCGAAACGGCGCGGCATGTCCTGGGCGCGCAGTGCCAGCTGTGGACTGAGTACGTTCCGACGCCCAAGCACGCTGAGTACATGCTGTTCCCGCGTCTGTGCGCGTTCGCCGAGGCGGTGTGGCGGAACGACGGCAACGGCGTCGACGACTTCGCGGACTTCGTCACCGACCGCCTGCGTCCGCACCTGGAGCGTCTCAATGCCCTCGGCGTCAGCCATCGCGCCCTCGACTGAGAGCGTGACACCTCCACCGATCCCCGGCCGCTTCAACCGCGTTCCGGCACGAGATCCGGCGGTAGATCGGACCCTGTCGGCAAATGCGACAAGGAGCCTACCCGCTGGGGAGTTGATGGGAGGCTGGCGCTTTCCGGACGGGTGTGGCTTTCCTCCAGGGAAGCCCTGAGTTGGGAGAACACTGGTTGACGGTGTAGGCAGACGGGCCTCCTTCTACTGTGGCGGGTGAAGTAGGGGGCGTCGATGGTGTCGTTGATCGAGGAGTTGGAGGCGCGGGAGGCTGCGGCCCGCGCCCGGGTGGAGGAACTCAAGGCGGAGATCGGTGGGCACGCGGTCCGGGCGGGTGCCCAGACCGTAGTGGGTCGGCCGGCGGCGCGGGTGATCTGGTCCCAGATGGTGAAGCGGATGGTCATCTCGGCTCGGTAGCCGGAGGCCGTCATCAGGTGGCGGCCGGGGTCGGAAGTGGGGTGAGATCCCGCTGAACGCGGACAGGAACCGCTGCGCTGCGCCAACGCCGCGGAAACCCTTCATCGCCCGTTCGCGCTGCCGCGTGGGCTGGTGGCTGTTCTCCGCCCTGTTGTTCAGGCCCTTGTGTGAGCGGTGCTCGACGGATGTATGACCTCGCGGTGGGCCGCCCTGTAGGAGCGGAGTGCAGTGCTTCTGCTCGGTCCATTCTCCGGAGGCGGGAGTACCTCTCGACTTGCGGCCGTCCTCACTTTCATCGGGGTCCTCGTCGGCACATCGGTCTCTCTGATCGGATACGTCCTGAACCACCGAACCGAACGCCGGCTGGGACAAGAGCAGGAAGAGCAGCGACGTCAGCTCAGGTTGGACGCAGCGATGCGTGCCGGGCGACTGGTCTCCCCTTCCGAATCGGGACACGCACACCCAGCAGCTCTTGCCTCGGGACTCCTCACGCTCACCAAGCTCGATTACGCCGATCTCGCCGTGGCACTGCTCGTGAACTTGTGGTCGGATGATGAGAACGAGGGCAAGATCTCGGGATGAGACAGCCATTTTGGTGATCGACGCCGCTGCGCTCAACGTCCTCCAGCGCCCAACTCCTCGCAGCGGAGCTGCTGTGTCGCAACGCCGAAACGCTCGACGCCTGCCAGTCCCTGCACTGGCCAAGCTCGGTAGACGGCTGCTGGATCCCCTCCTTCAGTCCTGGGTGTTGCGGGCCAGGAGGTTGTTGACGCTGGCCGTACGGAGCCGCAGCAGTCGGGCTTGCTCTGCGCCAACGGCGTCGTGATCCACCGAGAGGCGCGTTACCCACCATCTCGCGGGTGTCCCGGCGTTGATGGCCGAACACGTCGCCGGCCGCTGGGAGTGTCAGATGGCTTCCTTTGTGGTCAGCGATCGTGCAGCACAGAGGTCGTATCGACATCCACGGGCCTGCCGTGCGCGTCGGTGGGCCGCAGCTCGGGGAGCGGGAGGCCGCCTTCATCAACGAGAACTGAGTGAGCTTCAGCTGGCGCGAAGGCGTGTCGTTCGCCCCACTGACGCGCAGCCACGATGACGGTGAAGAGGTCTCGGCCCGCCTCTGTGAGGACGTAGTTCTGTCGCCGCCCCGTCGGGGCGGTCTGCCGATCGAGGATGCCTCGTTCGACCAAGCGACGCAGCCGGTCGGTGAGGATGTTGCGCGCGATTCCGGTGCGGTGTTGGAAGTCGGTGAATGCTCGCGCACCGTCCATCGCGTCGCGAATGATCAGCAGGCTCCATCGATCTCCGACCAGGTCGAGGGTGCGCGCGACGGGGCAGGCGGGGTCTGTCCAGGACATCCCCTCGGCACGGGGCGCTGTGCGAGCCATCACTCCTCCTGAAGAGTTGCGGATCGAAACCATTCTGCCGTACCTTCATTTTGGTTGCAATTTGCTACTCATTGGAGGGTGTTGGTGAGTCTTACGTCTGGCCGGAGGATGCTGTTCGCCGTGATCTGCGCGGTCGCGGTCGCGCAGATCTACGTTGCGCAGCCCGTACTGGCCCAGATCGGCGACGACCTGGGCCTGCCGGAAGCCGACTTGGGATGGATCGTCACCACGGGGCAGCTCGGCTACCTGATCGGCTTGGCCCTTCTTGTTCCTCTGGGGGACATGTTCGACCGGCGCAAGCTCATTGCCGGGCATCTTCTCCTCGCTGCGGTTGGCATGGCCCTGGCCGCAGTCGCTGCCCAGCTATGGCTCCTGCTCGCCGGGCTGGCCACCGCAGGCTTGTTCGCGGTCGTCGTTCAGACCACAGTGGCCTTCGCCGCCGACCTGTCCACGGCAGCGCAACGCGGCCACACACTCGGCGCCGTTACCTCCGGTGTCACCATCGGCATTCTCGGAGCGCGCGTGCTCGCGGGCAGTCTCGCCGCACTCTGGGGATGGCGAAGCATCTACGTGGTATTCGCCGTGCTCCTCATCGTGCTCACCTGCTTCGTGCTGAAGCTCCTGCCATCCGACCCGCACGACGTCCGGGCCCCTTATGGCGCGGTGCTGATCTCGCTGGGTCGCCTGTTCCGTGAGCGCCTGTTCGTCTCACGGGGACTGATTGCATTCTTCCTGTTTGCTTCCTTCGGCGTGTTGTGGAGCGGCCTGGCTCTGCCGCTCGCAGCCGAGCCATGGCACCTGAGCACGGCCCAGATCGGCCTCTTCGGAATCGCCGGGCTCGCCGGGGCGCTGGGCGCCTCACGAGCCGGGCGGGGGGCCGACGCCGGCCGCTCCAACGTCATCACAGGCGGTGCACTTGTGCTCCTGGCCGCTTCATGGTTGGCGACCGGACAAGCGTCCTGGTCGCTCTGGGCGGTCGTCGTCGGCGTGATCGTCCTCGACTTCGCGGTGCAGGCAGTACACGTCAGCAATCAACACCTGCTCACCGCCGCATATTCACACCAGACGAGCAGCGTCATCGGCGGCCACATGCTCTTCTACTCCTTCGGCTCAGCCGTCGGAGCAACCGGCACCACCGCGGTGTACTCCGCCACAGGGTGGGCGGGATCCAGCCTCCTCGGCGCCGCCTTCGCCCTCTGCGCACTCATGATCTGGGCCGTCAACCGACAGGCAGCCGCCGACACGCAACGAGACGTGCTCGTGTAACTGCCAAGTCCTGTCCCGCGAAGCCCCGACCTACATAGAAGGCGAATCAATACATGACCCCTGCGAACGCACCGCTGTCCGTAGAGGGTAGGCGCCGGTTGATCGAGCGGTGCCAGAAACGGCCGATCGCTCATGTCGCCGCAGCAATGGGCATCTCCCGTGCCTGCGCGTCAAAACGGGTCAATCGCTACCGCAAGCACGGTGAACTCGGTCTGCTGGACCCTTCCTCCACGCCTCGGCGCCAGCCGACGGCGACCAGCTCCCACGTCGTGACCACGATCGAGGCACTCCGTCGGGCAGAGAAGTGGTCGGCATCCCGGATCGCATTTGAGCTCCAGGCCGAGGGGCACTCGCTCAGCCGTCGCACCGTATCGCGGCTTCTGCTCGCCCTCCACCGGGCGAGAGCCTGGTTCGCAGCCCACGGCATCACCTGCCTAGAACGCGTCGTCACGGACAACGGTGCTTGCTACCGGGCCGGCACGTTCGCCCGGTCCTTGCTCGACGCGCGCCACCAGCGCATCACGCCGTACACGCCTCGCCACAACGGCAAGGTAGAGCGCTACAACCGGATCATCGCCGAAGAGTTCCTCTACGCCCGCAGCCGGCTCTCCGAGGACCAACGCCGTGACGCCCTCGGCGTCTGGAACACCCATTACGACTACCACCGGCCCCACGGGGCAGTCGGAGGCAATCCACCAGCCCAGCAACTACGCACAGACGTAACCAACGCCACCACACGACAGAGCCCCGCCAGGCTGCCTGGCGGGGCCGCGTCGTCTCAGGGATCCCTTACGGATGGGTGCGATATGGATGGGTGCGATCGCAAAACTAGAGCGTCCCCGAGAGCATCGCAGGAACACGGACCGCATGAGGCGCCGACTGCATCGTGCACGCCAGCGCAACCGACGCCACGACGAAGCCCCACCGGAACGTTCCGGTGGGGCTTCGTCGTCTCACGGCTCAGCCCAGCAGCCCCGTCGGGATGGTTCCCAACGGGACTTCGCCGTATCACCAGCTATCACGAACAGGGCGGACCCTCCCGGACCAGGAGGCCCTGACCTGTGATTTCGCGCCCGCGCTGGACTGGCGTAGACCCCTTGGACGATCCCTACAACCTGTGCCAGGTGGGACCGTCAACGCGGGGCAGGTGGATGCGGCCACTCCAACAGAGCCGCCGCCCCGAGATCGACCTCGGTCAAGATCCGGACCAGTCCCCGGTCGGCGGTCCCCGCAACGTCCCCACGGCTTCCATATCCGCAGATCAGCGAGCTGCTTGCGCTGTACAACCAGCAGACGAAGCATCTGCTGGGACGAACGCGCACCACACCGCAGCGCTTTGTCCGTGCCCGCAGAGCCGAGCGGCAGAGCCGGGTCGGCCTATCAGTCAGGTCGCCTACCGCGCAACGGCCGAGCCGATCAGCCCCAAGATGTCCGAGTTCAACGGAGCGTAGTCAGCACCAAGTCAGCACGGGACAGGTGAAGACGGGTGATGACGAGGGAATTTGTCAGCACGAACAGCACCGCACCGTCAAATCACCCTGAACTACGCGTCCCGGACAGCACTCGTTTCGACCACCATCGATTCCCTGGGCCGCCCTTCCACGAGCCAGCATGGTGGCCGCACGCATAGCGAACTCTCGAACTATGTTGCCCCGCCACATGTGCGCCTGACCTGCGGATTCCTACGGTGTGGCGACACGTAAACGTCCCCGTCACACCCCAGGAAGTGGTGCCGATGTCGTCGCCCGCAGCCGCCCCACCAGCCCCCGCCAGCCTCAAGCGCATCGTCGCCGCCAGCCTCATCGGCACCACCATCGAGTGGTACGACTTCTTCCTCTACGGCTCAGCCGCCGCGCTCGTGTTCAACAAGCTGTTCTTCCCGGACTCCGACCCGCTCGTCGGCACCCTGCTGTCGTTCCTGACGTACGCGGTCGGATTCGCCGCCCGGCCGCTGGGCGCGCTGGTGTTCGGGCACTACGGCGACCGGCTCGGGCGCAAGAAGCTGCTGGTGCTGAGTCTGCTGCTGATGGGCGGGGCGACCTTCGCGATCGGGCTGCTGCCGACGCACGCCTCCATCGGGACGGCCGCCCCCGTGCTGCTCACCGTGCTCCGGCTGGTCCAGGGGTTCGCGCTCGGCGGGGAGTGGGGCGGTGCCGTACTGCTGGTGTCGGAGCACGGGGACGCTCGGCGGCGCGGGTTCTGGGCGTCGTGGCCGCAGACCGGCGCGCCTGCGGGGCAACTCCTCGCCACCGGTGTGCTGTCGCTGCTCACCGCCCTGTTGTCGGACGCCGCGTTCGGCAGCTGGGGCTGGCGGGTGCCGTTCCTGCTCTCCGGGGTGCTGGTGATCGTCGGTTTGTGGATTCGCCTGTCTGTCGATGAATCGCCCGTCTTCAAGCAGGCGTTGAAGCAGGCCGAGGCCCGCGCGGCGGACGCGGCGGCGGATGCCGAGAAGCCGCCGCTCGTCTCCGTGCTGCGGCACCACTGGCGTGACGTCCTGGTCGCGATGGGGGCGCGCATGGCGGAGAACATCAGTTACTACGTCATCACCGCGTTCATCCTCGTCTACGCCACCACCTCGGCCGGCGTCTCCAAGCAGACCGCGCTGAACGCGGTGCTGATCGCCTCGGCCGTGCACTTCGCGGTCATCCCGGCGTGGGGCGCGCTCTCCGACCGGATCGGCCGCCGGCCCGTGTATCTCATGGGTGCGGTCGGTGTCGGGCTGTGGATGTTCCCGTTCTTCTCACTGATCGACACCGGCGGTTTCGGCAACCTGATCCTCGCCGTCACCGTCGGGCTGGTCCTGCACGGGGCGATGTACGCGCCCCAGGCCGCGTTCTTCTCCGAGATGTTCGCGACGCGGATGCGCTACTCCGGTGCGTCGATCGGCGCGCAGTTCGCCTCGGTCGCGGCGGGTGCGCCGGCACCTCTCATCGCCACCGCGCTGCTGTCCGACTACGGCAGCTCCACGCCGATCGCCCTGTACGTCATCGGCGCCGCGGTACTCACGGTCGTCGCGTTGGCGGCGGCCAAGGAGACCCGTCACCGGGACCTGGCCGAGGGGGTGCCTCCCACCGGGCCGGAAGCGGTACGGACGGGCAGCCCTGTGGAGAACGCCCGCAGCGTCTGACCGGGGAACCGTCCACCGTCCTCACCTGCCCCCGTACGCGCCGTGCGTGCGGGGGTCAGTGCTGTGCCGGATTCGACAACCGGTTGAGGCTCAGGGCGAGTTGGATCTCCAGGGCACGGGCCGGGTGCTGCCAGTCGTCGCCGAGGAGACGGCCGACGCGCTCCAGGCGCTGGGCGACCGTGTTCACATGGACGTGCAGTTCGTCCTTGGTGCGCGCGGGGCTCATGCCGCAGGCGAAGTACGCGTCGAGGGTGCGCAGCAGTTCCGTGCCGCGGCGCCGGTCGTAGGCGACGACCTCGCCGATGGTGCGGTCGACGAAGCCCGGGATGTCCCGGTCGCCGGCCAGGAGCAGTCCCAGGAAGCCGAAGTCCTCGGCGGCCGCCCCGTCCCCGAGGCGGCCGAGGACGCACAGGGCTTCGAGGCAGCGGCGGGCCTCCGCGTAGGCCGTGGCCACGGTCTCGGGGCGGGCCGCGAGGTCCTCCGCGGGTGCGGAGGCGCCGACGGTGACCGGTGCGCGGACCGCCGTGCCCAGGTGGCGGGCGGCGCGGCGGGCCAGATCGGTGCCCGTGTCACCAGGCCCGAGGGGCAGCAGCAGGACGGCGCCGCCGTCGCGTGCGGCGGCCAGGCCGTGCCGGGTGGCGGCCAGGTGGGACGCCGCCGCTGCCAGCCGTCTGCGGGCGTCGGCCTCCTGGTCGGCATCGGTCGCGTCACCCTCGAGTCGCGCGGCCAGGACCACGTGGGGGGCGTCGAGGTCGGCGTGGAGCCGGCCCGCGCGTTCCCGCAGCAGGCGCGGGTCACGACCGCGGGCGTCGAGCAGGTCGTCGAGCAGCTCACCGCGCACGCGCTGTTCGGCCTCGGCCGCGGATCTTCGGGCCAGGAGCAGCAGGGACGTGACCATGGCGGCACGCTCGAGGGTGCGCTGGTCGACGGGGTCGAGCCCCGGGTGCCCGCGCAGCACCAGGGCACCGAGCACTTCGCCGCCGGCGGCGACGGCGGCGATCCAGTCGTCCTCGTGCAGCACGGCGTGCCCCTGCGCGCCGGACTTCTCCAGGGCTGCGGCGGGCGCGGCGGCAGCCTCGGCGAACTCGACGGTGCCGTCGAGGATCTCGGAGACCGCGGCGGCCACGTCGTGCACGCCTCCGCCGCGCAGGACGAGTTCGGCGAGCCGGTCGTGCACGCCGGAGGCGCGCTCGATGACACCGCTGCGGTCCCGGATGATCTCGTTCGCCCGTTCCAGCCCGGCGAGGGCCGACCGGGTCTCGGCGAGCAGGTTGGCGGTGTCGATGGCGGCCGCGGCGAGGGCGGCGAAGGAGCCGAGCAGGGCGATCTGCTCCCGCTCGAAGACCCGGGCGCGGCGGTCCGCGGCGAACAGCACGCCGATGACGTGATGGCCGAGCGTCAACGGCACGCCGAGGATGGCCACCAGCCCCTCGTCCCGCACGCCCGCGTCGATGGTGTGGGTGTGCTGGAAACGGTCGTCCCTGAAGTAGTCGTCGGTGACATAGGGGCGCGCCGTCTGTGCGACCAGGCCACCGAGCCCCTCCCCCATGCCGAGCCGCAGTTGCTGGAACCGGGCCGCGACCGAGCCCTCCGTGACCCGCATGTAGGTGTCGCCGCGCTCCGTGTCGTTCAGGCTGAGGTAGGCGACGTCCGTGCCCAGCAGCGAGCGGGCGCGCTGCACGATCGCCCGGAGCACGGCGTCGAGGTCCCGCAGCCCGGCGAGGTCGTGGGCGGTCTCGAACAGGGCGGACAGCTCGGCCTCGCGCCGGCGTCGCCCCTCCAGCTCGGCGCGGACGCGCAGGGCGAGCGGCTTGGCCTGCCGGAGCGCGGCGATCCACTCCGCCGGGCGCCCTTCGGCACGCGCGAGCAGCTCCGGCTGCTCATAGGCGTCGGCCGACGCGCCCCGGGCCAGGAGCTCGAGGAACGGCATTTCGGCGGACTGCACGTGATCGCTGGACATGCTCACAGGATTCACCATGTCCGGCCCGCCCCGTCAGCCCTGTGGACAACTCCCCCGGGCCGACGGGACCGGCCGCTCAGTGGGCGGTCCAGCCGCCGTCGAGGACGAGCGAGGTACCGGTCACGAAGGACGCCTGCGGGCTGCACAGATACGCCACGGCCTCGGCGACCTCCTCCGGCTCGATGAGCCGTTTGACGGCGCTGTCCTGCAGCAGCACCTCGGACAGGACGCGTTCCTCGGGGATGCCGTGCGCCTGTGCCTGGTCGGTGAGCTGCTTCTCGACCAGTGGGGTGCGCACATAGGCGGGGTTCACACAGTTCGAGGTGACGCCGTGGGGCGCTCCTTCGAGGGCGGTGGTCTTGGACAGTCCTTCCAGCCCGTGTTTGGCCGCCACATAGGCCGACTTGTAGGCCGAGGCGCGCAGCCCGTGCACGGAGGACACGTTCACCACGCGGCCCCACCCTTGTCCGTACATGTGGGGCAGGGCCCCGCGGATGAGCCGGAAGGGTGCCTCCAGCATCACGGTGAGCACCGTGTGGAAGACCTCGGGCGGGAACTCCTCGATGGGGCGCACCAGCTGGATCCCGGCGTTGTTGACGAGGATGTCGGTGCCGGCTGCGGCCAGTTCGGCGGCGTCCAGGTCGGTGAGGTCGAGGAGGTGCGGCTCCACCGTGCCCGCGAGGCCGTGTCCACGGTCCGCCAGGGTCTGAAGGCCCGCCGCGTCCCGGTCGACGGCTCTCACCTTGGCTCCGGCGGCCGCGAGCCGCAGCACGCAGGCCCGGCCGATGCCGCCGGCGGCGCCGGTGACGAGCGCGGTGCGGCCGCCCAGGTCGAGCGGGGAGGCGTGGGGAGCCAGAGGGAGGCGGGGCGCGGTCATGGTTCGACCCTAGGCAGCGCCGACGCCCCGCCCCATGTGGTCACGCCCCATAGTTCAGCTGGAGGCAGTGGGGTCGAACCATGTGGGGGCGTCCGACAGGGCCTGCTTGATCCGGTGCATGCCGAACTGGTCGAGGTCGGGCAGTGCGTCGACGTCGAACCAGGCCACGTCCAGCGACTCGTCGTCGTTCACCCGCGCCTCGCCGCCGACGGCCCGGCAGCGGAAGGTGATGTCCATGAACTGGCAGGTGTCGCCGTTCTCGTAGGTGACGGGCTCCAGGGCCTGGACGAGGACGACCCGTTCGGCCACGCAGCGCACCGCCGTCTCCTCGTAGACCTCGCGGACCGCGCAGGCGGCGGGCTGTTCCCCGGGGTCGGGGATGCCGCTGAGGACGGACCACTTGCGGGTGTCGGCACGGCGGTTGAGCAGCACCCTGCCCTCGTCGTCGAAGACGAGGGCGGTGACACCGGGGAGCCACAGCAGCTGGTGGCCGGCCGAGGCACGGAGTGTTCGGATGAAGTCGGGAGTAGCCATGTCGTCGACCCTAACGGGCCGCTCACGGCGCCCCGGCGCGGTGCAAACGGCGTGCGACGGGCGTACGGGTTACACGTCACCGGCGCGTCGCCCGCGCAGCCCGGCGCCGACGGCCCAGCCCAGGCCGCCGACCGCGACCAGCACGAGGGCGATCTCCGGCAGGATGCCGAGACGCGTGGCGGGGGTCTGCGAGGAGCGAAGCGGCACCTTCTGCACCAGGGAGTCGGCCACGAACATGCCGGTCTTCTGCGTGATCCTGCCGTCCGGCATGATGATCGCGCTGACACCGCTGGTCACGGGCACCGTCACGGTGCGGCTGTGCTCGACCGCGCGGACCCGGGACATGGCGAGTTGCTGGTAGGTCATCTCGCTGCGGTCGAAGGTGGCGTTGTTGCTCGGCACGGAGATCAGCTGGGCTCCGTCGATGACCTCGGAGCGCACGGTCCAGTCGAAGGCGGCTTCGTAACAGGTGACGAGGCCGACCTTGGCTCCGTCCATGGTGAACACGCCCGGCTCGGTGCCCCGGCTGAAGTCCTGGCGGACCATCGCCGTCCAGTTCTTGTTGATCGCACCGATGAGCGGGCGCAACGGCAGGTACTCGCCGAAGGGCTGGATCTGGCGTTTGTCGTACGTGTCGACGGGGCCCTTCGCCGGGTCCCACAGGATCTGCTCGTTGTACAGCTTGCCGTCCCGCTCGACGACACCGCCCACCGAGATGGGCACGCCGATGGACCGCGCGGCGGCGTCGATGACGGCGCGGGCGTCCGGGTTGGCGAAGGGGTCGATGTCGGAGGAGTTCTCCGGCCAGAGCACGAAGTCGGGGCGCGCGACCTTCCCGGCCTCGACCTCGGCGGCCAGGCGTTCGGTCTCGCGCGCATGGTAGTCGAGTACGGCCCGGCGCTGGGAGTTGAAGTCGAGGCCGGCGCGGGGGACGTTGCCCTGGATCACCGCGACGGTGGCCGTGCCGTCCTCGGCCGTGTCGCTCACGAGCGGCCGGGCCGCGACCGCGCCGACAACCGGGACGGCCAGGCTCAGCAGGCCCATGGCCGCCGCAGCACGCCGTACCTCACCGGTGCGCCGCCATCGCACCGCCAGCCGGACGACCTCGCACAGTCCGAAGCCGCACAGGACGACCGCGAAGCCGAGCACAGGGGTGCCGCCCACCGCGGCGAGCGGCAGGAACACTCCGTCCGCCTGTCCGAAGGCGACCTTGCCCCAGGGGAAGCCGTTGAAGGGCGCACGCGCGCGTGCCGCCTCGCCGGCGATCCACACGGCGGCCGCCCACACCGGCCAGCCGGGGAGCTTGGACACGGCCGCGACGCCCGCGCCGACCGCGGCGACGAACAGGGCCTCGATCGCCACCAGGGCGAGCCAGGGCCCCGGCCCCACCTCCACTCCGGTCCACACCAGCAACGGCAGCAGGAAGCCGAGGCCGAAGAGGTAGCCGAGCCCGAGCGCCGCCTTCCAGCCGCGGCCGCGCAGCACCCAGCCGAAACCGGCGAACGCCGGCAGCGCCAGCCACCACAGCGTGCGGGGCGGGAAGGAGACGTAGAGGAGCAGGCCGAAGAGCGCGGCTGCGGCGGCCGGAGCGAGACGGACGAGCCGCGCCCACGTCCGCGCCCCGGGCGCGGTCCGCGGCTTCAGCTGGTCCGCCTCGCCGACGGAGGTTGCGGTGACGGTCACTCCCGGAGTGTAAGACGCGTGACCTGGGAGCCGACAGCGCGGTGTGCACCGCGGACTCCCTGTTCATTTCGTCACGACACATCCTCAAAACGTCCACCAGCCGCTACGGTGTGCCCAGCCTCAGTCGTACGGCCCTTGGCGGCTCGTGACGGCCGGGGTCTTCACAGGTCGGGGGCGACGGTGCGCCGGGGGGCGGGCGGGGTGGGTTCCAGCGGGATGACGTCCGCGTCCGGGGCGGACGCGGACGGTGAGAGACGAATCGTTTCCGACACGGCCGGTGTCGTGGTGCTGGGTGCCTGCGCCACCTGGTCACTGATCACGGCGGCCGTGCACGACGGCAGGCCCGAGGGGGTGCTCCTGGCGGTGCTGGCCGTGGCCGCCGGGTACGCCGCCGGACGGATCAGCGGGGCGTTGCTGCCCGTCGGCGCGCCCTTTGCCGGGGCACTGGCCGGCATCGCGCTGACGGTGGCCGTCCCCCAGCTCGCGCCGGGCCCGCAGATCGCGGCACCGCTCGGGCATGCGGGGGCCACCGCCGCCGTACTGACCCTGTCGGCCGGTGCCGCGTGCTGTGCGGCCTGGGCCACGCCGGTGCCGGCCGTTCGGCTCGCCCTGCGTCTGCTGGCGGCCGGGACCGCACTGCTGGCGGCCGTGCTCGGCTCCACCAGCGGCTTCGCGACCTGCCTCGCGGTCCTGCTGTGCTCGCTCGCCGCCGGCCGCACCCGCCACCGCGGCGCCGGTACGGCCGTACTGGCCGCGGTCGCCGCTCTGGCCACCGGTCTGGTCTGGGCCGTTGCGGCGCGGGCCGTGCCCGGCGGCTTCGTGGCGGCTCTGGAGGGGCGGCTGACGCCGCACCGCGTCCGGCTGTGGCAGGACGCATGGCAGCTGCTGGGCGACGACACCCTGCTGGGGGCCGGCCCGGGCCGCTTCGGGGAGCTGAGTGCGACGTCCGCCCAGTCCCTGCTGTCCGACGACAAGCCCCATTCGGCGCCCCTGCAGCAGGCGGCGGAACAGGGGATCGTCGGGGTGGCCCTGCTCGCGGCCGTGTTCGGCTGGGTCCTCTACGCCCTGTGGCGCGGTCCGCGCCCGACGCCGGTGGCGCTCACCGCCGGCGCGGCCCTGACGGCACTCGCGGTGATCGCCGCCATCGGCAACGCGCTGAGTTTCACGGCGGTGTCCGTCGGAGCCGGCCTGCTGGCGGGCATGGCCACGGCGCGCCCCCTCGCCGACGAGCCGTCGGGCCGTACCGCGCGAAGCCAGGCACGCGGAGCGGGACGCACCCCAGCGTGGTGACCCCCCTGCGGCCGTGTCCCCCCTCCCGCGGAGCGTCCGACCCGGCCCGGTGCCACCGATCCGCAGCGCTGTCTACCCCGAGCCCGCCGCGGGCACCCGGCGTCCGGCGTCATGGGCGCCACCGTCCGGTACCCACAGGCCGAAGACAGCAGTCCGTGATCACTTCCGTGATCAATACCGGTGATCACAGCCGGTGACGAGGCCCCCGCGGTTCAGTGTGCGGAAGCGCCCGGCTTGGTGGGCCTGAGCCGTGCCTCGATCACCCGTACGGCGGCCTCCGCGTCGTCCACGGTGATCGTGAAGGTGTGCCCGTCCCACAGTTCGAGCTCGACTCCCTCGCCGCGTCGTACGACCACCGCGGTGCCCTTCTCCGGCCGCCACCGGTAACCCCAGCCGCCCCAGTGGCGGGGCGTGACATGGGAGATGTACGTGGCGCCGGCCACGCTGGAGAGCGGGATGCGGCGGCGGGGCACGCCGATGTGGCCGCAGCGCACCTCGAGGTGCTCCTCGTCGACCCGCAGGGCGACGTGCACGAAGGCGAGGGTTCCGAAGAGGACCAGCAGCCCCGCGGCGATGCATCCCACGACGGCCATGACCAGGGGGGCGATGCCGGAGGTCCAGGCCGAGTCGACGGCCAGCTCGACGCCGAGTGCCATGCAGGCGGCGCCCACGAGCGCCAGCAGCCACTGCACCCGGTTCGTGGCACGGCCGGTCCAGACGTCCATGTGCGGGTGGGGGGCGTTCTCGCCGTGGCGGTGGTCCCTCATGCCTTGAGGGTACTCAGATTTCGCTCCGCTGGTACCTCGTGGCGGAGCGTGACTGCGCCACGCGGGCGTCACGCCGAGCCGGGCCGCCGATGACCTTCGGTGACCGGCTGTCCGGTCAACGGGCGGGCGTGACCGCCTGCAGCAGACGCCCTTCGGCGTAGGCCAGGGCAGGGGCGGGCAGCGTTCCCTCGCGTCCGCTCAGCAGCACGGTGAGCGTGCCCTGCGGGGTGGCCCCCGGGGCGGGCTGCCGGCCGAGGCGGCGCAGGGCCTGGGCGGCCACGGCTCCGGCGGAGCCGTGCAGTACCAAGGGCGGGCGGCCGGGTCGCTGGACGGCGGCCCGGATGCGCTCGGCGACCAGTTCGTAGTGGGTGCAGCCGAGGACGACGGTGGTCACCTCGTCCGGGGTGAGGGCGGCGGCCGCGGACACCGCCGCGTCGATCGCCGCCTCGTCCGCGTGTTCCACGGCCTCGGCCAGGCCCCAGCAGGGCACCTCGGTGACGGGCACGCCCCCGGCGAAGTCCTTGATCAGGTTCTGCTGGTAGGGGCTGCCCGTTGTGGCCGGGGTGGCCCAGATGGCGAGGTGTCCGCCGCCCGCCGCGGCCGGTTTGATGGCGGGGACGGTGCCGATGACCGGAAGCTCCGGTTCGAAACGGGCGCGCAGGGCGGTCAGCGCGTGCACGGTCGCGGTGTTGCAGCCGACGATCAGGGCCTCGGGGCGGCGCGCCGCCGCGGCTTCGGCGACGGCCAGGGCGCGCTCGGCCAGGTCCTCGACGGTGCGCGGGCCCCACGGCATGCCGTCGGGGTCCAGGGAGAGCACGAGATCGGCGTCGGGGCGCAGCCGTCGTACCGCGGCGGTGGCCGCCAGCAGACCGATTCCGGAATCCATGAGCGCGATCTTCACCCGATCACGATAGACGATGAGCCGTCCGGGGAAGCGCCGGTGGGGCAGACTGCGTCCGTGAGCGCTGTTGTGTGGACTGCGGCTGGATCACTCCTCGCCTGGTTGTGGCTGCTGCTCTGTCAGGGCTTCTTCTGGCGCACCGATGTGCGACTGCCGTCGCGCACGGAGCCGGACGTGTGGCCGTCCGTGTGCGTCGTCGTCCCCGCCCGCGACGAGGCGGCCGTACTGCCCTCCGCTCTGCCCTCGCTGCTCGCGCAGGACTACCCGGGACGGGCTGAGATCTTCCTGGTCGACGACGGCAGCTCGGACGGCACCGGTGAGCTGGCGCGTGAGCTGGCACGCCGCAACGGCGGGCTGCCGCTGACGGTGGGGTCGCCGGGCGAGCCACCGGCGGGCTGGACCGGCAAGCTGTGGGCGGTGCGGCACGGCATCGGGCTGGCACGCGCGCGTGACCCCGAGTACCTCCTCCTGACGGACGCCGATATCGCGCACGCCCCGGACAGTCTGCGGGAGCTGGTGGCGGCGGCCCGTTCCGGTGGGTACGACGTCGTCTCCCAGATGGCTCGGCTGCGGGTGGACAGCGTGTGGGAACGGTTCGTCGTGCCGGCGTTCGTCTACTTCTTCGCACAGCTCTATCCCTTCCGCCGGATCGCCGGGGCGGGCCGGACGGCGGCCGCGGCCGGGGGCTGCGTCCTGCTGAGGGCGGAGACGGCGGAGCGGGCACGGATCCCGGACGCGATCCGGCAGGCCGTCATCGACGACGTGGCGCTCGCCCGGGCGGTCAAGCGCGGGGGCGGCCGCGTCTGGCTCGGGCTGGCCGAGCGGGTGGACAGCGTGCGGCCGTATCCGCGCCTGCACGACTTGTGGCGCATGGTCTCGCGCAGCGCGTACGCCCAGCTGCGGCACAGCCTCCCGCTGCTCGCCGGGACGGTCGCCGGGCTGGCGCTGGTGTATCTGGTCCCGCCCGTGGCGGTCCTGACCGGCCTCGCCGTCGGCAGCACCTCGGCAGCCGTCCTGGGCGGGCTCGCATGGCTCGTCATGGCGGGGACGTACGTCCCGATGCTCCGCTACTACCGGCAGCCGCTGTGGCTCGCTCCGCTGCTGCCGTTCACGGCGTTCCTCTATCTCCTCATGACCGTCGACTCGGCCGTGCAGCACTACCGGGGACGGGGTGCGGCCTGGAAGGGCCGCACCTACGCGCGCCCGGACGCCCTGCCCGACGAGGGCTGACGGCCGCCACAGGCGTCACTTCCGGCCGGGAGTCCAGTTCATGCCCCAGCCGTAGGCGTGGTCGACGGTCCGCTGCGGACTCACCCCGCGGTCGGGCACGAGGTAGCGCGCCTCGCGCTGGACGACCAGGTCGCCTCCGGTGTTCGTGATGAGGGCGAGCGCGCACACGAGCGAGGGGACCGTGCACTCGTCGAGGGAGAAGTCGATCGGCGCCCCGTGCTGCGGCCGGAGGGTGACCGAGGCGTGCAGGTCGGCGAAGGAACGGGCGCCTTCGTAGATGGTGACGAAGACGAGGATGCGCCGGAAGGCGTTCTTGTGGTCGAGGTTGACGGTGAGGTTCTCACCACTCGACACGGCGCCGGTGCGGTCGTCGCCGTCGAGGTGGATGTACGGCGGCCGGTGCAGGCTTCCGAAGCTGTTGCCGAGGGCCTGGACGACGCCCTTGCTGCCGTCGGTGAGTTCGTACAGCGCGCACAGGTCGAGGTCGACGTCGGAGTGCATCGCGGTCGGACGCCCGAGCTTGCTGCTCCACCCCGAGAACTGCTTGCGCACCTCCCAGTTGAGGTTGACGTGCAGCACTCCGGAGGTGCCGCCCTGTTTGGTGAGGGAAACGGATGGGGCCGCCTTGGTGAGCGTCACCTTGGTGAGGGGGACGGGCGGGGGCGGAGCGGCGGGCGGGGGCGGAGCGGCGGGTCGCGGCGTGGAGGGGGCCGCGTACACGGCGGAGGGCGCGGCTGCTGCGGGCGGCGCCGTGGCGGGGGCCGGTGCCGCCTGCTGCGGTTCGTCCACCGTGATGCCGTAGTCCGTGGCCAGCCCTTCGAGGCCGCTGCTGTAGCCCTGACCCACGGCGCGGAACTTCCAGGCGCCCTGGCGACGGTAGAACTCGCCCAGCACGAAAGCGGTTTCGGTGGTGGCGCCCGGGTTGTCGAAACGGGCCACCGGGGTGCCTTGGGCGCCGTCCTGGACCTCGATGTAGAGGTCGGGAATCCGCCCGAAGGTACCGCCGTCGGCCGAGGCGGCGAGGACGACGGTCTCGATGGCGGGTTCCACGCGCGCGAGGTCGACCAGGAGCGTGTCGGTCACCCGGTCGCCGGTGGTGCGCTTGCCCTCGTGCCGGATCGCGCCGGAGGAGTGCACGGGCTGGTTGTAGAAGACGAAGTCCGCGTCGGAGCGGACCTTCCCGCTCACCAGCAGCAGAGCGGAGGCGTCGGCGTCAGGCACGCCCGCTCCGCTCCGCCATCCCAATTCCACGCGCAACGCGGCGGTCGGCACCGGAGTATTTGAACCTTTCAGCATTTGCATGTCCGCCCCCATTGCGTGTCGCCGCGCCAGGCCCGTCCCGGCGGCCCGTCGAGTTTCGTGCGCTCAACCTAATTGCTCGCCGGGGCGAAGTCCCCCGTGCGACCGCCACGGAGACCGGCGACCGACCGCCGGTAACCCGCCCGGAACTCGGCCTTTACACGATCAAGGCCCAGTCCGCCGCCCCTTTTTGGGGAGTTCGCTCGCATTGGGGATCCCGGGTCACTGCGGACACGGAAAACAACCCTCTTATCGGTCTCCCCAACGAGCACATAGTTGGCTTAACTTATGTGGCATGACCTCCCCCCGCTCCACCTATGGCGGCGGCTACTACTCCGCCTCCTTCCCGGACACCCCGATCTACGACAGGCTCGTCGCCGAGCGGGGTACCCCGCAGATCGCCCCGATCCGGGTCCCCGCCCAGTACGACATGCCGGGCAGTAACCTGCCCGCCCTCCCGTCGGCGCTGCCCGCCCTTCCGGCAGCCCCCTCCCAGTCCGCCTACGGCTATCCGCAGGCGCAGCAGCCCGCCCCGCTGCAGCAGGCGCCCGCGGCGTACATCCCGCAGCAGGCCACCGCTCCGCGCGGCTACCCCGGCCCCCAGCCGCAGCAGCCGCGTCCGGCGGCCCCCGCGGGCTACGAGGCGATGCGCCCCGCGGCTCCCCGGCCGGCCCCGGCTCCCTATCAGGACCCGTACAACAGCCAGCAGTACCGCGGGTACTGAGCCGGACTCCGGGGGCTGTCGGTGCCGGCTGGCACGATGGCCCCATGGGGAACGCTCACCTGCACTCGATTCACGTCCATCCGGTCAAGGCGATCCGGGGCCTGGCGCCCGCACAGGCCGTCGTCGAGCCCTGGGGGCTGGCCGGAGACCGGCGCTGGGTGCTGATCGACGACGGGGGAAAGGTCGTCACCCAACGCCAACAGCCGCGACTCGCCCTCGTCGCCGCCGGACTGCTGCCCGGCGGCGGCGTCCGGCTGTCCGCGCCGGGCATGCCGTCGCTGGCCGTTCCCGTGCCCCGGCCCTCGGCCACGGTGCCGGTGGAGATCTTCCGCGACAAGGTCGAGGCGGTCCCGGCCGAGGAGGCGGCCGCGCACGCCTGGTGCAGTTCCCACCTCGGCATCGAGGTGCGCCTGGTACACCTGGACGATCCCGCCACGCGCAGACCCCTGGCCCCGGAGTACGCGCGGCCCGGTGAGACCGTCTCCTTCGCCGACGGCTTTCCGCTGCTGCTCACCACGACGGCCTCGCTCGACGCCCTCAACTCCCTCATCGCGCAGGGCGAGTACGCGGGCGAGGGCCCCCTGCCCATGAACCGCTTCCGGCCGAACGTGGTCGTGACGGGCACCCCCGCGTGGGCCGAGGACGACTGGTCGCGCCTCTCCATCGGGGACGTGCCGTTCCGCGTGGCCAAGCCCTGCGGGCGGTGCGTGGTGACGACCACCGACCAGGACACCGGAGAGCGCGGGCGCGAGCCCCTGTTCAGCCTCGGACGGCACCGCCGGCGCGACGGCAAGCTGGTCTTCGGCCAAAATCTGGTGCCTCTGTCCCGCGGCACGATCCGGGTCGGGGACCCGCTCAGGATCCTCGAATAGCTCTTCGGGCGGAGCGGGAACCGTGCCGGGGGCCCGGGCGTTCGGGCTTGTGTGAGAAATTCATGAGCGGCCCGGGAGAGGTGACGTGGCTCTCTCTTCGACGGGTCCGTGCGTGGACGGCTCCGCCGGGGAGTATCACGGAGCGGGAAGGGGGTGCAGGCCGTGCGAGCGATCAGCGGACTCTGGCGCTGGCGGCGCAATCCGCTCTGCCGCGCGACCGACCTGGCCGAGGCGTGGGTGGCGCTGGCCGCCCTGCTGCTGATTCTGCTGGTCGCGCCGGTGGCCGGCTCGCTCGTCGGGGGGTCGGCCCAGGACGCGCTGCAGCGCTCGGTGCGGGCGCAGCACGAGGCACGGCACCTGGTGACCGCCACGGTGGTCCGCAAGCTGGACCGCTCCCCGCTGGACTCCGACCCCGAGACGTCATCGGGCCGTGATCTGCGCAACCGCGTCCTCGCCGACTGGAGGGCGCCGGACGGCACCGCGCACCAGGGCCCCGCCCTGGCGAGCCTCAAGGACCCGCGGCAGGGCGACACGTTCCGGATATGGACCGACCGACACGGCCGGATGGTGCCCCGCCCGCTCGACTCCGCGACCGCCTCGACGCACGCGGTCCTCGCCGGCTTCGGCGCGGCCCTGGCGACGGGAGGCCTCATAGAGGGCGGCAGGCGGCTGATCGTCTGGCGCATGGCCCGCCGCCGGTACGCCCGTTGGGACCAGGCATGGGACAAGGCGGGCCCGGACTGGGGCAGGACGGGCACCGGCATCTGACGGCCTTCCGGCTCTGGTCAACCCACCACCCGCGCGCACGCTACGGTGGTCCGGCCGAACCGTTCGGCACAACCCGCGCGCGAGCGAGCCTCAGGGACGCGCCGGTGTCGATGCCGCGTGCGTGCCCGGGCCCCGGAGGGCCGGGCCCGGTCGCGGTCGCGACCCCGGCCGAAGCGCCCCGAGGGCGGACGAGCCATCAGTACGACCGAGGTGGGGGCACAGCTACACCATGGCACAGGGCACGGTCCAGGTGACGCACACCGGCACGTCGCGGTGGCGGCGCCGCACGGGTGAGTACGCATCGCTCGCCGCCGCCCTGGAGGCCGCGGCCGACGGAGACGTCCTCACCGTCGCGCCCGGTACCTACCGGGAGAACCTCGTCCTGCAGCGCGCGGTGACCCTGCGCGGCCCCGAGGGCTCCCCCGGCTCGGTGCGGATCGCGCCCGTGGACGGCGTGCCGCTGACCGTGCGCGCCTCGGCGGTGGTCCAGGACCTGCATGTGGAGGGCCAGGACGCTGCCGCCCCCGCCGTGCTCGTGGAGGAGGGCACCCCGGAGCTGCGGGACGTGCGGGTCGTGACACGGTCGGCGGCCGGGATCGAGGTGCGCGGCAGCGCCCGGCCCACGGTGCGGCGCTGCGCGGTCGACAACCCGGCGGGCATCGGCATCGCCGTGGTCGACGGCGCGGGCGGCGTGTTCGAGGAATGCGAGATCGTCGCGGCCGGCCAGGCGGGGGTGGCGGTGCGCGGCGGCGCCCACCCGCGCCTGGAGCGCTGCCGGGTGCACCACACCTCGGGCTCGGGCCTGTCGGCGACCGGGGAGAACACGGCGCTGGAGGCCGTGGGCTGCGAGGTGTACGAAGTCCGGGGCAGCGGTGTGCAGATCACCGGCCGGGCGACCGCGCACCTCACCGACTGCGATGTGCACCGCACGACGTCCGACGGTGTCACACTCGACACGGACGCGGTATTGACCCTCGCCGACTGCCGTATCCACGACATCCCGGAGAACGCGGTCGACCTGCGCTCCCGTTCCGTTCTCACCCTGACCCGCACCACGGTGCGGCAGTTCGGGCGCAACGGCCTGTCGGTGTGGGACCCGGGCACCCGGGTGGACGCCAACCAGTGCGAGATCTTCGACAGCACGGGCGACTATCCGGCGGTGTGGGTCAGCGACGGCGCCACCGCCGTACTGGACTCCTGCCGGGTGCACGACGTGCCGGACGCACTGTTCGTCCTCGACCGGGGTTCGCGTGCGGACGTCGTCGACAGCGACCTGTCGCAGGTGCGCAACACGGCCGTGTCGGTGAGCGACGGCGCGACCGCGCAGCTCGACGACTGCCGGATCCGCGACGCGGCGACGGGCGCCTGGTTCCGCGACCACGGCAGCGGCGGCACGCTCAGCGGCTGCACCGTCGACGGCGCCCAGACCGGCGTGATCGTCACCAAGGGTGCCGACCCCACCGTGGAGCGCTGCACGATCGACTCCCCCGCGGAGGCCGGTGTCTATGTGTCGGCCGGCGGCCGGGGCAGCTTCCTGAACTGCCGGGTGACGGGCAGCGGCGGCTACGGCTTCCACGTCATCGACGGAAGCCGTACGACGCTGCGCAAGTGCCGCACGGAGCGGTGCGCGCGCGGAGGTTACGAGTTCGCGGACAGCGGCGCCGACGCTGCGTCCGGGGCGGGTCCGGTCATGGAGGACTGCACGAGCGACGAGAGCGCGGGGCTGCGCGCGCCCGCGGCGCGGGAGACAGCCGTGCAGTCGGCGAGCCACTCCCCCGGCCTGCTGGGCGGGGTCCCGGGACCGCGCACCGAACCGGAGCCCGAGGCGTCGGCCGCCGGGCCCGAGCAGCCGGCCAGGACCTCCAAGGACGTCCTCGGTGAACTGGACGCGCTGGTGGGCCTGGAGAGCGTCAAGCGCGAGGTGCGCGCCCTGACCGACATGATCGAGGTCGGCCGGCGCCGTCAGCAGGCCGGTCTGAAAGCGGCCTCGGTCAAGCGCCATCTGGTCTTCACCGGCTCGCCCGGCACCGGCAAGACGACGGTCGCGCGGCTCTACGGCGAGATCCTCGCCTCCCTCGGCGTACTGGACAAGGGCCACTTGGTGGAGGTGTCCCGGGTCGACCTGGTCGGTGAGCACATCGGCTCGACGGCGATCCGCACCCAGGAGGCCTTCGAAAAGGCGCGCGGCGGCGTGCTGTTCATCGACGAGGCGTACGCGCTCTCCCCGCAGGACGCCGGTCGCGACTTCGGCAAGGAGGCCATCGACACGCTGGTGAAGCTGATGGAGGACCACCGGGACGCGGTCGTGGTGATCGTCGCGGGTTACACGGCCGAGATGGAGCGCTTCCTGTCGGTCAACCCGGGTGTGGCGTCGCGCTTCTCGCGGACCATCACCTTCAGCGACTACGGCCCGGAGGACCTGCTGCGGATCGTTGAGCAGCAGGCCGAGGAGCACGAGTACCGGCTCGCGCCGGGCGCCGCCGAGGCTCTGGGGAAGTACTTCACGCTGCTCCCCAAGGGCCCGGCGTTCGGCAACGGCCGTACCGCACGGCAGACGTTCGAGGCCATGGTCGAGCGGCACGCGAGCCGGGTCGCCCAGCTCCCGGAGCCGGACAAGGACGACCTGACGCTGCTCTACGCCGAGGATCTGCCCGAGCTTCCCTGAGGATCCTCCTGGGTGGCGGGCGGCTGCGCCTGATCGCGTGGCGAAGGCAGTTCCGGATGCTCCGAGCGGCCCTCTGGAGGCTCCGCGGGTGCCCCCGGGGGCCCCGCGGGTGCCCCCGGCTCAGAGGTCACCCCCGGGGGCTCTGAGGGCGCCTCGGGCCGCAGCCGGGCCAGCAGGGTGCGGCGCTCCTCGGCGAACACCGGGTCCGCCTGGTAGTCGGAGTGGCCGAGGATCGGGGCCGGCAGCGGCAGCAGGGCGGTGCGGCCGTAGGCCAAGGGGTCCATCAGCGGGGCGTGGTCGACCTGGGGGCCGCGGTCGCCGGGCAGCCGCATCGGGCCGCCGATGGGATCGGTGAGCCGGTACAGGTTCCGCCAGCAGTCGACGTCACGGTGCAGGGAGACGAGTGCGGCGGGCCCGAAGTGGGCCGGGAACCAGCGGCCGTAGAGGCGCTCCAGCGGGGAGCCGTAGGTCAGCAGGGCGACGCGTTTGCGGGCCGACGGGGCGAGTTGCCAGGCCGCCGCGGCGGCGAGGACGCTGCCCTGCGAGTGCCCGGAGATGACCAGCCGTCCGCCGGTGACGCGTGTCCAGGTCGCCATCCGCCAGGTCAGGTCGGGCACCGCGCGCTCGGCGTAGCAGGGCGGGGCGAAGGGGTGGGAGGCGCGTGGCCAGAAGGTGCCGACGTCCCACAGGATGCCGATCGTGCGGCGGGCCGCGGCGTCCTTGTAGGCGCGTCGGCCCCAGGTGACGAAGAGGAGGAAACCGAGGCCGATCAGCCAGGAGCCGAGGGCCTGGGAGGTCTCGGCGGCGCCGTGGACGACGGGGTAGGTGCCCTGCGCGGCCTGGCCCGGGGTCTCGTCGGTGGCCAGGGCGCCCACGAGTGCTCCCGCGCCGAGCAGCAGGGTGACGCCGGAGGTGACCGCCACGATGCGGGGTCCGCGGTCGGTGAGCGAGGCCATCGCACGGGTGTAGGCGATACGGCGGGTGCGGGCGCGGTCCTGGTTCTCGTCCGGGTAGTCGAGTGCCACGGCGACGCGCTCGGCGCGGGCCAGCTGCCAGGCGCGGTGGGCCAGCCAGCCGAAGAGCCCCAGCAGCACGACGAGCAGCGGCGGGATCACGGACGCCTGCCAGGTCAGCAGCACCGGTGGCCCCTCGATGGAGGCCCTGGTGCCGTCCAGCCAGTCGGACACGCGCTGGGACACGCCGCCGGACATCACCCCGCCGAGCGCGCAGGCCAGCATCGCCACCGCGGGCCCGCCCAGGCCCCGCAGCACCGCCCGGCGGTCGGGGTCGGTGCGGTGCAGGACGTGCGCGACGACCCCGAGGACGACCACGAGCAGGCCCTGGGTCAGGGCGATCGCGCCGAAGGTCGTGTCACCCGGAAGCCGGCCCTGAGACGTCCACCCCGGGCGCTCCCACCCGGCGTACACCACGGCGAGGGCGAGCAGGAGGAGCGCGGCGAGCGGCAACCGCCGTACGAAGCGTTCGTCGAGTGTGCGGTCCAGCCGTCTCTCGCTGCGGCCGCGGCGGCACACCACCCAGACCACGGCGACCGCGCAGAGCGCGAGAGCCGCTTCCAGGATCAGGCCCAGGGTGCCGAGTACGGCGGGGCCGCCGGGGCGGCGGTCGTGGCGGGCGGCGGCGCTTGCGACGGCGGCGGCGACCGTGATCAGGCCGGCGGCGGTGTGCGCGGCGCGCAGCCGGGCCACCAGCCGGCGCCCGTACCAGAACCCGGGCCGGCCGAGGGCCGTCGGGCCACCGTCCCCTTCGGGCTCGGGGGCACGCTCGATGGGCTGCTGGGACTCGTAGTCGCTCCAGGTGCGCCGGGACAGGTACCACAGCAGGACGGTCAGGGCGGTGGGCACGGCGGCGGCGAGGGCGAGCCGTCGCCCGGGGGCGCTCCACCAGCCGCCGTCCGAGACGGTGGGTGAGAGGAAGCCCAGCCAGGAGTGGCGGTCGGCGCAGGCGGCGGTGCCCGCGCACTGCCAGGCCGCCAGGTCGAGGGCGACCTCGCAGGCCGCCGCGACGAGCAGCACCGTCAGGGTGAGCCCCGCGAGCCGCACCAGCAGGCCGTACAGCCGCACGGTCCGGCGGCGGCCGTGGGCGGTGGGGCGCATCCAGTGGGCCAGGTTGACGACCATGAACGGCAGCAACAACAGCCACAGGGCCCGGGTTCCGTTGCCGGAGGTGAGGTTGCACCAGACGTAGGCCTCGGGCACCGGCCCGTCACGGCGGCGGTCGTCGCGGCTGTGCTCGGCGTCGGCGTCGTCGGCGCGCCGGAAGACGGCCGCGATGTGGTCGCCGGTGATGCGCACCGTCCGCGGATCGTTGAGCATCTCCTGCGGCGTGGTGCCGCCCACGCCGTGGACCAGGAGCTCCAGGGCGGTTCCGCTCTCGGCGCGCCGCGTGCTGGGACCGTCCGGTCCGCCGGTCGACGCCTGTTCCTGCGCGCGTTCCTCCACTTGTGCACTTCCCCGTGACACGCCGTCGGCTCTGCCCGTGCGGCACAAGGATCTCCACTTCCGCGGCGCCGCACACCCCCTGTCACGGAATCTTCCCGATCCGTGATGAAACCGGGGCGGGGAGACCGGTGGTGGGTGGCGGGAGTGCGATGAGCGGTCGGTGGCGCTGCCCGCCCCCCGACATGCGAGGATGGGACGTCCTCGCATCGCGGCCGGGAAGAATGTCCTGGTAAGAGCCGGTGTGTGCGGGGCGTGTCGACGGCATTGAGGCGAAAGGACCGGAGCGTACGTGAGCGAGAATCAGAACCTCCTCGCGGAGCAGCGGCGATCCCTGATCCTCGACGAGGTCCGCCGTCGGGGCGGTGTCCGGGTCAACGAGCTGACCCGCAAGCTCGGCGTGTCGGACATGACGGTCCGCCGCGACCTCGACGCGCTCGCCCGCCAGGGCGTGCTGGAGAAGGTGCACGGCGGCGCGGTCCCGGTGGTCGAGGCGAGCACGCACGAACCGGGCTTCGAGGCCAAGTCCGGCCTGGAGCTCACCGCCAAGGAGGACATCGCACGCGCCGCGGCCAAGCTGGTCGCGCCGGGCGCGGCGATCGCCCTGTCGGGCGGTACGACGACGTTCGCGCTGGCGCACCAGCTGCAGGACGTACCGGACCTCACGGTGGTCACCAACTCGGTGCGGGTCGCCGATGTGTTCCACGCGGCGCAGCGCACCTCGGGCCCGCGGCAGGGTGCGGCCACGGTCGTGCTGACGGGCGGGGTGCGTACGCCTTCGGACTCGCTGGTGGGACCGGTCGCCGACCAGGCGATCGCGGCCCTCCACTTCGATCTGCTGTTCCTCGGGGTGCACGGCATATCGGTCGAGGCCGGCCTGTCGACGCCGAATCTCGCCGAGGCGGAGACGAACCGGCGGCTCGTACAGTCGGCGCGCCGGGTGGTCGTGGTCGCGGACCACACCAAGTGGGGCAAGGTGGGCCTGAGTTCGTTCGCCGCGCTGGAGCGGGTCGACACACTCGTGACGGACGCCGGTCTGCCGGAAGAGGCGCGCGGGGTGGTCGCGGACCATCTGCGGCGGCTGGTGGTGGCCGGGGAGCCCGAGGACGCCGAGGACGCCTGACGGCCCCTCAACCAGGGTGGCGCCCCCGTGCGTCACCCGCTCCCACCCCTGAGGGCCCGGCGGCCGGTGTCCGGCTCAGGCGGGCCAGACGCCCGTCTTCAGGAGTGAGTCGATCGCGGCGGTGTACGGCTCGATGTCCAGTCCCTGGCCGGCCAGCCAGGCGTCCGAGTAGTACTTGTCGAGATACCGGTCCCCCGGGTCGCACAGCAGGGTCACGACGCTGCCCTGCCGGCCGTCGGACACCATCTCGGCGACGATCTTCAGCGCGCTCCACAGCCCGGTACCGGTCGAGCCGCCCGCCTTGCGGCCGATGGCGCGCTCCAGGGCCCGTACGGCGGCGACGCTGGCCGCGTCGGGCACCTTCATCATCCGGTCGATCGCGCCGGGCACGAAGCTCGGTTCCATACGGGGCCGGCCGATGCCCTCGATACGCGAGCCGCAGTCACAGGTGACGTCCGGATCGCCGGTGGTCCAGCCCTCGAAGAAGCACGAGTTCTCGGGGTCGGCCACGCAGACGCGGGTGTCGTACTGCATGTAGTGGACGTAGCGCGCGAGGGTCGCCGAGGTGCCGCCGGTGCCCGCCGTGGCGACGATCCACGCCGGCTCGGGAAACCGCTCCAGGCGCAGCTGGCGGAAGATGGATTCGGCGATGTTGTTGTTCCCGCGCCAGTCCGTGGCCCGTTCGGCGTAGGTGAACTGGTCCATGTAGTGGCCGCCGGTCTCTGCCGCGAGGCGGGCGGACTCCGCGTACATCGTGCGAGGGTCGTCCACGAAGTGACATCGGCCGGCGTGGAACTCGATGAGGCGGATCTTCTCGGCGCTCGTCGTGCGCGGCATGACGGCGATGAACGGCACGCCGATCAGCTTCGCGAAGTACGCCTCGGAGACGGCCGTCGAGCCGCTGGAGGCCTCGATGACGGGCCGGTCCGGCCGGATCCAGCCGTTGCAGAGGCCGTAGAGGAAGAGGGAACGGGCGAGGCGGTGCTTGAGGCTGCCGGTGGGGTGGGTCGACTCGTCCTTCAGGTACAGGTCGATGCCCCACCGCTCCGGCAGGGGGAACTGGAGCAGGTGGGTGTCGGCCGAGCGGTTGGCGTCGGCCTGGACTCTTCGAACGGCTTCTTTGAGCCACGTCCGATAGCCGACGTCGCTGTGGTCGACGTCGAGGGTGACGCCGGTCCGGGTCTGCCGGGAAGTGCTCACGGGGGGCTCCTAACGCTGCGCGCCGTCGACGCGTCGCGCGGCCGACACCTCCGATCATAAGCACCTCTCGCACGCTTCTCACCTGCATAAACGCATCTTTGAGCCCCCCAAAGCGCCCCCAGGAGCAGAGCCGGGGCAAGGGGGCGCGTGGTCCCAGGGGCGCACTCGTGAGCGTGCTGCGGGCGCCCCCCGGCGAGGGGGACGCGGGCACTGGTGCTCGGCGCCGGGCCGGGGCAGACTGCACGGCGGGACCAGGGCCGGGGCACACTGGAACAGGACACGAGCCCGTACCGGGCATCGCCGCAGCGAGCCGGTACACCGACGCGCACCAGGGGGCGGTGGCATGGGAGAGCCGGAGTTCAGGGCCACGGGCGTACGGATCGGGAAGCGGCTGCGCTCGCTCACCCGGGCCGGACAGGTCCGGATCAACGACGGCCGGCTGGAGCTCCTGACCAGCTACGGCAGTGAGATCGACAGCGCCCCGGTGCAGGCCGTGCGCGCCTCCAGGCCCTGGTTCGGCCCCGATGACCGGGCCACGGCGGATCTCAACGGCAAGCGGTACCTGCTCACCCTGGGCGAGAACGACCCCGCGCCGGGAGAGCCGGGCCCGCCGGCCGCGCGGCGCTTCATCGAGGCCGTGCGCCGGGCAGCGGGGCGTGGCGACTGAGATGTCCGCGAGTTGCGGTACCTCACCCCCTGCGCCACTCTGGTCTCACGTCACTCTGGGTTTACCGGCGATAACGCTGCGAACCAGCCCGCCGGCCACGACAGCAGGCGGCAGTGTCACGCAGGCGCCCTGCTGGATCCGAATCCCGTGTTCTTCCGGACCTCACGTCGGGGAGTCGCAGCCGTGATCAGCTACCCAAGCAGGCACTGCACGGTGGAGCTCCAAGCCCTGCCGTCGCGGATCGGCCAGGTCCGCAGAATCGTATCTGCGCAATTGCGCTACTGGCATCTGGATCCCCTGATCGACCGGGCCTCGCTCGGCGTGACGGAGCTGTTGTCCAACGTCCACCGGCACGCCCAGCCCGACAAGACGTGCACCGTGGAGATAGAGCTGCTGCTCGACCGGCTCAGGGTCTCGGTGCGCGACGGCGATCCCCGCATGCCCGTGGTGGAGGACCCTCAGGACATCGCACCGATGGCGACCTGCGGGCGTGGGCTCGCCATGGTCGCCGCCATGAGCGAGAGCTGGGGCGTCCGGCCGGACGGCGAGTCCGGCAAGGTCGTGTGGTTCACCCTGCCGACGTCCGCCCCCGTGATGACGGCGCCGTCGCTCCGTACGCGGCGCACGGTACAGGACAGGCCCGAGCGCCGGTTCGCCGAGGTCGGGGCGTCCACCGACGGGCTCAGGCCCGACCATGCTCCCGCCCGGTCCGCCGTTGCCGGCTGACCGGGCGGTGACCACCGTTCCCCCTCAGGGGTCCTTTCACTATGCCCGTCCGGGTCGCGCGGCCTGATCGGACGCTCATAGTGAAAGGACCCCTTTGGTGCGCCGGAGGCGTGCGCCGTCGCGTGCGCTCCCGCGGTGTCCTCCACTGCCACCGTGACGCGACGGCGCGCCGCACGGCCGTGCGTGCCGCGCGCCGGGCCGGTCGCGGTCGCGCGCGGCGCCGGCCGCGCCTGATCATCCCGCGCCTCCCTTGTGGCCGAACTCCTCGTTCAGCACGGACAGTCGGCGCCAGTACTCGTCCTCGTCGATGTCGCCGGAGGCGAAGCGGCGTCCGAGTACGGCGATGGGCGAGTCGTTCCCGACCGTGGGCCGCTGCCCGGGGCCGCCGCGGCGTCCGCGCCACACGGTGCGGCGCAGCAGCGTGATGCCGCCGCCGATCACCAGCAACCAGATCACCGGGAACAGCAGGATCCACGGGCCCGGCCCGCCACCGTCACCGAAATTCGCCAAGGTCTGCATGTCGTCCCACTCCTCGATCGCTGCATGTCGTGTGTCGCTTTCGAGAGTCGCCCCGCGAGGGGCCCCCGGTCGTCGTACGGGCAGCGGCACCCGGTGTACCTCGCGGGGAGTAGGCGGGCGTGCCAGGACTGCTTCGTGCGCCCTCGACTTCTGTAACTACCGGTATGTACAGTGAGGGCATGAGCACCCCGGAACGGCTGATCGAGTCCACCCGCGAACTGCTGTGGGAGCGCGGCTACGTGGGCACCAGCCCCAAGGCGATCCTGGAGCGTGCGGACGCCGGACAGGGCAGCATGTACCACCACTTCAAGGGCAAGCCCGATCTCGCCCTGGCCGCGATCCGGCGAACCGCCGAGCAGATGCGGGCCACCGCCGCGGGCGTGTTCGACGCCCCGGGCACGCCGTACGAGCGGATCGAGGCGTATCTGCGCCGCGAGCGGGACGTGCTGCGGGGCTGCCCGGTCGGCCGGCTGACGATGGACCCCGACGTGATCGCGAGCGCCGAACTGCGGGCGCCGGTCGACGAGACGCTCGACTGGCTGCGCGGACGGATCGCCGGGATCGTCGAAGAGGGCAAGGTCCAGGGACAGTTCGCGGCCGGCCTCGACGCCGAGGAGATCGCGGCGGCGGTCGTCGCGACCGTCCAGGGCGGTTACGTCCTGGCCCGCGCCTCCGGCTCCCCCGCCGCGTTCGACGCGGGCGTCCGGGGCCTGCTGTCCCTGCTGGCACCCCGGCCCTGTTGAGGAGACCTCCATGCACGCCATGCAGTACGCGCTCACCCTGCCCGCGGACTACGACATGGGCATCATCCGCGACCGTGTCGCCCGCCGGGGACATCTGCTCGACCACTGGGACGGGCTCGGCCTCAAGGCCTACCTGGTGCGCGAGCGCGGGCAGCGCGCCTCGCCGGTCAACCAGTACGCGCCCTTCTACCTCTGGAACACCGTCGACGGGATGAACGCCTTTCTGTGGGGCGGTGGGTTCCAGGGGGTCAGTGACGACTTCGGGCGGCCGTCGGCGCGGCAGTGGACGGGACTGGCGTACGAGGAAGGAAACGGTTCGCACGCGCGGTTCGCGGTGCGGCGGCGTCAACCGGTGCGGGACGACGGGCCGTTGACCGACGCCGTGGAGGAAGCGGTGGGTGAGGCCAGGCGGCTGGCGGCCCGGGACGGGGCGGTGCTCGCCGCCGCGGCCGTCGACACCGGCCGCTGGGAGCTGGTGCACTTCTCCCTCTGGGAGCACGACGCGCCCAAGGCCGACGGTGACGTGTTCGAGGTGCTGCACCTGTCCGCGCCGGGCCGGGACCGGCTGCCCCGGGGACGCCAGTGGTGAGCGCTGTCCGCACGGTGCTGGGAGACGTGGCCCCGGCGGACCTGGGAGTGTGCGACGCGCATGACCATCTGTTCTTCGGCAGTCCACGGCTGCCCGGCCAGGAGCTGCGCAGCGTGCCGTCGGCGCGGGCGGAGCTGACGGCGTTCCGGGAGCAGGGTGGCGGGGCCGTCGTGCAGTGGACGCCGTACGGGCTCGGGCGGCGGGTCGCCGATCTGCCGCCGCTGTCCCGGGAGACCGGTGTGCACGTGGTGGCGGCGACCGGCCTGCACCAGGCCGTGCACTACGACGAGGACACGCTCACCGGGCTGCGGAACCGGCTCGCCGAGGTCTTCGTCTCCGAACTCACCGACGGCATCGGGACATCGGGGGTACGGGCGGGGCTCGTCAAGGTCGCGGGCGGCTTCCACGCACTGGACGCGCACGCCCGCTGGACCATGAGGGCGGCGGCCGAGGCGCATCACGCCACGGGTGCGACGATCACCGTGCACCTGGAGATGGGGACCGGCGCGCTGGACGTACTGGACCTGCTCTGCGGGCAGTTGGAGGTCCCGCCGGACCGAGTGGTGCTCGGGCACCTCAACCGCTCCCCCGACCTGGTGGTGCACCGGCAGGCGGCGGAGTACGGCTGCTACCTGGCCTTCGACGGGCCGTCCCGCACCCACCACGCCACGGACTGGCGGATGCCGGAGGCCGTCCAGGCCCTCGCGGACGCCGGGTTCGGCGACCGGCTGCTGCTCGGCGCGGACACCACCACGGCCGCCGCCCGCTCGGTGGACGGCGGCCCCGGTATGCCGTACCTGCTGCGCCGGGTGCGGCCACGGCTCGTGCACGCCGTGGGCGAGGAACTGGTGAGGCGCATCCTCACGGAGAACCCGGGCCGGGCGTTCGGAACCGAGTGGCGCTGACGGGCCCGGTCGAGGGTCTCAGCCGCCGGCCTGGTCACTGTCCTTCATGGAGCCCCAGCCGTGCCAGCGGTCGACCTCGATCCAGGCACTCACCCGGGGGCGGACACGGTCCGGATAGGGCTTGCCGGTGTAGTGCCGGGCCAGGAGGTCGATGTCGGCCAGATCCTCGTCGGCGTGCAGTTCGGCGACGCGGCCGATGAGGGTCACGTGGGTGTACCAGTCGTCGCCTGCGAGGACGGTGAGGGTGACGCGCGGGTCGCGGCGCAGGTGCTTGAGGCGTACCCGGCCCTCGTCGAGGTTGATCAGCACACGGCCGTCCTTCCACAGGTACCAGGTGGCGGTGGAGACGGGGGCGCCGTCGGAGCGCAGCGTGGCCATCACGCACGGGTTGGGCTGGCTCAGCAGGGCCTCGGCCTCGGGCGGCAGCGGCGGCTTGGACATGAGGGGAACCTCCTAGGAGTCGGTCTTTTCGTCGAAGCTGGCGAAGTAGGCCGCGACCATGTCCTCGTCGGCGTGGCCCTGGGCTGCGGCACGTTCCATACGGGCGGCGGTCGCTTCGGCGACGTCCAGGCGGACACCGTTGTCCGCGCCGGCCCGGACGATGAGCCGGGCGTCCTTGGCGGCGGTGCCCACCGCGAACTGGGGCGGGGTGAGCCTGTCTTCGAGGACGAGATCGGACTTGGCTCGCAGATAGCCCATGTCGAGGGGGCCGCCTGCGACCAGGTCGAAGAAGCCGTGCGGGTCCACGCCGAGTGCCTTGGACAGGGCGAGTGCCTCGCCGGCGGCGGCCGTGACGGCCAGGACCCAGCTGTTGGCCACCAGCTTCAGCCGGGTGGCGCCGGCCTGCGCCCCGTCTTCGCCGCTCCACACGGTCCGGGCGCCGACGGCGTCGAAGACCGGCGTCGCCTTCTCACGACCCTCGGTGGGGCCGGCCGCGAGCACGGTCAGCTTCCCGGCCTCGGCGGGCTGGCGGGTGCCGAGGACGGGGGCGTCGTAGAAGACCAGCCCGTGGTCGCGGGCGAAGGCGGCCAGCTCGGCGACGTCCTCGATGCCCGCGGTGGTCGACTGCACCCAGACGGTGCCGGGGCGCAGGGCGGGGGCCGCCTCACGCATGGTGCTCAGGGCGGCCGGGCCGTCGTGGAGCATGGTCAGGACGACATCGGCGTCATGCACCGC
This sequence comes from Streptomyces tibetensis, assembly GCF_040647715.1. Classification (GTDB taxonomy): domain Bacteria; phylum Actinomycetota; class Actinomycetes; order Streptomycetales; family Streptomycetaceae; genus Streptomyces; species Streptomyces tibetensis_A. The sequence goes on along the minus strand of NZ_JBEZCR010000021.1, from coordinate 52,322 downwards.
CTGTGCGGGGCCGTCGGCGATCCGTACCCCCTCGGCGGCCAGCGGCTCGGCCTTGGCGCGGGTGCGGTTCCAGGCGTGGACGGTGTGTCCGGCCCGGGCGAGATTGCGGGCCATCGCGGCGCCCATGATGCCGGTGCCCAGGACGCTCACGGTGAGTGTGTCGGTCATTGCGTCAACTTCCTCGGTGGTGCGGTGCGGGCGGACTGCCTGCGGATCAGCCTGCCCGCTCGGCGGCGCGCCTTCCCGCAAGCGGGGCGGGCACTCCTGATACCGGTGGGGTCACTTTCGCGGCCTCACGCCCGAGGGCTGTTCATGCCCTCGGGGCCAGCGCCCCGAGCGGATCGTCCAGGACCGGCTGCCAGGCCAGTTCCGCCGCACCGACGAGGCTGTTGTGGTCGAGGGTGCAGGGCAGGATGGGGACACCGCCGCTCTGGCCCCACAGGCTGCGGTCGGCCACGACCGCACGCAGACGGCCGGGGTCGGCGTCGAGGAGGGTCTGGTGCAGGCCGCCGAGGATGATCCGGTCCGGGTTGAGGATGTTGACCAGGCCTGCGAGGCCGAGGCCGAGGCGGTCGATGAGTGCCTCGGCGGCGGTGCGCACGCCCGGGTCGTCGTAGTGGTGACGGATCAGGTCGATGGACTGCTGGAGCAGGGACACCTCGGGGCCCGGCTCGCGTCCGGCCTCCGTGAGGAAGGCCAGCGGGTCGGTCTCCACGTCGAGGCAGCCGCGGCTGCCGCAGTGGCAGGGGCGCCCCTCGGGATGCACGGTGAGGTGCCCGACCTCGAGCGCGAGACCCGAACTCCCGCGGTGCAGGCGGCCGTCGAGGACGAGCGCGCCGCCGACGCCGCGGTGGCCGGTGGCCACGCACAGCAGGTCCCGCGAGCCACGGCCGGCGCCGTGCCGGTGCTCGGCGAGCGCGGCGAGGTTGACGTCGTTCGCGGCGAACGCGGGTCCGTCGATGCCGGCCGCACGCACCTGCTCGGCGAAGATGTCCCGCACGGGCGCGCCCGCGGGCCAGGCCAGGTGGAGGGGGTTCAGCGCCAGTCCCTCGGGTTCGGCGACGGCGGAGGGCACGGCGAGGCCGGCGCCCACGCACCGCAGCCCCGTCGTGCGCAGCAGTTCGGCACCGGCCGCGACGACGGAGGCCAGCACCTTGGCCGGGTCGGCGTCGACGACCTCGCAGCCGGGCGCGGTGGCGACGATTCGCCCGCCGAGTCCGACCAGCGCCGCCCGGAACCCGTCGGCGTGCACCTGCGCGGCGAGCGCGACGGGCCCGTCGTCGGCGACGGCCAGCTTGTGGGAGGGCCTGCCCTGCGAGCCTGCCGCAGCGCCGGGCCGGGCGTCGACCCGGATCAGCCCGAGTGCCTCCAGCTCGACCGCGACGGCGCCGGCGGTCGCCCGTGTCACCCCGAGCTCGGCGGTGAGCACGGCCCGGGTCGGGGCACGTCCGGTGTGCACGAGCTCCAGTGCGGGTCCGAGCGCTGCGCGCCCCCGGTCCAGTCGCGCCCTCGAAGTGCTCCCGTTCCCCGCCTGCCGGGGGTCCGCCTTCCCGCTCATGAGGGCGAGTCTCCCATGATCCGCCGGGATGGTGGCCGAGCCTGCCCGCCCGGCCTCGCCGTGCGGCCGTGGTCGCCGTCCGCCGGGCGCGGGAGGCCGCTCACCCGGAGCGTGATGTTGAGCCGCCCGGTCAGCCCCAGCCCCGGCGGTGCCGTCCCGGGGTGGATGCGCGGGACCCCGTGGTAAGCGAGACGGGACGGGCCGCCGAACACGAACAGGTCGCCGCTGCGCAGCTCGACGTCGGTGTAGGGCCGGGTGCGCGCGGCGGTGTTGCCGAAGCGGAACACGCAGGTGTCGCCGAGGCTGAGCGACACCACCGGCGCGTCGGACTTCTCGTCGCTGTCGCGGTGCATGCCCATGCGGGCGTCGGCGTCGTAGAAGTTGATCAGCGCGATGTCGTAGTCCGGGTCGGGTCCGCCGAGGGTGTCGCGGACCGCCCGGCGGCCGAGTTCGCCGAGCCACGGCGGGAACGGCTTGACCGGGGCGCCGTCCCCGTCGGCGACCGTGCGGGCGTAGGCGTAGGGGTACCAGTGCCAGCCGAGGCAGACCTGCCGGGCGGTCATGGTGCCGCCGCCGGGGGTGCGGACCGTGCGCAGCCCGGCGGGCGGCCGGGCCCAGTCGCGGCAGGCGTCGAGCAGGGCCGACTGGCGTTGCGCGTCCAGCCAGTCGGGCAGGTGCACGGCGCCGGGCGCGACCTGCGTACGGGCCCTGGGGAACAGCTCGGCGTCCATGCCTTCCATGGTGCCCGACACGGCCTGAGCTGCGGCTCGGCTAGCCTGGTCGCACGATGGACGACCGTATGACGACGCCGTGGGGCGAGCCGGCGCTGACCCGTTTCCCCGAGGACCCGCGCGACCGGCTGCGCGCCTGGGACGCCTCGGACGAGTACCTGCTGAGGCATCTGGCCGCGGAGCGGGTGCCGCTGGACGGCACGGTCGTGGTGCTCGGGGACCGCTGGGGCGCGCTGGTCACGGCGCTCGCGGCGCACCGGCCGGTGCAGATCACCGACTCCTGGCTCGCGCAGGAGGCGACCCGCGCCAACCTCGCGCGGGCCGGGGTCGAGCCGGGGTCGGTGCGGCTGCTCACCACGCAGGATCCGCCGCCCGGGCGGATCGACGTGCTGCTGGTGCGGGTACCCAAGAGCCTGGCGCTGCTGGAGGACCAGTTGCTGCGGCTGGCGCCGGCGGTGCATGCGGGGACGGTCGTGGTCGGCACGGGCATGGTGAAGGAGATCCACACCTCGACGCTTCAGTTGTTCGAGCGGATCCTCGGCCCGACCCGTACCTCCCTCGCCGAGAAGAAGGCCCGGCTCATCTTCTGCACGCCGGACCCCGCACTGCAGCGGCCCGCCAGTCCGTGGCCGTACGTCTACACGCTGCCGGACGGCATCGGTGCCGCCTCGGGCAGGACCGTCGTCAACCACGCCGGGGTCTTCTGCGCCGACCGGCTCGACATCGGGACGCGGTTCTTCCTCCGCCATCTGCCCGAAGGACGGGGCCGACGGGTGGTGGACCTGGGCTGCGGCAACGGCGTGGTGGGTACGTCGGTGGCACTGTCCGACCCGCGTGCCGAGGTGCTGTTCGTCGACGAGTCGTTCCAGGCCGTGGCGTCGGCGGAGGCGACGTACAAGGCGAACGGCGTGCCGGGGCAGGCCGAGTTCCGGGTCGGGGACGGGCTGGCGGGCGTGCCGTCCGGCAGTGTCGACCTGGTCCTGAACAACCCGCCGTTCCACTCCCACCAGGCGACGACGGACGCCACGGCCTGGCGGATGTTCACCGGGGCGCGGCGTGCGTTGCGGCCGGGCGGGGAGCTGTGGGTGGTCGGCAACCGGCACCTGGGCTACCACGTCAAGCTGCGGAAGCTGTTCGGCAACAGCCGGCTCGTGGCGAGCGACCCGAAGTTCGTGGTGCTGAAGGCCGTCAAGCGGTAGCGGTGTCGAGGGTCTGCAGGGTCCTGGCCACCGCCCGTGTCATCGCCTCCCGCGCGAGGGTGAGGTAGCTGCGCGGGTCGACCGCCTCGGGCCGGTCGGTGAGGAACTCCCGGATCGCTCCGGTCAGCGCGATGTTCAGGGCCGTGCCGATGTTGACCTTGGTGATGCCGCCCGCCACGGCCGCCGTGAGTTCCTCGTCCGGGACGCCGGAGGAGCCGTGCAGGACGAGCGGGACGTCCAGCGCGGCCGACAGGCGCTTCAGCAGGGCGTGGTCGAGGGCGGCGGTGCGGGTGGTCATGGCGTGGGAGCTGCCGATGGCCACGGCGAGTGCGTCCACACCCGAGTCGGCGACGAACGCCCGTGCCTCGTCGGGGTCGGTGCGGGCGCCGGGGGCGTGCGCGTCCAGCGGCGGTCTGCCGTTCTTGCCGCCGATCTGGCCCAACTCGGCTTCGATCCACAGCCCTTGGGTGTGCGCCCAGGTGACGGCCGCCCGGGTCGCCGCCAGGTTCTCCGCGTAGGGCAGCCGGGCCGCGTCGTACATCACGGAGCTGAAGCCGGCGTCCGCGGCCTGGTGCAGCAGGGTGTCGCTCTGCACGTGGTCGAGGTGCAACGCAACCGGTACGGCGGCGTGTTCGGCCGCGGTGAGGGCGGCCCGGGCGAGCGGGAGCAGTTGCCCGCCGCGGAACTTCACCGCGTTCTCGCTGACCTGGAGGACGACGGGGGCGCGGACCGACTCGGCGCCGGCGATGACGGCCTCGACGTGCTCCAGTGTGATGACGTTGAAGGAGGCGACGGCGGAGCCGGCCGTCGCGGCGCGGGTGACGAGGTCACCGGTCGTGGTGAGGGGCACGGGGTCTCCTGGGGCGTGTGGTCCGTTCAGGTCGCGGGGCATCGGCTGCGGTCCGTCGTCGCCTCACGGGTGCGGGGCCACGCGCCCGCGTCGTGGCCCGGGCGGGCGGCCCCGGGTCAGGGTGCGAGGATCACCGAGCGCGTGAGGTGGCGTGGCCGGTCGGGGTCCAGTCCGCGGGACTCGGCGACGGCGACCGCGAGGCGCTGGGCGCGGACCAGTTCGGCGAGCGGGTCGAGGTGCCCGGCGATCCACGCCGCACCGGTGCCGCGCACCTGTTCGGCGAGTCCGTCAGGCGCGTCCCCGAACATCCAGGTCGCCGTGCCCTCGGTGCTGATGCTGACGGGGCCGTGCCGGTACTCCATCGCCGGGTAGGCCTCCGCCCAGGCCAGCGCGGCCTCGCGCATCTTCAGTCCGGCCTCGTTGGCCAGGCCCACGGTCCAGCCGCGCCCCAGGAAGGTGAACTGCCCGCAGTCCACGAGCCCTTCGGGCAGCGGCTCGGTCAGGGCGGTGCGAGCGTCGGTGACGGCGGTAGCGGGATGGAGGCCGAGGTGGGCGCGCAGCAGGGTGAGGGCCGTGGTCGCGAACCGGGTCTGCACGACGGAGCGTTCGTCGGCGAAGTCCAGCACGGCGAGGTCGTCGGCGGCCGTCATCACGGGCGTGTCCGGGTCGGCGGTGATCGCGGTGGTGCGGGTGCCGTCCCTCAACCGGGCCAGCAGGTCCAGCACTTCGGTCGTGGTGCCGGAGCGGGTGAGGGCGACGACGCGGTCGTAGCGGCGGCCGTGGGGGAACTCCGAGGCGGCGAAGGCGTCGGTCTCGCCCTGGCCCGCGCCCTCGCGCAGGGCCGCGGCGGCCTGTGCCATGAAGTACGAGGTGCCGCAGCCGACGATCGCGACCCGCTCCCCCGGCGCCGGCAGCACCTTCAGGAAGCGGGGTGCTTCCGATGCGGCGCGTTCCCAGCAGTCGGGTTGGCTCGCCAGTTCGTCCTCGACATGCGTCATCCCGCACCCTCCGCTTCACGAGCCCCGGCCGGTCTGATGGTTCCTGCAAGATATAGCCACCTTTCGAGCATCATCAAGCATCCGGGCGGGATCGGGTGCGCTAGGGTCGCCGGAGATCGAGACGTGGAGGTGCGGATGTCGCGCGACGCCCGCTGGAAGGCGCTGCTGGAACTGCTCGTGGAGCGCGGCCGGCTGGACGTCGAGGAGGCGGCGGCGGAGCTCGGCGTGTCGGCGGCGACGATCCGCCGTGACTTCGACGGGCTCGCCGAGCAGCAGATGCTGGTGCGCACCCGGGGCGGCGCGGTCGTGCACGGCGTGTCCTACGAGCTGCCGCTGCGCTACAAGACGGCCCGTCACGCCTCGGAGAAGCAGCGCATCGCCAAGGCGGTGGCGGAGCTGGTGGCGCCGGGCGAGGCGGTCGGACTGACCGGAGGGACCACCACGACCGAGGTGGCGCGGGCGCTGGCCGTGCGCGGGGACCTGGTGTCCGGGGCGCCCGCCCTGACCGTGGTGACGAACGCCCTGAACATCGCGAACGAGCTGGCGGTGCGGCCCCAGTTCAAGATCGTGCTGACGGGCGGGGTGGCGCGGGCCCAGTCCTATGAGCTGGTCGGGCCGCTCGCGGACGGGGTGCTCGGGCAGATCACCGTCGACGTGGCGGTGCTGGGTGTCGTCGCCTTCGACGTCATTCACGGTGCGGCGGCGCACGACGAGGCCGAGGCGGCGATCAACCGGCTGCTGTGCGAGCGGGCGGAGCGGGTGGTGGTCGCCGCCGACTCCAGCAAGCTCGGGCAGCGGGCGTTCGCCCGGATCTGCGCGACCGAGGCGGTGGACACGCTGGTCACGGACACGGCGGCCGACACGCAGACGGTACGGCGCTTCGAGGAGGCCGGGCTGCGGGTCGTCACGGTCTGACGAGGGCGGTCCGGCAACCGTTCAGCAGCGGCGGCCTGACGGCGGCGGTCCGGCAGCGCGGGCCGCCGGCTCATGCAGGACGGTGGCCCGCGGCCCTCCCAGCGGTCTGACGGCGGCGGTCCGCGGGCGGCGGCTCTAGGCTTGGGCTGAGGCGCCTACCGGGCAGGGAGGCTGTCATGGGCGGAGCGGCACCGGACCGGGGCGGGCGGCGGTACGTGCCGATCGCGGAGCACGGGCTGATCGGTGATCTGCGCAGTGTGGCCCTCGTGGGGACCGACGGCACGATCGACTGGTACTGCTGCCCGGCCTTCGACGCGCCGAGCGTGTTCGCCTCGATCCTGGACGCCGAGCGCGGTGGCTGTTTCGAACTGGCGGCGTCGGTGCAGGCCCGGACCAAGCAGTTCTACTTCCCCGACACCAACGTCCTGATCACCCGGTTCTTCACCGAGGACGGAGTCGGCGAGGTACAGGACTTCATGCCGGTGGGCGGCGGTGCGGCCGAGGCCGAGCGGCACCGGCTGATCCGGCGGGTGGTGTGCGTACGGGGCTCGATCCCGTTCCGTACGCGGGTGGCGCCCCGGTTCGACTACGGCTCCCTGCCTCACACCGTGCGGCTCGCCGGCGACACCGCGGTGTTCGAGACGGAGGGGATGACGCTCGCGCTCACCGCGACCGTCCCGATGGAGGCGGACGGGCCGGACGTGCGGGGCGACTTCAAGCTCACCGAGGGCGAGACGGCGGTGTTCGCCCTGGACAAGGTCGGCGGCGAGGTGACGCCCCGCCGGTGTGCGCGCACGGAGGCGGAGGAGCAGTTCGCGGCGACGGTGGCGTACTGGCGGCGCTGGCTGTCGGCGTCCCGGTACAAGGGCCGCTGGCGGGAGATGGTGCACCGCTCGGCCCTGACGCTGAAACTGCTCACGTACGCGCCGACCGGGGCCATCGTGGCCGCGCCGACGACGAGCCTGCCGGAGGAGCTGGGCGGCGAGCGCAACTGGGACTACCGCTACGTGTGGGTGCGGGACGCGGCGTTCTGCGTCTACGCCCTGCTGCGGCTGGGCTTCACCGGGGAGGCCGAGGCGTTCATGGACTTCGTGACCCGGCACATCAGCCCGGGCGAGGGCAAGGTCTCCGGCCCGCTGCAGATCATGTACGGCATCGACGGACGCACCGACCTGCCCGAACGCACCCTCGGCCATCTGGAAGGGCACCACGGTTCGGCGCCGGTGCGGGTCGGCAACGCCGCCGCCGACCAGCTCCAGCTCGACATCTACGGCGCGCTGATCGACTCGATCTACCTCTACGACAAGTGGGCGAAACCCATCTCCAGCGGCCATTGGGACGACGTGTGCGCGCTGGTGGGCTGGGTGTGCGCGCACTGGGACCAGCCCGACGAGGGGATCTGGGAGACGCGGGGCGGGCGCAGGAACTTTTTGTACTCGCGGCTGATGTGCTGGGTGGCGATCGAGCGGGCCATCCGGATGGCCAACCGGCGCGGCCTGCCCGCCGACCTACCGCGCTGGCGGGAGTGCCGCGACACGATCTACCGGCGGATCATGAGCCGGGGCTGGTCCGAGGAGCGCCGGGCCTTCGTCCAGCACGAGGACGGCGACGTGCTGGACGCGGCCGTACTGATGATGCCGCTGACGAAGTTCATCGCCCCCACGGATCCGAAGTGGCTGTCGACGCTGGACGCGCTCACCGAGGAGCTGGTGTCCGACTCGCTGGTCTACCGCTACGATCCCCGCTCCAGCCCCGACGGGCTGCGCGGCGCGGAGGGCACGTTCTCCATCTGCTCGTTCTGGTACGTGGAGGCGATGGTGCACGCCGGCCGGGTCGACGAGGCACGGCTCGCCTTCGAAAAGATGCTGACGTACGCCAACCATCTCGGCCTGTTCGCCGAGGAGATCAGCCACACCGGGGAGCAGCAGGGCAACTTCCCGCAGGCCTTCACGCACCTCGCGCTGATCAGCGCGGCCTTCAACCTGGACCGGGCGCTCGGCTGAAGCTCAGTGCCCGTGACCGTCCTCCGCATGCCCCTGGGGGGTAGGGGAGGCGGCCGCCGCTCCCCCGGCGCGGACGGTGAAGGCCGCCGTGCGGACCTTCCCCTCGTGCTTGAAGTCGAGGAACAGGCGGTAGGAGCCGGAGCTGGGTGCCGTGGCCGTGAAGGAGATGTCCGGGCCGGGCCTGGTCGTGCCGTCGCCGGGTTCGCCGTTCGGGTGGACGTGCAGGTAGGCGAGGTCGCCGGAGCGCAGCGCGACCAGGTGGCCGTAGGCGCCGAGGTAGGGCTGGAGGTCGGTGACGGGCTTGCCGTCGCGGGAGACCCTCAGTTTCAGCTCGCTCGCCTCGCCCGGGTGCGGGGCACCGGACAGCCTCACCTCGTAGCCGTCGACCCGGGCCGTGGGGCTCGCGGGCGGCAGGGGCCGGGCCTCGTACGGGCCGGAGGCGGCGAGGTCCGCACCGAGGGTGAGGTTCCCGGCGTTCTGCTTCGCCGGGGTGAAGTCGGCGAAGACGCGGTAGCCGCCGGCGCGGGGCAGGTCCACGGGGGTGCTCCAGGTGCCGTCCGCGGCCCGGGTGGGGTGCAGATGGCGATAGGTGACCAGGTCGCGTGAGGCCACGATGAGGTGCAGTTCCTTGTCGTGTTCGCGCTGGTAGGCGGTGAGGGCACGGCCGGCGGCGTCCCGGACGGTGAAGCGCAGGTCGGCCGACTTGCCCGCGGTGACGCGCGGGGTTTCCAGGTCGAGCGTGTAGCCGCCGTCGGTGATCTGCAGTCCGCCGGCCGGTGGTGCGTCGTGTCGGGCGTGGCCGCCGCCTTCCGGTTGATCCGGTGTGGGCCGGCCGTGCTCGTCCCCGTGCTTCGGCGGACTGTCGGCGACAACGGGGCCGACGCCCTGTCCGACGCCGTAGGCCGCGCCGAAGGTGGCTGCCAGGGCGGCGGCGAAAGTGGTGATCCTCAGTCCGGTGTTCATGACCGTCGGCTCCTTGAGATACCGGTCTCCCGCTCGATTGCGGGGTCTCCATACAGCTCACGATACCCCTGGGGGGTATACCGTCAAGTCTTTGCATGCTTGCATCGTATACCCCACGGGGGTATATCTGAAGCGGTGAGGGGATACCCCCTCCCCGTATCCACCGCATCTGTCCACCGCACAGAGGAGGAACCCGATGCCCGCCACCACCTACGCCGTCTCCGGAATGTCCTGCGGCCACTGCAAGGCCACGCTGACCGAGGTCGTCGGCGAGCTGGACGGCGTCCGCGGTGTCCTGGTCGACCTCGACAGCGGCCATGTCACCGTCACCAGTGCCGCCGAACCCGACGACGCCGCGATCGCGAAGGTCGTCGACGAGGCCGGCTACGAGCTGACCGGAAGGGTCTGAGCATGAGCACCGGTACATCGACCGGCACCGACGCCGTGGTGGAGCTCGCCATCGGCGGCATGACCTGCGCCTCCTGCGCGGCACGCGTCGAGAAGAAGCTCAACCGCATGGACGGGGTCACCGCGACCGTCAACTACGCGACGGAGAAGGCCAGGGTCAGCTACTCCGATGACGTCTCCGTCGGCGATCTCATCGCCACCGTCGAGGCCACCGGGTACACCGCGCGGGAGCCCGCGCCCCCCGCCGAGCAGGACGACCCGGTCATGGAGGACGACGAACTGCGGCCGCTGCGCGAACGGCTGATCACGGCCGTGGTGCTGTCGGTTCCCGTCGTCGCCATGGCGATGATCCCGGCGCTCCAGTTCGAGTACTGGCAGTGGCTGTCGCTCACCCTGGCCGCGCCCGTCGTGACGTACGCGGCGTGGCCCTTCCACAGGGCGGCGTTCACCAACGCGCGGCACGGAGCGGCCACCATGGACACCCTGATCTCGGTGGGCACATCTGCCGCGTTCCTGTGGTCGCTGTGGGCGCTGTTCTTCGGCACCGCGGGCACACCGGGCATGACGCATCCCTTCGAGCTCACCATCGGGCGCACGGACGGCGCCGGGAACATCTACCTGGAGGCCGCCGCGGGCGTGACCGCCTTCATCCTGGCCGGGCGGTACTTCGAGGCCCGCGCCAAGCGCAAGGCGGGCGCGGCGCTGCGGGCGCTGCTGGAGCTCGGCGCGAAGGACGTCACGGTGCTGGGCGCCGACGGCCGGGAAACCACCCTTCCTGTCGCGGAGTTGAGGGCCGGAGACCGCTTCCTGGTCCGGCCCGGCGAGAAGATCGCGACGGACGGGACGGTCGAGGAGGGTTCCTCCGCCGTGGACGCCTCGATGCTCACCGGCGAGTCCGTCCCCGTGGAGGTGGGCGCGGGCGACCCGGTCACCGGCGCCACGGTCAACGCCGGCGGGCGGCTCGTCGTCCGGGCGACGCGGGTGGGTGCAGACACCCAGCTGGCCCGGATGGCCCGGCTGGTGGAGGACGCGCAGAACGGCAAGGCCTCCGCGCAGCGGCTCGCGGACCGGATCTCGGCGGTGTTCGTGCCGGTGGTGATCGCTCTGGCGCTCGGCACGCTGGGCTTCTGGCTGGGCAACGGCGTCGGGCTGACGGCCGCCTTCACCGCTGCGGTCGCCGTCCTCGTCATCGCCTGCCCGTGCGCCCTGGGTCTGGCCACGCCGACCGCGCTGATGGTGGGCACCGGGCGGGGCGCCCAACTCGGCATTCTCATCAAGGGCCCGGAGGCCCTGGAGTCCACGCGCCGGGTCGACACCGTCGTCCTCGACAAGACCGGCACGGTCACGACCGGCCGGATGACGCTGCTGGCCGTGCACACCGCCGAGGGCACGGAAGAGGCCGAAGTGCTGCGGCTGGCCGGGGCGCTGGAGCACGCCTCCGAGCATCCGATCGCCCGGGCCGTCGCGGACGGGGCGCTGCAGAAGCTGGGCGCGCTGCCCACGCCGGAGGACTTCGCCAACGTTCCCGGGCTCGGTGTGCAGGGCGTGGTCGAGGGCCACGCGGTGCTCGTCGGACGGCAGCGGCTGCCGGCCGACTGGTCGATGGAGCTTCCCGTGGACCTGGCCCGGGCCAGGGCGGCGGCAGAGGACTCCGGGCGCACGGCCGTCACCGTCGCGTGGGACGGCGATGCGCGTGCGGTGCTGGAAGTGGCCGACGCGGTGAGGGACACGAGCGCGGAGGCGGTCGGCAGGCTGCGGGCGCTCGGTCTGACGCCGATCCTGCTGACCGGTGACAACGAGGCGGTGGCCCGGTCCGTCGCCCGCGAGGTGGGCATCGACGAGGTCGTCGCCGAGGTGCTCCCGCAGGACAAGGTGGAGGTGATCGAGCGGTTGCAGGCCGCGGGCCGGTCGGTGGCGATGGTCGGGGACGGTGTCAACGACGCGGCGGCCCTCGCCCGGGCCGATCTCGGTCTGGCCATGGGCACCGGCACGGACGCCGCGATCGAGGCCGGCGACCTGACCCTCGTCCGGGGCGATCTGCGGGCCGCGGCGGACGCCGTCCGGCTGGCCCGCCGCACACTCCGCACGATCCGGTCGAACCTGTTCTGGGCCTTCGCCTACAATTTGGCGGCCCTGCCACTGGCCGCGGCCGGCCTGCTCACCCCCATGATCGCCGGGGCGGCGATGGCCTTCTCCTCGGTCTTCGTGGTCGGCAACTCGCTGCGGCTGCGCACCTTCCGCGCCGCCGGCTGAGGCACCGACGGTTCAGAGGCGCCGCCACACCAGCGTGTAGCGCCAGAACAGGCGCCGACGCAGCCGGGCACCGGGGAGAACGGCCCGGGCCTCGCGTGCGATCTCGGGGAAGGTCAGGTCCGCCGGGCGGGTGGGGGCGGTCATCGAGACCGGGCGAGGCGCCCGGCGGCCCCGGTTCTTCAGCAACGCCATGAGGACGTTGAGCGGGATCGACGCGATGCCGAGCAGGTGGTCGACGGGCGTGTGCTCCCGGGCCAGGCCGACGATCACCAGGGTGCCGCCGGGGGCGAGACGGTCACGGAAGGCCTCGAGCGCCTGAGGGAACGGCAGATGGTGGAGGACGGCGACGCAGGTGATGACGTCGTACGACCGGTCGCCGAGGCCGGCCGGCGCGTCGATCGCCGTGTACGTCACGGGCGTCGCCACCGGCGTCAGCTCCCGCGCCCGGGCCGTGATCGCCGGATCGGCGTCGATCCCGTGCACACGGGCGGCCCGGCCGGTCAGCAGCCGGGCCAGGTCGCCGCTGCCGCATCCCACGTCCAGCGCACTGCCCACCCCCTCGGGAAGCTGCCGCAGGATCCAGCGGTGGAAGTGGGCGTTGTGGTCCCAGGGCCGGGCGGCGTGGAAACGCTCCAGGGCGCGCAGGGTGCGGCGGGGCAGCAGCGGCATGTGCTCAGTGTTACGGATCACGGGGGTGGTCGTCCGCCGTCCGGGCACTCGGGAGGTACCCGCTCGCAGGGGCGCCGAGCGTGCGCCGGGTGTGAGCCGGTACCTTGCTGGGGAAGGCCACTGCGGGGAGAAGCACATGACCGATCCGACGACCACAGACGCGGACGCCCCCCGTCCGCTGCAGCACACCCGGGGCTTCGCGAGTCGGCCCGGCCGGCTCCTGAGCGCCGTGTTCGGCGATCTCAGGGCCGTGGACGGCGCCCTGTACGCGGCGGTGGCCGCCACTCCCACGCCGACCCTGGACCGGACGCTGCGCCACCTGTCGCACGCGGCCGACCACTCCAAGATCTCGTTCGCCATCGCCGCCGCCCTGTCCCTGGCCGGGAAGCGACCGCGCAAGGCCGCCCTCGCCGGCGTCGGCGCGATCGCCGTGGCATCCGCCTCGGCCAACCTGCTCGGCAAGCGCCTGGTGCGCCGGGCGCGGCCGGACCGGGAAGCGGCCCGGGTGACGGTGGACCGGCACGTCAAGATGCCGACCTCGGCCTCGTTCCCGTCCGGACACACGGCGTCGGCGGTCGCCTTCGCCACCGCCGTCGGCGTGGTCCTGCCGCCCGCGGCGGTGCCCCTCGGCGCGCTGGCGAGCGCTGTCGGTTACTCCCGCGTGCACACGGGCGTGCACTACCCGGGCGACGTGGCGGCGGGCGCGGTCCTCGGCATCGCGAGCGCAGCGGCGGCCCTGGCGGCAGCGGCGGCCACCCCGCCGGCCAGGACCCAGGCCCTCCTCGCTGCGGCCCGTTCGTGGCCGCGGATCAGCATCGGCGGCGCCCTGCGCCGGTGAGCCGCGGGTCGGCCGGGCGCGGGGATCCACCCCGTCGCCCGGCGCCCTCACACGTGCGGCTAGTGAAGGAGAACGGCAGCCGACCGGCGTACGTCGACGGCGGTCAGCGCCAGGGCCAGCGGTCCGGGGGCGAGGAAGGCCAGCGGCAGCAGCATCCAGGCGCACAGCGCTGCCGTCGCCACGGCGAGCACGACCAGGCCGCTGCCGCCCACGTCTGCCACGGCGTCCCGGCCGGCTCCGCGCACCGCGGCCCGCCAGTCGGTGAGCGACTCGGGGCGTCCGCAGGCGCGCAGCCCGACCACCACCATGCCCGTGCCGATCACCGCGGCCAGCGCCGCGAACAGGGGCGCTCCCGGCAGCCCGGCCCCGGCCAGCGCCACATCGGCGGCGAGCACCAGCAGACCCGCCAGGGCGCCGGCCCCCGCCAGCAGGTCACCGGCGCGCAACCGCCGCCGCAGCAGGGCGAAGTACCGTCCTGCCGTGACGGGTTGGTCCACTGCCGCTCCTCGCAGCACGGCGCACGCCGTCGACAGCGCGGCCGGGACCGTGACCAGGGGCAGGCAGGCCGCCGCCGTGGCGAGGCCCACGCTCAGCACGTCGGCGAACAGGGTCATGCGCGGGCCGAACACCTCTCCCGTGTCCCTCATGTCCCTCACCCCTTCAGTCCGGAGCTCGCCATGCCCTCCACCAGGAACCGCTGGAAGGCGAGGAAGAACAGCACGATCGGCAGCAGCGCGATCACCGACAGGGCGAACATCGGGCCGAAGGCGGAGGTGCTGGAGGCGTCCACGAAGGAGCGCAGCGCGAGCGTGAGGGTGAACTTCTCCGGGTCGAAGAGGTAGATGAGCTGGGTGAAGAAGTCGTTCCAGGTCCAGATGAACGTGAAGATGGCGGTGGTGATCAGGGCCGGCCGGGTGAGCGGCAGCACTACCTGGAAGAAGCTCCGGAAGGGCCCGCAGCCGTCGATCCGGGCCGCCTCCTCCAGCTCGCGCGGCAGACTGCGCATGAACTGCACGATGAGGAAGACGAAGAACGCCTCCGTGGCGAGGAACTTCGGCAGGATCAGCGGCCAGTAGGTGTTCACCAGGCCGAGCTGGTTGAAGATGATGTACTGCGGGATCAGCACCGCGTGGTGGGGCAGCATGATCGTGGCGATCATGAAGGCGAACAGCGGTCCGCGCAGGCGGAACCTCAGCCGTGCGAAGGCATAGGCGGCGAGTGAGCAGCTGATGACGTTGCCGAGGACAGCGCCGCCCGCGATCAGCAGGGAGTTGCCGAGCAGCCGCCAGATGGAGACGTCGTTGACGCCGTCGAGGGCGGTCGTGTAGTTCGACCACTCCAGGTGGCTGGGCAGCAGGTTGAGACTGGCGATGACCTCGTCGGCGGGTTTGAGCGAGGTGGCCAGCAGCCAGGCCAGCGGGTACAGCATGACCAGCAGGGCGGCCAGGCAGCCGAGGTGTACGGCGGCACGGCCCCATCGGACGGGCTTGTGGGTGGCGGTCGTCGAGGTCACCGTTCCCCCTCGGAAGCGTAGAAGACCCAGGAACGCGAGGTGCGGAACAGCACCGCCGTGACGACGCCGATCACGAGGAGCAGCACCCAGGCCATGGCGGAGGCGTAGCCCATGTGGGAGGCGACGAAGCCTCGGTCGTAGAGGTACATGGTGTAGACGAGCGTCGAGTCGGCCGGTCCGCCCTTGCCGGCGCTGACCGCGAAGGCGGGCGTGAACACCTGGAAGGCCTGGATGGTCTGCAGGACCAGGTTGAAGAACAGCACCGGGGACAGCATCGGCACGGTGACGGAAAGGAACTGCCGCCACTTCCCGGCTCCGTCGACGGCCGCGGCCTCGTACAGCTCCGGGGGGATCTGCTGGAGCCCGGCGAGGAAGATGACCATCGGTGCGCCGAACTGCCACACCGTCAGCAGGGCCACGGCCAGCAGCGCCCAGCCGGGCTTGTTCACCCAGCCGCCGGTGCCCAGCAGGTTGTCCACGGTGCCGCCGTCGTTGAAGACCGCACGCCAGACCAGGGCGATGGACATCGACGCACCGAGCAGCGACGGTGCGTAGAACGCGGAGCGGTAGAAGCCCTTGCCGCGCTTCATGCCCTTCAGGGCGAGCGCGACGGCGAGGGCGAGGGCGAGTTGCAGGGGCACGGCGACGACGACGTACGTCAGGGTCGTCACGACCGAACGCCAGTAGCGGGGGTCCTCGGTGAACATCTGCACGTAGTTGCGCAGGCCGACCCACTTCGGCGGGCTGAACAGGTCGTAGTCGGTGAACGACAGGTACAGCGACACGGCCATCGGCAGCAGCGTCAGGACGATCGCGCCGAGCACCCAGGGCGAGAGGAACACCCAGGCGGCGCCTTCGCGTTCGCGCCCCGGGCGGCGCTTCGGAGCGGCGGCGGGGGCGTGCCTCGCCTCCGCGGGGATCGCGGTGGTGGTCATGACCTCAGCTCCGCCTTCGCCTCGGTGACGTAGTTCTCGGCCGCCTCGCGGGGCGACATGCGCGCGTAGGACACCTGGTCGTAGTCGCGCTGGAAGGTGCTCTGCAGGGCGTTGTCGCCGGAGGGCGGCGCCTGGGGCGGATCCTTGAGCTTGCCCTCCAGGGAGGCCTGGAAGCCGGCGATGGTCTTGTCGAAGTCCTTGAGCTGCGGGCCGATCTCGTCACGGATCGTCTCGTTGACGGGGATGCCGCGGCTCGCGCCGAGGATCTTCGCGGCCTGCCGGTCGTTGATCAGGAAGTCGACGAGCCGCGCGGCCTGCTCGGGGTGCTCGGTCTTGGCCGAGACGCCCACGAACATGGACGGCTTGAAGTACTGGCCGGGTGTGCCGTCCTCGCCGGTCGGCATCGGTGCGAGGGCGACACCCCCTTCGACGAGGGCGGCGAAGCCGCTGGCCGGGGCGTCCCAGTTGGCGTCGGTGACGGAAGTGCCGCGCCCCAGCGGGGTGTTCTCGACGGATCCGTCGAGCTGGGTGGTCTGCTCGGCGGGCGAGACGGCGCCCTCGCGGCGCAGCCGGTCGGTGAAGGTCCACCAGCGTGTGAGGTCGCCGGCGGTGAAGCCCAGTGAGCCGTCCTCGGTGTAGAGGGTCTTGCCCCGCCCGCGCAGCCAGACCTCGAAGGCGTCCTCGCTCTGGCCGGGGTCGGTCGCCCCGGGCTTCCCTGTCTTCTTCGCGAGGGCCCGCATGGTGTCGGCCCACTCGCTCCAGGTCCAGCTCTCGCCGGGCAGGGGGACGCCCGACTTCTTCCACGTCCGGACGTCGTAGGCGACGGTCTCGGTGCCGCGGCCCTGCGGGATGGCGTACTGGACGTCGTCGACGCGGCCGGTGGCGAGCAGGCCCGGGTCGATCTCGGAGGTGCGCAGGGCGGACTTCTGTTTCGCCAGGTCGAGCAGGACCCCGCCGGAGGCGTACTGGTCGATCTGGCGGTAGTCCAGCTGCATCACGTCCGGGGCGTCACCGCCGGCGGCCTGGGTGGCGAGCTTCTGCTTGTAGGCGTCGTAGCCGGAGAACGACGTCGCCACGTCGATGTCCGGGTGCTGTTTCTCGAACAGCGCGACGGCCTGCTCGGTGCGTTCCGCGCGGTCGGGGTTGCCCCACCACGTGTAGCGCAGCACGACCTTGCCGCCGCCCGCGGACTCGCCGGGTCCTCCGCAGCCCGCCAGCACCGCACACAATGCCAGTGCGGCGGCCGACGCGCAGAACCCCTTTGTCCTGTGTCCGGGCATGCCGAGGTCACTCCTCTCGACGGTATTTCGGTTGAGCCCCCCTCTGAGCCCCCTGGGTCCCCCCAGGTCCCCTCTCAGGCCTCCTGCTGCTGCTCCCCCTGGTACGGCAGCGTGGTGCCGGGCAGCGTGTACTCGTCGCGCCGGCCGCACATGCCGAAGCCGCCGAGCCGGGTGGGCGCGGCCTCGTGGGCGGTGGCCCCGCCGAGGTAGGCGGGATCGCCGGCGGCCAGGGCGTCGAGCTGGGCGCCGGTGCGTTCCGCGGTGGCCAGGGCGCCCTCCCGCCACAGCTTCCGCCAGGTGGGAACCTTGTCGCGGACGATCCGGGCGGCGGCCCGCTGGAACTCCAGGTACGGGCCGTTGTCACCGGCGACCAGGGCCTCGCGCAGCCCGAGGTACCCCTCGACGGCGAGGTCCCTGCGGCGCCGGGCGGCCGCGGCCGTCTCCGGTCCCGTGCCGGGCGGCAGGGCGGCCGCCGCGGCGTACCGGTCGGGGTCGGCGAGCACCTCGGGCGGGAAGGTGAACACGGCGTCCCCGGCCTCGGGCAGGCCGCTGTTCTGCATCAGCACGGTGATGCGCAGGTCGCCGCCCTGCACCATGCGGTGCACGGTGCCGGGCGAGAACCAGGCGAGGGAGCCGGCTTCGAGGGAGATCTCCCGGTAGCCGTCCGGGCTCAGTGTCTGGACCGCGCCCCGGCCGCCGGTGACGACGTACGCCTCCGTGCACACCAGGTGCAGGTGCGGGCTGCCGCCGCAGACGCCGTCGGCGGCCTCCCAGTCGTAGGCGCTCAGATGGGACAGGCCGATCGCGCCGGGCAGCGGGTGCGGGAGCCCCGAGGGCCCCGGTTCGCTCACCACGGCAGGCCCTCCAGGTGGGTGCCGACCCGGTCCCGGTCCCAGGCGCCGTCGGCGACGACGATGCGGTACCGGTACCCGAAGGACTCGCCCGGCGGCAGCTCGAACTCCTCGAAGAACGCCCAGGAGAACGCGACCGTCGGGAACGGCTCGGAGCGGACGAACCAGTGCGACTCATGGATGGGGGACGTCTCGTCGAGGTTCTCGGGCGCGTGCGCGAACACCAGGGTCGAGTGGCCGTCGACGTCGTCGTGCTCGGTGGTGAAAGCGAGCCAGGGGCCCTGGGTGCCCATCAGCTTGCCCGCGTCGGCGTCGGTGTCCGGGGCGAAGACCGTGCCGCCGGTGAAGTCGCGCGGGCCGCGCCACTGGAGTCCGGTGTAGCCGGCCATCTCACGGCCCGCGGTGGTCGGGGAGCCGAAGGCCAGGGGTTCGGAGCGGGTGTTGGTGAGGCGGATCGACCAGTCCAGGGCCCAGCTTCCGGCCTCCTCGTCCACCGAGTGGACGGTCAGTGCGCGCACCTCGCGCGCCCATTCCTCGCCGCCGTTCTCGATCCAGGTGAGGTTCTCGGTGAAGGCGAGGCGATCGTCCTCGACGGTGAAGTCCGCGAAGCCGTCGTGCCGCATCGAGCCGACACGCTCGGGCAGGCGGAGGTAACCCTGCCCGTGGACGTAGCAGTTGCCGCCCCAGAAGTTCTGCCCGGACAGATGGCTCGCGGTCATCTGCAGGCCCTTGTGCCAGCGGTGGTCGTTGGGGCGGTAGCCGGTGACGGTACGGCCCGAGAGGGTGCGCACGGGGTGGGCGTAGGGCTTGCGGGACTCGAAGGGGTCCGGGTCGGGACGGTAGACGTAGCGGAGGATCTCCGTGCCGCCGGCGGTGACGGCGATGTCCTCGCCGTGCGTGTGGGTGACGCGGATGGTCATGCGCGCTCCTTGGGGGCCCAGTCGGGGTGCTGGCCGTGCATGGCCTCGTAGAAGGGGTCGCCGGGGCCGATCTCCCCCGCGTGCACCGAGCGGCAGGTGAACGCCGCCTTGTACAGGGCGGCGGCGAACTCCAGGGTGGCGCGGGCGTCGTGGCCGCTGCCGGGTGGCCGGGTGCCGGTGTCGTAGGCGTCGAGGAGCCCGCCCAGCTGGGCGGTGTGCGAGCTGGGCACGTCGGCTGCGGGGGTGCGCCAGGCGGTGGCGCGCTCGGACGCGACGTGCGGGGCCGGGGTGTAGGCCCAGCTGTCGTTGCTGTGGCCGTACAGGTGGGTGAGTTCGACCGTGGCGTCGGCGCAGTCGATGCGGATGCGGCTCACCTCGTCCGGGGAGAGCACACTGTTGACGACGGTGGCGAGGGCGCCGCTCCTGAACCGCACCAGGGCTGTGGACACGTCCTCGCTCTCGGTGTCATGGACCAGGCGCGCGGCCATCGCGCTGATCTCCTCCCACTCGCCGAGCAGGTGCAGCAGGAGGTCGTACTGGTGGATGCCGTGGCCCATGGTCGGGCCGCCGCCCTCGCTGGCCCACTTCCCGCGCCACGGCACCGCGTAGTACGCCGCGTCCCGGTGCCAGGTGGTCTGGCAGTGCGCCACCAGCGGGGCTCCCAGCTCGCCACTGGTGATCAGCTCGCGGGCGTGCACGGCGCCGGATCCGTAGCGGTGCTGGAACACGACCGACGCGTACCCGCCGGAGGCCTCCTCGGCGGCGGCGATCTCGTCGTACTCGGCGAGCGACAGGGTGAGCGGCTTCTCGCACAGCACCCAGGCGCCGGCCTTCAGCGCTGCCACCGTCTGCTCGCGGTGCAGCGAGGGCGGCGTCCCGATGAGGACCAGGTCGGGGCGTACGGCGTCCAGCATCGCGTCCACGGAGGTGTACCCGGCGACGTGATCACCGGCCAGCTCACGGAAGGCGTCGAGGCGTTCCTGGTCGACGTCGACGGCGGCCACCAGTTCCACCCGGTCGGAGTGGGCCCGGAGCGCGGGCAGGTGACTGCCGCTGACGATGGCTCCGGTGCCGACGACGGCCACGCGGCGGCGGGCGGGAGACCCTGGGGTCACGGACATGCGGTGCTCCTCGGACAACCGGCGGACAGGCGCTTGGAAAGCGCTTGCACTCGGTAGGGACCCTAGGCGCGAGGGAATGTCTGGACAACCCCCTGTGGCGACCTGCACAAGGTCTGCCCAGGCATTGTCCCAGCTCGAGGCGGGCATTCGGGCTGTCGCCCCGGCGATGGAAAAGGCGTTCCCCCCTCTCTTCGCTGGGGATGGCCCCACCGGGAACCGGCTGCCGGCCGGAGTGATCGCGCCGCGCACCGTCCCTAGCGTTCTGACGCACAGCACCCCTCTTCCGGCACGCCCCTGTCATGCCGGAAGAGGGGTGACAGCGACAGGAAGGACACCCGCGTGTTACCCCTTTCCACGGCGACCGCACGACGTGCCGTCCTCGCCGCGACGGCCGCCGCCCTCGCCTTCACGGCGCTGCCCGCCACCGCCGAAGCCGCCCCGGACCCTTTGACCCGCTACCACCGGCAGCACCTGAACTGGAAGAGCTGCGTGCTCGGTGCCGACGACGCGACCGGCAAGGAACTGGAACAGGCCGGCGCCCGCTGCGCCGACGTGACCGTACCGGTGGACTACTCCGACCCCGGCGGCCGGACCCTCACCGTCGCGATCTCCCGGATCCCCGCCACCGACACCGAACGCCGCTCGGGCCCCCTGCTTCTCAACGGCGGCGGACCGGGCGCGCCCTCGCTCGGCGACGCGCCATGGGTGCGCAAGGCGATGAAGGACGTCGCCGCCAGGTACGACGTGGTGGGCGTCGACCCCCGTTTCATCGGCCGCAGTACACCACTGGACTGCCGCTGGCCGACCGGCTCGGCCTGGCGCGGAGCCGGTGAGGACCGGGCCGGCTTCGACCGCATGGCGGCCTTCTCGAAGAACCTCGCCGACCGCTGCCGCACCCACGCGGGCGACGTCCTCCCCCACGCCACCACCCGCAACACCGCGCGCGACATGGACGTCATCAGAGCGGCCCTCGGCGAGCGGCGGATCTCCTACCTGGGCTATTCCTACGGCAGTTACCTCGGCGAGGTGTACACCTCGATGTTCCCGGGCCGCACCGACCGGGTCGTCCTGGACGGCGTGATCGACCCGGAACGCCACAGCGCCCGGCTGCTGCGGGGAGCCGAGCCGTCCAACCGCCACGCCCTGCGCGGGTGGGCCTCCTGGGCCGCCGCTCGCGACGCGGCCTACGGACTGGGCCGTACGCGGGGCGAGGTGCTGGCCACGGTGGAACGCGTCCGGGCCGCCGCCGCCCGCACCCCACTGCGCCTCGGCGACCACCGGCTCGACGGGCATGTGATGCCGGTCGTCGTCCTCAACGGCCTCTCGCAGCACAACGACGCCGCCTACGGAGACTTCGCGCAGGGCGTGCGGGACATGCTGCGGGCCGCGCGGGGGCAGCGGGTGACACCGTCCCCGTGGCTCGCCGGGGTGCTCGAGTTCGTGCTCACGGGCGTCGACTCCCCCTACGGCAGCGCGCAGACGGCGATCGTGTGCGGCGACAACGCGGCGCCACGTGACCCCGAGGTGTACTGGCGCGACGTCCAGCGCTCGCGCGCCGAGGACCCACTGTTCGCGCCCGTCACGAACAACATCAATCCGTGCGCGTTCTGGGACCGGCCCCGTGAGCGTCCGACCAAGGTCCGGGGCGATGTGCCGGCCCTGCTGGTGAGCGCCACCGGAGACCCGCGCACCCCCCACGAAGGCGCCCAGGCCGTCCGCGCGATGTGGCCCTCCTCGCGCCTGGTCACCCTGAAGGGGGCCGACCAGCACGCGGTGTACGGCGTCTACGGGTCGCCCTGCGCCGACCGTGCGGTCAACGCCTACCTCGCGTCGGGGCGTCTGCCGACGCGGGACATCGGCTGCGCGGCGCACCCAGGAGGATCGGCGGGCTAGGCGGTCCGGCGGTTCGTGAGACGAGGACGAGCCGCCCGGCACCTACAGTGGCAGTCTGTGATCGACGAGTGACTTGGCGGTCCGCTCTGTCGGAGGGCGGACCGGCCCACCCACCGACAGACCGCACGGGCGAAGGGTCCGCTCCCGACGCCGGGGGACGAGCCCGTCGCCCCGCCCACCTCTTCGGAGGCACCATGGCCGCGCCCGCACAGTCACCCCGCCCACGCCGCTCCGGAGCGTCCGCCCTGCTCGTTCTCCTTCCCCTCGCGGTCCTCATCCTGGTGGCGGTGTCCGTGGGGTCGTGGCTGCAGTTCACCGAGCGGCAGGCGAAGGACACGGTGCACACGGTCGGCTCCGGAGCCACCGACCGGGTGGACGTGGAGGTCACGGCCCAGAGCGTCGACGCCGCAGCCCGGGAACTCGTCCTGCGGGTCCGGGTGCGCCCGCGCGGGGCTCTCGGCGAGGAGGAGGGGACCGCCCCGGTGGCCGGTCTCCGCCTCCAGACGTCCGTGGCGACCCTCGGCGACCTGGCGTTCGAGGCGCACGAGCGGCTCGCCCCCAAGGACGTGCAGGTCGCCCTCACGGGCGGGTCGATCAGCGACTACCCGTTCGACACCTATGACACCGACATCGAGTTCTGGGCGATGCTGGGTGGCGAGCCGGTGCCGGTGCGGATGCTCTTCTCCAACAACGAGACCCTCTTCTCCATCGCGGTGACACCCCCACCCTCCGGACAGGAGGCCGTTCTGGGACTGAAGCTGTCCCGGTCGGGCAGCCTCATCGTCTTCGCGGTCTTCATGATGGTCGTGATGTGGGCGCTGGCGACGTCCGTGCTGCTCGGGGCCTGGTTCCTGACGACGCGCAGGCAGGGCCTGGTCTGGCCGGCCCTCGCGTGGATGGCCGCCACGCTGTTCGCTCTCGCGGCGTTCCGCAACACCGCCCCCGGCACACCGCCGATCGGCTGTGTGATGGACTGGTTCGCCTTCTTCTGGGCCGAGACCGTCATCGCCCTGTGCCTGATCGTCTCGGTCACCACCGGAATCCGCACCGCTGTGCGCCCAGGTGACGACCGCCCCGCCTAGGGCCGCCACCACGCCGTCCGCACCGGAACGGCAACCGGCCCTGCTGGTCACCGCGCGCGGGCGGTGACCAGCAGGGCCGGTCTGGCCGGGTCAGGACTCGACGATCTTGCGCACGTTCTCCACGGAACCGCACCCGGCCTTCAACTGGCGCTCACGCTCCTGCCAGAACGCCACACCGAGTTCCTCGCGCCGCTCCATCGCCACGTTCTCCCGCGCACCGTTGAGGATGGTGCGCTCCTCCTCGTCGGCGTGATGGGTGACGGCCTCGACCAGCTCCTCGAGCTTCGAGTCCCACTCCTCGGAACCGACCTCCTCGACCTGGAGGAGCTCCAGAAGGGCCTCGTTGCCCTCGTCGTGCTCGTGCTCGCCGTGCTCGACCTCTTCGTCATCGATGTTCTTGTACCGCTTGAGCGCCGGGTAGACCTTGGCCTCCTCGGCCTGCGCGTGCGCGATCAGCAGGTCCGCGAACTCCCGCAGGGCACCCGCGCGGTCGTCCTCGACGCTCCGCATCCGGCGGAAGAGGTCTTCCATGCGCCGGTGATCCTGCAGGATGAGTTCTACGACGTCTTTCGTGTCGGCCATGGAAATGGAACGCCTTTCCTGGGAGAGCTTCGGGTCACTTTCGTCTACCCCATTCCTGGCGATTTGTTCGCCACCGGCGCGCTGCCGGTCTACCAGCGGTACCAGCGGCCCTTACGGCCACCACTGTCCGCGGTACGCACCACGAAGCCGAGCAGCCACAGGACCAGCACGATCACCGCGATCCACCACAGGGCCTTCAGGGCGAAGCCCGCACCGAACAGGACCAGGGCCAGCAGCAGGACGAGAAGCAGGGGAACCATAGTTATCAACCTCCGTTCCCTCAGGTGCCCTGCACGCAGACGAACACACAGTCGAATTTTGATGTTTCTTCACAAGGATCACGGGCAGGTGGATCGCTTGCGCCGGGCGGACGCTAGGAGCCGTTCCCCCCGAAGTTCCCATCGTCACAAGGGAGTTGTTCTCCATTCCACGGGTATGCGGAGCGGCGGCCGGTGCACCGGTCCACGTCATCCGAACCGAGGGGGGTTTCCATGGGCAGTTCCACGAGGCGCGTCCGGGCGAGATCGAGCTGTGTGGTCGCGACGGCGGTGGCGCTACTGGCCGTCGGCGCCGGTCCCGGCGGCGCGGCCACTCCGGCCCCCGCGGTGGCCAAGCCGGCCGCCACGACCGCGGCAGCTGCGGCGATCAGCAAAGCCAAGGCCAAAGCCAAGGCCACCACGGAACCGGCGGACGCCACACTGGGCTACCGCGCCAACGCCCGTAACGACAGCTTCGTGACCGGGGCCACGGCGGCCCCGCCGTTCACCAAAGCCTGGTCGGTCGACCTGGGCTCGGCGGTCTCCGCGCCGGTGGCGGTCGGCGGGAAGGTCTTCGTGGTGGTCAACGCGGCCGAGGAGGAGGAGAGCGACGGCCCGCGCATGGAACTCGTCGGCCTCGACGCGGCCACCGGCAAGAGGCTGTGGCCCCAGCGGTTGATCGCCGACAACGACCCCAAGGCCACCCTGGGGTACGGCGGCGGCCTCCTCTACACCCAGACCGGCAGGGGCGTCCTGACCGCCTGGGACCCGGCGACGGGCGTGCAGCGGTGGACCCGCAGCATCGGCTCGGGCTCCTGCGAGTACCCGCCGACGTGGTACGACGGCACGCTGTACACCCAGGACGGCCGGGGCACGGCGCTGGCGCTCCGCCCGGGCGACGGAGCGGAGCTGTGGCGGGCTCCGCTCGTCGACTGGGGGTGGTCACCCGTGGTGGTCGACGACCTCGGCGTGTGGTTCGGCTTCGACAACGCCTCGTACCAGCTCCTGGACCGGCACACCGGCCGGGAGCTGCGCCGCTACGACGTGCCCGACCTGCTCGCGCTCGGCGGCAACCCGATCGCACGCGGCGCCGGGGCGCTGTGGCTGCGCAGCGACGACCTCGACGACGAGCGGACGGTGGCGTACGACCAGAACACCGGTGCCGTGCTGCGCTCCTTCCCCGCCGACGCCACTCCCGCGTTCGGCCCGGGCCGGGTGTACGTGGCCCACCGGGGCGTCGTGAAGGCGATCAGCACGACGACGTACAAGACGGCCTGGAGCTACCGCGGCCCGCGCGGGGCCGCGACCGTCCGGCTGGTCGCGGGCGGATACGTGTACGTCCAGGACGGCAACGGCAAGCTGGTGGTGCTGAACGAGCGCACCGGCACGGTGGTCTGGTCCTACCGGCTCTGGGCCGAGCCGCACCCGATGGAGAACGTGCTCGCGGAGGAGGACTGGCGCGGCTGGGTCAACCCCGGCATCGCGACCCATGGAGGCCGCGTGTTCGCGCCCGGCCAGGACGGCGTCCTGACGGCGTTCGAGGACTGACCCGCCCAGGAGGGGGCGCCGGGTACCCGCACGGGCGACCCGGCGCCCCAAGCGCCCCACGGCTCCAGTTCGGCATCGGCCCCCTCCGCACCCGCACCGGCCTCTCTCAGTCCGTCCCCACGACGATCACCTCGTCGGCGGCCGTCCAACGGCGGCGCTCGGACTTGGACGGGTTGACCCGCACGCCGTACCCCGGACTCGTGGAGGCGTCGGCGTGACTGCGGTAGCCGATGGCGCACTCGCCGCGCCCGCGTGCCGCGGCGACGACAGTGGCGAAGGCCGTCTCGCACCCGGGCAGCACGTAGTCGCCGGCCGGCCTCAGGCGGATGCCGGTGCCGTCGGCGGAGAACAGCTCGTCGAAGACCGCCGCGAGCTGCCGGTTCTGGGAGATCTGCGCCATGAGCAGGCCGATGAGCTTGCCGCTGATGATCACGTCGGCTCCGGGCCCGAGGGGCGCCAGCGCCCGGTTGCGGTCGTCCACCAGCTCGGTGACCACGGGGAGTTCACGCCCGGACGCCTCCTCGAGCTGCCGCAGCAACAACAGGGTGACGAGCGTGCGGTTGTCGGGTTGGTCCGGGGGCTGTCCGGGCGCCGGATCCTCACCCACGACGATCACGCTGTCGTAGGAGTGCACGTCCAGACGCCGGAGGGTCTCGGGGCGGGTGACGTCCCCCGGGTGCAGGGTGAGGGTCAGGCCGGTGCCGTCGGGTGCTCCGGACTCGCGCACCTGCCGGACCGTCGCTTCACCGCCGTCCGCCACCACGTCGACGACCGACCCGGACCGGGCACGGCGGCACAGCTGATCGACCATGAGCGGCGCCCGGCGGTTCCATCCGAGCAGCAGGATCCGCTCCGGGCGCGCGGGCGTCGCGGGCCCGGAGGCCATCGCCGCCTTCTCGACCCACTGCCCGCACTCCCCCGGCCAGGCCGTGTCGTCGTCGCGGGAGATGACGATGAGCAGATCGTCCGCGGCGACGGTCGTCTGCGGCGGCGGATTGAGCAGCGGGGTGTCGCCGCGCACCAGCCCCACGACGCTGGACGTCGGATAGGACAGCAGCGCGTCGCCGAACGGGCGGCCCGTCAGGGACTTGGCGCCGACCAGGTAGAACTCGTCGCCGGCGAAGTCGAGGAGCTCCTGGTGGACGAGGGAGAGGCCGGGGCGGCGCGCGGCCTGGACGATCAGCCGGGCCGTGACGGTGTCGCTCTCCAGGACGACACCGCCCGGGCCGGCGGCGAGGCCGGCGGCCAGCCGGTAGCGGTCGTCCCGCACGGCGGCGACGACGGGCGGGCGGTTCTTCACCCCGGCCAGGGCCGCCCGCAGCGCCAGCAGCGTCTTGACGACCTCGGCATCGGCGTCGGGCTCGTCGCGGGGCAGGACCAGCACGACACCGGCCGTCGCCGGACTGGTCAGGGTGAGCACGGTCGGGTCGGTGGTGGGGCCGCTGCGGCAGATCAGCCGCGTACGGCCGACGGGTCCCACCTTCGTGGCGAGGGCCTCCTCCATCGCGGTCTTGTCGCGGTCGGCCAGTACCGCCACCGCCGCGCGCCGCTGGTTGGCGTTGGCGGCCACCAGCTCGCCGACGACCGTGAACACCTGCTCCGACCAGCCCAGGACCACCACGTGCCCTTGTTCGAGCACGGTCGACCGGCCGCGCCGCAACGCGGTGAGCCGCTCCGTGAGCGCCGTCGTGATCAGGCCGACGAGCGTGGAGACGTACAACAGCGCCACCAGGGCGAGCAGCACCGATATCGACACGCGCAGCGGCGTGCCGGTCGCCCCGCCCAGTCGCAGGGTCTCCCCGGTGAGGCGCCACACCTGTACGAGCCGGTCCGGCAGGGACTGCGGGGCGTGCGGGTCGGTCCACACCACCAGGGCGCTGGCCGGGACGACGACGGTCAGGCACAGCAGCGCCATCCAGCCGACCAGGGCCGAGGCACCGCGGGCCAGCGTGCTGTCGAACCAGTAACGGGCCCGGTCGCCCCACGGAGTGCGCCGCTGCGCCACCCTTCCCCCCTCCGTCGTCCGTGGCTCTCGTGCGGCCGGTCGGCGCCGCGCGCAGTGCGCCGGGCGGGATGGCCGGAGAGCACGGTGTGGATACGCAGTCGCAGTGTGGGGGCCCGTTCGCGGCGGCGGGCGCGGTTCGCCGCGCATTCATTCCTTCGGGTTCGCGGGGCACGTCGTGGGCAGCGAACCCACGGTGGCGTGAGGGTTTTGGCCCTGATTCGCTCCTTAGGGGCAACGCCCGGGCGAACGGCGGCGGTCCGTCACGGCCGCCGTTACAAAGATCGCCATGACTGATGATCACGCGGTGGTGACCTCTGACGGTGGTTTCTCCCGGCGGGAGTTCGCGGCGGTGGCCGGCACGGCCACGGTGGCGACGGCCCTGACCGGCGGTACCGCCACGGCCCTGCCCGCGCCGGCCGCGCCGCTCGCCCCGGCCGTTCCCGGCGCCGGCCGCGGCGCCGACTCCGACAGATGCCTCGCCGTCGCCCGCGCCCTGCTCGTCCTGGATTCCGACGACCGCCCCCTCGTCCCCCGCTACTTGCGCGTCCTGAAGGACGGACTGCCGGCGCGACGGACGCGTCCCAAGGACGTCCTCGTCATCGGCGCCGGTCCGTCCGGGCTGGTGGCCGCCTGGCTGCTGAAGGAGGCGGGGCACCGGGTGACGGTCCTGGAGGCCAACGGCAACCGGGCGGGCGGCCGCATCAAGACCTTCCGCAAGGGCGGCCACGAAGGCGCCGGGCAGCCCTTCGCGGATCCCCGCCAGTACGCCGAGGCGGGCGCGATGCGCATCCCCGGCAGCCATCCGCTGGTGATGGAACTCATCGACCGGTTCGACCTGAAGAAGCGGCGCTTCCACTACGTCGACGTCGACGAGGAGGGACGCCCCGCCGCCCGCACCTGGATCCACGTCAACGGCATCCGCGTGCGGCGCGCCGACTACGCTCGCTCCCCCCGGCGCGTGAACCGGTCCTTCGGCGTCCCCACGGCCCACTGGGACACCCCCGCCGCAGCGATCCTGCGGGCCGCGCTGGACCCCGTGCGCGACGAGTTCAGCTACGTCGGCCGGGACGGCAAGCGGGTCGACAAACCGCTGCCGGAGCGGCTGCGGGGCTGGGCGCGGGTGGTGAAGCGGTTCGGAGACTGGTCGATGTTCCGCTTCCTCACCGAGCACGCGGGGCTCGACGAGCGGACCGTCGACCTGATCGGCACCCTGGAGAACCTCACCTCGCGCCTCCCGCTGTCCTTCATCCACAGCTTCATCGGCTCGTCCCTCATCAGCCCCGACACGCCCTTCTACGAGCTGGAGGGCGGCACGGCCGTGCTGCCGGACGCCCTGCTGGAACGCGTGCGCAAGGAGGTGCGGTTCGACCGCCGGGTGACCCGCATCCAGTACCACCACCCCGACCGGCCGTCCCCGGACGGCGGTCATGTGCGGAGCAAGGGCCCGCACGTATGGGTGGACACCGTGTCCGAGGGGCGCGACGGCCCGGTCGTCCGCGAGCAGTTCACGGCCGACGTCGCCGTGGTGACGGTGCCGTTCTCCGGGCTGCGCCACGTGCAGATCGACCCGCCCCTGTCGTACCGCAAGCGGCGCGCGGTCTGCGAGCTGCACTACGACAGCGCGACCAAGGTGCTGCTCGAGTTCAGCCGCCGCTGGTGGGAGTTCGGCGAGGACGACTGGAAGCGCGAGCTGAACGCCGTGAAGCCGGGCCTGTACGACGCCTACCGCACCGGCAGGGCGCCGGCGGACGGCAGCCTGCTCGGGGCGCACCCCTCCGTGCCTGGCGGGCACATCACGCAGGCACAGCGCGCCCATTACGCCGCGAACCGCGCGATCGGCCGGGACCAGCCGGAGGCGGCCGGTGTCGTGGGCGGTGGCTCGGTGTCGGACAACGCCAACCGTTTCATGTTCAATCCGTCCCACCCGGTCCCGGGCAGCGCGGGGGGTGTGGTCCTGGCGTCCTACAGCTGGGCCGACGACGCGGCGCGCTGGGACTCCCTGGACGACGAGGCGCGGTATCCGCACGCCCTGTGCGGTCTGCAGCAGGTCTACGGCCGGCGCATCGAGGTGTTCTACACCGGCGCGGGGCGCACCCAGAGCTGGCTGCGCGACCCGTACGCCTACGGTGAGGCGTCGGTGCTGCTGCCCGGGCAGCACACGGAGCTGTTGCCCGTCATCCCCGGGCGTGAGGGGCCGTTGCACTTCGCCGGGGACCACACGTCCGTCAAACCGGCGTGGATCGAGGGGGCGTTGGAATCGGCCGTACGGGCCGCCCTGGAGGTCCACACGGATCAGTGACCGTTGATCGAGGGGCCCCGGCGCGCATGCGCCGGGGCCCCTCGTGCGTCCGGCTCGCACGCGGCGGCGCTTCTTGCGACCGCAATGACCAAAACCTCCGTTGCTTCCGGAAGGCAGACAACCCGCCGGAGCCCGGGCACCATGTGGCCCACGTCACCCTCCCTCACAGGGCCTTTACCTACCCGCATCGACGTACCGACAGGTGGTGGCACTCGTGCGCCTGCGCACCCCCCTCGCCCTGCTCGGGGCCGCTGTGCTCGTGCTCGTCGGACCCCCGCTGCTGACCACCGGCAGCGGCTCCGAGACCGGCACGCAGATCCCGGGCCTGCGCTTCATGGTCCCCAACACGCCCGGCGGCGGCTACGACATCACGGCCCGGACGGCGGCGAAGAACGCCGAGGACGCAGGGCTGACCCACAACATCGAGGTGTTCAACCTGCCCGGCGCCGGCGGCACCGTGGGCTTGAGCCGGCTGGTGAGCGAACACGGCAACGGCAAGCTCGCCATGTCCATGGGGCTCGGGGTGGTGGGCGCCGTCCGCTCCAACGACGCCCCCAAGACGCTCGGGGACACCACGCCGATCGCCCGGCTCACCGAGGAGCAGGACGTGGTGGTCGTGGCGAAGGACTCGCCGTACCGGACGATCGACGACCTGATCGGCGCCTGGAAGGAGAACCCGGGCAAACTCCCCGTGGGTGGCGGCTCGTCGCCCGGCGGGCCGGACCACCTCGCGCCGATGCTGATGGCGCGGGCCGCCGGGATCCCGCCGAAGCAGGTCAACTACATCCCCTTCGACGGCGGTGGCGAGCTGCTCGCCTCGATCCTCGGCAACAAGGTCGCCTTCGGTGTCTCCGGGGTCGGCGAGTACCAGGACCAGATCAAGGCGGGCGAGCTGCGTCTCCTCGCGGTCACCGGCCCGGAACGCGTCGACGGCCTGGACGCTCCCACGCTGAAGGAGGCGGGCTACGACGTGAACTTCACCAACTGGCGCGGGATCGTCGCCCCGCCCGGCCTGAACGACGGAGAGCGCGACAAGCTCGTGAAGCTGGTCGAAGAGCTCCACGACTCGGACGAGTGGCGCACGTCCCTGGCGCAGAACGGCTGGGACGACGCCTTCCTCACCGGCGAGAAGTTCGGCGCGTTCCTCGACGCCGAGGACAAGCGCGTGGTTTCGGTGCTGAAGGAGCTGGGACTGTGACGACGCAGACCGACATACCCACCGCCGAGACCGGTGGCGAACGGCGCTCGTGGCTGCGCGAGCACTCCGAACTCGGCGTGTGCGTCCTGCTGCTGGCGCTCGGCGTCCTGGTGCTGACCGACGCGCTCACCATGGACGTCGACATCGCCCAGCGCGGCCCGGTCGGACCGAAGACCGTGCCGGTCGTGGTCGGCGCCGGCCTGCTGGTGATCGCCGCCCTGCTCGCCCTGGACGTGCTGCGCGGCGGCAGGGGCCAGGCCGAGGGCGGAGAGGACATCGACCTGTCCGAGCCCGCCGACTGGCGCACGGTGCTGCTGCTGGCCGGGGTGTTCCTCGGGTCGGCCGTGCTGATCGAGCCGGTCGGCTTCCCCGTGGCGGGCGCGCTGCTGTTCTGGGGCGCGGCGTTCGCGCTGGGCAGTCGCCGGACGGACCGCGATCCGCTCATCGCCGCCGGGCTCTCCCTCGTCACCTACACCGTCTTCAACAACCTGCTCGGAGTGCCCCTGCCCGGTGGTCCGCTGATGGGAGTGCTGTGACATGAACGCCCTCAACTCCCTTCTGGACGGCTTCGGTACCGCCCTCACCCCGATCAACCTGCTGTGGGCCGCGATCGGTGTGCTGCTCGGCACGGCGATCGGCGTGCTGCCCGGCATCGGCCCGGCGATGGCGGTGGCCCTGCTGCTGCCGGTGACGTACGGGCTCGACCCGATCGGCGCGTTCATCATGTTCGCGGGCATCTACTACGGTGCGATGTTCGGCGGTTCCACCACTTCCATCCTGCTCAACACACCTGGTGAGAGCGCGGCGGTGGTGGCGGCCATGGAGGGCAACCCCATGGCCAAGTCCGGGCGCGGCGCGCAGGCCCTGGCGGCAGCGGCGATCGGGCACTTCGCGGGCGGCATGGTCGGCACGCTGCTGCTCGTGGCGCTCGCGCCGACGGTGGCGAAACTCGCCGTCGACATCGGCGCGCCGGACTACTTCGCCATCATGGTGCTGGCCTTCATCGCGGTGACCTCGGTGCTGGGTTCGTCCCGCATCCGCGGTCTCGCCTCCCTGCTGATCGGCCTCACCCTGGGCCTGGTGGGCCTGGACCAGATGACCGGTCAGCAGCGCCTCACCTTCGGTTCGCTCCAACTGGCCGACGGCATCGACGTGGTGATCGTCGCGGTCGGTCTCTTCGCGATCGGCGAGGCGCTGTGGGTGGCGGCGCACCTGCGGCGCAGGCCGCCCGAGCCGATCCCGGTGGGGCGTCCCTGGCTGGGCCGCGGGGATGTGAGCCGGACCTGGAAGTCGTGGCTGCGCGGTCCGTTCATCGGCTTCCCGTTCGGCGCGATCCCGGCGGGCGGCGCGGAGATCCCGACCTTCCTGTCGTACGTGACGGAGAAGCGCCTGTCCAAGCACAAGGACGAGTGGGGCAAGGGCGCCATCGAGGGTGTCGCCGGTCCGGAGTCGGCGGCGTCGGCCTCGGCGGCGGGCACCTTGGTGTCGATGCTGACCCTGGGCCTGCCGACCACGGCGGTCGCGGCCGTCATGCTGGCCGCCTTCCAGCAGTACGGCATCCAGCCGGGCCCGCTGCTGTTCGAGCGGGAACCCGACCTGGTGTGGGGCCTGATCGCCTCCCTGTTCGTCGGCATGGTGCTGCTGCTCGCCCTGAACCTGCCGCTGGCGCCGGTGTGGGCGAAACTGCTGCGCATCCCGCGGCCGTACCTGTACGCCGGGATCATGTTCTTCGCGGCGGTCGGCGCGTACGCCGTCGGCGGTGAGGTGATCGACCTGGTGATCCTGCTGATCATCGGTCTGATCGGCTTCGGCATGCGCCGCTACGGGCTGCCCGTGCTGCCCGCCGTGATCGGCGTCATCCTCGGCCCGAACGCCGAGCAGCAGTTGCGGCGGGCCCTGCAGATCAGCGACGGCAGTGTCACGGGGCTGGTCAACACGCCGTTCGCGGTGACCGTGTACGCGGTGATCGTGCTGCTGCTGGTGTGGCCGCTGCTGCGGAAGGCGGTGCCGCGCGGCGGCGCCGAGGTCTGAGGTCCGGCCGTCGCGGCGCCCGTTCCCGGAGGCCGCGACGGCTGCGGATCTGCCCTCCCACCGGTCGCGGCGACCCGTACGCGCGGTCCTGAACCTCGCGCGTGCGGGTCGCCGTGCGTCCGGGGGCCGCGTTCGGCTCGGGCCCGGACGTCAGGCGGAGAGCAGTCCCCTGCCCAGCCAGTCGGAGGAGTCCCGCACACCGGGCAGGGCGAAGAAGTAGCCGCCGCCGGTCGGGGAGATGTAGTCGACGAGGGGTTCGTCGATCAGCCGGGTCTGGGTGGCTTCGAACTGGCGGCGCACGTCCTGCTGGTAGCAGCAGAAGACCAGCCCCATGTCGAGGTTCCCGACGCTGTCGACTCCCCGGTCGTAGTTGTAACCCCGGCGGAGGATGCGGGAGTTGTCGGTCTTCGGGGTGCGGGGGTTGGCGAGCCGGATGTGCGCGTCGAGCGGGATCGCCGTGCCGTGCGGGTCCTTGGCGTAGTTCGGGCTGTCGGTCTCCCGGGCACCGTCCAGCGGGGCTCCGGTGTCCTTGCGCCGGCCGAACATCAGCTCCTGCTCGGACAGCGAGACCCGGTCCCAGAACTCGACGAGCATCCGGATGATCCGGACGACCTGATAGCTGCCGCCGGCCGTCCACGCGGGCTCGCCCTGCCCCTGGACCCACACCAGGTGGTCCATCTCGCGGGCCGAGGCGACGTCCGGGTTGGCGATGCCGTCCTTGAAGCCCAGCAGGTTGCGCTGCGCGCCACTGGGCCGGGGCACGCTCTGGAAGCCGTCGACGCGCCACCGGATCTGCAGTGCGCCCCGGGTGTGCTTGGCGATGTCGCGCAGCGCGTGCAGCACGGTGTCCTGGCGGGCCGCGCAGATCTGCAGGGACAGGTCGCCGTGGCATTCGGCGGGGTTCAGGTTGTCGTTGGGGAAGGTCCGCATGGGCGTGAGCCGGTGCGGTTTGGCCGGGGCGAGTCCGTAGCGGTCGTCGAAGAGGGAGGCGCCGACCCCCACGGTGACGGTGAGCGCGTCGGCCGGTACGACGGGGCCGAGGATGCCGTTGTCCGAGGGCGGGGCACCGACGCCGAGGTCCGCGGGCGTGCCGCCGGCGGTGAGGAAGCGGGCCCGGTCGGTGAGGGTCTTCAGCAGGTCGGCCAGTTCGGTACGGCTCTCGGCGATGACGTCGAAGGAGATGAAGGCGGCGGCCGGTGGAGCGGGGGTCAGGATCCCGGCCTGGTGGACCCCGTGGAAGGCCACCGGGCCGGAGCTCGGTTGTCCGGCCGCCCGGGCCGTGCCGCTGCCGCTCTCGGCGAGCGCGAGTCCTCCTCCGGCCAGGACCGCTCCGGCGGCGCCGGCGCCGAGGGCCGTCTTCACGAAGGAACGGCGGCCGGTGTGGGCGGGGCAGCCCGTCGGCGGCGTGTCGGCGGACGGCATGGAGGTCTTCCCTTCGGAGTTTTCTGCGGGGCGCGGTCGTCGCTCGGCGCTCATGCGGACTTCCTGATCTCGAGCAGGTCAGGTACCGGGGAGAGGTCTTCGAGGAGCTGCCCCGTGGCCCCGTCGATCCGGGCCTTCGCCGCCGGGTCGAGCCGGTCGACGGGGGTCCAGCGGTTGTCGTGGTGTGCGGAGTCGAGCAGTCGCTGCAGGCGGGCGATGTCCGCGTCGACGGCGGGCAGCAGCCGCGGAGCACGCGAGGTGAGCAAGGGCCGGAGCAGCGTGAGCAGTTCACGGGTGCCGGCGAGGTTGGCGTCGGCGGTGGCCAGCCCGGTGCCGCTCCCTTGGTCGCTGTCGCCGGTCAGTTCGAACTGGAGGGTGTTCTCGAGGATCTCGTGGGCGCGCAGGGGCAGGTCGGAGGGGTCGAAGTCCTGGTGCGGGAAAGCCTTTTGCAGCCCGGCGGCATCGTCGGCCAACTGCTGTGCCGGATCTTCGAGTTCCGCCGCGGACTGGCCGTGCCACAGCCCGTACTCGATCCGGTGGAAGCCGGTGAAGCCCTGGTCGCGCACGCCGCCCGGCAGCCCGTCGGGCCGTCCGTTGATCTTCTGGTCGAAGGCCTCGAAGGTGCCGTAGGCGGCGCCGAGGGAGGCGTAGGTGCGGTGGGCGGTCAGCCAGTCGGTGCGGGCGGCGTCCAGATGCCCGGCCCGGATGTCGTCGCTGAGCTGCCGCGTCTGGGTGACGAGCGTCGACAGGCCCCGGTTCACGTACGCTCTGTACGCCTGGAGCGGTGCGGTGAGATCCCTCTGGGTGACGGGGACCACGGCGTGGGCTCCGCCGGCTCCGGCGACACGGACCGCCTTCGAGGTGACGGCCTTGCCGTCGGTGGGCACACAACGCCACGCGTAGGTGCCGCCCGCCACGGTGGTGACGAGATCCCGGGTGGTGCCCGGGGCCAGGCCCTCGACCTCTCCGTACACCGCGTTCGAGGACGGGTCGATCAGGTACACCTCGGACGTCTGGTTGCCCGTGTTGTGCATCCGGAAGTCCTGCCGCCCCGGCTTCGGGGCGGTGAAGCCCTGACCACAGTCCGTCCCGGAGACGGCGACGGTCTGACCAGCGGCCGGCTTGGGGTGAGCCAGGGCCACGACGAGACCGGCGAGGAGGGCCGGGACGGTGACGACGGCGGCGGGGAGAAGCAGGCGGCGGGCCGCCGCCGGGCGGCCGGGCCCGTCGGACCGCGGGTTCGCCTGCGGGTCGGCGGGCCGGTCGGACCGCGGGTTCACCTGCAGGTCGGCGGGCCGGTCGGACCGCGGGTTCACCTGCGGGGGTGGCGTGGTGGCCCCGCGGGCTCCCGGCACTTGGCGCGCTCCCCGGACGAACAGCGGCATCACCACGGCGAGATAACCGGCGTATCCGGCCGCCTGGAGCCAGGTCATCGCCGGAGTCAGGTTGAGTACGCCCTGGAGCAGGGTGCTGTACCAGGAGCCGGCGTCGACGCTGCCGGTCAGGTCGAAGGCGAACGCCGTCCCGCCGGGCAGCACCCCACCCTCCTGGAGGTCGCGCAGCCCGTAGCCGAGGACGCCCGCGGCGATGACGACCAGCACCGCGCCGGTGACGGTGAAGAAGCGGGTGAGGTCGATGCGCAGCACCCGGCGGTAGAGACCCCAGCACAGGACGGCCGCGAGGACGAGCCCGGCACCCGCGCCGGCCAGCGGTCCCGCCGACTCGTCGGCCGCCCGGGCCGTGGTCCACAGGAACAGGGCGGTCTCGAGCCCCTCGCGTCCCACGGCGAGGAAGGAGGTCAGGATCAGGACGCCGGCGCCCATGGTCAGCGCCTCGGTGACCTTCTCCCTGAGCTCGCCCGCGAGGCTGCGGGCGGACCGTCGCATCCAGAAGACCATCGCGGTGACGAAGGCGACGGCGACGATGCTCAGGGCTCCGCCGAAAGCCTCCTGTGCGGTGGTGGAGAGGGAGGCGGCGGTGAAGGTCAGCACCGCGCCGAAACTCATCGACAGCGCGATCGCGGCCAGCACTCCGGTCCACACCTGCGCCAGTCGCGAACGGGCCCCGGCCCGCACGAGGGTGGCGACCAGCACGGAGACGACGAGCCCCGCTTCCAGCCCCTCCCTCAGCCCGATCAGAAAGCTCGGAAACGAGTCGTCCCACATGTTGCCTGGCCCTCCCGGCCCAACGCCCCGGCGCCCCACAGGGCGAGTTAGCCAAGGCATGCCTTACCGACGCCGACCATCATGGACTCGACTCTCTGGGCATCCGGTCATGAATGCCTCATGGCCCGGCAAAGGTCATCAAGGGGCACCGAGGGATGATCGTCACCGATCGCCTTCGACTCCGCACCTCATCACCGCCCTCCCGCCCCTTGACGTGCGAATGACAACACTGGCTTGATGGGCTGGGAGCGCTCCCACCTCTCCAGGGAAGG
This sequence comes from Streptomyces tibetensis, assembly GCF_040647715.1. Classification (GTDB taxonomy): domain Bacteria; phylum Actinomycetota; class Actinomycetes; order Streptomycetales; family Streptomycetaceae; genus Streptomyces; species Streptomyces tibetensis_A. The sequence goes on along the minus strand of NZ_JBEZCR010000021.1, from coordinate 15,563 downwards.
GATCACCATGCACGGAACCCCCCACTCGTCCCCGCACTTACGGGCCGTATCCGTCCTCGGCCTCCTGGCCGCCCTGCTCCTCCCGCTCGTCATGACATCCGCACCCCGCGCGTCGGCCGCCACCGCGGCGGACCCCGTCCGGGTCATGCCGCTCGGCGACTCGATCACCGGCTCTCCGGGCTGCTGGCGGGCCGTGCTGTGGAACCGGCTGGTCGACAGCGGGTACAAGGACATCGACTTCGTCGGCACCCTCCCCCCGCAGGGCTGCGGGCAGGCGCACGACGGGGACAACGAGGGTCACGGCGGTGAGCTGGTCACCAACGTGGCGGACCAGAACCTGCTGCCCGGCCGGTTGTCCTCCACCCGTCCGGACATCGTTGTCATGCACTTCGGCACGAACGACGTCTGGAGCAGCATCGCCCCCGACCGCATCCTCGCCGCGTACACCACACTGGTGGGGCAGATGCGGGCCTCGAATCCGGACATGCGGATTCTGGTGGCGCAGCTGATCCCCATGAACCCCAGCACCTGCGCGGCCTGTGCGCAGCGCGTCGTCGATTTCAACGCGCGCGTTCCCGGCTGGGCCCGGGCGACGGGCACCGAGCGCTCACCCGTCACCGTGGTCGACCAGTGGACCGGCTTCAGCACGGCCACCGACACCTACGACGGTGTGCACCCCAACGCCTCCGGGGACGCCAAGATCGCGGCCCGCTGGTTCCCGGCCCTGGCGGCGGCCCTCGACGCCGGAGTGCCGCAGGACCCGGGCGGCCCGGGCGGGGACCCCACCGCATGCACCGCGCGCTTCCGGGCCGTCTCCGTCTGGCAGGGCGGCTATCAGGGCGAGGTGACGGTGACGAACACGTCGGGCTCCGCCGTCCGGGGCTGGACCGCGACCGTCGTACCGGCGGGCGGGGCGCGTCTGGCCCAACTCTGGAACGGCTCCCTCACCACTGCCGCCGACGGCGCGGCCACCGTCACCGACGCGGGGTGGAACGGGGCCCTCGCCCCCGGCGCGAGCACCACGTTCGGTTTCGTCGCCACCGCCCCGCCGACGGCCGGTGCCCCGGAGGCGACCGTCACCTGCGCCGGGAAGGCACCCGCCGGGTGACGCCCGCGCCGGACCGGAAGCGCCCAGGCACGGGCGCACCCGGACGGCCTGTCCGAACCCGGCCCACCCGAACCAGGTCCATCCGAACCCGGCCCTCTGGGACCGGGCACACCCGAACCCAGCCCACCCCGACCGGGCACACCCGAACCCGGCACACCCGAACCCGGCCCACCCGAACCCGGCCCACCCCGACCGGGCACACCCGAACCCGGTCCCGAACCGGACACCGACGGCAGGACCCCGTCCGGTTCGACAGCGCAACCGACAGCGAGCGAGTCCACTCGACCCCCACCTCTGGAGCCCTCATGAGACTCCGCCCCACCTCCCCACGCCCGGCCACCGTGGCCGCCGCCCTGCTCGCCCTCTTCCTGTCCTTCCTCGTTCTGACCCCGCCGGCCCAGGCCGCGCCCACCGGCTTCCGGGTGCAGAACGGCCGGCTATTGGAGGCCGGCGGGAACGACTTCGTGATGCGGGGCGTCAACCACGCCCACACCTGGTATCCGGACCGCGTCAGCTCCCTCGCCCACATCAAGGCCAAGGGCGCCAACACCGTGCGCGTGGTCCTCTCCAGCGGCGACCGCTGGACCCGCAACGACGCCGCCGACGTGGCGAACGTGGTCTCCCAGTGCAAGCAGAACCGGCTGATCTGCGTCCTGGAGGTGCACGACACCACGGGTTACGGCGAGCAGAGCGGAGCCGTGTCGCTCTCCCGGGCCGCCGACTACTGGATCGACATGAAGAGCGTGCTGGCCGGCCAGGAGGACTACGTCATCGTCAACATCGGCAACGAGCCGCACGGCAACACCGGCTACGCGGCGTGGACGGCCGACACCAAGGCCGCGATCGTCAAGCTCCGCGACGCCGGGTTCGACCACACGATCATGGTCGACGCGCCCAACTGGGGCCAGGACTGGGCGTTCACGATGCGCGACAACGCCGCCTCGGTCTTCGCCGCCGACCCCGACGCCAACACGGTCTTCTCGATCCACATGTACGGCGTCTTCGACACCGCCACCGAGATCACCGACTACCTGAACCGGTTCGTCACCGCCCGGCTGCCCATCGTCATCGGCGAGTTCGGCCACGACCACTCGGACGGCAACCCCGATGAGGACACCATCCTGGCGGTGGCCCAGCAGCTCCGGCTCGGCTACCTCGGCTGGTCGTGGAGCGGCAACGGCGGCGGCGTCGAGTACCTGGACCTGGTGACGAACTTCGACCCGGACCGGCTCACCTCCTGGGGACAGCGACTCTTCAACGGCGCGAACGGCATCGCGGCCACGGCCAAGGAGGCCGCGATCTACGGCTCCGGCGGGGGCGACACCACTCCCCCGACGGCCCCCGGAACCCCCACCGCCTCCGGTGTGACGTCCTCGTCCGCCACCCTGACCTGGGCCGCCGCCTCCGACGCGACGGGCGTCACCGGCTACGACGTCGTGCGGGTCAGCGGCGGCTCCGAGTCCGCCGTCACCAGCACGGCGAAGACCACCGCCACCCTCACCGGCCTGTCCCCCGCGACCTCCCACACCTTCGCCGTCTATGCCCGCGACGCCGCCGGCAACCGCTCGCCCCGCTCGGGCACGGTGACGGTCACGACCCCGTCCGGCGGCTCGCCCTCGTCCTGCGGTGTCGGCTACCGGGTGACGGGCAGCTGGCCCGGCGGCTTCCAGGGCGAGATCGTCCTCCGCAACACGGGCACGTCGGCGATCAACGGCTGGACGCTGCGCTGGACCTTCCCGGACAGCCAGCGCATCACCAACCTGTGGGGCGGTACGGCCACCCAGACCGGCTCCGCGGTGAGCGTGGCGGCAGCCTCTTACACCGCGACGATCCCCGCGTCGGGATCGGTCACCCTCGGCTTCACGGCCTCCCGGTCGACGGCCAACGCCAGCCCGACGGCCTTCACCCTGAACGGCGCCGACTGCTCCGTGAGCTGACCGTCCCCGTACGGCGGTGCCGCCGCGGCTCCGGTCGCGGCGGCACCCCCTCGATGTGATCCGCGCTACAGCCGCACGGAAAGCGGTTTACGTCGTTCCGCAGGGGTCAGGCGGCGGGGATGTCGCACCGGCACCTCATCGCCGTATCTCCGGCAAGACGCGCATACGCCCGTCCGGGTTCCCCGCAGTCCGGGCGGGAGGCGTGATGAGCGAGGACACCCTGCGCATCCGCGCGGTCCCGAGCAAAGCGGCGGAACGGAAGACGCAGTCCGCGCCGGAGCCGGCCGGCCGCCGGGACGCGTTCTTCGACAACGCGAAGTACCTGGCGATCGTGCTGGTGGCGATCGGGCACTCCTGGGAGCCGCTGCGGGACGGCAGCCGGGCGGCCTCCGCGCTCTACATGGTCGTGTACGCCTTCCACATGCCGGCGTTCATCGTGATCTCCGGCCACTTCTCGCGCTCCTTCGACGCGAGCCCGGGGCGGATCAGGCGCCTGATCACCGGGCTGGCGGTGCCGTACATCGTGTTCGAGACGGCGTACACCCTGTTCACCCGGTGGACCGACCAGGAACCGGACCGGCCGGTGACCCTGCTGGACCCGCTCTACCTGACCTGGTTCCTGATCGCCCTGTTCATCTGGCGGCTGACCACGCCGATCTGGCAGCGTGTGCGGTGGCCGCTGCCGGCCGCCCTGGTCATCGCAATGCTGGCGACGCTCTCGCCGTCCATCGGCAACGACCTCGACCTGCAGCGCACGCTGCAGTTCCTGCCGTACTTCGTCCTCGGTCTGCTGCTGCGTCCCGAGCACTTCCGGCTGGTGCGGCGCCGTGCGGCGCGGATCCTCGCCGTGCCGGTCTTCGCCGGTGCGCTCGTCGTGGCCTACTGGGCGGTGCCGCGGATGAGCGGTGCCTGGTTCTACCACCGTGACAGCGCCGAGGAACTGGCCGCACCCGCCTGGTACGGGCCCGCGATGACGCTGGTGACGTTCGGTTGCTCGCTTGTCCTCGTCGCCTGCTTCCTTGCCTGGGTGCCCGGCCGCCGCATGTGGTTCACGGTGCTGGGCGCGGGCACGCTGTACGGCTACCTGCTGCACGGCTTTGTCGCGCAGGCATCCAAGTTCTGGGGCTGGTACGAGCCGTCGTGGGTGCACCGGCCCCCGGGCGAGATTTTGGTGACGGTCGTCGCCGCGCTGCTCGTGACCGTGCTGTGCACCCCTCCGGTGCGGCGGGTGTTCCGCTGGGTGATCGAGCCCGACATGGCCTGGGCGTTCCGCAGGGACGCACGCGAACAGGCACGGGAGCGGAACGCCGTACGGGCGTGAGCGGCCCGGCCCGGGAGCCGGCCGCCGCTTCGTGCCGCGGCCGGCCGCGGGGCGTGTGAAGCGCATCCCGGCTCGCCCGTTACCCTCCCTTGACGATCCACGGGTGACCGATCACAATTCTCGGCATGAATGTGACCGGTCACACCAAGCGTCAGGCGAGCATCCGGGATGTCGCCACGGCCGCGGGGGTCTCCTACCAGACGGTCTCGCGGGTGATCAACGGTCACCCCAGCGTCCGGCCGTCCACCCGGGAGCGGGTGCAGGCCGCCATCGAGGAGCTGGGGTTCCGGCGCAACGCCACCGCCCTCGCCCTGGCCAGCGGGCGCACCCGCACCGTGACCGTGCTGACCGCGAACACCACCCACTACGGCTACGCATCGATCCTGCAGGGCATCGAGGAGTCCGCCCGCGCCGCGTCCTACGCGGTCGGCATCGGCGTGCTGGAATCCGCCGACGACGCGGCCGTCGCCGCCGAAGTGCAGCGCGCGACGGACGCGGGCGGCGGGATCGTCGTGATCGCCTACGACCCGGCCGGTGTGCGGGCGCTGGGAGCCGTGCCGGCCGGGGTGCCGGTCGTGGGCGTGGTCGAGACCCCGGCGAGCCCGCCCGGCGGCGAGAGCCCCTGGGTGTGGACCGACGACCGCGAGGCCGCCTATCAGGCGACCCGCCATCTGCTCTCCCTCGGCCACGAGACCGTGCACTACGTCGCCATCCCCTCCAGCACCCGCCGCACCAGCGCCCGCACCGCAGGCTGGCGCCAAGCGCTGAAGGAGGCGGGCGCCCCGGAACCCCGTCCGGCGCAGGGCGGCTGGGGACCGGCGGGCGGTCACGCGGCGGCGCTGAAGCTGGCGCGGGACCCGTCCGTCACCGCGATCCTGTGCGGCAACGACGACCTCGCGCTCGGCGTGCTGCGCGCCCTGCACGAGTCGGGCCGGTCGGTGCCCGGCGAGGTCAGCGTGGCCGGGTTCGACGACGCCCCGCACTCCGCCTTCCTCACCCCGTCGCTGACCACCGTGCGCCTGGACTTCACCGGCCTCGGCAGGGCCGCCTTCGCCCTGCTGCACGGCGCCCTGGAGGAGTCCGCCCCGGTCGCCCCGCATCCCGTGTCCGAACCGGAACTGGTCGTGCGGGAGAGCTCGGGTCCACCGCCCACCCGTGCCTGAACAGCCCCTGCGGGCACCGCAGTCGCGCGTTCGGCCTCCTGAACCGAACCCGACTGTGGCGAAAGACCGTGTCCGGAAATCACCAGTGGAGCCGTCAAGTGACCGGAGGTCCAGCAGCGTGATCACCCCCACCCGCACGAGATCCCGTACCGGAACCGCCCTGTTCGCAGCACTGCTTGGAGCAGCCGCCATGGCAGCGACCCTTCCCGCGACCGGGCCGGCTGCAGCCGCCGGTCCGCAGCGCCTGACCGTCGACCTGGACTCGTCCGAGGGCCCGGTGATGCTCGGCGCCAACGGCTCCCTCTACGGGCTCAGCGACGACGGGGTGCCCAGCGACGCCGTGCTGGAGCCGCTGAAGATCACCAGCGTCTCGCAGAAGCCGGAGGGCGGCGCGCAGCATCCCAACGGCGACGCGCTCACGGTCTCCAGGTCGTTCTTCCGCACCGGCGGCGGCGAGATCAACGTGATGATGCAGGACATCTACGCGAAGTGGCCGTACGAGGACCTCGGCATCGACGACTACCTCCCCAAGGTCGACAAGATCGTCAAGGAGATATCGGCCGACCCGAACAGCGACCGCTTCGTCTACATCCCGTTCAACGAGCCCGACCAGATCTGGTACAAGCTCGACGTCCAGGACCAGGCGCAGTACGAGAAGAACCGCGACCGGTTCTTCAAGGACTGGAAGACGGTGTACCAGCGGATCCGTGCGATCGACCCGGACGCGCGGATCGCAGGGCCCAACGAGGCCGGGTACCACACCCGCCTGCTGAGGGACTTCCTCGCTTTTGCGGAGCGGGAGGACGTGCTGCCGCAGGTGATGACCTGGCACGAGCTCGGCTCCGGTTCGCTGCGTGACTTCCAGGCGCACTACGACGACTACCGCTCGCTGGAGCGCGAGGCGGGCATAGCACCGCTGAAGATCAACATCGACGAGTACGCCAACCGCCGCGACCTGTCCGTGCCGGGGCAGCTCGTGCAGTGGGTGTCGATGTTCGAGCGCAACAAGGTGTACGCCAACATGGCGTACTGGGACGCCGCCGGCAACCTCAGCGGCCAGATGGTGCGCACCAACATCCCCAACGGTGGCTGGTGGCTGTTCCGCTGGTACGCGGGGCTGACCGGGAACACGGTGAAGGTCACGCCCCCGCAGCCGAACACCGTCGACACCCTCCAGGGCCTCGCCTCCCTGGACACCTCCCGCCGCCAGGCCCAGGTGCTGCTCGGGGGCGCGGACGGTGACGCGGACGTGGTCGTGCGCAACGTCCCGAGGGCCGCGTTCGGCCGTACGGTCACGGCGACCGTCGCCGAGGCCGCCTGGTCGGGGTACGAGGGGCAGCACGCGGCGCCGCGGGTCCTCGCGCGCACCAAGGTGAAGATCGCGGCGGACGGTTCGGCGACCGTCCCGCTGCGTGGCCTGCACAAGATGTCGGCGTACCGGATCGTCCTCACCCCCGGCGGCTCGGGCACCCCGTCCGCCGCTTCCGTCCCGTGGTCGGCGTCGTACGAGGCCGAGGACGCGGCCGTCACCGACGGCAAGGTCTACACCCAGGGCACGGTGAGCAACGCCAACGGCTACGCGGCCTCCGGCACCAAGGACGTGGGCTCCCTCAACCAGCCCGGCAGCCAGGTCGCGTTCACGGTGAACGTGCCGAAGGACGGCACCTACGACCTGGCGATCCTCTTCGGCAACCAGTCCGGCGGCCCCGCCACGCAGCAGCTGATCGTCGACGGCGCCGACCCGGTGACGGTCACCTACGCCTCGACCGAGAACTGGACCTACCGCGCCAAGAAGGACGTCGGCGTCCGGCTGACGGCGGGAACACACCGGTTGGTACTGGCCAAGGGCGACGCCGAGGTCACGCTCGACCGGATCGACCTGACGGCCCGCACGGGCGCGGCCTCCGCGTCGTACGAGGCCACCCTCGCGGACATCAGCGGCAAGCCGTCCTACGACTACACGTCCTCGGCCGGTGTGGGCACGGGCGCCCTGGTGCTGCGCCCGGGAGACAGGGCCGTCTTCGACGTCTACGCCCCGCGCGACGGCTACTACACGGTCACCCCGCGGGCCTCGGCCGCGGTGAAACTGGCCCTGCACGGCGAGACCGTCACGGCGGCGCCCAGCCGCCCGCTGCGGCTGTACCTCGTCGCGGGCAACAACCGGGTCGCGATGACGTCGGGCCACGCCGCCGTCCGCTCCCTCGACGTCTCGGGCGACGGCTCCGCCGAGGACACTCTCTCCTACGTGGCCGCCGCGGCCACGCTCGCGGGCGGCGCGAGGCTCGTCGACTCCCCGCACGCCTCCGCCGGCTCGTACATCGGCGAACTCGGCAACAGCCCTTCCAGCACCGCCGAGTTCACGGTGGACGCCCCCAGGTCCGGCCGGTACGTGCTGGTCGTCCACTACGCCCACAACGACCGCCGGGACAACGGCCACGCCTACAACACGGACATCATGTCCCGTACGGCGGACATCCGGGTCGGGAGCGCTCCGACCCGGAAGGTCACCTTCAAGAACACCTGGAGCGTAGACGACTACTGGACGGTCGGCGTCCCGGTCGATCTGGCGAAGGGAGCGAACAGGGTGACGTTCGGCAACGCCACCGCCTGGGCGCCGGACATCGACCGGATCGAGCTGGGCCGCGTCGTGGGCTGAGCCGTGCGGTGAGGGACGGATCCGGTGCCGCAGTCCGCCGTGGAGGCGGGCTGCGGCACCGTCGCGTCGGAGGGTGATCCCTTTTCGGCCAATCCCGTCGCTCGGGGACCCGCAACATGGTCTTCCTCCGTCCGCACCGCCTATGCTTCTACAAGCTTGTAGAAGACAGCACGCGTACATGAAGGAGTGGACGCCACCATGGTGTTCAAACGACTGCTCGGCGCGCTCGGTGTCGGCGGCCCCACGGTCGACACGGTTCTCGACCCCGCTCCCGTCCGGCCCGGCGGCACCCTCACCGGTCAGATCCACCTCGAGGGCGGCAAGGCCGACTTCGAGATCGAGCACATCACCCTGGAGCTGGTGGCCCGGGTCGAGGCGGAGCACCAGGGCGGTGAGAGCGAGGGCGTCGTGGCCTTCGACCGGTTCACCGTCGGCGGCGGTTTCCGGCTCGCGGAGGGCGAGCAGCGCAGCGTGCCGTTCAGCGTGGTCCTGCCGTGGGAGACGCCGGTCACCGAACTGCACGGGCAGAACCTGGGCGTGGTCCTCGGGGTGCGCACCGAGCTGTCGGTGGCCGGCGCGAAGGACAAGGGCGACCTGGACCAGCTGAACGTCTCGCCGCTGCCCGCGCAGGAGGCCGTGCTGGAAGCCCTCGGCGGGCTCGGCTTCGGCTTCAGGTCGGCCGACCTCGAGTACGGGCGCATCGGCGGTACGGGCCAGCGGCTGCCCTTCTACCAGGAGATCGAGCTCGTCCCCGCTCCGCAGTACGCGCAGCAGATCAACGAGATCGAGCTGACGTTCCTGGCGAACCCGGGCGGCATGGAGGTGGTGCTGGAGGCGGACAAGCGGGGCGGCATCCTGTCGCCCGGCCACGACGCCCTCACCCGGTTCACGGTCTCCCACGAGGGGGTGGGCCAGCAGGACTGGTCCTCGATCGTCGACGGCTGGATGCGGCAACTGGCTGAGCACCGGGCGTCGTACGGCGCCCCCGCCGGCTACGGCTCACCCATGGGCCACGGCTCCCCCGCCGGCTTCGGTTCGCCCGTGGGCCACGGCACCCCCGCCCCCTTCGGCGCGGGCGACCACGGGCACAGGGCGGAGCACCACGACGGCCGCCGCTCGGGCCCCGGCATGGGCACGGCCGTCGCCGCGGGTGCGGCCGGGCTGGCGGTCGGAGTCGTCGGCGGTATGGTCGCGGGCGAAGTCGTCGACGAGATCGGGGACTTCTTCGAGGGCGACGAGGAGGACGAGGAAGGCTGAGGCCACTGCTCGGCGGCTTCCCAGGTGGGACTTCCCGTGCCTGCCGGGTGCGGCGCCATTGTGGCTGGTCGCGCAGTTCCCCGCGCCCCTGAGGGCCCGCCCCGCCGGCAGCGCCGGGGCGGGCCGAGGCCACCGTTCGGGCACGCTGGTCAGAGCGGTGTCGCCGCGTGCAGGATGAGGACCATCGTGACCGCCGAGTTCGCCGACGACATCGCCGAGGCGGCCGTGCCCGCGGCCGCTCCCCACGCCGCCAGTCCGACCGCCGTGAACGCCGGCGGCCAGGGTCGCACGGCGGGGGCGGGGCCGAGCAGGGCCGCCACCCGGCGCGGTACCGGCCCGGGGGCGGCGAGTCCGGCGAGGGTGGGATGCGGGGTGCCCCGCGAGACGAGCGCGGCCGTGCCGATCGCCCGCGCCACCGTGCGGCGGCTGCCGATCGCCCGGGCCGCCTCCTCGTCCGCCCAGCGCTCCGCCGTGTACGCCACGGCGGTACGCAGCGGCCGCAGGAACGGGTTGGCGCGGGCGGCCAGTTGCACGGCGAGCAGGAAGCGGTCGTGGCGTGCTGCGAGGTGCGCCCGCTCGTGGGCGAACAGCGCCCGCCGCTCGTCCGGCCGCAGCCGGTCCAGCAGGGCGGTGCTCACCACGACACGGCCGCGCCCCCGGCCCGGGTCCCGGCCGGCGGCAGCCGCGACGGCCGGACCGCGCGCGCTCGCGGCGCGCCGCCGGCCGGCCGGCGGCGCCGCACCGCCACGGCGGCCTCCGGGCGGCAGCGCGTACGCGTAGGGCTCGGAGTCGGGCAGTACCGCCACCTCCGTCCCCCGCAGCCCGGCCAGCGCCAGGTGCGCCCGGCGGCGCACCCGCCCGTGCCGCCGCACCGTCCGGGCACAGGCGACGAGCACGGCGCACAGCGCGGGGATCGCGGCCTTGCCCACGACCTCGTCATGGGGCACCGCCGCCCGCACCTCGGGGTCGGACCAGCCGTCCGGCAGCGGATTGCCCGGCAGTTGGGCGGTGCCGACCACCATCACCAGCGCCAGGCACACCGTGCTGCACAGCGCCAGCACCACGGCCAGCACCGTCAGCAGCCGGGTAGCGGTGCGCGGATGCAGATGCTGTTCGGCCAGGCGCGCCACCGGCCAGGCCGTGAGCGGCAGGACGAGTGGCAGAAAGACGAAAACCCCCATGAGGCTTCAGTCGTCCCCTTCGCCCTGGGCCTGATCGAGCAGGTCACGCAGCAGCTGCTCCTCGTCCGGCCCCAGGCCGGTGACGAAGCTGGCCAGCACGGCCCCGCGGTCGCTCTCGGCGTCCAGCACCTTGCGCATCTTGCGGGCGGCCAGACCCGCCTGGTCCGAGGCCGGCGTCCAGGCGAAGGACCGGCCGACCCGCTCCCGGGTGACCGCGCCCTTGCCCAGCAGCCGGGTCAGGATCGTGATCACCGTCGTGTACGCGAGGTCACCGCCGAGGCGTTCCTGCACCCAGCCGGCCGTGGCCGGGCCGTCCGCCTCCCGCAGCGCCGACAGCACCAGCGCCTCCAGCTCGCCCTGTCCCCGTCGGGGTCGCTGCCCGGGATCCGTCACCGCCCTGCCTCCCTTACGCCGCCCTGCGTTGCCCTTGCGGCCATCGTATAGATCCGCCGACCCGAACCCGTCTACTTCTACAGTGCTGTAGATTTCAGAGTGGCAGCACACCGCACACGTCAAGCACTCAAGAAGGAGTATCCCGTGGGAGTTTCCCTGTCCAAGGGCGGCAACGTCTCACTCAGCAAGGAGGCGCCGGGTCTCACCGCCGTACTGGTCGGACTGGGCTGGGACGTGCGCACCACGACGGGCGTCGACTTCGACCTCGACGCCTCCGCCCTGCTCCTCGACGCCTCCGGCAAGGTCCCCTCGGACCAGCACTTCGTCTTCTACAACAACCTGAAGAGCCCGGACGGTTCGGTCGAGCACACCGGCGACAACCTCACCGGTGAGGGCGAGGGCGACGACGAGTCCGTCAAGGTGGACCTCGCCGCCGTGCCCGCCGACATCGACAAGATCGTGTTCCCGGTGTCGATCCATGACGCGGGCAACCGCGGCCAGAGCTTCGGACAGGTCAGCAACGCCTTCATCCGGGTCGTCAACCAGGCGGGCGGCCAGGAGATCGCCCGCTACGACCTGTCCGAGGACGCCTCCACGGAGACCGCGATGGTCTTCGGCGAGCTCTACCGGCACGGTTCCGAGTGGAAGTTCCGCGCGGTCGGCCAGGGCTACGCCTCGGGCCTGGCCGGCATCGCCTCCGACTTCGGCGTCAACGTCTGACACGGACCGACCGCGCCGCCGGGCCCGACCGCGTGTGACCGGACCCGGCGGCCGCATCACCAACCGACCGGGAGACCCTGTGGCCGACCTGTCCCGCCTCCGCCCGGACGACCGCGCGGACTTCGAAGCCGTACTGCACCACGCGCTGGGCACCGCGGACATCCGTGCCGCCCTGGGCGCCGACCCGACCGGCCGGGCGGCGGCGCACCTGCGCGCCCACGCGCTCGCCCACGCCGACGACATCGCGGCGGCGGCCGAGCACCCCTACCGCTCCTACCTCGCCGTGCGCAGAGCGGCCCGGCACGAGGCGCGACACCCGCTCGGCAGGGGCGAGCTGCTGCCGGCCCTCGCGGTGCTCACCCCGCTCGTGTCCGGCACCTCCGCCGCGGCACTGCTGCTGATCGGCGGCCTGCTCCACATCGCCGACGCCCTCGGTCCCCTGCCCGGATCGCTCGTGGCGGCCGGCTGGACCCTGGCGCTCGTGGCGGCCCTGACCGGCCTCGCCGCCCTGGCCGCACTGCTGCACACGGCCCTGCACCGGCGCGGTGCGCCCCCTGCCGCCGACCAGGTGGAGCACGCCCGGCTGGTCTGGCGGCAGGAGCTGCTCGACCGGGGGATGCTGCCCCACCTGCACCGGCACCTGGTGCCGCATCCAGAGACGGCGGTCACGCCGTGCTCCCCGCCCGATACGCTCACGCCGTGCCCGGCCCGGGCGAGAGAGGACAGGACACCATGTTCGGACTGAGCGAACTCGCGATCATTCTGATCGTCGTCATAGCCGTCGTCGGGATGAAGAAGCTCCCCGAGCTGACCCGCTCGGCCGGGAAGGCGGCCCGCATCCTCAAGGCCGAGGCACGCGCGGCGAAGGACGAGGAGGCGGGGACGGCCCCCGCGCCGCGGGTGGTCCAGGGCGAGGTCGTCCCGCCGGGCACCGGCACGACCCCGCCCGGCGCCCGGCCGGCCGGTGCCCCCGACCACCCCTGATCCGGCGCTGACTACAGCGTGCGCTCCAGGCGGTCCGCCACGAGCCTGACGAAGCGCGCCGGGTCCTTGGGCTGGCCGCCCTCCGCGAGCACCGCCAGGGTGTGCAGCAGTTCGGCGGACTCGGCGAGCTCCGTACGGTCCTCGCTCGCCCCGTACGCCTGGTGCAGGCCCTTCACCAGCGCATGGCCGGGGTTGAGCTCCAGGATCCGCTTGGTCCGCGGCACCTCCTGGCCCATCGCCCGGTACATGTTCTCCAGGGCCGGGGTCAGGTCGTGCGCGTCGGAGACGATGCAGGCCGGGGAGACCGTGAGCCGGGTGGACAGGCGGACCTCCTTGATGTCCTCGTCGAGCTGCTCCCGCATCCAGCCGAGCAGCCCGGCGTACTCCTCGGCCTGCTTCTCGCGCTCCTCGCCGGCCTTCTCCTCGTCCTCGGCGTCGAGGTCGATCTCGCCCTTGGTGACGGAGCGCAGCTTCTTGCCCTCGTACTCGCCGACGGCGTCGACCCAGACCTCGTCGACGGCGTCGGTGAGCAGCAGGACCTCGATGCCCTTGTCCCGGAACGCCTCCATGTGCGGGGAGTTCTCGATGCTCTGACGGGACTCGCCGGTGATGAACCAGATGTCGTCCTGGCCGTCCTTCATCCGCTCCACGTACTGCGCGAGCGTGGTCGGCTCGTCGTCGGAGTGCGTGGTCGCGAACGAGGAGACGGCGAGGATGGCGTCGCGGTTCTCCGAGTCGGTGACCAGGCCCTCCTTGAGGGCGGTGCCGAACTCCCGCCAGAACGTCGCGTAGCGCTCGGCGTCCTTCGTCCTGATCTCCTTGACCGTGGACAGCACCTTCTTGGTCAGCCGGCGCTGCATCATCCGGATGTGCCGGTCCTGCTGGAGGATCTCGCGGGAGACGTTGAGCGAGAGGTCCTGCGCGTCGACGACGCCCTTGACGAAGCGGAGGTACGGGGGCAGCAGCGCCTCGCAGTCGTCCATGATGAACACGCGCTTCACATACAGCTGGACGCCGCGCTTGAAGTCCCGCGTGAACAGGTCGTGCGGGGCGTGCGAGGGGACGAAGAGCAGGGCCTGGTACTCGAAGGTGCCCTCGGCCTGGAGCCGGATCGTCTCCAGAGGCTCGCGCCAGTCGTGGCTGATGTGCTTGTACAGCTCGTGGTACTCGTCGTCGGAGACCTCGTCCCGCGAGCGCGCCCACAGGGCCTTCATGGAGTTGAGCGTCTCGGGCTCGGGCGCGTCCTCCCCGTCACCCGGCTGCGGGACCATCCGGATCGGCCAGGTGATGAAGTCCGAGTAGCGCTTGACGATCTCCCGGATCTTCCACTCCGAGGTGTAGTCGTGCAGCTGGTTCTCGGGGTCGGCGGGCTTGAGGTGGAGCGTGACGGACGTGCCCTGCGGCGCGTCGTCGACCCGCTCCAGCGTGTACGTGGCCTCGCCGCGCGACGTCCAGCGGGTCCCCTGGCTCTCGCCGGCGCGGCGGGTGACCAGCGTGACCTCGTCGGCCGCCATGAAGCCGGAGTAGAAGCCGACACCGAACTGGCCGATGAGTCCCTCGGCCCCGCCCGCGTCCTTGGCTTCCTTCAGCTCCTTGAGGAACGTGGCCGTCCCCGAGTTGGCGATGGTGCCGATGAGCTGCCCGACCTCGTCGTACGACATGCCGATGCCGTTGTCCCGCACGGTGAGGGTGCGGGCCTCCTTGTCGACGTCTAGCTCGATGTGCAGGTCCGACACATCGGCGTCGAGGGAGTCGTCCCGCAGCTTCTCCAGACGCAGCTTGTCGAGCGCGTCGGAGGCGTTGGAGACGAGCTCCCGCAGGAAGACATCCTTGTTCGAGTAGACCGAGTGGATCATCAGCTGGAGCAGCTGACGCGCCTCTACCTGGAACTCAAACGTTTCGGTCGTCATGGTTCGCGAATCCCTCACAGGTCCCACAGTCGCCTGAACTGGTGACAGTCACTGTAAAACACCAAGTCAGGCCGGGGCCCGGAAGTCAGACGAGGTGGGCGAAGACGACCAGGTTCTCGGTGTAGTCGCGGGCCTGGCGGTCGTAGGAACCCGAGCAGGTGATGAGCCGGACCTGGGCCCTCGGTGTGTCGCCGTACACGCGCTCGCTGGGGAAGTCGTCCTTCTCGAAGGACTCCGCGGCGTCCACGGCGAAGGTCGCCCTGCTGCCGTCGGCCCGCACGACCTGGAACCGGTCGCCCTTCTTCAGTTCACCGAGCCCGGCGAACACGGCCGGGGAGGTCGCCGTGTCGACGTGCCCGGCGATGATCGCGGTGCCGGCCTCTCCGGGCGTGTGGCCCTTGGCGTACCAGCCGACGAGGTTGATGTCGTTCGGCGGCGGGGGCTCCAGCTGCCCGAGGTCGTTGATGGCGAGGTCGGTGAAGGGCGCGTCGACCGAGATCTTGGGGATCAGCAGCCGGACCGGCCGGGACCGCGGCAGGTGCGGGCCGTCGGACCGGTCCGGCGCCGTGGACGCGGGCGTGTCGGGCAGGTCGGGGACGGCCGAGGAGGCGGCCACGGCGGGCGGTGCCTGCGGCGGGCCGGCGTCGTCGGACGAGTCACCGCCGCCGCCGAACAGGTTCACGGTCAGCACGAGGGCGGCCACCGACCAGACCACCGTCACGACGGCGCGCAGCCGCCGCTTCGACGGCGCGGGGCCGAGGTCGGACAGGGCGGGGGGAGGGGCTGCCATCTGGGACCACCTCATTCGGGCACGGCAGCGGGCACGGCACGCGGGGGTCTCCTGACCAGCACGAACACCTCTCCGTGCGTCACTGGCGGACTCCCCGGGCCGGGTCGGAGGACCGCCTCGTCACCGTCGAGGTCCAGCTCGGC
>NZ_JBEZCR010000020.1:0-100815 GCF_040647715.1 Streptomyces tibetensis | reverse complement strand
TCCGACTCTATCAGATCTTTCCGATCCGATTTCCTCGGTGCTTTCCAGGTTCCCGCTTCCGCGTTTCCCTTTCCGGCGGTTCCGACTTTATCAGAGGTTCTGAGTCGGAATTTCCTTCCCGGCCGGGCATGGTCACCGTGCCTGAGTTGGCGCGGGTGCCCCGTCGGGAGGAGTTGTAAACCTACTGGAGCGGGGCGCCTCGATGCAAATCGAGGCGCCCCGCTCCCAGTTGGCCCGGGCTCAGGCCCGACGGACCGTCAGACGTCCACCACGACAGGCAGGATCATCGGCCGGCGCCGGTAGGTGTCCGAGACCCACTTGCCCAGCGTGCGGCGCACGAGCTGCTGGAGCTGGTGGGGTTCCACCACGCCGTCCTGGGCGGAGCGTTCGAGCACTTCCGTGATCCTGGGGGCCACCTCGCCGAAGGCGGAGTCCTCGATGCCGGAACCGCGGGCCTGGATGTGCGGGCCGCCGGTGATCTTCCCGGTGGACGAGTCGATGACCACGAAGACCGAGATGATGCCCTCGTCGCCGAGGATCTTGCGGTCCTTGAGGGCCGGCTCGCCCACGTCACCGACCGAGAGACCGTCGACGTAGACGTATCCCGCCTGGACCTTGCCGGAGATCTTCGCCTTGCCCTCGATGAGGTCGACGGCGACGCCGTCCTCGGCGATGACGATGCGGTCGTGCGGGACGCCGGTCAGGGCGCCCAGCTCGGCGTTGGCCCGCAGGTGGCGCCATTCGCCGTGCACCGGCATCAGGTTCTTCGGACGGCAGATGTTGTAGAAGTACAGCAGCTCGCCCGCCGACGCGTGGCCGGAGACATGGACCTTGGCGTTGCCCTTGTGGATCACGTTGGCGCCCCAGCGGGTGAGGCCGTTGATCACGCGGTAGACCGCGTTCTCGTTGCCGGGGATCAGGGACGACGCGAGGATCACCGTGTCGCCCTGGACGATGCGGATCTGGTGGTCGCGGTTGGCCATGCGGGACAGGGCCGCCATCGGCTCGCCCTGGGAGCCCGTGCAGACCAGGACCACCTCGTTGTCCGGGAGGTCGTCGAGCGTCTTGACGTCCACGACGAGGCCCGGGGGCACCCTCAGATAGCCGAGGTCCCGGGCGATGCCCATGTTGCGGACCATGGAGCGGCCGACGAAGGCGACGCGGCGGCCGTACTCGTGCGCCGCGTCCAGGATCTGCTGGATGCGGTGCACATGGCTGGCGAAGCTCGCGACGATGATGCGCTTGCGGGCGCCGGCGAAGACCTGGCGCAGGACGTTGGAGATCTCCCGCTCGGGCGGGACGAACCCCGGTACCTCGGCGTTCGTCGAGTCCGAGAGGAGGAGGTCGATACCCTCCTCGCTCAGGCGTGCGAACGCGTGGAGGTCCGTGAGGCGGCTGTCCAGCGGGAGCTGGTCCATCTTGAAGTCGCCGGTGTGGACCGCCATGCCCGCCGGGGTGCGGATGGCCACGGCCAGGGCGTCCGGGATGGAGTGGTTGACCGCGATGAACTCGCAGTCGAAGGGGCCGATGCGCTCGCGGTGCCCCTCCGCCACCTCGAGGGTGTAGGGGCGGATGCGGTGCTCCTGGAGCTTGGCCTCGATGAGGGCCAGGGTCAACTTGGAGCCGATCAGCGGGATGTCCGGCTTCTCGCGCAGGAGGAAGGGGACGCCGCCGATGTGGTCCTCGTGCCCGTGCGTGAGCACGATGCCCTCGATGTCGTCGAGGCGGTCCCTGATGGACGAGAAGTCCGGCAGGATCAGGTCGATTCCGGGCTGCTCCTCCTCGGGGAAGAGCACTCCGCAGTCGACGATCAGCAGGCGGCCGCCGAATTCGAAGACCGTCATGTTCCGGCCGATTTCGCCCAGGCCGCCGAGCGGGGTGACACGCAGGCCGCCTTCGGGGAGCGGCGGGGGCGTGCGGAGTTCGGGATGCGGATGACTCAAAAGACTCTCCTCACCACACACGCCACGTACCGGTGGCACGTGGCGCGCGTGACGTTCGTGCAGAAGCAGTTGTCTGTGTGGGGTGCGGGCACCGGTGGCCCGCTTATTCAGTTGTGAAGCAGTTGCGCGGAGGTCCGCGCGAAGTCTGTTGTCAGAGCTGTACCCCACCGGCAGCAAGATCGATCTTGAGTTGCTCGATCTCCTCGGGCGCGCATTCGACCATGGGAGCGCGCAGAGGCCCGGCGGGCAGTCCCTGCAGGGCGAGCGCCGCCTTGGTCGTCATCACGCCCTGGGTGCGGAACATACCCGTGTAGACGGCGAGCAGCTGCTGGTGGATCTCGGTGGCCTTCTGGACGTCGCCCGAGGTGTACGCCTCGACCAGGGCGCGCAGCTCGGGGGTGACGACGTGCCCGACGACCGAGACGAAACCGACCGCGCCGACCGAGAGCAGGGGCAGGTTCAGCATGTCGTCGCCGGAGTACCAGGCGAGGCCGGAGCGGGCGATGGCCCAGCTGGCGCGGCCGAGGTCGCCCTTGGCGTCCTTGTTGGCGACGATGCGCGGGTGCTCGGCGAGGCGGACGAGCGTCTCGGTGCTGATCGGGACGCCGCTGCGGCCGGGGATGTCGTAGAGCATCACCGGAAGGCCGGTGGTGTCGGCGACGGCCGTGAAGTGCCGGTAGAGGCCTTCCTGCGGCGGCTTGTTGTAGTACGGGGTCACGACGAGCAGGCCGTGTGCGCCGGTGCGCTCCGCGGCCCGGGCGAGTTCCATGCTGTGGTGGGTGTCGTTGGTGCCGACTCCGGCCACCACGTGGGCGCGATCGCCGACCGCCTCCAGGACCGCCCGTACGAGATCCGCTTTCTCCGCGTCGCTGGTGGTCGGGGACTCGCCGGTGGTGCCGTTGATGACCAGGCCGTCGTTGCCTGCGTCCACCAGGTGGGCGGCGAGCCGCTGCGCGCCGTCGAGGTCGAGTGCGCCGTCCGCCGTGAAGGGCGTGACCATGGCGGTGAGGACCCGCCCGAAGGGGGTCTGCGGAGTCGAGGTCGGAGCCATGGGTTACACGCTACTCGTTGCTCAGGACCGGGTCTGCCCATGGGGCAGGCGACAAGTCGTGACAAAAGTGGAGCCCGGCACTGCCTGCTCGGGGGTTCAAGCAGTGCCGGACCCGTTTGATCAGGCTAGATGAACTTCTCCAAATGCCGCAATACGGACACTTCGCGCGGCTGAACCGTACATCTGTACCTGATCGGGAAAACCGGGACGCCTTACGGCGCCACGCGTCCGTTCGCATTGAAGGCGGCGTAGGTGAGCGGCATCAGCCGGGACCACTCGGCCTCCATCTTCTCGCCGACCATCTCGATCTCGCGCTGCGGGAAGGACGGGACCTTCGCCAGTTCGTGCTGGGTGCGCAGGCCGAGGAAGTGCATCAGCGAGCGGGCGTTGCAGGTGGCGTACATCGACGAGTACAGGCCGACCGGGAGGACCGAGCGAGCGACCTCGCGGGCGACGCCGGCGGCGAGCATCTCCTGGTAGGCCTCGTACGCCTGCCGGTACGAGTCCTCCATCACACGGCCGACCAGTTCCTGCTGGGCCTGGGTGCCCTCGACGAAGACGTACTTGCCCGGGCGGCCCTCCTGGACCAGCTTGCGGGACTCGTCGGGGACGTAGAAGACGGGCTGGAGCTCGCGGTAGCGGCCGCTCTCCTCGTTGTACGACCAGCCGACGCGGTGCCGCATGAACTCGCGGAAGACGAAGATCGGGGCGCTGATGAGGAAGGTCATCGAGTTGTGCTCGAAGGGGCTGCCGTGCCGGTCCCGCATCAGGTAGTTGATCAGGCCCTTGGAACGCTCGGGGTCCTTCTTCAGCTCGTCCAGGGACTGCTCGCCCAGGGTCGAGACGCGTGCGGCGAAGAGGACGTCCGCGTCGGACGCAGTGTGCTTGACCAGCTCGACGGTGACGTCGCTGCGGTAGCTGGGTTTGAGGTCGTCGGCGGGGGTGTCGGTCACGGTTGGCAGGGCCTTCCCATCTCGTCGTGTGGCGACGCCACTCTACGGCCCGGCCGATTCGCCGCGATCGGTGCCGTGCCGCAATGAAGTCGGTGAAACAGGGCACCTCTGAGGGAGTTCGTTCGTCTCTACAGACGAAAGTGATCCGTTCCACCCTTGAAGGAGACGTACCCCTGATGTTCGGTCGGCGTGAACCCGTACCGTTTGCCTTCGTCGCCGAGGCCGACAGGTTCCGCAGCAATGTCACTCCCCCACCGCGCGAGCGGTCGTCCGTCGGTGAGATGGCCGGGCGCTGGCTGCTGGGGCTCACCATCGTGGCGGGGCTCGTGGGGTCCCTGGTCATCGGGACGCCCGCGCTGACGCCCGACAAGACGGCTGATCAGCCTCAGCAGTCGCAGGCGTCCGACAGGCGCTGACCCGCGCCGGGCCGGCGGTGACTCCATCCGGCCCCCGCCAGTGGTGACCGGGGCCACAGATCGGTAGCCTCACCGGGCACAGCCCACGCATGGATCGAGTGAGGACCAGCCGTGCCCCTGCCCTTCCTGACGGCCGACCGTGTTTTCGAGGCGGCGGACGACGTTCCGCTGCCCCACGAAGACCGTGACCGCTGGCGGCGTCCGTACCGGCCCGGTCCGTGGCGCGTCGTGGTGGCCGCGCTCGCGCTGCTGCTCGCCTCGTTCGTGCTGTTCGCAGCGGTCATCATCGCCGCGACGGCCCAACTCCCCTCTGCGGCCCTGGTGTTCGGGCTGGCGCTGCTCGTCATCGCCGCGGCGCTCCGGCTGCTGCGCATGGGCGTGTGGGTCAGCGCACGCGGGCTGCGGCACGTGGGGTTCCTCACGACGCGCACGGCGTCCTGGGGGCAGGTCGTCTCGGTGCGTACGGTGCAGCAGCCGGTGCGCTGGCTGGGGCTGCCGCGGACCGTGCAGGGGCAGGCGCTGCTGCTCGGGCTCCAGGGCCGGGAGGCGGGCGATCTGCCGCCCCTGATGACCACGCACAACGCGGACTTCCTGGGGCGCGCGGAGGCCTTCGACCGGGCGGCCGACTCGGTCGAGGCGTGGGCCGAGGACTACGGCCCGCGCTGACGCCTGAAGCCTCGTGCCTCATGACGGAGGGGCCGGACCGTTTCACGGTTCGGCCCCTCCGTCATACGTGGGCGGCCTTACAAGCCACTGTCATGCGTGGACAGCGGTTCAAGCTGCTTCGGGCTGCTTGCCGTCGTGCAGGGCGATCGCGCGCTGCATCGCCTTGCGGGCGCGCGGGGTGTCACGGGCGTCGTGGTAGGCGACGGCGAGGCGGAACCAGGTGCGCCAGTCGTCGGGGGCGTCCTCCGTCTCGGCCTTGCGCCGGGCGAAGACCTCGTCGGCCGAGTCGCGGTCGATGCGCCCGCTGGGGGTGCGCCGCAGTTCGTCGACGGGCAGCCCGCCCTCGGCGTCGAGTTCGGCGGCCAGTTGACTGGCCCTGCGGGCGAACTGCGTGTTCTTCCAGAGGAACCACAGGCCGATGACCGGCAGGATCAGCACGGCGACACCGAAGGTGACGGTGAGGGGCGTGCCGATCTCGATGAGCAGGACACCACGGCTGCCGACCAGGACGAAGTAGACGACCAGGACGGCGGCGGTCAGAGCGTAGGTGAGCTTCGCGCGCATGACGGTCAGGGGCTCAGTTCAGGTCCAGGAAGTGTTCCAGGCCGAACGTCAGGCCCGGGGTGCTCACCACGCGGCGGGCTCCCAGCAGGATGCCCGGCATGAAGCTGCTGTGGTGGAGCGAGTCGTGCCGGATGGTCAGCGTCTCGCCTTCGCCGCCCAGCAGCACCTCCTGGTGGGCCAGCAGGCCGCGCAGGCGGACGGAGTGCACGGGGATGCCGTCGACGTCCGCGCCCCGCGCGCCGTCCAGGGCCGTCTCCGTGGCGTCCGGTGCCTCGGCGGCACCCGCCTCGGCACGAGCCGACGCGATGAGCTGGGCGGTGCGTGTGGCGGTGCCCGACGGGGCGTCGACCTTCTTCGGGTGGTGGAGCTCGATGACCTCCACCGACTCGAAGTACGGTGCCGCGATCTGCGCGAACTTCATGTTCAGCACGGCGCCGATGGAGAAGTTCGGCGCGATGAGCACACCCGTCTCCGGGGAGGCGGACAGCCAGCCGTTCAGCTGCGCGAGGCGTTCGTCGGTCCAGCCGGTGGTGCCGACGACCGCGTGGATGCCGTGGCCGACGCAGAACTCGAGGTTGGCCATGACCGAGTCGGGCGTGGTCAGTTCGACCGCGACCTCGGCGCCGGTCTCGGTCAGCGTCTCCAGCTTGTCGCCCCGGCCGAGGGCGGCGACCAGTTCCATGTCCTCGGCGGCTTCGACGGCCCGGACGGCTTCCGAGCCGATCCGGCCCTTGGCGCCGAGGACCGCCACGCGCAGCTTGCTCATCTCTTGTGCTTCCTTCAACCAGGGGATCGTCAGGCGACGGCGTCGTTGAGGCGGGTCGCCTGTTTGTCCTTCAGCGGGCCGATGACCGACAGGGAGGGCCGCCGTCCCAGGATCTCGCGGGCGACCTCGCGGACGTCGTCCGGGGTGACCGACGCTATCCGCGACAGCATGTCGTCGACGGACATCTGCTCGCCCCAGCACAGCTCGCTCTTGCCGATACGGTTCATCAGCGCGCCCGTGTCCTCCAGGCCGAGGACCGTGGACCCCTGGAGCTGGCCGATCGCACGCCCTATCTCGTCGTCGGAGAGGCCGTGCTGGGCGACCTGGTCGAGTTCGTCGCGGCAGATCTTCAGCACGTCGTGCACCTGCGCAGGCCTGCAGCCGGCGTAGACGCCGAACAGGCCGCAGTCGGCGAAGCCCGAGGTGTACGAGTACACGCTGTAGGCCAGGCCGCGCTTCTCGCGGACCTCCTGGAAGAGGCGGGAGGACATGCCGCCGCCGAGGGCGGTGTTCAGTACGCCCAAGGCCCAGCGTCGCTCGTCCGTGCGGGACAGGCCCGGCATGCCGAGCACGACGTGCGCCTGCTCGGTCTTGCGGTCGATCAGGTCGACACGGCCCGCGGTGCGCAGGGCTCGCGTGCCGCTGCGCGGGGCGACCGGGTCGGCGGCCGGGTTCTTGAAGGCTCCGGCCTTCTCGAAGGCGGCACGGACCTGCCGTACGACCTTGGCGTGGTCGATGTTGCCGGCGCAGGCCACGACCAGGTGGGTCGGGTCGTAGTGCTTCTTGTAGAAGCGGCGGATGCGGTCGGCGGTGAGGGCGTTGACCGTGTCGACCGTGCCGAGGACCGGGCGGCCGAGGGGGTTGTCGCCGAACATCGTGTGCGCGAACAGGTCGTGCACGCAGTCGCCCGGGTCGTCCTCGGTCATGGCGATCTCTTCGAGGATCGCGCCCCGCTCCACGTCGACGTCGTCCTCGCGGATGAGCGAGCCGGTCAGCATGTCGCAGACGACGTCGATGGCCAGCGGCAGGTCGTTGTCGAGCACGCGTGCGTAGTAGCACGTGTACTCCTTGGCCGTGAACGCGTTCATCTCGCCGCCGACCGCGTCCAGCGCGGCGGAGATGTCCAGGGCCGACCTGCGGCTGGTGCCCTTGAAGAGCAGGTGCTCCAGGTAGTGGGTGGCGCCGTTCAGGGCCGGGGTCTCGTCGCGGGAGCCCACGTGCGCCCAGATGCCGAAGGTCGCGGAGCGGACCGAGGGCTGGGTTTCGGTGACGATGCGCAGGCCGCCGGGGAGGGTGGTCTTGCGGACCGTACCGATGCCGTTCTCGCCCTTGATGAGGGTTTGGGTACGGGCGACGGCCCGCGCCTCCGAGGAGGTGCGGGCCGTCGCCTGGAAGCCGCGGGACGTCACTTGTCGCCGTCGTCCTTCTTCTCGTCGCCGTCTTCGCCCTCGATGACCGGGATCAGGGAGAGCTTGCCGCGGGAGTCGATCTCGGCGATCTCGACCTGGACCTTGGCGCCCACGCCGAGAACGTCCTCGACGTTCTCCACTCGCTTGCCGCCGGCCAGCTTGCGGATCTGCGAGATGTGCAGCAGGCCGTCCTTGCCGGGCAGCAGGGAGACGAAGGCACCGAAGGTGGTCGTCTTCACGACCGTGCCCAGGTAGCGCTCGCCGACCTCGGGCATCGTCGGGTTGGCGATGCCGTTGATCGTGGAGCGGGCGGCCTCGGCGGCCGGGCCGTCGGCGGCACCGATGTAGATGGTGCCGTCGTCCTCGATCGTGATCTCGGCGCCGGTGTCCTCCTGGATCTGGTTGATCATCTTGCCCTTGGGGCCGATGACCTCGCCGATCTTGTCCACGGGGATCTTGACGGTGATGATCCGCGGGGCGTTCGGGGACATCTCGTCCGGGGTGTCGATCGCTTCCATCATCACGTCGAGGATGTGGAGGCGGGCGTCACGGGCCTGCTTGAGGGCCGCGGCCAGGACGGAGGCCGGGATGCCGTCCAGCTTGGTGTCGAGCTGGAGGGCGGTCACGAAGTCCTTGGTGCCGGCGACCTTGAAGTCCATGTCGCCGAAGGCGTCCTCCGCACCGAGGATGTCGGTGAGGGTGACGTAGTGCGTCTCGCCCTCGATCTCCTGGGAGATCAGGCCCATGGCGATACCGGCGACGGGGGCCTTCAGCGGCACACCGGCGTTCAGCAGCGACATGGTGGAGGCGCAGACCGAGCCCATGGACGTCGAGCCGTTGGAGCTCAGCGCCTCGGAGACCTGGCGGATCGCGTAGGGGAACTCCTCACGCGTCGGCAGGACCGGCACGAGGGCGCGCTCGGCGAGGGCGCCGTGGCCGATCTCGCGGCGCTTCGGGGAGCCGACGCGGCCGGTCTCGCCGGTGGAGTACGGCGGGAAGTTGTAGTTGTGCATGTAGCGCTTGCGGGTCACCGGGGAGAGGGTGTCCAGCTGCTGCTCCATGCGGAGCATGTTCAGGGTGGTGACGCCCAGGATCTGGGTCTCGCCACGCTCGAACACGGCGGAGCCGTGGACCCGCGGGATGGCCTCGACCTCGGCGGCCAGGGTGCGGATGTCGGTGACACCGCGGCCGTCGATGCGCTTCTTCTCCTTGATGACGCGCTCACGGACCAGGGTCTTGGTCAGCGCGCGGTACGCGGCGGAGATCTCCTTCTCGCGGCCCTCGAACTCCGGGAGGAGCTTCTCGGCGGCGAGACCCTTGACGCGGTCCAGCTCGGCTTCGCGCTCCTGCTTGCCGGCGATGGTCAGCGCGGAGGCGAGCTCCGGGCGGACGGCGGCGGTGAGCGCCTCCAGGACGTCGTCCTGGTAGTCGAGGAAGATCGGGAACTCGCCGGTGGGCTTGGCGGCCTTGGCGGCGAGGTCCGACTGGGCCTTGCAGAGGACCTTGATGAAGGGCTTCGCGGCCTCGAGACCGGCGGCGACGACCTCCTCGGTCGGCGCCTCGGCGCCGCCCTCGACCAGCTTGATGGTCTTCTCGGTGGCCTCGGCCTCGACCATCATGATCGCGACGTCGCCGTCCTCCAGGACGCGGCCCGCGACGACCATGTCGAACGCGGCGTCCTCGAGCTCGGTGTGCGTCGGGAAGGCCACCCACTGGCCGCGGATCAGCGCGACGCGGACGCCGCCGATCGGGCCGGAGAAGGGCAGGCCGGCCAGCTGCGTGGACGCGGACGCGGCGTTGATCGCGACGACGTCGTACAGGTGGTCGGGGTTGAGCGCCATGATCGTGGCGACGACCTGGATCTCGTTGCGCAGGCCCTTCTTGAAGGAGGGGCGCAGCGGGCGGTCGATCAGGCGGCAGGTGAGGATGGCGTCCTCGGAGGGACGGCCCTCACGGCGGAAGAAGCTGCCGGGGATCTTGCCGGCGGCGTACATCCGCTCCTCGACGTCCACCGTGAGGGGGAAGAAGTCGAGCTGGTCCTTGGGGTTCTTGGAGGCGGTGGTGGCCGACAGCACCATGGTGTCGTCGTCCAGGTACGCCACGGCGGAGCCGGCGGCCTGCTTGGCCAGGCGGCCCGTCTCGAAGCGGATGGTGCGGGTGCCGAAGGCGCCGTTGTCGATGACGGCCTCGGCGTAGTGGGTCTCGTTCTCCACTAGCGTTATCTCCTCGTCTTCGTCCCGTCGCTGCCCGTGTGGCAGGGGGACGGTTGCGGAGAAGCGCTCCGGGCTGTGCGGGCCGGTCTTCGATCGAAGCACCCGGGGCTCGCTTTCCCCGGGGGCCACTACCGAGGACCGGCGGCGGCTAGGTGCGCCTCTCCTCTTCTTGTTGTGCTGTGTCGTCCTTATTGCGTTGTGCTACCACACTACAAAGCAGTGGTGACACTCCGCACGTACAGCAAAGGGAGCGGCCCCCTTTCCTTCGGGAACCGCTCCCCTCACGGCGTCTTACTTGGCGCCCGCCGCACCGCGGCGGATGCCGAGGCGGTCGACCAGCGCACGGAAGCGCTGGATGTCCTTCTTCGCCAGGTACTGGAGAAGGCGGCGACGCTGACCCACCAGGATCAGCAGACCACGGCGGGAGTGGTGGTCGTGCTTGTGGGTCTTGAGGTGCTCGGTCAGGTCCGAGATGCGGCGCGTGAGCATGGCGACCTGGACCTCGGGGGAGCCGGTGTCGCCCTCCTTCTGGCCGAACTCGGTGATGATCTGCTTCTTCGTAGCGGCGTCGAGCGGCACGCGTACTCCTCGTAGTCTGTGGTGGCCACCGAGTGCCCCCGGTCTGTGTCTCGGGGGAGCTTCCATGACTCGGAAGGCGGGGATCCGCTGAGCGCGGCCTCCAGAGCGGTGGGCTCCGGGGGTGCGTACACAAACGGCCGTCGACCAGGGTACCAGGCGAGCGGGGCCCCCTTTGCCCTGGTCTCGCGAACCTCCCGGCTGGAGCCGAGGCGGCCACTAGGGTGAGCAGATTCGGATCGTTCGTACGTCGGGAAGGGGTCGCTGCGGCATGGCGGAGACGGCTGAGGAGATCAAGGCGCGCAAGGAGCGGGAGCGGGACGAGCTCTACGCCCTCGACATCTCCGGTGTCGAGTGGCACGGCGCGCCGGGCACCGAGGCGCACGAGGAGCGGGTCGAGATCGCCTACCTGCCCGAGGGGGCCGTGGCGATGCGCTCGTCGCTCGACCCGGACACGGTGCTGCGCTACACGGAGGCGGAGTGGCGGGCGTTCGTGCTGGGGGCTCGGGACGGGGAGTTCGATCTCGAGCCGGGGACGCACACCGGGGGGCTCGAAGCGGGGCAGTAGGCATCGTCGTGGACGAAGAGGGGCGCGCCTGCGAACGGCCGCCCCTCTCCTCATGTCTCCTGCGCGTGAAGGCGACTGCGTTCTCGTGACCTCAAGGCAGCTACTTCGCAAGGTGGTTCACGACTCTTCACATGTAACGCCCTTTTCCTTCACCGAACTATGTGCCGTATACGTCACTTCCGGGCACCTTCTGGGCAGGTTGTGACGCGGCGGACGGCTGCCAGGGGATGGACGGGCCTGCCGGGGCGGGGCTTGTGGTGATTAGGCTGGGAGGGGGCGCGCCGTCAGAACCCGTGGTAGGCGTCGGCGTCCCAGGGGGAAGGCGGGGGAGCCTGTGGAACGGACGACCTCTGACGACCCTCGATACGCCGCAAACGACGTCGCACGACTGCGTACGACGTCGGACGACAAGCAAGGGTCGCCCCAGCACGCATGAGGGTGCTCGACCACACCAGGAGGAACACTGTGAGCAGCGATCGGGACGGGATCCGCGGGGGCTGGGCGACACCCGGCGATGACCAGCCCGACGCGGAGTCCGCAGCGGAGATGACGGGCGAGTTCACCATCGACTACGCCCCGCCCGCCTGGTACACGCAGAACGCCTCGGGGAGTTCGTCCTCGGGGCAGGGGGCGGAGGCGTCCGAGGACTCCAGCGCCGCGGGGGCGTCCGGTTCCGGGGCGGGGGCTTCCGGGGTGCACGGCGGTTCCGGAGTGCCTGGGGGCTCCGGGGCGAACGGCGCATCCGGGGTGCCCGGTGGTTCCGGAGCGGCTGGGGCTGCCGGGGGGTCTGGCGGTGCCACCGCGCCTAAGGGGCCGGTGCCGCCGCTGCCCGGGCTGACTCGGCCCGCGCACGCCAATCCCGACGGCGGGCCTTCTGCTCTGCCGACCTCTCTGCCGGGGCAGGGCTCCGCACCGGCTCCGGCGCCTGGGGCGCCCTTCACACCTCCTGCTCCGGCTCCTGCTCCGGGCGCCCCGTTCACACCTCCCGCGCTGGCTCCTGCTCCGGGCGCCCCGTTCACACCTCCCGCGCCCGCGCCGGGTGCGCCCTTCGCGCCGCCGGTGCCGCCCACACCCTCTTCGGGCGGTCCTTCGGCCGTGCCCAGGCTTCCGATGGGGAGCGGGTTCGAGCCGCAGGGGTCTCCGCACAGGGACCGGTCTCCCGGGCAGGCCGAGGCGCCCGCGGGTGATCCCCCGGTGAATGCGGCCACTCCTACGGCCGTGCCGCACATCCCCGTCGGCGGGTATCAGTCGCAGTGGACGCCGCCGGCTCCGCGGCAGGCCCCGGCCGTTCCCGAGGCTCCGGCAACTCCGCCTGCCGCTCCGGCAACTCCCGCCGCTCCGCCGGCTCCGCCTGCAACTCCGGCGACTCCGCCCTTCGCTCAGGCGCCTTTGGCCACTCCCGGGGCTTCGAGCACTCCCCAGGCTTCGGACTCCCCCGCGGCTTCGGCTGCGGCGGCTTCCGGTGATGCCGCGGAGCGGGAGAACGGCGATCTGGAGAGCGGCGCCACCATGCGCTTCTCCGCCGTCGCCCTGAAGCGGGAGATCGAGGAGCGTGCCGCTGCGGAGGCGGCTTCCACGTCCGGCGCCCCCGAAGACGCCGTAGAGAGCGCCGCCCCCGCCGCCCCCGGGGTCGCCGGGGTCGCCGAGGCGAAGGACGTCGGCGAGGCCGGTGACGCTGCTCGTGCCGAGGGCACGGAGGACGGCGCTCCTGACGTGGAGGCAGACGACTCGGCTACGGTTTCGGATTACGCGCTGGACGCGGACTCCTTCACCGACGTGCCGCCGGCCGATGAGGCCGAGTCGGAGAAAACGCGGTCCGAAGCGGAGGATGCGGCACCCGAGGGCTTGGAGCCGCAGGTGGCAGCGCCCGCAGGCACTGAGGCCGAGGACACCGAGACCCAGGACGCAGGGGCGGAGGACGCGGAGTCCTCGGACGGCAACGCCGACGAGGCTGAACCGGAGCAGTCACGGGTCGAGGACGCGCTGCCCGAGGGCACGAAGTCCGAGGACCCGAAGTCCGAGGACCCGAAGGCTGAGGACGGCCCGCACAAGGACAGCAAGTCCGAGGGCCCGAAGTCCGAGGACGGCCTGTCCGAGGACCCGCGCCCCGAGGACGCGCAGCTCGAGCCCGCGATGCCCGGTTTCGACGAGCCTGTGGACGCGGTACCGGCCGGTGCCTCGCACGACGAGGGTGAGGACTGGGTCGCGCCCGCTGCCGAGCCGTCTGACGCGCCCCCCGCCGATCGCGCGCCCGCACAGAGTGAGCCCGAGGACGCCGTACCGGCCGCCCCGGCGTCCCCCGACGCCCCTGTCAGCACCCCGTCCGACGTCACTCCCCCGCCCCCGCCGGGCGTGCCGCCACTGCCGCCGTCGTACCAGCCGGCCGCCCCGGCCCCGGCGAGTGAGTGGCCCGCCCAGCCGCAGCAGCAGCCGACGGCGCAGCCCTCCGACCCGCACGCGCCCGCCCAGCCGCAGTCGGCGGCCGCACAGGGACAACCCCCGGTGCCGCCGCAGCCCTCCGTGCCGGCACAGCAGCCGCCGTTCCAGCCGCAGGCGCCGCAGCCCGCGCCCGCCGCGTGGAACCAGCCCGCCGCGCCGACGCCGCCTCACCAGCAGCCCCCGCAGCCCACACCGCAGCCCGGCGGCTACGGCTTCCCCCAGCAGGGCACTCCGCCCACTGCCCCGCCCGCTCCGCAGGGCGCCTATGGCTTCCCGCACCCCGGCGCACCCACCCCGGCCGCACCCAACCCCCAGGGCGGCTACGGCTTCCCGCACCCCGGTGCCCAGCCGCCGCACCAGCAGGTTCAGCCGCAGCCTCACATCCCCCCGCAGGCCCAACCCCACCCCGAAGGCCAGTCCCCGCAGCACGACCCGTCGGGGCAGCCGCAGCAGCCCGTCGACCCCCGTACCGGTGCCGCCTGGCCGCAGCCCATCCAGCACGACCAGCGGCAGCCGACCAACCCCGGTGCCGCGCCGCTCGGTTACACCGCTGCCGTGGAGCTGTCGTCCGACCGGCTGCTCAACAGCAAGAAGCAGAAGGCGAAGAGCAGCCGTCCGGCGGCCGGTGGCGGGCGGTTCAAGATCGGCGGCAAGAAGGAGGAGGCCGAGCGGCAGCGCAAGCTCGACCTGATCCGCACGCCCGTGCTGTCCTGCTACCGGATCGCGGTGATCAGCCTCAAGGGCGGTGTCGGCAAGACGACCACGACCACCGCGCTCGGCTCCACCCTCGCCACCGAGCGGCAGGACAAGATCCTCGCGATCGACGCCAACCCGGACGCGGGCACCCTCGGACGCCGGGTGCGGCGGGAGACCGGGGCCACCATCCGTGACCTCGTCCAGGCGATCCCGTACCTGAACTCGTACATGGACATCCGGCGGTTCACGTCGCAGGCGCCCTCCGGCCTGGAGATCATCGCCAACGACGTCGACCCGGCCGTGTCCACGACCTTCAACGACGAGGACTACCGGCGCGCGATCGACGTGCTGGGCAAGCAGTACCCGGTGATCCTCACCGACTCCGGTACCGGTCTGCTGTACAGCGCCATGCGCGGGGTGCTGGACCTCGCCGACCAGCTCATCATCATCTCGACGCCGTCGGTGGACGGGGCGAGCAGCGCGAGCACGACCCTCGACTGGCTGTCGGCGCACGGGTACGCCGACCTCGTCTCGCGGTCCATCACCGTCATCTCCGGGGTCCGCGAGACCGGCAAGATGATCAAGGTCGAGGACATCGTGTCGCACTTCGAGACGCGCTGCCGGGGTGTCATCGTCGTGCCCTTCGACGAGCATCTCGCCGCCGGTGCCGAGGTCGACCTCGACATGATGCGGCCGAAGGTGCGGGAGGCGTACTTCAACCTGGCCGCGATGGTCGCCGAGGACTTCGTCCGGCACCAGCAGTCGCACGGTCTGTGGACCTCCGACGGCAACCCGCCACCGGTTGCGGCGCCGCCGATGCCCGGCCACGCCATGCCTGGCCAGCCCTACGCCCAGCCGGAACAGCCCATGCCCGGCCAGCCCTACGCCCAGCCGGAACAGCCCGCGCCCGGCCAGCCCTACGCCCAGCCGGGCCAGCCCGTGCCCGGCCAGCCGTACGCCCAGCCCGCGCAGCCCTCTCCCCAGCCGGGTCAGCCCCCGTACCCCGGCCAGCAGCAGCCGGCTCCCGGACCGCAGGTTCCCGGCCAGCCAGGCGCGTACCCGCCGCAGCCTCAGCCGCAGCCCGGGGAGCCGCACGCCCAGCCCGGCCAGCCCTACCCGCACCCCGGCCAGCCCTACGCCCAGCCGGGGCAGCCGTACCCGCAGGCCGCCGGCCAGCCGCCCTACCCTCAGCCGGGGCAGCCGGGGCAGCCGGGCCAGCAGCCGGGCCAACCGGTGGCCCACCCCGGCCAGCCGTACCCCCAGCCCGGTCAGCCCCCGGCCGCTCCCCCGCAGCCGGGATACGGCTACCCCCAGCCCGGACAGCCGGGCTACGGCTACCCCCACCCCGGGCAGCCGGGTCAGCCCGGCCACCCGCCCCAGCCCCAGCCCCAGCCCGACGGGCAGACTCCGCCGCCCCCGCCTCCGACGCAGTAATCGCTCCACCCGATCGGCCCCTTCTCAGGGGCCGATCCCCTTAGGGCCCGCGCCG
This sequence comes from Streptomyces tibetensis, assembly GCF_040647715.1. GTDB lineage: Bacteria > Actinomycetota > Actinomycetes > Streptomycetales > Streptomycetaceae > Streptomyces > Streptomyces tibetensis_A. The sequence continues at coordinate 85,066 of NZ_JBEZCR010000020.1, read as the reverse complement.
CTTCGACTCGGTGCGGGCCTCGGCGCGTTCAGGGACGAATTCCGTTGCCAGGCCCTGGCCAGGGGCGCGTCAGTGGTCTCGACCAATGGGGGCAGAAACCTCGCCAATTCGTTATTTCCGCAGGCCACAAGGGGTGAATGCGCCGTTGACGGTGGACTGGGCCACTGGTACACACACATCACGCATCTGACAGCTGATCAACCCGTCCTTCCCGTCCGAGCGATGACGCGAGGTCCGACCATGGGCACGAACGATCAGAAACGCAGCCTCCCGCACGGCCTCCGGCTCGTCGCCCTGGCCGGGGCGGCCGCGCTCACCCTCACCGCCGGTCTCGCGACCCCGCTCGCCCCGGCGCCCCAGCAGGCCCGGGCGGCCGACGACGGCAAGAAGGTGCTGACCGTCGCCGTGGCGCAGAGCGTGGACTCGCTCAGCCCGTTCCTGGCGGTCCGGCTGCTCAGCACGAGCATCCACCGGCTCATGTACGAGTACCTGACGAACTACGACCCCAAGGACAACCACGCCATCGCGGGCCTGGCGACCAAGTGGGAGCCGTCGGCGGACAAGCTGACGTGGACGTACACGATCCGCGACAACTCCAAGTGGTCGGACGGTAAGCCGGCCACCGCCGAGGACGCCGCGTGGACGTTCAACAAGATGATGACCGACTCCGGCGCGGCCACGGCGAACGGCAGCTACGTCGGGAACTTCAGGAAAGTGACGGCCCCTGGCCCCACCAAACTCGTCATCGAGCTGAAGAAGCCGCAGGCCACGATGGCCGCCCTGGACGTGCCGATCGTGCCGAAGCACGTGTGGGAGAAGGTCTCGGACTTCTCCGAGTTCAACAACGACAAGAGCTTCCCGGTCGTGGGGAACGGGCCGTTCGTGCTCAGCGGCTACAAGGCCGACAGCTATGTCCGGCTCAAGGCCAACAAGAGCTTCTGGCGGGGGTCGCCGAAGTTCGACGAGCTGGTCTTCCGCTACTACAAGGACCAGGACGCGGCCGTGTCGGCGCTGCGCAAGGGCGAGGTGTCCTTCGTCGCCGGGTCCCCGTCCCTGACGCCCGCTCAGGCGGAGTCGCTGAAGGGCGCGGACGACATCCAGGTCAACGACGCCCCCGGCCGCCGCTTCTACGCCCTCGCGACCAACCCGGGCGCGAAGGCGAAGAACGGCGAGAAGTTCGGTGACGGCCACCCCTCCCTGCTGGACCAGCGGGTGCGCAACGCGCTGTTCCGGGCCGTGGACCGCGAGGCCATCATCGACAAGGTGTTCCGGGGCCACGCCGTCGAGGGCGAGGGTTACCTCCCGCCGCGCTTCAAGGACTACTTCTGGAAGCCGTCCGCGGACCGGAAGCTGGCGTACGACCCGGCCGAGGCCGCCCGGCTGCTCGACCAGGCCGGGTACAAGAAGAACGGCGACGGCAAACGCGTCGGCAAGGACGGCAAGCCGATCACCTACCGCGTGCTGTGCCACGCCACTGACCCGAACGACAAGGCGGTCGGCAAGTACCTCCAGGAGTGGTGGGGCGACCTCGGCATCGGTGTCCGGCTCGACTGCCTGGACAACGTGACCGACCCGTGGCTCGCCGGCACGTACGACCTGGCGTTCGACGGCTGGTCGGTCAACCCCGACCCGGACTTCGTGCTCTCCATCCACACCTGCGGGGCGCTCCCGGCGACCCCGAAGGACACGGGCGCGACGGACAACTTCATCTGCGACAAGAAGTACGACGAGCTCTACGCCCGGCAGCTCGCCGAGTACGACCCCGCCAAACGGGCGGACATCGTCAAGCAGATGGAGTCGCGGCTGTACGACCTCGGGTACATGAACGTCATGGCGTATCCGAACGCGGTCGAGGCCTTCCGGACGGACCAGATCAAGTCGATCACGACCATGCCGGCGAAGGCGGGCAACATCTACGGCCAGGACGGCTACTGGAGCTGGTGGTCGGCGGTCCCCGCCGACTCCGACGGCTCCTCCGACACCGCGTCGTCGACGGGGGTCGTGGTCGGGATCGTCGCGGGGATCCTGATCCTCGGCGGGCTCGGCGCCTTCGCGGCGATGCGGCGGCGGGCCACCGCAGAGGAACGCGAGTGAAGCGGCGAGCGGGTGCCCATGACCGCTGACGCGACCCCCGCACTGGTCGAGGACAAGCAGCAGGCGGCGTCCGGGCCGCGGGTGCGCAAGAGCTCCGCGTACCCGCGCTATCTGGCGGGCAAGCTGGCCGGTGCCGCCGTGTCGCTGCTGGCCGTCCTCGTGACCAGCTTCTTCCTCTTCCGGCTGATCCCCGGCGACCCGGTGAAGACCATGACGGGCGGCCGTCAGGTGTCGGCGGAGCAGCTGGCCGCCTATCGCGCGGAGTTCGGGCTCGACCTGCCGTTGTGGCGGCAGTTCACCGACTACTGCGGCAAGGCGCTCACGGGTGACTTCGGGACGTCGTACCAGTTCCGGGCACCCGTCATCGACAAGATCACCGAGGCGCTGCCGAACACCCTGCTGCTCACCGGGACGGCGTTCGTCCTCTACACGGCGCTGGGCATCTTCCTCGGCACCCGGTCGGCCTGGCGGCACGGCAGGCTGGGCGACCGCCTCAACACGGGCCTCGCGCTGACGCTGTACTCCATCCCGTCCTTCTGGCTGGGGCTGCTGCTGATCATCGTGCTGTCGGTGGGCATCGGCCCGCTGCCCGGGATGTTCCCGACCGGGGGCATGGAGTCGGGCGGCGAGCAGGGCTTCGCCCACGTGCTGGACGTGGCGCACCATCTGGTGCTGCCGGTGGTGACGCTGGTGGCCGTGGAGTACGGGCAGACGCTGCTGGTCACGCGGTCGGCGCTGCTGGACGAGATGGGCAGCGACTATCTGACGACCGCGCGGGCCAAGGGGCTGCGCGACGACCTCGTACGCCGTCGCCACGCCGTGCCGAACGCGCTGCTGCCGACCGTGACGCTGATCTTCATCAATCTCGGCCGGACGGTGGCGGGCGTGATCCTGGTGGAGACGGTGTTCTCCTGGCCGGGGCTCGGCGGGCTCTTCTACCAGGCGCTGAGCGTGCCCGATCTGCCGCTCGTGCAGGGCCTGTTCTTCGTGTTCGCCGCCGCGGTGATCCTGATGAACACCCTCGCCGACCTGGTCTATCCGCTGCTGGACCCCCGGGTGGCCCGATGACGACGACCGAGGTGGCCCCGAGCCCGCGTGCCCTGGCCCGGCAGCGGCGCCGGGCGTCCGTCGCCCGCTTCTGGCGGCAGTACCGCTCCGAGCGTGCGGGGCTGTACGGGCTGACCGCACTGACACTGTGCGCGCTGCTGGCGCTGTTCGCACCGCTGTTCGTCGGGTCCGACGTGAGCAGCGTGACCGACGCGCCGGGGCGTCCGATGCAGAGCCCGAGCGCCCGGTTCCCGCTCGGCACCGACCAGTTCGGCCGTGACCTGCTGGGCCTGGTGATCTGGGGCTCGCGGGTGTCGCTGCTGGTCGGGCTGCTGGCCGCCGTGCTGTCGGTGGCGATCGGCACCCTGATCGGGGTGACGGCGGGGCACTTCAGGGGCTGGTACGCGACCGTGATGATGCGGATCACCGACTGGTTCCTGGTGATGCCGACGCTGGTGCTGGCGATCGCCCTGGCGACCGTGATGTCCCGCTCGCTGACCACGACCGTCGTGGCGATCGGCGTGACCACCTGGCCGACCACGGCCCGGCTGGTGCGCGCGCAGACCCTGGCGGTGGAGACCCGGCCGTACATCGAGCGGGCGAAGGCGCTCGGCGGCGGCCACTGGCACGTCATGTCCCGGCACGTGCTGCCCAACGTGATGCCGCTGGTGCTGGCCCAGACGACCCTGGTCATCTCCTCGGCGATCCTCGCCGAGGCGACGCTCGCCTTCCTCGGCCTGGGCGACCCCACGGTCGTGTCGTGGGGCGGGCTGCTCCAGGACGCACGGGAGGCGGGCGCGGTCAGTGCCGGGCACTGGTGGTACCTGGTGCCGCCGGGCATCGCCATCGCCGTGGTGGCGCTGGCGTTCACGCTGTGCGGGCGGGCCGTGGAGTCGGTCCTCAACCCCAGGCTGGGGGTGTCGCGTTGAGTCTCCTCGACGTCAGGAACCTGACGGTGACGTACGCGGGCGGGGCGGCGGCCGTGCGCGGGGTGGATCTGCGGCTGGACGCGGGCCGCAAGCTCGGCCTGGCCGGCGAGTCCGGCTGCGGCAAGTCGACGCTGGCGCTGGCCCTGCTGCGGCTGCTGCCGGCGGGCGCCCGGATCACCGGGGAGGTGCTTCTAGACGGCGAGGACGTGCTGGCCATGAAGTGGGGCCGGGTCCGGGCGGTCCGCTGGGCCGGGGCCTCGATCGTCTTCCAGGGCGCGATGCACTCCCTCAACGCCGTGCACCGCATCGGCGACCAGATCGCCGAGCCGATCCTGCTGCACCGGAAGGCGACCGCCGCCGGGGCGAAGAAGAAGACCGGCGAGCTGCTGGAGCAGGTCGGCCTGCCGGCCGCCCGCGCACACGCCTACCCGCACGAGCTGTCCGGCGGACAGCGTCAGCGCGTCATGATCGCCATGGCGCTGGCCTGCGACCCGCTGCTGATCATCGCCGACGAGCCGACCACCGCCCTGGACGTGATGATCCAGGCCCAGATCCTGCGGCTCATCGAGCAGCTGGTCGCGGACCAGGACCTCGGACTGATCATGATCAGCCACGACCTGGCGGTCCTCGCCGACACCTGTGACCGGCTGGCGGTGATGTACGCGGGCCGGGTGGTCGAGGAGGGGCCCGCCCGGCAGGTGTACGAGGACGCCCGGCACCCGTACGCCCGGGCCTTGTCGGCCGCGTTCCCGCGGATCGGCGACCCGGCGTCCCGATTCGCGCCGCAGGGGCTCGCGGGCGATCCGCCGGACCCGGCCGCGCTGCCGTCGGGGTGCACGTTCCATCCCCGGTGCCCGGTGGCCCTGGAGTCGTGTTCCGCGCAGGATCCGGTGCTGCGCGCGGCGGGACCGGAGCGGCGGGCGGCGTGTGTGCTGGCCGGGCCGCCGGGAGCCGAGACCGCCCAAGAGCGCGCTGCGGTGGAACCGGGCGGCGGGGAAAGGGGCCCGGCCGCCGGACCGGGAGCCCTCGAGGAGCGGTCGGCCGAGGGCCCGGAGGCCCTGGAGGAAGCGAGGCGCAGCACGCCATGACCACGTCCCCCACCGCCCCCGAGGTCACCACGGCCCCGCTGCTGAGCGCCCGGGGCCTGCACGTCACCTTCCCCGGACGGCACGGCGGCCCCCGGGCCCGGGCCGTGGACGGGGTCGACCTCGACATCCGCCCGGGCGAGATCGTCGCGCTGGTCGGCGAGTCGGGCTGCGGCAAGACGACCCTGGCGCGCAGTCTGCTCGGCCTGGTCGCACCTACGGAGGGCCAGGTCACCTTCGACGGCCGCCCGCTGGAGTACTCGGGCCGGTCCCTCAAGGCCTACCGCAAACGCGTCCAGCTGGTCCTCCAGGACCCCAGCGGCTCCCTCAACCCCCGCCACACGGTGTATGACGCGGTCGCCGAGGGCCTGCGCATCCACGGCCACGGCGGCGACGAACGCACAGCGGTCGCCGACGCCCTGTCCCGGGCCGGGCTGCGCCCCCCGGAGCGCTTCTTCCTGCGCTACCCGCACGAACTGTCCGGCGGGCAGCGCCAGCGGGTGGTCATCGCGGGCGCGCTGGTCCTGGAACCCGAACTCCTCGTCGCGGACGAGCCGGTGGCCTCCCTGGACGCCTCGGTGCGCGGCGAGATCCTCGCCCTGCTGCTGCGGCTGCGGGCCGAACTGGGCCTGTCCGCCCTGGTCGTCACGCACGACCTGGGCCTGGCGTGGAACATCGCCGACCGGGTGGCCGTGATGTACCTGGGCCGGATCGTGGAGACGGGCGCGGTGGAGCAGGTCCTGACGGCCCCGAGGCACCCCTACACCCAGGCCCTGCTGTCCGTGCTCCCGGAGGCCCCGGGTGCCCCGGTGGTCCTCACCGGCGAGCCCCCGGATCCCTCCCGCGTCCCACCCGGCTGCCGCTTTCACGCCCGCTGCCAGATCCTGGCAGGTGGAGAGGCGGAGGCAGCGGGCGTGGCGGACGCGTGCAGAGGCCAGGACCTGCCGGTGCTGAGCGGGGGCGGGGCGTCACAGGTCGCTTGCCATTGGGCGACGTCCCTCAAGGGCGCGGGGAACTGCGCGACAAGCCACAACCCACCCGCAGACGGCCCACAAGGGGACTAGGCAGCCCCCTCGCCGGCCACCAACTCCCTGCACTTCTCGACGTCCTGCCCCATCTGAACCAACAACGCATCGAGCGTCTCGAACTTCGCCTGCCCCCGCACGAACGCCAGGAAGTCGACCGCGACATGCAACCCGTACAGATCGAGCCCCACCCGGTCGATGGCGTACGCCTCCACCGTCCGCTCGGTCCCCTCGAACTGCGGATTCGTCCCCACGGAGATCGCCGCCGGCATCGCCTCGCCCTGGGCGTGCAACCAGCCGGCGTACACACCGTCGGCCGGAATGGCGGTGTGCGGCAACGTCTCGACGTTGGCCGTCGGGAAACCCAGTTCGCGTCCGCGCTGGGCGCCCCGGACGACGACGCCCTCCACGCGGTGCGGACGCCCCAGGATCTCCGCCGCGCCCCGGACGTCGCCCTCGGCGACCAGCCGACGCGTCAGGGTGGAGGAGAACGGCTCCCCGCCGCCCGCCTCACCCGTCACGTACAGGTCGACGACCTCAACCTCGAAGTCGTAGGTCTTGCCCTGCGTGGACAGGAACTCCACGTTCCCGGCGGCCTTGTGGCCGAAGCGGAAGTTGGGGCCCTCGACGACGGCCTTGGCGTGCAGCTTGTCGACCAGGACCTTGACGACGAAGTCGGCCGGGGACAGCTTCGAGAACTCGGTCGTGAAGGGGAGGATGAGCACCGCGTCCACGCCCAGGTCCGCCATGAGTTCGGCGCGGCGGTGGTGCGGGGCGAGCAGTGGTGGGTGGCTGCCGGGGCGGACGACCTCGCTGGGGTGCGGGTCGAAGGTCACGACGACGGCGGGCACGCCCAGTTCGCGGGCGCGGTCCACGGCATGCCGGATGATCAGCTGGTGCCCGCGGTGCACTCCGTCGTAGGAGCCGATGGTGACGACGCTGCGCCCCCAGTCCTGGGGGATGTCCTCCAAGCCACGCCAGCGCTGCACTGTGCCTGCTCCTTGTCGAAAACTCGTCGAACCCGTGTCCGGTCGGTTGTCCGTGGTTGCCTCGTGCGCAGGTCTAAGGGTGCCATGCCGGGTGCCTCCTGCCCGCATCGGCATGGGGGCTGTGACAGGGCGCACGACACCGTACTGCCCTCCCGGCCCGCAAGGGCGGTCACACGGGGACGCCGGCACCCGCCAGGTTTCCGATCATCCGGTGGGAACTGGGCCCGACCAGCGTCGCCCATTCCCCGGGCGCCTCGGCCAGCCAGGCGGCCACGCGGGCGGCGAAGCCGGGCACGTGCCGGCCCAGATCGACCAGGGCGCGGTCGAAGCGGGTGGCGCCCTGAGGGGTGCGCACGAGGAGCAGTCCTACGCGGTGGACGAGGTCGCGCAGGTCGTCACCGCCGTTGCGGGCGGCGGTGTGCAGCAGTGCGTCCAGGACGTCCGTGTCGTGCTCACGGGCCAGGAGGACGTCACGCAGTTCTCGGCGCAGCGGGCGCGAGGCGGGGATGCCGGGCGGCGTGAGGACGGCGGCCAGGGCGCAGCGCAGCCGCACGTCGCCGTCCTCCAGCAGGCCGGTGACCAGGGGCAGGAGTACGGGCCGGGCGGCGGGGCCCCGGTCGAGCCGCTGGTCCGCGTACGCGGCCACCTGCCCGGCGAGTTCCGGCCGCCCGTGTGCCGCCCGGCACAGCAGCGCGGCGATCCGCCGGGCCTGGTCCGGCGGCGTCGCGTCGGCGAGTGCCCGTAGCGCCTCCTCCGCGTCCGGCCGCTCCAGCCGGGCCGTGAAGGCGGCGAGGACCGGCTCGGGGTCGGTCAGGAGGGCCCCGGCCAGTGCGTCCGGCGAGAACCGCGGGTCGCCCGCCGCGAAGTACTCCAGCGCCCGCGGGAGGTAGCGGCCCCGTGTGTGGGGGTCCTGGACGAGGAGGGCGAGTGCGCCGCCGTGCAGGGCGCGGTCGGCGGGGCGGGCGAGCAGGGTGAGGGCCGCGTAGCGCAGGAGGGCCCGGTCGCCTCCGGTGCTCACGTGGGGCGCGACGCGCAGTCCGTGCGCGACCGCGGCGCTCCGCCGCGCGGGCCGTTCGTCGCGCGCCCACCGGTCGGCGGCCCGGCACACCGCCGACGGCTCCTCCTCCGCGAGCACCCCGAGCAGTTCGTCGGCCCGTGGGTGGGCGCGGTCGACGAGCACGTCCGTCAGATCGTCCAGGGCGGTGTGGCGGTGGGTGTGCAGCAGCACCTGCGCGGCCGTGGCGACGGTCGCGTGGGGGGTGGCGGGCAGCGGCTGCTCGTCGTCGAACCAGTGGACGAGCTGGGGTTGCACGGCGGTCGGGTCGGCGGTGAGGAGTCCGGCGACGGCGTCCAGGAACCGGGGCCCGGCCTCGCACGGCGGCCGGTCGGCATGGACCAGCCGCCGCAGCAGCGCGCAACGCGCCTCCAGCGGAAGCCGTACGCCGGTCCAGAAGGGGGGCCCGAGCTCCTCCGGGACGGGCCGCTCCCGCCGCCGCCAGGCCACGATCCGGTCGGCGAGCAGCCGCAGCACGTCCGTGTACGGTGCCGCGTCGGGCAGGGCCGACAGCGTCCCGGCGAGCAGCCGTACGGCCCACCAGGACCGCGGGTCGGAGTCCAGCGCGTGCACCAGGTCGGCCAGGCGGGAGGCCAGGTGACCGGCGCCGCGCTGGCGGCCGAGGCACAGCAGGGCCTGGATCACCGGCCCGATGCGGTGACGCGGCACGGGGCCGGTCTGCGCGTCCTCGCCGCGGTGGACGAGGGCGTGCAGCGCCTCGTCGAGGTCGAGGTGCGTGCCCTGGAGCCAGTCGGCGAGCCCCTCGTACGCGAAGCGGTAGCCGGGTCCGGTCGGCACGAGCAGGCCCTCGGCGAGCACGGCCGACGCCCAGCCGGAGCAGTCGCCGAGTCGCTCGGGCCCGGTGTCCCAGGGGAACACCGCCGCGAACGTCTCCCGGTCCAGGTCCCCCTGCCCCGGCCCGAGACCCCGCCGGGCGGCCTCGTGCACCTGCCCGGCGACCCTGGCCGCCAGCCGGCGTACGGCCGTGCCGTGCAGGCCGTTGCCTGCGGCCAGCCGGGTGGCGATGCGCAGCGACATCAGGTCCAGGTAGGCGGAGAAGATGTCGTCCCGGCCGAGGGGACCGGCGAGCAGGACCGGCGTTTCCGACGCGTCGGTGAGTTCCTCCCGGATCTCGGCGGCCAGGCGCAGGGTGAGGGGGTGCCGGGCATCGGTGCCGGCGAGGGCGCCCTCGCCGATGCCGTACCGCAGCCGGGCCTCCCGGGCCTCGTCCTCGGTGAGGTCGCCGAGTCGCACGCACGCCGGACGGTGCAGCAGACCGGACACCTCCTCCCAGTACTCCGGTCGGCACGCCATCACCAGCCGCGCTCCTGTCGCCGTGAGCCACCGCAGGGTCCCGCCCGCCCAGTCGGCCAGGCGTCGGGCCGCCGCCGGGGGCATCTCCTCGGGGCCGTCCAGGAGGAGCAGCAGGGGCCTGCCGAGCGAACCGGCCAGGCGGGCGAGGCGCTCGGGCGTCACGTCCCCCGGGCCGGCCGGGGAGGGCAGGGAGGGCGGAGAGGGGGCCTGTGCGCCGGCCACGACGGGGGCGGCCCGGGTGAGCGCCCTGCGGACCGCGTCCGCCACCGACACGTCGTCGTCCCGCAGCTCGCAACCCCGCAGCCAGAGCGTGGGATGCCCGCTGCGGCCGCGACGCGCGGCGAGTGCGGCGAGTTCGGTCGTGCGACCGCTGCCGGGTGCCCCGACGAGACCGATGACGGCCGCCGTGCCTGCCGTGAAGGCCTCGAACTCGGCGGCCACATCCGCCCGTTCGACCGGCTCCGGGACTCCCGTCCCGCCGGGCGGACCGTCCAGCGCCACTGATGCGCCGATCAGCTCCAGCACCCCGGCGAGGTTCAGGTCGGGTCCGAAGGCGGGGACCGTAGCGGCGTTCTCGGCGAGCAGCCCGGCGAGCGGGCCCGCCGCACCGGCGGTTCCCGCACACAGCGGTACGGCGAACCCGGCGTCGCGATGGCCGGAGCTGAGCGCGGTGCCGAGGACTCCGACGACGGCGCCGGTCCCGGCGTCGAGCACGGGGCCGCCGGCCGCTCCACCGCCCTGCCGCAGCGCGTCCCGCCCCGCGGTGCCGATCGCCAGCTCCAGCGCGTCGTCGAGGCGGTGGAAACGGTCCGTGGCCGCGTAGGTCACACAGGCCGGGCCGAGAACCCGTGCCTCGCGCCAGCCGCCGGCGGCGATCCGCACATAGGCGCCGGTCTCTGCCCCGTCCCGTACGGACACCGGCAGCGGCGGCACGCCGAGCCCCTCGGTCCGTACGAGGGCCAGGTCCAGCGCCGGCAGCGGAGTGACCGCGTCGGCGGACACGACCCGGCGGCGGCCACCGGCCCCGTGCAGCACGAGCCGGGGCAGGCCGTCGACGGCCTCGTGGCTGGTGACCAGCGTGCCGTGGTGATCGGCCAGGAAGCCGGTGCCGCGCGGCCGACCGGCCGGATCGTGGATACGGACGAGACGGTCGTCGGGGACCGCCCCCTCGTCGGACCCCGCTGCCCCCGGGCCGGGGGCCGCCCCGCCCACGTGCCCTGTCCCAAAGCCGGGGACCGCCCCGCCTACGTGCCCTGTCCCAGGGCCGGGGGCCGCCTCTCCCTCGTGCCCCGCTGTTCCGGGGCGGTCCGGGGAGCCTTGTGGGCTGTCGTCCGTCTCCCGGGACCGGTTCCGCGACGCCATCGTCGAGCCTCCCCGCCGTACACCCGTGCCCTCGTGTTCGACAGTAGGGGCGAGATGATCAGCGGGACAGATCGCTCGGTGAAAGCGCCCCCTTCCGCTCCCCCGGTTCACTCCGAGCGCCCGCACAAACGGGTGAAGGAACGGGGGCGGCTGGATAACCCTAGGGGTGGGGGAACCGAGGGGGGACCGTGGAGCGGCGGCGATGGAGGCATCCGTGGCCGCCGCTCCACGGGCGGACACCCGCTCGGCGAGCCGTCAGGCGAAGACGGCCAGACTCCTGGCCTTGCCCCGCTGCTCCTCGACGAGAGCGAGGAAGCGGCCCTCCGGGTCGAAGACGGCGACGGGGCCGGCAGCCGCGTACGTCTCGGGCATCTCCAGCCGCACGCCGTTGGTCAGCAGCTTGGCCCGCCGGGCGTCGACGTCCCACCGGGGGAACGCGGCGGCGGCGGCCTCGGCCATCGGCATCACGGTCAGCTCCTGCTGGAGCTGGTCGAGGGTGCGGGCCGCGTCCAGCTTGTAGGGGCCGACGCGGGTGCGGCGCAGCGCGGTGAGGTGACCGCCGACCCCCAGACCGGCTCCCAGATCGCGGGCGAGGGCCCGGATGTAGGTACCGGAGGAGCAGACGACCGAGACGACCAGGTCGAGGACGGCCGTGCCGTCGTCGGCGACGGCGTCCCGGACGTCGTACACACCGAAGGACGAGACCGTGACCGGCCGGGCCGGGATCTCGAACTCCTCGCCCTCCCGCGCCCGCTTGTACGACCGCACGCCGTTGATCTTGATGGCGCTGACCTTGGAGGGCACCTGCATGATGTCGCCGGTCAGCGCTGCGATGCCGGCGTCGATGGCGTCGCGGGTGACCTTGGAGGCGTCCACGGAGGAGGTGATCTCCCCCTCGGCGTCGTCCGTGAGGGTGTTCTGCCCGAGCCGGATGGTGCCCAGGTACTCCTTCTCGGTCAGCGCGAGGTGGCCGAGGAGCTTGGTGGCCTTCTCGACGCCGAGGACGAGGACGCCCGTCGCCATCGGGTCGAGGGTGCCGGCGTGCCCGACGCGTCGCGTCCTGGCGATGCCGCGCATCTTGGCGACGACGTCGTGCGAAGTGAAGCCCGACGGCTTGTCGACGATGACAAGGCCGTCGGGCGTGGTGGGCTTCTGGGTCATTCGGCGCTGTCGTCCGTCTCGTCGTCCTCGTCGGGCTTGCGGTACGGGTCGGCCTCGCCGGCGTACTTGGCGCCCGCGGACGCCTCGCGCACCTTCTCGTCGGACTGACGCGCCTTGTCGAGGAGGTCCTCGATGTTCCGGGCGGTGTCCGGGAGGGCGTCCATGACGAAGGCCAGGGTCGGCGTGAACTTCACACCGGCGGCCCGGCCCACCTCGGAGCGCAGGATGCCCTTGGCGCTCTCCAGGCCGGCTGCGGCCGCCGCGCGCTCCTCGTCGTCCCCGTACACCGTGTAGAAGACGGTCGCCTCCCTGAGGTCGCCGGTGACCCGGGTGTCCGTGATGGTGACGTGCGAGCCGAGCCGCGGGTCCTTGATCCCGCGCTGCAGCTTCTGGGCCACCACCTCTCGGATGAGGTCCGCCAGCCTTTTGGCGCGCGCGTTGTCGGCCACTGGTCCGTCTCCTTAAGTGCTTTCTTGTTGCTTCAGTCTTCGTCGCTGTGGAGCCTGCGTCGAACCGAGAGCAGTTCGATTTCGGGCCGCCCGGCGACGAGCCGCTCACAGCGGTCCAGTACGTCGGTGAGGTGCCCGGTCTCCCCCGAGACCATCGCGAGCCCGATCTCGGCCCTGCGGTGGAGGTCCTGGTTACCCGTCTCGGCCGCGCTCACCCCGTACTTGCGCTGGAGTTCGGCCACGATCGGACGGACGACGGAGCGTTTTTCCTTGAGCGAGTGGACGTCGCCGAGGAGCAGATCGAAGGACAGAGTCCCCACATACATGTGTGTATCCGGATGTCCCGCCGGTTCGGGGTACGGGCGCCACGCTTCGACGCCGATACGGGAACCGTACACGCAACGGCCGGGGCCGATCGACGGAATAAGTCCCGCCGACCGGCCCCGATCGTGGCTCAGGTCAGACGCGCGGCTTCTCGCGCATCTCGTACGTCGCGATGACGTCGTCGACCTTGATGTCGTTGAAGTTGCCGAGGTTGATACCGCCCTCGAACCCTTCGCGGATCTCGGTGACGTCGTCCTTGAAGCGACGCAGACCCTCGATGTTGAGGTTCTCCGCGACCACCTTGCCGTCGCGGATGAGGCGCGCCTTGGTGTTGCGCTTGACCTCGCCGGAGCGGATGAGAACACCCGCGATGTTGCCCAGCTTGGACGACTTGAAGACCTCGCGGATCTCCGCCGTACCGAGCTCGACCTCTTCGTACTCCGGCTTGAGCATGCCCTTGAGGGCCGCCTCGATCTCCTCGATCGCCTGGTAGATGACCGAGTAGTACCGGACGTCGACACCCTCGCGCTCGGCCATCTGCTGCGCACGCCCGGCGGCGCGCACGTTGAAGCCGATGACGATGGCGTCGGAGCCCATGGCCAGGTCGATGTCGGACTCCGTGACCGCACCGACGCCGCGGTGCAGGACGCGGATGTCGACCTCTTCGCCGACGTCCAGCTGGAGCAGCGAGGACTCGAGCGCCTCGACGGATCCGGAAGCGTCACCCTTGATGATCAGGTTCAGCTGCTGGACCTCGCCGGCCTTGAGCACCTTGTCCAGGTCCTCGAGCGAGACGCGGCGCGTGCGCTTGGCGAACGCGGCGTTGCGCTCACGGGCGGCGCGCTTCTCGGCGATCTGACGGGCCGTACGGTCCTCGTCGACCACCAGGAAGTTGTCGCCCGCACCCGGGACGTTGGTCAGGCCCAGGACCTGAACCGGCGTCGACGGGCCGGCCTCGGCCACGCTGTTTCCGTTGTCGTCGTGCATGGCCCGGACTCGGCCGTACGCGTCGCCGACCACCATGGTGTCGCCGACCCGCAGCGTGCCTCGCTGGACGAGGACCGTCGACACGGCACCACGGCCGCGGTCGAGGCGGGACTCGATCGAGATGCCCTGCGCGTCCTGGTTCGGGTTGGCCCGCAGGTCGAGCGAGGCGTCGGCGGTGAGGACCACGGCCTCCAGCAGGGAGTCGATGTGCAGACCCTGCTTGGCGGAGATGTCGACGAACATCGTGTCGCCGCCGTACTCCTCGGCCACCAGGCCGTACTCGGTCAGCTGACCACGGACCTTGGTCGGGTCCGCGCCCTCGACGTCGATCTTGTTGACCGCGACGACGATCGGAACGTCGGCCGCCTTGGCGTGGTTGAGCGCCTCGACCGTCTGCGGCATGACGCCGTCGTTGGCCGCGACGACCAGGATCGCGATGTCCGTCGACCGCGCACCACGGGCACGCATGGCGGTGAACGCCTCGTGACCCGGGGTGTCGATGAAGGTGATCTTGCGCTCTTCTTCGTTGACCTCGGTCGCGACCTGGTAGGCACCGATGTGCTGGGTGATGCCGCCGGCCTCGCCCGCGATGACGTTCGTCTTGCGGATGGCGTCGAGGAGCCGGGTCTTACCGTGGTCGACGTGACCCATGACGGTGACGACGGGCGGACGGACCATCAGGTCCTCCTCGTCGCCCTCGTCCTCGCCGAACTCGATGTCGAAGGACTCGAGGAGCTCGCGGTCCTCCTCCTCCGGGCTGACGATCTGAACCGTGTAGTTCATCTCGTCGGCGAGGAGCTGCAGCGTCTCGTCGGAGACGGACTGCGTGGCCGTGACCATCTCGCCGAGGTTCATCATGACCGCGACGAGCGACGCCGGGTTGGCGTTGATCTTCTCCGCGAAGTCGGTGAGCGAGGCACCGCGCGACAGGCGAACGGTCTCGCCGTTGCCGCGAGGCAGCATCACACCGCCGACCGACGGGGCCTGCATGGCCTCGTACTCCTGGCGCCTCTGCCGCTTCGACTTGCGGCCACGACGCGCGGGACCGCCGGGACGGCCGAAGGCACCCTGCGTGCCACCACGGCCACCGGGACCACCGGGACGGCCACCGAAGCCGGGACGGCCACCGCCACCGGGACCACCCGGACGGCCGGCGAAACCGCCGCCACCGCCACCGGGACCACCGGGACGACCGGCGAAACCGCCGCCGCCACCGGGACGACCGGCGAAGCCGCCGCCACCCGGGCGACCGCCGCCGCCACCGGGACGACCGCCGCCACCGGGACCGCGGCCGCCGGGGCCACCGCCACCGGGACGCGGGCCGGCAGCCGGACGCTGCGGCATCATGCCGGGGTTCGGACGGGGGCCACCGGGACCGCCGCCGGGACGCGGGCCGCCGCCCTGCGGACGGGGCATGCCGCCCGGGGTCGGACGCGCGCCGCCCGGAGCCTGCGGACGAGGACCGCCGCCGGCACCCTGCGGACGGGGACCGCCCTGACCGCCCTGGCCCTGCGGACGCGGGGCGCCACCGGGCGCACCGGGGCCGCCCGGACGCGGGGCGCCGCCCGGACGGGGCGCCTGCGGGCGCGCCATGCCGGTGGAGCCGCCGGAGGTGAAGGGGTTGTTGCCCGGGCGGGGACCCGCCGGACGGGCGCCGGGACGCGGGGCGCCGCCACCCGGGCGCGGAGCGCCGGGACGGTCGCCGCGGTCACCACGGCCCTGGCCGCCCTGGCCGGAACCGCCCTGACGGGGGGCACCCGGACGCGGGGACTGGCCGGCCGGACGCGGGGCGCCCGGACGCGGGCCGGAGCCCTGGCCCTGCGAGGCAGCCGGGGCGGCGGGGGCCGCCGGGGGTGCCGTGAACTCGGGGGTGGTCGGAGCCGGGGACGCCGGAGCGGGCCGCGGCGCGGGCTTCGGGCCCGGGGTGGGACGGGGGCCGGGAGTGGCCGGCGCGGCGGGAGCCGCGGGCTTCTCGGCGGCGGCCGGCTTGGGGGCCGGCGGGCGCGGGGCGGCCGGACGGGCGGCCTGCGCGGGAGAGGGGGCGCCCGGCTTGGCCGGGGCAGCCTTGCGGGCGGGGGCGCTCTTGCCGCCGCCGCTGCCCTGCTGGAGGGCGTCCGTCAGCTTGCGAACAACGGGCGCTTCGATCGTCGAAGACGCCGAACGGACGAATTCACCGAGTTCTTGGAGCTTGGCCATGACGACCTTGCTCTCGACGCCGAACTCCTTGGCGAGTTCGTATACCCGGACCTTAGCCACTTCGCTCCTTTGAGGTCCGGGTTGCGTCCGGACCGTCGCTAGTTCATGGGCGTACTCATCGCGTACTCATCGAGTGCTCATCGCAATCTCGACCTGCTTTCGACTCGCGAGGTACCTAGCCGCACGGGGTTCCGTGCGGCACGTCTTACCGTGTTGCCTGCTCGGCAACTGTCGTCTGCTCGACGTACTGGCGCAACGCCTTTGTGTCGAGCGGTCCCGGGACGCGCAGTGCCCTCGGGAACGCCCGGCGGCGTACCGCCTGGTCGAGACAGACCGGTGCGGGGTGTACGTACGCACCCCGGCCGGGCAGCGTACCGCGTGGATCAGGGACGCACGCGTCCTTGATCGCTACGATCCGCAGCAGTTCGGCCTTGGCCGCTCGCTCCCGACACCCCACACAGGTGCGTTCAGGGCATGCGCGGGCGCGCGTCCGGCCAGACACTGCTAAGTCTACCTCCCCGTACGCTCCTCACCCCTTTGGGGCAGGATTCGAACAGTTGCCGCGCGTGAACCTGTCGTGATTTGAACGGCGCGCGGCTTGGATCTATTCCTCGGAGCCGGCCGCGGCCGGCTCGGTGTCGGGACGGATGTCGATCCGCCAGCCGGTCAGCCGGGCCGCGAGGCGGGCGTTCTGCCCCTCCTTGCCGATGGCCAGGGAGAGCTGGTAGTCGGGCACGGTCACCCGGGCCGACCGGGTGGCCATGTCCACGATCTCCACCTTGGAGACCCGGGCCGGGGACAGCGCGTTCGCCACCATGTCGGCCGGGTCGTCCGACCAGTCCACGATGTCGATCTTCTCACCGTTCAGCTCGGCCATGACGTTGCGTACGCGGCCGCCCATGGGACCGATGCAGGCGCCCTTGGCGTTCAGGCCGGAGCGGGTGGACCGTACGGCGATCTTCGTGCGGTGACCGGCCTCACGGGCGATCGCGGAGATCTCCACCGAGCCGTCAGCGATCTCCGGCACCTCCAGGGCGAAGAGCTTCTTCACCAGGTTGGGGTGCGTGCGCGACAGGGTGACGGAGGGCCCGCGGACGCCCTTGGCCACCCGGACGACGTAGGAGCGCAGGCGCATGCCGTGCGGGTAGGTCTCCCCCGGCACCTGCTCCTGCACGGGCAGGATGGCCTCGAGCTTGCCGATGTCGACCAGCACGTTCTTCGGGTCGCGGCCCTGCTGGACCACTCCGGTGACGATGTCGCCCTCGCGGCCCGCGTACTCGCCGAGGGTCGCGTCGTCCTCGGCGTCGCGCAGGCGCTGCAGGATGACCTGCTTGGCCGTGGTGGCGGCGATACGGCCGAAACCGGACGGGGTGTCGTCGAACTCGCGGGCCTCCTGACCCTCCTCGAGGTCGTCGGGGTCCTCCTTCGCCCACACGGTCACATGGCCGGTCTCCCGGTTGAGCTCCACGCGCGCGTGACGGCGGCTTCCCTCGGTGCGGTGGTAGGCGATGAGGAGGGCCGACTCGATCGCCTCGACCAGCAGGGGGAAGGAGATCTCCTTCTCCCGAACCAAGCCCCGCAGGGCGCTCATGTCGATGTCCACGGCTACGCCTCCTCTTCCTTCTTGTTGTCCTTGCGGCTGAACTCGACCTGGACACGCGCCCGGACGATGTCGTCGAAGGCGATCCTGCGCGCAGTGGCCTTGCGGCCCTTCACGCCGGGCACCTCGGTGTCGACACCCTCGTCGTCGACCTTCAGGATCCTGGCGACCAGCTCGCCGCCCTCGGCCAGCTGGAACTTCACCAGCCGGTCCGTGGCGCGCACGTAGTGGCGGTGCTCCGAGAGGGGGCGCTCCGCGCCCGGGGTGCCGACCTCGAGGGTGTACTCGCCCTCGCCCATCGCGTCCGTCTCGTCGAGCTTCGCCGAGAGCGCGCGGCTCACATCGGCGATCTGGTCCAGGTCGGCGCCGGTGTCCGAGTCGACGACGACGCGCAGCACCCGCTTGCGTCCGACGGAGTCCACCTCGATCTCCTCGAGATCCAGGCCCTGGGAGCTGACGAGCGGTTCCAGTAGCTCTCGCAGCCTCTCGCTCTGGGTGGTGCTCATCCGGGTGACTCCTCGGCCGCGTGTGCTGTTGTGGGTTGGGTCGCGTGTCTGGTCAAAGGGTATCCGGTCGCGGGGAGTGTTGCCGTCCACCCGGTCACGAACGGTGCCGCTGAGTGATGCCGGGCGCAGGCCCGGGTACCGTGATCGCGGGCGCGCAGCCCTTGCGGTCCCCTCTCTCCCGAATGCTTCTCGATCTTTCTCGAATGTTTCTCGACACGAGCCCCGAGGACGTCTGACGTGCCGTTCCCCCCATCGCCGCGTGCCCGTTCGGGGCCGCGCAGAAGGAGTCTGCTCGCCGTCGCCCCGGCGGCCCTCGCGCTGACGGGCTGCACCGGCGGGGACGCCGGCGCCCCGGCCGGGGACGGTACGGCTGCCGCAGACCGGGCACGCGCGCGTGCGGCCCGCGACAGCGAGGGGCTGACGGAGCGCTACGACGCGGTGATCGCCGCCCGGCCGGGCCTCGCGGGCCTGCTGCGGCCGCTGCGCGAGGAGTGCGCACGACACGCCCAGGCGTTCGGCGGTGGCCGAAAAGCATCGCCTTCGGCGTCCCCGTCGGCCGCGGGGTCCGCGTCGGCTGCTGCATCGCCGTCCGCGACCGTGCCGGGGAACGACAGGGACGCCCTCGCCGGGCTCGTCGCGGCGGAGCGGGAGCTCGTCGACCGGCGGGTGAAGGCGCTGGGCGGGGTTCCGGGCGAGCTGGCGCGGCTGCTGGCGTCGGTGGCTGCGGCCGGGACGGCGCATGTGTATCTGCTGACGAAGGGGAACGCGTGAGCGCGGCGAAGGACGGGGAGCTGCGGGCTCTGCAGGCGGCGCTGGCTGCCGAGCACGCGGCGGTCTACGGGTACGGCGTCGTCGGCGGGAGGATCGGTGAGGGGCGGCGCAGCGAGGCGGTCGCGGCGTACGACGCACACCGGGCGCGCAGGGACGCGCTGGTGCGCGAGGTGAAGGACCTCGGGGGCCGGCCCGTGGCCGCGTCGGCCGGTTATGCCCTGCCCTTCCAGGTGCCGGACGCGGCGGCGGCCGTACGGCTCGCCGCCGAACTGGAGGACCGGGTGGCCGGGGTGTACGCCGACCTGGTGCGCGCGGCGGGCGGCGGGCGGCGGGCCCTGGCCGCCGAGGCGCTGCGGGAGGCGGCGGTGCGGGCGGTGCGCTGGCGCGGGGAGAGCGTAGCCTTCCCTGGGCTCGCCGAGCGGGCCGGTACGGCCCCGCCCTCGGCGGCGCCGACGGCGTGACCCGGGCAGGGCACGCACCGCGGACAGCACGAAGGGAACGACTCGCGCATGGCTTTCGAACCGCCGCAGCGTCTGGTGAGGGCGCTCGGTGAGACGGCTCCGGACGGTGACGACTGGCTGGAGAAGCTGCCCGCGGCGGCTCAGCAGGCCGTCGCGCTACGCGAGTTGACCGTGGAGCGGGTGCAGGTGCCCGGTGGGCGCAGCAGCCTGGTCGTGCTGGTGCGGGCGGCCGACGGGACACCCGCCGTGCTCAAGCTGGCGCCGGGCCGGGCCCGTCCGGAGGCGGAGCGGGCCGCGCTCGCGCACTGGGCCGGGCGGGGCGCCGTCCAGCTGCTCGAACCGGTGTCGGCCGAGGGCGTGCTGCTGCTGGAGCGGCTTCACCCGGACGTGTCGGTGCGGTCGCTGCCGGAGGCGAAGGCGTTGCTGGAGGCGGCGGGAACGCTGCGACGGCTGTGGGTGGAGCCGCCCGCCGGGTTTCCCTTCGAGACGGTGGCCGAGCGGACCGGGCGGCAGGCCGAGGCGATGCGCGCCCGGGCCGGGACCGAGCCCGCGGTGGCTCCGCTGGTCGATCTGGCGCTCGCGGCGCGCGAGGAGCTGCTGGCCGCACCGCCGGAGCATCGGCTGCTGCACGGCACGTTCCGGCAGAGCAAGGTGCTCGCCGGGGAGCGGATGCCGTGGCTGGCCGTGGGGCCCGACCCGGTGGTCGGCGAGTGCGCCTTCGATCTGGCCCGGCTGGTCCGGGACCGGGTGGAGGACCTGATCGCCCAGCCGTCCGGCGCGGCCACGACCCGGCGGCGCGTGAAGCGGCTCGCCGAGTCCCTGGACGTGGACCAGGAGCGGCTGCGGGGCTGGACGCTGTTCCGGGCCGTGGAGTCGGGCGTGCGCGCGGGGCGGGTCGGACGGCCGCGGGACGCGGAGCTGTTGCTGGAGTTCGCGGGGTGGCTGTAGGGCGCGGGACCGATCGGTGGGGTTCGAGGGAAGCACTGCGAACCCGCACCCCGGATCGGCCCGGCCCGCAACTCGGGATCGGCCCGGCCCGCAACTCGGGCTCAGCCCCGCCCGCAACTCCGGTTCAACCCCGCCCGCAACTCGGGTCCGGCCCAACCCGGAACTCGGGTCCGGCCCAACCCGGAACTTCGGTTGGGTCCCTGCTGTGAAGGCAGGCCCGAGGGGCCGGGCGAACTGGATCGGCGTCCGCCCGGCCCTCTCGGGGCTACGCCGTGAGGCGGGCGACGGCCTCCTCGACCGTCAGTTCCTCGCGCTCGCCGGTGCGGCGGTCCTTCAGCTCCACCACGCCGTCGGCCGCGCGACGGCCCGCCACCAGGATCTGCGGCACACCGATCAGCTCGGAGTCGGTGAACTTCACGCCCGGGGAGACGCCGGGGCGGTCGTCGACCAGGACGCGGACACCGGCGGAGGCCAGCTTCTGGGAGATGTCCAGGGCCAGTTCGGTCTGGAGGGCCTTGCCGGCGGCGACCACGTGGACGTCGGCCGGGGCGACCTCGGCGGGCCAGCACAGCCCCTTTTCGTCGGCGCTCTGCTCGGCCAGGGCGGCCACCGCACGCGAGACCCCGATGCCGTAGGAGCCCATGGTGACACGGACCGGCTTGCCGTTCTGGCCGAGGACGTCGAGCTTGAGGGCGTCGGCGTACTTGCGGCCCAGCTGGAAGATGTGGCCGATCTCGATGGCGCGGTCCAGGACCAGCCCGGTGCCGCACTTCGGGCAGGGGTCGCCCTCCTGCACGACGACGACGTCGACGTACCGGTCGACCTCGAAGTCACGGCCCGCGACGACGTTCTTGGTGTGGGTGCCGGACTTGTTGGCGCCGGTGATCCAGGCCGTGCCGGGGGCGACGCGCGGGTCGGCGATGTACGTGACCTTGTCCAGGCCCTGCGGTCCGACGTAGCCGCGGACCAGGTCGGGGCGGGCGGCGAAGTCCGTCTCGGTGACCAGCTCGACGGCGGCCGGGGCGAAGTGCGCCTCGACCTTGTCCAGGTCGACCTCGCGGTCCCCGGGGACGCCGACGGCGACGATCTCGCCGTCGACCTTCACGAGGAGGTTCTTCAGCGTGGCCGAGGCCGGGACGCCGAGGTGGGCGGCGAGGGTCTCGATGGTCGGGGTGTCGGGGGTGGGGATGTCCTCGGCGGCGGGCACGTCCGAGCCGTCGACGGGCTTCAGCTCGTACGTGATCGCCTCGGTGTTGGCGGCGAAGTCACAGTTCGGGCAGTCGGCGAAGGTGTCCTCGCCGGCCTCGGCCGGGGCGAGGAACTCCTCGGACTTCGAGCCGCCCATCGCGCCGGCCGTAGCGGCGCAGATGCGGTAGTCGAGGCCGAGGCGCGCGAAGATCTTCTGGTAGGCCTCGCGGTGCAGGGCGTAGGACTTGGCGAGGCCCTCGTCCTCGGTGTCGAAGGAGTAGGAGTCCTTCATGAGGAACTCACGGCCGCGCAGGATGCCGGCGCGGGGGCGGGCTTCGTCGCGGTACTTGTTCTGGATCTGGTAGAGGATGACCGGCAGGTCCTTGTAGGAGGACGCCTGGTCCTTCACCAGGAGAGTGAAGATCTCCTCGTGGGTGGGGCCGAGGAGGTAGTCGCCGCCCTTGCGGTCCTGCAGGCGGAACAGCTCGGGGCCGTACTCGTCCCAGCGGCCGGTGGCCTCGTAGGGCTCGCGCGGGAGGATGGCGGGGAGCAGGACCTCCTGGGCGCCCACGGCGTCCATCTCCTCACGGACGATCCGCTCGACGTTGGACAGCACCTTCTTGCCGAGGGGCAGCCAGCTCCAGACGCCGGCGGCGGTGCGGCGGACGTAGCCGGCGCGGACGAGGAGCTTGTGGCTGAGGACCTCGGCGTCGGCCGGGTCGTCGCGCAACGTCTTCGCCAACAACTGGGACATGCGCTGGACCGGTGCGTTTGCCATGGTTCCTCTGCTCCTGCTGCTGGGGGTCCCCCGCTCGAGCGGAGCCGAGAGCGGGGGAAGGTGATGGCAGGAGGTTATCCGGGGGGTGCGCGGCGGTGGAAATCGGTTATCCGCGGCGCAGGGGAAGGGGGGCGCCCATCACCGCGTACGGCTTCGGCGCGCTGGGGAAGAGGACCTGGCGGGCCAGGTCCTGGTAGCCGAGGGAGCGGTAGAGGGCGCGGGCCGGACTGTCGGTGTCGATCGCGGAGAGGATCGAGCGGGGTTCGTCGGCGCCGTCGGTGATCGTGGTGATGAGGGAGCGTCCGAGGCCGCGGTTCTGGTACGCCGGGTGGACGTGCAGTTCGGTGATCACGAAGGAGTCGTCGAGCCAGTGGGCGTTGTGCTGGGCGCGGAGGTAGGGCTCGACGACGGTGGACCACCAGTGGGTGCGGTCGTTGGGCATGCCGTAGACGAAGCCGGCGAGCCTGCCGTCGGCTGTGGCGCCGAGGGCCCTCGCACCCGGGTAGGTCATGTGGCGCAGGACGATCTGGCGGCGGACGGCCACCTCGTCCGGGCCCAGGCCGAAGGCCACGGCCTGGACGGCCAGCGCTTCGTCCACGTGGGCGGAGAGGTCGAGTGGGCCGATCACCAGGTCCATGGCGGGGAGCCTACAGGGGGGCTCCCGTTCCGTGCCGGGTGCAGGCCGGATGTGGCTGATCGCGCCCACGCGGCGGAGCCGCACATCGGATACAGCCCCGCGCCCCTTCGGGGACGCCCTCAGAACAGGACGCTCATGAAAGCGCCCACTTCCTGGAAGCCCACCCTCTGGTACGCCCTCCTGGCCGCCGTGTTGAAGTCGTTGACGTAGAGGCTCACCACGGGGGCGACGTCGGCGAGGGCGTAGCGCAGGACGGCCGCCATGCCGGGGGCCGCCAGGCCGGTGCCGCGGTACTCGGGGGCCACCCACACGCCCTGGATCTGGCAGGCTCGGTCGGTCGCGGCACCGATCTCGGCCTTGAAGACGACCTTGCCGTCCGCGTCGAAGCGGGCGAAGGCGCGGCCGGAGCCGACGAGTTCGGCGACGCGGGCCTGGTAGAGCAGGCCGCCGTCGCCGGCCAGCGGGGAGACGCCGACCTCTTCGGTGAACATGGCCACGCACGCCGGCATGATCGTCTCCATCTCGTCCTTGCGGACGCGACGGACGTAGGGGTCCGGGGTGACGTCGGCCGGGAGGCGGTCGGTGACCATGAGCGGCTGGTGGCGGCGGATGTCGCGGGCCGGGCCCCACTGGGGTTCCAGGAGCCGCCACAGGTCGGAAGTCGCGCCGGAGGGGCCGACGATGGAGGAACAGCGGCGACCGGCCCGGCGGGCACGGTCGGCGAAGGCGCGGACGGCGCGCGGGCCCGCGCAGATCGGGACCAGGTTGGCACCGGCGTAGCAGAGGGAGGTGAGTATGCCGTCCTCGTACCAGCCCCACATCTCACCGCCGAGCCGCCACGGGTCGAGTCCGGCGATCTGGACGCGGGACGTCACGAAGGCGTTCGCGACGGGCTCGCGGTCGAGGACGGCGAGCGCGGCGTCCAGGTCGCTCGGTTCGAGGACCCGTGAGGTGGTCTGCGTCAACACGTGCGGGCCTCACGAACTGGGGTTGCTGGTCTCCGCACTATAGCTGCGCTGCCTGGGCGGGACGCCTCGGAGCCCGGGACCGACGGTATGAGGCGGCCTGCGGGTACGTCGTGGCCTTTCGCGCAGTTCCCCGCGCCCCCGGAAAAGCGGGGCGCGGGCACCATCGTCGCCAAGTGATCAGCCCGCGACCGCCACCGACGGTTCGCCCGAGATCACGCCGTCCTTCTCCATCTGCTCGGCGAGCTTCATGGCCTCCTCGATGAGGGTCTCCACGATCTTCGACTCGGGGACGGTCTTGATGACCTCGCCCTTGACGAAGATCTGGCCCTTGCCGTTGCCGGAGGCGACGCCGAGGTCGGCCTCGCGGGCCTCGCCGGGGCCGTTGACGACGCAGCCCATGACGGCGACGCGCAGCGGGACCTCCATGCCGGTGAGGCCGGCCGTGACCTCTTCGGCGAGCTTGTAGACGTCGACCTGGGCGCGGCCGCAGGAGGGGCAGGAGACGATCTCCAGGCCGCGCTGCTTGAGGTTCAGGGACTCCAGGATCTGGTTGCCGACCTTGACCTCCTCGACCGGCGGGGCCGAGAGGGAGACGCGGATGGTGTCGCCGATGCCCTGGGAGAGGAGCGCGCCGAAGGCGACCGCCGACTTGATCGTGCCCTGGAAGGCCGGGCCCGCCTCCGTGACGCCGAGGTGCAGCGGGTAGTCGCACTGGGCGGCGAGCTGCTTGTAGGCCTCGATCATGACGACCGGGTCGTTGTGCTTGACGGAGATCTTGATGTCACGGAAGTCGTGCTCCTCGAAGAGGGACGCCTCCCACAGGGCCGATTCGACCAGGGCCTCGGGGGTGGCCTTGCCGTACTTCTGGAGCAGGCGGCGGTCGAGGGAGCCGGCGTTGACGCCGATGCGGATCGGGGTGCCGTGGTCCCGGGCCGCCTTGGCGATCTCCTTGACCTTGTCGTCGAACTGCTTGATGTTGCCGGGGTTGACGCGGACCGCCGCGCAGCCGGCCTCGATCGCGGCGAACACGTACTTCGGCTGGAAGTGGATGTCGGCGATGACCGGGATCTGCGACTTGCGGGCGATGGTGGCGAGGGCGTCGGCGTCGTCCTGGGTCGGGCAGGCGACGCGGACGATCTGGCAGCCGGAGGCGGTCAGTTCGGCGATCTGCTGGAGGGTCGCGCCGATGTCGGAGGTGCGTGTCGTGGTCATCGACTGCACCGACACGGGGGCGTCTCCGCCGACGGCCACGGTCCCGACCTGGATCTGGCGGCTCTTCCGGCGCTCGGCGAGCTTGGTCGGAACGGACGGCATGCCGAGAGAAATCGCAGTCATCTGCTGTGCAACCCCAAGTCGTGGATCAAGGTCCGGTCCCGTGAGCAGCGGGCTCCGGGCTCCGAGATTACGGCACATGCCTCGGGGCGGGCACATCCCACCCGCTGTGCCACTCGATGGGGGGCGGCCCGGCGAAAAGCGTGCCGGGCCGCCGTGAACGCCGTATGACTAGGAGATTTTCACCGGGTTGACCACGTCTGCGATCAGCACCAGGATCGTGAAGCAGACGAAGATCCCGGCGACGACGTAGGCGACCGGCATGAGCTTCGCCACGTCGAAGGGGCCCGGGTCCGGCCGGCGCAGCACCTTGGCCGTGTTGCGGCGCAGCGACTCCCACAGCGCGCCCGCGATGTGACCGCCGTCGAGCGGCAGCAGCGGGAGCATGTTGAACAGGAACAGCGACAGGTTGAAGCCCGCGACCAGCATCAGGGCCATGGCCAGCTGCTGGGTGGGCGGGATGTCGAGGGTGAAGATCTCACCGCCGACGCGGGCCGCGCCGACCACGCCCATCGGGGAGTCGGCCTCGCGCGGGGCGCCGTCGAAGGCCGCGTTCCACAGGGCCGGGATCTTGCCGGGGAGGGCGGCGAGGGAGTCGACGGCCTCGCCGATGCGGTCGCCCATCCAGGTCACGGACTCGCCGAAGTCCTGCTTGACCACGCCGGTGGCGGCGCTGAAGCCGAGGAAGCCGGCCTGGACGTACTGGCCCTCGACAATCTGGCCGCTCGCGTCCTTCTTGGCGACCCGGTTGGTGGCGATCTTCGCGTGCAGGGTGACGTCCTGGCCCTTGCGGTCGACGACGATCGGCACCTCCTTGCCAGGGGTGGCGCGGATCAGGTCGGACAGTTCGTTCCAGTCGTCGGTCCTCACCCCGTTGAAGGAGACGATCTTGTCGCCCGCCTTGAGGCCCGCCGCGGCGGCGGGGGCGGCCGGGTCGCCCTTCTCGCACTTGTCGCGGTTCTCGTTCTGCGCGATGACGCACTGCGAGACCGAGCTGACCGTGGTGGTCTGCTGGGTGATGCCGAAGCCCATCAGGACGGTGAGGAACAGCGCCACCGCCAGGATCAGGTTCATGAAGGGGCCGGCGAACATGACGATCACGCGCTTCCAGGGGGCGCGCGTGTAGAACATGCGCTTCTCGTCACCCGGCTGGAGTTCCTCGTAGGCGGCGGTGCGGGCGTCCTCGATCATGCCGCGCCACGGGGAGGTGGAGCGCGCTTCCATCCGGCCGTCGGGGCCTGGCGGGAACATGCCGATCATGCGGATGTAGCCGCCGAACGGGATGGCCTTGATGCCGTACTCCGTCTCGCCCCTGTTGCGCGAGAAGATCGTGGGCCCGAAGCCGACCATGTACTGCGGCACACGGATGCCGAAGAGCTTGGCGGTGGACAGGTGCCCCAGCTCGTGCCACGCGATCGAGACGAGCAGGCCGACCGCGAAGAGGACTATGCCGAGGATGAACATCAGGGTCGTCATGCACGGGCCTCCGCCGTCTGTGCCGCCAGTTCCCGGGCCCGGGTCCGCGCCCAGGTCTCCGCTTCGAGGACGTCCGACACGGTGAGCGAGGTTCCCGTACGCGGGGTGCCGTGCTCCTCGACGACCCGGGTGACGGTGTCCATGATCCCGTTGAAGGGCAGTGCCCCCTGGCGGAACGCCTCCACGCTCTCCTCGTTGGCCGCGTTGAACACCGCAGGGGCGGTGCCCGCGAGCTCGCCCACGTGCCGGGCGAGGTTCACCGAGGGGAACGCCTCGTTGTCGAGCGGGAAGAACTCCCAGGTCGAGGCCTTGCTCCAGTCGAACGCGGGGGCGGCGTCGGGCACGCGCTCGGGCCAGCCGAGGCCGATGGCGATGGGCCCGCGCATGTCGGGCGGGGTCGCCTGGGCCAGTGTCGATCCATCCGTGAACTCAACCATCGAGTGGACATACGACTGGGGATGCACGACCACCTCAATGCGGTCGAAGGGAATGTCGTAGAGGAGGTGTGCCTCGATGACCTCCAGGCCCTTGTTGACGAGGGTCGCGGAGTTGATCGTGATGACCGGGCCCATGGCCCAGGTGGGGTGGGCGAGGGCGTCCTCGACGGTGACGCTCGCGAGCTCGGCCTTGCCGCGGCCGCGGAAGGGGCCGCCGGAGGCGGTGACGACCAGCTTGCGGACGTCGGCGCGGGTACCGGCGGCCAGGGCCTGGAAGAGGGCGGCGTGCTCGGAGTCGACCGGGATGATCTGCCCGGGCTTGGCGAGGGCCTTGACCAGCGGGCCGCCGACGATGAGCGACTCCTTGTTGGCCAGCGCGAGGGTGCGGCCCGCCTCCAGGGCGGCCAGGGTCGGGGCGAGTCCGATGGAGCCGGTGATGCCGTTCAGGACGGTGTGGCAGTCGGACGCCGCCAGGTGGGTGGCCGCGTCCGGGCCGGCGAGGAGCTCGGGGAGCGGTTCGCCGGGGCCGTACTGCGCGGTGAGCGCCTCGCGCAGGGCCGGTACGACGTCCTCGCGGGCGACCGCGACCGTCCGCACCCGCAGCCGGTGGGCCTGCTCGGCGAGGAGGGCGATCCGGCCGCCGTTGGCCGAGAGGGCGGTGACCCGGAACCGGTCGGGGTTGCGCAGCACGAGGTCGATGGCCTGCGTGCCGATGGACCCGGTGGAGCCGAGGATCACCACGTCCTTCGGGCCACTTCCCGCTACGGGGTCGTAGACGAGGTGGGGATCGGCGAGGGGGGTTGGACTGTCGCTCATTGCTCCATTGTTGCCGTAAGGCCGGTGTGTGAGGACAGCGCATCCCCTTCCCGGGGGCGCGCGCCATAGCGGTGCACGCCCCTGGGAGAGCCGGGGTTACCTGATCGGCCGGTGGACGTTCTCCTTCTGTGACGGCCCTGGTGTCGCGTCTGCGATCCACGGGCCCTCGCCGGAGGGGTCGACGATGCCCTGCTCCAGCCACTCGTACGTGCCGGACAGGACGCCCTTGACGACCTTGCGGTCGAGGTCGTCGGTGTTGCTCCACAGGCGGGTGAAGAGCTCTTCGATCCGGATGCGGGACTGGCGGCAGAAGACGTCGGCGAGCTGGTATGCCTCGCGGCCGTTCTCGCCCTGGCTGCGCAGCAGCTCGGCCCGCACGCAGGACGCGCTCATGGCGAACAGTTCGGCGCCGATGTCGACGATCCGGCCGAGGAAGCCCTGCTTGGACTCCATCCGGCCCTGCCAGCGGGACATGGCGTAGAAGGTGGAGCGGGCGAGCTTGCGGGCGGTGCGCTCGACGTAGCGCAGGTGGCCGGAGAGGTCCACCTCGTGTTTGAACTCGCCATAGGAGGCCGGGAGCTGACCGGGGCCGGCGACCAGCTTCGGCAGCCACTTGGCGTAGAAGACGCCCGCGTTCGCGCCCGCCCTGGCCTTGTCGCCCAGGGACTTCTCGGGGTCGATGAGGTCACCGGCGACCGAGAGGTGGGCGTCGACGGCCTCGCGCGCGATCAGCAGGTGCATGATCTCGGTGGAGCCCTCGAAGATGCGGTTGATGCGCAGGTCGCGCAGCAGCTGCTCGGCCGGGACGCCACGCTCGCCGCGGGCCCGCAGGGAGTCGGCCGTCTCGAAGCCGCGGCCGCCGCGGATCTGGACGAGTTCGTCGGCCATCGTCCAGGCCATCTCGGAGGCGTACAGCTTGGCGAGGGCCCCTTCGATGCGGATGTCGTTGCGGTCCTCGTCGGCCATCTGGGAGGCGAGGTCCGTCACGGCCTCCAGGGCGAAGGTGGTGGCCGCGATGAAGGAGATCTTGGAGCCGACCGCCTCGTGGTGCGCGACGGGCTTGCCCCACTGCTCACGGGCCGCCGACCACTCCCGGGCGATCTTCAGGCACCACTTGCCGGCCGCGACACAGGAGGCCGGCAGCGACAGCCGCCCGGTGTTGAGGGTGGTCAGGGCGATCTTCAGGCCCTGACCCTCCTCGCCGACGCGGTTGGCGGCGGGAACGCGGACCTGGTGGAAGCGGGTGACGCCGTTCTCGATGCCGCGCAGGCCCATGAAGGCGTTGCGGTTCTCGACGGTGACGCCCGGCGAGTTCGTCTCGACGACGAAGGCGGTGATGCCGCCGCGGTGGCCCTCACTCCTGGGGACCCGGGCCATGACGACCAGCAGGTCGGCGACGACGCCGTTGGTGGTCCACAGTTTCACCCCGTCGAGGACGTAGTCGTCCCCGTCGGGCACGGCCGTGGTGGCGAGGCGGGCCGGGTCGGAGCCGACGTCGGGCTCGGTGAGCAGGAAGGCGCTGATGTCCGTGCGGGCGCAGCGCGGCAGGAAGCGCTCCCGCTGCTCCTGGGTGCCGAACAGCTTCAGGGGCTGGGGCACGCCGATCGACTGGTGCGCGGAGAGCAGCACGCCGATCGCGGGGCTCGCGGAGCCGATCAGGGCGAGCGCCTTGTTGTAGTACACCTGCCCGAGGCCGAGCCCGCCGTACTTGGTGTCGATCTTCATGCCGAAGGCGCCGAGCTCCTTCAGCCCGTCGATCACCTCGTCGGGGATCCGGGCCTCGCGCTCGATGAGGGCCCCGTCGACCTTGGTCTCGACGAAATCGCGGAGCTTGGCGAGGAACTCCTCGCCGCGCTGGGCCGCCTCGTCGGCCGGGAGGGGGTGGGGGTGGATGAGGTCGAGCCGGAAGCGGCCGAGGAACAGCTCCTTGGCGAAGCTGGGCTTGCGCCAGTGCTGTTCCCGGGCGGCCTCCGCCACCTCACGGGCCTCCCGCTCGGTGACGGCGGGACGGGAAGAAGGGGTGGTGGAAGCGGACATGAGGGGCACCTCGCCGCAACTAGGAAGATGGAGGACCGTTTCGTTACCGACCAGTGCTACTGGATCGTTGGTACCCGAATCCGGACGCTCCCACCAGTCCTCGCGCGTCTGTTCAGCCGAAGGGGGCCGAGCATCCCCGGTACTTGCCGCGAGCATCACCGGTATTTGCCGCGAGCATCTCCGGTACTTGTCGCGCGCCTGACGACGGTGTTGCATCGAGGTGCCGTCCCGGTGGCGGCTCCGGCTCCGGAAGCGCTTCTGGGAAATCCGCATCGAAGCGCTTCGACAACCTATGGACACCCACCCCCGCTGGGGCTACTGTCGAACCACCCTCACCCGCCCGTATCAGCTACGCGCACTGTCGAAGCGCTTCACAACGAACTGGGAGAGCTGGATGGTCACCCTCGCCGAGGTCGCCCAGCACGCCGGAGTCTCGGCGAGCACGGTGAGCTATGTCCTCAGCGGCAAGCGGTCCATCTCCGCGAACACCCGGCAGCGGGTCGAGCGGAGCATCCGCGAGCTCGGGTACCACCCGAACGCCGGGGCCCGCGCCCTGGCCAGCAGCAAGTCGAACATCATCGCGCTCATGGTCCCGCTGCGCACGGACATGTACGTGCCGGTGATGATGGAGATCGCCATCGCCGTGGCGACCTCCGCCCGCGCCCACGGGTACGACGTGCTGCTGCTCACCGGTGAGGAGGGCCCCGACGCGGTGCGCCGCGTGGCCGGCAGCGGGCTCGCCGACGGCATGATCCTCATGGACGTCGAACTCGACGACGAGCGGCTGCCGTTGCTGCGCGCGACGGACCAGCCGTCCGTGCTGATGGGGCTGCCCGCCGACACCTCGGGTCTGACCTGCGTCGATCTGGATTTCTGGGCGACGGGCGCGCTGTGCGTGGAGCACCTGGCCAAGCAGGGGCACCAGGACATCGCCGTCATCGGCGAGGCCCCGGCCGTCTACGAGCGGCACACGGGCTTCGCCGAGCGCACCCTCGAGGGGCTCAGGTCCCGTGCCGGCGAGCTGGGCGTCCGGCTGCTGCACCGGCCGTGCGAGGGCGGGTACGACGCGATGGCGGTCACCCTCGCCCGGATCCTCGACGAACGCCCCGACACCTCGGGCCTGATCGTGCAGAACGAGTCGGCGGTCGAGCCGCTGCTCGCGCTGTTGCGGCAGCAGGGCCGGGCCGTGCCGGAGGACATGTCGGTGGTCGCGATCTGCCCCGACCAGGTCGCGACGCAGGCGTCGGTGCGGCTCACGTCGGTGGCCATCCCCGCGCACGAGATGGGCCGGCACGCGGTGGACCACCTGGTCGCCAAGCTCGACGGGCGAGGCAGCGACGAGGTCGTGCTGATCGCGCCCGAGCTGACGGTACGCGCGAGCACGGGCCCGGCGCCGAGCCGGCCGCGGCGCCGGTAAGCACGACCTGGCACCACCTGCACGACCCTCACCACCGGTACCGCCCGACACCACACCGTAGGCACCACCAACACAGCCCAGCACCACGAGCACCACGAGCACCACCAGTACCGGAGGCACCACCAGTACCGCCAGGCGCCCCTTGCGCGACTGTCGTGGGCACGACCGTCGTGAGCACGAGCGTCGTGAGCACGACCGTCGTGAGCACATCACCTCCACCCGCCTCGAACACCCCTCCCCCTCGAACACCGCCCTCCTCTCAGGGCACCCCCATGTCCGCACTCCTCCAGGAGCACAGGAGCACGCGTGAATCAGCCTGCTGAAACCCAGCCCCAGGTGAGTCTGGCGCAGTCCTCCCCCACCGTCGGCACGTTCCGTGAGCGGGGCGGTGCGCTGGAGTGGAGCGGCCGCCAGGAGACCCTCCGGATCGAGCCGTGGGGTCCGGACGCGGTCCGGGTGCGCGCCCGGCTCGGCGGCCCGGTCCTGGAAGGACTCCCGGGCGCCCTGCTCGACGAGCCCCCCGGGACGCCGGCCACGGTGAAGATCGAGGAGGGCACCGGTCTGCTGACCGTCGGCGCGCTCACCGTCGAGGTGAGCGCCGAGGGTCTGATCCGCTTCCTGCGGACGGAGGATTCCACCGAGATCCTCGCCGAGGACCGCGCCCACTTCTGGTGGCCCGGCTCCCGCCTGTACACGGCCGTCGGCAACGGCCACCACCGCCTGGAGCAGCGCTTCGCCGCCTACGACGACGAGAAGCTGTACGGCCTCGGCCAGCACCAGCACGGGCGCCTGGACCAGAAGGGCCTGGTGCTGGACCTGGTCCAGCGCAACGCCGAGGTCGGCATCCCGGTGCTGACCTCCAGCCGCGGCTACACGCTGCTGTGGAACAACCCGGCGATCGGCCGCGTGGAGCTGGCGCACAACGGCACCCGGTGGGTCGCCGACTCGGCCCGGCAGATCGACTACTGGATCACCGCGGGCGACCCGGCCGCCGGCCAGCGCCGCTACAGCGCGGTGACCGGCCGCAGCCCGATGCTGCCCCAGTGGGCGGCGGGCTTCTGGCAGTGCAAGCTGCGCTACCGCACCCAGGACGAACTCATGGCGGTGGCCCGGGAGTACAAGCGGCGGGGACTGCCCATCTCGGCGATCGTCTGCGACTTCTTCCACTGGACGCACCTCGGCGACTGGAAGTTCGACCCGAAGGAGTGGCCGGACCCGGCGGCGATGGTGCGCGAGCTGGAGGAGCTCGGCATCAAGCTCGTGGTGAGCGTCTGGCCGTCGGTGTCGCCGCTGAGCGAGAACCACCCGGTCCTGGAACAGCGCGGCTGGTTCATCGGCACCCAGTACGGGCCGATGGCGCACGCCGACTGGCCCGACAAGGAGGTCGCCTCCACGGTCCAGGTGGCCTTCTACGACGCCACCAACCCGGAGGCCCGGGAGTTCGTGTGGTCGAGGGTGAAGGAGAACTACCTCGACCCGTACGGCATCACGGCGTTCTGGCTGGACGCCTGCGAGCCGGAGCTGAAGCCGGGCTTCCAGGAGAACCTGCGCTACTGGGCGGGTCCGGGCCTGGAGGTCGGCAACGCCTACCCGGCGGAGAACGCCCGCACCTTCTACGAGGGCCTGCTCGCCACCGGGGAGGAGGAGATCGTCACACTCAACCGCTCGGCGTGGGCGGGCAGTCAGCGCTACGGCGCCGCTCTGTGGTCCGGTGACATCGGCACCGACTTCCCGACCCTGCGCCGCCAGATCGCGGCCGGACTCAACACGGCCCTGTCGGGCATCCCGTGGTGGAACACCGACATCGGCGGCTTCCACGGCGGCGACCCGGACGACCCGGCCTACCGGGAGGTGATGGTCCGCTGGTTCCAGTTCGGCGCGCTGTCCCCGCTGATGCGGCTGCACGGTTTCCGCGACCCGGGCATGCCGCTGGGCCCGGAGATGACGGGCGGCCCCAACGAGGTGTGGTCCTACGGCGAGGAGGCCGGGGCGATCCTGGAGCGGTACCTGCGGCTGCGCGAGCGGCTGAAGCCGTACGTGCTGGACGTCATGCGCGCCGCCCATGAGGAGGGGCTGCCGGTGATGCGGCCGCTGTTCCTGGAGTTCCCGGACGACCCTGCGGCCTGGTCGGTCGACGACTCCTACCTGTTCGGCCCCGACCTGCTGGTGGCGCCGGTGCTGACGGCCGGCGCCACGGCCCGTACGGCGTACCTGCCGGCGGGGGCGTCCTGGACGGACGCGTGGACGGGTGAGACGTACGGGGGCGGGCGGACCGTGACGGTCGACGCCCCGCTGGACCGGATCCCGCTGTTCCTGCGGGACGGGGCGCGGCTGCCTGTGGCGGAGTAGCCGGGTCGCGAGGGGTGGCCGGTTCGATGGAGGTCTTCCGGCCACTCCTTCGCGACTGTCGGCCGGCTTCCGCACTGTGCGGCGCGGTGCGAAGGGCCAGTGCCGTCGCGTGTCCTCGCCCCCGCTCGCCCTCACCCTCGCCAATGTGGCGCTGCGGCCGCCGGCAGCGGCGCCGGGCGATCGCGGCCGGGCGCCGGATGGTGCGGGGCACGGACCTGTTCGCGCCGCGCTTCCGCGACATCCACGCGATGGCCGCCGAGGGCCCCGAGGAGTGCACGTTCGCGTTGCCGCACGCCCTGATGCCGTTCTCCCAGGCCCTTATCCCCGCCTACCTGGCGTGGCACTGCGCGCGCGACTTCACCGCCGACTACCGGTATCTCAAGCAGGTCTACCAGGTGCTCCAGTACGGCCGTCCGCGGCGGCGCTGGATGCTGAAGTCCCCCATGCACCTGGAGAACCTGGACGCGCTGCTGGCGGTGTTCCCCGACGCCACGATCGTGTGGTGCCACCGGGACCCGGTGACCGCCGTGGCGTCCTTCTGCTCCCTGATCGAGCACGGCATGGCCGTCAGCACCCGTCCCGTGGACCCGGCGGGCATCGGCGCCACCTGGCTGGGCCTGCTGAGCCGGGCCGTGACGCGCGGTCTCGCGGCCCGGGCCGCCGTCCCCGCACAGCAGCTGGTGGACGCCCCGTACTCCTGGCTCGGCTCCGACCCCGCGAGCGGCGCCCCGAAGCTCTGCGCCGCCGTCGGCGCCCGGTGGACCGAGGCCGACGCGGTCCGGCTCCCCACGGCCGTCGCCCGCCCCAAGGGCACCCGCAGGCACACCTACGAGCTGTCCCGCTACGGCCTCACCCGCGACGAGGTCGAGTCCGCCTTCGCTGGGTACAACGCGCTGCGGGCCGAGGTCGACCGCGCCTGACGGCACGGCCGGCCCCGGCCCCGGCGACGGATCAGCTGCTGCTGACCGTCAGGTTGTTGGTGGTGAAGTTCAGCCCGCCGGACGACGAGGTGACCTCGTAGCCGAACTGCACGTCACCGATCGTCTCGTTGCCCATCCACTTCTTGGTGTCCTTGATCCACTTCAGGATCGGCAGGATGTTCACGGTGCCGGAGCTGGAGTTGGAGGTGCGGATGAACGAGAACACCTCGTTGGAGCCGTTGGTGCCCTTGAAGACGTTCCAGGAGTGGCCGCCGAGGCTGACGGTGCCCTGCGAGGTGCCGAGCGGCCCGACGGGCCCGGTCTTGTTGACCCAGAGCATGATCTCGTAGTCGTGGTCCGTGTCCCAGATGTCGTACGACGTGTTGTACGCGCCGGACGACGGGACGCTGACGTTGTAGCTGCTGGAGAGCGAGCCCAGCGAGGTGATCGACTTGTTGATCGCCTTCGTCTGGTTCGGGTAGGACTTGATGCCGCCGGTGTTGGGGTGGTTGGCCCAGATGCCCCAGTTGGTGCCGGAGTTGGCCCAGATGCACTGGCTGCCGGCGCCGGAGCCCCAGATGTTGTTGTAGAGCGTGTAGCCGTTCAGGTTGGTCTGGCCCCACTGGTCGCAGGTGTTCCACACGGCGGCGGAGGCGGGGGCGGAGGCGAGACCGATCGTGGCGCCGAGCGCCAGGGCGGGAGCCAGCAGGGCCTTGGTGACCCTGCTCAGCGTGCTTGATGCCATGGTGTCCCTTCCATGGGTGGGGGGGTGGGGGGAACTACCACGTCCTCAGGGTGAGGACGTGGTCTTCTCCGGCGACCAGGTGGAGGGATTGCGCGCCGGAGGAAGTCCGCAGTTCGACGCGGTGGGTGCGGCCGGGTCTGATGACGGCACTGGCGCCGTCCTTCGTCCAGGTGAGGTCGAGCTCGGCCCCGAAGCGGGTGCGCACCCCGCGCAGGGCGCCCTCGGGATACACCGCCGGCAGCGCGGGCAGCAGGACCAGCCGGTCGGGGGTCGACTGGACGAGCATCTCGATCAGCACGGCGGGCAGGGTGTGCGCGGCGTCGGCGTTGTAGACGTCGCGGCCGGGGTAGTGCGCGCTCATCAGGGAGGCGTGGAAGAAGTCGCCGTCCAGGACCTTGCCGAGGGCGTGGGCGACACGGTCCGCGTCCCTGAGCCGGGCCGCGATCAGGGCGTGGTGCAGATGGCCGTGCGCGGAGTCGTTCTCGGCGCCGCGCAGTTCGAGGGCCCGGTGTGCGGCGTCGGCCAGTTCGGGGGTGTCGTAGGGGGTGATCTCGTCGAGCGGCCAGACGCCGTAGAGGTGGCTGAGGTGGCGGTGGTCGTAGGAGTCCGTGAGGCCGGGCCACGCCCATTCGGCCAGGGCTCCGTCCTCGTTGATCCGGTGCGGCGGGAGCCGGTCGGCGAGGGCGTTCCACCGGTCGGCGTCGGGGCCCGGGCGGTAGGCGGCGGCCGTGCGCAGGGCGTGGCGGGCCGCGGAGAGGTCCATGGCGGCGTTGATCGTGCCCCAGCCGGCGCCCGCGGGCCGGTTCTCGGGTGAGTAGGACGGGACGACGACGAGGTGGCCGTTCTCGTCCGTCCTGGTGAGGAAGTCCTCGTAGAACAGGGCGACTTCGGCGAGGGCGGCGGCGGTGCGGGGGTCGCGGGTGCCGTGGGTCTCGTCGTGGTCGACGAGCGGCTTGAGCAGCCAGTCGG
Source organism: Streptomyces tibetensis (assembly GCF_040647715.1). Classification (GTDB taxonomy): domain Bacteria; phylum Actinomycetota; class Actinomycetes; order Streptomycetales; family Streptomycetaceae; genus Streptomyces; species Streptomyces tibetensis_A. The sequence goes on along the minus strand of NZ_JBEZCR010000020.1, from coordinate 48,695 downwards.
CGCCTGCGGTCCACAGGTGGAGGGGGTACTCGCGGCTGAAGTGGTAGGAGTGGCCGGACTCGCCGTCGGTGTGGGCGGGGGCGACGACGCCCCGGGCGCCGAAGATCACGCGGGCGTTGTCGCGCCAGTCGGGGAGCAGCCGGTGGATCAGGTTCGCGTGGGCCTCGGTGACTTCGGGGAGGGCTGCGGCGGCGGACGAGGCGGTCTGGAGGTTGAGGTTGGCGTCGTTGGTGAACGCCCCCGACCAGGCGGTGTTCCAGTCGCCGGTCCACAGTCCGGTCAGCCGGGGCGGGAACAGGCCGCTCGCGGAGAGCAGGTGGTAGCGCCCGGCGGCGAACAGGCGCTCCGGCAGGGCGGTGCTGTGCGGCCGCTCGAGCAGCTCCGAGCCCGGCAGGGCGCGGTCGGCGGGGTCGGCCGCGAGGTCGAGGGTGACGCGCTCGTAGGCGGTGCGGTGCAGGGCGGCGTGACGTTCGAGGAGCTCGTCGTGGTCGGCGGGCAGGTCGCGCAGGGCACGGCCCTCGGCAACCACGTCGAGCTCGCCGGTGTGCCGGTGCACCCGGGTGAGGAGCAGCACGGACCGGGCGCCCTCGATGTGCACGCCCGGGGGCACGAGGGTGGTCGTGCCCCCGGTGACGACGATCTGGGTGACGCCGGTGCAGGCCCGGTCGCTGTCCGGGTAGCGGGCGCGCAGGCTGAGCAGGGCGCCCTCGGGGGTGAGGACCGCTCCGTGGCCGATGCCCAGTCGGGCCGGGGCACCGGGCAGCCGGGGGTCGAGGTCGATGTCGAGTGTGAGGCCGGGTCCGGCGACGTGCTGGACGATCACGTCGTCGGCGCGGGAGACGAAGACGCGGCTCGCCCGGCCGGCGCAGGTCGCGCTCACCACTCCGGTGGTGAAGTCGACGTCCCGGCGGTAGTCGTGGCCGCCGTCCGGGGGCCCGGCCAGCCGGACCTGGAAGGCGGGGTGGAAGGGCTGCACCCACTGGAGGGGGCGGCCGTCCGTGAAGTCCTCGGCAGCGGTCGTGTCGCCCGCCAGGAGGCGGTCCTGCAGCCCGGGCAGGCTGTCGGCGAGCTGCGGGGGCCGGGGGTCCCGGCCGCCGGGCCGCACCAGGGTGTGATGCGTGACGACGACCCGCTCGGCGTGCGCAGGGCCGAACACCAGGGCGCCGTGCCGGCCGTTGCCGCTGAGGAAGCCGTCCTCCCAGCGGGCGGCCGGTCGCGGCTCCCAGGTGCCGTGGACGGGCGCGGAGGTGGTCATGGCCGCAGCACCGCCACCCCGTGGCGGCCGAGGGTGACCCGGTCGGTGACGTCCGTTGCGGTCAGCAGGTCGTGGTGGGTGCCTGGCACCTCCACGGTCACCGGCTCGCGGCCGTGGTTGAGCAGGAACAGGACCTCGCCCCGGCGTACGGCCTCGACCTGCTCGGGCAGGCCGTCGAGCACCGGCCGGACGCCCGCGCCGGCGGCGATCGAGGCCAGCAGGTCGCGCAGCGCCCCGGGCTCCGGGAGCGTGGAGACGTACCAGGCACGGCCCTTGCGCAGGACGGCGGGCATGCCGTCGAGTTCGCCGCCCTTGTAGCAGGTGGTGTCGTCGGGGTCGGCGGGTTCGATCTCCTCGGACCACAGCGTGCCCCGGAAGCCCTCGCAGGCCACGGTCTCCCCCGCGTCCAGCGGCCACCACTCGTGCAGCGTGCGGATGCCGAACAGGTCGCGCAGCCGGGCGTCCATGCCGCCCGGGCGCACCCGGTCGTCCTGGTCGGCGACACCGGTCAGGAAGCCGCAGACGAGGGTGCCGCCCTGCCGTACGTAGGCGAGGAGGTTGTCGATCGCGGTGTCCGTGAGGGCGTACAACTGCGGTACGACGACCAGCGGGTACCGCGTCAGGTCGTGCTCGGGGTGGGCGAAGTCGGTGGTGAGGTGTGCCTGCCACAGGGCCCGGTGCCAGGCGCGCAACACGTCCGGGTAGTCCACCTCGCTGGAGAGACGGCCCTCCTGGGCGCCGGCCCACCAGGAGTGCCAGTCGTGCAGGACGGCGACGCTCGCGGTGAGGTGCCGGCCGGTCACCTCGGGGGCGATGCGTTCCAGGTCGGCGCCGAGCTGCTTGACCTCCTGGTACGTCCGGCCCTGCTCCCCCGCGTGGCTGACCATGCCGGAGTGGAACTTCTCCGCGCCCTGCCGGGACTGCCGCCACTGGAAGTAGCAGACGGCGTCGGCGCCCCGGGCCACGGCCTGGAGGGACCACAGCCGGTTCAGGCCGCGTGGCTTGGGGTGGTTCACGCCCCGCCAGTTGACCGGCCCGGCCGCCTGCTCCATCAGCACCCACGGCCCGCGGGCCTGGGAGCGGGTCATGTCCTGGACGAGGGCGCCGTGCTGTGCGCCGAGCGGATCACGCGGGTCGGGGTAGAGGTCGACGGACACGACGTCCTCCTCCTCGGCCCAGCGCCACGCGTCCTGCCCGAACCACAGCGGCATGAAGTTGCTGGTGACCGGCAGGTGCGGGGTGTGCCGCCGGACGATGTCCCGCTCGGCGGTGTAACACTCCAGGAGCATGTCGGAGGTGAACCGGCGGAAGTCCAGGACCTGGCCGGGGTTGCGCATGTAGTGGGGCAGCCGGGGCGGCAGGACGCCGTCCCAGGTGTCGTAGCCCTGGCTCCAGAAGGCGGTGCCCCAGGCGGTGTTGAGGGCGTCGAGCGTGCGGTACTTCTCGCGCAGCCACCGTCGGAAGGCGGCGGCCGCCTCGTCGCCGTGGTCGTAGGTGCAGTACTCGTTGTTGATGTGCCACATGGTGAGGGCCGGGTGGCCGGCGTAGCGGGCGGCCAGGTCCTCGGTGATGGCGGCGGCGTAGCGCCGGTAGGTGGCGCTGGAGTGCGAGAAGTGCTGGCGGCCGCCCCACCACTCGGTGCGGCCGTCCTCGGTGACGGGCAGGGTGTCGGGGTGCAGCCGGCCCATCCAGGGCGGGGGCGAGGAGGTGGGGGTGGCCAGGACGACGCCGATGCCGCTGTCGTGCATCAGGTCCATCACCGTGTCCAGCAGGCCGAACTCGCGTGCCCCCGGCTCCGGTTCGAGCGTCGACCAGGAGAACACCCCGAGGGTGACGGAGTTGACGCCGGCGTCCTTCATCAGCCGGACGTCCTCGTGCCAGGTCTCCTCGGGCCACTGCTCCGGGTTGTAGTCACCGCCGAAGAGGAGCCGGCGCCGGGTGGCGTCGCCCAGCCCGGGCCGCTTCGCCTCGCTCATCGGACGGGTTCCCCGTACTGCACGCCGCGTCCGTTGGTGGCGATGTACACGCGGCCGTAGACCCGCGGGTCCCCGGTGATGGCGGCACCGGTCCAGCCCCACTGGTGCCGGTCGTCGTTGATCCGCGTCCAGGTCTTCGCCTCGTCGTCGGAGCGGTACACGGCGGTGATGCTCTCGGTGGAGCCGACCATGTAGATCGCCGGGTGGGAGGCGCCCTCGGCGGCCTTGCCGAACCCGAGCGTGTACGAGGCCCAGCAGCTGCTCACCTTGGTGAAGGTCGCGCCGCCGTCGGTCGAGCGGTACAGCCCGTTCCACTTCAGGCTCAGCCACAGGTCGCCGGATCGCCCCGGCGCCGCGACCAGCTGGAACTCGCTGTCCCCGGAGGTCAGGCCGGTGGCCCGGGCGGTGAAGGTCCGGCCGCTGTCGGTGCTGGCGAAGAGCGTGCCGGTGGTGGTGTCGAAGGCGTAGAAGCGGGCCGGGTCGACGGGGTCCGCGACGGGCACCGCGCCCTTGGGGAAGGAGCCGAGCTCGGACCAGGTGGCGCCGTTGTCCGCGGAGCGGTGACCCGGGCCGGCCGTGCCGAAGGACCACAGCAGCACGCTGCCGTCGGCGTTGGTGGCGATCGGGCCGGGCGCGGACTTGGCGACGGCGGGCTGGGTCGCGAAGGGGGCCCAGGTCCTGCCGCCGTCGCGGGAGAAGGCGCCGTTTCCGTGGTCCCCATAGCCGGACCGGACCACGTACGACGGTCTGGCCGCGGCCATCGACAGGCCCGTCGCCGAGCCGAACACCGGGTTCGAGGCCATGCCGCGCGAGGGCGACGCGGTGAGCCGCTCGTGGTACATCACACCGACGTCCCCGCAGCCGCTGAGCAGATGCGCCTTGCCGGCCGGGGGCGAGATCAGATGCCGTGCGGACGCCTCCTCCACGCCGCGGATCTGCGGGGCCCAGTGCCTGAGGTCACGGGTGCCGTAGAGGGTGGCGCCGGTGCCGTACACGACGTGCCGGGAGTCGAACGGATCGAGCCCGACGGCCTGGATCCACCAGCCGAACTTGGGCTTGTCGGCGCCGAAGGTGAGGTACGGCGTCTCGGAGACGTCGAGGACGGCCTTGTCCTTGAGGGACGTCCAGGTGCGGCCGCCGTCGGTGGTCCGGTACACGGTGTCCACCAGCGACCAGCGGTTGTTGGTGGCGACGACGACGGTGCCCGGGCGCCGGGCGTCCACGGCGATGCCGCCGTAGGCGAAGGTGTCGGTCCCGCCGTCGCCCGTGGGCCCGCCGGGCTTCGCCGGGGTGACCTCGGTCCACTTCCCGTCCGTCGTCCGCAGCTTGTGCACGCTGCCGTCGGACTGGCCGTTGGGGCCGGGGGCGTCGCCGTAGGCCACGTACAGCTCGCGGGTGTGCCGGTCGTACGCGGCCCGGATGGGCACCTTGGCGGCGGTGCCGGTGGGCTGCCCGGGGACGGCCTGCCAGGTGGTGCCGTCGGACGTGCGGTACAGACTGGGCTTTTCGGCGGTGCCGTCGGAGTCGCCCCAGCCGGCGTAGACGCTGCGGCCGGCGGCGACCAGGAGGGTGATGCCCTGGCCGGTGGCGCTCGGGGCGGCCGGGAAGTTCACCGCCTGCCAACTGGCTCCCCGGTCGGTCGACTTGAGCAGTCCGTCGTGCCGGGTGCCCAGCCACAGGGTGTCGCTGTCCCGCGGGTCGACGAGCAGCCGTTCACCGCAGCCGCGGCCGTCCTCGTTGGCCCCGAGCTTCACGGTGAGGTCGGTGCGCTGCCAGGTCGTCCCCCGGTCCTCGGACCGCAGCACGGCCCCGTTGCCGGCCCAGGGCTGGGTGTACGTGCCGAGGGCGAGGTAGACCCGGTTCGGGTGCGCCGGGTCGACGGCCATGGCCTCCACGCCGAGCAGGTTCCAGTCGTCCCAGCCGATGTGGTCGGTCAGCGGGATCCACCGGTCGGCCCGGTCGTCCCAGCGGTAGGCGCCTCCGATGTCGGTGCGGAGATAGGCGAGTCCCTCGACGGAGGGGTGGAACAGCACGCCGGTGATGAATCCCGTGCCTCCCTGGACGACGTTGCGCCAGCGGTAGCCGCTCGGGGCGGGGGTGGCGGCGGCCCGGGCCCGCCCCTGGGTCAGCGGCAGGGAGACGGCGGCGGCGGCGACCGCGGTCCCGGCGAGAACGGCACGTCTGGAGAGGCTGGACGCACGCATGACACACACCTCGTCGTTCTGTAAGAAGGGGGAGGGAATCGCCCTGAAGGGGCGCGGGGAACTTCGCGACCGGCCACGACGCTGCCCGCAGCCGCCGGACGACAGGAGCACCCCACCGGGTGGGCGTCGATCAGCCCTTGACGGCCCCGGTGAGCATGCCCTTCTTGAAGTGCTTCTGGACGAAGGGGGACAGCACGGCGACGGGCAACAGAGCCATCACCATCACGGCCATCTGCACCGCCAGCCCCGACAGCTGACCCGTCTTGATGGCCTGCCCCAGCCCCACCGGGGCCTCCTGCTTCTGCACCAGCTGGATCATGACGTTCTGCAGCGGCATCATGTCCTGGTCGTTCAGGTACAGCGACGCGTTGAACCAGGCACTCCAGTACCCGACGGCGTAGAAGAGCGTGATCACCGCGATCACGGCCCGGGACAACGGCACGACGATCTGCCACAGGATCCTGAAGTCACCGGCGCCGTCGATGCGTGCGCTGTCGACGAGTTCCTGCGATATCCCCATGAAGAACCCGCGCAGCACGAGGATGTTGAACACGCTCACCGCACTGGGCAGGATGAGCGCCAGATAGGTGTCCGTCAGGCCGAGGGTCTGCACCAGCAGGTACGTCGGGATGAGCCCGGCGCTGAAGAACATCGTCGCCAGCAGCGTCATCAGGATCCAGCGGTGCCCCAGTGACCCCGTCCGGGACAGCCCGTAGGCGCACAGGACGGACACGGTCATCGAGAACAGCGTGCCGAACAGTGTCACGAGAAGGCTGATGACCGTGGCGCGGGTGACCTGGCCGCCGCTCAGCAGTTCCCGGTACGCGACGAAGGTGATCCCCTTGGGCACCATCACCAGCCCGCCGGCCTCGTCGATGGTCTTCCGTGACGACAGGCTCGTCACGACGACGATCCACAGCGGGAAGAGGATCGCGAGGCAGGCCAGCGACAGTGCGAGGCCCTTGCCCGCGAGGCCGGCCCTGGACGGCTCCTCCTCCCAGGCCGGCCGGGGCGGGGCCTGCCACCGGCCCGGCTTGCTCACGCGTTTGTCGATGACGGCGGTCACTTCTTGTACACCCCCTGCTCGCCCATGAGATGGGCCACCTTGTTCGCGACGAGGACCAGTCCGAGACTGACGACACCCTTGATCAGACCGGCCGCGGCCGCGTAGCTGAAGTCCTGGTTGCGCACGCCGTTCCACCACACGAAGGTGTCGAGCACCTCCCCCGCCCCGGGCCCGACGGCGTCGCGCTGCAGCAGGATCTGTTCGAAGCCGACGGTGAGGGCGTCACCGACGCGCAGCACCAGCAGCAGAGCGATCACCGGGCGCAGCGCGGGGAGGGTGACGTGCCACATCCGGCGCCAGCGGCTCGCGCCGTCCATGGCCGCGGCCTCGTAGAGGTCGGGGCTCACCGAGGCGAGCGCGGCGAGGAAGACGATGATTCCCCAGCCGACGTCCTTCCAGATGCTCTCCGCGGTGATCAGCAGCGGGAAGGTGCCGGGGTTGGTCATGATGTCGAGGCCGTCGTACCCGTTCTGTCGCAGCAGCTGGGAGAGGATTCCGGCGCCGCCGAACAGCTGCTGGAAGACGGCGATGACCAGCACCCAGGAGAAGAAGTGCGGCAGGTAGAGCACGGCCTGCGCGACCGCCCGCACCCGGGGCCGGATCACGCTGTTGATGAGCAGCGCGAGCAGGATCGGGATGGGGAAGAACAGCACGATCTGGAGGATGAACAGCACCAGGGTGTTCTCGACGGCGTTCCAGAAGGCCGAGTCCTCGAAGATCCGCTGGAAGTTCTCCAGGCCCACGAAGGGGCTGTTGAGCATGGAGATGGCGCCGTTGTCACTGATGTACGGGTCGTACTCCTGGAACGCGATGACGTTGCCGAGGATCGGTATGTAGTTGAAGAGCAGGATCAGACCCAGGGCCGGCAGGGTCATCAGGAGCAGCAGCCGGTCGCGTCTGAACCTGACCCTGAGGCTCAGCTTGCCCGTCGGGCGCTTGCCCGCGGAGCCGGTGGCACCGTCGGAGACCACCGGATGCCCGGGGCGCGGAATCTTCGTTGTCGCCTCGGCACTGCTGCGAGGCACCGTGCTGTGGGACACGGGCTTCTCCTTGCCTCGAACCCCGGATCAGTTGGCCGCGCTGCCGTTCTCGTCGAGGATCTTCTGGTACCAGTCGCGCAGTTTGTCGCCGCCCTTGCTCTTCCAGTCGGAGACGAACTGCTGCATGTCGCTGATCTTCTTGCGGCCGCGGACGATGTCGTCCTCCAGCTGCTCGGCGTCGTTGGAGAGGTTCGTGTACCGGGCGGGCTCGGTGATCTGCATGCCCCAGAAGGAGGACTTCTTGGCGAAGGCGCCCATCCGCTGCTCCCACTCGACCTGGCCCTTGGCGACCTCGGGGAAGTCGGGGTGGGCGAGGGTCGCGGCGGGGCTCGCGACCATGACGTAGGCGTTCATCACCTCGATGTTGCCCTTGTCGGTCTTGACGGGGACGCCGTCCTTGACGGTGTAGTGGGTGCCTTCGACGCCGTAGTTGGTCATCATGTACTCCTTGGTGCCGTACGGCGCCGCGGTGACGTTGGCGACGGCCAGCACGTCGCGGATGACCGACTCGGAGGCCTTCTTGTTGACGAAGGCGAAGATGCCGGCGGGCTGATCGGCCCACAGAGTGGGGTCGCCGCCGTCATGCCCCCAGATGTCCATGCCCCAGATCTTGAAGTCCGGGTTCTGCGTGGCCTGTTCGGCGGTGCGGCCCCACCACTGGGAGATGTTGTTGGGGTAGATCAGGAACTCGCCCGCCGCGAACTTGGGGCCCGGGTCGGGGGCGTTCTTGCCCATCATGGAGTCGGGGTGGACGACCCCGGCGGCGAAGAGCTTGCGGGACCACTCCAGCGCCTCGAGGTACTCCTCGGTCTCGATGCGGTTGACGAGCTTGCCGTCGACGAGGTTCCAGCCGAGTGGCTTCTCGCTGCCCGAGAGCACACCGAAGGCCTGGAAGGCGGTCCACTTCATGTCCAGGCAGGCCCAGCGCTTGGCCCTGGCGTTGGTGATCTCCTTGGCCAGGGTCATGAACTCGTCGCAGGACTTGGGGACTTGGTAGCCCTCCTTCTCGAAGATGTCCTGCCGGTACAGGGGCACCATGGAGGGGGCGGACGGCGCCGGCATGGGCAGGCCGCGCAGCTTGCCGCCGAAGATCGAGCGCCGCCAGGCGTCCGTCGGGATCGCCGCGAGGTTCGGGTACTCCTTGACCTTGTCCCCGGAGAGGTAGGGGCCGAGGTCGGCGAACTTGCTGATGATGGCGCTGGGTATCTTGCCGCCCATGTTCCAGCCGGGGACCACCACGACGTCCGGGACGTCGCTGGAGGCGAGGACCGCGCCGAGCTTCTGGTCGTAGGTGTTGCCGTCCTGGTTCTGCCAGAAGACGTCGACGCCGATCAGGTCGTTCATCGCCCTGTAGTAGGCGTTGTTCTGCTTCGGCGGCGAGCCCCAGAACGGCGACATGACGGTGACCTTGCCGCCCTTGCCGAGCTTCTTCGACACCGAGGTCTTCAGGCCGGCGAGGTCGAGCTTGCGGGTGAACCCGAGTGCGGAGCCGTTCTTGGACGGGATGTCGGGCTTCACCACGTTGCTGGCCACGTACGCCGGCAGGATCTTCTGGGCGTCCTTGCCCGACGTGGTGCCGTCCCGCGACCCACCCTCCGACCCGCCGCAGGCGGTGAGCAGCGGCATCCCGCCGGCCACGGCCGCGGTGGCGACCGCCGTGGAGGCGAGGAAACTTCTCCGGCTCGGTCCGGAGGAGGCGGCGTTCGGCGTCATTGCGTCAACCCTTCATGGCGCACCAGGACACCCGGCGGTAGGCCGTCGGCTGTGGTGTCTCGAGTGGAACTGGCTGAGCAGAAGCGGAACTCGACCAGAGGGGCCTCTGCAGTCGAAGCGCTTCGATGTTGCTGTGAGGTTAAGTGAACACCCATGGGTGCACAAGGGTCGTTCCCAAACTTCCTCGCAAGCATCAGAAGGGAACATTCCTCATGCCCGGCCTGAAGTGACGGCGCCCGTCTCTTGACACCCGAGTCGTCGCCGACCAGCATCGAAGCGCTTCGAAAGCGCCTCGCCGATCCATCGCAAGGGGATCCCCACGTGACCGCACACACGCCACCCACCGCACCGTTCAGTGATCCGCAGCTGCCGTTCGCGAAGCGCGTCGACGATCTGCTGGGGCGGCTCACCGTCGACGAGAAGATCTCCTTCCTGCACCAGTTCGCACCCGCCGTCGACCGGCTCGGCGTCGCCGCCTTCCGCACCGGTCAGGAGGCGCTGCACGGCGTGGCGTGGATGGGCCCGGCGACGGTGTTCCCCCAGGCTGTCGGCCTGGGTGCGACCTGGAACCCGGAGCTGGTGCGGCGCGTCGGCGACGCGGTGTCCAAGGAGGTCCGCGCGATGCGCGCCAAGGACGACCGGGTCGGCCTGAACGTCTGGGCCCCGACGGTCAACCTGCTGCGCCACCCCCTGTGGGGCCGCAACGAGGAGGGCTACTCGGAGGACCCGAAGCTCACCTCGGCGATCGCCACGGCCTACACGCACGGCCTGCGCGGGGACCACCCCACCTACTGGCGCACCGCGCCCGTGCTGAAGCACTGGCTGGCCCACAACAACGAGACGGACCGCGCCGCCACATCGAGCTCGGTGCGCCCGCGCGTGCTGCACGAGTACGACCTGCGGGCGTTCCGCGAGACCGTCGAGGCGGGCGCGGTGGCCGGGGTGATGCCGGCGTACAACCTGGTCAACGGCCGCCCCAACCACGTCTCCCCTTACCTGGCCGAACACCTGCGGACCTGGACCGACGAGGACCTGCTGGTCTGCTCGGACGCGGGGGCGCCGACCAACCTCGTCGACGCCGAGCACTACTTCGACACCCACGAGGAGGCCACCGCCGCCTCCCTCGTCGCGGGTGTCGACAGCTTCACCGACCACGGCACGGACTCCTCGCAGATGACGGGGCGGCTGCGCGGCGCCCTGGAGCGCGGCCTGCTGACCGAGGCCGATCTGGACACGGCCGTCCGCCGCCAGCTCTCGGTGCGTTTCCGGCTCGGCGAGTTCGACCCGGAGCACGACCCGCACGGTGCCACCGGCGAGTTCGACACCCCCGCGCACCGTGCCCTCGCCCAGGAGGCGGCCGAGCAGGCGATCGTGCTGCTCAAGAACGACGGGGTGCTGCCGCTCGCCCCGGACACCCGGATCGCGGTGGTCGGCCTGCTCGCCGACGAGTGCAAGCTCGACTGGTACAGCGGCACGCTCATCCACCGCTCGACCCCGCTGGAGGGCCTGTACGAGCGGTTCGGCGCGCAGCGGGTGGAGTTCGCGGAGGGGGTGGACCGGGTCCGGCTGAAGACCTCCGCGGGCGCGTTCCTGCAGGTGCCGGTGGTGGAGGACGCCGCCGACGAGGTGCGCGGCGCCGAGGGCGCGCTCGACCCGGCGCTGCTGGCCGGCCGCACCGACCTGCCCCCGCTCACCACCGACCCGGAGGGCACCGAGCTGGCGCTGGTCGACTGGGGCGAGGGGGTGCTGACCCTGCGCGCCCCCGACGGCCGCTATCTCTCGGTGGCTGAGGACGGCTGCCTGCGCGCCTCCGCCGACCAGCCGGGCGGCTGGATCGTGCAGGAGACGTTCCGCCTGGAACCGCACGGGGACGGACACCTCCTGAAGCACCCGGGGACGGGTCGCCACGTGTGTGTCTCCGCCGAGGGCGTGAAGGTTGCCGACGCGGAGCCCGAGGTCTTCGAGCTGGTCGTCGCCGAGCGCGGCGAGGAGGCGGTGGCGCGGGCCGCGGCGGCGGCCGACGTGGTCGTGGTGGTCGCGGGCAACGACCCGCACATCAACGGCCGCGAGACCGAGGACCGTACGACCCTGTGCCTGCCGGGACACCAGCAGCGGCTGCTGCGGGCGGCCCGGGCCGCGAACCCGGCGACCGTGCTGGCACTGGTCTCCGCCTACCCGTACGCCGTCGACCCGGCCGAGCTGCCCGCCGTGCTGTGGACCGCGCACGGCGGCCAGGCGGCCGGCACCGCCCTGGCCCGCGTCCTGGCCGGTGACGTCTCCCCCGCCGGGCGTCTGCCGCAGACCTGGTACGCCGGCGACGCCGACCTGCCGGGCCTGCTCGACTACGACGTGATCGGCTCCCGCCAGACGTATCTGTACTTCGAGGGGACGCCCCTGTTCCCCTTCGGGCACGGCCTGTCGTACACGTCGTTCGCGTACGGCGGCCTGACGGCCCGGGTCGACGGCGAGACGGTGCGGGTCTCGTTCTCCGTCACCAACACCGGCGACGTCACGGCCGGCGAGGTGGCCCAGCTCTACACCCGGGCCGTCGAGGCGTCCGTGCCGCGTCCGCGCCGCGCACTGCTGGACCACCGCCGCCTCACCCTCACCCCCGGGGCGACGGCCGAGCTCGACTTCGACGTCCCGCTGGCCGCCTTCGCGTTCTGGGACGTCGCCCAGGACCGGTGGCGCGTGGAGCCGGGCGCGTACGAGCTGCTGGCCGGGGCATCCAGTGAGGACGTCAGGCTGCGGACGACCATCACGCTCGACGGGGAACCGACCCTGCCGCGCACGGTCCTCGCAAAGGGCCTGGCGGCGGCCGGGTTCGACGAGCAGAGCGGCATCGAGATCGTCGACCGGACGAAGGTCTCGGGCGACGCCGTCACACCGGGCGGCACGGAGACGGCCGAACTGGTCTACCGGGCGTGCGACTTCGGGCGTGGCATCGGTGAGGTGACGGTGGAGGTGGCCGGCTCGGGCACGGTGGAGCTCTCCCTCGACGGCGGCCCGGCCCTCGCGGCGCTGTCGCCCGCCGCACCGACCTCGGGACCGTACGACTACGTCTCGCTCCGCGCGCCCGTCGCCGCCGCGGGCGTCCACGACGTGCACCTCAGGCTGCGCGGCCCGTTGCGGCTCGCGCACGTCGGCTTCTCCGGTTGAGGGTCCGGAGCGGGCCGGCACACAGAAGGAGCCCGGCACCGGAAGGCATCGGTGCCGGGCCCCTTCGCCCAACCTATATGAAAATGGTTTCCATAAGCCAGGCCTGCCGGAGGCTGAGCTAGAGGTCGATGCCGGTGAGGACCAGCACCCGCTCGTAGGTGTAGTCCTCCATGGCGAACCGCACGCCCTCGCGGCCCACGCCGGACTGCTTGACGCCGCCGTACGGCATCTGGTCGGCGCGGTAGGACGGCACGTCGCCGATGACCACTCCGCCGACCTCCAGGGCCCGGTGGGCGCGGAAGGCGGTCTGCAGGTCGTGGGTGAACACGCCCGCCTGGAGGCCGTACTTGGAGCCGTTGACGGCGGCGAAGGCCGCGGCCTCGCCGTCCGCCTTCTGCACGGTGAGGACCGGCCCGAAGACCTCCTCGCAGGAGATCGTCACGTCGGCCGGGACCTCGGCCAGGACGGTCGGCGCGTAGGAGGCTCCGTCGCGCTTGCCGCCGGTCAGCAGCTGCGCACCGGCGTCCACGGCCTCCTGCACCCACGTCTCGACGCGCTTCGCGGCGTTCTCGTCGACCAGCGGGCCGACGTCCGTCTTGTCGTCACCCGGGTCGCCGGTGACCTGGGCCTCGACGGCGGCGACGATGCGCGGCAGCAGCCGGTCGTACACCGCGGCGTCGGCGATGACCCGCTGCACGGAGATGCAGGACTGGCCGCCCTGGTAGTTGGAGAAGGTGGCGATGCGGTTCGCCGCCCATTCCAGGTCCGCCTCGCTCGCCCAGTCGGCGAGGACGACGGCCGCGCCGTTGCCGCCGAGCTCCAGGGTGCAGTGCTTGCGCGGCACCGAGTCCATGATCGCGTAGCCGACCTTCTCGGAGCCCGTGAAGGAGATGACGGGCAGGCGCTCGTCCTGCACGAGGGCGGGCATCTTGTCGTTGGCGACCGGCAGGATGCTCCAGGAACCGGACGGCAGCTCGGTCTCGGCCAGCAGGTCGCCGATGATCAGGCCGGACAGCGGGGTCGCCGGGGCCGGCTTCAGGATGATCGGGGCGCCGGCCGCGATGGCCGGGGCGATCTTGTGGGCGCAGAGGTTCAGCGGGAAGTTGAAGGGCGCGATGCCGAGCACGACGCCCTTCGGGAAGCGGCGGGTGAGGGCGAGCCGGCCCTGGCCGCCGAGGTCGGTGTCGAGCCGCTGGGCCTCGCCGCCGTTGAACCGCCGGGCCTCCTCGGCCGCGAAACGGAACACGGACACGGCCCGGCCGACCTCGCCGCGCGCCCACTTCAGCGGCTTGCCGTTCTCGGCGGAGATCAGCTGCGCGATCTCCTCGGTGCGCTCGGCCAGGCGCTTGCTGACGTGGTCGAGCGCGGCGGCCCGGACGTGGGCGGGAGTGGCGGCGAACTCGTCCAGCACGGCGTGCGCGGCGGCCACGGCCTCCTCGACCTGCGCGTCCGTCGGCACGCTCACCTTGCCCACGAGCCGCCCGTCCCAGGGGGAGGTGACGTCGAAGGTTTCCTCGCCGGTGGCCTGGCGGCCGGCGAGCCAGAAGGCGTGGGTGGAGGTCATGTGGGTTCCGGCCCTTCGGCGTTGGGGGTGATCTGGACTACGGGACCAACGGTAGGCGCGAGGCGGCCGAAGCACGTTTGTCCGAGGCGTAGCAGTGGCGGACGTGGATGCTCCGGTTTGGCTACTCGGTGGAGGCCGCCTTCAGGGCCAGCCACAGCTCCATCCGGACGTCCGGGTCGTCCAGGGACCGGCCGAGTATCTCCTCGACGCGGCGCATGCGGTAGCGCAGGGTGTGCCGGTGGACGCCGAGTTCGGCAGCCGCCGCGTCCCACTGGCCGTGCTTGGACAGCCAGGCGCGCAGGGAGGAGACGAGGTCGCCGCGGCCGGTGGCGTCGTGCTCGTACAGCGGCCGTAGCATGCCGTCGGCGAAGGCCCGTACCGCGTCGTCCGCCAGCAGCGGCAGTACCGATCCGGCCGCCATCCGCTCGTGCTCCACGAGGACCCGCCCGCGCCGCCTCGCCACCGACAGGGCCTGTTCGGCCTGCTTGTACGCGGCGGATGCGGCGATGGGCCCGGCCGGTGCCGACAGGCCGACGACCAGTTCGTCGTCCTCGCCGCCCGGCACCTTCTCGCGTATGCCGGCCCGGGTCGTCTCCAGGGCGGCCGCATAGTCCCCGCAGGCCGCCGCGGCGGCGCCGCCGTCCGCGGCCAGCACCACCAGCCGCTCCCCCTCAGGCACCACCAGCACGGCCTCCCCGGCCCGGGCCGCCGCGGACTCCATGACGTCGGCGAGAACCGCGAGGGGATCGCCGCCGGTGTCGGCCGCGGCGAGCGCTGCGGCCGAGGACCGCTCGGCGGGCGGGGCTCCCTTGCGCGCCTCGGCACGGGCCAGCGCGGCCGACGCCGACACCGGCACCCGCTCCGCGACCAGCATCCGGAACGGCGCGTCCAGCAGTTCGCCGTACAGGTCCCCGGCGACGGCGCGCGCGTGGTCCGGCTCCCCGGCCAGCAGCATGCGCAGCACCGCCGCTCCGACGCGCTGCTCGGCCGCCTGGAGGGACCGGGAGCGTTCCGTGGTCAGGGTCAGCAGCGCGATGGCCGAGTGGACGGCGTAGCGCTCGGCGGTGCCCGGAGCCGCTGCCGTGCCCACGGCGAGGGCCGCGCGGGGGCGACGGCCGGTGCCGATGGTGTGCAGCTCGACCCGGTCCTCGTTCTCCGGCCCGCCGGCCACGGAGGACGCGGGCGCGGGGCGGTCCCGCAGCTTCTGCACGTCCCCGGTGAGCCGCGCGGCACGCCGCCCCGCCCACTCCGGTGCCGTGGCGACGACCGCGCCCGAGGCGTCGTACAGCGCCGCCCAGCCGTCGACCTGCGCGGCCAGCGCGGCCAGCAGCCCCTCCGGGCCGCCGGTCTGGGCCTGCCGGGTCAGTTCGCGCTGGGCGGCGAACCCGGCGGTGACGGCGCGGTACTGGTCGGCGGCGATCGCGGCGGAGACGGCCTTGCTGATGGCGAGGAACGGCGTGCGGCGCGGCACCTCCAGCAGTGGCAGGCCCTCCTTCGCGGCCGCGTCGACGAGCGCCTCGGGGATCTCCTCGTAGTTGACGCCGACCGCGAAGCCCAGCCCGACCACTCCGGCCCCGGCCAGCCGGTGGACGTAGCGGCGCATGGCCTCCGGGTCCTCGGCGTCCAGCTTGAGCGCGGTGATCAGCAGCAGTTCGCCGCCCTCCATGTAGGGGACGGGGTCGGCGAGCTCGCTGACGTGCGCCCAGCGGACCGGCACGTCGAGGCGGTCCTCGCCCGCCCGCACGGTCAGTTTCAGCGCGGAGTGGTGGACGAGCGAGGCGAGCGTCGGGGGCATGAGGCCTTCTGCGTCAGGGCGGTGTGATCTCTGTGGTCTTTTGGCCGCCACGTATGAACGACCTGTGACGATTCTGCCTCACCGTACGGTCCCCGCGTACCCGACCGGTGGGTAGGGGGTCAGCTCCGCAGGTCCACCAGCAGGGGCGGGGCATGCTCGCCCTTGACGTCGGTCAGCGACAGCACCGCGTGGCCCGCCGGCACGGCGTGCGCCAGCTCGGAGGCGGACCAGCGCTCCCGCTCGACCTGCCGCACGGTCACCGCCCGCGCGGTCGGGGCCTTGCCGGTGATCACCCGGCGCAGCATGTGCACGGCCTTGCCCGCCGGGGTCTCCGCGATGATCTGGCGGTCGGTGACGTCCCGGGCCTCGGTCCACTCCTTGCCCCAGACCTCGGCGAAGTCCTGCCCGTCCCAGGGCGTGAGCCCCGACAGCGCCATCCGGCAGCCGGTCGCGCCGAGCAGCGGCCCGCGCAGCGGCCGGGCCACGTCGTCGAGCGTCCGCAGGGTGAGCACGACCCCGGCGTTTCCGGACCGCAGCCGCTGGATGCCGCGCACGGCCTCGGGCGTCACCACCCCGGTCGCGTCGTCCAGCAGCAGGCAGGCGAACAGCGACCGGTCCTCGCGGACGGCGACACTCGCCGTGAACTGCGCGAGCACGAGGCGGGCCAGCAACTTGGAGGCGTCGGCGTGGCCCCGCTGGGGCAGGTCGATGCGCACCCGCACCGGGTGGTCGAGGGCCTTGAGCGTGAAGGGCCGGGACTGTCCGGAGGTGTCGAAGAACCCGGCGAAGGCGGGCCGGTCGAGCAGCGCGACGCGGTCGCCCAGCACCCCGCTGACGTCACCGGGCTGCCCCATCTGCCGCTCCCGGGCGTCGAGCTCCCGCAGCAGAGAGTCCTGCCCGGTCTCCTGAAGCCCCTGCCGCAGTGCGGCGAACGGCCCCGGCGCGCCGTCCAGCAGCTGCCGCAGCTCCGGTACGGAGGGGAAACGCCCGTGCACGGCCCGGAACGGTCCGAGCAGCTGGGCGAGGACGGTGGTGGACCGGCGGCTGTCGCTGCCGGGGTGCGGGTCGGCGAGGTCCCCGACGAGCGCCTCGGCGAGCACGGCCGCGGCCTCGTCCGGGTCGCCGGAGCCGCCGTACAGATCGAGGTCGTACTCGGACTCCTGGTTCCCGATCCGCACGACCACGTCATAGGCGTCGGCCGGTCCGAGCCCCGCGCCGGCCGCCCCGACGACGACCACGGCGGCCCGCCCGGCGAGGGCGTGCAGGCAGAGCGACTCCGCGAGCGGGCGGACGACGGTCCCGGTCTTGCCGGAGCCTGCCGGGCCCACGGCGACGAGCGAGGTGCCGAGCAGGTCGGGCCCGAGGGCGAGCCCCGTGCCGCGGTAGGTGTACGGGTTGCGGGCGTCGTCCACGGTGGTGCCGAGCCGCACCTGCCCGGTGACGAGGTCGTGCCGGGCGAGCCGGGCGGGCAGGTCGCGCTCCCCGGAGGGGTGCAGGCAGGCGGCGGCACCGTCCTTGAGCACGGCGCCGCTGAAGCCGGCCAGGCTGTGCCGGCCGGTGCGCACGCCCTGCCAGGCACGCAGGATCCGGGCGTGGTCGACGTCCCGCATCAGCCCGGAGCGCGCCTCGGCGGCGAGCCGCTCGGCGGCGTCGACGGCCCCGGCGGCACGCAGCTCGTTCCACTGGGCCGGGTCGTCCTCGGGCACGGTACGGGTCTCCTGGGCCTCCGGTCGGCGGAAGCGGGGGGTGACGAAGCGGCGCCACACCTCGCCCCAGCGGCCGAGCCGGGCCGCCCCGACCATGATCGCCAGGGCGATGAGCAGCTCGTACCCCTGGTAGACGACGAACGTCCCGGTCTCCCCGAGGTCGCTGTCGCCGCCCCGCCAGGCGTCGGGGACGATCAGGTCGAACGGCACCCACCACCAGGTGCCGATGTAGCCGTTCTGCAGCAGCGACCAGATCAGCCATCCCACGAGGAAGGCGATCAGCGCCCCGCTCAGCAGCTGCCGGGTGGGGATCTCCTCGGGTGCCTCCGCGGGCCGCGGCCGGTGCCCGAACCGCCACACGCCCGGGGCGGCGTCGGGGCGCGGCGCCCGCAGCCAGGTGAGGAACGCCGACCCGTCCGTCGGCGGCATCCCCGGCGCCCTGGGCGGCAGGGGAGGCATCGCGGGCACCTCGGGGGGTCCCGCCGGGCGCGGCACAGGGCTCGCATGCGTACCCCGCGTCTCCTGCGTCCCGTCGCTGTCCATCGCCCTTGCCCCCTGACCAGCCGCTCCGTCCACCATCAGCGAGCCAATCTAACGCCCTCTCCTGGGGAGTTCACCGCTTACGCGGCCGGGTCGTGGGCACCGGGTCCACGAGAGCGCCATGTCCACCCCGGACAAGGCGCCCCGCCGACAACGCCCACATGGAGCATGCCCACCCCCCTTCCCCCGCCCTAGCCTGCGAGAAAAGAAGCCAAGCGTCCGCCGAGACCATCCGCACCACCCCAGGAGCCCCGCATGACCGCACTTCCGCAGGAGCGCCGCGTCGTCACCGCCATCCCCGGCCCGAAGTCGCAGGAGCTGCAGGCCCGCCGTACCGCCGCGGTCGCGCAGGGCGTGGGGTCCGTGCTGCCCGTGTTCACGGCGCGCGCGGGCGGCGGGATCATCGAGGACGTCGACGGCAACCGGCTCATCGACTTCGGGTCGGGCATCGCCGTGACGTCCGTGGGGGCCTCCGCCGAGGCCGTCGTACGGCGGGCGTCGGCGCAGCTCGCCGACTTCACCCACACCTGTTTCATGGTCACGCCCTACGAGGGGTACGTCGAGGTCGCCGAGGCGCTCGCCGAGCTGACCCCCGGTGACCACGCCAAGAAGAGCGCCCTGTTCAACTCCGGCGCCGAGGCCGTCGAGAACGCCGTGAAGATCGCCCGGGCGTACACCAAGCGGCAGGCCGTCGTGGTGTTCGACCACGGCTATCACGGACGCACCAACCTGACGATGGCGCTGACCGCCAAGAACATGCCGTACAAGCACGGCTTCGGCCCGTTCGCGCCCGAGGTGTACCGCGTGCCGGTGGCGTACGGCTACCGCTGGCCGACCGGCCCGGAGAACGCCGGACCCGAGGCCGCCGCCCAGGCCATCGACCAGATCAGCAAGCAGGTCGGCGCGGAGAACGTCGCCGCGGTCATCATCGAGCCGGTGCTCGGCGAGGGCGGCTTCATCGAGCCGGCGAAGGGCTTCCTGCCGGCGATCCGCAAGTTCACCGAGGACAACGGCATCGTCTTCGTCGCCGACGAGATCCAGTCCGGCTTCTGCCGCACGGGCCAGTGGTTCGCCTGCGAGGACGAGGGGATCGTCCCGGACCTCATCACGACGGCGAAGGGCATCGCCGGCGGTCTGCCGCTCGCGGCCGTCACCGGGCGGGCCGAGATCATGGACGCCGCGCACGCCGGTGGCCTGGGCGGCACCTACGGCGGCAACCCGGTCGCCTGCGCGGGTGCGCTCGGCTCGATCGAGACGATGAAGGAGCTCGACCTCAACGCCAAGGCGAAGAACATCGAGGCGATCATGAAGTCCCGCCTCGGCGCCATGGCCGAGAAGTTCGACATCATCGGCGACATCCGGGGCCGGGGCGCCATGATCGCCATCGAGCTGGTCAAGGACCGCTCCACCAAGGAGCCGAACCCGGAGGCGACCGCCGCGCTCGCCAAGGCGTGCCACGCCGAGGGCCTGCTGGTCCTGACCTGTGGCACCTATGGCAACGTGCTCCGCTTCCTGCCCCCGCTGGTGATCGGCGAGGACCTGCTCAACGAGGGCCTCGACATCATCGAGCAGGCCTTCTCCCGCGTCTGAGCCCACGGCAGCGCGCATCTGAGCCGCCGTCCGGGCAGGTGAGCCGCCCCGGTTCCGTCACCGGGGCGGTGAGCGGCAGAGGGTGTGAAGAAGGTGTGCGAGGTGGATGACAGGGGGTCCCACGGCCTGTCGTGCGCCTCGTCCCTGTCGTAGGTTCTACCCAGATGAGAGATACACCCCGCCCGCAGGGGACTGTGGGTGACATCAGGCCGGGGCCTCCCCAGCTTCGACCTGGTCGTGCCCTCGCGCACACAACCGGAGCCTGAGGCTCTGGATCTCCTCACCGATCGGACAGTCGCCCGCCCCAAACCCCCCGGGGCGCGCGGCGTTCCGGTCCGGAACGGCCGCCCCGGAACTCCCCCCCTGTTCCGGGGCGGCCGTCCTCTCTTTCCGCTCCCTGTGCGACACCGCGAGTCGCGGTCAGCCCCGTGTGAGGGGGCGCGGGCTCCGGGCGGTGGGTCCCCCGCGGGCCGTATCCGAGGACGTCGGCCAGGCCGAGCAGGTCCGCGAGCAGCCAGATGATCCCCGACGCAGGCCCACGTCGCGGCGTGAAGGGCGGGCTTTCCTCGACGGTCCAGCCGGTCCGTTTCGACGTGGGCGGGCTCATGGCCCTCCCTCGACGTGGCGTCTCGCCGTGGACGCGCTGACGTCTGGTCCCGTTGCCGTTGGTCACAGGCGTGCCGCAAAGAGGCGCGGCTGAGGTCGGGGTTTGCCCGACGGTGCGGGCATCACGCGCATGAGCACCCCGCCCGCCACCTCCGATGACCCGGCGCTGGGCGTCAGCCGACAAGCCGTCCCGACCGGTGAGTCGGCGGGATCGGATCAGGGCGCAAGATCGTACAAGACTGGCGTGCCGGTCCAGCGGCGGAGCCTCCCGGAGATCCGGCAGCACACAGCAGTGCACCCGTGATGCCCTTGCCCCGAGACAGCTGTCGGCAGCACACGCCCGCTTCGTCGAGGACCAGGGGCGGAGCTCGGCCCCCACGCGGACCTTCGTCCCCTCGGTGATCCGGCGGTGAGCCGCCGGCCGGACGGTCCGGAAACTCGGCGGGCAGCTGCTGCCACGTGCGGCCCGACGTGGCGACGTACACGATCGCGGCCAGAACTCGCGGTCTCCGTGTGGGCCTCTGCGCTCGTGCCAAGCTGTGCCCCATGCCGATCTCCGCGAACCAGGACCGTGCCGCTCCCCCGGGCTCCCTCGCCCTCCTGCTCGCCCTTCCGGCCGTCCTCTTCGCGCTGATCACCTGGCAGGTCGTCGCGGACGGCCCGCTCGTCCGGCTCGACGAACGCCTCAGCCGCGTCCTCGTGGACCCCGACCGCTGCTCCGAACTCCTCGCCGACCTGGGCAACGTCCAGGTCGCGGTCCCGGTCCTCGCCGTCGCGCTCGGGTACGCCGCGGTACGTCACCGCCGCACCGGCGCGGACCGCTGGTGGCTGCCCGTCGCCGCCGCTGCCCTGCTCATGGCCCTGGTGCCGGCCCTGGTCGTCCCGCTGAAGGAACTCACGGCCCGCCCGGGCACCCCGGCCGTCCCGCCCGGCACCGGCTACTACCCCTCGGGCCACACCGCCACCGCCGCCGTCGCCTACGGCTCCGCGACCCTGCTCCTGCTGCCCTGGTTCCGCACCACCCTGGCCCGCCGCTGCCTGGTCGCCCTATGCGTCGCCCTGATCCTGGGGGCAAGCTACGGTCTGGTCCGTCGCGGCTACCACTGGCCGCTCGACGTGCTGGGCAGCTGGTGTCTGTGCACGGTGCTGCTGGCGGCGCTGTGGCTGTGCGTCCAAACCGTGGCGACGCCCCCGCGGTCTCAACCACCGGGGGTCTGACCGTCGTTCTCCGTCGCCAGGGCCGCCGCGGCCTCGTGCATCGCCAGTTCCAGCAGTGCCGGGTCGGTCAGCGTGCCCGAGCCGTCCGGCGGGACCAGCCAGCGGACGCCGCCGGGCGAGGAGCGGCCCGGGTACGGCACGACGATCCAGGTGCCGGCGCCCGCCGTGCGGATGCCCGTGCCGAGCCAGCGGGCCGCGGTACCCGGTGGCACGAAGAACCCCATGCGGGCGTCGCCGAAGTCGACGAGCACGGGGCCCGGCCGGTCGAGGAACCGGGTGAGCACGTCGAGCGTGGCGTACCCGAGTACGCCGGGCAGGATGAGCACGTCCCAGGCATGGCCGGCCGGCAGCAGCGCGACCCCGAGCGGGTTGCGCTCCCATTCCCAGCGGCAGGCCTCGGGATCGGGTGCGGCGGATGCGAGCCACTCGACCGCCGTCGTCTTCACACCGGTCATCGGAAGAACCCCCTTCTCACTCGCGAACCTCACGGACGCGCCGGGCGCCCCGTGAGGGCGTCACGAGGGAGAAGGGGGTGTCCCCCCGGTCATTACGCGGATTCCGGTACCTCGTTGGAGTGAACCAGATCACATCCGGTCGATCAGCTGTCGAATCCCAGCCCCAAGCGGTCCATCGTGCGCAGCCACAGGTTGCGACGGCCGCCCTGGGCGTCCGCGCGGGCCAGGGACCACTTGGTGAGGGCGATGCCCGTCCAGGCGAAGGGCTCCGGCGGGAAGGGCAGGGGCTTCTTGCGGACCATCTCCAGTTCCGTGCGTTCCGTGCGCTCACCGGACAGCAGGTCCAGCATCACCTCGGCGCCGAAGCGGGTGGCACCGACCCCGAGGCCGGTGTACCCGGCCGCGTACGCCACCTTGCTCTGGTGGGCGGTGCCGAAGAACGCCGAGAAGCGGGAGCAGGTGTCGATCGCGCCGCCCCAGGCGTGGCTGAAGCGGACGCCCTCCAGCTGCGGGAAGCAGGTGAAGAAGTGCCCGGCGAGCTTGGCGTAGGTCTCGGGGCGGTCGTCGTACTCGGCGCGGACGCGGCCACCGTAGGGGTAGATCGCGTCGTAGCCGCCCCAGAGGATCCGGTGGTCGGCGGACAGGCGGAAGTAGTGGAACTGGTTGGCGCTGTCGCCGAGGCCCTGGCGGTTCTTCCAGCCGATCGAGTCGAGCTGCCCGGCGGTGAGCGGCTCGGTCATGAGGGCGTAGTCGTAGACCGGCACGGTGTACGAGCGGACGCGCCGGACCAGGTTCGGGAAGATGTTGGTGCCGAGGGCGACCCGGCGGGCGCGGATCCTGCCGTAGGGGGTGCTCACGGCCATGCCGGGGCCGTAGGGCTTCAGGGTCAGGGCGGGGGTGTTCTCGTAGACGCGCACGCCCAGCTCCCGGCAGGCCCGCTTCAGGCCCCAGGCGAGCTTCGCCGGGTTCAGCATGGCGACGCCCCTGCGGTCCCACAGGCCGGCCTGGAAGGTGGGTGAGTTCACCTGCTCCCGTACGGCGTCGGCGTCCAGGAACTCCACGCCGTCGGCCAGGCCCCGGCGGGACGTCTCCTCGTGCCACGCGCGCAGTTCGCGTGCCTGGTACGGCTCGGTGGCGACGTCGATCTCGCCGGTGCGCTCGAAGTCGCAGTCGAGGGAGTGCCGGGCGACGGCCGCCTCGATCGCGTCGAGGTTGCGGTCGCCCAGCTCCTGGAGCTTGTGGATCTCGTCGGGCCAGCGGGCGAGGCCGTTGGGCAGGCCGTGGGTGAGCGAGGCGGCGCAGAACCCGCCGTTGCGGCCGGAGGCGGCCCAGCCCACTTCGCGGCCCTCCACCAGCACCACGTCCCGCCCGGGGTCGCGCTCCTTGGCGATCAACGCCGTCCACAGTCCGCTGTAGCCGCCGCCGACGACCAGCAGGTCGCAGGTCTCGGAGGTGGTGAGGGCGGGTTCGGGACGGGGCCGGCCGGGGTCGTCCAGCCAGTACGGGACCGGCTGGGCGTCGGAAAGCGAACGGGTCCACTGATTCATGGCACTCGGGGCCATGATTTCAACTCCCTACGGTTATGCCTTTTGTCTGTTGCGGCGATTCCCGGCGAGCATGGAAACCAGGACGAACAGTACGGCGACGACGAACATGGTCGTGCCGATGACGTTGATCTGAACGGGCGTTCCGCGCTGCGCCGAACCCCAGACGAACATGGGGAAGGTGACGGTGGAGCCGGCGTTGAAATTGGTGATGATGAAATCGTCGAAGGACAGGGCGAAAGCGAGCAGTGCGCCCGCCGCGATGCCCGGTGCGGCGATCGGCAGGGTCACCCGGACGAAGGTCTGGAACGGGCCCGCGTACAGATCCCGTGCCGCCTCCTCCAGCTTCGGGTCCATCGACATCACACGGGCCTTGACGGCCGTGACCACGAAACTCAGGCAGAACATGATGTGCGCGATGAGAATCGTCCAGAAGCCCAGCTGGGCGCCCATGTTGAGGAACAGGGTGAGCAGCGAGGCGGCCATGACGACCTCGGGCATCGCCATCGGCAGGAAGATCAGCGAGTTCACGGCGCCGCGGGCGCGGAACCGGTAACGGACCAGGGCGAAGGCGATCAGGGTGCCGAGGAGGGTGGCGCCGAGGGTCGCCCACACGGCGATCTGGAGGCTGAGGGACAGCGACCCGCACAGTCCGGAGACCCCGCACGGGTCCTTCCAGGCGTCCAGGGAGAACTGCTGCCATTCGTAGTTGAAGCGCCCCTTCGGTTTGTTGAAGGAGAACACCGTCACGACCACGTTCGGCAGGAGCAGATAGCCGAGGGTCAGCAGTCCCGCGAGGACGACGAGATTTCTCTTGAGCCAGTTGACGAGAGCCATTCAGACCAGATCCTCCGTCCCGGACCTGCGGATGTAGAGCGTGACCATGAGCAGAATGGCCGCCATGAGAATGAAGGAGAGCGCCGCGGCCGTCGGATAGTCGAGCACTCTCAGGAACTGCGTCTGGATGACGTTTCCGACCATGCGGGTGTCGGTGGAGCCGAGCAGGTCGGCGTTCACGTAGTCACCGGCCGCCGGAATGAAGGTCAGCAGCGTGCCGGAGACGACACCCGGCATCGACAGCGGGAAGGTCACCTTGCGGAAGGTGGTCCAGGGCCGGGCGTACAGGTCCCCGGCCGCCTCGTGGAGACGTCCGTCGATGCGCTCCAGCGAGGTGTACAGCGGCAGGATCATGAACGGCAGGAAGTTGTACGTCAGGCCGCACACCACCGCGAGCGGGGTGGCGAGGACCCGGTCGCCGGCGGTCATGCCGAGCCAGTCGGTGACGTTCAGGACGTGCAGCGTGTTGAGCGCGCCGACGACCGGTCCGCCGTCCGCGAGGATCGTCTTCCAGGCGAGGGTGCGGATCAGGAAGCTGGTGAAGAACGGCGCGATCACCAGGATCATGATCAGGTTCTTCCAGCGGCCCGCGCGGAAGGCGATCAGATACGCCAGCGGGTAGCCGAGCAGCAGACACAGGATCGTCGCCGTGCCCGCGTAGAGCACCGAGCGGACGAACTGCGGCCAGTACGCGGACAGGGCGTCCCAGTACGTGGCGAAGTGCCAGGTGACCTTGTAGCCCTCCTCCAGGGAGCCCGTCTGCACGGACGTGGAGGCCTGGTAGATCATCGGCAGCGCGAAGAAGACGACCAGCCAGAGGATGCCGGGCAGCAGCAGCCAGTACGGCGTGAAGCGGCCCCGGCGCTTCGGGGGCTTCGGCCCGGGCGCTTCGGGTGCGAGGGGCGGCGGCGCCTCGGTGAGTGTCGACATCAGGCCGCCTCTTCCACGCCCGCGTCGGCGTCCTGGGCGGCGTCCAGGCCGAAGGTGTGGGCCGGGTTCCAGTGCAGGACGACCTCCGCGCCGGGCACCAGTCGGGGGTCGCGGTCGATGTTCTGGGCGTAGACCTCGAAGTCGGAGCAGACCGGGCTGTCGACGACGTACTGCGTGGAGACGCCGATGAAGCTGGAGTCGGCGATCCGGCCGGTGATGCGGTTGCGGCCCTCGGCTATCTCACCGGCGTCGTCCGCGTGGGTGAGGGAGATCTTCTCCGGGCGCACACCGACCAGCACCGTGCCGCCGGTCGTCGCAGGGGCGGAACAACGCGCCCCGGGCAGGACGAGCTTGCCGCCGCCCGCCTTCAGCACGATCTCCTCGCCGCTCCTGGAGTCGACCTCGGCCTCGATGAAGTTGGAGGTGCCGAGGAAGTTGGCGACGAAGGTGGTGCGCGGGTTCTCGTAGAGGTCGGTGGGTGCGCCCAGTTGCTCGACGCGGCCCGCGTTCATCACGGCGACCGTGTCGGCCATGGTCATGGCCTCCTCCTGGTCGTGCGTGACGTGGACGAAGGTGATGCCGACCTCGGTCTGGATGCGCTTGAGCTCCAGCTGCATCTGGCGGCGCAGCTTCAGGTCGAGGGCGCCGAGCGGCTCGTCGAGCAGGAGCACCTTGGGGTGGTTGATCAGCGCGCGGGCGACGGCGACGCGCTGCTGCTGGCCACCGGAGAGCTGGTGCGGCTTCTTGCGGGCCTGCTCGCCGAGCTGGACGAGGTCCAGCATCTCGTCGACCTGCTTCTTCACCGACTTCAGTCCGCGCCGGCGCAGGCCGAAGGCGACGTTCTCGAAGATGTCGAGGTGCGGGAAGAGGGCGTAGGACTGGAAGACCGTGTTCACCGGCCGCTTGTACGGCGGCAGGGCGGTCACGTCCTGGTCGCCCAGGTGCACGGTGCCGGCGGAGGGTTCCTCCAGACCGGCGATCATGCGCAGGGTGGTGGTCTTGCCGCAGCCGGAGGCGCCGAGCAGGGCGAAGAAGGAGCCCTGCGGCACGGTCAGGTCGAGCGGGTGGACGGCGGTGAAGGCGCCGTAGGTCTTGGCTATGCCCGTGAGGCGGACGTCGCCGCCGGGGTCGGTCTTGTTCGTCATGGTGGTCACGCCCCCGTCAGCTTCGCGAACTTCGCTTCGAACTCGGTCTCTTCCTTCGAGCTCAGCGAGCGGAAGGCGTGGGACTTGGCTGCCATGGCCTTGTCGGGAATGATCAGCGGGTTGTTCGCCGCGTCCTCGTCGATCTTCTCCAGCTCGGCCTTCACGCCGTCGACCGGGCACACGTAGTTGATGTACGCGGCGAGTTCGGCGGCCGGCTTCGGCTCGTAGTAGAAGTCGATGAGCCGCTCGGCGTTGGACTTGTGCCGGGCCTTGTTGGGGATCAACAGGTTGTCGGTGGACGTCACGTAGCCGCTGTCCGGGATGAGGAAGTCGATGTCGGGGCTGTCCGCCTTGAGCTGGACGACGTCACCGGCCCAGGCGACGCAGGCCGCGAAGTCGCCGCTGGTCAGGTCCGAGGTGTAGTCGTTGCCGGTGAAGCGGCGGATCTGACCCTTGTCGACTGCCTTCTGCAGGCGGGCGATGGCCGCGTCGTAGTCGTCGGCGGTGAAGTCGGCCGGGTCCTTGCCCATGTCGAGCAGCGTCATGCCGACGCTGTCACGCATCTCCGACAGGAAGCCGACCCGGCCCTTGAGCCTGGGGTTGTCGAGCAGGTCGGAGACGGACTTCACCTCGACGCCGTCGAGGGCCTTCTTGTTGTACGCGATGACGGTCGAGATGCCCTGCCAGACGTACGAGTAGGCGCGGCCCGGGTCCCAGTCGGGGCTGCGGAACTGGGCCGACAGGTTGGCGTAGGCGTGCGGCAGGTTGCTCGGGTCGAGCTTCTGCACCCAGCCCAGGCGGATGAGGCGGGCGGCCAGCCAGTCGGTGAGGACGATCAGGTCGCGGCCGGTGTCCTGGCCCGCGGCGAGCTGCGGCTTGATCTTGCCGAAGAACTCGTTGTTGTCGTTGATGTCCTCGCTGTACTTGACCTTGATGCCGGTGCGCTCGGCGAACTGGTCCAGCGTGGGGTGGTGCTTGCCGCTGTCGTCGACGTCCATGTACTCGGTCCAGTTGGAGAAGTTCACCGTCTTCTCCTTGGCCGAGTGGTCCTCTGCCGAGACGCCTCCCTTCGACTGGCCGGCCGCCGGGATCCCGCAGGCGCTCAGCGTCCCCAGTCCGCCGGCCGCGAGTGCCCCGCCCGCGGAGGCGCGCAGCAGGGACCGCCGGGTGAGGGCGGCCCTGCCGTTCCTGAAACTGCGCCTCATGGCGGCCCTTTGGGCCGCGGACAGGCGGTCGGGCTCGTACTGCTCCATGCGCGTGGTGCCCTTTCGGAGGGTGGACGGCCGTTGGTCAGGCGGCCTGCATAACGGCTATCGGTCCCCGAAGACGGTGCGGTGCCAGTCCTTGGCGGCGACCGCGGTGTTGTCGAACATGACGTGCTTGATCTGGGTGTACTCCTCGAACGAGTACGCGGACATGTCCTTGCCGTAGCCGGAGGACTTGTAGCCGCCGTGCGGCATCTCGCTGATGATCGGGATGTGGTCGTTGATCCAGACGCAGCCGGCCTTGATCTCGCGGGTGGCGCGGTTCGCCCGGTACACGTCCCGGCTCCAGGCGGAGGCGGCCAGGCCGTAGGGGGTGTCGTTGGCGAGTGCGAGGCCCTCGTCGTCGGTGTCGAACGGCAGCACGACCAGGACGGGGCCGAAGATCTCCGACTGGACGACCTCGCTGTCCTGGGCCGCGTCGGCGATCAGGGTGGGCCGGTAGTAGGCGCCCTTGGCGAGCTCCCCCTCGGGTGCCTCGCCGCCGGTGACCACGCGCGCGTAGGCCCGCGCCCGGTCCACGAATCCGGCGACCCGGTCCCGCTGCACGTGCGAGATCAGCGGGCCGAGGTCGGTGCCGGCGGCGAAGGGGTCGCCGAGCCGGACGCTCTCCATGAGTGCCGCGGTCCGCTCCACGAACGCCTCGTACAGCGGCCGCTGCACATACGCGCGTGTGGCGGCCGTGCAGTCCTGCCCGGTGTTGATCAGGGAGCCCGCGACCGCGCCGTGGGCGGCGGCCTCCAGGTCGGCGTCGTCGAAGACCACGAAGGGCGCCTTGCCCCCGAGCTCCAGGTGGAG
Source organism: Streptomyces tibetensis (assembly GCF_040647715.1). Taxonomy (GTDB): domain Bacteria; phylum Actinomycetota; class Actinomycetes; order Streptomycetales; family Streptomycetaceae; genus Streptomyces; species Streptomyces tibetensis_A. The sequence goes on along the minus strand of NZ_JBEZCR010000020.1, from coordinate 20,292 downwards.
GCGCTTGACGGTGGCGGTGGCGACCTCGGCGACGCGCTTGCCGACCGCGGTGGAGCCCGTGAAGGACGTCATGGCCACGTCGGGGTGGCCGACGAGGTGCTCGCCGGCCTCCCTGCCGGTGCCCGTGACGATGTTGATCACACCGTCGGGGATCCCGGCGTCCGTGGCCGCCTGGGCGAAGAGCAGCGAGGTCAGCGGGGTGAGCTCGGCGGGCTTCAGGACGACGGTGTTGCCCGCGGCGATCGCCGGGAGGATCTTCCAGGCGGCCATCTGGAGGGGGTAGTTCCAGGGCGCGATCGACCCGACGACCCCGATGGGCTCGCGCCGGACGTACGAGGTGTGGTCGGCGGAGTACTCACCGGCGGACTGCCCCTGCAGATGCCGTGCGGCACCGGCGAAGAAGGCGGCGTTGTCGATGGTCCCGGGGACGTCGAACTCGCGTGTCAGCTTCAGCGGCTTGCCGCACTGGAGCGACTCGGCGCGGGCGAAGTCCTCGGCCCGGTCGGCGAGGACCGCGGCGAACCGGTGCAGGGCGTCGGACCGCTCGCCCGGCGTGGTTCCCGCCCAGCCGGGGAAGGCCGCCCGGGCGGCGGCCACGGCCCGGTCGACGTCGGCCGGGCCCGCCAGCTCGTAGGTGAGGACCTCCTCGCCCGACGCCGGGTCGACGACCGCGTGCGTGCGGCCGGAGGTGCCCCTGGTCAGGCGCCCCGCGATGTACTGCGCGCCCTCCGCGAAGCGCTCCTCGGCCGGAAATCGGTCCGGGGTGGCAATGCCCGGGTTGTGCATATCGCTCTCCTCCGTGCCCCCAGATGGGGCCGGCGTGGCTCAGGCTCGATTTGAGTGCCGATCCTGACAGAGGTATGCCACTCCAACAAGTGATTCCGTTGTTGATTTTTGGTTACGCGACGGAATCTGTCGACCAGGTGTCGAGTTCACCGCGAAAAGGCAGGACGCTGTGTCAGTGGTGCGTGCCAGACTCGCCTGCATGGAGAAGATCACGGGGGCGGTCGGCTCGCAGGAGGCCCTGATCGCGGCGGTCCGCGCGGGGGCGAGGGTCACATATCTGCACTTCTGGGGCCACCGGCCGCGGCCGGACGGCCGGATCGGGGCGAGCTGTCTGAGCCAGTGGTGGCCGGCGCCGTTCACGGTCGACGGTGTGGCCTATGCGACGGCCGAGCACTGGATGATGGCGGCCAAGGCCCGGCTCTTCGAGGACGCGGCGGCGGAGCGTGCCGTGCTGGCCGCGGAGCATCCCGCCCAGGCGAAGAAGGCGGGGCGGCTGGTGCGCGGCTTCGACGAGGCGGTCTGGGCGCGGGAGCGGTTCCGGATCGTCGTGGAGGGCAGCGTCCACAAGTTCGCCGAGCATCCCGAGCTGCTGGGGTATCTGCTGGGCACGGGCGAGCGGGTGCTGGTGGAGGCCAGTCCCGTGGACCGGGTGTGGGGCATCGGGCTGGCTGCGGACGACGAGGCGGCGGTCGATCCGCAGCGGTGGCGGGGGCCCAATCTGCTGGGGTTCGCGCTGATGGAGGCGCGGGAGCGGCTGCGGGCGGCCGGAGCATGAGTGAGGGGCCGGTCCCGATGACCGGCCCCTTGCGACTCCGCGGGTTCCTTTTCAGGCCACCGGCCCCGCAGACCGGCCCGTCCAGGCTCTGCGCGTCCCGTTCAGGAGGCCGCGCCGAGCCCGCCCATGATGCTGGCGAACAGCAGGAAGCCCAGCAGCGGCAGGATCACGGTGGCGATGATGCCGCACACCAGGCCCGCGGTCGCCGCGCCCTTGTTCGTGGCCTCACCGCGGTTGGCCCTGCCGCGGCCGATGGCGCCGAAGATGATCGCGAGGATGCCCAGGATCACGCCGAAGAACCACATGATGAACGTCACGCTGCACACCACGCCGATGATGCCCAGCACCAGTCCCGTGGTGCCCATGCCGTTGCTCGGCTGCGCGGGCATCCCGTATCCGGGTGCCTGCGGGTAGCCCACGGGCGGCGCGGCCGGGTAGCCGGGGCCGCCCTGGGGGTAGCCATAGCCCGGGGCGGCGGGGGGCTGCTGGGGATAGCCGTAGCCGGGGGTGCCGGGGGGCTGCTGCGGGGGCTGGGCGGGTGGACCGAAACCACCCGGGGGCGGATTGGTGTGGGACATGGACGAACTCCCCTCCGTTGTCAGACCAGGGCATCGTAGTGGCCAAGTCGGCCGCGCAGAGCCTGAGTTTCAGCGGTGGGACGGGGCGGTGGCCACCGGGCCGAGGGTGCCGTAGGACGAGTCGTCGCCGTAGCTGTCGCTGTTGATCGCGGCCGTGATGCCGACGGCGATCAGGACGATCACCGTGATGCCGAGGATGATCCCGATGATGCCCATGATCAGACCGGCCTGGGCCTGACCGTGGTTGGTGGCCACCCCGGCCTCGGCGCGCTTGCGGCCCTTGATGCCGAAGACGACGGCGAGGATGCCGGTGATCAGGGAGACCACGCCGTAGAGACAGAAGAGGGTGCAGGAGACGATGCCGAGCACCATCGCGGCGATGCCCAGGCCGTTCTGGGGGGCCGGGGGCATACCGGGCCAGCCGTAGCCGGACTGGGTGTACCCGGACTGCGGGTAGCCGGGGTAGCCGTAGCCGCCGGGCGCTGCGGGGCCGGTGGGGGCCACGGGCGGGGGCGGCACGGCACCGGCACCGGCACCGGCACCGGCACCGGCACCGGCACCGGAGGGGTCGTACTGCGGTGTGCCGGTCGGCGGAGTGAAACCAGGCATGGAGGTGACCGTGGCCTGGTCGTGGACGGACGGCGGCTGCGGCGTCTGGTTCTTGTCGAGCGAGGGCGTGCTCTCCGGCGGCGCCCACGGGTCGTGGCTGCCTCCGTCGGGCTGCGTCGCGTCCGTCATCGTGCGGTCCCCCCTGGGTCGATCGTGTGGTCATGCTACGGGGCGGGTCGGTGCGTGCCACAGTGCGGGTGCGTGGGGCCGCTCGTCCCCGGACGGCGGAGCCGTACGACGACATGGCCCGCGCCCCTCGGGAAGGGCGCTGCACCACACGGCATACGATGATTTCGCGTCAATCGATCAGCCGATCACCCGCGCCCCGCCCGCCGCACGCCGGCGGTGGCGCCGTTCCGGGGAGGAACCCTTGACCGAGCATCTCGTCGACCCCCGCGCCCCACGCGACCTGAAGGCCTTCATCGCGGAACTGCCCAAGGCCGAACTGCACGTGCACCACGTGGGATCCGCCTCCCCCCGGATCGTCTCCGAACTGGCCGCGCGCCACCCCGACTCGAAGGTGCCGACCGACCCCGAGGCCCTGGTCGACTACTTCACGTTCACCGACTTCGCGCACTTCATCGACGTGTACCTGTCGGTCGTCGACCTGATCCGCACCCCGGAGGACGTCCGGCTGCTGACGTACGAGGTGGCCCGGGACCTGGCGCGGCAGCAGGTGCGGTACGCCGAGCTGACCATCACCCCCTTCTCCTCCACCCGGCGCGGCATCGACGAGCGGGCCTTCATGGACGCGATCGAGGACGCCCGCAAGGCCGCCGAATCCGAGTTCGGGACCGTGCTGCGCTGGTGCTTCGACATCCCCGGCGAGGCCGGCCTGGAGGCCGCCGAGGAGACCACCCGGCTCGCCACCGACGACCGGCTGCGCCCGGAGGGCCTGGTCTCCTTCGGTCTCGGCGGACCCGAGGTGGGCGTCGAGCGGCCGCAGTTCAAGCCGTACTTCGACCGGGCGATCGCCGCCGGGCTGCACTCCGTACCGCACGCCGGTGAGACGACCGGCCCGCAGACGGTGTGGGACGCGCTGACCCACCTGCGGGCCGAGCGCATCGGGCACGGCACCAGCTCCGCGCAGGACCCGAAGCTGCTCGCGCACCTCGCCGAGCACCGGATCCCGCTGGAGGTGTGCCCGACCTCGAACATCGCCACGCGCGCGGTGCGCACCCTCGACGCGCACCCGATCAAGGAGTTCGTGCGGGCCGGGGTCCTCGTGACCATCAATTCCGACGACCCGCCGATGTTCGGCACCACCCTGGAGAACGAGTACGCGGTCGCCGCCCGGCTGCTGGAGCTCGACGAGCGGGGCCTGGCCGCGCTGGCGAAGGACGCCGTCGAGGCTTCCTTCCTGGACGCGGCGGGCAAGGCCCGGATCGCCGGCGAGATCGACACGTACACCACGCAGTGGCTCGGCCGGTGACGCCCGCCCCGGTCGCGGTGGCCCACCGGGGCGACCCCTACCGCGTGCGTGAGAACACCGTCGCGTCGCTGCGTTCCGCGCTGCGCCGTGGCGCGGACGCGGTGGAGGTCGACGTACGGCTCACCCGGGACGGTGTGCCGGTGCTGCTGCACGACGCGACGCTGAAACGGCTCTGGGAGCACGAGCGGCCCCTGCGCGCGCTGTCGTCCGAGGAGGTGCGCGGGCTGACCGGCGGCGGGGTGCCGACCCTGGCCGAGGCGCTGACGGCGACCGGCGGGCACCGGGTGATGATCGACCTGCCCGGGTCGCCCGACGTGCGGGCGGTGCGCCGGATCATGGACGTCGTGGCAGAGGCCGGTGCGGCGGAGCGCGTCTACTACTGCGCGGGCGCCGACGCCATGCTCGCCGTGCGCACGGCGGATCCGGCAGCCGAGATCGCACTCACGTGGACGACGCTGGCCCCGCCCCGGCCGGTGCTGCTGGAGGCGATCCGCCCGCGCTGGCTCAACTACCGCTTCTCGCTGGTGGACCGGCCCCTCGCCGACCGCGTGCACCGCGACGGCTACCTGCTGTCGGTCTGGACCCCCGACACCCGCCGTTCCATGCGCCGGCTGCTGGAGGCGGGCGTGGACTCGATCACGACGAACCGCGTCGACGTGCTGTGCGCCACACGCGCGAGCGCTGCGCCACCGTCGCCGGATCGGCCGGGGTCGCGCGCGTGAGGTACTGCGGCACCGGTGCGCGGTCCGTGCCGGTGTCGCGGACCAGCCCGTAGCGGACGGCGCCCTGGGGCGGGCCCTGGCCGACGTCCTCGACCACGGCGTCCCGGTTCGCGGGATGACCGTTTTTCTCAGCGGCCCGGCGCGGGGGCCACCACCGGCACGGTCAGCGCCTCCAGCCGCTTGATCCGCTGCCGCACGGCGTACAGCGGGATCACCCCGAGCACGCCGAAGGCCATGTCGATCACCGACCACCAGAAGGGGATGCCGCGGATCGGCCCGCAGATCAGGGCCAGGGGGATGATGCCCGCGCAGGCGATCATCCCGAACTCGACGACCCAGATGTTGCGGACCGGGTCGCGGTAGGGCCCGTAGAAGGCGACTGCGATCACCAGGTGCGCGAAGGCCAGCCAGTCGGTGCCGTAGAGGAGGAACGGGTACTGGGCGTCGGCCTCGTCGAGACCGGCCCGCACCCGCCCGATCCACTCCGTCAGCCCGGGCAGGTACTCGTCCACGGACAGCCCGCGCAACAGGTCCTCGGTCCACCGCAGTTCATGGACCAGGGGGAAGGCCGTGGCGCCGCTGAGCACCAGGCACACGACGAAGAAGACCAGCCACGCGCGAATGCCCTTCAGCAGGGCGGCTCTGTCGCTCATGCGACGCACTCTACGCCTGCAGTTGAACACGTTCAAAAAGCGGGGCGCCCCTCTCCGGACGCGCGAACGGCCCCGGACGGAGAGGAACCGTCCGGGGCCGTTCAGCAGTGCGGGAAGGGCTACGCGTCCAGCGACGTCATCACGTGCTTGATCCGCGTGTAGTCCTCGAAGCCGTACCCCGAGAGGTCCTTGCCGTAGCCGGACTTCTTGAAGCCGCCGTGCGGCATCTCGGCCACCAGCGGGATGTGCGTGTTGATCCACACGCAGCCGAAGTCGAGCTTCTTGGACATCCGCATGGCGCGGCCGTGGTCCTTGGTCCACACGGAGGAGGCCAGCGCGTACTCCACGCCGTTGGCCCACTCGACGGCCTGCTCCTCGTCGGAGAAGGACTGCACGGTGATGACCGGCCCGAAGACCTCCTGCTGGATGATCTCGTCGGTCTGCTTCAGGCCCGAGACCACGGTCGGCGCGTAGAAGTAGCCCTTGTCGCCGACCCGCTTGCCGCCGGCCTCCACGCGCGCGTGCGCGGGCAGCCGGTCGATGAAGCCCTCGACCTGCTTGAGCTGGTTGGGGTTGTTGAGCGGGCCGAACAGCACGTCCTCGTCGTCCGGCTGCCCGGTCTTCGTCTCGGAGGCGGCCTTGGCCAGCGCGGAGACGAACTCGTCGTGGATGGACTCGTGCACGAGCACGCGCGTGGCGGCGGTGCAGTCCTGACCGGCGTTGAAGTAGCCCGCGACCGAGATGTCCTCGACGGCCTTGGCGATGTCGGTGTCCTCGAAGACCACGACCGGGGCCTTGCCGCCCAGCTCCAGGTGGACGCGCTTGACGTCCTTGGAGGCGGACTCGGCGACCTGGATGCCGGCGCGCACGGAACCGGTGATGGAGGCCATCGCCGGGGTCTCGTGCTCGACCATCAGACGGCCGGTCTCGCGGTCGCCGCAGACGACGTTGAAGACGCCCTTGGGGACGATCGAGCCGATGATCTCGGCGATGAGGACCGTGGAGGCCGGTGTGGTGTCGGACGGCTTCAGCACGACGGTGTTGCCCGCCGCGATCGCCGGGGCGAACTTCCACACGGCCATCATCATCGGGTAGTTCCACGGCGCGACCTGCGCGCAGACACCGACCGGCTCCCGGCGCACGATGGAGGTCAGGCCCTCCATGTACTCACCGGCCGAGCGACCCTCCAGCATCCGCGCCGCACCCGCGAAGAAGCGGATCTGGTCGACCATCGGCGGGATCTCCTCGGAGCGGGTCAGCCCGACGGGCTTGCCCGTGTTCTCCACCTCGGCCGCGATCAGCTCCTCGGCGCGCTCCTCGAAGGCGTCCGCGATCTTCAGCAGGGCCTTCTGACGCTCGGCGGGCGTGGTGTCGCGCCAGCCGGGGAAGGCCTCGGCGGCCGCCGCCATCGCGGCGTCCACGTCCGCCTGCCCGGACAGCGGAGCGGTCGCGTACGCCTCACCCGTCGCGGGATTGACCACCTCGGTGGTCCGTCCGTCGGCGGCGTCCCGGAACTCACCGCCGATGTAGTTGCGCAGACGACGAAGCTCGGTGCTCACTGCCGGCCCTCCAGTTCGGATGTCCAGTACTTGAGACACCCACCCTAGTCGGCCGACCCACGTTTTCAACACCCCCAATCCCTTCGATCGTGCGGAATTCGCAGGAGTAGGGGACCGAAACAACGAATTTCATCGATCGAGGCTTGCGGAAGTGTCGAGACCTCGTGCACAGTGACCTCGTGGCCAGTCGAAGCGCAGAACAGAAGGGCTCGCGGGATTCCCGCGAGCCCTCCCGCGAGTCCAGGAACGGCAGCTCGCCGCAGCTGGACGCCGTCTCCCTCGCCATCATCGAGCAGCTCCAGGAGGACGGCCGCCGGCCGTACGCCGCCATCGGCAAGGCCGTGGGCCTGTCGGAGGCGGCCGTGCGCCAGCGCGTCCAGAAGCTGCTCGACCAGGGCGTGATGCAGATCGTCGCCGTCACGGACCCGCTCACCGTGGGTTTCCGCAGGCAGGCGATGGTCGGGGTCAACGTCGAGGGCGACGTGGAGTCGGTCGCGGACGCGCTGTCGGCCATGTCCGAGTGCGAGTACGTGGTGATGACCGCGGGGTCCTTCGACCTGATGGTGGAGATCGTCTGCGAGGACGACGACCACCTCCTGGACGTCATCAACAAACGCATCCGGGCCGTGCCCGGAGTGCGCTCCACCGAGAGCTTCGTCTACCTCAAGCTCAAGAAGCAGACCTACATGTGGGGAACCCGATAACCGTGAGGACCCGATAGCCGTGAGCAAGGACCTCTCCCAGTCCGCGTACGACCACCTGTGGATGCACTTCACGCGCATGTCGTCGTACGAGAAGGCCCCCGTCCCCACCATCGTCCGGGGCGAGGGCACGTACATCTACGACGACCAGGGCAAGCGCTACCTGGACGGCCTCGCCGGCCTCTTCGTGGTGCAGGCCGGGCACGGCCGGGTCGAGCTCGCCGAGACCGCCTTCAAGCAGGCGCAGGAGCTGGCGTTCTTCCCGGTGTGGTCCTACGCCCACCCCAAGGCCGTCGAGCTGGCCGAGCGCCTCGCCCACCACGCCCCGGGCGACCTGAACAAGGTCTTCTTCACCACCGGCGGCGGTGAGGCGGTGGAGACCGCCTGGAAGCTCGCCAAGCAGTACTTCAAGCTGGTCGGCAAGCCCACCAAGCACAAGGTGATCTCCCGCGCGGTCGCCTACCACGGCACCCCGCAGGGCGCCCTGTCCATCACCGGCCTGCCGGGCCTGAAGGCACCCTTCGAACCGCTGGTGCCGGGCGCACACAAGGTCCCGAACACCAACATCTACCGCGCCCCGCTCTTCGGCGACGACCCGGAGGCCTTCGGCCGCTGGGCCGCCGACCAGATCGAGCAGCAGATCCTCTTCGAGGGCCCGGACACCGTCGCCGCGGTCTTCCTGGAGCCCGTGCAGAACGCCGGCGGCTGCTTCCCGCCCCCGCCCGGCTACTTCCAGCGGGTCCGCGAGATCTGCGACAAGTACGACGTGCTGCTCGTCTCGGACGAGGTCATCTGCGCCTTCGGCCGCCTGGGCACGTACTTCGCCTGCGACAAGTTCGACTACGTCCCGGACATGATCACCTGCGCCAAGGGCATGACCTCGGGCTACTCCCCGATCGGCGCCTGCATCATCTCCGACCGGCTGGCCGAGCCCTTCTACAAGGGCGACAACACCTTCCTGCACGGCTACACCTTCGGCGGCCACCCGGTCTCCGCGGCCGTGGGCCTGGCCAACCTCGACCTGTTCGAGCGCGAGAACCTCAACCAGCACGTCCTGGACAACGAGGGCGCCTTCCGCTCCACCCTGGAGAAGCTCCACGACCTGCCCATCGTCGGCGACGTCCGCGGCAACGGCTTCTTCTACGGCATCGAGCTCGTGAAGGACAAGGCCACCAAGGAGTCCTTCGACGCCGACGAGACCGAGCGCGTCCTGTACGGCTTCCTCTCCAAGAAGCTGTACGAGAACGGCCTGTACTGCCGGGCCGACGACCGCGGCGACCCGGTCGTCCAGCTCGCCCCGCCGCTGATCTCGAACCAGGAGACCTTCGACGAGATCGAGCAGATCCTGCGCGCCACCCTCACGGAGGCGTGGACGAAGCTCTGAGGCCCGTCGCTCCGATCGTCTGCCTGGATGATCAACACCGGCCCCGGTGCCGCCCGTTCGAGTGAGAAACGGCGGCCCGGGGCCGCGTGCTGTCCGGCGTCCCGGCCCCTTCTGCCTAGCGTGCCCAGTGACCGATCGGCCCCGCCTTCGTTCCCCCGCACGGGGGATGGCACGGGAACTACGGATCTGAACCGAGGTGTACGCGCATGGAGGCCCCGCCGGACAACGACGTGCTCTGGGCACGCGCCCTGCACTTCCAGCACGACGACGGCTCGCCCGCGCTCTGCGGCGTCTCGCTCGGCGTGCGCGAGGGCGAGATCCTCGCCCTGAGCGGCCCGCGCGGCAGCGGCAAGACGACCCTGCTGCGGTGCCTGTCCGGCCTGGTGCCCGTCCGGCGCGGCGAGGTCTGGTTCAACAGCGTGCCCGTGCACACCATGGGCCCCCTCACCCGCGAGCGACTGCGCCGCGACCGCTTCGGCTGGATCGACCCGGCCCCCTCCCTCGTCCCGGAGCTCAACGCCTGGGAGAACACCGCCCTGCCGCTGATGCTGCGCGGCACCAGCCGGCGCCGCGCCAAGAAGGCGGCCCTCGAGTGGCTGGAGCGGCTGGACATCGGCGAGAGCGCCCGCAAGCGCCCGCACCAGCTGGTCCAGGCCGAGCGGCAGCGGGTCTGCATCGCCCGCGCGCTGGCCCCCGCCCCGTCGGTGCTGTTCGCCGACGAGCCCACCGCGCCCCTGCACCGCGCCGACCGCGCCCAGGTGCTGCGCACCCTCACCACCGCGGCCCGCTCCCACCGCATCACCGTCGTCCTGGCCACCCACGACGCGGACACCGCGGCCCTCGCCGACCGCACGGTGTCCCTGCTCGACGGGCGGCGCGTGCAGACGGTGCACCTCCCGCCGGTCCCCGAGACCAGCGAGCCGGAAGGCCGGGCGGCGTGCTCGCTCTCCGTCTGACCCGCGGCGCCCACCCGGCCGTCCAGCTGCGCCGCCTCCTGGTGGCGGCCGCCTCGGCGGGTACGGGCTTCCTGTTGCTCTGCGCCCTCGGCTACGCCATGGGCCACCCCGGCTCCCCCGGTTCCGGCGCGCTGCGACTGGCCTGGTGCGCGGCCCCGCTGGCCGCCACCGTGTACTTCGCGGTCGCGGTCGCCCGTACCGATCCCGCCACCAAGCCCCGCGCGGCCCTCTCGGCGATCGGCCTCGGCCCGGTGCGCATGATGGCCGTCTCGGCGACGACGACGGCGCTGTCCTGCACGCTCGGCTCGATGCTGGCCCTGCTCGTCTTCCTGCACCTGCGGGGTGACCTGACGGGCATGCCGTTCGACGGCGCCGCCGCCGAGTCCCTCGCCGCGGGCCTGCCCCTGCCGCTGCCGGCCGCCCTGACCCTGCTGTCGCTCGTGCCCGTCGGCGCGTCGGTGGCGGTGGCACTGGCCCTGCGGCCACGCGAGGCAGGGCCCACCGGGCCCCGGCCGGTCACCCGGACGTACGGCCGCTTCGGCGCGTACCGGCGCACCCCCACCCGCGAGACGTTCGGGGCGTACGGCCGGTTCGGCCGGCAGATCGTCCGGCCCACGGGCGGCACAGGCGCCGAGCCCGCAGCGAAGAGCGGCCCGCCGGCGGCCCGGACGAGCGAGCCGGCCTCGGCGGCGGGCTCCGGGGCGGTGAGCGCGCTCGCCGAACCCGGCGGGACGGTGAGCGCGGTCGCGGACTCTCCGGCACGGGTGCCGGGCCACACGTCCGACGGACCGGCCGAGCCGGCCACCCCGGAGACGGACGGCGCCGGCCCCGCCGGGGATGCGGCCCGGCTCTCTGCACCCCCCCATCCGGCCTCACCGGCCGCGAGCGCCCCGGCCGGCGATCCCGCCCAGTGGCTCAGCCCCCGCGCGGCGGAGCCGGACGCGGCGGGCGCCATCAGCCCCGCCGGGGCCCTGGCGAGGCACCCGGGCCCACCTGCCGCGGCCCCCGGCACCCCCGACGACTTCAGCGCCCCCGGCGCGGCCCTGCCGGACACCATCGCCGCCCCCTCCGGTCTGCCCTGGGGCATCACCGTGCTGGCCGCGGGCCTGGCGGTGGAGAGCTACACGAGCCGTACCGCCCCCACGCCCCCCGACCTGTCCTTCTCCGGTGCCTCCCCCGGCGTGATGGCGGGCTGGGCGCTGGCCGTCGTCGGCCTGGCCCTGGCCGGTCCGGGCCTGACGCACCTGTGCGGACGGCTGCTCCAGTCGGCCCGCCCCGGCGCCCGGCGGCTCCTGGCCGGCCGCATCCTCATGGCGGAGTCCGTCCGCATCGGGCGCCCCCTGGGCGTCGTCTGCGCGGTCCTGTCCGCCGCGTGGGCCATGGCGCTGCTGCACGCCCCGGACGGACTCGCGCTCGGCCCGCTCACCACCCTCGGCGTGGTCCTCGTGACCGGCTGCACCACGGCGACGCTCCTGACGGCCGCCGTCGAGGCCCGGCAGGCCCGCGCCGACACCACCGCCGCGCTGCTGCGGCTCGGCGCCCCCGCCACGGTGCTGCGCAGCGCCGCCGCCCTGCGCGCGGGCGCCCTGCTCGCCCTGTTCGGTCCCCTCACCCTGACGGTCGCCGAACTGGCGGCACTGCCCCTGGCGCGCTGAGCCCGCCGCCCCCGGAAACCCGTACGAAAAAAGTCCCCGCACGGCGATGAGTTCCGGACCGGCCCCCGGTCTGTCCCCGCGTCACCACACAGACTTGATGGGAGAGACCCCGCATGTACCAGCAGATGATCTTCGTGAACCTGCACACCGGCGACCTCGACGCCTCGAAGAAGTTCTTCACGGAGCTGGGCTTCACGATCAACGAGCAGTTCAGCGACGACACGACCGCCTCGGTCGTGATCAGCGACACCATCGTGGTCATGGTGCACACCACGGAGAAGTACCTCCAGTTCACCAAGAAGGAGATCGCGGACTCGACGAGGACCAGCGAGGTGCTGATCGCGCTGAGCGCCGAGAGCCGCGAGAAGGTCGACGAGCTGGTCGACAGGGCGGTCGCGGCGGGCGGTTCCGTGTCCGGCGAGACCCAGGACCACGGCTTCATGTACGGCCGCGCCTTCGACGACGTGGACGGCCACACCTTCGAGGTCGTGTGGATGGACCCGGCGGCCGTCCAGGGCTGACGGCGGCTGTGCCAGCATGGGCGCGTGCAGACGATGCCCGCCCATGCGGCCCACCACGACGACCGTGAGATAGAGAGCCTCGAGGAGTTCGACGCGACCGTCTCGGCGCGCGGCACCCTCGCCGGATACCGCGTCCAGGCCGTCGATCTGACGGACCGTACGCGCGAACTGCTCACCCACGACACGGCGGGCGCCGTCTTCCTCGGCTGCGCGATGCGCGAGGAGGCGGCCGCGAAGATCCGCGGCGACGGTGCCCTGGTCTTTCCTCCGGTCCCGGGCCTGCCGTTCGACCCGTACCGCGGCCTGGTCTACTCGCCGGACGAGCTCTTCGCGTCGCTGGCCGACGGCTACGAGGCCACGCCCGACGCCCTCGCCTACGCCTGGTTCCAGCGCACGAAGGCGGACCGCGACATCTACGCGTCCATGCTGCGCTCGATCCACGACGACTCCGTGTCGGACGCGCTCGACGAACTCCTGTCCGGCGCCCGGGTCGTGGGTGTGATGGGTGGGCACGCGATGGCCCGCGGCACCGAGGAGTACGCGGGCGCCGCGCGGCTGGGCCGGGAGCTGGCCCGGGCCGGCTTCACGATCGCCACGGGTGGCGGCCCGGGCGCGATGGAGGCGGCGAACCTCGGCGCCCACGCCGCCCCCTTCGACGACGAGATGCTCACCGAGTCGCTGGAACTCCTCGGCAAGGCACCGCACTTCACTCCGTCGATCACCCAGTGGGCCGCGGCCGCCTTTGAGATACGCACCCGCTGGCCCCAGGGCGGCCGTTCGGTCGGCATCCCGACCTGGTTCTACGGCCACGAGCCGCCGAACGCCTTCGCCTCCCACATCGCCAAGTACTTCTCCAACGCCACCCGCGAGGACGGCCTGCTGGCCCGGTCGAACGCGGGTGTGGTGTTCCTGCCGGGCGCCGCCGGGACCGTACAGGAGATCTTCGACAACGCGACGCCCAACTACTACGGGTCACGCGGCGAACCCACGCCGATGGTGCTGGTGAACCGCGTGCACTGGACGGAGCGGCTGCCCGCGTGGCCGCTGCTCCGGTCACTGGCCGGGGGGCGCTCGATGGAGGCGCGGATCGCGCTGGTGGAGCGGATCGAGGAGGCGCCCGAGGCGTTGAAACGCCTCGGCGGTTAATAAGAAGGCAAAGCAAGTGCTTGCAAGCTGCATATGCGTTGACACTACTTATGCGGCGCTTATAGACCTGTGAGCCTCACGGTAGTGCTGATGCACAGTCAACACTGCCTCAACCCCCCGCATCTGCGATCCTGTAAAGGACAAACGTGGCAGTTCTGTCCGTATCCCGCCGCGCACGTGCCGTGCGCATCCTCGGCGTCGTCTCGGCCTCGGCCGCGCTCGCGCTCGGCACCGCCGGCAACGCGCTCGCCTGCAACATCAGCGAGTTCTCCGCCGAGGCGAAGTGCGATGGCGACAAGGGCGTCATCACGGTCACCGACGTGGACCCCGCCGGCGTCCCCGCGACGGTCACCGTGTACCTGCAGAACAACGGTGCCGATGCGAAGAAGATCGGCGAGCAGGTCGTCAAGGGCTCGCGCGAAGGCACCACCATCACCTTCCCCGACGACTGGAAGGCCAACGCCGAGTACCGCATCCACGTCAAGGCGTCTTCGTACGTCGACGAGGACATCAAGCCGAACCTCGTCACCCCGGCCACGGCCTGCAAGAAGGAGGAGGAGCCCCCGGCTTCGACTCCCCCGGCGACTCCGACCCCGTCGGCGTCCCCGTCCAAGCCCGCCGAGGAGAGCCAGAGCCCGGCTCCGGAGCCGTCGGAGAGCCAGAGCAGCTCGCCGGCGGGCAACGCGCCCGCCCCGGCCGGTGACTCCAACCTCGCCGAGACCGGCGCCAACTCCAACACCGGCCTCATCGCCGGCATCGCGGCGGCCCTGGTCGTCGTCGGTGGCGGTGCGGTGTTCTTCGGCATGCGCCGCCGCGGAGCGAACAGCGACAGCTGAGGCCCGCGCAGACCGTGACGTGGCCCGTCCCCCGACCCGGGGGGCGGGCCACGTCCCGTCTCACCCGAACGTCGCCCGCTCCAGCCAGAACTCCAGCAGCTCCCGCTCGCCCAGCACTTGCAGCTCCGGTGCGTCCAGCGGCAGTCGGCGGTGGAAGGCCGGCAGGACGGAGGTGAGCTGCGGCCGGCGCCGCGCAGCTCCCGCGCCGTGTCGTGCGGCACCGTCCGCTGCACGAACTCCACGATCTGCAGCCACTCGTCGATCGCGTCGGCGGCCACCTCGGGCACGACCTCGTAGGGCAGTCCGGCCGCGAGCGTGGCGTCCGCGCGGTGGACCGTGATCTCATGCGTCGTCCGCCGGGCCCAGAACCCGGCGAGACCCGGCACCCGCTCCTCGGGCACCTCCTCGGCGGCCCGGGTCCGCACGATGAACTCCACCCAGCGCAGCGCACCGCCCATGTGTCGTACGAGGTCCTCCAGCGACCAGTCCGGGCAGGTCGGCACGGTGCCCGACAGATCGGCCCCGGAGGTCACCACGGACCTCAACAGGCCCACCTGGTGGGCGATTTCGTCGCAGCAGCGGTCGTGCGCGAGTGACGGTGTCATGCCCCGCACCCCAGGCGGCGACGATCAGCCGAGCACCACGATTTCGGCCGCGTCGAACTCCACGCCGACCTCGTCCCCGGTCTCCGGCGCGTCCCGCAGCGCGCACGCCGCCTCCAGGCGCGGGGCGTCCCGGGGCTGGAGGTGGAGGGCGACATGGGTGCCCTTGAAGGTGCGTGCGGTCACCGTGCAGCGCAGGCCCGTGTCGGCCGGTACCAGGCGCACCCCGGCGGGCCGCACCAGCAGGGTGCGGGTGCCCTGCTGGGCTTTCTCCGGAACCGGCACCTTGCCCCAGGGCGTGTCCGCCGCCTCCGTCCCGACGGTCGCCTCGACCACGTTCTCGAAGCCGAGGAAGCGGGCGACGAAGGCGTCGGCGGGCCGCTGCCACACCTCCAGGGGCGTACCGGACTGGGCGATCCGCCCGTCCCGCATCACCACGACCCGGTCGGCCAGCGCGAAGGCCTCCCCCTGGTCGTGGGTCACGGCGAGCACGGTCGTACCCAACCGGCCGAATAGCTCCTTCAGTTCGACGACCAGTCGTTCCCGAAGCGACCGGTCGAGTTGTCCCAGCGGCTCGTCCAGCATCAGCAGCCGGGGGCTCGGCGCGAGGGCCCGGGCCAGCGCCACCCGCTGCTGCTCCCCGCCGGACAGCGCCGCGACGGCCCGACGGCCCGCGCCCGGCAGCCCCACGAGGTCCAGCAACTCCTTGACCCGTTCGGCCTGTTGCCGCTTCGGCTCGCCGCGCATCCGCAGCCCGAACGCCACGTTTCCGGCCACGTCCCGCTGCGGGAACAGCTGGTGGTCCTGGAACATCAGCCCGACGCCCCGCCGGTGCGCGGGCACGCCCGCCTGGTCACGGCCGTCGAGCACCACCCGCCCGGAGCGAAGGGACTGCAGCCCGGCCACCGCCCGCAGCAGGGTCGACTTGCCGCTGCCGCTCGGCCCGAGCACACACACGATCTCGTGCTCGGCGACCTCCAGGTCGACGGCGTCCAGCACGGCACGCCCGCCGAAGCGGACCGTCGCACCCTGCAGGGCCAGCAGCATCAGAACTCCCCCGTCCGGTCCGTGCGGAGCCTCTCCAGTACCAGCAGGGCCACCGCGCACACCACCATCAGAATCGTCGAAAGGGCCATCGCCTGCCCGTAGTTCAGATCACCGGGCCGGCCCAGCAGCCGCGCCACGGCCACCGGCAGCGTCGGCCGGTCGGGGCGGGCGATGAACACCGTCGCGCCGAACTCCCCGAGGGAGACCGCGAAGGCGAACCCGGCGGCGATCAGCAGCGCCCGCCGCACCATCGGCAGGTCGACCTCCCGCCACACCCGCCAGGGCGAGGCCCCGAGCACCGAGGCCGCCTCCCGCAGCCGCACATCCACGGCCCGCAGCACGGGCAGCATGGTCCGCACGACGAACGGCACCCCCACCAGCGCCTGTGCGAGCGGCACGAGGATCCACGAGGACCGCAGATCCAACGGCGGCTCGTCGAGGGAGATCAGGAACCCGAAGCCGACGGTCACCGCGGACACCCCGAGCGGCAGCATCAGCAGGGCGTCGAAGCCGCGCACGAACCGCCCGGCGTCCCGGCGAGTGAGCGCGACCGCGGCGAGGCCGCCGATCACCACCGCGATGAGCGTGGCGGCGACGGCGTACGCCAGGGAGTTGCCGATCGCCTCGATCGGCGGGACCAGGAAGACGCCCCCGTCCTCGCGGGTCAGCGCCCGGTAGTAGCCGAAGCCGGGCGCGCCCAGGGAGCGCTGCACCAGCACGGCGAGCGGCAGCACGAGCAGGACGGCGACGGTGAGGAGCACCCCGCCGAGCAGCGCCCGCTCCCCGGCGCCGCGCGGCCGGCGCGCGGTCAGGGAGGCGTCCACCAGCCGCAGCGCGGTTTCCCGCCGCCGCACGGTCCAGGCGTGCAGGGCGAGGATCGCCCCCACCGCGACGAACTGGATCAGCGTCAGCACGGCCGCGGTCGACAGGTCGAAGATCTCCGAGGTCTGCCGGTAGATCTCCACCTCCAGGGTGGAGAACGTCGGCCCGCCGAGGATCTGCACGACACCGAAGGAGGTGAAGGTGAACAGGAAGACCATCAGCGCGGCGGCGGCCACGGCCGGGGCGAGCGCGGGCAGTGTGACCTGCCGCCAGGCCTTCCGCGGCGACGCCCCGAGCATCCGCGCGGCCTCTTCCTGCCGCGGGTCGAGTTGCGCCCAGAGCCCGCCGACCGTCCGGACGACGACCGCGTAGTTGAAGAAGACGTGCGCCAGCAGGATCGCCCACACGGTGGTGTCCAGCCGTACGCCCCACAGCTCGTCCAGCAGCCCGCCCCGCCCGACGAGTGCCAGGAAAGCCGTACCGACGACGACCGTCGGCAGGACGAACGGGACGGTCACGACCGCCCGCAGGACCTGTTTGCCGGGGAAGTCCAAGCGGGCGAAGACGTACGCGCCGGGGAGGGCGACGAGCAGCGTGAGCGCGGTGGAGACCACCGCCTGCCAGGTGGTGAACCACAGGACGTGCCGCACGTCGGACTGCGCCAGCACCTCCCCGATCCGCCCGAGGTGCCAGGCCCCGTCGGTCTTGAGGCCGCGCGCGACGATCGCGGCGACGGGGTAGGCGAAGAAGACCGCGAAGAACGCGACGGGCACGGCCAGCAGACCGAACCGCGCCGCGGCGCCCCGCCTGCGGGCGGCTACTTCAGTACGAGCGAGGTCCACGACTTGACCCACTGGTCACGATGGTCGGCGATCTTCGCCGGGTCCATGGTCTCCGGGTCCTTCGCCTGCGGCCCGTACTTCACGAACTCCGGCGGCACCTGGGCGCCCTCGGTCACCGGGTACACGAACATGTTGAGCGGCATGTCCTCCTGGAACCTCCTGCTGATGAGGAAGTCGAGGAGCGCCTTGCCGCCCTTGGTGTTCTTCGCGTTGGCGAGCAGCCCGGCGTACTCGACCTGCCGGAAGCAGGTGCCCTCGGCGACGCCGGTCGGGGCGGTGCTCGGCTTGGGGTCGGCGTAGACGACCTCGGCGGGCGGCGAGGAGGCGTACGACACGACGAGCGGCCGGTCGCCCTTGGCCTTCTTGCCGCCGGCCGACCCCGAGAACTCCTCGTTGTAGGCCTGCTCCCAGCCGTCGACGACCTTGACGCCGTTGGCCTTGAGCTTCTTCCAGTAGCCCTCCCAGCCCCCGTCGCCGTAGGCGGCGGCGGTGCCGAGCAGGAAGCCGAGGCCGGGTGAGGAGGCGGAGGCGTTCTCGGTCACGAGCAGGTTCTTGTACTGCGGCTTGATTAGATCGTCGAAGCTCCGCGGCGGCTGCAGCTTGTGGTCGGCGAAGTACTTCTTGTCGTAGTTGACGCAGATGTCGCCGGTGTCGATGGGCGTGACCCGGTGCTTGTCCTGGTCGACCCGGTACGCGGCCTTGATCTGCCCGGACCCCTTCGCCTCGTACGACTGGAACAGGCCGTTGTCGAGGGCGCGGGACAGCAGGGTGTTGTCGACGCCGAAGAAGACGTCGCCCTGCGGGTTGTCCTTGGTGAGGATGGCCTTGTTCACGGCCTGCCCGGCGTCGCCGTCCTTCAGGACGTTCACCTTGTAGCCGGACTGCTTCTCGAAGGCCGCGATGACGTCCTTGGACGCGGCCCACGAGTCGTGACTGACGAGCGTCACGGTCTTGGAGTCGCCGGACCCCTGGCCGCCGTCGGACGACCCGCACGCGGCGAGCGTGCCGGCCATGCCGAGCCCGACGACGACGGCCGTCAGTCGCTTCTTGTTGGTGCTCACTGGATTCCTCCTGGGGTGACCAGGAGAAGACGCGGCCCTGCCCGGGACTTCCAAGGTCCCGGGCAGGGCGCAACAGCTCGAGTGGTGACCGATCTCCCTACCCAGAATGACCTGGGCGAGGTTCGGAGGGTCTGCGGCCGTGTGCCGCACTCTCAGCGCTGTGGCGCTCCCCTGTCGGAATATGCAGGTGTGGATGTGAAGGTGCCGATTATGAAGATGTACTGACGACAGTCAGACTACCGTTCGGTCGCGGCGAGCTGACCACACGCCCCGTCGATCTCCTGACCACGGGTGTCCCGGATCGTCACCGGCACACCATGGGCGGCGATGGCCTCCACGAAGGCCTTCTCGTCCTCGGGCCGGGAGGCCGTCCACTTCGAGCCGGGCGTCGGGTTCAGCGGAATCAGGTTCACGTGCACGGGCTTGCCCTTGAGCAGCCGCCCGAGCCGGTCACCGCGCCAGGCCTGGTCGTTGATGTCCCGGATCAGCGCGTACTCGATGGACAGCCGGCGTCCGGACTTGGCGCTGTACTCGAAGCCCGCGTCGAGCACCTCGCGGACCTTCCAGCGGGTGTTCACGGGTACGAGGGTGTCGCGCAGCTCGTCGTCGGGTGCGTGCAGCGAGATGGCGAGGCGGCACTTGAAGCCCTCGTCGGCGAACCGGTGGATGGCGGGGACGAGACCGACGGTGGAGACGGTGATGCCGCGCTGGGACAGGCCGAGGCCGTCGGGCTCGGGGTCGGTGAGCCGGCGGATGGAGCCGATGACCCGGTTGTAGTTGGCGAGGGGCTCGCCCATGCCCATGAAGACGATGTTGCTGAGCCGGGCCGGGCCGCCGGGGACCTCCCCGTCCCGCAGCGCCCGCATGCCGTCGACGATCTGGTGCACGATCTCGGCGGTGGACAGATTCCGGTCCAGTCCCGCCTGCCCGGTCGCACAGAAGGGGCAGTTCATGCCGCATCCGGCCTGCGAGCTGATGCACATGGTCACCCGGTCCGGGTAGCGCATCAGCACGGACTCGACGAGCGTCCCGTCGAACAGCCGCCACAGGGTCTTGCGGGTGGTGCCCTGGTCGGTCGACAGATGCCGCACGACGGTCATCAGCTCGGGCAGCAGGGCTTCCTGCAGCCGCCCCCGGGAACCGGCCGGAATGTCCGTCCACTGCTCCGGATCATGCGCGTACCGCGCGAAGTAGTGCTGCGAGAGCTGCTTGGCACGAAACGGCTTCTCCCCGACCGCGGCAACGGCCTCCTTGCGCTCGGCAGGAGTGAGATCGGCAAGATGCCGCGGCGGCTTCTTGGCTCCGCGGGGGGCGACGAAAGTGAGTTCTCCGGGCTTCGGCATAACCCTCCCAGTGTCGCAGATCAACTGGCGGAGCCCAGGCCAGAGCGGGGTGGGGGTGGTCACCCGTGGGCGCCGACTGTCAGCGTTGGTCGGCCTCGGACGGCCCAGGGACGGCCCAGGAGGGTACCGCTTCAGCAAGGGCAGACATGACAGGTGGTGCGCAGCCGACTCGGCTCGAAGGTATTCAACGCGCCCCTGCTGCGCACCATGACCCTCGCGTTGCTCGACGACTCGCTGCTGCACGCCTTCCGCTACACCCCGC
>NZ_JBEZCR010000019.1:0-102182 GCF_040647715.1 Streptomyces tibetensis | reverse complement strand
TGGCCGGCGACCTGGGCCTGTCCGCCGTCGGCGGTGACGAGGGTGGAGAGGATCTTGACGGCGGTGGTCTTCCCGGCACCGTTCGGCCCGAGCAGTGCGAACACGGACCCGGCCGGGATGCGCAGATCGATGCCGTCGAGGACGGTCTTGTCGCCGTAGGACTTGCGCAGACCGACGGCGGAGACGGCGGCGGGTGACGAGCGGCCCAGCGTAGGCGTGGACATGACAGATGAAGGCATGGTGCCCTCCTTGAGACGGGAGCCCTCCTTGAGAAGGCTGAAGCGGGATGGGAGGGACGGGGCCGGTCGAGGACGCGGCGCTCAGACCTTGGCGCGGCGGATGTCGATGTTGCCCCAGTTGGTCCGCGCGCGGACCTTGACGGTGTTCTCGGTGTGTTCCGGAGCCTCGGATGCGGCGAGCGCGTTGCGCACCTGTCCGCGCTGGGAGCTGACGTCGAGCCAGGCGGCGGTGCCCTCGGGGATCCCCACCTCGATGACGCCGTTGGACGTCTCCAACTGCACTTCATCTCCGATGACCTCACCGAAGCGCAGATAGCCGTTGGTCGCGGTGCCCGTGACCGGCCCCTCGGCGCGCGCAATGTCGCTGCCGCCGTTGGTGCCGCTCAGCCGCAGCTCGCCGGTCACGGCACCGACGGTCGTGGTGCCGTTCGAGTTCTTCAGGACGGCGGGGCCGTCGATGGTGCCGACCCGTACATCGCCGGTGCTGCTCGTGATCTCGGCCATGCCCTCCACCCGGTCCACGGTGATCGAGCCGTGCGACGCGGTCAGCTTCACCGGGCCGGTGGCGTCGAAGCGGATGTCGCCGACCGAGGTCTTCACGCAGACCTCGCCGAGCCGGCCCTCCCCGAGGACCTGGACCCAGGCGCCGGTCATGTCGACGTGCGAACCCGTGGGGAGTTCGACGGTCACGTCGACGACGCCGGTGCGGCCGAGGCCGAACAGATTGGCCTTGGGTGTCCAGACGGTCAGGACGCCACCCACGTACGTGACTTCGGTCTGGTCGGCGGTCCGCACGTCCGGTTCCCGTTTGGGGTTCCGGGGGTGCACCTCCACCACGGTGTCGAGGCGGTCGCCCGCGGTGAACTGGATGGAACCGGCCTCCACGCGTGCCGTGACCGAGACCGCTTCAGGAGTGTCGAAAGAAGGCATGGCTGTCCCGTCTTCTTGGGTCTGCAGAGCGTCCCGGCTGGTGGGACGTGGTGTGGGTGACGTAATACGGGCTCGGCGCGGTCAGCGCACCCAGCCCGTGAAGCTCTGTCCGAGGGTCTTGGTCTTCTCCGCCGTACGCGGCCGGGCGCCGCCGTCGACTGCTGCTGCCACGGCTCGTACCAGCCACGCGTTGACCGACAGGCCCTCGCGGCCTGCGGCTTCCTCGGCGCGGGCCTTGAGGTGGGCCGGCAGGCGCAGATTGACGCGGGCGGTGCCGCCCTCCTCGCCGTCTGCCGGGGCTGGGGCAGGGGGCATGGTGAGCGGTTCGACGGGCGTGGACGGTTCCTCGGGCGCACCGTCGTGGGTGGGCGGCAGTGCCACCACGAAGTCGGGATCGAGCCCGCGCAGCCGTACGTCGACCGAGCCGGGGGCGAGTTCGCGAGTGATCTCGTCCGTCGCGGCGGAGAGCACGTTGAGCAGGGTCAGCCGGGTCGCCGACTCCAGAGGGGCGGTGAGTCTCTCGGCCAGCTCACGAGCTTCATCGCCACCAGCTTCGGCGGCCACCGCGAGTTCCCGGCGAAGGTTCTCGACGTACGGGGTGAGGTCCATGGCGCCATGGTGGCACCATTGTGGTGCCATGCGCAAGCCCGCCAAGGTGTCCCCGTGCTGATGCGGCCCACAGCAGAGGGCTGGATGGCGCCGTGTGGCGCCATGTGGTGCCACCATGCGCCAGGTGACGCCAGTGAGTGGCGCGTGATGCCGCTTGAGGGCACGCCGAGCGGCCCCGCCGGACGGTTCTCGCCAGGCGGGGCCGATTGTGGGAGCGGGGAGGACGGAAGGTGGCCCGCGGTGTCGTCACCCGTTCGCAGCGGCGGTCACGGTCGCGGGGTCCACACCGGTCAACTCGACGATGCGGTGCGGTGCCACACCGGCGGCGAGCGCCTTGCCGATCAGACCGTCCCGCCCACCGGCGCAGTCACGGTAGGCGAGCAGTTCCTGCTCGACCCGGGCCAGCGGCTCCGGGACCAGCTGGTGGCGCAGTCGGTTCAGCTCCTCCTCGCCCAGCGGGACGGGCAGCCGTTCCGCTCCCTCGGGCACGGCCGCCGTCTCCTCCGGCGGCAGCAGGCGCAGATGGGGGGAGGTCGGCGCACAACCCTGGGCATCGAGCCAGGCGCGAACAGCGGGAGTTTCCATGCACGCGAGTTCACCGACGGCGGCCGGTGACACACCGAGCTGCGCGGACGCGTCGTCAAGCAGGAACAGATAGGCGTCGTCGGTCATCCTCGGCTCCTTCTCCACAGGGTGTTGAACGACATCCCATTACCCCGCCGAGCCCGGATTACCGCCGGATCACCAGGCACTCAATCGAGTGAGACGGCACTGCTCCGGGTCCCGGTGATGTGGACGTCTATGTACGAGGCGAGAGTCAGCGCGTCCCGGGGGTCGTCGGCCCGGAAGGCGACCCGGCGCAGCAGGAGGACACCGTCGAGGGCGATGCCCTCCCGGGCGAGGACGAAGAGCAGGCTGAGGAAGGCACAGCGGGCGTTGCCGTCGTCGAAGGGGTGGAAGAAGCAGACGTCGAGGTAGGCGCGTGCGGCACGAGCAGTCAGGGGGAGGGGCCGGTCGGCGTCCTGCGCGCTCTCGGACAGGCAGGCATCCAGCCGGCTCCGGAGGTCGGGAGTGATGCCGTAGCGCTCGCGGCCGCCCTTCGCGAAGGCGGGCAGGCTGCGCAACGGCGGCGGCTGCGGGGCGTCCAGGACGTGCTGCTGCCAGCGTTGCAGCAGCGCGAAGTCGAGGCGGGCCCCGCGCGCGGCGTCGGCTCGCAGCAGTTCCAGGGCGGTGAGCAAGCCCTGGGCCCGGGCCGGGTCCAGGGCACCGTCGAAGCCGCGGATGTCCTCTGCCGCGCCGTCGCGGTACGGGGTCAGCGGTCCGTTCACACCACTGTCCCGGGCCTGCTGCCACGGCACGCCCTCACGCACGGCGAGCCAGCGCTCGAGGTGGTCCGGCGGCGGCTCGGGGGACGGTGCGCGGTCAGCCGGCCGCAGGGACCGCGCGAGGCGCTCCGCGACCTCGTCGACCAGTGCGCGGTCAGGGCCGGTCCAGCTCTTGAACCGGCCGCCGATCGCGCTGTCGACCAACTCCTCCGCGACGTGGGGTGCGACGTCCCAGCGGTCGAGGAACCAGGTGAGTACCTGGTGGCAGTGCCCGTGCCAGCCGCTGCCGCACCCGGTGCGGTCGGTCACCTGGAGGATCAGGTTGCGGGCCGCCCGGTCCCACAGGATCCGGTCGTCCTCGACGGTGCGCAGGTCGAGCGGGTACGCCTCGATCCATCCGCGAGACTTTCGAGCCACGCACGCCATTCGCGAAGCGCCGCGACCACGCGGGGGAGCGTCTCCTCGGGAGTGGTGATCGAGTCGCGCGGGCAGCACCAGTGCCCGACCGGTCCGCCGTCGAAGTCCCCTTCGTCGTGGGACCAGCGCCAGCCCGTTGCCCAGCGGCCGTAGTGCTCCACCAAGGCGTGCGACACGGCATCGGCCCACGGCGTGGCCTCGTCCCGGTCCCAGGCGCTCATCGCCGGGTCGGCGAAGGGGACATCCGGCCGACGCGGCACACACCGGGCCGGACCGAGCGAGTGAACGACCTCGGTTGCCGACGCGGCGTCGAAGGGGTGGCGGGCAGGGTCCACCTCGTCCCAGTTCAGCAACCCGGGGGACAGCGTGAAGATCACCGCGCCAGCCTGCCACAGCCGTCTGGGGCCCGATCAAGCGAATTATCGGCACGCCCACCCCTCTCCGTGCGTGCGGAGAAGCGGCCCGTCCAGCCCGCGCCCGCCAGTCGGTCAGCGCTGCCAGACCACCAGCCCGCCAGTCCGGAATTTCGGCAGTCCGCCAGGTTCAGATTCCGGCTCCTGCGGTCTCCCACCCTGCTTCCCCGTCTTCCAGGGCGGCCTCCCAGGGGCGCGGGCCGGTGCCGTCGGTCCAGGCCTCCAGGGCCTCCCGGTCCACGCACAAGATCCCGCACTGCTCGGCGTACTCCACGGCCGGCGCCGTGAAGTCGCTCGTGCAGACCAGTACGGCGACATCGGCCTCGTGCACCGTAAAGCATGTGCCACCGAAGCGCTGCAGGTCCTGAGATCCGACCCGGTGTGACTCGCCGTAGTGCTTGCACTGGACGACGACCCGGCGCCCGTCGGGCGTCACGGCCAGCACGTCTGCGCCCAAGTCGCCGGCCCCTCCTACCACTTCGACGTCGGTGCAGCCGTCGCGTTCGCAGAGTCCGGCGATCGCCTCCTCGAACTCCTCCGGTGTCAGGGCGTCGTAGTCGACGGACACGGCCAAGGCGACAGTGTCGGCGGTGGCGGTGGGGGCGGGAGTGGACGGCCGCTGAGCGGGGACCGCCGAAGCTTCCAGCACCTCGGCCGCTTCCCTGGCCGCCTCGTCGAGCGCTGCCGCGGCCCGGCGTGCCACTCCTGCCAAGCGCCAGCGGCGCCGCAGGACCAGGCAGCCCGCGACAGCCATCGCGACCAGCACGAACACCCAGGCGGGACGCCGCTCCAGGGCGCCCGCCGCCACGCGAGCGGCAAGTCCCAGGACACACAACAGCACGGCGAGAAAAACGAAGAACAGGGCCGTCGACCGGAGGTCGAACCCATAGCGGCGACGCTTCGCAAACGGCATACGACGCGTAGGCGTTGTCACGACATCCCCCCTCATCAAAGCCCCCTCATGGGGCCGACCGCAAGATCACCCCCACCGTCTTCCCAAGATCAAAGCCTTCATGAGGGCATCGGCGTCGCGGCAAGGGAAGGGGCACACCACATGAACCGACCCATCGGGCCAGGGAATTGCGCGGGCGCACCCGCAAGCAGCGAGATAGGGTTGCAGGTATGGGAAACGCGCGTTCGACCGGCCCGGTGGGCTTCAGGTAGCCCACCAGGAGAAGCCTGGTGGTTGCCGCGATCGGAGCCCCCGTGACACGCACCGCCCACCACCTGCCCCCTTCACTCGGCCGGAGTCCACTCGACTGCCCGCCAGAAGCCCCCTGGCGATCGCTGGTTCTCCATAGCCTGAGATACAGCGCACGCAGCCTCACCGACGCGGCGCGAGAGTCCCGAAGGCCTCGACCTCACCTGGTCCGTCGCACGGTGGAGGTCTACTCGTTCGCCCGGCGCCGGACGGACCGCTCCATCGCCGAGTGGTCCGCACGGGAGGAACGCCGGGCGCGGCAGCGGCTGCGTCACCAGGTGGGAACTCTGATGCGGCTGGTGCACGCCGGCGCCGACGAACTCGCCCTCGAAGCCGCGGACATGGTGGACATTCCGTCGGCACGTCATCGGCGCAGCTCGCTCTGGCACGCATAACCGCAGCCGCACGCCATCACGTCAGGGGCTGCTTCCTTGATCCTCACAGCGGAGGAACGCGACGATCTCGTCGCGAGTTTGTACACGGTGCTGTTCGGCGGTGTGCAGTCCTTCCACCCGTCAGGGGAGGTCGGCGCCAATGACCCGATCCGTCCGCTCCTCGAGACGATCGACCGTGCCGTGACGGAATCCGTCCTCGCCGGCGACGCGACGTCGATCGCCCTGTCGGTCTGGGCGGTGATGCACGGGGTCGCGACGCTCGAACCGGCCGGGGCCCACGACGCCGCCACGGCCGAGTCCGCCTTCAGGTCGACGGTTCACGCCACGCTGCGCGGATGGGCCACACCCGCGGTGTTCAGCAGCCTTCGCCGGGCCGAAACCGGTCCTTGATCGGACGCGCCGAACCCCCGGCCGACGGCGGTGTCCGTCTGCCGGGGGCGTTTGGTGTGGCGTCAGTTGGAGAAGGGGACGGCGTCAGCCGGATCGGCGTGCCAGTTGGTGGCGACGGGCCGGTCGACCGTGGCGGTCTCCGGAAGGGTGAGGGTGACGGCGTTGGTCTCGTCGCCGGCGACGGACAGGTGCAGGAAGTCGAACTGCTTGCCGTGGTTGCCGGTCGTGGTCTTGGGGTTGATGCCCGCGTACGCGGCGGTGGAGCCGGACAGCGTGACCCGTTCGCTGACGCTGTGCTCGGCCGGCGCCACCTCGGTGTCGGCGGAGGAGCCGAAGGAGGCGGAGGGGAAGACGCCCTCCAGGTAACAGGTGATGCCGGACTTGGCCTTGGCAGTGACGAGGAAGTAGCCGCCCGCCTGTGTCTTCAGGCTGACCTTGAAGCTCAGGTCCTTGGTTGCGCAGGCCCGCACGGCGTTGCTCCGGCTGTCGGTCGTTGCCGCGGCCGTGGTGGGCGCGGTGGCGGCGACGGCCACTGCTGCGACCGCGGCCAGGACGAGGCGGGCGGAGGGGGCGGAAAAGCGCGAACGCATCGATATCTCCATGGTGCGAAGTGGGTTGTCCAGCGGGCTGCTCGGACGGCCTCAGCCTGTTGCGTGTTCCGTCCCGTCCGCCACGACATGCGGTCGGTTCGGGACGCTGGAACGCTGGAACGCCTGCTGACCAGCACAGACGCCGACAGCCTGGAACGATGCGCCGGGACGCGAAGGGCAGCCGGAACCGGCCTTCGAACCCCGAGCAGGCCAAAGCGGGCAGCAGCCCCCGGCCTTGGCCACCCCGAGCAGGCCAAATGCCGGCAGCGGGTACCCGGCCCTTGAACACCCGAGCAGGCCGAAATCCGGCAGCAGCCACCCGGCTCTCGAACACCGAGCAGGCCAAAGCCGTCAGCCACCTGCAACCGGCAGCCACCCCGCAACCGTTCAGAAGAGGTCCGTGTAGTGGGTCGACATCGCGGCAGCCCGGTCGCGCAGGGAGGCGCGCAACTCCGGCGGGGCCAGGGCTTCCGCGTCCGTGCCGAGCTGCCACAGCGCCCACTCGGCGTGCCGTAGGTCCTCGAACGTCACCTCCAGCCGCAACCAGCCGTCGGTATCACGTTCTGCGGCGCGCACGGCCACCGCACTGCCCAGCAGCTCCTCTCGCCGCTCCGGGAGCAACCGCACCCGCACGGCGATGTGATCAGTGGACAGAAACCGTGCGCAGCGTTCCCGCCAGGCCCGGTCCAGATCGACCTGACTCGGGCGCTGTGCCGGTTCGGGCAGCTCTTCGGCGGCCAGCACCCGCGACAGCCGGTAGGTGCGGTCCGCGCCGGATCGCGTGGCCAGCAGATAACCCCGCTCGCGCACGGTGACCAGGCCGATCGGATCCACCGTGCGCCACTGCGGCGTCCGGTCCGCAGCGGCGTAGTGGATGCGCAGTCTGTGCCCGGCGAGCACCGCGCGCCGGATCTCGGACATCGTCCTGCCGGGCACGTCCTCCGTGACCAGCCGACGTGAGAGCAGGTCGGTCTCCGGCTCGACCAGAAGGCGCCGGGCGGCGTCGTTCGCGGTGGCCCGATGGCTCTCGGGCAGTGCATCAGCCACTTTCCGCAGCGCCGACGCGAGGGCCGGACCGAGGCCGAACGCCGGCTCGCCGCGCCCCGATCCGGCGGTCAGCAGTGCAAGGGCCTCGTCGTGGTTCAGTCCGGTGAGCTCGGTCCGGAAACCGGGCAACAGCGCGAACCCGCCGCGCCGTCCGCGTTCGGCGTAGACCGGGACGCCGGCCGCGGACAGCGCCTCGATGTCGCGCAGCACGGTACGGGTGGACACCTCCAACTCGCGGGCCAGCGTCTCGGCGGTCAACCGACCGCGCTGACGGAGCAGCAGCACCAGCGATACCAGCCGATCAGCGCGCATTCGAGAACCGTATCGAATACATGACCGAGGGTGTCGTGATTTGTCGGCAGGCTCATGAGCACCGACGTCGGCGAGCCCAGTCGCCCCCGGCGGACGCACGTACCCCCTGACTCGAACGGAGCTGATGTGGCAGTGGACCGAACAGCGGTCAATCCGGTGACGTGGTCGATGGCGATGGGATTCAACCAGGGCGAGACCGTCTCAGGTCACACCCGCACCCTCTACTGCTCCGGACAGACCGCGATGAGCAGTGACGGCAAACCCCGCCATGACGGTGACATGGCCGCACAGTTGGCGCTGAGCCTCGACAACGTGGAAGCCGTCCTCGGCGAGGCCGGCATGTCCCTCGCGAACCTCATCCGGCTCAACGTCTACACCACCGACGTCGATCTGCTGCTTCCGCACTACGGCGTGCTGGCGTCGCGGCTGGGCGCCGCCGGAGTGGCACCCACCACCACGCTGCTCGGAGTGACACGGTTGGCCGTCCCCGGCCAGATGGTCGAACTCGAGGGGACCGCCGTCGCGTGACGCGACCTCGCCGCCTCAGCCGCTCGTGCCGGGCGAACCGGCACGAGCGGCAGGCAGATGGGTGATGGGTGATGCTCAGATTGGTGACGATCGGCGTCTACGGCTTCGACGGCGAGTCCTTCCTGCGACGGCTGCGGCACGCCGACGTCCGTGTTCTGCTCGACGTCCGTCAGCGCCGCGGTGTGCGCGGACCCGAGTACGCCTGGGCGAACTCGCTTCGGCTTCAGTCGGCCCTCGCCCGCGCCCGGATCGCCTACGAGCACCACCCCGAGCTCGCCCCCACCACCGAACTCCGACGGCTTCAGTACGCCGAGGACGACCGTCGGGGGGTGGGCAAGCGCTCGCGCCACGAGCTTGCCGCCGAGTACAGCCGCCGCTACACGGCGGAGATCCTCGACCTCGCCGACCTCGCACCGATCGTGTCGGCGCTGCCGGACAGCGGAACAGCAGCGCTGTTCTGTGTCGAGCGCGACCCTGAGGCATGTCACCGCTCGCTGATCGCCCAGCGGTTGGCCGAACGGCACGGCGTCACGATCGAGCACCTGCGCCCGTGAGGGGGCGAGCCCGATGCCCGGCGCAGACGCTGCGAGAGTTCGATCCGGCTCGCCGACAGGCGCGGCGTAGGGAACCCGTCGGCATGCTCACTCGGTCACGGTGTCGGCATGGCGGTGGGCCACCCTCCACTCGCCGTCCTCACGGCGGTACACCTGGGTGGCCCGCAGCGTGTAGGTGCGTGGTTCTCCGTCGACGGAGGCGGAGGTGTGCTCGAGGCCGGCCGTATAGGCCATGTCTCCTGAGACGTCGCACGCCTGCAACTCGAACACGTACGACGTGCAGTCGGAAAAAGTCGCCCCGAGGGTCGTGAAGAGGTTGTCCAGCTCCGCCTGCCCGTGGGCGCTGCGCCACGCCCCCAGGACACTCACGGGCTCGTGGCGCGACCAGAGCGCGCGGCGGGGAGCCGGATCTCCGTTGTGCAGTGCGAGCTCGGCCTCGTACAGGGCGGTCCCGACCCACCCCAGGAATTCGTCACGATCGGTCATACGCTCATCATGGCCCCGGCGTGCGGGCCGCCCGCGCATTCGACCTGTGGCACGCGGTGGCTCCACGGTCCGCGCTGTCAGTGGTGGCTGAGAGGCTGATCGGATGAACGGCGACGAGCAACTGCTGCGCGGCCGGGTCTACGGCCACGACCACGACGACCCCGATCCGGGCCCACGCTCCGGGCGGACCTATGCCCAGCTCATCGGAGGACCGCTGGACGGTCTGCTGCTGGACGTCACGGGGTGGACGCCGGACGAGATCGGCACCGGGGCCGCCCTGCCCACCGAACTCGGGCAGTTCCCCGGCGGCCGCGCGCTGTACGACCCGGTCCCCGGCACACCGGGCCCCGGAGTGACGTGCCGCTTCCACTACCGCGGCGACGCTCCTTGAGGCGTCGGCTGCCGACTGCCACCACCGATGGTGCGGCTCGTGTCAGGATGGCGGGCATGCCTGGTCGCGCGTTGAGCTTCGGAGTCGTGGCGGAAGCCTACGAACGGTTCAGGCCGGGATATCCGACGGAGCTGTTCGACAGGGTGGTCGGGTACGCGGGCCGTCCGGTCCGGACCGCCCTCGAGATCGGCGCCGGGACCGGCAAAGCAACCCGGCTCTTCGCCCGGCGGGGGGGTCGTGGTCACCGCGACGGAGCCCGACGAGTCCATGCTCGCCGAGCTGCGCAAGCACGTACCGGGCACCGTCGCGACGATGCGAGCCGCGTTCGAGGACCTGCGGTCCGGCGAGCGGTACGGGCTGGTCTACGCGGCCGCCGCGCTGCACTGGACGAATCCCGAAGGCCGGTGGTCACGCATCGCCGCGCTGCTGGAGCCGGGTGGTGTGTTCGCCTCGTTCGGCGGCCCGTTCCGCCTGGCCGACCCGGCCGTGGAGGAAGCCGTGCGCACGGCGCGGGCACCGTTCCTCGAGAGCGACGAGATACCGTCGCCCGACGGGACGCCTCCGGAACAGGAGATGCAGTGGCCGGGGACCGAACTGCAGCGGTCCCCGTGGTTCACCGACATTCGGCAGTCCGCGATCGAACGGCGATTGACCATGAGCGCGCGCGACTACATCGGGTACCTCTCCACCATCTCGGCCTATCTCGTCCTGCGGGCCCCGGAGCGGGAGCAGGTGTTCAGCCGGATCATGCGGGTTCTTCCGGACCGGGTCGAGATGACCGCCGACCTCACCGTCCATCTCGCGCGTCGGCGCTTCGAGGATTGATCGCGCCCGCACGTCGCCGGGGTTCGTCGGTGCGCGCCGGGCTGATAGCCTGCGACCTTCGCCGATTCCCCGGTCGGAGTCCCCGGCAGGTTGCCATGTCCCGCCACCAGCAGCAGCTCATGACAGCGCTCGACGCACCCGAGGCGAAGGCGCCCACGCCTGCGCGAAGCAGACTGGACCACCTGGGACACGCCCCTGGCGCAGGCACTCCACGAAGTCTGGTCCGCCTGGTGGCGGGCCACCCTGCACAGCAGCCCGAGCCCCGTCTCCGTCAGGGAGACCCTCAGCCTCATCACCGTCGCCACGGGCACCCTGCGTCCCTGGCTGGACACGTGGACCGCCCCCCCCGCACCCCGGCCGCCGACTCACACCTTGCCGATCTCATCGACGACGTGTTGACCGAGTACGAGATCATCGAACTGCGCATGGGCTTCTACGACGAGTACGACGCCTCCTCGGAACTGCTGAGCTGGCTCCTGAACGATGTGCGCGACCGTGCCGACGACATTCGTCTGGATGACCCGTACCTCCTCGAACACCACTGGGGGAGCGCTCATCCCGGCCGGGCAGGATGACTCATCACATTCGCCATCGACCGTAGATGATCCTGGGAGGGGATGCCGGTGTGCACGGTGGATCACGAGGCCGCAGCGGTGAGAGCGACAGCGGCTCTGACGGCGGCCCACCCGCATCTGACGCGAGAGGCTGCTCCGCATCCGGCACTGCACGGGTGCGAGGAGGTGGAGTGGTCGGCCATCCCCGGCTGTCCGGTCGACGTTCCGGTCGTCCTGCGCGGGCTGCTCGATCCGGCCGCGGCCGAGATGGCCGAACGAGCACTGGACTGGCTCGTGATGTCAGGACCGATGTCCATCAGCGCCACGATGCCGGCGGTCGTCCCGTACCTGCTGCGCCTGGCCGCCGACCCGTCGACTCCGCGCCGCGACGAGCTCTTCGGACTGGTGCTCGTGGCCGCCGCCCTGTCCGCACCGACGGATCCGGACAGCCCATGGGACATGGCGGTCAGCGGCCCCGAGGAGGACCACCCTGAACGGGCCCTGTGCCGCGCGGCATTCGTCGCCGACGCGGCATGGGTGCGGCGCCTCCTGGCCGACGGCGAACTGCTGGCCGGCCTCCACCTGGGCGAGGACGAACGGGCCTGGCTGATCCAGGCGGCTGGACTGTGAATCGCTACCTCGGGGTGAACGTCCGACCGAGTGCTGATAGCCGGCGCGGATCGGGGTACCTGCGTCGGCATGGCATCGGAAACCGATCACGCTGAGTCCGTACGAGCCCTGCGGCAGCTGCGCCGGATGCGCACCTTCTACACCGGGGGAGCCGTCCTGTGGGCCGCTTCTGCCGTGTCGGTGGGATGGGCCGATCCGGGAAGCAGGCAGATGTGGGTGTCGGTGGCGCTCCTGGTGGTGTTCGTCTCGTTGCTGGCCATGACGTCCCTGTGGCTGAGGCGCCGGCAGGCCGACCAGCCGAAGGAGCCCGTGCACCACGCCGCACCGCGCAGGACGGCGTGGCGTCGGCACGCCAACGCCTGAGGCAGGCCGCCGGGGTCACCGCCGCACGAGGGGTCAATGCAACGTGGGGCGGTAGACGAGCTCCTGGATGTGGCCGTCGAGCGTCCGGTGCTCGACCAGCTCCAGGTCGAAGTCCGCCGCGTCCCGGAAGACCGGGTCCAGCCCGGTCTGACCGGTGATGACGGGGAAGAGCGTCACCTGCAAGCGGTCGACCAGGCCGGCGGCCATCAGAGCCCGGTTCAACGACAGGCTGCCGTGCGAACGCAGCGGCACGTCGGACTCCGCCTTCAGCCGGGCGACGACATCGACGGCATCGCCGTTCGCGACGGTCGCGTCGGGCCAGTCGAGCGGGCCTTCGAGCGTCCTCGACACCACGGTCGTCGGCAGGTTCCTCATCCGCGTCACCCAGGGGTCCCGCACATCGGACCCCTCGGTGCTCGTGGCGAGCATCTGCACGAAGGCACGATAGGTGTTGGCCCCGTAGACCATCCGCTGCTCCTCGCTGTACTGGGCGAAGCGGTGGTCGAGCAGCTCGGGCCCCTGCTTGCCCCAGTAGCCGGTCCAGTCGCCGCCGGCGGCGCCGTAGCCGTCGAGGCTGGAGAAGACGTCGAAGGTGTAGGTGGCTGCCATGTCGATCTCCTTGCGAGCGGTTGACCGGTGTGCGTGGGAACCGGTGATCTCTTTCTCCGGGCGTTTTGCGGCGACCGTTGCACCCATGGACCCGGTGCCCTCGCAGAACTCATCGCCGCGACCACCACATGTGCTCGCGAATCCCTCGAACGGCGGATGAGGACACTGCCACGGCAGCGACAGGGCGCGCACACCGACTCCCTCGGCCCGCTGACGTTCCTGCGGCTGACGCCCAGCAGGGATGCCCTGCCGTTCGTCCGGGGATCTGACCGGCCACAAGGTGCCGATCACACTCTCGTGGGTACACGCGCGGCATGTCCGAGGTGATCCAAGCAGGTGGTTGGGGGTTGCTGGCAGGAAGTGCTCTCCTGCTGGGAGCGGTGATCGGCTACGGGATGCGCGTGTCGCAGAAGGTCATCGCGCTGGTGATGGCCTTCGGTGCCGGCGTGCTTCTCTCGGCCGTCTCCTTCGAACTGGTCGGCGAGGCCTACGAACAGGGCGGCCTGGGGCCGGCGGCCGTGGGGACACTGGCGGGAGCGGCGGCCTACACGGGAGGCAATCTCTGGCTGGCCGGCCGAGGTGCTCGCCATCGCAAGCGGTCGGGCCATCACACGGACCAGACGCAGCCGTCCGAGGAGCAGCAGAGCGGCTCGGGCCTGGCGCTGGCACTGGGCGCCCTCCTGGACGGAGTGCCCGAGTCGGCGGTGATCGGCGTCAGCCTGCTCAACGGTGGGGCAGTGAGCCTCGTGACCGTCGCGGCCGTGTTCATCAGCAACATCCCGGAAGGTCTGTCCAGCTCGGCCGGAATGAGGAAGGCCGGACGCGGCAAGGGATACGTCTTCGCCGTGTGGGGCGCCATCGCGGTCGCGAGCACCGTGTCCGCCGTCCTCGGATACGCCGTCCTGGGCGGTTTCTCGTCCACGGTGATCGCGGGGGTGACGGCCGTGGCCGCCGGTGCGATCCTGGCCATGATCGCCGACACGATGATCCCCGAGGCGTTCCAGGAGGCTCAGCTGGCGATCGGACTCGTCACGGTCAGCGGCTTCCTCGTCTCCTTCGCCCTGTCCCACGCCTGACGTCAGACCCTCGAACGGCTCGCGCGTGCGGGTATGGTCCTCGACGACCCTCCCCGCCACCATGGGTGCCACGCACGCGAGTCGGGGGAGGACGGCATGGCGACGCCCACGGAATCACCGTCCGGATCGTCGGAGCGGCGGCCGGAGCTGGACGCGATACGCATGCCGGCGGGGAGCTCCTGCTACGGCTCGGCGTTCCGCTGCTCCTCGCGGCCGTCGTCCCGAACCCGCGGGATGCGGATGTGAATCGACGTTCGCTCAGCGCCGTCGTCCTTTTGCGGTCCGGGCCTCCAAGGCGCGCAGGACGGCCACCATGTCCTCGTCACCATGGCCCTGCTGGACGGTCTCGTCGTACAGGGCGTGACACACGTCGAGAAGCGGGGACGTCAGGTCTGCCGTGCGGGCGGCCTCGGCGATCAGGCGGTTGTTCTTCAGGACGTCCGCGGCGGCCGCCTGGACGGAGAAGTCCCGCTCCAGCAGCTTGGGCCCCTTGCCCCGGGACACGGCACTGGCCATGGGGCCGGCGTCCAGGACGTCCCGGAGGAGATGCCGGTCGAGCCCGTGCCGCTCGGCGAAATGGAACGCCTCGGCAAGACCCGTGACCAGGGTGATCAGGAACAGGTTCACCGAGAATTTCAGCAGCAGCGCGCCCGGGACGGCTCCGCACGCGAACGTCTCACGGCACATCGGAGCGAGCAGGGGCCGTACGGCCTCCAAGGCGTCGTCGTCGCCCGCCAGCATCCCCACCAGTTCGCCCCGCTCGGCAGGGACACGGCTGCCGGAGACCGGGGCCTCCACGTAACGCCCGCCCGCGGCCCGGACGTCCTCCAGGAGGCCGTGGGAGTACGTGGCCGAAGTCGTGCCCATGTGGACGACGGCACGCCCTGCGACGCGCCGGGCGAAGTCCGGCGTGCCACGCCCCAGCACCGCGTCCACGGCCTCCTCGTCGGCCAGCATGAGGAACACGGTCGCCGCCCGGCGGAAGACCTCGGCGGGGTCCGCCGCCACCTCGGCACCGGCGACGCGCAGCACCTCACATCGCTCGGGAGTGCGGTTCCAGACCACTAGAGGTGTGCCGGCCCGGGCGAGGTTCACTGCCATGGGCTGCCCCATGACCCCCAGACCGATGAAACCGACGTACATGGCGTACCGCCTTCCCGAGCCCGGGCGGGGTCGAGCCGCCCCCCTCGAGCCTCGACTATGACAGCGGTCATAGTAGCTCCGCTTATGACCGCGGTCATAGACTGTCGGCCCGGGAACGAGGTGCGAGCGAGCGGACGGAGGCCGACGATGGCGAAGGCCGAACGGGGACCGCGCGAGCGGATGGTCTTCAGCGCGGCCCAGCTCATCCGCCGCGACGGAGTCCACTCCACCGGCATGCGCGAGGTCGCCGTCGACGCCGCAGCACCACGCGGATCCCTCCAGCACTACTTCCCCGGTGGCAAGACGCAGCTGGTCGACGAGGCGGTGGGGTGGGCAGGCGGATACGCGGCAGGCCGTGTCGCCCGGTTCCTGGCCGCGCTGCCCGAGCCGACGCCGAGCGGCCTCTTCGCCGAGATGGTGCGTCAGTGGACCGACGAGTACGAGACCACCGGCTTCGCCGGCGGATGCCCCGTCGCGGCCGCCACGGTGGACTGCGCGGAGTCGGTCCCCTCCACGCGGACGGCCGCATCCGCGGCTTTCGCGACGTGGACCGGCGCGGTCGCCGCGGCCCTCACCGAGATGGGCGTGCCCGCGAAACGGGCCGGCGCGCTGTCCACGCTCATGATCAGCAGCCTTGAGGGGGCGATCCTCCTGGCCCGCGCCGACCAGGACGTCCGGGCCCTGACGACCGTGGCCCGGGAGCTGGGCCCTCTGCTCGACGCGGCCGTGCGGACCCGCTGACGGCCCTGCGGGCAACGGCAGTCGGGGAATTACTGGTACTGCGTCAGGTCGATGCCGTAGACCGCGAGGCCGTGGTCGTGATCCGGATGCCGGGCGGCTCCCTCCCTCTGCATGCCGAGCTTGTCGAGTACGTTCGCCGAAGCCCTGTCGTCCAGGCGGCAGACGGCCACCACCCGGTCGAGACCGCGGTCCTGCACGGCGAACTCCAAGGTGGCGTGCGCTGCTTCGGAGGCGTATCCCTGCCCCCAGAACACCCGCCCGAGCCGCCAGTTGATCGCGATCTGGCCGGAGATCTCGGCCGGGGCGTCGGCCACGGACAGCCCGACGGCGCCCGCCAGCTCACCGGATCCCAGGAGCTCGACGGCGAACACCCCGAAGCCTTCCTCGTCCCACTCCTCCTCCCAGGCCTCGATGTCCTCGGCGGTCTGTTCCAGGGAGCGCGGTGAGCCGTCTGGGACGCGTTGCATCACCACCGGATCGGCGTGGATCTCGGACAGCGGGACGAGGTCGTCGTCGAGCCATCGGCGCAGCAGGAGACGGGGCGTGCGGATCTCGGTCATGCCCCACATCCTGCCGACACGGCAGTGGGAGCGCGAATCCGGGACCGCCCCCCCACGCATGCCACGCCGACGGCTCCGTCCGCCCCTTTCAACCGGCCTCGGCCGGTTCCGTCCCACCGGGCGGTGCGACCGTGGCCGCCACCGCGAGGAGCAGCACCGCCGCCGCGATGACGAGCAGCGCTCGCCCCGTGCCCAGCGGCACCAGCAACAGCGTGCCGAGCGCGCACACCAGCAACGCGGCCTCGCAGGCGAGTCCGGCCGGAAACCACGGGCCCCTGCGTTCCGCGAGGCGCTTCAGTACGACGTCCCCGAGGCCGCCCCGACCATGAACGCCCCGATCGCGGTGGCGGGCCGCGCCACGGGAACGTCACCCTCCGCGGCGCGCGCGAAGGACAGGAAGAGGACGTTGCCGGTCTCCAGCGCGCAGAACACCTTGCCCATGGTCAGAAAGCTCACGGCGTCGACGGCGCCCGCCGGCACGGTGAGCACGGTCATGACGGCCACCCGCCGGGCATCGGTCGCGAGGACCGGGGACGCATCGGACATGCGCCCAGTGTGAGCAGCCCCGACGGCCGGAGCACCGGACCCTGGCCAGGACACACGTCCGATGGCTTCGGGCGGGCTACTACGGTCCGACACCGCTCAACCCCGCAACCGCGTCGAAGACCGCCGTCTTCCGTACCGGCCCTCGGCCGGTTAGGGTTTGGGCCCCCCTGGTCACCACGAGGAGCTGAGACATGGTCGGTTTCCCGAGCGCGCGTTGACGTCGTAGGCCGTGTGACGGCCTGTCATCGCGTGCTGCCTGTGATGGTGCGGCACAGCGAGCCTTCTCCTGCCCGAAACCACCGAAGCACCTTCGCCGTGCCCGGTGGCGGGGCCTCGTTGTCGGCAACACGAGGGATACCGTGCCGTCCGCTTCTTCCGCTTCTTCCGCTTCTTCAGCCGCATCCGGTTCCGCCCGACCCGCTCGGCCCGGTCTGTGGCGGGACGCCGACTTCCGCAGACTCTGGTGGGGTCAGACAGCGTCCCAAGTCGGCGAACACGCAACCCTGGTGATCCTGCCGCTCCTTGCCGTCCTGACGCTGGACGCCAGTGCCGGCGGCCTGGGCGTCCTTCGCGCGGTGGGACAGGCGCCGGTCCTGCTGCTCTCGCTGTTCGTCGGCGCGTGGGTCGACCGATGGCGTACCCGCACGACGATGATGCTCTCCGACGCCGGCCGGGCCTTGGCTCTGGGCGCTGCCGCCCTGGCCGCGCTCGTCGGAGGGCTCGGCCTGCCCAGCCTGCTCGCGCTCACCTTCACCGTCGGGGCCCTGTCCGTGTTCTTCGACGTGGCGTACCAGGCGTCTCTCGTGCGACTGGTGGAACGCGACCGACTGGTACGGGGCAACAGCGCCCTCGAGGGCAGCCGGTCCGCGGCGCAGATCGGCGGTCCCGCACTCGGCGGTGCACTGGTGTCTCTGCCGGCGGCGCCCTTCGCCGCCGTCTCCGGGGCGCTGTTCTTCGCGTTGTCGTTCCTGTCGATCCGGCGCATCCGCCGAGCCGAATCGATGCCGACCCGTCAGGAGAAGTCCCCGCGGGTCTGGCGGCGGATCCATGAGGGCTTGCGCTTCGTCGTCGGCGACACCTTCCTCAGAGCCGTGTGCGTGGCCTCGGCAGCCTTCCAGTTCTCGTTCGCGGCCATGATGACCGTCTACCTCCTGTTCCTGCCCCGGGAGCTGCACCTGTCGGGCACCGTCGTGGGGCTGGCGCTCGCGGCGGCGGGGCCGGGCGCGCTCGTGGGCTCGTTGCTGGCCGCCCGCCTGCCGGGCCGGTTCGGTCACGGCACGGTGGTCATGTGTGCGGCGGCTCTCGGAGACGGCGTGTTCCTGTGCGTGCCCGCACTGGACGGCTCCTCGGCCGTCACGGTTCCGGTGCTCCTCGCCGTGGGCTTCGTGTTCGGCCTGGGCGGCCAGCTGGTGAACGTCACGCTCATGGCCGTCCGGCAGGCCGTCACCCCGGACGGGATGCAGGGCCGCGCCGCTGCGACGATCACGTGGGCGGGCCTGGGGCTGACCCCGGTCGGGTCCCTGGCCGGCGGATTCCTCGCGGGGGAGTGGGGGCTGCGCACCGGCCTGCTGGTGACCGCCGCAGGCATGATGCTGTCACCCGGGATCATGGCCCTGTCCCCGCTCGCCCGCCTGGGCCGGCAGCTCCCCGCCCCGATCCGACCCCGGCGGACCATGATCTCCTCGGACGAAGCCGAGACCTGTGGAAGGCTGGACAGGTAAGGACCGACCTGTGAGCCGGACCCGGATCGTGAGCGGCCGCCGGCCTGCCACCGGCCGCAGTGCACGTCTGCTCGGGCGGACGGGTGCGCCGTGGGGTCGAAGGCCTGAGGGGCGATGTGATGAGCCGAGCGAACCAGCCTCCGGAGCAGGCGGGCGATCCGCAGGATCCGGCGTCCGACCCGAGTGGGTTGATGGACCTGCTGGGTGTCGCCGCGGTGCTGGTGGAGGCCGACGGCCGGATCGACATGTGGAGTCCGCAGGCCGAGGAGCTGTTCGGCTACACCGGTGACGAAGCGGTCGGGCAGAACGCGGCCGCCCTGCTGCTCCATCCCGAACACCGGAAAGCGGGGAGGGGACTGTTCGACGAGGTGATGGCGACCGGCCGGGGCTGGGCCGGCCCGTTCCCCGTCCGGCTCAAGGACGGCAGTACCCGGACGGTCGAGTTCCGCAACATGCGGCTGACGGACAGCCTCGGCGACCACTACGCGCTCGGGCTTGCCACCGACCGGGCCACGGTGCGGCAGGTGGAGCGCAACGTGGCCCTCTCCAGCCAACTGGTCACCCAGGCGCCGATCGGACTGTCCGTCCTGGACACCGAGTTGCGGTACGTGGCGGTCAACGGCGCCCTGGCCTCGATGCACGGCGTCCCCGAGGCCGACCACGTGGGCCGCCACTTCCGGGAGATCCTGCCCGGCGCGGCTTTCAAGACCGCGGAGAACCAGATGCGGGAGGTCCTGGCGACGGGCCTGCCCATGGTGGACGAGCAGGTCGTGGGCCGGACCCGGGCCGACCCGGACCACGACCACGCCTGGGCCGTGTCGCTCTACCGACTGGAGGACCAGAGCGGGCACGTGCTGGGGATCGCCAACGTGGTGGTGGACGTGACCGACCGGTACGAGGCGGCAAGGCAAGCCGACCGGGCCCAGCAGCGCCTGCGCCTGATGGCCGACGGCTCGGCGCGCATCGGGACCACCCTGGAGGTGGAGCGGACCGCCCAGGAACTCGCGGACGTCCTGGTGCCCGACCTGGCCGACATGATCGGGGTGGACATCCTGGACTCCGTGATGCGGACAGGCCGCCCGGAGCGCGGAGACGGCCCGGCGCTGTTCCGGGCGCTGGCGGTGAAGACCGCCTACCCCACCGGGGCCTCCCAGGCGATCATCCAGCCCGGCCACCTCACCACCTACCACGCGGACCATCCGGCCGCCCACTGCCTGCGCACCCGCAAACCGCTGCTGATCACCCACCTCGACAGCCGCGATCTCAGCCGTATCGCGGCCGACGACGCCGCAGCCGGACTGCTCGCCGAGGCGGGGGTCCACACCGACATGGCCGTCCCCCTCATCGCCCGGGGAGAGATCATCGGCGTGATGGGCCTGGCCCGCGCCCGCAACCCGCAGCCCTTCGACGAGAACGACCTCACCCTCGCCTGCGAGCTTGCCTCCTCCGCCGCGCTGAGCATCGACAACGCCGTCCTGCACCAGCACATCCGCAGCGCCGCCGAAACCCTGCAGCGCAGCCTGCTGCCCCGCCCCTCGCCACGCCGCCCCGGCCTGGAGATCGCCACCCGGTACCGGCCCGCGCAGGCCTTCAGCGAGGTCGGTGGCGACTGGTACGACATCATCCCGCTCAGCGGCGACCGAACCGCTCTGGCGGTGGGTGACGTCATGGGCAGCGGGATCCCGGCGGCCACCGCCATGGGCCGGTTGCGCACCGCGACCTCCACCCTCGCCGACCTCGACCTCGCGCCGAGCCGCATCCTCACCCATCTCGACAAGATCACACAGGGTCTGGACCCCTACATCGCCACCTGCGTGTACGCGGTCCACGATCCGCACACCGCCCGCTTGCAGGTGGCCTGTGCGGGCCATCTGCCCCCGGTTCTGGTACGGGCCGGCCGACCGCCCGAACTGCTCGACCTGCCCTCCGGCACCCCGCTGGGAGTCGGCAGCGGTCCCTTCGAGACCTCCGTCGTCGCCATGAACCCCGGTGACCAGCTCGTCCTGTACACCGACGGACTGGTCGAGACCCGGGACGATCCCATCGACAAGCGCCTGGCCGAGCTCCTGCGCCTGCTGTCCCCGCCGTGCCGCTCCGCGGAGGAAACCTGCGACCGGCTGCTCCGGGAGCTGCGCAATCCCGCCGACCACGACGATGTCGCGCTGCTCATCGCCCAAGCACAGCCACTGACCTTGCTCTGAGCACGGGGCGAGTGCCCCCCCCGTGTCCGGGTGCTCGAGCCATCGCTGATGTGTGCGAAGCGGCCCCCGGTGTTATTCAATGAGGTGTGCGGTCAGGGACTCGGGGCCCCACCGCACGGGTCCGAACAAAGCCCCGGCA
The DNA here is from genome assembly GCF_040647715.1 of Streptomyces tibetensis. Taxonomy (GTDB): domain Bacteria; phylum Actinomycetota; class Actinomycetes; order Streptomycetales; family Streptomycetaceae; genus Streptomyces; species Streptomyces tibetensis_A. Next base: position 81,247 of record NZ_JBEZCR010000019.1, on the reverse strand, counting down.
CCCACGCCGGGGAATGCTGAGAGAGCCGCATGGACTCCACACCCTCGCCCTCGTCCTCCTCGGCGTTCGAGCTGGTCAGCCGCGCACTTGGCCGCTACATCCCGCAGGGTGGAGCGACAGCGGCCGACCCGCGGGGCGACCGTGCCACCCGTCAGCGGGTTCCGGACCCTCCGGCGGCCGGACAACAGGAGCAGATCCTCGGCGCGGTCAACCTCGACACTGATCTGATCATCACCCGCTGCAACCTTGACGCTCCGGTGTTCGCGGGTCTCGATGCCGACGCCGGGAAACCGTTCGTGGAGCTCCTCCCCCCGGGTGACGTACCGACGGTCACCCGCAGGTTGCGGCAGGTCGTGGAGAGCGGTGAGGCGCACGTCGCCCGGATCCAGCGGCTGCGGCGGTGCGACGGATCCGAGCTGGTCGTGTCGATGAGCATCCTGCCCGCCGCGTCACCGGAGGAAGGGCTGACGGTCTCCGTGATCGCGATGGCCAGGAGGCTGCACCTCTACGCCGCCGAGACCGCGATCGGCACTTCGCTGGACATCGGCGAGACCGCACAGTCCCTCGCGGAGTCCCTGCTGGCCTGGGGGGACGTCGCCGCCGTAGACCTCGACTTCGCCGTGTGGACGGGCGAGGGGGTCACCGGAAACGCTCAGGGGCGTATTCACCTCCGGCGGGCGGCCCTGGTCCCGGACCGGGTGTGGCCCGAGGGCTACCTGACCCCGGGCGACGATCTTCCCGGGGACGCGAGTCGTCTGCTGGCGCAGGCGGTCCTGAGGGACGATGCCCCGCAGACCATCGTCATCCCCGACCGCCAGGCCGTCGAACGGGTCTTCGGCAGCCCCCGCGTGGTACGTGCCCTGGTACCCAGCGGCCGGTCGGCGGGCGTGGCGTGCATCCCCCTGGTTCTGGACGGCGCGCCGCCCGTCGTCCTGGGCGTGGCGGAGGTGTGGCGGCGGGCGGACTGCCCCTTCCGCGACAGCGAGCTGTTCGACCTGCAGGAACTGGTGGCCAGAACCGCCCATCACGTGGACCTGGCTCGCCAGCACCAGCGCGAGCACACACAGGTGCTGGCCCTGCAACGCCGGCTCCTGCCCCGGTCCGGCGGCGACACCATCGAGATCGCCAGCGTCTACCAGCCCGCCACCCCCGACAGCGCCGGCGTCGGCGGCGACTGGGTGAACAGTTTCCCGCTGCCCGACGGCCGTACCGCGCTGGTGGTCGGGGACGTCGTCGGACACGGCCTGGGAGCCGCCGCGACCATGGGGCAGCTGAGCATGGAGGCCCGTGCGCTGCTGTCCGCGGGGCTCGCGCCCGACCAGGTACTGGAACACCTGGACGAGACCGTGACGCTGCTGGACGACGCCGATTCAGGACTGGCGGCCGGCTACAGCGCCCTGGGGTCGACCTGCTGCATCGCCCTGTACGACCCGGTGGGCCACCATGTGACGCTGTCCAGCGCCGGTCATCTCCCGCCGATCCTGGTCTCCCCGGACGGGCACGCGGGCGCGCTCTCGATCCGCCCTCACCCGGGCCTGGGCGCCGAGTTCGCGCTGCGCGAGCCGTTCGACGTGTACACCATCGGCGTGCCTGCGGGTTCCGTGCTAGCCCTGTACACCGACGGGCTGGTGGAGGATCCCGCCCTCTCGATCGACGAGGGCATCGACCGGCTGGCGGACGTCGTGTCCACGGTTCACCCCTGGGACGCCCTCCAGCAGACGGCACGCCACGTGGTCTCCGCACTGGCGCCCGCGCCCCAGCGCGACGACGTGACCCTGCTGCTCGCACGGATGATCGGCTACCGCAAGGGGGACACGGCGACCTGGCGGCTGCCCGCCCGCAGTGATGCCCCCGCCCACGCCCGTGAGCGGGTCGCCGCGCTGCTGAGGCAGTGGGGCACCAGGGACGACACCAGGGACAAGACACTGCTGCTGGTCAGCGAGCTGGTCACGAACGCGGTGCGCTTCGCCACCGGTCCCGTCACGGTGCGGCTGATCAGGTCCGGTCACGGCCTGCTGTGCGAGGTGGGCGACACCGGCAACGGCAGGCCGCGGCTGAGGCGCGGCGACCTGCTCGACAACGGTGGCCGTGGTCTGAGCATCGTGCACCGGCTCACCACCCGGTGGGGAGTGCGGTGGACGGACACCGGGAAGGTCGTCTGGGCGGAAGTCGCGAGGTGACACGGCCCGCCCGGCGGAGTGCGGTGAGGACACGTCAGGCGCGCGCCCCGGCCCCCGCGGACGGAACGGACGACGCCCATCGCACTACAGCCACTGCCCTTCAAGGGCGGTCGCGGTGAGTCCCGGTGCCGCCGCGTACAGGACGGCGCGATGTCCCGCCTTCAGCTGTCCCGCGTCATGGGCCCGCCGCAGGATGTCGAACACCGCCGCGCCTCCGCGGTTTCCGGTGGTGTAGCTGTCCCGGCTGTAGTCCAGCAGCCCCGAAGGCCACCCGTCGGGCATCGTCTGCTCCATGTACTCCAGCACGCGGGTTCCCCCGGGGTGCGCGAGCAGTACGTCGGGGTGCCAGGAGCCGGGGTCGTCCTGGTACCGCGTGCGCAGCCACTCCCACATCGCGGTGACCGTCTCCTGTACGGCGCGCGGCCCACGCCGGTCCATCACGAAGTGGGTGCCGTCCGCGCGGGTCTCCAGACGGTGCAGGTCCTGGGTGCCGGGCAGGGTGTGGTGCCAGGCTGAGTTCAGCCGCAGCACCGACTCGGGCCTGGGGCGGCCGGTGACCACCGCGGCGACCGCGGTGTCCGCGAACAGCAGCCGGACGATCAAGGACTCGAGCGTGTCGTCCCCGGGCTGGTAGGTCGTGCTCAACGCCTCCGAGATGACGACCAGGACCACCCGGTCGGGGTCGGCGGCGACCAGCTCCGCCGCCAGTGCCAGGGAACGCGTCCCCGCGATACACGCCCACTGCGTCGCCGGGAGCAGCATCGTGTCGCTGCGCAGCGACAGCTTGTTGGCCAGGGCGACGTCTAGGCCCGGCAGTGCCGGGGTGGTGGAGTGACTGGTGATCAGGCAGTCCACGTCCGCGGCGTCGAGCCCGGCTGTCTGCAGGGCCCCGCGTGCCGCACGCTCTCCGTAGGACTGCACGGCCTCCCAGGCGGGCGCGGTGCGCTCCTGGACGGTCTGCCGGGCGGGTATGGACTCGAGGGCGGCGATCACGCGGTCCACGTCCTGCTGTGCGAACCCGTCGCGTGCGAGCGCCTCTTGGGCCGGCTCGATACCGACGGCATCCAGACCGCTGCCCTTGCCGGGTGCGACGGCGGTCTCCAGCGGCAGCATCCAGCCGCGGGTCTCGATGCCCGTACTGGCGGCGATGCCGTCGATCCGCGGTGCCCACGCCGCATGCCGGTGCCGGTCGCTCACCTCCGCCACGATCTCGCTGGTCTTCACGGCGTGCTCGCCGTGTATCACGGCTGGCGGGCAGAGGTATGCGGCCATGGTGGGGCACCTTCCGGGGAGCGGGGAGAATGTCACGCCTGCTGTGTCATGGGTCACTTTGAACTTCGCGCCCAAGAGGATGGCGATAGGCCCCACTTCGGGGGCTGACGTCCGAATCGAGCATGGACGCATACGGACATTTCCGCTGTGATGCAGACAACTTAGGCGGATTTTGGGGGGTGTGACACGACGCACACCGTTGAAGTGGAAGGCGAGCTGCCGTTCTCACTGGGGGACGGGCTCCGGCTTGCCGCGCGGAAGGGGCGCAGCAGCGGGGGCTGTTCGACCGGGCGTCCTCCCGCGGCGATGAGCGGAACCGGGCGGCCGGCGTTCAGGCCCGGAAGTCCCGGCGAGAGTCGATCACCGGCTCACCGTCCGGCTCGGGCCCGCCGGCGCCTCACCCCGTCTTCACCCCCGCGCCCCGGTCAGGAACCTGTATGCGCGCTCAACCGCCGCTTCCTGGTCCGCTCAGTCCACGGGAATGCCGAGGCGCAGCGACATCGAGTTCAAGGCTGAGCCCAACGGCAGGGAGACCCTGGTGAGGGCGAGGTGGTCGCCGCGGGTCTGATCCCGGTTGACGATCAGTACCGGTTTCCCGGCCTGGGCCGCCTGGCGGACGAAGCGCAGGCCGGACATCACGGTCAGGGAGGAGCCCAGGACCAGCAGTGAGGTCGCCGCACGGACCAACTCGCGGCAGTGCTCGACTCGCTGCGGCGGAACGGATTCGCCGAAGAACACGACGTCCGGTTTGAGGATGCCGCCGCATGCCGTGCAGGGAACCACACGGAAACCCGCGACCTGGTCGTCCGTGAGATCGGCGTCCCCGTCGGGGTTGATTCCCGCGGCCACGGGCTCGAACCCCGGGTTGGCCTCCTCGAGCCGCACGGCGAGTTCGCGGCGAGGGCTGTAGGCGCCGCAGGAGAGGCAGACGACCCGGTTCAGGGTCCCGTGCAGTTCCACGACGTCCTCACTGCCGGCGGCCTGGTGCAGGCCGTCCACGTTCTGAGTGACGACACCCTGGAGAAGGCCGTGCCGCCCGAAGGCCGCCACGGCCCGGTGCCCGGCGTTGGGGCGGGCTCGGCCGAAGGTGCGCCAGCCGAGGTGGCTGCGTGCCCAGTACCGGCGCCGTGCCTGGGTGGCGGCGGTGAAGTCCTGGTAGGTCATCGGGGTGTGCCGGCTCAGGCTCCCTCCCTCGCCCCGGTAGTCGGGGATGCCCGATTCCGTGGAGATGCCCGCGCCGCTGAGCACCAGCACTCCACCGTTGCGCAGCGCATCGACGACCGGCTCGGGATCCGTACTGCCCGGCGGCAGGTCCTCGGCGGGGGTCCAGCTCAAGGTGGGACGCATGCGCATGCCGTCAGGGTACGAAACAGTGACCCACCAGAGCGTTCACCTTCAACTCATTGCAACGGATTGGATGATTCCGTTGCGTTCGACGCCAATGGCGGTGCAACGATTTCATGGCTCTGAGCTGCACTGATTAGTGAAATACGTAGTAACCTCGTTGTCGAACTCGTGAAATGCAACGTAGCGTTTCCATCATCCGAAACTAAGCGTCACAAGGCGTCACAAGATTCCCGACCCGGCACCTCCCCATGTGAACAGGAGCAGGACATGACGAAGAACAACACCTCCCCGGACCAGGAGCGCTGGGCCGGGACGGTGCCGGTCGAGGACACGGCCCTGGCCGTCACCGACACCGGGGGCCCCGGTCTGCCGGTGGTCTACCTCAACGGTCAGTTCGCCACTCAGGGGTACTGGCGGCGCACCCTCGCCGAACTGGGAACGGGGTGGCGGCACATCACCTATGACGAGCGGGCCCGCGGCAAGTCGAAGCGTTCGGCGGACTACTCCTTCGAGGCGGCCGTCCGGGATGTCGACGCCGTCCTCGCGGCCCGAGCCGTCGACCGGGCCCTCGTCGTGGGCTGGTCCTACGGCGCGGTCGTCGCCGCGCACTGGGCCGCCCGGAACCCGGAGCGCGCCGTGGGTGCGGTCCTGGTCGACGGCGCCTTCCCCCACGACTGGCTCGACGAGGCCATGGAGCAGCGGATCCGGAAGCTGTTCCGGCGGATGGGATGGTTCATGCCGCTGCTGCGCCCCACGGGCCTGGCCCCGCGCATGACTCCCGACGAGCAGGCGAACAGCAACATCGAGCTCGGAAAGCTCTCCCGCGAGCGTGAGTTGGGGCCCGTACTCGACGGCATCACCGTCCCGGTGCGGTACGTCGTCGCCTCGGGGACGTCGTTCGGAAGCCGCGGCGACGAGCAGGAGCGGATCCGCGCGAGCCTCGACGCGGTGACAGCGCGCCGTCCGAACTTCCGCAGCGTGAAGGTCGACAGCAACCACGGCTCGATCCTGAGGAAGGACTTCCGGGCCGTCGCCGACGCCGTTCGCGAGGTGGCCGCGCTCGACCGTTCCCCCTCTCGCTGAGCCACCCCGGCAACCCGGTTCGCTGCAAGGCCCGCAGAGCCGATATCAGAAGGAGACGTTTGGCCCGGCGCATTCGGCGTACCCGATGACTTAACAGAATCCTTATACGACGAAGCGGAGACGCACCATGGGCATCATTGCTTGGATCATCATCGGGCTCCTCGCCGGCGCCATCGCCAAGGCCCTGATGCCGGGCAAGGACCCCGGCGGCATCATCGTCACGATGCTCATCGGCATTGTCGGCGGTCTGCTCGGCGGCTGGCTCGGCAAGGTCATCTTCGGAGTGGACTCCATCGACGGGTTCTTCGAACTCTCCACGTGGATCGCCGCGATCGTCGGCTCCCTCATCCTGCTCGCCCTGTACCGCGTCGTCACCGGCAACCGGCACTCGCATCGGCACGCCTGACCCCGTAGAAGACGAACGCCTCTGCACACACTCCGACGGCTCCTTCCTCTGACGAGGGAGGGGCCGTCAGGCTTTGCTCAGTCGTTGGCCGCCCCGTACTGCAGGCCTCCCTCTCGCGGAAGCAGGTATCCGATCGAGCGCTCCTGTGGCAATCTGCCCGCCAGCGTTGCCGCATCGGTGCATCCGGAGACCTCCCAGCCGATCACGCCGAGACTGAAGCGCACCCGGTCGAAGACCGCCGTCCCGATGGACGCGAGCCAGTCGTCCATGACCGCAGACCTGAAGAACGGCCGGCCGTCCCACTGGGCGACCCCCGCGTTGTCCAGCGCGCCATCAGGGATGTAGAAGTCCAGCCAGTCGCTGCTGTCGTCACCTCCGCGGATCGCCACGCAACCGCACACGATCAGCCGGCCGGTGGGCAAACGCACCCGACCATGAAGGTGGCCGTACTCCGCGAGGGAGGCAACCGTGCACGGCACGGGCTCCTGCTCCTCGGGCTCACGATCGGTGAACGCGAACGAACCCCGCACCTCCGCTGCCGACCACACAGCACTCAGGAGCGCCTGCAGGTCGGCATCAGCGGTTGACCCGACCTCGATGGCCAGTTCGTAGTAACCGCCGGACCAGTTCGACCGGTCACGGAACGCAGCAGGATTCGACATGCCCTGATCATGCAACACGCTCAGCAGGAGCTCCGCCACACCCCGAGTTCAGGCTTCTTCCGCATCGACGACAATCCCAGTCGGCGGGACTCCGCACAGAAAGCGCTCCGCGGCTCCGCGTACTCCACGTGGAACACCGCCTTGCCCGCCGCGATGAACGGGGAGAGTTCGCCGCACTCGTCGTACTGGGCGCACTCCTCGTTGACCGCGAAGTCGAAATCGCCCACGAGCTGGGGAATCTGGGGGAGGTCGTTCTTCAGCCCCACCGACATCCCCCGCTCATGAGCGAGGGCCGCGATCATCCTGTTGTACCGGAGCTGGTCGCGTGCGGTCAGCGGAAAACCGGTGTCGTTTCCGTAGCCCTCCACCAGATCGGGTTCCACCGCGTCGAAGCCCTTGTCGCGGCACATGTCGAAGCGGCGTTCCATGATCGGTCGCAGGACGGTCAGCTGCCGGATGTCCAGCCACCGCTCGCCCGACCACCCGTTGGGCTCGCCGAGCACCGAGCGCGGGAAAGCGTCCCGGTCCGGCCGGAAGTCCTCCCACGCGCCGACGTTGACGTAGCAGATGACCTTCCTTCCCGCGCGGTGCAGCCGTGCCACGTCCGCCGCGGAGTTCTCGAAGCCGTCGATGTCGTAGACGGGCACGTCGGCCGACGCGTCCACCCTGCCGTCGAGTTGCCACTGCCAGGCGAGTCCCGGACGTGGCTTCCACACGGCGCGAGCGGGTGACGCCGTACCCTGCCCGTCGGCGGGCCGCTCGTCGCTGCCGGAACAGCCCGTCAGCGCCGCGGCCGTCACAGCGGTCAGCAGGGCCGCGCACCACACCGCCGCCCTGCTCATCGCCCCGCCCCGGTGAGCGCGGGCGTCAACCGGTCCCAGGGATTGGGCGGTTCGCCCGTCACCGGACCACAGACCGCCGCTCCGCGCTCGTGTGCGGTGCGCACGGCCAGGGGAACGAGGGCCTCGGGCACACCGTAGACGAGGTGGCACAGCCGCTCGGGCGGGTGCCGTGCGGCCCAGGACGGCCGGCTGAAGGCCGAGACGTACGTCGACCAGGGGCCCTCGAAGGTGACGGTCAGGTCGGCGAGGCGGGCGTACCCCGGCGCCGGATGGACGCCGGGGTTGAGCACGACCGTCCCCGCACCCAGCCTGCGCACCGCCCGCACCAGCCTGCGGCACGCGGGCAGTCCGTCCGCGGTCGCCGTCACCCGGTCCAGGAAACATCCGTCCGCCTCGTACCACTCACGGTGCCGGCGCACGTCCTCGGCGACGGCCGAGGGCTCGCGCATCCCGTAGTCGGTGTCGACGTAGCCGAGCAGCCGAGCCCCCGCGGCCCGCAGCGCACCGGCCGCCGCGGTGAACGCCGGGTCGGGCACCTCGCCCGGCCCGCTCGCCGGGTTGAGGACGACACCGTAGGTGTGGGTCGCCGCGGTGATCAGCCGGTGCCAGGCACCGGGGTCCTCGGCCGGATGGACGTACAGCGGGATCAGCAGGCTCACGGCGTGCGGCCGCCTTCCCACAGGGCGGTCAGCGCATCGCCGAGGGAGTGCGCCGGACGCCAGCCGACGGCGTGCCCGGCCGCGGTGATGTCGGAGCACTGCCACGACACCTGCCCGGAACGGGCCGAGCCCGCGGCACCCGCCGTGTCCTCCTCGATCCGGCCCCGGAAACCGGCGAGCGCGGCCAGACGCCGGACCAGGTCGCGCACCGGGACGGCCCCGCCACCGCCGATGTTGAGCACGGGCGGCAACGGGCCCTCAGCCGTGGCCGCGAGCACCACCGCCCGCGCCACATCGCGTACGTCCACGAAGTCACGGTAGGCGGACAGGTCGCCCAGCCGCAGCACCGCCTCCGGGCCTGAACCGGCCTCGCGCAGCAGTGCGGCGATCCGGCCGGGCAGCCCGGTGGGCGGAGCGCCCGGGCCCACCGGATTGCCCACCCGCAGCACCACCGAGTCCAGGCCCGAGGCGGTCACCGCGACCGTGCCCGCGAGCTTCGTCGCCCCGTAAGGACCGACCGGGCGGGTCGGCGCCGACTCCGTCACCGGGACGTCGGGCGTGCCCGGGCCGTACTCGGCGGCCGAGCCCAGGTGCACCAGGCGCGCCGCGGGAGCCGCCTCGCGCAGGGCGGCGCACAGCACCGCGGGACCGCGGGCGTTGACCTCGGCGAGGGTGACGGCGTCACCGCCGGTGGCGCCCGCGCAGTTGACGACGGTGTCGGGCGCGGCCGACGCGAGGGTCTTCGCCAGCCGCTCCGGACGGACACGGGCCAGATCGACGTCGAGGTCGGCGGCAGGCGACCGGCCGGCACCGATCACCAGTGCGCCCGGCAGGGCGCGCAGCCGCTCGACGACATGAGCGCCGAGATAGCCGGTGAAGCCCAGGACGAGAATGCGCATGACGTGCTCAGGCTCCCTTGAGCAGCAGCGACTTGCGGGTGGTGAACTCGGCGTTGGCCCGGTCGTAGTCGTCCGGGCGTCCGATGTCCAGCCAGTACCCGTCGAAGTCGTAGGCGTGCGGCTGGTTGTCGCTCTTCAGCAGGTCGAGCACCAACTCGTCGAAGCCGAGGGGGAGCCCGGCCGTGTAGCCGTCCAGGGTGCTCCGGGACAGGCCGTAGACGCCCATGGAGACGCGGTAGTCCATGCTCGGCTTCTCGGTGAACGCGACGACCTTGCTGGAGTCGGTGGTCAGCACCCCGAAGTCGATGTGCACCTTGCGGGCGTACGTGGCGATGGTCAGCGGGGCCCCGGACGCGCGGTGCCGGCGCAGGACGTCGGCGTAGTCGAGGTCGGTGAGGACGTCGCCGTTCATCACCAGGAAGGTCTCGGGCAGCCGGTGGCGCAGGTTGAGCAGCGGTCCCATGGTGCCCAGCGGGCTGTCCTCGGTGGCGTAGTCGACGGTCAGACCCCACTGGGAACCGTCGCCGACGTAGGCGCGGATGATCTCGCCGAGGTGGCCGATGGCGATGGTGCAGCTGGTGAAGCCGGCCGTGGACAGCTGGCGCAGGACGATCTCCAGGATGGCGTGCTGGTCGCCGATGGGCACGAGCGGCTTGGGCAGCGCGGTGGTGTACGGCCGCAGCCGGACGCCCTTGCCTCCCGCCAGGATCACTGCGTGCATGGGGGCTCCTCCTTCGTGGACGCTTCGTGGACGTGCGCAGACGTGACGGACGAGATCCGCTGTGTGGTGTCAGATGTTGTAGATGCCGGTCTTGTACCGGGCGAGGTTGGCGGGGTCGCGGAAGAACTCCACGGTGGACGCGAGGCCTTCCTCCAGGGTGTGCGCGGGCCGCCAGCCGGTGGCCGCACCGAGCCGGCTCGCGTCCGCGACCAGCCGCATCACCTCGGAGTTGGCGGGACGGATGCGGGCGGTGTCCTCGCGGACGTCGAGGGCGGTGTCCATCACCTTGCCGATCAGCGCGACCAGGTCGCCCACCGAGATCTCCCCGCCGGTTCCCGCGTTGAAGGTACGGCCCACGACCCGCTCGGCGGGCGCGGTACCGACGGCGAGGAAGGCCTGCGCGGTGTCCTTGACGAAGGTGAAGTCCCGGGTGGGGCGCAGGTCGCCGAGGGTGATCGTGCGTTCCCCCGCAGCGACCTGCCCGATGACCGTGGGGATGACCGCGCGCATCGACTGGCGCGGCCCGAAGGTGTTGAAGGGCCGCAGGGTGACGACCGGGGTGTCGAAACTGGCGTGGTAGCTGTCGGCCAGCCGGTCTCCGCCCGCCTTCGAAGCGGCGTACGGGGACTGGGTGTTGATGGGGTGGTCCTCGGTGATGGGCACGGTCTGTGCGGTGCCGTAGGTCTCGCTGGTGGAGGTGTGCACCAGCCGGGGCGTGCCGAGGGCGCGCACGGCTTCCAGCACGTTGAGGGTGCCGGTGACGTTGGTGTCCACGTAGCTGTGCGGGGCCTGGTAGGAGTACGGGATCGCGATCAGGGCGGCCAGGTGGTAGGCGGTGTCGGCGCCTTCCAGGAGGCCGCGGACCGAGCCCGGGTCCCGGACGTCCCCGAGGACGATCTCCACCTGGTCCAGGACGTCCGGGTGCAGGGTCTCCAGCCAGCCGAAGGAGGAGAAGGAGTTGTACTGGGCCATGGCCCGCACCCGGTGTCCGGAGGCGACCAGCGCCTCGGTGAGGTGCGAGCCGATGAAGCCCTCGGCTCCGGTGACGGCGGCGAGCGGTGCGGAGGTCAACTGCGTGGTCCCTTCGATGAGATGAACGGAGCGGGGGAGAAGCGGCGCTCAGGCGTGCGGTGCCGGCCGGCCGAGCAGCCACAGCGCGCACGCCGACAGACACAGGGCGGCGGCGCCGCAGCCGAGCGGCAGGGCCAGGGCGGCGCCCGGTGGCAGATGGAACAGGACGACGGCTCCGGCTCCGCCTGCTGCCGTCAGGCAGATCCCGGCCGACGGCCAGGCCGCCCCGAACGCCTGGAGCAGGAGCGCGGTCCACAGGACGGCGGCGAGCAGCAGCAGGGCGACCGGGTCGGCGCCGGTGAGCAGGGCCGCGGGCAGCAGCGGCGCGAGATAGGCGAGCAGGCAGAGCCCGAGGATGCCGGCCGAACGCAGCAGGAACCCGGCGGGTGTGGCGGTGGCGCGCAGCGCGGCGACGGACAGTCCGCGGTAGCGGTACAGCAGCCACTCCGCGGGCCCCATGCTCAGCGTCAGCACGATCACCGCGTACGGCTCCTCACGCCCCTCCAGCAAAACCAGCACCCCGGCGGCCAGTCCGAACAGGCCGTACGGCAGTGACCACAGCAGACGCGGCCGGGCCGAGCCGACGGCGGCCGGGACGGCGAGGGCGCCCCGCAGGACCCAGCCGGTGACGGCGAGGGTGGCGAGCAGCGCCAGCAGGGGCAGCCCGGCCCGCACCACGGGGCCCGGCTCCCACCGGGGCAGGACGGCCGCACCCACGAGCAGCGGGCTGAGCGCCGCCAGCAGCAGCCGTTCCCGGCCCAGCACCAGCAGGACACCGGCGGCCGCCAGATACGCGGACTGCGCGGCCGCCACCAGGGTCACCGGTCCGCCGCCCGCCGGCAGCGCGGCGACCGCCGTGGCCACCGCCGCTCCCACGGGTGCGCCGGCCAGGAGGGTACGGCCCGCCTCCCGGCGCCCGGCCGCCAACCGCAGGTGCGCGCGGTGCCCGAGCGCCTGCCCCCACGCCCACGAGACGAGTCCGGCCACGATCAGGGCGGGTGCGTACCCGCCGGCGTCCCACAAGGGTGCGGTCAGCAGGTAGGCGAGCCCCGGCAGGGCGAACAGCACGCCCCGCAGCAGACAGCGCACGGTGTCGGGGCGCCAGGGGTCGGCCGCCGGGGCGGGTTCGGGGAAGGTGCGCGGCACCTGCTCGTACAGGGCGGAGGCGAGCGAGAACAGGTTCGGGTGACCGTAGCGCTCGTTGATGACGGAGGCGGACAGTCCCTCCGCCTCCAGCAGCGCGGCGACCTCGTAGGGGTGGACGGCGGGCCCTATGCGGTCGGCGAGTTCGGCGGCGAGCTCACTGACCGCCTGCTCGTCGGGCCCGCTGCGGGGGAGCCGGATGGCGAGCGTGGCGTCGTCCAGGGCCCACCGTGGCCGGCGGCGCGGCGGGCGGGTGCCGGCCAGCCGGATGGCCAGCGTGTCCTGTTCGGAGCCCCCCGGTTCGAGGGATATCGGCCCGCTCACAGGGCGAGGCTTCCGGTGCCGTGGACGGCCGGGGCGGAGATCCTGACCGTGGCGGTCATGGCCGGCGACTCCTGTTCGGGGTGGGCCAGTTCCAGATAGACGGACCGAAACGTGTCAATGGTCTGCCGGAGGGTGAACTGCTCGATGACCCGCAGCCGGGCCGCCTCGCCCATGGCCCTGCGCCGCGCGGCGTCGCCCAGCAGCTGGAGCGCTGCCCTCGCCATCGCCTGCGGATCGCGCGGAGGCACCACGAGCCCGGTGTCCCCGACGGCTTCGCGTACCCCGCCGACGTCGGTGGAGACGGTCGCCCGGCCGCAGGACATGGCTTCGATCAGCGTGAAGGGGAAGCCTTCGCTGATGCTGGAGAGCATGACGACGTTCCCGGCGGCGTAGGCGTCCTTGATGTCGTCGACGCGGCCTTCGAAGGTGACGGCGTCGCCGTGCCCGAGTTCGGCGGCCAGGGCTTCGCAGCGTTCGCGGTAGGCCTCTCCGCCCCGGGGCGTCCCGCCGAACAGCCGCAGTCGTGCGTGCGGGAGTTCGGCGCGGACCAGGGCGAAGGCGCGGATGAGGGTCTCCAGGTCCTTGATGGGGTCCACGCGGCCCGCCCAGCTGAGGGTCGGGGTGTCCGGTTCGGGCCCTGCGGCCGGGAACGCGGCGGGGTCGACGCCGTTGTAGACGGTACGGATCGACTCCGGATCGGCGCCGCCCTCCTCCTCCCACAGCCGGTTGTAGCGGTTGCCGGGCGTGATCAGGGCGGCCCGGCGGTAGCTCTCCCGGGCGAGCAGCCGGAAGAACCCGAGGATCACGGCCTTCACCGGCCAGCGGTAGGGCGCGGTGCGGTAGCCGAGGTAGCGCTCCCGCAGGTAGACCCCGTGCTCGGTCAGCAGCAGCGGGACACCGTGCCGTTCGAGCGCGGCGAGGCCGGGCAGGACGGCGACCCCGCCGCTGACCGCGTGCGCGACCCCGGTCTCGGGAGCCGGTGCGGCCAGCGGGCGCAGGGCGTGCTCCAGGAGGGCGGTCGCGGTGAGCGCGTCGTGCAGGGTCGGCTGCGCCTCGCGCACGGCGAGACCGGGACGGGTCCACAGCGCGGTGAGGATGGCGATCGCGCGGTCTCCGCGCAGGAAGGGGCTCAGCGTCCCGTCCGACGCGGCCCGTGCCAGTGTGTACAGGGCGGGCGCGAACCCGTCCTCGGCGCGCGGCTCGAGCAGCGCGGTCAGGAAGCGCTCGTAGGCGGCGGCGAGTCGGTTGCGGGACCTGCCCCGCGGCGGGCGTCCCTCGGGCGGGGCGCCCCACATGGGGACGGACAGCACGCCCGTGACGTGCGGGGGGAGGTCCCATACGACCGGTTCACGTCCGGTCCCGGTGACGGCGATGACGTCGAAGGCGAGGTCGGGCATGCCCTGTACGAGCTGGTCGCACCAGACGCTGACGCCTCCGTGGCTGTGCGGGTAGGTGCCTTCGGTGAGCAGGGTGACGCGCGTTGCTCCGGCATGTCGCGCGCCCTGGGGAACGGGCATCGATGTGCTCCACGGCCGAGGAGTGGGGTGGTTCGGGCCGGTCCTGGCCGCTGTGGAGCGGCCGGGACCGTCGGTCGGACTGGGGTGGATGCGCCGTTCAGCCGTCTGCGGTGTGCCCCACGGGGTCGCTGACGCCCGCGGGGACACGGGTGCGCGGTGCGGTGCCGGTGGCCGGGGCGGGGTCGGCCGTGTTGCCGGTGGCCGGAGCCGCGGCGGAGGCCGGCAGGGTGAGGGTGAGCGGCGTACCCGGGGCGGCCGTCCATCCGGACACGGCCCCTGCGTACGCCTCGCCGAACGCGGCCCCGGCGAGCGTGCTGCCGGTGGGCAGGGTCGCGGTGACCGCCAGCCCGTTCGGCGCGTCGACGGTCACCGTGCTGCCGATCCGGTAGGCGGTGATCTTCCCGGCCCGGAGTGCGGCCTGCCAGTCCGCCCGGCGCCGGAGTTCGACGCCGATGTCCTTCATCCGCGGGTTCACCACGGGCGCGTTGTCGGCGAACAGGGCCTTGTAGCCGTCCAGGACGCCGTTGAGCACGGGGTAGGCGATGCGCTCCTCGGCCAGGTTCGACTGGTGGATGAAGTGCGGCTTGGGGTCGTTGGCCAGGACGTGCCCGAGGGCGATCCGGGTCTCCAGCGGGACGATGTGGTCGGCGTAGCCGGTGGCGGGGTTCAGCGGTGCCGGCAGGCAGGTGGTGGTGGCCGGGTTGTCGTCGCAGATGCCGCTGCCGCCCTGGGCGCGGCTGGTGTAGATCCAGTTGTACTCGTCGACCTGCTCGGCCGCCCGGCCGGCGTTGTAGAAGACGTTCATGGGGTAGCGGGGCACGGTCGTGGCCGGGCCGACCCGGCGCTGGGCGGGCTCACGGGAGTTGTCGGAGCCGAGCCAGGCGATGTGGTTGTCGTCGAGGGCGAGGGCCAGGTTGGGGTTGTCCTGGGGCTGCTGCGGCAGCACCTTCATGCCGGAGTGTTCGCCGGTGACCAACTCGTCGTTCACCAGGGGCAGTCCGGCTCTCTCGCCCCAGACACGGTTCGTGGCGATCTCGTCGGAGATGTCGTTGCGGCTCATCCAGCGGGTGCTGCCGTCGGCGTTGGTCGCGCACTTCCACGGCACCACGCTGATGTCCTGCACACAGCCGAGGAACGGGTGCGAGTAGGTGTGGTTGATCCAGCGGAACTCGCCCCGCCGTGCGGTCAGCCGGTCGGCCAGGGGGTCGGCACCGTTGTTGTCCTCACGGTGGTCGGCGCTGCCGGCGCCGTTGTAGGCGAAGTCGAGGGTGAACTTCTCGCCGTTCTGCCAGTCGACGGCGTGGTCCACGTCGGCCGGCGTCATCCGGATCGGGTCGGGTGCCGCGTTGGGATCCTCGCAGTCGACGTCGCCCGGGGTGCAGTTGAGCTGGCTGTTCCAGCGGTCGTCGGCGGCGAACACGTCGTCCACGTGGACGGAGAAGTAGTTCCGTGAGGCGCCCAGGTGCACCCCGCCGGTCATCCACTCCACGATGCCGCGGGCCAGGAGCCGGAACTGCTGCTGGTACTGGTTGTAGACGAAGGTGACGACCAGCTCGCGCCGCCCGTCGTGCCGGTACTCGCCCACCAGCGTGCCCTTGGCCGTCTGCCCGGGGATCACCGCCTCGACGTACGGGGTGAAGTCGGCCCCCGCGACGGGCTTGGACAGGTAGGCGTAACTCTCGCCGATGGCCGGGTCGTTGTCCTCGAAGGGCACCGCCCCGTCGAGGTAGCCGAAGGGGCCGGACTTCCCGGCGGCGGTCACCTCCGCCCGCTTGCCGTCCATGCTGCCGGAGTAGCCCCCGTAGACCGGGTACTGCAGGCCCGCTTCGGGGCGCGCGTAGGTGTAGGCGTCGACCTGGGGAACGTCGTACTTCTGCTCGTACGCCGCGAGTGCCGCCATCTCGGCGGAGCCGGCCGGGAACGGGTTGTCGCTGGGCAGCACCACGGCCTGGAACTTGGCGCGCGGCCTGCCGTCGACGGTGTCCGCGAGGAAGCCGGCGTCGATCACGGGCCGGCCCGCCTGCGTGAGGTCGACGCGGGTGTACGGCGTTCCCGCCGCGGCCAGTTCGGCGGCTATCGCGTCGGTCGACGGGCCGCCGTCGCTCACCACCAGCACCCGCAGGTCGATGCGGGGCGTGGTGTCGGCGTGTGCCGCGCCGGCCGGCAGGCCGACTGCGGCGATGAGCGCACTCACCGTGAGCACGGTGGTGCGAAAGGTCCGCTTCATGCGGTGAGGTCCCCTCCCCGGGCAGGGGTGAGCACGGCTCCTGTGGAGCGGACACCCCCTTGCGTGCCGCCGGCGTCCCCCTCAGAAGCCGGTTCGTCACGCATCCGTTCGCGTCACATAGTGATGTCTGTGTGGAGAATTCGCGGTCATGTTGCGGAACATGACGGAAAAGAGCAGGTGCCCAACGCGGTGGTTCCGAAAGCGGAACGAGCGGTTCTGTGCTGCCGCATGAGGCCGGGCCCGGTGGACGCGAGGGCTCGGTGTGCTGGTCCGGGCCCGGTGCGGCGCACCGGCGGGTCTGTGGGACCCGCCGGTCGGAGTGCCAGTGGTCCAGACCGGCGCCGGTGCCTGGACAGCGAGCCTTTCAGGTCACGGCCGCCGGCTCCACGGACGGAGCGTCAGGAGCAGAGCACTCGCGTCACGGGCGTGTAGACCGGCCCGCCGCTGACGTTCGTGGAGTCGCTGAACTCGGCGTAGAAGTACGAGTAGAAGCCGATGTTGCCGTTGCAGCCGGAGTCGGGGGCGACGTCCAGGGTCAGGGTGACCGTGCGGCTCTGGCCGGGCGGGACGGTGGCGCCGTAGTTGCCGCCGAGGTTGGCCGGGCCGGTGCCGGAGCACGGGGCCGGGCCGCTTGTGGTGGTCAGGCTGCACCCGGAGAAGCTGTACTTGAGGTCGGGGCGCTGCGTGGTCAGCCACGTCGGCTCGATCGTCTGGTACACGAACCAGACGTCGTAGGTGTTGTTGTTGGTGAGGGTCATCGACAGCTTGACCGAGCCGCCGGGTGCGGTGGTGGCGCTGTCGGTGGTGAAGGTCAGCTCCGCCGGCGCTGCCGCCGCACTCGCGCTGGGGGCCAGGCCGAACACGGCGAGGGCGAGGGCGAGGACGGCACCGAGGCCGAAACGTCTCATCAGGGGTGATCGCATGGCCTGGGAGGCTAGGCAGGGGCCGGGTACACCGTCTGCCCCCTCGGGACGGTGCCGCTCGCCACTCGGCCGGAAGTGTTCATGACGTGAGGGAGTCGTGTGGGAAACATGAAGGCGTGACGGACCTCGCGTCGTCCCAGGCAGCCGGTGCTTGCCGGGATGGCTGAGCGGGCCGGGCAGGGTGGCCCGCTCTCCCGGCGCGAGAAGATGACATTGGCGCATATCGGATCCCCGGGACCGCTCTCCCTCCCGGGCTCGCTTGGAGATTCTCGGCCACCCGCCGGTTTCCGGCCTGCGTGCAGGGAGGCGTCCCGGCGGACGCGGACGCCGTGGCCGGTGAGCAGAGGAACCGGCCGTGACAGCCCGGGTCGTCACCTGCCAAGATGGTGACTACATGCGAGTGTGGACGAATACGGGCAAGAAGGGTGATGCGCCATGAGTGATGTCGAGGAGAGGGCGCTGCTGGCGGGTGGCTGCTTCTGGGGCATGCAGGAGCTGATCCGGTCGCTTCCCGGAGTGATCCGCACCCGGGTCGGCTACAGCGGCGACAACGACAAGCCCCACGCCACCTACCGTGACCACGGCAGGCACGCGGAGTCGATCGAGATCGTGTTCGACCCGACCGCGACCGATTACCGGGCGATCCTGGAGTTCTTCTTTCAGATCCACGACCCGACCACCCGGAACCGGCAGGGCAACGACATCGGTGAGAGCTACCGGTCCGCCATCTTCTACCTTGACGACGAGCAGCAGCGCGTCGCGCTGGACACCATCGCCGACGTCGAGGCGTCCGGCCTGTGGCCGGGCCCGGTGGTGACCGAAGTCGTGCCGGCGGGTCCGTTCTGGGAGGCCGAGCCGGAGCACCAGGACTACCTCCAGCGCTACCCGGAGGGGTACACCTGCCACTTCCCGCGCCCGAACTGGCGGCTGCCCAGGCGCGGTTGATCCTGCACGCCGACGTGGCCGGGAAGGGTGCCGCCCTTCCCGGCCACGCGTCGTCCATGGCACACACATGCGGCTGCACTCAGGCACGTGCTGTGACAGACGACGGCGGCGGGCAGCTACGGTGGTCGCGAACCTGACCCCGGCTCTCAGTGCCTCCTCCCGCTCGTCGCACAGCCGGGGGGAGGTGGTTGGCGGGTTCGTCGAGCAGCAACAGGTGAGGCGCGCGGGCCCACGAGCAGCGCCGGGGCCAGACGCCGGCGCTGGCCCACCGACAGCTCGTAGGTGTTTCGGACGAGTGCGGTCGAGCCGCCCGAACGCGGGGTCTTGAGTGAGCAGTCCCACCGTCAGTCCGGGCCACCTGCGCACCTCACCCACGGCTGGAAAGCAGCCGGCCGGCCACCCGCACGCCCTTGAGGGACACGAGAGGGCACCCACTGTCCTCTGCCTGCGCGGCGAGTTCCCAGGCCGCGAGGCGCAGCGGGCGGGGCGGCTTGGCGACCTGTGCACGAAAAGCACGAAGGCAAGGAGATCTCTCCTTGCCTCTCCCAAGTTATAGCGCACAGGGGGGCTTGCGGCAAGGCCCCGGGCCTGTCGCAGAATCGTCGACCGAAGCCACTACCTGCGGAAACGGGGACACGAGGTGCGTGTGTCGGAGATCGAAACGGGCTCGACCATGGATGCGGCAGAGCAGGGGGTATCGCGATGACCGGGCGGTACGTGCTGGATCTCCGTGACGTCGACGAGACGCACCTCGCGGTCGTCGGCGGCAAGGGTGCCCACCTGGGTGCGCTCGCACGGATCGAGGGCGTCAGCGTGCCGGGCGGCTTCTGCGTGACGACGGACGCCTTCCGGCGGATCGTGGCGCAGTCGCCGTCGATCGCGGATCTGCTGGATCAGCTGTCGCGCTCGAACCCGGACGACCGGGGGGCGATCGGCACGCTCAGCGCGCGGATCCGCGGGACCATCGAAGAGACTGCCGTCCCGGACGACCTCGCCGCAGAGATCACCCGAGCCGTCGCCCGGCTGGGTGAGCAGGTCGCCTGCGCGGTCCGATCCAGCGCGACGGCGGAGGACCTTCCGACGGCATCCTTCGCCGGCCAGCAGGACACGTACCTCAACGTCGTGGGGCCGACGGAGGTCCTCCGGCATGTCAGCCGGTGCTGGGCCTCGCTCTTCACCGAGCGGGCCGTGACCTACCGTCAGCGAAGCGACATCGACCACCGCATGGTCGACATGGCCGTGGTCGTACAGCGGATGGTCTTCCCGCATGCGTCCGGCATCCTGTTCACGGCCGATCCCGTCACGGGCAACCGGAAGGTGTCCACCGTCGACGCGGGCTTCGGCCTCGGCGAAGCCCTGGTCTCCGGCCTGGTGAACCCGGACGTCTACAAGGTGAGGGGGGACGAGATCGTCGAGAGGGCGGTCGCCGTCAAACAGCGTGCCGTGCGCGCCCTGCCGGACGGCGGCACGCAGCAGGTGGCGGTCGACCCGCAGCGGCAGCAGGAGCCGGCGCTCACGGATGCGCAGGTCGTGCGGCTCGTCCAGCTCGGGAGGCGGATCGAGGAGCATTTCGGCCGCCCCCAGGACATCGAATGGTGTCTCGTCGACGACGGCTTCCAGATGGTCCAGAGCCGGCCGATCACCACGCTCTTCCCGATCCCCGAGACCGACGATCAGGACAACCACGTCTACGTCTCCGTCGGCCATCAGCAGATGATGACCGACCCCATGAAGCCCCTCGGACTCTCCGTGTGGAAGCTGACGGCCATGGCCTCGTTCTCCGACGCCGGCGGCAGGCTGTTCGTCGACGCCACCCGGGCCCTGTCCTCGCCCGCGAGCCGCGCCGGCCTCCTGGACCTCATGGGGAGGGGCGATCCCCTGACCAGGGACGCGCTGGAAACCGTCCTGGAGCGCGAGGACTTCATCCCCTCGCTCCCGGACCCGGACCCGAAGGCGGCTCCCGGCGGCCCGCGGGCCGGTGGCGGCGCACCCACCCCGATCGAGACCGATCCGGCCGTCGTCACCGGGCTGATCGAGCGCAACAGGGAGTCGATCGCCGCCCTGCGGCGCGAGATCGGGACGAAGACCGGGCCGGCTCTGTTCGACTTCCTGCTGGAGGCCTTCGAGGAGCACAAGCGAGTGCTCACCGATCCGCTGAGCATGCAGGCGATCATGGCCGGCATGGAGGCCACCTGGTGGCTCAACGACAAGCTCCAGGAATGGCTGGGGGAGAAGAACGCGGCCGACACCCTGACGTTGTCCGCCCCCGACAACGTCACGTCCGAGATGGGACTGGAGCTGCTCGACGTCGCGGACGCGATCCGACCCCACGCACAGGTGGTTGACTTCCTGCAGAACGCCCGCGACGACGGTTTCCTGGACGAGTTGCCGAAGCTCGCGGGCGGCACCGAGGCGCGCGACGCCATCGAGGCCTACCTCGACCGGTACGGCATGCGCTGTGCCGGAGAGATCGACATCACGAGGCCCCGTTGGCGAGAGCGCCCCAGCACGCTCGTGCCGGCGATCCTCGACAACGTGAGGAACTTCGAACCGGGCGCCGCCCGGCGGCGCTTCGAGCAGGGCCGGCAGGAGGCGTGGAAGAAGGAACAGGACGTGCTGTCACGCCTGCGGGCGCTGCCCGACGGGGAGAGCAAAGCCGACGAGACCAAGCGGATGATCGACCGGGTCCGCACCTTCATCGGGTACCGCGAGTACCCCAAGTACGGCATCGTCAGCCGCTACTTCGTCTACAAGCAAGCCCTGCTGGGGGAAGCCGACCGACTCGTGCGGGCCGGGGTGCTCGCCGACAGGGAGGACATCTTCTACCTCACGTTCCAGGAACTCCACGACGTCGTCCGCTCGAAGCACGTGGACGACCAGCTCATCGAGCAGCGCAAGGAGGCGTTTTGGACGTACCACGCGCTCACACCGCCCCGGGTCCTCACATCGGAGGGCGAGGCCGTCAACGGGGCGTACCGGCGCGACGACGTGCCGCCCGGTGCCCTGATCGGCCTGCCGGTTTCCGGGGGGACCATCGAGGGACGGGCCCGTGTCGTGCTCGACATGGCGCAAGCCGATCTCGAGGCGGGCGACATCCTGGTCACGGCTTTCACGGACCCCAGTTGGTCACCCCTGTTCGTCGGAATCGCGGGCCTGGTGACGGAGGTGGGCGGCCTGATGACCCATGGCGCGGTGATCGCACGCGAGTACGGCTTGCCGGCCGTCGTGGGCGTGAACCAGGCCACCAAGCTGATCCGTGACGGACAGCGGATCCGGGTGCACGGGAGCGACGGCTACGTCGAGATCCTGTCCTGACAGCACCACCGGACAGCGAGAGCCACCGCCGTGAGGACACCGGCCGGCTGTCGTTGCTCAGGATGCGCCCTCCCCGGCACCGGGGCGGGCGCATCCACCCGACTCGTGGGCCTCAACGGGCGCGCGGGACAGCTTGTTCCGATCAGCCCGCGCCCTCACCTCCCTCCACGGAAGGTGTTGCGGTACGCGCGGGGTGACACGCCCAGAGCGTCTCGGAAGTGCTGGCGCATCGCGGTGCCCGTGCCGAAGCCGGCCTCGGCCGCGATGCGGTCCACGGGCTCGTCCGTGCGCTCCAGCAGCCTACGGGCGTACTGCACGCGCTGCTGACCGAGCCACTGCATCGGAGGCACCCCGGTCTCCTGACGGAATCGGCGCGACAGCGTGCGTACGCTCGTCGCCGCCCGCCCCGCCAGATCCTCCAGGGTGAGGGGCTCACCGAGGTGCTCCAGGGCCCAGGCGCGGACCGTTGCCAGGGAGCTGTCGTCGGAGTCCGGTACGGGACGGTCGATGTACTGGGCCTGGCCGCCTTCGCGGTGCGGAGGGACCACCGTGCCGCGGGCGACGGTGTTGGCGATGTCGGCACCGTGGTCGCTGCGGATCATGTGCAGGCACAGATCGATCCCGGCAGCGACCCCGGCGGAGGTCAGAACTCCACGGTCGTCGGTGTACAGCACATCGGGGTCCACCTCGATCTCGGGGTAAAGGGCTGCGAGTTCGGGGCAGGACTTCCAGTGCGTCGTCGCCCGGCGGCCCGCGAGACGGCCGGCCGCCGCCAGCACGAACGAACCGGTGCAGATGGAAGCCAGACGCGCCGTTTCCGGCACTTCCTCGAGGGCGGCTCGTACCGGCGGACTCAACTGACCCCGCCGCTGCGGACGGTAGTCCTCGACGGCGGCGGGCACGATGACCGTGTCCGCCCGGCGCAGTGCCTGCGGTCCCAGCGGCACGTTGACGGTGAAGTCGGCCTCCGTGGATATCTCACCCGGCTCCGCCGCGCAGGTCACCACCGAATACAGCGGCCGGCCGGTGGCGTCCACCGCCGTGCCGAACAGCCGGTGCACGATCCCGAGTTCCATGGGCAGCAACCCGGAACGAACCAGGACAGCGACCGTGTGCACCCCTTCATCACGAACCATCATGACCAGATTCTTTCACTACGTGTCCAAACGGCCAGTGGTTTCGGGTGTCCCCCGCCCCCGACGATGAAGACATGCATGAGACAACCGGCCATCACACCAAGGACTCCGGGCGTCGCGCCTGGTGGGTAGCCGCCGTCGCCGGGACGGCCATCATCGTCGCCGGTGCCTTCTCCACCCTGCCGGGCCTTCTGCAGGACCCCTTGCGGCAGGAGTTCCACTGGTCGCGGGGTTCCATCGGCCTGGCCGCCTCGGTCAACATGGTCCTGTACGGACTCACCGCTCCCTACGCCGCCGCCCTGATGGACCGGTTCGGCATCCGCCGCGTCGTCATCGCCGCGCTCGGGACGGTGGCCGCGGGAGCCATGCTCACCACCGCGATGAACGCCGCCTGGCAGTTCACCCTCTTGTGGGGCCTTCTCGTGGGCCTGGGCACCGGGGCACTGTCGATGACCCTCGGCACCACTGTCACCAACCGTTGGTTCACCACCCGTCGCGGCCTGGTGACCGGCGTCCTCTCCTCCGGCAGCGTCCTCGGCCAGATGGTCTTCCTGCCTGCCCTGTCATGGACCATCGACCGCTACGACTGGCGGCCCGCCCTCGTCACCCTCGCCCTCGCCGCCCTGGCGATCAGCCCGCTGGTCCACCTCGTACTGCGCGACCATCCCGCCGACCTGGGACGGCGCCCCTACGGCAGTGACACCTTCGTCCCGCGGCCCGAGCCGGTCCCCGGCGCCGCCCGCCGCACCCTGACCGTGCTGAGCCGCGCCGTCCGGACCGCCCCTTTCTGGCTGCTCGCGGGCGCGTTCGCCGTCTGCGGCGCGTCCACCAACGGCATCATGTGGACCCACTTCACCCCCGCTGCCCACGACCAGGGCATGCCCGTCACCACGGCCTCGACCCTGCTGGCGTTCATCGGCATCTTCAACGTGGTCGGCACGATCGCCTCCGGATGGCTCACCGACCGGATGGACCCCCGCCGGCTCCTCGCCGTCTACTTCCTGCTGCGAGGCCTGCTCCTGGTCAGCCTGCCGCTGACGATGACGGCCACGGTCGGCGCGCCCATGCTCGTCTTCGTGGTCGCCTTCGGCCTGCTCGATCTGGCGACCGTGCCACCGGTCATCGCCCTGTGCCGGACCTTCCACGGAGACGACAGTGCCATCGTCTTCGGCTGGGCCGGCGCAGCACACCAGGTCGGCGCCGCGTCGGCGTCCTTCCTCGGGGGCGTCGCCCGTGACACGTTCGGCAGCTACGACCCCGTCTGGCTCGCCCTGGGCGCGGTCTGCGCCGCCGCAGCGCTGCTGCCCCTGGTCATCCGTCACCACCCCACGCCCCCTGCCGACGCCGACCGGAAGGCATACGCCACATCAGCCGCACGGCCGTGACGGCGACAGCGAGCACAGGCTTCACACCGGGCGGGCGTCGTGCGGCGGGCACCGGGACGCCCGTCCCTCGCTACAGTCCGAAGCAACTCGCCCGGCGGGGTCGCCACGTCGGACCGTCTCAGCGGCGGCCGGGTGAGGGCTGGAGCCGTTGAGGCGCTCTGGGACCGGCGGTCCCGCCCGCTCGGCTCCCCACCCCTATGCGGCAGGACGCATGGCCAGCTCCCTGGCGTGGGATTCGGCTGCCGCGAGGGAGGCCCTGCGGGACGTCTCGAAGAGGGGGATGAGATCGGCCATGGCCGGGACGGTCGGGGCCAAGGTCAGTTCGGGGACGATGAAAGTGACGTCCAGACCGAGGCCGGTTCCGAGGGCCTGCTGCAGATAGCTCTGCACGTAGTCATTGCCGTGCTGTGGGGTTCCCTCCTGGTAGGAGCCACCGCGGCTGGTCACGACGACCGCCGGCTTGCCGGCGAGCGAGGGATGTTCGGTCATGGAGGTGCGGCCCACGGCGAACACGTGGTCGATCCAGGCCTTGAGCGTGGAGGGGATCGAGTAGTTGTACATCGGTGCGCTCAGCAGGATCGCGTCCGCCGTCTCGGCTTCTTCGATCAGTTCGGCGCGCAGTGCGAAGGCGGCCCGTTCTTCCGGGGACCGATCGCCGGGGGCGGTGTAGCCGGCGTAGTAGGCCGCGGCCCGCAGATGGGGGATCGGGTCGGCGTCGAGATCGCGGTAGATCACCGAGCCCTGCGGGTTCTCGTCCTCCCACACGCGCCGGAAGGCGGCGGTCACCGCGCGGGAGTGGGAGTTCTCGCCGTTGAGGGAGGTGTCGATGTGAAGCAACGTGGCCATCAAGGTCTCCTGCGGACTATCGGGCTGCCCTTGCGCGGCACGCCCGGTGGGATGTCCCACAGCCTGCTTCCTCAAGCGTGGTTGAGGTCCAGTCGGTGTGATGTACGTCACCGTCGGGCCTGCCGGTATCGTCAGCGCACCGCTCGCACGCGACTGTGGCGGCCTCACCGCCGGGCGAACGCCGGGTGCACACCGGACGGTGCAAGCGCCTGCTCTACCCTCATGTGCGTGGCCGGTGAGCGCTCTTCGGCCTCCGAGGGGATCGGCAGAGTCATCTGCGCCGAGCGACCACCGGTGCAGGGCTCGGACACAGGCGTTGGTTCGCCTGTCAGGAGGACCGTTGCACCAGGATCCGCGGGCGGACCGGCCCGGAAGCCACGGAGAGCATCACATTCAGGGCGAGTTGGGTACCACCAGCCGAGCAGACCGGTTCTACGACGAACAGGTCCTGGACCGGCTCAACTCCAGGATGAGGGAGTTCGTCGCCCGCCAGGAGATGTTCTTCCTCGCCACGTCCGACGGTCAGGGCGAGTGCGACAGCACGTTCCGCGCCGGGCCGCCCGGCTTTCTCCATGTTCTCGACGACGCGACCCTCGTCTACCCGGAGTACCGGGGGAACGGCGTCATGGCCTCGCTCGGCAACATCCTGGAGAACCCGCACGTCGGCCTCCTGATGATCGACTTCTCCGAGGACCGCATCGGTTTGCACGTCAACGGCCGGGCCCGCATGGTCCCCGATGAGGCGATGCGCCGGAGCCATCCCGATCTGCCCGTCGATCCCCTGCCCGGCCGCCGCCCCCAGATGTGGGTCGAAGTCGCGGTCGAAGAGGCCTACATCCACTGCTCGAAGCACATACCCAGGCTGGTCAGAGCACCGCTGCGGCCGAATGCCGCGCAGGCCGGCTCCGCCGCCGGAGGGGAGCAGGCCTGGGGCACGGACGACGTCAAGCGCAAAGGCGGCGACTACTTCAAGGCAGCGGAGACACGGCGCAACCAGGCCGTACGCTGATCCACGGACCGGCCGGACACCGACACGCGCACCGTCCGACCGGAACGGGAAAAAAAACCTGCTTCTTACGGCCGCGGTGGAGCACATCGTGCCGGCCCAGGAGTGACGTCTGATGCCCGGCCGCAGTGGTCGAGACCGGCGTCGGCGAGTGCGACGCCGGGCACCACCGATGTCCTTGCCGGTACTACAGCACCTGGTGGCCGGCGGCGGACCCGCCGGGGTCGTCGGCGAGTACGACGTCGGCGGTGATGCGCTTTCCGACCGGCTCGCGGTGGATGGCGAACCCGACGCAGACGGCGGCCACGATCTCGAGGCCGTGCTGTCCGATACGGCTCGGGTCGGGCGCCAGGATCGCCGGCAGCGTGGTGCTGCTGTCCCACACGCTGGTCCGTACGGCCCCGTCCACGATGTCCAGGGTCAGCAGGCAGGGGCCGGGAGCGTACTTGCGGGCATTGGTGACCAGTTCGCTGACCACGAGCTGGACCATCCCCATGGCCCGGCTGGAGACCGGCAGGCCGTGCACCGCCTGCACCCGGGTCAGGAACGTCCGGGCCAGGTCGCGGGCTTCGGCGATCCCGGTGTCGCCGTCGAACGCCGCCGATACGGAAATGGCGCCGGCGGACAATGCATCCGGGCCGTTTCCTCCCATTTCGTGGTCCATGGGGGCCGTCGCGTCCTTCGAGTATTCGTCCAACACGAGCCCCGCCTACCCACAAAACGCCGGGCAATGCCACCGGCCCGCACGCGAAGGTTCGACGGCGATCGGTCTCAGATCACCTCGTTCAGTTCGGCCTGCATCCGAGACGCCTCGACGTCGCGGGCGACGGCCTGCGCGAGCAGCATCCGCAGTACGAGCACGATGAGGGCGACACCCAGGATGGCCAGACCGATGCCACCCATGATGACGGTGACGCCCGGGTCGTCCCGCTGCCCCGGGGCGTTGAGGATCGTGACCGCGAACCACACGAGGGCGGCCGTCACGATCGAGCCGATCACGACGTCCACGTACCGGAAAGCGGCGGGGGAGAACACGGTTCTGCGACGCACCATCGTCACCAGCCGCCATACGCAGACCAGGGCCGCCTGGGCCGCCGCCAGGCCCAGAACCGTGATCACGCGCAACGGGGTCAGCGGGAGCGACCCGTCCTCCGGGTCGTTCCCGCTGACCAACGCCCACACCATCGATGCCTGGACCAACACGGTTCCGGCGAGCAACACCACGAGCACGGCGCGCAGCGCGCACACTGCCAGCTTCCCCATGACCCATCCTTCAATCGACTTACGATGGGAACCTATCGAATTTCGATAGGCTGGGCAAGAGGGGCCAAGAACAAGGGGTGGTCAGGAAGGGTCGACGGGGAGGACGTGCGCGCGCAGGCTGCCCTCCGTCTAGAAGGTCAGATTCCAGGTGTCGATCCGGCCGGTGTCCTGGGCCGCGATGTCGCGGACCCGCAGCTTCCACGTACCGGACGCGGCCTCGGACGACGCGTCGACGGTGTACGTCTTCACCACGTCGTCCGCGCTGTCGCCGTCGGCGAAGTCCTCCAGGGGGTAGACCGATCCGTCCGGGGCGACGAGCGACAGCACCAGGTCGCCGCGGTAGGTGTGCTTGACGTCCACGCCGACCTTCAGCGTGGCCGGGGCGTTGCCCGGCACGCCGGTCACGGTGATCGGTGACTCCACCGTGGCGTTGTCGGCGACGGTGACGTCGGTGGCGTTCTCGAAGGAGCGGCCGGGCGGTGGCGTGCTGCCGGCGACGGCCTTCAGCGCGTCGACCTGGCCCTCCCCGAAGAAGGCGTTCCTCGCCGTGGTGCCGGTGCAGCGGCTGTCGGACGGGCACACGGTGTCCGTGGCCTGGGTTCCCAGCCGCGCACGGAGGTCGGCGGGGGTGGCGGCCGGGTCGGCGCTCTTCAGCAGCGCGGCAACACCTGCCACGTGCGGGGAGGCCATCGACGTACCGTTCTTGTTCCCGTACTTGCCACCCGGGAGCGTCGAGTAGACACCGTAGGCTCCGTCGCCGCCCGGGGCCGCGACGTCGATGACGTCCCGGCCGAAGTTGGAGTAGGACGCCTTGATGTTTCCGTTGCCCATCGCCGCGACGGTCACGACGCCCGGCAGCTCCGTCGGGATGTCGACGCAGGCGTTGGTGATCGTGCGGTTCACGGGCGTCGAGTCGTTCGGGCTGGAGCTGTCCGAACGCTTGTCGGCCAGGTCGTAGTCGGAGTTGCCTGCCGCCGCGACCTGGAGCGAGCCCTTGCCCTCCGCGTACTCCTGGGCCCGGCGCACACCCTCGATGATGGCCGCCTGGTCCGGGTCGTCGGGGCAGTTGAACATCCACGGATCCGTGTAATAGCTGTTGTTGGTGACGTCGAAGCCGTGGTCACCGGCCCACATGAAGCCGCAGATCGTGTTCTCGGCGAAGAACATGCTCGTGTTCGGCTCGGCGATGCGCACAGAGGCGATCTTCACGCCGGGCGCGACGCCGACCACTCCCTTGCCGTTCTTCGCGGCGGCGATGGTGCCCGCCACGTGGGTGCCGTGGGTGTCGACGTCACGCCAGGCGCCGGCTCGGGTGTCGGCCTTGCCGTAGGCGCAGGAGGCGGAGTCCGCCGCGTCGAAGTTGGGCGCGATGTCCTGGTGCCGGTCGTCCACCCCCGTGTCGAGCACGCCCACCGTGACGGCCGGGGACCCGGTGCTGACGGCCCAGGCCTTGTCGGCGTTGATCCGGGTCATGTCCCACCGCGCGGTCTCGGTGAGGGTGGTGGGCGACTGCGCGGGAGCATTCGGCAGGGTGGGGGAGTAGGCGTCCGCGGGGACGTCCGAGGTGCGGGTCGCCCCCACCTTCTGCACACCCGCGACGGAGCGCATCGCGGTGGCGAAGCCGGCGGAGGAGGAGTGTGCGACGACCACGCCGATCGCGTCGTAGTACGCGAAGACCGAACCGCCGTTCGCCGTCACGGCGTTGCGTGCGGCCGAGGTGTCACCAGGAGCGGTGATGACGAGGTAGGAGCGGGTTCCGGCGGCCCAACCAGCGGCGGTCTGGGCGGGCGTGGTGGCGCGGGCCGCGGCCGGGCCCGGCGGAAGGCCGGTGTCCACGTCGGCCGCACCGGCGGGAGTGGCGAGCGCGAGAGCCGCTCCGGCAGCGGCCATGGACAGCAGCGACCGTCTGAGACGGTGCTGGGATATGCGGGGGGTTGTCACAGCATCCTCCGAGAGCCCGGGGCATTGGGTGGCGCTACCGGGTCGTGGGCCGAATGGGTCGACGCAAGATTTCAGATGAGTGCATGACAAGGGAAGGGGCTGCGATGCATCGGTGGTCGTGAGCCGGCAAGTGAGTGGATTGGCTCCGGATCAAGCCCGGAAGCGGCCGGCCGTGCCGGAGCGACAGCAGAATCGGCCTGCCGTCGCTCCCCCCAGAAGAGGGACACTGACGAGCGCCGAGGCCGAAGCGCCCGCGAAAGCGACTGCCACCGCCGTCGAGGAGCGGACATGGGGATCGCTGAAGACCGTGAAGTCGAGGATCCAGAGAAGCGGCCCGGCAGCGCCACACGTTGCCACCGGCCAGGTGGCACGGGCACGCCCCAGCAGCGCCCCCAGGAGGAAGGAGGGTGCGGGGCCGAAGAGCAGCATGCTCAGGACGACGGCCACACCTGTCAGATCAAGGATGCCCACGGTGCTCGGCAGCCAGGGACTCACGGCGATCAGTGTCGCCCACGCCAGGGATGCTGCGATGAGCCCCGCGGGCCTTCCCACGGTCATCGCCCTCTGACGCGCTGCCTTGTCCGGCATCCTCACCCACCCCCGAGCGGTTGAGCGCGATCCTCCCACCGAATGTGAACGCGTTCAAGTTCCGGCTGGGTGGCCGTGCGCGGTCGGCGGCCGACCACCCTTGACGGGCCCGGGGGAGTGGTGCGGATCACCACGCTTCCGAGCCGAGCACGGAACAACCAGCGCTGGTTGCCCGTTGAACAAAGCGTGGGTGCGGATGGGACAGTGTCCCCGGGCCTCACCATTCGCCCACAGGGACGATCGTTCGGCTGAAGCCCTGTGGAGCCTTTCGCCGAGAGGCGACCGCCATCCGCACCCACCACCTGACCGCCCCGGCCGCGATTCCCCCGTCCGGCCGGGGCTCTGCGCACATCGTTCGGCATCGCGGAGCCGCTCACGTAAGGTGCCCCGCTCGCGAGCGGGAGGCGGGTCGTGGGCATGGCGCCGCGAACAGTGGAGAACCAACCGCGATCCGCACGCTGCGGAACCGACCATGGCGCGCCTCGCCGACGCCCTGGCGGCGATGGGAAGCCACCGCGGTCCCTCGTTCGGCAAGGTCGGCCTCGTCGATGCCGGCGGCGTGTCGCGGGAGGCGTCGGGCGAGCAGGCCGCGCTCGGATTCGGGCTGCACTGCCTGGCCGAGGCCGCTTCCCGTGACGGGAGGATCGCGGGCGCCCGCGACCGGCTCGAGCAGCGGCTCCTCGAGCTCGCCGCGGCGGTGCGGCCGCGTGCCGAGCACTCCGTCGTCCATGGGGAACTGGGCCTGGACCACGTCCTGGTGGACCGGGCCGGCGACCCTGTTCTGATCGACATCGAGGACCTCATGTACTTCGACGTCGAGTGGGAGCACGTGTTCCTAAGGCTCCGTCATCCCGATGACCGCTACCGGCGGTTGGCGGTGGAGGGGCTCGACGAGGACGGGCTCGCGCTCTACACGCTCGTCCAGCGCCTGTCACTGACGGCGGGACCGCTCCGGCTCCTCGAAGGAGACTTCCCCCACAGGACCTTCATGAAGGCGATCGCCGAGCACCACGGCAACGAGACCCTGGCCCTGGTCTCGGTGCTGTAGACGCCGTCAGGACGCGGCGTTGCGGATCGTGCCCGTGGTTCGGCCGGTCGCCGGGCCGGAGAGCCCGGGCGGTACCGACGGGACCTCGGGGGCATCGTCGAGGTCGGCCTGGGTCAGCCGGAACTCGGCCGGGTACAGATCGCGCCGGGTGCGGCGGCCCGGCTCCGTCGTGCGCCACATGTAGCGGCAACGGCCGCACTGCAGAACGTCCCACACCCCGGGTACGGGGGAGGTGGCGACGGTCGCGACGGTGCCGTACGCGCAGCGGGGGCAGATGCAGGTCATGATCGAGGCTCCGTTCCTCACGGTCGGCGGGTCAGCGGGCGCCCAGCAGGGACTGCAGACGGCCGATCCACTCCTTGGTCTCCGGCAGATCGCGCGCCGGTGTGCTGAAGTTGCCCCGGACGTCCGGGGACACCGGCGTCGTCGCGTCGATGATCATCTTGCTGGTGATGCCGGCCGGTGAGGCGGCCGGCGCGAGTTCGACGACGGACAGGTTCGGGATGATGACGACGTCCTCCTGCGGATTGACCTTCGCCGACATCGCCCACATCACCTGCGGCAGGTCGAACGGGTCGATGTCCTCGTCGACGACGATCACCTGCGCGACGTAGCCGAGGCCGTGCGGCGTCGTCATCGCCCGCATTCCGAGGGCCTTCGCGAAGCCGCCGTACCGCTTCTTCGTGGAGATGATGACCGCGAGCCCGTGCGTGTACATCGCGTTGACCGCCTGCACCTCGGGGAACTCCGCGCGCAGCTGCTTCAGCAGCGGCACGCAGGTGTTCGGCCCGACCAGGTAGTCCACCTCGGTCCACGGCATCCCCAGGTACAGCGACTCGAACACCGGGTCCGTGCGGTACGAGACCCGGTCGACCCGGATCACCGGCATGCGCCGGCCGCCCGAGTAGTGTCCGGTGAACTCGCCGAACGGGCCCTCGATCTCGCGCCTGCGGCCCTCGATGACGCCCTCGATCACGACCTCGCTGCCCCAGGGCACGTCGAAGCCGGTCAGCGGTGCGGTGGCGAGGGGCGCGGGCGCACCGCGCAGGGCACCTGCCATCTCGTACTCGGACTGGTCGTAACCCATCGGCATGCCGGCCACGATGGTCATCACCGGGTCGTTGCCCAGCGTGATGGCCACCGGCAGGTCCTCGCCGCGCTCCTCGGCGGCACGCAGGTGCAGGGCGATGTCGTGCATCGGGACCGGCTGGATGGCGAGCCGGTCGCGTCCGGTGACCTGGAGCCGGTACGTGCCGACGTTCTGCTTCCCGAAGTGCTGCGGGTCCCCCGGGTCCCGGGAGACCACCGCTGCCTTGTCCAGGTAGAAGCCGCCGTCACCGTCGTTCAGCCGGAACAGCGGCAGGATGCGGAAGAGGTCGACGTCCTCGCCCTCGACGGTGTTCTCCCGCCACGGCGCGTCCTCGCGACGCTCCGGCGGCACGGGGAACATGTCCCAGCGTCGGGCGAACTCCTCGACCTGGTCCTTGACCGACGTCCCGGCCGGCAGCCCGAGCGCCAGGGCGTGGTTGCGCCACGAACCGTGGACGTTCATGGCGATGCGGGCATCGGTGAAGCCCGCAACGTTGTCGAACCACAGCGTCGGGGCGCCGTCGCCGATCCGGCAGGCCGCGTTGGCCGCGGCGGCGAGGTCGGGCTCGGGCCGCACCTCGTCGGTGATCCGCAGCAGCTGGCCCTCGTCGTCGAGGGCGGAGAGGAAGCCGCGGAGGTCGTCGTAGGCCATGTCGTGTGTCCTTCGTCGTTTCTGTTCCGGGACCTACACCGCCGGACGGGCGGCGCGCATGCCGTGCCAGCGCTTGGCATCCGGTGCGGGCAGGTCCAACTGGTCGAGGATGCGCGCGGTGACGTGGTCGACGATGTCGCCGACCGAGGCGGGGTGGTTGTAGAAGGCGGGCATCGGCGGCACGATCCGGACGCCCTTGCGCGCGAGGTCGAGCATGTTCTCCAGGTGGATCTCGCCCAGCGGTGTCTCACGTGGTACGAGCACCAGCGGACGCCGCTCCTTCAGCACCACGTCCGCCGCCCGGCCGACCAGCCCGTCCGCGTACCCGGCGCGGATTCCGGCCAGCGTCTTCATCGAGCAGGGCACGATCACCATGCCGTCGGTCCTGAACGACCCGGAGGCGACGGAGGCGCCCTGGTCGTCCGGTTTGTGGACGACGTCGGCCAGGGCACCGAGATCGCGGGCCGTGTGTCCGGTCTCCATCTCGATCGTCGTCCGCGCCCAGCGGCTGAGGACGAGGTGCGTCTCGACCTCCTGCAATGCGGCCAGCCGCTCCAGCAGACGGACCCCGAACGGCGCCCCGGTGGCCCCGGTCATTCCCACAATCAGTCGCATGCCCCCGACGCTAGGAGCACTCCCACCGGCCGCTCCGGTACGGTGGGGACTTCTCATGGGAAAAAACGGACACGTTGACCGGGCGGAGATCACGGACGTCCCCTACCGCCCGTTGCTCAGCGCCCCCCTCGGTATGGACGTCCTGGACTTCGCCGAACTCCGCGACCGGGGACGACGGCGGGGGATCGACCTGACGGCGCCGCAACGCCCCGCCTTCCACCATCTGATCCACGTCCACGGCGGCAGCGGACCGCTGCGGCACACCGTGGACTTTTCGGACCACACTCTCCGTCCCGGCAGCTGGCTGCGGATCCGCCCTGGCCAGGTCCACCAGTACTCACCCGACGAGCTCGCCCCCGCACGCGGCACGATCGTCATCTGGCAGCCCGGCTTCACCGCCACCGATCCGGAGCCCGGCCCCGCACCCCCCGGCGACCCGTCGCCCCTGCTGCCCGGCCCTGCCCACGACGGCGCGCTGGCACTCGCGCTGCGTCATCTCACCCACGAGTACGCCGACTTGGGTGCCATTCCGCTCGACGCCCACATCGAGGCGCTCCGTCATCTGCTGGGCGTCCTGCTGCTCCGCCTCACCCACGCCCGTTCCGGCAGACCGCTGGAGAGCGCCTCTGCCGACGGGGCGTTCGGCCGCTACCACGCTGCCGTCGAGCGGGACTTCGGCCGAACCCACCGGGTCGCCGACTACGCCTCGGCGCTCGGCTACAGCGTCCGCACCCTCACCCGCGCCACCCTCGCGGCCACCGGCTCCACGGCCAAGCAGTACCTGGACGCGCGCATCCTGCTCGAAGCCAAGCGCCTCCTCGTGCACACCGACGCCACGTCGGCGGACATCGCCGGCCGGCTGGGCTTCAGGGACCCGGGCGACTTCGCCAAGTTCTTCCGCAAGCGCGACGGCCGAGCGCCGCAGGAGTTCCGCTCGGCGGCGCGTGGTACACAGCCGGCCGACTGACCTCCGGATGTCGACGTGGAGCGCGGGGCCCGACAACCGAACCCTGCCCTCAAGAGGTCCTTGTGAAGCGCGGGGCCCGACGCAGCGGGCCCCGCGCGAGAGGGGTGCTCCTGCTCCCTCGCTCCTCGCCCCTTGTGTTTACGGCTTGTCGAGCACCGTCCCCGTCAGCACCGGGCTGTCGGGAAGCGGCTTGCCGCGGCGGTCAGTCAGCGCGAGGCGCATCGACTCGGCCGGTTCCGCCACCTGGTCCCGTACCGTCGGCACCTCGAAGTCCACGCCGGTGCTTCCGGGCGGGATGTTCAACCACACCCACAGGCGCGCGTCGGACAGCGGCCGCTCGGGGTCCGGCACGTCACCGGACGAGTCCTCGAGCCACTGCGGGGCCACGTCCCTGGTGGACAGCTCGACGCCGTCGGTGACCGGCAGAACCCGTACCGGTTCCCAGAGTTCCGCCTCCGCGGGCGCGTCCAGGGACAGCCGCCAGGTCAGCGACTCTCCCTCGGTGACCCGGTCCGCGACCGGCGACAGGGTGATCACCGGCTCGGGGTCGTCGTTCCCGACGGTGAGCCCGCCCCGGTACTTGCCGACGACGGCGCCCCGGACGGCCTTGACGGCGATGTCGTGCTCCACATCGTCGCCGTAGGCCGTGTCGCCCCTCACCTCGACCGGAATGTCGACCGCGCCGCTGCCGGGCCGCACGGTCACGAGGCGGTCCTCGGCCCGGCCGCTGTCCGGGTCGATGACGTACAGGCGGACCTGCCCGCTGCCGCGGCCGGAGACCTCGACCGGGATCCGGTAGGTGCGGGTGCCCGAATCGCCCTCCTTGACGAGCGTGCGGCCCACGTCGACGCGCGGCAGTGCGGCAGCCTTCACCGCCGGGGTGCCGGGGGCCCAGCCCCAGGCGT
Organism: Streptomyces tibetensis; assembly: GCF_040647715.1. Lineage (GTDB taxonomy): Bacteria > Actinomycetota > Actinomycetes > Streptomycetales > Streptomycetaceae > Streptomyces > Streptomyces tibetensis_A. Next base: position 46,270 of record NZ_JBEZCR010000019.1, on the reverse strand, counting down.
CCATCAGCCAGGCCCGCCCGGTTTGCGAACGGGGCGTCAGCACGAGGCACTCGACATGCCGGAGATCGAGCCCGGCCCGGGTCGCGGCCGACAGCGGGACGCGCAGCTCCTGAGCCCAGTAGGACGCGGTGGCGGCGGACCCCGGCAGCCCCGCCATCTCGACCCGGCCCAGTGTCGCCCTGCGGTTCCGCGAATCGGTGATGGACACGTCGAACGTCGTGCCGGTCGTGTTCGGCGGTACGAAGACCCGCAGCGCGAGCTTCTGAGACCCGCGCAGAGAGAGCGGCTTGGCCGGAGTGACACCTACGGCCCTGCCCGGCGCAGACCACTTGAGGTCCACCGCGCTGCGGCCGGTCTCCTTCTTCGTCTCCCACGACGCGAAGTGCGGTGACGAACCGAGGGTCTCCGGATCCAGACAGGCCACGGCCGGGTCGGGGTCGATCGCCGAGCACGACCGGGCGCCGGTCACCTTCGCCCCGCCGTCCGGCAGGAACCCACCGCTGCGGCGGCCGCCGACCGCGTGGGTCAGTACCCGGGCCGGGCCCGCGGACGGTGCCCGCTTGCCGGAGCCGTCGAGCAGCGGACGCACCCGGTCGTCCCCGGCGAGGAAGAGCCGGGCCGCGGCGGCGATGTACGTGGCGCCCGCCTTGTGCTGCTGGGCGGCGGTGAGCCGGGTCGCGGCACCCGGCGCGCACACCGGGTCCGGCTGCTCCGGGTCGTTCCCGAAGTCGTCACTGGCCGGTGCGACGGCCGCTCCCGGGGTCCACTCGCTGTTGAAGTAGTTGTGGTTGGCGCCGACCATGTAGACCGCGCTGTGCAGTGCCGTGCCCCGGCGGATCCCGCGTGTCCCGTCGACGAAGGCCTCGCCCTGCAGGTCGGAGACGTCGCCGTCGCAGCCCGGCAGCAGCGTCACGGACGGCACGTCGGCGACCGGATTCTGGCCGAAGATCGTCGGTGCGATGAGCACGGCCCCGCGTATCTTCCAGCGCACCGGGCCCCGGTAGCCGTCCTCGGCGGCAGGCGGTGGGTAGAGGCTGTCCATCGCGGCCCGGTTGACGCCCTCGCCGCCGCGCGAGTGGCCGACGAGCAGGACCTGGGAGAGGTCCGCCTTCGACGCCTGGTGTACGACGGCCGGAGCGGAGGAGCGATGGGTGGCCCAGTCGGCCCAGCGGGCGAGGTGCTGCCGTACCAGCGAGGAACGCGCCTGCGCGCCGGCGTCCTCGGTCTCCAGATCTTGGGCGTTGATGCCGTTCGCCGAGATCGACACCGTCACATAGCCCTGCGAGGCCAGCAGTCGCTGGTCGCGCAGATAGCCCTGGTGGCTCGGAATCGGCTTGTAGCCCTCCGCACAGGGCCAGTCGCCGGTCACGTCGTCCTCGGAACCCGGCTTGTAGCAGGTGTCGTGGCGGCCGTGCAGGAACAGCGCCAACGGCCGGCTGCCGGCGGCACCCTTCGGCGCCACCACCTGGGCGGTCATCTCCACCGGAACGGCGTACCCCGGCAGGCGCACCGGGTCGAGGTCGTACTCTCCGGTGACCGTGCGGTACGAGCCTGGTCTGCCCGGATCGACGCCGTTCGCCGGTGCCGGTGCGGGCAGTCGTCCCACGCGCGAGCCGGACCTACGCGTGTCGTCAGCCGCCGCGTCCAGTCGGCGCCCCGCCGCCATGACATGAAGGTCCGTCAGCTCCTTCGGACGCGCCCCCACGAGGTCGAGCCGGAAGGTGCGTCCGTCCCTCGCCGGCCTCGGAACCCCGAGCAGCCGGTCCCCGTTACGGAACTCGACCCGCGCATCCCCCATGGGCACGGCCTTCGGCGCCCGCCAGACCAGCTCGCGCGCCCCGGCCTCTCCGTCGATCCGCCACCCCGGCGGAAGGGGGCTGTCGTCCGTCGCGCTGAACACCTTCGTTGAGTACGGCTGTTCGGCCTGTGCCGGTCCGGGCGAGCTCCCCAGGGCCGCCAGCACCGCCACGGCGGTCACACATATTCGCCGGGCACGGATCAATGAACCTCTCCTCAAACCCCGTGCGCAGACGTCCCGTCGGTACCGGGCGCCTCTCGCGTCACCTAGGACGGGGAGGGGTGCCCGGGGGTTGTCTGTACGGAGAGGCCGACACGGCCGACGAACGAGGTGCCCAGCCAGCCCAGTTGACCGCCCTTCGAAACGAAGCCGCGCACAGCATGCTGGGCGCAGCCCCGTTCGAACTCCTGCTGAGATGAGCGATCGCGTCCCTTGCTATGGTGCGCCGATGTCATCGATCAAGCAGTTCCAGGTCACCTTCGACTGCGCAGAGCCCGCGCGCCTCGCCGGCTTCTGGTGCGAGGTGCTGGGGTACGTCGTACCGCCGGTCCCGGAGGGGTTCGCCACCTGGGAGGACCACCACCGCTCACTGCCGCCTGAGGACCAGGTCGTCTACATCGCGTGCAGCGATCCCTCGGGAGTGGGACCGCGCCTGCTCTTCCAGCGTGTTCCGGAAGGGAAGGTCGTCAAGAACCGCGTCCACCTCGACGTGCGGGTCGGCACGGGACTCGTGGGCGAAGAGCGCCTCGCCACGCTGGAGGCCGAGTGCGCACGACTGGTCGCGCTCGGCGCGACGCACGTACAGACGATGGTCGCCGACGAGGAGAACGAATCGTGCATCCTGATGCAGGACATCGAGGGCAACGAGTTCTGCCTCGACTGAGCATCCTGCGCACCGACGGGACCGGGGCGGCGCCCTGAGCTCCGGACTCTCGACGGAACATCGGCAGCCCTCTTGACGTGGCGGGAGCGGCCCCCGACACTCCAAAGGAGGATTCCCCAGTGCATGGGTAGGAAATGATGGAGCGTCTGGAGCCGACCGCCGAACGCGCCCCGCGCGTCGGCCGGTCATCTCTCCTCCTCACTTCCCGTCGGCACATCGATCTCCTGCGTGTCTGCAGCGCCGCGAGCCTCCTGCGCTGAAACCGGGGTGTCCGTAGGCACCGCACTCCGCCGCGTGCGGATGTGCGCCCACGTCCCCCGCGTGCCCAGTCCGTGCGTGCGCTTCTCGCCGCACCTCCCAGAGCCAGCAGCCGGATTCCGGACCCAGGGAGACACATGCCGTCCACGCCCCTGACCACCGTGCCGTCCCTTCCCTCCTCGCGATCGTTCCCCAGCAGGATCGGCTGCGACGCGAACAGCGGCTATCACGCCGTGCCGCGCCGCTACCGCCTGCACCTTTCGCTGCCCTGCCCGAACTGTCTGCAGATCGCCATCACTCACAGCCTGCTCGGACTGGAGGACACCCTCCCGGTCGTCCTGCTGCCGGCGGTCCCCGACCGGCCCGACGGCGGCCACTCCGCGCTGCACGCCTTGTACGAGGCCAGCTCGCATCGGCACCCCGGACCGGCAGTGGCGCCGGTGCTGAGCGACACCTGGACGGGACGGATCGTCACCACGCACTCCTCGCACATCCTGCGGGACCTGGCCCGCCACTTCGGCGGTGACGCCCAGGGCCGGCCCCTCCTCTACCCGCAGGACGCGGAGAAGGAGATCCAGGCCGTCGAACGCCTCTGCGAGAACCGCATCGACCACGCCGCACAGGTCGCCGGGCAGGCCGACATCGACGACGCGACGCGCCACACCGCTCTCGGCACCCTGCTCCGCGTCCTGGGCTCACTGGAGTGGCGGCTCGCTCACCAGGACTTCGTCCTCGGGGACGACATGACCGCCGCCGACGTACGGCTGTGGGTCGCACTGGTCCAGCTCGACACCGTGCACCGTCTGCACCTGGACGCCGCCGCGGTCCATCGCCTCGCCGACCATCCCCATCTGTGGCGTTACGCACGCCGCCTCGCCGCTCACCCCGCCTTCGGCCGCCATCTCGACCTCGACGGCATCGCCCACAGGCACCACGCCCGCTGCCAGGGCCTGGAGGCCGCAGGGGCAGCGGTACAGATCCTGGACTGGGCGGTTCACACCGCGGACGGCGCCGCGGTGGGACCTGCCCGCACCGGTACGGACGGCCGTACCGCCTGACCAGCCCGACGAGACTCCGCATGCCGGTGATCACCCGGCCGCTTCGTGAGCCTTGCCACGAAAACGTGTCGCCGGGATGCGACGGAGCAAGAGAAAGGTTGGCATATACATCTGATCGAGATTCCGCGCCGGGCGGGCGACCACCCGGCGCCCACCGGAGAGGCGCCATGAGCCAGCACACACCCGAGAAGCCCGCCGACGTCGTGGCTCGGCTGCGGGCCACCTTCCGCACCGGGCGCACCAAGCCCCTGGAATGGCGCACCGGCCAGCTGCGCCGTATGCGGGCGATGCTTACCGAGCAGGGCTCCGACCTCGCCGCCGCCCTCCATGCCGACCTCGGCAAGAGCAGCACCGAGGCCTACCGCACCGAGATCGACTTCACCGTCCGGGAGATCGACCACACCCTCGACCACCTCGACGGCTGGCTGCGCCCCGAGCCCGCTCCCGTCCCCGCGCACCTCGGTGCCGACGCGACCGCCTGGACGCGGTACGACCCCCTCGGCGTCGTACTCGTCATCGCCCCGTGGAACTACCCGGCCCAGTTGCTGCTCGCCCCGGTGGTCGGCGCGCTCGCCTCCGGGAACGCCGTCGTGGCCAAGCCGAGCGAGCTGGCCCCGGCCACCTCGGCCGCGCTGGCCGAGCTCCTCCCGGCCTATCTCGACACCGACGCGGTCGCCGTCGTCGAGGGTGGAGTCCCAGAGACCACGGCCCTGCTGGCGGAGCGGTTCGACCACGTCTTCTACACCGGCAACGGCACCGTGGGCCGCATCGTGATGCGCGCGGCAGCCGAGCACCTCACCCCGGTCACCCTGGAGCTCGGCGGCAAGTCACCGGTGTTCGTCGACCGCGACACCGACCTCGACGCGGTCGCCGGCCGGCTGGCCCGCGGCAAGTTCATCAACGCAGGGCAGACCTGCGTGGCCCCCGATTACGTCCTCACCACCCCGGAGACCGCAGCCGGCCTGGAGCCCGCCCTCGTACGCGCCGTCGACGCCCTGTACGGCGCGGACCCGGCCGCCTCGCCGGAATACGGCCGGATCATCAACGAGCGGCACTTCGACCGGCTGTCCGCCCTGCTCGACTCGGGCCGTGTCGTGACCGGCGGCGGCAGCGACCGCACCGGCAAGTACATCGCGCCGACGGTCCTCGCGGACGTCGACCCGAAGTCCCCTGTGATGCAGGAGGAGATCTTCGGGCCGATCCTGCCCATCGTCACCGTGTCCGGCCTCGACGAGGCGATCGACTTCATCAACGACCGCGACAAGCCGCTCGCCCTGTACGTCTTCAGCGAGTCCGGCGAGACGCGCGACCGGATCGCCGCGGAGACCTCCTCGGGCGGCCTCGGATACGGCCTGCCGCTCGCCCATCTCACGGTCTCCGACCTGCCGTTCGGCGGGGTGGGGGAGAGCGGCATGGGCAACTACCACGGCAGGTACTCCATCGAGACGTTCAGCCACCGCAAGGCGGTCCTGGACAAGCCGCTGACCTGAACTCCTCGTTCGGGCGCACACCGCACCACCATCGCTGCTCGTGATGATCCCGGTGTTGCCCTGACCCGCTGCCCGGCCCCCACCGGACGTCGTCCGGCCGGGGGCCGACGAGGCGGGATACTTCCACTGTTGTGCAAGCGGCCGACGGCTGGGTACCTGCGTTCGGCGGCGCGTCGACGGCGGGCCTGGTGAGCGATGCGAGTGCGCGGAGTGGGGAGATCGAGGTGGGATTGCGCGAGGTGCGGGGCGCCCGGGCTTTTCCGGGCTGTGCCCGGATACTGGCGGGCCGCTACCGTCTGGATGCGCTGATCGGTTCGGGGGGTGCGGCCGACGTGTACCGCGGGTACGACCTCAGACTGCGACGGCCGGTCGCCGTGAAGGTGTTCCGCCACGGCACCGGCTTCGACACGGAGGAGGCCTTCCGGAGCGAGGCTGTGATCCTCGCCCGTTTGAACCATCCGGGCCTGGTGACCGCCTTCGACGCCGGACGCGATGACGGCGATGCCTTCCTGGTCATGCAGTTGATCGACGGACGCACTCTGAAGTCCCGCATCGCCGAAGGACCCCTGTCGTGCGAGGCTGTGGCCGCGCTCGGGGCGGCTTTGGCCGACGCTCTGGCTCATGCCCACCAGGAGGGAATCGTCCATCGGGACGTCAAACCCTCCAACATCCTCCTCGACTCCTCCGGCCGCGCCCACCTGACGGACTTCGGCATCTCCCGGGCCCTGGATGCGACCACGCGCACCGCTCCCGACACCCTGACCGGCACGGCGGCCTATCTCTCCCCGGAACAGGTACTGGGAAAGCCGGTCAGCCGGCCCGCCGACATCTATGCCCTCGGCCTGGTCCTCCTCGAGAGCCTCACCGGCCGCCTCGAATACGACGGCGGCCCTCTGGAGTCCGCCATAGCACGCCTGCACCGCCGGCCCGAACTCCCCGACTTCCTGCCCGACGACTTCGCAGCCCTCCTTCGGGACATGACCAGCCTGGAGGAACACGCTCGTCCTGACGCCTACGACTGCGCCCAAGAGCTGACCCGGCTCTCCGGAACGGGCCAGGAAGAGCATGCCGCATCCGATGCCCGTCCCGCGCTCAGCGTCGTGTCCCCCGCAGTCGCGGAGCGCGCCGACGTCACGCACCGGGGTGTGCCACCCGCTGCGCAAGCTTCCGGGAGGTCGCGTACTACGACAGGACTTTCTCAGGGGGCTGTTCGATCCGCCTCCGTACGCGTCGGCCTGCGAACGCGTGGGGTGGCGGCCGCACTGGCCGCCCTTCTCGCCACCGGCCTGGCGGTCACCGACGGTTTGTCACAGCACGACTCCGTGGACGAAGCGGCCCCGTCCGCCTCGGATCCGGTCGCTCCCACCTCTCCCGACACCGCCGGTCACCAGGACGTCGCGCCCCCCACCTCGGCGACCCGGTCCTCGCGTCCCTCGGACTCCGATCGGCCGCTGAGCGATTCCGTACCCGTGCGCGACGTTCCCCCGCCCTCCGGCAAGCCGAAGCCCGAAGCCCACCACGAAACCACTGACGGCGTCCCTGAGCGGACCGCGGCCCACGCACCCGCGAAAGGCGGGGTGAAGACCCCCAAGGTGCCGCCGGGTCATGCACGGGACAAGCGAAAGGGAAAGAAGACAGCACCGACCGCACAGCGCAACCGCAGGCGCTGACAGCGGTGCTCGAGGAGAAGTAGGTGTCCGGCCTGGACACCTACGCCGACGTCGCCCGCCGCGGCGACATACGGGTCAGATGGTGGGCCGTCGTACGAGCAGGTGGCTCACCTCGTATGACATCTCGGTCGTTTCCGGCTGCGGTGCGCGATGGTATCGCCCGGCGCACACGGAGAGACTGACGATGAGGTAGGCCTGCCAGGTCCGGCCCACGCCTCGCCCGTCGCTGAAGACCGGTTGGCCGTTGAGCCACCAGTCCACCGAGCGGGCGCCGAAGAAGGTACGCAGGTTCACCCATGCGCCCGGGCCGACCGCTTGGTCGTGGTGGTAGCGGTTGGTGCCGCGTACGTGGTTGGTGAATTCGAGCAGGCCGGGATGGTCCGGGTGGTACTCGAAGACGTCGATCTCCTGGCCGCCGTCGCGCCAGGTCCAGATCGCAGGCCAGGCGCCGCTCTCTGCCGGCAGCCGTACCCGGGCTTCCAGTACGTCCCCCGCACGGACGGTGAGACCCTCTTCACTTCCCTCGGTGGTGAGCAGCCCGGTGTTCCACAGGCCGTCCTGTCGTCGTCGGGCACGGAAGACGCCGGAGCGGCTGTATGCGGGGTCGGCCACCAGGTGATCGAGCTTGTCGTCGCGCGGGTTGACCGGGCCACCGCCGGGATAGGCCCACGTACGGCCCGCCACCCACTGGGAGGGGGAGGTGAAGTCCGCCGTGAACACGACCGGTGGGGAGAGCGGGCGGCCGGGAGGGGGAAGGAAGCCGGCCGGTAAGGGTTCGGTCATGGCGAATGTCTCACCGCTTGAAGGCCTCCTATGCCTGCAGCCCCCGGCCTCGGGCAGATCCGACCCTTTCAGGTGAACGGCCGGAGACAGGACCGCCGGACGTTCGCGACCCGGACGGGCTCGGTCCCGTTCGCCTCCGCCTCCTGGGCTCCGGTGTTCAGAAGCGCCCGATGGTGGAACTGATCATGGGTGGGCGACACTTGATCCCGGAAGGCTTTCCGGGAGTGGGGCCCGGGGAGAGGCGGTGACGACGAGTGAGTGAGCAAGGCGGCCGCGACTGGGTGGGCATGACTCCGGACGACTTCGACCGTGAGGCACCGCCGCGCCCGGAGGTCGACGGCCGGATCCCGGCCGAGCTGGACGAGTGCGGTACGGCTCCGCTGTTCGGCGATGGACCGGCGCCGGCAACCACAAGCGGGACCGGTCAGCTCTCTTCTCGACGAGGCTGCCAGGGACGGCTGTTCTGAGCCTCGGGCAACTCGGCGGAGCGCGCAAGGGCCGCTCCCTGTTCACCTCCTCAAACGCATCAAAAGCTGCGTCAGTGAGCTCATTTGGATAATGGTTCGCGAAGGACGGGGCGAAGATCACAGCGGCATATCAGGCATTTCGTTCTTCGATCTTCACGGAAGGCGCACAAGTTGGCTAAGTTGGTCACCCTGTGCACAACTCTCACCGATGGGCCGGTGGTTTGGTGCGCTCTCGGAACGGAAGGAGTGCCCTTTCCATGGCGCTGGAACGAACCTCGCCCCCCGGAGTGACCGACTTCCCGGACAAGGCCGACTCCCTTGCCCCGGACGCTCTCACTGCCGAGGCACGGCTCTCGCATGTGGCTGGTGCGCGCGTTGGCGACTGACAGCGAAGGGCCGAGCCCCGACGAGGTGCGGCGATGGGTCGACAGGCTCTACGACCGGGCCGAGAGCGACACGGGGCGCTTCAACGCGACCCGTGCCGCCGCGATCCCGCGACAGCGCGACGCGGCCGCCCGTGGCCGGTCCCAAGGTGACGCGGAGCCGGCGGTCGGAACCCTGGCCCGGAAGTGGTTCGACGCCGCCCGCGCGAAGTTGGGCCCGACCGTGCCGGCGTGGCACGCGGGCCAGGAGGTGCAGGCCCGGCCCGACCGCGCGCCCCGGGCAGCACGCCCCGCGCGCCAGTTGGAACGCCCCGCAGAACCCCGCGCCCTCGAAGCGCCCCCGGCACCGACCGGGGCTGCGCTCGAGCTGACCAGCGGATCAGCTGCGACGCCGGCCACCGAGTTCCTTCCGAAGCTGCCCGAGCAGCGTGCCGTACCGACTGCGCCAGGCAGGCCCCGGCAGAACGAGGGCACCTGGCCGACCGGTGCACAGTCGGCCCTCGACGCCGACATGGTGGCGTGGCCGCTGTACGAGCCCTCGTCGGTGCCTGCACCGGAGTTCAGCCCACAGTCCACCGCGGTGCTGCCGGCCGTCCCGGACCACACTGCGGTGCCGCCCTCCGTCCTGGACCACCCAGCGGTGCTGCCCTCCGTCCTGGACCACCCAGCGGTGCTGCCCTCCGTCCCGGACCACACCGCGGCGCTGCCGGCCCTTCCGGATCCCGCGGGGGTGCTGCCCGATGCCCTCGCCCACACGGCGGGTGCTCACCGGGCCGATCTTCCAGCGAACGGGACGGAGTCGTACGGCGCCGGGCAGGCAGCCGTCGCGACCGCGCCGCACGCCACAGCTCTGGCAGCCGATCTCACGGCCGGCGCCGACGGTGGAATGTGGCCGGCGCCGGACCAGGTCCACAGCACCCGGACCGAGCGGGTGATCGCCTTCGCCCGCGCCCAGATCGGCCGGCCCTGCGTATGGGGCGCGGTCGGGCCGGGATCGTACGACGCCGCCGGGCTCACCCAGGCCGCGTGGAAGACTGCCGGTGTCACGCTTCCCCGGACCGCTCAGGCCCAGTGGGGCGCGGGAGTGCAAGTCTCCCTCGCTGAGGCCCTATTCGGAGACCTGGTCTTCTTCCACGACGACCTCGGCCACGTCGGCATCTGGAGCGGCGACGGCATGATGATCCACGCCCCGGGCCCTGGAGCGCTCATCCGTGAGGAGTCGGTGTTCTTCGCCGGTCAGTCGGCGATCAAGGGTGTGGTCCGTCCGGCCTGACGCCGCTCACCGTCCGGTGCGAACGGGAAGAAGTGAGGTTGGGGATTCCGCCATGTGCCCGAGTCATCGGGGCACATGGCGGTGCATGACACTGCCCAAACCATTGAAGACCACAGTGACCATCGTGCTGACCTACGTCCTTCTCGTCCTGCTCATGCGCTATCGAAGAGACGGCATGGACTGGGGTCCGGCACTGCTGATCGGTCTGCTCGCCACGCCTCTGGCTCTCCTGCTGTCATGGGGCCGGGAGCGGTTGAACGGCAAGGCGCGAAGGGCAGGTGAACGGGCGCGGGCTCGCCGTCGAGGCGAAGAGGCTGAGTAGCGCCGGGCCGTCGCCGGTGGAAGTCGGCCCGAGGGCTCATCTGCTCCTTGTGTCACGGTGCCGTGGCGTCGCTGGTCTCCTTCATCAGGTCGTCCAGCTTCTTCTTGGCGTCGTCGAACTCTTTGCCGAGGTCGGAGGCGTCCGGGGTCGGCATCACCTCTTCCCACGGGGCGTCGTCGATGGCGCCCTCCACCGCATCGTCGACAGCCTTCTCGGCATCGTCGCTCGCCAGGTACTCTTTGATGGCTTCACCCGCGAGGCGCTGCAGCGCCTTGTCGTCGACGCCGTCACAGGCTGCGGGCCTCTTGCTCTCAGGCGTGTCGTCGCCGGCCGCGACCGTGTCTCTGTACTGGTCGTACAGGGCCTTCCTGCAATCCTGCGGATCCGCCTTGGCTTCGGTGCCGCCGCAGGCGGTGAGCGTGGCGAGCAGCAGCGCGACCACCGCCGCGAGTGATGTGCGCGTGCGCATGGTCCCCCCAAGTGCTGTGTACTGACAGGACATCATGCGCCCCGCGAGGGTGGCATGCGGGGCACGTGGCCGTGTTGTGACCGGCGGCGCCCCGCTGGATGAGTGCGAACGCATGATCTTGCCCGGTGAGGGATAGCCAGGGGCGGCTCATCGCGTCGTGATGATTCGAGAAGGGGAGGGTCGATGGAGGCCTCGAGTCATGACGAGTTCCGGGAGTTCGTTCAGATGCGCTCCACCGCGCTGCTACGCCTGGCGGTGCTGCTCACCGGCGGGGACCGCTATGCGGCGGAAGACCTGCTGCAGATCGCACTGATGAAGGCCTACGGGCGCTGGGGGCGCATCGAGCAACACGAGGCCTATATCCGCCAGGTGATGTACCGCCAGCAGGTCAACCGCTGGCGGTTGCAAAGACACCGCGCGGAGACGACAGTGCCCGTTCTGCCCGAGGAGGCGACGGGTGCGGGGGCCGGGGCGGACGCCGAGCTGCGGATCGCGCTCTGGGCGGCGCTGGGCCGTCTGACGAAGCGCCAGCGGGCCGTGGTCGTACTGCGCTACTTCGAGGACCTGCCGGAGGCCGAGGTCGCGGCGCTCCTGGGGTGCCCGGTCGGCACGGTCCGCAGTACGGCGCACCGCTCGCTCGCCAAGCTCCGGCTGCTCGTACCGGAGCTCGGGCCCGAAGGTCCGAAGGAACGGATCCAGTCGCTCAGCTACACGCCCAAGGAGGTTCAGCGATGACGACGGAGCGCGTGGAGGAGAAGGTCAGGCAGACGCTGCACGCGGTCGCCCTGGACCGCGTGCGAGCGCCCGGGGACCTGGCGGAGAAGGTGGTGCGGCGGCGCAGCCGGCGCCGCTTCTCACAGGCCGCGGGGACGGCGGTCGCGGTTGCCGCGATCAGCGTGGGCGCGGTGTTCGGCTTCGGGGACACTGGTACGGCGCGACATGAACGGCCCGTGCGGCCGGCAGCGTCCCCTGCGACGCCGCCGGAGGGCTGGAAACCCTGGCAGAGCAGCAGTCCGGACGCCGACGAGCGGGGCTGCGTGGTGGACGGCGCCGCACTGTACTGCAGCGGTTCCAAGTACGACGCCGCGAAGATCGACGCCAACACCGGCAAGCGTCTGTGGGGCGTCGAGGTCAATCGCGAGGGCGACGGCAACGACCACCCGTTCGCCGTGCGTGACGGCGTGGTGTACGCCTACCGCAATCACACCGCGGAGAACCTGCCCAACGGGGACTACAGCGGCGGCACCGACCTGATGGCGGTGAACGCCGGCACGGGCAAGGTGCTGTGGACGGTGAAGATGCCGCAGGACGACCGCACGGACCAGGCCGCCATGCTCATCGACGGTGCGGTACTGGCCAACACCCCCTCGGTCCGCACGATGTCGGCCCTCGACCCGCTGACCGGTAAGGAGAAGTGGCACCAAACCTGGGCCAAGGGCATCGTGTGTCAGCGGGCCGTGCTGAGCGCAGTGCCCTACCTCCTGTGCACACCTGACGTCGAGAGTCCGGGCTACACCGAAATCCTGCGTCTCGACCCCGTGACCGGAAGCACCACGAAGGTCGCGACTCTGCCCGGCGGGCAGCAGCTCGTCGGGACGTCGGGGGACCGGATCGTCCTGATCGCAGCAGCAGGCGGCGACCGCAAGGACATGCGGCTGACCACCGTCAGCGGCTCGGGAGAGCATGCCTCACACCCCTATCGGGTCGACGGCCCCCTGGCCACCTTCGATGTCGTCGGTGAACGCCTGATCACCGTGTCCCGGCAGGGCAAGGCCTCGGCGCACTCGCTGACCACGGGGGAGACCTTGTGGACCCGACCGGTGGGCGTCAAGGTGCCGACCGTGGACACGATGCCCGGGATCGCGACACCCGTGGCGTCGGCGAAGCAGGGGGTCGTGTACTTCTTCAGCCCCAACGGAGACCTGTCCGGGCTCGACCTGCACACGGGTGAGCAGGTCTGGCGCACTCACGTCGACACCGGCAAGCCGAGGCCCGGATTCGGGGGCTCGCCCCAACTCCTGCTGTACGACGACGTACTCGTCGCCAGGAACGGCAGCAAGATGGTCTCCCTCCTGCCCCGGATCGGCGACTGACCCGTAAGCCCCGGGCCGGGCGGCATCACGCTCCCCGGCCTGGGGCGGGCTTCGCCACCGCGGTGGAACGGACCGCTGCCCGAGGACGAACACCGGCACTCCCGTCACGCCGGAAACAGCCGGTCTGGAACCTGGCTCCTGGGTCGCGCGCATGCTGGTATCTGGAGCCATGACCACCAAGCGACGCGTTCTCATCGTTGCCTACGACGATGCGCAGATCCTCGACATCGCCTGTCCCAGCGGCGCGCTGGACATCGCCAACCGCTACGGCGCGGAGCCGCGGTACTCCGTTGAACTGGGAACCCTGGGCCGTCGGGCCGCCCGAAGCTCGGCGGGCATCACGGTGGGGGCGGAGCAGGGGCTGGAGACGGTAGCGGGGCGCCTGGACACCCTGATCGTTGTGGGCGGCATCGGCTGCGAGGACGCGGCGGCGGACGAGCGGTTACTCGGCCAGGTTCGCCGGCTCGCCGGCCTCAGCCGGCGTGTGGCCTCCGTCTGCACCGGTGCCTACGTGCTGGCCGCTGCCGGACTTCTGGACCACCGGCGAGTGACCACCCACTGGGGATGGGGCGACCGGCTCGCCGACCGCCACCCCGCCGTGGCGGTGGACGCGAACCCCCTCTACATCCGTGACGGCAACGTCTACACCTCGGCCGGCGTCACCAGCGCGCTCGACCTGACCCTGGCCCTGATCGAGGACGACCACGGCCCGACGCTGGCCCGAGCCGTCGCACGGGAACTCGTGACGCATCTGCACCGCCGCGCCGATCAGGCGCAGATCTCCACGTTCCTGGCTGCTCCACCGCCGGACGACCGGCTCGTGCGGGACCTGACGGGCTACATCGCCGCGCACATCTCCGAGGACCTGACCCCCACTGCTCTGGCGAGGCGGGCGGGCGTCAGCACCCGGCACCTGACCCGTCTCTTCCGCACGTACCTCGATACGACTCCGGCCAGGGCCGTGCGCGTGGTGCGCACCGAAGCGGCGGCACACCTGGTGCAGTCCAGTGGTCTCTCCCTCGTGGCGATCGCCCGCCGCTGCGGATTCGGGTCGGCACAGACCCTGAGGCAGGCGTTCTGGGACCACTACGGCATGACGGGGGACATGATGCGCAGGATGCCGGACATCCCACCGCCACGCGTCACGAGACAGCGGAAGACTCCCGGTTCATGAGCCATGGGACGAAACGCAGAGACGTACTGCGCGGGGCCGTAGCCACCGCCGCACTCGCTACCACCGCCGCAGCGGCGACCGGGGAGGCGTACGCCGCCGCCCCGGGTGGCAGTTCGGGGCCGAGCATCGGCATCCTGCTGTACGACGGCTACAGCCTGCTGGACCCCACAGGTCCGGCCGAGATCCTTTCGCGGCTACCGGACGCGACCGTGACGATGATCGCCGAGAAGCGCGGCCCGGTCCGCACGGACACCGGAGATGTGGCCGTGGTCGCCGAACGGTCCACCGCCGATGTCGACCGCCTCGACGTCCTGCTCGTTCCGGGCGCCGGCAACCGGGGCACCATAGGTGCGATGAACAACCAGTCGCTTTTGCGCTGGATCCGCCGGGTCCACCAGCACACACAGTGGACGACTTCCGTCTGCACGGGGAGCATCATCCTCGCGGCGGCCGGCCTGCTCGACGGAAGACAGGCGGCGACCTACTGGGCCTCCGCCGAGTACCTCCAGTCCACGTTCGACGTGACCTGCCTGCCACAGCGCTACGTCCGCTCCGGGAACATCATCACCGCGGCCGGAGTGTCGGCGGGCGTGGACATGGCCCTGTACCTTGCGTCCCTGATCGCGGGAGATCAGACGGCCAAGGCGATCCAGCTCGCCGTCGAGTACGACCCCCAGCCGCCCTTCGACTCCGGCAATGCCGCCGAGGCGAGTGCCGAACTGAAGGAGAGAGCGTTGAAGTTGCTCGCCGCCTCTCAGGTGTGACGACCGGTGTTCGAGAGCACGACTCGGCGGCTGCATCGGCGAGGGAAATGGCTCAGTGCTCGCAGAGGGAGAACTCTCGTTCGTACAACTGCTCGTTGTGTTCGTCGACGAAGAACTTGCGTTCCTGCATCAGCTGTTCGCGGTAGCTTTTGGCCTGTTCAAGTGTCATGGTCGAGGTGTCGGACCACGGTTGCTGCGGTGGCACATCGGATGTCGAGACGATGGTCTCCGACGGGTCGACCAGGAAGAACGCGAGGATCTTGCGGTGTCCCGGGCGAGTGGGGTCCACCAGGCGGAATGAGCCGACCCGGTGTTGCAGGACGTTCGGGAACGCGAGGCAGCGGCCCGCTGGGGTCGAAGCCGAGCCCAGCATCTGGTTCAGTGCGTCTTCGTCCTCCAGGCCGTAGACCTCACGCAGGCCGTTGTCGTCGTTCTGTTCGTAGTCCGGGTCGTCGAGCGCCGCCCGGAAGCTCAGCCGGCTTTCCGTGATGTTCTCGCTGTCCCAGTAATAGATTGCCGTGGAGACGATCCGCTCGTTCAGCATTCCCTCGACATGCCAGGATCCACCGGCGTATTCGGGCTTGTCGGGGGTGAGGTGGATGGTGGCGAGCTTGACGATGACCTGGAGACGGTGGCCACGCAGGTCGACTCGGGCGGATTCGTCGGGTGGCTGGGGTGGAGTGAAGGCCGGGGCGTCCGGAACGACGGGGCGGCGGTTCTCCCACCACTCGTCATGGGCCACTGCCCATACGCGTCGGGCTTCCGCAAAGGCCTCGTCATCACTGAAGGAAGATCTGACCGGGTACTCGGGCTCCGAGTCGTACCAACCGTAGGGGTCGGCCTCGATCCGCAGGGGCCGCGGATGGCGCAGATCGGTGAGCACGTTCTCCAGTAGCGGACGCATACGTGCGAACAGGTCCGGCAGGACGGTGGCCAGTTCGTGGTGCGTCTCGGGGTGGATGTTGTTGACGTACGAGCGGAAGGCGACATCGCCGTCGTCACAGACGTCGACGTCCGTGGGCAGCCACTGGAATCTCTCCGAGAACTCGTACTTCGAGTAGTGGCTCGTCGGATTCTGCCAGGCCCGCTCGGGCGCACCGCTCACCCCCCTCACCAGACAGAACAGTGAGGGATGAACCAGATCCAATACCTGGCCGCCGGATCCGGGGTGCCAGTCCAGGTCTGCTTCGGGGACCTGTTCCAGAACCTGAACCGCTCTGCGCAACCGCGTTCGGAGCGTGTCGTCGACCAGAGCGTCCGACTGCCACACCCCGTCGACGGCGGACACCTCGATGCCGGTTCTCTCATCTCTCAGACCGGCGTAATAGGCGAGTTCGGCCAGCACGTAGCGCACTTGTGCTTCGGTGAGGCCTTGAGAGACCGCTTCTCGCGTCCACCTCGCGACGATGCCGGCATCATTCATCTTCTCGAACCACCCAGGCTTCGCCCGGATGTGTGCGCTGCACTGCATCATCTGCAGTTCCCGCAGCGTTCGCGGCGGCGTGAACGGTATGGAACGGGAAGCGTGAAAAGGCAAGGGGAAAGCAGACGAGGCAGTCAATTCTCTCGGTCCTCACAGTGGGTACTCGGTGGCGGGAAGAGTACTTCAGCGGACTGACACTGCTTCCGGACCCCGGTCATCGCCGCCCCGGCGAAGCTCTGGACTTGCTCAAGAGGCGCTTCAGCCGACCGCGACGCCGGGCATACTGCGGTCAATCCGGGCGCAGCTCGGCGGAAGGGGGCGTCGTGTTGATCGCATTCGTGTTGGTGGGCGTGCTGGCACTCGTCACACTGGTCACCTGGATGGTGCGCCGGGCATGGCGACGCGCTTGGGACGATCTGGGCGCGCGGGCAACGGCGTACGGGGCGAGTGCCGGGCCAGGCCACGGAGCGTGGCCGACCAGCAGCGGAACTCACAGCGCAACGACGCCGCATGACGCCTACAGCCCAGTCGACCAGTCATCCTGGTGGGAGGCAGGCGGGAGCGAAGGCACTTCGACCGGCTGTTCCAGCGGCACTTCCTCGTCGTGCGGGAGCAGCTCGTCCTGCGGGAGCAGTTCGTCGTCCTGCGGGAGCAGCTCGTCCTGCGGGAGCAGTTCGTCGTCCTGCGGGAGCAGCTCGTCTTCGTGCGGGAGCAGTTCGTCGTCCTGCGGCAGTTCCTGCTGACCGGAGCCACGACCTGAGTTGACCTCCGCGTCAGACACCCCGGTCGAGGGTGGGCTCGAGACGCACGACGATGCCCTTCGACGTGGGCTGGTTGCTGATGTCGGCGACGCTGTCCAGCGGCACCAGGACGTTCGTCTCCGGGTAGTAGGCGGCGGCCGAGCCCTTGGCGGCCGGGTAGGGCACGACCTGGAAGTTCTCGGCCCGGCGCTCGGAGCCGTCCGCCCAGACGCTCACGAGGTCGACGCGATCGCCCTGGGCGAGGCCGAGTTCGGTCAGGTCGGCCGGGTTGACCAGCACGACGTGACGGCTTCCGTGGATCCCGCGGTAGCGGTCATTGTCGGTGTAGGGGACGGTGTTCCACTGGTCGTGCGAGCGCAGCGTCTGCAACAGCAGGTGCCCCTCGGGCGCCCGGGGGACGACGCGCTCGTTGCAGGTGAACAGGGCCTTGCCGACCTTGTTGTTGAAGACGCCCTCGTTGACCGGGTTGGGCAGTTGGAAGCCCCCGGGACGGGTCACTCGTGCGTTGAAGTCGTGGAAGCCCGGCACTATGCGGGAGATGCGGTCGCGGATGGTGCCGTAGTCGCCCTCGAACTGGTCCCAGGGGATGTCCGCCTCGCCGTCCAGGGTGTGACGGGCCAGGCGGCAGAGGATGGCCACTTCGCTGAGCAGGAGCCGGGAGGCCGGCTCCAGGCGGCCCTGGGAGGTGTGCACCTCGCTCATGGAGTTCTCGACGGTGACGAACTGCTCGCCGTCGGCCTGGACGTCACGCTCGGTCCGCCCGAGGGTCGGCAGGATCAGCGCGGTGTCGCCGCAGACGGTGTGCGAGCGGTTGAGCTTGGTGGAGATGTGGGCGGTCAGCCGGCACGAGCGCATCGCCTCCTCGGTGGCCTCGCTGTCGGGAGCAGCGCGGACGAAGTTGCCGGCCAGAGCGAGGAAGACCTTGACGCGGCCCTCGCGCATCGCCTTGATCGCGTTCACCGAGTCCAGGCCGTGCGGGCGCGGCGGGTCGAAGCCGAACTCCTTCTGCAGGGCGTCGAGGAAGGTGTCCGGCATCTGCTCCCAGATGCCCATCGTGCGGTCGCCCTGGACGTTGCTGTGCCCGCGCACCGGGCAGGCGCCGGTGCCGGCGCGCCCCAGGTTGCCGCGCAGCATAAGGAAGTTGACGATCTCCCGGATGGTGGGGACACCGTGCTTGTGCTGCGTGATGCCCATCGCCCAGCAGACGATGACACGTTCGCTGTTCAGAACCTCGTCGCGGACCTTCTCGATCTCCTCGCGGGTCAGGCCGGTCGCCGTGCGGACGTCGTCCCAGTCGACCGCGCGGGCATGCTGGGCGAACTCCTCGAAGCCGGTGGTGTGGGCGTCGATGAAGGCGTGGTCCAGGACGCTGCCGGGCCGGGCGTCCTCGGCCTCCAGCAGCAGGCCGTTGAGGGCCTGGAACAGCGCGAGGTCGCCGCCCGGCTTGATGTGCAGGAAGCGGTCGGCGATCTGGGTGCCACGTCCGACGACCCCGTGTGGTTTCTGCGGGTTCTTGAAGCGTCGCAGCCCGGCCTCAGGCAGCGGGTTGACCGCCACGATCCGGCCGCCGTTACGTTTGGCCTCCTCCAACGCGCTCAGCTGACGCGGGTGGTTGCTACCAGGGTTCTGCCCGACGAGGAAGATCAGATCGGCGTGGTGGAGGTCGTCGAGGCTGACCGTGCCCTTGCCGGTGCCTAGGGTCTCGCTCAGGGCGAAGCCGCTGGACTCGTGGCACATGTTGCTGCAGTCGGGGAGGTTGTTGGTGCCGAAGGCGCGGGCGAAGAGCTGCAGGACGAAGGCGGCCTCGTTGCTGGCGCGGCCCGAGGTGTAGAAGACGGCCTCATCGGGGGAGTCCAGTGCCGTGAGTTCCCGTGCCAGGACGCCCAGGGCGTCGTTCCAGCCGATGGGCTCGTAGTGCTCGGAACCGGGCCGCTTGATCATCGGCTCGGTGAGCCGGCCCTGCTGGTTGAGCCACATGTCGGAGCGCGTGGCGAGGTCGGAGACGCTGTGCTCACGGAAGAAGTCGGCGGTGATCCGGCGCGTGGTGGCCTCGTCGTTGATGTGTTTGGCGCCGTTCTCGCAGTACTCGTTGCGATGGCGCCGGCCAGGGGCCGGGTCAGCCCACGCGCAGCCGGGGCAGTCGATCCCGCCCACCTGATTCATGGTCAGCAGATCGACCACGGCCTTGCGGGTGGAGGTCTGCTCCAGGGAGTACTCCAGCGCGTGCACGACCGCGGGGACTCCTGCTGCCCACTTCTTCGGCGGTGTCACGGAGAGGCTGGTCTCCGGCTCCTCGCCGGGCGGGTTCTGCATCGGTTCGCCTTTCTCCTGCCGTGTCCGTCACACCGGTCAGCCGACGGGCCACTGGGCCACGCGGCTCCTGGGCGGTTCCGGGTGATCGTGCTGCACACGGCCGTTGCGGATGGTGCCGCGCCACGCCCCGCCCTCCTGCCCCAGTCCTTCGATGAACTGCTTGAAGTTCACGAGTTCGTCCCGCACCAGACGGGCCGTCAGCCGGACGACCCCGGACGGGCGGTTGAGGAGCCTCGCTGCTCCCCGCGGTTGCAGGCACAACCGGAACGTGATGGCGGTACCGCCGGATTCCGTCGGCCTGAACTCGACCTCGCCCTGGTGGGAAGGCTTCTGCTCCAGAGCGCGCCACGCCAGGTAGGCATCGGGGTCCTGCTCCAGGATCTCCACCGCGAAGCGGTGGCGCAGGGGGCCCCAGCCGATGGTCCAGGCGGTCACGGTCGGCCTGATCTGTTCGACGTCGCGCACCACGGTCGAAAAGCGCGGGAACGTCTTGAACTGCGTCCACTGGTTGTACGCCGTCCGCACCGGCACGGCGACCTCGACCGTCTCCTCGACGTGCCGCTCCCGCAGAGGACGGTGGCGCGTCACACCGTCGCCGTCAGGGCGCGTCCCAAGCGTGTTGGGCACGGCCTGCCGAGTGTCGTCTTCGTGCGCCATCGTGGTCTTCCTTCCGGTGCGGGAACCGGGCGTCCGGGCATCCGGCCGGCCCACCCTCGCGCGTCAGGGCTGCTCTCCCAGTTCCCGCCTCGCCCACTTCAACTCCCCCCGGCACCCGGGCCCCGCGAGCCCGCCCTGCGAGAGGGCGGGCCGGTTCCCGGGCTTACGGGGGGCCGGTCAGGTGCAGTTGCCGTTGTCCGAGTTGTAGTAGATGTCGAACGAACCGCTCCACGTCAGGCACTGACCGTCGTCGGGGACGTCCTTGTAGACCGGGCCCGCGTAGCTGGTGTAGGAGCCGGAGTCCTTGGCCTCACCGCTGCTGTAGGGCCAGGTGTCCAGTGTGACCTCCATGAAGACGCGGGGACCCGGAGCGGTGCGCACGGTGACCGCGCAGACCTTGCCGGCGGTGCTGTTGTAGGTCACGAACGTGGTGGCGGGGACGGTGGACTGCGAGGAGCGGATCGGCGTGGCCCGGATGACGTCGTATCCGGTGCCACAGGCGCCGTTGTAACGAGTGGGCGTGGCAGCCGAGGCCGGTGCGGTGGCGGCGAGAGTTCCGCCCAGGGCGAGAACGGTCAGGGCGGCGGCGGTGGCTGCCTTGCGGCGGGTCGACTTCATGATGTTCCCCCGGTTTGTGGTCCGAATCAGTTGGTCGCAGACGGCGGTCGTCGCCGCCCACGCATCATGAGACCCGGGGTGCTCACCGATAGTTGTGGAGTGCTTCGTCACTGTTCTGTCACCGGTGTCACAGCGAGTTGAGACCGGCCCCCACCCGAAGCCGGCGGCAAAGCGGGCCGGCGGCGTCGAGGACTGATGGCGCGGGCTCCCCGGTCGGCCGAGCGTGCATCGCACGGGACGGGGGACACGATGCGCTATGGCGAGAAGAGTCGGGAACAGGGCGTCGGCAGACTCGGTGGAACAGGGAGGGGCACAGGAAGGAACGGGCCTCAAGCGCGCGCTGACGACCCCGCTGCTGTACTTCTTCATTCTGGGCGACGTCCTCGGCGCCGGCGTCTACGTCCTGATCGGCCAGGTCGCGGCCGACGCCGGGGGAGCGGTGTGGGTACCGCTGGTCGTCGCGCTGCTGCTGGCGCTGCTGACCGCAGCCTCCTACGCCGAGCTGGCGACGAAGTATCCACGGGCGGGCGGAGCCTCCCACTACACCACGCGCGCCTTCGGGCCGTGTGCCGGATTCATCGCGGGCTTTTGCATGCTGGCTGCCGGTCTCGTCTCCGTGGCCGCTCTCGCGCGCGGCTTCGGCGGCGACTACTTGTCGGCCTTCGTGACACTGCCCGTGGGGCTCGTGGCCGTGCTGTTCCTGGCCTTGCTCGCCCTGGTCAACGCGCGGGGCATCGAAGAGTCGACCCGCGCAAACGTCGTTGCCACCCTCGTCGAGGTCGGCGGGCTGGTCGTCATCGTCGTCCTCGGCGCGTGGATGTTGCTTCGCGGCGACGGCGACGTCGGACGGCTCATGCAGCTGGGTACGCCGGAGAAGGGGGCGGCGACGGCCGTGCTGAGCGGCTCGGTACTGGCGTACTACTCCTTCGTCGGGTTCGAGACGTCGGTGAACGTCGCGGAGGAGACCCGGAACCCGCGGCGGTCCTACCCGCGTGCCCTGTTCGGCGCCCTCGCCACCGCCGGGGCCGTGTACGTGCTGGTGGGCATCGCCGCGTCCGCAGCGGTACCGACCGCCCGGCTGGCGGGGTCGAGCGGGCCGCTGCTGGAGGTCGTGGAGGAGGCAGGGGCCGTGCCGACGCGACTGTTCAGTGCCATCGCACTCGTCGCCGTGGCCAACGGCGCGCTGCTCACGGGCATCATGTCCTCACGCCTGGCCTACGGTATGGCGAAGGACGGGCTGCTGCCCGCCGCGCTGACCCAGGTGCTGCCGGGCCGTCGTACGCCCTGGGTCTCGATCGCAGTCACCACGCTCCTGGCGATGCTGCTGGCGCTCACCGGCAGCGTCGCCACCCTGGCGTCCACCCTGGTCCTGCTGCTCCTGGTCGTGTTCCTCATGGTCAACACGGCGGTGCTGGTACTGCGCCGGGACCCGGGCGAGGCCGACCACTTCCGGTCGCCAACCGTGGTGCCGGTGCTGGGCATCGCGTCCTGTGTCGTGCTTGCCACGCAGATCGAGGCACAGGTCTGGCTGCGCGGACTTGCGATCGTGGCCGTCGGTACAGTGCTCGGCGCACTCACCGCCGCGAAGCGAAACAAGAGCGCCGCCGGAGGCGGGGACGCGCCCATCGGCTGACCGCGCGTCGCGTCCGTCGCTCCCCATGAGGCCTCGGCGCAGGCGCTGGACGCGCTCGCCGACCGGCATCCGCGGCCTGCCCGAACCACACTCACCCCTGCGCGACTGTACCGCTTCCCCCAGGCCAGATAGGGGCAGCTTCAGTCACTCCTGCTCTTGCTGCCTGGCACGTCCCTCGAAATCCCGGCGCACTGCCGCCCCTTCATCCTCGATCAGCCCCTCCCCGTCGGGAAAGTCCAGAACGGCCCCGCAGTGGCTGCACAGCTTCCCGTCCTCGGCGGGTGTGCCGCATGCCTTGCAGAACCGATTGCCCTGCCCGTTCTCGATCCCCTGTGTCATGACTCTCCGAATGCAGCTTGGAAGTGGTGGCTTCCGATGCGGGGTACCCATGGCGTTGACGTCGATTCCGTGTTCAGCCCTCGGCGCCGGCGATCCGATCCGGCACGGTGGTGCGTCTCAGCGCGAGGGCCGCGATGTCGTCGTCGAGCCGTCCGCCGCTGTGCCGGAGCAGATCCCGGTGCAGCTGGTCCAGCAGTTCGCGGGGGTGTCCCGGATCCTGCCGCCGCATCCAGTCCGGCAACGGGAAGAACCGGCCCGTGTGGTCCCGGGTCTCCGATACGCCGTCCGTGTAGAGCAGCAGCTGCTCACCCGGGGCGAAGGAGACGATGTCGACCCAGTAGCGGTCACCGATGATCGATGCGAGGTTGAGGGGCGGGGAGGGGACGGTGGGCTCCAGGACCCTGACCTTCCCGGAGTACGCGATCAGCGGCGGAGGATGCCCGCAGTTGAGCAGTCGTAGCCGGCCGCCGCCGTGCGGGATCTCGGCGAGGAGGGCGGTGGCGAAGTGCTCGCGCTGGTCCTGGACGGGAAACGCGGCGCTGTGGCGCGTGACGGTGGTCTCCAGGCGGTGGACGATGCCTTGCAGGTCGGGCTCGTCGTAGGCGGCCTCCCTGAAGCAGCTGATCACCGCCGAGGCCGCCCCCACCGCTGACAGACCTTTTCCCCGTACGTCGCCGATGAGCAGCCGGACCCCGTGCGGTGTACCGATCGCCTCGTAGAAATCACCGCCGATCCGCGCTTGTTCCTGAGCCGCCAGATACAGCGACTCGATCTCGACGCCCTCGATGCGGCGCGGCAGCGGGCGCAGCAGTACCTTCTGGGCCGCGTCGGCCACAAGCCGGACCTGGAAGAGCGTTTCCTCCCGCTGAAGCCGGACATGGCTGCCGTATGCGGCCGCCAAGGTGACCGCGATGATCGCGGCCGACGTGTACGGCGTCCCCAGATCGGTGTGGAAGAAGCTGAGGACGATCATGAGCAGGAGACAGAAGGCGCCCAGCACCATCGTGGGGAGCACGGGCCACATGGCGGCCGCGAGAGCGGGGGCGACGGGCAGCAGACGGCTGAAGGCGATCTCCCTGGGGGTGGAGAACGCCAGGCCGGCGATGAGAACGGTCAGGACCAGGGGCGCCAGCCGGGCAGCCTCCCATCGGCCGCTGTAGGCGGGGCGACGGCGCCACGGCCATGCAGACATGATCACAAAATTATCTTATCGGTCCAATCGGGCGCGGGGCGTGCAAGGATCATGCGCGCTCGAGAATGTGCGACGGGCGGTCAGGCTCCGGGGAGGGGCGAGGCACCGCGGCGCACGGCCGCCGCAGACGCCGATGCCGGCCGATCGGGGACCGGGCGCGCCCTGGCTACTTGGGATCACCGGTGTTAGAAAGGTCGCATGGCGAGTCTTTTCGCCCGTCTTCGACACCTGTCGGTCAAGCGTCTGATCAGTAAGAGCGCGCGGACTGTAGCCGGGCAGGTGCTGGTTTTCCAGGTGGCTCTGGTGGTGCTGCTCGTCGCCTGCGCCGTCGTCGCTCTCATCCTGCAGTCCGAACGGGACAGCAGCGCCGAGGCCAGGCGCCGCTCCACAGCGGTGGCGCAGACCTTCGCACACTCGCCGGGTGTCCTGGCGGCATTGCAGACCCCGGACCCCAGCGCGATCCTCCAGCCCCTCACCGAGGCGGCACGCCGGGCCGCCGACGTCGACTTCATCGTGGTCATGGACACCATGGGCATTCGATACACGCATCCCTTGCCGGACCGGATCGGAAAACGGTTCGTGGGCGAGATCGGGCCGTCGCTGGCAGGGAAGGTCTTCGTGGAGAGCGTCGACGGCCCGCTCGGCCGCGAGGTGCAGGCCACGGTCCCGATCAAGAACGCCGACAGCGAGGTGGTGGGCCTCGTCTCGGCCGGGATGAAGGTCAGGAACGTCGAAAGCCAGTTGAACCAGCAACTACCGATCATCCTGGGCGCGGGGGCGGGAGCGCTCGCGTTGTCCGCCGGAGTGACGGCACTGGTGGGCCGGCGGCTGCGACGGCAGACGCACAGCCTCGCCCCGGACGAGATGGCCCTGATGTACGAGCACCACGACACGGTGCTCCACTCCGTCAGGGAAGGGGTGCTGATCGTGGCTGCCGACGGGCAGCTGATGCTGGCCAACGATGAAGCCAGACGTCTGCTGGAGCTGCCCCCGGACCTCGAGGGGCGGCTCGTCTCGGACCTGCCGGGCCTCGAGCCCGAGATGAAGGCGCTGCTCGCCTCCGGACGGGAGGCGACCGACGAGGTGCACCTCGCGGGAGAGCGGTTGCTCGCGGTCAACCAGCGGCCCACAGGGCGCGAGGGAGGGCCCAGGGAAACGGTGGTGACACTACGCGACTCCACCGAGCTGCAGGCGGTGACCGGCAGGGCGGAGGTGGCACGGGAACGCCTCAGGCTGCTGTACGACGCCGGACTCCACATCGGTACCACCCTGGACGTGCTGCGCACCGCCGACGAGCTGGCGCGAGTCCCCATTCCCCGCTTCGCGGACTTCGTCACCGTGGACCTGGCCGACGCCGTCCTGCACGGCGAGGAGCCCGCCCCCACCGGGACGGCCATGCGACGCGCGGCCGTGGCCGGCATCGTGGACAACCATCCGCTCACCGAGCAGGGCCGGCTCTTCGACTACCTCCCCTCCACGCCGCAGGCGCGTGGCTACGGCAGCGGCCGCTCCCAGCTGGTCAGCGATCTGCCGACCGCCACCGGCTGGCGCGTGCAGGATCCGGAGCGGGCCAAGGCGATCATCGACTACGGCATCCACTCCCTCATCACCGCTCCCATCCAGGCCCGTGGCGTCGTGCTGGGCATGGCCACCTTCTGGCGCACGCAGCAGCATGAGCGCTTCAACGAGGAGGACGTGTCGCTGGCGGAGGAGTTGGTGGCCCGTGCCGCGATCAGCATCGACAACGCCCGCCGCTACACCCGCGAGCACGCCCTGGCGGTCACCCTCCAGCGCAGCCTGCTGCCCCAGGCCATGCCTGAGCAGAACGCCCTCGACATCGCCTACCGCTACCTCCCGGCTCAGTCGGGCGTGGGCGGGGACTGGTTCGACGTGATTCCCATGCCGGGCAGCCGGGTGGCCCTGGCCGTCGGCGACGTGGTGGGCCACGGCCTCCACGCCGCCGCCACGATGGGACGGCTGCGTACCGCGGTGCACAACTTCTCCGCCCTCGACCTGCCCCCGGACGAGCTGCTGAGCCATCTGGACGACCTGGTCGGAAGCATCGACCAGAGCGAGACCGCGGAGAGCGCGGCGGGCGTCGTGGGCGCCACCTGCCTGTACGGGATCTACGACCCCGTGACGCGCCGCTACGTCATGGCGCGGGCGGGACATCTCGCGCCGGCGCTGGTCCGGCCGGACGGGACCGTCACCTTCCCGGACGTGCCCGCCGGCCCACCGCTGGGGCTCGGCGGCATGCCGTTCCGGACCGCGGAGCTGTGCCTCGCCGAGGGAACCCAGCTCGTCCTGTACACCGACGGCCTCATCGAGGACCGCAGGCGCGACCTGGACGTGGGAATGGAGCTGCTGCGCGAGGCACTCACCGGCAACCCCGGCCGGCCACCCGAGCAGACCTGCCAGGACGTGCTGGACCGTGTGCTTCCCGGCCGTCCCAAGGACGACGTCGCCCTGCTCGTCGCCCGCACGCGGCAACTGCCGCCCGATCAGGTCGCCGACTGGGACGTGCCACCGGACCCCGCCGCCGTCGCGGGCATGCGCGACGCTGTGTCGCGAAGGCTCGAAACCTGGGGCCTGTCGGAGCTCGGCTTCACCATGGAGCTCATCCTGAGCGAGCTCGTCACCAACGCCATCCGCTACGGTTCCGGGCCGATCCACGTACGGCTGATCCGCGACCGCACGCTGATCTGCGAGGTCGCCGACGGCAGCAGCACCTCACCCCATCTGCGCTACGCCGCGACGACGGACGAGGGCGGCCGGGGCCTGTTCCTGGTGTCGCAGATGGCCGAGCGCTGGGGCACCCGGTACAGCCCGCAGGGCAAGGTGATCTGGGCGGAACAGGCTCTGCCCTAGTTCCGGTGCCGGGGCGGGCGTTTCAGGCGTCACGGCCCCGCATGCCGCCCGCCCTCGGTGCGGCACTGGACGCAGGCGCCGACTGATGGGCATGGGCTGATTGCGACCCGGGCCCGCTGCGCGCCACCGAGGGGCCGTACCTGTCAAGGGTGTGCGCCGAGGCCAGGCCACGTGATGGGCCATCAGGCCAAGTTGTGCCGGTTGCCTTCCGGGATCGTTGCCTCGCCCCTATCCTCGTGCGGCCGATGTTACCAACGGTAAGGGGTGGCGATGAGTGGCACCACGCGCAGAGGGTTCCTGGGCACTGCAGCGGCCGCCGGCGGCGGGTTGGGCCTCGCAACCCCGGAACGGGCATCGGCCGAGAACGCCTCCACACCACAGACCGTGGCGGTCCTGGGCGGCGGCGTCGCCGGGCTCACGGCCGCCCACGAACTCGCCGAGCGCGGCTTCCGGGTAACGGTGTACGAACGCAGGGCACTTGGCGGCAAGGCCCGCAGCATGGACGTACCCGCCAGTGACACGGGCGGCCGGCGCCCCCTGCCGGGCGAGCACGGCTTCCGCTTCATCCCCGGCATCTACCACAACCTGCCCGACACGATGCGGCGCATCCCCTTCCCCGGCAACCCGGGCGGCGTTCACGACAACCTCGTCGCCCCGAAGGAGATGCTGTTCGCCCGATCGGGCGGCCGCGAGGACATCCGGATCCCCCTGCCCTGGCCCGACAGCACCCCGGCCGAACTCACCCTCGACGAAATCCGCCGCGCCTGCACCGCCGTTCTGGACACGGCCTTCAACCTCCCCCTCCATGAGGCCCTCTACTTCGCCAACCGCTTCCTGGTCTTCCTCACCAGCTGCGACCAGCGCCGCGACACCGTATGGGAGCGGACGCCCTGGTGGGACTTCGTGCGCGCCGGACGCATGTCCTACGACTACCAGCGGGTCCTCGCGGTCGGCATCACCCGCAACATCGTGGCCACCAAAGCGGAGGAGGCCAGCACCCGTACGGTCGGAACCCTGCTGGAGGCCTTCGCCTTCAACCTCCTCGGGCGGGGCGCGGACGGACCACTGGACCGGATCCTGAACGCACCCACCAACGAGGCATGGATCGACCCCTGGGTGACCTACCTGAAGTCACTGGGGGTCGAGTTCCGCGTCGGCTGGACCGTACGGGACCTGGCCCTGGACGCGGGTGCGATCGCCGGAGCCGTCGTGGAGGACCGCTCCGGCGCGCGCCGGACCGTCACCGCCGACCACTACATCTCGGCGATGCCCGTCGAGCACGCCCGCCGCACATGGAACTCCGCCGTCCGCGCAGCCGACCCCCAGCTGGCCGAGTGTGACCGCCTGGAGACGGACTGGATGACGGGCATTCAGTTCTACCTGACCGAACGCATGCCGATGGTGCACGGCCACCTCGACCTCATCGACTCCCCGTGGTCGCTGACCGCGATCGCGCAGGCCCAGCACTGGCCCGGCCGTGACTTCCCGGCCGACTACGGCGACGGTACGGTCGCGGACTGCCTGTCCGTGGACGTCTCCGAGTGGGACCGCCCCGGCATCCTGTACGGCAAGACCGCCAAGCAGTGCACCCGTACCGAGGTCGCCCGCGAGGTCTGGGCACAGCTGAAAGCGTCACTCAACGACAGCGGCCGTACGGTCCTGAAGGACTCCGTGCTGCACTCCTGGTTCCTCGACCCCGCCGTCGACGGCCTCGGCACGCCTCATCCCGTCAACGACGAACAACTGCTCATCCACCCGGTGGGCACCTTCCATCTCCGCCCGCGATCGGCCACGAAGATTCCCAACCTCTTCCTGGCCGGCGACTACGTGGCGGTACCCATCGACCTCGCCACCATGGAGGGCGCCAACTCCTCGGCCCGGCAGGCTGTCAACGCCCTGCTGGACCGATGCGGATCCACCGCGCCACGCTGCACCGTGACCCCCCTGTACCGCGCCCCCGAACTGGAGCCCCTCAGACGCCACGACCGCACCCGCTACCTCCTCGGCCTGCCGAATGCCTTCGACATCGGCTGAAGACCGTTGCGGCCGGGCACGTCTCGTGCGTTCACAGCGCAGCGGCTGTCGGCATGGTCAGCCGCTGTGAGCGCGGAGGACACACGCCGCGCCGAGAGGCATGCCCGACCGTACGGGCCGGTGGCGACGGCCGTCCTCACAATCCCGCGATCCCATTCCACCGCTTGCTGAACTCCACGCGCTCGTCCGCGTCGATGTCCCGGGCGATGGCGAGCCGGGTGCGCATCTCCTCGTCGGGGAAGATCAACGGGTTCTCGGCGAGGGCGGCGCTCTCCTCGTCCCGGGCGGAGGCCAGGACGTCCCGGGCGGCCGGGACCGGGCACACGTAGTTGACCCAGGCGGCCAGCTCGGCGGCGACCTCGGGATCGTAGTAGTAGTCGATGAGCCGCTCCGCATTCGCTTTGTGGCGGGCGAGGTTGGGAATCATCAGCGACTCGGCCCACAGCTCGGCGCCTTCTTCGGGGACCACGAATTCGATGTCCGGGTCGTCGGCCTGGAGCTGGATCACATCGCCCGAATACGCCTGGCATGCCAGGACGTCACCACTGGACAGGTCCTTGATGTAGTCATTGCCCGTGAAGCGCCGGATCTGACCTGCCCTCACCTGCCTCTCCACCTGGTCACAGACGGTGTGGAAGTCGTCGGCCGCCCACCGGGTGATGTCGACGCCGTTGCCCTGCATCAGCAACGCGAACGCCTCGTCCAGACCGGACAGCAGAGTGACCCGGCCCTTCAGGTCGCTCGCCCACAAGTCCGACACCTGCCGTATTTCCCGGCCGGTCCTGCGCCGGTTGTACGCGATGCCGGTGATGCCGCACTGCCACGGCACCGTGCACGTGCGCCCGGGGTCGAACGCGGGCGACCGCAACTGCGGATCGAGGTACCGGGTCACGTTCGGCTGCCGGGCTCGGTCCATCTCCTGCACCCACCCGAGCCGCACGAACCGCGCACTCATCCAGTCACTGACGACGATCAGATCGCGGCCGGTCGGCTGACGGTTCATCAGCGCCGGGCTGATCTTGCCGAAGAACTCGTCGTTGTCGTTGATCTCCTCGACGTACTCGACCGAGATCCCGGTACGCCTCTCGAAGGCCTCGAGGGTGGGCCGCCGTGCAGGGCGCTCGTCGTCGGTGTCGATGTACAACGGCCAGTTCGCCCAGTTCAGCCGCTGATCGGTGGAGGACAGATCGACGGCGGCGCGGTCGCCGGGAGGTACATACGCGGCCGGGACACCACACCCGGCGAGTCCGCCGAGCACCGCGCCGGAGCCCAGCGCGCGCAGCAGCGTACGGCGGGAGAGCGGAGGGACCGTCATCAGGGGCATGGGGGCAGCATGCCGCGCCTGCTGATGACCCGACAATCGACACCGCGTCGAGAGGCCGGGCACTGGTACCTGACACCTTGCCGAAAGCCTCTGCCCGCGGGGCCTGAGCCGAGGGGTTGTTATGACGGCTGTCATGATGGATGCTGCCTCTCGGTGTCGCCTCAGCCGAGCAGGACGAGCCGGGAGGGCCCGAAAGTGAGCGAAAGCGTCGCACGGGCGATGTGGGAGAGGTTCGAACCGGTCCACCAACTGGTCTACTTCACCCCCGAGGTACGCGAGGCCGTGGAAGGCCTCGGTCTACGGGGCTACTGGAAGGGCTACTTCGCCTTGCGCGCCGCGCCGCTCGGCCCTGTGTCTGCCTCCGTCGTCACCAGCTGCTTCTACGTCTTCCATCCCGACCGGGCGGCGAGCGTGCTGCCGGACGCCTGGGATCTCGCCCCTCCCCAGCAGCTGATCGAGGTGCGCGAGCGTGCCGTGGGGGCCGCGATGACCAACTTCTACGGTCCGGATGTGGTCGCCTCCGCCGAACTGGCCGAGGCCGCCGACCTCGCCTGGGAGGCAGCCCGCGCCGCGGACACCGCCGGACGGGTGCTCGGCGTGGCCAACCAGGAGCTGCCCCGACCTGCCCAACCCCATGTCAGGCTCTGGCAGGCGGTGACCACCTTGCGCGAACACCGTGGCGACGGACACGTGGCCGTGCTGGTGGGCCGTCGTCTGGGGCCGGTCGAGGCGCTGGTACTCAAGAGCGCGACAGGCGAAACCGACGCCGAGTTCCAGCGACGCGTCCGTCGATGGAGCACCGAGGCGTGGCGTTCGGCGCAGGCGAAGCTGCGCGAGCGAGGCTGGATCGACGAGGAGGGGCGCCTCACCAGGGCCGGGGCGGCCGAGCACGAACAGATCGAGGCGGACACGGACGCGGCGGCGGCCACACCGTGGCAGACGCTCGGCACCGACGACACCACCCGCCTTGCCCACCTCCTCGAACCGCTCGCGCGACGCGTCCTGGACTCCGGAATCGTGCCGACTGGCAATCCGGTTGGCCTGACGGAGAACACGTGGGGCTCGACGGGGTGAGGGGGTGACGCAGCGCCCCACCATCGGGACCGCGGCGGACAGCCGCGGCCGCACGGCGATCCGGAGCGCGGGTTGCCGGCTACCGAGTGCACCAGCACCGGTGGTGGCGGCACAACACGAAGAAGCACGGACGCAGCGTCGACGGCTCCCTCACACCGTCGGCCAGAGGAAGACGGCGACCGCGAGTCCGAGCCGAACTGCTGCAGCATGCGGTTGGGGCGGCGAGCACGGATGCTGCGGCGACATGGCGCATGATCCGCCCGGACCGAGACAGAGGCAGTGAGCAATCGTCGCGCCACGCCGGCAAGTCACGCTTCGTTGCCGCCTTGGGGTCCCCACATGCGCCGGTTCGGTGCCTCCAGCCTCGCCGGTGCGACCGGCCCCGGATCAGGATCGGATCACAGTGACAGTATCCCCGACGCCGATGGAGCCCGGCTCGGTCACGGTGCCCAGTGCGTCCAGACGCTTGTCGTGCGCCCGGGCGATGGTCTTCAGCACGAGCGGGGAGTGCGGCAGGTCCCGCTGGGGCTCGCTGACCATGATGCAGCGCTCGCTGGAGCGTTCGAACGTGACGCCCACCGCGCTTCCGATGCGGACGGTGGAGCCGAGCCACTGGTCCTCCACGAACGCAGGTGTGCCCGGTGGTGTGCGGATGAGGAGGTTGGGCCGAAAGCCACGCCAGGCCGGACGGACAGTCAGTTGTTTCCTTCAGCACGGCGGAGGCGCTGGAAGCGCAGGCACAACGGCCATCGGGACGAGACCCAAGGCGGCGGCTACCGCGACAGGCGTCTAGTTCTGACCACGGCACAGCGCGCGTGCTCGTCGGCAGTCACTCACCCCTCGTCCTGCGAGGAGGGGTAGATCCGCCACAACTGGGTGAGGTTCGGGCCGCCCCACATGCGGGTCAGGCCCACCAGCCGGTCGTTGCCCTGAAGATGGTCGACGATGGCCAGGGCGTAGCGCGGGTGCACGACCGAGACCATGTAGTAGTCGTTGCCACGCTCCGTGTGGGGGACCGGCCGCCAGTGCTGGTTGAGGCTGTCGGTGCGTTCTCGGAGGGTCACGGTGTCGGGCGGGTTGGCGCCGGCGGTCAGGCAGCGCTGGTTGGCGTAGGTCTCGACCCCTACGGTTCCGTGGGCGTTCTGCCGAGGAACCACCGGTGCGAGGTGTTGTCCTTGGCGAACAGGTCCTGAGCCCGCGTCTGGGTGTGATGCCGACACCGTCGTGCCAGTCGTTGCACATGAAGTAGGTGCCGGTGACGTGATGGGTCATGGTCACCGATCCGCCCGCGAGCAGTACGAGGTCGGCCGACTCGGTGCTCCTCAGTCTCGGGACTTCTCGAACGCGTAGGCGGCGCTCGTCAGGTCTTCCCGACGGGTGGTCACCCACAGGCCGCGCATGCGACGCAACCTTGCGGCGGCGCACTGAGGGATTCAAACAGGCGAGGGAGAACATCCGTGGCATCGAGGTGCGGCAAGAGCGAACAACGGACCGTCGCCCCGACGGTGCCGCTGTCTCATACGCCGCCTCTGCCACGACGAGACACCGGGCTCGACAGGCTGGCCCAGCCAGGCGGGGAGGGTGCTCACACGGCGAGGATCGCGAGGACCGGCGACCGTACTGACCCGCTGGCCGAGACAGTCCCAACCGACCCTGGGGCTCTATCGGACAAAGGTTCGAATGTGTGGGCGTATGGTGCGGCCCGGTGCAACGCCAACGGATCGAGGACTGCGCGGACGCACGCGCCGACCGAAATTGACAGCGTTTGCACAGGGGGCGAACCTGGAGTCAGACGTCCTGAACGGCTCCTCAGAAGTCCGTATCGCAACCAGACTTGCGTTCGTCGACTCCGGCCGCGCCCGAGAGGAGACTTGCATGCACGGGCATGTGCGAACCATCACCGATGACGAGCCGATCTCCATGATCAAGGTCAGCGTCTACCGCCCCGACCTCACGCTCATCGGCCACGCCTTCACCAACGACGACGGTTCGTACAGCGTCGACGTGCCCGCCGGTGAGACCGTCACCGTCCGGTTCGACACCCATCACTCGCTCAACAACGCGGACAGCTGGCAGCCGTCGGTGGTCACCGAGGTGGTCGCCGACGACACAGTCCCGCTCGATCGCCGTCTGGTCCCCGTGGGCCAGTTCGCGGATACGGCGCGCGGTATCGACGTGCTCGCCGCCGGCCTCCTGGCCTCGGCCGTGGAAGGGCCGGAGTACGCCGCCCACGCCACGACGCGACTGTCCCGGATCAAGCAGGACACGCTGTTTCTCCAGCACATCCAGGCAGCCCTCATGGAGCACTTCACGGACCAGGCCGACGCCTGATGGGCCGTACCTGACCCGGCACGCGGTCATCGTGCCGCGACTCCTCCTTGTCCGTCACCCGGACCACCCGTGACGCGAAGTCGCGCAACTGAAAGGACGGCGTCATGCCTGAGAAGAACGTCGCCGACGAGGACGTGAAGGCGGCCATCGAGAGGCCGGACACCGGCGATGGACCCGGCACCGACAACCTTGACGACCTTCCGGAGAGCGACTTCGTAGGGTCCGCCGAGGACGACGCGGACGCCGGCCCCCAGGCGACCGCCACCATCCCTTACGACTGTCCCGTCGCGAACTTCATCGACGAGCTCAGCGCGACGGGCCACGTCACCCACACGCCGTACATGAAGACGTCGGTCACGCTGCACCACAACGCCGGCCGGCTTTCGCACCAGGATGTGCTCGACGTCTGGAAGGTACGTCCCGCTTCGGCCCACTTCGACGTTGATGCGGCAGGCGACGTCGCTCAGTACGTCAAGGTGCACGAGTACGCCTGGGCCGTCGGCAACACGGTCGGCAACCAGAGCTCGATCAGCATCGAAATGGCGAACGCAACACTCGCGCCCAACTGGACGGTCGGCGAGGCCACCTGGAAGAACGCCGCACGTCTCGCCGGCTGGCTCTTCGCAGAGGTGATTGGCGAACGCCCCAGCAGGAGCAACGTCTTCTACCACCACCACTGGTCCTCGACAGTCTGCGCCGGCCCGTACATGGACCAGATCTACGACCAGGTCCTCGCCGCGGCGCAGGTGGCGTACGACCACTTCAAGGACGCACACCCCACCCTCCGGCCGGATACCGAGCCGGTACCGGTCGAGCGCCAACGCTGACCGTCAACGCGTCAAGGCTTGGCGGCGTCCACGACATGGCCGCCCTGCAACAAATTCATCAGGTCAACGCCGTTGGAGGCCGCCGCTGCCTCCGCGACCACGCATTCAGCCGCGGTCAAATCTTGGGCCCGGGGTTCTTGGGCTGTCCTCCCATTCGGTGGTCGCTCCAGTCGATGCCGTCGTCGTGTTCCCTGGAGGACGCGAGCCCGAGGAACCCGAGAAGGGGAGCTGCGATGAGGAGTGCCCCGCACAGGCTGCCGATCGCCACGTAGGCCCCGGCAGCGATGACGGCCCAGAACACGGTGTCGCACACGATCCGCGCCCACAGCGGGAACGGGGCACGCCACGCGTGGTAGCGGCGGTACATGCGCACGAACTTGCCGGTCGCCCGCTTGGATCGGCTGACCTGTCTCCGGCCTGTCCCAGCCATGTGGCCATTGCTGTGCGGTCCCGTCTTCTTCTTCCCCATAAAGCTCTGTGTCCCTTCGAGCGACTCTCGACACCCAAACAAGAGGCACGGCCACTCCGGCCTTCCGCTCGTTGCGGAGCGGTTGTCTCAGACGGAGGGGCGGCGGCCCTGGTGCAGGCCGGTCGTCGCTGCGGCGGCGGCGAGTAGGCGAGCAGTGAGTGACAGGAGCACTCTGTCCACGCCACGAAGAAGTTGAGGGCAAAACGCGGCCCCTGTTACTTGTTGCCCACTGTTCCGTATCACTCGGATGCCACGTCCACCTATATTTTCCACGCGTGGTGTTGACGCGCTGACACGCAGTCAGGCCTTACGGGACCTGTGGTGCGCCGTCCCTCCGCCACGGTCCGCCTCCCCGCGGGGGAGCGGGGAGGTCACCCGAAAGTGAGTAACAGCGGGCTGATGTGTGGTCGTCACGGCCCGGCGCGCCCGATCCTGGGCACCCAAAAGGGGCGGCCCGGTGTCAGGCCGGGCCGCCCTGGTCGCCGTACCGGCCACCAGGGCAGTCCGCGGAGCACTGCGTCCACGCTCGATGCCTCTGCGGGCGACCGCCCGTCCAGGACCAGCACGACCCACCCGCTCGTACCGTCTGGACCGACGAACAACGGGCCTCATGGGAATCCGCATGGCGATCTGGCAAGACCTGTGTCGGCATACGCTCGAACGTCCCCAGGTAGGTACGACCGCGCGTGCCCAGCTCTCATCGTGCTCGAGGCCAGAGCACACGGGGTGGGAAAGCTGGTCGGTCAGAGGTCGGTGTACGAGGCGCCGTCAAGGACCTGGCGCAGCCGACGCGCGAACTCGTCCGGCTTCCCCGCATATCCGAACTCCCCGTCCATGAACCCGCCGTGATGGCTCGGGAACACGGTCACCTGCTGTCCGAGCAGTTCAGCGGTCGCGACGGCGGTGCGTCCGGTCAGCACCTCTTCGGACTCCTCACCCACAGCGATCACAACGCGGGTCGGCGCAGCCGCGATCGCATCGGCATCCGGCCGATAGCTGCTCACCGCCCATGACCGGTCGGAGAGCAGCGGATCGTCACGTGAGCCGTCATCCTCCGTGGGCATCCCGAACGCGGCGGGATCGGCCTCTGGCTGTGCGAAGTACGCGTCGGTGAACTCTCCCTTCCACGAGGTCATCGCCACGAACGCAGCCATCCCGGCGCCCCCTCCCCGCTTCTCGTAGGCATCCCGGACTCCCGCCCGCGCCCGCACGGCCGCCGGGCCGTCCGGCACAAGGTTGATGAGCGGCGGCTCGTGCGCGACCAGGGTCGTCACGTCTGCCGGATACTTCGCCACGACCGCGAGCGCGGTGACCGCTCCTCCACTGCTGGCGAACATCTCGACCGGCCCGACCCCGAGCGCCTCGATGACAGCGTGCACGTCGTCGGCCTGAGTCTGCGGCGTGTGGTCGACCCGCCCGTCCTTACGAATGGTGCGACCGAGACCGCGCGGGTCATAGGTGACCACCGTCCGCTCCGGAAAGCGCGCGGCGAGCGCGACGAAGCCACTGGCATCCATGGGCTGCCCGATCATGAACAACGGCGCGCGTCCATCTGCGGCCGGCAGCGGCCCGCGAACGTCATAGACCAGGTTCGCGCCGGCTGTTTCAAGCGTGTGAGTCTCCATACCTGTGTAGACCGGCTCCGTCCCCGAAACTCATCGGCGCGACAGGCATCGCTCCACGACAGGGCCGCGCTCCCACTTCGGAGCGCGCCTCCGCCTGCCTCACCCCCTTCGCCCGCCGCCGGACACGGAACCGGACGAACTCGGTGAGCCGGCACCTCGGCCGGTGTGTAGCAGGCCCCTGCCGGAAACCACCCATGTCGTCGTCCTGGGCGCCGGACTCGACGGCGACCAGCCCGGCTCGCTGCTGACCCGCAGGCTGGAGCGCGCTCTCGTGCGCTGGGCACCGGAG
This sequence comes from Streptomyces tibetensis, assembly GCF_040647715.1. Taxonomy (GTDB): domain Bacteria; phylum Actinomycetota; class Actinomycetes; order Streptomycetales; family Streptomycetaceae; genus Streptomyces; species Streptomyces tibetensis_A. The sequence continues at coordinate 9,608 of NZ_JBEZCR010000019.1, read as the reverse complement.
GCGCTGTGATCGCACTGCTGGCACCTTCGTCTCACCGACGATCCCACGGTCGAGGCGCGCTAGGCAGCCGAGCGGGCCGACGAAGCCCCGGTAACGAACTGCGCCTGGCCCAGCTCAGTCGGCGCGTCGAGTGACGGCTGAGCAGGATTCGAGCGGGAGTTGAACGGTTGCCGCGGTTCCGGGCGCGTACGGCGTGACCGCAGGTCTCCGCTCTATCCGAGCAGCACGACCAGCGTGCCCGCCGCGATCAGCAGCACGGCCAAGGAGGTCCAGCCGACACCGAGGCTGACAGGAGACTTCTTCTCCGTCCACCGTTCCGCCTGGCCTGGGTAGTGGGCGTCGTAGACCAGGTCGATCGGCTCCCCCACGCGCGGGAACGAATCGAGGTGGGCATCCACATTCCAGCGCATGGAGCGGCCGTCCGCGGTGGTGCCGGTGCAGACGAGCCGTCTCGGATTGGCGCTGTTGCCCTCGTAGATGTGGTCGACGCAGGTGGCCACCACGCGCACGCCGTTGCGCCTCATGCTCCGTTCGACGTACCAGATCCGCAGCCCGAACGGCAGGAGGACCACTCCGACACCTATCAGTCCGGTCAAGTGGCCCCCCTCAATTTCCTCACTCAGCGCCGAAGGCGCCCCGGCCGTTCACCAACCTACCCGCCGCCACCTCCAACTCCTCCCGCACCGCCGCCAGCACCAATACCCCGTGGGCGCGGGGACGACAGCAAATCGATGGAGCGGGAGGCGGCCGGTGGATCGCCTCTCAAGGAGAGGAGGCGAGCGCCGTTGCTGGCCGACCGGGGAGGCTGGCCGGTAACGGCTCAAGCCGTAACTAGTGCCGCGTCAGACAACGTTCGCCCTGCGGCGCCACTGGGAACTCGTCGAAAGGGTCTGCCTGGCGTGGCCGGGGAGGGGCCTTTCCCGGTCCCGTAGGGGTGCTTGGGCAGACGCGGCGTCGGGGCCTGGAGTGGGTTTCCTCCCGGTCTCATCGTGGGGCGGGCAGCAGCACACTTCAGGGGCATGGCCTCGAAACACCGCCTGACCTGGCCTTTTATTCCCCTCGCTCCTATGATCGCACTCGGTCGAAAGGGGGGCCGGGTGGACCGGACCGTTCCGTCGGTAGCGGCATGCGCGTCTCGAACAGGCCCAACCTGCGCGCGAGGGACGCGGCCGATCGCGTCACAGTGAATCAGGATGTGCCGTTCACGCCGCACGGACTGTGAGCTCGGCCAGCGGGTCCCCCGAAAGAGAAGCTGGTCAGTTCCGGGTGGCGCTCCCGCCGGCTGGTGATGGGGGTGGCCCGTGAGGGTCTTGGGTGTGGGGCTGCCCGGGCCGTGACTCGGGCAGCCCCTTGAGGGGCGCCGTGTAGCGTCATCAGGCAGGATTAGCCCGGCTGGTCTCCGGTATAGCGCTAGATGTCGCCGCCGGAGTTGACGCCCCAGACGGTGCCTTCGGCGGCCATGCCGATGATGGAGAGGCCGCCGGGGATCTTGGCCCAGTCGTTGCACCCGAGCGTGATGTTCAGGCGTCTCACGTCAACAGATGCGGCGGGAGCGCCTTTCGGCGCACGTCAATGCCCTTGCCGGTTCAGTGGAGCTCCCCTGGCGGCTGGCAGCGACCGTGTGCCGGGCTGTGGAGGATGGTGCCCCAAGGCAGATCTTGATCGCTTCGGCGGCGATACGCCGTGCCGCCGCGGTTCACCCGGATGGGTGCAAGGTCGTTTCGTTTGGATCACCGTGCGGACCAGAGGAAGATTCCCGCAATTGTGGAGTCCGGCCAGGTAGATGGTCGCGGTCTTCTCGTAGGGGGTGGCGATGCCCCGCCATTGCTTCAAGCGATTGATGCAGCGTTCGACGGTGTTGCGCTGCTTGTATGCCTCACGGTCGAAGGCCGGTGGCCTGCCGCCTCGGCTTCCGCGCCGCAGGCGTTGGCCGCGTTGGTCGGCGGAACGGGGAGGACCGCCCGGACACCGCGTTTGCGAAGGTGCTCGCGGATCGCGCGGGAGGAGTAAGCCTTGTCGGCCAGGACCACGTCCGGCCTGGTGCGGGGCCGTCCTCGCTGTCGAGGAACGCGAAGGCGGGCCATGACGTGTGCGAAGGCGGGTGCGTCGCCGGCCTGTCCGACAGTGAGCACGAAAGCCAGTGGCCGGCAGTGGGCATCGGAGGCCAGGTGGATCTTTGTGGTCAGTCCGCCGCGGGACCGGCCGATGGCGTGGTCGTCCGGCTCGCCGGCCGGGGCCCCTTTTTGCGGGCCCCAGCCGCGTGCTGGTGTGCGCGCACGATTGTGGAATCCACTGAGACGGCCCAGTTGAGGTCTTCGTCGGCGTCTGCCTGAGCGACCAGCGCGGTGAACACCCGCTCCCAGGTGCCGTCGATGGCCCACATCCGTAGCCGGTTGTAGACGCCTCGCCAGTTGCCGTACGTCTCGGGGAGGTGGATCCACTGCGATCCCGTCTGGAACTTCCAGACGATCGCGTCGATCACCTCACGGTGATCCCGCCACCGGCCACCTCTCTTCGGCGTCCTATTGGGAAGTAACGGCTCGATTCGCGCCCACTGCGCGTCAGTCAACGGCACACACGAACAACGACCGACGAGGGTGGTCGGGAACGGCGCTGCTCGTCAGGCCGTCCGCCCCGAGCGGAGCCGCCGAACGTCCCGCACAAGCGTGTAAGAGGCACCAAGGAAGATCAAAGCTCCAGCCCCGATCCAGAGAATCGTTGCCCCAGAACGGTACTCACGAACAGCAAGGGCGAGCAGCAACATGCTGGCAACGACACCGAAGGCCGAGATCAGGGCGCTGATGCGGTTAGTCACACCGACATCATCGACGACAACCTCCGCCAGCGGGAGTGATCCGAACAAATCGGCCTAGCCCCTTGCCGGTGCCGTCCTCATGTGAAGAGAGCTCGATCGGTGGGTTGAGCGGTGACCGGGGTGAGGCAGAAGACGCGGATGTACCGGCCAGCGCGGGCGGCGTAGGTGTCGTATACCGGAAGAGCCAACAGGATGCGGGGGCGCTGCTGTTGCTTCTCGTGGGTCGTGAGCTGCCGTGCGATGACCGGCCAGGCGCGGGCATGGGTGGTGACAGTGGCTCTGGGGTCGTGCAGCAGGTTGGTGCTCCATGCCGGGTCGCGGCTGCGGCCGAAGTTGCTGGCCACGACGATCCAGGTGCCGTCCCGGTCCTGATGGGCGCACAGCGGCGTGGTGCGCGTACGGCCGCTGCGATGTCCGGTGGTGGTCAGCATGATGGTGTCGACGAACAGCCGACTGGGCAGGAGCCGACCGCGGGTGAGCCGGTGGACGAGCAGGTCGCATCGAGGCAGCACATGGGGGGCGATCCGGGTGAAGGCACGGGTGGTGCCGAGGCGGACGACGAGCGGGTGGGGCACGGGGGGCTATGTCCTCGGGGTCGCGGGGAAGGGGATGGGCCGGTACGGCTCGTGCTGGTGCGGGCGTTGATCGGGGCGGCCCGCGTCGGGCCAGGTGGCGAAGGCCCGCTCGGCCATCGCGGTCACGGTCAGCGCCGGGTTGACGCCCAGGTTGGCGGGAACTGCGGAGGCGTCGGCGATGTGCAGGGTCGGATAGCCGTGGATGCGGTGGTAGGGGTCGGCGACACTCGTGGCGGGGTCGGTGCCGATGCGGCATCCGCCCAGGAGATGGGCGGTGACCGGCAGTCCCAGGACGGTGTTCCACAGCGGGCGGGCCCGGCCCTTGATGAGGCGGGCGTAGTGGCCGGCGACGGTCTCGGCGGCCGGCAGCCGTACTGGTTCGGGTTCGGGGCTGCCGGGGCGGAAGCTCATCCGCCCGCCGAACGGGCCGTGTCGATAGTGGCTGGTCAGATGTGAGTCCCGCTGTTCCATGGCGAAGAGCACGGCGCTGCGACGGCCGAAGTCCCGCCAGGAGAGCGGCAACGACGCGGTGAGCAGCGCCGCCGGATGGGAGCCGGATCCGATGCGGCACATCTGTACCAGCAGATCGGGGCGTGGCCGCAGCGCGGAGCTGATGGCGACGCCGGGGCCGACGTCGAAGTCCTCGGCCCAGACGGCTGTGAACACCTCGCGGTTGGTCCGGGTGTGCGTGCCCAGCGCAGGCGAGAGTCGCGGCAGGTGAGGGCGGGAGCGCTGCAGGAGTTCCACTGTGCCCCAGGCGCCACCCGCCAGCACCACCTGGCGCGCCGTCAGCACATGCTTCCTACGCACTGGATGGCCGCCGCGCGTATGGATCTGCCAGGTGCCTTCCGGCAGCGGGACGAGAGTGCGGGCCTCGGTCAGGGGCCGGATGTCGGCTCCGGCAAGTTCGGCGAGATGGAGGTAGTTGTGGTCCAGGGAGTTCTTGGCGCCGGTGCGGCAGCCGAGGATGCAGCGTCCGCACAGGGTGCAGCCGTTGCGTGCCGGGCCACGGCCGTTGAAGAAGGGGTCGGGCACCGGTTGGTCGGAGGGGCCGAAGTGGATGCCGACCCGGGTGGCGTGCACGGTTCCGGATACCCCGAGGGCGTCGGCCACCTCCCGCAGGGCGTCGTCGCCCGCCGCCTGCCTGGGCACTGGCGTGGTGCCCAGTATCCGCTGCGCGATCCGGTAGTGCGGGGCGAGTTCGGCAGCCCAGTCGACGGCCGGATCCCAGCAGGGTGACCGGAGTACGGCTGCGTCCGGCAGGTAGTGCACCCCCGCGTAGACGAGCGAGCCGCCGCCGACTCCGATGCCCGTCAGGGCGGCCAGCCGGCGCCGTACCCGCAGTCGTACGATCCCCCGGCACCCGAGCCAGGGAGCCCACAGCAAGCGGTGAGCCTGCCACGGGGAGGCGGCGAAGTCCTCCGGTCTCCGGTACGGCCCGGTCTCGACGACGGCGACGCGGTACCCCTTCTCCGCCAGCCGTAGCGCCGCGACAGCTCCACCGAACCCCGATCCCACGACCAGCACGTCATACACGGCTTCCACGGCCACCCCCACCCATCACGCCCAGTACATTACCCGTCGCATAATGTGCTCGCGACGACCCGGGAGAGTGCCCGTGACTGCCTCCGCTCCTTTGCCTGCCGTCCCCACCGCTGCCGGGGCGCTGCCCCTGCTGGGGCACGGGCTGAAGGCCGTACGTGATCCGCTCGGCTTCGTCGTGTCGCTCAGCAGGCTGGGGCCGCTGGTACGGGGGCGGGGCCCCCTGTTCACTCCTGATGTCTACATGGTCAACTCGCCGGACCTGCTCCAGCAGATGCTGGTGACCGACGCCCGCAGCTACGCACAGGGGCGGATCAGCGAGGGCATCGGCTCCCAGTTCGGCCTCAGTCTGGTGATGGACATGCGGTTCGACGGATTGACGCTGTTCGAATCCCATCGCCGTCACCGTCGTGCCGTGCAGCACGCCTTTCACCCGCACCGGATCGCCGCCGGGACACCTGCGGTCCGGCAGGCCACCGAAGAAGCGATCTGCCGGTGGCAGCCCGGCACGACGCTCCGGGTGGATCTGGCGATGGCGCAACTCGCGTACACCGTCAACGCATACGCCCTGTGCGGAGACACCCCGGCCCTCGACCGGGTGGTGGCCGGGATCGCGGGCCTTTCGTCGCACACCACCGCGGGCCTGTACTGGCGCCTGGCCCTTCCCCGGCTCGCCCGTTTCACGCACGTCCCGGGCACTGGCCGCTTCACGCGGGCTCTGACCGGCCTGCGCGCCGCCGTCACCGCCGCTCTCACTCACCACCGCCATCACGGCGCCGGCGGTGACGACGTCCTTTCCCAGCTCCTGCGAGCCCGGTACGCGGACACGGACGAGCCGCTCACCGACCAGCAGATCATCTCCGACATGCTGTTCCTGCTCTTCGCCGGCGTCCACGGCCTCAAGGACGTGCTGCCCCACGTCCTGTACGAGCTGCACCGCCATCCCCACATCGAGCAGCGCGTGCACGACGAGATCGACTCCGTCCTCCAGGGCCGTCCTGTGCAGGCCGAGGACCTGGCCCGGCTCGCGTACACCCGACGCGTCGTCAAGGAGACCCTGCGGCTGTACCCGGCGGTGTGGGTGGTGGCCCGCCGCACCCTCGTGCCCGTCCGTCTCGGACCGGCGGAACTGCCGGCGGGCACCGAGCTCCTCTACAACAACTACGCGGTACACCGCAATCCGGACGTTCACCCCGATCCGCTGCGCTTCGACCCCGACCGCTGGCTGCCGGAGCGTCTCAAGCCTCTGCCCCGCTGCGCCGACCTCACCTTCGGTACCGGAGTACGCAAGTGCATCGGCGACGCGATGACGATGAACCAGATCCTCATCGCCCTGGCCACCATCGCCGGCCACTGGACCCTGCGCACCGCGCCGGGGCACCGCTACCGGCCGCGGGTGGGCATCTTTCTCGCCCCGGGCCCGATGCCCATGACCTGCCACCCCCGTAAGCGTCCATGAGGCCAGGTCGGCTCGCCGCACATCCCGTGCACTTCGTCCATGGGCCAACAGCACGCGCGGAATCCGTGCCTGGCGCGGCAACTGGCTGCGATGACGTATCAGCCGATGGTGTGTTTGGCGGTACTTCGGTCCGGGATGGTCGTTGGGCTGATCGTGATCGGCGACGAATTACCCATGAGAACCTGCGGCGGGCGGACGAGCCGCCGGCGTTTCGCTCTGGCGCTGGCACCCCTGCTCGTGGGCGCCTCTGTCCTGCTGGCCGGGAGTGCCGAGGGAGCCGTATCGATGGCGTTCGCGGGGGAGGTGCCGGTGACGGTCCACGCGGCGCGGGTGTCCGCAGTCGGCGTGTCGGCCTCCCCGGCCGCCTCCGGCCGTGGCGGACTGCTGCCGGCGCTGGCCACGCGAATGGAACAGGCCACGGTGGAGGGTGCCTGCGTCACCTCCACCGCCCACCTGCCGGTCGTCGGAGCGGTGACGGCAGTCGTACGTATCGAGCACTCCACCGCCGCTGGCCTGACAGTGGAGACGGACAAGGCGACGGCCCGCTCGGTGAAGCTCACCGGCGCGAAGTTCAGCACCCCGCAGGTGTCCCCGAACCGGCCCACCGGCCTGTTCACCGTCGGCGCGCGGAAAGTCAGCGGCAGCACGGTGACCACACAACCGCATGCCTTCACGGCCGGGACGATCACCTCCCGGGGTGTCACCATCGATCTGCGCCAGGGTGATGGCAGCTGCGAGCCGGGAGCGGCTCGGTGAGTACGGCGACCCGCCCCGGCCCGCGATCTGGGTGGCGGGCGTGGCGTCGGGGCCGCCCGTTCACGGCGGGCCTGCTGTTGGGGCTCGGAGGGTTGGAGTTGATCTGCGTCTCCTGGGTGGGACTGGGGTTCCTGCGGTTCACCGGCACCGCGGGCGCCGCCTCATGGGCCCTGGGCACCCTGTTCGTCGTCGCCGGTGTGACGACATGGCGCAACCCTGCCCTGCGCTACTTCTCCGGCGTCCTGGCAGCCGTCATGTCCCTGGTCAGCCTGGTCGCCGCCAACCTCGGCGGCCTGCTGCTGGGCTTCCTGCTCACCGCCGTCGGCAGCGCCCTCGCCCTGGCCTGGATCCCCCAGCAAGCACCTTCGACCCCAGAAAGAGGAGGGGTGAGGTGAGTTCTCCCGCCCTGCCCGCCGCCGTCTACCGGCGCAGCGGCATCCACGACGCGGCCCTGCGCCGCGGCTACGAGGTGTGCCGCCGCGCCACCCGCGCGACGGGCGAGATCGAGTACGCCGTCTCGCTGCTGCTGCCACCGCCGCTGCGGACCGCCATCTGGGCGCTGTACGGCGCTGTCCGGGCAGTGGACGACCTGGCCGACGCGGTCGGATCCGCCGGCGAGTCGGATCCGGGGCGGGCCGAACGGCTGGAAGCGTGGATCTCGGCGTTCGACACGGACCTGCGCGAAGGCCGCGGCAGCGACCCAGTACGGCAGGCACTGATCCACACCATGCTGACCTGGAACCTGCCGTCAGGATTCCTGCACACCCTGTTCGAGGAACTCCGCCAGGACGTCCACGGACGGCAGTTCGCCACCTGGCAGGAGTGGCGGCACTACAACAGCCTGATCAACACCCCGCTCGTGCTGCGGGCGGGCTCCCTGCTGCTACGGGCCGCGGGCCTGCCCACCGAGCCGGAGGCGATCGCCGCAACCGTGCCGCACGCGGCTATGGCCTGCCAGACCGCCGTCGAGGCGATCTACCTCACCGACGCCCTCGTCGACCTCTCCGACGATCTCAACCGCGGCCACGTTGCGCTGCCGCAGGAAGCCCTGGACGAGGCAGGCGTGCACCGGACGGACCTACTGGCCCGGCGCACCACCCCGGAGTTCGAGGACCTGGTGCGCCGCCTGGCCGACCGGGCCCGCACCTGGCTGGACCACACGCCACTGCCGCCGGTGCTGCACCCGTCGGTCGGTATCGCGCTCGGCGCCTACACCGACCTGTACCGGCTACGCCTGAAGACCGTGGCCGACGCCCCCGCCACGCTGCTGCACAGCCGCCCGGCCTTGCCACGAAGCACCCGGCTGCGCCTGATGCTGCCCGCCCAGGCGAAGGCCGCGCTGGCCGGGGGCCTGTTCCCCTTCCCCATCCAGCCCTGCCCGCCGCAACCCGCACTGGCCAAGACGCCCGAACGGTCCGGCGAGGCCGAAGAGATGCGCTCGCCTGCCGCCCAGCGGCACTCGACCGTCACTCCGACTCCCCACCCCTCGGGAGTCCGCCCGCCCCAACTGCCCGGAAAAGACATGCCCCGCCACGTCGCGATCGTGATGGACGGCAATGGCCGCTGGGCCACCGCCCGCGGCCTGCCCCGCACCGACGGCCACCGGCAAGGAGTCGAGGCACTGGTCGACGTCGTCCACGGTGCCCTTGAAATCGGTCTGAAGTACCTGAGCGTGTACGCGTTCTCCACCGAGAACTGGAAACGCCCGGCCGCCGAACTACAGACCCTGATGTACGAGATTCCCCAGGGCGTGCGTCGCCTGGTGGACGAGAAACTGGACCTCCGCGTGCGCTGGGCCGGCGTGCGCTCCCGCCTCCCGGCCGACGTCATCGAGCAACTCCTCCAGGACGAGCGGACCACCCGCGACCGCACCGGAATGACCCTGACCATGTGCGTGAACTACGGCGGCCGCACCGAGATCACGGCAGCCGCAGTGAAACTCGCCCAGGAAGCGGTCGCCGGGAAGGTCGACCCCGGCTCCGTCTCCGAGCACGCCTTCGCCCGCTACCTCCATGTCCCCGAACTGCCCGATGTCGACCTGCTCCTGCGCACCGGCGGCGACCAGCGCACCTCCAACTTCCTGCCTTGGCAGGCCACCTACGCCGAGCTGCTGTTTCTCGACACCCCCTGGCCCGAGGTGGATCGCCGCACCCTGTGGGACGCGATCGAACAGTACGCCCGGCGTACCCGCCGCTACGGCGCGGTCCCCCGCATCCCCGCCCAGACCGGCCCCCTGAGTGGACACGGAGCACCGATGACGTGAGTCACGTGGTCATCCTGGGAGGCGGGCTGGCGGGAACCCCTGGCCGCCGTGGCCATGGCCCCGTACGTGGACAAGGTGATAGTCCTCGAACGCGACGCCCTGCCTGACCGGCGCGGTGGTATGTGGCGGTGCGGGGTTGGCGTGGTGGGTGGTGGCGGCCCTGGTCGGGTTGGCGGGTGATTGGACGGTGTATCCCCT
>NZ_JBEZCR010000018.1:0-112194 GCF_040647715.1 Streptomyces tibetensis | reverse complement strand
CACTTCCGCTTCAACCATCTCCCCCCCCCGCCGCCCATCCCCCCCCCCCCCCCCCCCCCGGGCGGGGGGGGGGGGGGGGGGGGGGCAGCCCCGGGGCACCAACGCCTCACGGGACGCGGTCGGATCAGCCGGGAACGTGGCAGTCGAACGCGTGCAGGTAGGGGTTGACCGGACTGATGTCGTCGATGACCAGGCCCGCCTCGGTCAGCCGGTCCACCATGCTCTGGGTGGTGTGCTTCGCCCCGCCCACGTTGAGGAGCAGCAGCAGGTCCATCGCGGTGCTGAACCGCATGGACGGCGTGTCGTCCACGAGGTTCTCGATGACCACGACCCGCGTCCCGGGACCACCGGCCTCACGGACGTTGCGCAGCGTGCGGGCCGTGCTCTCGTCGTCCCACTCCAGAATGTTCTTGATGACGTAGACGTCGGCCCGGACCGGCACGGCCGTCCGGACGTCGCCGGGCACCACCCGCGCACGGTCCGCGAGGTCGCCGCCCGCACGCAGTCTCGGCAGGGCGTTCTCCACCACGCGGGGAAGGTCGAGCAGTGCCCCCTGCATCGTGGGGTACTTGTCCAGCAGGCTCGCGACCACGTGCCCCTGGCCCCCGCCGATGTCGGCGACCGAGGCGCTCCCCGACAGGTCGAGGAACTCTGCGACATCGCGCGCCGACTGCACGCTGGAGGTCGTCATGGCGCGGTTGAAGACGTCGGCCGACTCCGGGGCGTCCTCGTTGAGGTACGGGAAGAACTCCTTGCCGTACAGGCCCTCCACCACATTGCGGCCGGTGCGCACCGCCTCCTCCAGCTTCGGCCAGGCGTCCCAGGTCCACGGCTCGGTGCACCACAGCGAGATGGCGCGCAGGCTGTCGGGGTCGTCCTCGCGCAGCAGCCGGGAGACGTCGGTGTGCGCGAAGGTCCCGTCCGGCTGCTCGGCGAAGACGCCGTAGCAGGACAGGGCCCGCAGGAGCCGTCGCAGCGGTCCGGGTTCGGTCTTCACCGCGGTCGCGATGTCCTCCACGGCCATGGGTGTGTCACCGAGGGCGTCGGCGACGCCCAGCCGGGCGGCCGCGCGCAGGGCGGCGGCACATGCCGCCCCGAATGCGAGTTCCCGCAGGCGCATGGACGGCGCGGGGGCAGACTGAGCGGTCGTCATGTGCCGCCTTCCTTCCTTCTTGGGTCATGTGAAGCACGACGATCACGGGGCGTTCGTGCGAGCCCCGAATTCACGAAGAGCGGTGACGGCGGTCAGCACAGACCCGTGGGCCGCGACGACCCGCAGGAGTTGTCCTGGAACGTGTTGCCCTGACCGGTGTCCGTGTTGACCAGGTCCGCGGGGGAGTTGCCCTGCAGCAGGTTGTCGCTGATCCGGTTCCGCTCGCTGGGCGTGCCCACCAGGCTCTTGAACAGGACGATGCCTCCCGACAGGGAGGAGTTGCCGACGTTGTCCTTGATCACGTTGTGCGTGATCAGGTTGTCGTCCGCGCCCGTCACCACGACGCCGGATCCCTGCAGGGCGTCCAGCCGGGCGGTCTTCGGGCAGAACTTGTTGTTGCGCTCGATGCGGTTGGTGCGCACGGTCACGAAGCCGGCCTTGGGCTTGTTCTCGTCTCCGACGACGAAAACCGCCGCGCAGTTGCCCGTCAGGTGGTTGCCCTCGACGGTCAGGTTGCGCAGCCGGCGGACGGTGACGCCGATCCGGTTGCCCTCCAGCCGGTTGTGCTCCACCACGGTGCCCTCGGTGTCCACGGCCCCCTGCTCCTCCTTCACCGTGTTGGCGAGGAGCAGACCCGCGTCGCCGTTGTTCCGGGCCGTGTTGCCGCGGAACACGCCACGGAGCGAATACTCGGTGGCGATGCCCCACACCCCGTTGCTGACGGCGGTGACGTCCTGCACGGTCAGTCCGTCGGCCTCACGGGCGTAGATGCCGGTCTTGGCGAAGCCGGTCACCGTCAGGGAGGAGATGGTGACGTCGTCGGCGCCGTGGTCCTTCGTGCCCACCACACAGATGCCGTTGCCGGCCGCGGCGCAGCTGTCGGCGGCCTTCGCGAGGGGCGCTGCGGTGCTCGGGGCGGTGCTCGTGCCCTTGGCCGGCCGGAGCACCGTGCCGCGGCCCATGCCCTGCAGGGTGAGGCCGGGCGTGGTCACGTCGACGCTCCCGTGGTGGGTGCCGGTCGCGAGCAGCACGGTGTCGCCCGGCCGGGCGGCGTCCACCGCCTTCTGGATCGATTCTCCCGGTCGTACGACATGGACCGTGTGGGCGGCGGTGGGCGGAGCGGCACCGAGCCCCGTCCCGACCAGCGCCGCCAGACACGCCAGAGGTGCGATATGGCATTTCTTCATATCGCGCAGATTATGTCCCTTGCGCCCCAAACCGGCTGCTTGCTCCATCCGGCGGCGTGGCCCGGGGAGTGTCCGGCACACCACGCCTCGGTGTGCCGATGCCGGTCCAGGCCGACCACCGAGAACTCGTCCTGGCCGGCGCTCCTCACGACTCCCAGCCGCCGTAGCGCTTGAGAGACAGGGCTGCCCGCCGGCGCGAAGGGCTCGCCTTCCTCCATGCGGAGCGGTCCGAGCACGACGCCACCGCCGTCCCACACGGCAGCCCCCTGTTCGCCCACACCGTCGAAGTACTCCGCCGCCACGTACGCCACGGGCCCACCGGTCGACCAGTCGGCCAGAATCTTCTCGAACCCGCCCGGGAGCCGGGGCAGGCCCAACGCGCCTCCCCGATCCCCGTCTGCGAGGCTTTCGCACAGCGCGTCCGTCATCGGCAGCAGCGCCAGACCCTGTCCGATCGATGTCGTCCGGGCCGCTGCCAGACCCCGCGTCGCCACACGCAGTGCCTCCCCGGCCGCGATCACCGCCCGCAGGTCGTAACTCATGTCAGTGCCCTCCTCGTCGAGGGCCCCATCGTGCCCCGAGCCGCCGGAGCAATGTCACCGTGCCGGCCCTGAGGCCGACCATCACGGACAGCCGCTTCCGGACCTGTGCCGGGACGTCACATCACCTTCGGGGAAGGAGGAGTCGGGCGAGAGCGGCGGTGGCGAGGAGGAGGGCGGCGACCGCGAGGAGGCCGACGCGCATGCCCGGAAGGGAGAAGCCTCCGCCGGGCCCGGAGAGCAGGCCCCCGAAGAGGGCGACGGCTAGCGCACCGCCGGTCTGCCGAAGGGAGTTGAGGAGCCCGGACGCGGTCCCCGCCCGCTCCTGCGGGACGACGTCCATCAGCAGCGCGGTCACGGCGGGCACCGCGAGCGCCCCGCCCACGCTGAGCGGCAGCAGCAGGACGAGCACGAGCCACAGCGGGGTCTGCGCGGCGAGCGGCAGCATGGCGAGCATCGCACCGGTGAAGACGAGCTGCCCGGTGACGATGACCGGGCGTCGCCCGACCCGCTCGGCAAGGCGAGGGGACATCAGGTTGGTCGCCGTGACGACCGCCGACATCGGCACGAACATCAAACCGGCCGCGATGGCCGACATGCCGCGCAGCTGCTGGTAGTACAGCCCGAGCAGGAAGATCCCGCCGTAGAAGGCGGCGTTGACGGCGAAACCGACGGCGAGTGGGACGGCCACCCGGCGGTCCCTCAGCATGGCCGGCGGAACCATCGGCCGGGGGTGCCGGGCCTCCACCACGCGGAAGGCGCACCCGGAGACGAGCGCGAGCGCGGCAGCGCCCAGGACGGGCCCGCTGGTCCAGCCCAGGTGGCCGCCCTCGATCACGGCGAACGCCAGCCCCGCCAGGGCCACCAGGGCGGTGAGCTGGCCGGCGAGGTCCAGCGCGGCGGGCCGGCGCGGAGAACGCGGCACCCGCAGCAGCAGGCCCAGGACGACCGCGCCCACGGGAAGGTTGAGCAGGAAGACCGCCCGCCAGCCGGCCGTGTCGGTGAGCAGGCCGCCCAGCACGGGCCCCGCGGCCATCGCCACCGAGCCGCCGACCGTCCACAGGGCGATGGCCCGGGCGCGCGCCCGCGCGTCCTCGTAGGCCTGCCGGATCAGTGCCAGCGAGGCCGGCATGACGATCGCGGCGGCAGCGCCCTGCGCCACGCGCGAGGCGATCAGCACCCCGATGCCGGGTGCCAGCGCGCAGGCGAGCGACGCGAGGGTGAACAGGCCGACGCCCCAAGTGTAGGCGCGCCGGGCGCCGGTGCGGTCGGCGAGTGCGCCTGCCGAGAGCATCAGCGCCGCGAACATCAGGGTGTAGGCGTCAACGACCCATTGCAGTCCGGACATCCCGCTGTCGAGGGAGCTCCGGATCGAGGGCAGTGCGATGTTCACGGCCGAGACGTCGATGGTGATCACCGTGAAGCCGAGAAGCGAGGCGACCAGCGCGGCGCCGCCTCGCCGCGGCGCGGTGACCGTCTCGGAGGGTGGCACGCCCGGTCGGGCCCGGTCCGGCGCGCGTTGCCCCGGCCCGGGTGCCGGCGGCTCTGCCCGGTGCCCGGGACCGGGGGTGGTGGAGGAGGCCGGGGGAGGGGTGGCCGGCATGGTGAGCTCCTGAAGTCCGAGGAAACGGCGGGGGAGGGGACGGTGGACGGGACGACCGGGCGGGCGGCAGCGGCATACCGGGGCCGCGGTCCGGTGTCGTGCACCCCCTGGGCTCCGGCGGCCGGGCCGCCCGCTCCACCAACGACTCTCCGCCCGACCCGCGGTCGCCGGCAGACCGCAATCTGCCCGGGGTGCGGTGTTCCTGGCCCTGACACGGCCCCCCACGCCTCTTGACCGCCTGCGACAATGACCGGATGACAGCAGCATCGGATGCGAGGGGCACGGAGCTGGGCCGATACCTGAAGGCCCGCAGAGCGCAGGTACGCCCGGAGGATGTCGGTCTCCCGGCCGGCGCGGGCCTGCGCCGCACTCCCGGACTGCGCCGCGAGGAGCTGGCCGCTCTAGCCGGAGTGAGCGTCGACTACTACATCCGCCTGGAGCGCGGCCGGGAGACCAACCCCTCTCCGGCCGTCGTGGACGCCCTCGGCCGTACCCTCCGGCTGCGTGGTGACGGCTTCGAGCGCCTGCACGAACTCGCGGAGCTGGCCTCCGGGCGCGCCTCCGAGCTGCCGGCCTGTGCGGACCACGCCGTGCGCGACTCGGTGCTGCGGATGCTGGAGTCGGTGCGTCCGCTGCCCGCCTACGTGGTGAGCCGGTACAACCGCGTCCTGGCCGCGAACCGGCCCGGCCGACGGCTGCTGCCCGGGCTGTGGGACTGGCCCGAGGACCAGCGGAACCTGACGCGCTACGTCTTCCTCCACCCGGTGGGCCGGACGCTCTACGAGCCGTGGGAGGAGACCGTCGCCCTGTCGGTGGCGCACCTGCGGGCGGTCGGCGGGGCCGACCCGGACAGCCCCGAGCTCACGGCACTCGTCGGCGAACTGATGCTGAAGTCGCCGCAGTTCGCCGCCCTCTGGGAGCGGTACGACGTCTGCGAACGCGGCGGTGGCCAGAAGGCGTTCCGGCACCCCAAGGTGGGCCCGATGACCCTGACCTACGAGGTCATGCGGCTGGCCAGGACGGGCGGCCAGCGCATGGTCGTCTACCAGGCAGCCCCCGGCACCCCGGACGAGGCAGCCATGCTCCGCCTGGACGGTCCGGACACCCACCGGGAGCCGGCCCCCACCCGGCACGCGCAGTCGACTGATGCCCCGGCCGCCGCGGAGGCCTCCGCCCACTAGTGCAGCCTCGGGCAAGGCTCGTCTCGCTCTGGTCGGTGGAGTGCGAACGACGCGGGCACGTAGTCTCGCCTCGTGCACTCTCATCTGACCTTCGAGAACCCTCCGGCGCTGCCCCACGAGGTCGTGGCCGAGACGTTGGAGCGGGCTCTGCGTGACCGCGCGGCCGAAGGTGAGGCCGCGAGCGTCCTGGTCGGGAGCGCGTTGAACGATGACGACGTGGAGTTCGTCGAGCACTGGTGTGTGCAGGTCGGGACACGGGCGGTGCCGGGAAGCCCGTTGCTCGGGCTGGCCGGTCTGTGCCTGGGACACACCGCTCGACGCTTCGGGCGTCTCAGTGATGAAGCGCTCGAGCTCGTGAAGTCATTGGCGGAGCGCGCCGAGGCCGACCCGTCGGACGTGGACGGCCGGGCCGTCGACGGGTACGACGACGTCAGGAGCTTCCTGCACCTGTGGTGAGGAGCCGCGCGGCCGGGCGGTGTCTGCCCTGCCCCTCGTCAAGTCCGGCACGCACCACGCGGGCCGCTCAACCGGAGGGCGTGCCCGGGGCCCGCACGCCGAACCACTGCTCGGCGCCGTACTCCTCGAACCGCTGCACCTCGGTGAACCCCTGCTTCACCGCGAGGCGCATCGCCCGCTCGTTGGCGGTCTGGGTGCAGAGCACCACCGGCTCGCCGGGATGCGCGCCGGCGAACCAGCCGAGCGCAGCCGCGCACGCCTCGGCGGCGTAGCCGCATCCCCAGGCTTCCGGCAGCAGCATGTAACCGAGTTCGGCCTCACCGGCCTCCGGCCGGACGTGACCTGGACGCTCCGCGCCACGCCGGTCAAGCGTGACCATGCCGATCATCGCCCCGTCGAGATCGATCACGAAAAGTCCGGCGCGACGCCCGGGCACCTCGGGAACCGTACGCTCGAGCTCGTCACGCGGCCGGGCTCCACCCACGTACGTGCCCACCTCCGGCGACGCGAACAGCTCGATGAACGCCGCACGGTCCCGTGCCTCAGACGCGCGAAGCACGAGTCGTTCGGTCCGTAAGGGGGCGGGCGGCCAGTCGGGGGGCCCGAGTCCAGTCATGGCGGGCAAGCTATCGCAATGAGCCATCGCTTCGGGGTAAATCCCTTTGCGGGCAGCGG
The DNA here is from genome assembly GCF_040647715.1 of Streptomyces tibetensis. Lineage (GTDB taxonomy): Bacteria > Actinomycetota > Actinomycetes > Streptomycetales > Streptomycetaceae > Streptomyces > Streptomyces tibetensis_A. The sequence continues at coordinate 105,400 of NZ_JBEZCR010000018.1, read as the reverse complement.
TGGCGAACGTCGTACGGTTGCTCCCCATGACCATCGAGGTGCCCTATCAGCCGCTTCCGATCGACCAGTCGGACGTGCGATACGTCCACGGACCCGATTCCACTGCACAACCGGGCGTGCCTGCCGGCGAGACGATCGCGTTCGACTGGAAGGACAGTGAGGTCTACCCGGGAACGTCCCGGAAGTTCTGGGTCCATGTGCCTGCACAGTACGACCCTGCGGCACCGGCATCGTTGATGGTGTTCCAGGACGGATGGTGGTACCTGGACCCCGAAGGGGAGGTACGTGGAGCGATCGTCCTGGACAACCTCGTCCACCGCGGTGACATACCCGTCACCATCGGGGTGTTCGTCGATCCCGGGGTGTTCCCCGACGTCGAGAACTCGAAGAACCGGAACAACGAGTACGACGCCTTCGACGACCGATACGTCACCTTCCTCCTCACCGAGATCATCCCGCGGGTCGCGGAGCGCTATGCCATCGCCCAGTCGCCCGAACAGTGGGGCATCTGCGGCGGCAGCAGCGGCGGCAACTGCGCGTTCACCGCCGCGTGGCTGCGTCCGGACACGTTCCGTCGCGTCATCGGATACCTGTCCAGCTTCGCGCAGATGCCGGGTGGCAATCCCTACCCCGACCTGATCTCCCGCGTTCCCCGCAAGCCGCTGCGCATCTTCATGCAGGGCGGTCACCGCGACCTGCGCTGGAATGAGCCGCAGGGGAACTGGCTGGCCGAGAACCTGCGCGTGGCGGCCGCTCTCGCTGAAGCAGGTTACGACTTCCGTCTCGTCCTGGGGGACGGCGGGCACAGCCCCAACCACGGAGGCGTCCTGCTGCCGGACGCTCTGCGCTGGCTGTGGCAGTCCGACGAAGAGATCCTCTGAACACGGATCGCACGTTCTCGCGTCGAGAGCCGGTGCACGCCTGTTGCCCACTCCTTCGGGCCGAGCCACGGTTCGGCAGGGTGAACGGCACCGTCACGTTGTATGCGGTCGCGACGCCGTCCACCGGGGACCGGTTCGGGTTCGCGGTCATCGATGCGCAACCCGATTCGCCCCGCGGGCAGTTGGCCGGCCATGTGGTCCTCAAGGAGGTGGCCACCGGCCCGCGGGGGGCCTCAGGGCGTTCGACGAGGCAGCCCCATGGGCAGACCCGGCAGCCGTCACGCCGAACCGCACCCCTCCAGGGGCCGTCCTGCCGTCAGCCGTCCGTGGGTTCGGGCTGTGCCCCGGTTTCCGGGGCGGGCTTCCCGCTCTGTGCCGGCGCGCTGTAGAAGACGGACCTGCCCTGCTTGGAGCGCTCGGCCCCGCTCTTGGCCACGAGGCCTTCGAGGGTGACGCGTACGACCTTGGGCGAGATGTCACGGCCGGGGTGGGCCTGGCCGAGCGATGTGGAGATCTCGGCGGCGGAGCGCGGCTCCTTCTGCTCGGCGAGGTGGCGGCGGATGAGCTCGACCAGGGTCAGCTCGGCGGTCTGTGCGGTGTCCGCCTTCCTGGCCGCGGACTTCCGGGCTGTCTTCTTCGCGGGGGCGGCGGTCGACTTGCGTGCCTTCTGCTTCCCGCCGGTCGCGGCGGCGGCCTTCTTCCGTCGCGGAGAGGGCACAGTGGCGCTCTTGGACTCGACTGCGGACCCGGTCTGGGTCTGGGTCTGGGCCTGAGTGATGCCGAGTGCCTGCTGCATGCTGACCAGCACGCTGTGGTCATGTTGGAGAGCGGCGAGCTGCTCCTGCAGGGAGGCGATGTCGGCGGTGATGCGTTCCTGTTCCTTCAGGTTTGCCTCAAGGTCGCCCGTCACCTGGGCGATGTACTGCGATGCCAGTTCGGTGGCGGGAGTTGTTGTCTCGGGCATGGCGCTGATCCTTCACTGTGTACCGCACGTCGTCTTGGTGGGAGATGGTACGGACAAGAGCAGGGCCTTGTTCCCGACGAGCAGCGTCCTTTTGCTCGACGTCAGCACCCGGTTTGCGATATCAGGTGTCAACGGGGCTGTGGACGCCACGAGTTGACACATGCGCTGGGAGTTGCAGCCGCCAGAAGACTTCATCGGCGCCCGCACAGGCGGGCGAACATCCCGGTGTCTGCGCGCGTGCAGGCGGGGCATACGGGCTGCATCCCCTTCGAGAGGAGCTCGTCATGCTCGGCATAGTCGCGGCAGTGTTGTTCTTCCTGGCGTTCCTGATCAACGCGGCTGAGATCAGCACCAACGATGTGTTCTCTTCGACGAACGTCATGTTGCTGGGATTGATGTGCCTGGCTCTGCAGGTGGCAGGCGTCGGTGCCGGCTGGGCCCGCCGACGCTGACCACGCTCCAGCAGGTCCGGTGACCTCTCGCCACCGGACCTGCGCCGGACCTGAAGCCGGCTGGAGGGGCTCGGTACTCGAGGTGCATGTGCCTGCTACATCCCGGTGCCCCCCAGCCCGACCCCCGCCAGGTAGCGGCCGAGGTGCTCAGGGCTGTCGGCAGCCAGACCGATGTGCTGATCCGGGCGGATGAGGAACAGCCCGGTGCCCAGCTCCTGAGCGAGCGGACCGCCCGTCACCTGGTGGGTGCGCAGGCCCACTGCCTCGGGTGGTGGAACACAGTTCACCGCGAGCAGGGTGAAGTCCGGGCCTCTCAGCAGGTCGAAGAGGTTCCCGCAGGCGCCCTCGGTGGTGACGCACGGGAGGTCGGGTGCGCGGTCCCCGGCCTGGAAACCGGTCGGGGAACGGCGCTCCCGCACGTCGGTCGAGAGCTCACTGTCGCGGTAGTGCACCGACAGCAGGTGGCAGACCCGCCCCCGGTAGCGTGCCTGTTCGTCGGTGTCCTGAGGTCTGCGGCCGGCCCGGTACAGGCGCGTGCTGAGGTCCAGCGTGTCCGCCGCGGCGGCCCGGCGCTCGGCTTCGTAACTGTCCAGCAGCGTGTCCGGGGCACGGTGGCCGACGACCTGGCCGAGCTTCCAGCCCAGGTTGTAGGCGTCCTGCACGCCGATGTTCAGCCCCTGACCACCGCCGGGCGGGTGCACGTGCGCGGCGTCCCCCGCGAGGAGGACGCGACCCTGACGGAAGCGTTCGGCCATCGCGGTACGAGGCCGGTAGAACGAGAGCCACCGCACCTCCGTGACGGCGCCGGCGGGCAGATGGGTACGGGCGGCGACCACACGGCGCACGGTCTCGGGCGTCGCGGTGAACTCCTCACCGGTGATCTTGGCGTTCAGCTGGAAGTCGGTGGTTCCGGGCAGCGGGCACAACAGCAGTTCGCCTGCCGGGTCGGGCCAGATGTGCCAGTGATCGCGATCCAGTCCCTCGATGCGTACGTCCGCCACCACGGCCGAGCGCAGCCCGCTCTCCTCACCCTTCATGGCGATGCCCAGGGACTCACGCACCGTGCTGTGGCTGCCGTCGGCGCCCACCAGGTAGAGCGCCGACATCAGGTGACGGCCACCGTCCGAGTGCGTCACCTCGGCCGTCACATGGGTGTCCGTCTGGGTGAGGGACGTGAGCCGGGCGCCGTACGCCAGCGTCCCGCCCAGGTCGAGCAGCCGATCGCGCAGGATCTCCTGTGTGCGCCACTGAGGGACCAGCCACGGCCGCGGGTGCCGTGACGCCGGAGCCTCGGGGGCAGGCCGGATCAGCTGCCACTCGCCCTGACGCTCGCCGTCGCGCCAGGTCTGCATGGGCGGGAAGGGGGAGCCGGCGGCCGTGATCGCCTCGGCGACGCCGAGGTCGTCGAAGGTCTCCAGCGTGCGTGACTGCAGGCTCTTGCCGCGCGAGCCGGCGAAGAGCTGGTCGCCGGCCTCGATGACATGGGTGCGCACACCACGCCTGGCCAGGTCGCAGGCGAGAGTGAGACCGGTGGGGCCGCCGCCGACGACCAGCACGTCCACGGCCGGCTGCTGGAGTGTCGGAGGGGTGGAATCGGACATGTCTCCCCGCTTTCTGCCGTTTGACCGGCACTGGGTGCATGGAGCGGCGCTCTGCCGCACTATGCGAAATGTCCCCCGAGGGCCGGGCGGCCGCGCCCCGGACCCCGCCGCTTCCGCCCACATGGCCGCACCGACCGCACGCGCTCAGGAGTACACATGGCCCCCGTCGCCGCCTGCCCCTTCGACTTCAGCGAGCAACTGGTCTTCGACCCGTCACTCGTACAGCTCATGGCCGGCGGCCCGGTCAGCCGTATCCGACTGCCCTACGGCGAAGCCGACGCGTGGCTGGTCACCAGCTTCGACGGCGTACGCCAGGTGACGACCGACCCGAGGTTCAGCCGGGCCGGCATCGTCGGCCGTGACTACCCCCGGATGACTCCCGAGCCGATCGTCTCCCCGGAGTCGCTCAACGTCATGGACCCGCCGCGCAGCACCCGACTCCGGCATGCCGCCGCCCGGGCCTTCACGCAGAGCGGCGTGAAGCGCATGACGCCGGCCATCGAACAAGTGGCGCACCGACTCGTGGACGAGATGATCGAGCACGGCCCCCCGGCCGACCTGGCCCAGGGTCTGTCCGCGCAGCTGCCCAACCACACCATCTGCGCCTTGCTGGACGTACCCGCCGCGGACCGGCCCCTCATGCTGCGCCACACCCAGCAGATGCTCACGACCGCCCCCGAGGCCAGGCAGGCGGCGGCCGAGGCCAAGCAGTTCCTGCGCGCGTACTTCACCGCGCTCGTCGCGAAGCGCCGGGCGGAAGGGGGCGAGGACCTCATCAACACCATGGCGGCCTGCGAGCAGGGAGAGGAGCCCCTGAGCGACGACGAGCTGGCCGTCCTGGCGCTGACCCTCATCCTCAGCGGCAACGACACGGCGACCTGTCAGATCAGCAACATCGCCTTCACCCTGCTCACCCGCCCCGAGCTGCTGGACCTGCTGAGGCGCAGGCCCGAGCAGCTGCCCCGGCTGCTGGACGAACTCCTGCGGCACATCCCCTTCCGCAAGGGCGTCGGCATCCCGCGTATCGCCCTGGAGGACGTGGAGGTGGAGGGAGTGCTGATCCGCGCGGGTGAGTTCGTCCACGTCTCCTATCTGGCGGCCAATCGGGACCCGGCGGTGTTCGCGGACCCCGACGCGCTGGACGTCGGCCGTTCGCCCCGTCCCCACATGACGTTCGGCTGGGGCAACCACCACTGCATCGCCAGCACGCTCGCGATCGCCGAACTCAGCACCGCGATCGGGGTCCTGTTCGGCCGCCTGCCCGGCCTGCGCCTGGCGGTTCCGGCCGACGCCGTGCGCTGGGACACCCGGACCATCCGGCGCTTCCCGTTGGAGCTGCCCGTGACGTGGTGAGACCACAACCGGGCGACGGATCCGGTTCCGGCCCGTCTGCCCGGTGCAGGCGGGGTGTGCCTTCCTCACGACAGCAGCATGCGCGTCCACGCGATGGCAAGGAAGGTGCAGGTGAGGGCGAACAGGCTCTGCACAACAGCCGTGACGGGCATCCTCAGACGGGCGTGCACGACGGCGCCGGCTGCCGCCACCGCCGGGACGCCCCAGATGACGAACCACGCCAGGACCGGGGTGCCGGAGGAACGCGCGGTGGAAGGGGAGGACGGTGGATGCGTCGTGCCCAAGCCGACGGCGACGAGCAGCAGCGCGGCGACGACGACGATGATCACGTCCGCGACCAGGAGCAGCAGGGCGACGGCGACGTCCACCAGCCGTGACGGACGCTCGTGCCGGGAGGGCGCGAGAGCGTCCTGGTCATCCGTGAGCGGTGAGGCCATGACATGACTGCACCACGGAATGACGTGTTCGACACCTTCGAGGACCTGGAAGGACCCCGCTCTGATCCCCGGCCGACCGCACCTTCTGAAGCACCCACAGCGACCACCGGCCGACCGCGGGGCCAGGACGACCGCTGCGCATCCGCGAGCGATCCCGCCCGGCCCCTGGGCCGCCGGTCAGACGCTGACGATCTGCCATTTCTGGTCGCCTCCACCGGCGATGGGCCACTGGGTGAAAGGGGCGCAGGACAAAGGCCGTGCCGCGTGATGAACGGGTCGGCGTGGGCGGGGTAGCGGTCCACGATCGCCTTCTTGTACGCGTCGCCGTCTTCGCCGAGCAGCTCGCGGGCATCGGCGAGGTAGCGGCGCACGTCCGTGCAGACCTCGGGCCCGGTGGGCAGGCCGTGGCCCGCCAGGATCGTGTCGTGACCGGACTCGGCGTCCAGCGCGTCGACCGCGTGCCGCCGGCGGGTGATGTCGTTGTTGCCCAGGTAGAGGTGGACGTCGTCGTACACGAGGTCCTGCGCGACCAGGACGCCCTGCTCGGGCGCTTGACGAGCAGTTCGTAGGCGGCCTCACCGCCGGAGACGGCCCATGCCGCCGGGCACGTTCCGGCAGGTCCATCGAAACCGGCAGGGGACGCCCGGCGAGGGTGCGGCATGATCGGGAGGACGGGTGCGAAAAGAAGAGGGGTGTGGGAGCCGTGAACGAACAGCCGGAGATCACGACGCCGGGGGAAGCGGCGAACGACGCCCTGGTGCTGGCCTTCGGCCGGTTGCAAGGGGCTGCGAACCGGCTGGAGTACATCCTGGGCCGGGCGCTGGAGACGGAGTGCGGCATCAGCCACCTGATGTTCGAGGTGTTGCTCATCCTGGGGCGGGCGGGGGAGCCCGGACTGTCGATGGGCGCCATCGCCCAGGAACAGGTGCTGACCACGGGAGGGGCCACCCGCCTGGTGGACCGCATGGTGGCGGCCGGTCTGGTCGAGCGGGTGGAGGACCCCGGTGACCGGCGTGCGCGCCTGGTGTGCCTGACCGCGCGAGGGGAGGAGACCACGGTCGCCGCGGCCCGGGCGCACGTGGAGAACATCAAGCGCTACTTCCTGGCGCCCCTGCCGGTCGAGGACCGGGAGCGGTTCGCCGAGAACCTCCGCGTCCTCAGCCACAGTGCGCGGGACATGCTGCCCCGCCTGCCCTGACTGCGGCGACAGCCGGGGGAGGCCGTCGCCGCTGCCGGCATGCCGGGGCCGGGGCCGCCGGCAGTAAAGCGCGTCAGCGCTTGGTGTAGATGAAGCCGAGCTTGTCCACCTCGGCACCGGCACGCCCGTGGAACCCGGCGATCTGCCATCCCGTCGGCGCGCTGCGCGTCACGCAGTCGGACGTGGTGGTTCCGCCGGACAGGCTCCTGCCGAGGTTCGTGGTGAACGTGGCGGAGAAGATCCGGGTGCGGCCGTCCTTCTCACCCCGGCACAGCTGGGCGGAGCTGAGGAACTCCCCGCTGCCCAGGTTCAGTGTCGACACCGTGCCACCGGTTCCGCCGTGACCGACGGCCTTGCCGTTGCCGAGCGTCAAGCCGACACCGTCGACGCGGGTGCCACTGCGCAGCGAGAGGCTGACCGGGCGCGCGCCCGCGGGCACGGCGTCGATGTCGTTGTAGTAGTCGCCGTGCGGCCCGCCGAACTGGTCGCTGAGCTGGAAGTCCGCGGCGCGCGACCAGGAGAAGTCCACCTTGATCGGGTCGTGGTCGGACAGCATGAGCCCGCCGTCGGTGAGAAACTTCGAGTGCTCGTTGTTGTACGAAGTGGCGTTGAGCGAGACGAGTTTGCTGTCGCGGTACAGGACCTTGTCCACGACCTCGCACGTGTTGGGCACGGTGGGGCCCGTCTGGTCGCAGACCAGGGCGTCGCTGCCCTTGGCGGGCGGGGTGCCGCCGCGGATGAGCTCGACCCAGGGATCCGTCAGGCCGTTCGCGGCGGCGAACTCGGCGATGGTGTCGCCGGAACGCGTGTAGCGGGTGTTGGTGTCGCCCATGACGACGACGGCGTTCCCGGCCGAATGGCTCTTGATGAAGGCCGTCAGCTGGTCGAGGTTGTCCGCCCGCGAGGCCAGGTCTCCGGGGTTCGTGCCGGCGTTGGTGTGCAGGTTGTAGAAGTCCACGTACACGCCCTCGGCGAGACGCTGGCGGATGAAGGTGAACCCCTTGGGCGTGAGACAGTCACCCGAGTCGAACTGGCAGGACTTCCAGCGCACCCGCTCGAAGTCGTCGGTGTCGTAGGGGAGTTTCGCCAGGGTGTTGAGGCCGCTGCCGATCCCCGCACCGCCGCTGGTCGGGGTGCGGTAGGCGTGCGCGGTGTCGCCGGCGTAGAGAGAGGCGTGGTAGTTGAAGTCCTCCTGGACGTTGACGATGTCGTACGGCGCTATCCGCCGGCCGATCTCCGTGGTCGCGGGTTCGCGCGGGGTGGGAGCGCTGGAGATGCTCTCCGGCAGGCCCGCGACGTTGTAGGCGAGGACGCTGAAGGAACCGGACGCGGGGTCGGCGGCAGCGGCGGGGGACGTGTTCGTGATGAACCCGCCGATGGCCATCGACGCCACCGCGATGGAGGCTGCAAGTCGGCGCATGAAAACCGGGGCTCCTGACAACGGGGAGTGGGGAGGGGGAACTTACCGTTGGTAACACGCACCGTTGCCGACCACTCGGTTAACCGAGACCGAATCTTGACCGACGGGTCCGGACCAGGCGGTGGGCCGTGTCGGGCGTCAGTGCCGACTGCCGACAGGTGACAGTCCTTCCGCTCCTGACCCCGGCAAGGAATCCGCGGAGGAAGCGGCCGCGGAACGAGGGTTCGGGCGCAGGGGCATCCTCTCCTTCGTCTCCGCGGAACACGGGGGAGGGGTCTTCGGCAGGGTGGCCTACTCCGCGGCCAAGGCCGGACTTCTCGGCTTCGTCCGGGCGCTGGCCCGCGAGCTGGGCCCGCCGGGCGTGACGGTCCTGCGTGACGCCCGGGCTCATCGCGGACCGGGGCGAGATCGGTGATGACCGAGTCGCTCGGCTCGGGTGCCGGCCCGTGTGGTGAGCGACACGTCGTCCTGGAAATATCTGACGTATCAGATACTGTTGAGTCAGGTGAATCGCCCGCACCAGGCGGGTGCCCCACCGTTCTGCCGAGGTCCTCGATGAAGCTCATCTACGTTTTCGACGCCTACTGCGGCTGGTCCCACGGGTTCTCCCGGACCCTCCGGCAGGTGGTCTCGTGGCATCCGGAGCTCGACGTGGACGTCGTCTCCGGCGGCCTGTTCACCGGCCCCCGCCGCGTGCCGATCCGTGAGTTCGGATACGTCCAGGGCACGAACGCCAAGATCGCCGAGCTGACCGGCGCCGAGTTCGGCGAGGCGTACGACCGGCTGATCGCCGACGGTTCGTTCGTGATGGACTCCGAGGCCGCCGCACGAGGCATCGCCGCCCTGCGCCATGTCGCACCCACGGGGGACGTCGAGCCGGCCATCGCACTCCAGCGAGCCTTCTACGTCGACGGCCTCAGCCTCTCCGACCCGGCGACGTACCGGAAGGTCGCCGAGGAGACCGGCCTGGACGCCGACGCCGTGATCGCCGCCCTCGAGGCACCACGGGCCCAGGAGGCGGCCCAGGCCGACTTCCGCCGGGCCGCCGCCCTGGGAGTCACCGGCTTTCCCACGCTCCTCGCCGTCGACGGTGACCGAACCACCCCGCTGGCCTACGGGAACGCCACCGCGACCGAGGTCGAACAGCGGCTCTCGTCCCTCACCGCCCACTGAGCTTCCCCCCCGTCCCCAACCGGCCCACACCGCAAGGAACCCGCAATGAGCGCTCTCTCCTTCAAGGTCCTCGACCTCGACTTCCCCGTCGGCAGCAAGAACAAGACCGCCACCCTCGTCACCGGCGAGAACGAGGCGCTCCTCGTGGACGCCGCGTTCACCCGCGCCGACGGTCACCGCCTGGCCGCCGAGATCCTCGACTCCGGCAAGAAGCTGACCACCGTCTTCGTCAGCCACGGCGACCCCGACTTCTACTTCGGCGCCGAGGTCCTCGCCGACGCCTTCCCGGAGGCGAGGTTCGTCGCCACCCCGATCGTCATCGCGCACATCCGGCACTCCTACGAGGGCAAGCTCGAGGCATGGGCGGCCGTGGGCGAGAACCTGCCGACCCGCCTCGTCGACCTGGAGCCCCTGACCGGCGACCTCACCCTCGAAGGAAACCGTTTCGAGCTCAAGGGCGGCCCCGCCGATCTCCCCGACCGGCACTACCTGTGGCAGGCAGAGCACCGCGCGATCCTGGGTGGCGTGCTGCTCTTCCAGCAGGAGCACGTCTGGGTCGCCGACACCCCCACCCCCGGTGACCGAACCGCGTGGATCGGCCTCCTCGACGAGATGGCCGCCCTGCAGCCGGAGCTCGTCGTCCCCGGACACCGCCTGCCCGGCGCTCCCGTCGACGCCACGGCCATCACCGCCACCCGCGAGTACCTCGTGGCCTTCGAGGACGAGCTCGGCAAGGCGGCCGACGGCGCCGCGCTGACCGACGCCCTCGTCAAGCGCTACCCCGACAACGGCATGCTGATCGCCGCCCAGATCGGCGCGAAGGTCGCCAAGGGTGAAATGAAGTGGGGCTGACGATGAGCGCGTTCACCACCTCCACCGCCCCCGCGGACGTCGTACGCCGCCAGTACCTGGCCTCCGCGGCCGGTGACCTGGCCGCACTGCGTGCCACGCTCGCCCCCGACGTGGAGTGGACGGAGATGGCCGGCTTCCCCCTCGCCGGCACCTACCGCACCCCCGAGGGTGTCACCGCCAACGTGATGGAGAAACTCGGCCAGGACTGGGACGGTTGGGCGGCCCACGACGACACCTACGTCGTCGACGGCGAGAACGTCGTCGTTCTCGCCCGCTACACCGCGACCCACAAGGGCACGGGAAAGCCGATCGACGTCCGGGTGGCTCATCACTTCGTGGTGCGCGGCGGCCTGATCGTCCGCTTCGAACAGTTCACCGACACCGCGCTCGTCCGCGATGCCATGATCTCGTGAGGACCTTGCGCTGAACCCGGCCGTCGGGCTGGTCCACGGCGCCATGCACACCCCGTGGATCTTCGACGTGCAGGCGGGGGCACGGGCCGCAACCGGCGACTGACGTCGACAGGCCCCAACGGCGGGTTCCCGGTGTCCACGGAGGCGGGGAACCCGCCTTCACTCATGTGGCCGGACGACCGGTACGGCCCACAGCGGTACTGGGAGCAGCTGGGAGGCGGAGGAGCATTCCTCCGATGTATGGCGGGGCGTCGAAGACGTCACGCCGGGGTTGCCGACGCTGACAGGACTCCGGCCCACCCGCAGGCCACCCCGATGCGGGGCATGAACAAGGTCTGCCCCCCCGCTCCGGTCCAGGCCCGTCAGGCCTGTACGAGCCCCGTCCAGGTGTTCCGCCTCGATCAAGCTGGCCACCGGTGCGGAGGAAAAACATCCGAGGCGTCCGTTGCCAGCGGGTTTCCCTTGCACCTACAGTCCCGTTGTAGCCACACGTCCGATCACTGGGAGAGCGCGGACCAGGCCGTCGTCTCCGTCCACGAACCGCCCAGGGCAGGGGAAAACCGCAGTGAAACTGCTGAGAGTCGGCGCCACCGGCGAAGTGCGCCCAGCCGTCAGCCATGACGTCTCGGCGCGGGAGTTCCAGCTGGAGTACTCCTCGCAGTGGGACCTCGGCAAGTCCTGCGACACCTTCAACCCGCTCGGCCCGTGTCCGGTCACCGCGGACGAGGTCGGCGATCCGCCGCCCGGGCGACACCGTCGCACTCTCCGTCGACCGGCTCGGCAGCCAGGGCCAGACCTCCGGCCAAGCGTGAAGGGACGCCCGTGACCTCCACCGCAGCCCGGATCACCGCCCTCGACACGTACGACATCCGCTTCCCCACCTCGCGGGAACTGGACGGCTCCGACGCGATGAACCCGGATCCCGACTACTCCGCCGCCTACGTGGTGCTGCGCACCGACACCGCAGACGCTCCGGAAGGCCACGGTTTCACCTTCACCATCGGACGCGGCAACGACGTGCAGGTCGCCGCGATCAACGCCCTGCGGCACCATGTCGTGGGACGTTCCGTCGCGGAGCTCTGCGACGACCCGGGCTCACTCAGCCGCGACCTGATCGGCGACAGCCAACTCCGCTGGCTCGGCCCCGAGAAGGGCGTGATGCACATGGCCATCGGCGCCGTGGTCAACGCCGTGTGGGACCTGACCGCCAAGCGCGCCGGACAGCCGCTGTGGCGCCTGCTCGCCCACGCCGAACCCGAGTGGCTCGTCTCCCAGGTCGACTTCCGGTACCTCACCGACGCCCTCACCCCCGACGAGGCCCTCGCCCTCCTGCGCCAGGGCCGTGCGGGGCTCGCCGACCGCGAGGTGACCCTGCTGGAGCGCGGCTACCCGGGCTACACCACGTCCCCGGGCTGGCTCGGATACCCGGACGACAAGCTCACCCGGCTGGCCCGGCAGGCGGTCGACGACGGGTTCACCCAGATCAAGCTCAAGGTCGGCGCGGACCTCGGCGACGACATCCGGCGCCTGCGCGCCGCCCGCGCGGCCGTCGGCGACGGCATCCGCATCGCCGTCGACGCCAACCAGCGGTGGGGAGTGGACGAGGCGATCCAATGGGTCAGCGCGCTCGCCGAGTTCCAGCCGTACTGGATCGAGGAGCCCACCAGCCCCGACGACATCCTCGGGCATGCCGCCGTACGCCGGGCGGTCGGCCCCGTCAAGGTCGCCACCGGCGAACACGTGCACAACCGAGTCGTCTTCAAGCAGCTCCTCCAGGCCGGTGCCATCGACGTGCTGCAGATCGACGCGGCCCGGGTCGGCGGGGTGAACGAGAACCTGGCGATCCTGCTGCTCGCCGCGAAGTTCGGGGTGCCGGTGTGTCCGCACGCCGGCGGCGTGGGACTGTGCGAGCTGGTGCAGCACCTGTCCATGTTCGATTACCTCGCCCTGTCCGGCACCACCGACGACCGGGTCATCGAGTACGTCGACCACCTCCACCAGCACTTCGACGCGCCCGTCGTCATGCGGGACGGGCACTACACAGCACCCCTCGACCCGGGCTTCTCCGCCACCATGCGCGAGGAGTCCATCGCCGCCTACCACTTCCCGGACGGAACCTTCTGGGTCGCCGACCGCGACCGGCAGGAGAGTGACACATGAGCGAACTGTCAGGACTCAGCGCCCTCGTCACCGGCGGCGCGTCCGGCATCGGACTCGCCACCGCACGCGCCCTGGCCGAGCGGGGCGCGACGGTGGCCGTGCTCGACCTCGAACCGTCCGGGGTGCCCGAACCGCTGTACCCCGTCAAGGCCGACGTCCGGGACGACACGTCGGTACGCCTCGCCGTGGACGAAGCGGCCGCGCACCTCGGCGGCCTCGACATCCTCGTCAACAACGCCGGCGCCGGAGCCATCGGCACCATCGAGGACAACCCCGACGAAGAGTGGCACCGCGTCATGGACGTCAACGTCCTCGGCATCGTGCGCACCACCCGCGCCGCCCTGCCGCATCTGCGAGGCTCGGCGCACGCGGCGATCGTCAACACCTGTTCGATCGGCGCCACCGCGGGCCTCCCGCAGCGCGCCCTCTACTGCGCCAGCAAGGGCGCGGTCCTGTCGCTGACCCTCGCCATGGCCGCCGACCACGTCCGCGAAGGCATCCGCGTCAACTGCGTCAACCCCGGCACCACCGACACCCCCTGGGTGGCGCGGCTCCTGGACGCCGCAGACGATCCCCACGCCGAACGAACCGCGCTGAACGCCCGTCAGCCGATGGGGCGCCTGATCACCGCCGACGAGGTCGCCGCCGCCATCGTCTACCTGGCGTCTCCGGCCGCCGCTTCCGTGACCGGTACGGCCCTCGCCGTCGACGGCGGCATGCAGGGGCTCAGGCTCCGCCCGGCGGCCGGCTCATGAAGACGGCGACCCTGGGCAGCACCGGTGTCCGGGTCACCGAGCTGTCGTTCGGGGGCGCGGGGATCGGCAACCTCTACCGCCCGATCACCGACGAGGCGGCCCTCGCAGCGGTGGACGCGGCCTGGGACGCGGGCATCCGCACCTTCGACACCGCGCCCCACTACGGGCTGGGCCTGTCCGAGCGCCGAATGGGCGCGGCGCTGCGTGACCGCCCCCGGGACACGTACACCGTGTCCACCAAGGTCGGCCGCCTGCTGGAGCCGGCCCCGCAGGGAGGCAGGGGAGACGACCTGGCGCACGGTTTCGCCGTGTCCGACACCCACCGGCGCATCTGGGACTTCAGCGCCGACGGGGTGCTGCGCTCCCTGGAGGCGAGCCTGGAACGTCTGGGTCTCGACCGCGTCGACGTGGCCCTGCTCCACGACCCCGACGACCACGCCGACCAGGCGTTGCGCGAGGCGTATCCGGCGTTGGAGCGGCTGCGCGCCGAAGGTGTGATCGGGGCGATCGGCGTCGGGATGAACCAGTGCGCGCTGCCCGCACGCTTCCTGCGGGAGACCGGCATCGACGTCGTCCTGCTCGCCGGCCGCTACACGCTGCTCGAACAGGAGGGCCTCGCCGAGGTGCTGCCTGAGGCCGCCGCTCGCGGCAGGAGCGTCATCATCGGTGGGGTGCTCAACTCGGGGCTGCTGATCGCCCCCGAGCCCGGCGCGATGTACGACTACGCACCTGTGCCGCAGCCGGTGCTCGACCGTGCCCTGCGGCTGAAGGCCGTCGCCGAACGTCACGGCGTGCCGCTGCGCAGCGCAGCCCTGCACTTCCCCTACGGCCATCCCGCTGTCGCGAGCGTCCTGACCGGGGCCCGCTCCGCCGAGGAGGTGCGCGACACCGTGGACCAGCTGCGGCACCCGGTCCCGCCCGCGCTCTGGGACGAACTGCGCGCCGAGGGACTGCTGGCCCCGGACACGCCGACCCCCGCGGGCAGGCCGTCGCAGAAGTCGCCATGAGGGGCGCTCCGCGCCTGGCGTGGGCAGCGGTGGTCAGCTGACGGGTTCCGCACGAGAGGCAGGCGGCCGGGGCCGCGGCTGCGGGGACCGGTGAGGTGCTGCGTTTCTCTGCATCTTTCACCCTTCTCCGTCGACCGGGCGGGGACCCGTCCTTCGGGGAGGGTGTCGGATCGCCGCGGGACGGCGACCGGCGGCGAGCGGCGCCGGTCAGGAGCCCTGGGGGGTGTAGTCGAACCAGTCGAAGTGGACCGTGCCGGAGGCGGCGTACATGCCGATGACCCGTCCGGTGAAACCGCCGGCCACCTCGGTCGACAGGTAACGGCCGTCCAGCGTGCCGAGTTCGGCGAAGGTGCCGTCCGTTTCCTCGACGCCGAAGGTGAGGGCGTCGGGACCGGTGCGGGGGCCCAGGTCGGGGGCCTTGGCGACACGGACGCCCAGCACCACGGGGCCGGCCGGCGTCGGCCGGGAGGCCAGCACCGAGCGCAGGGGCCCTACCCGGGCGAGCACCCGGACCTGTCCCGCGGACGCTTCGATCTCGTAGTGGTGCGTGTCGTCCAGGCGGACGGCGAGCCCGCCGCGTCCCTGCTCCGCGTCGACGCGGGTGCGTGCCTCGCACGCCAGGTGCTGCTGGCGGCGGCCGACGAACACGGCATCCGGCTCGTCCAGGGAGTCACCGCGGGCACGCAGGGTCAGCCAGCCGGAGCGCTCCTTGGTGGTGCAGTGCTCCGGCGAGCGGTCACGCGGGGAGACCCACTGCGGCCTCAGATCGCTGAGGTCGAAGTCGTCCCTGACGGGCTCGGCCGGTCCCGGGACCAACGGCCACGCGAGTGTGGGCAGTTCGGACGGCACCTCGCCGACCACGGGCCAGCCGTCCACCCACTCCACCGGCACCAGGAAGGTCTCCCGGCCCAGCACGTGCCAGCCCGGCGTTCCGCCGCGCGGCCGGACGGCCAGCAGCACCATCCACCACGAGCCGTCGGGCGCCTGGACGAGGTCCGCGTGCCCGGTGTTCTGGATCGGGCGATGGGTACCCCGGTGGGTCAGCACCGGGTTGTGCGGACAGGGCTCGAACGGTCCCGAGGGAGACGTGCCGCGGGCGATCGCGACTGCGTGGCCGCGCTCGGTGCCGCCCTCGGCGATGAGGAGGTACCAGTAGTCACCGATGCGGTACAGGTGCGGTGCCTCGGGGGCCATCGCGCCGGGAGTGCCCGACCAGACCTTGTGCGGCTCTCCGAGCGTTGCTCCCGTGGAGGGGTCGATGCGCACCTGGGAGACTCCGGCGACCGTGCACCAGCAGGTGCCGTCCTCGTCCCAGGCGAGGTCCGGGTCGATGCCGGGGACGCCGGGCAGCGGTATCGGATCGGACCAGGGGCCCGCCGCGTCGGTCGCCGTGAAGAGCATGTTGCCGCCCCCGGCGACGTTGGTGACGATCAACCAGAAGCGGCCGTCGTGATGGCGCAGGGTGGGCGCGTAGATACCTGCCGAGGACGGCAGCTCCGGCGGCAGCCACAACTGGCTCGGCCGGTCCAGGGCGTTGCCGATCTGGGTCCAGTGCACCAGGTCGCGGCTGTGGAAGACGGGGATGCCGGGAAAGTACTCGAAGCTGGAGCAAACTACGTAGTAGTCGCCGCCGACCCGGCAGATGCTGGGGTCGGGGTGGAAACCGGGGATCACGGGGTTGCGCACGGCGGCTCCCTGATTCTCTGTCACGTGGTCGGATCCTGTTCATCGGCGGGTTGTCGTTGCGTGGTCGAGGCGGAGCAGCACCGCCGACGGAGCCGTGGGCAGCGTCAGCGTGAGATCGGCGGTGCCCGGGTTCCAGGTGGCTTCGGCCCGGCTCGAGGCGGGATACAGCACGTCGAGGCGGGTCGTGCGGCTTCGCAGGTGCGGCAGGGCGAGCGAGGTGGTGGTCTGCGCGCCGGGGCGGCGCCAGACGGTGACGTAGGTGGTGTCGGGGGTGTGCAGGGCCAGCGCGAGCCATGGGTCGTCCCAGGCCGGCAGCCCGAGCGGCCAGGCGGGGACGGCGTGGGCGAGGTCGGCGCGGATGGCTTTGTACGTGCCGACGGCCTCGTGGACCAGGGCGCGGGCATCCGGGCGCAGGTCAGGCAGCAGACCGGAGAGATGGATACGGCCGAGGAGTGCGTTGGCCATGGTGAACGCCACCTCGTCCTGGGAGTCCGTCGGCAGCGGGTAGGCCCAGACGGCGCCCTGTTCCGGGGTGACGGCCGTGGGCGCGGAGGCGGCGATCGGCGCGTACAGTCGGAGGTTCTGCTGGTCGCTGGTGGACTGCACCTGCATCCGGGACAGCAGTGCGTAGTCCCAGCGCATGCCGCCGGACGAGCAGTTCTCCACCACCAGGTGCGGATGGCGGTCCAGGATGCCGTCGAGCCAGTCGAGGTGCGCGCGGTTGTGCCCGAGCAGACCGGCGCCCGGGGTCTCCCCGGGGTGGGCACTGGTGCCGGAGCCCGGGTCGATGTTGTGGTCGAGTTTGAGGTAGCCGACGCCCCACTCGCCGACCAGTCGGTCCACGACCTGGTCCAGGTGGGCGCGGGCGGCGGGATGACGCAGATCCAGGTGATGGCGGCCGGTCTCGGTGACGCGTACGCCGTCGCGGCGGAAGAACGCCTCGTCCGGGAGGGACGTGGCCATGGCGCTACGGACCCCGATCACCTCCGGCTCGAGCCACAGACCGGGCACCATGCCCCGCTCCCGGATGCGGTCCAGGACCTCGTGGATCCCGCGCTCGCCGGGGAAACGCGAGGCGGCGGGCTCCCAGGCGCCGACGCTGTCCCACCAACCGCCGTCGTCGCCGTCGTACCAGCCGGCGTCGATGACGAAGTACTCCGCGCCCGCCTCGGCGGCCGCGTCGATCAGCGGCAGCAGCTTCTCCGTGGTGGGGTCGCCCATGAGGCAGTTCATGTAGTCGTTGAAGATGACGGGGAGTTGCTCGTGGTCCGGGTGCGGGCGGCGGATCGCGCGGCGGTAGCGGGTGAGAGCGGCGAAGGCCTCGTCCGGGCCGCCGTCGTCGCTGAAGGCGAGGGCCACCGGTACGGTGGAGAACCCGGCCCCCGGCTCCAGCGGGTGCCGCCAGCCGTGGTGGGTGTCGTTCGGGCCGAACAGGGCCAGATAGGCCAGCGTGTCGCGTTCGCCGCACTCCCAGTGCCAGCCGCCGCCGTTGTGCTCGATCTGCCACACCCAGGTGCGCCCGGTCCGGCGGTCCGCCAGGCCGCCCATGGGCAGGCGGCCGCAGCTGGACCACACCCCCCGCCCGGTCAGCGTGAACTCGCCCTTGCCGTTGTCGTAGACGACGCGATCGCCCAGGGCCGGTGAGGTCACCCGCATCGGTCGTCGCTGCCACCGGCATTCGGCGACCCAGTCGTTCTCGGCCCACAGCAGGTCCGCCGCCTCGATGGCCTCCGGCCCGTCGGCGAGGCTGCCCACGACGAGGGAGGAGACCGACTCCAGGTGGAGGGTGGCCTCCCCGTCGTTGCGCAGGGCCACTTCGGCGCGCAGCACGGGCACGCCCTCCGGTGAGCGGTAGGTGACCTCCGCGGCGAGACCGGACTCGGGGTCGTGCAGTTTGACCGTGAGCACGAGCCACTCGCCGTCGCGGGTCACGCGGTGCTCGCGGTACCGCAGACGCGCGCCGAGGGAGGTGTCGATGAGGCGTCCGCCCGACCAGGTGCGGCCGTGGCCCGCGGCCGTCACCTCCACCAGGGGCAGTGAAGGCCAGTTGCGCCGCCCGGGAGGCGTGCCGCCGGGGCGGCCGATCCGCGTGAGGCGTGCGATGCCGTCCTCGGCGACGCCGATCTCGACCTCCAGGGACCGATGGCCCCACCGGAGGATCTTCGGTGCGCTGGTCATGGTTGCCTTTCCGACAGCTCGGCAGGGTTCAGGCGATGCGGAGCACGACGCAGCCGCCGGGCGGCAGTTCGGACACCGGAGCGTCCGTGAGCAGGCCGTGGGCGGGCTCTGGCAGTGGCACGGGTTCGGTGCGGTGGTTGATCAGGAAGCGCCGGCGTCGGCCGTCCGACCGTGACGCCGGCGTCCCACAGAGCGCGGTGGGCGCGGCCGAGTGCCGCGTGGTGGTCGAGATCTTCTGCGGTTCCACTCGTCACTCATGAGCGGCCCTTCCCCCTCGCAGTGTCGAAGCGCTTCACTTGGCGGCGAACGTTAATGACAGGTTTCTCGCGAAACAAGAGGCCGATCCCCAAGGAAGTTACTTTCCTCCGGCGCATTGACAGCCCGCGAAGCCGGTGGCAGCGTCGAAGCGCTTCAACAATCCAAAAGCGGACTGCTTCTAGGGGTTCATCTCGTGAGTTCTCCGTACCTGACCGCCGCCGAACGGCTCCCGTTCCGCGACCCCGCGCTGCCAGTGTCGAAGCGCGTCGACGACTTGCTCGGGCGGCTCACACTCGATGAGCGGATCGGGCTCCTGCATCAGTTCACCCCGGCTGTCGAGCGCCTCGGCGTCGCCGCGTTCCGCACCGGCACGGAGGCGCTGCACGGCGTGTCCTGGCTCGGCGAAGCGACCGTCTTTCCGCAGGCGGTCGGGCTCGGCGCGACCTGGGACGAGGACCTGGTGGGCGAGGTGGCCCAGGCCGTATCGGTCGAACTGCGCGCCTTCCACCGGCACCGCCCGACCGCCAACGGCGTCGGCACCAACAGCCTCCAGGCATGGGCACCCGTGCTGAACCTGCTGCGGGACCCGCGCTGGGGCCGCAACGAGGAGGGCTATTCAGAGGACCCGGAACACACCGCACGGCTCGGCACGGCCTACTGCCGGGGGCTCGCCGGCGACCACCCCACATACCTGCGAGCCGCTCCGGTGCTCAAACACTTCCTCGCCTACAACAACGAGGACGACCGCTGCGTCACCTCCTCCGGCGTGCGCCCCCGCGTGCTCCAGGAGTACGACCTGGCCGCCTTCCGGCCCGCTGTCGCCTCGGGCGCGGCCACCGGCGCGATGGCCGCGTACAACCTCGTCAACGGCCGCCCCTGCCACGTCAGTCCACTCCTGAGGACACAGCTGCGCGAGTGGGCCGTGCCGACCGGACACGAGCTCTTCGTGGTCAGCGACGCCGAGGCGCCGTCCAACCTCGTCGACCCGGAGCACTACTTCGCCGACCACCCCGAGGGGCACGCCGCGGCGCTGAAGGCCGGCATCGACAGCTTCACCGACCAGAACCAGGACAGTTCCACCGTGACCGGCCGCTTGCGGGAGGCCCTGGAACGCGGCCTGATCGACGAGACGGACATCGATCGCGCAGCCCGCCGCCACCTGCAACTCCGCTTCCGTCTGGGCGAGTTCGACCCCGACCTGGACCCGTACGCCCACATCGGCCCGGAGGTGATCGACTGCCCCGACCACCGCGCCCTCGCCCGGCGCGCCGCCACCGAGTCGGTGGTACTGCTCAAGAACGACGGTCTGCTGCCCCTCCGGACGGAGCGGTCCCCCCGCATCGCCGTCATCGGCCCGCACGCCGACAGCGTGTACGAGGACTGGTACAGCGGCACCCTGCCCTACCGGGCAGGCATCGCGTCCGGGCTGCGTGCCGCCGCGGCGGACGTCGTCACCGTCGAGGGAGCCGACCGCATCGCCCTGCGCTCGCACACCACGGGCGCACCGCTCGGCGGGACCACGTTCGACGTCCAGGACTGGGGCGGCGGCGCGCTCACGCTGCGCGATACCGGCACCGGCCGCTACCTCACCCGCAAGGACGACGACGCACTCCTTCCGGGGCCCACGGTCATCAAGAGCTGGTTCGTCAACGAAACGTTCCAACTGGAGCCCGATCCGCTCGGCGACGCCGACACCGTTCTCCTGCGCAACATCCACACCGGCCGCTACGCCGCGGTCGACCCCGCGGACGGCCACGTCGCCGCCACCGCCGAGACCCCTCACCAGGCCGAGCGCTGGCAGCGCGAGCTGCTGCGGGACGGCACGGCCGAGGCCCGAGCCGCCGCCGAGGCGGCCGACGTGGCGATCGTCGTCCTCGGCAACCACCCGCTCATCGGCGGCCGCGAGACCGAGGACCGCGCGGGCATCGCACTGCCCGCGGGTCAAGAGGCGCTCTTGCGCGCGGTCGCCGAAGTCCGCCCCGAGACCGCGCTGGTCGTCATGAGCAGCTACCCCTACGCCCTCGACTGGGCCGACGAACACCTGCCCGCCGTGATGTGGACGTCTCACGGCGGGCAGGAAACAGGCACGGCACTGGCCGCCGTCCTGCAGGGAGAGGCCGATCCCGCCGGGCGCCTGCCGCAGACCTGGTACCGGGGCGACGACGAGCTCCCCCACCCCCTCGACTACGACATCATCAAGGCGGGCTGGACCTACCAGTACCACCGGGCCGCACCCCGCTACGCCTTCGGACACGGCCTGTCCTACACGGAGTTCACCCCCAGCGACCTGCGACTGTCCGCCGCGGAAATGGCGGGGGACGGAGCGCTCGACGTCTCGCTGACCCTGACGAACACCGGCGACCGCGCCGGAAGCGAGGTGGTGCAGCTCTACGTCCGGGCGCTCGACGCACGCTACGAGGCGCCGAGGCTGCGGCTCGCCGACTTCCGCAAGGTAAGGCTCGAACCCGGGGCGAGGCGGGAGCTGGTCTTCCGGCTGCCCGCGGACCGGTTCGCGCACTGGGACGTCGCCACCGGCGCCTTCGCCGTGGACCCCGGCGCCTACGAGGTCCTCGTCGCACGGTCCGCCGAAGACGTTGTCCTGACCGCGCCGTTGACGGTGACCGGCGCGCCCCCCGCACCCCGCACGGTGGTCGGCCGGCGCAGCCTGGCGGTCGACTTCGACGATTACACCGCCCTCGCCCTGGTCGACGCCGACCGCGCCGAGGGCGACGCCGTCGCCCCGGCCGGCCCCACCCGACCCGCCACCCTGTTGTTCCGTCGCGCCGATCTGACCGGCGCGGCCCGGTTCGAGGCACAGGTCGCGCGGGTGGACGCCGGCGGGGGAGAGGCACGGCTGGAGATCCTGGCCGCAGACCGGCCGGTGGCCGAACTCGCCGTACCGGTCACCGGGGGCCCCTACATCTGGACCACCGTGGCGGCCGACGTGACGGCACCCGTCGACGGCGTCCACGACCTGCGCCTGATCCTGCACGGCGACTTCCGCCTCTCCTCCTTCTCCTTCGACTCGTCCCGGGACGGGGCCTGAACAGCGCGGGCACTGATGGCCGCTGACGATGTCCCCCAGTCCCTCGTGACGACGTGGAACGGCTCAACGACCACGACGTGGCCCTCCACCGGGATTGATCGCGGCCACCGGCAACGCCACCCTCGCCATGGCCTCCACCAGCCGCTGCGAAGCCCGGACGACCTGCTGACGGTCCTCGGATGCCTGTGGGGCGGAGCCTGCTGCTCCGCCGGCTCCGCCCCGCAGGGTTCCTCGGCTCCTTCAGTTTCCGGACCCACCTGTGTCGGTGAGCTGTCAGTCCACGTTCACGACCTTCGCCCTGCCCAAGACGGCCGGGTGAAGGCATTCAGGGTGCTCGACGAGCAAGAGGGCAGGGCCGACATCGCCGAGGTCCGGCTGCTGAGGTCCACCCCTTCCCCGAGTGGCCGCTCTGCCCGGGCAGAACCCACACACACCGCCCGGTATTCACCCCGCTCCGTACACCGGTTGGGGGGTCGCCGCTTCCGCAAGGAGTTTCAGTGCGGCCTCCCCGGCCTCGGACGGGGACCAACGGGCGCCCTTGTCCGCCGTAGGGCCGGGGCGCCACCCCTCCATGACCGTGATGCGACCGCCCGCCGCCTCGAAGACCCGCCCCGTCACCCCGGCGCAGGCCGCGGAGCCCAGCCACACGACGAGCGGGGAGACGTTCTCCGGGGCCATGGCGTCGAAGCCGCTGTCGGGGGCCGCCATCGTCGCGGCGAACGTGGCCTCGGTCATCCGGGTGCGGGCCGCGGGGGCGATGGCGTTGACCAGGACGCCGTAGCGGCCCATCTCGGCGGCGGCGACCAGGGTCAGCCCGACGATCCCGGCCTTGGCCGCGGAGTAGTTTCCCTGGCCGACGCTGCCCGACAGCCCAGCGCCGCTGCTGGTGTTGACGACCCGGGCCGCCGGGACACGGCCCGCCTTGGCCTCCGCGCGCCAGTGGGCCGCCGCGAACTTCAGCGGCAGGAAGTGCCCCTTGAGATGGACGCGCATGACGGCGTCCCAGTCGTCCTCGTCGAGGTTCACCAGCATGCGGTCGCGCAGGAATCCGGCGTTGTTCACCAGCGTGTCGAGGCGGCCGTAGGTCTCGACTGCGGTGCGGATCAATGAGGCCGCGCCCTCCGTCGTGGCGATGTCCCCGCCGTGGGCGACCGCCTGCCCCCCGCGGGCGACGATCTCGTCCACGACGAGCCGGGCGGGCCCCGCCTCGGTACCCAACCCGTCGGGGCCGACACCGAGGTCGTTCACCACGACCTTCGCGCCCTCGGCGGCGAGCGCGAGGGCATGCGCCCGGCCGAGTCCGCGCCCCGCCCCGGTGACGATCGCGACACGTTCGCTGCACAGTCCGGACATGCTGCGGGTTCCTTCACTGAGAGGTCTGGAAGGTCGGGAACGGGTGCTCGGTGGGTCAGTTGCCGGCGGTGGCGGCGTCGAGGTAGGCCGGGCGTTCGCCCCCACCGTGGACGAGCAGACTCGCACCGCTGATGTACGCGGCGCGCTCGGAGGCGAGGAAGACACAGGCGTCGCCCACCTCCGCCGGGTCGGCGAGCCGGCCGAGGGGCACGGTGCGGCCGACGGCCGCGACGCCGTCCTCGTCGCCGTAGTGCAGATACGACAGTTCGGTGCGCACCATGCCGAGGACCAGGGTGTTGACCCGTACCTTCGGGCCCCACTCCACGGCCATGCTGCGGGCCAGCTGCTCCAGCCCCGCCTTGGCCGCGCCGTAGGCCGCCGAGCCCGGTGACGGACGGCTGCCGCTGACACTGCCGATCATGACGATCGACCCGCCGCCGGGCTGGGCGCGCATCTGCTCGTACGCGGCGAGGGAGGCGGTCAGGGGAGCGAGCAGATTCAACTCGACGACCCGGCAGTGCCGTTCGGCGCCGCCCTCCTCGAGCATCCGGTACGGCGTGCCCCCTGCGTTGTTGACGAGGACGTCCAGTCCGCCGTACTCGCCCCTCACCTGGGCGAAGAAGGCACCGACGGCGTCCGCGTCGCGCAGGTCGAGAGGGAGGAACCGGGCCCTGCGCCCGGCCGCCTCGACAGGCCGGTCCGCGGGGCGCCGGGCGCAGGTCACCACCTCGGCCCCGGCCTCCAGCAGGGCCCCGGTGATGCCCGCGCCCACGCCCCTGGTTCCGCCGGTGACCACCGCCACCCGTCCGCTCAGATCGGTGATCGTTGCCATGGGGAACCTCCCGCGAGGCGTACTCCGCTGCTACCTTCACACCTAACAAACGTTTGGTGGAAAGGTAGCTGATCCGCCCATGGGTGTCTCCACCACAAGCCCCGAAGAGGGCATCGCCGTCATCACCGTCGACTTCCCACCGGTCAACGCCGTCCCCGTGCAGGGCTGGTACGACCTGGCCGCCGCGGTGCGTGAGGCCGGTTCCGACCCCGCCGTGCGCTGCGTCGTCCTCACCGCGACAGGGCGCGGGTTCAACGCCGGCGCCGACATCAAGGAGATGCAGCGCACCGAGGGACACACGGCGCTCGTCGGCACCAACCGCGGCTGCTACGAGGCGTTCAACGCGGTCTACGACTGCGAGGTCCCCGTGATCGCCGCGGTGCAGGGCTTCTGCATGGGCGGCGGTATCGGCCTGGTCGGCAACGCCGACTCGATCGTGGCCAGCGACGACGCGACCTTCGGGCTGCCCGAGCTGGACCGGGGCGCGCTCGGCGCCGCCACCCACCTGGCCCGGCTGGTTCCTCAGCACCTGATGCGGACGCTCTACTACACCTCGCGCACCGTGACGGCCGAGGAACTCCACCGCCACGGCTCGGTGTGGCGGGTCGTCCCACGCGCACAGCTGCACCCCGCGGCCATGGAACTGGCCAGACAGATCGCCGCCAAGGACGGGCTCCTCATCCGCTTCGCCAAGGCCTCGATCAACGGTATCGACCCCGTGGACGTCCGCCGCAGCTACCGCTTCGAGCAGGGCTTCACGTTCGAGGCCAACCTCAGCGGCGTGTCGGACCGGTACCGCGAGGCCTTCGTCTCGTCCCGGTCGCCGTCGAAGGCATCCAAGTCGTCAGAAGGGGAGGCGCGTTGAGCGACAAGACGATGACCGCCGAGCAGGTGGTCGGCCGACTCCGCACCGGCATGACCCTGGGCATCGGCGGCTGGGGGTCGCGCCGCAAGCCGATGGCCCTGATCCGGGCCCTGCTGCGCTCCGACATCACCGACCTGACGGTGGTGTCCTACGGCGGTCCCGACGTCGGCCTGCTCGCCGCGGCCGACCGGATCCGCACCCTGGTGGCCCCGTTCGCCACCCTGGACTCCGTCCCGCTGGAGCCGCACTTCACCGCCGCCCGGCAGCGCGGGGCCTTCGACCTGGTGGAACTGGACGAGGCGATGTTCATGTGGGGTCTGACCGCCGCAGCGCAGCGGCTGCCCTTCCTGCCCGTCCGGGCCGCTCTCGGCTCCGACGTGATGAAGGTCAACCCGCACCTGCGCACGGTGGTATCGCCCTACGCGGACGGCGAGGAGTTCGTCGCGGTCCCGGCGCTGCGCCTGGACGCGGCGCTGGTGCACCTCAACCGGGCGGACGCACAGGGCAACGCCCAGTACCTGGGGCCCGACCCTTACTTCGACGACCTCTTCTGCCAGGCGGCCGACGCCGCGTACGTCTCCTGCGAGCAGCTCGTCGACACGGCCGACCTGCTCAAGGACGCGGCCCCGCAGACGCTGCTCGTCAAGCGGGCATTCGTGACCGGGGTCGTCCAGACACCCCACGGCGCGCACTTCACTTCCTGCGCCCCCGACCACGGCCGCGACGAGGCCTTCCAACGCGCCTATGCCGAGGCCGCCCGCGACCCGGAGGCCTGGCAGGCCTTCACGGATCGCTTTCTGTCGGCGGACGAGGAGACGTACCAAACCGCGGTCGCCGCATTCCACGAGGAGCGGGCGTGAGCAGTCCCACGACGACGAAGGCGACGCGCGCCGAGTACTGCGTGGTGGCCTGCGCGGAGGCCTGGCGTCACGCGGGGGAGGTCCTGGCCAGCCCCATGGGCACCGTCCCCACCATCGGCGCCCGGCTGGCGAAGCTGACGTTCGCGCCCGACCTGATGCTCACCGACGGCGAGGCGCTGCTGATCGGCGACGTCCCGGCGCTCGGTGCCCGGGCGCAGGTGGTGGAGGGCTGGCTGCCGTACCGGCAGCACCTGGCTCTCGTGGCCACGGGACGGCGGCACGTGATGATGGGCGCCGCCCAGATCGACCGCCACGGCAACCAGAACATCTCCTGCATCGGCGACTGGGCCCGCCCTGCCCGGCAGTTGCTGGGCGTCCGGGGCGCCCCCGTCAACACCCTGAACAACCCGACCAGTTACTGGGTGCCGAACCACTCCCGGCGCGTCTTCGTGGAGCAGGTCGACATGGTGTGCGGAGTCGGCTACGACCGTGCGGCCGAGGCCGGCCCGTCGGCCACCCGCTTCCACCACCTACCGGAAGTGGTCAGCAACCTGGGCGTCTTCGACTTCGCCACCCCGGACCACTCGATGCGGCTGCGCTCGCTGCACCCGGGGGTGACGGTCGAACAGGTCCTCGCGGCCACCGGTTTCGCCCTCACCGTCCCGGACGAAGTGCCATACACCCGGGAGCCCACCACCGAAGAACTGCGCCTCGTCCGCGAGGTCATCGACCCGGAGGGCGCCCGTGGCCGTGAGGTGCCCGCATGAGCGACACCGCGATCGCCACGGCCCTCACCGAACTCGTCGGAGTGCGCACCCCCATCGTCCAGACCGGCATGGGGTGGGTGGCCGGACCCCGCCTGGTCTCCGCCGCCGCCGACGCGGGAGCCCTGGGCATCCTCGCGTCCGCCACCATGACCCCACAACAGCTCCGCTCGGCCGTGCGCGAGGTCAGGTCCCGCACCGACGCGCCCTTCGGGGTCAACCTGCGGGCCGACGCCTCGGACGCGGGGGAGAGGGTGCGGATCATCCTCGACGAGGGCGTGAAGGTCGCCTCGTTCGCTCTCGCGCCCCGGCCGGAACTGATCGCCCGTCTGAAGGACGCGGGGGTGGTCGTCATCCCCTCCGTGGGCGCCCGGCGGCACGCCGAGAAGGTCGCGGACTGGGGCGCCGACGCCGTGCTCGTGCAGGGCGGCGAGGGCGGCGGACACACCGGCAGCGTCGCCACCAGCGTGCTGCTGCCGCAGGTCGTGGACGCCGTCGACATCCCCGTGATCGCCGCCGGCGGCTTCCGGGACGGACGCGGACTGGTCGCGGCCCTGGCCTACGGCGCCGCCGGCATCGCCATGGGCACGCGCTTCCTGCTCACCTCCGACAGCACCGTCCCCGACGCGGTCAAGGCCCGCTACCTCGCGGCGGGCGTCCAGGACGTCACCGTCACCGACAAGATCGACGGCCTTCCCCACCGGATGCTGCGCACCGACCTGGTGGACGCGCTGGAGCGCTCCGGCCGTAC
Source organism: Streptomyces tibetensis (assembly GCF_040647715.1). Lineage (GTDB taxonomy): Bacteria > Actinomycetota > Actinomycetes > Streptomycetales > Streptomycetaceae > Streptomyces > Streptomyces tibetensis_A. Next base: position 78,141 of record NZ_JBEZCR010000018.1, on the reverse strand, counting down.
GACCTCCCTGCTGCGCGCCCTGCGGCACGCCGCCGCCTTCAAACGGGACTCCGGTATGAGCTGGGCCGGCCTGGTACGCGACGGCCTGGCCCTGAAACACGGCAAGGACCTGACCTGGAGCCAGGTCCTCCTGGCCGCCAACACCCCGATGCTCCTCAAGGCCGCGATGGTCGACGGCCGCACGGACCTCGGCGTGATGGCCTGCGGCCAGGTCGGGGGTCTGATAGAGGACCTGCCGTCCTGCGCCGAACTCGTCGACAGGATCATGGCGGAGGCACAGGCCACGCTCGGCAGGCTGTCGGCCGTCGTATGAGGGAGACGGACAGCGACCCTTCAGCCGAGCCCGATTCGCTCCGGTCTCACCCCACCGGCCCGTCCGCCAGCACCCGTGCTCGGCATGCGGCCGGAGTACCCCAGGCGGTGCGCAACGGGCGGGCCTTGCGGATCCACAGGGACAGGTCCAGTTCCTCGGTGTAGCCGACGGCGCCGTGGAGTTGCAGGGCGGTACGCGCCGCCCCGTACGCCGCCTCGCAGGCCGACACCTTCGCGGCGGCGACCTCCCGGCCTGCCGCCGGATCATCCGCCGCCAGGGCCACGGCGGCGGCGTGGACCAGAGGCTGCGCGAACTCCAGGGCGATGAGAGTGTCGGCCAGGCGGTGCTTGACCGCCTGGAACGAGCCGACGGTCACCCCGAACTGGGTGCGCTGCCGCACGTACCCCACCGTGCGGTCCAGCAGCGACCTTCCCAGCCCGAGGGCCTGCGCTGCCGTGACCAGCGCCGCGACATCGGTGGCGTACGCGGCCGCCGCCGTCACCTCGGGGCCCTGCGCGAGCACGACTCCACCCCGCGGTCGGGCCAGCCGCCGCGCCGGGTCGGCCGACGACTGCACCGGACCGTGCGCGGCCGCGAGCCGCAGGGTGTCGCCGTCCACGACGAGCACCGTGTCGGCGGCGTCGGCGTCCAGCGCGTACGGGCTGCCCCCGGGCGACAGGACGCACAGGGACGCCATTGCCGTGCCCGACGCGAACTGTGGGAGCCAGGCATGCGCCGCGTCGCCCCCGAGCCGGCCCAGCAGGGCACTCGCGGCGACCGTCTCGGCCAGCGGACCGGGCACGGCGTGACCGCCCAGTTCACCGAAGGCGGCGGTCAGTTCGACGGGCAGCGGTCCCAGACCCTCGTGCTCCTGCGGAACGGCGAGGGCGAAGACGCCGGCCTCCGCGAGCCTGGCCCACAGGGCGCGTCCGGGCCCGTGGTCGCCTGCCGCCCAGGACCGTACGACGCCGGGTGTTCCGGCGGAGCCCAGCATGCGGTCCAGCGTGCGGGCGAACTCCCGCTGCTCGTCGTCGAGGAGGAACCGCATCACCGCATCACCGGCGTCCCTTCGGCAGGCCGAGCAGCCGCTCGGCGATGATGTCGCGCTGGATCTCGTTGGTGCCGGCGTAGATCGGCCCGGCCAGGGAGAAGGTGTACCCCTCGGCCCAACAGCCGTGCGCGGGAGCCTCGGTGGACCCGTCGGTCAACTCGCCCCAGGGACCGAGCAGGTCGAGGGCGGTCTCGTGCAGGGCGATGTCCAGCTCGGACCAGAAGACCTTGTTGAGGCTGGACTCGGCACCGATGGATCCACCGGCGGCGATGCGTGACGCATGGGCATAGGTGAACAACTGGTAGGCCCGAGCGCCGATCACCGCGTCGGCGACCCGGTCGCGCAACGCGAGGTCGTGGGAGCAGGAGCTGAGGCCGGGTCCATGGCCGGAGCCGGAGCCGGAGCCGGAGCCGGAGCCGGAGCCGGAGCCGGAGCAGGTGAGGACCGCTGTGGAGTCGCGCTCCGTGGTGGAGCGCCACAGCGCCGCCAGCCGGTCGGCCGCGGCGGTGAAACGGCCGGGGCTGCGCAGGGTCAGCCCGCGCTCGTTGCCGCTGGTACTCATCGCGACCCGCCAGCCCTGTCCCGGCTCCCCGATGACGTCCTCGTCCGGCACGAAGACGTCGTCGAGGAACAACTCGGCGAAGGCGGGCTTGCCGTCCAGCCGCCCGATGGGCCGTACGGTCACACCGTCCGCGTCCAGTGGAAACATGAGATACGTCAGACCCCGGTGCGGCCGGTCCGCGTCCGGATGGCTGCGGAACAGGCCGAACGCGCGATCGGCGAAGGCCGCCCGGGACGACCACGTCTTCTGCCCGCTGATGCGCCAGCCGCCCTCCGTCCGCTCGGCGGTGGACCGCAGCGCGGCCAGGTCGGACCCCGCCTCCGGCTCGGACCAGGCCTGCGCCCAGATCACCTCGCCGCTCGCCATGGACGGCAGCACCCGCGCACGCTGCTCTGCGGTGCCGTGGTCGAAGAGGGTGGGGGCGAGGAGGCTGATGCCGTTCTGGGAGACCCGGCCGGGCGCGCCGGCCCGGTAGTACTCCTCCTCGAAGATCAGCCACTCCAGCAGGGAGGACCCGCGGCCGCCGAACTCCTCGGGCCAGGAGACCACCGACCACCGGTCGGCGAACAGCGTGCCCTCCCAGTCCCGGTGGGCGGCGAAGCCCTCGGCGGTCTCCAGCGACGGCAGCGGGACGGACGGCACACGGGCGGCGAGCCAGTCCCGCGCCCGGGCCCGGAAGGCGTCCTCGGCGGCGGTGAAGTCGAGATCCATCAGGGGCGCGTCTCCTTCATCGCGCGCACGTCCATCCCGCCGAGCGAGTCGCCGCCGGTCTCGGCGTTGTGCGCGTGGGCGAGGTGGTGCAGCCCGAAGACGGAGTCCAGCCCCGCGTGCAGTCCTTGGAGGTCCTCGGCCTGGTTGACCGCCCGCTTCGTCAGTGCCAGCCCCATCCGGGGCATCGCCCCGATCCGCTCGGCCAGTTCCATGGTGTGCTCGGTCAGTTCCTCGCGGGGCACGACCCGGTTGACCATGCCGACCTCGTAGGCGCGCCGCGCGCTCATCCGGTCGCCGGTGTAGAGGAACTCCTTGGCGATCCGCGGCGGCATCACCCACGGGTGGGCGAAGTACTCGACGCCCGGGATCCCCATGCGTACCACCGGGTCGGCGAAGAAGGCGTCCTCGGAGGCGACGATCAGATCGCACACCCATGCCAGCATCAGCCCGCCGGCCACGCACGCGCCCTGCACGGCGGCGATGACCGGCTTGGGCAGTTCGCGCCAGCGCCGGCACATGCCCAGGTACACCTCGGACTCGCGGGCGAAGCGGCTCTCGGCCCCCGCCTTCTGCGAGTGGTCCCACCACAGTCCCGCTGTGCGGTCGAACGGCAGGTGCGCGTCCCGCTCGGGGGTGCCGATGTCATGGCCGGCGGAGAAGTGCCGCCCCGCTCCGGCGAGGACCACGACCTTCACCGCGTCGTCGTCCGCCGCTCGGTAGAAAGCCCGATCCAGGGCGTAGGTCATCGCGGAGTTCTGGGCGTTGCGGTACTCGGGCCGGTCCATCGTCACCAGGGCGACGGCGCCGCGGCGCTCGTAGCGGACGGGGTCCGGGGGTGCGGTGCGGGCAGCGGACATCGCCTCCTCCTTCCCTAACAAGTGTTTGGTAGGTTAACGTACGGGTCTTCGGCCGTCGAGAGTCGCCCCAGCGCCACAGCCGAGGAAACGGACAGCGGCGTCGGAGGCACGCTGCCCGAGGAGGTAGGCCATGACCGCGACCCCACCGCCGTACCTGCCCGGCCATCACCTGCTCACCGGCCGCACGGCCGTCGTCACCGCCGCCGCGGGCGCAGGCATCGGCGGCGCGACCGCCCGCCGGCTGCTGGAGGAGGGCGCCCGGGTCGTGATCTCCGACGCCCACGGCCGCCGCCTGAAGGAGTTTGAGGCGGTACTGGCCGCCGAGTTCGGCGCCGACCGCGTCAGCGCACTGCGCTGCGACGTCACGGACGAGGACCAGGTCACCGCGCTGTTCGACCACGCCGAGCAACACCACGGCAGCCTCGACATCCTGGTCAACAACGCGGGCCTCGGCGGCACCGCCGACGTCGTCGACATGACCGACGAACAGTGGAACAGAGTCCTCGACGTCACCCTCAACGGCACGTTCCGCTGCACCCGCGCCGCACTGCGCCGGATGAAGGCAGCGGGCACCGGCGGCGCGGTCGTCAACAACGCCTCCGTGGTCGGCTGGCGCGCACAGCGGGGTCAGGCCCACTACGCCACTGCGAAAGCCGGTGTCATGGCCCTCACCCGCTGTGCCGCGGTCGAGGCCGCCGCCTACGGAGTGCGGGTGAACGCCGTCTCCCCGAGCCTGGCCATGCACCCGCACCTCGCCAAGGTCACCACCCCCGAACTGCTGGAGGAACTGACCGGCCGGGAGGCCTTCGGGCGCTGCGCCGAACCGTGGGAGGTGGCCAACGTGATCGTGTTCCTGGCCTCCGGCTACTCGTCGTACCTGACCGGCGAGGTCCTGTCGGTCAGCAGCCAGCACCCATGAGGCGAGAATGGGCCCGTGCCGAAAAGCAGCAACAGCGACCACAAGAAGTCCACGGTGAGCCCGCCCGAGCGGCGCGAGGAACTCCTGGCCATCGCGGCTCGGGTGTTCGCCGCGCAGGGCTACAACGCCACGACCGTCCGCAAGATCGCGGACGCGGCGGGGATGCTGGCGGGCAGCCTCTACTACCACTTCGACTCCAAGGAGTCGATGCTGGACGAGATCCTCTCCGGCTTCCTGGACGAGCTCTGGGCGCGGTACGACGCCGTGCTCGGCGCCGGGCTCGGCCCGAGGGAAACCCTGGAGGCCCTCGTCACCGAGTCCTTCCGGGAGATCGACCGGCACCTGGACGCGGTCGCCATCTACCAGAAGGAGTCCAGGCACCTCGGGACCCGGCCGCACTTCGCCTACCTCGTCGAGTCGCAGCAGAAGTTCGAGAAGGCGTGGCTGGGCACGCTGGAGCGCGGAGTGGCCGCCAAGGTCTTCCGACCCGACCTGGACGTACGGCTCACCTACCGCTTCGTCCGCGACACGGTCTGGGTCGCCGCGTCCTGGTACCGGCCGGGCGGCCGGCACAGCCCCGAGGAGATCGCCCGCCAGTACCTGTCGATGGTGCTGGAGGGCATCGCCCTGCACGACTCATAGGCAGTCCTGCATCCGCAGGCCCAGACAAGGAGACGCCATGGCCGAGGCCTACATCGTCGAAGCGGTGCGGACCCCGGTCGGCCGAAGGGGCGGCGGGCTGTCCGCCGTCCACCCGGCCGACCTCGGTGCACACGTGCTGACCACGCTGATGGAGCGCTCCGGCGCCGACCCGGCCGCCGTCGAGGACGTGGTGTTCGGCTGCCTCGACACCGTCGGCCCGCAGGCCGGTGACATAGCACGCACCTGCTGGCTGGCCGCGGGACTGCCCGAAGAGGTACCCGGCGTGACGGTCGACCGCCAGTGCGGCTCCTCGCAGCAGGCCCTGCACTTCGCCGCGCAGGGCGTCCTCTCCGGTACCCAGGACCTGGTCGTCGCCGGCGGCGTGCAGAACATGTCGCAGATCCCCATCGCCTTCGCCACCCGGCAGGCCGCCGCCCCGCTGGGCCTGACCGAGGGCCCGTTCGCCGGCTCGGCGGGCTGGCGGGCCCGCTACGGCGACCGCCCGGTCAACCAGTTCCTCGGCGCCGAGGAGATCGCCCGCAAGTGGGACATCACCCGGGAGGCCATGGAGGAGTTCGCGTTCCGCTCCCACCAGCGGGCGATCCGCGCCATCGACGAGGGCCGCTTCGACCGCGAGACCGTCGTGTACGGCGATGTCGTCCACGACGAGGGACCGCGCCGCGACACCAGCCGGGAGAAGATGGCGGGCCTGCAGCCACTGGTGGAGGGCGGCCGGCTCACGGCCGCCCTGTCGTCCCAGATCTCCGACGGTGCCTCGGCCGTGCTCATCGCGTCGGAGCGGGCCGTGCGGGAGCACGGCCTGACCCCCAGGGCCCGCGTCCACCACCTCTCGGTGCGCGGCGAGGACCCGATCCGCATGCTGACCGCTCCCATCCCGGCCACCGCGTACGCCCTGAAGAAATCCGGGATGACGCTCGACGAGATCGACCTGGTCGAGATCAACGAGGCCTTCGCCTCGGTGGTGCTGGCCTGGCTGAAGGAGACCGGCGCCGACCCGGAGAAGGTCAACGCCAACGGCGGTGCCATCGCTCTCGGCCACCCGCTCGGAGCCACCGGAACCCGGCTGACGACCACCCTGCTGCACGAGCTGGAACGCACCGGCGGCCGCTACGGGCTGCAGACGATGTGCGAAGGCGGCGGCCAGGCCAATGTGACCGTCATCGAACGCCTTTGACCGAGCCGCAGACCGCTGGACGACGCCGGGCGGTCCGAGCGGGCTGCGGTGACCGCTCGGGGCCGGGTCCCGCTCGGCGTGCTGATGAGGGTCAGGGCCGTATGCAGCGTAGCCCGTGCGGTTGAGGATCTCGTTGACCGGCTGATGCCACGTCTCGCCGCCGTCGGCGCAGTTGCCCCAGCCGCCCGAGGTGACGCCTTGGGCCTGGGCGCCGCTGATGAAGCCCCGCCGGAACGATTTCTCCGCCTCCTGCCGGGCACCCTCGCCGCCACGATCGGCGCACTCTACGCAGCGCAGGTACTCGCCTGAGCCGGAACCGGCAGCAGGGCCCGGCACGGCCGTGCCAGTGCCTTGCGCCTCACCGGGCCGCCCGGCGGCCCGTCCGCAGGAAGCGGTCAGGCGGTCAGGGCTTGCTCGGTCGTGGGGTGGCAGGGGATGAGCGTGTCGACGCCGACCAGTTGCAGGACGCGCAGGACGGAGTCCTGGGCCCCGGCGATGCGCACCCAACCGTCTGCCTCGCTCAGCTGCTGGTAGGCCGCGACGAAGACGTTGATGCCGCTGGAGTCCATGAACGTCACCGCGTTGAGATCGGCGACTATCCGCGGCGGCCCCGCCTCGCCCTCGGCCTGCAGGGCCTGCCTCAGCACATCCTGGACGTCATGGTCGATTTCGCCCCGCAGTGTCACGACACGGATGCCCTCGACCATGCGGTGTTCGACGGAGAGCCGTTCTGGCCGGTCCGCTGGTTCGATGTGGGCCACGGTCTCCTCGACTGCGATTTAGGCTTGTCACCGGTTCAGGACGTGCGCGGTTGATTCTGCCCCACCGACCGCCCGGATGCACCCACGGGATTGTTTCGAACATCACCCGAGCGGCATGCATGCCGGCCAGGGGGGTAGTCGCGCGCGAAACGGGGGAGTGAGGCGAGGCCAGTGGCAGATGATACCGACGGTGACGGCTGTGCAGCACGCGACGAGCACTTGGTGCGCGTCGGCTTCGCCCTGGGCGGCGACCACGGCTGTATCGCGGACGCACGCCAGCATGCGGCGGCGTTTCTCGATCAGGCGGGCGAGGAGTACGGCCTGCTGGTGACCGCGCGCGCGAGGGACCTCACCCAGCTCGTGGTGAGCGAACTGGTCACCAACGCCTGCAAGTACGCACCGGGCCCCGTCCTGGTGGAGCTGGGGCTGACCGCCGGCGCCGTGGAAGTGTCCGTTTGGGACAGCCACCCCGAGGTCCCGGCCGCCCGGGCCGCGGATCCGGGCAGGATCGGCGGCCACGGCCTGGAGATCGTCAAGGCCGTTTCGGAGGGCCTGTCCGTCGAACGGGAGGCGGTCGGCAAGCGCATCACGGCCCGCATCGCCCTGACCGAACCCTCCGGTGCCCGCAGCGCCTCGACGGCCTCCGCTGCCTCCGAACCTGCCATGACGACGGCTCCCACAGGGCGAATCGACCCGGATCTGCGCCCGCCTCGCACGGCGCACGACGTAGCGGCGTCTCCCCGGCCGGCCACCACGCCCTCGGACGACTCGCCCCAGCGGCACCTACCAGGCGGTGCACCGGCCGGAGAAGCCTGACGGGCTCATGGCAGCGCTGGGCAAGGCGATGCGGTCGAGCGGCGCGGTCGTTGTCCGGTCACGGTCGCCGGCGATGACCGTGACTCCGCGTCACCGGGACGGGGAGAGCCGGCCGCGGACCCACGCCGGATCGGGATTGGTGTGTGAGCGGCCGTCCACGACGACAGTCGGCACGGTCTCGTTGCCGTCGTTGACCTCCCTGACCGCCGCGGCTCCGGCCGGGTCACGCCAGATGTTCACCCAGTACAACCGGCGAGCGCTCCACCCCAACCGGATACGCAGGCGCAGGCAGTACGCGCAGCCCGGCCGCCAGAAGACGACCGGCCGGCCGTCGACCGTACTGCGTTGTCGTGCCTCGCGCGCACCGATCGATCTGGGGAAGACCAGTGGCGAGTTCACGCCGGCGAGCAGCAGGAACACCACCAGCAGCGCGGCCGCCGTGCCCGGGCTCCCCGCGAAGACCAGTCCGGTCGCGGCGGCCGAGCCGCAGAGTACGAGCAGCATGGGCAGGATCCACACGCGCATCATGGTGACGCAGGCTACTGGCCGACGAACAGGGACAATCGATCAGGGGCGTTGCGTCCCGACGGCCTCTGCGATGCGCAGGGCGGCCTGTGCGGGCGTGAGGTGCGTGGTGTCGACGACCTCGGCCGCGTTGTGCAGCCACGTGCGGGCCGCCTCGGCGTAGGGCGCGGTTGTCCGTGCCGGGTCCGGGCAGCGTCGGCGTGATGTCCATATACGTCTCGCCGACCTTTTCGGCATCGAACACCCGTGAGTCCGGGATCAGCTTCTGCACGAGTGCACTGGTCGTCGTCTTGCCTGCGCCATGAGTGCCGTTGAGCCATACGCTCACCGTCCGACACTGGCGTTCCGCCTGCCGCGACGGCACAGTTCCCGGTCACTGGGAGAGAGGCGGGCTCCTCGCGCCATGGTGGTATCGCCGACGTATCGAAAAGCGGATACGCCACCGCAACGACCCTCCTTCTGCAATGGGGACATGACCCGAAACGCATTCCCGCCCCCACCGCCCCGCCGCACTGGCGGGATCGCGTTGTCCGTCCTCGGGATTCTCGCCTTGGCGGGTGCCGTGGACGTCGTGCGGCGGCCGCTCATGATGGCTGCTCCGACATGTATGGCGGGTCGGTGGCACGGCTGCCTCGACACCTTCAACGGCGTCGTGCTCATGACTCTGGTCACGCTGCCGCCCGCCGCACTGGTGGCGTGGGCTCTGGCACGGCACCGGCGTGCCGCCGGCGTCGAGGGCGCATGGCGGATGTCGCTGGCCGAGGTGGGCATGGTCCACGGGACGGTGCCGTTCGTCTGGATGGTCCTCATGCCGGGTGCAGGGGCCGGAACCGTCCCCGGCCGGGTGAGCCTGATACCGCTGCGGGACCTGATCACCATGGGCCCCTTCGGGATCGCCGGCAATCTGCTGGTCTTCGCGGCGTTGGGCTTCTTCGGCCCGATGCGCTGCGCGGCCCTGGCATCCGTGCCGCGGGTGCTGGCGCTCGGAGCGGGCTGTTCGGTCCTGGTCGAAACGGCGCAGTACGTACTGCGGCTGGACCGGGTGTCCTCCGTGGACGACGTACTGGTCAACGCCGTCGGTGCCGCGTTGGCCGCCCTGGCGTCGCGCCGCTGGTGGCGCACCAGAGCACAAGCGCGGTCGGCCCGGCCCGGCCCGGCCCCGGCACCGGTCGGCTGAGATGCGGCCCGCCCGTCCCGGTGCGTGGACGTCTTTGCATACGCCGGCGGTATGCGGTGCTGCCTAGGCTTCGGACATGCGCGTACTGATCGTGGAGGACGAGCCGTACCTGGCCGAAGCCGTCCGGGACGGCCTGCGGCTCGAGGCGATCGCCGCCGACATCGCCGGCGACGGTGACTCGGCGCTGCACCTGCTGAGCGTCAACACGTACGACCTCGCGATCCTCGATCGCGACGTCCCCGGCCCCTCGGGCGACGAGGTCGCCCGGTGCATCGTCGCCTCCGGCAGCGGCATCCCGATCCTCATGCTCACCGCCGCCGACCGGATCGACGACAAGGCGTCCGGGTTCGAACTCGGCGCCGACGACTACCTCACCAAGCCGTTCGAACTGCGGGAGCTGGTCCTGCGGCTGCGGGCGCTCGACCGCAGGCGCGCGTACGTCCGGCCCCCGGTGCGCGAGATCGCGGGCCTGCGTCTGGACCCCTTCCGCCGGGAGGTCTTCCGCGACGGACGCTACGTCGCCCTCACCCGCAAACAGTTCGCCGTACTCGAGGTCCTCGTCTCCGCCGAGGGCGGTGTCGTCAGCAGCGAAGAACTCCTGGAGCGGGCCTGGGACGAGAACGCCGACCCCTTCACGAACGCCGTCCGCATCACCGTCTCCGCCCTGCGCAAGCGGCTCGGCGAACCATGGCTCATCGCCACGGTGCCCGGCGTGGGCTACCGCATCGACACCGGTACCGACACACCCAACGCACGCCCGGACAGTCCGCATGCCTAGACGTCCGGGCCTCAGCGTCCGACTGAAACTCACCCTCAGCTACGCCGGATTCCTCGCCGTCGCCGGGGCGCTCCTGCTGGCCGTGGTGTGGGGGTTCATCCTGCGCTACGTCCCCGACAACTCCCGAGGTCTGCTGGGCATCTCGCCCAACCGCTACCTCCTGGTGCGTACCTTCGCCCCCGCCGCGGCCCTCGCCATGTGCTTCCTGCTGGTGTTCGGGCTCGTCGGGGGATGGATCCTCGCCGGCCGGATGCTCGCACCGCTCACCCGGATCACGACCGCCGCACGGACGGCCGGGAGTGGATCGCTGTCCCACCGGATCCGCATGGAAGGCCGCCAGGACGAGTTCCGCGAACTCGCCGACGCGTTCGACACCATGCTCGGACAACTCGAGTCGCACGTCGCCGAGCAGCGGAGGTTCGCCGCGAACGCCTCCCACGAACTGCGCACCCCACTGGCCATCTCACAAACGCTGCTCGACCTCGCCCGTAAGGACCCGGCGCGGCGGAAGGGGAACGAACTCTTCGACCGCCTGCAGGCCGTCAACACCCGTGCGATCGCCCTCACCGAAGCCCTCCTGCTGCTCAGCCGCAGCGACCGCGGGAACCTCGCCCGCGAGAGCGTCGACCTCTCCCTGGTCGCCGAAGAGGCCGCGGAAACCCTGCTCGGCCTCGCCGAACAGCGCGGCATCACGCTCGACGTCACCGGCCGGGCGGCACGCACCAGCGGCTCCGCCGAGCTCCTGCTGAGGATGGCGACGAATCTCCTCCAGAACGCGATCGTCCACAACCTCCCCACGGGAGGCACCGTGACGGTCCACACCGAGACCCGGCAGGACACGAGCCTGCTGCGGGTCGAGAACACGGGCCCCAAGGTGCCGGCGGAACTACTGCCGACGCTCACCGAGCCCTTCCAGCGCGGAACGCAACGCCGGCGCACCGACGAGCATGCCGGTGTCGGCCTCGGCCTCGCCATCGTGCACAGCGTCGTCCGCGCTCACGACGGGACCCTCGACCTCGTCGCCCGCCCCGCCGGTGGCCTCCTCGTCATGGTTCGGCTGCCCGGGACGGAATGAACATCCCGAGCGGTACCGGGTGATATCACGTGGCGGACCGATAAACCGCATTCAAGTGATTGTCACTGCTTCGAGGTAAGCATCTCCTCTCGCCGGTGGCTGTGAGCCCCTCAGCGGCTAGCTTTCTGCAGGTGGACGGATTCCCGTGATCCTTCCCGCTCGTTGCCCACCCCTCCCCGTCTCCCGGTCGGCGCACCCGTGTGCACCGGACGACCCGTCGTGCAAGGAGCACCTCCCCTCGATGACCGTCGACAGCATCCCGGAAGCCCGGACCACGTCCGACCCGCCGCAGCAGTCCCTGAGTACGGCCGCCGCCCGCAACCTCGCCACCACCACCAAGTCCGCCCCGCAGATGCAGGAGATCACCTCCCGCTGGCTGCTGCGGATGCTGCCCTGGGTCGAGGCCGGCGGCGGCGCCTACCGGGTCAACCGGCGGCTGCGCCACACCCTCGGTGACGGGCACATCGAGTTCGTCCAGGAAGGCGCCACGGTCCGGGTGATCCCCAGGGAGCTCGGGGAACTGGCCCTGCTGCGCGGCTTCGAGGACACAGGCGTCCTCAGGGCCCTCGCCGACCGCTGCACGCAGCGCGACTTCGAGGCGGGGGAAGTCCTCGCCGAACGCGGCAGCCCCGCAGACCGGCTCCACCTCATCGCCCACGGCAGGGTCAGCCGGACCTCCGAGGGCATGTACGGCGGAGAGATCGCCGACGGGGTGCTCGCCGACGGCGACCACTTCGGTGAGAGCGCCCTGCTGGACTCCGACGCCCGTCACGACTGCACGGCCACCGCCGAGACCTCCGGCACCCTCCTCACCCTCACCCGCTCCGACTTCAGCGCCGTTCTCGCCTCCGCCCCGAGCCTCCAGGCCCACATCGACGAGTTCAGCTCCCGCAAGCGACTGCGGCAGAACAAGCACGGCGAGGCCGAGATCGCCCTGTCGGCCGGCCACGTCGGCGAAGCCGAACTGCCCGGCACCTTCGTCGACTACGAACTGCAGCCGCGCGAGTACGAGCTCTCCGTCGCACAGACCGTCCTGAGGATCCACACCCGGGTCGCCGACCTCTACAACGGCCCGATGAACCAGAGCGAGGAGCAACTCCGGCTCACCGTCGAGGCGTTGCGCGAACGCCAGGAACACGAGCTGATCAACAACCGCGACTTCGGGCTTCTGCACAACGCCGACTTCAAGCAGCGCATCCAGCCCCGCTCCGGCCCGCCGACCCCGGACGACATGGACGATCTGCTCTGCCGCCGGCGTGGCACCAAGATGTTCCTCGCCCACCCCAGGACCATCGCCGCCATCGGACGCGGCTTCAACGCCTGCGGTCTCTACCCCGACCACGTCGACCTCGGCGGGCAATCCGTCCCCGCCTGGCGTGGTGTCCCCATCCTGCCGTGCAACAAGATCCCGATCAGCAAGGAGCAGACCAGCTCCATCATCGCGATGCGCACGGGCGAGAAGAACCAGGGCGTCATCGGCCTGTGGCAGACCGGACTGCCGGACGAGTACGAACCGGGCCTGTCCGTACGGTTCATGGGCATCAACGAACAGGCGATCATCTCCTACCTCGTCAGCACCTACTACTCCGCCGCGGTGCTCCTGCCCGACGCCCTCGGTGTGATGGAGAACGTGCAGATCGCGCCCAGGCCACGCTGAGTCCAAGTCCGCGTCCGCGTCCGCGTCCGCGGCAGGGGCACGCCTGTCGCCCCCGCCTGCCATGGAGCGCCCACCCCACCGCAGCAAGGAGCCGCCCATGCCCGACTCCGGGCCCCTCGGAACACCCCCACCTGAGCACCATCCGACATCGCCCACCGCCCTGCCCAACGCTCCCACCGCGACGGAGCCCGACCGTCGGATCACGCCGAGCGCCCGGCACTTCCTGGCCGCGCTGCATCCGCCGGTGACGATCCCCGGCCCGCCGGCGCCACCGACCTCGACGGCCCCCTCCGCCGTACCGGACACGCCCGACGCGGCCGCGGTCGGATCCGCACTCCGGCAAGTCCTGCACGGCCCGACCGGACCGGGCACGAGCTCGCTCTCCTCGGCGAGCAGGTACACCCGCACGCGCCCGGATCCGGTGCCCCCGGCCGCCGCCGAGCCCGCCGCGGGGCAAGCCGTGCCAGGCCTCTACTACCACCCCGTCCCGGAGCCGGACCCCGCACGCGTCGAGGAGGTGAGCCGCCGGATCAAGGCCTGGGCCGAGGACGAGGTCCAGCTCTACCCCGAGGAGTGGGAGGGGCAGTTCGACGGCTTCTCGGTCGGCAGGTACATGGTCGCCTGCCACCCCGACGCACCGACGGTCGACCACCTGATGCTCGCCACGCGGCTGATGGTCGCGGAGAACGCGGTGGACGACTGCTACTGCGAGGACCACGGCGGGTCACCCGTCGGACTCGGCGGGCGCCTCCTGCTCGCGCACACTGCGCTCGACCACTTCCACACCACCGCGGAGTACACGCCGGCGTGGCACGAGTCGCTCACCTCGGACGCCCCGCGCCGGGCCTACCGCAGCGCGATGGACTACTTCGTCCGCGCGGCCACGGACTCCCAGGCCGACCGCTTCCGGCACGACATGGCCCGGCTGCACATGGGTTACCTCGCCGAGGCCGCCTGGGCACAGACCGAGCACGTCCCGGAGGTGTGGGAGTACCTGGCGATGCGCCAGTTCAACAACTTCCGCCCCTGCCCCACGATCACCGACACCGTCGGTGGCTACGAACTGCCCGCGGACCTGCATGCCCGGCCGGACCTGCAGCGGGTCATCGCCCTCGCCGGCAACGCGACCACCATCGTCAACGACCTCTACTCGTACACGAAGGAACTCAACAGCCCTGGGCGACACCTGAACCTGCCCGTGGTGATCGCCGAACGCGAGCAGCTCTCCGAACGCGACGCCTACCTGAAGGCCGTCGAGGTTCACAACGAACTCCAGCACGCCTTCGAGGCCGCCGCGGCCGACCTCGCGGAGGCCTGCCCCCTGCCCCCCGTGCTGCGTTTCCTCAAGGGCGTGGCCGCGTGGGTCGACGGCAACCACGACTGGCACCGCACCAACACCTACCGCTACACCCTGCCCGACTTCTGGTAAGGAACGGACACCTCTGTGACCACTGAAACGACCCCCACCCTCTCCGCGAAGATCCCGGCCCCGGCGACGCCGTACCAAGGGGACATCGCCCGCTACTGGAACAACGAGGCGCGGCCGGTCAACCTCCGTCTCGGTGACGTGGACGGGCTCTACCACCACCACTACGGCATCGGCGCCGTGGACCACGCCGCGCTCGGCGACCCGGCCCACAGCGAGTACGAGAAGAAGCTCATCGCGGAGCTGCACCGGCTGGAGTCGGCACAGGCAGAGTTCCTCATGGACCACCTCGGCACGGTCGGGCCCGAGGACACCCTCGTCGACGCCGGCTGCGGGCGCGGCGGGTCCATGGTCATGGCCCACCGCCGCTTCGGCTGCAAGGTGGAGGGCGTCACCCTGTCCGCCACCCAGGCCGACTTCGGCAACCGGCGCGCGCGCGAACTGCGGATCGAGGACCACGTCCGCTCCCGCGTGTGCAACATGCTCGACACGCCCTTCGACAAGGGCAGCGTCACCGCCTCCTGGAACAACGAGTCGACGATGTACGTCGACCTGCACGACCTCTTCGCCGAGCACTCCCGCTTCCTCAAGGTGGGCGGCCGGTACGTGACGATCACCGGCTGCTGGAACCCCCGCTACGGCCAGCCGTCGAAGTGGGTCTCCCAGATCAACGCCCACTTCGAGTGCAACATCCACTCCCGCCGTGAGTATCTGCGCGCCATGGCCGACAACCGGCTCGTGCCGCAGACCATCGTCGACCTCACCCCGGACACGCTGCCCTACTGGGAGCTGCGGGCCACGTCCTCGCTGGTCACCGGGATCGAGGAGGCGTTCATCGAGTCCTACCGGGACGGCTCCTTCCAGTACGTCCTGATCGCGGCCGACCGCGTGTGAGCCCGACCGCGCGGGGCCGGGGCCGTCCGCACAGGCCCCGGCCCCCCGAGGCGCCCGGACATCGACCGAACGACCAGGACCTCCACTGCGTCGGTGTCCTTGAGGCCGGACCATGCTGCGGCTCTCGTGGCCGAGCTCGGACAGTCGAACGAGGGGAAAGGCCGGTGACAGCCGGCCGAGGCGGGCCCGGCTCGCCGCTCAGAAGGCGTACCGCACCCGCAGCCACGGCGCGTGGTGGTCGATCAGGGTACGCAGTGTGCGTACGGCCTCGCTCTTGACGCTGTTGCGGTAGCGCACGTTCAGTGCGCCGTTCTCGGAGCGCTTGGCCTGCTGGAGTTCCGGCCGCCACAGGGACTCCTCGGCGCGGGGGTGCCAGCCGAGGTTGACCTCGTGCAGCTCCTGGTTGTGGGTCAGCATGATCACCTCCGCGGCGGCCTGCTGTTTCACCCGCCGGGGCAGGACGTCGTCGAGGTGGGTGAGCAGCTCGGCCCAGGCGTCCTGCCACCCGGGGCGGACGACCACGGGGGAGAGGTTGAAGTGCACCTCGTACCCCGCGTCCAGGAAGTCCGCGGCGGCGCCGATCCGCTCGGCGACGGGTGAGGTGCGCACATCGAGCAGCCGGGCGTCGTCCGGCGGCATCAGTGAGAACCGGATGCGCGTGCGGCCACGCGGGTCGAGGGACAGCAGGTCGGGGTTGACGAACTTGGTGGCGAAGGACGCCTTCGCCGTGGGCCACTGCCGGAAGGCTTGCACCAGGTCCGCCGTGTTGCCGCAGATCAGCGCATCCACGGAGCAGTCGCCGTTCTCCCCGATGTCGTACACCCAGGCCTCGGGGTCGCACTGGTTCGGCTCGGGCTTGGGCCCTTGCCGTGCCACGTGCCGGGCGAGGTGGGCGATGATCCTGTCGATGTTGGTGAAGACGGTGATGGGGTTGGCGTATCCCTTGCGCCGCGGCACGTAGCAGTAGGCGCAGGCCATGGCGCAACCGTTGGAGGTACCGGGAGCGATCCAGTCCGCGGACCGGCCGTTGGGGCGAGTGGTGAGGCTCTTCTTCTCACCCAGGACCAGGGTCTCGCCCTTGATGCGCACCCAGCGCTCGATGTTGCCCCGGTTGCCGTGCAGCCCGGGGATGCGCCAGTGCGAGTCGACCATGGTCATCCGGGCGTCGGGGAACCGGGCGCTGATCTGCCTCCCGCGCGGGGACGCGGCAGCCGCGGGCTCGGCGTAGATCTCCCGCACGGGCAGCAGCCGGCGGACCGCGGCCGACGCCTGGAACGCGGAGGGCCGGTCGGGGACGGCGGGGCCGGGGGAGAGGGCGTCGAGCCCGAACAGCGCGTCGGGGTCGTCGTCCGGGCTGCCCGACGGGTGGTGCATGAGTGCTCCCGAAAGGATGGGCGCGCGGAGGGAGAGGCTCCCGTCACTCACCTGGGGGAGATGCTCCCGCCACTCAACTGTACGGGGCACACACCGCCCCGTGCTCGAAGTGACCGTCCTCAGGGTCGGCGGCCTGATCAACACCGCGCCTGGTGCCCTAGCACTCACCGCAGCATCGACCGCTCGGTGGGTGCCAGCCGCAGCTGTTGCGGGGCCCTTGCCCACCGTTTCGAAAGAGCCGGCAGCACCTCCTCGCGCCAAGGTTCCGCGTGCTGCAAGCGATTCCGGTAGTCGTCGATGTGGCCTTCGTCGGTGAAACGCGCAAACCATACGAAGGCCTCCTCGCCGGTCCGCACGGGCAGCGCCGGGAAGGTGTTCGGGGCGTGTTCCGACCGCAGGTACGCCAGTGGCGCGCCGCCGGTCTCGGCCAGCACGGGGAATACGCGCTGCTCGAAGAACTCGACGAAGGGTGCGTCGAACGGGCCGTGGCCGTACCAGATCGTCGCGAGGACGAGCGAGGGTGGCGATGACGCCGGCTCACCGGAAGCCGGCCGGGCACCTTCCGGCACGGGGAAACCGCCGCGCGCCGAAGCCGGCCGCAGCAGCAGCACGTCGTCGGAGTCGATCATCGTCGCGTTCGCCTCGTCGCGGTGTGCCCGCCAGACCGGTCCGCCGTAGAAGCTCTCCAGCGCTTCGGCTCGGCGCGCCATGTCGTCGAAGCCGCGAAGCCAGACGAAGCGGTCCGGGTCGTCCAGTTCCCGGAACTGTCCCATGACGGTCGCGCCCACTGCCTCCTGGGACTCGATGAACTCCTGGTCGTGCGTGGGACCAGTGCTCAGACCGGATGATCACGCCTCGTCGGGAAGCTGGTGGGGTGAACCGTGAACCGGGCTTCCCGCCGCATTCGCGCTCAGTCGGGCCCCGTCCAGTCGAACGGGAAGTACTTGCTCGACTTGCCAGAGCGTTCCCAGGAGAAGCCGAATGCGTCGGCGCGGTCCGCGGTGGCCCGTCCCCAGGTGGCGACCTGGCCAGGCCCCACCTCGGCTCCCGGGGCGTTGTGGACCTGGACGCGGGCGCCCTCCGGTGTCGTCGGGCCGGCGAGTGCCTCGGCGGTGGCCGTGACCCGGCCCGGGATCTCGGCTCTCCACGTGGCGAGGTCCTCGTCGATCTCCACATGGATCGGTGCGAAGTCCATGCCGCGCATCTCGGGCCGGAGCATCTCCCCGAACCGTGCCGGCCAGCCTCCTGCCTCGCCGCCGAAGACGGCCCCGAGTGCGGCGCGCTGCCGGTCGTCGGCGCGTTCGTCGAGGAAGACCGCGGCGTACGCCTCGCTGTGCTCGCCGGCCCAGACGTTGCCCACGAAGACGCCCAGCATCAGGACGTTGAGATCGTCCAGGCGTACGTCGCCGTAGGTGCCCTCACGAATGTGCCAGACCAGCACCCCTTCGCAGTCACCGTAGGTCGGAGGCTGCGCGAACGTGCACGGGCACGGTATGGCGCACTTGCACACGTCGAACCAGTCGCCCACCAGATGCCAGCCGGTCCCGTCGCTGACCTGTTCCGTCATCTCGCATCCCTCCCGTCGAGCCCGAGGGAGCTCCATCGGAGTGGCGAGAGCGCACGTCCCGAGCCCGCACGCGGATCGCGAGACGGCCTCTCCTCCAGCTTGCCGCAGGTGCTCACATGTCGCTCATCGACGGGATGGATTCCTGCAGCCCGGGCAGCAGCCAGTCCTGGAACGGCGCAAGCACGGCGAGAACCAGGAAGACCACACCCACCACTCCTGCGAGCAAGGGCCCCCGCGACCACAGCTTCTCCACGAAGATCACCACCGCCAGCCCGGCCATCGCCGCCACGTTCATCACGCCGAGCGGTACGAGGACGACCATCAGCCCCGCGCAGCAACCGACGCAGTAGCCGCCGTGGTGGAGGCCCACCCGCAGATCGCGGGCCGGCTGCCGGAACCCGGCGTAGCGCACCAGCTGGCTCATGGGGTCGCGGCAGTGCCGCAGACAGACGTTCTTGAGAGGACCCAGCTGGTACAGGCCCGCCAGCACAAAGGCCACCGCTCCGATCCAGCGTCCCGCCGTCGGATGATCGGCCACCACGTCACCGGTGAAGTCCAGAGCGACGTAGGCGAGCAGCCCGAAGGCCGTCCACACCAGCAGATACCCGCCCATGAACTCAACGGTATGCCCCGCCCGGCTCCACCCGGACGACCGGCGCCCGAGCCCCCGGACCCAGGTGAGGGCCACCGGCGCGATGGACGGCAGCATCATGGCCGCCATCATCGCCACCCAGAGCAGAAGGAACAGTGGCAGCGCCAGCCCCATCGTGCCCGGCTCGACGCCCATGCCCCGGGCCTGCCCCACTGTCAGCACCCAGGCGGGCACCGTGACCAGGACGACCAGCGACCAGGCGACCGCGAGCTCCCGCACCGGCAGCAACCCACCGCCCGACCCGGTGGGTGCGGGCGACCGCGCGGAGACGAGGACGGAAGTCCGGAGATGCCGCATCGGTGCACTCCCTGCGTACTACATCAGGACAGCACGCCCCTCACCGCACCGCGACTTCGCGACATCGGGACGTCCCGGTTCACGAGGCCGGGAAGGGCAAGTGCAGCCTCGCCTTCCGGACGGTCGGCCTTCGAGTGGCCATCGTGGACGGAACAGAGGGACGCTGTAAGCGAAGCGGCGGTTCCTGTGCCCGGCTGCGCGTCTCGGTCGGCACGAGGGCTGCCGGCACACAGGGGTGCGCGGCGGAGGGAAGAAGACCCATGAAGGTCGGAGTGCTGACCGGTGGCGGTGACTGCCCCGGCCTCAATGCGGTGATCCGCAGTGTCGTGCGCAAGGGCGTCCAGGACTACTCGTTCGACTTCGTCGGGGTGCGCGACGGCTGGCTCGGTCTGCTCAAGAACAATGTGGTCCCCCTGGACATCTCCAGCGTCCGGGGGATCCTTCCCCGCGGCGGGACCATCCTCGGCTCGTCCCGAACGAACCCGTTCAAGCACGAGAACGGGATGCAGCGTGTGCGGGAGACTCTCGCCGCGCACGAAGTGGACGCACTCGTCGTCATCGGCGGAGAGGACACGCTGGGGGCGGCCATGGAGCTCAGCCGACAGGGGATCGATCTGGTCGGCGTGCCGAAGACCATCGACAACGACGTCACGGGCACCGACTACACCTTCGGCTTCGACACCGCCGTCGGCATCGCGACCGAGGCCATCGACCGCCTCCACACCACCGCCGAGTCGCACATGCGAGCCCTTGTCGTGGAAGTGATGGGACGGCACTCCGGTTGGATCGCCCTGCACGCCGGCATCGCAGGCGGCGCCAACGTGATCCTCATCCCGGAGCGGCCCTTCGACATCGAACAGGTCTGTGAGCAGGTGAAGAGCCGGTTCCAGATCAACTACGCGCCGATCGTCGTCGTGGCCGAAGGCGCCGTCCCGAAGGAAGGGCAGATGATCCTCAAGGACCAGTCGCTGGACGAGTTCGGTCATGTACGCCTCTCCGGCATCGGTGAATGGCTGGCCCAGGAGATCTCGGCACGCACCGAGAAGGACGCCCGTACCACCGTGCTGGGGCACATCCAGCGCGGTGGCACCCCGAGTGCCTTCGACCGATGGCTGGCCACCCGCTTCGGGCTGCACGCGATCGAGGCCGTCAAGGACGGGGACTTCGGCTGCATGGTCGCTCTCGAGAGCACACGCATCGTCCGTGTGCCCCTGGCGGACGCCACGGCGGAGAACAAGGTGGTGGAGCCGTCGCTGTACGACGAGTTCGAGGTGTTCTTCGGCTGAGCCGTCAGTCTCCGTGCGGTACGACCGCGACCGGACAGCGGGCATGGTGCAGCACGGCGTGTGCGACCGGGCCCAGCCGGCCCTCGGCCGCCCTCGGGTCGGTCCGGCGCCCCACAACGAGCAGGTCCGATCGCCGGGAGGCGTTCAGGAGCGCTTCCGCGGCGTGCAGCAGCATGAGATCGGTGGACACGGTCACCCGCGGGTACTTCTCCTGCCATGGACGCAGTGCGTCGGAGAGCCCAAGGACCTCCTGGTCTTCCCAGGTGGCGCGGTCCTCCTCGGTCACCACGAAGGTGCGCGGGGAGACCGATTCCGCGGGGAGGGCCCAGGCCTGCACCACGCGCAGGCGGGCCGTGCGGGCGTCGGCGGCCCTGAAGGCGAAGTCGGCCGCCTCACCGGCCGGCCGGTGAGCGTCGAAGCCCAGCACGACGCTTCCGGTACCGCGAGGCGCAGCCGCTCCGTCGGTGAAGGCGCCGGCAGGGCGGGGGACCAGCACGACGGGGCAGGGGGCCGCTGCCGCCGTCCGCAGGGCGACCGAGCCGACCACCAGATCCTGGAAACCGCCTGTTCCGCGCGTGCCCACGACGAGGAGTCCGGCATCGCGTGCCGCGCCGAGGAGAGCGACGGCGGGCGGCTCGTCCGCCTGCTCGCCCGTCACTTCGAGGGCCGGGTAGCGGGCGGCGAGGTCCTCGATCGTCCGCTGAACCACCCGGGCGCCCATCAGGTGCAGGCGTTTCAGCGCCGGGTCCGGAACAGTGGGTCCGGAGAGCCGCGGAGCCACCTGCAGCAGCCGTAGCGGAACACCGCGCAGAGCGGCCTCCCGCGCCGCCCACTCGGCCGCTGCCGCCGCGCCCTCGGATCCGTCGATGCCCGCCAGAACAGGGGGACGCATCCGGGCCTCCTTCGTCCGGCCCGCACCCTCCAGGGCGCGGTGTCTCCTCCCTCTCCACTGTTCCACGTCACGGCCGCTCCGGCGCCCGGGCCGGTCCGCAGCACAGCCACAGCCGCGAACAGGGACACATGGACGCGGGGCATCCGTCCCCCTGAGGATCTGGCTGGACGGAGGACCGTCAGCGCTGTGGTGGACGCCCGGGCCACGCGATGTCGTCGACGGCGAGGAACGGGGCGTCCACCAGCGTGGCGGGAGACGCCCCGGTGTACGCCTTGACGTCCCGATGGAGGTGGGACTGGTCGGCGTAACCGGTGTCGGCCGCGACGCGGGCCGCCCCTTCACCCGCGACCAGGTGGTGGGCGGCAGGGTCGAAGCGGACCAGTTTCACGGCGGGTTTGGGTTGCCCGGACCACCGAGTGTTCGACTGTGTCCCTGAACGACGGTGACATCCACGTGTGCCAGGACGGCCTCCGCGACGCCCCTGCACTCCTGCTCATCCACGGATCCGCTTCCTCCAGCCACTCGTGGAACCCGATGGTTCCGCTGCTCACCGGTTCTCACCGCGTCATCCGGATCGATCTGCTCGGCCACGGCCGGTCGGCCGAACCGGCCGACCGCAGCTACGCCGTCCCGGACCACGCACGTCGGGGCGCAGCGGTCCTGGACCGGCTCGGTGCTGAACACGAGGTGGTCGTCGGCCGTTCCAGCGGCGTGCGCCGTTCCGGGCGCGCATGCGGAAAGGCACAGCTGCGCGATCCATCGGAATCAGCCGTCCGCCGGGGCGCGCAGCGGCTCGCCGACACTCCTGAGATGGCGCAGCGCCTCCCGGTGCGAGGCGATCAGTCCCGTCTGGTGGTACGGGATGCCCAACTCGGCGCAGTACCGCTCGGTGATGGCCTGGGCCCTGGCGAGTGCGGGTGTCGGCATGCTGGGGAAGAGGTGGTGCTCGATCTGGTAGTTGAGCCCGCCCATGAAGGCGTCCACCAGTGCGCCGCCCCGGACGTTGCGCGAGGTGAGGACCTGGCGGCGCAGGAAGTCCAGCCTGCTGCCTTCCTCGATCATCGGCATCCCCTTGTGGTTGGGCGCGAACACCGAACCGAGGTAGATCCCGAACAGGCCTTGGTGGACGGCGAGGAAAAGGAGTGCTTTGGCGGGGGAGAGGACGGTGAACAGGCCGCCGAAGTACACCACGAAATGCGCCACCAGGAGCGTGCCTTCGAGTGCGGGCCTCTTCATCGACGGACTCTTCAGAGCTCGAAAACTACTGAAGCTCAGATTCAGCCCTTCAAGGGTCAACAGCGGGAAGAAGAGCGCGGCCTGATGCTTTCCGACGAAACGCGGCAAACCCCGGGCCGCGCGCGCCTGCCGGTGCGACCAGACGAGAATGTCCGGTGAGACGTCCGGGTCCTTCCCCTCGTGGTTGGGGTTGGCGTGGTGCCGGGTGTGCTTGTTCATCCACCACCCGTAGCTCATGCCCAACAGCAGGTCGGCAACCAGCAGCCCTCCCACCTCGCTGGGTTGCCGACGGGAGAACACCTGTCGGTGCGCGAGGTCGTGGGCCGCCAGTCCGAGCTGACCGAAGACCACGGCCAGGGCGACGGCGACGAACACCTGGCCCCAGCTGTCCCCCAGTGCGACAAACGCGGCGACGCACCCCACGAGAGACAGGGCGACCAGACCGAAACGGACGGTGTAATACAGGGGACGGCGCCGGAGAAGCCCGGCCTCGGATATCCGCCGAGACAATTCGGAGAAGTCGCTTCCCCTGTTCTGCTGCTGTTCTCCTCGCGTCGGCGGGTTTGTCTGCACAGCCATCGATGTGGTCATGAGCTCAGTATCCAGAGCATTCTCCGCCGGCATAATGACGTCCACCCCCTGACGGGGGTGGAGCTAGCGCCACCATGGTGCCGGGGGGAGACCGCAGATGCGGCCAAGTCCGGTGCCGGCGCCCGCCATGGCAGCCGGCCCTCCACGGTTCACCGCACCCGGGGTGGCACCATGCCCGGAACGGAGACCGCCCCATGTACAGCCGGCGAGCCGGCGCATCGCTGAGGCCGGGGACTCACCCCGTCAGGTGGGCGACCACCGAGCGCATCGCATGGCGCAGGGCCGGGACCGTCTCCTCAGGTGCGTCGACGGTTTCGAACCCGTGATGGCCGTTGGGGACATCGACCACTTCGAGTCGCGCTGCGCACTTGTCGGCAGTGGCCACGAACGCCTCGACGGTCGCGGCGATCTCGGGTGCCTCCAGCCCGGCACGGAGGAGGACGACGGGCAGGGGCCCCGCCTCTTCGACCGCCCTGACAGGGTGGAAGCGGCTGCCTGCCATTCCCCAGGCGGGAAAGGGAGCCAGGACCGGGTAGGAGGCGGCCAGGCAGCGCAGCCAGGCAGGGGGCCGTGTCAGCCAGTCCGTGGTGAGCAGGCCGGCGCCGGAGAAGAACCACAGGGCGATCCGGTCGGCGTCCACGCGGGCGTCGCCCCGCACCACTTCCACCGCGGCGGCGATGTCCGCGGCGGCGCGCTCGTAGTCCGCGATGTCGTGAAGACCGTGGTCGACGGTCGCGCCGATCATGCCTTCGGCGGCGGCCAAGCGGGCGTAGCCCACCAGGGTCGGCCATTCACGCGGACGTGGCCGCGCTCCGGCGGGCACCGGCCCACCGTGCACGAACACCACCGCCGGTCGCGGGCCGTCGCCGTCGGGGACGTACAGATCGACTCGGCCCCGGCGGTCGCGAGGCAGCTCGGGGACGTCCAGCGGGAAAGGGCGCAGATGGGCGGGCGGCGGCGCATCGTCGCCGACCGCCCGCAGGCGGTGCCCCTCACCGGCCGCGGCCCGCAGCAGGACGTCTGCCAGTGCGGCGGGACACGACAGCATCGGCCAGTGCCCGGTGGGAAGTTCGAAGAAGGTGACCTGAGGTTGGGTCAGGGCGGCCAGCGCGGGGTCGCCGAAGTCGACGAGCCTCTGCACCAGACCGATACCGGCGCCGTTCCCGGCGCACAGCACGCCGGTGACGGGAACCGCGGTGACAGCTCCGGTCAACCGCAGCGGCTGCAGCAGGGTGCCCAGCGGTTGCGGCGCCGCAAGGGCGGTCAGCCGCTCCAGGGCCGCCTCGTCGACACCGGCGGTACTGCCCCAGCGCCCCCACTCGTCACGAGCCGGTGGCGAAAGCACGCCGTCCCTCTCGCCCGCCTCGGCGCGTTCGGCCAGCTGCGCGCGCAGCGCCTGGTCCGGCACGGCGGCCAGCGCAGGAACACCGTTCTGCGGCATCCCGCTGTCCAGGTAGACCACGCGTGCGATGCGCTCCGCCCGCCGATCGGCGGCGCCGAGCACCGGATGGATCCCGTAGTCGTGACCCACGAGCACGATCTCCTGCTCCGACGTCACGTCCACCGCGTCGATCGCCGCGATCACGTCCTCGATGTGCGTCTCCAGACCGACGTGCTCCGGCGCGGCGGGCCGGGCCGGGTCGAGGCCCGTCAGCGGGACCGCGTGCGCCGCGCTGCCCGCCGCGACCAGTCGCGCGGCCGTCTCCTGCCAGACATGAGCCCCGGTGAACACGCCCGCCACCATGATGAACACCTGCACAAAGCCCTCCCGGACCCGTCCGTGACGCCGCGCCGGTCGCGTACGCCGTCGTCCGCGGGCGACTGCGTCTGCCGGCCCGCGTCCCGGTACCGTAGGAACTCCCTCTGAGGGAGGTTCAACTGTCCACGCCAAACGAGTCGTTGTGGAGCATCGGGGAGCTCGCCGAGCGGGCCGGTGCCACCGTGAAGACCGTCCGCTTCTATTCCGACCAGGGCCTGCTGCCCGAAGCAGGCC
Source organism: Streptomyces tibetensis (assembly GCF_040647715.1). GTDB lineage: Bacteria > Actinomycetota > Actinomycetes > Streptomycetales > Streptomycetaceae > Streptomyces > Streptomyces tibetensis_A. The sequence goes on along the minus strand of NZ_JBEZCR010000018.1, from coordinate 52,894 downwards.
GCACCGGTGGCGGACACCGCCGCTACGGCCACCAGGCACTGGAACGACTCCAACTGATCCGCTCCCTGCGCACCCTCGACCTGCCCCTGCCCGAGGTGCGCCGCATCCTCGAGGACGACGAGGCAGCCGGCCGGGCACTGGAGGGCGCCCTCGACAGCCGGCTGCGTGAGCTCGGCAGTGAGCTGAAAGCACTGCGCTGGAGGGAAGCGGCACTCCAGCTGGTGCGGGACTGCCCGCCGGCTCAGCGCGCCGGCCGGCTGAGGCTGCTCAGCTCACTGAAGACCCCGCCGAGCACCGCACCACTGGCCAGGTTCTGGCGCGCCTGGCTGCCGGCACGGATGCCGCGCCCGGCAACCGCGGCATTCCTGGAGGCGGCCGTCCCCCAGCCGCCCGACGAACCGCACCCGTCCCAGGTGCTCGCCTTCGCCCGGCTGCATGCGATGACGACGGCCCCCTGCCCGGGCGGTCGGCAGCCCCAGCCGGAGATACACCGCGTAGTAGGGGCCGACGGTGCCGTCCTGCTGTACGCGGGCCTCGTCGAAGCCTTCCAACTCGCAGCCCCACACCTGCGCCGGGCACAGGACCCGAAGCCGGGCGAGGCCCTGGACGCCTACGTCGCGGCGTACGCGAGCGCCTACCGCAGCCGTGACACCGCCGAGTTCCGCCGCTCGCTGGCGACCCGTCTGTCGGCCGAGGCACGGCTGGACCGGTACTGGGAACTCGCCGCCGTCGTCCTGACCCCGCCCGGCAGCCGCCCGCAGCCGACCCCGGGCTCCGCGGACGACTGGCTGCGCGCGGCACTGCAGCGGGACAACGCCGGAGCAGCGTGAATGACCTCCCACGAGACGCTCGGCGAAACGCCGTCCGCACGCCGCGACTTCGGCGGCGTGCGGGAGAAGGCCGGACCACCGGCCCGGCGCCTCGGACCAGGGCCGCTCAACGGACAGGGAAGCCACAGGAGTAGCCCTGCTCCTTGAGCCAGGGGAGGATCCGTCGCAGCGCCTCGACCGTCTGGGACCGGTCGCCGCCGGCGTCGTGGAAGAGAAGCGTCGGCCCGTTGGGCAGCTCCCGCTCCACCGTGGCGACGATGGCGTCCGTGCCGGGCCGCTCGAAGTCCTTGCTGTCCACGTTCCAGCCCAGCGGCCGCATCCCCCGGGACGCGGCGAGTTTGCGGCTGTACGGGGTGAAGGCTCCGCCGGGCGCCCGATAGTACATCGGCCGGACACCTCCGGACGCCCTGGTGATCATGCGTTCGGCGTCGAGGACCTGCCGCGACTGGTAGGCGTGGGAGTTCTTGTCCATGGCGGTGTCGTGCGACACGGAGTGGTCGCACAGCCGATGCCCGTCGGCGACGACCTTCTTCACGAGGTCCGGGTGCGCCTGGGCCTGCGTTCCCACCATGCAGAAGGTGGCCTTCACCCCGTACTCCCGCAGCACGTCGAGGACTTGAGGGGTCCAGACCGGGTCGGGGCCGTCGTCGATGGTGATGTTGACACCGCGCGCCCCCTTCTCCGAGGCGTGCGCGATGCTCAACGCCACCGGCTCGGTGCCACCGCCGGGCGAGACGGACGCCGTTGTGTTCGGTGCCGGCGTGCCGGTGGCGCCGGCCTGCGCGGTCCACACCGAGGCACCGGTGGCGAGCACCGTCACCCCGAGAGCCGCCCCGACGACCTTGCCGTACCAGCCCCGCCCACCACCGTGTCGCGCCATGTCCGCCCCGCTCCTTCGAAGTTCCTCGCCCGATCCCCGGCCACCTTGCGGCCACCTGACAGGACGAGGGACGTCGGCCGGGGGATCCCTCCGTTACGGATCTCGGACAATCCCGCAGGGGAGCACGGACAAACCGGCTCCGCATCCACCCCGGCAGAGCCTGGTCAGGTCACTCGGCCGGACTCACAGCCTTGCTCTGCCCCTGCTCACCCCAGCAACACGGCCACCGCCAGCGCCCCCACGAGTGAGTCGATCCGGTCCAGCAGCCCTCCCGCTCCCGCCAGCCACCGACCCGAGTCCTTGACCCCGGCGCCGCGCTTGACGAGGGACTCCACCAGGTCGCCCGCCGGACCGCCGACGGCCACCGCGGCCGCCGCCGGCCAGCTCCACGCCGACAACAGTGCGAGTACCGTAAGGCCCGCCGCCGCGCCGCACAGCACGCCGCTCCACCGCTTGGCCGGGGACAGCGGCGACAAACGGGGGCCGCCCAGCCGCCTGCCCGCGAAGTAGGCCACCACATCGGCGATCGACACGGCAGCGAACAGCGCCAGGCCGAGCGACCCCAGCGGCACCAGCACGGCCAGCACGCCCAGCCAGACCAAGCCGAGCAGACCGGTGCCGAGCCGTCGCATTCCGTCCTCGGCATCGCCGGCCACCAGCGGCACGGCGACCAGCACGAGCGCCCCGAAGGCGCCCACCCGCCAGACCTGGTCCGGTGCCCATGCGGCGGCGACGATCAACCCCGTGACGGCCCCGGCGAGGACCGCCCGGTCGACGGCGGGGAGTCGGGCCAGCACCCCGAACTCCAGCACCGCGACCACCGCGACGACTCCGGCGAGCAGAGCGATCCCGGGCCGCCCCCACCAAAACGCGGCGGTCACCAGCGGCACACCCACGGCCCACGCACACCACCGGACCAGCAACTCCCGCCGCCGCGACGCCCCCACGGCCACGCCGCTCATCAGCAGCGCGCCGCCCAGCCACGGCGCCAGCGCGGCCACCGAGGTCACTGTGCCGCCCTGACGCCCGGCACAACGCGAGGGCACGCGCGCAGTACACCGAGGGCGGCCCGGAAGGCGTCCACGATGCGCGCGTTCTCGCCGGTGTCGCGGACCGCGACGCGCACGGTGCGGCCCTCGTACGCCGGCGACAGCGGCGACAGGTCCCGCAGGTACACACCGTGGTGCCGGCACTCCGCGACCAAAGAGGCGGCGCTCGGCCCGCCCCACGGCAGGGTCAGGGTGAGGAAGTTGGCCACCGACTCCTCGACATCGACCGAGGCGTCCACCGCGGACAGGTCGGCGGCGAGCCGACGGCGCAACTCGTGCGTACGCCGCAACGCGGCCGCGTAGTACGCCGGGTCGCGCAGTGCCGCCACGGCCGCGAGCTGGGCCGGAAGCCCGACCGCCCAGGGCGGCGTCCACCGGTTCAGCTCCTGCGCCGTACGCGGCTCGGCCACCAGGTACGCCGCCCGCACGCCGGACAGGGCATACGTCTTCGACATCGAGGTGCAGACCACCACGCGGGGGTCCCGTGCCGCGAACAGGGCGAGCGACTCGGCGGGATCGACGTAGCCGAGGTACGCCTCGTCGATCCACCATCGCGTGCGGGCCGGGGCGGCGGTGATCACCTCGCGCAGCCCGGCGGCCGGTACGTGGCGGCCGGTCGGGTTGTTCGGGTTGACCACGACCACGAGGTCGTACGCCCCGTCGGCGACGGCCGCCGACAACCTGACCGGATCGATGCGCCAGCCCTCGTCGCGCCGCAGCCGGAACCGGTCCACGCGGCAGCCGATCACCCGCTCCGTGACATGCGCGTACTCGCCGTATCCGGGATCCATCAACAGGACCCGGCTCGTCGATGTCAGCCATCGGCCGAAGGCCCGGAAGATCAGATCGGAGGATCCCGCGCCGACCACGAGCGTCCCCGGGGGCAGGCCGCGGACCGCGGCGACCTCCGCGAGCAACCCCTCCGCACCGGTCGGTGGTGAGGTGCGGGCGACCCACCCCACGTCCTCGGCGAGCGCAGCGCGTGCCCCGGGAGCCGGTGGGAACCAGGCGTCGAGCACGTCGGCCGCGACCACCTCGTCACGCCGTTCAAGAGTGCGGAAGTCCGTGCCCACCGCGGTGAAGGAGGCCCCACCGTGCTCGCAACCGTCCGGCCGGGGCGCGAACGGCATGTCCAACTCCCAGTCCACACCGGCCGCCAACCGGGCCAGGGTCGCCGCATGCCGCCCTGCGGCACAGCGCGACAGCACCGACACCTCTCCCGTCAGCACTTCGAAGTCGACCGCCCCGCTGCGGACCGTACGTCCGACGGGACGCAGACCCGCCGCCCGGTACATGCCGAGCAGGTCGGCACGGCCCATCGCCACCACCAGCCGCCCGCCCCGGGACGCGATCCAGCGCAGCGCCGCGTACATCAACAGCGGGCCTGCCGCGCCCGCCCGTGCGTCCGGCTCTACGGTGAGCAGCCGCACCTCGAAGACGTCGGCCTCGTCGAGGAGCGGGAGCTCCGCCCGGGTCAGGTACTTGTCCAGCCCGTACCGGCCGACCCAGGGCGGTGTCACGCTCACGAACCCGACACGATCCGCACCCCGCGCCGCGACCAGGTAGACGTTGTCACCGTCCAGTCCGTCGACCAGCCGCCCCTCGGCATTGGGCACGTGCTGGGCCAACTCCTCCGCGTAGACGCGGTGCCGCAGTTCGTGAATCCAGGAGATGTCACCGGCTGTGGCGGAACGCAGACTGAGGGCACGAGCCATCGGAACCTCTTCGTACGGGGACAAGGCGGTCCAGTGTGGCTACGACAGGCCTGTGGGCAGCAGGGGCGGACAGCTCGGACGGTTTGAGTACGCGTACTCAGGCGCTTGCGGCGCGGGGGCGTGACTCATGCCCGGCGGACCGCGTATCCCAAGTACGTCACGACCGGCCTGCTCTCCGGCTCGAGCACCACGCCGACGAGCTCCGGCAGCTGATCATCGGTCAGCGCGCCACGGCGGCGCCCACGCGTCGCGCGCACCAGACTGCGTACGTCGCGCGGCTTGAACGAGGAGACGTCCTTCGCGGACAGCCCCACCCTGTCGAGGGACGGGGGCAAGCTCAGCGGGGCGGCGCAGCCGGTGAACCACGTAGCGGCCCCGGGGCACGCCGGCAGTTCGTCCGTCTCTGACGTGGCCCGCGGCTACCAGATTCCGCTCTGGAGGTACGGGTTGACGGCCTGAAATGGGGGTCGTAGCTGGCCCTGAACACGTAGTTCGGGTCGGACTGGGTGAGCCACCCGGACGTGTGCGCGTAGCCGGTGCCGTCCGACAGATACGTACCGTCGGCGAAGGACCAGGTTCTGCCGCCGTCCCTGCTGATGTCCAGCCAGATCCAGCCACGCAGGTCCCAGCCGGAGCCGACTCGCGGGTGCGGCCTGCGCGGGTGTGGCGAGCGCCGTGACACCCAGCGCACCCAGCGATCCCGCCACCGCCGCGGATCCGGCCGACCTCAGCAGCGCCCTGCGGTTCACGGAGTGACTCATGAATCCCCCTCGTCTCGAAAAGTGAAGGTGCTGACCTACGGAAAACGCCGTGTTCAGAACCTGGCGAGGGACCGGGTTCTGAGCTCCTGACACAGGTCAGGGCAACACCCGTCCGTGGGAGGCCCGTCTGCAGGTCGGTCCGCCGCCCCGGTTACGCCGCGGACCCACCACCACGCGGCCACGTCACGGCGCCTCGTCCCCTCGGCGCCGCTCCTGACGCAGCACTTCGTCGAGGTCCCCGAGCCGGTCCAGACCCTGCAGCGCACGCCGCATGCGCGCGTTGCCGGACAACCGCTGCCGGTGCCGGTGCAGAAAAGCCCAGTACCCGGCGGTGAAGGGGCACGCGTGCGGTCCGGTGCGGTCGGTGGGCCGGAAGGCGCAGCCCTCGCACAGGTCGCTCATGCGGTGGATGTAGGCGCCCCCGGAGGTGTACGGCTTGGTGGTCATTCGGCCGCCGTCCGCGTACTGGGACATGCCGACCACGTTCGGCACCATCACCCAGTCGTAGCCGTCGACGAAGCAGCGGTGGAACCAGTCGGTGACGGCCGCCGGGTCCCACCCGCGCTGCAGCGCGTGACTCCCCAGCACCATCAGGCGGGGGATGTGGTGCGTCCATCCGGTGTCCCGGACCTGGGCCAGCGCTTCGGACAGACAGCGTGCGGTGACCGCGTCCGCGTCGAGTTCGGCGAAGTAGGCCGGCAGTCCTCGCGTGTGCCCGAGAGCGTTGCCGTGCCGGTAGTCCTCGCCGAAATGCCAGTACAGCTGCCAGACGTACTCCCGCCAGCCCGCGACCTGCCGGACGAACCCCTCGGCGCTGTTCACCGGGACGGTCCCCTCCCGCCAGGCGCGCTCGGCGCGTTCCACGCACTCGGCAGGGTGCAGCAGTCCCAGATTCATCGAGGACGACAGCAGACTGTGGGCCATCACCGGGTCGCCGGCCAGCATCGCGTCCTCGTACGGTCCGAAGGCGGACAGCCGGTGCGCCACGAAGCGGCGCAGCGCCGACAGGGCCTCGCGCCGGGTGGCCGGGAAGCGGCGGGGGCCGTCCCGCCCGACGAACCGCACCCCGTCCTCGCGCTCCCACCGATCGAGGTCCTGACGCACCTCGGCGTCGATGTCGTCCTCCCGGGGCCGGTACGGCCCCGGCACGTCCAGCGCGGTGGCGCCGCGTGGCGGCGGCTCACGGTTGGCGTGATCGTGGTTGAACCGGCCCCCGGCCGGGCTGCCGCCGTCCATCAGCAGGTCGTGCCGCTCCCGCACCCAGCGGTAGAAGTTCTCCTGGAGCAGCCGCCGCCCACCCAGCTCCCCGGCCCAGCCGGCGAACTCCTCGTGCGCGACGAGGAAACCGCGGGCGGGCAGCACCCGCACCCCCGGCAAGGAACGCACCAGCCGCAGCGCCGCGTACGAGGTGGGGTGGCACACGGTCACCGGGGCCTCGCCCACCGCCCGGCGCAGCCCCTCGCGATAGGTGTCCGCCCGTACGTACGTCACTCGCTCACCCAGCTCCGCCGCGCGGTGCCGCATCGCCGAGAGCAGCAGGTGGGCCTTGGCGCGGTGGAAACGCCTGCGCCGGAAGACCGACCTCGCCTCGATCATCACCACGGTCGCCCCCTGCTCGGGGCCCTGCTCGCCGGTGGGAGTGAGGAAATGCGGGCCGAGCTGGTCGCCGAAGAGCCAGTGCGGGGTGGACACGGCTGGAGGCCTTCCGCCGGGTGGGGCATGTATACGGGCGATGCGTTTTCGCCCGCCGGAGCGGTACCGGATGCGGTCGACCACCGAGCGTCCCCCGTTCGGATGCCGACGACCGGGTCGTCGGTGTGCACAACGTGCGGGGTCGGCAGGTGGCAACCCTGGGTGATCTTGAGCCGTTCCGCAGTGAGCGGGCGCAGTGCCCTGCGCACGGGTGCGTCCAGCCGGTCGGCCGTGGCGGAAGCAGTCGTCGGACGGACGGGCTCATCAAGGGCGATGGCTGCTCGGTAGGCGGCGAGGGGCGGCAAGGGCCATGTCTCTCTCCCAGCGGGGGCGTCGGGCTCGTCGGGAAGCGGATCATCAGGGCCCGTGGGGTGCAACCCTCGATGGCCCCGGTGCGAGCGTACGAACTAGCACACCGGTACCGCCGTGCTCCGTCGACTTGCTCACTCTTCGCCGGCCGGGTGCGGACCACGTGACACGTGCCGCCCGTCGGCGACGCGGTTCAGCGCCGGGCGGTGCGTACGACGTCGGCGAAGGGGGTGGCCCCGTGGCCGGTGAGGCGTGGCACCGCGTCGCTGACACCGTTCAGTTCGCCGGACGCGATGGCCGTGTAGGTGGACACCCAGGCGTCCAGCTGCCACTACGGAACGCCGTAGGAGGCACGGGAGGCGTAGGCCTCCTCGATCGTCTCCGGCTGGTACGTGACGGTGCGCCCGAGCTGCTCGGAAAGGATCACGGCCGCTTCGTCCAGCGTGAGGGACTCCGGCCCGGTCAGGTCGTAGGCGAGGCCCGCGTGCTCGTCCGGACGGGACAGCACCGTGGCGGCCGCGTCGGCGATGTCGTCCTGGCCGACGAACGCGGCACGCCCCTGTCCGGCCGGGCCGCGGATGACGCCGTCCCCGCCGACGAGGTCGGGGACGAACTCCGCGTAGAAGTTGTCCCGGAGGAACGTGTACGCCAGGCCGCTGGCCCGGATGTGCTGCTCGGTGTGGAAGTGGTCGCGTGCCAAAGTGAAGGTGGCCTCGGGACCGGCGCCGTAGAACGAGACATAGACCAGATGCCGGACACCCGCATCCGCGGCGGCGTCCACGAACGTCTTGTGCTGAGCGAGCCGTTCGGCGCTCTCGGAGGCGGACACCATGAACACGGTCCCGGTGCCCGCGAGGGCGTCGAGCACCGAACCCCGGTCGGCGTAGTCGCCGCGTACGGCCACCGCACCGGGGAGCCTCGGGGCACGGTCGGGGCGGCGGACCACCAGTCTCTGCGCCAGGCCCCGCTCGGCCAGACGGCGTGCGACGCGCCCACCAAGCCGGCCGGTGGAGCCGGTGACCGCGACCAGAGGAACGCCTTCCGTAGGCCCCGCAGATCCCGCAAGGTTCGTGGATTCCGCGGGACCCGCGGACCCCATCGGTAGCTCGGACATGACGTGCGTGTCTCCTTCCGGCGGTGACGAAGGTGCTCCACCGGGACCCGCCCGGGGTGCCGGGCGAGGCAGGCCCCTGGCGTTCGGCGCACTAGGTTCTCCAGTGACAGGCGGATCACCCCGGGGGTATTGAACCCGGCACCGATCTCCAGGACGAGCAAGGTGCTGTCAGTGGGTGCGTCGTGAGCCACCGGGCCGGCCGCTGTCCGGCGGCCATGCATCGTCCACGAACTCGGTGCCGCGTGCCGAGATGACACGTTCCGCCAACACCATGGCCCTTCGCCGTCCTTTCCTGTTCCCGCCACGTGACAGAAGCCCTTTCCTCGTCACTACGATCAACTTATGGCGACACCTGCGACATTGCGCCGCGCACGCGGGCACTTCCGAAGGCGTCGAGGTCATGTCCCTGACCGAGTTGCGCCTTCGTGTTTCTGCCTGCTCCGTGTCGGAAGGGCGTGCGGGCAGGCGGGCAGCGGCGTGGGCATACCGTCGGCCGACCGCGGGCAATGCTGAACCATGTCTACCGATGGTGGCGTTGCGGCCGGAGTGCAGGTCTGCTCCCTCAAGGTCGATACACCTCAGCTGATCCCGCCGGGGACCACGTACAAGATTGTCCGGTTCCCCTTCGGAACGGGGGAGTCCACGGACCGGTTCGAGATGCACCAGGCCGTCCAGCCGGACGGCTATGTGGTGAGTGACTGGTCGACGGACGACCGGAGCGGCCTGATCTGGCCGTCAAAAGCCGGTTGGGGCCACCTGCACGCGATGATCCAGTGGGAGCCCGCCAGCGGCACAGCCGGCTACACCGAACTGCGCGACCAGTACGTCCGTGACCCGCTGGGCCTGACGCCACACCCCAACGACACCACGGCGACCGAGCACCGCACGCCGACGCCCGGCGGCCAGTACTACGTCAAGAACCATGGCGCCTTCGTCGTCCCGGGTACTCCGATCGCGCTCCGTGTCACGCACAACGACGCCAGCCCGCGTCTGCTGACCCTCGCCGAGTTCAAGCTCGTCATCCACGACGCCGCCTGAAGGTGCTGTCCCGGGGCGTTGATGTGACACGCGTGCTGGGTCCTTGGACTTCGCCCGTCCGATCCTCAACACGCCTCCAACGTCACCGGCAGCGCTGAAGGCGCGCTTCCCCCGATTCCGGCCAGAGCTGCGTGTGCGCGAAGCGGTTCATCGTCGCCGCCCCGGTGGCGGAGGGGGGAATCGTCCATCGCAGCCCCCACCTGAAATGGATCCGCGACTTCTACCGGGACGTCTACCGGAGCACCGGCGGAGTCCCCGCGGTCCCCGACCCCGCTGTACCGGCTGCCGCCTCGTCCAACACCGACGGCTGCTACGTCAACTATCCCGACGTCGACCTCGACGATCCAACTCTGAACACCTCGGGGCAGAGCGCGTACCAGCTGTACTACAAGAACAACTACGCCCGCCTGCAACGCACCAAGAAGCACTGGGACCCGCACAACGTCTTCCGCCGCGCCCAGTCGATCCGCCGCCCCGCCTCACACACCGCTGTGGGCGACGCGGGTGAGAGCAGTCGCGACGACGCCGGTGTCCAAACGGGCCCGTGAGCGGGAGTCGATCTGCTGGTGAGGGTGCGGAGGCGCGGTATGCGGTCCTCTGGCCGTCGTTGGTGTGTTGAGGCTGGCGTCGTCGAGCATGCTCCTGCGCGCTGAGCCGGCGTGCTGGCTGGTGAACCGCAGGAACTGAAGGGTGAACTCCCAGGGGAGGCAAGGGCAGGGACCTGCCCAGGCACTTGGGCGCGGGGTCAGTCCTGGGCCGGGCCGGGCAGCTCGTGCCCGCGGCACAGGGTGCTGAAGAGCTCGTCGAGCGAATGTCATGAACGCTGCCGCCCCTGGCACCCCGCCACCGCGGCTGCGCCGGCCCCATCCGCCTCCTCCTCGCACGCGAAAGGGGCGGACGACTATGGCGGCTCGCCGACGCCTGCAGCGCCTGCGCCGCAGCGACAGCACAAAGCCGCGGTAGTGCCCGACATCGTCCTCGCCCACGTACCGCTGCCCCCGACAACCGCCCGCCGGGACAGACGCCGTCCCAAGGGGCCGGGCGAACAGATTCGAGTACGTGAGATCCTCAGCTACCTGGCCGCAGCCGTCCCCGCGGAACTGCCCAGCCTGCTTGACCAACTGGCGGCAACCGGGCTGCCCGTGTCATGTCAGGCCTGCCCCGACTCGGGCGACCCGCACTGGACCCTCGCGCACAGAGGGCAACCTCCGAGCGAGCAAGGGACGCGATATGTACGCAACCTGTACGCGATCCATACGGTTAATTCGGTAAAGTGTCGGTCAGGAGGTGTTCCATGGCCCAGTTGTTCGACGCGGTCGACGCGCTGGTCGCGTCCCGCTCCCCGCTGCCGCCGGCGGAGGAGCGCAAGCGGCTGCGCCAGGCTCACGGGCTGACGCTGGACGAAGTGGCTGCCGCGCTGAAGGTGCGCCGGGCAACGGTGTCCGGCTGGGAGTCGGTCAAGAAGACAACCGAGCCGCGCGGCCCCGAACGTGAAGCGTACGCGCGGCTGCTGAAGAAGCTTGCGGAGCTCTACCCCGCCCCGGACCCGGCGCCTCCCACGTTCACCGGCCGGCCAGCCCCCGCGGAGGCGCGGACTCTGTCCGCAGGCCCGACCTCCGAGGCGGCGGCCATGACCGAACACGAGAACACCCAGACCGCCCCCGCTTCTGCCGCTGCTGAGCAGGCCGCGCCACGCCTGGCCCGTACCACCAGGAGCACGTCGACGTCGACGTCGCGCCGCGCGGGCGCGCGGAAGGCGGTCCCGGCCGGAAACCCGGCGGGCGGCACCGACCCGAGTTTCGAGAACGGACCGCTTGCCGTCGTCGACGTCGACGCAGACGGTCAGGTGCTGGCGTACTGCGTCGGCGGCCTGGTTCAGGACGTACCGGCGAAGTCGATCCCGGCGTTGGTGGAGTGGACGCTGAAGGAGGCGAAGCTCGGTCAGCCGAAGCTGTCCGGCCCGGGCAAGGATGCCGACCCCCTGCTGGTGCTCACGGAGGCGGCGCTGGAGCGTTACGGTCTCCCGGTCGTTCTCACGGACGAGGAGCGGCTCGCGGGGCGGATCCCGGAAGGCCACAAGGTCGTCAAGCAGCTGGCCCGCGCGCAGTGGAAGCTGACCAAGAGGGGTTTCGGGCCGTGGGCGCGGATCTACCGTTCCGCCACCGGTTCGGAGCGGGCCTGCGTGCAGTTGTGCATCCCGTCGTGGCACGCGCTCGATGCCCGCCACTGGGGCGAGGCCGGGCAGTTGCCGCCGGCGGAACTCGCCCGGGTGCTGGGCGTGTACGCGTCCCGGGTGATGACGCCGCGCGGCTCCACCGCCGTCACCGGCCTGGAGCTGATGACTGCCCTGCATCCGCCGACCCGCGCCTCCGAACCCGACGTGACGGGCAAGCGGCACTCCGAGCACAACCCCGGCTCGCTGGGCAAGGGCCCGGTGGACTGCGCCCCGTGCGAGGCTCCCGACGGGCACCCGCTCCTCAAGGACCTGCCGCGCTTCCACGTCCGCGGCCCCGGCGAGAAGCTGTTCGAGGAGGCCTACGACTGGGCGCGGCCGATGACCGATGCCGAGTGCACCCTGCGGCACCTGGTCGGCATCGACGTGAACATGGCCTTCGCTGCCGGAGCGAACGGCCTGGTCGTCGGCCTCGGCGCACCCACGCACGTCAAGGCCCCGGTGTTCGACCCGAAACTGCCCGGCTCGTGGCTGGTGGACCTCTCGCACGTTGACCTGTCGAGGGTGAAGGTCGGCAAGGACAAGTGGGCGGACCTGGACGCGAGTCTGCTGCCCAGCCCGTTCACGCCGAAGGGCGAGCGTCCCGAGGGCCCGGCCTGGTACGCCACTCCCACCGTCGCCTACGCGGTGGAGCTCGGCTACGACGTCGCGCCGATCGAGGCGTACGTCCGCTTCGAGAACGGCCGCTATTTGGACGGCTGGTACAACCGGCTGCGCGACGCCTTCCTCGCCACGATGGCCGACCTCGGCGTCGACGCCGACCTGTCGCCGGCCGACTTCCTCACCGCGATGGACGGCTACAAGAGCCGTGACCCCGAGCTGGCGATCGTCGTCTCGGCGATCAAGGCAACGGTCAAGGGCGGCCTGGGCAAGCTGCGCGAGCGCCCGCGCGGCGAGGGCTGGCGGCCCGGCGAGCCGTGGCGCGCACTGTCCCGGCCGACATGGCGGCCCGACATCCGCGCCGCCGTCATCTCCCGCACCCGGATCAACCTGCATCGGAAGATCGTCAAGCACGCCGCGTTCACCGGGCACTACCCGGTCGCGATCCTGTCCGACTGCGTCGTCTACGCCGCGAACGGACCGAGCCCGCTGGACTTCCTGCCGTACCGGGACGGCAAGCCGCTGCCCGGCGGCTTCAAGCTCGGCATCAACCCCGGCCTGGTCAAGCACGAGGGCACCCAGGAAGTGCTGTGGGGCGAAGAGGTCCGCGAGCGGTTCAACGCCCCCGAGCTCAACCTCGCCCGGTACATCAAGGACGGCACCGTCACCGACGTCGACAACGGAGAGTAAGAGAGGGCGACGATGAGCCTGTTCGGGGACGGCCTGGAGGCCGCGGTGCAGAAGGCGTTCACCCGCCCGGTGCCCAAGAGCGCGGGGGCGCAGATGCGGTACCTGGTCAAGCAGCTCAAGGGCACCAAGGCGGTCGCCCAGATGCTGCGGATCTCCCAGCGCACGGTCGAGCGGTACGTGAAGGACCAGATCAAAAAGCCCCGCCCCGACCTCGCCGCGCGCCTGGAACGCGAGGTGAAGAAGCGCTGGCAGCCGCAGATCCGAGCCAAGGCCAAGGCGAAGGCGGCAAGCACCGGCGGCATCGTCATCGACACCCGGGCCCGCATGGGCTACACCGCGCCGATCGGGTCGACCGACCAGGACCGCATCCGGCACCTCACCGTCGCCCTGCCCCCGCAGTACGCCGCCCGCCTCTTCGAAGCCCAGGAGGCCGGCGCCACCGACGCCCGACTGCAGGAGATCGCCGCCGAAGCCCTCAAGGAGGTCTATTTCCAGGACGGCGGCCGCCGCGCCGGAAGCCTGGAAGAGGTCCGGTTCACGGACATCGAGCACCTCGAGTTCGACCTGTAGGTCTCCCAACAGCAAGGGCCCGAACTGCCCGCTGGTTCGGGCCCTTGCTGCTGCTCCTGGCTTTGTAGCGTCTGGATTTCGGTGTGAAGGTATCACCATCCCGTTTCCCGAGGTCTTGCCAGAGCATCCGCCGTGCTTTCCGAGGTTCTCCCGATGACCCGACGTCTTAAGTTGGTGCCGTGTCAGAAACAGAACGCATACGCATAGGTGCGATCGGTTGTGGCACCGTTGCCCAGATCATGCACCTGCCCTATCTTCGCAGTCTTTCCGAGTAATTCGAGATATCCGTGCTCGGTGACCTTTCACCGGGTCTGCTCGGTCTGCTCGGTGACCAGTACGGCGCACCACCGGCTCGCAGGTTCCTTGATTACCGGGGCTTGCTGGAGAGGGATGTGGACGCTGTTCTGGTGCTCAGCGGCGGCAGCCACGCCCCGCAGGTCCTGGCCTCCGCAGACGCGCCGGTGATCATCAGGCTTCGGGGCGGGTGGCGGTGGCTGTTGCCTGCGGCGTAGCAGTCGCCAGCGTGGACCTGAACGGGCGGGCGACCGGTGCCGATGCCGAAGCTGGGTCTCTGCGGGGCGAAGGGAAAGATCAAGCACGGTGGAAACCCCGCTCGCGCTCAACGTCGGTGACCTGTCTGCGGTGCCAGGCGAGTTCGGCCTGGGCCGCGCGGGCGTAGTGGTTCATGACTGTTTCCCCAAGTGCGTGGTACACGACCTTGCTGCCGATGAAGCTGTTCATGGCTTCGGTGAGGTCGGCTGGCACGGGGGCGGCCTCGCTTGCCGTGTAGGCGTCGCCGCCACAGGGCGCCGGAAGTTCGGGGTGGTCCTGGATACCGTGGATGATGGCGGCGCAGGCGGCAGTGAGAGCGAGGTAGAGGTTGGCGTCGGCGCCCGGCAGGCGGACTTCGAGGTGGGCGCTCTCGCCCACACCGGTGACGCGAATGGCGCAGGTGCGGTTGTCGAAGCCCCAGGTGTAGCTGGTCGGGGCGAAGGTGTGCGGAGCGTACCGCCTGTAGGCGTTGGGGGTGGGGGCATAAAGCGGAGCCAGGTGTGGCATTCCGGACACCAGGCCGGCAATGGCCCGTTCCAACACCGGAGGCAGGTCCGCGCTCCGGTGGTAGGCGAACGCGTTGCCGCTGGCGGACCACAGCGACAGGTGCAGATGCAGGCCGCTGCCCACACCGGTCGCGGGTGCGGCCATGAACGTCGGAGTCATACCGCGCCGCTGAGCGAGGTCCGGCACGATGAGTCGGAAGGCGGTGTAGGCGTCGCACGCCGACATCACCTCGCCGTAGGCGAAGGTCACTTCGACCTGGCCTGCCGCACCCTCGGTCTTGATCGCCTCGACGGGAACGCCCGCTTCCCGCAGAGCATCCTGGAGGTGCTGGAGTAAGTCAGCGACTTCCGGGGGATGGCTGAGGGCGTAGTCGAGGTCGCCAGACCAGGCCGGGCGCAAACCACGGTATGCCGACCTGTGTGCCTCCTGGTCAGTGCCTTGGTACAGCACGAACTCAACCTCCGTGCCCAGCGCCACGTGGTAGCCGAGATCGTCCAGCCGCTCCAGCTGAGTACGCAGCATGTGGCGGGGAGCGACCTCGACGGGCCGGCCGTCGTGTTGGAAGACATCACCCATGATGAGGGCAGTGCCGGGCTGGTGGGGCAGGAGGCGGATGCTGCTCGGATCCGCCTTCACACCGATGTCGCCATAGCCCTGCTCCCAGCCGGTGAGGGCGAAGCCATCGAGCGGGGTCATGTCGACGTCCGTGGCCAGGACGTAGGCACACATCTCCGCCTCGGAGTTCATCCGGTCCACGAAGACGGGAGCGGTGAAAATCTTGCCCTTGGGGCGACCCTGCATGTCCGGCACGGCGAGTCTCACCGCTGTGATCTGCCCACTCTGGACGGATTCCTTGAACGTCCCCAGCGTGACGGCTCCAGTGGGCCGGGGCCAAAGTGCCGTGGGTTGCTCGTTGCGCTGTTCGTCGTGGCTGTGCATCAGACGTCCTCCTCTGGTCCGCCCTGCTGGGCGGTGATGGCGACTCGTTCCGCTGGCGAGGTTGCAGATGACGGAGAAGCTGATCGCGAAGTTGCCGAAGACATCTATCTTTCGGGCGAGTTCGGCCTGGACGCCGAGCTGGGCCAGGATGGCGTTGTCGTGGGCGTAAAAGGAGGCGTCTTGGCTCTGCGAGACACCGAGCTCCTCTGAAGATACGGGGAACGAAATGAGGACGGAAAGCAGGCAGTCTCAGCCAAGGGGGCCGGCTGCTCATCGGTAGCGCGTCCCCTGTCGGCAGGCAGCGTCCGAAGTCGCCGGAACTCGGTCTGCCAATCGTGACCCAGGCCTCCCGGGGGCGCGGGCCCGCTCCGGGCTTCCGGGGCACCCGGACAAACCGTTGACGGGCGTACGCGTCTGCGGTCTGAACCGGGTGTCGGCGCCTCTCTCCCGGGTGCGGGCGGTGCGGTCCGAGGTGTTGCGGATGGAGCTGCCGCGGTCACGGATCGCCGAGGGCAGGACCGTCACGCTGCCGTCCACGGCGCGCGGCAACCAGGGGTGCCCGCCGAAGTCGATCTCGGGGTAGATGAAGACGTAGCCGGAGGGGCAGTCGATGGCGGCCCGCTGTGGAGTGGCCTCACCGGAAGCGGAAGCCGTTACGCACATCGAGGACAGGATGAGGGCGGCGACGGCCCCGGCACGCATCAAATTTTTGATCACGCACCAGAGATACGGGCTGCAACGGGCTGGCCGGGCGGCTTTGCCCGCCTCTTCACTCCGGTGGAGGAAGCCGGCGCGTGACGCGGGTCGGCTCGCCGATGCCAGGGCCAGGCCGTGCGGGGTGTCGGGTGTGGCTGGGGTCCGGTGACTGGAGGTGCAGGTTCCGCTGCTTCACCGGGCCCCAGCTATGAGGCCGTGTGCCCGGGAAGGTGTTGGTTACACCGTTTGCCACGGGGGATGCCCTGAGACTCAACAGGCCTGTGGGGCCCGGGTGTGCCCGGGCCCCACAGGCTGGCTGCTGTGTGGTGGGCTACCAGCGATACCAGCGGCCCTTGCGGCCGCCTGTGTCCGCACTGCGCAGCACGAAGCCCAGCAGCCAGACGACCAGCACGATGACGGCGATCCACCACAGTGCCTTCAGCGCGAATCCCGCGCCGAAAAGGATCAGAGCCAGAAGCAGGACGAGAAGCAGGGGAACCATAGTTATCAACCTCCGTCGCTCCTGGTGCCCGGTAATTCGAAGAACACGCGGCTGTTCTGCCTGGTTTCTACACTGCTCTTGCGGGAACTGGGCTCCGTTTCGTCACTGGTGTTCACCTCACGGCCAGCGGGCGCCCGGCGCGCCCGCGCGAATCCGACGCGCAACTTGGAGCGGGACTTGCTGTCCACGCCCCGCTCGTCTGGCTTCGTGGGTGAATCTCGCGGACAAAGCCACCCACCCGATGAGGAGGTGATGCGCACCAACGGTGTCCGACTCCACTCCACTGAGTGGAGTCCACCGGCCGGGAGTGGACGACACCGTGCTCAGCGTCCACTTCACCGAGTGGAGCCACTGGATGAAGTGGACAACGTGGGGGTGCGCACGCCCACCGAGTGGATGCGCACCGGATGGACGTGGTGCGCCTCGTGGCGCGCACGGATGGACTCGGTGCGCACCCACCCGCACGGTGGTGCGGCTACCGTTGCTACCCGCACATTTGTGAAGCCGGGAGCTGGCCTCTTCCCGCAGCACCCCGGCGCTTCACGACGATGGTCCCTATGAGTACCTCCGTGTGGATCGGTGCGGTCGCAGGAGTTGTCGGAACGGCTACCGGTGGCGCGCTTTCCATCTGGTCAGCACGCTGGACCCAGAGGGCACAAGAGCGCACCGCGCGAACCGGGCAGCGGGCGCGCCCGGCTGCGGCCGCAGAGGCCGCACTGACCGAACTCCTGGAGATCCCTCGCGATTTCCGGAAGACCAGGACGCCTGACGAAGACGAGTGGGGGGCCGCAATGATGCAGAACACCCACGTACAAGACGGAGCCGGTCGGCCGCCGTGATTCGAGGGGAGACCGTGAACGACGACCGACCCAACGACCTGCCCGCCGGACACATCGACCGGGAGCCTTCGCCCGAGCAGTTCCGCACCGACCGGGAGGCAGCGCTCCGCGAGGTGCTCGCGGAGGCCGGGGTGGAGTTCGGGGCCTACGACGAGCGGATCGTGCAGTGGGCCGGCCAGATGATGGATGTGGGCACCATCGCCACGATCGCCAGCTGGGTGAAGCGGGCGGCTCAGTCGCGACCACTCCTCACAACCGTGCTCTCCGTCTCGTGTTCGTGTGTTGTGTCTCCACCGCCGACCAGGCAGTCGACGGCTACGGCCTCCCCGCCCAGGAAACCGACTGCCGGAAGTGGGCCAAGGCCCAGCCCCCCGCGTGCGGATCGTGCACATGGTCACGGACGGGGACGGCAAGGCCGGAAAGTCGGGGACGACGCTGCTCGACGAGCGCCCCGGGCTCATGGAGGCCGTGGAGTGGATCGCCGAGGGCAAAGCGGACGGGATCCTGGCTCCGAACCTGGACCGGCTCGCCCGTGAGCTCACCGTGCAGGAAACCGTGCTCTCCTACGTGGGCCGCCCGCGACATACCGCGAGCGGCCCGCTCCTTGGGCAGGTGCTGCACTGCCTGACCGTCAGTTCTGAGTAGCCGTACGGCGCCTGCGGGCGAAGTGGACCGGGCCGGTGCCGGCCAGCACGACGGCGAGACCGAGACCGGCGACGAGGGGTGCGCTGCTTGGAGTCATTTCAGGGCGGCCACTGGCCCCACCGACACGGACCGGCTGAGCGGACTCCTCAGCGGTGAGATCCGCGGGGCCGGACTCGAAGGCTCAGGCTCTTGCAGGAACGAGCGGCCACCGGAGCGGTCCGGCCCCGCAGACATTGTTCAGTGCCTATCCTTGGCTTCACCGCCACGAGCCTTCCGGTCGGCGTCCCTCCCCCCAGTGGGTGGTGCCCGGTACCGCCTTGCCGTTTGCCGGCACTTGGGCCGGTGGGTTCAGTTCGTAGGGATGTGCGCCTTGTGTTGTTTTGCGCCTGAGGGACTTTTCGCTTCTTGTTCGCGGGCGCGCAGGCCGATGTATCCCTGGCCGGGAAAGGCCCGGAATGCGGAGTCTTCGTTGAAGAAGTGGGTGAATTGTGCTGCCGGTTTGCTGTAGGCGGTGACTGTTTGTGACGCGCCGAAGATCCCTACGGCGTTGATGGCGAAGGGCAGCGCTTTCATGCTGTGGATCAGTCCGGTGGTGATGTGCTGTTCTGTAGGCTCCCAGCCGGCAGGCATCCTTGCTTTGGCTGCGTCCCGGGTGCCTTGTCGGCACAGCGCACGGTAGGCGGGGTCCTGCATGGCGTGCTGGACGTAGGCGCACGCCCGGCGGTATTCCGGGTTGTCCGTCCAGTCCTCGAACTCGCTCACCCGCAGATCGGGATCCCCCGCTGCTTGTCGGGCGCGTCGGATACGCGAGGCCATCTGACGGACATCCGCCCGGGCCTTCTTGCGGGCCTCGCTGCCCGGGAGTCCGCGGGCGAGGTAGGTGGCCTCGGTCATCTGCAGGTCGGACACCACGATGTCGACGTGCTTGATCTCCTGGGCGGCCCACTGGAACAGGATCGCCAGGCGGGAGACGGAGAGGTACGGATTGCCAGGACTGACCATGAGGACGATGTGCTCGCCCGCGGCCAGGATGCGGGCGCAGTTGTCGGTGCAGGGCTCAATGTCCACCAGCTCGTGCTGCACAATCTCCCTACGTCCCGTCCAACCCCAATGATCACTTACAGCACACCGTAAGGCACTGCGTGTTCTTCCGCGCGCGGCAGACTTGGGCAGAGCAGCGCTGCGTCAAATGCGGGCTCGGCATAAGCAAACATGCCCGTGGCGATGTGGGCTCCGCTGTTCGGAGTGACCGCTCTCGAAGAGCGTCTTTTCCCGCAGTCACCGGTCCCAAAGAATGCCGGCCCGTCGGCAGCACCCAGCCGCTGAGCAGCAAGACCCGGGTGTGCGTGCGGGGCCGGGCAGCACCTGCTCACCGGCCTTGGTAGGCACGACACCGCCTGACGTGTGGCCGTACTGGAACACCGCTCGATCGGTGTCGTCGGCGGCTGCGCCGATGTCGGAGAGGCCTCCGGGGATGTTCCCCCCAGGGGTTCTGGTCGTCGTTCGTGTAGCGGTGGATGCCCTGGGCGGAGTTGCCCCCCCACACGTTGGTCCGGGATCCCGGCCCGGTCTGGGCAGCCGGGCGGCAGCGCCATTGAAGAGGACTCACGGTCGGTAGATCATTCGATCAAACCGGCTGTGATCAGTGCCCAGGCGGCGAGCCCCCACAGCCACATCGATGCAGTGACGAACCCGGCGGTTCCCAGGGCGGCCATCAGCACGAACAGGACGTACTGCACCCGTCGGATACCGCGGTCGGGCCTCGAGCGCCTCGCCATCGTGCCAGCTTCTTTTCGATCGCTTCACTTCGTGCATGCGGCCGGGGTGGCGCGGCTTCAGCCACCGACGTGGATGCCGGGGCGGCGGTCGGGGTCGGGTTCGTTGCTGCGGATGATTTCGCGGGTGACGGGGGCGGTGTCGCCGCGGCCGAGGAGGAAGTAGCGGAACATGTGCTTCAAAGGGCTGCCTTCGGCCCAGGCGAAGTAGCAGTGGGGCCGCACACCGGTGGCGTCGCGCAGGGCGAGCAGGATGGCGGCGATGGCGTTGGGTGCGGCCGGGGCCTGGGCGCGCAGGATGCGGTAGCCGTCGACTTCGACGCCGTGGACGGTGAGGGTTTCGCTGAAGTCGGACGGGTCGACGACATCGATCTCCAGGAAGAGCACATCCGCGAGGCCCGGTACCGGGTTGGTGCCGCGCTGCTCGCGTTCTTTGGCGCTGTACTCGGCCTTGTCGCCGGCCTGGCGGCGGTTGGCGATGATGTTGATGGACTGGTCGTGGGCGAGGGTGTCGGTGATGAACTGGCGGGCGGCTTCGTCGAAGACGAGGCGGTCGGCGCGCAGTTCGGTGGTGCGGGAGATCCGGGAGATGAGCGACACGGTGATGATGCCGAGGATGAAGAAGCCGGAGATGGCGATGCCATCGGGCTTGTCGACGATGTTGGCGATCAGCGCGTAGAGCAGCACTGCCGTGAGCGCGGCGAAGCCGGCGGTGGCCGCGCGCCGCCGGTTGCGGGCGACGAAGACGGTGACGGCGAAGGCGCCGGAGACCATCATCGCCAGGATGCCGGTGGCGTAGGCGCCGGCCTGCTTGTCGACGTCGGCGTCGAAGGCGACGGTGATGATGATGCACAGGGCGGTGTAGACGAGGACGACCGGGCGTACCGCGCGTCCCCACTCGGGGGCCATGCCGTAGTCGGGCAGGTAGCGGGGCACGATGTTGATGAGTCCCGCCATGGCGGATGCGCCGGCGAACCACAGGATGAGGATGGTGCTGATGTCGTAGACGGTTCCGAAGACCTCGCCGACGTGCTCGTGCGCGAGCCAGGCCAGGGCACGTCCGTTGGCGGCGCCTCCGGCCTTGAACTCGTCCTCGGGGATGAGGACGGTGGTGACGAAGCTGGCGGCCAGCAGGTAGACGCTCATGATGAGCGCTGCGGTGGTGAGCAGCTTGCGGGTGTTGCGGATGCGGGCCTGCAGGCGCTGTTCGTCGTTGGCGCCGTCGGCCGCCACCAACGGCATCATGCTCACACCGGTTTCGAAGCCGGACAGGCCCAGCACCAGCAGAGGGAAGGCCAGCAGTGCGGGGCCCGCGAGGTCGCCGAAGCCGCCGAGATCCGTCAGGGAGCCGGTCCACGCAGACCAGGCGCCGGCATCGGTGAGCACGTGGGTCACGCCGACGCCGATGACGACGGCGTTGAGGGCGAGGAAGACAGCCACCAGGGGGATGGCCACCTTGACCGCTTCTCTGAAGCCCAGCAGGAAGACGCCGCCGAGGATCAGCAGCAGCACCACCGTCAGGGCGACTTCATGGCCGTGCAGGGCGGCGGGGAAGAAGGGGTTCTCCACCACATGGACGGAGGCGTCCGCGGTGGACAGGGTGATGGTGATGATCCACGAGGTGGCCACGAAGCCGAGCAGGACGAGCACGAACAGCTTGCCCCACCAGAACGGCAGCAGATCCTCGAGCATCGCCACCGACCCCGCCCCGTTAGGGCTCTGCCTGGCCACCCGGCGGTACATCGGCAGCATCCCCAGCAGTGTCAGCGCAACAATCAGCAACGTCGCCAAGGGCGATACGGCCCCCGCCGCGAGGGCTGCGATCGCCGGGACGTAGGCCAGGCTGGAGAAGTAGTCCACGCCGGTCAGGCACATCACCTTCCACCAGGCATGCGGCTCGGCATGACTCTCACCCGCCGCCGGCCCCACCGGCTGCACCCGGTGCCGCAACAGCCACCGCGCCGCCGCACCGGTCGGCTGTGCACGCAGCGCGGGACTGTCCACCGTCTCCGGCATCACCGGCCCACTCGCCTCGCTCATATCCCCCATGTCCTTTCAGCCTGTCTGTCGAATCGATCGCCGCACGCCACCGCATACCCGCTGGTGCGACGATCACTGAGTATGCGCCCTGCCGACCGCCCGACACCGCGGCGCTGGTAGCGGGTGAGATGCCGGTGGGCCATCAGGGCCGGCTGAATGATCGGTGCCAGCTGAGTCGGAAGGGCGCGGTGAGGGTGCAGACGCTATGCCGGGGCGGAGTCATGTCCGAGGACACTCCTCGTCGAGTGGCCTAACGGCCAGGACGCTCCGACGGACTGCTGGATATCGAACCTGCCGGCCACCACACCGGCCGCTGGCCTGGTGCGGTGGGCCACGATGCGCTGGTGGATCGAGCACGATTACCGCGGACTCAAGCATGGTCTGGGGCTGGACCACTTCGAGGGCCGCACGTGGCGCGGCTGGCTCCACCACGTCGCCCTCGTCACCGCCGCCCAGGCGTTCCTCGCTGTCCGGAGGGTCGACCCAAAATTCCGCACACCGGCCTGACTTTCTATCAGGTCCTCGACGTTCTTCAGGACCTGCTGAGGTGCTGGACCGGTACCTGCACCACCTGCGGACGCCCCCTGCCCCGCCCCCGGAGCAGCCACAGACAGCCCACAACCTAACGAAGCGTTACTAGTGCTGCACCGTACAAGTTCCGCCGATGGTTATCGGGCAGTGAGGTGTTTGTTGATGGCGTCGATGTCGAGGCGGTCGTGCGTGGTGCGGCTGCCCCGCGGTTGTCAGCACGATGAGCGACGCGAGGTTGCCGAGGCCGGGATGTTCCCGGTTTGTGTATCAGCAGGGTCGTTGCCCGCCTGACCCAGCCGCCCGTCGGCCTGCCTGCAGGCCTGGCCCGGCCGGTGGAGGGTCAGTGACCGGCGCCAGCCTTGACCGCTTTCGTGGCGAAGTAGCCGGAGAGCCAGCCGGCGGTAACCTGCGAGTGGTGCGGCGCCTCGGCGAAGCCGGTGATGGCGAAGCCCGCCGCGATCTGCCCGCCGAGCTGCTCGGTGAGCGTGTGGCTGTACTCCAACGGCGCGTCGAGGCCCCACAGTCGTTCCCGCTCAGCCGGCTCCAGATGGGTGAGGTCACTGTAGGGCAGGCGGTGGCGCACCACCAGCTCGCCGCGCGCTTCCAAGGATTCGGCGTCGAACAGGTAGACGTCCGGGTTGAGGAAGCCGGACAGCAGCGTCCCGCCGGGGCGCAGCACGCGGTGGCACTCACGCCAGACCGGCGCCAGCTCCGGGATGAACAGGTTGGAGACCGGGTGGACGACAAGGTCGAACGAGGCGTCCGGGAACGGGCTCAGGTCGCGCGCGTCGCCGAGCACGGTGCATAGGCCGAGCCCCTCCCGCGCCGCGACCATCTCGTCCTGCGCCAGCTGGCGGGGCGAGTTGTCGAAGACGGTCACCCGCGCACCCGCCGCGGCCAGCACCGGGCCCTGCTGCCCGCCGCCGGAGGCGAGGCAGAGCACGTCGCGACCGGCGATCTCCGGCGGGAACCAGGTCGGGTCGACCGGCTCGTACCCGATCAGGACGATGGACCACTGGCCTGCCCGCGCCTTCGCGATCACCTCGGGGCCGACCGGGCGTGACCACTCGTTGCCCTCCTCCACCTCGCGGTCCCAGGCGAGGCGGTTGTGCGCGACGGGGTCGACGGGGGTCTGGCTCATACGTCGTACCCTAGTTGCGTGCCGCCGCCGGGGGGAGTGACCGTATCCAGCGGGGTCTTCCGCTCGTCGCGGTGACCGGGTTCGCTGTCGCGTAGCCCGTAGTCGCCGGCCGGGGTGGTGAAGAGGTGCAGGGGATAGTTCTCCCAGCCCATCGCGGTCTGGATCACCAGGTGCAGACGTGAGAGTTTGCAGTCGGCCGTGACCTGCAGCCGTCGCCAGATCGGCGGGCGGATGTCGGCCCAGGGTGACGTTGATCTGAAGGACGGAGTCAGCGGGCACGGCACTCTTCCTTCGCGGCGGCGGGCTCGTCCCCGGTCTGGCGGGGGCGACCGTCGTAGTTCCAACGGAACGGACAGGCCGTCTCGTTGTGGACGATGGCGAAGTCGCTGACCTTCTCAAGCAGGTCGGTGCCGGAGGAGAAGTCGCCGTGACGCAGGACGGCGCGGGCCGGCGGGGAGAAGAAAATCTTCACCTGGTTCAGCCAGGAGGCGTGCTTGGGGGTGTAGTGCGGCACGATCCGCGGATGCCGCTTCAACCAAGCCCGGGTGACCTTGGAGGTATGCGAGGAGCCGTTGTCCGGAATCAGTTGGATCGTCAGCCTGATTGGAATGCACCGCTGAAGCCGGGCCAGGAACCGGATGAAGTGCGCGGAGTCGTTGCGCTTCAGCTCCTCCATGACCACCTACCCCGTGTGCACGTCCAGCGCGACGGTGACCGAGACGATGCCGTGGCGGATGTACTCGAACTCCCGCCGCCGCCCCGGGCCCGGCGGCCGGCCGGGCTGCCTGCGCGAGCAGGCGGCCGTCGCGGTCTTCTCGTCCATTGACAGCACCATTGAGCCCGGCGGGCAGCTGCGGTAGAGGGCGCATACCTCGGCCGCCAGGGCGCGACCGCGCGGGGTCCTTTGCCCAAGTCGCGGCGGATCCGCCCAGCGAGAGGATCGCGGATCTGGCCGACGATCCGGCCGCTGCCCAGCGGGCCATGAACCCCCAAACGGTGTGCCAGGGCGGGAAATTTGCAGGCAGGGCCCGCCACTTGCAACCCGTATCGACGACGTATCGAATCACGTCGACGATCTCGCGGCGGGGATGCTTCTCCGGCCGGCCGGCCTTGCTGGTCTCGCAGGCCGGGGCGGGCTGCAGCGATTCGAGCAGGGCCCATTCGGCGTTCGTGGTGTCCGAGGGATAGCGGCGTCGGCGCATGACGCGGGCCTTCGAGCGCGGCGGGACCGCCCCGCGGGGCGGTCCCGCCGCAGGTCAGGAGCTGGCGTGAGGTCGAGGGTGGATTCGATGGAGTTGAGCTGGGCGATGATGTGCTTGACCCACTGTCGTCCGGGTGGGCGGCTGCGTGCGGGGCGGCGGTGCCGGTGATGAACCGGCGGAACTCGCTCAGCTTCTTCCTGCCCCCTTGTCCGATCCGGCGCGGGCCGCCAGGAGCGGGCGTTTCTCCTGACCGACTTCGTGACCGGCCGCCAGGCTTTCGTGCTGGTTCTCATCGCCACAGCGCGGCGGTACCACGGAAGCAGGTGGTCGTCGTTCCGCCGACCCAGACAGTCCCGTCAGGGTCGGCCGTGATGGTGATCTCTCCCGCCCGGCCGAGCCGCGCGCCCTGGGAGACCTTGTAGCTCGCGGGCACCGCGCCTGTGCTGGTCAGCCACTGGCCGACCGAAGCATTCATGCTGCCGCAGACCGGATCTTCGGCCACTCCAACGCCAGGGGCGAAGGTGCGTAGCTCGAACGCCTGCTCCGAGCCTGGCGGGTACGCGCCGATCGCCCCCACCATGGCGGTCGGGATCTGCGACAGGTCGAACTCCAGGTCGAGCACTTCCTGAGCGGTGGCGAGCCGGACGACCGCCCAGCCGGGGCCGTTGTCGACCCACTGGTGGCCGAGCACCTGGTCGCGGTCGATGCCGAACGCCGCCACGACCTGGTCCAGGTACTCCTTCTCCAGCTCACCGGTGCGCCGGGTGGGCGGGGCCGCGAACGACAAGATGTCCTCGCCACGACGCACTTCGACAAGTCCGGCCTCGCACTCCTGCACGATCCGGTCTTCCAGTCGGGGGGTTCCGCCGTGCTCAAGCCAGGCATGGGCACAGCCGAGGGTGGGATGGCCGGCGAACGGAAGCTCGCCACCGGGGGTGAAGATCCGCAGCCGGTAGTCCGCCTCCGGGGCCAAAGGCGGCAGCACAAAGGTCGTCTCCGACAGGTTCGTCCAGCGGGCAACGCGCTGCATCGCCTGATCGTCCAGGTTGGCCGCGTCGAGCACAACCGCTACCGGGTTGCCGAGATAGGGAGTCGAGGAGAACACGTCGACCTGTGCAAACGGACGTGAGCGCCGCATGAGCATCTGGGGCCTTTCAGTAGCAGCGGAAGCAGTTCCGTGGGCGGGAACATGTCCACCCCAGCGGATGCACCGATGCCCGGACAGGGCCACTTTCGAATAATTGGACTCATGTGCGGAGGCCAAGAGTCCGCCGGATCAGGTGGTTATGAGAAGGCGGCGCGGTGCCGAGGCGATCTGCGCGCTCCTCGCTGCCGGTGCCCTTGACGGTCTGGTACGTCACGTCGAGCCGGGCCCTTACCGACTCACCACAGAGTCGGTGACGTACATCAGGCGACACGGCTCATAGACGCAGCACTCACCATCGCTGGAACTGCGCACCCCGGCCCCTGGTTGACCTGCGCACCTCCGCGAGCCGTCAGACGGTGCTCACCGACACATCGCCATCACGCTCGGCTTTTCGCTCTACACCGTGACGCTGGTGAAGTCGCAGAACGCCTCATGCATCGCAGGCGGCACCTCACCCGCACGTGTGGATCCGGCCGATGCGAGGGCGGACAGAGCTGACGACGAGGGCATACTCCGAGCGTCTCGTCTGTGCGCGCACCTGGCCAGGGGCGACCTCCTCCGCGAGGCCCCGGGAGTGGTCCAGCAGCAGGTCGACGAAGTGCCGCTCGGCGACGTTCTGCGCCGACGACGCCGCACGGATACCTGGCACGACCCACGGCCCGGCTGAGGAACATCGAAACAACGATGAGTGGGGGCGTCGAACTCACTCGGTCAGGCAGTCAGACTCAGTCGCGTGGTCCGGCGCCATGCAGCAGTGTGTCGATGACGAGTGTGGCCAGCGTGTCCGGATCCTGGGCGGTCGGGTCCTGGTCGGCGCCGGGCCTGTTGAGAGCTTCGCTCATCAGGGCGTAGTACACCTGCCCCGTCCAGTCGAGATCCGTGTCCGGGGCGAGGAGTCCCTCGTGCTGTGCCCGGGTCAAGAGCTTGACGGTGTGGGCGTTGATCTCGGCCCAGAGGGCGGCGGCGGCTTCGGTGTGAGCCGTGGCGTGGCTGAGGGTGAAGCGCCAGGCGCTTTTGACCCGCAGCACGTTCGCGGTCACCCGGTACAGGGCGACGAGGGCGGGAGCGGCGTCGGGGCGGGCATCCTCGATGGCGTCGATGAGTTGCTGCTTCGCGGATACGGCGAGCGCCTCCAGGAGTGCCTGCCTGTTCGCGAACCGCCGGTGCACCGTGATCCTGGTCAGCCCCGCGGCCTCGGCGATCTGCTCCATCGAAGCATTGGCGTCCTGGGCGAGGACTCGCTCGGCCGCCTCCAGGATCGCGCGCACACTGCGCTCGGCATCTGCCCGCAGTGCTCGGCCCATGTCTGTCTCCTGTCTCGTCGGCTCACGTCTTGACCCTCTGCAGAGGATACGTGAACGCTACGGCTCGCTCATTAATTGATGCTCCCTTGTTGCTTCTTCTGAATTAACTGATACGTTGATGATACCGATCGGGGGTTGCCCCGGTCCCGGAATCAGGAGTTCAGGATGACGACAACACGGCCGGTAGCCCTCGTGACGGGTGCTTCCTCCGGCATCGGGAAGGCGGCCGCCCTCGCGCTGGCCGCGGCGGGCTACGAGGTGGTCGGCACCAGCCGCAACACCGCGCACGTCAGCGCCCTCAAGGGCGTGACCTTCCTCGACCTCGACGTGACCAGCGACACCTCAGTGACCGCCGCGGTCGCAGAGGTCATGGACCGGTTCGGGCGGATCGACGTCCTGGTCAACAACGCGGGCATCGGTTCGGCGGGCGCCGCCGAGGAAAGCTCCGTCGCGCAGGCGCAGGGCCTGTTCGACATCAACGTCTTCGGCGTCATCCGCATGACGAACGCCGTCCTGCCGTACATGCGCGCGGCGCGCAGCGGACGCATCATCAACATCTCGTCCATCGTCGGGTTCATGCCGCAGCCCTACATGGCGGCCTACGCCGCCTCCAAGCACGCCGTCGAGGGCTACTCGGAGTCCGTCGACCACGAGGTCCGCGAGTACGGCGTGCGGGTCCTGCTCGTCGAACCCGCCTGGACCAACACCGCGTTCGACGCGGCCAGCGTGCGTCCCGACCGGCCCCTGGACGTCTACGCCCACCAGCGCCACGTCTTCGAGGAGTACATGGCCGGTGCGGTCAAGGACGGCGACGCCCCCACCGTCGTCGCCAAGGAGATCGTCGCCGCCGCGACCGACGCCAAGCCCAAGCTGCGCTACACCGCCGGCGCCATCACCGGACGCGTCCGCACCATGCGGCGCATCGTCCCCACCCGCATGTTCGACCAGCAGCTGCGCAAGCTCAACCGCCTGCCCGCCGCCTGACGCCCCCCACCACCCACACAGCCACCACCTGACGACAGCGACAGGAAAGCGAAGCTCGCCATGAGCACATACCTGGCAGACGCAGCCGAAGACCTCACCGTCGAAGGTCCTTCCGCGACGTTCACCTACCGGCGCCTCGGCCCGACCGGCAGTACCCCGCTCATCCTTCTGAACCGGGTCCGGGGAACCCTCGACTGGTGGGACCCGGAACTGCTGGACCGCCTCGCGGCCGAGCACGACGTGATCGTGTTCGACAACGTCGGCACCGGTTACACCACCGGCACCCCGCGCGACTCCCTCGCGGGACTCGCCGACGGCGCAGTCGAGTTCATCGAAGCCCTCGGCCTCAAGCAGGTCGACCTGCTCGGCTGGACGCTGGGCGGCACCGTCGCCCAGCACATCACCCGCACCCGGCCCGACCTGGTCCGCAGGCTGGTCGTGGCCGCCGCCAACCCCGGCGGCACGGTGCCCGGCGCCCCGGACCCGAACCCGAAGGTGCGCGCCACCATGACCAAGCCCCAGGTCACGGGGGACGACCTGGTGTACCTGTTCTTCCCCGAGACGGACACCGGGCGCGCCGCCGGGCACGCCCACCTCGCCAGGGTGGCCACCCGGCTGGCCACCGGGGTCCCCGAGGTGTCCGAGGCGGCGGCCACGGGTCAGATCACCGCGATCGGGAAAGACGCGGCGATCCCCTTCGAGCAGGTGCGAGCGGACCTGGAGAGCATCCAGCAGCCCGTCCTGTACGCGACCGGCATGCAGGACGTGATGATCCCCGCGCTGGCGGCTTACACCGCCGTACAGCACCTTCCCCACGCCACCCTCGTCGCCTACAGCGACGCCGGTCACGCCTTCCTCTTCCAGCGTGCCAAGGACTTCGCCGCCCAGGTGACGGCCTTCCTCGCCGACTGACCATTCGTCCCAAGCCCGACAGCCCGGAAATCGCAACGCCCCCGGTCATGGTCAAGGTCCAGGTCCGCGTCCCCGGACGACGTTTCCGTAAGCGGTTCCGCCGGCGGCCGGCTGGCAACTGTCAGACATCGCCCTGGAACCGTGCAACCGAGGAGACCCCGTGCAGTTGACCAATAATCAGGCGCGCCGGGAGGTCACGCCGCTGGAGTTGTTCTTCGACCTGGTCTACGTCTTCGCGATCGGGCAGCTGTCGCATCAGTTGCTGGCGCACCCGACGTGGACCGGCGCGGCCCAGACGCTCGTGCTCTACCTCGCGGTCTACGCGGCGTGGGCGTACACCACCTGGGCGGTCACCCTGGTCCCGGCCGAAGGACCCGCGAACCCGGCGGATGCTGCTGGCGGTCATGCTCGTCGGGCTGTTCATGAACGCCGCGATCCCACGCGCCTTCAACGACGCCGGGTGGGTCTTCGTCGCCACCTTCCTGCTGATTCACATCGGCCGGACGGTATGGCTGCTCAGGGTGGGCCTCGATGAGGTCAATCAGGAGCACTTCGTTCGCGTACTGATCTGGTTCATCACGGCCGTACCCCTGTGGCTGACCGGCGCGGTGGTATGTGGCGGTGCGGGGTTGGCGTGGTGGGTGGTGGCGGCCCTGGTCGGGTTGGCGGGTGATTGGACGGTGTATCCCCTGCCCGGTCGCAGGCTTCAGTCCCGGCAGGTCGGCTTGGCCGGTGGGTATCTGCTGGAACGCGGCCGCCTGTTCATGATCATCGCGTTGGGTGAGACGGTGATGACCACCGGCACCGCACTCACTGCGGCGCCGCACAAGCCGGTGACCCTCCTGACCGCCGGCGTGGCGTTCACCGGCACGATCGCGTTGTTCTGGCTGTTCTTCGGTAGCTGCGAACGTGTGGGGCGCCACTACGAGTGGACGGAGGACGCGATGCGGGCCGGGCGCAGCGGCGTCATCAGCCTCATGGCCTCGGTCACCGGGTTGATCGCGGCCGCTGTGGCCGATGAACGCGTCATCGCACACCCCATGGAGCATGCCGGCCTCATCACGAACCTGCTGCTGTTCGGCGGGGGGCCTGGCCTCTTCATCGCTACGCAGTCCTGGCACGGGGCCGGCCTGTTCGACGGCCTGTACTGGTCACGGCTGCTCGCCCTGTCCTGTCTGGTCGTCGCAGGCATGCTCACGCTGGCGGCCACGGTGTACCTTGCGGTGGTCATCGCCGCGGCGATCGTCGTCGTGCTGGCCGCGCTCGAAGAACGCCGTCCGACCGGCGACGCGCATGCGAAGCCGACCTCCTGAGGCCGCCCACACAACTGACCGGATCACCTGACCCCCGGCACACGCGTCCGGTCCGCACAGAAGAGCGGCGGGCCGTTCGGTCAGGCCAGTACGCCTCTCACGCCCCATTGCATCAGGAGGATTTGATGGGCCTGTCCACCAGCTCCGTTTTCATCACCGAAGTCGACCGAGGCCTCGGCCCGACACCTGCCCTCGAGCCGCTCGGCCCGGGCACGGCCGTCTACGCCGATGCCCGCACCCCCGACCATCCGGTGTCCGCACGCAGGCCGACCGGTGCGCGGGAGCGGGGGGCCGTGTCAGGGGGCGGGGCGCCATGACAGAGGCCGGCGTACTGATCTGTGACGCCCAGGAGTTGATGCGGGCCGGCCTGCGCGGGGTGGTCGACAGCCAGGCGGACCTCACGGTCGTCGGCGAGGTCGGGGACGGCGAGACGGCTGTGGTGCAGGCACTCGCGCTGCGCCCGGGCCTCGTCGTCATGGGGGTGCGGATGCCGTGTCTGGACGGCATCTCGGCGACCGCGCAGGTGCGCGCCGAGCTGTCCGGGACACACGTACTGGTGCTCAGTGCCTGTGACCGCGACGAGTACGCGTACGCGGCGCTGCGTGCCGGAGCGAGTGGATTCCTCGTCAAGGACGCCTCGGCCGCCGGGATGCTCGTCGCCGTCCGCGGTGTGCTGCGCGGCGACACGATGATCGCCGGTCGGTGGCGCGGCGGCTCATCGACCGGTACGTCACAGGCGCCGTCGCTCCGCTCACCGATGCACGCCTGGACACACTGACCGACCGCGAGCGGGAGGTACTGGGTCTGGTCGGCCGCGGGCTGAGCAACGTGGAGATCGCCGAGAGGCTGTTCCTCGGCGAGACCACGGTCATGACCCATGTAGCCCGGATCCTCACCAGACTGCACATCCGTGACCGCATACAAGCGGTCGTCGTGGCCTACGAAGCGGGCTGGTTCGTCCTGGTGGATGACACGGCCGGACGCTGGGGAGGACGCCCGACGAGACAGCCGATGCCTAGGTTCGGGGCATGTCGATCATGGGGGAGTTCCTTCGCCGCCCCCGACTCACCGGTGCGGGGTCGCTCCCAGTTCCTCCACCCTCGCTCAGGCCATGATCTCCGGACTCGGCCTGGACCACGCCGAAGTCGTCGTGGAGCTGGGGCCCGGCACCGGCGCGATCACCGGGGCCATCCTGCGGCGGCCGGCTCCGGGGGCGCGGCTGGTGGCGGTCGAACTGAACCCGGTGTTCGCCCGCCGGCTCGCGGACCGATACCAGGGCAGCGCCGTCGAGGTGGTCCAGGATTGCGCCGAGGACCTGGCGACGCTCGTCCCGAATCGGGTCGACGTCATCGTGTCCGGTCTGCCGTGGACCGTCACGCCGCACGAGCGGCAACGCCGGATCCTCGACGCGGCGGTCGGCTCACTCGCCACGAGCGGCAGGTTCAGCACCTTTGCGTACGTGCACGCGGCGTGGACACCGCCGGTCCGACGGTGCGCCGCCGAACTGGCCGCGCGGTTCTCCGCCGTCGAGCGCAGTCGGGTGGTGTGGCCGAACGTCCCGCCGGCGTACGTACACCGCGCCGCCCTGCCCTGTCACAAAAGGCCGCCGACGACAGCCTCCGGAACACCTTGACAACGCCCCCCTGATTCTCCCCTTCACCCATTCGTCCCCTCAGCACTTTCAGAGGATCAGCATTGGAGCACACCATGACGCAGCACAGCATGTTCAGTATCGAGACAGTGGCGCCGAAGATCCGCAAGGTCACCTTCTCGAATCCGCCGGTGAACGTCGTCGGCGCGGACACCGTGATTCAACTGGTCGACGTCGTCGGCGAGCTGAGCCGGGACGAGCAGGTTCAGGTCGTCGTTTTCGACAGCGGCACGCCCGGATACTTCTTCAACCACGCCGATCTCGGCCAGGTGCCCGAACTCCTGGCGCTGAACAGCGCCGACGGGACGCCGACGTGGGTCGACCTGGTAACGAGCCTGACCAGTGCCCCGTTCGTCAGCATCGCTTCCATCCGCGGGCGCACGCGGGGCGGCGGGGAGGAGATCACCCTGGCCTTCGACCTGCGCTACGCCAGCCGTGAGGAGGCGTTCTTCTGCCAACCCGAGGTCGCGATCGGCATTGTCCCCGGCGGTGGCGGCAGCGACCGTCTGGCCCGGCTGCTGGGGCGGGACCGGGCTCTCGAAGCGATCCTCACCAGCCAGGACTTCGACGCCGATACGGCCGAGCGGTACGGGTGGGTGACCCGGGCCGTCGCCGGCGCCGAACTCGACGACCTGGTGAATGGCGTGGCAGCGCGTATCGCCTCGTTCGACAAGCAGTCCGTCCTGGGTGCCAAGACACAGATCAACCGGTCGACTCTGCCGCCGGTGGCCGATCTGCGTGCGTCCTGGGCGGAGTTCGCGGAATCGGTCAACTGGCCGGGGTTCCAGGCGCGTGTGCCGCAGCTCGGAAAGGCCATCGCCGAGATGGGTCTTGAGGAGATCGAGCGGAACCTGGGCCACTGCGCCGGCCTCATCAATGAACAGGCATGAGCGCCGTCCTCGCGATGATGCCCGCTTCGCGTCGCCTCCCTCCGTACGGAAACCGGTGAGAAGCACGTCGACCACCCGCAGCAAACCGAAGTCCCCGCGCTGCTCGGGCGGCGTGTTTCTCGTCCATCACCGCGATGGAGGTGAGCGTCTGGACGGCGCCGATCTTGTTCGCCGAAGTGCTGCCCGAGATGCCGAGATTGCAGCTCTCAACCTCGGCGGGGATACGGGTGTGGCGCGGGTCGCCGGCGGTGTTCGGGACGCGGAAGATGTCGAACGGCTTTACGGCTTTACGGCCTTGTGGTCGCGGTTCGCCGCGAGGAACAACTTCGCCTGCTGCTCGTCGGAGAGGCTCTCGTAGACCATGCAGTCCCGGAGGAGGTCCGGGCCCTCCTTCTCGACCGCCACCTGTGTGGAGTGCCGGCCATCGGGAAGGTAGTACTGGCCGTCCTCCCGGAGGGAGACGATCGCCGGGAGCAGCGCGAAGGGGGCCCACATCTTCATCAGCCGCGCCGTCCACGCGGTGTCCTTCTTCCGTTGCGTGGACGGCCCGGCGTCCTCGGCGGTGTTGGTGCCAAACAGGCGAGCAGGGTCGAGGGTCTGATCGACGTGCAGGTTCCCGACGCGGATCTCCGCGTAGAACTGTCGGACGGTCTTCGTCGCTTCGGCCTGTGCCGGGACGGTAGCGGTCTGTGCCACCTATCCCCTTTGGTAGTGGCCAGGTGACACGCAGTCGACAATGAAAATTTTCTCGCGCGTCAAACTACCTAGCGCGTTGATGTTTCTCGCGTCTACGGGCCAAGGTCTTCACTGCCCACGGTGTTGATGTTCCGTCACTGCCGTCCCCCCCGAGCATGTCGAGACCTACCAGCTGCCCACCGCCCCTGCCGAGCGTCACCGATTGCCGCTCGTTCTCCGGCTCCACCACCACCCGGGCCGAGGCGCTGGCTCCCAACGTCCTGGCTGCGATCGTGCGCGAGGCGATCGAGGCCCGCCGCGACATGGACGTCCTCCGACAGGGAATTGAGCGAGAGCCGGCCGAACGGCAGGCTCCCATCGACCGGCTGACCGGCTTGGCTGAAGCCATTCAGCGAATCCGTGCACCATTCTGTTGCGTCAGATACGGTCATATCGACCGCCCCTGAGCTGCGTGAATACCAACCGCACGCTCGTGAAGCCCCGGAGAATGGTCGGCGATTTCGACTGCTCGGGCGAGGACATCGAGCGGGACTGGATGGCGCGCACGGGCTGTTGGAGCCACACCGAGCGGGTGCTGCTGACCTACGAGCAGGTACGCGCCTACGAGCTGCCCGCAACCGAGGGCAAGCGCGGCGATCCGAGGTGGCCGGCCTTCGCCCGCCAGGGGAACGAAGCAGGGACTGTTCCAGCAGACCTGCTCGGTGGTGGGGGGGCGGTGGGGGCTCCCACCGCCCCCACCACCTACAAGGCAACCTGACGCTAGCTGGCCCCCGCGGCCGTCCCCCGGCGCCGGACAACCGCCCACCAGAGATCTGTTCACGCCTCATGCTTCCTGCGGCACGAGAAGTGCTCGGGCAGCCCTTCGGGTCCTGGAAGGCTTGCGGGCTTACCGCAGCCGAAGCGGCAGAGCGGGATCGCTTGCCCTGACGCGTCGTCCGGAACCCTGGCGGCCTCGGTTTCCCGGGGGCGGGACTCAAGAACGATCGGGCGGCTGCCACGTCTCTGCTTTGGTTCAGCCCGCGCCTGCGAAGCCGGACGGGTGGCCCAGCCAATACTCTGAGCCCCGTCCCGCGCTATCTGGGAGAGTCATGACAAGTAGGTTCACCGAGTTGGCCGTTGACTGCCACGATCCGGAGAGGCTCGCGGCCTTCTGGTGCGAGGTCCTGGACTTCAAGGTGATCGACCGGAGCGAGGGCAAGGTCGAGATCGGCTCCTGGGTGCCGACCGTCGAGGATGTTCGGGCCCGCCAGATGCCAGCCACCCTGCTGTTCATCCAGGTACCCGAGGGCAAGACCGTGAAGAACCGGCTTCACCTCGACGTCAGCCCGATCGACGCCAGCACCGAGAACGAGGTGACCAGATTGCTCGGCCTCGGCGCCACCAAGACGGATGTGGGCCAGGGCTCAGACCGAAACTGGGTGGTCATGGCAGACCCTGAGGGCAACGAGTTCTGCGTCCT
This sequence comes from Streptomyces tibetensis, assembly GCF_040647715.1. Taxonomy (GTDB): domain Bacteria; phylum Actinomycetota; class Actinomycetes; order Streptomycetales; family Streptomycetaceae; genus Streptomyces; species Streptomyces tibetensis_A. Next base: position 17,688 of record NZ_JBEZCR010000018.1, on the reverse strand, counting down.
GCGCACCCTGGCACCGCAGAACCAGGCCGCGAGCGGGCACCCGCACCCCGTCACACACCGCAACCGTCACGTTGCCGAGGAGACCTCACTGCCCGGACAGCGCAGCATCCGCTCCGGCGGCGCCCCTGACCAAGGCGCCGACGGCGCGGGGTGCCGCAACCGCATCACGAAGGGGGAGTGCACTGCACATGGGGACCTGGAGCAACTGGGAAGATTCGGCGGGTTCGGCGATCAGCGCCGTACCGATCTTGCGGAAGCCGAGTCGGGCGTAGACCCTCGCTACGTCGTCGTCACTTGCCGACAGGAAGATGGTTGCCGCACCCCGCGATCGGGCGTCGGCCACCAGTGCCGCGGTGACTGCGAGTGCGAGACCGCGACGGCGAGCTGCGGGGAGTGTTCCGACGCCGACGATCTCGCTGACTCCTGCGCGTAATGGGTGTTGGCCTGCGGACAGCGCTGATCCGTGCTCGACAGCTGCGGCGACCGCCGTCAGACCTGCTCGGATACGCACGATCGTGCGTTTTACCGATCCGTCGGCGACGCGGGCGTCGATCGCTTCCGCCAGGTGTGGTGCTCCCGCGTGACCGAAGCGGGTTCCAGGCTCGGCGAAGGCGACGTGAGGAACGGCCAGGGCGCTGGGCAGTATCGGATCGTCCGCGCCTACGATTCGCACGGATATGTTGCCGGACAACTCCTCCAATGGAGTTGCGGGAGTACCGGGATCGAGTGCCATCAGCGGATGTTCGTGAACCACGAGTCCCGACTCCTCGATTGCTGCCCGCAGCGTGGGCGTGGTCTCCGCGACCCCTTCGAAACGCTCCGGGACCCCCAGCTCCCGCTGGCGGGCACGGACCTTCTGCACGTCGGTGGCCTCCAGCGGTCCGCTCCATCCCCGTGCGGGACGTGCGTAGAACGGCCAGCCCTGCCCTTCCGCACGAACAGGGTCAGCGGCCCGTGGTCCTCAACTCGGGCGCCGTGGCGCGGGATGGCGTCGTAGTACTCCTCAAGCCGGTCCAGCAATGCCCGCTGGGGATGACCGTCAAAATCAGCAGAGGTCACGCCGGGCATCCAAGCAACAGGGCACCAGCAACGCCACTTCATTTCAAACCGTCTGCGGGGGTTCTCGGCCGGAAACCGCTGTCGCAGGCCGGGCGCTCCACCTCGGTCGGCTCACGGGTCCCGGCGTCCGTGGAGACTGGGGTGATGGAGCCGTGCTCGCCTGCACTGGTGGATGGGCTGTCGGTCATGGTGGTGAGTGCTTCGGCGGCGGTGGCGTGGACTGGCAGGACTGCGTCGACGCCGGTGAGGGTGAGCATCCGCATCAGGCGGTCAGGGACGTTGGCGAGTCCGAGGGCAGCGCCCACTGCCTGGGCGGCGTGCCAGAGGCCGATGAGGGCGCTCAGACCGGCGGAGTCGCAGAAGCCGACGTATGACAGGTCCAGGATCAGGCGCGGACATCCGCGCTCGAGGATCTTGGAGGCTTCGCGGCGCAGGGTGTCCGCGGTGTGCAGGTCCACGTCGCCGGCGACGGTGGCGATTGCGAGGTCGGGGCGTGGGTGCTGGACGGTCAGGTGCAGCGTGTTGGTCACGTCGGTCATCACTCCTGGCCGAAGTGTTCGGGCGCGGCGGCGGTGTGGGCGGTGGCAGCGGCACTGCCGTGGGGTGTGGTGTGAGGGTGGGGGACGGACACGGCCAGCAGAGCCACGTCGTCGCCGGCTCCGTCGGGCAGCGAGGCCAGCAGGCTGATGCTGTCCTCGACCAGGGAGGTGGCGGTGACGGGCCCGGTGCGCTGGTGGAGGAAGCCGGTCAGGCCGTCGTCCCCGAGCATGTCGCCCTCGGTGGTGCGGGCTTCGATCAGCCCGTCGGTGTAGAGGAACAGGCTTTCCCCGGCCGTCAGGGAAAACGTGGTCTGGACGAAGAGCGCCTGCGGGAAGGCGCCGACAAGCATCCCGCCCTTGGGACGTACGGCCCGCACCCAGACGGCGCCGCTGTCGTCGGGGCGAAGGTGGTAGGCCGGCGGGTGGCCGCCGGCGGCGACAGTGACGGTGAAACCGCCGTCCTCCCGAGGTTCCAGGAGACCGAACAGGACGGTGCAGAAGCGGCGGCCGGCGGTGACGTCGGTGAGCAGCATGGTGTTGAGCGCGCTCAGCACGGTGACGGGGTCGGCGTTGATCTGGGCCGCGGTGCGCAGGGTATGGCGGGCCAGGGCGGTGACGGTCGCCGCCTCCGGGCCCTTGCCGCACACGTCACCGAGGAAGAACGCCCACCGGTCACCGTCGAGGGGAAAGACGTCGTAGAAGTCACCGCCCACATCGTGGGCGGAGGCGGTGCGGTAGTGGCAGGCCAGTTCCAGGCCCGGCACCACAGGAAGAGCCGGGGGCAGCAGGGTGCGCTGCAGGGTGGAGGCGAACGCGGCGATGGCGGCCTTGTCCCGCTCCGCCTTCTCCCGCGCCTCCCGTTCCGCCTCGGCCCGCGCCCGTTCCGCCTCGGCGTGCCGCTGCTCCGCCTCCCGGCGGGCCTGCTCGTCGCGCAGTGCGCGCAGCGCCGACAGCCGCAGCTCCATCTCGTCCAGCACGATCGCGGCGAGATCGGCGAGGGTGGCGGTGTCCTCCTCGGTGATCGAGCGCGGCCGGGTGTCGAGGACGTTTACCGTGCCCAGCCGGTGCCCGTTGGGGGTGATGATCGGTGCGGCGGCGTAGAAGCGCACCCCCATTTCCCCGGCGACCAGCGGGTTGTCCGCCGCGACGGGGTCCTGAAGAGTGTCGGGGATGACCATCGTGTCATCGCGCAGGATCGCCGAGCCGCACAGGCCCGGATCACGGCCGATCTCCGCGACACCCTCCAGGCCGTGGGCGGCCTTGAACCAGATGCGGTCGGTGTCCACGATCGTGACGGTGGCCACCGGCACGTCGAAAAGCCGGGCGGCCATCGCCGCCACCCGGTCGAACGCCCCGTCGGGCGGAGTGTCGAGGATGTCGTAGCGGCGCACCGCTGCAATCCGGGCCGCCTCCACATCCGGGTCAGGGACCAGCTCGGGGCGGCGCCCGGGAGCCGGGCCGGTGGCCGATACCTGCTGCATCATCGGCTTTCCTCTCCGTGGATGGGCTGCCGCCATGAACGACACGAGCCGGCGCAGCCTAAATCGACCGGACGCCCGGACGCCAATGCCGCCGTCAGCCGGGCACCGGACGCGGCCTCCTGCCCGGTGATGCGGTCACTCTCGGCAACAGAAACGGGAGAACCAGCAACCGCCGCCCTCGGCCCGATCGGCCTTCCTGACGCTCGGGCCGGAACAACTCAGACCGGGGTTGGACCGCGCTGAAGCGCCGTAGTTTCGCCCATCGCACGGACAGCTGCTCCACCCGTTCCGAGGCAGCGTCGCGGCCCGGCAATAGTGGCAGCTGGAATACCAAGCAGTTGATCGACGGCCCGAGTGTGCGAAGGAAGCTCAGCGCGCCAAGGCGTCACCACCCCCTGCGGATGCACCCATGTCCCCAGTCCGCCCTGTTGCCGGGCGGTGCAGGCATCGCCCGGCAACAGGGCTCCGCGAAGAACGTCAGCGCGTCCTGGTGGACGATGCGCGCCGCCATACGCGCTCGCGCGTCGCCCCGCCTGATGCCTGGACGACCGCCGGTCAGGCGAGGCTCGCGGTCAGGGGTTGTGGGACCTGGTGATCGGAAGGTTCATGAGCTGTGCGACGACTCTGCCCGGGTTGCCGATCGGGGCGAAGCTGACTGGCTCCTGCATCTGATAGACGTCGCCCTGCGGGGGAAACACGCGGAGGCTGTTGTTCAGGGTGGTCATCGTCTTGGTGTTGGCCAGCACCACCGGCTCGTCGGAGCCGGGGAACTTCTCGATGCTGAGGATGAAGTCGTGGAACAGGGTGTTCCTGAACGTCTGCGGCGTGGCCGAGACGATCTCCAGCAGGCTGAGCGGCGTAGTGTCGATGTCGGCCTGCGAGAGCGTGACCCTGCCGAGCATCGGATGGTCGGCGCTGTACTCCTCACCGATGATCTTCAGCCTCACCCCGCCGACACCACCGCCGATGTTCGACTCGACGCGCAACCTGATGCCGCCCTTGAAGTCGAGCTGGACCATGCCGACCGCGTCGATCTTCAGCGGTACGTCCGCGGCGTGGCTGGAGCATGGGATCTCCAGCCCGACCGGGGGGAGCAGGCCACCAGGACTCGTCATCGAGACACCTCCGGAGCAGAAAAAGCCGCGCCAAACGACGCGGTCACGCCGTGCGAGTGACGGCATGTCCGCACGTTACTGATCACCAGCAGGACCGGGCCTGCTCCCGCACCGGGTGGCCCCGAAAGGATGATCCCGGCATTACGGCGCCAGGCTCAGAGCGTCCGCCTGTGCGCTCTCTGCCTGCGCTGGCCGGAGGAGACGGACCGAGCCGAGCACCCCACTGAGCAGGCGTAGCGGGCGCCGGGGTGGGCCAGTCCGCGGTCGGTCCCGACCCGCCGGTGCGCAGAGCGCCTGTGGCGCGGTCGAGGAGGTCAGCCGCAGCCGCCGCCTCGCTGACACGCGGCACCCCTCTGGCAGCCGGGACCGCACAAACCCTCCTCTGAATGTCCTCGAGCTGAGCAGGTCGCTGGCCGTTCATAGACCAACGGCGGTCCTGTCCTGGTCACCGCCGGGACCGCTCCCTTCGAGCGGTGCCAGCTCTCACCCTGGGGGAGGTGGGCTCACTGCCGCCTTGGCTGGCGTGCGGCCCTGTAGGCCGGGGTGCGCGTTCCCCCGGCCGCATCCTCGATGCGGCTCCGTCAGGTGCCACCGCCACCTGGCGCTGGCTGGAGAGGGTGAAGAACCCCCTGGAACTGAGGACCCGACCTGCCCGAAGGCGCCGCTGCCCAGTGTCTCCATCACCAACATCCAAACCGTACGGGGTGGAAGGGTCTTCCGGAGCGCAGGACGGTCGAGGAGATGGCGTACTGAACGAAGTCTCGAAGGAGTGCGTGAACCCCGTGTCGCCGGGCACAAGGACTATCGCACCGAAGTCCTGGCCTTCGGAGCTGGTCGTGATTTACCAACCAAGGGACGACTCATGCCCTTGTGAAGCTTAAACGCACACACGCTCGAGCCGGAATTGACGAGGGGTTTTGAGATGATCATTCTTGGGCTTATTCTGCTGATTATCGGCCTGCTTGTCGGCATGGGTCTGCTGACGACGATCGGTGGCATCCTCATTCTGGTGGGCGCCATCCTGTGGCTCCTGGGTGCGACCGGTCGCGCGGTCGGTGGACGCAAGCACTTCTTCTAAAGGCAGGTCATGCCTTTGAAAGTAAGGGCAGATAGTGGCGGTGGATCATCAACGATGGGCGGGACCGCCGGCTGGGCTAGCCGGCGATCCCGTGCTACGTTGCTCCGCTTCGCAGCAGCGCGCATTCCCAGGCGTCTGCGCCTGCCTCTTCTCTCGCTGGACGCACATCACAGGGAAAGCCGAGTGAAACCGCCAGGGCTTCTTCCCGCCCCGAGACAGACATTGAACCCGACCAGCCAATAGAACGGCCGACCGGAATCTTCCCAGGCAGTTGTGTCACGCCCACTCCATACCCAGTTCCCGCAGTGCGGCGCGCTGCTCCGCGGTGAGCGTGTCACGCCTCGATTTGGTGTTCGAGACCCACACGCCCAGCTTGACGACCACCGAGGCGGCTTCGCCCTCCACCGCGATCTCTTCTCCGTGGGCCCTGGGGACGCGGCGGTGGCCCTCACGGGCGACGTACTGCGCAAGGGCCTGAACGCCGCGCTGGAAGGCCTGCTGCGCCTTACTCGTTCCCTTCCGCCGCACGAGCGGCCGCCGGGACGGGAGACGGGGCCTGGTCGGGCTTCACGCCCAGATGGGACAGCCGCTCCTGCTGCTCGCTCGACAGCTGCGCCCAGGTGCCCGGATCCTTTTGCCTTTCCAGCCACTTGCCAAGGTCGTCGCCCTCGAACAGCACTCCGGGTTCGATGGCCGGCAGGCTGCCGTCGGCGTCGACCAGGCCCACGAGGACGCGGTAGTGCCGCTGCCAGTCCAGCGGCCACGGGCAGTCCCAGTCCGCGTCGATCGCAGCCAGCTGCTGCGCGCGAACGGCGGCCCGCTCCGCGTCCTTCCCCAGACCGCCCTTCCGGCGGAGGTTGGCCATGTGCTGCCCGACCGGCACCAGCGCCTCGCCCTCGCCCCACACCGCGTCCTGACACGGCGCAAGGTGCCCCATGGCCCGCCGGTAGGACCGGAGCGCGGCGAGCTTGTTCTCCCACGCCTCCTCGCCCGGCTCCCACACCATCCCGACCTCCGGCGCGTCCAGCACGGTCTTGTGTGAGTGGGTGGTGGGGTGGCAGCGGGTGGGTGTCAGCGGGCTTGTGATGTGGGTGTCCTGGTAGTGGGTCCGGGACGGGGTTGTGGTCGCTGTCATGGGGTGACCAAGCGGCTGTTGTGATGTGGCTAGCAGGTTGGTTGCTGGCTGTCATGGGTTTCGCTGTTCCTATGTGAGGGGCTGGCGGGGTCGGGTGGGCTGGGCCGTATGACGGTTCAGGGGGGTCCGGCGGGTGAGCCCGGGGCGGGGTCGGCTGGGGTTGTGCCGACGGGGGGTGTGTCGTTGGCGCGGGGTGTGGTGGTACGGCGGCTTCTTGCGGTGGATGGGGAGGGGACTCTGTCGGCGCTGCATGTGCGGATCGCGGCGGAGTTGGCGGGTGTGTCGGAGCGGACGGTGTGGCGGTGGCTGGCCGATGGGCGCCGGGGCCATGTCGAGGCGCGGCCGCGGCAGGACGGGTTTTCGCTCAGTGACGCCTTGTGGGAGGTCCTGGCTCAGGCGGGCGGGAACGTCGCGGAGTTGCGGCGCAGGATGCTCCGGGCCCAGGAAGAGGGGGCGTTGGAGGGGTGGGGTGCGCAGTGTGTGCCCTCGCTGCCGACGTTGCACCGGGTGATCAAGCGGGATCTGGGGGCGGGCCGGGTTCTTGAGGTGGCCCGTCCGGCAGGGGCCAGGGTGGGGCTGGAACCGAGCCGGTATGACCGGGCGCTGGCGGATTTGGGGCTCGTGGACGGGGCGGGCGGTCCGCTTGTTGTCGATGGGCCGCCCGCCGACATGCCGGTGCAGGAGGGCGCCGCGGATGCGGGCGTGCGGGGCGGCGGTGTGCGGTTGTACGTGCCGGGAGCCCGGCTGGTGTCCACACGGCAGGTGGCCGCTGTGGCGGAGGCTGTGGGGCGTACGGTCGCGGCACGCGGGATGTGCTGTGTGTACGGGGACACGGGCCTGGGGAAGACGGTCGCCGTCGAGCAGGCGTTGCATCTTCTGCCCGGCCGGGTGCCGGTGTGGCGGGCGGTGGCCGGCGTGGCACCCGGTCTGCCGCAGCTGCGGGCCTCGCTGTGTGAAGCGCTCGGGCTGCCATCGGGGGCGCTGCCGCACCGGGCCGGGCCGGCCAGCCAGGCTCTGACGCGGGCCCTGGCCGAGCCCGGTGTGCTGTTTATCGATGACGCCCAGCGGCTAACGCCGCCATTGCTGGATTATCTGCGGCAGTTGTGGGACGCGCCGGGCTGTGCGGCGGCGCTGGTGCTGTGTGGGGCGGGAAGCGAGCGGGCCCTCGCCCGTGCTTCGGCGCTGCGCTCGCGCGTGCTGACCTGGCACCAGGTCGGCCGGCTTGAGCCGTCTCAAGTCCCGCAGACGCTGACCCTGTTCCATCCCGTGTGGGCGCAGGCGGACCCGGACGACCTTGCGCGGGCGGACGAGCAGATGGCGCGCGGCAATTTCCGCACGTGGGCGAAGATCACGTCGCATGTCTACGCAGCCCGCGAGCGCGGCCCCGCACGGCGTGTGAATCGGGAGCTGATCGAGCAGGCCTGCGCGCGTCTTGGACCCTACCCGTGACGGTCCGCGCTGCTCGGAGGGCTCGCGTACGGGGGGCCTTCACCTGTTCCGACGGGGTGAGCGAAGAGGGGCTTCACGAAAAGCGGATGAGAACGAAGGGGCATGGAGTGGACGGGCAGCCGATGGCGCCGCCGGAAAATCCGGCCGGTGTTTTGGGGGAGGAGTCGCTGACGGCGTTGCGGGCGCCGGCGGTGCGTCGTCTGCTGGCACTGCGCGCCGAGCGGCGGCTGTCGCGGGAGCATGTGCGCCTGGCCGGGGAGTGCCTGGGCGTGTCGGAGCGGACAGTGTGGCGGTGGCTGGCTGAGGCCTCCCGGTCGCCCCGGGCCGCGATCCGCCCCGGCGAACGCAGCAGTGACCGGTTCGAGATCACCAGGGAGATCCGGGTGCTGCTGGCGTACTGGCACGGCAACGCTTCCGCGGTCCACCGCCAGTTGGTGACCCGGGCCCAGACCGGCGGCCGTGAAGGGCAGCCGATGACGGCATCTGATTCCGCGGCTTCTCCCGCGGGCGCCCCGCCGAGTGCGGTGCCGTTGCTGGACCCGGTGCCGTCGCTGTCGACGTTCCTGCGCGCGGTGCGGCGTGATCTCACCGCGGGGGAGCGGGCCGGTCTTGCGACGGGACCGGATGCGGCACGCGCGCACGACGTCTTCGGTAAACGGGCGGCCTCTTGGCGCAATCACGTGTGGGAGGCCGATCACGTCCAGGCCCCGCTGCTGGTCGATGCCGACGGCGACCTGGTGCGCCCGTGGGTGACGTGGTTCATCGACACCGCCACCAAAGTGATCACCGGCACCGCGGTCACTCCTGGCGTTCCTTCCCGTGCCTCCGTGCTGGTCGCGCTGCGCGCCGCTGTTCTGCGTGAAGATCCCTACGGCCCTGCGGGAGGGACACCGGAGCAGGTGCGGGTGGACCGGGGCAAGGACTTCCTGTCGACCACCGTCACCGCGGCGTTCGGAACGATGGGCGTGACGGTGAAGGACCTGCCAGCCTACAGCCCCCATCTCAAAGGCACGGTGGAAAACCTCAACCGAGCCGTCGACCGGATGTTGTTCGCGGCCCTGCCCGGCTACACCCGCACCTCCACCAAGCCCCGCTCCGGCCGGCGACGCAAAGACGCGGGCCGCAAGCCAGAGACGTCCGGTGCCATGTCGTTTCAAGACTTCACCGCGGAAGTGCTGGCCTGGACACACTGGTGGAACACCGAGCACCGTCCCAAGGCGCTGTCCGGCCGTACGCCGCTTGAGGCATGGCAGGCCGATCCGACTCCCGTCACGGACGTGCCCGCCGCCGACCTGTGGACGTTCACTCTGGAGGACGACGGCCGCCCGCGGAAGCTGACCAGCCACGGCGTGCGGTGGCGCGGGCGCACCTACATCGCCCCATGGATGACCGGCCAGGCCGGCCGTAGCGTCACAGTGCGCTACATGCCGCACCACGATCACGAGATCGACATCTGTGACGCGAGCGGCAAGTATCTCGGTTCCGCGCACCTCGCGGACGCGGCCACCCCCGAACAACTTGATGCCCTGCGGACAGCCCGTGCGGAGCGTGCCCGGCGTCTGCGTGCCGAGGTGAAAGCCGCCGAGGCGCTGCGCCGACAGCGCTTCGCCCCGGCCACTACGGCCGGGCCGGCCCAGCGGCTGGGAGCCATCACCTGCGCTCAAGCCGGGCACGAACTGGCCGCCATCGAGCACACCGACGCCTCGAAGCTGGCGCTGCCGGACCTCATTCCGCCCGCCGCGCCACCGGCCGACTGGCGCACTCCGCCCTCCCTCGCTGCCCGGACCGCGCCCGGCCGGCCTGCTCCCCTCCCCGCCGAACCTGCCCCCGACGGCCCGCTCGAGCCGACTGCGCAGAACGCTGAAGACGGAGACGCCTTGTGACCGCGGCCACCTACCAGTACGTCGACCTGCCCGATGCGTCCGTGGTCACCACCCGCGCCCTGCTCACTGCCCGGGAGAACATCAGCGACACCGTCGCCGCCCGCGCGATGATGTGCATCCACGGCGGCGCCGGCTTCGGCAAGACCCTCGCCGTCAACACCTGCCTGCGCGCACTCGAACCCAGAGAGGACGTCCGCAAGATCACCTTCCGGGCCCGGCCCACCGCACGCGCGGTGCGCTACGAACTGTTCACCACACTCGACCTGGCCGGCGAGCCACCGCGCCACCCCAGCGAGTTCGACCGCCTGCTGAAGACGGCCCTGGCCGAACGCCCCCGTACCTTCCTCGTCGACGAGGCCCAGTGGCTCAACGGTGAGGCCTTCGAATACTTCCGCTACCTCTGGGACGAGCCCTCAACCCAGCTCGCCATCATCTTCGTCGGCGGCGCGGGCTGTCACACCGTGCTGCGCCGCGAACCGATGCTGTCCTCCCGCGTCTTCATCTGGCAGCAGTTCACACGCCTCACACCCGACGAGGTCCTCGAGGTGATCCCGCTCTTCCACCCGGTCTGGGCCGACGCCGACCCCGACGACATCACCTTCGCCGACAGCCACGCCGCACACGGCAACTTCCGCGCCTGGGCCCAGCTGACCGCCCACACCCGCACCGCCCTGGCACGCACCGGCCGCCCCCGCGTCGACCAAGAGCTGCTGCGCTGGGCCTTCAGCCGCCTCGCCTGACCACACCACCCATGCCTCCCGCCCCGCCGCTGCCGTCCATCACCGTGGTCCTCGACCGTCACGACGACACGCTGCACACGCACACCGCTCTAGCCGCCCACCATCCGCCGTCCGGCCGGATCACCCTGCACCCCGGCCCGGGCACCACCAGCGAAACCGGCCTCGCCCACGACCTTCTCGCCGCCCTGGGCAAACCGCCCCTGCTCCCGGGCCGCTTCCCCGGCGGCCGCCAGCCCGCCTGGGAAGCCGCCACCGCCTGGATGACCGCCCTGCCCGTCACCCGGCTGACCGTCCTGCGCACCCACCGCCTCACCGCCCGCCGCACGATGCGCCTCCTGCAGCTACAGGCCCGAACCGGTATCCACCTGACCCTGGTCTGCCACCGCCCTCACCTTCCCGCCGCCCTGCACCAGGCCCTGCGCACGGCCGACTACTCCGTCACCGCCGACATCGAGGCTGCCCGCCGCCACTACTACGGCACGCCTGTCACCGAACCCCCGCCCGCAGACGAGCCCGCCACGCCAGCCAGCCGGTGGCTCACCCTGCCGGCACTTGACCGCCTCGTCTCCTACGACAGCCCCTGCCCCTGCGCCGACCCGTGCACGCCACCGCAGATCGCCTGGCGGCACCGCCCACCACCCGCTCCTCTCACCGCGCACACCGCCCAGCAAGTCGCCCACCGGCTGCACGCGGCAACCGCACATCCTCGCCTGGCCGCGGCCGTCGCCGCCGCGCTGTTCACCGGCGCCTCCCTCGGCCTCCAGGGATGCCGCACCTTCCCGGAAGCAGCCCATGCCGCCGAAATCTTCCTCAACCCGCTTCTCGACGGCAGCGTGCGGGGGAACTGGGACCCCTCGACGGGCACCTGGCAATGCGCTTCCTTGCCTGCACGAGCTGTGACTTACCCACCTGCACAGCCAGAGCCCCCTCTGCTGCAGAGCTGGCCAACGACATGCTGCGTAGCGACCGCATCGTCGACGAAGTCCAGGCCGCGACCCGCTACGCCGCCGCCCGACCAGCCCGCCCGGGCCACCACGCTCGCTCGAAGGTCCTACGCCACCCAGCCTCTGTGACTGGAACGGCGTCCTGCTACGCGGCGAAACACGGCATCCCCACCTGAACCGGGCAGGGGGCTCTGACACCAGGTGACGCAGCGAGGGGCCGTCAGCGCTGGCCGTTGGATCACGCCTCATGCTTCCGGCGGCACGAGAAGTGTTCGGGTAGCCGCCCTTCGGGTCCTGGAAGGCTTGCGGGCTGACCGCAGCCGAAGCGGCAGAGCGGGATCGCTTGACCCGACGCGTCGAGGCGGATGCCAACCGCGGGGGAGCTCACCGGTCTGATCATCCCCCGATGAGGCGGAAGACTTCGAGGAGCAGCGCCCTGTCCTGAAGCCCGGCGGGGAGCTGATCCACGGTGCCTCCTTCGGAAGATCCATAAAGACCGTGGCCGGGCCTCAGCCGATGAGTGAGCGGAGCACCGGGACGCTGACACCGGCTGCGGTCAGACCAGCCAGAACAGCAGCGGCCACGGCACCGCCGCTGAGGAAGGCGAGCCCTCCGACGACCAGGCCGATGACGCCCGCGATCAGAAGGACGACGGCCGTGTGGATCGTCAGGAACGGGGCCGGCCCTTGCGGCGTCGGCACGGGCGAACTCACTATTTCTCCCCAGAGGTTGATGATGTGACGTCCGCTCGTAAGTGCCAGTCCGAGCCCCACCCCACGGCCTGATTTCCCGGCTCCGTGGGCCAAAAAAGAATCTTGGAAAAATCCGTGGGGTGGCCGTGGAGGGCGCACTTACAAGGGGTCGTCTCGGCGCCGGCCGCGGCGGCCCGGGAGCTTGCGAGTGGGCTGGCGCGGTTGGTGGCGAGCCGTCCCCTTGCACAGCTAAAGGGGGCGGAGACGACAACCGGAAGGGGAGGGCATGCAGGGCGACGGCGCGGGCGAGGAGGTCGCGGCCGCGCGCGCCCGCAACCTACAACCTAACGACGGCCCCCTTGACGCGCAGCGGCTGCTCGGCGCCCCGGTCACCCCCCAGGACGTGCGTGCCATGAATGGCCGCCAGGCCAAAATCGCCCGGCGGCTGCAAGAGAACATCGACCGTCGGCTGGCCGACGGACGCCTGGTGGCCCTGCTCGAAAAAGACGGCTTCACCGGCCCGCGCTACGACCTGTTCGTGGAAGAACTCGTCCGCTACGGCATCTCTGTCCTGCGCGGCTGGATGCACTCCGGCTACATCTTCGACCTGGTCGCCCAGCGCGGCTTCGGCCTCAACCCCCACGAACTCGACTTGGAGGACCTTGCCACCGACAGCGACCTGCGCGAGGAACTGGCCACCATGACCATCGCCCGAGCCCTGCCGCGTTTCCGCCAGCAGGCCCTGGTCGACAAGGGATGGACCCCTGAGGGCGGAGCAAGCATCACTACCTACTTCATGGGAGCGTGCGCGTACGACTTTCCCAACGAGTTCCGCCGCCACAGGGCCAGCGAAGCCCGCCAGCACCGCGCCCTGCGCCGGGAGAAGGAGCTCTACAGCCCACCCGTCAGCACACTCAGCGTCGCCCAGGAGGTCCTGGGCAATCTGAGCGTCCTGGACGAACTGGGGGAGATCACCGACCCACGCGTCCAAGCCATCGTCGCGCTGACCCTGGACGGCTACTCACAAGACGAGATCCGCGAGCTGGTCGACGCCACGACCGTCCGAGCCGTCGAAGGCTCGCTCTACCGCTGGAGAACCAAAGCCAAGCAGAAGAGGAGGGGGGACCGTGATGACTAGCCGCGACGACGAATTCACCGCGCTGCTCAACGCGTCATCGCTAGGCACTGACGCGGCACGACGCCTCCGGGAGCGGACCCCACAGAGCACCGCCCAAGCCATCCGCGCCATTACCCATCTGCGCAACACGATCGCCCACGGTGGCCAAGTGACCGAGCAGGACGTCACCGGAATTCTCACCGCGCTCGACTCCTTGACCAGCGATGACACCGGTCTGCGTAGGCTGCGTGACGCCATGGCCCGCCTTCATGCCCATGAAGGGACTGAAGCGATCGATGACCTGCCCGAGGCTATGGAAGCCCTCAGCCTCTTGCCCTTGGACGGACTGGACGCCGCTATGTCGCAGGAACTACGAGCGGCTCTCACGGTCGTCGCCACTCGCCTGGCAGCACAGGCCGCGCCTGTCCTCCTCACCGTGGCGGAGACTGCTTCGATCATGCGGGTGTCGAAGCAGTCCGTCTACCGGCTGGTGCACAGCGGGCATCTGGCGGCTGTCCGCACCGCCTCCGGCAGATCCTTCCGCATCCCCGAAGCCGCTGTACGTGAATTCCTGGGCACGTCATTCACGCAGGCGTCGGCCAACCCGCCACAGCGATCATGACGGGCCGCGCAAAACGACTCACGCTGGCGGAGTCGCCACCTGCAAAGCTGTATGGGTACTACACGGTGACCCACCCGCTGCTGGGCCTCTGCTCCTACCGTCCGGCTCAATGGTCGTGCGGTGCCAGCGTCATGCCCAGTCGATGCCCAGCTTCCGCAGCGCGTCCAGCTGCTCCGCGCTGAGCTTGTCCCGCCGGGCCTTGGTGTTCGAGACCCACACGCCCAGCTTCACCGGCACCGGTTCCGCCTCGCCGTCGACCGCGATTTCCTCGCTGTGGCCGCGCGGCACCGACCCGCTCGCCCCTTCCCGCTCGACCCACTGTGTGAGGGCCGCTAGCCCGCGTTGGAACGCCTGCTGCGCCTTGCTCTGGCCTTTCGTCGCGCGGGTGACCGCCGGGGCGGGAGAGGGGGCCTCAGCGGGCTGTACGCCCAGCTGGGTCAGCCGTTCCTGCTGTTCGGTGGACAGCTGCGCCCAGGTGCCCGGGTTCTTCTGCCGCTCCAGCCACTTACCGATGTCGTCGCCGTCCATCAGCACGCCGGGTGCGATGTCGGGAAGCTGGCCGTCGGCGTCGACCAGGTCCGCGAGGACGCGGTAGTGCCGTTGCCAGTCCAGTGGCCAGGGGCAGTTCCAGTCCGGGTCGATCTCGGTGAGCTGCGCGGCGCGTACGGCGGCCCGCTCCGGGTCCTTGCCCAGGCCGTTCTTCGCTCCCTTCCGCCGAAGGTTGGCCATGTGCTGCCCGATGGGCACCATCGCCTCGCCCTCGCCCCACACCGCGTCCTGACGCGGAGCGAGGTGCCCCATGGCCCGCCGGTAGGACCGGAGCGCGGCGAGTTTGTTCTCCCAGGCTTCCTCGCCCGGCTCCCAGACCATCCCGGCCTCGGGCGCGTCCAGCAGGGTCTTGCGCCGCTCCTCCAGCTCTCCGGCCCGTAGCGCCTTCCGCTGCTGGTGGACCCATCGGCCAAGCGGAAACGCCTTCGTCGCCCCGACTTCGACCTCGGCGTCGTAGGGCACGGCGTAGAGGCCGGTGATCTCGTTCTCCGCTCGCCAGCGGATGAGGGCCTGGTAGCCCTCCAGCCACACCAGTGATTCCGGCCGGTAGACCCGGGTGCGCAGGAACGCCGCGATCGTGGAGGCGTCGCGCGGGCTGGAGAAGTGCAGCAGCGCGGACTCGGCAGCAGCGTCGGCGCCGTCGTCGTGCTCCTGGTCCTCGCCGTCCTCGCCGCCGGCCCCGACGATCCGCCCTTCCGCATCGCGCCGGATGTGCACCTTGCGCTTGCCGTGGGTGAGGGCACGGGAAGCGAGCTGCTCGACGAGTCGTTCATCGTGACTGCGCAGGCCTTGGAGGACGGCTACGAGGGGGCGGAAGCTGGCGGAGGCGACCATGTCCTGGGGGTCCTCGCCGGGATCGAGGAAGACCGGCACGATGATGCGGGCGATCTTCGTGCTGCCGTCGCGGTTGAGCCGGAGCGCGCGGCCGATGTTCTGGACGATCTCGACCTGGGAGCCGCGGGTGTCGGCGAAGCAGACGGCCTCGACTCCCCGTTCGCCGGTGATGTCGACGCCTTCTCCGAGCACGCGGCAGCTGGCGAGGAAGGCGCGGTGGACCCGGTGCCCGGCGGCGTCGATGCCGTTGGCGAACTGCCTGATGACCTCGCGCCGCTCGGTGACGAGGTGGTCGCCGCACAGCCACGCCGACCACACGCGGTCCGGCGGGACGTGGCGGCCGGCCTCCAACTCGTAGAACTCCGCGTCGATGGAGGACTTCGGCAGCTTGTCGGCGGCGGCCAGATCGTCCTGGGAGGCGTCGTTGACGTACAGCTCGGCAGCGGTCTCCGGCATCTTCTCCGCGAACGCGGCGGCTTCCTCCACCTTCTGGTGGAAGGTCATGACGGTGCGGAGGTTGTACGCGGCGGCGTGCTCCAGGAGGGCGGTCTGTAGGAGCGCCAGGCGCCGGCCGCGCCGCGCCTCCTCCGACTCCCCGAGAACGGGCGAAGGATCGCGGATCTCCAGGACGTCGATCTCGAACCCGGCGAGGATCTCGCGCTCGATCGCCTCGGAGAGCCCGAGCTCGGCGAGCCATGCGCCGTAGGTGCCCTCGGGGTCGTCGGCCATGGTCGCTATCTCCGCCTCCTGGCCGCCCGTGCCCTTCTGCGGCCGGGCCGCGGCGAGGATGCGCGGCGTCGCGGTCAGGTAGAGCCGGAAGTCGGCGGGGATGCGGGCGTTGTCGTGGATAGCCGCCCACGGCCGACCAAGATCACCGGCGGTTCCGTGGGCCTCGTCGACGATCGCTAGGTCGAAGCCGTCCATGCGCTGCCCGTACAGCCGCTCCCCGCCTGCCAGAGCGGCCTCCAGCGGCCCGCGGACCTTGCGCTGGCCCTGGAGTTCGTCGATATCCTCGCGGTCCACGAGGGAGGCGTACGTGGCGAACACGACGACCGGTCCGGACCTGGCCCACAGGGCGAGCTGGATCGGGTTGGTGGTGGTCCGCACCCCCAGCTCCTTCAGCACCGGGTCGTTCTCCAGCGAGCACACCGCGACCATCGGGGCGCGGTGGCCCACCAGGCGCCACGCCTGGGCGGTCTGCACGAGCAGGTCCAGGGTGGGCACGGTCACGAGGATCCGGCCGTTGGCGAACGACTCCAGCGCGCACGCGGCGGCCGTGATCGTCTTGCCCGAACCGGTCGCTGACACGATCGTGCCCCGGGCACCCTGCGGGGGCACAGATGATCTTGCAGGAAATCCTACCCATTTTCGGAACGCAGATTTCTGGTCAACCTGGTGTTCCTTCAGAGTGATCCTCTGCAATTTCAGAGCCCTTCCCTGCATCTTTTCATCGACTCTCTCATCCTTACTTTTACTCAGGGTTCTTTCCAGCCCAGTACAGAGCAGTGTCGACATCGCGCGGGGTCCAACCTTCTGCGCGTCCTCCGCTGTTTTTGAGGAGGGTGTCGAGGAGGTCCATGTAGCGGCCGTAGCGGCCCGGACGGTCCGTGAGTGTGAGCCCAAGCAGGTCGATGGCGCGCTGGACACGCCGGTCGTAGACGGCCATCCGCGTGGGAGCTGCCGAGGTCAGGATGGCCGACGCGAGAGCGTCACCCTTGACGAACCCCGGCAGTTCAGAGATGGCACTGCGCCCCGCCTGAGCCGCCTCACCGAGTGAGAGAGTGAGGTTTTGCACTGACGCGACGGCCTGCTCGGTGACGGCTCGCACCTGGCTGTCGGGCAGCGACATGAGAGCTGTCACCCAACGGGTCTGCGCAGAGAGGCGTTTCCACACGACCAAGGCAGCGATGTCCCTCTTACCAAGACTGCCGGCACGCTCGACGTGCTGCGCAACATCCCAGAACACCTCGTCATAGTGAGGTGATACGGCTGCTAGGTAGGCCGCGCGTGCGGGGACCAGCACGTCCCACGCCGGGTGACAGAATGTAGAAGGTTCTTCTCTGTCCACGAGCATTCATCTCCTGAGCCGGTGCACTGAGGTTGAGGGGTGTCTCATGTTTTCGCCAACGGTACATGATGCATCAATCCGAGGAGCCACAACACAGAAATCCGACCCGCACGAGCGACCCCCACGCCCTTGTAACCAGCTGGCCCGCGTTAGCGGGCCCCAACGGTACTGAAGGCGCAGCCGGAAGGACCGTCAGGCGGGGGAGCGCAGCGGACCCGCCGGCCAGGCTGGAGCGAAGCGCAAGCCTGGTAGCGGGACAAAGTCCCGCCGGTCCGGGAGCGCAGCGGACGGCACGGGAGCGCCGCACGGCATCGCTCACCGCGCGCACGGCCTCGGTCTGGCCGATGAGCCGCTTGCCCAGCTCGTCCTCCATGCGCAGCAGC
>NZ_JBEZCR010000017.1:0-144082 GCF_040647715.1 Streptomyces tibetensis | reverse complement strand
CGGGGGAAGAACTCGTACCAGGAGCCGTACAGGGCCCGCTCCCGCTCCACGAGCAGGGGCAGGGGTTCGCTGCTGGTGACCAGGTCCCGCAGCGGGTGCCGGGCCAGGACCGCGTCCACCTCCGGCGTCAGCGCCGCCGCCAGCCGAGCCGCCGCGGACTGCGAGTCGTCGCGCAGGGTCTTCGCCGCCGTGAGCAGCACGGTGCGGCCGGCTCCCTTCGGCACGCCGGCCGCTGCCCGCTCGTACAGTTCCGCGCCCTCTTCCAGCACCAGGCCCGGGTCGATGCCTGCCGGGATCTTCACGCCCGCCGTGTGGCGCCAGGTGGCCACCGGATCGCTCCAGGCCTCCACCCGGTACGACCACTGGCCGACGGCGTGCGCGGTGACCTCGGCGCCCCAGCGGTCGCTGCCGGGGGCGAGCTCGCGCATCGGCGTCCACGGCCCGGAACGCCCTTCGGGGTCCTTCAGGACGACATTGGCGGCCACCGCGTCGTGCCCCTCCCGGAACACGGTGGCGGTGACCTCGAACGTCTCACCCACGACCGCCTTCGCCGGCCGGTTGCCGCTCTCCACGGCCGGGCGGACGTCCCGTACCGGGATGCGGCCGATGGCCCGGGTCCTTCTCATGGTCCTCACCTCCAGCGTGCTCGAAAAGCCGGGCCGCAGGGCCCGGCCGGGGGACGGGGTGTGCGAAAGGCCGTTACCTTCCCGCCGGGGATCGGCGCTCGGCAGCAGGGGATCTCCGTTCCGCCGCCGACGGTCTGCGTCGGACGGCCGTGGCCGGACGAGGCCGTTCGCCGGGTTCCTGCAGACAGGTGACGTGCTGCTCCTGGAGGCAGGTGATCTGCTGTTCCTGCAGGTAGGTGACGTGGTTCGTGCGCAGGTACCGCTCGGCCGCGTCCGCGGCCTCCCGAGCGCAGCGTTTGCCCATGAGCACACAGAGCGTGTAGCCGGAGTCCTCGAACGTGGTGCGCACCGTGCGGTCGTTCGGCGCCGCGAGCATCACGCGTTCCCAGGCCCGGTAACGCCGCAACTGCCGGGCGACTTCGGCTTTGGCGGGTAGCAGCATGGCGCCGATCACCTTTCGGGCTCGAGGGGCACGTTCTCCCGACGGTCGGACGGCGGCCGTGCGCACAGCGACACGGACCCGTGACGGCGATCGAGTTCTTCACACATGGTGCACGCGGGGCGACGCAGCGTCTTGTTGGAACTTCAACCAGTAGCGATGTCCTTGGGCCGTTCGGGCCACCCAGAGGTGCTCACTTGTGTGTACGGCAGCCTCAGCTGTGCGCTCGTGTTGCACGAACGGGCTATCACCCTCAGGCTGATTGTGACTCAGAAGCGATGGATGCTCACGTTCCGTGTTCGGGGCTCGCCCCGCAGGACCGCGGGAGCGAGAAGGAACCGAGCTTCGCGGTGAGGAGCCGAACGATGAAGACCGCAGTGCCCTGCTACTACCACCTCGACGTGGAAGTCAGCCCTGAACGGGTGGGACAGGTCAGCCGCATTCTGGCCGCTCACCTGAGGTTCTGGGACCTGGACAACCTGATCCAGCCCGTCTGCGGCGGTGCCGAGATGCTGCTCGAGGCCATCGACGAACACGCCACGGACAAGAACACGTCGATCGAGATGTGGTGGAACGGGCAGCACCTGATCACCGCCATCGGGGACAACGACCGCGCCCTGCGCCCGGACCAGGAGCTGCGCGGGTGCCTGGAGCACCTCGCGGCGATGAGCGACGGCTGGGGTTGCTGCGCCACCGAGACCGGCAGCAAGGTCATCTGGTTCTCGCAGCGCGCCCGCGCCGGGGAACGCGTCCCGCTGGTACCGACGGCGCCCGCGCCGCGCGAGAGCGAGGGCCTCGACGTGCCCCGCGAGGAGCGGGTCGCGCAGCTGGCCGGGCCGTCCAGCACCCCGGCCGACGTCCTGCAGGACGCCCGGTGACGCGCCGGCCGTCACGGAAAGGGGCGTCCGCCTGGGGCGGGCGCCCCTACCCTCTGGGGGCGGACTACGACGGGGAGGGCACCAACTTCGCGTTGTTCAGCGAGGTCGCCGAACGCGTCGAGCTGGTCCTGGTCGACGACGACGGCACCCACACCCAGGTGCCGCTGAACGAGGTCGACGGCTTCGTGTGGCACGGCTACCTCCCCGGCGTCGGTCCCGGCCAGCGCTACGGGTACCGCGTACACGGGCCGTGGGCCCCGGCCGCGGGTCACCGCTGCAACCCGGCGAAACTGCTGCTCGACCCGTACGCCCGAGCGGTGGACGGGCAGATCGACAACCATCCCTCGCTCTACGAGCGCAACCCCGGCGGCCCCGACCCGTCCGACAGCGCCGGGCACACGATGCTCGGCGTGGTGACCGATCCGGCCTTCGACTGGGGCGGCGACACGCGGCCCGGCAGGCCCTACGCCGACACGGTGATCTACGAGGCCCACGTCAAGGGCATGACCCGCACCCATCCCGAGGTGCCCGAGGAACTCCGCGGTACCTACGCAGGGCTGGCCCACCCCGCGGCCGTCGAGCACCTGACCTCCCTGGGCGTCACCGCCGTGGAGCTGATGCCGGTCCACCAGTTCGTCCACGACGGGGTGTTGCACGATCGCGGACTGGCCAACTACTGGGGCTACAACACCATCGGCTTCTTCGCGCCCCACAACGGCTACGCCGCGCACGGCACGCGCGGCGAGCAGGTCGCCGAGTTCAAGCAGATGGTGAAGACCCTGCACGCGGCCGGTCTCGAAGTGATCCTCGACGTGGTCTACAACCACACCGCCGAGGGCAACGAGATGGGACCCACGCTGTCCTTCCGCGGCATCGACAACTGCTCGTACTACCGCCTGGTCGACGGCGACTGGGAGCACTACTACGACACCACCGGCACCGGCAACAGCCTGCTGATGCGCCACCCCTACGTCCTCCAGTTGATCATGGACTCGCTGCGGTACTGGGTGACCGAGATGCGCGTCGACGGCTTCCGCTTCGACCTCGCGGCGACGCTGGCCCGGCAGTTCCACGAGGTGGACCGGCTGTCGGCGTTCTTCGACCTCATCCAGCAGGACCCCGTGATCAGCCGCGTCAAGCTGATCGCCGAGCCCTGGGACGTCGGCGAGGGCGGCTACCAGGTCGGCAACTTCCCGCCGCTGTGGTCGGAGTGGAACGGCATGTACCGCGACGCGGTCCGGGACTTCTGGCGCGGCGAGGACCACACCCTCGGTGAGCTCGCCTCCCGGCTCACGGGCTCCTCCGACCTGTACCAGCACAGCAGGCGCCGGCCCCGCGCCAGCGTCAACTTCGTCACCGCGCACGACGGCTTCACCCTGCGCGACCTCGTGTCCTACAACGACAAGCACAACGAGGACAACGGCGAGGACAACCAGGACGGCGAGAGCACCAACCGGTCCTGGAACTGCGGCGCCGAGGGGGCGACCCGCAACCCGGCCGTGCTGGAACTGCGCGCGCGTCAGCAGCGCAACCTCCTCGCCACGCTGCTGCTGTCCCAGGGCATCCCGATGCTCTCCCACGGGGACGAACTCGGGCGCACCCAGGGCGGCAACAACAACGCCTACTGCCAGGACAACGAGATCTCCTGGATCGACTGGCGGCTCACCGAGGAGCAGCGCGATCTGCTGGAGTTCACCCGGTACGTCATCCGGCTGCGTACGGGACATCCCGTGCTGCGCCGGCGCCGCTTCTTCCTCGGCGAGACCCTGACCCGGGCGGACCAGCCGCTGCCCGACCTGGTGTGGCTGGCGCCCGACGCCCGCGAGATGACCGACGACGACTGGCAGCGCGGTGACGCGCACTCCGTCGGCGTCTTCCTCAACGGCGACGCCATCGCCGAACCCGATCCCCGGGGGCGCCCGGTCGTCGACGACTCGTTCCTGCTGCTTCTCAACAGCCACTGGGAACCGGTCGACTTCCGTCTCCCGAGCGCCGCCTACGGCGAACGCTGGAAGGCGCTCATCGACACGTCCGACCCGGAGGCTGCCCCCGACGAGTCCGAGCACAAGCCCGGGACGGACCTCACCGTCGACGCCCGCAGCCTGGTTCTGCTGTCCCGGCCGTCACGGGCGTCATGCGAGCGGGAGTGACCGTCAGCGGTCGCGGCGCGTGGTCACCGTGAACTGCGCGCCGTCGTGGTCGCGCAGCACCGCCTCGTCGCTGCCCTTGGACAGGACACTGCCGCCGTGGAGTTCCGCCGCACGGGCGCAGGCCTCCACGTCGTCGACGGAGAAGTGGACCTGCCAGTGCGGCCGGATCGCGGGGTCGGGGGCCGCCTCCAGGGCCCCCGACTCGATCCGGGCCACCACGTCCCCACGGCTGCGCAGCACGACCTCCCCGCCCTCGTAGTGGACCTCGCAGCAGCCCGGCCGCTGGGTCGCCCACTCGAGGATCTCGCCGTAGAAGATCGCCGCGTCGAAGGCGTCCCGGGTGTGGAGCGTGATGAAGGCCGGCTGCGCGTGGCGCCAGGTCTCCCAGTCGGTGAACAGGTCGCCCTCCCAGATGCCGAAGGTCGCCCCGTCCCGGTCGGCCAGCAGCGCCGCCCGCCCCGGCGGCAGGGAGATCGGCCCGACCGCGACCGTCCCCATCCGCTCCTGCACCCGCGCCACCGCTTCGTCCGCGCTGCGCACCGCGAAGTACGGCGTCCACGCCACCGCCATCTGCCACATGGTCGCCACTCCCGCGATGCCGGCCACCGGCGAGCCGTCCACCAGTGCGATCCGGAACCGGTCGCCCAGCTTGGCCGGCCGCCACTGCCAGCCCAGCACGGCCCCGTAGAACTCCTCCGTCGCCTTGACGTCCCGGCTGGTCAGGCTCACCCAGCAGGGTGCGCCGAACACGGAGTGTGATGAGACGACGTCCTTCGTGCCGGAGGAGGTGGGCATGTCGTGGTTCATGGCAGTCGCGTCCTGATCTCGTCGGCCTGGCAGCCACCGGAGGATTGACACCAGTGTCCAACCGGAACCGCTGTGGGCGCCTGCCGAGTACCCCGGCGAGGGCGCCGAAACGGTATCCCGCCTGGTCCGCCCCGGTGGCACCGGGCGGGCCGAGTGACGACGATGGATGGGTCGGACACTGCGTCAAGGTACTCAAGCATCCCGTGGGACCTCCGGCGCAGCGGCGCACCGCACCCGGAGGTGACCATGCCCACGGACGGGGGCTCGGACCGGATCCTCGAACTTCAGGAGCAGGTCCAGCAGCTGCAGGAGGCGGTCGTCTCCCACGCCGTCGTGGACCAGGCGATCGGGATGGTGGTGGTACTCGGCCGGATCTCCCCCGACCGGGGGTGGGCCGTGCTGAAGGAGGTCTCCCAGCACACCAACATCAAGCTGCGCAACGTGGCCGAATTGATCCTCGTCTGGGGGCGCACGGGCGTGATGCCCGAGGAGATCCGGGCCGTGCTGGAGGACGCCCTCGACCGCGCCGGACCGACGCAGATCCCCGGATCGCCGCCGGAGGTGTGATCCCCGGCGGCAGCGGACGCCCGCGCGTCAGCGGGCCTCGGTGAGCAGTTCCTCACGCAGATGGGCGAAGCAACTGCTGAGCAACCGGGAGACGTGCATCTGCGAGATGCCGAGCTGTTCGGCGATACGGCTCTGCGTCATGCCCTTGAAGAATCGCAGATAGAGGATGATCCGTTCGCGCTCCGGCAGCGCCTCGAGGCAGGGCCGGACGGCCACCCGGTTGACGACGATGTCGAAGGCCGGGTCGGGCCCGCCGATCGCGTCCCCGAGGGCGTAGCCGTCGGTCCCGGGCATCTCCGCCTCCAGCGACAACGCGGAGAAGCACTCCAGGGCCTCCATGCCGGTGCGCACCTCACCGTCGGTGAGCTGGGCGAATTCGGCGATCTCGGCGACCGTGGGGGCGCGCCCCGGGGTGGTCTGCGACAGTTCCTTGGCGGCGTGCCGCACCCGGTTGCGAAGGTCCTGGACCCGGCGGGGCACGTGCAGTGTCCACATGTGGTCACGGAAGTGGCGCTTGATCTCGCCGGTGACCGTCGGTACCGCGTACGCCTCGAAGGCGTTGCCGCGGGCCGGGTCGTAGTGGTCGACCGCCTTCACGAGGCCCAGGGCGGCCACCTGGTAGAGGTCCTCGAGGGACTCGCCACGGCCCCGGAAACGGACGGCGATCCGCTCGGCCATGGGAAGCCAGGCCTCGACCAGCTCGTCCCGCAGGGCCTTGCGCTCGGACCCTTCGGGCAGCTGCGCGAGACGCGCGAACGCCGCCGCGGTGTCGGGGGCGTCGTCGTGGGGGTGCGTTCGGGTGCTGCCGGCGATACGCATGGTGCGCACCTCCCTGAGCAGGTGCTGAATGGGGACAGACACCGTGGGAAGCGCGGCCTCGGACGTCACGCAAAACACCGGGAGTCCGGGCGGCCGGCTCCCCACATACGTGCCTCCTGTCCGAAGCACTGACAATTCAGACAATACGGCATTTGAGGGATGCGGGCGCGACGCGGGCACTCTCGAGGTCGCTGCCCTTCCAAGTGCGTCTCTTGACCCCTCTTGACCTCTCTTGACCTCGCCTTGGACCAATTAGCTCTGTTACAGAGCTAATCTCGGCGGCATGGAGCTGGAGACCTTCCCCGAAGAGCTGGCCGACGCGCTCGTCGGGGTCCAGCGGCTGATCCGCCGGCGCCTGCGGCGGCAGATGCCCGACCCGCGGCTGCGCGGTGCCGAAGTGGAACTGCTGCGCCTGGTCGTGGCACGGCCCGGCGTCGGCATCTCCGACGCGGCCAAGGACCTCGGGCTGGCGGCCAACTCGGTGTCCACCCTGGTCAACCAGCTGGCAGGGGCCGGCTACCTGGTCCGCGAGACCGACCCCGCCGATCGACGGGCGGCCCGGCTGCTGCCCACCCCGGCCGCCGAGGCGCGGCTGGGGGAGTGGCGCAGGCTCCGCGCCGAGCTCGTACGCCGCCAGGTGGCGCGCCTCGACGAAGCGGACCGCCAGGCGCTGCACGCGGCGATCCCGGCCCTGCGCAAGCTGGCCGACACCCTGCACGAGGAGGCCGAGGACTCATGACGAGGGACACCGCCCCATCCCGGGCCGACGGGCCCACGGCCGAAGTCGACCCGCCCGATCCCCGGGCCGACGGGCCCGGCCCCCGGATCGACGAGACCGTCCCACGGGCCGACGCCGTCGCCTGTACCGGGCTCGCCTACGCCTTCGGCGACACCAACGCCGTCGACGGACTCGACCTCACCGTCCGGCAGGGCGAGGTCTTCGGCCTGCTCGGGCCCAACGGCGCGGGCAAGACCACCGCCATCCGCTGCATCACCACCCTGCTGCCCGTGCCCGCCGGCATGGTCCGCGTCTTCGGCCACGACGCGGCCGGGGACCGCATGGCCGTACGCCGCCTGCTCGGCTACGTACCGCAGCAACTGTCCGCGGACGCCGGACTCACCGGACGGGAGAACGTCGCCCTGTTCGCCCGGGTCTTCGACGTGTCCCGCGCCGAACGCGCCGAGCGCGTCGCCCAGGCCCTGGCAGCCGTCGACCTCGCCGACGCCGCCGACCGGCTGGCCGCCACGTACTCGGGCGGCATGGTCCGCCGGCTCGAACTCGCCCAGGCGCTGGTCAGCGCCCCGCGACTGCTGATCCTCGACGAGCCCACGATCGGCCTGGACCCCATCGCCCGCACCGGCGTGTGGGAGCACATCGGCGCCGTCCGCCGGGCCACCGGCATGACCGTGCTGGTGACCACCCACTACATGGACGAGGCCGACCAGTACTGCGACCGGGTCGCCCTGATGCACCGCGGCCGGATCCGGGCCCTCGGCACCCCGGCCGAACTCCGGGAGGGGCTCGGCGCCCGCCGCCGCGCCGCGGGCGCCGCCCAGAACCCGCTGCCGACGCTGGAGGACGTCTTCCGGGACGTGGCCGGCAGCGGTCTCGACGACGAGGCAGGAGATTTCCGCGATGTCCGAAGCACCCGCCGCACCGCGCGCCGTGTCGGCTGACCCCGCCCGCGCCCACGGCATCGACCTGCTGCTCAAACCCCCGGCGCCCCGAGCCGGTTGGCGGCTGCTGCCCGCCCGCGTCGGCGCGATGTGCGCGGTCGAACTGCAGAAGCTGCGCCACGACCGCACCGAGCTGTACACCCGCGCGGTCCAGCCGGCCCTCTGGCTGCTGATCTTCGGTCAGACCTTCACCCGCATCAAGGCGATCCCCACCGGCGGCCTCCCCTACGTCGACTACCTGGCGCCCGGCATCATCGCCCAGTCCGCGATGTTCATCGCCATCTTCTACGGCATCCAGATCATCTGGGAGCGCGACGCCGGGGTCCTCAACAAGCTCCTCGTCACCCCGACTCCGCGGTCGGCCCTGATCACCGGAAAGGCCTTCGCGGCCGGGGTGAAGTCGCTCGTCCAGGCCGTCGTGGTGCTGCTCATCGCGGCGCTGCTCGGCGTCGCCCTGACCTGGAACCCGCTCAAGCTGCTCGCCGTCGCCGCGATCGTCGTCCTCGGCTCGGCCTTCTTCTCCTGTCTGTCGATGACCATCGCCGGCATCGTCCTCAGCCGTGACCGGCTCATGGGCATCGGGCAGGCGATCACCATGCCGCTGTTCTTCGGCTCCAACGCCCTGTATCCGGTGTCCGTGATGCCGGGCTGGCTCCAGGCCGTCAGCAAGGCCAACCCGCTCAGCTACGAGGTGGACGCCCTGCGCGGCCTCCTCCTCGGCACGCCCCACCATCTGGCGTCCGACTTCGCGGTGCTGTGCCTGGCCGCCGCACTCGGCGTCACCGCGGCCTCGGCCCTGCTGGGCCGTCTGGCCCGTTGATCTTCACTCCTGGAAGTGATGTGCGGCACGCCCGGGCAAGCGCTTTCTCCCCCTCTTTCCGGATAACCGCTGGGCACGGCTTGATCACCGATCAAAAAGGATGAACTGCCAGGCCACAGCGCATTCTGCTCATTTGACAGTGCGCTGAGACCACAGATAGGAAGCAGCTTCCAGAGGTCGAGAGGGTGCAGCGTGTACGAGCCGAACGTGGTCGGGGACTGGCAGGAGTACGACGAGCATGCCGGTCTGCGGGTCCGCGTCCACCGTCTGGAAGCTGCCGAGCCGCCCCGCGGCCGGGACGACGCCGCCGAGGGGCTGACGTACTTCTGCCTCCGCGTGACGGTCGAGAACCGCGGCAGCCGTCACCTCGGCGTGCACCTGGAGGACGGCCAGATCGACGTCCGCCTCGGTCCGGACGGCGAGAGCGCCTTCATCGACTGGCGCAACTCGCAGTTCATCGAGGGCTTCGACGTCTACCCGCTGCGCCGGGCCACCGCCGTGCTGTACGCGGCCGGCGCCGAGGCGTCCCTGAGTCTGGTGGACGTCCAGGTGCAGTTGCGGGTCGAGGAGGAGTGGACCGACCGCCGGCTCTGGTCGGGCGGCATCGGCGCGCACGAGGGGGCCGCCGGCGGTCAGCAGGGCGGGGTGCGGGACAGCCTGGCGCACCAGGTGAGCGTCTTCCTGCGGGATCAGGCGGAGGAAGGCACCGCCTGATCCGGCGTCAGGGTGTCGTGGGGGTCAGTGCGGGATGCCGTCGATGATTTCGCGGGCACCCTGACGCAGCAGGGCCACGGCGACCGAGGTGCCCAGCGTGGCCGGGTCGAGTCGGCCCGCCCACTCGTGGGCGTTGAGCCGCGTCTTGCCGTCCGGGGTGAACACGCAGGCCCGCAGGGAGAGTTCACCACTGCGGTCCACCTGCGCGAACCCGGCGATGGGGCTGTTGCAGTGCCCCTGCAGCACATGCAGGAACATGCGCTCGGCAGTGGTCTCCCGGTAGGTGTCCGGGTCGCCGAGACCGCTCACCGCGTCGATCAGCGCGGCGTCGTCCTCACGGCACTGCAGCGCCAGCACGCCCGCGCCGATGGGCGGCATCATCGTCTCCGTCGAGAGGATCTCGCTGATCACGTCCTCACGGCCGATGCGCTCCAGGCCGGAGACCGCGAGCAGCAGGGCGTCGGCCTCCCCTGCGGCCAGCTTCGCGAGTCGCTTGTTGGCGTTGCCCCGGAACGGCACGCACTGCAGGTGGGGGTGCGTGGCGGCCAGCTGCGCGACGCGGCGCACCGAGGAGGTGCCGATCCGGGTCCCGGCCGGCAGTTCGTCGAGGGTGAGCCCGCCCGGGTGGATCAGGGCGTCGCGGATGTCGTCCCGCTTCAGGAACGCGGCGAACACCGTCCCCGCCGGGAGCGGGCGGTCGGCGGGCACGTCCTTCACGCAGTGCACGGCGAGGTCGGCCTCGCCGGCCAGCAGCGCCGCGTCGACCTCCTTGGTGAACGCGCCCTTGCCCTCGACCTGGGACAGATCGCCCATCCACTTGTCGCCGGTGGTCTTCACCGGAACGACCTCGGTGCGCACTCCGGGATGGACGGCGGCCAACTCGGCCCGCACGCGCTCCACCTGGGCGAGCGCCATGGGGGAGTCGCGGGAGACGATGCGAATCAGTTCGGGGACGGCCATGCGGACACGATAGACCCTCTCGCGGGGACGTTCGTGCCGTACCTCCCCCGACCGCCGGGCGGCGTACGTCAGTTCGGCACGAGTGGATCTCCCCGCGGTACGGCGCCGCCCTCCCCGAGCGGCGGCGCGGGCCCGAGCCGGGTGCGGCCGGAGGCCCGGGGGCCCCGGCCGCACCGGGCGCGTCACCCGTACGGGTCGAAGGCGATGCCGGAGGGCTTGGCCTTGGCGAGGTGGTCGGCGAAGTTGCCGTCCTTCAGGCCGAAGTTGGCGCTGCCGAAGTCGTACGACGTGAGCTTGTCGCGCACCCCGGCCGGGTAGCCGTTCCAGCCGACCAGCGCCGGGTACTGCCAGGTGTGCTTGTGGTTCTCCGGCGGCTCGTCGTTCGCGTTCGCGGCGCGGAAGCAGTGGGTACTGACGCCGTCCTTGTGGTAGACGATCTTCGCGTGCGTGCCGTCGAAGCGGATGGCGGACGCCGCGTGCACGGTGAACCCGCCGTGGTTGGACGTCGACGCGTACTTGACCTGGTTGTCCTGCACGAACACCGCGACGTGCTCGAAGTCGTGCCGATGGCCGCCGATGCTGCTGCCGGCCACGGCCTGGTCCTTCTCGAAGTAGAGGGCGTACAGGACGGCGCACCAGCCGTTGTTGCACTTGGAGCGGGCGTAGCCGTTGGTGTTGTCGAGGTCCGAGGCGTCCCGGCAGTTGCCGTTCAGGGCGCCGGTCGGGTTGAGCCCGCCGTTCACGGTGCCGTCGGGGCCGATCGCGGGCGTGGAGTAACAGCCGTCGGTGTCGTAGTCGTAGGCGGGCTGGTAGGTCTTCTCCAGTGTGTCCGCGTTGGCGGGCAGTGCCGAGGGCGGGGCGGCGTGGGCCGTGGCGGGTACCGCGAGGACGAGGGCGGCGGCACCGGCTGCTCCGGTGAGCCATCTCCTGCGGTGGTGGGCGAACGGGCGTGACGACACTGCGTCCTCCTCGGTCCGGGCGCAGCCCAACGGCTGTGGGGGAAAGGGAGGTTCAGCTTCCAGGTTGAACGCGTCCATGCCAAGAGGGGCGGAGGATCTCAACAGTGAATCGCAGCCCAACAGTTGGCCACCGGCCGTCGTTTCAGACCAGGTCGTCCGGGATGTCCGCCGCGGCGTCCTCAGGTGCCAGGTCGGGCCGGAGCCGCAGCCAGGACGGCTGCCGCAGCATCCCCTCCCGGGTGCGGGTGCTGTAGCGGACCTCGCCGACCAGGCGGGGTACGACCCAGCGCGCCCCCGGAGCGCGCGGGGCGGGGTCGAAGGGGCAGGCACCGGTCGCGGCGGCCAGCAACAGCGCGGCGAGCTCCGTGCGTTCGGCCTCGCTCCAGCCCGTGCCCACGCTGCCGACGTAGCGCAGCCGTCCCGCGGTGCGCTGCCCGACCAGTACCGCGCCCGGCAGGCCGGTGAGTCGTCCCCTTCCGGGCTGCCAGCCGCCGACCAGGACGTCCTCGGTGCGCATGTTGCGGATCTTGATCCAGGCCCGGGAGCGGGTCCCCGGTTCGTACACGGAGTCCAGCCGCTTGCAGACCAGGCCCTCCAGGCCGTGCTCCCGGGTGGCCCGCAGGGCCTCGGCGCCGTGGCCGACGAGCGCCCGCGGGGTCGACCACGAGGGTCCGGCGAGGCCGAGGTCCTCCAGCGTCGTGCGGCGGCGTGCGTAGGGGAGCCGCAGGAGCGAGTGGTTCGCCAGGTGCATCACGTCGAACAGCACGAGGTGGACCGGGACCTCCGCCGCCCGCCGCGCCGCCCTGGCGGGCGCGTGGGCCAGGCCCATCCGGGACTGCAGCAACTGGAAGCTGGCGCGCCCCTCGGCGTCCAGGGCCATGATCTCGCCGTCCAGTACGGCGGCCGTGGTGCCGAGGGCGGTGCCCAGCGGCCGGAGCTCCGGGTAGGCGGCGGTGATGTCGTCACCGGATCGGGCGCGCAGCAGCACGCTGCCGTCCCCGGGCAGGTAGACCACCACGCGCTGGCCGTCCTGCTTGGTCTCGTAGGCCCACCGGGCGTCCTGCGCGGCGGGCGGCAGGGCGCCGGACGTGGCGAGCATGGGCGGGATCAGCGGCAGGTCCACGGGTGAGGTGTCGACGAACCGGCCGGTCCTCACGCGTGTTCTCCGGCTGTTTCCCCTGAACGGCGCCGACCGCGGCAGGTGCGCCGGCCCCCGATTTACTTGACTTACGCAACGAGATGATACCGTGTGCTCATGTCCACACCACCGCTCCCCGGCGTCCCCTCCCCGGAAGTGATCGACATCGAGCGGGCGCTCACCCGCATCACCTACCTGAGCACCCGCGCCCGCCGGCACGAGCGGCTGATGGCCCTGGCGGGGGTGCCGCTGGACCGCGCCGCCGTGGCGCTGCTGCGACAGATCGCCGACTCCGAGCCGCTGCGGCCGGGGGAGCTCGCCGTGCGGCTGGGCGTGGAGGCCTCGCACGTCACGCGCACGGTGCAGCAGTTGCAGAAGTCCGGGTACGTCACCCGCGTCCCCGACCCGGACGACCGCCGAGCCCAGCGCATCGAACTCACCGACGCCGGCGGCGAGGCCATCGCCAGGGTCCGCGAGGCCGGGGTTCGCGGCATGCAGATGGCGCTGTCGGAGTGGTCGCCCGACGAGCTGCGGCAGCTCGCCACGCTGTTCCACCGCATGGTCGACGACTTCCTCGCCTACGCCGACGACGAGGGCGAACCTCAGGCTGCTCCGGACGGCTCGGCCTGATTCCCGGTCACTGTGCGGCCGCATCGCGCGCATCCGCCCGCACGGCATCGGCCGCTGCCGGTGACGCCGGTTCGCGCAGGCCGCACAGCATCAGCCGGCCCAGCGCCGGCAGCGCGACGAGCGGCAGCAGGGCCGACCGCAGGGACGTCGCGCCGGCCGGTGCTCCGGGCGCGGGGGCCGTGAGGCCGCCGACGCTCACGGTCAGGCCCAGCGTGACCCCGTTCGCGGTTCCCGCAGGCCGGGGTACGCCGGGCCGCCGTCGCCGGCGCTCCCGGGACCCGGTGAAGTGGCCTGTCTACCGACCGGTAATAATGCGCAGCAGGTCTTCAGAGGAGGAACCGTGTCCCGGTCCGAACGCTCGCCCCTGCGCCACCGCCCCGCCCCGCAGAAGGCCGCCGCCTTCGGACGCCTGCCCCTGCAGGTGCCCCTCGTGCTCTGGGCCCGCGGCGTGGCCCGGAACGCGGAGGGCAGGTCGTGAGCGCGCGTGTGGAGACCGGGGACACGGTCGAGGACTTCGCCCTGCCCGACGAGACCGGCACCGTCCGCAGCCTGTCCGCGCTGCTCGCCGAGGGCCCGGTCGTGCTCTTCTTCTATCCGGCCGCCCTGACCCCCGGCTGCACGGCCCAGGCCTGCCACTTCCGCGACCTGGCCGCCGAATTCGCCGCCGTGGGAGCACGCCCCGTCGGCATCAGCGGCGACCCCGTCGAACGGCAGCAGGAGTTCGCCGGACGGCACGGCCTGGGCATGCCGCTGCTGTCCGACGCCGACGGTGCGGTCCGCGAGCGGTTCGGTGTGAAGCGCGGCTTCTCGCCGGCGCCCACCAAGCGCACCACGTTCGTCATAGCGCAGGACCGCACCGTCCTCGACGTGGTCCGCAGCGAACTGCGCATGAACGCACACGCCGACCGGGCCCTCACCGCGCTGCGCGCCCAGCGCGCCTGACACGGTCCCGAATGCCCCGCCGCGGTTGATAGCGGGCGGCAAAGGGATAATCCTGGACGCTATGGAGGACGCCTCCGCTGCTGCGATCATCGACGCCCGCGGCATGGTGACGGGGTGGAGCGAGGGTGCCCGGCGGCTGACCGGCCACCCGGCCGAGGAGGCCGTGGGCCGACCCGTACGGGACCTGCTCGCCGAGGACGTGCCGGCCGAGGCGGTGTCCGCGCTGTCGGGCACCGTCATGGTGCGGCACCGCGAGGGCTATCTGGTCGGGCTCCGCGTCAGAGGCTGCGCCGTGACGGGCCCGGACGGACAAGCGGGTGGCTTTGTGATCACCGCGGCGTCGCCCGGCCGCGGGGAGACGTCCCTCGCCGGCCGTGCTTTCCAGCAGGCGTCCATGTCGATGTCCGTCTTCGACCTCAACCAGCGCTACCTGCGGCTCAACGACGCCGCCTGTCATGTGATGGGCGTATCGGAGGAGACGCTGCTCGGCCGGCATTTCCCCGAGACGGTGGAGGAGGCGGAGCACAGCCGGGGCTTCAACTGGCATCTGCGGCACGTCGTCGAGACCGGCCGGCCGCTGCGCTACGAGAGCTACACCGGTGCCCCGTCCCTCAACCGCGAGCACGCCTGGGTCACCGAGATGTGGCCGGTGCGGGACGCCGCCGGCGCGCTCGTGGGGACCGCCCTGGCCGCCTTCGACAGCACCGAGCAGTACTGGGCGAGGCAGCGGCTGGCCCTGCTGAACGAGGCCGCCGCCGGCATCGGCACCACCCTGGACGTGATCCGCACCGCCGAGGAGCTGATCTCCGTCGTGGTGCCCCGGTTCGCCGACTTCGCGAGCGTGGACCTGTTCGACTGGGTCCTCGGCTCCGACGAGGCGCCCACGGCCCCCGTCCAGGAGGTCACGCTGCGGCGGGTCGCCCACGGCTCCGTCACCGAGGGCACCCCGGAGGCGGCCGTTCACCTCGGGGAAGTGGACGTCTACCCCTCGTTCTCGCCCATCGCCCGGGCCATGCGGGAGGGCCGGGCGATCGTGAGCCAGGCGGGGGAACCGGCGTTCATGCGCTGGGTGGCCGAGCGCAACTCCCGAGCCCCGCAAGGACGCCCCTACCGGCAGGGCGTCCACTCGATGATGGCCGTACCGCTGCGGGCCCGCGGCACCACACTCGGGGTCGCCGTCGCCGTGCGCGTGGCACAGCCCGACGACTACGCCGACGACGACGCCGTGTTCGCCGAGGAGCTCGCCAGCCGGGCCGCGGTCTGCGTCGACAACGCCCGCCGCTTCGCCCGCGAGCGCACCACCGCCCTGGCCCTCCAGCACAGCCTGCTGCCCAGGGGCCTGCCCGGACAGGCCGCCGTCCAGGTCGCCCACCGCTATCTGCCTTCCGGCTCGGCCGCCGGCATCGGCGGCGACTGGTTCGACGTGATCCCGCTGTCCGGCAGCCGTGTCGCGCTGGTCGTCGGGGACGTCGTGGGGCACGGCATCCCCTCGACGGCGACGATGGGCCGGCTGGTCACCGCCGTCCGCACCCTCGCCGACGTCGACCTGGCGCCGGACGAGCTCCTCACCCACCTCGACGACCTGGTCACCCATCTCGCCTCGGACGACCAGGGCGACGACGTCGCCGAAGTCGGCGCGACCTGCCTGTACGCCGTCTACGACCCCGTCACACGCCGTCTGAGCCTTGCCGCCGCCGGGCACCCCGCGCCCGCGCTGGTGCTGCCCGACGGGTCCGCCCGGCTGATCCCGATGAGCGCGGGACCTCCGCTGGGGGTGGGAGGGCTGCCGTTCGAGGCGACGGAACTCCAGTTGCCCGAGGGCTCCGTCGTCGCCCTCTACACCGACGGACTCGTCGAGGGCCGCGACCGCGACGTCGACCACGCCACCGACGAACTGTGCCGGGCCCTGACCGTGCCCGCCGACTCGCTGGACGCCCTGTGCGACACCGTGCTGAAGGCCGTCCTGCCGGAGGAGCCCGGCGACGACGTGGCCCTGCTGCTGGCCCGGACCCGTGCTCTGGGCGCCGACCAGGTCGCCACCTGGGACGTCCCGCCCGACCCCGCGGAGGTGGCCGCCACCCGGCAGGCCGCCACCGACCAGCTCACCGCGTGGGGCCTGGACGAGACGGCCTTCGTCACCGAACTCGTGGTCAGCGAACTGGTCACCAACGCCATCCGGTACGGCGCTCCGCCCATCCAGCTCCGCCTGATCCGGGACCAGACCCTCATCTGCGAGGTCTCGGACGGCAGTTCCACCTCCCCGCATCTGAGGCGGGCCCACCAGGACGACGAGGGCGGCCGCGGCCTGCTGCTGGTCGCCCAGCTCACCCAGCGCTGGGGCAGCCGGCAGACCACCCGGGGCAAGACCATCTGGTGCGAACAGCCGCTCACACCGCAGTTCTGACCGGCCCGGCAGCCCTGGTCGGCCCGTCGCGAGGAGGTGGCCCTCGCCGTTCACTCCGCGGTTGCGGCGGGGGCCGCGTCCGAGGCGACCTGGGCGAGGGTGCGGCCGGACGTGGCCGAGCGTGCGCGACGCGGATCGGGGGCCCCGCGCGCACGGGCCACGCCCCCGGCCCGCTTCACCAGCAGCCAGGCCTCCTCGCCGGCACCGCCCGGGCCGCCGCGGAACCGGGTCAGGGCGTAGTCGCCGCGCAGCTTGGAACCGCGTAGCCGGAACGTGGCGTGCCCGCGCTCCAGCGACTCGGCGAAGTCGACGGGCCGGCCCTTGCGGT
The DNA here is from genome assembly GCF_040647715.1 of Streptomyces tibetensis. GTDB lineage: Bacteria > Actinomycetota > Actinomycetes > Streptomycetales > Streptomycetaceae > Streptomyces > Streptomyces tibetensis_A. The sequence continues at coordinate 127,224 of NZ_JBEZCR010000017.1, read as the reverse complement.
CGTGGCTCAGCGGTTCGTACGTGCCGTGGTCCCAGACGATCACCGTGCCGCCGCCGTACTCGCCGCGGGGGATCACTCCCTCGAACTGTTCGTACTCCAGCGGATGGTCCTCCGTGGGCACGGCCAGGCGTTTGTCCTTCGGGTCCGCAGAGGGTCCCTTGGGGATCGACCAGGACTTCAGCACGTCGTCCACCTGCAACCGGAAGTCGAAGTGCATCGTGCTCGCGTCGTGGATCTGCACCACGAACCGGGGCCCGTCGCCGGCCGGCGCGCCGCGCCCCCGGGGCTCGCCGGTCCGGTCGAAGTCGCGTTTGCCGCGGTAGTCCCGCAGCCGGTCCCGATCGGCCACCTGCGGCTCCTTCCTGCCTCGCGTCCCCGGGTACCCGTCAGAACTCCTCGTGCACCTCGGGGTCGGCGCCGACCCTCCGTTGCGGCCTGTCAGCGACGGCCCGCATCTCGTCCTCGCTCAGCTCGAAGCCGAACAGGTCGAGGTTGGCGCGCTGCCGCTCGGGGCTGGCCGACTTGGGGATGGGCACCGCCCCGAGCTGGGTGTGCCAGCGCAGCACGACCTGCCCGGGCGACACCCCGTGCGCCCCGGCGATCCGCCCCACGGCGGGATCCTCCAGCAGGGGGGTGCCCCGGCCCAGCGGGCTCCAGCTCTCGGTGACGATGCCCTTGCCCGCGTGGAAGGCGCGCAGGTCGTCCTGCGGCAGCAGAGGGTGCAGCTCGACCTGGTTGACCGAGGGCAGCACCCCGGTCTCCTTCTCCAGCCGTTCGATGTGCCCGGCCGTGAAGTTGGAGACGCCGATGGAGCGGACGAGCCCCTCCTCGCGCAGCCTGATCATGGCCTTCCAGGAGTCGACGTACCGGTCCACGCGCGGCAGCGGCCAGTGGATCAGGTACAGGTCGACGTACTCCAGGCCGAGCCGGGCCCGGGACTCCTCGAAGGAGGCGAGGGTCTCCTCGTAGCCGTGGTGCCGGCCCGGGAGCTTCGTCGTCACGACGATCTCCTCGCGCGGCACCACCCCGGAGGCCACAGCGCGGCCGACCCCCGTCTCGTTGCGATAGTTCGTCGCCGTGTCGACCAGGCGGTAACCCGCCTCCAGCGCCGAGAGCACCGCCTGCTGCGCCTCGTCGTCGCCGAGCGGCCAGGTGCCCAGGCCCAGGGCGGGGAGCGTCGTACCGTCGTTGAGCGTGTGCGTCGGGATGCTGATCACCGTCGGACCTTCCCGTTGACTGTGCGTGCGGCCGTGTCGTCCCTCCAGCGTCACGGACAGGGTGAGCAACGATCAACCGGACGGGGCGGCCCTCGTCGCCCGGCCAGGTCTGGGCCTCCGCGACATCGCGGTAACGGACGGTGGGCCGGGACCCTCCACCGCGTCGGCCCGGTCGTCCCGACCGGCCGGTCGCGGCATGGTCGCCCTCGGCGGAGATCACTGTCACGATCTTCGGGAAGGCCGGACCACGCTACGACCAGCGGAGCGCTCATGACGACGGACAGCCCGATGACGGACGCGGCAGTGCGGGACGCCGGGGTGGAGGTGAAACCGGTCGCCGGGTACATCGGGGCGGAGATCGGCGGGGTCGACCTGACGGCGGACCTCGATGACGCCGTCGTCGCCGCGATCAGGGCGGCGGTGCTGCGGTGGAAAGTGGTGTTCTTCCGGGGGCAGCGGCTGGACCACACCGGGCACGTGGCCCTGGCGCGGCGGTTCGGGGAGCCGGTGGTGCTGCCCCGGCGCGGCAAGGCCTCGCCCCCGGACTTCCCCGAGATCGAGACGACCGCCGACCGGCTGGAGCTGGGCGGGCGGTTCGGCATGGAGCACGACGAGTGGCTGCGGCGCCGCCGCCACACCCTGCTGCGCGGCTGGCACTGCGACCACGGCGCCCGCGTCGACCCGCCCGCGGCGACGATCCTGCGCGCCGAGACCGTACCGCCCTACGGCGGCGACACCACCTGGGCGAACCTGGCGGCGGCGTACGCCGGACTCTCCGCGCCGCTACGGCAGTTCCTCGACGGACTGCGGGCCGAGCACCGGCTCGGCGTCGGCTACCAGCCACGGCCCGGGGACGACGCGTACGTCCGGCACCTGCTGGACCGGCAGGTCGCCTCGCTGCACCCCTTGGTGCGCGTCCACCCGGAGACGGGCGAGCGGATCCTGTACGTCAACGGCTACTACGTCGAGCAGATCGACGGCCTCTCCCGGCCCGAGAGCGGCGCGATCCTGGAGATGCTGCTGGAGCAGGCGGTCCGGCCCGAGTACACGGTCCGGTTCCGCTGGGAGCCGGGCAGCGTGGCGTTCTGGGACAACCGTGCAACCATGCACCTCGCCCCCGGCGACACCGCACACCTCGATCATCCCCGGATCATGCACCGCGTGATGCTCGCCGGGGACGTTCCCGTCGGGGTGGACGGCAGGCCGTCGGAGCCGATCACCGGGACCGCGCCCGGCCGTTGGTGACCCCGTCCCGTCCCGGGCCGGCAGGCTGCGCGTCCGCCCTCGTCAGTGGGCGGACCGCTGGGAGCTCCCGGGTCTCACCCGGCCACGATCACTCCACCGACCCGGGATCCTTGCGCTGCTTGGCGATGAAGCGCGCCTTCTTCTGGCGGTTTCCACACGTGTTCATGTCACACCACTTACGGGTGCGGCTCTGGCTGGTGTCGAAGAAGGCGGCCCGGCAGGTCGGTGATGCGCACAGGGCCAGTTTTCCGTCTCGTTCGCCTGCGATGATGCTGATCGCGTCGGCGGCGATCACGCCGAGAGCGTCTTCCACACGGGAGGCCGAGCTGAGCCGCCATCGCCGCTCGCCCTCGGGCGTCAGGATCGCCGCGGCCCGACCCTGAGCGCTGCGGTCGTTGATGACGTGGACGGCGGTCGCAGGCAGAGGGTCCTGGACCGCGGCCGCTGTCGCAGCGGCATGAATCGACTCCCTCAGTTCACGGGCGAGGTCGAGCTGGGCGGTGGTGCAGGCGTCCACGGCGAGCCCGTACACCGTCAGCCAGTCGACGAGTCGCTGCGGTGTGGGAATGCGCTCGACGGGATTGCCGTGACGCTCGGACAGGGTGCCCGTGAAGCTGGTCGCCAGCACGCTGCCGAGGCGGAAGTCGGGGAACTCACCACGCATGGAACCACCATAGCCGGTTGCGGTATGACTCTGCGAGCTGCTAGAACCGTCTTAGCCGGTTCCTCGAAGGCCTGGAGGTCTCATGCCCCGTCCGACCAGCGACGTGCAAGCGTTTGAATCCCAGGCGAGCGACGCCGACCTCGACGATCTGCGCGCCCGACTGGCCGCGGCGCGACTGCCGGAGGCCGAGACGGTCCACCGCGCCGCCCACGGCCCTCGCCGCTGGGAACAGGGCGTCCCGCTCGCCGACCTCGTCGATCTCGTCAACTACTGGCGCACCGGCTACGACTGGCGGTCGTTCGAAAAGCGCCTGGAGCACATCGGCCAGTTCCGCACGGCCATCGACGGTCTGGGAATCCACTTCCTGCACCGCCGGTCCGCGCGTGCGGACGCCACTCCTCTGATCGTGACGCACGGCTGGCCGGGCAGTATCGCCGAATTCGTCGACGTGGTGGACGAACTGGCCGATCCGAAGGACGCGGACGCGCCCGCGTTCCACGTCGTGGTCCCGTCCCTGCCCGGCTTCGGTCACAGCGACAAGCCGGCCACCACCGGGTGGGGAACCGAGAAGATCGCGGCCGCTTGGGTGGAACTGATGGGAAGGCTCGGCTACGGCGAGTTCCTGGCCCACGGCGGCGACTGGGGAGGCAACATCACCACGATTCTCGGAGGCCGGTTCCCGGCGCGCGTCCTCGGCATCCACACCACGTTCGCGGAGGGGCCGCCCGGGCTGACGACGGACGGGCTGACGTCCCTTGAGCGCGAGTGGGCCGAGGGAACCCGCCATTTCTGGCGTCACCGCGCGGCGTACGCGAAGCAGCAGGCGACCCGGCCGCAGACCATCGGCTACTCGCTCGTCGACTCACCGGTCGGGCTTCTCGCCTGGATCGTCGACAAGTTCGCCGAGTGGTCGGACACCGAGGACAGCCCGTTCGAGACGATCTCCCGGGACCGCGTCCTCGACGACGTCACCCTGTACTGGCTGACGCGGACCGGGGCGTCGGCGGCCCGCATCTACTACGAAAGCCACAACTCGCTCGATCCCGAACTGAGGGTCGACGTCCCGTCGGCCCTCACCATCTACCCCCGAGACGTCGAGAAGTGCCCGCGCCCCTGGGCGCAGGAGCGGTACCGGCGGATCGTCCGATGGGGTGAGCCCGAGAAGGGGGGCCACTTCCCGTCGCTGGAGGTCCCCGGGTATTTCGTCAAGGACCTGCAAGAGGGCCTCGCGGCGGTGCTGGCCGCCCATGGGTGAACGCGGCCCTCAACCGCTCCGGGGCCTCCCGCCCGACCGGAGCATCTGGCTCGCGGCCAGGTCGCGATAGAGGGCACTGCTGACCAGCAAGTCCTCGTGACGTCCGCCGGCAACCGCGCGGCCGTCCCGGAGCAGCATGACTAGCAGCCCGGATGCCGGCCGAGTGCCGGGCCCAGCTTTGTCGCCATGTCGGTGAGGATCTGCACGTAGTCCTCCTGCTCGAAGGAGAACGGCAGGGCGAACGCCACCTCGTCCACCTCCCGGAACGCGGCGTGCGCATGCAGCCGTTCGGCGATCTCGGCCGAGGTGCCCACCAGGTCCGGCGCGAACAGCAGCCGCGCCGGGCCCTGTGGCGACGCCGTGCGGGGAGTGCGCTGGGCGGCGTACTCCTCGTAGCGGGCACGCTGGGCGGGGGAGGCGGAGTCCGTGGGGATGACGACCAGGCCCTGCGAGACGCGAGCGGCCTCGCCGTCGGGATGGGCGGCCCGGAACGCGCGGATCTGCGCGAGCTGGATCCCCGCGAAGTCGTAGGGGCCCTCGGGCTCTTCGGCCTTCACGACGCTGCTGGAGAGAAGGTTCATGCCGTGCTCGCCGGCCCACCGGGCCGATCGCAGGCTGCCACCGCCGTACCAGAGGCGGCGGCCCAGGCCGGGGGAGTGCGGCTGCACCCGGTCGGAGAAGACCTCGAAGCCCTCGACGCCGGTGAAGTCCGTCGCCGGCTCGCCCCGCACGAAGTCCAGCAGCCGCTCCACCCTGCCGTAGCCGAAGTCCTCGGCGTCGGCCGTGTCCGGGTAGAGCGCGCCCTTGACCTGGTCGAAATGCAGGGGCGGACCCACGCTCACGCCCGGGTTGAGGCGTCCGCCCGACAGCAGGTCGACGGTGGCCAGGTCCTCGGCCAGCCGCAGCGGATTCTCCCACCCGAGCGGGATCACCGCCGTGCCCAGCTCGATGCGGCGCGTTCGCTGGGACGCCGCCGACAGGACCGCGACGGGGGAGGAGATGCCGTGCTGCAGATGCCGGTGACGCACCCACGCGCTGTCGAAGCCGAGCTGCTCGCCCAGCTCGATGATCTCCAGGGTGGCCTCGTGACCCGGGCGCGGGTCGGCCGGATCGAACAGTCCGATGGTCAGGAAGCCCAGCTTGCGCAGCGGTCGTGGGGTCGGCGGCACGAGCCCTCCATCTTTGAACCTTCAACGGCGTACGACGGTTCCAACCCGGCGGCGGCCCCCGCTGTTCCCGTTCCGCCCGGTCAGCGCAGCGGGATCAGCACCTCGTCCTCGACGGGCGGGGCGACCTCCTGGGCACGGTTGCCGGTCGCGGCGAAGCAGCGCAGCCGGACCGCCTCCGGGGAGACGTCCAGGCGCAGGAACGACTTGAAGAACGGCGGGTCGTACGTCGCCGAGCTCGGCGAGAACAACGACGTGTAGATCTTCCGCACGGGCAGCCGGAACCGTTTGGCCCGGTCGGGGCGGCGGCCGGTGCCGAGCAGCCCCGCGACCAGGCGGACCCGCCGGGTGAGGCGGGTCGAGGTGCCCGGCGTGCGGATGGGGCTGATGCCGAGCCGCTCGGCGATCACAGCCCTCGCCTCGCCCTCGGTGAGGGTGAAGAAGCGGCGCATCCGAAGCCGGCGGCCGTAGAGCCGGCTGTAGAAGGCCAGGGAGTCGCCGCGCAGCGGGTAGCAGCGGAAGTCCTGCTCGGTGACGCCCGCGACGTCCACGCGCGGGATCGTGTGGGTGGCGTGCATGAAGGCGCCGCCCCCGCCCGCGACGACGTACTGGAGCGTGCGGCCGTCCGCCAGCCGGACCGGGTAGCGCTGGTAGTTGTGGATGTCGCCGCCGATCGCCGCCACGTAGTGGTGCTCGGGGTCGCGGACGATGTCGTCGACGGTGCCGCCCCCGTCGATGGCGCAGGGCTCGCGCCGGCCGTCCACGTACAGGGGCGAGCCGGTGACCAGGATCTTCGGGCGGGGTCCTCGGGACACCTCGCGCAGCCACGCGCCCTGCTCGGCGTCGAGGGTGCCGAGCAGACCGGTGTCGATGCCGATGATCCGCAGGGGGCCGGCGTCGATCGCCCAGTACGGGCCCGGCTGGACGGCCTGCTGTTCGGGCGCGGCGCGCAACGCGCGTGCCCCGGGGAGGCGTTGTCCCGCGTTCGGGCCCGGCCGGTGCCACAGCAGCGATCGCAGCCAGGCCCGGGTGAGGGGACGCGGCCGGGGTTCGGGCGGCAGGGGCGGGGCGTCGTCGCAGAAGACGCGCATGAAACCGCCGAGATCCTCGTACCAGTCGTGGTTGCCGGGGATCGCGTAGACCGGCGCCCGGTAGTCCCGGTAGGGGCGGAAGAACTTGGCGCCGTAGTCGTCCGCGCTGCCCACCGGATAGATCACGTCACTGGCCAGCACGGCGAACCGGGTGTCCTGACCGGACTTGAGGAGCCCCGGCACGACAGCGTACTGGGGGTCGTCGCCCTCGCCGGTGTCGCCGATGACCAGGAAGGAGAACCGGTCCGGGTCGTCCCGGCGGATCACCTTGTCGGCCGGCGCTCCGAAGGCCGCCCGCTGTGCCACCCACCGGCTGCGGGTCCGGCCGGTGGGGTCACCGAACCAGGAGGCCAGCACGCCGTTGCGGGCCGGCCACAGCATCTTCGGACTCAGCCAGGAGATCTTCTCGGACTTCGGCGGCATCAACCGCGGATACGCGCCCCGTTCGCCGGTTCCCCAGCCGGCGCCTTCGGCGGTATCGCGTGAGGAGTCGGACATCGGTGCACCGTAGCAATCGGTATCGCCGCGCCGCCGGGTGGGCCGCTCACCGCTCGCGCGTGGACGGGGCCGTTGTGCGCCACGACGGCCGACGTGGCACCGCGGAGCCGGCGGCCCGCGAGTCCTGCCGTGCGGGCGTCCGTTCGCCCAGCACCAGCAGCGGATCGAACATCACCACGACCCCGGCCAGCAGCAGGAAGACCACCGGCCCCAGCAGCATGGGCAGCAGCAGGGACGTCGGCGACTCGCCCGCCCACGTCCCGCCGGTCGCGTCGTGCACATGGACGCTGACGGCGGCCATGCCCGTGTAGTGCATCCCGGACACCGCCACGCCCATGACCAGGCTCGCCCCGAGGCTCGCCAGGAAGCCGCGGATGGTGACCGCCGACCACAGCGCGGCGGTCGCGGCCCCGACGGCGATCAGTACGGAGAGTGCGACGCCGACCGGGTCGTAACCGACGTCGCCGTTCAGCCGCAGCGCAGCCATGCCGAGGTAGTGCATGCCCGCCACGCCCAGCCCGGTGACCACCCCCGCGACCGCCAGCGTGACAGCGCTTGCGCCGTGACGGCCGACGATGAACACGCCGACGCCCACCACGGCGACGGCCACGACGAGACTGAGCACCGTCGTGGCCGCGTCGTAACGGACCCGGGTCTCCTCCACATGGAAGCCGATCATGGCGATGAAGTGCATCGTCCAGATGCCGCACCCGATGGAGGCGGCGCCTAACGCAAGCCAGCCCGTCTTCCACGACTGCGCGTTGTGCAGCGAGCGCACGATGCACCGCAGCCCCAGGGCTCCTCCCAGGCAGGCCATCAGATATGCCGCCACCGGGGTCACCGCGCCGTAGCGGAACCCGTCGACCGTGCCGTCCAAGAGTCAACTCCCCCCAGAGTCCTGACTGGTGTTCAGCAAGGTCTACGCGCAGGGATCACGGGAGAGCAAGCCCTTACCGTCGGTAGGCCGTCAACTCGTGTCAACGGGGAGCCGATTGCGGTCAGAATGTGCGCTTCAGCAGGTCCAGCAGCGCCGACCAGTGCCGCTCGTCGCCCTCCTGGTGGTACGAGGCGGTGTCGGCCTGCGTGAAGCCGTGCGGCGCGCCCGTGTACACCTCGCAGCGGTGGCGCACGCCCGCCGCGGTCAGGGCCTCCTCCAGGCGCTCGATCTGCTCCTCGGGCAGGGAGTGGTCCTGGTCGGCGTGGCCGAAGTACAGCTCTGCGGTGACCTTGCCGGCCACCAGGTGAGGACTGTCCGGGGCGTCCGTGGCCAGCCGCCCGCCATGGAAGCCGGCCGCCGCCGCGACGCGCTGCGGGTAGGTGCCCGCGGTGAGCAGCGAGAGGCGGGCGCCCATGCAGTAGCCGGTCAGCGCGACCGGACCGTCCGCCACCGCGGGCGACTCGGCCAGCCACTGCAGATACGCGCCGGCGTCCCGCATCGCCCGCTCGTTCGTCAGGTCCTGCATGACCGGCACGATGCGCTCGAATATCTCCGGACGCGCCCCCGGGTCGATGAATTCGGGAAGGTCGAACACCGGGGCACGGCCGTGCCGGTAGAACAGGTTCGGCACCAGCACCGTGTAGCCCTCGGCGGCCAGCCGGTCCGCCATGGACCGCAGCTGCGGACGCAGTCCGAAGGCGTCCATGAACAGCAGGACCGCCGGGTGGGCTGCCCCGTCGGCGAGGTGGGCCAGATACGCGTCGGCGGTGCCGTCCTCGGTGGGGATGTCGACGGCGGTTCCCTGTACGGCGGTCATGGCTGGGCTGCCTCTCTGCGGGGGTGGGGGCCTGCAACCCGTCCGCGTGACCGGGCGGATCATGGTCATCGTGACACGCCCGTCCCGGGGCATTTCCCCCACCCCCCGGCGCACGGTTGAACCGTGAACGGCCTTTGGTGCGCGCTTTACTCGAACCGTGAGGGGTCGCCCGCGCCGTGCCGTACGATCTCGGCCTCCCCACCGGAGAAGTCGACGACCGTCGTCGGCTCGGTACCGCAGTCGCCCGAGTCGACCACCCCGTCCAGCACGTGGTCGAGCAGGTCCTTGATCTCCCAGCCCTGCGTCATCGGCTCCTCCTCGCCGGGCAGCAGCAGGGTGCTGGACAGCAGCGGCTCACCGAGTTCGGCGAGCAGCGCCTGGGTGACCACGTGGTCGGGGATGCGCACCCCGACCGTCTTCTTCTTGGGGTGCTGCAGCACACGCGGCACCTCCTTCGTCGCGGGCAGGATGAACGTGTAGCTGCCGGGCGTCGACGCCTTGATCGCGCGGAACACGTCGTTGTCGATCCGCACGAACTGGCCGAGCTGGGCGAAGTCCTGGCACACGAGGGTGAAGTGGTGCCGGTCGTCCAGCTTGCGGATCGTGCGGATCCGGTCGATGCCGTCACGGCTGCCGATGCGGCAGCCCAGTGCGTAGCAGGAGTCCGTGGGGTAGGCGACAAGAGCGTCGGCGCGGATGCTGTCGGCGATCTGGCCGATGGTGCGGGCCTGCGGGTTGTCGGGGTGCACGTCGTAGTACTTCGCCATCCGCCGAGCTTATGCCGCCGGTGCGGGTCGTCGGCGCAGGAGGGGGCGGGCCCGGGGACACCGGCCCCCAGCCGTGCGACGTCCGGGTCGGGGGACCGACCCCCCTGCGGACGTGAGGTAACGTCCCCGACCGGTGTGCCGGAGGCGGCACGAGGAGCGAGGGGAAGGCCCAGGTGGCTGGCCGAGAGGACGGGAACCGGCAGCGTGTGCAGCCCGGCACGGGCCCGGCGTGGGCGGAGGAACTGCTCGAGCATCTGCGCCCGGCCGGGCGCGACGTCCGCAGAGTCGTCGCCTGGCTCGCAGGCACCGTGGGCGCGACCGTGGCCCTGCAGGACGCCGCCGGGAACCTCATCGCCGGAAACCGGCTTCCGCTGGACGAGGACCTGGTCGCGGACATCACCGCCGGCCGGATCGCCTCCGCGGCCTGGGAGAGCCGGGAGCGCCACCTGCGCCTGGTCAGGGTGGAGCACCCGTCCCACGCCTGCGTGCTGGCCGTCTCCCGGCAGGACCCCTTCGACCGGCGGTCCTCCGGCGTCGTCACGCACACCGCCCAGGTGATCGAGCTGCTGCTGACGGCGAGCGAGTCCACCGCGGCGGGGCACCGGCTGCGCCGGGCCACCTCCGATCTGCGCCTGGCGATCCTGCAGCTGCTGATGGTCGAGGACACCATCGCCGCCCGCCGCGTCGCCGCCGGACTCTGGCCCGGGCTGCTCGACGCCGAAACGGCGTGCGTGTACGTCGTCGAATCCGCTCCCGACGTGCGCGACCGCGTCGCCGAGGAGTGCCTGGACAGCACCCGCGAGGACGCCCTGGTCGTGCGCTGCCCGGCCATGGACGGGCATGTGATCGTCGTCGGCCCCAGGGAGACCACCGGCGAGGCGCTGCGGTCCCTGGTCGGCCGCCACCCGGGCCTCTTCCTCGGCGGCAGCGTCCGCCAGAGCATCGCCCAGACCGCCACCGCCTACGGGCAGGCCGTCAGCGCGTTGGCCGTGGCCCACTTCCGGCCCGACAAGACGGCCGTCTACGCCGAGCGCACCCACCCCGAACGCCTCATGGACCCGGTGGCGCTGCGCGGCTGGACGTCCCGCGTGCTGCGCCCCCTCGACACCCTGCCGCACCACACCCGCGCCGAACTGCTCGCCACCACCCGGCTCGGCCTGGAATTCACCGCCGTCAACGCCGCCAAGGTCCTCGGCGTCAGCCGCAACACCGTCCGCGCCCGTATGGAACGCGTCGAGGCCCTGCTCGGCACCGACTTCGCCGACCTCACGGCCCGGGCCGTGGTCCACCTGGCGCTCAACACCCGGATCGGCCTGCCCGACGCGCCGTCCGACGGCGCCGGGGAGCCGGATCTGCGGCTTGCCGACCTGCTGTCCGGCCCCGCCGTACGCACCTGGGGGCAGGACCTGCTGGGGCGGCTCGACGCCGACGCCCGTAATCCGCGCCGGACGCTGCGCACCTGGATCGCCGTGGGCGGCAACGCCGAACGGGCCGCACAGGCCCTGGGTGTGCACGCCCAGACCGTGCGCGAGCACGTCCGCAGCGCCGAACCCGTCCTCGAACGCCACCTGCTCGCCGCGGGCACCGACCTGTACGAGGTCGTCCTCGCGCACCTGACCGTGGGCGACCTCGAACTGCCGGTCCTGCGGAGCCCGGCGTGAGCCGGTTTGCCTCCGGGGCAACCGGTTGGCCCGATCGGGCGGGACGAAACCGGGCCATCCGGACTCGGCTGTGCACGGGTGAGCCCCGCCGAGCGTGCAGCGGGCATCGACACGGTTCACAAGTCCTCGGACCGGGACGTAAGTTCAACTCACCGCGGGGGCACGACCGGAACGGGGGACCGGTCGCGCTCCCGCGCGCTGCCTCGTACGGCGGCATCCCTCCCGGGCGTCAGCCCCGCAGCCGCACCGGGATCTCCTGCCAGCCGAACGCGATGAACGACGACACCTGCCGCAGTGCGTCGTCGCCGGTGGCCAGGCGCAGATCCGGAAACCGGTCGAACAGCGCCGGCAACGCGGTGAGGGCCTCCATCCGGGCCAGCGGCGCCCCGATACAGCGGTGGACGCCGATCCCGAACGCCAGATGGTCGTCGGCGCCCCGCGTGGCGTCGAAGCGGTCGGCGTCCGGCCCGTAGTGCTCGGGATCGAGTCCCGCGGCGGCGTACGTCGTGATGATGGCGTCGCCGGCCGGGATCGTGACCTCGCCGATCGCGAGATCGGTGACGGCGTACCGCAGCGGCAGCGACGCGATCGACGGGTGGGCGCGCAACGTCTCGTCGACGACGGCGTCCCAGCCGATCTCCCCGGAACGGACGGCCGCCAGCTGCTCGGGACGGCGGAGCAGGGCGACCACCGCGTTGCCGATGAGGTTCACCGTGGTCTCGAAACCGGCGCCGATCACCAGCAGCAGCGTGTACAGCAGTTCTTCGTCGCTCAGCCGGTCACCGTCCTCGTCCCGGACCCGGATCAGCTCGGAGGTCATGTCGTCCCCGGGGTGCGCGGCTCGGTGGGCCATCAGCGCCGGCAGTACCGTCCCGATCTGCCGCTGCACGGAGGCCGCGTGCTCCGGGCTCGGGTCGGAGGTGTCCATGATGGCCGCGATGAGCCGGCCGGTGTCCTCCCACAAGGCGTCCGGCACACCCATGAGTTCGCAGATCATCCGCATCGGCAGCGGATGGGCGAGCCCTTCCTTGACGTCCACGACCTCGCCGTCGGCCGCCTCCAGAGCGGCCAGCAGCTCCGCCGTGATCGCCTCCACCCGGGGCCGCATGGCCTCGGTCCGCCGGTGCGTGAAACTGGGCGCGACCAGCTTGCGCAGCCGGGTGTGGTCCGCTCCGTACGTGGAGAGCATGTTCACCACGCCGACCCAGCCCAGGATCCAGGCCCAGGACGGCTTCTGGCCGATCTCGGGCCACAGCCGCCAGTGCAGCCGCGGGTCCTTGCTGACCCGCGGGTCGAGGATGAGCTCCTTCAGCGTGTCGTAGCGCGTCGGCGCCCAGGCGGGGATGCCGCCGGGCAACTCCACGGGCACGATCGGGCCGAAGGCACGCAGCCGGGCGCTCTCGGCGGCGATGTCGGCACCTAACGGGTCCAGAGCGATGCGGTCGGTGACGGTCATGGTCGTCCTCCTGGCCGGTCGGGGGAGCGGGGGCTGAAACGGACGGGCAGAGCGGTCAGCGAGCGGTGGAACGGACCGGGCCGCCACGTCAGGCGCTCGCGGGGCAGGACGGGTTCGAGGTCGGGCAGCCACTGGGTGAGCCGTTCGATCGCCTCGGTGGCGATGAGCAGGGTGTGCTGCTTGACCGGGCAGGCGTGCGGGCCCGCCGACCAGGACAGGTGCGAGGCGTCCGACGGGTGGCGCTCCGCGCCCCGCTCCTCCTCGGCGGCCTGGGCGAGCGCACCGTAGGAGATCACCACCGGCACCGCGGACCTGATCCACACGCCGTGCAGGGCGACCGGCGTACGGGCGTAGTGGATGCCGTAGTTGGCGAGCGGCGTCTCGTGGTGCAGCACCTCCAGCACCGCGTCCGTCACCGGGCGGGCGCCGCTGGTCAGCGTCGAGTAGTAGGCCGGGTTGCCGAGGATCCTGGACAGTGCGTTGGACACCAGATTGGCCGTCGGCTCGTGCCCCGCGCCGAGGGTGAGGAACACCTGCCAGGTGACCTCCTCGGGGGTCAGGCCCGCCGGGTGGTCCAGCAGCCAGCTCGGCAGATCGTCGCCCCGCCGCTCGGCCTTGGCGGCGATCAGCTCCAGCACGTACCCGCCGAACTCGGCTTCCCCCTCGGCCGCCTGGGCGCCGCCCTCGATCAGTTTGCCCAGAGCGGCGTCCAGCCGGTCGCTCGCGCTGTCGGGCAGCCCGAACAGGCTGTTGAACACCAGCGCCATCAGCGGCCGGGTGAACTCGCCCACCAGATCGGCCTCGCCCCGCGGCCCGATCCGGCTCACCAGCAGGTGCACCGCGCGGTGCACCCGGTCCCGCAGATCGTGCGGCTCCACCAGATCGAAGGCGTCGATCAGTGAAGTGCGGTAGCGCAGGTGGGCGCCGCCGTCGGCGAACAGGGCGTTGGGGCGCCAGCGCATCATGCCGAGCACCGGCGAGTCGTCGGGGACGGTCGCCTCCCACGGCCGGGGATCGTGCGAGAACGTCTCCGTGTCGTGCAGCAGCTCCAGCGCTGCCCGCCGGTCGGTGACGACGTAGGCCGGCACGCCGGGCGCGAGTTCCGCCCAGCCGACCGGGCCGTGGGCCCGCAGCGCGGCGTAGTAGGGACGGGGATCGCGGGCGAAGCCGTCCTCCCAGAGGCGGACGGGCGCCGAGAGGGAGAAGGCCTGCTCGGCGGGGGAGGGGTGGGTCACCGGGGCTCCGGAAGGTGGTGGTCGATCAGGTGCTGTACCAGCGCGAGCAGGGCGTCGACCGAGGAGTCCGTCTCCCGCGCGTCACACGTGACCATGGGAGTCGTGGGCTCCAGGTCCAGGGCGGCGCGCAGCTGCTCGGGCGTGTGGTGGCCGGGCGCGTCGGGGAAGGTGTTGAAGGCGACCGCGTAGGGCAGTCCCGACTCCTCCACCAGCCCCAGCGGGTCGAACGAGGCGTCGATCCGGCGGGCGTCGACCAGCACGAGCGCGCCGAGAGCCCCGTAGGCGATGTCGTCCCACAGGGCCCGGAAGCGTTCCTGGCCGGGCGTGCCGAACAGGTAGAGCACGATGCCGCCCGGCAGGCTGATCCGGCCGAAGTCGACGGCGACCGTGGTGGTGGACTTGTCCCGGACCCCGGCGAGGTCGTCGACCTGTGCGGACGCCTCCGAGAGCTGCTCCTCCGTGTGCAGCGGCCGGATCTCCGAGACGGAGCGGATCAGGGTCGTCTTGCCCACGCCGAACGGTCCCGTGACCAGGATCTTCACCAAGTCCTCGGCGGAGTCGGTGAGATGGACGCCCTCACCCCCCGGATCGGCGTCAACGGTGCTTGAGGTCGCGCAGGCCATCGGCCACTCTCTTCAGCAGGTCGGGGTCGAAGCGCCGGGCGGGCGGGATCGGCGCGCGGGCCAGGACGAGGTCACGGTCGAGCAGGTCGGCGGCCAGTACCAGCACCGCGGAGACCGGCAGCCGCAGCAGGGCCGCGGCCTCCACCACCGTCAGCGATCCGTGCTCCAGCTCCTCCAGCAGGGCCGCCTGGGCGGCGGGCAGTTCCGCGGGGGCCTGTTCACCGCTGCCGGTGAGGACCGACAGCCGCTCCAGATGGGCACGGCTGGGCCGCGCCACGCCGCCGGTCGACAGGTACGCGGGAACCAGGGGACGGCCGCCTCGGCGGCCGGTCATGCCGGCGTGCCGCCGTCGGCACCTCGGGGCCCGGCGGCCATCGCCTTCTCGCCCAGCCGCGCGACCTGCGAGTGCACCCGGTGGGCGAGCAAATCCAGCCGCACCTCGGGATCGCCGTACGCGGCGACGCAGGTGCCGTGGTCCGTCGGCACGATCAGCACATAGCCGTGGTCCGACTCGATGACGACCTGCCGGATCTCCGCCCGGTCGGTGTCGGCGAACGCCGCCGCCGCGGTACGGCAGGCGCCCTGGACGGTGCTGGTGATGGCCGCGACCCGCTCGGCGGACGGCCGCGACAGGGCGTCGGTGTAGCCGGTGACGAGTCCGTCCCGGGTGAGCAGGGCGGCGGCCACGACGTGCGGCACCTCCAGGACCGGTTCGAGCACCCATGCCGTGTCCCCCGCTGCGCGGCTGGTCATCGAGCCGTTCCCCCTTCGTGTTCGGTGCTGTCGGTGTCCTCGGGCCCCGCGTCGGCCGTGGACGCGGCCGGGGCACCCTCAGATACGGCTGGAACGGCTCCTGTGTTCGACCGCGCGGCGGTACGCGCCGCCGCGGTGCCGGACTGGAGGGCGCCGAGGGCGGCGGCGGACTCCTCGGGGCGGCGGGAAGGGCGTGAGGGTGCGGGTCCGGCCGCGGCGGGGACGTCCGAGGCCGTGGCGCGACCGCGGCGACGCCGCTGGGGGAGGCCGCCGCTGTCCCGCGGTCCGTGGTGGCCCGGGGCCGGGGCGTCTTCGCCCTCCAGGTGCTGCTCCGTGCCGTAGCCGTGATCGTCGTCCGCGCCTGCGTTGCCTGCGTGGCCTGGGCCTGTGCCTGCGCCGGCGGTGAGCGATTCGGCTTCGCAGGGCTCGGCTTCCGGACCGAAGCCGTCGGACGCGGCGGTCGGGGCGGGCTGTGGGTCGTGCGGCGGGACGACCGGCGTGGCGCGGGACGCGTGCTGCGGGCCGGAAGGACCCGGGACCGCACGGTGGGACGCGCCGGAACCGCTCCCCGCGTCCCGCACGACCTCCCGCCGGGTCGAACGCGGCGTACTTGCCGCCGGGGGCCGCTCCTCCGGGTCGATGCGCGTCAGCAGATGGCTGTCGACCCGTAGCACCGCCCGCACCCCGCCGTACGGCGACGGGGAGGACAGGTCCACGCTCAGATCGAACTGCCGGGTCAGCCGGCCGACGGCCGCGAGCCCCATGCGCGGCGGATCCCCCAGCTCGGTCAGCAGGATCGGATCCGAACCGGCGACCATCCGCTGGGCCCGGGCCCGCTCGTCCTGCGTCATGCCCAGACCGGCGTCGTCCACGGTGACGCAGACCCCGTGGTGGACCGCCTCGAGATGGACCACCACGTCCGTGTCGGGCGCGGAATGGCGCAGCGCGTTGTCGAGGAGCTCGGCGACGATGATGGCGACCGGCTCGACGGCGTGGGACACCAGGGCCGTACCGGCCGCGAGGTGGTTGTTGACCCGGACGCGGTGGTATCCCGCGAGCCGGGCCTGACCGCCCGTCACGGCGTCCACGAGATGGGACTCCTCGCGGGCGAGTCCCACCCACGCCCCGCACACCACCGCGGCGATCTGCGCGCGCCGCAGCGACTGCTCGTTCTCGTGGTCCAGTGCGAACAGGGTCTGCGTCAACTCGGGGTCGTCATAACGTTGTTGCAGTCCCCGCAGGCCGTCCTGCAGGCGGTAGAGAGCCGCCTGGATCTCCCGGGTGGCCCCCCGCATCCCGGCCTGCGCCGCCGAGTCGATCCGGGTGCGCTGCGCGGCCAGCTCGGCGTGCAGACCCTTCAATACCTGCTCCGAGGCGCTTCCCAGGGGTGAGCCGGCCAGCTGCGGGTTCAGCGGCCCGGGCTCGCTGACGTGGGAGTGGGCGGCCTGCCGGGCCGCGGAGGGCACCCGCCGTGCCGCCAAATGCTCGACCTCGGAGGTGAACGCCCGTGTCGTACCGTCGAGTTGGGCCCGCAGCGCGGCCGTCTTCGCGCGCTGGGCGGCCAGGTGCCGCCGTGAGCGCAGCAGCCCGCCGCCGAGGGCGAACGCGGACAGTGTGCCGAGAGCGAGAGCGCCGACGGCCAGGTCCGGTACTTCGATCATCGAGTCGATTCCAGAAAGGGAGTCGTGCAGGGCTGGGTCCGAGGTGCTCAGGCGAGCCACCCGCAGCACAGTACACACCGTCATCGACCGATCTCGCACGGTGGAACGCCACTTCGTTCCGAAAGTGATCACTGTCTGTGGGGTTCCGGGTTAACTGTCTGAATTGCCGTACAAAAGCGGTGAGTTGGTGGTGCGTACGGGTTTGACCCTCCCGTCCGTGCACCGTGACAGGCCGGTCACTCCACGTGAGGAGTACGGGCCGTGTGCCCGGCCGGAGGGCGGGTACCCGTCCGGCGCCTGAAGAGGTCCGCTCTGCGAGAAGGAGGCCCGCATGAGCAGCGCATCGGAGACCGGCGGTGTGACCGGTACGCAGGACAAGGACTACAACCTCATCTGGTACGTCGAGGCGTGCCTGAACAACGCCCTGCGCCTGGAGAGCTACATCCAGGACGCGGAGCGCGCCAAGGACACCGAGGTCGCGGACCTGTTCCGCAAGGCCCAGGCGGACAGCCGCAAGGGTGCCGAACTGGGCAAGGGGCTGCTGCGCGCACGCCTCGACGGGGGCTGAGGCTCACCGCCCCTCAAGGGCCCGGGCCCCGCGCGGATCCGGGCCCTCGTCCGTGCCGGAGCCGGAAGACCTCGCTGACCCGTTCGGCCAGTCGGTCCTCCGTGAAGGTGCCGTCCACCGTGAGGGCGGGTAGCCCCAGGCGTGTGGTCTGCGTGCGCAGTCGCTCGGTGAACAGGGCGTCCCGCACGGCGAGGTTGTCCTCCGCCCGCCCGGGATCACCGGTCCGCTGGGTGAACCTTCCCCCGGGGGTGGCGCGGCTCGCGAACGCGGCCCGGCGGAAGTCAGGTGTGGGCAGCAGCCAGACCGCGTGGCCGGGCTCGGTGAGCAGCGGCTTCACCAGGTGCGGCAGCAGCCGGAACCCCTCGACGACCACGGGCGTGTCCCGGGGCAGACGCGCGAGATCCTCGACGATCAGGCCGAAGGCCTCGCCCCGGAACCAGTGGAACGTCTCCAGCATGGTCTCGGGGGACCGGTTGACCCATCGCTCGTCCAGGTCCATGGCCAGGAACGCGTGCAGGAAGGGCGCCTCCTCGGCGGTGGTCCGGCGCGCGTGATCCGCCATCGCGTCGTCCGTCGCGTAGAGACGCCAGCCGTGCCGGTCGGCGAGACGTCGGGCGATCGTGGACTTGCCCGCGCCGCTGCCGCCCCCGATCCAGTAGACGTTGCGCATCCCTCTCCTCTCCCGTGGCCCCGCTGTCCGTGCCGGATACCGGCAGCCACCATCCCACCCCCGGTCATGCAGCGGCCTTCGCCCCAGCCGCCGATGGCGCCGGACGAGGCCCGTGACACGTGAGTGACCGCTCCGCCCGGGTACCCGGCCCGTCCCGCCAGGACCGGCCGGGCGGACCCTCGCGGCTCCGACCCGGCCGGCCGCCGGCCACCAGCCGAAGGAGCCCACGCATATGACGGACGTTTCCGGCACCGGTCCCGCACCGGGCGACAACCGCGAGGTACTCACCGACCGCCAGGGCCATCCGGTCTACGACAACCAGAACCAGCGCACCGTCGGCGCCCGAGGCCCGGCGACGCTGGAGAACTACCAGTTCCTGGAGAAGATCAGCCACTTCGACCGGGAACGCATCCCCGAACGGGTCGTGCACGCCCGCGGCGTCACCGCCTACGGCCATTTCGAGGCCTACGGCACCTGGGGTGACGAGCCGGTCAGCCGCTACACCCGGGCCAAACTGTTCCAGGAGCGCGGCAAGCGCACGGACGTGGCCGTCCGCTTCTCCACGGTGATCGGCGGCCGCGACTCCTCCGAGGCCGCCCGCGACCCGCGTGGTTTCGCCGTCAAGTTCTACACCGAGGACGGCAACTGGGACCTGGTCGGCAACAACCTGGGCGTCTTCTTCATCCGCGACGCCATCAAGTTCCCGGACGTCATCCACGCCCTCAAGCCCGACCCGGTGACCTTCGAGCAGCAGCCGAACCGCATCTTCGACTTCATGTCGCAGACGCCCGAGGCCATGCACATGCTGGTCAACCTGTTCAGCCCGCGTGGCATCCCCGCCGACTACCGTCACATGCAGGGCTTCGGCGTCAACACCTACAAGTGGGTCAACGCCGACGGCGACACCAAGCTCGTCAAGTACCACTGGATGCCCAAGCAGGGCGTGCGCAGCATGACCGAGGAGGACGCCGCCAACGTCCAGGCCGACACGCTCGGTCACGCCACCAAGGACCTGTACGAGGCCGTCGCCCGCGGAGACCACCCGGAATGGGAGCTGCTCGTCCAGATGATGGACGACCACGACCACCCCGAACTCGACTTCGACCCCCTGGACGACACCAAGACCTGGCCCGAGCAGGACTTCCCGCCGAGGCCGGTGGGCCGGATGGTGCTGAACCGCATGCCGAAGGACTTCTTCGCCGAGAACGAGCAGATCTCCTTCGGCACCGGCGTCCTCGTCGACGGCCTGGACTTCTCCGACGACAAGATGCTCATCGGCCGGACCTTCTCCTACAGCGACACCCAGCGCTACCGGGTCGGCCCGAACTACCTGCAGCTTCCCGTCAACCAGGCCAAGAACGCCGACGTGCGCACCAACCAGCGCGACGGCCAGATGGCGTACCACGTGGACGGCGGGGGAGAGAATCCGCAGGTCAACTACGAGCCGTCCATCACCGGGGGCCTGCGCGAGGCCCGCTACCCGGCGCACGACGAGCAGGGACCCGAGATCCGGGGCCGGCTCACCCGCAAGCGCATCCCCCGCACCAACGACTATCTCCAGGCCGGGCAGCGCTATCTGCTGCTGGAGGACTGGGAACGCGACGACCTGGTGAAGAACTTCATCGGTCAACTGTCCCAGTGCGAGCGGGCGATCCAGGAGCGCATGGTCTGGCACTTCCTGCTGGTCGACAACGACCTCGGCCTGCGGGTGGGCGAAGGGCTCGGCATCGGCCCGCAGGACGTGGCGGGACTGCGGCCGCTGGCGAGCCAGGACCTCACGGACGAGGACCGCGAACGCCTGGCCGACCTCGGCAACAACAAACCCCGCGACGTCGAGGGCCTCACCATGACCCACTGCGTCCCTGACGAACGGCACGTCGTGACCCGCTGACGCGGATCACCCGTCCAGGGCGTTACGGGCCGCGGCGAAGGCCTGTTCCGCGTAGCCCCGGCCGAACAGCACGGCGTGCACCAGCAGCGGAAACAGCTGGTGCACGCCGACCCGTCCGGCCCAGCCGTCCGCGAGCGGCGCGACCTCCCGGTAGCCGTCCAGCACCCGCTCCAGATGGGGGCAGCCGAACAGCCGCAGCATCGCCAGGTCCGTCTCCCGGTGCCCGCCGTGCGCGGCCGGGTCGATCAGCCGGACGTGCCCGTCGGCCGCCCACAGCACGTTGCCGCTCCACAGGTCGCCGTGCAGCCGCGCGGGCGGCTCGGCGGGCCCGGCCAGATCCGGCAGCCGCTCACACAGCCGCTCGACGACGGCCGCCTCTCGCGGCAGGAGCGTGCCCTGGTCGACCGCCCGCCGCAGATACGGCAGCACGCGCTGCCGGGCGTACCAGCGCGGCCAGTCGGTACCCGGCTCGTTGCGCATCGGCGCGAGCCCGATGTAGGCGTCCACCGGGCCGTCCGGCGGCGCCGCCCCGAACGCGGGCGCACCGGCGGCGTGCAGATCGCAGGAGGAGACCTGTCGTATCCGGCGGCTGTCGTACCGCACTTGACCGCTGTTTCGATTCCGGGACATGCGCCACGCGCCGGTCACGCGGGACGGTGAAATCCCACCGCCGGGCGACAGAACCGGCCATCGCCGGGGGAGCAGTCGGGTCATGACGAGTACACCGTTCCAGCGCACCATCGCCCTGCCGGCCCCCGTGTGCGAACAAGCCGCCCAGCATCTGGAGCAGGCCGCGCAGCGGGCCGTCGACGGGGCCGAGATCCCGCTGAAGGCGTTCCGTGAGGCCGCCGACAACGACTTCACCCTGCCGGTCCAGGTCGTCGAGCAGGCGGCGGCCTGCCTGCTGGTCCTCGCCACCGAGACCGCCCAGAGCGTCCGTCCGTCCGCCCTGCGCGCCACCATCAGCGTCGCGCTGCGGCTGCGTGACGCCGTACAGCTCGCCCACCAGCCCGCCCTCAGCAGCCGGTTCTGGTGAGCGAACGCCGGGTGCTCAGCCTCCGCGGAAGGCGACCTCGACCTGCCTGTGACGCAGCGCCTCCAGCGTGGCGTGCTGCCGGCGGGCCCGTTCGATGAGTTCGTCGAGCTGCCGCCGGTCGAGACGTTCGTCCGTGGCGGCCAGATCGCGCAGCGTCTCCCAGCCGGCCAGCTTGCCCTCCACCCCGAGCGCCAGCGCCTCCAGCTCCCACAAGGTGCTCAGCGGAGAGCGCCGTACCAGGCTGCCGTTGCTCTTCAGCCGCCCCACCTGCTCTGCCGCCCGGCCCGCGTAGACCTTGTAGCGGCGCACCGGGACGTCCAGGCGCCGCATGAGGTGGAGCAGGGCCGCCCGGTCGTCGGCGATCTCGTCGGCGACCGGGGCCAGCGCGTCGGCGAGCGGCGAGCCGCCGCACGAGCGCAGCAGGTAGCGCACCCGCGCGGTCCCGGCGGTGGCACCGGCGAGATGGTCGTTGAGGTAGATGCCCAGCAGGGACATGTCGGTGGCCGGGGCACGCTCGGCGTCCGGCGAATCCGCTCGCTGTTCCGTCATGACGCGACTCCTGTCGTACTCCGGCCCCGCTCCACGGTCACCGTCGTGGTGACCCGCACGAGACAGGGAGGGCGGGGTGTCGAGCCGGTCCCGAAGCGCACGGGGGGCTCGACCGGGGCGAGGGCGCCGAGGCTCTCGCCCTTGCAGGTCACGGTGGCCGAGGTGACCGGGTGCAGATCCCGGGCGCCGTACCACTGGTGCCGTCCGGCCCGGGCGCCGGCATGCGTGTGTGCCCCCAGCAGCAGACGGGCGGGCCGGTCCCACAGCGCGATCCAGCCCGGCCGGACGGCGAGGCGACCCGGGACCGCCCGCAGCGCCAGGCCCGGCAGGTTCCGGCGGCCGGTGCTGAACCCCAGGTGGAGCGGTGGGGCGGTGACGGTCCAGTGCCGGCGGCCGGTGATGGTCACCTCCACCGGGACGACCCGTACCTCGTCGAAGACGTAGGTACCGGCGACGAACTGCGCCGTCTCGGCCGTGGGCGCCAGCAGCAACCGGTGTCCGTCGGCCCCCTCGATCATCACGTCACTGAACGGCCCGAACGGCGACCGCGGCCAATGGCCGAGCACCACACGGGCGCCGGACGCCGTGCCGAGTCCCGCGATCCAGCCGTCGAAACGCAGCGAGCGCACCGGCGACCGGACACCGGTGCGCCGGGCCGGACCTGCGGGTTCGGGTCCGTGGGAGAACACGCGGGCCGGGTGCCCGGCGCCCGTACCGCGAAACGACCGCCACGGCCGCGCACGACGCCGACCCGACGACGCGCAGCAAAACCGCCGGAGTGGGTCTACGCCGAGTGTCCGGAATCGGGTGCGTATCCAGGCAGGTACGAGCATGCCTCGGAGCCATGGGAGATCCCTCCCTGCGCCGGCGTCCATCCGCTCCTGGAGGAGCTGCAGCTCAGACGCCCGTCGACGGCTCTGACGACGACATTCCTGCTCCTGTGACGGCCGCCGTGCCTCGGCACGTGCGTGCGGCGGCGACGCACAGGGGGGTCGGCGCTGCACGGGGCTCGACGAAGCACAGGGCGACGCCCGGCCCCCTCGGCAGATGTGGCCGAGGCCACGTCCCGGACGAGGTCCCGGTCACGTCCGGGTACGAGAAGCGGCGGTTACCGTCTACGACCAGATTCCCGCTCCCTCCCCCCCGGACGGCCCGGCAGTGCACGCAGATCTCTCCCCTGTCATAGCGGCGACCGCCCAGTGGCTGACCCGCGCCTTCCCCGCCTCCGGCGGCGCGCTGGCCTCCGCCCTGTGCGAGGTCCAGGCCCGGCAGGCCGTGACCGTCGCCGCCTGGCTCAGGTACCCGACGGCGATGGACGCCGCCCTGCTCGGCATGGTCGGCCCCGGCGGCTCCGGACGGCTCGACTGGGTCACCGGTGCCGACGCCGGCCTCGGCGACGACATGGACCCACCGGCCTGGCGCACCTGGGTGGACGAGGTCGTGGCCAGCTGGGCGGCCAGCCTGCTCACCGATCCGGAGCTGGCGGCCCGGGCGGTGGTCGCGCTCGCCGACGGCAGCCACAGCACCGGCGCGCCGGCCGAGTTCCGCCGGCTCGTCGCCCCCGACGACGGCGACCGGAACGCCGCGGCCCTGCTGCGCCACCCCGACCTGCTCGCCCCCGTCGCCGGCCTGCACCAGGACCAGCTCCTGGACCGCCTGAACCCGGGCCGCACGCTGATCGCCTGACGCCCGGGTGTAACGCGCGACCTGCGAGGACAGCGCTCCGGTCACACCTCTCACCCTCCGTGACTCACCGGTTTGCCCTACGCGGCCGTGCCGTGCCCGCACCGACGCCGGAGGCTGGGCGTGAGCTCGACGGCCCTTCGGCCCCTTCGCCGGCCGAAGCGCGTCCGTCGTGCCTCGCGCCGCCGCCGACGGAGGAGAGACCGACATGAGCACCGCCCTCTCACGGACCTGGGAACACGCCGTCGTCACCGGCGGCGCCGGTTTCGTCGGCTCTCATCTGTGCGCCGCCCTCCTGGACGCGAGCGCGGCCGTCACCTGCGTCGACGACTTCAGCACCGGCCGGCCCGAGAACATATCGCCGCTGCTCGAACGGCCCGGTTTCACGCTCGTCCAGGCCGACGTGTCGGAGGGGCTGCAGGTCAGAAGGCCGCCGGACCTCGTGCTGCACTTCGCCTCCCCGGCGTCCCCGGCGGACTACCTGCGCCTCCCGCTGCACACCCTGCAGACCGGCAGCCTCGGCACCCGCCACGCCCTGGAGCTCGCACACTCCGCCCGCGCCCGCTTCGTGCTCGCCTCGACCTCTGAAATCTACGGCGACCCGCAGCAAAACCCCCAGGACGAGCGCTACTGGGGCAACGTCAACCCCGTCGGACCGCGCAGCGTCTACGACGAGGCCAAACGCTTCGGCGAGGCACTGACCACCGCCCACGCCGAGGCCGAGGGCACCGACACCTGCATCGTGCGGCTGTTCAACACCTACGGGCCCCGCATGCGCGGCCATGACGGACGGGCGGTGCCGACCTTCGTACGGCAGGCCCTGGCCGGCGAGCCCCTCACCGTGACCGGCGACGGCCGCCAGACCCGGTCGCTGTGCTTCGTCGACGACACCGTGCGCGGCATCCTCGCAGCGGCCGCCCACGGCATGCGCGGCCCCGTCAACATCGGCAACCCGACCGAGATCACCATGCTCGACCTGGCCCGCCTGGTCGTCGAACTCGCCGGGTCCTCCTCCGAGATCCGCTACATCGAACGCCCCGTGGACGACCCCGCCGTGCGCTGCCCGGACATCACGCTGGCCCGCGACAAGCTCGGCTGGGAACCGCAGGTGCGTGCCGAAGAGGGGCTGCGGCGCACGATCGCATGGTTCCGTGAGGCCGGCACCGAGGAGTGAACCCGCCCGGGCACCCGCACCGCCGCGTCCGGGTGTCTCCCGACCGCCGAAAGGCCCGCCTTCCATGCGCATCCTCGGAATCAACGCCCTCTTCCACGACCCCGCCGCCGCCCTGGTGATCGACGGGCGGACCGTCGCCGCCGCCGAGGAGGAGCGGTTCTCCCGCCGCAAACACGGCAAGAGACCCCTGCCGTTCTCCGCCTGGGAACTGCCCGAGCGGGCAGCGGCCTGGTGCCTGAAGCGGGCCGGGCTGCGCCCGCAGGACCTCGACGCCGTCACCTACTCCTTCGACCCGCGGCTCGCCCGGCCGGCCGAGGACATGGGCCTGGACGACCCCTGGGACCACCTGCGGCTGACCTACGCCCGCGAGGCACCCGGCTTCCTGGCGACCGCCCTGCCCGGCCTCGAGCCCGGCATCGTCCGTTTCGTGCCACACCACATGGCCCACGCCGCCTCCAGCGCCTTCGCCGCACCGGACGCCGGCAACTCCTCCGTCCTGGTCCTCGACGGCCGTGGCGAACGCGCCTCCCACCTGGCCGCCCGCCGCGTGGGCGACCGCCTGGAGCAACTGCACGCCCAGGATCTGCCGCACTCGCTCGGCCTCGTCTACGAGGAACTCACCGAGCACCTCGGCTTCCTGCGCTCCTCCGACGAGTTCAAGGTCATGGCCCTCGCCTCCCACGGCAGCCCGCGCATGCTCGCCGAACTGCGCCGCCACATGTACCCCACCGGCGACGGCGGCTTCCACGCCACCGGCGTGCCCTGGCACGAGCTGTGCGCGCCCCGGGGCCCCGACGAGCCGTGGACACAGGACCACGCCGACGTCGCCGCCAGTGCCCAGGCCGTGCTGGAGGAGACCCTGCTCGACCTGGTGCGCTGGCTGCACGGCCGGACCCACGACCGGGTTCTCACCCTCGCCGGCGGCGTCGCCCTCAACTGCGTCGCCAACTCCCGCATCGCCCGCGAGGGCCCCTTCGCCCGGGTGTGGGTGCAGCCCGCGGCGGGAGACGCCGGCACCGCCCTGGGCGGAGCCCTGCTGCTGTCCGCCGTGGAGGGCGACGCACCGCAGCCCATGGCCGGTGCCGACCTCGGCCGGGAGTGGTCCGACGCCGAGCTCGGAGCCTGGCTGAAGACCGCGGCCGTACCCTTCGAACGGCCCCCGGACATCGCCGCGACCGTGGCCCGGGCCCTGGCGGACAACCACATCGTCGCCTGGTTCCAGGGCCGCTCCGAGTACGGCCCCCGGGCCCTCGGCCACCGCTCCCTGCTGGCCCACCCCGGGCACGCGGGCAACCTGGAACGCCTCAACGACGTCAAGGGCCGCGAGCAGTTCCGGCCCGTCGCCCCCATGGTCCTCGCCGGCCGCGCGGCCGAGCTCTTCGACGGCCCGCTGCCCAGCCCGTACATGCTGTTCGTGCACGACGTGGCCCCCGCATGGCGGGACCGCATCCCCGCGGTCGTGCACGTCGACGGCACCGCCCGCATCCAGACCGTCGACCCGGACCGCGAACCCCTGGTCGCCCGCATGCTCGGCGAGTTCGAGCGGCTCACCGGACTGCCCGTGGTCGTCAACACCAGCCTCAACACCGCCGGCCGGCCCATGGTCGACGATCCGCGCGACGCCCTGGAGTGCTTCGGCTCCTCGCCCGTCGACCTGCTGGCCATCGGCCCGTACGCGATCCGGCGCGGCGACCTCTTCCGTACCGACTCCCGCAGCGCCGATGCCGGAGGTCCCCGATGACCCGACCGGAGGCCCTCGCGCCCGACGCCGCGTACGCCGTCGTCATCCCGACCCTCGGCCGGCCCAGCCTGGGCGCCTGCCTGCACGCCCTCGCGGAGACGACCGGGCCGGGCCCCGTCCGGGTGGTCCTCGTCGACGACCGGCCCGCCACGGACGGCGTCCCCCTCACCGCCGACGTCCCGCCGTCCCTGCGCGCACGCACCATCGTCGTACCCGGCGGTGCGCGCGGACCCGCCGCCGCACGCAACCTCGGCTGGCGGGCCACCGGTGACGTGCCCTGGATCGTCTTCCTCGACGACGACGTCGTCCCCGGCCCGACCTGGGGCGACGACCTGGCCCTTGACCTGGCCGCGGCCACCGAGCGCACCGCCGGCATCACCGCCCGCATCGAGGTGCCCCTGCCCGCCGACCGGCGCCCCACCGACTGGGAACGCAACACGGCCGGACTCGCCGGCGCCCGCTGGATCACCGCCGACCTGGCATACCGCCGGTCCGCGCTGACGGCCGTCGGCGGATTCGACGAACGCTTCCGGCGGGCCTTCCGGGAGGACGCCGACCTCGCCCTGCGCATGCTCGACGCCGGCTGGACGCTCACCGCCGGCCGGCGCACCACCACCCACCCCGTACGCCCGGCCGGGCGCTGGATCTCCGTCCGGCTCCAGGCGGGAAACGCCGACGACGTGCTGATGACCCGGCTGCACGGCCGTCACTGGTGGCGCCGTGCCGAGGCACGCCGCGGTCGCCTGCCCCTGCACCTGGCGGTGACCGGAGCGGGGGTGACGGCGCTCGGCTGCGCCCTGCTCGGCAGGCACCGGGCCGCCGCGGCCTGCGCCGGCGCCTGGCTGGCCGGCACCACCGAGTTCGCCCTCGCCCGCATCCTGCCCGGCCCGGGCACCCGCGACGAGGTGCTCACCATGGCGCTGACCAGTGCCGTCGTCCCACCCGCGGCGACCTGGCACTGGCTGCGCGGTCGGGTCGCCCACCGCAAGGCAGGGCGGTACACCCCGTTCGGGAACGGTGAGCCGGCGCCCGCGCCCCGACCGGCCGCCACAGAACGGCTGCGGTCATGACGCCGTCCCTCGCCCCCTGGCTGCTGCCGGAGCCCGTACGGCAGCGCCCGCACGTCCCGGGCGGCCCCCGCCCCGCGGCCGTTCTCTTCGACCGCGACGGCACCCTCGTCGCCGACGTGCCCTACAACGGGGACCCGTCCCGGGTCACGCTCATGCCGGGTGCCCGCGAGGCCGTGGACGCCGTGCGTGCCGCCGGGGTGCCCGTCGGGGTCGTGACCAACCAGTCGGGCGTGGCCCGCGGCCTGCTGACCCGCCGCGACGTGGAGGCCGTACGGCTGCGGGTGGAGGAGCTGCTCGGGCCGTTCGCCGTCTGGGCCGTGTGCCCGCACGGCCCGGGGGAGGGCTGCGCCTGCCGCAAACCGGCACCCGGACTGATCCTGGCCGCGTGCCGGCGGCTCGCCGTCCCACCGGAACGCACCGCCGTCATCGGCGACATCGGAGCCGACATGGAGGCGGCACGAGCGGCGGGGGCCCGCGGGGTCCTGGTCCCCACGGCCGTCACGCGTGCCGATGAGACCGCCACTGCCGACGACACGGCACCGGACCTGCCGTCGGCCGTACGCCTCGTTCTCCGCTCCGCAGTCCCGGCACGGGAGCCGCGATGAGCCCCTCCCGTCCTCCCCGCACGCTCGTGGTCCGTCTCGACAGCGCCGGAGACGTCCTCCTCGCGGGGCCCACCGTACGGGCGGTCGCCGCCGGGTCCTCGTACACCGCGCTGCTCTGCGGACCACAGGGCGCGGCGGCCGGGCGGATGCTGCCCGGCGTCGACGACGTGCTGACCTTCGACGCGCCCTGGGTCGGGCTGCAGCCGCCGCCGGTGACCCGTCCGGACACCCGGCGGCTGATGGAGACGCTCACGGCGGGCCGCTTCGACCGGGCGCTGGTGCTGGTGTCGTACCACCAGAGCCCCCTGCCGGCCGCCCTGCTGCTGAAGCTGGCCGGGATCGGGCGGACCGCCGCCGACTGCGAGGACTACCCGGGCGCGCTGCTCGACCGGCGGCACCGCAGGAGGCCGCACCGTCATGAGGCCCTGGCCGCCCTCGACCTGGCCCGCGCCGAGGGCTTCACGCTCCCGCCCGGCGACGACGGCCGGCTGCGTGTCCTGCCGCCGCCGAGCACCGGCCACCTCACCGGCCCCGAGCCGTACGTGGTCCTCCACCCCGGCGCGGCCGTGTCCGCGCGGGCCTGGACGCCGGGCCGGGCGGCGCGGGCCGTGGCCGCACTGTCCGCCGCGGGGCACCGGGTCGTCGTGACGGGCGGGCCCGCCGAGCGCGAACTGACCGCACGGGTCGCCGGGCGGCACGCCCTGGACCTCGGCGGCGCCACCGACCTGCCGCACCTGGCCGGAGTCCTGGCCGCAGCCCGGGCCGTGGTGGTCGGCAACACCGGCCCGGCGCATCTGGCCGCCGCCGTGGGCACACCCGTCATCAGCGTCTTCGCACCGGTCGTGCCCGCCGACCGGTGGGCCCCCTACGGCGTCCCGCACGTCCTGCTCGGCGACCCGCACGCGGCGTGCGCGCAGACCCGGGCCCGGCACTGCCCCGTGCCCGGACACCCCTGCCTCGACGGCATCGCCGACGGCGAGGTGCTCGCCGCCGTGGCGGCCCTCACGGGCCACCCGGCGGACCGGGGAGAACCGACCGAGCGAGGAGCGGCCGTATGAACATCCTGCTGTGGCACGTGCACGGCTCCTGGACGACCGCGTTCGTCCAGGGCCCGCACACCTACCTCGTCCCCGTCACGCCCGACCGCGGCCCGGACGGTCTCGGGCGGGCCGAGACCTTCACCTGGCCCGCCTCGGTCCGCGAGGTCACCCCCGCGCAACTGCGCGACACGCCGGTCGACCTGGTTCTCCTGCAGCGGCCCCACGAGGCGGCACTGGCCGAACGGTGGCTCGGCGGGCGCCGCCCCGGGCGGGACGTGCCCGCGGTGTACCTGGAGCACAACGCGCCCGACGGCGACGTGCCCGACACGCGGCACCCGTGCGCGGACCGTGACGACCTGACGCTCGTGCACGTCACCCACTTCAACCGGCTGTTCTGGGACGCCGGCAGTACCCGCACCGCGGTGATCGAGCACGGCATCGTCGACCCCGGCCACCGCTACAACGGCCGGCTCGCCCGCGCCGCCGTCGTCGTCAACGAACCCGTGCGGCGCGCCCGGTACACCGGCACCGACCTGCTGCCCGCCCTCGCCGAGGCCGTCCCGCTCGACGTCTTCGGGATGGACACCGAGGGCCTGGCCGGACACCTCGGCCTCCCAACCGACCGCTGCCACACCGCCGACCTGCCCCAGAGCGAGCTGCACACGGCGCTGGCCGAACGCCGCATGTACCTGCACCCGGTCCGCTGGACCTCGCTGGGCCTGTCCCTGCTGGAGGCGATGCACCTCGGTGTGCCCGTGCTGGCGCTCGCCACCACCGAGGCGGTCGAGGCGGTCCCGCCCGGTGCCGGCACCCTGACCACCCGCCCCGACGTCCTCGCCCGCGCGGCCCGCCGCTACCTCCACGAACCCGAAGCCGCGACCGCGGACGGGACCCGCGCCCGCCAGGCGGCCCTCGAGCGTTACGGCCTCAAACGCTTCCTGGTCGACTGGGAGCACCTGATCACGGAGGTGTGCTCGTGACCCCGTCCCTCAGCCCCTTCCCGTCCGGGCCGCTCGCCGGCGGCCCGCTCGACCCGGGCGTCCTCGCGATCGCGCTCGTCTCCGAGCACGCCAGCCCCCTCGCCGCACTCGGCGGAGTCGACGCCGGAGGGCAGAACGTCCACGTCGCTCACCTCGCCGGGGCGCTCGCCGACCGCGGCCACCGCGTCACCGTCCACACCCGTCGCGACGCGCCCGACCTGCCCTGGCGGATGGAACTGCGCGACGGCGTCGAGGTGCACCACGTACCCGCCGGGCCGGCCGAACCGCTCCCCAAGGACGAGCTGCTGCCGCACATGGAGGAGTTCGGCCGCCACCTCGCCCGCGGCTGGCGCACCCGGGCGCCGGACCTCGTGCACTCCCACTACTGGATGTCGGGCCTGGCCGCGCTGCGCGCCACCCGCCGGCACGGCCTGCCCCTGCTGCACACGTACCACGCCCTCGGCACCGTGAAGCGACGGCACCAGCGGCTCGCCGACACCAGCCCGCCGGAGCGGATCCCCGGTGAGATCGAGATCGGCCTGAACTGCGACCGCGTCATCGCCACCTGCCGCGACGAGGTCCACGAACTGGTCCGCATGGGCATCGCCCCGCACCGGATCGGCATCGTGCCGTGCGGTGTCGACACCGACCGGTTCACGCCCAGGGGCCCGGCCGCGCCGCGCGGCCCGTACCCGCACCGGATCCTGCAACTGGGCCGGCTCGTGCCGCGCAAGGGCGCCGCCGTGTCCGTCGCGGCCCTGGCCCGGCTGCCCGGCACCGAGCTGGTCGTCGTCGGAGGGCCGCCCGCCGGAGGGCTCGACGGCGACCCGGAAGTACGGCGGCTGCGCGACATCGCCCGGGACGCCGGGGTCGCCGACCGCGTCCGCTTCGTCGGTGCCCTCCCCAGCGAGGAGGTGCCGGCCCTGCTGCGCTCCGCCGACGTGGTGGTCTGCCCCGCCGACTACGAGCCCTTCGGCATCGTCCCGCTGGAGGCCATGGCCTGCGGCGTGCCCGTGGTGGCCAGCGCGGTCGGCGGGCAGCTCGACACCGTCGCCGACCCGGGCACCGGACGGCTGGTTCCGCCCGGCGACCCGGAGGCCCTGGCCGGCGCCGTCGCCGGGCTGCTCGCCGATCCGCAGGCCCGCGCGGCCTGCGGTGCGGCCGGCCGCCGCCGGGTGCTCAGCAGGTACGGCTGGGGCCAGGTCGCCGCGGCCACCGAAGCCGCCTACTGCGAGGTCCTCGACACCGAGCCCGCCGCCACCGGCGCCGGCTGACCCCGCCGGTTCCGGCGAACTCCTCGAAGCCGAGCCCGCCGCCACCGGTGCAGACCGACCCCGTCGGGTTCCTGGTGAGGCCCTCGGCACCGAGCCCGCTGCCACCCGGGGCCGGCTGACACCGCCGGCCCCGCCCGTCGCCCGAAGGAGGTGTGGGTCCCCGCCGTCCCCGCACGGCGGCGCGCCCGATCCGCATGAGCGAATCTTCTGCACAGCCCGGCCTCGACGCCGCCCGTCTGCACTGCCGGTCGCTGGAGGAGGCCCTCGGCCGGTTCCGGGAGAACGGCCTGGGCCGGATCGCGGACTGGGGCGGCCGCCTCGCCGACGTCCTCGGCGGCGGTGGCCGGCTCCTCGCCGCCGGCAACGGCGGCAGCGCCGCCCAGGCCCAGCACCTCACCGCCGAACTGGTCGGCCGTTACCGCCGGGAGCGCCGCGCCTACTCCGCGATCGCCCTGCACGCCGAGACCTCCAGCGTGACCGCCATCGGGAACGACTACGGCTTCGACCACGTGTACGCCCGTCAGGTCACCGCCCACGGTCGCCCCGGGGACGTCCTGATGCTGCTGTCCACCTCGGGGCGCAGCGGCAACCTCATAGCGGCCGCCGTGACCGCCCGCCAGGCCGGACTGCGCGTCTGGGCGCTCACCGGGCGCGGCCCGAACCCCCTGGCGGAAGCCGCCCACGAGGCGCTGTGCATCGACGCGGACACCACCGCCAACGTCCAGGAGACCCACCTCGTCGCCGTCCACCTGCTCTGCGAGTGCTTCGACACGGCCGTGGCCACGCCCCTCGCGTCGCGCGCGGTCCTGACCCACGGGGGTACGCCATGACCCGGACCGGACCACGCCCCCTCGTCGTGGTCGGGGACGTTCTCCTCGACGAGGACATCGAAGGCGTCTCCACCCGCCTCGCCCCCGACGCCCCCGCTCCCGTCGTCGACGTCACCGGCGACCGCCGCCACCCCGGCGGGGCCGGGCTGGCCGCCGCCCTCGCCGCCCGTGGCGGCAGGGACGTGGTCCTGGTGACCGCGCTCGGCGACGACGAGGCCAGTGAGGCGGTACGCCGCGGGCTGCACGGCCGGGTCCGGATCCTGGAGATCCCGCTGGACGGCACCCTGCCGGTCAAGACCCGCGTCCTCGCGGGCGGCCGGCCGGTCGTCCGCATCGACCGGGGCGGCGGCACCCCGGGCGAGCCCGACGAGGCGGTCCGGGAGGCGCTGGCCGGCGCGCACGCCGTCCTGGTCGCCGATTACGGCCGGCACACCGCGGGCGCCCTGCGACCGCTCCTGGAGGACGCCGCACGCCGCACGCCCCTGGTGTGGGACCCCCACCCCACGGGCGACCCGCCGGTGCCCGGAGCACGCCTGGTCACCCCCAACGCGGCGGAGGCACGGGCCCTGGACCCCGGCTCCGGGGGGACCTCGCTGGGCGCGTACGCCGAGCGGGCGGCCCGGCTCGCCCAGCGCTGGCGTGCCGCCGGGGTGGCCGTCACCCTCGGCGAGCGAGGAGTACTGCTGGCCCGGCCCGGGCCCGGCACTCCGATGCTGGTCCCGGTGCCCTACCGGGCCGCCGGGGACCCCTGCGGTGCGGGTGACTGCTTCGCCGCCACGGCGGCGGCCGCCCTGGCCGACGGTCTGCTCCCCGAGGAGGCGGTGCAGCGTGCCGTCGCGGAGGCGGCCGCGTTCGTCGCGGCAGGCGGTGCGGGCAATCCCGGCCTGTGGCGGACCGAGCCCGCGCCGGGCGCCGCCGACGAGCCCGCGACCGACGCGTTCGGGCTCGCCGAGCGGGTCAGGGCCCGCGGTGGCACCGTCGTCGCCACCGGCGGCTGCTTCGACCTGGTGCACGCCGGTCACGTCGGGCTGCTGGAGAGCGCCCGGCGCATCGGCGACTGCCTCATCGTGTGCCTGAACTCCGACGCGTCCGTCGCGCGCCGCAAGGGGCCGGGGCGCCCGCTCAACCCGGCGGCGGACCGGGCCCGCGTTCTCGCCGCGCTCGGCAGTGTCGACGCCGTCGTGGTCTTCGAGGAGGACACGCCGGAGGCGGTACTGGCCCGGCTGCGGCCGGACGTCTGGGTCAAGGGCGGCGACTACTCCGTCCAGGACCTGCCCGAGGCGACGGTGCTCCGCACCTGGGGCGGGCAGGCGGTGGTCCTGCCCTACCTCGACGGCCGCTCCACGACCCTGCTGGCCCGGCGGGCGGCGGAGGCGGTGTTGCGGACGTGAGACGCACGCGGGGGCAGCACGCTGCGCGGACCACACGTCGCGAACGGCCCTCGAACAGCGCTCTTCAGGGCGCCGGGCTCGGTGCCGGTCGGCCTCGGTGGGGAGGGAACTCGCTCGGGCCCCCAAGGTCGGAGCCGGTCGGCCTGGTGGGTACGGGTCCCCGTTCAGGCCGCCGGGCTCAGTGCCGGTCGGCTCGGGGCGTCGTGCTCCCCCTTGCGCAGGAGGACCGGTGCCGGGGCCCGGCGCCGGCGCAGCAGGGAGCCCGCCCCGATCGCGCCGGCGATGAGCAGTCCGCCGGTGACGAGGGCGCCGCGTGGCCCGGCCAGTTCCATGAGGAGGCCCAGCGCGGGAGGGCCGCCCAGGCCCCACACCGTGCCGATGCTGCCCCACACACCCAGCACCCGTCCCCGCAGGTGCGGGGGCGGGTCGGTCTGGAGAACGGCCGTGCCGGCGGTGTCGGAGACGGACTCCACCACGGCCATCGGCAGGACCAGCGCGATCAGCACCGCCAGCGACGGTGACAGCCCCGCCACCACCTGCAGCAGCGCCCCCGCTGCCGCCAGGGCGCCCACCAGCCGCACGGACGGCCGGCGCAGCCGGGCGCCGAGCACCGCGCCGAGGATGCCGCCGACCGCGAGCACGGTCGAGACCGTGCCGAACGAACCGGCGCCACCGGCGAGCGGCCCGGTGACGAGCACCGCCAGGGTGAGCCCGTAGTTACGGCCGAACACGGAGCTGATGCCGGTCACACCCGCCAGCGCCACGAGGCGTGGCCGCCGCACGAAGTAGGCCAGCCCCTCCCGGACGGTCAGGTCGGGACCGGTGTCCTCGACAGCCCGGGCGTCCTGCCGCACCGCACCGGCCGCCGGACGCAGGAACGGGATGACCGAGGCCACGAACAGGAACGACAGCCCGTTGCCGAAGTACGCGGCGGACGTGCCGAGGAACCCGACCGCCACACCGGCCAGGGCCGCCCCCACCAGCCGGCCGGCCTGGTGCACCAAGGCCCCCACCCCGATGGCCGAGGGCACGTCCTCGGCCGGCACGAGGTCGTTGCCCAGCAGCGCGCACGCGGGGTTGTCGACGGTCGCGACGACACCCGTGAGGGCGGCCAGCACCATCAGCGAGGTCATGTCGATGAGGTCCAGCGCCACGAGGACCGCCGTGGTGAACGCGATCGCGCCGAGCACGGCCTGGCTCACGGCCGCCGTCAGCTTGCGGGGCCACCGGTCGACGGCGGCCCCGCCGAGCACGCTGATCAGCAGCGCCGGAGCGGCCTGCACGGACATGGACAGCCCCGTCGCGGCGGCGGACCCGGTGATCTGCAGGACCAGCAGGTTCTGCACGGTGAGCTGCATCCACGTACCGGCGTTCGACACGAAGTTCGCGACGGACCACCAGCGCATGCTGCGGTACCGCAGCGACCGCCACGGCGAGCGGGAAGCGGGCAGGGCAGGGGAGGGGGAGGGAGAGGAAGGCACAGTGCGGTACTCGAAGACGAGTCGGAGGACTCACAGGAGGGCGACGAGGAGCGCGTCACACCGGCGGCGCTGCTCGGTGGATCCCCTCGACGGGTACGGCGCGGACCATCGTGGCAGAGCGGACCGGAGAAGCGGTTCCACCTGCCCTTGATCCACCCTCTCCCGCCCTCCAAACGCCGTACCTTGCACGGGCCTTGAGACCACAGTGGGGTTGATCACACGGGGTGACCACGCGGCGGTCGATCACCGGCACGAGGAAGCGGGGCCCGTCACCTGAAGTGACGAGCCCCGCCCGGCGGGGTGATCCGGCCTACTCGGACTTGCCCCGGCCGCTCAGTGCGTCCCGCAGCCGGTCCACCATCCCTGTGCCCGGAGCCAGGAGCTTGTTGGCCGGTGGCTTGTCGGGGGCTGCCGGGTGAGGCCGGGTCGGGGCGGTCTTCTTGGCCTTGCGCACCTTGTCGCCCAGCTCGTTGAGCGTGTCCATCGGACAGGCCTGCCGCAGCCGCGGGAAGAGGTTGCCCTCCTCGTCGGCGATGTGCGAGCGGATCTCGCTCATCAGCATGCCCACCAGCCGGTCGAACTCGGCGTCACCGGGGTCGCAGCCCTCCAGATCCTTCATGATCTGCTCGGCCGTGGCGTGATCCTGCAGTTCCTGATCGGCGAGGGCGTCCCCGCCAGCCACGTGCTCGCGTACGGCGGGGTAGAGGTAGGCCTCCTCGGCCACCGAGTGCCGTACGAGCTCCATCGTCACCTGGTCGGCGTACATCTTGCGGTCCTGGTGGCCGGACGGCAGTGCCTCGATCTTGCCGAACATCTCCTCGACTTCGCGGTGATCGGTCACCAGCTCATCGATGACGCTTCCTCCGTGTCCCATCTCCTTCACCTCCAGCGCTCGGGTCCCCCGGGCCCCGGGGGGGTAACGTGTGGTCCGCCGGGTGTGCCGCGCAGGCGGCTCAGACGGGGAGCTTGGCCCGGACCCGCCCGACGGCGCCGGCCGGCCGTGCGGTGGCGCGCACGGAGCGGCGCACCAGGCCCGCATCGCGCCGCAGGCCCCGGGCGGCGTGGCTACCGCGCCACACCACCGAGGGACGGGCCCCGGTGTCGTCGGCGGCGATCAGCAGTCCACCGAGCATGGACATGTTCTTGAAGAAGTGGATGCGCTGCTGTGCCCGCTCCTCGGGGTCCTGAGCCTCCCAGAAGCGGTGTCCCGCCAGGGTGGTCGGCACCAGGGTGGCGGCGATGGCCAGCGCGGCCGGACGCGGCACGCGCCCCGTGGCCAGCATCAGCCCCGCAGCGACCTGTACGGCACCGCTGAGCCGCACGACCTGCTCGGTGCGGTCCGGCAGGGCGGGGACGCGCTCGGTGACCGGTTGGACGACAGGCTCGGCGGCGTCGGCGACCTGCTTGGGGTCGCGGACGGAGTTCATGCCGCCCGCGAGGAACATCGAGGCCAGCAAGGGGCGGCCGAGCACACGCAACAGACTCATGGCCCTCTCCAGAGAGTCGGTGGGTACAGCGTTCGCCGGGTTCCCCACCCGGAGCCGAACCACTCACACCGCCCGGTGCCGCGCCCACGCCTCCTCGCGCAAAGCGCTGGACAGCAGGACGTCGGCGGCGGTGCACGCGAGGGCCGAGGTCGCGGCGATCAGCACCTCACGGGCCCGTGGTGAAGCGGCCGCCTCGTCGAACTCCGGGGTGTGGTCGGAGCCGTCCTCGCCCGTGATCGCGACGAACGGGTGGATGGCGGGGACCCGTGCGCTGACGTTGCCGATGTCGGACGACCCCAGGTACACGCCGGGCGTGGGTGGTGACAACCCGATGCCCGCCGGGGCGAGATGCGCGGCGAACCGCTCGGAGTGCACGTCGCTGTCCCGGAAGTGCTCGTAGCGCACCGTGGCCCGCTGCACCTCGACGGTGGTGCCGGTGGCCAGAGCCACCCCTTCGGCGCACGCCCGCAGCCGCTCCGTCAGGTCCTCCAGCGCCGCCGTCGTGGCCGCGCGCAGACCGAACAGTCCTTCGGCGTACTCCGGGACGATGTTCGTGGCCGTCCGCCGTGCGTGACGATGCCCATCAGCCCGTACCCGCCGGGCGTCCCCGTGGTGGCCCCCGGCGAGGTCATCACCGACGCGGTGCTGGACTACCTGCGCAGCGGCGCGGAGCGCGGCGTCCTGATCCCGGACACGGTCGATTCCTCCGTGCGCACCCTGCGGGTCGTGGCCCGCGCCGACCAGCCGTGACGTTGCGGCGGCAACTGCCGAAAGCCAAGTAATTCATGCGCGAGATGTTGAAGAAGTGACGCAAATAAACGTCTGCGTCAGTTGGCATGATTTGTCCCCATCAGGTGCACTAGAGGGGAAGCATCCACTTCAGCAAAGGAGATGGTGCAATGACTGCCACGGAGAAGATCACCAAGGACCTGACAGGCATCCAGAGTGCCGACATCGAGGCCGCGCTCGACCCGGCAGAAGCCGACGGCATCTACCGCGACAGCCGCGAGTGCGCCGCGCTCGCGCTGTTCAAGGGCGGCTTCGGCCTGCTCCTGTCGCCGCCCACCCCGCGCCCCAAGAAGGGCTAGTGGACCGACAGGAGTAGAAGATGGAGCAGTCAGGCACTTCGTCCCTCTTGCAGGGCGCGGTGCAGGACCTGGCTTCCGCTGTGGTCTCCGCTCTCCGGAGCGGAGACCACACTCGTGCGGCCGCCCCCGAGCGGGCCGGCGCGGAAGCGCAGGACCTCACCCTCGCGGCCGTACGCGTGCTGGGAGCCGACGCGTTGCTGCCGAGCACCCTTCTGCGCACCCCGCCCCTGCCCGGTGAACTCGCCGTATTCCGCGAGGCCGTGGAGGCCTACCCGCCCGGAGCCGACGCCGCACCCACCGTCCGGTGGAGCCACTGGGCCATGCGGGACACGCTGCGGCGGCTCGACCCGGGCCACGCCGACGCCCCGCACCAGGAGCCCGACGCTGCCTGGCTCGAGGGCGCGACCTGGCAACTCCTGACGCACCAGCTGGCGGTACTGGCCGCCGTCGCCGTGCCGGGGGAGGACTGCGCGGTGGCCCGCGCGGCACGGCAGCGTCCGGTCGACGTCGCCCGGGGCTTCGTGCGCGCGGTACGCCGCAGGGACTGGCGGCAGGCCGCCGGCGCCGGACGCTGGCTGACCCTCCTGGAGGGCGTACCGCAGACGCTGGGACTCGACAACGGCCTGGACTTCGTGGAGCTGATGGGTGGTCAGGACCCGCTCGTGGCACTGCACGTGAGTGCGGCACGGCTGACGCGGACGGGAGCGTTCGTGTGAGGGACGCACGGGGGACCCGGCGGGTGGCGGAGGACGCGCTGGCATGGATCTCGGCGCAGCGCGCGCAGTTCGCGCTGGGCGAGGACGCGCTGGCCGCCGACGGGCAGGTGAACCGCAGCTGGAAGCCGCTCGGGGAACTGGCGCAGGTGTGCGCGACCGTGTGCCGGCACACCGCGCCCCCGGATCCGGTCCACGCCTGCGCGGCCGACCTGATGGCCTTCGCCTGGCAGGAGACCGGCCGGGGCGAGCTCTTCCTGCGTCTGCAGCGGCTGGAGCCCTTCGCCACCTACCCCTTGGAGGTGTACGCCGCCATGGCCGCGGCGGGCCTGCGCCACCGGGGCTACGAGGAATCCGCCGCCACCGTGGCCCGCACCCGCGGCTGGCAGCTCACCGAGCAGGAGCCCACCCGGCGGCTCGGCGTCCTGAACGCCGAGGGCCGCAGCGGCATCCGGCAGTCCGACGCGCTCCCGCAGGCCCTGCGGCGCACCTGGCTGGCCGGGCTGCCCGAGCCGTGGACCTTCGAGCAGTCCTCCGGCTACTCCCTCACCCATGTGGTCTTCCACCTCACGGACTGGGGACGAGCCGGGCCTGCAGGGCTCCCACCCGACCTCGCCGGCTACCTGGCCGACTGGCTGCCGCCCTGGCTCGACACCTGTCTGGACGCCGGGATGTGGGACCTGGGCTGCGAGTTGCTGGCCGTGGCGGCGAGCCTGCCCCTGCTGCCCGAACCCGCCGTCCTGCACGACGCCTGGGCGCGGATCGCGGCGGTGCAGCACCCTCTCGGCGCGGTCCCGGAGCAGGGGAGCGGAGCGGACCACGACAGCAGCCCGGACTTCCTCTCCCACTACCACCCCACCCTCATGGCGGCCTTCGCGGCGACCCTGACCACCCGGCGGCTCGAGGACGGAGCCCGGGCAGCCACGCACCACCGGCCCGGCGGACAAGGAGTGCTGGGATGACCGACACCCGCCTGATCCACAACGTCGGCGTGGGCGCCCTGGAATGGCTGTGGGCCCACCGTGACGGATTCGAGCTGGAACCCGATGTCGACCCCGAGATCGGCTTCCTGGAGCGCTTCAAACCCATCGGCGAACTGGCCATGATCTGCAAGGTGCTGTTCCGCGAGGGTGTCGCGGGGTCGCGCCAGGCGCAGCTGGCCCGGCAGCTCCTCGACCACGCCTGGCGCGAGACACTCGACGGCGGCCGCATGCTGGTGCGCGGACAACTCACGGAACCCATGTCCCCCATCCCCTTCGAGGTGTACCTGCCCTTCAAGGAACTCGGCTACAGCCAGCCGGAGGTGGAGCGGGCTGCCGTCCTGAACCACCGGATCGACAGCTGGGCGGCCTTCGAGGCGGCCCCCACCCGGCGGCTCGGCCTCTCCGCGTTCCAGCGCCGGTTCGGTCTCGAGCCCCGGCCGCCGGAGGCCGAAGTGCGGGACACGACCTGGCTGGCCCGTACCCCCGAGCCGTGGACGGTGGAGGGGCACATCGCCTACGACGTCACGCACAACGTGTTCCACCTGACCGACTGGGGGGAGAGGCCGGACGGTCTGCCGCCCGCCACCGCCGACTACCTGGCGACCTGGCTGCCGGTCTGGATCGACGACTGGCTGGACCTGGAACGCTGGGACCTGCTCGGCGAACTGCTCGTGGTCGACGCCTGCCTGCCCCGTCCGACCCTGGACGAACGGGCCTGGCGGGGCTTCGCGGCGGCGCAGCAGCCCGACGGCGCCATGCCCGCCTTGCGGACGATGCCCGAGGGCCCGCCGGACCAGGTGTTCGACATCGTCTACCACCCCACCCTGGTCGCCGCCTACGCCTCCGTACTGGCCACGTCCCGGTCCCTGTCCCTGCTGGCGCCCGCGTCATGACGTCCCGTCGGCACGCACCCTGGCCGGGCGGACCGCTCGGCGACGCCGCATCCACGGCGGACGGGTCGCCGGCCGCACACCACACGCAGACCGGCGAGGAACCGGACGCCTCGCGCGCCACCCCCGCGGGCCGGTCCCCTGCCGCGCACGACATGCCGTCGGACGGGTCCCGGCGCCCGCGCGCCGCGCTGACGACCGCGGGGCCCGCCCTGCGGGTCCTGACGCCGGAATCTCCCCCTGACGACGACGGCCCTGTCCGTGAGCGGCTCGCCGACGCCGTCACCGCCTCCGACGCCCCGCATGTGGTGTTCGCCCTCTCCCGGCACGGGCGCCGCAGCGTCGTCAGCGGCGGCACCGCTCCGACCCCGCCGCTCGCCCGCGAGAACCTGCGCTACGAGATCGGTTCGGCCACGAAGGCGTTCACCGGGCTGCTGCTGGCCCGGCTGATCGACAGCGGTCGGCTGACCGGTGGTGAACCGGCCGCCGCCCTCCTGGACGGGGGGCGATCGGCGGGTGCGAACCCGGTGACGCTCGCCCACCTGATCACCCACACCTCCGGACTGCCCGCCCTGCCGGCCGGATTCCTCCTCCGGGCCCTGCCCGCCTGGACCACCAACCCCTACGCCCGTTACCCGGAGGCCCGGGTCGTCGACGCCTTCCTGCGCCACCGGCCGCGCCACCGCCCCGGCACCCGGTGGCGCTACTCCAACTTCGGTGTCGCCGTACTCGGACACGCACTGGCCGCCGCGACCGGCACCCCGTGGGAGGACCTGCTCACCGACCAGATCCTGCGCCCCTTCGGCCTGGACGCCACGACCCTGCGCGCGGACGACTCCGGTCTCGACGCCCCCGGCCACGCACGGGACGGCGTGTCACCCGTGCCCGCCTTCGACGCCGGAGGCTTCCAGGCAGCGGGTGCCGTACGGGCCACGCCGCACGACCTGCTCACCTTCCTCGAGGCCCATCTGGACCCGACGGGTGTGTCATCGCACCTCGCCCCCGCCCTGCGGGCGGTGTGCCGCCCCGTACTGCGCAGGGGTATCGGGCACCGGCACGTCCACACCATCGCCTGGTTCCGTCACCCCACGGACGGCGGACCGATGTACTTCCACAGCGGCGCGACCCTCGGCCACCAGGCGTTCCTGGGGTTCCGCGCCGACACCGGCACCGCCCTGGCCGCGGTGTGCACCCGCCGCTTCCGGGCCCACGACCCGTTCCTGGCCACCGCGTACGCGCTGCTGGCGGAGGAGGAGTAGCGAGGCCCGTCCGGCGCCGGCACGGATCGTGCCGGCGCCGGACAGTTCTGACCCCTCGTCACACCCGCCGCCACAGGGCCGGCGTGCCGGTGGGCGCCCAAGCGCCCTGGGCCTGGTGGGTCTGCAGGCAGCGGTAGCGCACACCGGCGTGCAGCACGGTGGCACCGGCCTGGTAGACACGGCCCACCGCCCACGCCTGGGTGACGGTGCCCTGCGGGGGCGCCGATTCCACGGCGGCGGTCTTCAGGGTGAGGCCGAAGTCGCTGAGCAGCGCATTGATCGGCTGGTAGAACGTGGTGCCCCCGCTGCTGCAGTCGCCGGTACCGCCGGAGGTCACGCCCTGTGCCTGGACGCCCGCGACGAAGGGCCCGCCGGAGTCGCCCGGCTCGGCGCACACCGTCGTCCGGGTCAGCCCGTCCACCCTGCCCTGGGCGTAGCTGACGCTGGTGTCGTGCTGTTCGATGCTGCCGCAGTGCCACCCGGTGGTGGAGCCGGAGCGGCAGACGGCGGCCCCGACGAGCGCCTGGACCGAGCCGGTGATCTGCACCTTCTGGTCGCCCTCGGCCCTCACGTTCGCGGTGGTGCTCCACTGGTCGTTGACGGCGACCCACGACATGTCCTTGCCCGGGAACGTGGAGGCCTGGAACGTGCCCTGCGCCGTCCTGTCGAAGCCGGTGGTCGTGTCGCCCTTCTTGCCGCAGTGGCCCGCCGAGGCGAAGCCCTGCTGTTCGCCCTTGGTGACGGAGAAGCCGATCGAACACCGGGCCGCGTTGTTGATGTAGTAGGCGTCGCCGCCGGTGAGGTCCGCCAGGAGGCGTGGCCGGTCCGCCGTCACCTTGACGCCGACGCCCTTGCCGTCGAGGCCGGCCGCCTTGATCAACGCGGCGGCCGCGGCCTTGGTCCGGGCCTCCACGGTGACCCGGTTCGCGGGGACGTCGACGTACCACAGGTGCGTGTCGCCGGCGCCGACGCGGGCCGCCGCCCGGTCCAGCTTCCGCTGCGCGGCCGTCAGGTCGCGCAGTGCCTTCTTCACCACGGCCGCTTTGGCCCCCTGGGCCTTGATGGCGGGCACGTCCGCGGCCTTGGTGGTGGCCACCACGAGCTCCTGCGAGGTCGCGCCGCGCAGCCAGGCCCCCGCGAATCGGTTCCCCAGCGCATTGCGCAGCAGCCCCGCCCGGGTGCCCGCCTCCGCCTCGTTGATCAGCCGCCGGGAGGCCTGGGCCCGGGTCAGCCCGAGGTCGCGCTCCAGGGCGCGCAGCAGCGGAGCCGACGGCCGGTCGGCGCCGAGGGTGTGGGCGGTCGAGGGCGGCGAACCCGCGGGGGGTGCCGGTTCGGCCGCCACGGCGGACGGGAGCCCGGTGGCGAGCAGCGCCCCGAGCGCGGTCAGGGCCGCCCGGCGGCCGGTCGCGGCGTGTCTGTGGGCCATTCGATGTGTCTCCTTCGATCGCGTGGAACTGCCGGCGAGGCCGTACGCCTCGCCGGAGCGGCCCGGAAGTGATGTCCCGGGCAGCCCCGCTTCGTGCTGCGGCGCGGGGAAGGGCGCCATGCGCAGTACTGCGGACGCCCGGCGTGTCACATGGACTTCAGGCCGGGCGAACCCACCTCCGTGACGAAGGACGCGGTCGTCGAGATGGTGCCCCCGGGCGTGTTGATGGCCGAGACGGTCCGGAAGTCGGCCTGGGCGTTCTCGCGGCCCAGCTCGACCCGGACGTAGCCGCGCCGGCCGTCGTAGTACTTCATGTGGGGGTTGGCCTTCATGAACGTGTCCCAGTTGTCGGGCTTGCTGGTGCCGTTCCCGCCGCTGGCGATGGAGGTGCAGGTCAACTCCGTGCCCAGCGTCCTGGACTGCGGGTCGTCGAAGTCGTCCTTGATGTCGAAGGCGTAGCCGACGTGGACATCGCCCGTGAGGACCATCCAGTTGTCGATGCCGGCGGCTTTCGCGCCCGCCACGACCCGGTCGCGGGAGGCCCGGTAGCCGTCCCAGGCGTCCATGGAGACCCGGGCCGGCTCGGTCAGGTCGAACTTGCGCTGGGAGAAGCACACCTGTTGGGGCATCACGTTCCACAGCGCGCCGGAGTCGCGCCAGCCGTCCAGGAGCCAGCGCTCCTGCGCGGCGCCCGTGAGCGTGCGGGCGGGATCGTCCGACTCGCTGCCCGGCGCGTGCGGCCGGTCGGCGTAGGCCTGGTCGGAGCGGTACTGGCGGGTGTCGAGGATGTCGAACTGGGCGAGCGACCCCCAGGTCAGCCGGCGGTACAGCCGGGCGTCGGGGCCCTGCGGCAGCTGCTCGGCACGCAGCGGCTGGTTCTCCCAGTAGGCCCGGTAGGCGGCGGCACGCCGCACCAGGAACTGCTCCTGAGGGCTGCCGTTCTCGTCGAGGCCGCCCGCGTAGTTGTTCTCCGTCTCGTGGTCGTCCCAGGTGACGAGGAACGGGTGCCGGGCGTGCGCGGCGATCAGGTCCGGGTCGCTCTTGTAGAGCGCGTAGCGCAGCCGGTAGTCCGCCAGGGTGGTCGTCTCACGGTTGAACACGTCGGGCAGTTTGCGGTCGGTGTAGCGACGGGCCCCGCCGACGGAGTCGACCGGGTACTCGTACAGGTAGTCGCCGAGGTGGAACACCACGTCGACGTCCTCCTGCGCCAGATGGCGAAAGGCCGTGTAGTAGCCGTCCTGGTAGGCCTGGCAGGCCACGGCGGCCAGACGCATGGCCGCGGTGTCCGTGCCCGCGGCCGGCGCG
This sequence comes from Streptomyces tibetensis, assembly GCF_040647715.1. Classification (GTDB taxonomy): domain Bacteria; phylum Actinomycetota; class Actinomycetes; order Streptomycetales; family Streptomycetaceae; genus Streptomyces; species Streptomyces tibetensis_A. Next base: position 83,044 of record NZ_JBEZCR010000017.1, on the reverse strand, counting down.
GTACGGGTCCGGCCGGTGGGGCTGATCCAGCTGCCCACACGGAACCGGTAGTAGTAGTGGCTGTCCGGCGTCAGGCCCTTGACGTCGACGTGCACACTGTGGGCGTACTCGGGATGGGCCGTGGCGGTGCCCTCCTGCGCGACGATCGCGAACCACTCGTCCAGGGCGACTTCCCAGGAGACGACGACCCGCTCCTGACCCAGGCCGCCGTCCTCGGCGAACGGCTCGGGGGCCAGCCGGGTCCAGATCAGTACCGAGTCGGGCAGCGGGTCGCCGGAGGCCACACCCAGGGTGAACGGGTCGTCGGACACCCGGGCGGCGTCGAGTTCGGGAGCGGCGGCGGCACCGCGAGCCGGCCGGTTGGTGGCGAAGGCGAGCATCGCCGCCGCCGCGGTGACCGTCAGGAACCGGCGGCGGGCGACGTGCGGTGCGGCGATGCGCAGCACGTCGTCGTGCGGGGAGAAAGCATGCTCGGACGGTGCTCTTCGACGGCCCGTCAGCGCCATCTGGTGTCCTCTCGTACGGGGCGGTCGCGCTCCCGTGCGGATGCAGGGGGACATCGTCGGCGTGCGGAGCGCGGAGCTCGCATGCTAAGCAGACAAAATGCCTTGAACGGGCACGACGTGCGGGGGGTTCACACCACAGGCGGTACACCGGCCGGGGCGGTGCACGAGGGCGGTGGGCGACAAAAGTGCCGCCCGGCGATACGCGGGCGGCACGAGAGCGGCAAGCGGGGCGATCGGCCCGGGGCGCACGGAGGGATCAAGCGAAGGCGTTTGCTGCGGTCGCGGATCACCTCCGCCTACGGGCCGGGAGCGACCGTTGAGCCGCTCCCGGCCCGAACCAGCTGCTGCACCGGCCCCTCACCGGCCAGGTGCTCAGCCGGCCTGCCGGGCGGCGGCGCCGGTCGCGGCGGGCTCGCGCGTCGGCAGGTGGTAGACGTGGAAGGCCCGTCCGATGACCGGCTGGGCGACGTTGCGCACCCGCACTCCGCCGCTCGTCATGCCGTGTTCCGTACCTGCGTGGGCGTGCCCGTGCACCGCGAGGTCGGCGCCGGCGGTGTCGATCGCCTCGGCCAGCAGGTAACTCCCCAGGAACGGGTAGATCTCCAGCGGCTCGCCCGCGAGGGTGTCCGCCACGGGGGAGTAGTGGGTCAGGGCGATCCGCGCGTCACAGCCGTCCTCGGCCAGTTGCTCCAGCGCGCTCCGCAGCCCGTCGGCGCTCCGCCGGGAGTACCGGACGAACTCCTTCATGACCGGCTCGCCGAACTCCCCGGCGCAGCGGCCGACGAAACCGCCCCCGAACCCCTTGGTCCCGGCGACGCCGATCCGCGCCCCGCCGCTCTCCACGACCGTCGCCCGTCCCTCCAGGACATGGACCCCGGCGTCCTGGAGGATGGCCGTGACCTCGTCCGGACGATCGTCGTGGTGGTCGTGGTTGCCGAGGACCGCGACGACCGGAACGGCCAGGTCCTGGACCTCCCGGGCGACCACCCGCATCTCCTCGGGCGTGCCGTGCCGGGTCAGGTCCCCGGCCAGCAGCAGGAGGTCGGCGCACTCGGGCAGGGTCTCGAAGGCGGGGCGGAGCACGCCCTGGCTGTCAGGCCCCATGTGGATGTCTCCGACGGCTGCGACGCGGATCATGAGAGCTCCTCCGCGTGGTCGGGGGAGGACGCCTCGGTGACCACGAGGTCGCTGTGCACGGGGAATCCGGCGAGCTCCTCGTGGACGGTGCGCACGATCTCGTCGCGGCAGGGCGCGGAGGGCACGGTGCCGGTGAGCAGCACCGTCCGGCCGCGGGCCTCGACCCGTACGCCCAGTTCACCGAGATCGCCGGAGGCGAGGCGGTCCTGGAGGTGGGCGATGCGGTAGTCCAGGTTCTCGGCGGGCGGCCCGCCGCCCGCGTCCTGGGAACCGTGGGTGCTCATGGGTGCTCCTTCAGATGACGTTCAGGCGCTCCAGGAGGAAGAAGAAGGCCGCGGGCATGGGTTCGTCCCCGCACTCGCGCCGGACCTTCTCCCAGTCGACCTTCTCCCGCAGGGCGCGAGCGATGGGCAGGGCCGCCCCGAAGTCGCAGTGGTGCTCCGAGAACGCGGCGGTCAGACTCCACAGCAGATCGGTCGGGGCCAGCACGGGCATGCGCACCGAGTCGACCGACAGCTCCTGCGCCCGCTCCAGCATGTCGGCGCCGACCGGCCGGTGTGCCAGCTCGAAGATGATGTCGACCGGCTGGCCGAAGCACGTGGCCTTGATCAGCCAGTCCTCCGGCGGGGTGTACACTGTCAGCCCCGCCTCGTGAAGCGTGGCCGCCACCGCTTCCGCGTCCTCGGGGCGGATCGCGAAGTCGACGTCGTGCTGCAGGTTCTTCTCGCCGCCGTGGGCGTACGCGGCCACACTCCCGGCCAGCGCGAACAGATGCCCCTCGCGTTTCAGCAGCGCGCCGACCTGTTTGGCCGCCTCCAGGAGGGCCTGGTTGCGGTCCTGGGGCAGTTCCTGCAGCGGCTGGTCCGCCTGCGGATCCTGTGGTGGCGCGGGCTCGGCACCGTTCGGTGCCGTCCGGAGGTCGGGGATCCCCGGTCGCCGGACGAGCGTCGCGTCATCACCGTTCTGCGTCATGACCACTCCTTCGCCGAACCGGACACTCCGCTCCCGTGCGGTGTCCGGACCCGAGACGGCCTGCGTGCCTGCATTGAGTACCCGGCGCTCCCGGCCCGACACGGACGGCTTCCACGCGCCTTCCCCCGGCCCGCCGCCGCGCAGGATCCGGACACCCCGGCCGAACAAGACAAGCGCATAAACCGCTAAAGGCGGAATATGGGGCAAAAGGCTGGGAAACCGGATCACGCCGCCGAACAACGCGCTTGTGGAGGTCGACATGAACCAGGAGACGTCACGTTCGTCGGATCTTCCGCAGCCGTTGCGGGTCGTGGCCTCGGGCCTCCGGCACCTCCCGGGCGCCGAGCAGGTGGGCAGGGCGACCACGGGCGCGCTGGACAGGATCGGCGCCGTCTCGCCGCGCGGCCGCCGGATGGCCGTCTACGCCGGCGCCGGGGTGCTCGGCGTGACCGGACTCGTGGAGTGGCCGGTGGCGGTGACCGGAGCAGCCGTCGCCTGGCTGACCCGCCCGCGGCCCGAGCACCGGCCCGACGGCGCGTCACCGAACGCCGGTACGCAGACCGGCAGCAGCGGCGACCACCGCTCCGCCCGGGCCGGCGGGGACGACGAGGACACCTCCGCGTACGGCCCCGGCGGCCGGCTCGCCGCCTCCCACTACCGGTACGACCGGCCGGAACAGCACGTCCACGAACAGCCCGCCAAGGTCGGCGACACCGCCACCGCCTCCGCGCTGAAGCAGGTCGCCGAGGCCACCGCGCACCACGACGACGAGCAGTCGCACGGGCACGCACACCACAGCCGCCCCTGAGTCGGGACAGCAGCAGATGCTCACACGCTTCGACGTCACCCCGCTCGTCGGGGCCGTGGCCGGCGCGGCCGCAGGCGCCGCCCGCAGCACCGCCCAGTCGGTGACGTCCGTCTACGACACCACCCGCCGCGTCCGCAACGTCGCGCGCAACGCCCTGACCGGCGGACAGCACTGGAAGGCCGGGCAGCGCCTCCACCTCGCGCTGCGGCACTCCGACGGCGATCCCGGAGCGCTCGCCCGCAAAGTCGCCCGGGAACTCGTCGAGCACCCGGACGTCCTGTCGGCGTACTGGGACGGGGGACTGGGCCGCCTGGTGGTCACCGTCGCCGAGGACGCCGCAACCGACCGCGTCACCGAACGGGCCACCGCCCTCGCCACCCGCATGGGCCTCGCCGAGGGCGTCGACCCGAACATCCGGGACACCAGCCACCCCGGCGACCCCGCCGAGGTACGCGTCACCGCAGCCGCGATCCTGCTGGACGCCGCCGGCGCGGCCGGTGCCCTGGCCGGCCGGTCCCTGCGGCTGCCGCCCACCTCGCGCGTCGTCACCGCCACCGTCACGCTGCTGCGCGAGAACCCCCGCTTCCGGGCCCTGCTCCGGCAGCGGTTCGGCACATCCGGCATGGAACTCGTCCTCGCCGCCGCCAACGCCGCCGCCCACGGCATCGGCCAGACCCCGCTGGCCCTCGTTCTCGACGGCATCCTGCGCGGCAATCAGCTCACGGAGTCCGTGGCCAGGGCCGCCGCCTTCGAGACACTGCACGACGACGTCTGCCACCACCGGCGCACCAGCGTGTCCTGCCCCGCGGACGCCCGGCCGCCGCTCAAGGTCACCCCCGCCGCCGCGTACGCCTCCCACGCCAGCACGGGCAGCATCGCCGGCGCCGCCGCCACCCTCCTCGTCACGCACAGCGCCAGGGACGCCGCCGAAGCCGTCCTCGCCGGGTCCCCCAAGGCGGCCCGCTACGGACCCGCCGCCTTCGGCGCGACCCTCGGCACCTTCCTCGCGCACGCCGGGATCCTGCTGCGCAACGGAGAGCGCCTGCGGCAGCTGGAGATCGCCGACGCCCTCGTCCTGCACGCCGACGCCCTGCGCAGCCTGCCCCAGGACAGCACCGACGACGGCCTGCCCGACGACCCGGTCCACCCCTTCGCCGAGGCCGTCCTGGACGCCGCCCGCCGGGCCGGACTGCACGTCGTGATCGCGGGCGGCTCGGACCTGAAGGACATCACCCGGCTCGCCGACGAGGTCGCCCCGAGCGCCAAGCCGTTCGGGGACGTCGTACGGGCCCTGCAGGCCGAGGGGCGCGTGGTCGTGACCGTCGCCCGCCTCCACGAGTCCGGCCAGGGGCACCTCGCGGCCGGCCTTCCCGCCGGTGACGTGGCCATCGCCCTCACCGACGGACGGTCAGCCGTCTCCTGGGGCGTCGACGTGCTGGCCCCCAGAGGCCTCGCCGATGTCTGGCGGCTGCTCACGGCGATTCCCGCGGCCCGGCGCGTCGGGCGCCGGTCGCAGACCCTGGCCCGCGCCGGCGCGGCCCTGTCCGGGCTCCTGGTCGCGCGCGGCGGCCGGCCCCCGGGCCGCCGCCTCCTGTGGCCCCTCACCCGGCACGCCCCCGTCAACATCGCCGCCGCGGGCGCCCTGAGCACCGGCTGGTTCGAAGCCGTCCGCGTCGCCCGGGCCACTCCGCCCCCGCCCCGGCTGCACATCCCCTGGCACGCCCTGGAACCTCACGAGGCCCGGGACCGGCTGGGGCGCACCGACCGCGACGGTGAGCCCCGCGGACTGGCCCTGCTCGCCGACCGCTCGAAGCAGCAGGCCGCCCGCATGACCCGGCACCCGGCCCTCACCCCCGCCCGCTGGACGTGGCAGGCGGCCGGTGCCGTACGCCGCGAACTCGACGACCCGCTGACCCCCGTCCTCGCCACGGGCGCCGTCGCCTCGGCGCTGCTCGGCTCGGTCGTCGACGCGCTGCTCGTCGTCGGCGCCATGGACCTCAACGCCGTGACCGGCGGGCTCCAGCGGCTGCGCGCCGAACAGGCCCTGGCCCGGCTCGCCGCCCGGCAGCAGCCCAAGGCCCGCAAGCAGGACAGCCGCCACCGCACGGTCACCGTCGACGCCGCCCGGCTGCGGCCCGGCGACGAGATCAGCCTCGACGCCGGCGACGTCGTACCCGCCGACGCCCGGCTGCTGGACGTCGACGGCCTGGAGGTCGACGAGTCGGCGCTCACCGGCGAGTCCCTGCCCGTGAGCAAGGCGGTCGAGGCCACGCCCGGGCTCCCCGTGGCCCAGCGCACCTGCATGGTCTTCGAGGGCACCACGGTGGTGGCCGGGCGGGCCACCGCCCTCGTCGTCGACACCGGCGAGCAGACGGAGGCCGGCCGGGCCGTCACCCTCGCCGCCCGTACTCCGCCCCCCGCCGGCGTCCAGGCCCGGCTCCAGGAACTCACCCGCAAGGCCCTGCCCGTGACCTTCACCGGCGGCGCCGCCGTGACCGGCCTGTCCCTGCTGCGCGGCAGCCCCGTCCGGCGCGCCGTCAGCGGCGGCGTCGCGGTCGCCGTGGCAGCCGTCCCCGAAGGCCTGCCGCTCGTCGCCACCGTCGCGCAGATGGCGGCGGCCCGCCGGCTCTCCCGCCGCGGCGTTCTGGTCCGCACCCCGCGCACCCTGGAGGCGCTCGGCCGGGTCGACACCGTCTGCTTCGACAAAACCGGCACCCTCACCGAGAACAAGCTGCGCCTGGTCCGTGTCGCCACCGCCGACGGCACCGTCCTCGCCACGGACGAGGAGCAGGCCGATCCGATCGTGCGGCTGGCCGCGCGCGCCTGCCCGCAGGAGGAGACGGGGCAGGGCCGCCGCGTCGCACACGCCACCGACGAGGCCGTCCTCGACGTGGCCCCGCCCGACCAGGGCTGGGCCCCCACCGGCGAGCTGCCCTTCGAGACCCGCCGGGGCTACGCCGCCGCCGTCGGTCGCGACGGCGACCCCGACATGGGCGAACTCCTCGTCGTCAAGGGCGCCCCCGAGACGATCCTGCCCGCCTGCCGGGACCTGCCCGGCCACGCCTCGGACACCGCCCACGAGCTCGCCGGGCAGGGACTGCGCGTCCTCGCCGTCGCCCGCCGAGCCTGCCGGGCCGACGACGCCGAGGCCGAACTCGACGCGCCGCTCGGGGACCTGGAGTTCAGCGGTTTCGTCGCCCTCGCCGACGTCCCGCGCGACACCTCGCACGCCCTGCTCGCGGAACTGCGCCGCTCCGGCATCCTGCCCGTCATGCTCACCGGCGACCACCCGGAGACCGCCCGCGCCATCGCGCTGCAACTGGGCTGGCCGGAGGAGACGGAGGCGGTGACCGGGGACGAACTCGTCGCCATGCAACGCCGCGAACGCGTCCGGGTCCTGCGGGGCGCCGGCGTCATCGCCCGGGTCGCACCCGAGCAGAAGCTGCACGTCGTGGAGGCCCTGCAACAGGCCGGGCGGGTCGTGGCGATGGCCGGTGACGGCGCCAACGACGCCGCCGCCATCCGCGCGGCCGACGTCGGCGTCGGCGTCGAGTCGCGCGGCTCGGCGGCCGCCCGCAACGCCGCCGACCTCGTGCTCACCACCGGCGACCTGTCCGTTCTCGTGGACGCGGTCACCGAGGGCCGCGCCCTGTGGCGCAGCGTCGCCGACGCGGTGAGCATCCTCATCGGCGGCAACGCCGGCGAGGTCGGCTTCAGCGTCCTGGGCACCCTGCTCGCCGGCGCCTCACCCCTGTCGACCCGTCAGCTGCTGCTGGTCAACCTGCTCACCGACATGTTCCCGGCCATGGCCGTGGCCGTTACGCCGAGCAGTGACCCCTCGACCGCGGAGCACGCCGCGACCGGCCCGATGGGCCTCGACGTCCTCGGCGCGCCCCTGCTGCGCTCCATCCGCCGCCGCGGCATCACCACCTGCTTCGGCGCGGTCGCGGCGTACCTCATCGGCCGCCTCACCCCCGGCACCGAACGCCGGTCCACCACCATGGCCCTGTGCGGTGTGGTCGGTGCCCAGCTCGTGCAGACCCTCTCCGGACGCCGCCACAGCACGCTGGTGTGGGTCACGGCCCTCGGCTCCGCAGCCGTCCTCGCCGCCCTCGTCCAGACCCCCGGGGTCAGCCACTTCTTCGGCTGCACCCCACTCGGGCCCGTGGCCTGGACCGGAGTCGCCCTGGCCATCGCCCTGTCGGCCCTGGCCCCCCGTCTCGAACGGCTTGGGGCCGTCCACACCCTCTACGACGCCGCGGCGCACCTCGCCCTGCGTCTCAACGACCTGAGCCGCCAGGCCCGGCAGCTCTTCCAGAGCGGGATCGCCGCCCCGGTGGCGTCGTAGCGCAGAACACGAAAGAGGCCGCCACCACGAGCTGTGGTGGCGGCCTCCTCACATGCGGTCAGACCTCGCCGCGCCAGGCGCCGGTCTCCGCGCCCCGAGCCTCCATGAACTGCTTGAACCGCTTCAGATCACCGGAGACCTGCCGCTTCACGAAGCCCAGCTTGTCGCCGACGTTCTCGGCCACGCCACTGGGGTCGAAGTCCATCTGCAGCATGACCTTGGTCGTGTCGTCCTGGATGCGGTGGAACGTCACCACACCGGCCTGCCGCGCCTCGCCGCCCACGGTGGTCCAGGCGACCCGCTCGTCCGGGACCTGCTCGGTGATCTCCGCGTCGAACTCCCGCGCCTGTCCGCCGACCTTCGTCACCCAGTGCGTGAGGGTGTCGGTGCGCTGCTCGATGCGCTCGACGCCGTCCATGAACTCAGGGAAGGACTCGAACTGCGTCCACTGGTTGTACGCGGTGTGCACCGGCACGCGGACCTCGATGGATTCCTCTACCTGCGACAAGGCGAAACCTCCCTCTCTCGTGTGTGAGCGACGGACGGGTACCAGATCTCGCGCCGCTCACTCCTCGTCATCACAAGTTGTCCGACCAGGTGTTCTTTCCGTCCTGGCTGGTACCCGGCCAGGAACTGCGGAACGGGAGGTGATCGTCATGGCGGACACGCACCGCACGGCCCCCGCCGCTCCCCGCACGGGGAGCGTGCCGGAAGCCGGGCAGGAGCCGGTGGGCGAGCTGGTGGAACGGGCCACAGAGCAGCTGACCGACCTGGTGCGCGGCGAAATGCGCCTCGCCCGGGCGGAGATGACCGAGAAGGGCAAACGCTTCGGCAAGGGCGGAGGCCTGTTCGGCGGAGCCGGCGTACTCGGCTTCGTCACCCTCCAGGCCTTGGCCGCCACGGCGATCGCCGCCCTGGCCGTCCCGCTGCCGGTGTGGGCGGCGGCGCTGATCGTCACGGGCGTCCTGGCGGTCGCCACGGGCCTGACCGCGCTGGCCGGCCGCAAACAGGTGCGCAGCGCCGCCCCGCCCGCCCCGCAGCAGACCATCGACAGCGTGAAGGCCGACGTGGCCGAGATCAAGGAGAGTGCACAGCGATGACCCAGCCCCCGCACGACGAGCCGACCGCCCGCAGCCGGCAGGAGCTGCGCGAGCAGGTCGAGCACACCCGCCACGAACTGGGCGGCACCGTCCAGGCCCTGGCGGACCGGGCCGACGTCAGGACACGCGCCCGCGAGAAGGCCGTCGCGGTCAGGGAACAGGCCGGGGCGAAGGCCCAGGAGTGGAGCGGGCAGGCCAGGGCCAAGGCCGCGCACGTCTTCCACACCGTGGAGGAGAAGCTGCCCGAGCCGGTCAAGGAGAAGGGCGCCGCCGCCGCTGAGGGCGCCAAGGAGAAAGCCGCACAGGCCGAGCAGGTCTGGCAGGACAAGGCCCCGCAGTCGGTGCGCGACCACCGGGCCGCCCTGCTCGCGGGCGCGGGTGCCGTCGTGGTGGCCTGCCTGCTGATCCGCCGCCGCGGAAACCGCTGAATCGGTCTGCCTGCGGACGCACCGTCGCGGCAACTGCTGAGTGACAGCGACACCCGGGCCCCGTCACCGCGCGAGGTGACGGGGCCCTGGCTTGCGCGGTGCTTGCGCGACGTCACCGCGAGAGGTGACGGGCCCGGGCTAGCGCGACGTCACCGCGAGAGGTGACGGGCCCGGGCTTGCGTGACAGGTGCCCGGACGGCAAGGTCAGGTGCCGTGGCCACCTTGCTGATCGTCCATCACACGCCCTCGCCGAACTGCCAGGCGATGTTCGAGGCCGTCGTCTCCGGGGCGACGGATCCCGAGATCCAGAACGTCCGCGTCGTCCGCGTGCCCGCGCTGGCCGCCACCGCCTCCGACGTCCTCGCCGCCGACGGCTTCCTCCTCGGCACTCCCGCGAACCTCGGCTACATGTCCGGAGCGCTCAAGCACTTCTTCGACCAGGTCTACTACCCGTGCCTGGACGCCACCCGCGGCCGTCCCTTCGGCTACTGGGTGCACGGCGGCAACGACGTCACCGGAGCGGTACGCGGCATCGAGTCGGTCACGACGGGTCTCGGCTGGCGCCGCACCGCCGAGGCCGTGACCGTGACCGGCGAGCCGGACAAGGGCGACCTCGAGCGGTGCTGGGAGCTGGGCGCGACGGTGGCCGCCGGTCTCATGGGCTGAGCCTCTCGCACCGTCAGGCCTCTCGCGCCGTCAGGCCTCCTCCATCCGGCGCCGGTCCTGCTCGTCCCACGCCCGGGTGTCCCGCGGCTGGGTGTACGGCTCGGCCTCGGGCGGATGCCCGCCGGCGATGGCCCGCTGGCGCACCGTCTCCGCGTCGAACTCCAGACCCAGCAGGATCGCCAGGTTGGTGATCCACAGCCAGACGAGGAAGACGATGACACCGGCCATCGTGCCGTAGGTCTTGTTGTAGGAGGCGAAGTTGGCCACGTAGACGGCGAAGCCGGCGGAGGCGACCATCCAGATCAGCAGGGCCAGCAGACTGCCGGGCGTGATCCAGCGGAACCCCTTCACCTTGGCGTTCGGGGCCGCCCAGTACAGGATCGCGATCATGCTCACGACCAACAGGACCAGGACCGGCCACTTGGCGATCGACCACACCGTCAGTGCGGTGTCGCCGACGCCCAGCAGGTCTCCTGCCTGCTGGGCCACCCCGCCCGAGAACACCACGATCAGCGCGCTGATGACGGCCATGATCAGCAGCACGACCGTCACGCCCACCCTCATCGGCAGCAGCTTCCACACGGGCCGGCCCTCGGGCATGTCGTACACGGCGTTGGCGGAGCGGATGAACGCCCCGACATAGCCGGACGCCGACCACACGGCCAGCACCAGACCGACGATCGCCATCAGAGAGCCGATGCCGGCGTTGCCCTGCAACTGGTCGACGGCCCTGGTGATGATGTCGCCCGCGGAGCCGGGGACGAGCTCGCGGACGTTCTCGGTCACCTTGTCGGTGGTCGAGCGGCCGGTGAGGCCCAGCATCGACACCAGCACCAGCAGGGCGGGGAACAGGGCCAGCACACCGTAGTAGGTCAGCGCGGCGGCGCGGTCGGTGAGCTCGTCGTCCTTGAACTCCCGCACACTGCCCTTGAGCACCGCGACCCACGACTTCCGGGGCAACTCGGTCGGCGAGTCCGGCGCGGCGCGCTCCACCGAGGGATCCGGCCCCGGTTCGTCGAAAGCGGCGGCGGCGGTTTCCCGGCGCTCCCGGCCGGAACCGTCCCGGTCCGCTTGCGCAGCCTCCCCGTGGTCCGCTCGGGCGGTCTCCTCCCTGCGGCCGGACTCGATGGTTTCCCGGCGGTCCGCCTCGGAAGACTCCCCACGGCCCGCCTCGACAGCCTCACCACGGCCCGCCCCGAACGTCTCCCGGCGATCCGCCTCGGATCCCCCGGGCGGGCTCTCCGGGGGCGGGGCCTCGGACTCGGAGTGTTCTTTTCGTCCCGGAATATGCAGCTTCACCATGTGAGACGGGTAACCCCGGGCCGGACCCTTAAGCCGCGCACGGCAAACCGGTCCGCGCCCACTTGAGGGAGCGCTCCCCATGCGGGCACGATGCCGACATGACCGCCTCACCCGCCATCCGCCCCTACCGCCCCGGGGATCGTCCGGCCCTGGAGGACATCTGCGTCCGCACCGCCCACCACGGCGAGGACAGCCGCCCCCACTACGCGGATCCGGGCATCTTCCCGGCGACCTTCGCGACTCCCTACGTCCGTCTGGAGCCGGATCTGGCCTTCGTGCTGGACGACGGGCGGGGAGGGGCGGTCGGCTACATCCTCGGTGCGGCCGACACCCCTCGCTTCGCCGCCGCTTTCCGGACCAGGTGGCTGCCCCTGGTGGCCGACCGGTACCCGGCACCGCCCGGCCCGCCGCGCACACCGGACGAGGCGATGGCGGGCATGCTGCACCACCCCGAACGGATGGTGCTGCCCGAGCTGGCCGGCCACCCCGCCCATCTGCACATCGACCTGTTGCCCGCCTGGCAGGGGCGCGGTCACGGGCGCCGCCTGATGCGGACCTTCCTGCACGCGCTGCAGGACAAGGGGGTCCCGGCCGTCCACCTGGCGATGTCGAAGGCCAACACCCGGGCCGGTGCCTTCTACGACCGCATGGGCTTCGAGGTGATCGATGTCCCCGAGCCCGGTGAGGCCGTCTTCCTCGGGCGCACCACCCAGGCGCTCGACCGGCTCTGACCGATACGGAAGTGGCGCAAACCCGCATTGCCGATCCGTGACCACCAGGCGCACTCTGTGCGAGTGGGAGCGCTCCCATTTCGAAACATGATCGAAAGTGAGACGGAAACGCACGACACCCCCACACCCGAAAGAGGAGATCATGAATTGTCATGGTCATGACTTACGGACGGCTCGGTTCAGGTCCCGCCTGACGCTCGCCCTGGGCGTGCTGGTCGCCGCGCTGCTCAGCCTCATCCCGTGGAGCGGTACCGCCGTCGCCCACGGCTCGGTCGTCGACCCGGCCTCCCGCAACTACGGCTGCTGGCAGCGCTGGGGCAACGACCACCTGAACCCCGCGATGGCCCAGCAGGACCCCATGTGCTGGCAGGCGTGGCGGGCCGACGCCAACGCCATGTGGAACTGGAACGGCCTGTACCGCAACGGCTCCGGCGGGAACTTCCAGGCCGTCGTCCCCAACGGCCAGCTGTGCAGCGGTGGCCGGACCGAGGGTGGCCGGTACAACTCCCTCGACGCGGTCGGCGCCTGGAAGGCGACGGACATCACCGGCAACTTCACGGTGAAGCTGTACGACCAGGCCAGTCACGGCGCCGACTACTTCCTGGTGTACGTCACGCGGCAGGGATTCGACCCCGCTACCCAGCCGCTGACCTGGAACGACCTCCAGCTCGTCAAGCGCACCGCCAGGTACGCGCCCAGCCAGAACTACGAGATCCCCGTGAGCACTTCGGGACTCAGCGGCCGCCACATCGTGTACACGATCTGGCAGGCCTCGCACATGGACCAGACCTACTTCCTGTGCAGTGACGTGAACTTCCGCTGACCTGCGCCGCCCCGCCGGACGGCGTGCCCGGCGGGGCCCTGGCGGGTCCGGGCTTCATGAGAATTCTCCGAAAGTTTTCGAGGCGGGTGAACACAGCGGCGCTCCCGCACGTACGGGACGAGGGGATTTTCATGCCCGGCACGCCACAAGCGCAGGAGAGCACCCTTGGGACGCAACACGCGAAGACGCCCTACCGGCCCACGACGCGCGACCTTCGCCGCATTCGCACTGATCCTGGGCGGAGGCGGCCTGATGGCCGCGAACGTCTACGCCTCGGCCACGGACGGTGGTTCGGACGGTGACTCCGCCCGGACGCGGTCAGGCACGGGGGTCCGTACCGCGGGCGCCACGATCGACTGCCCGGACGTCGGCAGCAAGCTGACCTCGGTCCCCGAGCAGGCACGGGGGGAGGTCGACAAGGAACTCGCCCTGCTGGACGAGCAGATCGCCAAGGCCTACCAGCGGCTGAGCGAATCGGCCCAGCAGGTGCAGCAGGACCCCGGCTTCGCCGACAGTGCGGTCGTGAACCCGCTGAAGGAGAAGCGGGCCGCGACCCTCGAGCGCATCGCCATCGCCATCGACCGCGTGGGAGACCGCCCCGAGGGGCTCGACGCGCTCGCCGCCTGCACCCTCCAGGACGGCAACCAGGCCCCCGCGCAGGGCGAGGGCAAGGACGCCGGCGCGACCGAGCAGCCCGGCCAGGAGCAGGGCCAGGCAGGCCAGGGGCAGCAGAACGGCCAGGGCGCCAACGGCGGACAGGCGGGCAACGGCCCCGTCGCCGCCGACTTCGCCGACATCAAGAGCGTCCAGCCCAACGTGAACAACCCGCGCCAGGAGGGCGGCGCGTCCCGCGGCTCCTTCGCCACCAGCTGCGGCGTGAACGAGAACGGGCTGTTCAACTCGGACAACATCATCGCCGCGCCGGGTGTCACCAACGGCGCCCACCACTTCCACGACTACGTCGGCAACCAGTCCAACAACGCCTTCGCCAGCGACCAGGACCTGGCGAAGGCCGAGACCAGCTGCGACGACCAGGGCGACAAGTCCTCCTACTACTGGCCCGTCGTGCGTCTGCAGAACGGCGCGCAGGAGCAGGACGCGCAGAAGCCCGGCGGCGGCATCGAGGGCAACGCCGGCGAGATCGTGACGCCGAAGCAGGTCACGCTGACGTTCGTCGGCAACCCGCGCGAGAAGGTCACGGCCATGCCGCGGCTGCTGCGCATCATCACCGGCGACGCCAAGTCGTTCGTCAACGGCCCCGCCAACGCCAACGCCTCCTGGAGCTGCACCGGCTTCGAGGACCGGCAGCTGAAGGACAAGTACCCGCTGTGCCCGCAGGGCAGCGACGTCGTACGGACCTTCAAGTTCCAGAGCTGCTGGGACGGTCGCAACATCGACAGCGCCAACCACCGTACGCACGTGGCGTTCGCGGACGCCGACGGGAACTGCCCGTCCGGCTTCCGCCCCATCCCGCAGCTCGTCCAGCGCATCGTCTACGACGTCGACGCGCCGAGTCTGCAGGACGGCGGCCGCACGACACCGCTGTTCGCGGTCGACTCCTTCCCGGAGCAGCTGCACAAGCCGGTCACGGACCACGGCGACTTCATCAACATCTTCGACGAGGATCTGATGGGGGAGATGGTCGACTGCATCAACGACGGCCGTGAGTGCGGAGCCGGAGCGGACGGTGGGCAGAAGCCGGCACCGAGCGAGGAGCCTCAGGAGGAGCCGACGAAGACGGAGGCCCCGCAGGAGGAGCCGACAAAGACGGAGGCCCCGCAGGAGGAGCCGACAAAGACCCCCGAGGAGCCTCAGGAGGAGCCGACGAAGACGGAGGCCCCGCAGGAGCAGCCGACCAAGACACCCGACGCCCCGCAGAACGGCAACGGCGGCGGCAAGCCTGCCGGCCAGGGCGACGACGGCAAGGGCGGGGCCGCGAAGCCCCCGGCGGACAAGCCGGACGCCGAGCCGGAGCCCGGCGACGCGTCCACCGCTCCCGGTGGTGCCCGGCCGGAGGTGAAGGCGACGGCCTCCGCCGGCACCGGCAACGCCGCCGAGCAGGGTGGCGGTTCCGAGAACGGCGACGCCGAGGACGGCCTCGGCGACTCCCAGGCCGTCGGCACGGCGACCAGTGCCGCCCCGACCCCGTCGGCCCCGTCCCGTACCGAGCCCCAGGCGGTCGGCGAGGGCGGCCTGGCCGACACCGGAGCGCAGCTCTGGCCGGCCGCGGCGGGTGCCGTTCTGGTCATCGCGGGCTTCGTCGTCCTCCGCCGGGTGAGGCGCAGCCACATGTGAGGCGGCTCGACATCACGTCCCGGCGTGAAGCGGTGACGGCGGCGGGATCCCACCGGATCCCGGCGCCGTTCCGCGTGTCCGGCCGGGGCCGCACACCGGCACCCTTCGACCAACGCCGAAGGATCCACCCTCTAGCGTGATCCCATGAACCTCACCGGGAACGGCACGAGTGGCGGAGCGGCGGCGTGACGCCGTGGGAGATGGCCGCCGTGCTCGCCGCCGGCACGGGTGCCGGAGCCGTCAACGCCGTCGTCGGCTCAGGAACGCTGATCACCTTCCCGGTTCTGCTGGCCGCCGGACTGCCCCCGGTCACCGCCACGGTGTCCAACGGGCTGGGCCTGGTCCCCGGTTCCGTCACCGCGGCCCTCGGCTACCGCGAGGAACTGCGCGGCCAGGGCAGGCGCGTCCTGCTGCTCGGCATCGGTGCCGTGCTGGGCGGCCTCACGGGCGCCGTAGCGCTGTTGACCCTTCCCGCGTCGGCGTTCGAACGGATCGTGCCGGTCCTGGTGGGCCTCGCCCTCGTCCTGGTCGCGTGCCAGCCCTGGATCGCGAAGAGGGTGCGCCACCGTCGCGAGAGCGGGAGCGGCCCCGTGCGCCGCGACGGTGGACCCCTGCTGTTCGCCGGGCTGACGCTGGCCAGCGTCTACGGCGGCTACTTCTCCGCCGCGCAGGGCATCATCTACGTCTCCCTGATGGGCATGCTGCTCGACGAGACGCTCCAGCGGCTCAACGCCGTGAAGAACGTGCTGGCCGCCGTCGTCAACACCGTCGCCGCCGTGCTGTTCCTGTTCTTCGCCCACTTCGACTGGACGGCCGTCCTGCTCATCGCCGGCGGATCGGCGCTCGGCGGCCTCGTCGGTGCCAGAACGGGACGCCGCTTCAGTCCCGCCGTACTGCGCACGCTGATCGTGTCGGTCGGCACGGTCGCCCTCGTCCACCTGGTGCTCCACTGACCCCCGGCCCTGTCAGGAAGCCGGACGCGCCTCGGTCTTCGACCCCTCGGCGTCGATGTGCGGCAGCACCCGGTCCAGCCACCGTGGCATCCACCAGGCGTGCCGCCCGAGGAGCGTCATGACGGCGGGCACCATGAGCAGCCGGACCACGGTCGCGTCGATGAGCACGCTGACGGCCAGCCCCAGCCCGAGCATCTTGACCACGATGTTGTCGCTGAGGAGGAACGCCGCGAACACGCTCACCATGATCAGCGCGGCGCAGGTGATGACCCGGGCCGTGATCTCCAGGGCGTGTGCGACCGACCCCTTGGCGTCCCCGGTACGGAGCCAGGCCTCGTGGACACGGGACAGCAGGAAGATCTCGTAGTCCATGCTGAGGCCGAAGACGATGGCGAACATCATCATCGGCACGTAGCTCTCGATGGGCACCTTGCCGTGCACCCCGAGCGCGGGCCCGCCCCAGCCCCACTGGAAGACCGCGACGACCACCCCGTACGACGCGGCGATCGACAGCACGTTCAGGACGGCCGCCTTGACGGCGACGAGCAGCCCCCGGAACACGGCCAGGATGATCAGGAACGCCAGACCCACCACGACGGCGATGATCACGGGCAGCTGGGAGGCGACGATGTCACGGAAGTCGACCTGGGTGGCCGTCGTACCGGTGACGTATCCCTTCGCGTCCGTGCCCTGGACGACGTCCGGCAGCGTGTCGTCGACGAGACGGTTGGTCAGGTCCGTGGTGGTGGCGTTCTGCGGGGACACGGTCGAGTAGACCGTGCCGAGCAGGATGTCGCCGTCCTGCGTGGGCGTCAAGGGAGTGACGACGGCGGCGCCCTGGACCTTGTCGATCGACTGCTGGGCCTTCGAGGCCAGGTCGGAGCGCTGCGACTGGGGCACGTTCGTCTGGTCGATGACGACCGTGAGCGGGCCGTTCGAGCCTGGCCCGAAGGCGTCGGACATCAGGTCGAACGCCCGTCGGTCGGTGAAGGACGTCGGGTCGGCACCGTCACCGATGTGCCCGAGCTGGATGGAGAACAACGGGATCGCGAGGACCACGACCACGGCGACACCCGCCGACAGGAACGACAGCGGTCTGCGCTCCACCCGCTGCGCGTACCGGTGCCAGGTGCCCTGCGGTGTGTCCCCCGCCCCGGCTTCGGTCTCGGCGATGGGCCGGCGCACGTGGAAACGGTCGATGTGGCGGCCGACGAAGCCGAGCAGGGCCGGCACCAGGGTGAGCGCGCCGACGACGGCCGAGACGACGGTGACGGCGGCGGCCAGGCCGAGCAGGGAGATGAAGGAGACCCCGGACGCGGACAGGCCGGCCAGCGCGATGATCACCGTGCAGCCCGAGACGAGGACGGCGTGGCCGCTGGTGCTCGCGGCCTGACCCGCGGCCCGCACCGGGTCCATGCCGTCGATGAGGTTCTGCCGGTGCCGGGTGAGCATGAACAGGGCGTAGTCGATGCCGACACCGAGGCCGATCATCGTGGCCAGGGTCGGTGAGACCGTCGCGAAGGTGAAGGCCGCCGCCAGCAGCCCGAGGATGGCGAGACCACCGACGACGCTGATCAGCGCACTCAGCAGCGGGATGACAGCGGCGATCACGCTGCCGAACCCGACCAGCAGCACGACGACCGCCACGCCGAAACCGATCAGCTCGCTCACCCGGTCGTCGGCGGACGGCCGGGCCAGCTCGCCGAGCGGTCCGCCGTACTCGACGTCCGCCCCGGCCGACCGCAACGGCTGCACGGCGCTGTCGACCCCGTTGAGGTAGTCGTCGCCGAGCGTCGAGGGCTGCACGTTGAAGCGGACGGTGATGTAGGCCGTCTTCTTGTCGTCCGACAACGGCCCCACGTTCTTCTGACCGCTCGGCGTGGGCGGGGCGGACAGCGGGTTCTGGGCGGACAGCACGTGCGGGAGCTTTTCCAGGTCGGCGACCGTGGTGGACATCTGGGAGCTCAGCGCCGTCAGGGGCTGCTGGTCGTCGTGCATGACGATCTGGCTGCTGTAGCCGCCGGCCTGGGGATCGTGCGCCTTCAGCACGTCCAGGCCCTTCTGGGCCTGCGCCTGGGGCAGGCTGAAGTTGTCGGAGTACTCGCCGCCGAACTCACGGCTGACGACCTGCAGCGCCACCAGTGCCACCAGCCAGGCGATGATGACGATGACGAAGTGGCGTGCGCACCACTCGCCCAGCCGCCGCAGCACACCCCCGCGCGCGGCCTTCTGGTCCCCTTCACCGGTGCGGCTCTGCGGCATGGACGTCTTCTCCTGTGTCGGCCGGGAGGTCAATGCCGTCCATTAGATGCACGCGGGATCATTCCTGCGTTTCAGGCACGCAGACACCGCGGGACTCCGGGCGCCTGTTCCCCCGAAAGGCCCGCGCCCCGGCAAGGCGCTCGCCTCCCGCGCGCCCCAGCACCCCCGACCCGAGCGCCACCGCGAGCCCCACCAGCGCGCTCCCCGCCGCCTGGGGGAGCCCGTAGGAGCCCGTGCCCACGAGCGGTGCGGTGCAGGCCGCCGCGACCGGGATGAGGCCGGAGAACAGGGTGGCGCGTTCCGCGCCGATCCGTTGCAGGCCCACGTACCAGCACACGAAGCCGACCACCGTGACCACCACCGCCTGCCACAGCAGCGCGGCCGTCTCGACGCCGTCGGGCCGCCGCAGCCACCCGCCCCCGTCGGCCATCAGCCCGATCGCCGCCGACTCCAGTGCGGCGACGGCGCACACGACGGCGGACAGCAGCCGCGGCCCGAGCGGCCGCAGCACGGGGACCGCGAGTACGGCGAACCCGGCCTCCCCGGCCAGGGCGCACACCGAGAAGGCGATGCCCACGCCGTCCGTGCGCCCCCAGCCCTGGACGGTGAAGGCACCGACGGCCACGAGCAACGCCCCGTACACCACCGTGCGTTGCGGCCGGCGGTGGTCCAGCAGGGGCACGATCACGGCGACGGCCACCGGCGCGCAGCCCACGAACACGCCGGGCACCGCCGGTTCGGCCGTGCGCTCGGCGGCGATGACGGCCAGGTTGAACCCGACCATGCCGACCGCCGCGAGCAGGGCGAGACGCCCCCACTGGCGTGGTGTCAGGGCCCGCAGCCGGTCGGCAGCACCTCTCCCGGCCGCCGGGAGCAGTAACAGACAGGCCAGCCCGTAGCGCAGGAACTGACCGCCTGCGTACGGGTAGTCGCCCAGCACGCTGTTGGCCGTGAAGGACCCTCCGACGAGGACGCAGGCGAGCGCGGCGAGCAGGGCTCCGCGCGTGGTCGTGGCGTTCATGCGGGTGACGCTAGGCAGCCGGGCGGCCCGGGAAGCAGTCCACTTCCGTGCCTGGTTCAGGGACCACTTCCCCGGGCCGCTGCGTCAGCCGATGTGGTAGCTGTCGCCGTAGACCTTCCAGTCCAGCGGCGGGGTGAGATCGAGATTGCGCCGGTTCAGGAAGACGCGCTGGGCCGTGTCGACCCGGCTCGTGTCGCTGTGTGCCTCCTCCTGCTTCATGGCCCACACTCGTGCGTCCAGGAAGGCGTGGAGGTAGGTCACCTCGTCACCTCCCTGCGCCGGCGGCTTCGCCGTCCGCAGGGCCCGCCTGCGGATGGAGCGGAAACTCGTCGGGTCGCCGCCGTCGCCGTGCATGACGATGGCGTCGTAGTAGGCGAACTGGCCCAGCGCACGCAGCCCGTCGGCCTTCCCCTGCGCGACCGCCGGATCGAAGTACACCCGGTCGCGCTCGTCGTCCTGGGCGCGCCGGAACCCGGCGTCCCGCGCCGCCCGGCGCCAGTCACCGGGGAAGCCGGGGTCGAGTCCGTCGTGCGAGTCGGAGCCGTCGACCTCGCGCAGGGCGGGCAGGTACCTCGCGAGGGCGTTGCCGGGCCTGCGGGCGGTGTAGAGCTCGACGAGACCCAGCATGTCGCCGGTGCCGGAGCAGAACCCGATGATGCCGGCGGTGTACCCGCGGCCGTCGCCGATGTCCTCGATGTACGGGTACTGCGCCTTCCAGTCGAGCGAGGAGTTCTCCGCGCTCGACACGAGTTGCATGGCGATCTCCTTCTTAGCCGGGTCGTCGAGTCCGACCGCGGCCACGGAGGCCGTGGCGCGCGGTGGCTTCAGGAACGGAGTGGCGGCGAGGGCCGCGCCGAACAGCGCCAGGACGGTACGGCGGCCGGCCGGGGCAAAGGGGTGTCTCACGGTGCCTCCAAACGGAGTGGGGGGTTGGAAGAGCGGGCCGTGCAGAACTGAAAGGGGTGGAGGAGCGGGCGCGTTGAACCGAAGGGGGGTGGAAGAACCAGTGCGCTGAACCGAAGGGGGTGGAAGAGCCCGTGCTCTGAACCGAAGGGGGCCTGGTGCGCTGAACTGATAGGAAAGTTTCCTATCACTGTGGGGCCGCAAGGGAAACAGGCGGGTTGCAGGTTCGTAGGGTCGAACAAGCCGGTTCGCCTCCGGTACGGATCGACGCCGCGGGAACCAAGAACCCCTCTCGCACGTCAACCCTTTGCCCACCTAGGGCCGAACGGTCGGACCGACCAGCCGGAGAGGGGAATCGCCGTGGACGAGGCGACGTCGCAGCAGGGGAGCGAGGCGGAGAGCGCCGCCCGCCGGGCACGCTTCGGGGCACTGCCGGAGCCGGTGCGCGTGGAGGACATGGTCGAGGAGCGGGCAGCCAGCGTGCCCGACCCGGCGCGCACCGCGTACAACCAGGATGAATGGCTCGTGCGCTACTGCCTGTGAGGCGTCGGGCCGCGGCGGGACGCCAGGAGGCACTCCTCGCGCCCGGGTCGCACAGCCACCGCACGACGTCGTCGGCGTCCTGGGCGCGGGCGATGTCGAGCGGGGCCATGCCGTCGTAGCCGCACCAGTGCGGGTCCGCGCCGTGCTGGTGCAGGTACTGCGCGGTCGCCAGGCAGATCTCCGGCCCGGATCGCCTGCGTGACGGCGACGGCCAGCGGGTCCCGCGATGTCAGCGTCTGCAAGCCGGCCTCCCCATGCCGTCCAGGATCCCGATTCTGCCGGCAGACGTCCGCCGGCACGGCCGCCTGCGCGAAGAAACCGCCGGTGTGCGGTCGCCGACCCCCCCACGGCCCTGCCCCGGCCCTGTACATCCACCCGCGAACCGGGCACCCCGTCCGGACGGGGTGCCCGCACGCTCGGCCAGGCGTAGCGTCCGGGGTAGGAGCGGGAGGACACCATGCCCGGGAGCAAGGAGCACCCCGGCGACTCCGGATCGCCGGACGATGCCCTGGGGATCGTGCTGGCCGACACCGTGCGCGGCACCGGCGCCTCGATCGGCGGCCTCTATCTGATCGAGGACGCGGAGCCGGTGCTGCGGCTGGTCGCCCTGTGCGGTCTTCCGATGGCCTTCAGTGCCCCCTGGCAGCGGCTGCCCCTGACCGCGCCGGTCCCGGTCACCGACGCGATCCACGACGACGCCCTGGTCAGCATCGCCGGCCAGGACGAGATGGCCCGCCGCTACCCCCGGGCCGCCGCCGTCCTGCCCTATCCGTTCGCCCTGGTCGCCGCCCCGCTGACCGGCGTACGACGCTCCTGGGGCGGTCTCGTGCTGATGTGGCCCGCCGGGCGGCCGCGCCGGGTCACACCACGCGAACACGGTCACATCACCTCCAGCGCCCGCCGCATGGCCCGCCTCCTGGACGACGCCACCCGGCCGCCGTCCCTGCCCGACCAGCCGCGCGTCGTTCCCGTCGGGACCACCCGTCACCCCGCGCAGACCGGTCTGGCCGCGGCCGACTACCTCGAACGCCTGCCCGAAGGGGCCCTGGCCCTCGATCTGGAGGGCCGCATCACCTTCGCGACCGCCGCCGCGGCACGTCTGCTCGGCCGCGGCGCAGACCGTCTCCTCGGCACCCGTCCCTGGCACTCCCTGCCCTGGCTCGACGACCCGGTCGTCGAGGACCACTACCGGACGGCGATCGTCAGCCGTGCCCCGGTCTCCTTCACCGCGCTCCGCCCGCCGGACCACTCGCTGACCTTCCAGCTCTACCCCGACGCCAGCGGCATCAGCGTCCGCGTCCTGCCGAGCGCGGAGCAGACCGAGCACGCGACGCCGCCCACCGGCGCGCGGCCACCCGCCGCGGCCCCGACGGGACGCCTCTACCAACTCGTGCACCTGGCCGCCGCGCTCACCGAGTCGGTGACCGTGCGCGACCTCGTCGCGCTGATCGCCCACCAGATCCTGCCCGCCTTCGGCGCCCAGGGCCTGGTGCTGTCCAGTGTCGACGCCGGCCGGCTGAAGATCATCGGCCACCACGGCTATCCGCCCGACGCCGTGGAGCGGCTCGACGCCCTCTCCCTGGACACCGACCTCACCCCCGCCGGCCAGGTCCTCGCCAGCGGCACCCCCGCCTTCTTCGCCGACCCCGGCGAGCTGGCCGCCAACTACCCCAGAGCACCGCAGATCAGCGGCAAACAGGCCTGGGCGTTCCTCCCCCTGATCATCTCCGGCCGACCGGTCGGCTGCTGCATCCTGTCCTACACCCGGCCGCACACCTTCACCGCCGACGAACGCGCCGTCCTCACCTCGCTGTCCGGCCTGATCGCCCAGGCCCTCGACCGCGCCCGGCTCTACGACACCAAACACCGGCTCGTGCACGAACTGCAGCGCGCCCTGCTGCCCCGGGCCCTGCCGCGCCTGCCCGGCCTCGACGTCGCCGCCCGCTATCTGCCCGCCGGCCACGGCACCGAGGTCGGCGGAGACTTCTTCGACGTGCTGCGCCTGAACGACACGAGCGCGGCCGCCGTGATCGGCGACGTCGAAGGCCACAGCGTCGCCGCCGCCGCCCTCATGGGCCAGGTCCGCACCGCCATCCACGCCCACGCCACCGCCGGCGCCGCACCCGGCCAGGTCCTCGCCCGCACCAACCGGCTCCTGGCCGACCTCGACTCCGAACTGCTCGTCTCCTGCCTCTTCGTCCACCTCGACCTGGGCCGCCACCGGGCGTCCCTCGCCAGCGCGGGACACGTGCCGCCCCTGCTGCGCCAGGCCCGGCACCCCGCCGGCGTCCTCGACATCGAGCCCGGCCCGCTGCTGGGCATCGACACCGGCACCGACTACCCGGTCACCACCGTGCCCCTGCTCCCGGGCACCACCCTCGCCCTGTACACCGACGGCCTGGTCGAACTCCCGGGCACCGACGCCACCCGCACCACCACCGACCTCGCCGCCCACCTGGACACCGCCGACGGCCACGACCTGGAACGGCTCATCGACCGGCTCGTCCGCCACACCACCCCCACCGGACAGCACGCGGACGACATAGCGGTGCTGCTCCTGCGCGCCTCCCGGCTCGGCGACGGTACGGCGTGAGACGTCAATCCGGGTCCGGGGAACCGGACGTGACCCGCCGGGCCACGTCGCGCAGCTTGAGATTGTGGTCCTGGGAGATGCGCCGCAGCACACCGAAAGCCTCGTCCTCGCCCAGCTCATGGCGCTCCATCAGGATCCCCATGGCCTCACCGATGGCGTGCCGGGTCTCCAGCGCGTGCTCCAGCTGGTCCACGGTACGGGCCGTCGCCAGCGCCACCGCGGCATGGGAGGCGAGCAGCCAGCCCGCGGCCTCGATGTCCTCGCCGAAGGCCCCGGGACGGCGCGAGTAGAGGTTCAGCGCACCGAAGTCCTCCTCGTGGGTGTAGAGCAGGACACCGGTCATGCTGCCGATCCCGAGGTCGCGGGCCGCCCGGCTGTACCGCGGCCAGGACGGCTGCGGCCGGGTCATGTCGGCGACCCGGAACAGCCGCTCCCCGTCCACGCGGCGTGCGGCGTCGAAGCACGGCCCCTCACCGAACTCGCCCTGCAACCGGTCCGACTCCGCGACCATGTCCCCGCACACGGAAAGGGTCACGGCCCGGCCCTTCGAGACCGCCAGGATGCCGGCGGCGTCACAGCCGTCGATCACCTTCACCGCCGACGACGAGATGGCGTCCAGCGTCGCCTGGACCGAATCCTGCGAGCCCAGGTCCCGGGCGAGCCGGGCCATCTGCTCGGCGTACCGCTGCCACTCCACCGCAACCACCGCCCTGCTCACCGGTCCTGACCACCGTACTCCGTGCCGCTTCGCACGCCGGTTCGCCCGTTCGCCCGTTCGCCCGTTCGGTCGGGTGCCGTGGCGGCGGCCTGCCCGGGGTGAGCACGGCGATCACCGGTACGCCGTGAGCAGCAGAGCCACGTCGTCCGGCCGCTCCCGGGCCTGACGGGCCGTGCCCACCAGCCGGTCGGCGAGGTGCTCCACCGAGTCCGCCGGGGTCTCGGACAGACGGCGGCGGACCGCGTCGATGCCGGACTCGATGTCGCTGCCGGGCCGCTCGACCAACCCGTCGGTGTACAGGGCGAGCACGCTGCCGGGGGCCAGGGTGAGCGCGGTGACGGGGTACACCGCGTCGGGCTGCACGCCCAGCATGACGCCGCCCTCGAGATCCAGTGTCTCGGCCCGCCCGTCGGGGTGGCGCAGCAGCGGCGGGGGATGGCCGGCCCGCACGGCCAGGGCCCGTCCGGTGGCCGGGTCGAGTTCGATGTAACAGCAGGTGGCGAAGACGTCCGACTCCAGTTCGCTCAGCAGCCGGTTGGTGTGGGTGATGACCTCCTGCGGCGGGCGCTCGCTCGCCGCGAAGGCGTGCACCGCGCTGCGCAGCTGCCCCATCACCGCGGCGGCGCCGACACTGTGGCCTTCGACGTCCCCGATGACCAGGGCCACGCCACGCCCGGTGGTGATCACGTCGTACCAGTCGCCGCCGATCGCCATGCCCTGCGTACCGGGCAGATAGCGGCCGGTGGTGCGCAGGCCCTGGACGGCGGGCAGCCGGTGCGGCAGGAGTCCCTCCTGGAGACCACGGGCGACGGCGGACTCCGAGTCGTACAGCCGCGCCCGTTCCATCGCCTGGGCGGCCAGGCCGCTCAGCGCGGTGAGGGCGGACCGCTCGTCCGGGGTGAACCGGTGCGGGGCGTCCCAGCCGAGGATGCAGGACCCGACGGAGCGGCCGGAGGCGATCAGCGGCAGGAACGACCAGGCCTGCATGCGGTCCAGGGTGATGCCCGGATAGGCGAGGGAGAGCTCCTCGGGCGACTCGAAGAACAGGGGCAGCCGCGTGGTCAGCGCGTGCACGCCGGGCAGCTGTGTGTCGAGGGTGACACCCTCGAACGGGGTGAGGAAGCCCTCCGGGTAGCCCGACTCCCACAGCAGGTACATCCGGCCCTCACGGACGGTGTAGAGGGCCAGTTCCCGGGCGCCGAACGCGGGCAGCAACTGCTCCGACACGGCCCGGCACACGTCCAGCACGGTGACCGCCTCGGTGAGCACGCTCGCCATCTGCACCACGTGGTAGAGCGCTCCGGCCCGCGCTGCCGCCACCGGCCCGGGCGGCGGCGCGACGACGCCGAGGCCCCCGCCGGCGTCGGAAGCGGCTACCGGTCCCCGCTCGGCGCCGCTGGGCGGCCCGGTGGGGAAGACCCGGCCGGTCAGCCCGTGCACGTCCGGGTAGAGCACGAAACTCAGCCAGCTCCCGTCGGGCCGCCGGACCAGGAAGGAGACCTGCTCCTGCGACAGCATCGCCGCCCGGTAGCGGTCCTCGTACGCGGGGTCCCGCAGCCAGGTGACCACCTCCCACGGGTAGCGGCCGAAGAGGTCCTCCCGGCCGGAGCCCAGCAGTTCCTCGCAGCGACGGTTGGCGTACGTCAGACGGCCGTCCTGGTCCAGGGAGAAGAGCCCGTCGGGCAACCGCTCGGCCGCTCCGGCCGCAGTGAGTCCGCCGCCCGCGTCGACGAGGGCGCCCACCAGGATCCGCGCGGACCCGGCCCCGCCCTGGACGAGATGGCCCCACAGCTCGACCGGCCGGTAGCCGGCCTTCTCCTCGCCCCGGGACTCGTCGCGGACCCGGAAGTGTCGTGACCTGACCCGGCCGTCGGCCAGCGCGTCGTGGCGGCTCTCGCGCAGTTCGTGCAGGTCGTCGGGGCTGACACGGGCCTCGATGTCCGCGATGGTGCCGCCGTAGGCCGACCGGTCCAGGCCGAGGAGCGCGAGGGCGTCGTCGTCCGCCGTGCAGCGGTCGGTGTCCAGGTCCCAGTCGATGAGTCCGACCCGGACCGGGTGGGCGGCCGAGGTGGGCAACCGCACGCTGATCGGCTCGTCGTCGTACTCGACGTAGTGGGCGGCGGAGTCCGGGTCCGGCCGGCTCGCGACCAGGCGGTCGAGGCGCTCTTCCATGGCCCGCTCGGCGGGGCGCAGCGCGGAACCGACCGCTTCACCGTCCATCGGGGCCCGGGCCGCCGAGCGCAGCACCACCAGCACACCGACCGCCTCGCCGCCGGCGCGGACGGGCTGGTAGGCGGAGCCGAAAGAGTAGGGGAGCCCGGCCGTGAAGTGCGGGAAGCGGACCATGGTGGCGTGCTCGTCCGGCAGCCACAGCGTCTCGTCGCGCCGGTAGGCCTCCGCCATGGGCAGGGCACCGCCCACCGGCACCCGCCACCAGCTCCTGAGCAGCGAACGGGGCACCCCGGTGATCATCGCCAGCACCAGCGAGCGCCGGTCGCGGGAGCGCAGGTAGACCAGCCCGCCGTAGCCGTCGAGGTCCCGCACGGCCTCCACCAGCGGGGTCGTCAGGGCGTCCTCGATCCGGCCCGGGTCCTCGGCCGGGACCCGGCCCTCAGCCCCGTTCCCACTCGGGCCGGTGGCTGACCGGGGCCCGTCCGGTACGGCGGCTGCCTCATCCATGTCGCGTCCTCCCGGTACGGACGCACCGGACACCAATCGCTCCCCACCAGGATGTGCCATGGTCGGCGCTCCGGCGCGGCAAGTGCAACCTTTCGGCCGCCCCGGCCGTCTCAACCGGCATCACCCACATGCAAGCCTCGGGGGCGGCAATGGTACGTATCAGAAGAGCATGCGCGACTCTCGCACTCGTGGGCGCCACGGTGGGCGTGGCGGCCATCCCGGCCGGCGCCGCACCGGTGGCCGGCCCGCAGTCCGCCGCACGGGCCACCGCGTGTCCGACCGGCTGGGGAAGCCTCGCCAAGACCGACGCCGGCTCCGGCGTCGCACCGATGACCGACGTCAGGACCGGTGGTCACACCTGCTTCGACCGGATGGTCATCGACGTGCCCGGCGCGGGCAGCGGCGTCGGCTACACCGTCCAGTACGTCGACAAGCTCTACCAGGACGGCTCGGGCCGCTACATCCCCGTGTCCGGCGGTGCCGTGCTCGAGGTACGGGTGAGCGCGCCCGCGTACGACCCGGAGACCGGCGCGGCCACGTATCCCGGCCAGGTGGCGCGCCCCCTGCCGGGCGTGGACCTCACCGGCTACCGCACCTTCCGGGACACCCGCTTCGCCGGCAGCTTCGAGGGGCAGACCCAGATCGGTCTCGGCGTCCGCGCGCGGCTGCCCTTCCGGGTGCAGCAGCTGGACGACCGTGTCGTCGTGGACGTCGCCCACAGCTGGACCGCCACGGGCTGACGGCCACGGGCCGACCGCACGGCGCCCGGCCCTCAGGGGCCGGGCGCCGCTTGCTGAACAGGCCTCAGCCGCCTCGCTCAACCAGGCCTCAGCCGCCGCGCAACCGGCCCACTTCCTCGAGCGTCCGGGCCGCCGCACCGGCCAGCCGGGGCCGGCCGCGGACGAAGCGGCGGGCGGCCCGGGCGGGCTCGCGGCCCAGCCAGTGGGCGGCTCCACCCGGCACCGGCCGCACCACCGCTCCTTCGTACACGCGCAGGTCACGGGTCTTGAGCGACTCCTTGTAGCGCGCCGGCCCGCTGCCCAGGTCGACGGTTTCGATGCCGTCGCCCGCAGCGGCCTCCAGCATCCGCAACTGCAGCAGCAGGCCGGGGGAGTACCTGGCGTACGCACGGTCGTACGCGGGGAACCACCAGGACAGCACCGTGCGCGAGCGCAGTCCCAGATGCGCGGCGACGGGCCGTCCGGCGGCGTACAGCACGGACAGCACGCCGCGGCACTCCGGCTCCTCGCTCTCCCCGACCAGCTCCACCAGCCGGGTGATCCACTCCTGGGCGAACCGGTCCCGCCGGCCGGTCCGCCGGTACTGCGCCGACTTCCACTCCATCAGCGCCCGCAGCGCCGCCGGGTCCCGGGCGTCGTACACGAACCGCACCTCGCCTACCTGCCGGGCCAGCCTGCGCTCCTTGGCCAGCAGCTGTCTGAGAAAGCCCGGCGACCGCGCCCGCAGATGTTCCGTGTACGCCGCGAAGCCCTCGCCGATGTCGACGACCGGGGAGGCGAGTTCCTCGACCGCGTGCGGCACGAACACCTCCTGACCGGCTTCGAGATTGTCGAACTCGAAGGACGACAGACCGCAGACCCGCAACAACCGCCGGGCGTCCAGCCCGATCCCGGGGCGCAGCACGGCCCCCTGACTGTCGGACACCCCCAGCCCGATGGCCCGGCCCTGCCCCAGCACCCCCGCCTCGTACGGGAAGAACCCCACCGGTGAACCGTCGTCCAGCAGCACCGCCACTCTGGCCCCCGGCCTGACCTGACCCACCGCCACGGTGAAGGCCGGGTCGAGAAACGGATTCGCCGGTGCGCCGGACTCCGTCCGGATCTCCCGCCACATCTTCTGGTCGTTCGGGCCGAGTTCGTCCGGCCTCAGAACGAGAACGCGCTTTCCAGGCAACTCTGCCTCCTGTGTCATCGGCATGGGGACACACGAAGGCCTGCACATCACCGCGATTCGGCACCAGGGCAGTACTCAGGCCGCACGGCGCAGGCCCTCGGCGGTACTGCCGTCGCTCAGCAGCGGAACGTCTGCAACCGTTCGGCGCTCGGGGCGGATCCGGCCGCCTCCGGACACGGACTCGTTGGCGCCGCACGCAGATCCGTACCGCCGTGGCCCACCAAGGCCGCCCCGGTCACCACCGGGCTCGCCCCTGCCGCCCCCGTGGCCCGCGGAGTGCGCGCCGCGAGCTGACGAACCGACGGCTCGTCCTCACAGGGGCACGACTCTCCGGCCCCTTCGGCCCCTTCGGCCCCTCCGGCCCCTTGGGCCTCGGCGCCCGAAGCGGCGCCCGAAGCCGTCGCGTCCATCGCCGCCGCGACCGTCACGGCAGGACGCCCGTGGCCCGCGAACCCGGGGACGACGAGTTGCAGCAACAGCACGCAGGTCACCAGACCCACCACCGCTGCCCAACGTCGTCGCACCATCAGACCCCTGACCCGCGTTCCGGTGGGGGAGTACGGAGTGGACTCGACGCCAGGGCCGGCACCGGACCAGACCCCCGACACGGCCGGCTGCGCTTCCAGTAGGCCGAGCCCGGCTCCACCCCGTCAAGCCCTGGTGTGACGATTCGTCCCTCTCGGTCGGTTGCCGACGGAAATCCGACGGAAAGCGCCGCCTCCTGACGGGTGCTCAGTCGCCGACGCCCAGCACCTCGCCCGGCTTCGGCGCCCGCAGGTCCAGCGGCTCGTCGAAACCGCTGAACGCCGTGATGGTGTGCTGCGCGGCGCTCTTGTACACCGTCTTCAGCAGATACGGTTCGCCCTCGTCGGCCACGTAGAAGGTGTACGTCCCTTCCTTGTCCGCCTTGTCGGTGACGATCAGCTTGATGGCCTTCGTGTCTCCGACGCGCGTGGATCCGCCCTTCTTCGCGGTGCCGAACGAGTCGAAGGGCCGGGTGCAGGAGGTGAGGCCGTCACCGCCCCTGGAGGCCGGGTCCACCGGCGTCTTCACCCACTGCTTCTGCTCGCCGGTGATGCCGGGGTTGTTCTTCCACTTCTGCAGATAGGCCCGGTTCGGACGGACGTAGTCGGTCCTGCCCAGCCGGATCTGCTCCAGGGCGCCACCTCCGGACCAGGTGGTCCTCGACCTGCACCGGCTGTCCAGGTCGGTCACGAGGTGGCTGGTCACCGTGGCGCCGCTCGTGGTGCGGTTGGTGATGTCCACGGTGACGGTGTCCAGCCTCCGCATCCGCGCATTGGCCTCGTCGAGGATCTCGCCCGCGGACCTGTCCTCGCCGGAACCGCCGGCCCCGCACCCGGCCAGGGCCACCCCCGTCAGCAGGCAGAGCGCGGTCGTCGTCAGCTTGGCCATGGCCCGCACGGAGCCCCCCTGTCGGTCATGTCGGCCGGTGATCAACCAGGGGAGCCTACCCGCCCGCCCCGGTCGGCTCGGTCTCGTGGACCAGCTCGATCGCCCTGCCGAGGGTGTCGAGCCGCTCGTCGAGGGTTTCGCCGGCCGGGTAGAGGCGGACGGTGTTCACCCCGGCGTCGCACCACACGCGCAGGCGCCGCCGCACCATCTCCTCCGTGCCGATGAACGTGGTGGCCAGCACCATCTCGTCGGATACGAGGCCAGCCGCGCCGTCCCGGTCGCCCGCCTGCCAGCGCCGCCGGACCTCGGCCGCGACCTCGGCCCAGCCCTGGCGGCTGTAGGCCCGGTTGTAGAAATTGGTCGACGCTGACCCCATGCCGCCCAGGCTGAAGGCGAGTTCCTTCTTCCGTCCCGCGACCATGGCGGCCAGCGCGTCCTCGTCCCGGGCGAACGCGACCTCGGCGCCCTGGCAGACGTCGAAGCCGGCGCGCTCACGGCCGGCGGCGGCCAGCCCCTCGTCCAGGGGAGCGAAATAGGCCTCCGCGGCGCCCTCGGGAACGAAGCTGGTGCCGAGCCAGCCGTCCGCGACCCGGCCGGTGAGCCGCAGCATGGCGGGCGACAGAGCCGCCAGGTAGACGGGGACGGGGTGCTCGGCGCGCATCGACAGACGCATCGGTACCGCCTCCCCGCCGGGCAGCGGAATACCGAACTCGGAGCCCGAGTAGGCGATTTTCTCCCCCGCGACCACCTGCCGCAGGATCTCCACCGTCTCGCGCACCCGCGCCAGGGGACGGTCGAACGCCACCCCGTGCAGGCCCTCCATCACCTGCGGACCGGACGGGCCGAGCCCAGCAGGAACCGCCCTCCGGACAGGTTCGACAGGGTGATCGCCGTCTGCGCGAGGGCGACCGGCGTACGGGTGCCGACCTGCATGACCCCGGAGCCGAGCAGCATCCGTTCCGTGCGGGCCGCGTAGAAGCCCAGGGCGGACGGGGCGTCCGAGCCCCAGGCCTCGGCCACCCAGCAGACGTCGAGCCCCAGTTTCTCCGCCTCCACGACGAAGTCGGCCTGCCGGGACCAGGAGCCCAGAGCCGCCGCCTCGACGGTCGTCGCCGCGCGCATCACGCCTCCAGCCGGTGCTTGATGTGCTCCAGCGTGGCGGTCATGCCCCGCTCGAACTCCCGCAGCCGCACGAACACGATCTTCTGCTCCTTCTCCGGCATGGCGTCGATCGCGAACGACAGCCCCGAGCGCCCCGGCCCCATCCGCATCCACTGCGACAGCTCGGTCCCGCCGTCCCTCGGCTCCAGCGCGAACCGCCACACCGCGCTCGGCTCCGCGGGATCCCCGACCGCCCAGGCGAACACCCGCTCGGGATCGCACGCGACCACCGTCGAGGTCGTCTCCCACTCGCCGAACTGCTCGTGCCGGCTCCCGCCGACGAACCGGGCCCCTACGGCCGGCCCCGTCGCACCCCCGGTCCACCGCGCGGACTGCAGCTCGTCGCTCATCTCGGGCATGCGCGTCACATCCGACACCAGAGCCCACACCCTCCCCGGCGGGGCGGCGACCCACGTCGTCACCTCGACCGTCGGTTGGTCCGCGTACCGCGCGCCCGTCCACTCCATCGCGTGCCGGCCTCCTCGTCGACAAGAACTGTCGCCACAGGGTTGCGTAATGAGACTCACCAGGTCAAGCGGTGGGAGGCTGAAGGGAGGTGGCTGAACGTGCCGATGTGGCCCGGTGCGCGGAACCGCGCCCGCGGGGCCGCGTACGCTACCGGTGGCTCCGCCCCGGGATCGTCGCGTCCGACGTGACCCACGGTGGGGGAGCCGTCCGGGAAGACGATGGTGGAGCCGAAGCGTCGGCGGGCACCATGGTCACGGCGGGGCGCGGTCTTCAGGGTCCGCCCGCGCCGGCCTTCGAGCGGAGGGACGAGATGGGATCGGCGATGGACGAGCGGTTTCACCGCCGGCAGCGATGGGCCGCCCGGGGCGCCCTGGCCGCGGCCGCGCTGGCGGCCTTGCTGCCGCTCGTCTCCGGCGGCCTGCGAGGGCTGCTGCTGCTCGTGGCGGGCCTTGCGGGACTCGCCGTGACCGCGGCCGCGCTCTGGTGGGTGCTGTCCCGGCGGGGAGTGGTCCGTATCGCGTCGGCCGCCCTGGCCGTCGCCGCGCCCGTCGGCCTCATCACCCTCTTCGCCACCGCGAATCTGCTCTGGGTGGTCTTCCTGTCCCTGCTCCTGTGGTGCGGGGCGGTCTGGAGCGGCCGCTACGCCCTGCGCAGCACGGGCCTGCGGACCGTACGGGTCAAGGAGTACCGCACACCTCCGCCGCTGCGCCCCTTCCTGCTGCTCAACCCGCGCTCGGGCGGCGGCAAGGTCGAGAAGTTCAACCTGCAGGAGAAAGCCGAGGCGTTGGGCGCCCAGGTCGTGCTGCTCGACCCGGACCAGCACCAGGACGTCACCGCCCTGGCCAAAGCCGCCGTGGCCGACGGAGCCGACCTCCTGGGCGTCGCCGGCGGCGACGGCACCCAGGCCCTGGTCGCCGCCGTCGCCGCGGACCACGGACTGCCGTTCCTCGTCATCGCCGCAGGAACGCGCAACCACTTCGCCATGGACCTGGGCCTGGACCGGGACGACCCCGCCAGCTGCCTCGACGCCCTCACCGACGGTGTCGAACTCCGCGTCGACCTCGGGTTCGCCGACGACCGCCCCTTCGTCAACAACGCCTCGTTCGGCGTGTACGGGGCCGTGGTGCAGAGCCCCGGCTATCGGGAGGGCAAGGTGGGTGCGGCACTGGAGCGGCTGCCCGACCTGCTCAGCCGGCAGAGCGGTCCGCGTCTGACGGCCACCGCCGACGGCACCACCGTCGCCGACCCGCAGGCGATCCTGGTCAGCAACAACGCCTACCGCATGGACGACCCCTTCGGCTTCGGCCGGCGCGAGCGGCTCAACTCCGGGCGGCTGGGTGTGCTCGCCGTCCGGGTGGACAGTGCCGTGGAGGCGGCCGAACTGCTGCTGTCCCCGCGCCCGGAGGGACTCACGGTGCTCACCGCCCAGCGCGTCGTCGTCGACGCCGACCAGGCGGAGCTGGAGGTCGGCCTCGACGGTGAGGCGCTCACCATGCCCGCCCCCGTCCACTGCCGCATCGCACGCCGCGCCCTGCGCGTCCGGGTGCCCCGCGACCGTCCGGGGGTGCCCGAGGCGCCCCCGCGCCTCGACTGGCGCCGGCTGCGGAAGCTGGCGGCCGCGGTCGGGCGCACCGCCGTCCCGACGCGCTCCCGGCGCACCTGAGCGCAGGGCGCTCACGCAGGAGGTCCCCCGTGCCGAGCGGCACGGGGGACCTCCTGCGTCAAGCCGTCGGTCAGGCCTCCTTCGGCCCGGCCTGCTGCACCACCTCGAAGGACCACAGCGTCGAGCCGCTCGCCGCGGGCTTCGGCCGTTCACCGCCCTCGCCGCCCTGGTGCGCGCTCTTCATCGGCCCCTCCATCCAGGCCTGGAACGACTCCTCGTCACGCCACCGGGTGTAGACGAGGTAGGTGTCGGTGCCCTCCACCGGGCGGAGCAGCTCGAACCACTCGAACCCGTCGGAGTTCTCCACGGCGTGCGCCCGGGAGGCGAACCGCTTCTCCAGCGTCTCCCGCTGCTCGGCGGGCACGGTCAGCACGTTGATCTTGACTACGCTCATGTGCCCCATCTTGCCCGATGTCCCGTCGGCGCAGGGCCGAGCCCTCCGCCCGCGCGTGCTCCCGGCGACCGGCGGGTCAGCTCTGCCGCTTGCCCTGCTCCAGGGCCTTGCCGGTCATGTCGGTGACCTGCCCGGCCGGAGGCTCGTCCGCCTCGACCTCGGTTCCGAAGTCGGTGAAGTCCATGACCGTGCGCACCGAGACCTTCTCGGGAGCGGACGAGGCGTCGGCGGACGACCGCTGTGTCGTCTCCGGGGCCTTGACGGTCATGTCGAGCTGCTGACGGCGCATCCGGCCCTCGTCGTCCAGCCAGACGTCCATCGGCAGGGTCGGACCGACCTGCTTGCGCAGGGTGTCGCCGTTCGGGAGATCGGTCACGTCGACGGAGACGCGGTAGTGCGTGGTCTCCACGCCGTTGACCGTGGCCCTGCCCTTCTCGGTGACGTCCTTGTCGCTGATCGCCTTGGCGTACGCGGCGGACTGGGCCGGATCACTCATGGACCCCTCACCGGCGCCCTGCCGCGCGACGACCTTCCTCAGGTCGATCTTGATCCAGGGCTTGCCTCCCGGCGCCTGCCCCTTGGGCAGCTTCTGGTACAGGACCTGGTCGATCACCCGTTGCTCGATCTGCTGCCCCTGCACCGTGAGCGTCATGACGCTGTCGCCGTCGTCCAGGTCCACGGCGCCCTGCCCGTTCGCGGTCTGTGAGGCGCCCTGGGCCGAGGTCCGCACCCGTAGTTTCACCTTGGCGGTGTCCTCCTCGGCCGTCCTGTCGTAGGCCGAGCGCACCGCCTGCGTTCCCCGTTCCCGGGCCCCGGCGCCGGATGTCGCCGAGGTGCCCTGTGCGCCGTCGGCCGAGTCGTCGTCGCCGCAGCCGACCAGCACCGTCCCGGCCAGGACTCCGGCGACGCCTAAGGCACAGACCCGCCTGCCGTTTCCCGCCCTGCTCATCGAACCAGCTCCCCTCAGGTGTGTGGTGCGACCCAAGTGCCCGAATCGGGCATGAACACACCTGTGTGGAGCGTGAGTTGCCCATCGGGCGGGCCGGGTGTCCCGGTCAGTGGCGGCCCTTGAGCCTGCCGAGCAGGCGCTGGGCCTGGGCCCGCTTGCGGGGGTCGGCCGCGGCCCGGCGTGCCTGTTCGACGGCCCGCCGGCCCTGGGGGCTCCGGGCGAACTGCTTGATGCGGTCCAGCATTCCGGCCATGACGCACCTTCCTTCCTGTCGTGATGTCACCTGCCTGCACTACGCCTACCCCTTCGGCGACGTGCTCAGGCACCTCCTCGCCCGGTCGGCGTGCCCCGAGCGAATGTGTTTGCCGCCGGAGTCAGAGGCAAGTCGGTGTCCATGACTGAAGAGAACAAGCGCACGAACCAGAAGGCGAGCACCGTGCGGACCGCCGAGGCCAAGGCCCGCCGCACGGCGGACAAGGCCACCGCGCCGGCCTCCCGCGCGGCGAAGGGTGCCGCGGGCAAGGCCGGTGAGGCGGCGTCAGCAGCCAAGTCGGGCGCGGAGCGCTCCGCCGATACGGCCAAGACGGCCGCGCAGACCGCGGCCAAGGGCGTCGAGGCGGGCCGCCAGGCGGTCGTCACGGCCTCCGGCCACGTCGCCACCACGGCGAAGACGGCCTGGACGGCCATCGCCCACCGCAAGCTGGTGGCGGCGGGCGTCGGAGCGGGCCTGACCGCCCTGAGCGCCGCGTCCTACGCCGTCGGGCGCCGTGCGGAACGCGGCGCGCACGGTCCCCTCACCCGTCTCACCGGCGGGCGGATCTGAGCAGGGCCGGCGCGATGGACGTGCCGGCACCGGGGGAGCAGGCGGCGCTACGCGCCACCGGGTGGTCCGGTGGTCCGTGGCGCCGCCTTCCTCATGATCCGAGCCGCCCCCTCCCACGTGGCCTGGCGCACATCCGACCCTCACCGGGGCGTGCCCCTCGCGCGGCCCCGCCGTGACGAGAAAGGATGGGACCGCACACGAAGGAACAACCCATGCGGAGGAGCGGGCCCATGCAGCACGAGCGAGCGGGAAGTCCGGCCGGACCCGAGGATCTCGTCGACGTCGCTCGGCTGGTCACCGCGTACTACGCGCGCCGCCCCGACCTGGACGACCCGGGCCAGCGCGTCACGTTCGGGACCTCAGGACACCGCGGCTCGTCGCTAACGAACGCGTTCAACGACGACCACATCGCCGCGACCAGCCAGGCCATCTGCGAGTACCGGGCCGGCCAGGGAATCGACGGCCCCCTCTTCCTGGGCGCCGACACCCACGCCCTGTCGGAGCCCGCGCGCGTCACCGCCCTGGAGGTGTTCGCCGCCAACGACGTGACCGTGCTGATCGACGACGCGGACGGCTATACACCGACCCCGGCCGTCTCGCACGCCATCCTCACCCACAACCGCGGCCGCACCACCGGCCTCGCGGACGGCGTCGTCGTCACGCCTTCCCACAACCCGCCCGCCGACGGCGGGTTCAAGTACAACCCGCCCAGCGGAGGCCCCGCCGCCGCCGACGCGACCTCCTGGATCCAGGACCGGGCCAACGAGATCATCCGCGGCGGCCTGAAGGACGTACGGCGCGTCCCCTACGCCCGCGCCCTCGCGGCTCCCACCACAGTCCGCTACGACTTCCTCGGCACCTACGTCGCCGACCTGCCCGGCGTGCTCGACCTGGACGCGATCCGCACGGCGGGCGTCCGCATCGGGGCCGACCCGCTCGGCGGCGCGTCGGTCGCCTACTGGGGCCGCATCGCCGAACAGCACGGCCTCGACCTGACCGTGGTCAACCCGCACACCGACCCCACCTGGCGGTTCATGACGCTGGACTGGGACGGGAAGATCCGCATGGACTGCTCGTCGCCGTACGCGATGGCCTCGCTCATCGAGCAGCGCGACCGCTTCCGCATCTCCACCGGCAACGACGCCGACGCGGACCGGCACGGCATCGTCACCCCGGACGCGGGCCTGATGAACCCCAACCACTACCTGGCCGTCGCCATCTCCTACCTCTACGCCCACCGCGACCGCTGGCCGGCCACCACCGGCATCGGCAAGACCCTGGTCTCCTCCGCCATGATCGACCGGGTCGCCACCGACCTGGGGCGCGAGCTGGTCGAGGTGCCCGTCGGCTTCAAGTGGTTCGTGGACGGACTGGCGGGCGGCACCATCGGCTTCGGCGGGGAGGAATCCGCCGGGGCGTCCTTCCTGCGCAGGGACGGCTCCGTGTGGACCACCGACAAGGACGGCATCCTCCTCGCCCTGCTCGCCTCCGAGATCACGGCGGTCACCGGGAAGACCCCCTCCGAGCACTACGCGGCGCTGACCGCCCGCTTCGGCGAACCGGCGTACGCGCGCATCGACGCCCCCGCGACCCGCGAGGAGAAGGCCCTGCTCGCCAAGCTCTCCCCGGCGCAGGTCACCGCCGACACCCTGGCCGGGGACGCGGTCACCGCGGTGCTCACCGAGGCCCCCGGAAACGGCGCGGCCATCGGCGGCATCAAGGTGACGACGGACAACGCCTGGTTCGCGGCCCGCCCCTCGGGCACCGAGGACGTCTACAAGATCTACGCCGAGTCGTTCCTCGGCCCGGACCACCTCGGCCGGGTCCAGGAGGAGGCCAAGTCCGTGGTGCTGACCGCCCTGTCCGGCTGACCACGGCACAGCACGGCCCGGGCCGCTCTCACGGGGCCCGGGCCGTGCGCCTCTCCACCGTCACCCGACCGGATCAGCCCGCGCCGGGAGCTCCACACGAACGAGGGGCCCGCGCGCCCGACGTGGCCGCGATGCAGGACACTGGATGAAGATCCGACCGGGAAGGACCGACACGTGATCATCTTCGGCACCAAGGGTTATCTCTACCAGCTGGCGATACTGACGCTCGTGTGCGGTCAGTGCGGAAACCCCGCCGCCCATACGCTCAGGAAGCGCGTCACGAAGTTCACCCTGTTCTTCGTCCCGCTGTTCCCGATCTCGACGAAGTACCTGACGCAGTGCACGTTCTGCGGCGCGGAACAGAAGGTGACCAAGGAGCAGGCGGAGCAACTGCAGACCCAGAACGCCAGTGGCCCGGGCGGCCAGCCGTACGGGCAGCCGCAGCAGCACGACCGGTTCTGATCCCCGCGGCCGGACCGTTCGGGCACGCGCCTCGTGATCACGATCGATGTGGCAACCGGAGCATCCCGGGTACTCGGCCTGCACGGGCCCGGACCTGAGTGGGCCGATGGGCCTCCCGCAGTCGATCAGTGAATACGGAGGCAGTCAGATGAGCACCATCAAGGAAAGCGTGGAAGTCGACGTTCCCGTCCACACCGCCTACAACCAGTGGACGCAGTTCGAGGAGTTCCCGAACTTCATGGAGGGCGTCGAGGAGGTCAGGCAGCTGGACGACCGTCACAACCACTGGACCACCAAGATCGGCGGGGTACGGCGCGAATTCGACACCGAGATCGTCGACCAGCTGGCCGACGAGCGGGTCACGTGGCGCACGACGAGCGGAGACACCCACCAGAGGGGCTCCGTCCGCTTCGAGCGTCTCGACGACACCCACACCAGGGTGGAGCTCGTGCTGGATGTCGAGCCCAGCGGCGTCGTGGAGAAGGCGGGCGACATGATGGGCACGATCGACCGCCGGGTGAAGGGCGACATGAGGCGCTTCAAGCAGTACATCGAGGAGCGCGGAGTCGAATCCGGCGCATGGCGCGGCCGTGTCGAGCCGGGCGGCGCCGGCGGCACCGGCGGTGCCGGCCCCATCCTCTGACTCCGGCCGCACTCTTCTGACACCAGCGGCATCCCCGAACCCGGCCTCCACGGTGAGGCCGGGTTCTTCTGTGCCCACGTTGCTGCCGCCGCCGTTGGTGGCGCGCTCGGTGCTGTGCCGCGTGAAGTTTCGGCCAACGTCATGACATGCACCTGTCCATATCGGCCTCCCGGTGGCACGCTGCCCCCTGACCGTCCGCAGTGACACCCCTGCCTGACCGGGTGGGCGGGCTTCCCGCCGCCCGGCCCCCACAGCAGAAGGAGACCGCGTGATAGGCCGACCTCGCAGCTCGTATCCGTCCGGCGGCAGTACCCGCGTCCGCCGCTCCGTCCTCGGCGCGCTCGCCGGCGTCGCCGCGCTCCTGGCGACCGGCGTCACCGCCACACCCGCGAGCGCCGCACCGGACCCCGGCGTGATGACCTCCTCGGCGCAGGAACGCGCCCTGGCCTTCTGGACCCCGCAGCGGATGCGCGAGGCCACCCCGCTCGACCTGCTGACCGTCGACCGCTCCGACGTCAAGGCCCCGGCGCCGCGCAAGGGCAAGGCGACGGTCGTGGCTCCCAGCGCACCCGCCTCCGCCGCGGGTCCGCTGGCCTTCCCGTACGGCGGCGGCCCCTGGGCCGGTGGGGGAGCGGTGGCCAAGACCGCGGGACGAGTGTTCTTCAGCTACCAGGGCCGCACCGCGTCCTGCTCCGGCAACGCCGTCACCAGCGCCAACAAGAGCACCGTGATCACCGCCGGTCACTGCGTCAAGCTGGAGGGCGCCTGGCACACCGACTGGGTGTTCGTACCCGGCTACCACGACGGGCAGCGCCCGTACGGCACCTGGGCCGCCGCCAAGACCCTGTCCACCCCGCAGTGGACGGCCAGTGAGGACATCAACTACGACATCGGCGCGGCCGTGGTCGCCCCGCTGGACGGAAAGAAGCTGACCGACGTCGTCGGCGGCCAGGGGCTGGCGTTCAACACCGGCTACAACAAGGCCATGTACTCCTTCGGCTTCCCGGCCGCGGCACCGTACGACGGCGAGAAGTTCATCTACTGCAGCGGCACCACCACCCGCGACTTCCTGCTCTCCAACGACCACGGCCTGACCTGCAACATGACCGGCGGCTCCAGCGGCGGCCCCTGGTTCACCCAGTTCAGCGAGGCCACCGGGACCGGCCTGCAGTCCTCGGTGAACAGCTTCAAGTACAACTTCCTGCCGAACGCCATGTACGGCCCCTACTTCGGCGCGGACGCCCAGAACCTGTACCAGAGCGCCCAGTCGTCCTGACCCGGCGCCTCACCCCGGAACCGCTTCCTCCGTCACCGCGTGACGGAGGAAGCGGTTCCGGATCCTTGCGCCGCGAGCCGCCCCCACGCACAGCGGGCACCGTGGAACCGGCCCGAGACACACCCGCAACGGCGATTTTCGTCCACGTGTGGCCATGCACCGCGTGTCGTCCGCCCGGCCGGTCCACACTGGGACCCATGCGCGTGGTGATCATGACGGCGGGATCGCGCGGCGACGTCGCGCCCTACACCGGGTTGGGCGCGGGGCTGGCACGCGGCGGGCACGAGGTCACGCTCGCCACCCACGGCCTGTTCGAGCCCCTGGCCGCCGGATCGGGGGTGCGCTTCCACCCGACCCCGGTCGACCCGCACGCCGTGTCGCACTCCGACCGCGGCCGCGATCTGCACACCAGCACCACCGGTCTCGGCAAGCTGCTGCGGGTGGTGTCGATGGCCCGGTCCGCGGCCGAGGAGATGACCGACGCCCTGGTCCAGGCGGCCCGCGGCGCGGACGTCGTCCTGGCGGCGGGCGCCGTCGCACCGCTGGGCCGCGCCATCGCCGAGGGACTGAGCCTGCCCAGTCTCGGCCTGTTCCTCCAACCCCAGCACCCGACACGCGAGTTCGGCGCTCCCATGCTCGGCGGGCGATCGTTCGGCACGGTCGGCAACCACCTG
Source organism: Streptomyces tibetensis (assembly GCF_040647715.1). GTDB lineage: Bacteria > Actinomycetota > Actinomycetes > Streptomycetales > Streptomycetaceae > Streptomyces > Streptomyces tibetensis_A. The sequence goes on along the minus strand of NZ_JBEZCR010000017.1, from coordinate 42,545 downwards.
GGCGGACGGGCCGTGATCTCCGCCGTCGACCGGGTCTTCACCCAGGCCGTGCACCGGCTGCGCACCCGGCACGGCATGACGCTGCGCGGCCCCTCCGCCGGCCGGCGCGCCCACGAGCGGGCCCACTGGCCCGTGCTGCACGGCTTCAGCGAACGGGTGGTGCCCCGGCCGAAGGACTGGCGCCCCGGACTGGAGGTCGCCGGGTACTGGTGGCCGCACGACACCCGCGCACTGCCCGGTGACGTGGAGGACTTCCTGGCCGCAGGACCCCCGCCGGTGTTCGTGGGTCTGGGCAGTGCGACGGTGCCGGACGCCGAGCACCTCAGTGCCGAGATCGTGCGTGCGCTGCGGACGGCCGGACTGCGCGGCATCATCCAGCAGGGCTGGGCGGGCCTCGCCGCCCTCGGCGCCGACGATGACGTGATCACCGTGGGGGACGTGCCGCACGCGCTGCTGTTCCCCCGTACCGCCGCCGTGGTCCACCACGCGGGGGCCGGCACCACAGCCGCCGTCCTGCGCGCGGGCGTCCCCACGATTCCGGTACCCGTGCAGTTCGACGGCGGCTTCTGGGCGGCGCGCCTGGTCGCCCTGGGGACGGCACCGTGCGCCGTCCCCCTGCGGCACCTCACCGCCGGTTCGCTGGCCTCCGCCCTGCGCCGCGCCACGAGCGAGCCTCACCACCGCGTCAGAGCCCAGGAGTTGGCCCGTGGCCTGGCCGAAGAGGACGGCGTGGCCCCGGTCCTGAGCGCGCTGGACCGGCTCACGCCGTGACCGGTCGCCGGCGGGACGGCCCCACGCGCGGGAAGCGGCGGTGCAGCCGGATCGCCAGGGGAGCGGCGGTGAACACCGAGGAGTACGTCCCCACGACAAGGCCGACCAGCAGCGCCAGGGCGAAGTCCGTGAGCGACGGGCCGCTCAGCACGGCGAGCGCGGTGAGCATGAACGCCGCACCCATGCCGGTGTTCACCGTTCGGGGCAGGGTCTGCAGGATCGCCTCGTCGACAAGGCCGGGAAACGGAACCCCGGGGCTGCGCCGGACCAGTTCCCTGACCCGGTCGAACAGGACGACGGAGTCGTTCACGGAGTAGCCGATGACGGTCAGCAGGGCTGCCAGGAACACCCCGTCGACGGGCTTGCCGAGCCAGGCGAAGACCCCGAGCAGGATCACCACGTCGTGGACGAGCGCCACGACCGCGGCCGTGCCCAGCACCCAGCGGAAGCGCGCCGCGAGGTAGACGAACTGTGCCCCGAGGGCCACGGCGAGTGCGATCAGCGCTCCCCGGCGCAGCTCCTCGCCGAGGCTGGGACCGATCATTTCGTCGCGGACCTTGTCCGCCCGGCGGTCGAGGTCGCGCAGCGTGCCGGTGACCTCCGCCTCCTCGGCGCGGGTTAGCGGATCGGTGCGCACCGTCAGACCCGTGTCGCCCGAGGACTGCACGACCGCGCGGGGGAATCCGGCGTCGGCGAGGGCGGCACGCAGCCGGCCCGGATCGACGGGACCGCTGGTGCTGTACTCGATGAGGCGGCCCCCGGTGAACTCCACGCCGAGATCGACGCCGCGCACGGCGATGCCCGAGCCGGCCAGCACCAGCGCAGCGGCGGAGGTGGCGAGCCAGCGGCGCTGACGGCGCATCAGGAGGGGTTTGCGGCGGGTGAGGCGGTCGCGGACCGCGCCGATGCCGGCGATGCCGGTGAGCCCGGGGCGACGGCGTACGCCCGGACGGCTCGCGGCGAACTCGGCCAGCACCCGGCTGACAACCAGGGCGCTGAACATGGAGGCGAGCACACCGATGCCGAGGGTGACACCGAAGCCGCGAACGGGCCCGGAGGCGAGGAGGAACAGCAGAGCCGCCGCGATGAGTGTGGTGATGTTGGAGTCGGCGATCGCGCTGAAGGCGTTGCGGAAGCCGGCCGTGAGCGCCGAACGGACACTGGGCCGGCGGCGCACCGCGTACTCCTCACGCGCCCTCTCGAAGACCAGCACGTTGGCGTCCACGGCCATGCCGATGGCCAGGACGAAACCCGCGAGACCCGGCAGGGTCAGGGTGGCGCCGAGGGCGGCCAGGGCGGCATAGGAGACCAGGCCGTGGCAGGCCAGGGCGAGGGCGGCCAGGCTCCCCATGAGCCGGTAGACGGCGATGACGAACAGCGAGGTCAGCGCGGTGCCGATGGCGGCCGCCCAGGCGCCGGCGGCGATGGCCTGCGCGCCCAGGGTGGGGCCGACGGTGCGTTGTTCGACGGTCTCGACGGGTACGGGCAGGGCCCCGCCGTTGATGAGCAGGGAGAGTTCGCGGGCCTCCTCGGCGCTGTAGGAGCCCGTGATCCGGGCGGCGCCGTCGCGCATGCCGGTCCCGCAGGCGACGGCCGGGTCGACCTGGGGGGAGGAGATGACCTTGTCGTCGAGGACGATGGCGACCCGCCGCGCCGGGTCGCCCGGGGCCCGGCAGGCGGCTTCTCCGGTCAGGCGGGCCCAGTGGGCCCGGCCGGCGCCTTCGAAGCCGACGGTGACGTGCCATCCGGCGCCGCCCTGCTGGTCGAACCGGGCGGCTGCCTCCTTGACGTCCTCGCCGGTCAGCGAGGTGGGCCCGAGGCGCAGCGCGGTGCCGGACTCGTCGGGCAGGACGCGCTCCCGGGGGCGCTTCGGCAGTGGCCGGGAAGTGCCGTCGGATCCGTCCGCGGTGCCGAGGACGGGGTGGACGGTGAGCTGTGCGGTGCGGCCCAGGACGTCGGCGGCCTCCTTCGGATCCTGCACACCGGGCAGTTCGACGATGATCCGGTTGTCGCCGGAGCGCACCAGACCGGGTTCGGCGACGCCGAGCGCGTCGATGCGGCCGCGCAGCACCTCGAGGGTGCGGTCGGTGGCCGCACGGTCGGCGTCGGCCGTCGGGGTGGAACGGGTCTCGAGCACGATCTGGGTACCGCCGCGCAGGTCCAGTCCGAGCCGGACGGGCACGGTGGCGGCGATGTACAGGGACAGGGCGAGCACGGCGAGGGCGAGGAGCGCTCTCAGGCGCAGGGCACGGTTCAAGGCGAGCCTCCGGCAGGGCACACCGCGGCGGCGGCCGTCGCGGGCCGCTGCGGTGTGGTCGGTGAAGGGGAGGGGGCGGGGGGAAGTGACGTCAGGTGCCGGAGAACGCCGGGGGCGCCCGCCCCTGGTCCTGGGCCCCGTGCGGCTGCGAGGCCGGCACGCACCGGTTCGCAGGAGCGTGCCGGTTCGGTAGCAGGCACGGGGTGACGTGCGCGCTCCGTTCGCAGATGCCGGAGGGTCCGCGGGGGGCCGGGCGCTCGCCGTGCGGCTGCTCGTGACGGCCGGCCGCACGGACGACGCGAGCGGCATCGCACCCGTCGTCGGCACACGCCCCGTCGTACCGGAGATGGTCCGCCGCCGTGCGTGTTCCGTCGTGCCGGATGTGGTCGGCTGACGTCACGTGGGCTGACGGGCCTGTGGCCGGTGCGCCGGGCGGCGGGGTGGCGAGACCGAGGACGGCGGCCAGCACGGCCACGACGACCGCGTGCACCGTGGCGACGGGGGAGCGGGGCCGCATGCTGACGACGGGCGCTGTGCGCACGATGCGGTGCACCGTTCCCCCCTCCTCGCGATGTGCGGCCGGCCCGGACCCTGATGCGGGTCAGGCCTCGATCAAACCGGCGCGGATGGCGTAACGGGTGAGGTCGAGACGGTCGCGCAGGCCGAGCTTCTGCAGCAGGTTGGCGCGATGCCGCTGGACGGTCTTGATGCTGATGAACAGCAGGTCCGCGATCTCCTTGGACGAGTGGCCCTCCGCGACCAGTTTGAGGACCTCCTCCTCGCGCGGGGTGAGGATCTGGTCGGGCGTTTCCTGGCCGTGGCGGGCCCGGTCCAGGTAGTTGCGGATCAGGGCGGTGACTGCGCCGGGGTACAGGAAGGGCTCGTCCCGCATCGCGGCCCGGCAGGCGGCGACCAGGTCCCGGTCGGCGACGGACTTCAGCACGTACCCGCTCGCGCCCGCCTTCAGGGCCTGGAAGAAGTACTGCTCGTTGTCGTGCATGGTGAGCATCAGGATCCGCAGACCCGGTTTGAGGGCGGCCAGTTCGCGGGCCGCCTGCAGACCGGTCAGCCGCGGCATGGCGATGTCGAGCACGGCCAGATCGACGTCGTGGGTGCGGGCCAGTTCGATGGCTTCGGCCCCGTCACCGGCCTCGGCCACCACGTCGAGGTCCGGTTGCTGGTCGAGGATCAGCCGCACACCGCGGCGGACCAGCGCGTGGTCGTCGGCGAGCAGGATGCGAATCGCGCCGGATTCCGTCGGAGCGGGTGCGGTGGTGTCGGGCATGGTCAGGGCTGCTTCCTTGCGACGGGCGCGGTGAGCTGGACGCGGGTGCCGGCCCGGGGCGCCGGGGTGATCTCCAGGGTGCCGCCGACGAGCAGGGCGCGTTCGCGCATGCCGCGGATGCCGGCGCCTTCACGGAGGGCCTCGATGCCGCTGCCGTCGTCGGTCACCGTCAGCACCACCCCGCCGTCCGCGCGGCACAGGGCGACGGTGACCCGCCGGGCGTCCGCATGGCGGGCGACGTTGGTCAGCGACTCCTGGGCGACGCGGTAGAGGACCAGCTCCGACTCCGGCTCCAGCGCGGGCAGGTCGGCGTCGAAGCGGCGGGTGACCAGCAGCCCGGTGTGGGTGGCGAAGTCCTCGCTGAGCGAGGTCAGCGCGCTCACCAGGCCCAGATCGTCGAGCACGCCCGGCCGCAGCCTGCGCACCAGCCGGCGGACCTCGTCCAGGCTCTCCCGGGTGATCTCCTGCAACTCCTGCAGCTCCTTGCGCAGCGGCTCCGGGGCGTCGTCCGCCGAGCGCTTGAGGCCCAGCAGGATCGCGGTCATGCTCTGGCCGACCTCGTCGTGCAGTTCCTGAGCGATGCGGCGGCGTTCCCCCTCCTGGGCCAGCAGGGCCCGGGTGCTGCTGGCGACCCTCTCCTGCTCCAGCCGCTCCAGCATGGCGTTGAACGTCCGGATCAGCTCCGCGACCCCGCCGCCGCCGGAAGCGGGCAGGCGCTGGCCGGGCCGCAGCAGGTCCACGGTCGTCATCAGCTTGGTGAGCCGGTCCAGGGGAGCCAGGCCGAACCGCAGCAGCGCGGCGTTCGCGACGAGCATCACGGCCAGACCGCCGACCAGGATGACCGCCTCGGTCAGCAGCACCGGCACGGAGACGGTGACCGGAGCCCACAGCAGCAAGGCCGTGGCCGCGCCGAGCACCACGGCGTTGAGCGCGAAGATCCGCCAGAACAAGGACACCGTCCCTGCGCCTCCCCTTCTGAAACCCGGGTCTCACCTCCACAGTCGGGCATTGCGGGGCCCACCGCCTTCGCGGCGGGCGCTGAGCAACCCTGTGGATCAGGCTGCCCCCTCCCCGAGCGTCCCGTCCATGGGGCCTGACCCCCATTTCCGCGGGCACGCCGCACCCAGGCGCGGCCCCATGGGTCCCCCGTCCCGCCGCAAATGGGTTCCGCGCCCGATGGGTATCCGTCGCGGGCCGCGCCAAGGTGGGAGCACACGACCACCCGACAGCGGACGGGCGGCCCGGCAACGCCGCCGGGCCGCCCGCCGCGCATGACCGACCCGTGCACCCGCCGCCGAGAAAGGGACCGACCATGTCGCTCGATGTCACCCGGGCCGAACCCCACCCGCACGAGGCCCGACGGCGCCTGGAACACGCCCGCAGCTCCCGCCTGGCCCAGCTGCGAGCCCTCGACGAGAGCGAGCGCGGTCCGGACGATCACCTGCTGTCCGCGCAGAAGACCGCGATGGAACGGGTCCTCGGAGAGATCGAGGAAGCCTTCACACGTATCGACGACGGCACCTACGGAATCTGCGTGGGCTGCGCGAAGCCCGTCCCCGCCGAACGGCTCGAGATCCTGCCCTACACCGGCCACTGCGTCGCTTGCCGGCGCAGCGCTTGACCCCTCCCGTACCGACCTCCTACGCCCTGCCGCAAAGGGGTGACGTGGTGAACCACCAGACCGTCGACGAGAGCGCGACGCACCTGTCGGCCGAGGACCTCGCCGCGCTGCGCGAGAACCTCCACGAGCAGCGCCTGTTCCGCCAGGAGCAACTGCGCCTGCTCGCCGGACCGGTCACCTCCCGGACCGAGGACCGGCTCCGGAAACGGACCGCCGCGCAGATCGAGGTACGCGTCAAACTCGCCGCCTCCGCCCGCATGGTCCTCAGCGACGTCGAAGCAGCCCTCACCCGCATGAATGAGGGCTCCTACGGCCCCTGCCACCTGTGCCGGTGCCCGATCGAACGAGAACGGCTCATGATCGTGCCGCAGGCCCGCTACTGCGCCCGCTGCCAGCAGGTCAAGGAGGCACAGCCATGACCGCCCCGCACGACCTGCCCGGTGAGACCGTCCTTCACCGGCCGTGGCCCCGGTGCAGGCGCTGCTGCGGCATCGCGCTGGACCTGGGCAGCGCCCGCACCCGCGTCTGGATCGCCGGCAAGGGCACGGTCGTCGACGTGCCCACCGTCACCTTTCCCGGCACCGGTGCGATCCATCCCGTCCAGCGCGGCACCATCGTCGACGCCGCGGGGTGCGCCCGGATGCTGCAGCGCCTGCTGGGCCACCGGCTGCCCCACTTCACCCGCCCCATGGTCATCGTCACCACACCCGTCCTGGACGGCGTCGCCTACCGCACCCGGGCCCGCGCCGCCGTCGAGGTGCTGCGGCCCCGCAGCGTCCTGACCGTCCCCAGCGCCCGCAGCATCGCCCTGGCCGCCGACGCCGACATGTCACGGCCCTGGGTGGTGGTGGACATCGGAGCCCACCTCACCGAGGCGGTGCTGCTGTGCGACGGCGCCGTCACCGACGCGCACCGGACGGCCGTGGGCACCAGCGACCTCGGTGAGACGACCACGCCCGAGCAGCTCGTCGAAGCGGTGGCCGAGATGCTGACCGCGATCCGACGCCACGACCGCACCTCCCTCACCGCCGGTGCCCTGCGACGCGGCATCCTCCTGGCCGGCGGGGGAGCCCTGCGACCTGAGATCACCCGCGCCCTCACGGCGCGGCTGAAGGCACCGCTGCGCATCGTCCCGGCCCCGCACACCGCGGCCGTCCGCGGTGCCGCCAGGTTCCTGCAAGCGGCCCACACTCACCCCTCGACGGCGCCCCCGCCACTCGTCGCCCGCCCCCGTTAGGCCGCCCATGCCCCCACCCCGGTCGGCATCCCGCATGCGCCGCGTCCACCGCCGAAAGGAGGACCATGCCCGGCCATACGTCCCTCCCTCCGCCACCGCCGCCGCGCGAGCTGCCCCGGGTCATGTTCTGGCGCCTGCGGCGCAACCCCCTGCGCCGCCGCAGCGACGTCGTCCAGGGATGGATCGGCCTCGGCCTGACCCTGGTGGTGCTGGCGGCCACCCCCCTCGCCCTGTTCCTCGTCGGCGACGCAGCCCACCGCCACTACGCCCGCACCGCCGAGCACCAGGCAGCGACCCGCCACCGGACCACCGCCGTACTCGTCGAGGACGCCCGCAGCCACCCCGAGCCCGGCTCGGCCGAGGCGAAGCGGACCCTCTACCCGACCGAGGTCCGCTTCACCGACGCCCAGGGACGCACCCGCACGGCGCACGCCGATGCCCAGCCGGCCCTGCCCAAGGGCAGCACCCTCCGCGTCTGGGCCGATACCGACGGGAAGCTCACCGGCCCACCTCTGAGCCCCGATCAGATCCGCAGCCGTGCCATGGGCTCCGCCCTGATCGCCGTTCTCGGCGTGCACACCGCGGCAGCCGTCGCCTACGGCACGGCCCACCGCGTCATCCAGCACCGCAACCTGGCGGCATGGGAATCCGCCTGGGCCGGAACGGCCCCTCGCTGGACGACGTTCCCCTAGCCAGGGTCAGGCGTGGTGCTCCTCCACGGCACGACCGATTCGCAGACGGCTTTCCTGCGGACGCAGAGCGCTCACCTCCGTCCAGTCCTTGGCGAAGCTGCCCGGCGGGATGACGGTGACGTCCGGCAGCGCGGCCAGGCCAGCGTGCCCCGGGCCGCGGCGGCCTGCTGCGAGAGCAGCCTGGCCAGTACGTCGACCGGTGCCGCCGGGTTCCGGGCGATGGCATGGAGCGTCTCGCGGTCACGACAGGTGCCGCGCACGATTCCCCCTGTTCGCCGGCGGATGACACCCAGGCCCGCAGATTGTGCTGGTGTCGTGGATGCGAGGTCAACGCCGTTGAGGGCACGCGCCCCTGACTGCCGCTCACCCCAGCCTACGGCGGCCGGGCCGTACGGGAGGCCCGCACGGGGGTACTCGCCACCTGTGCACGAGGTATGCCAACGGGCCCCGGTCGCGGACGATTTCGGGGCGCGCGCAGAACTGGAGGGCGGATGACGGTCGACCTGCTCGGCTTCCTCGGCGTCGTGCTGGTGGCGTATGTGGTGCCGGGTCCGGCTGTTCATCGCCATCGGCGTCTCGGTGGCGGCCGTCGCCTGAGGATTCAGGAATGACCCGGCTGGGCAATGGGCTAGGGAATGTCATGAGCACGACTGCCCTTCCCCCACAAGGAGGTCGATCATGCACGTCCGTATGCTGACCGGCGGTCTCGCCGCCGCCTGTCTGCTGTCCGTGTCACTGACGGGCGGTCAGGCCGCAGCCGCGGTCTCCTCGACGGCCCTCGCGCCACCGGCCGCCCGTGTGGTGACCTACGACGCGAGTGGCTCCGCTGAGTTCAAGAACGCCGTCAACCGGGGCGCCGCGATCTGGAACGAGAGTGTCGACGCCGTCGAGTTGCGGCCCGCCGCAGCCGGGCAACGCGCGAACATACGGGTCCTCGCGGACAACGGCTGGCCGCGCGCCCTGCCCACCACCCTGGGCAACGGCACCGTGTACATCGGGCGCCAGGCCGTCGACCAGGGTTACGACACGATCCGCATCTCCGCGCACGAACTCGGGCACATCCTGGGCCTGCCGGATCGCAAGCCCGGACCGTGCTCGAGCCTGATGTCCGGCTCCACCGCGGGCACGTCGTGCACGAACCCCTACCCGAACGCGGCGGAGAAGGCCGAGGTCGAGGGGAACTTCGGCGGCGCACTCGCCGGGCGGGCCCAGGTGGCGCGTGCCGGGGTGATCGTGGACTGACACGGAAACCGCGCCCCTGTTGAGAAGGGCCGGCGCCTCGCAGGACGGCTCGCCGTCGATCAGCGGCGGTGGCAAGCGCCGACGGCTCCCTGCCCGGAGTGCGGCAGGGCAGGGGAGCCGGACGCGTCGCGAAGCGCGTACATCGGCGGCGGTGGCGAAGTTCCCGCCACCCTTGTCGAAACGGGTGAGCGACCGGCCGTACGGGGCGCGGACCACGTCCGCCCCGGCTGTCGCGACCGCGGCATGCTCCGGTCACACAAGACCCTGACCTCGTCAAAATCCGCGCGCGGTGGTCGGCGACACCGACCCGCTGCCGGTTCGCGGCAACGCCCTCTTCAGGTCCGGCGTGGAAGCGGCGGGCCCACCCGCTCGGGAGGCATGCTGACGGGGTGGCCGGCGCACGCGCATCGCGGTTGCTGCGAGGAGCACAGGTGAGGGGCATCAGTGGTGGACGATCGTCGAGCGGATGTGCCGCCTGAGGCGGAGGCCGGTGTGCTGGCCGACCGGCTGAAGGAAAGGATCTACGCGACCATCACGATGATCGCCGTGGTGGTCGGGCTGTCCCTCGGTGAGGTGGGCTCCATCGGTGCCGTCGCCACCGTTGTGACGACCGCGCTGGGCCTGTGGCTCGCCGCGTTCGTCGCAGACCAGCAGGCGCACCGCACCGTCCACCGCCGCCTCGCCACGGGCCAGGAGCTGCGCCGCATGCTGTACGTCAGCAGCCCGCTCCTGTCGTGTGCCGTGGGGCCGGCCGTACTGATCGCTCTGGCCGCGCTGGGCGTCCTCGGCTTGGACGCCGCGTTGTCGGCAGCGGCGGGAGTGGGCGTCGTGTCCCTCTTCCTGTGGGGCTGTCTGGGCGGGCTGCGCATGGGCGGAGGCGCGGTGACGGCGGTGGTGGCGGGGCTCCTGGACGCCGCGATCGGCGTTGCGGTGGCCCTGGTGAAGGCAGCCGCCGGGCACTGATCGGGTGAGGAACCCATCCTGGGTGCCCGGGCCGCCGATTCGCCGGGCACCGCCTCGCTGACGGGCCCCGAAACGTCGATCGACCCGCTCGGCCGTCGGGGGAGCGCTCAGATGGAAAGCTCGTCGGCCGGCGGAGGCACGGCACACGGGCGGAGGACCATGAGCGAGTCTTCCAGAGCCGCCACCATGGCAAAGGGAAACCGGTCGAGCTCGAGACAGAGCGCGACGTCATCCGGGTGGACTCCCTGACGCACGCCCTGCGCCAGCTCGGCGGCGGCGCGCGAACACTCGGCGCGGCGGAGGTACGCGGCTGCGTCCGTCCCCGCTCCGGCGGCCCTGAGGGCGATGTACTGAGCACATGCAAGATCCTCATCGGCCTGCCCGCCCTCGCCCGTGACCACGAACGTGACGCGGTCGCTGCCACTGGCGCGGGTCCGCAGGAGCCGAGCTGTCGCCTCCGCCACGACGAACCCGGCGCACAGCACCAGTGACGCCTCCTTGACCGCAAGGGCGCCGACCGTCCCGGCAGTCGTCTTCTGCACGACGGTGCGTCCGCCGAGATCGACAGAGCGCAGCAGGCCGGGCGAGTTGACGGTGTCGAACCCCGGGGCGGGCGGACCGTCCTTGAGCGCGACCCAGTCCGGGTGCCGGGCCTTGAGCGCCAGCGCTTCCTCCGGCGATTCGGCGAGAACGATCCGCTCCGCCCCCTGGCCGAAGGCCCACGCAGCAACCGTGAAAGCGCGCATGACGTCGACGACGACGGCCACGGAGGGGACTTCGACCAGCCCGGCGATGCCGACGAAACGAGTCTTCATCCGGCCATGATCGCCCACGTCCGACCCGAAGCGCGCTCGAGTTATCGCGCCCGCTTGAGGGGCAGGCACGCTCCGTATGCGACCGCCAGAAGTGCACCCGCGCCTGCAGTCACCTGTGAACCACAGCTTCCTCCCGACCCGAAGACCTTCCGCCAAAGGCACCGGTGCATCGCCGGCCACGCCCCCAGGCCGGCCCCGTCCCGGTGTCTAGGCCGTCTCGCCCTTCGGCCGGCCACCCCCGCCCCGAGGAGCGCCGGGCGGGGCGGGGCTGAGCGGGTCGTCGACGAGGCCTGCGACGCGGCGCACCTCGTCGACGGGGGCCACGGCCATCTCGTCCGCCGCCCGGGTGAGAGCCTCCAGCGCGGGAACGAGCCCGGCACGCGCCTCGGCGGGCAGCCGCTCCACGAGGGCGCGGATCTCGGTACGCCGGTGTGTGAGAACGCGTTCCACCAGGTCACGCCCCGCGGGGGTGAGGCGCAGGATCACCTCCCGCCGGTTGGCGGGGTTGGTCCTGCGGTCGATGAGGCCGCTGTCCTCCAGCCGGCCGGCCATCCTCAGGGCGGTCGAGGGGTTGACGCCCAGGGTCGCGGCCATGGCGGCGAGCTTGACGGGCCCGCACGTCTCCAGCACCACGAGGGCGCGCAGCTGGGGAAGGGTCAGTGCGCTGTCAGTGGACGACAGGGCTCGCGCGGAGATGGCCACGAGCAGTCTGGACGCCGCCATGACGGCGAGGGTGAGCTCCTCGGCCTCCTGATCCAAATCCGCGGGGGAGCGCGCCATGATGCCGTTCCACCTCCCGAACCGGCGATCTTGTCGTCGCCCTCGAGAGCGAACCATTGCAGACAGCAATGGTAAGGGGGGCGGGACCGGTCCGGATCCGGCTGAAAAGTTCTGCGAAAACCATCATTGCAGAGTGCAACGGTGGGTACGCGGAGGCAGGAGGTTCTCCGGGGTCCGGCGCTGCGGCGGAGGAGCACCCGGCGGGAGACCTCCAGCACAGGATCCCGGCCGTACGCGGGGCACGCAAAAGGAACGGTTTTCCCGATGACTCGTACATCGCGACAGGGCACCCGCGGCTCGACCGGCGGGTCGCACGAGGCGGTCGACACGGCGGTCGACATGGCGGAGCTGGAGGCCGCGCTGCGTGACGCGGTCGACGGCGAGGTCCGCTTCGACGCGGGCAGCAGGGGCGCTTACGCCACGGACGGTTCCAACTACCGCCAGGTGCCGCTCGGCGTGGTGGTGCCCCGCAGCGTGGACGCCGGGGCGCGGGCGGTGGAGGTCTGCGCGCGGCTGAAGGCCCCGGTGCTCTCCCGGGGCGGCGGGACCAGCCTGGCCGGGCAGACCACCAACACCGCCGTGATCATCGACTGGACCAAGTACTGCCACGCCCTTGTCTCGGTGGACCCCGACGCGCGTACCTGCGTGGTGGAGCCCGGGATCGTCCTGGACGAACTCAACCGGCAGCTGTCGGGACACAAGCTGCAGTTCGGGCCGAAGCCGTCCACGCACAGCCACTGCGCCCTGGGCGGCATGATCGGCAACAACTCGTGCGGGGCGTCGGCGCAGGCCTACGGCAAGACCGTGGACAACGTGCGCCGCCTGGAGGTCCTCACGTACGACGGCACCCGTATGTGGGTCGGGCCCACGTCCGAGGCCGAACGGGAGCGGATCATCGCCGAGGGCGGGCGCCGGGCCGAGATCCACCGCGGTCTGGAGCGCATCGTCGCCGAGTACCTGGCGGACATCCGCACGGGGTACCCCCGCATCCCGCGCCGGGTCTCGGGCTACAACCTCGACTCCCTGCTGCCGGAGCACGGCTTCGACCTGGCCAAGGCCCTGGTCGGCAGCGAGGGCACCCTGGTGACGGTGCTGCGCGCCGAACTCGACCTGGTGCCGGTGCCGTCCCACCAGTCACTGCTGGTGCTCGGCTACGACGACATCTGCGCCGCCGCCGACGACGTACCCGAGCTGCTGCGGCACTGTTCTCCCGGCCAGTTGGAGGCCCTCGACGGCAGGATGGCACAGCTCATGCGTGAGGAGCACGCCTACCTGGAGTCCCTCGACGCCCTGCCGGACGGCGACAGCTGGCTGATGCTGCAGTTCGTGGGCGACAGCGAGGAGGAGGTCGACGAACAGGCGCACGCGCTGCTGCGTGCTCTGGGCCGCAGCGAGAAGGAGGCCACGGTGGCCTTCTCCGACGACCCCGCACGCGAGCAGAAGATGCTCAAGGCCCGGGAGGCAGGCCTCGGCGTGACCGCGCGCCCGCCGGACGACCGGGAGACCTGGGAGGGCTGGGAGGACTCCGCCGTCCCGCCCGAGCGGCTGGGCGACTATCTTCGCGACCTCAAGGAGCTGTTCGCCGAGTTCGACTACGACCACCCGTCGCTGTACGGGCACTTCGGTCAGGGCTGTGTGCACACCCGCATCCCGTTCGGGCTGAAGACCGTCGAGGGCGTCGCCGGATTCCGCCGCTTCGTGGAACGGGCCGCGGACCTCGTGGCCTCCTACGGCGGTTCCCTGTCCGGGGAACACGGGGACGGCCAGTCCCGGGGCGAGCTGCTCACCCGCATGTTCGGGGAACGCCTCGTGACCGCCTTCGGCGAGGTGAAGGCCCTCTTCGACCCGGACAACCTCATGAACCCGGGCAAGGTCGTGGCACCGAACCCGGTCGACGGACAACTGCGGCTCGGCCCCGGGTGGCGTCCTGCCGGCTCCAAGACGCACTTCGGATACCCGGAGGACGAGAACTCGTTCACGCGCGCCGTGATGCGCTGCGTCGGCATCGGCAACTGCCGCAGCCACCATGGCGGCGTGATGTGCCCGTCGTACCGGGCCACGAAGGAGGAGGAGCACTCCACGCGCGGGCGGGCCCGGCTGCTCTTCGAGATGCTCGACGGCCACCCGGACTCCGCGGTCACCGACGGCTGGCGGTCCACCGAGGTGCGCGACGCCCTCGATCTGTGCCTGGCGTGCAAGGGCTGCAAGTCGGACTGTCCGACGGGCGTCGACATGGCCACGTACAAGGCCGAGTTCCTGGCCCACCACTACGAGGGCCGCCCGCGTCCCGCGGCGCACTACTCGATGGGCTGGCTGCCGGTGTGGGCGCGGCTGTCACGTCTCGCACCGTCGCTGGTCAACAGCGCGCTGCACGCCCCCGGACTGGCCCGGGCGGGCAAGTGGCTGGCGGGTGTGGACGGCGCCCGCCGGGCACCGGTGTTCGCCCCGCAGTCGTTCGTGCAGTGGTGGCGGGCACGCACCGTGGAGCAGCCGGATCCGGCCGACGAGCGGACCGTCGTGCTGTGGCCCGACACCTTCAGCACCTACTTCCACCCCTCGATCGCGACGTCGGCCGTGCGTGTCCTGGAGGGTGCGGGCTTCCGCGTCGCCGTGCCCACACAAGCCGTGTGCTGCGGCCTCACCTGGATCTCCACCGGGCAACTGGACGTCGCGAAGAAGGTCCTGCGCCGCACACTCGACGTCCTACGGCCCTACATCGAGGCCGGCACGCCGGTCATCGGGCTCGAACCGTCCTGCACCGCGGTGTTCCGCGCCGACGCGCCGGAGCTGATGCCGGACGACCAGGACGTGCAGCGCCTGGCCGGCCGATTCCGTACGTTCTCCGAACACCTCGTGCGGCACGCGCCCGACGGCTGGCAGCCCCCCGCGCTGGCCCGGCAGGCACTCGTGCAGACCCACTGCCACCAGCACGCGGTCCTGAAGGACGACGCCGACCGGGAACTGATGCGCCGCGCCCACCTCGACGCCGAGGTCCTCGACGAGGGCTGCTGCGGGCTCGCCGGCAACTTCGGCTTCGAGCGCGGCCACCACGAGCTCTCCCTGGCCGTCGCGGAACAGGGCGTCCTGCCGGCGGTGCGCGCGGCCGCCCCCGGCAGTCTGCTCCTCGCGGACGGCTTCAGCTGCCGCACCCAGATCGAACAGAGCGACACCGGCCGCCGGGCGCTGCACCTCGCCGAGGTGCTGGCCCTCGGCCTGGACGGAAACCTGCCCGGTGAACACCCCGAACGCCTGGCGCAGCGGCCGCCCGACCCTTCCCCGGCGGGCCGCTGGGCGTTCACCGCGGGCGCCGCGGCCCTGGCCTCCGCAGCCGCCGCCGTGGCCGCCCGCAGCGCGGCACGACGCCTGCACCGGGCCTAGCCCACCCCCGGCATCCACCGGGCCCGGCAACCACCTGACAGACGCCTCCCAACGGAAAGGTCAGCATCATGTCGATGAAGGTCTCCGACCACCTCCTGCAGCGCCTGCGCGAATGGGAGGTGGAGCACGTCTTCGCGTACCCCGGAGACGGCATCAACGGACTGC
This sequence comes from Streptomyces tibetensis, assembly GCF_040647715.1. Taxonomy (GTDB): domain Bacteria; phylum Actinomycetota; class Actinomycetes; order Streptomycetales; family Streptomycetaceae; genus Streptomyces; species Streptomyces tibetensis_A. The sequence continues at coordinate 27,339 of NZ_JBEZCR010000017.1, read as the reverse complement.
TCGCCGCCTGGGGACGGGCCGACAACAAGCCCGAGTTCGTCCAGGCCCGGCACGAGGAGATGGCCGCCTTCGAGGCCGTCGGCTACGCGAAGTTCTCGGGCCGGGTGGGAGTGTGCGCCGCGACCTCCGGGCCCGGCGCCATCCACCTCCTCAACGGCCTGTACGACGCCAAGCTCGACCACGTGCCCGTCGTCGCGATCGTGGGGCAGACCAACCGCAGCGCGATGGGCGGCTCCTACCAGCAGGAGGTCGACCTGCTGAGCCTCTACAAGGACGTCGCCTCCGACTTCTGCGAGATGGTCACCGTCCCGGAGCAACTGCCCAACGTGCTCGACCGGGCCATGCGCACCGCCATGGCGCGCCGCTCGGTGACGGCCGTCATCATCCCGGCCGACGTCCAGGAACTCGACTACTCCGCCCCCGGGCACGCCTTCAAGATGGTGCCCTCCAGCCTGGGCATGTCCCAGTACGCCCCGGTGCCCGCGGAAGCCGACATCGAGCGCGCCGCCGAGGTGCTCAACGCCGGTGAGAAGGTCGCCCTGCTCATCGGCCAGGGCGCTCGCGGGGCCCGCCAGGAGGTCATGGAGGTCGCCGACCGGCTGGGCGCCGGCGTGGCCAAGGCGCTCCTCGGCAAGGACGCGCTCGACGACGACCTCCCCTACGTCACCGGTGCGATCGGCCTCCTGGGCACGCGCCCGTCGTACGAGCTGATGCAGGACTGCGACACCCTGCTGGTCATCGGATCCAGCTTCCCCTACACACAGTTCATGCCCGAGTTCGGTCAGGCCCGGGCCGTCCAGATCGACATCGACCCGCACATGGTCGGCCTGCGCTACCCCTTCGAGGTCAACCTGGTCGGCGACGCCCGCGCGACCCTGCAGCGGCTGCTGCCGCACCTGCGGCAGACCGAGCACGACGGCTGGCGCAAGACGATCGAGAAGAACACCGCCCGCTGGTGGGAGGTCATGGAACGGCGTGCCGCGGTGGACGCCGATCCGATCAACCCCGAGTACGTGGCCCACACGCTGAACGGCCTGCTGCCCGACAACGTCATCCTGGCCGCCGACTCCGGCTCCGCCGCCAACTGGTACGCACGTCACCTGCGGTTGCGCGCGGACATGCGCGGTTCGCTCTCCGGCACGCTCGCCACCATGGGCCCCGGCGTCCCCTACGTGATCGGGGCGAAGTTCGCGCACGGTGACCGCCCCGCCATCGCGCTCGTGGGCGACGGGGCGATGCAGATGAACGGACTCGCCGAGCTGATCACGATCGCCAAGTACTGGCAGCAGTGGGAGGACCCGCGCCTGGTGGTGGCCGTGCTCAACAACCAGGACCTCAACCAGGTCACGTGGGAGATGCGCGCCATGTCCGGCGCCCCCCAGTTCCTCCCCTCGCAGTCCCTGCCCGACGTCGCCTACGCCGACTTCGCTCGCTCGGTCGGGCTGAACGGGATGCGGGTGGAGAAGCCGCAGGACGTACAGGGCGCGTGGGAGGCGGCCCTGGCGTCCGACCGGCCCTTCGTGCTGGACTTCCGCACCGACCCCGCCGTGCCGCCCATCCCGCCGCACGCGTCCCTCGACCAGATCGAGGCCGCGGCTGCGTCCGTGCTCAAGGGTGACAGCGACCGCACCGCGATGGTCCGTCAGGGCTTCAAGGCCAAGGTGCAGGAGATGCTGCCCGGCAGCCGGCACCGTGAGGACCGCCCCGGAGCGGGTGAGGACCGGTGACGGACGCGGCGGTGGTGGAGCGGCTGGACACCGCCGTCTACACGGTGCCCACCGACGCCCCTGAAGCGGACGGCACCCTGAGCTGGGACAGCACCACCCTCGTCCTCGCGGCGGTACGGAGCGGCCGGGTGACCGGAACCGGCTACACCTACGCGCCGGCGGCCGCGGCACGGGTCGTCGGCGACCTGCTCGGCGGCGTCGTCGTCGGCTGCCCCGTCTTCGACGTGCCGCGCCTGAACGAGGCCATGCACCGTGCCGTACGCAACGCCGGGCTGCCCGGCGTCGCCGCTCAGGCGATCGCCGCCGTGGACATCGCGCTGTGGGACTGCAAGGCCCGCCTGCTGGACCTGCCTCTCGTCGATCTGCTGGGTGCCGCCCGGCCGGACGTGCCGGTCTACGGAAGCGGCGGGTTCACGACCTACGACGCCGCACGACAGGACCGCCAACTGCGCGGCTGGACGGAAGAGGAGGGCATTCCGCGCGTCAAGATCAAGATCGGTGAGTCGTGGGGGCGGCGAGAGGAACACGACCTGCGACGGGTCGCCGAGGCCCGCGCGAGCGTCGGCGACGCAACCGCCCTGTTCGTGGACGCCAACGGAGCCTACGACGCCAAACAGGCCGTCCGGGTCGCCGGCGCGTTGGCCGACCAGGGTGTGACCTGGTTCGAGGAGCCCGTCTCCTCCGACCACCCGGGCACCCTCGCCCGCATCCGCGACCAGGTCACGGTCGAGGTGGCCGCCGGCGAGTACGGCTACACCCTGCCGTACTTCGAGCACATGCTCGCTGCCGGCGCCGTCGACTGCCTGCAGGCGGACATCACCCGGTGCGGCGGCATCACGGTCTGGTTGCGCGCCGCGGCCCTCGCCCAGGGCCGCGGCCTGGAGATCTCAGGTCACTGTGCTCCCCATGCCCACGCCCATGCCGCCGCGGCGGTGCCCAATCTGCGCCACCTGGAGTGGTTCCACGACCACGTCCGCATCGAACGCATCCTGTTCGACGGCATCCTCGACCCCCGCGGGGGCAGCGTCACCCCCGGCGGCGGGGTCGAGCCCGGCCTGGGCCTGACCTTGAACACCGAGCGCGCAGAGCGGTACCGGGTGGGCTGAGGGGGGGACGGAATCTAGCCGCGCCGGTCGACGAGCCGGCCGAACGAGGTCATGCACGACGGGCAGTGGCGATCCGTCTCCACCGGCTTCGCCGCGCTCGGTTCCAGTGGCAGGCCGCACAGGGCCACGGTTCCGTTCTTGGCCTTCACGTGCCAGACGAAGGTCGTGCCGGGCTCGTCGAGACCGGGGCACATCTCGTACATGCTTCCCCCATGGGACGGACGACTCTGCGACCAGCACATCGCATGAACGGCTGCGGCACAGCGCGGGGGTGGCCGTTCGGGTGAACCGATCGGCGGCCGAGGGGAGGAGGGGCGTCTGTCCGGTCCGGGATCGTCAGTCCCGGCGCACCACACGGTGCCGGTGGTAGACGAAGTTCGAAGCGAAGGTGCGGGACTCGACGAGTTCGAGATCGACCCTGCGTTCGTGTTGCGGGAAGAACGGGATGCCGCCGCCGACCAGCACCGGGTGAACCATGGTCCGGTACTCGTCGATCAGATCCGACGCCGCCGCCTCGTGGGCGAGAGTCGCGCCGCCGATCGCGATCTCGCCCTCCGCCGGCTCGGCCCGCAACCGTTCGATCTCCCGCGCCACACCCCCGGACACCAGACGGGCGTTGCCCCGCACCTCCGACAACGACGTGGAGAACACCACCTTCGGCAGCGGCTTCCACAACGCGGCCCACTCGAGTTGCGAGTCGTCGAGCGAGGGATCCTGGTCGGCGGTCTCCCAGTACAGCATCGTCTCGTACAACCGTCGCCCCATCAGGTGGACGCCGACCCCACGGATCTCGTCGATCCAGTAGCGGAAGACCTCCTCGGGCGGCACCGACCAGTCGAAGCGGCCGTCCGGCCCGGCGATGTAGCCGTCGAGTGAGACGTTCATCGAATAGGTCACGCTGCGCATCGGCCGTCCTCCTCGGTCACGGAGTTCGACCGTACGACGTCCCGGCGTCCTGCCCCGGTGCCGGGCGCGCGACGCGTCATCATCGCCCCGACTGCCCGGCCGGGGCATGCCCCGTCAGGACGAGTTCCTTCGCCCTGCGGTACTCGTCGTCCGTGATGGCCCCGCTGTCGCGGATCTCGGACAGCTTGGCGAGCTCGTCGACGCTGCTGGACCGGCCCTCGCTCCCGGCGGCCTGCCTGATGCGGGCGTCGAGGGCATCCTGCTGTGCTCGGGCCTGCGCCCTCTCACGGCGACCCATGTTCTTGCCGCGGGCGATGACGTAGACGAACACGCCCAGGAAGGGCAGCACGACGGTGAACACCAGCCAGCCGGCCTTGGCCCAGCCGCTCAGGTCGTCGTCACGGAAGATGTCGACCACCACACGGAAGAGCAGGATGAACCACATGATCCACAGGAAGAACAGGAGCATGCTCCAGAAGACGCTCAACAGGGGATAGTCGTAGGCCAGATACGTCTGCGCGCTCATCTCTCTCCTCCGTCCCGGCGCTCGCCGGGCCACCGGCGGGCGTGCCCTCAGCTTGGGTCCGGAAAGACACGATCGGCCTCACCCGGCGCGGGTGAGCGTGCGGCAGCCCGGTACCACGCGGTGGAGGCGACGTACTCGCCGAGCGCCAGGCCCGACACGGCCACCAGGAAGACGGCGATGAGCCAGGACAGGAACGTGAACACGGGACCGAGAGGACCGAACTCGTCCAGGCTGCGCTCCATCGCGGTGGGCACCAGTACGCGCGCGGCCAGACTCAGCAGGACCGTACCGGCGCCGGCCAGCACCGCCCCCGGCAGCAGACTCCGCCAGCCGATGCGGCCACCCAGCAGCAGGTGCTGGGACCACCACCACAGCAGCGTCACGGACAGCAGGGACAGCACCAGCCCGGTCACCGTGCCCGCGCCGAACCCCTTGCGCACAGGCGCCTGGAACAGGAGGTAGGCGAGCCAGACCACCAGCCAGAGCAGCCAGCGCCAGAAGGCCGCTCGGATCGGTGCGCGCCGCAGGCGCCAGCAGCGCTCGCACACCGCCTGCAGGGCACGGCTGAACGCCGTGGCCGACACGAGGGTCACCACCGCGCTCACCGCTCCGGCCGTGTTGCGTGTCGTGCCCGTCGCGGAGAAGACCCGGCGCAGCTCGTCGAGTGTGTCACCGCGCATGCCCAGAACCGCCCGGAGGGAGTCCGCCAGCAGGTCCTGCATGCCCTCCGGAGCGAACGCCGCGACGGTCATCAGCAGCGGGAGGGCGGTGAGGAACGCCTGTGCGGCCAGCCGCACCGACCCCTCCACGATGTTGAGCCCCGCCAGACGGGACAGCATGCGGGCGGTGGCCCCGGACCGCAGGCTCGCCGAAAGCCCCGCCGCAGTGCGCCCGCGGGGCCTGCCGGAGAGGTCGGGTCTCAGCGTCATGACCTACGGAACCGCCCGCTGCCCGGCCTGCCCCGCCACGGGCCGGGCCGGTGCGGCGGCGGCCGCGAGGATCGCCGGCACGAGCAGGACGGCCAGGGCGACACCCACGACCAGGGCCACTGCCCCCACGGTGGGGTGGTTCCAGAGCACCAGCGTCAGAGCCGCGGCCCCGATGACCACCCCGGTGATCCACTGCCGGTGGTCGGCCAGCAGGCGTCCCACGGCACCGGTGCGCACACCCGCGTTCCCCAGCGCCCTGCCGGTGGCCGTCGTCCCTCGGTCGGCCACCGTCCGGATGCCACGGGCCAGGCGCCCGGGGCCGTACAGGTACGCGACCAGTGCGGTGATCACCGACACGACCAGCAGGGTGAGCGTGCTGTCGCGCAGGAAACGGACGAACGTGTCGTAGACGGTCGCGGCCGCTTCGCCGGGCAGCACCGCCGGCGGCACCGAGTCCAGATAGACGCGCCGGACCAGGGCGAGCGCGACGAGCAGTCCCACCATCATCACGCCGACGCCCGTGGCGGTGATCAGCAGCATGACCCGGTGTGCGGGAGCGGTCCAGACGGCGAGTGCGGCCAGTACGACGGTGAGGACGGGCAGCCAGGTGCCGAGGACGTCCAGCAGCCGCATCGCGTCCTGTGCCTTGCCCAGTTGCTCGGCCTCGAACAGGGTGATCGTCCGGTCCGTGTCCGGGATGGCGGCGGCCTTCTCGAAGCCCGCGTCGACGAGGCGCTCCCGTACCTGGTCGACGACCTCTCCCACATCCAGCTGGACGGTGCCGTTCACGGCGCCCACGGCGCCCTCCCGGTCACCCGTGAGCATGTTCACCACCGCGGCGTGCGAGCGCCGGTTGGCGCCCTCCCACACCTGCTGGAAGGCGTCGCTGGTGATCACACGGGTGACGGTGCGGTCCACGGCGGTCCTGACCGCGTCGCGCAGCGGACCCTCGAGGGACGCGGCCCCGTCGACGGCGCGGGGTGGCGCCCCGGCGTCCTGAAGGGTACGGACGAGGGAGTCCGTCACCGCCTGGACATCGACGTTGTCCACCACACGGTCCGTGAGCCGGTCGATCAGGACGTTCTGCACGGGTGGCGCGGAGGCCAGCGGCGCGACGGTCGCCACGTATCTGCCGGTGTCGGAGACCGTGTCGTGGACCCATGCCGCGACGGCGGCCAGGGGTGCGAGAAGCAGGGCCAGCAGGAGAAGGACCGAGGATCCGGCCCGCCGCAACCGCCGGTGACGAACCGCCGCGTGCCGGCGCAGCCGCTCGAACTCCGCTCGTTCCTCGGCGGTCATGACGTGTGGGGTGTTCCCGGCTTCGCCGGAGTGCGGCGGATCCGGGGTTGCCGAGTTCATGGGTGCGCCTCTCCGCCTTTCCGCGTGTGCGCCGCCACGGCGCCTGGGGTACTGCCGCTCGGAGTGCCGGAGGTGGGCGTGGCACGGGCCGCCGCGCTTCCGTGTTGCCCGGCGGTGTGTCTCAGGCAGCCTGGGAAGGGGCATGCGGCCCCGCCGTGTGCGTCGTGCGGAGCGCGGCCCGCCACGCCAGAGCGACCGCCGTCTCGGCCAGGCCGAGCAGCACGAGCCACAGGCCGAGCAGCCGGGTCAGGCCGCGGGCGGACTCCATGGGCAGGGCGAGCACCACGATTCCCGCGACGATGCCCAGCAGCGCGGCAGCCAGGACGACGCCGCGGTGCGGCAGGTCCTCGGCGACGACGGCCGTGTAGAGGGTGAGGATCCCGGACACCAGCCAGACGACGCCGGTGACCAGCGAGAGCACGGTGATCGTCTGCAGCGGGTCGCGCAGGCACAACACCCCGGCCAGGACGTACACCACGGCCAGGAGCAGTCCCGGCAGCCGTTCGCCGTGTTCCTCCCGGCCGAAGACGGCCACCAACCGGAACGCCCCGTTCACCAGCAGGTACAGTCCGACGAGCACGGCCAGGACGTGCAGGGTCGCCTCCGGCCAGACCAGGACCAGCACGCCCGGCACCAAGGTCGCGACAGCCGAGCCCAGGAGCCAGGTCCATGAACGGCCCAGCCGGTCCAGGCCGTACGCGGTGCCGGGCGCCGGAGTGAGGACCGCCCCGTCGGGCCGGTGTTCCTGACCGGGGAGCGGTGTCGGACCACGCGACATGGTCATGGTTCCTCCTCGCGTGATCGATCGGTCGTTCAGGGACCGCTCCGGTGCGGTGCCCGAGGGATGTGGCAGGGCAGGTGTGCAGCTCTGCCGGCTCCAGAATCCCGCCTGGCGCCGGGTGCGGGGTCACCCGTCAAGGGTGATCTGCCGGTGCCCCGGCGGCCCCGGAAAGCCTGTCCGGGAATCCGCGAGCGCGCTGACCGGCACCGGCCTTGCGAACCAGTCGCCCCAAGTCGAGCTGACGAAGGATCAGTCAGCGTGCTCAGCAGTGGAGTTGACACGGATCAGTGCACCTGAGGAGGTGAGGGGGCAATCGGGCCGGTCACGTCATTCCGGCACCGGCCGCATCTCGACGACACGCAGTCCCAGTGACTGGCAGCGCGCCAGCAGCCCGTAGAGGTGCGCTTCGTCCACGACGTGACCGAACAGCACGGTCTGGCCGGCCATCACCACATGGCCCAGCTCCGGAAAGGCCTTCGCCAGCGTTTCCGACAGGTGCCCCTCGACGCGGATCTCATAGCGCACGAGCTTGTCCTCCCACGGATGCCCGGGACAGGCGGACGGCGCCCTTTCCGCCATCGTGCGCCTCTGTCCGGGCTCGGACCTCACCCGAAGCAGGTGACCCACCGGGTGACGGAACCGGGATCAGTGCTTCAGCACGATCTTGAAAGCGATGATGAGCAGGCCGAGGAACAGGTTGACCGACGCGGTGACGGCCATGAGCCGGGGCGAGGCACCGGCGCGGCGTGCCGCGGCCACGGACCAGCCGATCTGGCCGACCACGGCGACGCACAGAGCCAGCCAGAGCGCACCTCGGACGTCCAGCCCCAGGAGCGGGCTGACCGCCACCGCGACGGCCGGCGGGACCGCGGCCTTGACGATGGGCCACTCGTCACGGCACACGTGCAGGACGAGACGGCGGTCCGGTGCCTGTTGTGCCAGGCGTGCCCCGAACAGCTGGGCGTGCACGTGCGCGATCCAGAACACCACTCCGGTGAGGAGCAGCAGCAACACGAGCTCGGTCCGGGGGAACTGCCCCAGGGATCCGGCACCGATCACCACGGAGGACGCCAGCATGGAACCGTAGACGCCGCCGGTGTAGTCCGCACCGGCCCGGCGCTCGGCCCGGCGTTTACTGCGGTCGGCCGAGGTGGTTGTGGTCCTGGACATGAACGGCTCCCCAGCGACTCAGCGCGACGTTCCTGTCGCCCCGGCCGTGGCACCGGCGTCCTGCTCGCGCGGACGGCTCCCGCGCCCGGCCGGCAGGTGCGGTGTGACGAGGAAACTGGCCAGAGCGACCCCGCCGGTGGCCAGGATCGCCGCCTTCAGACCCTGCAACTGCGCGGAGGCGTAGGACTCGGCGACGGCGCCGGCCTCGGACGGCGGCAGCCCGGCGCGCTCGGCCGCCGAACGCACCTGGTCCGTGGGGACGAACGCGATCCCGGCCTCCAGGGCGACACCGACCTGCTCGCGGGTCTCCTCGGACAGCCTCGGGTCCTCCTCCACATGCGTGGTGAAGGCGTGGGCCAACGCGCCGATGAGCAGGGACCCGATGAGCGCGGTGCCCAGCGCGGAGCCCAGATTCTGCGCCGTGAACTGCAGCCCTCCCGCCTCGCTGCGCTCCTCCTCGCCCACCCCCGACTGCACGACGTTGCCCAGCTGCGAGGCGAGCAGCCCGACCCCCACTCCCAGCAGGGCCATGGCCCCGGCGAACTGCCCGTCGTCGATGGCCGGGTCGATCGTGGCCAGCAGCCACACGATGGCCGCCACCAGGGTCGTTAGGGCCAGCCGGACCACCCGGCGCGGACCCACCACGCGTCCCAGGGAAGAGGCGCACAGAGAGGTCACCAGCATGGTGGCGGACACCGGGAGCAGCCGCAGACCTGTCTCGAAGGCGTCGAACCCCTGGACCACCTGCAAGTACAGCGGAATGGTGAAGAACAGCCCCAGCAGGATGAGGTTCTGGCTCAGCAGCGTCATCAGTCCCGACCGCAGCACGGGTCTGCCCAGCAGGGACAGGTGCACCAGCGGATCGGCACGCTCGTGCTCCCGCCGCCGCTCCCACCAGCGGAAGGCCGCCAGGACGGCGGCCCCGGCGCCGACGACGAACAGGGTCGGGGCGAAGCCGAACACGGTGAAGGGCGGGTTCCGGGGCTGCACCCACCCCCAGGTACTGCTCTGCAGCACGCCGAGGACGCCCAACCCGAGCCCGGCCGCTGAGAGGACCGCGCCGGCCACGTCCAGACGGGGGCGCGGCCCGCTCGTGGCGGGTGCCGCGATCACCCGGCGGCACAGCAGCACCGCCACGACGACCACGACCTCGCCGGCGAAGACCAGACGCCAGGTCAGATACGTCGTCACCCATCCGCCCACCAGCGGCCCGACCGCGATGCCCGCACCGGCGAGCCCGCCGATGACCGAGTAGGCGACGGCCCGGTCGCGTCCGCGGTACGACTCCGCGACGAGGGCCGCCATGGCCGGCAGCACCATGGCGGCTCCGAGCCCCTCGATGACGGACCAGCCCAGCATGAGGACCCACAGCGCGGGTGCCAGAGCCGTCAGGCCCGACCCGACGCCGTAGACGACCATCCCGAGCACGAACACGCGGCGACGTCCCACGATGTCCCCGAGCCTGCCGCCGATGAGCATGAACGCGGCCATGACCAGCGCGTACAGGGTGATGACGGCCTGGATGGCGGTGACCTCCGTGTCGAAGTCCTCGACCAGCTGGCTGATCGACACGTTCATCACGGAGGTGTCCAGGACCATCAGGAACTGGGCCGCCCCCAGGACGATCAGAGCCCGCCGCCGCTTCACGGTGTCACCTCGCCGAGTCGGACCGGTACGCCGGCGCTGGCCCCGGCATCCGCCGGCGTACGCGTCGCCGGCTGTTCCTCATCGCACCCCATGTGCGCGCCGCGCGCCTCACCCACGAAGGGGGAAGTTCCGGCCTCGCACGTACGGCCCTCGGAAGTACGGCCTCGCAGCACAGCGGATCCGGGCGCCGGTGACCCGGCTCGGGTTCAGAGCATCCGGAGGTCGCGTGCGCGGCGTACCGCTTCGCCCCGCCGGTTCACCGCCAGTTTCCGGTAGACGCTTTTCAGGTGGGTCTTCACCGTGTTCACCGACAGGCAGAGATCGGCGGCGATCTCCTCCGTCGACATCATCCGGGCCACCCGGTCCAGGACGTCGTGCTCGCGTGCGCTCAGCTCCACCGCCACGAGCGGTGCGGGCGGCGGGTGCGGCCGGGTCCGGCCGCCCTGCGCGGGTGCGGCGGGTGTCAGCCAGCCTGCCGCCAGTTCCTGCAGCGGAGCCGTGGCGATGAGAGGCCGGATCCACGCTCCGGCGTCCAGGAACGGACGACGCAGCCGCTCGCGGCGGGCGTCGAGCAGCGCCTGCGCCACGAGCTTGCGGGCCGTGACTTCGTCTCCGGCCGTCGCGGCGGCCCCGGCCCTCACCAGCGCTGCCCTCACCGTCACCGCCGGGCCGGTGCGTCCCTCGGCGTGGACACGGTCGAGCAGGTCGAAGGCCGCCTCGGGGCGCCGGGCGGCGAGCTGGATCGCCGCGGCCTCCACCGCGCACACGGGCTGGTCACCGGAGACGGCCTGCAGCACCTCCGCGGCCTCGTCCGGCCGCCCCCCGGCAAGGTGGGCGGCCGAGGTGACGAGCGCCTCGTGGCTCCGCGCCCACGGCGAGTCCACGGCGGCCGGGACGGCCGGGTCCGCCGCCTCCATCGCGTCGCGTACCTTTCCCCGGGCCATCAACAGGCGCGCCGTGGCAAGGGCGCGGCCCGCCGCCGGTACCGGATCAGGACTCCCGGACGAGAGCTCGGCCGTCTCGTCGATGAGGGCCTGTGCCCGGCCCAGTTCATTGCGGTCCACCGCGACGGCGGCCAGGACCAGCCTTCCGATGCCGGACCCGGACGGCCGGGGTGCGCCCGGCCGGTCCGCCTCGGACACCGCTGCCAGTGCCTTGCGCTCGGCCCGGCCCGGCCAGCCGTTCATGTAGTCGAGCAGGGCCAGGTGCCCCATCGCCTCCTGCCGGGGCAGCGCGGTCGAGACTCCGCCGGGAGCGCCGGCCACGCCGGTCAGGACGGCGCGCGCGTCCTCGTAGCGCCCGGCCCAAAGGAGCGTGGAACCGACATGGGTCATCAGGAGGGCGGTCAGTTCCGGATGCTTGTCCAGGAGGTGAGCCGGAACCTCCTGCCTGAGCTCCGCGGCCGATTCGGCGGCTTTCTCGGCCTCTGGGGGACATCCGGTCAGGCGGGCGGCCAAGGCGTCCAGCAGCGCGCAGCTCAGCCGGGCGGCCGCGTCGTGAGCGTCGTTCTCCTCGCGGGCGAGCTGCTCCTCGGCGTGGCGCAATCCGGGCAGCCCGTGATCCAGGTCGTGCCGGGCCAGGTCGTGGGCGGCACGCACGAGATGGGTGGCCGGACTCCTCGCCTCGGGCCCCATGCGGGAGAACAACCGGGCCAGGTTCTCCGCGCTCGGAGCCGTGAAGAGCAGCCCGATCGCGAGATCGTCCACGAGGGCACCGGCGGTGAGGTCCCAGTCGTCCGCGGCGGCGCTGTGGGCGAGGGTCTCCGGCAGGAAGCCGTGACGGTGCAGCCACCGCGCGGCCCGTCGGTGCAGTTCCGGCTCCAGCCCGGGCAGGCGGACGCGCAGATGCGCGCGCAGTATTTCCCCGAACAGCGGGTGGAGCTGATACCACGACTGCCCGAGACGCTCGACGAACGCGTTCTCACGGTGCAGCCCGGCGAGGATGGCCTCGGCGTCGACGCGGTCGGTCAGCTCGTTGGCCAGGTCGGGACAGAAGCGCTCCAGGACGCTGACGCGCAGCAGCAGGTCCTGCGTCTGCCGCGGCTGCCTCTTGAGGACCTCGGCCAGCAGGAAGTCCGCCACCGTGCTGCGGTCCGCCTCGAACTCCTTCAGATACAGCTCGGGGTCGGAACTCTCCCGGGCGGCCAGCGCGGACAGGCTCAGGCCGGCGGCCCAGCCCCGCGTGCGGTCGACCAGGTTCCGCGCCGCCTGGACCGGGAGGCTCAGACCCTGCAGCTCCAGCAGTACGGCGGCCTCTTCCGGTGTGAACGCCAGCTCGGCGGAGCGGATCTCCGTCAGATCACCGGCCGCCCGGTAGCGGTGCAGCGGCAGCAGGGGCTCGGTGCGGGTGACGAGCACGAGGTGCAGTCCCCGGCCGGAGTGGTGCAGGACGAACTCCAGCTGCTCGGCGACCGTCGCGTCGGTCACGCGGTCGTACTCGTCGAGCACGAGGACGACCGGCCGCTCCCGGTCGTTCAACTCGCCCGCCAGTGCCGACAGGAGCCTGTGGTCCACACCGGCGGCGTCCGCGGGTGCCCCGACCGCCTCGGACACCGGGGCACCACAGGCCCGCAGGGCCTGCAGCACGTACGCCCAGAACACCCCGGGACGGCAATCGCCCACATCGACGGTGAGCCAGGCGACCGGAGGGCCCAGCCCCGAGGCCCAGTCCGCGGCCAGCAGGGTCTTGCCCGCACCGGCGGGGCCGTTGAGCAGAGTCAGTGGCGTCCTCAAAGCCTCGCCGAGGTGGTCGACGAGCCGCTGACGACGCAGGAACGTGCGGGGCCTGGCGGGGAGGGCGAACCGGGTGCGCAGGAACGGATCCCCCACGGGATCGGTGCGCGACAGCGCCGGCACGAGGTGAACCGCCGGTCCTTGGACGTTCTCATGAATTTCCGCCACGGCGCTCATCACCCCTGTCGGTCAGGGCCACGTCATGGGCAGCGCTTCACCCTCAGCATCCCAGCGTTCCCTCCCAGCCGCACGGCAGACCGCGTCGGCACCCCGTTGACCTGCGCTTTCAGTGGCAGAGCAGCCGAATCGTGAGCGACCTCCACCGGAATCGGGCCGGCCTCGGCCCCGGTGTGCCCCCGATGCGGGCGGGCACACCCGGAGAGGCCGGCCCTACCCGTCAGCGGGGCGGGCGGGGGGTGGCCGTCGGGCGGTACGTGTCGTCGCGGTCGCGCCACGAAGCGGCCTCCGAGGGCTCCAGGAGGTTGTCGCGGGGCACTACGCACAGGGCCCAGATGATGAAGCCCGAGAGCGCGATCATCACGACCGACCACACCGGGTACTGCGGCAGGGAGAGGAAGTTGGCGATGATGACGAGTCCGGCGATGGCCACGCCCAGGACGCGGGCCCACGTCGCCGTCTTGAGCAGACCCAGGCTGACGATCACGGCGAGTGCGCCGAGGGCGAGGTGGACCCAGCCCCAGCCGGTCAGGTCGAACTCGAACACGTAGTTGCGGGTCGTCACGAAGATGTCGTCCTCGGCGATGGCCATGATGCCCCGGAATATGTCGAGCAGGCCGACCAGGAAGAGCATCACAGCCGCGAAGGCGGTCAGGCCGGTGGCCCACTCGTCCTTCGCCCTGTGTGCCGGTTGAGTGTCTGTCGCGGTCATCGTGCGCCTCGTTTGCGATGCTCAGGGACCGGAGGGAGCGAGGCCACGCCCTGAGTTCCAGGTCCCCGCTCCGAACCGTTCGGTGTCCTCATCAGCGTGCCCACGGCAGGCGCGGGCCGCCTCACCCGACGCGGGTGAGTGTGCGGCGCTCGCCGTCCCTCGTTCCCCATCGCCCACGCCTCGCTACGGTGCGCCACCGGGCGCTGCCCACCACGCCGGAGTGGCGTCGCGCACGGTGCCGACGCCGCCCGTGCACCTCACCCACGCCGAGGGGCATTCCCGGCGAGCCACTCCTGCCGGCCGACGGGCCCGCGCGGGTGGTTCAGGCGATGGACGCCGAAATGAGCGCGGAGACAGCGAGGTTGCAGGAGGCCGTCACCCAGACCGCGGGGTGCGGCTCTGCCTCGACCAGCGTCGCACCCAGGCGCCCCGGCGTGACCAGGTCCACCACCAGGAACGCCAGCGCCATCATCACCAGCCCCAGCACCCCGAACGCCGCGGTCGAGACCAGCCCCTTGCCGAAGTCCTCGTACGTCGTCCAGATGGACGTGAACACGATGCCGCCGATACCGAGCAGTGCGGAGCTGAGGACGGTGGCGGCGTTGCGATTGCGCTCCTGCCAGATCTGCCGGCCGAGCTTGCCCGGCGTCAGCACGTCGACCAGGACGATGCCGAGGAGCAACAGAACCAGTCCCAGACCGCCGTATGCAGTGGCCCGGCCGAGTCCGTTGACGATGTCGCTCATGGGGGTGCCAACTCCGAAGCGTAGAGATCATGAGTGATCGCGGTCAAGGAGAGGCAAAATGTAGCGCACGCGTGCCGCCCGGTGAACGGCGCCCGGCCCACCGGGAGATCACCGGCGTGAGCGGCATGCTTCGGGTCCGGCCCCGGGACCGGTACGGTCCTGGGACCCGGAATCGGTACGGCTCGTGCCCGGAACCGGTAGGGCCCCTCTCCGTCCACCCCGCCGACTCGTTCGGAGAGGTCATCAGGCACCGTAGGTTCCGCAGCGGCCAGGTGGTTCGCCGCCGGCCACGGCGGATGAATGCCCTGGACCGGAACGGGAAGGAACCGACAGGACATGCGCGTCAACGCGGCCCGCGACCCGGGGGAGGCGTTCCGATGAGCGGAACCGAGGAACGGGAAGCCGTCCTCTTCCACACCAGCGGGCACGCCGCCCACATCACGCTCAACCGGCCTCGGGCCCTCAACGCACTCACGCACACCATGGTCCGCCGCATCGACGAGGCGCTCCTCGCGTGGGAGCGGGACCCCGCCGTGAAGACCGTCGTCATCACCGGCGCGGGGGAGCGCGGCCTGTGCGCCGGCGGTGACATCCGTGCCATCCACGACGACGCCCGGGACGGCGGCGGTAGCGCCTCGGCCGCGTTCTGGCGCGACGAGTACCGCCTCAACGCCCGCATCGCCCGCTGCTCCAAGCCGTACGTCGCCGTGATGGACGGCATCGTGATGGGCGGCGGTGTCGGTGTCTCGGCGCACGGCAGCGTCCGTGTCGTCACCGAGCGGTCCCGGGTCGCCATGCCGGAGACGGGCATCGGTTTCGTGCCGGACGTGGGAGGCACCCACCTGCTGGCCGCCGCCCCCGGGGAGCTGGGCACGCACCTTGCCCTGACGGGAACTCAGGTCGGCGCCGCCGACGCGATGCTGTGCGGACTCGCCGACCACTTCGTGCCGACGGCCTCGCTGCGGGACCTCCTCGACGCCTTGGCCGAGCTGCCCGCGGAGCAGGCCCTGGCCGCTTGTGCGGGCACACCCCCGCAGGGCGTCCTGGCCGCCCAGCGCGACTGGATCGACGCCGGCTACGGCGCCGGCACCGTCGAGGAGATCGTGCGCCGGCTGCTCGCGCACGGTGACTCCGCAGCCAAGGAGGCCGCGGAGACCCTGCTCACCCGGTCACCGACCGCCCTCAAGGTCACCCTCGCCTCTCTGCGCCGAGCCCGGACGCTGGGCCCGCTGGAGCTGGTCCTGAACCAGGAGTACCGCGTCTCCTGCGCCGCCCTGGAGACGCCCGACCTGGTGGAGGGAATCCGCGCCCAGGTCGTCGACAAGGACCGCAGGCCGCGCTGGTCGCCCAAGACCCTGGCCGAGGTCACGGATGCCGACGTGGAGCGCTTCTTCACCCCGCTCGGCGAACGTGAACTGGGCTTGTCGCCGGGACTCCTCCACTGACGGAACCGCCATGTCGAACCTCGCTCGACCGGGCCTCGGACGGCCCTGCCATGGCGGACAAGAGCCGTCCGACGGGGCGCCGGGGACGCAGAGACATTCTTTTCCCTCGTGCGTCCTTCGGAGCCCTGTCGGCTTCACGGCATGTCAGAGCATGAGGAGCAACCGTGTGTTGGCCACGAGCTTCCGGTTGACGCTGGTGCTCTGCACGAAGATGGTGAAGTGGTCGTTGTGGTCGGGCTTGACGCGCACTTCCGTGCTGGGCAGCCCGAGCAGGGCGCGGGCCTGCGGGCCGGTGTACACGCGGTCCGTCTTCTTCTCCAGCACCGCTATCTGCTTGCGCGCCTGGATCTTCTCCGACTTGCTCAGCTCGTAGTACGCGCCACCGGTGGTGTAGGTGTGCCCGCATTCGATGACCCACTCCCGGATCGCCGCGTCGCGGGCAACCGGGATCAGCTGGTACTTCGACGGATCGGCGGGGGTGAGGCCGGCTGCCTTGATGGTGTCTTCGTTGACCGCTTCCGCGCCCGTGGAGAACACCGCCCGCGATCCCCGGATGCCCTGGGTGCGGCCCATCATGAAGTTCTCGGTGGCCTGCCGGATGACCTGCCCGGCTTCCTCGAGCCCCTGCGTGCTGGTGGCGTCCCATATGGCGATGTTGTCCTTGGGGAAGCCGCACTGCATGGCCTCGCGCTTGCCCATCTGGTCGGGCACCAGCACGGCCAGCGTCCAGTTGTCCTGCTGGGTCCGGATCATCTCCGCCACGGCCTGGACCAGTTGACGCGGATCGCCGGCGGGGGCGTCCGGACAGCGGTGGCTCGCGTTCTCCTGTCCGTCGGTCAGGACGAACGTCAGGAAACTGTGGTCTCCGTACAGTTGGGCCGTCTGAGCCAGCTCGCTCTGCGACTTCAGCGCGGCGGCCAGGAGGGCCGTCATGCCCCCGGTCCGGTACAGCTGCTTCAGCGACGGCATGCGCAGGACGTCCTTGTCGTAGATGACGCACTCCACCTTGTCGGCGAAGACGTACACCGTGACGCGGGTTTCCTGGTCCAACTCCCTGGACCGGCGGGCCAGATAGGCGATCTGCTGGTCGGCGACCTCGACGACCTTGCGGCTCAGATGCGACATCGACGAGCTGGCATCCAGCACTAGAGCAACGTGGTTGATGTAGTTCTGGCTTGCGGACATCACAGCTCCCCCTCGTTCCGGCTTGGTGTACCCACCTTCTCACCCACCACTGACAATGGATCTTGGAAGAGCCGGGCGGCCGGGCCGGGCGGTCAGCCGGTGCGGTCGGACCATCCCGGCGGGAGGTCGCCCGGTGCCGTGGAGATGACGGTGTCGTCGTCCGGGCCGACGAACTCGAAGAGGGTGATCTCGGCGAACTCCGGGACCACATGGATCGGGTACGTCGGGCCCTCGTCGCGGAACCTGCGCATCTCGTCGAGGTGGTCGTTCTGGAAGAGGACGGTGCGCTCGCCGTGCTCCTCGACCCAGCGCGGGAAGAAGATCACGCCGTGCAGGCGGCGCTTGCCGGGCATGACGTTCACGCAGACCGACGTGCCGGTGGGTTCGTTCCAGGACACCTTGTAGTGGTCGTCGTCCAGTCGGACCAGGTCGACCGGCTGGTCCTTGACCCACCGGCCGCCCACCATGCCGGAGTGGATCCGGTAGTCGATGGTGGTCGGGTTCTTCACGTACATCTCGTACTGCCAGCCGTTGGCATAGGTGTAGATGAAGCGGTGTCCGACGATGCCGGAGAGCTGCTGCGGGGGGACGGGGCTGCGGACGGTCGTGCTGCGTGCTTCGCGGCTGTCCATGAGAGGGACCTCCTTGTCGGTCAGTGCAGTACGCAATCCATTTTGCCACAAAACTGTTTTGCGGCAAAATGAAGTCCGGGGCATCATGGACCCATGGACACCGCGACTGATCTCGGCCGCCTCATCGGGCCCCTCAGACGAGCCGTGCTGCTGCGAACCCGCCGCGCGGAGGACCTGCCGGATCTTCCCGAAGCGCAGATCGAACTCCTGAGAGTCCTGGCCGAGGCCGGGCCCCTCGCACCGCGTGACGTCGCCTCCACTTTGCGCGTGGCCTCCTCGACGGTCAGCAACCTCGTCCGCACCATGACCGCATCCGGTCTCGTCGAGCGCAGGCCGTCGGCGACCGACCTGCGTACGGTCACCCTCGTGGCCTCCCCGCACGCTCTCGATCTCCTCGACCGGTACGACCGAGTGAGCACGCAGGAGCTGAGGAGCGCCCTGACCGCCCTCACACCGGACAGCCGACGGGCCATCGAGGACGCCCTGCCGGCGCTCAGGGAACTGCGGGGAGCCCTGGAGGGGCCGGGCGACCGGCCCCGGCGTTGACCGGGGAGAACACGAGGGGCGCGGGGGCGGCAGGCCCCGCGCGAAGAGCACCGACGGGGGTGAGGAGTGAGCTCCGCACTTCGGGGTAAGCGTTTGCCGCTGGACGGGAAGGGCCGTGACACCTGGGGAGGTCGGAGCGGCCCTTCCCTTCACCGTGCCCACGAGCGGTCCGCAGTCGTCAGGCCGCTCCGACCTCCCGCCGGCCAACCTTGATCACGCCTGCAGCAGCCTGCGCTTGTGCTCCGCGAACCCGGCCTCGGTGAGCAGGTCCGACACGGCGGCCTCCGTCCCGGCGACGACGGGACACCGGCCCTGCCCGTTCGGGAGTACGGCGGAGTCGGCGAGGACGGCCGTGTCTTGGCCGGGGTGCGTGTGACCGCTGTGGTTTCTTGAGGGCATGACCAGCGGTGTTCGTGCCCTCGTCCTGCCGGTTTCCCAACGCCGCTCGCTGGAGGAGCTGGCCGAGGACCTGGATCTGTCGTCCGGGGACACCCGGTCCAAACGTTCGGCGTTCTGGACCATGCTGACGCTGTCGTCGGTCATCGCGGCCTGCGGGGTCCTGACGGACTCGACGGCCACCGTGATCGGAGCGATGATCATCGCGCCCCTGTCGACACCGATCATGGGCATCGCCCTCGGCTCGGTGCGACGCCGGGGCACCGGCGGTCTCGTCGTGGTCCTGTACGCCTGCGTCCTGGTCATCGCGGTCGGCATGGTCTTCTCGCAGGTGCTCCCCGATGACTACGACCTGCTCTCCAACAGCCAGATCTCCTCGCGGACGTCACCGGGGCTCTTGGACCTGGTCGCCGCCCTGGCCACGGGTCTCGCCGGGGCGATCGCACTCGCCCGGCAGGACGTCGCCGCCGTGCTGCCCGGAGTCGCGATCGCCATCTCGCTCGTCCCGCCCCTGGTGGTGTCGGGCGTGTGCCTGGGACGGCTGGACGGGTGGCCGGCGCTGGGCGCCCTGGTGCTCTTCGTGTCCAACTTCTTCGCCCTGGTGTTCGGCGGAATGGTGATCTTCGCCGGCCTCGGCTACGACCGAGCGACCCACAAGGCAGCCGACGGCCCCGCGCGCCGGACGTACGCTGCCATGGCACTGCTTTTCGCCGCCGTGTTCATCCCTCTGGCCGCGAACACCGCGCTCATGCTGCTGCTCGAGATCTGGACAGGGCGCGCGAAGACAGCGGCCCAGGAGTGGCTCGCGAACCAGCCGGACGCATCCGTCACCAGCGTCGACGCCGTCTCGCGGACGATGCACATCCATGTCCGCCTCCCCGGTGACCTTCCCCCGGTGCAGCCGCTGCTCGACCGGCTTCGGGGACGGATTCCCGATGGCGTACCCATCGTGGTGGACGAGTCCCGCGGGCGGCGGATCGATGCCGGGCGAGTGGGCGACTGAACCGCCCCGCCGCCGTGGTTTCTTCCTCTCTCCCGGGGGGGCCGTGCCGCGAAGCACGCGGGTGAAGCCTGAGCCGCCGTCACCTCCCCGGGGCATGCATGAGGATCGCCGCCGCAACCGGCTGGGCCGGCGGCACCGACGCACTGGAGGCGAGAGTGACGAAAGAACGAGCCGGACAGGCGGGCCCCCACGCCATCGACGTCCCGGTCCTCATCGTGGGCGGCTCCCTGGTCGGCCTGGCAACCTCGTTGTTCCTGGGGCGGCTGGGCGTACCGCACCTGCTGGTGGAGCGCCACGCGGGCACCTCCATCCACCCGCGAGGCCGGGGCAACAACGTCCGCACCATGGAACTGTTCCGGGTGGCCGGTGTGGAGAAGGCGATCCAGGAGGCGGCCGCCACACTGTCCGTCAACCACGGCATCCTGCAGGCGCCCACCCTGGTCGGCGACGCGGGCGAGTGGCTGTTCAGGGACATCGACCCGGGGGGCGGACTGGCCCGCTTCAGCCCCAGCGCCTGGTGCCTGTGCAGCCAGAACGATCTCGAGCCGGTCCTGCTCGACCACGCCCGAAGGCACGGGGGCGACCTGCGTTTCTCCACCGAACTGATGTCGTTCGACAGCGACCCCACCGGTGTGACCGCCGTGGTCAAGAGCCGGGAGACAGGTGAGCACACCACCGTCCGCGCGGACTATCTCGTCGCCGCGGACGGCCCCCGCAGCCCCGTGCGTGAGCAGCTCGGCATCGCCCAGAGCGGACCCGGTGACCTGTTCCACAACGTCAGCCTCACCTTCCGCTCCCGCCGTCTCGCCGACGTCGTGGGCGAGCGCCACTTCATCGTCTGCTACCTGACGAACCCGGAGGCCGACGGCGCCCTGCTGCCGGTGGACAACCGCGAGAACTGGGTCTTCCACGCCCCCTGGCACCCCGAGCACGGGCAGTCCCTGGAGGAGTTCACGGACGAGTGGTGCGCCGATCACATCCGCCGGGCAGTCGGCGTCCCCGACCTCGATGTGGAGATCACCGGCAAGGCACCCTGGCACGCCGCCCAGAGGGTGGCCCGCAGTTATCGCTCGGGGTGTGTGTTCCTCGCCGGGGACTCCGCTCACGAGATGTCCCCCACCGGGGCCTTCGGGTCCAACACCGGTATCCAGGACGCCCACAACCTCGCCTGGAAGCTGGCCGCCGTACTCGACGGCTGGGCCGGGGAGGAACTGCTGGACACCTACGACGCCGAACGTCGTCCCGTGGCCGAGGCCACCAGCGCGCGGGCCGCGGCGCGGTCGGCCGAACACAGCCACCCGGGTTTCGCCGCCCCGCCCGCAGCGGGCGGTGGTGGCCCACGGCAGGGCATCCTCAACGTGGCCCTCGGCTACCGCTACCCGCAGGGCGCCGTCGTCGGCGCCGACCCCGCCGCCCCGGTGGTGCCGGAGGGCCTCGACCTGACCGGCGCACCCGGCAGCAGGGCACCGCACCTGTGGCTGCGGCGCGGGGACGAGCGGATCTCGACCCTCGACCTCTACGAGCGGTCCCTCGTCCTGCTCAGTGACGCCGCTGAACCGAACGAGTGGCACACGGCCGCCGTGCGCCTCGCCGCCGAACTGTCCCTCCCGCTCGAGTCGTACCGGGTGGGCACCGGGTCCCAGGCCGATCTGGTGCCCGAGGACGGCACCGACTGGGCGGAGCGCCACGGCACCGGACCAGGGGGCGCCGTCCTCGTCCGGCCCGACGGGTTCGTGGCATGGCGGTCACCGGGTCCGGAGGTGGAAGCCGAGACGGTGCTGCGCGAGGCCCTGCGGACCGCACTGGCAGTCGCCTGAGCCCGGGGCTCCACCGTGTGAGTCGTCCTGGGTCGGCCCCGCCCCCGGCGGCGGCATCGGCCGTCTTCGCCACCGGCGCCTGTGACGCCGGTGGCGAAGACCGTGGCACGGGCAGGAGGACGCCGGGGCGCGAACGCGCGCATCACCTGAGCGGAGGACCGCTACCGGTGGGCCGAGGAGCACGCCGAGGGCCGAGGTCCCCTTCGCCCGTCGGGTCCCGACGTCATTCGCCCTGTCACTCACGTACTTCATCCGAGTCGCGCGATGTGCGGGGACGGGCACAGGATCGAGGAACGCTGACGTCGCATCACTGCGGCCAACGTTCACTTTCCCCTCCGTGAAGGAGATGTGCGCAGGATGACCACCACATCCGAACGGGTTGCAGGTTCGCGGGCGCAAAAGGCGTCGCACCATGTCTCGCAGTCCGTGTTCGACGGTTCCCGGCTCCGAGTCGTCCTCCTGGTCGACGTCCACGACGGCGCCCACCAGGAGTTCCTCGATGCCTACGAACAGCTGTGCAACCAGGTCGCGTCCGTCCCCGGGCACGTCAGCGACCAGCTGTGCCAGTCGATCGAGAACCCCTCGCAATGGCTCATCACCAGCGAGTGGGAGAGCGCCCCGCCGTTCCTCGCCTGGGTCAACAGCGAGGAGCACGTGCGGATGGTGGAGCCGCTGCACAGCTGCGTGCGCGACACCCGGTCCCTGCGCTTCCACGTCGTCCGTGAGACCGGGGGCCCGGCGGCGGACGCGGGCCAGGCGGAGCGCCGGCTCCAGACGGCACCCAGGATCGGCGACGGCGTGATCCGGCACGCCCTCACCTTCACCGTCAAGCCGGGCAGCGAGGAGATCGTCGCCAAGATCCTTTCCGACTACGCCTCGCCCGAGCCGCAGGTCGACGACACCACCCGGCTGTGCCGCACCTCCCTGTTCATGCACGGCAACCGCGTGGTGCGGGCCATCGAGGTGCGGGGCGACCTGCTGGCCGCGCTGCGCCACGTCGCCAGGCAGCCCGAGGTCCGGGCCGTCGAGGAGGCCATCAACCCCCATCTCGAGCAGGACCGGGACCTCGACGACCCCGAGTCCGCCCGGGTCTTCTTCACCAGGGCCGCGCTGCCGGCCGTCCACCACGTGATGGCGGGGCGGCAGGACTCCCGGGCCGAGCGGTACGCCCTGTTCTACCCGGCCCGGCCGGATCTCGGCATGAAGCTGGCCGAAGTCCTGTCCCGCGGGGACGAGGCGGCGGCCGACGACCCGCGCAGCCCGGTCCTGCGCAGCACCATCTTCCAGCGCGACGACGTCGTCGTACGGCTCATCGACGTGTGCGACGGGCTCGAAGCCGCCGACCCCGTCCAGATCCTCGGTCTCACCGACTCGGCACAGGTGGCCGAGCTGACGACCCTCCTGGACGACGCGGGCACGGACGCCACCGCGTCGAAGGACGGCGGCACGGCGCGCCTCCTCGAACTCGCGCGCATGGACCTCGTCACCGACCGACGGTCGCCCGACGCCTGATTCACCGCCTGGTGGGAGAGGCGGTGCCTGCCTCTCCCACGGTCGTGCAGCACATCAACGGAGGAACACGTGATCACATCTCGTCCCAGAATCGTGAGCATGAGCGACGTCGAGCCCAACCGCCGGCGAGGCGGTGATCTGCGTGCCATGCTCACCCCGGCCGCCGTCGGCGCCACCAGCGGCTTCATGGGCGTGGCCCTCATCGAGCCCGGTGACCGCATCGCCGAGCACTACCACCCGTACTCCGAGGAGTTCGTGTACGTGGTGTGCGGGCAGCTGGAGGTGGACCTCGACGGCGAGCCGCACCCCCTGCAGCCCGAGCAGGGGCTGCTGATCCCCCTCAACGTGCGCCACCGTTTCCGCAACGTCGGCGACGTGCAGGCGCGAATGGTCTTCCACCTCGGCCCGCTGGCCCCGAGCCCGCCGCTGGGCCACGTCGACACCGAGGAAACCGACGCCGAGTCCGCGGTGGTGGGAGCGGAGGCAGCCGCACGACGTCAGGTCCGGTCATGACGCGACGAGTGGTGGTCACCGGCATAGGCATCGTCGCTCCCGGCGGCATAGGCGTACCGGCCTTCTGGAATCTGCTGGAGACCGGGCGTACGGCGACGCGGGCCATCACGTTCTTCGACCCGTCCGGGCTGCGTTCCCGGATCGCCGCCGAATGCGACTTCGACCCGGCTGCCCACGGTCTCGACGCACGGGACGTGGAGCGCTGCGACCGCTACATCCAGTTCGCCATGGTCGCGGGCGACGAGGCGGTACGGGACGCCGGTCTCGACGTGAGCGCCGAGGACCCGTGGCGCGTCGGTGTCTCGCTGGGCACCGCCGTCGGCGGCACCACCCGGCTGGAGAACGACTACGTCCTGGTCAGCAGCGGCGGACAGCACTGGGACGTGGACCACCGCAAGGCGGGCCCGCACCTGCACCGTGCGTTCTCGCCCAGCACGCTCGCCTCGACGGTGGCGGAGCGCTACGGGGCGCGCGGCCCGGTGCAGACCGTCTCCACGGGCTGCACCTCCGGGCTCGATGCGGTCGGGTACGCCTTCCACACCGTGCAGGAGGGCCGGGCCGACGTGTGCATCGCCGGCGCCTCGGACTCGCCGATCTCCCCGATCACCATGGCGTGCTTCGACGCGATCAAGGCCACGTCCCCGAACAACGACGACCCGGCCCACGCCTCACGTCCCTTCGACGCCGACCGCGACGGGTTCGTCATGGGCGAGGGCGGCGCCGTACTCGTCCTGGAGGAACTCGAGCACGCCAGGGCCCGCGGCGCCCGCGTCTACTGCGAGCTCGGCGGATACGCCACCTTCGGCAACGCCTACCACATGACCGGCCTGACCAGCGAAGGCCTGGAGATGGCCCGGGCCATCGAGGACGCACTGGACTGCGCACGGCTCGACCCCACCGCGATCGACTACGTCAACGCGCACGGGTCGGGAACCAAGCAGAACGACCGTCACGAGACCGCCGCCGTCAAACGGGTTCTGGGCCCGCACGCCTACGACACCCCCATGAGCTCCATCAAGTCGATGGTGGGCCACTCCCTGGGCGCCATCGGAGCGATCGAACTCGTCGCCTGCGTGCTGGCCCTGGCCCACCAGGTGGTACCGCCGACCGCGAACTACGAGACGCCCGACCCCGAGTGCGACCTGGACTACGTCCCGCGCGTCGCACGTGAGCGCGAGCTCGCCAGCGTGCTCTCGGTGGGCAGCGGATTCGGTGGCTTCCAGTCCGCGGTGGTCATGAACCGGCCGAGGGAGAAGACACGATGAGCGAACCCCGCACACGGCGCGCGGCGGTCACGGGAATCGGTGTGGTCGCGCCCAACGGAGCCAGTACCGACACCTTCTGGAAGGCCACCACGGAGGGCATCAACGCCCTGGAGCGGATCACCCGGGAGGGCTGTGAACACCTGCCGCTGCGGGTGGCGGGCCAGGTGCGCGACTTCGACCCGTCGGCGGCGATCGAGGAACGCTTCCTCGTCCAGACCGACCGCTTCACCCACTTCGCGATGGCCGCGGCCGACCTCGCGCTCGACGACGCCCGGTTGCCCCGGACCGAGACCGACGAGGCGCCGTACTCCGTGGGCGTGGTCACCGCGGCCGGTTCCGGCGGCGGCGAATTCGGACAGCGCGAACTCCAGCAGTTGTGGGGCAAGGGCAGTCGCTTCGTCGGCCCGTACCAGTCCATCGCCTGGTTCTACGCCGCCAGCACCGGCCAGATCTCCATCCGCCGGGGCTTCAAGGGTCCCTGCTCGGTCGTCGCCGCCGACGAGGCCGGCGGCCTGGACGCCCTCGCCCACGCGGCGCGGGCCGTGCGGCGCGGCACCGACGTGATCGTGGCCGGTGCGACCGAGGCGCCGATCGCGCCCTACTCGATGGTCTGCCAGCTCGGCTACCCGGAGCTCAGTACGGTCGATGACCCGACCCGTGCCTATCGTCCGTTCACGTCCGCGGCCTGCGGGTTCGTGCCGGGGGAGGGCGGCGCCATGGTCGTGGTGGAGGCCGAGGGCATGGCCCGGGAGCGGGGCGCACACGTGCGGGCCCACCTGGCCGGACACGCGGCGACCTTCACCGGGGCCTCCCGCTGGGAGGAGTCCCGGGAAGGACTCGCCCAGGCCATCCGAGTCGCCCTGGCCGAGGCCGACTGCGCTCCCGAGGACATCGACGTCGTCTTCGCCGACGCCCTCGGCGTGCCGGAGGCCGACCGTGCCGAGGCCCTGGCCATCGCCGATGCTCTCGGGGCGCACGGCACCCGTGTGCCCGTCACCGCGCCGAAGACCGGGATCGGCCGGGCCTACTGCGCGGCGCCGTTGATGGACGCCGCGACAGCGGTGCTCTCGATGGAGCACGGGCTGATCCCGCCCACGCCCCATGTCTTCGACGTCTGCCACGACCTCGACCTCGTGACCGGCCGGGCCCGTACCGCCGAGGTACGCACGGCGCTGCTTCTGAGCCGGGGACTCATGGGGTCGAACTCGGCGCTCGTGCTGCGGCATGGCGCCACCGGCGCCTCGCACTGAGGCGCCGCGGAGCAGGAGAGGAAGGGAATGGCATGACCGACCGCATCACCGTGGAAGAGCTGGCCGAACTCATGAAGAAATGCACCGGTGTCAGCGTCACACCGGAGGAACTGCGCCGCGACGACACGGCCTTCGAGGGTCTCGGCGTCGACTCGCTGGGGCTGCTGGGCATCGTGGGTGAGCTGGAGAACCGGTACGGCACGCCGATGCCGACCGACGCCGAACGCTCCAAGACACCCCGGCAGTTCCTCGACCTCGTCAACAGTGCACTGCTGACAGGAGCATGAGATGACCGGGCACACACAGAACGAGATCACCATCGCGGCGCCCTTGGACCTGGTCTGGGAGGTGACCAACGACCTGGAGAACTGGCCGCAGTTGTTCAGCGAGTACGCCTCCGTGGAGATCCTGTCCCGGCAGGGCCACAGGACGACCTTCCGGCTGACCATGCACCCGGACGAGAACGGCACCGTGTGGAGCTGGGTCTCGGAGCGCGAGCCGGACCGCGAGACGCTCACGGTCAAGGCCCGCCGCGTCGAGACGGGCCCCTTCGACCACATGGACATCCACTGGCGGTACGAGGAGGTACCGGCCGGCACGCGCATGGTCTGGACTCAGGACTTCGCGATGAAGCCCGATGCGCCGGTCGACGACGAGTGGATGACGGACAACATCAACCGGAACTCCAAGGTGCAGATGGCCCTGATCCGCGACCGCATCGAGAAGATCGCAGCGGAGCGCGGTGCGACGCACCGTCTGAACGACTGAGCCGGACGGAGACCCACCCCATGCACCAAGCTCTGATCGTCGCCCGGATGGCCCCCGGATCGGCGCCCGACATCGCCAAGGTCTTCGAGGAGTCCGACCGGGGGGAGCTGCCGCGGCTCGTCGGGGTGACCCGGCGCAGCCTCTTCCAGTTCGGCGATGTGTACATGCACCTGATCGAGGCGGAGCGGGATCCCGGTCCCGCCATCGCCAGGGTCAGCGGGCATCCCGAGTTCCGGGACGTCAGCGAGCGGCTGGCCGCGTACGTCAGCGCGTACGACCCCGAGACCTGGCGTTCCCCCAAGGACGCCATGGCGCAGCGCTTCTACCTCTGGGAGCGTGAGCCGGCCGGCTGAGCACCGCCCGTGACCACCGGTCGCCGGGTCCGCGACGCTGCGGACATCTCACGACACGAGCTGACGACAGCCATGCACCACCTGTACACCGACCACAAGGGGGCGCCCATCTCTGGACGTTTCCGGTGTATGTCAAG
>NZ_JBEZCR010000016.1:0-164631 GCF_040647715.1 Streptomyces tibetensis | reverse complement strand
GCACCATGCCGAACGGCGACGCGATCAACTCGTCCTCGACATTCGACTCCATCCGCTCCTTCTACGAGGACGACCCCGCCTGGTCGAAGATCGAGGCGTATCTCGCGGGCGGTGCGGTGCCGTCCTTCACCTACCACCGGTTCTGGGCCCAGGCAGACATCGCCCTGGCCATGGGCTCGTACGCGGAACTCCTCGAGTAGTCCCCCCGCTGAGGCTCCGTGTGCGCGACCCCGTCACAAGGAGACGGGGTCACCCGCCGGGCGGTCCCCACCACCCGGGGGCCGCCCGGTGACCACCTGCTTCTCCGCCGCTCAATGAGCCCGTAGGCCGTGAGCGCGGAGAGGCACCACGGTGCTCGCCCACCTGTGACCCACCACGCCTCCGCCCCAGCAGACAGCATCGGAGGGGACGGCATGAATGAGACCCGGCCAGAACAACGCGTCGCGGCGCGAGGCCGCGCACCGGAGGGGCATCGAGTTGTCTCTCGCCTTAACGACCTGCAGTTACGGGCCTCGCTCAAGAGGCCCACGGGCACCATCTTGTCAGGTGCATGATCCTCTCCTACAGTCCCTTCGAAGAAGAAATTGGGAGCGCTCCCATTCTGACCGTCGCTCTTCTCCCCCCTTCTCTCCCCCACACACATCCATTGCGGAGGAGCCGCATGCAACCACTACGTCACCAAGCCCGCAGGGTGCGCGCCGTGTCCGGTGCGCTTCTCACCTCACTCGCCGCGCTGGCGGCGCTTCTCACCGGCGCTTCGACGTCGCACGCCGACACAACGATCTGCGAGCAGTTCGGCTCCACGACCATCCAGGGTCGTTACGTCGTGCAGAACAACCGTTGGGGGATCAACCAGCCCCAGTGCATCACCGTCACGGATTCGGGCTTCAGGGTCACCCAGGCCGACGGTTCGGTCCCGACGAACGGCGCTCCGAAGTCCTACCCGTCCGTGTACAACGGCTGCCACTACACCAACTGCTCCCCCGGCACAAACCTCCCAGCGCGGCTGAGCTCCATCGCCGACGCTCCCACGAGCATCTCCTACAGCTACGTGGGCGGCGACGCCGCGTACAACGCCTCGTACGACATATGGCTGGACCCGACGCCCCGCACCGACGGTGTGAACCGGACCGAGATCATGATCTGGCTCAACAAGGTGGGTTCGATCCAGCCCATCGGCTCCCAGGTCGGCACGGCGAGCATCGGCGGTCGCACCTGGCAGGTGTGGTCGGGCAGCAACGGCTCCAACGACGTGCTGTCCTTCGTCGCGCCGTCGGCGATCGACAGCTGGAGCTTCAACGCGATGGACTTCGTCCGGCAGGCCGTCTCCCGCGGACTCGCGCAGAACGACTGGTACCTGACGAGCGTTCAGGCAGGCTTCGAGCCGTGGCGGAACGGCGCTGGACTGGCGGTGAACTCCTTCTCCTCAACCGTCAACCTCGGTGGCGGCACCCCCGGCGACCCCGGCACTCCCAGCGGACCCGCGGCATGCAAGGTGGCCTACAGCACCAGCGTGTGGCAGGGCGGATTCACCGCCGATGTCACCTTGACCAATACCGGCTCCTCGCCGGTCAACGGCTGGAATCTCGCGTTCACGCTGCCCGCAGGGCAGACGATCACCAGCGCGTGGAACGCCGGGATCTCTCCGTCGTCGGGAGCGGTCAAAGCCGGCAACCTGGCGCACAATGCGTCTCTTGCACCCGGTGACCGGGTGTCCTTCGGCTTCCAGGCCTCCTACAACGGCAGCTTCGCCAAGCCGTCCGCCTTCAGCCTGAACGGCACTTCCTGCACGGCCGCGTGACGCATTCACGATGATTCACCCGACCCGGGCCGACCGCCTCACTGCCGAGCGCACACCGGACTCGAGCCGAATCTGCCCACCCGGGACCCGCCCGCCAGGCTCGTGCCTGACGGGCGGTCCCGCTTCCGATGGCCCCCACACAGCCGTCCAGGTCGCCGACGGCGATTGCGTTGATCTCGAAGATGCAGATCTCACCGCTGTCCCCCTGCGACAGATGCTCCGTCCCCACCAGCCACGCCGCGAGCATGCGCCTCTCTTCCTGGCCCGAAGCGCCTGAACGCGACGGCGTGCAGAGCGCAAGCACTCATGACTGAGATGAACCTGATGCCCTCTTGGCCAACAGAGCACGGTCACGCCTGGAATCCGTGTGCCCCGTACCTCCGCCCCGTAAGATCGGATGATCTCGTGGGGGAGGTGGTCATGGGCAGGCGACGCCCGGGTACGCCAACGCTGGAAGAGGTGGCCGCTCACGCCGGCGTGGGGCGCGGCACGGTCTCCCGCGTCATCAACAACGCGGCCGGTGTGAAGGAGTCGACGCGCGAAGCCGTGCAGCGAGCCATCGAGGAACTGGGGTACGTTCCCAATCTCGCGGCCCGCTCCCTGGCCGGGCGGCGCTCCGATGCCGTCGCCCTCGTTCTGACGGAGCCCGATTGGAGGGTGTTCGCCGAGCCGTTCTTCTCGGAGATCGTCCGCTCGCTCGGGGACGCGCTGACGGACACCGGGATGCAACTGATGCTGACCCTGGTCCGCTCCGACACCGAGCGCAAGCGCTTCCTGGAATACGCCCGAGGCGGGCGGGTCGATGGAGTCCTGCTGTTGTCCGTGCACGCGGGAGACCGGCTGCCGGACATGCTCGCCGAGGCTCGGTTGCCGACCGTGATGCTGGGGCGCCGCTCGGGCGACGAGTATGTCAGTTACGTGGACGCTGACAACGTGGGCGGTGCCCGCAGCGCCGTCTCCCATCTGCTGGCACGGGGCCGCGGGGTGATCGCCACCATCACGGGGCCCCTGGACATGTACGTCGCCCAGTGCCGACTGCGGGGCTATCGGGATGCTCTGACGCTGGCCGGCCTGACGTACGAGGAGTCCTTGGTCGTCGAGGGTGACTTCACGGAGGACAGTGGGCGCCGCGCCATGGCGGAACTGCTCCAGCGGCGCCCGGAGATCGACGGTGTCCTCGCCGCGTCGGACACCACGGCGGTGGGGGCTCTGCATGCACTGAGGGCGGCGGGGCGGCGGGTCCCGGAGGACGTCGCAGTGATCGGTTTCGACGACTTTCCACTGGCTCAGCGCACCGAGCCGCGCCTGACCGCGGTGCGTCAGCCGCTGGAGGAGATGGGGCGGGCCATGATCCGGCTGCTGCTGGAGGACATGGAGGAGCCCTCGGTGGCCTACCGCCACGTCATCCTCCGTACGGAGCTGCAGGTCCGTGAGTCGACCTGAAGAGCGTCCGCACCCGCCGGGTGACCCGAAACCGAGACTGCCGCCAAGGGTTTTGGGAGCGCTCCCGTTGGCTGTGTCGCGTTGGCCGGTCCAACGATTCGGGTGCACCGCCCCGCCAGGCGCCTGCCCCCCCAATCCCCCCAATCCGGCCGCTACGTGTGCCCGATGACGATGACGTGCAGCGTCCGCGGGCCGTGCCCGCCTTCCACGCAGTACACATGGCGCCCTTCTCAAGCCCCAGCGGAGAAGGCCAGGGCGTGGCCCTCGAGTGCGTCGCCTCACGGGCACAGGACGTCGTCCGCGTGGTCCAGGACGCCCGGGACTCGGTACGCGGGGTGGTCGAGGGCCGTAAGGGCGACGTCCACGTCCTGACCGTGCGGTCCGTCGCCTCGGGCATCCTGTCCCTCCGCGGCAGGCCGGCACCCGGCGTACCCCTCGACAGTGCTGCGGCTGCACGACCACTCACACCGCCGGGGCCTCGAAGGGGCCATGCGCTGCGGGCAGGGCGACATCGCGGTCGGTGCACGACCCCACCCGTGGGAAGGTCCGATCCATTCCCTCGGGTACGAGGAGGTGGTGCTGATCGGCTCTGCCGAGTACCCGGCGGACGCATCAGCGAGCCCGGCCGAACCGGCCGCTGCCGACTGGGTGCTCTACGAGCCGAAACAGGGCATGAGCGAAGTGGTGGGCCGACTGGCGGGGCACTTCGGGTTCGGTCCGGTTCCAGAACGTCTTCGAGTGATCACGTCGTTGGGTCAGCCCTCGTCGCGCAGGCGGGCTAGTCCGCTGAGGAGTAGGTCGAGGCCGAAGGAGAACTCGTCCTCGATCGGAACCGGCAGCACCCCGGCAACGGCGACGGTGGCCGGGAACAGGTCCGGATCCACGCTCTGAAAGACGGCCGCCGACCGCGCGTCGTCGGGTTGTCCTGCGCCGCCGTGCCCGTCGACCTGTACAGCGAACCCGAGGACGTAGCGGGCCAGAGTCGCGTACGCGTATGCGGCCGTTCGAGGCGGGAACCCACTGTCGAGCAGCACCGCGACACAGTGCTCCCGCAGTGCCATGGCGTTCGGCCCCAGGGGCATCTGCTCGGCCATCAGGCGAGCCGCGTTCCGGTGCCGGACCAAGGCGCCGAACATGGTGTGCGCGACCGTGCACAGAGACCGCTCCCAGCCCATCGCGAGCAGCTCGTCGCCCTTCAGCTCCACGGCGCCGAACATGCGGTCCACGACGTGAGCGACCAGAGCTGCCCGGTTGTCGAAGTGCCGGTACAGCGTCGCCGTGCCCGAACCCAGGCGTTGGGCCAGCGTCCGCATCGTGAGAGCGTCGGAACCCTCCTCGTCCACGATCCGCAGTGCTGTGGCGACGATGCGCTCCAACGGCACCGGCGGCCGCCCCGGCGAACGCCGACCCGTTGTTGGGCCCGTCTGCGCAGGATCAGGTTCTGCCACGGAACGTCCCACCTCCTCGGACAGCACCATAACAGCAACGCCGTAGCCGATATGAAGGTCACCGACCGGGCGAGACGTGTGGTCATTCTCCCGGCACCCGACGCAGGAAAGGGTTGGTGAAGCGCCGGTCGGGGTCGAGGCAGTCGAGGGTGCTGCTGGTACGGCATGCCCCGGCATACGTGCATCGCGATGTAGGCGCTGTCGCGTCCCGATGCCGTGGACAGGATGGTGCGGCCCCGGCGGGGAAGCTGTTGGGCAATTCGGAGGAGCCTGTCTGCGACACGTACGTCGACCCGCTGCACGAACGTTTCCAGCAGGTCACCTCGGGCAAGCCGGCCCGGCCGGGCAGCGTCGACGTGGGAGCCATGACCTTCCCGCCCCAGTCGGCCACCGTCGAAGACCACGTCGACGACGCCGTGCGGGAGGACGCCGAGCCCGCAACTCCCCCCTCGAACCCGCAACCTCTCCCCGCGTTGAGACAGCGGGCCAGGAGCGGTACAGGGACAGTGCGACGGATGCCCCCACCCTCGGCAGCTTCCGCGAGGAGCCGTGGTGGACCTGCCCTCCCGGACCGAATTTCCGCAGGAGTTCTCCCGAGAGCCGAAGCATTGACGGGAAACGCCAACGGCACCTTCGCTCCCTTGAGGGTCGCGCGTGTTACGGACGACGCCTCGACGAACCCGGTGTACAGGTCATGGAACCGCACGCCGCCCTGCAGGACCCCTCTCCTGCCGGACAGCGACTGCACGGGCCTTGACACCCGCTCGAGCGACGCCGAACAATTCCCGCTGCAAGCACGTGAATGAAACGATTCAAATCCTCGCGTCCCACAGACCTCTCTTGCAAGGCCCCCAGGACGCCCCTCCCCCACCGTCACCGCACATCGTCAGCAGGAGCCCGCATGTCCTCTGTAACGCGTCGGTCCGTCCTGTACTCGGCCATAGCCGTGGCGCTCACGCCCGCCCTCGGTTCGGGGCTGCTACCAGGGCTCGCCACCGCGGCGTCGGCCGCCGTCTCCTGGACCGCACAGTGGATCTGGGCTCCGTCCAGTTCGGCGAACCAGTGGGTGGCGTTCCGCAGATCGTTCGCCTTGGGCTCCGCGCCGTCCAAGGCGGTGACGCGGATCGCGGCGGACTCCAAGTACTGGCTGTGGGTCAACGGCACGCTCGTCGTCTTCGACGGGCAGCTCAAGCGCGGCCCCAACCGCACCGGCACCTACTACGACGAGATCGACCTCGCCCCGTACCTGAAGAGCGGCAGCAACACGGTGGCGCTGCTGGTGTGGTATTTCGGAAAGCAGGGCTTCTCGCACAACAGCAGCGGCAAGGGGGGCCTGCTGTTCCAGTCCGACATCACCACCGGTGCCACCACCACCCGGGTCGTCAGCGACACCAGCTGGAAGCACGTCGTCCACCCGGGCTACTCCAACGACACCAGCGGCACCCAGGTCAACTTCCGCCTGCCCGAGTCGAACATCCACTACGACGCCCGCAACGCCACCGCCATGACCGCCTGGGAGTCGGCCGGCTTCGACGACAGCGTGTGGAGTGCCCCCACCGCGTTCGGAGCCGCCGGTACCGCGCCCTGGAACGATCTCGTCCGGCGGCCGGTCCCCCAGTTCCGGTACTCGGGCCTGAAGTCCTACAGCAACGCGCCGTCGCTGCCGTCCACGGGACAGGGCGCCACCGCCGTCACGGCCACCTTGCCCTCGAACCTCCAGGTCACGCCGTACCTGAAGGTGGATGCTCCGGCCGGCGCGGTGATCGGCATGCAGACCGACCACTACTCCGACGGCGATGGCCTGACCGGCCTCACACCAGGGGCGGAGAACAACATCCGCGCCACCTACGTCTGCGCGGGCGGGGTCCAGGAGTTCGAGGCCCTGGCATGGATGAGCGGCACGGCCGTGCGGTACACGATCCCCGCGGGCGTCACCATCCTGGATCTGAAGTACCGGGAGTCCGGCTACGACACCGACTTCGCCGGCTCCTTCAGCAGCAGTGAGGCCTTCTTCGACACCCTGTGGGGCAAAGCGGCCCGCACGATGTACGTCAACATGCGCGACACCTACATGGACTGCCCCACCCGCGAGCGCGCCCAGTGGTGGGGCGATGTGGTCAACCAGCTCAAAGAAGGCTTCTACACCTTCGACACCCGCTCCCACGCCCTCGGCGCCAAGGCCGTCGCCGAGCTGACCGCCTGGCAGAAGCCCGGCGGTGCGCTCTACTCGCCGATGCCGTCCACCATCTGGACCGCTGAACTGCCCGTCCAGATGCTCGCCTCGGTGTGGGCCTTCGGCACGTACCACCTCTACACCGGCAACACCGACGCCGTCACCAGCGCCTACCCGGCAGTGAAGACGTACCTGAACCTGTGGAGCCTGGACTCGGCCGGGCTGGTCAATCACCGCGCCGGGGACTGGGACTGGGAGGACTGGGGCAGCAACATCGACGCCCGCGTCCTGGACAACTGCTGGTACTACCTGGCCCTCGACACGGCCATCACCCTCGCCGGGCTCAGCGGCAACAGCGGCGACGTCACCGCCTGGCAGGCCAAGCGCGACAGCATCAAGGCCAACTTCGACCGCGTTCTGTGGGACTCCTCGAGGAACGAATACCGCTCACCCGGCTACCGCGGCGACACCGACGACCGCGCCAATGGTCTCGCCGTCGTCGCCGGCCTCGCGCCCGCCTCCCACCACCAGGCGATCACCGAGGTGTTGCGAACCCACCTCAACGCCAGCCCCTACATGGAGTTCTACGTCCTGGAGGCGCTCTACCTCATGGGCGCGGCCACCGTCGCCGAGGAGCGCATGCGCAACCGCTACGCCGCCCAGGTCGCCGACCCCGCCTGCTACACCCTGTGGGAGATATGGGACAAGGCGGGCGGCACCGACAACCACGCCTGGAACGGCGGCCCTCTGTACGCCCTGTCCGCCTATGCCGCCGGCGTCCGTCCCACCAAGCCCGGCTGGGAGACGTATGACGTCATCCCGCAGACCGGCACCCTCACGAAGATCAACACGGTCACGCCGACCGTCAAGGGCGACATCCGCTTCGGCATCACGCGCGACGGCGACCAGGTCACCCTGACCCTCACTTCCCCGAGCGCGACGACCGCGCGGGTGGGTGTCCCGACGTACCGCGGCTCCTCACCGGTCATCAAGGCCAACGGCACCACCGTCTTCACCGGCGGCGCCCCCGCCGGCAGCGTCTCCGGCCTCGGCTACGCGAGCAAGGACTCGTCCTACGTCTACTTCACCCTCCAGCCCGGCAGCTGGACGTTCACGGTCACGGGCGCCGGCCGCCTGGACGACCTCGCCCTCGGTCGGCCGGTCTCCAGCAACAACAGCCTGGAGAACGGCGACTGGGGCAAGACCCGGCTCACCGACGGCAAGCTCACCAGCCTGCCCGGCTCCAAGGGGTACACCAGCAACGACTTCCCCTCCGCCGACGTCAGCGCGAACCCCGTCTGGGTGGAGATCGACCTTGGCGCCGACACCGACCTCGACGCCGTACGGCTCTTCCCCCGCACCGACACCCCGGCGGTCGGCGGCGGCACAGCGGGCTTCCCCGTCGACTTCACGATCCAGACCCGCCCCGACGGAGCCGGCACCTACACCACCGTCCGCACGATCACCGCCGAGCCCAACCCGGGTGGGCTCGTGCAGACGTACGGCTTCAAAACCACGACCGCCCGCTACGTACGACTGCAGGCCACCAAACTCGGCACCCCGCCCGTCGACGAGACCACCAAGTACCGCCTCCAGCTCGCCGAACTCACCGTCCCCACCGCCGCGACCACCGTCACCGCCAACTACACCCTGGAGAACGGCGACTGGGGCAAGACCCGTGTGCTCGACGGCACCACCACCAGCGTGCCCGGTTCCAAGGGCTTCACCAGCATCGACTTCCCCTCCGCGGACGTCAGCGCCGGTCCGGTGTGGATCGAGGTCGACCTCGGCGCCGACCGGTCCATCGGCTCCGTCACCCTCCGCCCCCGCACCGACGCCGGCGCGGTCGGAGGCGGCACAGCGGGCTTTCCCGTCGACTTCACCATCCAGACCCGCTCCGATGGGGCCGGCACCTACACCACCGCCCGCACCATCACCGCCGAACCCGACCCTGGCGGAGCCGCTCGGACCTACACCCTCACGTCCGCGGGCGGCCGCTACGTACGCCTGAAGGTCTCGAAGCTCGGCAAGCCCGCCTCGGACGAGGCCACGAGGTACCGCCTCCAGCTCGCCGAGATCAACGTCAGGTAGCAGACCATCCCGGAACGGCAGGCGGTGCAGGTTCTTCACCACGACCTCACCGCCTTCTCCGTGAGGGGCGCCGTGGACCCGCGCCCCACCCGTCGGCGCGTCAACCCTGAGGCGTACCGGTGGCAGGCACCGGTGGAACCGCGGTATCACTCGGGTGGTGGAGTGTCCCCCGTGGTCCCAGAGTTGTGAGGTCACCGGATTCCTCGGCCCCGACGGTGCCGGCAAATGGCGGCCTCGCCCTTGACAGTCAGGGCTCGGAATACTGGGCAGAGATGTGGGGGCCCGGCCGCGGCCGGGCCCCCGGAGGGGGGTCAGTTGACCCGCACGACCTGCCACAGTTCGTCATCGGCGCCGTTGTCCGCCGACTGGACGATCAGCGCGCCGTTGGCGGTGGAGGCGGATGCTACGTCCGCCACCAGGCCGCCGACGGAGTTGACGAGCTTGTAGTAGCCGCCTCCCGCATCGGTGAGCGTCCACTTCTGGGAGTTCGCGCCCGACGACGCGTTCTGGACGACGGCCGCTCCTGACGACGTAGAGCCGCTGTTGTCGAGGTACAGACCGCTGTTGACGTTCTTCACGGTCCACGCCCCGCCGCTGACCGGCTGGAAGGTCCACAGCTGGCAGTTGTTGGCGGTGTTCACCCACTGGCCCGCCTGCTTGCCCGC
Organism: Streptomyces tibetensis; assembly: GCF_040647715.1. Classification (GTDB taxonomy): domain Bacteria; phylum Actinomycetota; class Actinomycetes; order Streptomycetales; family Streptomycetaceae; genus Streptomyces; species Streptomyces tibetensis_A. Next base: position 155,010 of record NZ_JBEZCR010000016.1, on the reverse strand, counting down.
GGTGGTGGAGGCGCCGGGGATCTCCAGGAACTTGCCGCTGTTCTTGTTGACCAGCCGGTACTGGCCGGTGGACAGGGTGGGCAGGGCGGTCTGGGTGAGGTTCCAGCGCTGGCAGGCGCAGCCGGTGTCGGACCACTGCCCGGCGGCGGTGCCGACGGTGGTGGAGGCGCTGGGAATCTCCAGGTACTTGCCGCTGATCCGGTTGGTCGCGGTGAAGCCGCCCGCCGGGTTCGGGGCGATGGCCCACTCGTGGTCGAGGGTGCCGTTGTCGTCCCACTGCACGACCTTGGCTCCGTTGGCCGTGGACTGGTTCTGCACGCCCAGAACCTTGCCGCCGGCCACGTTGAAAATCTTGAAGTAGCCGGACGTCTGCTGGACGAACTTCCACTTCTGGTCGCTCGCATTGTCGGAGTTCTGCTGGGTGGCACTCACGCCGTTGGTCGTGGAACCGCCGACGATCGTCAGCATGAGATGGCTGCCCGCGTTGGACATGGTGTAGGTGGCGCCGTCGGAGATACCGCCGCCCAGGTCCATCGTGCCGTAGGTGATCGGGTTGAGGCCGGTGCTGGTGAGGTGGCCGCCGCTGAGGACCAGCAGGCTGTGGCCGTCGGCCAGCGGGAGCAGGCCGCGGCTGTAGCCGCCGGGGACAGTGGATGCGATGCGTGTCCACTGACCGGCCGCGCCGTTCTGCGTGTTCAGGAAGAGGTCGGTGCTGCTGTTGGCGCTGACCACCAGGGTGCCGTTGGCGCCGCCGGTCGGCAGCCATGTGATGTACGGCGAGCTGGTGGGCACGGTGCCGTCGGTCGCCTTGAGGGCGATGCCGGTGGCGGAGCCGAACGCCTCCGGGTTGGAGGAGATCTTGTAGTAGACGGCGAAGCCGCCCTCGGGAGCACCCCAGAACTCGTACGTCATCACGTAGTCGCCGTTGGGCAGCCTGGCGATCACGGGCATGCCCGGCCGGTCTCCGTACGTCGAGGTGGCCACGTCATCGACCACGGAGCCCCAGGTCAGGCCATCCGTGGAGACCTGGTGGACGATCTTCTGGCCGTGGTTGGGGTCACGCTGGTCGGAGTAGTACACGATCAGCTTCGAGCCGGACACCATCAGGAACGGCTCCCACACCGGGGTCTTGCCGTTGGTGGGGTCGGCCTCGCCGCCCTTGGCGATGGAGCTGACGTACGTCCAGCTGACGCCGTGGTCGGTGCTCGCGTACAGGTCCAGCTCGGTGGACGACAGGTCGTTCGGAATGGAGTTGCCGGCCGCGAGGATCGTGCCGGCCGGGAAGTTGCCGATCTGCGTGGGCAGTTCGTAGAGGAACGGCTGGTAGCGGTTGCCGAAGCCGTTGTGGGTGTCGCTGATGCTGGAGATCTGGGTCCAGCTGTTGCCGTTGTCGGTGCTGCGGTAGATCGGGAAGACGGGGGTGCCCGAGCTGTACTGCTCGAAGGTGGCGAGCAGGGTTCCGTTGGAGGATCCGCTGTTCTGCAGGCGCAGGGCGCGTGGGTAGAGCGAACCGGGGGACGGGGCGTTCGACGGCGGGGTGTACATCGTCTGCGAGGCGCGCGAGATCGCGTGTGCCTGGCCGGAGGCGGGCAGGACGAGCGCGGCGGCGGCTGCGAGCAGGGCCAGCAGCAGAGTGATCGCCTGGGTGCGGGGTACGGCGCGGAGTCTGGCGCCTTCCCTGGTGGTGGACATGGGCGGCTCCCAAGGAATGTCCGGGAAGAGGGGGTGGTGCGGGTCCCGCCGCTCCGCTCGAGGAGGAGGAAGAGGGGTGGAAACGGCGGGTGTCCGAGGGGGTGGGTCAGCCGGCGCGGTGCAGCCGGATGACGTTCCAGGAGACGGGCGGCAGGCTCGCGGTGAGGCGGCCGTCGGTGACCGAACCGGTGCCGGCGGTGTACGGCCGGACCCGCTCCGGGTCGTCCTGGGTGTTGGCGGCGCGGATGTCGGGGTCGCTCAGCACCGAGTGCTCGACCGGCGTGTAGCCGGGGAACGCCCGCAGGTCGAGGGCGAGTTCGACGTTCTCGCTCTGGTGCCGGTTGACGGCGAAGACGGTGAGCTCGTCGGCGCCGTCGGCCTCCGCGAGGTGCGTGGCCACGGCGTCGACGACGGAGACCTCGCCGAAGCGATTCGTCTCATACGTCGGCGCGACCGGCTCCACCCGCAGGACCGTGCCGCGGGCGTGCCGGGCCGCCTGGGCGAAGGGGTGAAAGGTGGTCTGCCGCCAGCTGGGGCCGCCCGCCTCGCTGCGGATCGGAGCGATGACGTTGACGAGCTGGGCGAGGCAGGCGGCGGTGACGCGGTCGCTGTGCCGTAGCAGGCTGATCAGCAGCCCGCCGACGACGACGGCATCGGCGACGTTGTACTCGTCCTCGATCACGCGCGGCGCGACCGCCCACTCGGTGGGCTTCTCCGCCGCCTCGAAGCGGGAGTTGTACCAGACGTTCCACTCGTCGAAGGAGAGGTTGATGCGCTTCTTGCGGCGCAGCTTGGCCCGGATGTGGTCGGCGGTGGCGACCACCGAGTCGACGAAGTGGTCCATGTCGACCCCTGAGGCCAGGAAGCTGCCGAGGTCACCGTCGAGTTCCTCGTAGTAGGCGTGGCAGGAGATGTAGTCGACCTGGTCGTACGCCTCCTCCAGGACGGTGGCCTCCCAGGCGCCGAAGGTAGGCATGGCCGAGCTGGAGCTGCCGCAGGCGACCAGTTCGAGCTTCGGATCGACCATGCGCATGGCCCGGGCGGTCTCGGCGGCGATACGGCCGTACTCCTGGGCGGTCTTGTGGCCGGTCTGCCAGGGGCCGTCCATCTCGTTGCCCAGGCACCACATGCGGATGCCGAAGGGGTCGGGGGCACCGTTCTTGATCCGCTGGTCGGACCAGGCGGTGCCGCCCGGGTGGTTGCAGTACTCCAGCAGGTCCAGGGCCTCGGCGACGCCCCGGGTGCCGAGGTTGAGGGCCATCATGGGCTCGACGCCGGCCTTCTCGGCCCAGCGGTGGAACTCGTGCAGGCCGAACGCGTTGGTCTCGGTGCTGTGCCAGGCGAGGTCGAGGCGGGTGGGACGGTCGGCGACCGGGCCGACGCTGTCCTCCCAGCGGAAGCCGGAGACGAAGTTGCCGCCGGGATAGCGCACGGCGGTCACGCCCAGCTCGCGCACCAGGTCCAGGACGTCACGGCGCAGGCCGTCCTCGTCCGCGAGGGGATGGCCGGGCTCGTAGATGCCGGTGTAGACGCAGCGGCCCATGTGCTCGACGAACGAGCCGAAGGTACGGGGACTCACGTCGGCGACGCGGAAAGCGGGGTCGACGGTCAGGGAGGCGTGCAGCATGAAGGTCGCTCCGGGAGGTGCGCGAGAAATGGGGGAGGCAAGGCTCACTTGAGGCTTCCGACGGTCAACCCGCCGCGCCAGTACCGCTGGAGGAGCAGGAAGGTGACGATCAGCGGCAGGATCGCGACCAGGGAACCCGCGATGACCAGGGTGAACAGCGCGTTGGCGCCGGACTGGATCAACGCGCCCTCGTACCAGGACTGCAGGCCGACGGTGAGCGGGAACAGCTTGTCGTTGTTCAGCATCACCAGCGGCAGGAAGAAGTTGTTCCAGGTGCCGACCATGGAGAACAGCAGCACGGTGACCAGCGCCGGCTTCAGGGTGGGCAGCGCCACCGACCACAGCACGCGCAGCTCGCCGGCCCCGTCCATGCGGGCCGCCTCCAGCAGCTCGTCCGGCAGGGACTCCTGGACGTAGACCCGTACCAGGTAGACGCCGAAGGGGTTGAGCAGCTGGGGCAGGATGACCGCCCACATGGTGTTGGTCAGCGCGACCTTGCTCAGCAGCAGATAGGTGGGGATGGCCAGTGCGGTGGCGGGCACCATGATGGCGCCGAGGAGACTGGAGAAGAGCAGGTTGCGGCCGGGGAAGCGGTACTTGGCGAAGGCGTAGCCCGCGAGGGTCGCCACGGCGGTGGCACCGACGCCGCTGACACCGGCGTAGACCGCGGTGTTGCCCATCCAGCGCAGGTACTCGCCGTCGTTGTACGTGAACAACTGCCGCAGATTGGTAAAGAAGGAGCCCGGCGAGTGGAACCAGAGGGCGGCGGTGGAGAACAGCGCGTCGTTGCCCTTGGTGGCGGCGACGACCAGCCACCAGAACGGCAGCAGGAAGTACAGGATCATCGCCACCATCACCACGTTGACGGTGACGCGTCTGCGCGCGGCGGAGGTACGGCGGACAGCGGGCAGGGCGGTGGCTGCGGCGGTCGTCACTTCAGTTCGCTCCTTTTGCGTGCGGCGAACAGGAAGATGTAGGAGCCGATGAAGACCACCGCTCCGAGGGAGAAGGAGATGGCGGCGGAGTAGTTGAACTCCGAGTACTGGAACGCCAGGTTGTAGGCGTACAGGTTCGGCGTGTAGTCCGGGGTGATCACCTGGGAGGCGCTGTGCTCCAGGACCCGCGGCTCGGTGAAGAACTGCAGGGTGCCGATGATGGTGAACATCAGCGCGAGCACCATCGCCGAGGAAATCATCGGGATCTTGATGCGCAGGGCCGTCTGCACCTGGCCGGCGCCGTCGAGCTTCGCCGCCTCGTAGACCTCACGGGGCAGGCCCTGCAGGGCGGCGTACAGGACGATCATGTTGTAGCCGGTCCACTGCCAGGTCACGATGTTGCCGAGCGAGGTCAGCATCAGACCGTGCGACAGCAGGTCGACCTTGCCGAGGCCGAGGGAGTGGCTGATCGAGTTCACCGGGCCGAAGGTCGGGCTGTACAGGAAGCCCCACATCAGGGCGCCGATCACCGCGGGGACGGCGTACGGCATGAACAGGGTCATCCGGAAGACCTTGGCGAGCCTGCTGGTGACCTCGTCGATGATCAGCGCGCCCAGCAGGGCGAGGCCGAGCATCAGCGGGATCTGCACCACACCGAAGACGACGACTCTGCGCACGCCGGACAGGAACTGCGGGTCGGTGAAGGTCTGTTCGTAGTTGGCGAACCAGCTGAAGTGGTCGCCGCCGACCAGGGTGGAGGTCCTCAGGCTGAGCCAGAAGGCGTAGGACAGGGGGGCCACCAGGAAGGCCAGGAAGAGCAGGAGGAACGGGCTGACCAGCAGCAGGCCCATGCCCTTGTGCCGGGTGCGGGCGGACAGCCCGCCGGGGCGCCGGCCCGCCACGGGAGTGCGAAGCTCCCTCGCGGGGACGGCACTCGGCGGTGCCGTCGCGGTGGATCCCTGCTGTCGGAGCAGGCTCATCACTTCTCCTTGCGCGCGGTGCGGGCCCCTGCCGGCGGCGGAGCTGTCGGGCGCGGGCGCGCCGGCGGGGGCGGTGGGGGTCGGGACTCGGGCCGGTTACTTGCTGACCTTGAAGCCCTGCTTGCTCGCGTAGGAGGTCACCTGCTGCTGGACGTTGTCGTTGACGGACGACCAGGCGGTCTTGCCCTGGAGGGCCTTGCCCACTTCACTGGTGTCGGTGTTGTAGGCGTAGTCCTGGAACGGGCTCCAGTCGAAGGTCGAGATGCCGTTCGCGGCGGGCACGAACACCGAGTTGATCTGCTGGCCGCCGAAGAAGTCGTACTTCTTGGACTTGAAGTACGCCCCGTTGAGGACCGGGTTGGACAGCGGGAAAAGGTACGCCTGGTCGATACCGATCTTCCAGGCCGCCTGGGAGGTGCCGAACAGCTCCCGGGCGACCTCGGTGGCCTCCTTGGGGTGCTTGGTCTGCGAGGTCACCGAGAAGCTCGAACCGCCCCAGTCGCCCTGGGCGTTGTCGCCCGCGTTCCACTGCGGCAGCGGGGCGACCCGCCACTTGCCCGAGGTCTTCGCGGCGACGCTGGAGAGGTAGCCCGGCCCCCAGCCGGCCGCGATGTAGGTGGCGTACTTGCCGCTGCTCAGGCCGTTGTAGAAGTCCGTGGTGGCGTACGACTGGGTGTCGACCAGCTTGTTCTTGACCAGGTCGCCCCAGTACTCGTACACCTTCTTGGCGTTGTCGTCGTTGAGCTTGACCCCGATGTCGGGCAGCTTGCTCGCCGAGTACGTGTAGGGGCGGGAGCCGGCCTGCCACGTCAGGCCCTGACGCCAGCCGGCGGCCGTCTCGTCACTGCCGAAGTCGGTCATGTAGGCGCTCGGGTCGGCCTTGTGCAGCTTGACGGCCTCCTCCTTGAACTCCGCCCAGGTGGTCGGCACCTTGAGGTGGTACTTCTTGAAGAGGTCGGCCCGGTACATCATCGCCATCGGGCCGCCGTCGACCGGGATGGCGTAGACGTGGTCGCCGTCGGAGGCCTGGTTCCAGGCCCAGGACACGTAGTTGCCCTTGTCGGCGTCGGCGCCGTACTTGCCCATGTCGAGCAGGCCCTTGGTGAGCTGGATGGTCGGCAGTTCCTGGAACTCCAGCATGACGACGTCCGGGGCGCCCTGGCCTGCCTTGAGCGCGGTCTTCAGCTTGGTGTACTCGTCCTGGCCGACGCCCGCCTGCACCCAGTCGACCTGGACGTCCTTGTGGGTCTTGTTGAACTCGGCCACGACCTGCTTGAACTGCGGGTACCAGGCCCACACCTTGATGTGCACGGGACCGCTCTGCGCACCACTGGAGCTGCCGCCCCCGCCGCCGCAGGCCGCGAGGAGCACGCCGGCGAGGGCGGCGGACGTCGCTGCGAACGCTGTTCGGCGGACGGAACGGAGCTGGGGCTTTCTGCTGGACGACATGAGCGATCTCCTGGATGTGGTGCCCGAGGGCAGGACGGAGCACGGGAGGTGCGTGGGTGCAGGGCGGTGCAGGGAGGTGCGCCGGGCACACGGAGTACCGGCGTGAGGCCGTGAAGGGGGCGGGGGCGTGCGGGCACGCCGGCGCGGGTGACGGGCGGGCGCTTCGGGCGCGAAGCGCTCAGGGGGTTGCCCGCCTACGGATGCGGCGGGCAGACGTCGGTCGACGCGGGAGTGTGGGCGTGCGTGACGTCGGCGAGAGGGGAGGGACGGCTCGTTGATCAGCGCGGCGTGCGCGCCGGACGACGGCTCAGACCGCGGTGAGTAAAGAGTGATGCCCCATCAGGACGGGTGCGGCTCCCGGCCCGTGAGTGGTTGCTGGTCCCACTGCGGCTCCTACTGTTCATCCCCGGGATCGCTCTCGGGGATCCGGTCCGCGGCGCGGTGACGTCACGGTCCCCTGGGTACCTGATCCGCTTGGACCAGGCCCTTCTGCTACGCTCTGCAGCGCTGCAAAAGTGTTAACCGAGAAGTTGCCGCGCTGCAAGAGGCGTAGGCGACTCTTGAGGGAAAATTCCAGCGCTGAAACCGACATCCGGGATGAAGGTGACATATGGCAAAGGGCGTTACGCTCCGCGACGTCGCGGAGCTCGCCGGCGTCTCCAGCCGGACCGTGTCCAACGTGGTCAACGGCTACGCGCCCGTCGCCGAGGCCACCCGGGTCCGGGTTCAGCAGGCCGTCGACAAGCTCGGCTACCGGCCGAACGTGCTGGCCCGCAACCTCGCCGCGGGGCGCTCGGGCCAGATCGCCGTCGTGGTGCCCTACCTGGACACGCCGTACTTCGCCGAACTGCTGCAGGGCATCATCCGCGCGGCCCGCGTCCAGGGCTACAACGTCCTGATCGACCAGACGGACGGTGACGCCGAGCACGAGAAGCTGTTCCTCAGCCGCGGCTCCCAGCACCTGCTGTTCGACGGGGTCATCTTCAGCCCGCTCGGCCTCGCCCAGTCCGACCTGTCGGAGCGGGATCCGAGCCTGCCGCTCGTCGTGCTCGGTGAGCGGGTGAGCGACGGCGGTTTCGACCACGTAGGCATCGACGACGTGGCCGCCTCCCTGGAGGCGACCGAGCATCTGCTCGGCCTCGGCCGGCGCCGCGTCGCCGCGATCGGCGACCAGCCCTACCGCACCGGTGAGGCGGCCCAACTGCGCACCCGTGGTTACCGGCTGGCCCATGAGCGGGCCGGCCTGCCCGTCCGCGAGGAACTCGTCGTCTCCACCCCGCGCTTCAACCGCTCCGACGGCGCGACGGCCATGGCCCACTTGCTCGACCTGGAGGAACCGCCCGACGCGGTGTTCTGCTACAGCGACCTGGTAGCCCTGGGCGCCCTGCACACTCTGGCCTCCCGCGGACTGCGCGTCCCCGAGGATGTCGCCGTCGTCGGCTACGACGACATCGAGGACGGCCGCTACTCCAATCCGTCCGTCACCACGGTCTCCCCGGACAAGAAGCTGATCGCGGAGACGGCGGTGGAACGACTGCTCAAGCGGATCGGCAGCTCGGTCCCGGTCCCGGGCCGGGAGATCCGTGCGCCGCACCGGCTGATTCCTCGAGCCAGCACCATCGGGCAACAGGCAGCCACGGCAGCTCACGCATCGACGGACGACAGGCCCAGGGCCACGTAGAGCAGTCGGCGCAGACCGTGCCAGACCTCCTATCGCATGCGCCGCCGCAAGTGCTGCGTGGAGTTCCGGCGATCACGACGACGACGGCCGCGGCGAGCATCCCCGGCAGGGAAGCCGGCTCCCCCGTGGGCAGCCTCACAGGTCGGCCGGGATTGCGGGGGAAACGGAAGAAAACATATCTTGACCGCCTGCTTTTCAGGTTCATCAGGTGGAAGGTGCCTCCGGTGGGACGTCGCGAGAAGCCGGTCGACCCCGACGCCGGTCCCGTACAGCGGCTCGCGCACGATCTCCGTGTCCTGCGGGAGAAGGCGGGCAAGCCGCCGTACCGGGAGATGGCCAAGCGGGCCGGCTACTCCCTCACCGCGATGTCCCAGGCGGCAGCCGGCGATCAGCTCCCCTCGCGGGCGGTGGTGAGGGCGTACGCCGAGGCACTGGATGCCGATCCGGACGAATGGGAACGGCGCTGGCGGGATGCGGACGCCGAGGTCCGGGTGCCCGCGCCGGACGAGAGGCCGCCCTACAGGGGACTGGCCCGTTTCGAGCCGGACGACAGTGGCCTGTTCTTCGGCCGGGACGCACTCGTCACCGACCTGATGGAGTGGGTGCGCGAGCACCGCTTCGTGGCGGTGTTCGGCGCATCCGGAAGTGGCAAGTCGTCGCTGCTGAGAGCGGGGCTGATCCCGAGACTGCGGCAGGCGGAGGGCGCCGGGCGGCCGGCGGCGATCCGTGTGCTCACCCCCGGTGAGCGGCCCGCTCTCACGCACGGGAAGGTGTTCCTCCCTCGCGACGGCGACGGGGAGACATGGGTGATCGTCGACCAGTTCGAGGAGCTGTTCACCCTGTGCCACGACCGTGCGGAACGAGACAGGTTCCTGGATCTGCTGCTCGCGGCCCGTCGGCCGGAGAGCCGACTGCGCGTGGTGATCGCGGTCCGCGGCGACTTCTACGGCCACTGCGCCGATCACCGTGAACTGGCGGAGACCCTTCGCCGCGCCGCTCTGCTGATCGGGCCGATGAGCCGGGACGAACTGCGCGAGGTGATCACCGGCCCGGCCGCCTCCGTCGGCCTGAACGTGGAGCGCGCTCTCACCGCCCGCATCATCGACGAGGTCGTGGACCAGCCGGGCGCACTGCCCATGCTGTCCCACGCACTCCTGGAGACCTGGCACCGCCGCCGCGGTCGGTTGCTGACCCTGGCTGCCTACGAGAAGACGGGCGGCGTACGCGGCGCGATCGCCGCCACCGCGGAACAGGCGTACGGCGGGCTGACGGCAGAGCAGGGCAGGACTGCCCGGCGCATCCTGCTGCGGCTGATCGCACCCGGGGACGGCACGTCCGACACCCGCCGTCCGGCGTCCCGCGGTGAGCTCGGCAGCGGTGCGCACGACGTGCTGGAACGTCTCGTCGCCGCCCGTCTGGTCACCCTGGACGGCGGCACGGTGGAACTCGCACACGAGGCGCTGATCACCGGCTGGCCGCGTCTCGCCGACTGGATCGAGGAGGACCGGGAGCGGCTGCGAGAGCGGTGCCGGCTCGGTGAGGCGGCGCGCGGCTGGGAGGAGTTGGCAGGTGACTCCGGCGCGCTGTACCGGGGCACACGGCTCGACCGGGCCGAGGAACTGTTCGCCCGGCGCAGGAACGAGGACCGGCCGGCGCAGCCGGAGGACGATCTCACGGCACGGGAACGAGCCTTCCTCACCGCTTCCCTCGCCGCCCGGGACACCGAACGGGAGTCCGAGGCCCGCTCCGCGCGGCGGACGCGCTCACTGATCGTCGGTCTGTCCGTCTTCCTCGTGCTGGCACTGACCGCCGGCCTGGTCGCCCGGCAGCGTGATCAGGTGAGCCAGGAGGAGGCCGCCAAGGCCGCCGCCCGCCGCCTGGCCACCGTGGCCGGCAGTCTGCGCTCCACCGATCCCCGTACCGCCGCCCTGCTGGGCGTGGCGGCATGGAGGATCGCCCCGCTCACCGAGTCCCGCTCGGCGCTGCTGGGCGCTCTGGCGCAGCCGGAACGCGATGCCTTCACCGACCCCCAGGCCGGCAGGGACGTCCGGCGGTTCCTCACCGACGGCGGCCGGACGCTCGTCAGCGTCGACGGCTCCACGGTGACCGCCCGGAACGTGGCGACGCACAAGGTCACCGCTTCTCACCGTCTGCCGAGCGGTGGCGAGGTGGCCGACGTGGGGCCCGGCTCCCGGTACCTCGACGTCATCGGGCCGGACGGAGGCGAGACGTTGTGGGACCTTGCCCGGGGCGGATCCGCGGCCGAACTGGGCGACGCGTCGCTGCAGGCCAGTGCGCCCGACGGGAGCGCCTATCTCAGCGCGCCACCGGACGGCCCGGGCGCGGTCCGGCTGCGCCGGACGCACGACGGCAAGGTCCTCTTCACCACGGATGTCGGGCGCACGCTCACTTCGGCGGCCGTGGGCCCCGGTGGACGTCTGGTCGCCCTCTGCCCCGCCGAAGGGCCGCTCCAGCTGTGGGACACCTCCGGCCGGGGGCGACTTCCGGGATCCTGGGACAAGGCGGACGCGACCGTGTGCGGCACCGGCACCGGCGCGGACGGCGGCGCACGCCTGCTGCGGTTCAGCGCGGACGGCGGACGACTGACCGCCGTCTACGGCACGAAGGCCGTGGTCTGGGACACCCGCAGCGGACGCACCGTCGCCGAACTCGGCAGTGACGGGGTCACCGGCTTCACCCAGGCCGCCCTCTCCCCCGACGGCGAGTTCCTCGCCACGGCGGACGACCACGCGCTCACCGTGTGGCGACTGGGCACCGGCGGCACGCAGGTCTTCCTCCGGCCGCTGTCCAAGGACGCGGCCGTCGGGCTCACCTGGGGCCCGGGCAAGGCCCGCCTCCTGCACTACCTCGACGGGGCCACGGTCCACTCCTTCGACCTGACCGACCGTCTCACCCCGCCCTGGCAGAGCACTCCGGCCGACAGGGGCGCGCTCAGTCCGGACGGCGCCGCCCTGGCCACCGTCGCCCGCTCCGGCGGCCGCTACCGTTTCGAGCTGCGTTCGACCCGCACGGGTGCGGTCCTCGCCCGCGCGACGCTGGGCACACTGCCGGGCCTGTCCGACGAGGACGTCCCCCTGCCGGCCTTCAGCCCGGACGGTGGATCTCTGGCCGTTGCCGACACCGTGTCGGCGCACGGCGTGCAGCGGCTGCGCTACACCGTGTGGGACGTGCGGGCGCACCGGGTGCGTACGGTCCTCGACACCTCCGGTGCCGTCGACCGGCCGGCCACCGCCCTGGCCCCGGGGCCCGGCGGACGGACGGTGCTGGCGGTCCGCTCCGCCACCGACGTCTCCACCACGGAGGTCTGGGACACCCGCGACCACCGGCGGTCGGGGGCCGTGCGCGGTCTCTCCGGGGCGGCACTGGCCGTGCGACCCGACGGGGATCTGCTCGTGACCTCCGACGATCAGTACGCCGATCCCAGGACCGGGAAGGTCTCGGGGCGTGCGCTCGCCGACGGCCGCCAGGTGACCGCGCTGGCGTTCAGTCCCGACGGCACCCGGCTCGCCGTCGGCGACTCCACCGGCCACGTCACGCTGTGGGACGGCGATGTCCGTCACCGTGCGGGTGCGCTGACCGGCACCTCCGACACGGCCACCCAGGGCGAGCCGGAGGCGGTGGGGGCGCTCGCCTTCTCCTCCGACGGCGGCACGCTGGCGGTGGGCGGCGCGAACGGAACCCTCCGGCTGTGGGACACCGCGACCCAGCAGCAGCTCGGGGCGGACCTGCCCACGCCCGGCGACGAGATCCGCTCCGTCGCGTTCGCCGAGGACGGCCGGACGGTCTACGCCGCGGGCCCCGACGTGCGTCTCCAGCGTTTCCCCATCGCCCCGGACCTGGCCGTCCGCACCATCTGCGCCCGGACCGGTGGCGGGCTGACCGAGGCGCAGTGGCGGACCTACGTCCCTGACGCGCCGTACGAGAACGTGTGCGCCAAAAGCGGCTGAAGCACCTGAAAGGTGTGGAACCACCCGGGGACCGGATTGTTCAGGGTGGCTTCGCGGGTCGCTGAAAAACACCTCTGACCTGGACGATCAGTGACCAGAACGACCGCGGCGCTCCCTCGGGGGCGTCCGGACATCCCCTCAGTCAGGTTCTGGTCCCATGCGCACTCATGCCCTCGTCCCCTCGCTCCTTCTGCTCGGCGCCCTCTCCTTCACGGCGGCCTGCTCGTCCGGATCGGACAGCTCCTCGGATGTGACAGGCGCCGACGGCCGGCGTGGCTCCACCGCCACTCCGTCACCGGTCCCCAGCGTCGATCCGTCGAAGATCAAGCACCTGCGGATCGTCAGCCACAGCAGCGAGCAGAGTTCCTGCCCCTTCGCCACGAGCTATCCGGACGTGCCCGGAGCCGAGGCGATGACAGCCGCGATGCAGAAGGACGTGGAGAAGCGCCTGACCGGCTTCCGTTCGGGGCAGTGCGAGGACGGCACGTCCGGCGCGCGGTCCCCCGAGCTCAACATCAGCCACCAGTTCCTGGTCGCCTCCGGCGATGTCCTCGGTGTCCGCCTCAGCACGCAGGACCACAGCGCCGCGGCGTCCGGGCTGTCCACCAGGACGTACTGGTACGACGGCAAGGCCGACGCGTACCGCACGGCCCTCGGACTCGTCGCGGAAGGCTCCCGGGACGCCTTCATCACGGCCCTCAAATACCGGCTCAAGGGGCGCGAAGGTGTCGACGCCGCCGCCCTCGACGACACGTTCTCCGACCCGGCCTCCCGTACCGCCGTCCTGGACGACATGGCGATCACCGCCGACGGTGGACTGCGGGTGAACCTCGACCGCGGTGACGTGGGCGTCCCGGCAGCCGGGGCCCGGACGGTGACCCTCTCCAGGAAGACGGTCACGCCCTGGCTGTCCGCATTCGGACAGCGTGTCCGGCGGCAGACGATGACCCCCAGCCCTTCGCTCGACCTGGGTGTGCCCCGCACCTCCACGCCGACCGCCCCCGCCCCCACCGCCTCCGGTGACGACAACACCGACTGCAGGAAGGTCATGTGCATCGCGCTGACCTTCGACGACGGACCGGCGGCGCCGGAGACCGCGACCCTGCTCACCTACCTGGCGCAGTACAGGGCGCGCGCCACCTTCTTCACCGTCGGCCAGAACGTCGCCGCCCACCCCGACCTGGTCCGCGCCGAGGCCCGCGCCGGACACGAGGTCGGCAACCACTCCTGGAACCATCCCGATCTCACCAGGCTCACCCCTGCGCAGGTCGCGTTCCAGCTCAACCGCACCAGTGCCGCCATCAAGGCCGCCACCGGCAAGGCTCCCACCCTCTTCCGTCCGCCCTACGGCGCCGTCAACGCCCGGGTGAAGGCCGCGACCACGCTCTCGCCCGTGCTGTGGGACGTGGACACGGAGGACTGGAAGTACCCCGACGCCGACAAGGTCGCCCGGAGCGTCATCACCGAGGCGCGGCGCAACGGCGTCGTCCTGATGCACGACATCCACCCCACCTCGGTCGCCGCGGTCCCGCAGATCCTCCGCACGCTGAGCGCCCGCGGCTACCACTTCGTCACGGTCAGCCATCTGCGGGCCACCCTCTGAGCCCGAACTCCCCCGCACGCCGACACACTCCCCCCACAGGTGGTACGACGCGTAGTTGCTCACGGCCAGATTGGTCGCCCAGCTGCCCCAGCGCTTGCCTGAGGGGTTGATCGGAAGCGGACAGGATGCCTCGCGGTCGCCGGGCCGCGCTGACGACTTGGCGACCTTACTGACCAGTCACCGGAACAGACGGTCGAGGTAATAGTCGATGGCGGCGGTGGCTTGTTCGGGGGTGCGCAGACCCAGGACGACGGGTGGACCCTGCGAGTCGGCGAGGCCGAAGAGCAGTTCCGCTTCCCTGTCGGGGTCGCGGTCCGGCGCGATGTCGCCCGCTTCCTGGGCCATGCGGACGAGGTCGGCGAGGAGCCGGTAGAGGCGGGGCAGCCCGTCGACGTAGTGGGTTCGCAGGTTGGGGTTCGCCAGCATGCGGATGAGGTATGCGACGCCGACGAGCCACTCTCGGCGCCGCCGGTCGTCTCGGGGAATCGTCTCCAGCAACACCCAGCGCAGCGCCTCCCGGGGGGTGGGATCGCCCTCGGGCCATGCCTGCTCGTTCCACCTCTGCTGCACCAGCCAGTCCTGGTACTCGATCGCATAGGCGAGCAGTTCGTCCTTGTTGGCGAAGTAGTGCTGGATGCGCCCGGCCGAGACACCCGCCCGTGCCGCCACGGCCCGCACGGAGATCGCTTCCAGCCCCTGGTCGGCGACGATGTCCAGCAGCGCCTCGGCGATCTGGTCCCGGCGCGCCTTGTGGTCTACCTGTCGCGGCACGTCGACGGGCACCTCCCTTCCTCGCGTTCGCCTTCCTGGTCGCATCAGCCTATTGCCGGTTTGGCAATACGAACGTATTGTAAAAAATGGGCCGCCCGCACACTGCGGCGGCAAGGGGGAGAGGACCGGACCATGTCGAAGCGACGCTCCACCACCGGCGCCGTACTGGGCGCGGCCCTCCTCGTGGCGGTGACGGGCACAGCGGACGCGGTGCAGACCTCATCGGCGACGGCCGCGCAGCACGCGCACAGGCAGCATGCTCACGGTCAACACAGCGAGACCCGGTCGGCCACCGCCCGCACACGCCAGGGCCTCCTGGAGGGGGTGACCGCCGACGGCGTCACCACCTATCAGGGCATCCCCTACGCGGCACCCCCGGTCGGCCCGCTGCGCTGGCGACCCCCGGCCGCGCCATCCGCCTGGACCGGCACGCGGACGGCGGCCGAGCCCGGACCGGCCTGCGCACAGCCCGAGGTGGCGGACTCCGCGGAGGACTGCCTGTACCTCAACGTCACCACGCCCGCTGACGAAGCGGACCGCGCGGCCCCGCGGCCGGTCGTCGTCTGGTTGCACGGCGGGGCCTTCAGCTCGGGCTCCGGGGATCAGTACGACGCCACCCGGATGGCCCGGCAGGGCGACGTCACGGTCGTGACGGTCAACTCGCGCCTGGGCGCCCTGGGCTTCTTCGCCCATCCCGACCTGCCCGACTCGGGGGCGTTCGGCCTGCAAGACCAGCAGGCGGCGCTGCGCTGGGTACGGGACAACGCAGCCGCGTTCGGCGGTGATCCCGGCAACGTCACGCTCATGGGCGAGTCCTCCGGAGGTGCGAGCGTGTGCGCTCAGCTCGCCTCTCCCAAGGCCCTCGGACTCTTCCACCGCGCGGTCGTCCAAAGCGGCTCCTGCCTGCAGAACTGGCCCAGGAACACGCTCGCGCCCGGCGACCCCGCCGCCACCTATTTCGCCCACCAGGACACGCTGGCCGCCAAGGGCCGCGGCGCTCTGGGCTGCCGCAGCCTGAAGTGCCTGCGCGCCAAGCCCACCAAGGACGTGCTGTCCCTCAACGGGCGCTTCCACCAGCCCGCCTACGGGACGAGTGTCCTGCCCCGATCGCCGGCCCGCGCGCTCGCCGCCGGTGACGTCCACCGCGTGCCCGTCCTGCAGGGCAACACCCGCGACGAACACCGCTTGTTCACCGCCCTGTTCACGCTGGACGGGCCGATGACGGCAGCGGACTACCGCCGCCTGCTCACCGAAACCCACGGCCGGCAGCGAGCGGCCCGCATCGCCCGCGCCTACCCGCCCGGTGCCACGCCCGCGCTGGCCTGGGCCAAGGTCGGCACCGACCGCAGCTGGGTGTGCCCCACCCTGGCCGCCGACCGGCTGCTGGCCAGGCATGTCCCGGTCTACAGCTACGAGTTCGCCGACCGCCACCCACCCGCGCCCGACCTCCGCCCCGACTTTCCGCTCGGCGCCTACCACAGCGCGGAGCTGCCCTACCTCTTCGGCATGGGCGACCTCCGCCTCGACGACGGGCAGTCCGCTCTGTCCCGGCGCATGATCGCCGCGTGGACGACGTTCGCCAGAACCGGCACGCCCGGCGACGACTGGCCGCTCTTCCCGCACACCCGGCAGCTGGCTCGGAACGGGTTCTTTGGTGTGGACGCGGCCGCCGAACACCGCTGCGCCTTCTGGTCGCGCAACTCCTGACGCCCGTGATCCGCACACCTCCCGCCGACCGTACGAACGAACCCCTACGGAGGGCCCCATGAACGACGTCGCCGCACCGCTCGCCGAGGCCGACTACATCGGCGCCACCGCCCACGAGCTGCGCGAGAAGCGAGCAGCGGCGAAGATCGCCGCCGGCATCAACCAGAAGACCCTCTTCCAGCGCCGCGGCCGGATCATCCTGCGCCCCGACCTGCTCGTCCTCACCGGCTGGGCCGACGACGGCGACCTCACCCTCACCCGCGCGGACGTCACCGCGGCAGAAACCCGCTTCACCCACCTCTACGGCCGCTTCCTCGGTGGCCTGCTGAACGCCGGCCGGCCCCTCATCCTCAACACCACCCATGCATCGGCGGAAGAGGTGTACCTGCTCGTCAACCACCGCGGCTTCCTGGAGACCACGGACGACCGGGCCTGGGAGAAGCACATCGAGCGGTGGCGCCGCGGCTGAAGCCCCGGGAAACGAACGTCTGCCGACATTCGCTCCCGGTCGGTCCGGGTGAAGCCGGTGGCAACCCGTTCGCTTCGACGGCGCGCCGCCCCGGCCCGGCGGCAGGACCGGCGCGTCGGGCCGATGAGTTTGCCGGTTGCCTGAAGTCTTGCTTGTGACAAGCCCGCCCCGTAGGCGGATCAGGACACGCCGGATCCCGGTGCATGGCGGAGAGACGGAGGCCAGGATGAACAATCCGATTCGGCTGTACATGACGATGTCGCTCGACGGCTACATCGCCGGCCCGGACGATCGACCCGGGCAGGAGCTCGGACGCGACGGTGGACGGCTCTTCAACTGGCTCGACGACCGTGAGTCCGACGGTCCGAGCGGCCAGGTCTACCGCGAAGCGACAGAGACCGGCGCGGTGATCTCCGGCCGTCGGACCTTCGAACTCGCGAGGCGCTGGCAAGGCGACCACCACGACGGCGTACCGATCTTCGTCCTCACCCACCAGGTGGATGACGGTGACGTGCCACCCGGCCACGCGCGTTTCGTCACCGATGTCGAGGAGTGCGCCCGTCAGGCTCGTGCGGCCGCAGGGAACCGGCCGGTCATGGTCCACGGGGCGGGGGCGGCCCAGGCACTCCTGCGAGCCGGGCACATGGACGAGATGGAGATCCACCTGGTGCCGGTCCTCCTCGGGGAGGGGCGACGGCTGTTCGACCACCTGGGTGGTGAGCACATCGAACTCGACCTGGTCCGCCGGCTCGAGGGCCGCGACGTCACGCACCTCCGCTACCGGGTGCACCGGCCCGAGGAGGCCGCGTGAAGACGCTCTTCGTCTCCTACCGTGTCACCGACCTGGACCGCTCGCTCGGCTTCTACACCGCCCTGGGCTACGCCGAACTGGGCAGGGTCGAGGCCGGCGACGGGGCTCGCCTCGTGATCCTCAAGTTCCCCGACGAACCGGCGGCCTCACTCGAACTGGTCCACCGCCCCGGCGACGCACCGGTCGACGTGGGCAACGGCTTCGACCATCTGGCGATCCAGGTGGAAACGCTCGCCACCACCCTGGAAACACTGACCGAGGCCGGCCTGCGGCCCGAGCACCTCCAGCACCCGGGCGGCCCCCACGGCCCGAAGACATCGTGGCTCACGGACCCGGACGGATACCGGATCGAGTTGGTGGAGTGGCCGTCCGGACATCCCGACGGCATCACCGCGGAGGACTTCGCTCAGTGATCAAGCTTCAGGCGTCGGCCCGGGCCCGGCCCGAGGAATTTCGATCGCCAACGAAGCACGCCCCCCTCCCCCTGTCCCCGGGGCACGGGCCAGGCTCGCATTGACGCTCGTGCGCCCGGGTGCCAACCTCGGCACCTGCAGGTGACGATTCGAGAAGTGGCGAGGGCAGCAGGGGATTCCCGCCCACGGTGTCCCTGGCGCTGACTCCGGACGGGACCGTCAGCGCGGGCACCCGGGAGCGGGTCCAGGCCGCGGCCGACCGGCTCGGCGACCAGCCGAACCGCGCCGCCCGCCGAGTTGTCCTCCCACTGGACCGAAACGGAGACCGCATGCCTTCCGACACCGCACGCCGCCGCTGCGCCGTGGTGGGACTGGGCGCCCGCGCCCGGATGTTCACCGCGGCGCTCGCCGGTCCCTATGCGGACCGGATCGACCTGGTGGGGTTCTGCGATGTCAATCCACACCGCATGGCCGTGCACAACGAATGGATCGGCGCGTCGGTACCCGCCTACCCCGCCGAGGACTTCACTGTGATGCTGCGCCGCGAGCGGGTCGATCTCGTGGTCGTCTGCTCGGTGGACCGGACCCACGACCACTACATCGTCGAGGCTCTGGAGGCCGGCTGCGACGTGGTCACCGAGAAGCCGATGACGACGGACGCGGACCGCGCCCGACGCATCCTCGACGCACAGCGGCGCACCGGCCGTCAGGTGCAGGTCGCCTTCAACTACCGCTACAACCCCGTGCACGCCGCCGTCCGGGAGACCCTCGCGGCCGGGGAGATCGG
Organism: Streptomyces tibetensis; assembly: GCF_040647715.1. GTDB lineage: Bacteria > Actinomycetota > Actinomycetes > Streptomycetales > Streptomycetaceae > Streptomyces > Streptomyces tibetensis_A. The sequence goes on along the minus strand of NZ_JBEZCR010000016.1, from coordinate 136,117 downwards.
CGAGGTCGGCTCCGTGCACTTCGAATGGCTGCTGGACCTGCGGCACGGTGCCGACTACTTCCGGCGCTGGCACCGCGACAAGGCCAACTCCGGTGGTCTGATGGTGCACAAGGCCACCCACCACTTCGACCTGGTCAACTGGTGGCTGGGCACCGAGCCCGAGACGGTGTACGCGCAGGGCGGGCTGTTCTTCTACGGCGACGAGGCGGGCACACGGCGCGGCCTGGCCCGCGACTACGAAAGGGCGCACGGCTCGCCGGCCGCTGCGGACGACCCGTTCGCCGTGCGGATGGCCGACTCGCCACTGCTCTCCGCGCTGTATCTGGACGCGGAGGCCGAGGACGGCTACCACCGTGATCAGAACGTCTTCGGGCCCGGGGTGACGATCGAGGACGACATGGCGGTGCTGGTCCGCTACGCGACCGGCGCCACCCTGACCTACCACCTCACCGCCTATGCCCCGTGGGAGGGGTACCGGATCGCCTTCAACGGCAGCGAAGGCCGCCTCGAGCTCCTGGTGGAGGAGTCCACCTGGACTCGCCCCCGGGTACGGATCCAGGGCGGGAGTGCCGTGTTGCACGGAGAGGCGGTGGGCGACACGGCGGGACGCACGGAGCTGATGCTGCGCCGGTTCTGGGAACCGCCGCGCGAACTGAAGGTGCGGACCGGGGAGGGCGGCCACGGCGGCGGGGACGTGCGCATGCTCGAGGATCTCTTCGGCGAACCCGTGGCAGACCCGCTGGGCCGGGCGGCGGACGCGGTCGACGGGGCACGTTCACTGGTCACGGGCCTTGCCGCGAACCAGTCCTTCGAGTCGGGGGACCCGGTGAGCACGCGGACCCTGCTCGATGTGTGACGTGCCCGCCCCGGGGTTCTACGACCGGGCTCGGTCGACGTAGGGGCGACCTGGCGCTGCATCAGGGAAGGGCCTGCTCCGCCCAGATGACCTTGCCGTCGGCCGTGTGCCGGGCGCCCCAGCCCTGGCATGTCTGGGCCACGAGGAGCAGACCGCGGCCGCCCTCGTCGTAGGTGGGGGCCCGCCGCATGTGCGGGGCGGTGGTACTGCCGTCCGACACCTCGCAGATGAGGGACCGGTCGTAGATCAACCTGAGCTCGATGGGGGGTTCGGCGTGCCGGATGGCGTTGGTGACGAGCTCGCTGACCACCAGTTCGGTGACGAACGCGCAGGCGTCGAGGCCCCATTCGGTCAGTTTCCGGGACGCGTTCTTGCGGGCCACGGCGACCGCGGCATGGTCGGGTGGTACGTCCCAGGCGGCCACGTGGAACGTGTCGAGGGCGCGGGTGCGGGCCATGAGGAGGGCCACGTCGTCGGCCGGCCGTTCCGGAAGCATGGTCCGCAGCACCGCGTCGCAGGTGCCCTCGAGTGAGTCATCGGCGGCCTGCAGTGTGCGCAGCAGCGTGTCCATGCCGTCGTCGATGTCACGAAACCCCGCCTCGACGAGACCGTCGGTGTACAGCGCGAGCACGCTGCCCTCGGGCAGTTCCCGTTCCACGGCCTCGAAGGGCAGACCGCCGAGCCCCAGCGGGAGCCCCGCGGGTACGTCGAGGAACTCCGCCCGCCCGCCCGGTGTGAGCAGCGCCGGGACCGGATGCCCCGCGCGTGCCAGGGAGCATCTGCGGGAGACCGGGTCGTACACCGCGTACAGGCAGGTGGCCCCGATGTCGCCGGTGCCGTCGGCGTCCGCGGCCAGGTGGCTGACCAGGTCGTCCAGGTGGGTGAGCAGCTCGTCGGGAGGGAGGTCGACGTCGGCCAGGGTTCTGACGGCGGTCCGCAGCCGCCCCATGGTGGCCGAGGCCTGGATGCCGTGGCCGACGACATCGCCGACGACGAGTGCGACGCGGGCACCGGACAGCGGGATGACGTCGAACCAGTCCCCGCCCACCCCCGCCTGGGCGCTGGCGGGCAGGTAGCGGGAGGCGACGTCGAGGGCGGACTGCTCGGGCAGCCGTTGCGGCAGGAGGCTGCTCTGCAGAGTCAGCGAGGTGGCGCGCTCCCGCATGAACCGGCGGGCGTTGTCGATGCAGAGGCCGGCTCTGTCGGTGATCTCCTGGCCGAGCAGCAGGTCGTCCTGTTCGAAGGCTTCGGGGTTGCGATGACGGGAGAAGGTGGCCACCCCCAGGGTGAGACCGCGAGCCCGCATGGGTACGGCCAGCACGGAGTGGAAACCGAACCGGCGCATCCGTTCTCCGCGATCGGGGGTCTGGCGCAGCACGTGCTCCATGGCCTCGGGGGTGACCTGCTGGATCAGTGGCCGGCCGGCTGCCAGGCACTCGGCCGCGGTCGACCTGTCCGGATAGACGGCCACGGTCCCGTTGGGGACCACGGCCTCGGGACAGCCTTCGAGAACCGACTGGTGGGCGACGCGGCGCAGCCGCACGGGGCCGTGGGGGGATCCCGTGGGCGGGTCGTCGCCGTCGTCGATGGACGGCAGCAGGTCGACGGTGACGAAGTCGGCGAGCCGCGGCACGGCCACGTCGGCGAGTTCCTGTGCGGTGCGGACCAGGTCGAGCGTGCTGCCGATGCGCAGGCTCGCCTCGTTGAGCAGGGCCAGCCGCTGCCGGGCCTGGTGCTGCTCGGTCATGTCGTGCGCCGAGAGCAGTACCCCCTGTGCCCGGCCGTCGCTCGCCCGGACCGGGGCGAGGGAGACGGTCCACACGCTCGGGCGTTCATGGCCTGCGAGCTGCAGCGACATCTGGAGGTCCTGCCGCTCACCGGTGTCCAGTGCCCGCCGCATGGCCTGCTCGGCGCGGTCGGCCTGAGGGTGGTACACGATCTCCGAGACACGCAGTCCGCGCATCGCCTCCTCGGGCAGGCCGATCACCCGTTCCATGTCGGCGTTGGCCCTGACCAGTCGCAAGCCGTTGTCGTACAGCGCCGTCGTGCAGGTGGACTGGGTGAAGCTCCTCCTGAGGAACTGGTCGTCGTCGGGGCTCACGCCCAGCCGGCTGACCGCCGTGAGCAGCAGCCATTCCTTGCGGCCGCCGTCGTTGCGCCGGAGGTGGGCCAGGAGGTTCACGGTCAGGGGATGCCCCTCGCGGTGCAGGAGCGCCGCCGCGCCGTGCCACCTGGGGAGGGTGAGCAGGGAACTCAGGAGATCGGGCGGGGGCTCGTCGGCGAGCAGCGCGGCCCCCGGTCGGCCGACCACGTCCGAGGCCCGGTAGCCGAGCAGTCTGCGCGCTCCTTCGTTCCATCCCGTGACGACCCCGCGCTCGTCCACGACGGCCTGTGCGGTGAGGGTGTCGTCGACCTGGCCCTCAGGCGGTGCCCCGCTGCCTTCGCCCGGGACGGACGCAGATCTCGCCATGGCTCCTCGACCCGCCTCACCGACTAGGCATCCTTACTGCTTCGTTCTGATATGCCCCAAGAATGACAAATATCTCCTACCCCAGGTTGAATGGCCACGGAGGCTGACAAGCAGAACGTGCCTACCGACCAGGGCGGAGGTCGTGACCATGTCTGTCGACGGCGAGCGGAGCTGGCCGGACGCGGCCGAGTGGGCCGGGAAGATCTACAGCGAGGGCTGGCGGGCCGCGGAGGGCGGCACCCGCCGGGTCGTCGAACCGGCCACCGGGGAGCTGCTGGCGGAGGTGGGTGTGGCCGCTCCGTCCGACGTCGAACGGGCGGGGGCCCGGGCCGCCCGGGCCGCGTCGGAGTGGGCGGCGGCGACCGCGTCCGACCGGGTCGATGTACTGATCCGTGCGGAACGTGCCCTGCGTGAGCGCAGCGGAGCGATCCGTGAATGGATCGTCCGGGAGACGGGGGGCGTCCCGGCCAAGGGCGACTACGAGATCGCGGCCGGTCTCGCTCAGCTGCGGAGCGCGATCGGGCTCGCGTCGCAGCCCCCGGGTGAGGTCCTCGTGCCGCAGGTCCCGGGCGGGACGAGTCTGGCGTGGCGGGTGCCGTTGGGGGTCGTGGGGGTCATCACGCCGTGGAACGCGCCGCTGCTGTTCGCGATGCGGGCGCTGGCGCCGGCGCTGGCCCTCGGCAACACCGCGCTGCTGAAGCCCGACCCCCTCACCCCGGTCTCGGGCGGTGTCCTGGTCGCGCAGCTGTTCGCGGAGGCCGGGCTGCCGGAGGGCGTGCTGCACGTCCTGCCGGGCGATACGGCGACCGGGCGCGCGGTCGCCGCCGACCGCCATGTCGCGATGATCTCGTTCACCGGCTCGACCGGGGCGGGGCGGGAGGTGGCCCGTATCGCCGGCGAGGGGCTGAAACGCGTGTCCCTGGAGCTGGGCGGCAAGAACTCGATCGTCGTCCTCGACGACGCGGACGTGGAGGCGGCCGCCGCGGCCGGGGCCATCAGTTCGTTCGGCTACCAGGGCCAGGCCTGTGTGGCGGCCGGACGTCATGTCGTCCACGCCGATGTCGTCGAGGCGTACACCGATGCGCTGGTCCGGCAGGCGAAGGCGCTGCCGGTGGGTGATCCGCGGGACGAGGGCGTGGCGCTCGGGCCGGTCATCAGCGAACGGCAGGCGGCCCGGATCGCACGGATCGTGGACGAAAGCGTGGACGCCGGAGCGCGCGTGCTGACCGGAGGCGCCCGTGCGGGGCTCTTCTTTCCGCCCACCGTGCTGGACCGGGTCGACCGGTCCATGCCCGCCTTCCACGAGGAGATCTTCGGACCGGTCGCGCCCGTCGTCCCGTTCCGCTCCGAGGACGAGGCAGTGGAGATCGCCAACGACACGGCGTACGGCCTGACCGCGGCCGTCCACTCCCGGTCCGTGCCCCGGGCGACCGCCCTCGCGCAGCGCTTGCGCACGGGCATGATCCACATCAACGACGTGTCCGCCAAGGACGCCGCGAACGCACCCTTCGGCGGCATGGGGATCTCGGGCAACACCTCCCGCATCGGCGGCACCGCCAGCCTCGAAGCGTTCACGCAGTGGCGCTGGATGACGGCACCCGGGCCATCGTGACCGTCCCGGATTTCGGATGACACGGACAGCCGGCTCCACCTGCTGACGCACCGCACCGCTCGGCAGCAGGGGCGCGGCGCCTCCTAGGTGACGGAGGCGCCGCGTCCGTGTCGACGCCCCGCATGTGCGGGTGTCACGAGCCGCCGCGCCGGGTGTCGCGGACGAGACGCCAGTCCTGCGAACCGTCGGCGGCCGCGCTCTGGAGGGTCAGCGGCTCTCCCGCGGTGGCGCCGGTGAGGTACAGGCCGGTGTTCTCGACCGACTGGAGTTTGTAGGAACCGTCGGCGTTCTCGACGAGGTTCCAGCTGCCCGTGGGGCTGTCGTCGACCCACTGGCCGATCCGCTGGCCGGCCGTGGCGCTGCCCGTCCAGATGGCGGCGGCGCGTCCGCCCGACTTGTTGAGCAGCGTCGTACCGCCCTTCGGCTCGGTCACCACGTGCCAGTACTGGGTGTCCGGGTTCGCCGCGGCGCCGGCGTCCTCCAGGACCACGTCGGGGACGTTCCCGTTGCCGATGTTCGCGTCGTTGGTCCTGTTGCCGGTGCCGATCACCTGGCCGGTCTTGCGGTTGACCAGCCGGTAGTAGGTGCCGTCCGAGTCGCCGAGGTCGACCTCGGCGTAGGCGATCGTGGACGTGCCCTGGTTGTTGAGGATCGCGACGCGGCCGGTGCCGTCGACGTACTGGAGGTTGCGGCTGTAGCCGGCCGGCGAGGTCGTCTGGTACTCCGTCCACACGCCGTCGCTGCGTCCGCTGTCGTTGACCCAGACGCTGCCGCTGTTCGCCGCGTTGTACACCAGGCGCCCGTCGGGGAGCCGGACGAGGACCGGGCTGCCGCCGCCCGAGAGAGGACGGGAACCGGCGGTGACGGGCAGTGAGCCGACGGACATGCCGGTCTGGGAACCGCGGAAGAACTTCAGCGGATCGTCGGCGATCACGTACCGGGTGTTGGCCCCGCCGCCCCAGTACTCGAACGTCAGCATCCACTTGCCGTCGGTCGTGCGGACGACGTTGGTCATGCCCGGCCGGCCGCCGCCGATCTCGGTCTTGGCGCCGCCCATGTCCTGGACCGACCCGGCGAGGTCGACGACGGCGTCGCTCCACTTCGTGGCACTGCCGTCCCACGTGCGGTGCGCGAGGATCTGTCCGTGCGAGTCCGTGGCGGTGACGTTCGCGGGGTCCGGCTTCGGAGCGCCGGTCTTCGGGTCGAAGCCGAGGTAGTCGTTCTCGTCGGAGTAGTAGCAGACCAGCTTGCCCTTGTAGACCATCAGGTACGGCTCCCAGAGGGGGTCGACCTGCTTGGTCTTGTTGGCGTCGGCGACGTTCCGGCCGATGGCACCCGCGCTGCCGCCCTGCCATCCGCCCGTCGCGACGATGTTGAGGACCTTCCAGGTCCTGCCCTCGTCGGTGCTGGAGTACAGGGCGATCGCCAGGTCGCTGCGGTCGCCGTCGTAGCTCGGCGTCCAGCTCGGGTCGGCGGCCTTGTGCTCCGTGTAGTAGGCGTCGTCACCCGACACGACGCTCGCCAGGAGCAGCGTGCCCGCCTTCAGCTTTCCTACGCTCTGCGGCAGCACGTAGAGGTAGGGGTTCGTCCAGTTGCTCGTGTATGTGGCGTACTTGGGGTCCTTCGAGAGGTAGGCGGGTGCCGTGACCTCGGACAGCGGCTGCCAGCTCGTGCCGTGGTCGTCGCTCTTGTAGACGGGCAGGGTCTGGCCGTCGGCGCTTCCCGACTCGGTGACGACCGTGGACTTCTCGAACGAGGCGACCAGGCGCCCGCCGGGCAGCTGTGCCGTCTTCGGGTAGACCGCGCAGTTGCCCCGGCCCTTCAGGCACGGCTCGCTGCCGAGCTGGTACAGGATCCCGCCCGTCGGGTTGTACGCCTGCGCGCTCCCGGCGGGTAGCGCCAGCAGCGCGGAGGCCGCGGCGAAGGTCCCCAGGGCCCTGACGGTTCTGGTCGTTCTGGTCGTTCTGGTGGTCCCTCTCGGGGACGACCACGGTGCGGCTCGGTTCATCGGTGGTGTGCCTCCTTCTCCTCGGTTGCTGCGACCTACTCGGTTGCTGCGACGAAGACGCGCACGTCCCACGCGCCGAGTGAGACGGACGTGCCGGCCTGGAGCGCCCCGTCGGCCAGCACGTCGGTCAGCTCCACCGGCGCTTCGACCCGGGCGGGCTCGAAGCTCCAGTTGTGGACGACGTGGACGCGGCGGCCGTCGGCGGCCGTGCCGGTGGTGACCGTGACGGACGCGGGGAGGTCGCGCCAGCCGCTGCACGGCTGTGGCGCGAGCCAGGTGGCGAGCGCCCGGGCGAGGCCGCGGCCGGGGACCGTGCCGACGTGGGTGACGCGGCCGGCTCCGTGGCGGCGGGTGGTGAGCGCGGGCCAGCGTCCGAAGTGCGGGTGGTCGTACTCGCCGAGGACGTCGGCGTCGGCGACGGTCAGGCCGTCGACCCAGTGGGTCGCCGTGGCCTCCTCCGGCACCTCCAGGGGGCTGCCGGCCGCCGCCCGCACCGGGACGGCACGCGTGAGGTTGCTGAACTCGTCGTACGACACCCCCGCGGCCTCGGTGAGACGTCCGGGTGCCGCCTCGTGCCGGGCCCGGGCCTCGTGGTCGGCGTACCCCGTGCGGGGGCCGAGGACCAGATGGCCGCCCGCGTGGGCGTAGGCGGCGAGCCAGTCGAGCAGCTCGTCGGGGGCGATGTAGAGCGCCGGGACGACCAGGACCGGGTGGCGCAGCACGGCCTCCGCCGGGGTCAGGCCCTCGTTCTCGCCGCGGGGGTCGTGCAGTTGGCGGGCGTGCACGATGCGGACCTGGCGGCCGGCCTCGAAGGCACCGCGGTAGAAGGGGTCGAGGATGCGGTGGTAGGCGGCCGGATCCGGTTCGCCGGCAGCGTTCGCCAGCGGCGGGTACTTCTGCATCAGCCACTTGCTGGGCGTGTCGTAGACGACCGTGACGTCGGCGTCCGGTTCGAGGTCCGCGACGAGCGAACCCGCCCGGTCGAACTCGGCACCCAGCCGGGCGATCTCGGCGTAGGTCCGGCCGGGCTGACCGGTGTGCGGCAGGACTCCGCCCCAGTACGTCTCGGCGCCGAAGCGCAGCGTCTGCCACTGCCAGTACTCGATCATCCGCGCGCCGCGTGCCACGTGCGCCCAGGCGGCCTGGCGCCACTGACCGTCGTAGCCGGGCCGGTTGTCCCAGCAGAAGCCGATGGAGTTGGCGTTGGTCTCGGTGACCAGGAAGGGCGCCTGGCGGGAGGAGAACATCCAGTCCGCGGTCTGGTACATCGACCAGACGCCGGTGGTCTTCCAGACCTGCTCGTGCGCGTCGGGTGTGGGGTCGGGCAGCAGCAGTCCGTCCTGCATGTCGTAGTACGGGTTGCCGGAGGCGATGTCGAGCCGGGCGGACAGCTCGTCGTCCGCGACGCCCTGCCGGGTGTAGGAGATGCAGGTGGTGACGAACTGGCCGGGGCGGGCGTCCTCACGGACGATGTCCGCCTGCCAGCCGATGAACTCGGTGACCTGGCGGGCCTGGAACTCCCGCCAGGCGACGTCGTACTGGGGCTGTTCGTTGCCGTCCGGGGTCCACAGGTCGGCCCAGGTGGACAGCCGGTGCGACCAGTAGACCAGGCCCCACTCCCGGTTGAGGGTCTCGACGTCGCCGTACTTCTCCCGCAGGTGGTCGGTGAAGCGCTGGAAGACGCCGTGGTTGTGGAAGAGGTGCAGGCCCGGCTCGTTGTCCACCTGCCAGCCGATGACCGCCGGGTGGTCCGCGTACCGGGCGACGATCCTGCGGATGACGCGCTCGGCGAAGAACCGGAAGGCCGGGTGGGTGAAGTCGACCTCCTGGCGAGCGCCCCAGCCGATGCGCTCACCGGTGCGCCGCTCCCCCGTGATCTCGGGGTACTGGCGGGCCAGCCACGGCGGAACCGCGTAGGTGGGGGTGCCGAGGATGACCGAGATGCCGCGTTCGTGGGCGCCGTCGAGAACCGGCTGCAGCCAGTCGAGGTCGAAGCGACCGTTCTCGGGCTCCCAGGTCGACCAGACCGACTCCCCCACCCGGATCACGGTGAAGTGCGCCTCGGCCATCAGGTCGAGATCGGTCTTCAGCCGTTCGTCGGGCCGCAGGTCGGCGTCGTAGGAGGGCGTGTACTCGTGGTAGTACGCGGCACCGAACAGAACGCGGGCGGGCAGATCCGCCATGGGAGGAACCTCCGTGAACAAGAAGGGGGTACGGGGGGGCTGCGCGCCCTACTGCTTGACGCTGCCTGCGGCCAGGCCGCTCTGCCAGTAGCGCTGGAGCAGCAGGAAGGCCGCGACGAGCGGCACGATCGAGATCAGGGAACCGGTCAGGACGAGCGGGAGCATGTCGCTGTTGGCGCCCGCGCCACCGTTCTGCGCCCGCTCCGCCCAGGAGGACAGCCCGACCGTGATGGGGTACAGGTTCGGGTTGTTGAGCATGATCAGCGGCAGGAAGTAGTTGTTCCAGGTCGCCACGAGGGTGAAGAGCAGGACGGTCACCAGGCCGGGGGCCAGCAGGCGCAGCACGATCCCGAAGAAGATCCGTGCCTCGCCGGCCCCGTCGATGCGGGCCGCTTCAAGGAGGCTGTCCGGGACGGCGTCGGAGGCGTAGACGCGCATCAGGTACAGGCCGAAGGGGTTGACGAGGGAGGGGAGGATGACCGCCCACGGGGTGTTGACCAGGCCGACGCCTGCGAACAGCAGGTAGGTCGGGATCGCCAGGGCCGTGGCCGGGACCATGATGGCGCCGAGGACCAGGTTGAATGCCAGGCGGTCCCCGCGGAAGCGGAACTTGGCGAATCCGTAGCCCGCGGCGGCCGCGAGCAGGGCCGCGCCGAACGCGCTGACTCCGGCGTACAGGGCGCTGTTGACCAGCCAGTGCACGAAGACGCCGTCGTCCTGGGCGAAGGTCGCCCGGATGTTGGTCAGCAGCTGTGGGGCGTGCGAGAACCACAGGCCGAAGCTGTCGAACAGGCCTTGGGTGTTCTTGGTGGAGGCGATGAGCAGCCACAGCAGCGGCAGCAGGAAGTAGGCGAGGGCCGCCAGCATGGCGATCGTCAGCGGGGTGCTGCGCCGGGACCGGGACGGGCGGCGCGGTGGCGGCGACGCGGTGTGCTTCCGCTCGGGACTGCGAGCGGCGGTGGTGCCCGCGGGAGTGGTCATGGTCACGGGGTCCTCCTGCGGTTCGCCGTGAGCAGGACGCCGTAGGAGGCGATGACGATGACCAGGCCGAGGAGGAAGGAGACCGTGGCCGCGTAGTTGACCTGCTGGCCGGTGAAGGCGAGGGAGTAGGCGTACAGATTGGCGGTGTAGGAGCTGCTGATGACGTCGGGCGCGATCTTCATCAGCAGGTTCGGCTCGTTGAAGAGCTGGAAGCTGCCGATCACGGAGAACAGCAGGGTCAGCAGCAGGGCGGGTTTCAGCGCGGGCAGTTTGATGGACCTCGCGATGCGCCAGGGGCCGGCGCCGTCCATCGCAGCGGCCTCGTACAGCTCGTGCGGGATGGTCCGCAGGGCCGCGTACAGAATGATCATGTTGTAGCCGACGAACTCCCAGGTGACGACGTTGGCGAGGCTGCCGAGCATCCATCCGTCGCTGAGGAAGTTCGGGGCCGGGAAGCCGAGTTCGCGGCTCAGCTGGGCGAACGGGCCGAAGTCCGGCCCGTACAGATATCCCCACATGAGGGCCGCGACGACGCTCGGCACGGCGTACGGCACGAAGATGCCCAGCCGGATCACTCGGGCCAGCCGCAGCAGCCCGCTGTCCAGCGCGAGGGCGAACACCAGCGCCAGCCCCAGCATCAGCGGGACCTGGATGAGGAAGAACAGCGCCACGCGGCCGACACCGCGCAGCAGCAGGGGGTCGGTGAGTGCGGTGACGTAGTTGTCCAGGCCGACGAACACCGTCCCGCCGACGAGGCGTTCCTGGAAGAGGCTCAGGTAGGCGGCGTAGCCGAGCGGGGCGAGGAAGAGCAGCAGGAAGAGGATCAGGAACGGGGCGACGAACACGGGGCCGGCGACGCGGCGGCGACGCGGGCCGGCTCCCTTCGGCCTGGATGCGGGTGGTGCGGTGGCGGCGGTCATGTCACGTTCCCTTGACGGTGAAGCCCTGCTTCTTGGCGTACGTGGTCAGGCGGGTCTGCCAGGCGCCGAGCGCGGCGGCCGTGTCGGCCTTGGCGGCGAGGGACTTGCCGACGGTCTCGATCCAGTCGGTGGCCGCCTGGTCGTAGAAGGGCGGCCACTGGAAGGCGGGGTCGACCGTGTCGCCGATGGAGGCGAACAGCTCGTTGACCTTCTGCCCGCCGTAGAAGGGGGCGGCGTCACCGGTGAAGGAGGGGTCGGTGAGCAGGGCCTTGGTGGCCGGGAAGAAGGACTGCTCGGTGGCGAAGAGCTTCGCGCTTGCGGGGTCGCTGTTGAGGAACTGGGCGAACTGCGCGGCGGCGATGGCGTTCTTGGTCGATCGCAGGACGGCCGTGGTCGAGCCTCCCCAGTTGCCGGAGGCCGGCTTGGACGCGTCCCACTGGGGCAGCGGGGCCGCGCGCCACTTGCCGGCGGTGGACTTGGCCGAGCCGGACAGGAACGCCGGCCCCCAGGCCGCGGTGAGCCAGGTGGCGTACTTGCCCTTGTTGAAACCCGCGTACCAGCCGTCGGTGAAGTCGGGGTCGGTGCTGATGACGCCGTCCGCGGCGAGCCCGCCCCAGTACGCGCCGAGCTTCTTGGAGACGGCGTCGTCGACGCTGATGGACAGGTCGCTCTTGCCGGAGACGCCGTACGGGGTCGCGCCCGCCTGCCACAACAGGCCGTGCCAGGCGGCGGGTTCGTTGGCGGCGAAGTTGGTCAGGTAGAGGTTCGGGTCGGCCTTGTGCAGCTCGGGGGCCGCGGCGGCGAAGTCGTCCCAGGTCTTGGGGACCTGGATGCCGTGCCGGTCGAAGATGTCCTTGCGGTACAGCATGCCCATCGGACCGGTGTCCTGGGGTATCGCCCAGACCTCCCCCTTCGGGCCGCTGACCTGCCCCCACGTCCAGTCGACGAACTTCCCCTTGAGGGCCGAGGCGCCGTGCGGGCCCAGGTCGAGCAGGCTGTCGGTGATCGTGAAGGTCGGGACCGCCTGGTACTCGATCTGTGCCAGGTCCGGGGCTCCGCTGCCGGCCTTGAGCGCGGTGCGCAGCTTGGTGTAGTGCGTGATGCCCTGACCGGCGTTGACCACCTTGACCTTGATCGCGGGGTACTTCTTCTCGAAGAGGGCGACCTCCTTCTGGATGTTCGGGACCCAGGTCCAGAACGTGAGCTCGGTCGGCGTCCGCATCGCCTTGTCGACGTCGGACCGGCTGACCGGCTTGGCCGCGGCGGACGAGCCGCCCGAGGCGCCACCGCCGCCGCAGGCGGACAGGGCCGCACCGAGAGACACCGCTCCGGTGGCGGTGAGGAAGAGCCGGCGGCTCGGTGCGGACGAGGGGATGGAGGTTCTGGACATGCTGGACTCCCGCCGGGGCGAAGGAAGAGGGAGGGCAGAGGCCGGCAGCGGCATGCCCGGGGAATGCGAGGTGTGCGAAGCGTGGGAACCGGTGACCGCGGGCGTCGGGGTGGCCGAGCCGGGAAACAGGTCCTGCGAGGTGACGCGAGGTGGGTGCCCTGAGCAGGCCGGGCCCTGGACCGGTCGGAGACCTCAGGTGGTGGGCCTTGTGCGGGTGGGGAGTGCGGGACCGGGACGGTGCCGACGGCAGTCCGGCCATGTCGTGGTGCCTTCGCACTCCCTGCGTGTGGCGGGCGGGGAGTGACGTACCCGTCAGGCGGCCGGAGGGGCGTGGGCCTCGCCGGTCAGGGGCTGCACCGTATGTCGCAGCGGACCCGAGTCCGCCCGGGCCGGTGGCGGCGCGGTGGAGGAACGGACGACGAGCTCGACGGGTTGCTCCTGCGCGGTCGGCAGCTCCGCCTCCGGGTTCTCGATGGCGTGGACGAGCAGCCGCAGCCCCTCGCAGGCCACCGCGTCGAACGGCTGACGCACCGTCGTCAGCGGCGGGCGGACGTAGGCGGCCAGCGGGATGTCGTCGAAGCCGACCACGCTGACGTCCTGGGGCACCCGCAGACCGGCTTCGGTGAGGGCGCTGATCAGGCCGACGGCCATGTCGTCGTTGGCCGCGAACACCGCCGTGAGGTCGTTCCCGGCGGCCAGCCGGCGTCCTGCCGCGTACCCGGACGCGGCGGACCAGTCGCCCTCGGTGACCGAGGGCTGCTCACGGCCGCGCGCCGCGAGCGCCTGCCGCCAGCCCGCCAGCCGGTCCCGGGCGGCGAACCACCGTTCGGGCCCCGCGAGGTGATGGACCGTCGGGTGCCCCAGGTCCAGCAGGTGGTCGGTCGCGGCCCTGGCCAGCGCCTCGGAGTCGACCCCCGCGGCGATGGTCCGCTCCCCCGTGCGGGTGCCGGCCGGCGCCCCGAGGACGAGCACCGGAACCTCCGACGTGAGCGGACCGGCGTCCTCGTCGATGGGCTCCGACACGACGATGCCGTCCACGCCACGCTCCAGGAGTGACTGCACGGCGCCGGCGACGCCGCCCTGGTCGCCCTCGAGGGTGTTGACCACGCTCAGCGCGTATCCGGCGTTCCGCGCCGCCCGCTCGACACCGAGGAGCAGCGAGGCGGGACCGTAGAGGGCCGTTCCCAGCGCCACCACGCCGATGGTCCGGGACCGCCCGGAGGCGAGGGCCCGCGCCGCGTTGTTCAGCCGGTAGCCGAGCCGGTCGGCCGCCTCCAGCACGCGGCGGCGCACGTCCACCGAGACGTACCGCTCCCCGTTGAGGACCCGTGACACCGTCTTCTGGGAAACTCCCGCGGCTCTGGCCACGTCGACGCCTCGCGGCGAAGCGGGACTGCCCTCCCGCCCCCTTGCTCGCGTCATGGCGTCTCCCGGTGTGCGGCGGATCGGATGTGTGGACGGCCTCGGTCGCCCGAAGGTGTCGTCGGGTGACTGCGCTGTCATGACTGCGCAGACATATCTACGCAGTAGCGCGCGCCACGTCAAGAGTTCGCGCGAAGTCGGCTTCTTCCGCGGCCCGGGACCCGGGGGCCGCGCCTGCTGGTCTGGACCGGGACGGCCGGGTGGCCGGGCCGGCACGAACGGAGGTGCGCCGGGCGTGCGGACAGGTCGGCGGGCTCAGTCGACCGGCTGGAGGTCAGGGCCGGTCCCCTCTACGTCTGGCCACCCCGCCGCCACAGGCGTAGCTTCTCCGGGTTGCGGACGGCCCAGATTCCGGTGACGCGCCCCGCGGAGACGTCGAACGATGCCACGGTCAGGACGACGCCGGCCCGCTGGGCCACCAGGCCCGGCCTGCCGTTGACCGAACGCTCCAGGAGTTCGAGTCCCGGCGCCATGTCGGCGATGGCGACCATGTACGGGGCGATGCGCGTGCCGCCCTCGATCGGGCGCCGTGCGGCACCCGCCACACCGCCGCCGTCGGCGGTCATCACGGCGGCCGGATCGAGCAGACGGACCAGGGCGGCGATGTCCTTGCTCTCCCAGGCTTCCTTGACGTGCCGCACGACATCGGCCTGGCCGGTCGTCCTCTCCTGGGAGCGGGCCGCGCCCACCCGCCGCCGGGCGGATGCGGCAAGTTGCTTGCAGGCACCGGGAGTTCGGCCGAGCACGTCGGCGATCTCGGCGAACGGGTAACGGAAGACGTCGTGCAGGACGAACGCCACCCGCTCGGCGGGCGTCATCGACTCCAGGACGACGAGGAAGGCCACGGTCACCGATTCGTCCAGGACGATCTGATCCGCGGGATCCGCGGGGCCGGTGGGGCCGGAGCCGTCCACGGGGCCCCACTCGGCGCGGTCGGGCAGCGGCTCGGGCAGCCACGCGCCGACATAGCGTTCACGGCGGGCCCGGGCCGAGCCGAGCAGGTCCAGGCAGATGCGGCTGGTCACCGTCGTCAGCCAGGCACCGGGGGAAAGGATCTCCTCCCGTCGGCTTCGCGGCAGCGCGTACCAGCGTGCGTAGGCGTCCTGCACGGCGTCCTCGGCCTCGGTGACCGAGCCGAGCAAGCGGTAGGCGACATTGATCAGTTGGCGTTGCTCGCCGGCTGTCTCATCCGTGCCGGTCCCGGCCGTTCCCATAAGTCGGCGTCCCCCTCGCCTTACCTTTCGCGCTCCCGCGTCGTCGGGCTGTCGAGACCTTATCGATCTCCTGCCCGAGGGCGGAAGAGAGGACTGCGACATGGCCACTCGGATGACAGCGGCGGCACGGCGCGGCACCGTTTTCCTGCAGATCGCGATCGCCCTGCAGACCCTGACGATCTTCCTCCAGGCGGTGTCCGCCGGGTTGCTGCTGACCTCGTCCTACGGGGAGACACTGCACAGTGTCGGGGCGCGGGTGATGTACGGGGCGTCGATGCTGTACGTGCTGGCGGCGGTGCTGGCGTGGAAGCCGGGCGGCGGCACGCCCCGCCCGATCTGGTACGCGTCGGGTTTCCTCGCGCTCGCCTCGCTCCAGGTCGTGCTCGGCATCGCGCACGTCCCGTCGCTCCATCTCCCCCTGGGCGTGCTGATGTTCGGACTGAGCGTGCTGGCGCTGGCCCCGGCGGTGAGATCCGGCACGGGGCCCGCCGGAGCGAACTAGGCCGAGCGGTCCGCCCTGCGGCTGTCGAGGACCCATGCGCCTCGCTGTCGAAAAACCATGCGCCTCACGCGTTTCGAGCCTCCGCGATTCGGCCAACCCCGGGGCCGACGGGAGCGGCCCCAGCAACGAGCCGCTGCTGTCGATCCCTTGTGCGGCAAGGGACTCGGCGCGTCCGAATCGAGCGCGTTCGAATCAGGGGCCATGTCGTTAGGCCGTGCACCGCCGGGCCGTCCGGGCGCGGCACGGACCTCCAGGAGGGCCCCAGGTGACAGTGACCCATGCCTCGACCGCTGACGAGAACACTCCGCCTCCTCCCCCGCCCGCGACCCTCGCGTTCGGCGGGCAGTACGGCAAGAACCCGCTGGCAGACGCCGGTTTCGCAGCCATGTGCCGCCGCCTGCCGTCCGTACTCGCACACACCGCGCGGAAGGCGTGGGCCGTCGACAGGACCGGCGTCGTGCTGCTCCTCGCGTGCCAGCTCCTCACCGGCGTCGCAGCGGCCGTCGTCCTCGCGTTCACCGCGCAGGCCATGACGCACGTCCTCGGCAGCGGCACCGTTGCCGAACGCCTGCACGGCGCGCTGCCGGCCCTGATCGTGGTGACGGCGGCCGCGGCCGTCGGCCGGGTGACCAGTGCCCTCTCCTCCTACGCCGACGGCAGGATCACTCCGCTGCTGACGACCGAGGCCGACATCGCCCTGGTCGCCGCAGTGTGCCGGGTGGAGACCTCCGCCTACGGTGAGGACGGCTTCGCCGACCGGCAGGAGGCTGCCGAAGTCGGGGTCACCCGCACCCGGATGATGGTCCAGGACGCCCAGCGGTTCCTGTCGGCGCTGATCCGCATGATCGCCGCGAGCGGAGTCATCACCGCACTGCACCCGCTGATGCTGCCCCTGCTGCTCCTGGCCGTCCTCCCGGCCGGCGCCGGGGCCGTCCTGTCCGCCCGCGTCGACTACGAGACCCACTACCTCAACGTGGGCGACCGCAACGTGCGCTCCATGATGCGCTGGTGGGCCACGTACTCCCGATTCGGCGACGAGGTCCGCGCCAACGGCATGACCGGTTACCTCGTCTTCTGGTACCGGGCCCTGTCCGACCGGATCGACCAGCGCACCCTCACCGCGGCCCCGCGCCTGCTGCGCATCGTGCTGACCACCAGCGCCCTCGGCGGAGTGTTCCTGCTGTGCACCTGGGCCACCCTCGCGTGGCTGGCCGCCGAAGGCCGGGTGGCCCTGCCCGTCGCCGCCACGGCCGTCGTCGCCGTGCAGACCACGCTCGCCGCGCTCGGCCAGTTCGTCATCCACGGTGCCGCGATGTTCCACACCTCGCTCTACCTGGCCGACATGCGGGCCTTCCTCGACATGGCCGCCGAACGCGCCCCGCGGCGCGGTGAGCTGACCATCCCGGAGCGCGTCGAGGAGATCCGTCTCGACGAGGTCGCGTACCGATACCCGGGCAAGGAGGAACCGGCCGTGGCGGGGGTGTCGCTCGCCCTGCGGCGGGGCGAGATCCTGGCGATCGTCGGCGAGAACGGCTCAGGCAAGTCGACCCTCGCCAAGCTCATCACCGGCATCCTCCTCGCCGACAAGGGACGCGTGCTGTGGGACGGCGTCGACCTGGCCCACGCCGACCCCGACGCCGTGTGGAAACGGACCGCGCTCGTACCGCAGAACTTCGCCTGCTGGCCGCTGCGCGCCCGCGAGAACATCACCCTCGGGCAGCCGAAGAGCTTCGACGACGGTCCCGTGTGGGACGTCGTCGACGCCGTGGGCATGCGTGAGGCCATCGAGAAGCTGCCCCGCCGACTCGACACCCTGCTCGCCAAGGAACTGTGGGGCGGCGCCGAACTCTCCGGCGGGCAGTGGCAGCGGCTGGTGTGCGGACGCGCCCTGTACCGCCGGACGCCGCTGCTGATCCTGGACGAGCCGACATCCCAGATGGACGCCCGCGGCGAGCACGCGATCTTCCTGGAGATCAAGAGGATCGCCGCCGAGCGCATGACGATCGTCGTCACCCACCAACTGGCGAACACCCGTCTCGCCGACCGCGTCCTCGTCATGGACCAGGGCCGGGTCGTCGAGCAGGGGACGTACGAGGAGCTCGTCCACGCCGGTGGCCTGTTCGCCGAACTCGTCGCGCTGGCCGAGGACCGCTGACAGCGACCGGGGGCGTGCCCGTGGCGTCGCGGGCACGCCCCCGCCGTGCCGAGTGGAACAATCGACCGTACGAGTCCGCAGCACGGAAGCCGGTCAGCACGCCGTGGAACGACCAGCCGTCCCCTTTCCTCCCTCGCCGTGGCACCTCACCGGCGACATGATCGTCTCGCTCTGGCGCGTCCCCGTGGGCGAGCTCCCGCCCTGGTCCCTGCCGTCCGGGGCCCGCCCGTGGATCATGCGGCGCCGCACGACCCTGGTCACCTTCTGGGTCGACTACCGGCCCGGGGGCGTGCTCACCTACCGCGAGTTCCTCATCGCCCTGGTCGTGCGCCACGGACGCCGCCTCGCCGCCACCAGCGTGGCCGCCTGGGTCGACGACGAACGGTCCCTCGCCGGGGGACGCGCCTTGTGGGGCATCCCGAAAGAGCTGGGCGCGATCACCTTCCGTGCGGAGGGCCGGAGCACCCGGGGCGAGCTGACCGCTCCCGGGACACCGAGCGCCCGCCTGACGTACCGCGATGTGCTGCGGCTGCCCTGCCGCATGCCGGCCCGCGCCCACCTGCTCCAGCAGTCGTCCGACGGTACGCGGTGCCGCGTCCCCATGCGGATCAGCGGACGGCCTGCCCTCGGCCGCGGCAGCGTCACGACCGGGCTGGAAGATCCCTTGTCCGTCCTCGGCCGGCATCGGCCGCTCTTCTCGTTCGCACTCCGCGACTTCCGCAGCGTCGTGGGCAGCTGAGCCGCGCGGTGCCTCGCCCGGTGTCCCGGCGCTCAGCGGTCACTTCTGGCCGGCGTCGCGCCGGCCCCGCACGGCGTGCGGAATCCGCGGAACGTCACGTGCTTCCGGGTGGCGAAGCCGAGCCGTTCGTAGAGTGCGAGCGCGCCGGTGTTGGCCTCCGCCACGTGCAGGAAGGGGCGCTCGCCCCGGGCGACGACGCGTGCGATGAGTGCGCCGATCAGGCGGACCGCATGGCCCTGCCCGCGCGCCTCGGGTGCGGTGCAGACGGCACTGATCTCCGTCCACCCGGGAGGCCTCAGCCGCTCCCCCACCATCGCCACCAGCGCACCACCGTCGCGGATACCGAGGTAGGTGCCGAGCTCGTGCGTCCGGGGCCAGAAGGGTCCCGGTCGGGTCCGCTCGACGAGGCCGAGCATCTCGGGCACGTCCTCCGCACCGAGTTCGACCACGCCGGAGTCGAACCCCTCAGCCGGGGGATCCGGGACGCCGTCGCCGGCCCAGATCATCTGGCGGCCCTCGAGGACGAAGACCGGTTCCCAGTCCGGCGGCGGTATCGCCGGACAGCTGAACATGTCGGCGAACTCACCCGGTCCCAGCAACGTGGCCAGGTCGTCCCACGCCGCCGCGTCCGGCTCGGCCGGCACCGAGGAGAACGTCGCGACCCCGGGTATGTAGGTGGCGGCGCCGCCGAGCCGGCGGGCGAGGTGCGTGTGGTGCCGGCGGAGCGACTCGCCCACCGGGTCGTCGAGTGCGGCGTCGCCGGGCCCCGTCATCTGCTGTGCCTTTCCGTTTCCCGCCGGAGTCGGCCGGCCGGCAGGCCGACGCGGACATCCGATACCGGCAGCCATGCTAGTCAGCCCATCTCGACCGCATCGGGGCAGTCCGCCGACCGACCCATGTCCGATGGCCCCGGGACGCAGCGCCTCCCGGGGGCAACGGCACGGCGCTACCTGAGATACGCGGCCAGCGGCATGTTCTGCCGGCGGACGTCACCGGCGACGAGTCCGGCGATCCGCTGCGCGCCGTACGTCTCGAAGTGGGTGTGGTCGTCGCAGAAGAAGGCGCCCACGGGGCCCGATCCGAAGTCTCCGTTGTGCGGGCAGAAGCGCAGGCTGTTGTAGAGCGAGACGCTGAGCGCGTGCAGGTCGACGACCGGCGCCCCGGTGGCGGATCCGACGGCGAAGGTCTCGTTCACGAAGCCGCGGTTCTTCGTCGCCGTGCTTCCGGAGCAGGTGATCGCGGCGACCGGCGTGAGCAGCACCGGGTGCGCTCCCCGGGCCAGGGCGGCCTGCACCATCGTGGTCATCAGCTGCCGGTAGCGGGCGGGGCCCACGTGCCGGGGGCAGGTCGAGGAGGAGTCGTTGATGCCGAACTGGATGAACAGGTAGTCGCCCGCCTTCATCCCGGTGCTCGCGTTCAGCATCGACTGCCAGCGCGACGAGTAGGCACTGGATGTGAGACGGCACTCGCCGTCCGAGCCCTTGGTGCTGCTGACGTTCCCCTCGTACATCCAGGTCTGGATGCTGCGGCCGCCCACGGCCTGGTTCTTGACGGTGACGTCGGCGTTGAACAGAGCGTCGAACTGGCTGCCCCAGCCGACCGGGCAGCGGGCGGAGCCCGGGTTGGCCATGGTCGAGTCGCCGGCCAGCCACACCGTGACCGGCTGGGCGGCCGCTCTGACGGCGGGGGCGGCGGTCCCGGAGCACCGCGTCGCGGTACCGACGGCCGCTGAGGCGGCGCCGAGTCCGAGGGCCGACAGGGCGAGCACCAGCACGGCGGTGATGACGGTCCGTAAGTTCTTCATCGGTTTCCCTCCAGGGGACTGGCGTCCCGTGCGTCGGTCAGCGCAGGTGGGCGGCGAGAGGCAGGTTCTGCTCACGGACGGCCTGGAGCAGCAGGCCGCCCATCCGGGTCGCTCCGTCCTGCGAGAAGTGGGTGTTGTCCGTGACGCCGTCCACGGAGGAGCGGAGGAAGAGCTGGGCGGAGGCGGACGGTCCGAGGGACTCGACCAGCGTCTTGCTCCGGGCGGTCAGGTCGATCACCGGGACACGCTGAGCCACACCGACCGCGCGCATCTCGGCGGGCAGGTCCACGCCGACGCCGTTGACGTGCAGTGCCGTGGCGGTCAGCCGGTTGCCGTCGAACAACCGGCGGACCGGGGGCGTCACAAGCACCGGGACACCGCCCTTGCCGCGGACCCGCGAGATCATGGTGGTGAGGTTGTTCCGGTAGGCGGACGCGCTGGTCTGCTTGTCGTTGTGGCCGAACTGGATGAAGACCGGGTCGTTCGCCTTGACCTTGGCCAGCAGTGCGGGCAGCAGTGCCGAGTTGCTGACGAAGCTTCCCGAACTCTCCCCGGAGTCTCCGTAGTTGGCGATGACAGCGCCGGGGCGTACCGAAGAGGTGATCATCTGCCCCCAGCCGGTGTAGGGAGCGGTGGGCTGGTCGCACACGGTCGAGTCACCGGCCAGGTAGGCGACCAGCGGCTGGGCCGCCGGTTTCACCGAGACGGCCGAGACCTGCGGGCCGGAGCCCGTGAAGCGGAGGTCCAGCCCGGGGTTCCCGGTGCCACCCTGACCGGTCGGCTGTCCCTCCGGCTGGCGCACGTTGACGGTGAACGCATAGGTCGCGAGGGCCCCGGCCGCCGTTCTCGTGGCAGGGAGCATCAGCCGCCGGGACTCGGCCCACATCTCGGTCTGTCCGGCGGCGGCACCCCCGATGGAGACCGTGACGTCGTAGTTGCCCGGTGCGACGCCGTAATGGCAGGTGATCACCGAGGCGCCGGAGCAGCCGGCCGGCAGCGCCTGCGGCGCGGCGGCTGCCCGCTGGGCCGCTCCGGGGGCCGCCAAGGCCGCCAGGGTCAGCAGGCCCGCCGTCGTCAGCCGGGCGGCATGTCCGCCACGGCGCCGGGATGGCATGTTCGGCGTTTCGCGTCGGGTGAGCGCGGCGGCGGGGGCTCCGGCGGTCGCGGTGGCTTCGAACAGCTTCCGGCGGCTGCTCCGAGCATGAACGGGGGTCCGGGGCATGGTCGCTCCTCCCTGCCCGCCGGGCGCGCACGGGGTGCGTCGCGGCCGGCGGGCAGCGGGTCGTGGGGGGGGTGTTCCGGTCGTGGGGGGATGTTCCGGGACTGGGGGTTGATCCGCCTGCGCAGACTGGGAGCGTTCACAACCTGTCATCCGGCCACGGGGCACTCCCTCCTCGCCGGGGAGGACTGCGGGTGCGGAGATCCGTGACCTGCCTTCAGGCGCGCCGGATTCACGGGTGGTTCGACCGATTCGACTGCCCTCGGCCACGGTCAGCCGTGAGGCGTCCCACGCAGTGTTCTCGCGCCGCCACCCGACTGTCAATCCATGACGCACGAGAAACTCACTGATCCGAACAGGGCCGAACAGTGGACCCGACACAATCCTTGACGAGGCATCAGCCCGTTCTTACGCTCCCTCCACATGGGAGCGTTCCCATACCCCCCACACACCGGAGGCCACCGTGAACGACCCGCACCGGCGTCCCCGCTCCGCGCCACGATCGTGGCGGTCCCCCCACCGGACGGGCAGCCGTTTCGTCGGCTGCCTCTCCGCCGCCGCGCTCGCCGTCTCCGCACTCGTCGCACTGCCACAGACCGCCCAGGCGGCGACCGCCCGGCAGGTCGAGAAGCTCGACCGCGGCCTGTCCAGCGTGTACACCGGCAGCGGAAACCTGGTGTCCTGGCGGTGGCTGGCGACCGACCCGAACGACGTGTCGTTCAACGTGTACCGGGGCGGCACCAGACTCAACTCCTCGCCCGTCACCGCCTCGACGAACTACTTCGACTCGGGGGCCGCGGCCTCGGCCGACTACACGGTGCGCCCGGTGGTCAACGGCACCGAGCAGGCGGCGTCCGCGCCCGCCGTCCAGTTCCGCACGGGCTACAAGGACGTGCCGATCTCCCCGCCCGCGGGCGGCACCGCCCCGGGGGACTCGGCCTACACCTACGAGGCCAACGACGCCTCCGTGGGCGACCTCGACGGCGACGGCGCCCTCGACCTGGTCCTGAAGTGGCAGCCCACCAACGCCAAGGACAATTCCCAGTCCGGCTACACCGGCAACACCATCGTGGACGGCATCAAGCTCGACGGCACCCGGCTGTGGCGCATCGACCTGGGCCGCAACATCCGCTCCGGCGCCCACTACACGCAGTTCCAGGTGTACGACTACGACGGCGACGGCAAGGCCGAGGTCGCCATGAAGACCGCCGACGGCACCCGCGACGGCACCGGCGCGGTCATCGGCTCCTCTTCCGCCGACCACCGCAACTCCAGCGGCTACGTCCTGTCCGGGCCCGAGTTCCTGACCATGTTCAACGGCCAGACGGGCAAGGCGATGCAGACCGTGGACTACGTCCCGGGCCGCGGCACCGTGTCCTCCTGGGGCGACAACTACGGCAACCGCGTCGACCGTTTCCTGGCCGGTACCGCCTACCTCGACGGCGCCCGCCCCTCCCTGATCATGGCGCGCGGCTACTACACCCGTACGGTGATAGCCGCCTGGGACTGGCGGAACGGCTCCTTCACCCGCCGCTGGACCTTCGACACGACGTCCTCGAGCAACAGCGGCAAGGGCTACGACGGCCAGGGCAACCACAGCCTCTCCGTCGCCGACGTCGACGCCGACGGCAAGGACGAGATCGTCTACGGCGCGATGACCGTCGACGACAACGGCAGCGGCCTGTGGACCACCAGGCTCGGGCACGGCGACGCCGGCCACGTCGGTGACCTGAACCCGTCCCGTCCGGGCCTCGAGTACTTCAAGGTCTCGGAGGACTCGAGCAAGCCCGGCTCCTGGATGGCCGACGCCCGCACCGGCGAGAGGCTGTGGCAGACGGCGTCGGGTTCCGACAACGGCCGCGGTGTCGCCGCCGACATCTACGCCGGCAGCCCGGGGGCGGAAGCCTGGTCCGCCTCCGACAGCACCCTGCGTTCCGCCACCGGCGCCTCCCTGGGCCGGGAGCCCTCCAGCGTCAACTTCCTGTCCTGGTGGGACGGCGACCCGGTCCGCGAGCTCCTGGACGGCACCCGCATCGACAAGTACGGCACCTCCGGCGACACCCGGCTGCTCACCGGCTCCGGTGTGGCCTCCAACAACGGCACCAAGTCCACCCCGGCCCTGTCCGGTGACATCCTCGGCGACTGGCGCGAGGAGGTCGTCTGGCGCACGGGAGACAACCGGGCGCTGAGGATCTACTCGACGCCGCACCAGACCAGCACCAAGATCACCACCCTGCTCCACGACACCCAGTACCGCACGGCCCTGGCCTGGCAGAACACGGCCTACAACCAGCCCCCGCACCCGAGCTTCTTCATCGGCAACGCCATGCCGACGGCGCCCCGGCCGACGGTCTACACACCCTGATCCCCCGGCACTTGCCTCTACTGCGATCGTAGTAGAGGCAAGTGTCTGCGTTCGGCCAACGACGAGAGATCAGCGGACTGCGAGCCTGAGGGTGTGCCGGGATTCCGGCCCGTGTTCCTCTGGAAAGGCTCGTCGATGTCCCCTCTCGCCCGCTGGTGCCACCGGCACCGGCTCGCCGTCGTCCTGGCCTGGGTGGGCCTGCTGATCGCGCTGGGCGGTGCGGTCGGCGCGGCCGGCAGCAGCTTCGGCAACAGCCCGCTCTCGCAGGACACCGACTCGGCCAGGGCGACGGCTCTGCTCCAGAGGGGCGCGAGCAGCGCGGCGGGCAAGAGCGGCCGGGTCGTCTGGCAGGTGAGTGACGGCAAGGTCACCGACGGCGCGGCCGAGCGGGCCATGACCGGAGCCCTGAAGCGCATCGCCGACGCCCCGGGCGTCGCCTCGGTGACCGACCCCTACACTCCCGCCGGCCGTGCCCAGCTCAGCGAGGACGGCAGGACGGCGTACGCGACGGTCGCGTTCGACGACGGCGTGGACGACGCCCGGATCGACCATGTGAAGGACCTGGCGACGGCTCCGGAGTCGGGAAGTCTGCACATCGCGCTCAACGGGCAGGCGTTCACCGTCAACCCGGAGCCGAACGCGGTCGCCGACGCCATGGGCATCGTGCTCGCCTTCATCGTGCTGCTGTTCGTCTTCCGGGCGGTGTGGGTGGCGGCGCTGCCCATCATCACGGCCATCGCCGGCGTCGGCACCTCCGCGGTCACGGTGATGCTGCTGAGCCACGTCATCACGCTCTCCGACACCACACTGACCCTGGGTTCGCTGATCGGCCTGGGCGTGGGCATCGACTACGCCCTGTTCATCGTCAACCGGCACCGCGGCAACCTGATGGCGGGCATGAGCGTGGGCGAGTCGGTCGCCACCTCCCTCAACACCTCCGGCCGGGCCGTGGTGTTCGCCGGTCTGACCGTCGTCGTCGCGCTGCTGGGCATGCTCACCCTGAACGTCGGCATCATCAACGGCATGGCGATCGGCGCGGCCATCACCGTCACCCTGACCGTGCTGGCCGCCCTCACCCTGCTGCCCGCGCTGCTGGGCCTGATCGGCACGAGGGTCCTCGGCCGCGCCGGGCGTCGCGTCCGCGCCGGACACGGAGGAGCCCCGGCGGGCGGCGCCGGACTGTGGGGCCGCTGGGCCGAGCGCGTCCAGGCACGGCCCAAGGTACTGGGGCTGGTCGGGCTCGTGGTGCTGGCGGCCCTCGCACTTCCGACGCTGTCCCTGCGGCTGGGCGCGTCCGACGACGGCAACCTGCCCACGTCCTCGACGAACCGTCAGGCGTACGACATGATCGCGGACGGTTTCGGCCCTGGCTTCAACGGCCCGCTCGTCCTCGCGGTCCAGGCCCCCACCGCCGCAGACAAGGCGGCACAGGCGGAACTGGTCACCGCTCTGAAGCAGGTCGACGGTGTCGCCGGTGTCGGCGCCGCGCCCATGAAGGAGGGGCAGACGGTCGGCGTGGTCTCCGTCGTCCCGACGACCTCACCGCAGTCGGAGGCCACCTCCGACCTGATCCACCACCTGCGTGACGACGTCATCCCGCAGGCGGAGCGGGGGACGTCCATGAAGGTCTACGTGGGGGGAGTCACCGCGAGCAACGACGACTTCGCGTCGGTCCTGATGGGCAAGCTGCCGGTGTTCGTTCTGGTGATCGCCGTGCTCGGTTTCCTGTTGCTGACGGTCGCCTTCCGCAGTCTGCTCATTCCGGCGGTCGGCGCGCTGCTGAACATCCTCAGCATCGGCGTGGCCTTCGGCGCGATCGTCGTCGTCTTCCAGTACGGGTTCGGCGCCGGGCTCCTCGGCCTCGGTGCCGCGGGACCGATCGAGTCGTTCGTGCCGATCCTGGTCGTCGGCATCATGTTCGGCCTGTCCATGGACTACCAGGTCTTCCTGGTCAGCCGGATGCGCGAGGAATGGGCGCACACCGGTGACAGCCGTCGCGCGGTGCGGGTCGGGCAGGCGGAGACCGGCAAGGTGATCGCCGTGGCCGCCGCCATCATGGTCTGCGTCTTCGGCTCGTTCGTGTTCGGCGGCATGCGGGTCATCTCCGAGTTCGGCGTCAGCCTGGCGGTGGCCGTGGCCCTGGACGCCCTGCTGATCCGCATGGTCGTCGTGCCGGCGCTCATGCACCTGTGCGGACGGGCCAACTGGTGGCTGCCCCGCCGACTGGACCGGGCACTGCCCCGCGTCTCGATCGAGGGTCCCGCGCAGGAGCCGGTGCAGCCGCCCCGGGCGGTCCGGGAACCGGAGACGGCCGGATTCCGAGGCTGACGGACATCGGCGCAAGGCGCGAACCGGGTGGCGGGGCTGACGCACCGTCGCCCCGGGCCGCGCTGCGTAGAGTGGGGGAGTGCAGGTGGTGGCGGTGACTCGACGATTGCTGGTCCGTCACGAGCGGCTCAGGGACGGGCTTCCGGCCGCGGTACTGGTTCTGGTGGCCGCGGTGGCGAGCGCTGGGGGCGAGGGAGGTTCCGGCTGGCACGCGCCCCGGGTGGGCGCGGCGGCCTGGACGGCGCTCGCGTGCGCACCCCTTGTCGTGCGCAGCCGATGGCCGCTGCCCGTCGTCCTCGCCTCGCTGGCCGTCGATCTGACCCATATGGCCATCGTGCCGACCGTCTCCCTGGCACCGGCGGCGAGCCTGGTGGCGCTCTACACCCTCGCCACCCGCAGCAGCCGGCGTACCGCCTGGACCGCCGGCCTCATCGCGTCGGCCCTGATCACGGCCGTCTACGCGGTCGCCGACTCCGAGCCGCCTCTCGCGGGCACCAGTCTGCTCCGCTTCGACCTCGCGATCGCGGCCACCGCGCTGGGCGACGCCGTCCGCACCCGCCGCCGGCACCTCGCAGAAGTCGAGGCGCGGGCCCAACGCGCCGAGCGCACCCGCGAGGAGGAGGCCCGGCGCCGGGTCACCGAGGAGCGGGTCCGCATCGCCCGCGAACTGCACGACGTCGTCGCCCACCACATCACCCTGGTCAACGCCCAGGCGGGCGTGGCCCACCACCTCATGCGCAACGATCCCGACCGCGCGTACGAGGCACTGGCCCACATCAAGGACAACAGTCGTGCCGCGCTCGACGAACTGCGCGCGACCGTGGGCCTGTTGCGCCAGCCCGACGACGGGCCCGACTCCCGCGCGCCCATCCCGGGACTGGCCGATCTCGACGCCCTGGTCGGCGGGGTGCGGGCGGGCGGGCTGTCCGTACAGGTGGTCCCTACCGGCACCCCCCGGCCTATCGCGCCCACCACGGAACTGACGGCCTACCGGATCGTCCAGGAAGCACTCACCAACACCCACAAACACGCGTCGGCGACGCGGGCGGAGGTGGCGCTGGACTACGGACGGGACCGGTTGCGGGTCACGGTGACGGACGACGGCCGCCCCGGCGCCTCCCCCGGCCCCGGCTCCGGTCACGGTCTGATCGGCATGCACGAGCGTGCGACCGCCATCGGCGGGACGGTCACCGCCGGGCCGCTGCCCGGCGGCGGCTTCCAGGTCGTCGCCGAACTCCCGCTGGCCCTCGCCCCCGCGTCCGCCTGACCCCACGAGGTAAGAGTCACCCATGACGATCCGTGTCCTGCTCGCCGACGACCAGGCCCTGCTGCGGGGCACCTTCCGGCTGCTCATCGACGCCCAGCAGGACATGGAGGTCGTCGCGGAGGCGTCCAACGGGCGGGAGGCGGCGGAACTGGCCCGCTCCGCGCGCGCCGATGTGGTGGTGATGGACATCCGGATGCCGGAGGTCGACGGCATCGAGGCCACCCGGCTCATCGGCCGGGACGAGGATCTGGCCGGGGTGAAGGTGCTGGTGCTCACCACGTTCGAGGTGGACGAGTTCGTCGTCGAGGCACTGCGGGCCGGTGCGAGCGGCTTCCTCGGCAAGGGCGTCGAACCGGCCGAACTCCTCCAGGCGATCCGGCTGGTCGCGGCCGGTGAGGCGCTGCTCTCACCGGCCGCGACCAAGGGCCTGATCGCCCGGTTCCTCTCCCAGCCCTCCCCCGGCGCCCTCGCCGATCCCGAACGGCTGGCCACACTGACGCCCCGGGAGCGCCAGGTCATGCAGCTGGTGGCCACGGGCCTGTCCAACGACGACATCGCCGAGCGGCTCTTCGTCACCCCGGTGACCGTCAAGACCCACGCCAACCGGGCCATGGCCAAGCTCGGCGCCCGGGACAGAGCCCAACTGGTGGTCATGGCCTACGAGAGCGGGCTGGTCCGCGCCGGGGAGACACGGACCTGACCGGCACCCCTACCGGGTCGCGTCACGCTCCGGTGGGTGCGGTGCGCGGGGCCTCGGCGTCGGCACGCCGGAACGCCCACTCCAGGCGGGGCTCCAGTACGGGGCGGAACAGCCGCCGCACGGGCGGGCTGCACAGGGCTGTCATGACGCCGGCTGCCACAAGGGTGACCGTGATCTCGCCGACGGGACGATGGATCCAGTCGGGGCCGAACCAGCCGAAGTGCTTGGCTCCCTGGACGGCGAAGCCGTGCAGCAGGTAGCCGTACAGCGTCCCCGCCCCGAGGGCGGTGAACCATGTGCGCCGTCCCGGGATCCAGGCGAGGAAGCAGGCGACGAGGAGCAGGGAACAGCCGAAGAGGGCCAGGGTCATCACGGGCCCGTACCAGCCGGGGGCGCCCAGTTCCTCGGCGCTGGAGCGGTGGAAGAGCCAGGCGTAGTCCCACCGGGGTGTGATCCAGTACGCCCCGGCGAGGGCGCCGGCGAAGACGGGCAGGGACAGCAGGCGCATCTCCCGTCGGCGCACCAGCCGGAAGTGCTCCGGCTTCAGCAGCAGACCGAGCACGAAGTAGGGCAGGAACTGCAGGACGCGTTGGAGATCGAGGTCGTCGCCGATGGACGGCGAGAGGGTCGCCAGGGCCGCGACGACGAGGGCGACCGGCAGCGGCCACCGCAGGAGCTTCCAGATCGGGGTGGTCAGCCGCCAGATGAACAGGGCCGCCAGGAACCACGTCAGGTACAGGGGACTCAGCAGGCTGATGGCACGGTCGGGGTCGCCGCTCGTCCAGCGGGTGTAGTAGGTGTACGCCACCTCGAAGACGACGTAGGGCACGACCACGGTGGTGACCAGGCGTTTGATCCGCTCCGGGCCGGCGTCGAAGCTGCGTGAGAAGTAGCCGGAGATGACGATGAACGCCGGCATGTGGAAGGCGTAGACGAGGGTGTAGAGCGCGGTGACGGCGCGGCTCCCCTCGCGCAGCGGCTCCCAGGCGTGTCCGACGGCCACCAGGACGATGGCCAGGTACTTGGCGTTGTCGAAGAACGAGTCTCTGGGCTTGGCCGCTCGGGCCGACGGCAGGTCGCCGGTCGCCCGGCCGCTCGCGGCACGGGGGACAGCGGGTGGGGAGTGCCGTGTCTCTCGGTCGCCGCTCGGGGGCAGCGTGCGCGGGCCGGCGTTTCCTTGCGGTTGAAGCCCGGACAGACCAGAACACCTCTTTCGTCATGTGTCGGTGGATCCCGCCTCCGATCACATCACGAAAGTTCATCGATTGCGTAATCGCGCAACCGTGACAGGCCCGATCGGATCGGTCAGGCGTCGCGCAGCGCCTTCTCGATCTCACCGAGCGAGCGGGTCAGCCTCCCGTAGTCCGCGGGGGTCACCGGCGCCACGAAGTACCGCTCGACGACCGCCGCGTGGACCGCGGCCGCCCGCAGGAACACCGTACGCCCCTGCCCGGTCGGCTCGACCAGGACGCTTCTACGGTCCCCCGGAGCCGGTACGCGCCGCACCAGGCCGGCGTCCTCCATGCGGTCGATCAGGCGGGTGATGCCGCTGCTGGTGAGCGTGAGGTCGTCGGCGAGCCGACGTTGCGAGATCTCCTCGTCAGGGTGCCGGCAGAGCCGGATGAGGACCTCGAACATCGTGTGGCCGATCTCGCACTCCTTGCGCAGAGCCGTGTCGATCCGCTGTTCCAGTCGGGTGGCGGCCTTGATCAGCAGGCCGAAGTCGTGCACGAGCGGGCTGTCGGCTGCTTGTGCGGCTGCGTCGTTCTCTCGTTTCGCGATGTTCACCCGGCCGACTTTAGTGCTTCTTCACCTACTGCCGTCTCAATTACTGAGCAATCAATTGCTGAATAGTCAACGAAATCATACGGTGGGGCCCACCACACGGCACGACGACAGAGAGGGAGGTCAATGGACCTTCGGCATTGGCTCGGCCGGGCCGACGACGCGATACGGCAGTGGGCCGACACCTTCGGCCCCTATGAGCAGCACCCGTCCCTCCTCGTCGACGACGACCGTTTCGCCGCCGCCTTCGAGGAGCTGACCGGGAGGCTGAAGGAGAACTATCCCTTCTTCCACCCGCGCTACGCGGGGCAGATGCTCAAGCCCCCGCACCCGGCGGCGATCGTCGGCCACCTCACCACCATGTTGATCAACCCCAACAACCACGCCCTGGACGGCGGCCCCGCCACCGCCCGCATGGAACGCGAGGCCGTCGCGCAACTGGCCACGATGTTCGGCTTCGCGACCCACCTCGGCCACCTCACCACCAGCGGCACGATCGCCAACCTCGAGGCCCTCTTCGTCGCCCGCGAGCTCCATCCCGGCCGCGGCATCGCCTACAGCGCCGACGCCCACTACACCCACGGCCGCATGTGCCATGTCCTGGGCATGAAGGGGTACCCGATCCCGACCGACGACCGCGGCCGCATCAGCTTCGACGCGCTCGAGGACGTCCTGCGGACGGGAGAGGTCGGCACGGTCGTGCTCACCACCGGCACCACCGGCCTCGGAGCGGTCGACCAGGTCCACGAGGCCCTCGCCCTCAAGGAGCGCTACGGCGTCCGGCTCCACGTCGACGCCGCGTACGGCGGCTTCTTCACCCTGCTCGCCGGCGCCGACGGGCCGGAGGGACTCCCCCCACAGCCCTGGCGGGCGATCGCCCGGTGCGACTCGGTCGTCGTCGATCCGCACAAGCACGGACTCCAGCCCTACGGCTGTGGTGCCGTCCTCTTCCGCGACCCCGAGGTGGGCCGCTTCTACCTGCACGACTCGCCCTACACGTACTTCACCTCCAGCGAACTGCACCTCGGCGAGATCAGCCTGGAGTGCTCCCGCGCCGGTGCCTCGGCCGCGGCCCTGTGGCTCACCTTCCGGGTGCTCCCGCCCACGCCCGACGGGCTGGGCCGTGTCCTCGGGGCCGGGCGACGGGCCGCCCTGCACTGGGCCGAGCTGATCACCGCCTCGGACGAGCTGGAGCTGTACCAGCAGCCCGAGCTGGACATCGTCGGCTACTTCCCCGCGGTGGAGCCCGCCACCCTCAGCGCCGTCGACGCGGCGTCGGCACGCATCCTGACCGACGGCATGACCGGCTCCGATCCCGTTTTCCTGAGCACCCTCAGGGCCGACCGGGACGCCTTCACGGCGCGCCACCCGCGGGTCACCGCCGACGCCGACGGCGCCCGCATCCTGCGCAGTGCCCTGATGAAGCCGGAGTCCGAGGACCATGTGCAACGCCTCCATGACCGGGTCGCGCGCCTCGCCCGGCCATGAGCGCCGCCCACGCGGGTCACGTCAGGTCATGGTCACCTCGGAGCGCGTACGCCTCGGCGAGGAGGAGGTAGCTGCTGGCGGTCCAGGTGTAGGCGCGGTCGCGCAGGCCCGTTCCGGCAAGGGCGTCGAAGTTCTCGGCGAAGCCGTGGGCCTCGCACAGAGCACGGAAACGGCTGCTGATGTCGTCCGCCAGCCGGTGGTGCCCGGCTCGGCGCAGGCCGTCCTCGACGAGGACGGTGGCGGGAGCCCAGATGGGACCGCGCCAGTAACCGTCGTCGAGGTAGTGGGGGGAGGTGGGCAGTTCGGTGGCGAGGCCGTACGGGGTCAGGTGGGCCTTGATGTGGTCGGCCAGGGCGCCGCTGACGTGGCCGGGCAGATGCTCGCCCAGCACGATGGGCATCAGGTCGAGGAGACTGGCGCTGCCCCAGGTGTCCCCCGTACCGACGCCCCGGGCGACGAAGCGGTCGTCCCTCCAGAGCTGGTCCAGCAGTGCCGCCTGGGTCTCCTGGGCGGACCGCGCCCACTCGCGAGCCTCGTCATCCCGGCCCAACTCCTCTGCCAAATAGGTGAGTTCGTGGAGCTGGAGGACGAGGAAGGCGGAGAGGTCGGCGGTCTCGACCACCCGCTCGGGGTCGAAGGTGGTGGCGTTGTCCCAGCCGCTGTCGTTGCCGTGCTGGTAGTGGGGGAAGGCGGCGCCGGGGGCGCGCCGGGCGGTGAGCCAGAAGTTCGTCCAGCGTTCCAGCCGCCGGTAGGTCTCGCCCAGTTCAGCCGGGCTGGGAGGTGCTGGCAGGCGGCGGCGCAGGCGACCGAAGGCCCAGCCGTGGATGGGCGGTTTGACGAAGTTGTAGAGGACCTCGGAGTGGGTCACCGAGTCGGGCAGGGCGCCGCTGGAGTCCTGGTGGTCGAAGGGCAGGGCGAACTGGTCCTGTGCCAGTTCCGGGCAACCGGGGGCCAGGGCGAGGGCGTTGAAGCAGTGGTCCCAGCTCCACACCTTGTCCATCCAGTGCTTGGACATCAGCACCGCGGGCCGGGTGACCAGACCGGTCGGGTTCACGGTGGCCGACCACACGACGTAGGCGGCCAGTTCGGCGGCCGGAGTGGCCGACGAGCGCCAGGGAGCCACGACGTCCACGAACCGGGCGAACGAGGCCTGCGCGGACGCCGCGATGTCGTCGAAGGCCGCGGCGGGCGTGTACGTCGGGCGGGCGGCCTCGAGTTCCTCGATCGCGATCTCCCAGCTCCCGTCCGCCGCCGCGGCCGTGGCGAGACCGCGCTCGCCGCTGCCCAGCATCTGGGCGCCGGTCGCGTCGAGGGTGCCGGACAGCGCGGTGACGCGGTACCGGCGTCCCGTCTCGTAGGAGGTGAACACATGGGCGCCGGCGGCGGCGTCGTGGAAGAAGTAGGTCCCGCTGAACGGCGTCAGGGTCGGGGCGGCCGCCCGTACGGCGATGCCCAGGCCGTTCCCGCGCAGTCGCACGGTGTCCGGCGACTCGTAGGCGAGGTCGACACGTCCCTCGGCGCCGATCCAGCTGAGCAGGTCCGGTCTCGCCTCCACCCGGGTCTCGGACCGGTCTCCGGTGACCGGGTCCAGGGGTGTCAGGCTCAGGACGGCGTGCATGCCGTTCTGGTGGGAGACGAGGTGGAGATCCTCGGCGTACGTCTTCTCCGCCACCACGGGCGAGATGCCGAACCAGGATCCGTAGGTGCTGAAGGGGATGTCCTGGACGGAGAAGGCCGGGCCGGAGCGGTCGGCGGTCATGAGGTGTCACTCGTTTCTCGAGCAGGGGAAGGTCAGTCCTTGACCGCGCCGGCGGTCACGCCGGCGGCGACATAGCGCTGGGCCAGGACGAGGATGACCGCGGCGGGCAGCGAGGCCACCACGGCGGTGGCCATGATGGCGTTCCACTCCTGGTTGTTGTTGCCGATGTAGTGGTAGATGCCGAGGGTGATCGGCTCGTGGGTGCCGCCGTTGACGAGGGTGCCGGCGAAGACGAAGTCGGACCAGGACCACAGGAACGCGAAGAGCGAGACCGTGACCACGGCGTTGCGGCTCATCGGCAGGACGATCGACCAGAAGGTGCGCACAGGCCCGGCCCCGTCCGTCCGGGCCGCCTGGAGCATCTCGCCGGGGATGCCGGACATGAACGCGGTGAAGATGAGCACCGCGAAGGGCACGGCCAGGGTGGAGTCCGCGACGATCAGCCCGGGAACGGACTGGAGCAGGCCCAGTTGCAGGTAGATGGCGTAGAAGCCCATCGCCATGATGATGCCGGGGATCATCTGCGCGGCGAGGAGCAGGAAACTCAGCACTCCCCCGCCGCGCGGGCGCAGTTTTGCCAGGGCGTAGCCGGCGGGGGCGGACAGGGCCACGGTCAGCACGACGGTGCCCAGGCCGATGACCAGGCTGGTGCCGAGGTAGGGCAACTGCTCGTCGAGGACGGTGCGGTAGCCGGCCAGGGTGCCGTGGACGGGGAACAGGTCGGGCGGGGACTTGCGCATGTCCTGGTCGCGGGTGAGGGACACGTTCAGCATCCAGTAGACCGGGAAGAGCATGATCGCGGTCAGTAGGACGCCGGCGGTCGTCTTTCCCCAGGTGCGTCGGCTTTTCATGAGTACGCCTGCTTTCGCTGGACCCTCATGTAGAGGAGGCCGAACGCCAGGGCGGCCACCACCAGCAGGTTGCCGACGGCCGCGCCGGGGCCGAAGGCGGGCAGCAGGTTGCCGAAGCCGAGCTGGTAGGACCAGGTGGCGAAGGTCGTGGAGGCGTCGGCCGGGCCTCCCTTGGTCATGATCCAGATGATGTCGAAGACCTTGAGCGTGTAGACCAGCCCGAGGAGCAGGGTGATGGCGGACACGGGGCGCAGCAGCGGGAAGGTGATGCTCCAGAAGCGGCGCCAGGAGCCCGCACCGTCGAGGGCGGCCGCCTCGTACAGGCCGGAGGGGATGGACTGCAGGCCGCTGTAGAGCACGACCAGGTTGAACGGGACGCCGATCCAGATGTTCGCGATGATCACCGAGGTGAGCGACCAGGACGGCGACGTCAGCCAGTTGACGGGGCCGATACCGAGGGCGTGCAGGGCGGCGTTGACGATGCCGGAGTCGCTGTTGAGCATCCACGACCAGGTCGAGGCCGACACGATCAGCGGCAGCAGCCACGGGACGAGGAACAGGGCCCGCAGGGTCGCCGAGAGCCGGAAGTGCTGGTTGAAGAAGACCGCGAGGGCCAGCCCGATGGCGTACTGGAAGGCCAGGCACACGCCGGTGAAGACCACGGTGTGGAGGAGGGCCGGGGCGAAGGTGGGGTCGTCGAAGACCTTCCGGTAGTTCTCCAGGCCGGTGAACGGCGCGTCGCCCTGGACGAAGGAGCGGACGGTGTAGTTGCGCAGGCTCAGGTCGAGGTTGCGGTAGAGCGGATAGGCGTAGAAGAGGGCGAGATAGAGCGTCACCGGGGTGAGGAAGGCCCAGGCGGCCCACTGCGGGGAGACGGGCCGGCGGCGTTGCGTGGTGCGGGCCGGGGGCGGGACGGCGGTCGCCGCCCCACTGAGCGGCCGCACGGACCGGTGGTCCGGCGGACGGACGGTCTGCTTCATCGAACCCACATCACTTGACCGCGGCCTGCGCCGAGGTCAGCGCGTCCTTGGGCGACTTCGATCCGCTGAGGGCGGACTGCACGGCCTTCCACATCTGCTCGGAGATCTTGGGGTATTCGGTGCCCAGATCGTCACTGGTACGGCCCTTGGCGGCCTTGACCGCGTCGACCCACGGCTTCAGCGCGGGGTCGGCCGCCACCTGCTTCTTCCGGACCTCTTCGGTGGGGGCGACGTAGGAGAGGGTGGTGTCGGTGTCGTACAGGTTGGTGGTGCTGGTCAGGCAGGCGGTGAGCTTGCTCGTGGTGGCGTAGCGGGCGGTGTCGCTCTGGACGGGGACGGTGACGAACTCGCCGCCCGTCGGGGCCGCGGCGCTGCCTCCGCCGGTGGCCGGGATGGGCAGGACGCCGTAGTCGAAGCCGGCCTTCTTGGCGGCCGCGAGCTGCCAGGTGCCGTTCTCGGCGAAGGCGTAGTCGCCGCTCGCGAACTCCTGCCAGCTGGTGGTCTGGGTGTTGTTGAGCACGGAGTTGGGGGCGTAGCCCTTGTCCAGCCAGCCCTTCCACAGGGACAGTGCGGAGACGGCCGCGGGCGAGTCGAGGTCGGTGAGGGCGGCGCCGGACCCCCAGAACCACGGCAGGAACTGGAAGCTGCCCTCCTCGGTGCCGATCGCGGAGAAGGTGATGCCCTTCTTGCCCGCCTTCTCGGTCTTCTCCAGGGCTGCCGTCAGCGACTTCCAGTCCTTGACCGAGGCGATGTCGACGCCGGCCTCTTTGAGGACCTTCTTGTTGTAGTAGAGCGCGAGGGTGTTGGCGCCGATCGGGGTGCCGTAGGTCTTGCCGTCCGACTGGCCGGCCGCGAGGAGATTGGGGTCCACGGCGGAGGTGTCGAGCTTGTTCTCGTCGGTCGTCGTGAGAACGCCCGCCTCGGCGAGGGTCGACACCACCGGGTTGTCGACGATGAGGACGTCCGGGGAGTTGCCCTGCTGGGCCGCGAGCAGCGTCTTGTTGGCCAGGTCGCTGGTGTCGAAACCGGTCCGCTTGACCTTCACGCCGGCCTTGCTGCCGCAGGCGTCCAGCAGCTTCACCCAGGCCGATCCCTTGGCGAACTGCGGGTAGGGGTCCCAGATGGTGAAGGTGCCGCTGTCCGCACCCTTGGTGTCGGTGCTGCCCGAGCCTGAGGAGCAGGCGGTGCCGACGGCGGCGAGGACGGTCGACAGGGCCACTGCGGTGAGTCGCCGTCTGGAAGTGCTGTGCATCGCGGGTTCCTTCGTTCTAGGCACGCGGGTGCCGTGGCGGGGGCGATGTGGGGGAAGCGGGCACACCGGAGGGAGGCATGGCGGGGTGTGCTCGAAGAAGGGGCGGGAGGAGGGGCGGGGAAGGGGTCAGGGCTGTGGGGAGCCGGTGGCGGGACCGGTACTGGCCCGCAGCGAGATGGGGGGTGTCAGCAGGTGGTGCCGAGCGGGGGCGCCGGGCTGGTCGAGCCGCTCCACGAGCAGTTCGACGGCGCGCCGGCCCAGTTCCTCCGCCGGTACGTCCGCGGCGGTGAGCTGCGGGGTCACCGTCTCCGCCCACCGGCTCGCCACCACCCCGGTGACGGAGAAGTCGCCCGGCACGTGGCGGCCGGCCCGGGCCAGCCCTCGGTACAGGCCGCCCAGCGCGGCCTCGTTCAAGGTGACCAGGGCGGTGGTGCCCGGGTCGTCGCGCAGGATCCTTTCCAGGCAGGCCTGGCCGGAGGCGGCGTCGTCCCCGCAGCAGTACGTCCGCACGGTCAGCCCTCGTTCGGCCGCGGCCTTGGTGAAGCCGTCGAGGCCGCGGTGTGCCGACTCGTACCCGGCACGCAGCAGTTGCTCGGGGCGGTTGACGAAGGCGACCCTGCGGTGGCCCAGGTCCGCGAGGTGGTGGACGCATGCCGCCGCCAGTGCCGTGTGGTCCAGGCCGACCCACCAGCCGCTCTCCGGGTGGGCGGTGCGGCCGATGGCGACGGCCGGGAAGTCGAGCGCCGCGAGGTGGTCGGCCCGGTCGTCCTCCAGTCTGATCTCCATCAGGATGGCGCCGTCGACCCGCCGCTCCCCCAGCAGCCGCTGGAAGGACCGGTCGCTGTCCACGCCGCTCGGTGACAGCAGCACGTCGTAGTCGTAGGCGGCGGCTGCCTCCACGACACTGCCGATGAAGTCCAGCTGCATCCCGGTGTAGTGGTTGCCGGCGGGCGGGAAGACGAGACCGATGGTGCTGGTCCGCCCGTTGGCCAGGGCGCGGGCGCTGGCGCTGGGCCGGTAGCCCAGTTCGTCGACGACCTGCTGGATCTTCCGGCGGGTGTCCTCCGAGACAGGGCGCTTGCCGCTGAGTGCGTAGGACACGGTGCTTCGCGAGACACCGGCTCGCTTGGCGATCTCCCCGATGTTCACGGCAACTCCTGGCTCGTCGAACCGGTTCGCATGGCAGGAAGGTAGGAACCGCCTCGACCGCTGTCAATACCTGGGACGCACTTCGCTGGTCGGTCGCCTGCCGATCCGGAATCCTCGTGTCGCAGGCATTGCCGACCTGGGGTGCCGGTGCTAGCTTCGCGAACCGGTTCGACGCATGGGCCCGTTCGGTAGCGATGGGACAGACCCACATGCCCTCATCCGCGCACCGGCGTGCCCGCCACCGCTCCCTCTACCCCTGCACGCGCCACCTGCACGCGCCCCGGATCGAACCGGTTCGACGGGCGTGCGGACCGAACCGCTGCTCGATGAAGCGACGACTCGACGCGACGACACGACGACTGAGGACGCCATCCATGCCATCCGCTGACAGATTCACGCGGCGCCGGGCCCCGGCCGCCGTGGCACTGACCCTAGGAGCGGGCCTGCTGGCCGCACCGGCCGCCCCCGCGCAGGCCGCCGAGGCACCGCAGCCCGCCGCGCACTACTCCTTCGACCAGGACGACCTCGCCTCCGGGAAGATCACCGACAGCTCCGGCAACGACCTGACGGCGACCCTCGTGAACGCCTCCACCGCCCGCTCGGTCGACGGCACGGCCGGAGGAAAGGCACTGTCCCTGCCCGGCGGTGCTCCCACCTCCGACGGCGCGTACGTCCGCCTGCCCCGTCAGGTGCTCGCCGGAACGACGGACCTGACCGTCTCCGCCCGCGTGAAGTGGAGCGGCGACACGTCGCCCTGGCAGCGGATCTTCGACCTGGGCACGGACACCACCAAGTACCTCTTCAGCACGCCGTACAACGGCAGCGGTCTTTTCCAGACCTCCGTGACCACCGCGGGCGGGGGCGCGGAGGCCCAGGTCCGCGGCTACGCGAGCCTGCCCGCCGACGAGTGGCGGACGGTCACGGTCACCCTCGACACCACCGCCGGCCGGCTCACCACCTACCTCGACGGCGTGGCGGTCTCCTCCTCGGCGACCGGCATCAAGGCGGGAGACCTGCTGGACGGTTCGGCCACCGCCGCCGGGTACATAGGCAAGTCCCTCTACCCCGACCCGCTGCTCCACGGCGCGATCGACGACTTCACCGTGTGGCACGCGGCACTGAGCCCCGAGCAGGTGGCCGGTACGGTCGGGTCCGTGCCCACCCTCCAGCAGCTCTCCAGGACCTCCTTCGAGGCGCGCACCACGACCGGGACCGCCCCGTCGCTCCCCGCCGCCGTCCGCGCCTCGTTCTCCGACGGCTACGACCGCGACACGCCCGTCAGCTGGGACGCCGTGCCCTCCGACAGGTACGCCGCGCCGGGCACCTTCACGGTCGCCGGAACCGCGGCCGGGCGCGCGGTGAAGGCCACCGTCACCGTGGTCCGCGAGGGCGAGCTCACCGTCGACCTCGGCTCGGACACCGGCGCGTTCCACGGTGGTGCCTCCGGCACCCTCTACGGCGTGTACGGGCCGGACGTCCCCACCAACAACCTCATCGAGGGCATGGGTCTGCGCACGGTCTCCACCAAGGCGCAGGACGGCCCCCAGCACCCCGGCGCCGACGCCCTGGAGGTGGTGAGGCCGCTGGCCGACTCCACCGACGGTGATGTGTACATCTACATGACCGACATCCACCGCGGCTTCCCCTACGAGTGGCCGGGCGACACACCCGCGCAGAAGCTCAAGCTGTACGAGGAGAAGATCGCCAAGCAGGTCGACCAGGTGCTCCAGCTGCCGAAGCAGTACCAGGACAACATCGTCTTCGTGCCGTTCAACGAGCCCGAGGGCAACATGTTCGGCACCGGGCAGTGGAGTTACAACAAGGTCAGCTGGCTGAACGACCCCGACGACTACTTCGCCGCCTGGGACTCCGCGTACAAGCTCATCAAGACCAGGATGCCCGGCGCCCGCATCGCCGGGCCCAACACCAGCGTCCTCTACGATCAGGTGAAGGGCTTCCTCACCCACGCCCTGGCCGCCGGCACCCTCCCGGACGTCATCACCTGGCACGAGCTGAGCCACCCGGAGGCGGTACGCCAGAGCGTCGCCAAGTACCGGGCCTGGGAGAAGGACCTGTTCAAGGGCACCGACCGGGAAGGCACCCAACTCCCCGTCAACATCAACGAGTACGCGTTCAACTACCACACCTCGGTGCCGGGCCAGATGATCCAGTGGGTGTCCGCGATCGAGGAGTCCAAGGTCGACGCCGACATCGCGTACTGGAACATCGACGGCAACCTGTCGGACTCCGCGGTGCAGTCCAACCGCGGCAACGGGCAGTGGTGGCTGCTGAACTCGTACGCCTCGATGAGCGGCCACACGGTGAAGGTGACACCGCCGTTCCCGGGCGAGAACTACACCATGCAGGGCGTCGCCACCCTGGACGAGAAGAAGAAGCAGTCCCGGCTCATCTTCGGCGGGTCCACCGGCAAGGGGCACATCACCTTCGCGGGCGTGCCGGAGAAGGTCTTCGGCAAGCGGGTGCACGCCTGGGTGCGGGAGATCGAGTGGAGCGGGCAGGTCGGCGACTCGTCCGGTCCGAAGCTCCTCGCCGAGACGAACCTGACGGTCGGCCGCGACGGCAAGGTCGCCCTCGACTTCGGCGACGGCGTCCTGCCGAAGCTGAAGGAGTCCTCTGCCTACGAGGTCGTCCTCAGCCCGGCCGGGGAAGCGAAGGGCACGCAGGCACCGCCCGTGCGCTGGCAGTCCTCGTACGAGGCCGAGGACGCCGCGCACACCGGCTCCGGCTGGTCGAAGAACGGCCCGGAGGGTTCACCGCGTGACGTGTCGAAGTTCTACACCTCCGGCGGTTACGACGTCGGCGGCCTGCGCACCGGCTCGGACGTGGCGCTCGACTTCACCGTGGACGTGCCCGAGGACGGCACCTACGACCTGAGTGTCTTCGCCAACTCCCTCAACACCTACGACAAGGTGAAGGAGCAGGGCCCCACCAACGTCTTCCTGCGCGTCGACGGCAAGGCGGCCGGTGAGCAGGAACTGCACCTGCCGCTCGGCTACAAGTGGGTCGTCTGGGACCACACCGACACCAAGGTCGAGCTCACCAAGGGCAAGCACACCCTGACGCTCGCCGCGAAGAGCGCCGACGGCAAGCGGGCGACCAAGGGCGACGCCATCGTCGACCGCCTGACGCTCTCCCTCCCCCGCGCCTCGGCGGACACGCAGGTGTACGAGGGCGAACTGGCGTGGCCGGCCGGCGGGGCACGGCCGGTGTACGACCTTCCGAAGCCGGCGGCCACCGGCTCGGGCGCGGTCCGGCTCGCCAAGGACCAGAGCGCGACGTTCTGGGTCTACT
Organism: Streptomyces tibetensis; assembly: GCF_040647715.1. Lineage (GTDB taxonomy): Bacteria > Actinomycetota > Actinomycetes > Streptomycetales > Streptomycetaceae > Streptomyces > Streptomyces tibetensis_A. The sequence goes on along the minus strand of NZ_JBEZCR010000016.1, from coordinate 95,406 downwards.
CGCCGGCCGACCGCGAGGCCACCCTCCGGGTCGACACCCTCCGCGGCAGCGGCGCCCGGCTCTCCGTCAACGGCCACGACGTCCTGCGTCTGGCCAAGGGCCGGAGCAGTGCGGCCGTCTCGCTCTCCGGCGGCGTCAACAAGGTGACGGTGACCGGTGGCCCGGCCACGACCCTCGTCGACCGCCTCACGGTCACCCCGACCGAGGGGGCGCTGCCGGCGCGCACCTACGAAGCCGGGGACGCGGCACTCGCCGGGTCGGCCACGCTCGCCCCACTGTCCCTCGCCACCGACGGCACGGCGATCACGGGCATCGGCGGGGCCCCCGGCAACGGCAACACCGCGACGTTCACCGTGACGGCCGACCGGGCCGGCCTGTACGCGCTGCGCGTCCGCTACTCCAACCCCGAACAGTCCGAGGCCACCCACTACAACCCCGACCCGCTCGCCCGCCACGCCGACATCAGCGTCAACGGCGGCCCGGCCCGTCGCGTCGGCTTCCCGCACAGCTTCCACCAGAACAACTTCTGGGAGCTGACCGTCCCGGTACAGCTGAAGAAGGGCAGGAACACGATCGGCTTCCGCTCCGAGGAACTGCCGAACTTCGACGGCACCACCTACGCCTCGGACACCTTCCCCGGCGTGCTGCTCCGCTCCCGCTACGCGCCGCTGATCGACCGGATCACCGTCGCGCCCTATGCGCGAGAGGTGCGATGACCCGCTGACGCGCGGCGCCCGCGACCGCCCCCGGCGGACGCGGGCGCCGCGCTCACTTGGCCACCCCCGTCAGCGCGAGGAACTCGGCGCGGGAGCGGGCGTCGGAGCGCAGGAGGCCGAGCAGGGTCGAGGTCAGGGTGTCGGAGCCGGTGGCCTGCACACCGCGCAGCGTCATGCAGGAGTGCTCGGCCTCGATGACCACGCCGACGCCCTTGGGCTCCAGATGGGTCTGCAGCCAGTCGGCGACCTGCTTGGTCAGGCGTTCCTGGACCTGCGGGCGGCAGGCGAAGTGCTCGACGACGCGGGCCAGTTTGGACAGGCCCAGGATGCGGGCCCCCGGCAGGTAGCCGACGTGGGCGGTGCCGACCACCGGCAGCAGATGGTGCTCGCAGACGGTGCGGACCGGAATGCGCCGGGCGAGGACGAGTTCGTCGTAGCCCTCGTCGTTGGGGAACGTGGTCAGGTCGAACGGACGGGGGCTGAAGAGTTCCGCGTAGGCGCGGGCCATCCGGCCGGGCGTGCCGCGCAGGCTCTCCGAGGCCGTGGAGATGCCGAGGGCCTCCAGGAACCGGCCTGCGGCGGCCTCGGCGGCGGCCATGTCGATCCCGTCGGTTTCGTGGACCACCCGCAGGGCGGGCCGCACGGGTGCCGTCGTGTCGGCTGCCTCCGATGCCGAGGGCGGTGAGAACGGGACCATGGTGACCTCCAAGAGTTTCACCAACGAGTTTTTCCTTTATTCCGCACCGCCGTCAAGATGTGCAGACCACCACGCCCGAACAGTCCTCACTCCCATACCTGTGGGAGTTACCGTGGTCGTGTGGCTTCCGACCCGCCCGCGCAGGCCGATCCGGCCGGCAGCGCCATCGGCTCCGTCAGCGCTATCGACTCCGTCAGCGTCCTGAGCGAGGATTCACGCCGGCGCATGTTCGCCTTCATCCGGCGGGCGAGGCGTCCCGTCACCCGCGACGAGGCCGCTGCCAGCGTCGGCATCTCCCGCAAGCTCGCCGCCTTCCACCTCGACAAGCTGGTCGACGCCGGTCTGCTGCGCGCCCGCTACGAAGCGCCGGGCGGAATCCGCAAGGCCGGCAGGCAGCCGAAGGTGTACGAGCCCACCGGCGACCAGATCACCGTGACCATCCCCGACCGGCGGCACGAGCTGCTGGCCGACCTGCTCCTGGACGCCGTCCTGACCGAGCAGGCCGGCGAGACCGCCACCCAGGCCGCCATGCGCGCCGCGCGGCAGCGAGGCCGGCAGCTGGGCGAGGCCGCACGGCACGAGACCCGCCCGGGCCGGCTGGGCCCCGAGCGGGGGCTGACCACCTGCGAGCGCCTGCTGGACCAGTACGGGTACGAGCCCGTACGGGAAACGCCGACCCGCATCCGGCTGCGCAACTGCCCCTTCCACCCGCTGGCCGCCAGGGCACCGGATCTGGTGTGCGGCATGAACCAGGCATTCCTCAGCGGCTACCTCGAGGGCCTCGAGGTCGGCGGCGTCCGCGCGGCGCTGGAACCGGAACCCGGGGAGTGCTGCGTCCGGCTCGGCTCCGGGGACGGCGAGTCCATCGAGGAGACGCCCCCGGGCCGCTGAGGACCAAGGGAAACGCACCGCCGTCCGCCGGTCCGGAGGCGGCGCGAACGCGTCTTCGGAGGTTCGCCCGAGGTTGCCGCGGGCCGCCCCTCGCCGGGGCGCCTGCTGTTGCCGCCGGCCACCCTTCGCAGGAAGGCCTGCGGTTGCCGCGGGCGCTGCGCCGGGTTACCACGTGATTACCGCACGTCACGCGGCGACCGCAGCGACCTCAGGGAGAATCACATGGCAGTGGAGATCAAGCCTCTGGTGAAACCCTCCAGGCTCAGACGTCGTGCAGGCCTGGCGGGCGAGTGCCTGGCGGAGTTCCTCGGGACGTTCGTCCTCATCTCCTTCGGGTGCGGTGTGGTGGCGATGACGGTGGCGGCGCTGCCCGGCTCGGGCCGCACCCAGGGGCCCACCATCTTCTTCCTCGGCGCCGGGGACTGGCTCCTGATCACCTGGGGCTGGTGCATGGCCGTGATCCTCGGCATCTACGTGGCCGGTGGCGTCAGCGGAGCGCACATCAACCCGGCGGTCACCCTGGCCTTCGCCGTGCGGCGCAAGTTCCCCTGGGTCAAGGTCCTGCCCTACTGGGCGTCCCAGGTGGTCGGCGCCCTCGCGGGGGCGGCCCTGGTCTACGCCGTGTACCACGATGCCATCGACGCCTTCGACGCCGCCTTCAAGGGGCCGAAGACGGACGGGAAGACCCTCGCCTCGTTCTCGATCTTCGCGACGTTCCCGGCGCCGTACTTCGGGGGTGGCATCTGGGGCCCGCTGATCGACCAGATCGTCGGCACGGCCTTCCTGGTCATGCTGGTCGTGGCGCTCATCGACCTGCGCAACACCGCCGTGAAGGCGAATCTCGGGCCCGTGGTGATCGGCTTCGTCGTGGCGGCCATCGGCATGTCCTACGGGGCGAACGCGGGCTACGCCATCAACCCGGCACGCGACTTCGGCCCGCGCCTGTTCACCTGGATGGCGGGATGGGACGGACTGGCATTTCCCGGCAGCCTGGCCGGGGCGTTCAGCGACTACTGGTGGATCCCGATCGTCGGGCCGCTCATCGGCGGCGTGATCGGTGTACTGGTGTACGACCTGTTCATCGGCGACGTGCTGCACGTTCGCGCACAGGAGGGTGAGGCGCCGGAGCCCGGACGGACCCGCCCCACCACGTCCGACGACGAGTGAGCGCGCATCGGCCGCGGCCCGGGCCGCGGCCGATGCTAGATTCCTCTGGGCGTCCGCCCGGGAGAGGCGCGGATCGCCTGCCGTACAGGTGAACCGGCCCAGGGCAGGCCCGTATCGGATGGTGGCACGATCCATGACTGACCCGGAGGAGCTCCCCGGCGGGGCCGGCGCTCCCGTTCCGCGGATCCTCGGCAACACCGGGTCGCTCGCCGCGGCCGAGCCGGGAGCGACCGGCGCACTGTGGCGGCTGGCCGAACCCGGCCGGCAACTGGACGCCAACCTCGTCCGCGTCCCGCCCCGGGGGTCCATCGACGCCCACGCCGAGCCCGATCTCGACGTGCTGCTGCTCGTGGTCTCGGGAGACGGCACGCTCGGCTCCGAGGCCGGGCCGCACCCCGTGGAGCCCGGCAGCCTCGTCTGGCTGCCGCACGGCAGCGTCCGCAGCGTGGCCGCGGGCGCGGACGGTCTGGCGTACGTGACGGTGCACCGCCGCCGCCCGGGCATGCGGATCCAGGGCCGGTCACGGACGTGACCGCGGTATGGGGCAGGGGGCGCGCGGTCGGGTGACCAGTCGAGTCGTCCTCATCTCCCCGGCGATGAACCGGTCGCTGCGGCAGGCCCGTTTCGACGACGGGGGCCCGCTCGACGAGGGCGGCCGGAAGCAGGCCGCGGCCGCGGCCGGGTCGCTGCCCTCGGCCTCCCAAGTGGCTCTCTCCCCCAGCACGCGCTGCCGGCAGACCGCCGGGGCGCTCGGTCTGGACGGTCCCGAGGCAGCCGGACTCAGGGGACTGGATGTGGGGCGGTGGCGCGGCCGGACCCTCGACGAAGTGACCGTCGCCGAACCGGATGCGGTGGGACGGTGGCTGACCGACCCCGGCAGCGCGCCCCATGGCGGGGAATCGGTACGGGACGCGTGCGCGCGGGTCGCCCACTGGCTGGACGGCCTCCGCGAGACGGACGGACGCACGCTCGCCGTGGTCGAGCCGGACGTCGTACGGGCGGCCGTGGTCCACGCGCTGCACCTGCCGGCGGCGGGATTCTGGCGGCTGGACGTGCCGCCCCTGACCGCGACGGAGTTCAGCGGACGGGCCGGGCGCTGGAACCTGCGGCTCGGACGCCCGCTGGACGTGCCGGAAGCCGGCCCCGGGTTCTGAGTCGTCGCGGACCGGCTCACCGGGACGCGGCGGTTCGGCCGGGGTGGCGCCCGCCAACCAGCCGACCCGCCGCATCCGCCACGCCGCCCGCACGCTGCGCATCGCGCCGGTCTCCACGACGGCCGGCCGGCAGGACGCGACCCTCCATGTGGGCCGCTGAGCCGCCTGCGACGCTCACGTCATGTCCGGGCCGCGCAGCAGGAGTTGGGTCACGGCCATGCCCGCCACGACGACAGCCGCCCGGAACGGCCACCGGCTGCGGTCGTCGAAAGGCAGGGCCGTGCCCGCGACCGACACGGCGACGGCCGCCCCCGCCAGTACCCAGCCCGGGCGCCCCACACCTCCGGCCGGGCCGGTGACGAGCACGCAGACAGCGGCGAGCATCAGGGACGGGGCCAGCCACCGGCAGGCCCTGCGGCCCAGCCTCTGCGGCAGGCCGCGCACCCCGGTCGCGAGATCGTCCTGGATGTCCGGAAGCACGTTGACCAGGTGCGCCCCCACCCCCAGCAGGGCTCCGGCCGCCATCGCCCACCAGGCGGGCCAGGACGGCGAGGGCAGGCCGAGGGTGACGAACGCCGGCAGTGCGCCGAAGGCGACGGCGTAGGGCAGCGGGGAGAGCAGCGTGTGCTTGAACAGCAGGTTGTAGCTCCAGGCAGTGGCGACCACGGCGAGGTGCGCCGCCCCTGCGGCAGCGCCGCTCAGCAGGGACAGCGGCACGCACAGGACCAGGGCCGCCCCGGCTGCGACGGCCGCCGCCCGGAGGGGGAGTTCGCCGGTGGCGACCGGCTTGTCGCCGCGTCCGCAGGCCGCGTCGCGCCGGGCGTCGGCCGCGTCGTTGCACCAGCCCACCGAGAGCTGGCCCACCAGCACGGCGGCCGCCACCGCTGCCGAAGCCGACGCGCCCCGGCCGGCCGCGACGGCCAGCACCGTCGCGAGCACCGTCACGGCGAGCGCCGGTTCCAGGTGGCAGGAGCGCAACAGCGCCGGCACGCGGCGTGTCGCTCGGGGAAGGACCGGTGACGGGTGTAGAGACACACAGGCAAGATAAATGGACAAACAGGGCGAGAGAGGCACTGTCGATATGCGTGTCCCCGTGACGGCCGAAGACCTCCCCGCCTCACCCGGCACGGTGCGCGAGCAAGCCCGGCCCCTTGCGGGGACCACGATCACGGCGGTCCACACGGCGCTGCCGGCGCACCGTTACGCCCAGGACGACCTCACCGAACCGATCGGCGATCTGTGCCTGGCTCCGGGAGCCGACCGCGCCCTGCTGCGCCGCCTGCACGCGTCCGCCGGGGTCCGCGCCCGGCACCTCGCGCTGCCGATCGCACGGTACGCCGCCCTCACCGACTTCGGGCAGGCCAACGACGCCTGGATGGCGGCCGGTCTCGAGCTGGGCGAAGAGGCCCTCACCGGCGCGCTGAAGGAAGCGGGACTCGAACCGGCCGATGTCGACCTCCTGGTGTGCACCTCCGTCACCGGCATCGCCGCCCCCTCGCTCGATGCCCGGCTGGCCGGACGTCTGGGATTGCGACCGGACGTCAAGAGGGTGCCGGTGTTCGGACTGGGGTGTGTGGCGGGCGCGGCCGGGCTGGCCCGGCTGCACGACTACCTGCGTGGGCATCCCGGTGGCACGGCCGTGCTGCTCACCGTCGAACTGTGCTCGCTGACCCTGCAGCGACGGGACGACTCCCAGGCCAACCTCGTGGCCGGTGCCCTGTTCGGGGACGGTGCCGCCGCGCTCGTCGCCCGCGCCGGCACATCCGCCGGGCCGGGCGCCGCCGGCCCCACGGTGGTCGCCACGCGCAGCCGGCTGTATCCGGACACCGAGCAGCTCCTCGGCTGGAGCATCGGCACGTCCGGGTTCCGTGTCGTGATCGGTGCCGGCATCCCCGGCATCGTACGGAGCCACCTCGGCCGGCATCTGCGCGGTTTCCTGGCCGACCACGGCCTCACCGTCGAGGACATCGACAGCTGGGTGTGCCATCCGGGAGGGCCCAAGGTGCTCTCCGCCGTCGCCGACACCCTCGATCTGCCGGACAACGCCCTGGCATCCGCGTGGAACTCGCTGGCGGCCGTGGGCAACATGTCGTCCGTCTCCGTCCTGCACATCCTGCAGAGCATCCGGGAATCCGCCCGGCCCGAGCCCGGCAGCTGGGGCCTGCTCATGGCGATGGGCCCCGGCTTCTGCTCCGAACTCGTCCTGCTGCGCTGGTGACCTCATGACGTGGTACGTCCTTCTCATCCTGGCCGTCGGCGTCGAACGTCTCGCCGAACTGGTCGTCGCCCGGCGCAACGCGTCCTGGACCCTGGCCCGCGCCGGTGTCGAGCACGGCCGCGGCCACTACCCGGCCATGGTCGCCCTGCACACCGGCCTGCTCCTGTGCTGCCTCCTCGAACCCGCCCTGGCCGACCGGCCCTTCGTGCCCGCGCTCGGCGGGCCCATGCTCGTCCTCGTGCTGCTGGCCCAGGCGTTGCGCTGGTGGTGCGTCACGACGCTCGGGCCGTACTGGAACACCCGGGTCATCGTCGTCCCCGGGGCGCGCCTGGTCGGCACCGGGCCCTACCGGTTCCTGCGCCACCCCAACTACGTGGCCGTCGTCGTGGAGATCGCGGCCCTGCCGCTGGTGCACGGCGCGTGGCTGAGCGCGCTGGTGTTCACCGTGGCCAACGCGTGGCTGCTGACCGTCCGCATCCGCTGCGAGAACGCCGCCCTCACCCGGGCCGTGCCCGCATGAGCGCCACCCTCGACATGGTGATCGCCGGAGGCGGGCCCGCGGGCCTGGCGACCGCTCTGCACGCCGCCCGTGCCGGCTTCGACGTCGTCGTCGCCGAGCCCCGTCCCGCGCCGGTCGACAAGGCCTGCGGCGAGGGCCTGATGCCCGGCGCCGTGCGAGCCCTCCGCGCCCTCGGTCTGGAGGTCCCCGGCCGGCCGATCACCGGTATCCGCTACGTCCAGGGAAACCGTCGGGTCGAGGCGGATTTCCGGCAGGGGCCGGGCCTCGGCACCCGCCGCACCGGCCTGCACGACGCCCTCCACCGGGCCGTCACCGAGGCCGGGGTGCCCGTACTGCCCCTGCGCGTCGACGCCGTACGGCAGGAGGCCACCGGCGTGACGGTGCCGGGCACGGGTCTGCGCGCCCGGTGGCTCGTGGCCGCGGACGGGCTGCACTCACCGGTGCGCCGGTCGCTCGGCCTGGAGGTGAGGACCCGTGGCGAACCCAGGTACGGACTGCGCCGGCACTTCGCGGTGGCGCCGTGGGCGTCCTGCGTCGAGGTGCACTGGGGGCCGCACGGGGAGGCGTACGTCACCCCGTTGAGCTCCTCGCTGGTCGGTGTGGCGCTCCTGACGTCCCGGCGGGGCTCCTTCGACACCCAGCTGGCGGACTTTCCCGAGTTGGCCGCCCGCCTGCCCCCGACGGCGGCCGTGACCGCGGTGCGGGGCGCCGGGCCGCTGCGCCAGCGGGTGCGCACCCGCTTCCACGGCCGGGTGCTGCTCGTCGGGGACGCCGCCGGTTACATCGACGCCCTCACCGGCGAAGGCATCTCCCTGGCCCTCACGGGCGCGCAGGCCCTCGTCACGAACCTGCGCCGCGGGACGCCGGACCGCTACGAGACCGACTGGAACCGTGCCACCCGCCGGCACCGGCTGCTGACCGACCTCCTGGTGAGGGCCCGTCAACGGCCCGGGCTCGCGCCGCTCATCATGCCCACCGCGGCGCGCCTGCCACGGGTCTTCACGGCAGCGGTGAACGCACTGGCGTAGAGCTCGCCGCACGGGATCGACGGGGTACCCGGGGCGACGGCCGTGTATCCAGGACGGGTCCCTTCGCGGGGCCCCGGTCCTGCGGAAGGAGGAAGTCTCATGCGAGGAACGGTGCGCCGGATCCTGGTGACCGGGTCCGTGGAGGGGCTGGGGCGGGCCACGGCGGAGGCGTTGCTGGCCGCCGGACACGACGTGGTGGTGCACGCCCGCAATCCGGAGCGGGCGAAGGTACTGGACGGACTGGCCGGCCGTGGGGCGCACGTCGTGGTGGGCGACTTCGCCGAGCGTGACGCCGTGCGGCGGGTCGCCGACGAGCTGAACGCCTCGCCGCCGCTCGACGCCGTCGTCCACAACGCCGGGGTGTGGAGCGGACCGGCGGTGATGCCGGTCAACATCGTCGCGCCCTATCTGCTGACCGCCCTGCTGCGCGGGCCGCGCCGGCTGGTGTACCTGAGCAGCGGCTCGCATCTCGGCGGGCGCCCGTCGGCACTGGACGGGGCCGACTGGCGCGGCGAGAGCGCGGGGTCGTACGCCGACAGCAAGCTGTTCGTGACGGCGCTGGCGGCCGCGGTGGCACGGTTGCGCCCCGGAGCGCCGAGCAACGCCGTGGATCCCGGCTGGGTGCCGACGAGGATGGGCGGGCCGAGTGCGCCGGACGACCTCGAGCTCGGCCACCGGACTCAGGAGTGGCTGGCGGCGAGCGACGACCCTCAGGCCCTGACCACCGGCGGGTACTGGTACCACGGCCGGCGGTCGCAGCCGCATCACGCCGTCCACGACGAGGCGTTCCAGGACCGCCTCGTGCAGGCCCTGGCCGAGGAGACGGGTACCGCGCTCTGAGAGAGCGAGGCCGGGTTGTCGGTGCCCGGGGACCACTCAGGTCGAACTGTCCTCCACGCTGGTGGAACGGCGCACCACGGCCCGGCCCGGGGCACGGCCAGGCGGCACCCCACATGGGCGGGGCCGGGCGGGGCACCCGTGTAGGCGTTCACCAGCGACGGGAGCCGTCCGAGCACGACGTGCACCGTGCGCTCGGTACCGCTTGCGAGCCGAACGGGGAGTCGAGTGATGAGCGCCGAAGAGGCGGACAGGCTGCTGGACGGGCTGACCGTGGACACCAGCCGACGGGAGCAGCCGATCGTGCTGGACGGTGACGGGCGCCCCGTCCGCACCTGGCGGGAGAACTATCCGTACGACCGGAAAGTGGGCCGCAAGGAGTACGAGCGGACCAAGCGCATCCTGCAGATAGAGCTGCTCAAACTGCAGCGCTGGGTCAAGGACACCGGCGCACGCCTGGTCGTCGTGTGCGAGGGACGGGACGCGGCGGGCAAGGGGGGCACGATCCAGCGGCTCACCGAGCGGCTCAACCCGCGCGGCGCACGCGTCGTGGCCCTGGACAAGCCCACCGAACGCGAGACGGGCCAGTGGTACTTCCAGCGCTACATCGCGCATCTGCCGACGGCCGGAGAGATCGTCCTGTTCGACCGCTCCTGGTACAACCGGGCCGGGGTGGAGCGCGTGATGGGCTACTGCTCCAAGGACGAGTACGAGTTGTTCCTCGACCAGTGCCCGGCCTTCGAGCGGATGCTGGTGGACGACGGGATCCTGCTGGTGAAGTTCTGGTTCTCGGTGTCGCGCTCCGAGCAGCGCACACGCTTCGCGATCCGGCAGGTCGATCCGGTGCGCCAGTGGAAGCTCTCCCCCACCGACCTGGCCTCGCTGGACCTCTGGGACGACTACACCGAGGCGAAGGTGGACATGTTCCGCGCCACGGACACCGCGCACGCCCCCTGGACCGTCGTCAAGAGCAACGACAAGCGGCGCGCCCGGCTGGAAACCATGCGCAGTCTGCTGTCGCGCGTCGACTACGCGAGCAAGGACCGCGAGGCGGTGGGCGCACCCGATCCCCTCATCGTGGGTGCCGCCGACACGCTGCTGGAGCCGGGTGAGGAGGACACCACGCTGTCGCCCACTCCGCTCTACCCGGGCGCCGAGGGGCCCGGCAAGCACCCCGAGACCGGCTGACGCATGCGGGCCCCTCCCTCCCGTTCCCGGAGGTGAGGGGCCCTTGGCCGCCTCCTGGCCTGGCCGCCTCTGGCCTGGCCGCCTCATGACCTGGCCGCCTCTGGCCTGGCCGCCTCATGACCTGGCCGCATGATCGGGCCGCCTCGCGACCTGGCCGTCCCGCGACCGGGCCGCCTCATGACCCGGCTGAGGCGCGCGTTTCCGTGCGGTGGTCGTAGTACGCCCAGACGGTGACGGCCACCGCGGCGGTGAGCCCGACCGTCAGGACGCGCACGGCGCCACTCGTCAGGTAGGCGACCAGCCCCGTGAGCCCCGCTCCGCCCAACATGATCACGCGGCTGACGAAGCGCTTACCGGGCGGCTGGGGGTCCTCCCGGTCCTTGAGGTCGTGCAGGGCGTCATGGGCCGGATGGGCGGAACCGCGCCGGGCGCGGGCGCGGTACTGCAGCCCGTAGCTGATCAGTGCGTACAGCGCGAGGGCGCCCAGGACCCAGAGCCAGACGTAGGGGTCGTCACCCGACCCACGTGCCAGGTACACGACACTTCTCCTTCGGAAGCGGGCCTCGACGGGTGAGCGGAACTCATCGTGCGCCGCCGGCCTCGGGGTCGGCGGGACGGAAGCACGCGGTCACCGTCTTGCCGTGTCGCTGGCACCTCATCGCCCACTCGTCGGCGAGCTCGCGCACGATCGCCACTCCGCGGCCGGAGACCTCGCCCGGCTCCGGGTCGCGCTGGCGCGGCAGTGTCGGGTCCTCGTCGTGGACGCTCACGTGCAGGCAGTCGCCGTCCCATGTGAGGACCAGGTGCGCGTCACTGTGCGCGTGGATGTGCGCGTTGGTGATCAGCTCGGACACCGCCAGCACCACCGAGTCCACCGTGTCCGGCTCCGCAGCGGCCCAGGGCAGGGTTGCGAGACGTTCACGCGTCCACTCCCTCCCCGCACGCACTCCTTCGGACATTCGGAACGAGTGCGCCCACCCCATCGCCTTTACCGCCACGGCCCCCGGTCCCCTCTCCTGCGTCCAAGCACCGGCTGGTGCGGGAACCTTGTACCCGGTCATCGCCCCGGCAGGCATCGGAACACGTCGTCCGCGTATCGGCTCGGCGAAGTGACGGAGGTTCGGGGTGGTTCTCCCAGGGTGCTCCTCGTCGCGCAGGGCGAGCAGGACCCGCCCCGATGCGGATGGTGGGCGGGTCCTGCTCGTGCGCACCATTGTCGGGACCGTGTGACGGGCGGACCACGGGTGAGATCACCTGAAGTGCGCACGGCACGCACACCCCGCGCGCACGGCGCACACCCCGCACACCCGCCACCGCCCCAGGGCGCCACTTGGTCGGATTCGCGCCACCCGGTGCCGCATCGCGCCGCCCGGTCGGCACACGCCGCTCCTCCCACGCCACATGGCGCAGCCCGGCGTGGGTAGGCGCTGCGCATGACCCACGGCGAGACGGACAAAAGAAGCGGGCGCGCGCACGAGGAGGCGCGTCAGCCGCGTGAAGGGCCGTGGGCACCTATGTCACCACCGGCGCCCGGAACCCCGTGCGACCCCGGGTAGCACCCGTCGGCCTGCGGCGACGATACTGGCAGGCGCACCCACCCCCGTTCACAGATGGACCCATGCAGACCTCCCTCACCGCCCGCCCCATGACCCCCGACACGGTGTGGCTGGCGCGCGGCCGCCACACCGCGGGCTCCGCGGAAGACGTTCTCCGGCGTTCGCTGCAGCAGCGCAAGGACAGCCAGGCCATCGACGACTTCCTTGAGTTGCCCGACGACGAAACCGCTCCGGCTGAGCGGGTCTTCGAGGCTCGCTGGCGGGTCGGTGACGACGTGACCGTGCGCGCCCGGCTGAGCGTGCGACCCGAAGGGGACGCCGGGCACGGACAGGAGTGGACGCTGGTCGCGGAGGCCGAGCAGCCGTGGGACGACGCATGGCCCTCCCCCGCCTGCCTGTTCTGGCCCGCGGAGCCGGACACCGCCTGGAACCAGGACGCCGCCACCCGTCTGGCCCTGGGCGAGATCAACGTCCTCCCCCAGGACGACAGGGAGATCCGTCGACTGCTGCGGAACGCCGTGCGCGGCGGATGGCACATCCACGTGGTCGTCCACGAGGCGATGACCACCGACGACCGGGGGCGCGCGCCGGTGGCGCGGTGGCTGCCGCCCGGCCTGCGCCACCGGGTGGTGGAGCACCACGCCGCCCCGCAGCAGTTGCGCGGCCTCAACTGGGCCCTGCGGGACACCGGCGTCGAGGTGCCGCGCGGTGGAGCGGTGGTCCTGCCGGGTGTACCGGCTCCGGAGCACTATCAGGCCCGGGACTTCTCGGTTCGCGCGGTCTTCCTCGACGGCTCCGAACCGGCCGACCTCGTCGACGCGGTGACGCGGTTCGCCGCACTGAGCAGGCCTCTGCCCGACGGCGCCGAGGACGCCCTCACCGCACTGCGGGAGGACTGGCACCTCCTGACCCTCCGGGAGGAGCTGGACCGCCAGCGCGGCCTGGTGGCCATGTACGCGGAGGCGCTGGAGGCCATGACGAAGTCCCGTGACCTGTACCGGGAGGCGGCCGAAAGCGCCCACGAGGCCCTGGCCGCCTACCAGGAGTCCGCTGCGCACGCTCCGGCCGGCCCCCGTCCGTCCACTCCGCCCGCCGCATCCCCGCTCCAGCAGCTCACACGGACGTTCGAACGCTTCAAGGTCAAGCGCCCGGCGCCCCCGGTCGAGGACGCGAAGAACCCCACCCCGAGCGACGAGAAGGACAACGAACAGAGCGACGAACAGAGCACCTCCCGCGCGTGACGTCGAAGCGGCAAGACCCTCCTCGCCTGCGCACGTGTCAGTCGCCGCCTCCTGGATACGCGGTCCGTACGGCATCACGGCCCGCCCCCGGGAAGGTCCTCCACGCCATGGGCAACCACCAGCACCACTCGCGGACCGCACTCCGCGTCAACGGCAAACCCCATACGCTCACCGTCGACCACCGGCGGGTCCTGCTGGACCTGCTGCGCGAGGATCTCGGGCTCACGGGCGCCAAGAAGGGCTGCGATCACGGCCAGTGCGGCGCCTGCACCGTCCTGGTGGACGGGCGGCGCGTCAACAGCTGCCTGCTGTTCGCGGTCGCCCTGGACGGCTGCGAGGTCACCACCGTCGAGGGCCTGTCCGGCGACGGCGAGGAACCGCATCCGCTCCAGCGGGCCTTCCTGGAGCGCGACGCCTTCCAGTGCGGCTACTGCACCCCGGGCCAGCTCTGCTCCGCGGCCGGTGCGCTCGCCGAGGCGGCGGCCGGTCACCCTTCGCACGTCACCGACCAGGCGGCCCCCTCGGGCGAGCCGGTGCCGCTGGACCGGAAGGAGATCCGGGAGCGGCTGAGCGGCAACCTGTGCCGGTGCGGTGCGTATCCGCGGATCGTCGACGCCGTCGAGGACGTGATCCCGTGAAGGAGTTCGCCTACGTCCGCGCCGGCAGCGTCGAGGAGGCGACCTCCGCGTACGCCTCGCACGCCGGCGCCCGCTACCTCGGGGGCGGCACCAACCTGGTCGACCTGATGAAGCTCGGCGTCGAGACGCCCGCCGCTCTCATCGACGTCACCCGGCTGCCCCTGGACCGGGTCGAGGAACTGCCCGACGGAGCCCTGCGCGTCGGGGCGACGGTCCGCAACAGCGACCTCGCCGCCCACCCTCTGGTCCGCGACCGCTACCCGGCGTTGTCGCAGGCGCTGCTCGCGGGGGCCTCCGGGCAGCTGCGCAACGCGGCGACGACCGGCGGGAACCTGCTCCAGCGCACCCGGTGCCCGTACTTCCAGGACCTGTCGAAACCGTGCAACAAGCGGGAGCCGGGCAGCGGCTGCGGCGCACGGGACGGTGTCCACCGTGACCACGCGGTGCTCGGCCACTCCGCGCACTGCATCGCCACCCATCCGTCGGACATGGCGGTGGCGCTCGCCGCTCTCGACGGGCGGGTCGAGCTGGAGGGGCCCGAAGGGGCCCGCAGTGTTCCGGCGTCCGACTTCCACCGGCTGCCCGGGGACCGGCCCGAGCAGGACACCGAGATCCGCCCCGGCGAGCTGATCACCGGCGTGCTGCTGCCGGCCGCCACGGCCGGGCTGCCATCTGCCTACCGCAAGGCCCGGGACCGGGCCTCCTACGCCTTCGCACTCGCCTCCGTCGCGGTCGTGCTGCGTCTTGACGACGGCGTCATCGGCCGTGCGGGGCTCGCCTTCGGGGCGCTGGCGCACCGGCCCTGGCGGGCCCGGCGGGCGGAGGACGCGCTGCTGGGCGCGGCCCCGACCCGCGCTGCGTTCGAGCACGCCGTCGAAGCGGAGCTGTCCGCCGCGCAGCCACTGCGGGACAACGCCTACAAGGTGCCGCTCGCCCGCAATCTCGCCGTGGACGTCCTGTCGCGGCTCACGGACACCGCGCTCACCGGGAGGGCCTCATGACCGGCGGTGCGGGCGCCCCCGCGGCGCGCATGGAAGGACGTGAGAAGGTCGGCGGCACCGCCCGCTACGCCGCCGAGTACCACTCCCCCGGCGGCGCCCAGGCCTGGCCGGTACCTGCGGTGGTGGCCCGGGGCAGGGTGACCGGCGTCGACACGACAGCGGCGCTGGCCGTGCCCGGTGTCCTCGCCGTCCTCAGCCACGAGAACGCGCCGCGCCTCGCGGAGCCGGACGATGCCACGCTCGCCGTGCTGCAGAACGCCCGGGTTCCGCACCGCGGTTGGTTCGTGGCCCTGGTGGTGGCCGAGACCCTGGAGGCGGCCCGGGCGGGTGCCGCCGCCGTCCGCGTGACCTACGAAGCCGAGGAGCACGACGTCGCCCTCACCGTCTCGCACCCGGGTGTGTACGTGCCGGAGGAGGCCAACGGCGGTCATCCGGCGGTGCGTGAGCAGGGCGATCCCGACGGGGCGTTCGGTTCGTCGGCCGTCCGGGTGGACGTCGCCTATCGGGTGCCGCCGCTGCACAACCATCCGATGGAGCCGCACGCCAGCACCGCCCGGTGGGAGGACGGCCGGCTGACCGTGCACACCTCGAGCCAGGGAACCGGTGCCGTGCGGGCCACGCTCGCCGCGCTGTTCGGCCTGCCGCAGGAGCGGATCGTCGTCACCGCCGAGCACGTCGGAGGTGGCTTCGGGTCCAAGGGAACGCCCCGGCCCGACGTGGTGCTCGCCGCCATGGCGGCCCGGCACACCGGGCGGCCGGTGACGGTGGCGCTGCCGCGGCGCTGCCTGCCCGCCGTGGTCGGGCACCGCGCCCCGACCCTGCACCGGCTGCGGCTCGGGGCCGACGCGGACGGCCGTCTCGAGTCCCTCGTGCACGAGGTCACCACGCACACCTCGCGCATCAAGGAGTTCGTGGAGCAGGCGGCGGTGCCCGCGCGGGTGATGTATGCCGCGCCGCACAGTCGTACCGTGCACCGGGTCGCGGCGCTGGACGTGCCGTCGCCGTCCTGGATGCGGGCTCCGGGAGAGGCCCCCGGCATGTACGCGCTGGAGTCCGCCATGGACGAGCTCGCCGCCGGACTCGGCATGGATCCGATCGAGCTGCGCGTGCGCAACGAGCCGGACGTCGAACCCGACACCGGCAAGCCGTTCAGCAGCAGGAACCTGGTGTGGTGCCTGCGCGAGGGCGCCCGGCGCTTCGGCTGGGCCGGGCGCGATCCCCGCCCTGGCGTCCGCCGGGAAGGGCCCCTGCTGCTGGGGACGGGCGTGGCGGCGGCGACCTACCCCGTCCTGGTGGCCCCGTCGACGGCGACGGCCCGCGCACGGCCGGACGGGACGTTCCTGGTGCGGATCAATGCCACCGACATCGGGACGGGCGCCCGGACCGTGCTCGCGCAGGTCGGCGCGGACGCCCTCGGGGTGCCGCTGGAACGGGTCCGGATCGAGGTGGGCAGCACCGAACTCCCCCCGGCGTCGCTGGCCGGCGGCTCGTCCGGCACCGCCTCCTGGGGCTGGGCGGTGCACGACGCGTGCGCCCGGCTGGCCCGGCGGCTCGCCGAGCACCCGGGGCCGCTGCCCGAGCAGGGGCTCGACGTCCGTGCCGACACCAAGGGCGCGGCGGACGCCGAGAGCGACTTCGCCCGGCACGCCTTCGGGGCGCACTTCGCCGAGGTCTCCGTGGACACCGTCACCGGCGAGGTGCGGGTCCGCCGGCTGCTCGGGATGTACGCGGCGGGCCGCATCCTCAACGCCCGTACGGCACGCTCCCAGTTCGTCGGCGGCATGACCATGGGCCTCGGCATGGCGCTGACCGAGGGCAGCACCATGGACGCCGCGTTCGGCGACTTCACCGAGTCGGACCTGGCGTCGTACCACGTGCCGGTGCACGCCGACATCGCCGAGATCGACGCGCACTGGCTCGACGAGCAGGACTCCCGGCTCAATCCCATGGGCAGCAAGGGGATCGGGGAGATCGGCATCGTCGGAACGGCCGCGGCGATCGGCAACGCGGTGCACCACGCCACGGGCGTCCGCCTGCGGGAACTCCCGCTCTCACCGGACCGGATGCTGACCGGGCTGCTCGATCGCCGGGCGCAAGGGGCGGTCTGACACGGCACCACACGGACAGATGACGGACAGGTGACCCCTCTGACACCGCACACCACGGACAGGTGACGGGTCGCCGCACCCGAGGGAACGAACCTCACTCCGCCATGCCGGGCGTCTCGGACGCCGGGGCGGCGGCCCACTGCCGGGCGGCGATGGGCGCCAGCACCCGGAACACCAGCGCGACCAGGGCCAGCAGCGCCGCGCACACGGCGACCGCGGCGGCCAGCCACGGCGGGGCGAGCGCCAGATCGACGGCCCGGGGCAGGGACGCCGAGGGGAAGGAGTTGCCGTACGCCTGGGCCCCGGCCAGCACGGTGGGCACCAGCACCGCCCCGGCCAGCACCAGTGCCACGGGCCGCAGGGCCAGCAGCACCGCCAGGACCGTGCACAGCACCGACAGACCGAGGGCGAACGCGTGCAGCTGCAGGGACCCGTCGCCCCGTTGCAGCGGGAAGTGGACCACCGCGCACGCGACGAGGGCCAGGGCGGCGAGCCAGCCCGACCAGGACACGGACCGGGCGAGCCGGTCCGCCGCGGTCTCGTGGTCCGGTGGTGCGCCGCCGAGAGTGCGGTGGCTTGCGAGGGGCCCGCCCAGGAGTGCCGTGCGGCGCTTGCCCTGACGGCCGGGCGCCTCGAGCGCGGGCGTCTCGCTCTGGGGGCGCGACGCCCGCTCCGGGCGAGGGCCTTCGCGGTCCAGCCGTTCCAGGCCCAGGCGGTCGATCAGCTCGACCAGCTCCCCGACGGACCGGCCGGTGGCGGCCGCGCGCAGGGCCTCCTCGCGGACGTGGGGCTCCTGGGGCTCCTT
Source organism: Streptomyces tibetensis (assembly GCF_040647715.1). GTDB lineage: Bacteria > Actinomycetota > Actinomycetes > Streptomycetales > Streptomycetaceae > Streptomyces > Streptomyces tibetensis_A. The sequence continues at coordinate 77,641 of NZ_JBEZCR010000016.1, read as the reverse complement.
GTGCAACAGGGTCACCAGCCGGGTCACCTCCTCCACCGGACGGTGGGCGGCCGCGGCGCGGATCGCCTCGTCCGCGCACTCGGCGTCGCGCGGGGGCTTCGTCAGCAGGGCGATCATCCGGGACACGTCCTCGACGGACCGGCCCACACCGGCGGTGCGGAGCGCGTCCACCCTCGCCTGCGTGTGGTCGGGCGACTCCTCCAGCGAGACGATGAGGTCGACGACCTCCTCCAGCGGCCGGTCGGCCACGGCTGCGTGCACCAGGTCGCTGACGGCGTCGCCGTACGGTGCGCCGGAGGCCGGACCGCTGCCGGGCCGGAGCTCCACCGGGTTGTCGTCGAGCGATCGGATGACGAACGGCCGCGCACCGGGCTGGTCGGCGTCGCCCGGGCCGGGCCCGGCCGGCTGATCGGCCTCGTCCTCGCCGCGTGCGGCGGGCTCGGCGCCCTCGCGCGGGTCTGCGGCAGCGGACCGGACGGGCCCCGGCGCGGAATGTGTGGTGTCCGGCGCGGGAGGCACCGGCCCCGCCTCGGCGGGATCCAGCCAGTCCTCGACGGGAGGTGCCGGTTGCGCGGCGGCCGGATCCGGGGCGTGGGCGGCGGACACGTCCGTCTCGTCCGGGTCGTGGGCACCGGGCCGGGCAGTGGCCGGTTCCGTCCGGTCCGGTGCGACGGCCGGCGGCTGTTCCGGTGCCCCGGCCGCCGGGTGGGAGCCGAGGGCGACGGGCTCGGCGGCCACCCGGTCGGCCGGGTGGGAACCGGCCACGGGCTGGGAGCTCCCCGCTCGGTACGTCTCGTTCGGGCCGGCTGCGGGCTGCGCGCTCGTCTGCGCCACCTGGTGCGTGCCGGTGGCGACGGTCGTCTCGGCGCACGGCTGGGCAGACCCGTTCGGCTCAGCGCTCATGGCAGATTCGTTCGAGCGGGGTGTTGAAGAGCAGGTGGTCATACTCGCCTCCGTGGGAAGAGTGCGGCCGCTCCTGCGCCCCCCGTCGTGTGACGAGCGACGTTACGCTGCCCATTACTAGGCGCCCCCGTCACCCCGTGCCACTCGAGTGAGCCACCGGGATGACCATGCACACGGGAAAATCCGCCGACTCGCCGACATGTCGGGCCCCGGCCGCAATACAGCCGCCGGAAAAGGGAATCCAGCTAAGGACACCCCGTGTCGTGGCATGCCAGGAGGAGGGTGCCCCGTGGAGACGACCACACTAGTGATCATTCTGGCCGCGGCCCTCGCGGTCGTCGTCCTCGCCTTCGCCGTCGCCGTCCTCGTACGGCTGGTCCGCACCCGGCGCGAGCTGCGGCGCGCGGGGCTGCCCACGGGCCCGCGCTGGGTCTTCTGGGGCGCGGTGCTCTATCTCGTGCTGCCCACCGACCTGGTGCCCGACCCGGTGTACCTGGACGACATCGGCGTCCTGCTGCTCGCTCTGCGCACCGTCCGCGGCTCCCTCGGCGCACGGGAGCGCAGTTCGGCACACCGGCCGGACCGACAACTGGCCAATGACTACGGAAAGTAAGGAAACCAACCACTCGTTCGATTCGTATAAGTCTCTGGAAGCCGAATCAGGTCGGCGGACCGGGCGGACTCGCCCCTGGGCCACCGCCTGTTCGGCGCAGTACCGACGAGGGAGAGACGATGCAACCGTTCGCGCTCAACTACGCGCGCCCGGCAGTGGAGTTGGAAGCTGCCATTCCGTACGTGTACGACGCCGGACTGCAGTTGAACGTGCTCCGCGACGGCCGGGTCGCGGCCTGTGACTTCGCCCTGTTGAGAGAGTTCGGCACCACGACGTCCACCGCCGGCTCCAAGACGCACTTCGACGACTGACCGCGGGCCGCCGACGATGACCGTACTGATCCTCACCTGTGAGGAGGACGTCACCGCGGACATGGTGGTCGTGCACCTGAACGCTACGGGGGTTCCGGTGGTCCGGGTCGATCCCGCGGACCTGACCGGTGGTGTCTCGCTCTCGGGGGAGTACGTGCACGGCCGGTTCCGCGGCCATCTGTCCGCCGGGGGGCGGCTGGTGAGCATCGGGGGACTGCGGTCCGTGTGGGTGCGCCGGCCCGGCGTCCCGGCCGCGCGGGCGGCCCAGCCGTCCTCCTGGCTGACCGAGGAGGCCGCGCAGGCGCTCTACGGCATGCTGCGGGGCTCGGACGCGCGCTGGATGAACCACCCCGACGCGGCGCGCCGGGCCCGCCACAAGCCGTGGCAGCTACGGCTCGCCCAGAGATGTGGCCTGCCCGTGCCCGCGACGCTGATCACGACGTTTCCGCGCGCTGCCCGCGAGTTCGCCGGGCGCTACCCGGAACTGGTGGTCAAGCCGGTGTCGGGCGCGCATCCACAGGATCCGCCACGGGCCGTGCCGACCAGCAGGGTCGCGCCCGACACGGACTTCTCCGCCGTGGCGTTCGGGCCGACACTGCTGCAGCGGCGGATCACCAAGCGGGCCGACATCCGGCTCACCGTCGTGGGTGAGCGGATGCTGGCCGCCCGCAAGGCGACCGCCGAGGACGCGGACCCGGACGACGTCGACGTGCGGTTCGCCGCGCCGGGCTCGCCATGGCAGCCCACCGAAGTGCCGCCCCGCATCGCGCCGGGCGTGCTGGCCTATCTCCGTGAGGCCGAACTGGCCTACGGGGCCTTCGACTTCGTGGAGGACTCCGACGGGACCTGGTGGTTTCTGGAGTGCAACCAGTCGGGGCAGTTCGGGTTCGTCGAGGTGGAGACGGGTCAGGCGATCGCTCGCACCATCGCCGAGTGGCTGGCCAGGCCCGTGCCGGCCCAGACGCCCCACGTCAACGGCTCGGACACGACAGTCCGTTGAGCACCGGGCCCGGCAGCAGGCCGGGCCCGGGCAGCAGCCCGGTTCACTGCGGGCGCGGGCCGGGAAGCATGCCCGCGCGCTGCCAGCCCGCGCCCGGGGAGTGGGGGCGGTCGTAGCCGAGGGACTGTGAGGGCCGCATGACCAGCTCCAGTTCCCTGCTCACACGTTCGGCCTCGCGGCGCACCTGTGCGGGTACGTCACCGCGCTCCGCGATGAGTCGGTCGTAGATGGGGGAATCCTGGAACACCCGTCAACGCGCCTTTCTTCTCGTCGGCCCCGTGCGGGGGCGAGACTGCGAGTGTAGGCGGCACGGTGTCCCGGAGTGTGAATTCCTTGGGATGACTTGACGCAGACCGGACATCCGTGACAGGTGAAGGCGCGTTGTTCACGCTCCCGTCGTGGAACCCGGGCGGACGACCATCAGGACGGTGACCGTCGCCCACAGCAGGTTGAAGAGGCCGGTGAACATGGCGAGTTGCACGGTGGCGTGATGATCGGCCGCCTGCTCGCCCCTCAGTTGCTCCAGGATCTCCTCCTGCCGGGGCAGGACGAAGGCGGCCAGGACGCCCGCGGCCGCGGTGGTCAGGGCGATGGAGGTGACCAGCCATCCGCTGCCGAGGACGCCCATGGCGGCAGCGGTGGCGACCCCGAGGACCGGAACGGTCAGACCGACGCCGGCGTAGACCCGGCAGATGCGGTGCAGGAGCGCCACCGTAGCGACGCCGGCCGGCGCCGCGCGGCGCGCGGCGGGTGGGAACATGCTGGCCGCGACGGTCACGGGGCCGATGGCGACGATGGCCGCCAGGACATGGAGGGACAGCAGGATCTTGGTCACCGGGGCTCTTTCCGTGAAGGCGAGGGACGGCGCCCACGCTAGGGCGCCCCGGCGTGATCACCGAGGGGCTGGAACGACAGCTTCCAACGGATTCCCGCCAACCCGTCCCACCTGCGTTGCGCCTGCCGATGCCACCGCGATCCCACGTCACCGGGCCGGCGGGAACACGCCTAGGGTGGCGGTCATGCACTCCGTGGCGATCCTCGTTCTCGATCACGTGGTGCCGTTCGACATGGCGGCACCGCAGCAGACGTTCGAGTGGACCTGTCTGCCGGACGGGCGGCCCGCCTACCGGGTCCGGTTGTGCGCCGAGACGCCCGAGGTGCGCGCGGACGGCGGCTTCACCCTTCGGATCGAACGGGGACTGGAAGCACTGGCCGAGGCCGACACCATCATCGTGCCCGGCTGCTCCCCCGACGCCGCGCCGCCTTCCGCCCGGGTGCTGGCGGCCCTGCGCGAGGCGGCCGGGGCCGGCATTCGGATCGCGTCGGTGTGCGTCGGCGCCTTCGTGCTGGCGGAGGCGGGGTTGCTGGACGGGCTGCGCGCCACCACGCACTGGGTGGCCGCCGGCGAACTGGCCCGGCGCTTCCCGCGGGTCGAGGTGGAACCGGACGTGCTGTACGTCGACAACGGGCAGATCCTCACCTCGGCCGGGGCCGCCGCCGCGCTGGATCTGTGCCTGCACATGATCCGACGGGACCTGGGGTCGGCCGTCGCCGCGAACAGTGCCCGGATGTCGGTCATGCCGCTGGAACGCGAGGGTGGCCAGGCGCAGTTCATCGTGCACGAGCATCCGCCCGTGCCCCGGGGCTCCGCACTGGAACCGGTGCTGGACTGGATCGAGGACCATCTGGCCGACGAGGTGACGCTGGGCGCACTGGCGGCGCGCGCGGGAATGAGCGAGCGGACCTTCAGCCGCCGCTTCCGCGAGCAGACCGGCACCACGCCGCTGCAGTGGCTGCTGCGGGCGCGGGTCCGGCGCGCCCAGTACCTGCTGGAGAACACCGATCACTCCGTCGAACGGATCGCGCGTCAGACGGGGTTCGGGTCGCCGACCGCGTTCCGGGAGCGGTTCCGCAAGGTGGCGGGCACCACTCCGTACGCGTACCGCACGGCGTTCCACGGGCGGACGAACGCCTCGACGGCCCCTTTCCGAGCCGCCGAGGCGTGATGCCCGTCCGCGCCGGGCCGTTCGTCGGCCGTCAGCCGACCAGCCTCAGGCCGTTCTCCCCGTCCGCGCCCGCGGCGTCCTGGCGCCCCTCGGTGAGCAGCAGGACATCCGCCTTGGCAATGGCGTCACTGATGTCGGACGTTCCCATCATCACGCACAGCGTGTAGCTGACGTCCTCCAGTTCGCGTGCCGCCGTCGGCACGTGCCTCTCCGCCTGAGCGATCCTCAGCGACGCGTACCGCGTCAGCAACTCCCTGACGATCTTCCGGTCCGGTACAAGCACGTAGCGCCCCTCTCTGTGTTTTCGCTGCGTATGCCCGGACCACGCGTAAACATTCACACGATTTTCTCACCTGGGGTGGATTTGACGAGAACTGATCGGTTGCGACCGGTCTTGGACGAGCCGGCGGCTCAGGCGGCGTCCAGCTCCGCCAGTTCCTCGGCCGTCAGGGTGAGGTCGGCGGCGGCGAGCGAGTCGCGGATGGTCTCGGGCCGGCTCGCGCCCGGAATCGGCACGACCACCGGCGACTTGGCGAGCATCCAGGCCAGGCACACGCGCTGCGGACTCACCCCGTGGGCTTCGGCGATGCGGGCGAAGGGGGCGTGGCCCGAACCGAGTGCACCGGCCTTCGAGATCCCGCCGAGGGGGCTCCAGGGCAGGAACGCGATGCCGAGCTCGTCGCACAGGCGCAGTTCCGGCTCGCTGGAGCGGAAGGCCGGGGAGAACTGGTTCTGCACGGAGACCAGACGCCCGCCGAGGATCTCGTCGGCCTGCCGGATCTGCTCGGGGTTCGCGTTGGAGATGCCGGCCATGCGGATCTTGCCCTCGTCCAGCAGGTCCCGGATCGCGCCGACGGACTCGGCGTAGGGGACGCGCGGGTCGGGGCGGTGGAACTGGTAGAGGCCGATGGCCTCGACGCCGAGCCGGCGCAGCGACTCCTCGCAGGCCGCCTTGAGGTGACGGGGGCTGCCGTCGAGCGTCCAGCTGCCGTCGCCCGGGCGCAGGTGGCCGCCCTTCGTGGCGAGAAGGACATCGCCGCCGCGGTCGTGGGAGGCGAGGGCCTTGGCGATCAGGGTCTCGTTGTGACCGACCTCGTCGGCGTCGCGGTGGTAGGCGTCCGCGGTGTCGATCAGGGTCACGCCGGCGTCGAGGGCGGCGTGGATCGTGGCGAGGGAGCGTTCCTCGTCCGGCCGTCCCTCGATGGACATGGGCATCGCGCCCAGGCCGATCGCGCTGACCTCGACGTCACCGATGCGGCGGGTGTACATGGGTCGTGACCTCTTCCGGCTGTCGGGCGATGGTGCACACCAGCCTGGACGCCGTACGGCCGGCGGTCCAATAGAAGAAGGAGAACGCATTCAGCACTCGGGCCGCTGAATCCCGCCCGGCCGTCGAAGGCCTCCTTGTCACACCTGGATGAAACCCCGCTCCCGCGGACTCAACTCCCCCACACGAAACCGCGATCCGTACAGCACTCCCCCGCCTCGCTGCCATATTCGAGAGCCACTTCGGAGGTGGTTGTGAGCACAGAGGTGACAGCATCCGGTCCGGGGGAGACGGCGACGCACACACCCGGGGACACCGCGGAGCGCGTCGCCGGCCTGGAGCACCGGCGGGAGCGGGCGGTTGCCCCGGGCGGTCCGCGCAGACGCGGGGAGTTCTCGGCCCGGGAGCGGATCGAGCGGCTCGTGGACAAGGACTCCTTCACCGAGACCGGCCTGTTCGTCCGGGCCCGGCCCGCCGGGCACGACGCCCGCCGTCCCTACGGTGACGGCGTGGTCACCGGGTACGGCACGGTCGACGGCCGCCAGGTGTGCGTCTTCGCCCAGGACTCCACCGTGTTCGGCGGCAGCATGGGCGAGGCCTTCGGTGAGAAGACCGTCGCCCTGATGGAGCTGGCCCTGAAGACCGGCTGCCCGGTGATCGGCCTGAACGACTCCGGCGGAGCCCGGATCCAGGAGGGCGTCGCCGCCCTCGCCCTCTATGCCGAACTGGTCCGGCGCAACGTCAAGGCGTCCGGGGTGATCCCGCAGATCTCGGTCGTCCTCGGCCCCTGCGCGGGCGGCGCCGCCTACTCCCCGGCGATCACCGACTTCACGGTGATGGTGGACGGCGCCTCGCACATGTTCGTCACCGGCCCCGACGTCATCGAGACGGTCACGGGCGAGCGCACCACCGCCGAGGAGCTGGGCGGTGCCCGCACCAGCAACACCCTCAACGGCAACGCCCACTTCCTGGCCGACGACGAGGAGGACGCCCTCGACACGGTGCGCGACCTGCTGTCGTACCTGCCGGCCAACAACCTGGAGCGGCCCCCGGAGTACGCCCCCGGGCATGCCCCGCCCGGGGCCGCGCTCGACGAGGTCGTCCCGGACCGGCTCGGCGAGGCCTACGACATGCGGGACGTCCTGCACGCGGTCGTCGACGACGGTGAACTGCTGCCGGTGCAGGAGCTGTTCGCGCCGAACATCATCTGCGCCCTGGCCCGCGTGGAGGGCCGCTCGGTGGGCGTCGTCGCCAACCAGCCGCTGCACGCCGCTGGGGTGCTCGACATCGACGCGTCCGAGAAGGCCGCACGGTTCGTGCGGTTCTGCGACGCGTTCGGGATCCCGCTGCTGACCTTCACCGACGTGCCCGGATATCTCTCCGGGGTGCGACAGGAACAGGCCGGGATCATCCGGCGCGGCGCGAAACTGCTCTACGCCTACGCCGAGGCCACCGTCCCCAAGGTCACGGTCGTGGTGCGCAAGGCCTACGGCGGCGGCTACGCCGTGATGGGCTCCAAGCACCTCGGCGCCGACGTCAACCTCGCCTGGCCCACCGCCCGGATCGCCGTCATGGGTGCCGAGGGAGCCGTCGGCGTCCTGCACCGGCGCGAACTCGCCGCGTCCGACGACCCGGAGGCGCTGCGCGCAAGCCTTCTCACCGCGTACGAACGCACCCACGGCACGCCGTACCTCGCCGCCGAGCGCGGCTATGTCGACGCCGTCATCGCTCCGCGCGAGACCCGCGAGCAGGTCTGCCGCGCCCTGCGCGCGCTGCGCGGCAAACGTGCCCCGATGCCGGAACGCAGGCACGGCAACATCCCCCTCTAGCCCTCCCCCTCTCCCCCCTTTGCGACCCGTAGGCCGATCCGCGCCGTGAGGAGCCCCGCCCGATGGACAGCCGCCGCCCCCCGCTCGCGCCCGCGTGCCCCACACTGCCGGAGTACGTGCGGCACTGGGCCGAGACCCTCCCCGACCGCCGGGCCTTCACCTTCGTCGAACACCCGGCACCGCACTCGCGCGGCATCCACCGCACCCTGACCTGGCACCGCCTGGACGTGCGGGTGCGGGCGCTCGCCGCACGTCTCACGGACGAGACGGACCCCGGGGACCGGGTGGCACTGCTGTGTCCGCAGGGCACGGAGTACGTGACCGCCTTCCTCGCGACCCTGACCGCCGGCCTGGTCGCGGTACCGCTGTACACGCCGGGCCTGCCCGGGCACGCGGACCGGCTCGCGGGCGTCCTGGCCGACGCGCGTGCCTCGGTGGTGGTGACCACGAGCCGGGTCCGGGAGGAGGTGCGGGACTTCCTCGGGGCCGGTGGCCCGCGGATCGTCGTGGCGGACGAGGTGCCCGACGCCGAGGGCCTGGACCGGCAACCGGTCACCCTGGACCCGTCGGCACCCGCCTACCTCCAGTACACGTCCGGTTCGACCCGCGCCCCGGCCGGCGTGGAGATCACCCACGGCAACGTCGTCGCCAACGCCCGCCAGGCGCTGGCCGCCTACGGCCTCGACAGCCGCCCGATGAGCAGTGTGGGCTGGCTGCCGCTCTACCACGACATGGGGCTGGTGCTCAGCGTCGCGGCCCCGGTGGCGCGCGGGGCACTGTCGGTGCTGATGGACCCGGCAGCGTTCCTGCACGAACCGGTGCGCTGGCTGCGGCTGCTCGCCGCGCACCCGAACGCGGTGAGTGCCGCGCCCAACTTCGCCTACGACTACTGCGTCGCGACCGTCACCGCCGACCAGAAGGAAGGTCTGCGGCTGGACAAGGTGACGGCGCTGATCAACGGCAGCGAGCCGGTCCGCCCGGGCACGGCCGACCGGTTCCATGCGGCGTTCGCCGACCAGGGGCTGGCACCGGGCACGCACTGCCCGTCGTACGGGCTGGCCGAGGCCACGGTGTTCGTGTGCGCCGCCCGGCCGGGTGAGCCGCTCACCCGGTTCACACTCGACCGCGACGCCCTGGCGGCCGGAAAGGCCCTGCCCGCCCGGCCCGACGACCCCCGGGCGGTCCTGCTGACGGGCTGTGGCACTCCGGCGGGTCAGCACGTCCGGATCGCCGACCCGCTGACGCGGGAGGCGCTGTCGGAGGGTGAGGTGGGGGAGATCTGGGTGCAGGGCCCGAACGTGGGCCGCGGCTACTGGGGACGGGACTCGCAGGAGGTCTTCGGCGCGGAGTTCGCGGACGTCACGGCCGCTCCGGGACACTGGCTGCGCACGGGGGATCTGGGGACGGTGCTGGAGGGGCAGCTGGTCGTCACGGGACGGCTGAAGGACCTGATCATCGTCGACGGGCGCAACCACTATCCGCAGGACGTCGAGGCGACGGTGCAGGAGGCGCACGAGGCGGTGCGCCGGGACCGGCTCGCCGCCTTCGCCGTACCGGGGGGCGCCGGTGGCGAGTGTGCGGTCGTCGTGGCGGAGCACGCCCGGACCGCGCGCCTGGCGGAACTGGACGTACCGGCCGTGGTGCGCGCCGTGCGCGGTGGCGTCTCCGCACGGCACGGACTGCGGCTGGCCGATGTCGTTCTGGTGCCGCCGGGCACGGTGCCGCGCACCTCCAGCGGCAAGGTGTCGCGGGCGCTGACCCGGGCCCGGTATCTGGAGGGTGCCTACGGCGGGCAGGCCCGGGCGGCGGGTGCCGCGGAATGAGGACCGTCGACGCGGCCGCGCTGCGCCGGCTGATCGCCGAGCGGGTGGCCGCCTGGAACGGGACGTCCCCGGACGACGTCCCGATGGACCAACCGCTCGCGGATCTCGGCATGGCCTCGCGGGACGCCGTCGCCCTGGCGGGCGAGCTGTCCCGCGCCACCGGCCGGGAGCTGCCGACGACGCTGCTGTGGGAGGCGCCCACCGGGGAGTCCCTGGTGGCGCGGCTGTGCGGGACGGGCGCCCCGGGAACCGAGGCGGCACCGGGCGGCAGGGCCGAGTCGGTCCCGGTCGTGGCCGCGCCGGTGCAACGTCCCGCGGCGCCGGGCGGCACGGCCGAGCCGGTCGCGGTCGTCGGGGTCGGATGTCGCCTGCCCGGCGGTGTGCACGGCCCGGACGACTACTGGCGGCTGCTCAGCGAGGGTGTCGACGCGATCCGGCGCGTCCCGGAGGACCGCTGGCGCGACTTCACCGCGTTCCCGCCCGCCGACGCCCATCCGTTCGGCGGCTATCTGGACGACATCGCGGGGTTCGACGCGGACTTCTTCCGCATCACCCCGCGTGAGGCCGCGGTGATGGACCCCCAGCAACGGATCCTGCTGGAGGTCGTCCACGAGGCGCTCGACCACGCCGCCGTGCCGGCCCGGTCCCTGGCAGGCACGGCCACCGGCGTGTTCGTCGGCATCTCCGCACCGGAGTACGGGCAGTTGACGGGCGCCGACCCGGCCGCCGTCGACCCCTGGGCGCCGGCCGGGGGCGCGCTCGGCGTCGCCGCGGGACGACTCGCCTACGTGCTGGACACCCAGGGACCGAGCCTGGCCGTCGACACGGCCTGCTCCTCCTCGCTGGTCGCCGTCCACCACGCCTGCGTCAGCCTGCGCACCGGCGAGAGCGACACGGCGATCGCGGCCGGGGTCAATCTGTTGCTGTCGCCCGCGGTCACGGTCGCCTTCCGCAGAGCGGGCGCCCTCGCCCCGGACGGGCGCTGCAAGCCGTTCTCCGCGGCGGCCGACGGCATCGGGCGCGGCGAGGGCTGCGCGGCCGTGATCCTGAAACGGCTGTCCGACGCCGAGCGGGACGGCGACCGGGTGCTGGCCGTCATCCGGGCCAGCGCCGTCAACTCCGACGGCCGCTCGAACGGCCTGATGGCGCCCAACCCCGCCGCCCAGCAGGCGTTGCTGGAGCGGGCGTACACGCAGGCCGGGCTCGCCGTGGAGCACGTCGACTACGTGGAGGCACACGGCACCGGCACCCCGCTGGGCGATCCGATCGAGGCGGGGGCGCTCGGCGCGGTCCTCGGGACGGGGCGCGACCCCGACCAGCCGCTGCTGCTGGGTTCCGCCAAGGGCAACCTCGGCCACCTGGAGTCCGCGGCCGGCCTCGCGGGCCTGGTGAAGACCGTGCTGGCCCTGCACCACGACGCCATCCCGCCGTCCCTGCACTGCGAGCGGGGCAGTTCCCTCAAAGACCCCCGGCTGCGGGTCGTGACCGAGCCGGAGCCCTGGCCGCGCTACGGCGGCACGGCGGTAGCAGGGGTCTCCGGGTTCGGCTTCGGCGGCACCAACGCCCATGTGGTGCTGGAGGAGGGACCGCCCGGCCTGGTGCCGGTGCGACCGGCCGAGGAACCGGCCGCCCGCCTGCACCTCCTCTCCGACCTGGACACCGAGCGCCTCGGTGACACGGCGGGCAGGCTCGCCCGCCGGTTGCGAGAGCATCCCGCGCACCCCGCCGACGTGGCCCGGACCCTGGCGGGGCGCACGGGCCGGGGGCCCGTGCGTGCCGCCGTGGCCGCCCGCGACCGGATCGAACTGGCCGATGCCCTGGATGCGTTGGCGTCCGGGAGGCCGGACAGTCGGGTCACGACCGGGGACCGCGACCGCGTGGGGCGCGGCCCCGTGTGGGTCTTCTCCGGGTACGGCAGTCAGTGGCCCGGCATGGGGCGCCGGCTGCTGGCCGAGGAGCCCGCGTTCGCCGCCGCCGTGGAGAAGCTCGACCCGCAGCTCGCCCCCGAGTGCGGCCTGTCCCTGTACGACCACCTGTCCTCGGGTGACGGGCTCGACCGTCTGGAGGTCGCCCAACCAGTGCTGTTCGGGCTTCAGCTGGCACTCGCCGAGCTCTGGCGTTCCCATGGCGTCGAGCCCGCCGGTGTCATCGGCCACTCCATGGGCGAGGTGGCGGCGGCCGTGTGCGCGGGCGCGCTGGACGTGCCGGACGGGGCGCGTGTCATCGCCGTGCGGGCCCGGCTGCTCAGCCGTCTGCAGGGCGGCGCGATGGCCGTGGTGGACCTGGACGACACCGAACTGGACGCCCTGGCACGGGACTTCCCGGACGTGCACGTAGCCGTGCACTCCTCCCCGCGGCAGAAGGTCGTCACGGGTGAGGAGGCGGCGGTGGCCGCGCTCGTGCGCCGGCTGGAGGGGCAGGGCCGGGCGGCGAGGGCCATGCGGGTCGTCGGCGCCGGGCACTCGCCCCAGGTGGACGGGCTGTTGCCGGAGCTGCTGGAGGCGCTGTCGGGCATCCGGGGGCGGCGCCCGCACGTCCCGGTCCACTCCACGGTCCTCGACGACCCACGCGGGGACTGCCTCTTCGACGCCGCGCACTGGGCGGCCAACCTGCGCAGGCCCGTGCGGCTGGACCGGGCGCTCGCGTCGGCCGCGGCCGACGGCCACACGGCCTTCGTCGAGATCTCCCCCCACCCCGTGCTGACGGGAGCCGTCGCCGACACCGTGCCCGGCGCCCTCACCCTGGCCACGCTGCGCCGGGACGCCGACGGGTCGGAGGCGTTCGCCGGGCAACTGGGCGCCCTGTACGCGGCGGGACAGCGCCTGCCGGTGCCGCCGGGGCGGGTCGTCGACCTGCCGCTGCCCCGGTGGCGGCATGTACGGCACTGGTGGACGGACGGCCGGGCCGCTCGCGTGGAGCCGCTGCCGGAGGAACCGCCGGCCTCGGTGATCGAGCCCTCCTCGGTCCTGGCCCGCCTGACCCACCACATCGCCACCGTCACCGGCCACTCCCCCGCCCGTATCACGCCGGGCACCGCGTGGGCCGACCTCGGCCTGGACTCGCTGATGGCGGTCCGGGTGCGCACGGCGGTGCAGCGCGAGTTCGGCATCGAACTCCCTCTGCGCGACCTCTTCGCCGCCGTCACCGTCGAGGACGCCGCCACCCGGATCGAGCGCGCCCTCCCCCGGGACGACACCCCGGTGCGGCCTCTGCGCGCCACCGGCTCGAGGCCCCCGCTGTTCCTCGTCCACGCCGCCGGCGGCCCGGTCGGCGTCTACGGCACGCTCACCGAACTCCTGGGCGCCGACCAGCCGGTGTACGGGCTGGAGCGGATCGAGGAAGCCGGGAGCGTGACCGAGAAGGCGCGGCGCTACGCCGAGGCGATCGACGCCGTCCACCCCGACGGCCCGTTGCTGCTGGGCGGTTGGTCGTTCGGCGGCTTCGTCGCCCAGGAGGCGGCACGGCAACTGACCGCCGCGGGGCGGGAGGTGCGGCTGGTCGTGCTCATCGACTCGGTACGGCCCCTCCCCCGCCCGGGGTCGACCCGGTCCGACCGGATCCGCGCGCACTTCGAGGGCTTCGCCCGCCACGTCGCCGACGCCTACGGCGTGCGGCTGGAGTTGCCGTACGACGAACTCGTGGCGATGGACGACGACGCGGCCCGGATCGACGCCGTGCTGCGGACCCTGCGGGAGGCCGCCGACGTACCGCCCGCGGCACTGGAGCACCAGCGGGCCTCCTATCTGGACATGGGCATCGGCGAGTCGCACACCCCCGCCGCCCATGACGGGCCGGTGGTCCTCTACCGGGCCACCGAACGCGCGCCGCACACCGTGCGCGACCCCGCGTACGAGCGGGACGACCCGGCGCTGGGCTGGGACGAGGTGTGCCCGCGTCTGCAGGTGGTGCCGGTGGCCGGTCACCATCTGTCGCTGCTCGATCCGCCGCACGTCGGCGAGATCGCCGCCCATCTGAGCCGGACACTCGCCGAGCCGGCCCCCTGACATGGAACCCGAGGAGCCGTCATGTCCCACCTGCCGCAGCAGCCCGCCGCCGGAGTGTCCCGGCGCACCGTAGCGAGAGCGACTGCCGCCGCCGGTCTCGCCGTCCTGTTGGGGGCCGCGACCGGCACGGCCCGGGCGGCCACCCGGCTCGGGCCGCGCACGCTGGACGTGTCCGTGCCCTCCGCGGCGCTCGGCCGCAGCGCGCCGGTCCGGCTGATCCTGCCGTCGGACTTCGGTACGCGCCCGGAGAAGAAGTACCCGGTGCTGTACCTGCTGCACGGCGCGCACGACGACTACACCTCGTGGACCCGTGAGACGGACATCGAGGCGTTCACCGCCGGACGCGACCTGATCGTGGCGATGCCGGACGCGGGCCCCACCGGCATCCCGAGCGTCTGGCGCGGTGGCCCCGACTACGAGACGTTCCAGGTGAAGGAGGTGCCGGCGCTGCTCGCCCGGGACTACCGGGCCTCCGGCACCCGGGCGGTCGCCGGGGTGTCCACCGGCGGCTACGGGGCCATGGCCCACGCGGCCCGCCACCCGGGGGCGTTCGCCGCGGCGGCCTCCTACAGCGGCATCCTCGACACCACGGCTCCCGGTGTTCCCGCCATCATGGACGCGATCGTGGCCCGCGAGAACCTGCCGGCCGCGTCCCTCTGGGGAAATCCGGTGGTCAACCTCCTGACCTGGCGGGACTTCAACCCGCGCGCCCGCGCCACCGGGCTGCGCGGCACGGCCCTGTACGTGTCGCAGGGCAGCGGAGTCGGCAACGGCGGTGATCCGCTGCCCGGGATCCTGGAGAGCGCCCTGTGGCCCTCGGCCCAGGGCTTCGCCCGCACCCTGGCCCTCATGGGGGTCCCGGTCACCACGCACTTCTACGGGGGCGGCGGGCACGACTGGGCGCACTGGAAGCCGGAGTTCACAGCCTCGTGGCCGATCCTCGCCCGTGCGCTGGGTGTGCCAGAGTGACGGGGGTGCCGTCGGGGCACGGAACGGAACGGAGGGGTCGTCCGTCCCACACAGGACTCCCCACTCGTCCCACGGGCGACGGCCCGCGGGTGAGCCGCTTCCGGTCGAAAGGAGTGCCCGTGATGGCTGTGCCCACCCCGCACGAGGTGCCGGACCGTCCCACCGCGCCGCAGTTCCCCCCTGAGCTGGCGAAGGTGCTGCGAGCCGATCTGGCGGCCGTCGCCGACGAGGTGGAGGAGGAGGTCCGCCGCCAGGTCCCCGAGTACGCGCGGTCCACCGACGGCGCGTACCGCCAGAACCTGCGGTCCGGGGTGGTGCAGGCGCTGACCCTGTTCGTCGACCACATCGCCGACCCGCGCGACGACGGGGGCGCGATCGCGGCGACGTACTACGAACTCGGGCGGGGTGAGGCCCTGGAAGGCCGCAGCCTGGACGCGCTGCAGTCGGCACTGCGGGTCGGCGGGATGCGCGCCTGGCGGCGGATGGGCCGGACGGCGGAGGAACTCGGGCTGGATTCCACGGTGATGGCCGTGCTCGGGGAGCTGGCGTTCCGGACCGTGCACGAGGTCGCCCAGGCGGCCGCTTCCGGGTACGCCGAGGCCCAGCTGCGCAGCTCCGACGAGCTGGAGCGACGTCGCAAGCGCCTGCTGGACCTGCTCCTGGAGGACGGGCCGGTCGCGCCGGAGGCGGTGCAGGACCTGGCGCACGGCGCGCGCTGGCCCGTGCCACGGACGGTCGCCGTCGTGGCGCTCGCGGCGGCGCCGGACCGGCGGGAGGAGGACCGGCCGCTGGCGGCGGCGGGCGCGCTGGTGGACATGGGGTGCCGTCCGCCGCGCATGCTGGTGCCCGACCCGGACGGTTCCGGTGGCATCGGCGGCCGGGCGTTCACCCTCGCGCTGCGCGGCCGGCCCGCCGCGATCGGCCCGACGGTCGCGGTCACCGAGGCCGCGCAGTCGCTGCGCCTGGCCACCCGGGCGCTCGGGCTGATGGGTCGTGGGGTGCTGCCCCGCCAGGGCGTGGTGCGCTGCGAGGAGCATCTGTCGACGCTGCTGCTGTACGGCGACGAGCCGCTGCTGGAGCGGCTGCGGGCCCGGGCCCTGGCACCCCTCGACACGGTCTCGGCGGGGCAGCGCGACCGGCTCGCCGAGACACTGCTGGCCTGGCTGCTCAGCGGCAGCAACGTGCCGGACGTCGCCGTGCGGCTGCACATCCACCCGCAGACGGTCCGCTACCGCCTGCGCCAGCTGGAGAAGCTGTTCGGCGACGTTCTGCACGACCCGGAGACCCGCCTCGACCTCATTCTCGCGTTGCGCGCAAAATCCCTGCACGCACCGCAGAGCTGACCTCCGCATTCAAGAGCTTGCTCAATCGGCGACAAAAACCGGCGGGGTTTCCGTAATCCCGTCCATAACAGCGGGCGGGAGAAAGCCCATACGTTCGGGGCGTCCTTTTTCGCAGGCGCTTCCCGCGCCTTTCCACGCGGAGGATCCCCATGCGTATCCGTATGTGTCTCGCGGCGCTCTCACTGGCCGGCGGGGCGGGTCTCGCCACCCTCTCGGCTCCCCCTGCCATGGCCGCGGCCTGCTCGGACGTCGAGGTCGTCGCGGCCCGAGGCACCTTCGAGCCGGGCACGCTCGGCTTCATCGTCGGCGACCCGGTGTATTCCGCCCTGCAGAAGAAAGCGGCGGGCAAGAGCATTTCCAGCTACAAGGTGAACTACCCCGCCGATCTGTCCCCCACGTCCGCGGCACAGGGCAATCTGGATCTGGTGAACCACGTGAAGAGCCAGGCTGCCGCCTGCCCCAATCAGAAGTTCGTCCTCGTCGGCTATTCGCAGGGTGCGAACGTCGTCGACAACTCGATCGGCATCAGCAGCGCCGGCGCGGTGGTCGGCAGCCCCATCGTGGCCACCCTGCCCGCCGCGGTCGAGCCCAAGGTCGCCGCGGTGCTGCTGTTCGGCAACCCGATCCGGGCGCTCGGCAAGAGTGTCACCGGCACCTACCAGGGCCGCACGCTCGACCTCTGCGCCAAGGGCGACCCCGTCTGCGAGAACGGCGGTGGCGACGTCGGGGCGCACCTGGGCTACCGGGACGACGCCGAGGAGGCGGCCACGTTCGCCGCGGGCAGGCTCTGAGCCCCCCTGACAGGACGCGGGGCCCGGGAGGACATCCTCCCGGGCCCCGCGTGCGTACCGGACGGGGCTAGCGCGGGGTCCGGGCGAAGTCGGCGAGGCTGGTGGAGACGGGCTCGGGCCGTCCGTCGTTCTGCACGGGCGCGGCGGTCAGGACGTCGAGGTGCTGGTAGCCGTCCGCGACCACGGGGTGCAGATCGGCCGGGACCCGCCCGGCCAGCAGTCCCTCACCGGCGAGCACGGTGAGGACCGGGTTGGCCTTGAGCCCCTCGGGGTGGACGACGAGCTTCTTCACCTGGGGTGAGGTGGCCAGCTCGATGTCCGTGACCAGCTTGGTCGGGAAGTACTGCTCGGTGAAGTCCAGAGGCTGCTCGGCCAGGCTGCGTGCCAGTTGCCGCACGTCGGTGACCTCCTCCCCGGCGCCGGTGAACAGGGTGCCGTCGGCCGACCGGTAACCGGGGTCGTCCGCGTCACCGACCCGGTCGTAGTTGCGCCACGTGTAGAGCGGTCCGTGCGGCCGGTCCGGGATGGCCTTGTACGCGGTGCCGTACAGCCCCGGCCGGGCGGTGTCCCCGTTGGCGGCGGGGAAGCTCTTGTCGGCGATCGGTCCGCCGTCGAAGAAGCCGACACTGGTCTGCAGGAACGCCAGCGGGACGGAGTTGTCGTCCAGCAGCGCGCCGAGCACCGCGCCGTTGGTGAGCCGGAAGTCCCTCACCGCCGGCGAGCCGCCGAGGAAGGCGGCGGTGTCCTTGGCGAACAGGAAGCGGTTGGTGGCCTCGATGTTGAGGTTGCGGGGCAGATAGCTCAGCAGGTCCGCCTCTCCGTCCAGGTCCTTCAGTGCGCCCAGACCCGCGATGCCGAGGAGGGTCATGGTCTCGGGGTTGAGCAGCACCGGCGCCGACAGGGTGCGCGGCAGCACCCCGCTGTCCAGCCCGGCCTGCACGACGCCGTAGCCGAGGCCGATGTCGGGCAGGTTGGTGTCGTCGGGGATGCTGCCGCTGAGGTCGCCCAGCGTGGTCGAGACGGTCGTGTCGAGGGCGAAGTAGCCGGCGCACTGGTTGTACCCGGCGTCCGCCGTGGTGGCGCGGTTGCCGTCGAAGTCGGCGGCGGCGAAGTACCCGGTGATGACACCGCCCAGCGAGTGCCCGCCGCACAGTACCTTCCGCTTGCGCAGGGCCTGCGAGGGCAACTCGGCGGTGAGCAGGTCGTACTGGTCGCGTACGGTCTGCTCGATCCCGAGCTTCCCCATCCAGCCCAGTTGTGCGTTGCCGGTGTAGCCGCCGAAGGTCCGGCCGTCGACCTGCTTGCCGCGGTAGTAGTAGTCGACGGCGGTGTGCTGGTCGCCGGAGGCGATGCCGGTGCGGTCCTCCAGGCAGTTGGAGCGCCGGTCCAGCGCCCAGAACTCGATGTGCCGGCCCTGCTCGGCGGCCCGCACGACGGTGTTGCGGGCGACGCTGTCGAACGCTCCCGCCCCTTCGAGGATGCCCGGCTGGGCGATGAGGATCCGGTCCGCTTCGGCCGACGCGGCCGGACCGTCGGCGGAACGGTAGCGCAGGTACGACAGCCGGTCGCAGGCCGCCGGACGGGGCCCGGCCGACTCCGGCAACGGCACCTTCACCCGCACCATCGACTCCATCACCCCGGTCACCGGCGAGGTCGACGTCACGGGTGTCTCGGTGCGCGTGCCCTCGGCGCCTGCGCCCGGGGCGGCGGCCGTGAGTGTCCCGGCGGTCAGCAGTGCCGCGAGCACGGCACCGCGCCACTTCCCTCTGTGCGTACGGTTCATGTTCATGCCACGGACGCTAGGGCGGTGGCACGACCGCTCTCAGGGAGTGCTGATGAGAACTCAGCTTCCGGACGGCGGCTTGTCACCGGCGCACAGCGCGCCGGGGCGGGAAGGGACAGGTACCGCTTCTGGACGCCACCGAGCTGCGGTCCGGCCGTTTCGGGAGCATGGTGGGGCTATGGACGGTCAACCCCCTGTGGTCGTGCAGCCGCCCGCGACGGACGGCGGACGGCTGGTGACCATCCACGGCGAGCGCATGGGCGTCGCCTACAGCCTCTTCGACGTACTGGACCTGCTGCACCGCGAGGGCCTGCCCACCACCGACACGGCCGTCGACGACACCGAGCTGATCGAGTGGCAGGGCGGCGGCCCGTACGACTGGAACAGCGGGTCGTCCGACGAGGCGTGAGCCCGCTCACGTCTGCCCCGCACCCTGGTCCGGCCCGGTCTCGGCCAACCCGTCGAGGCGGTCGCGCTGGGCGGGTGTCAGCTTCGGGTGGGCCGCGCCGACATCCTCCTCCAGGTGCTCGATCCGGTGTGCCCGGGATGGGCAGGACGACAGGTGCACGGTCGAGGAGCCAGGCGAGCGCGACCTGCGTGGGCGTGGCGCCGAGCTCGGCCGCGACGGCGGCGATCCCGGCCTCGGCCCCTGTGTTCCCCCAGGCCACCGGTCGCCACGGCAGGAAGGCGATCCCGGCGGCGGTGCACGCGTCCAGCACCGCCTCGTGCTCCCTGTCGAGCAGGCTGTAGCGGTTCTGCACGCTCACGACGTCGACCAGCTCCCGGGCCCGCTCCAGTTCGTCGACGGTGACCTCCGACAGCCCGATCCGGCCGACCAGGCCTCGCTCTGCAGCTCGCGCAGGGTGCCGAGCTGGTCGGCGAGCGGCGTGTGGGGGTCGATGCGGTGCAGCTGGAGCAGTTCGATCCGCTCGGTCCGCAGCCGCCGCAGGGCCTGTCGGACCTGGTCGCGAAGGATCTCCGGCCGCCCGTCGAGCTTCCACCGGGTCCGGTGCGGGCAACACCCACCTCTGTAGTGATCAGCAGGCCGTGCGGGTAGGGGTGCAGGGCCTCGGCCAGCAGCTCCTCATTGGCTCCGCCGCCGTACAGGTGAGCCGTGTCGACGACATGAGCCCGCCGCCTCCCTTCCTGACCAAGAGGCGATGCTGGAAGGGCAGTTGGCGCCGGAGCCGGCCTCGGCGGTACCTCGGCCTGCGTCCGGGACGCGGCAGGCTCGACGAGCCGTTGCCGGTGCCTGGCGATACGCTGCGCGAAAACGGCCCTTTGCCCTTTCTGGGAGGTTTTTATGGCCTCGCGTCTCAACCCGTACCTCACCTTCAACGGCGACGCCCGGCAGGCGATGGAGTTCTACAAGGAGGTCTTCGGCGGCACCCTCGACCTCAACAGCTACGGAGAGTTCGGGCAGGCGGACGCCCCGAACGCCGACAAGATCATGCACGGCATGCTGGAGACGACCAGCGGCTTCACCCTGATGGGTGCCGACAACCCACCGGGCATGCAGTCCGAGCAGGGCAGCCCCATCTCCGTGAGCCTGAGCGGCGACGACGAAGCCGACTTGCGCGGCTACTGGGAGAAGCTGTCCGAGGGCGGCTCGGTGTCGGTGCCGCTGGAGAGGCAGATGTGGGGCGACGTGTTCGGCATGTGCACGGACCGCTTCGGCGTCCCGTGGATGGTCAACATCAGCACGGAGAACTGAGCGGCCCGTGGGGTCACCCACGTCCGGGCCGGCGCCGGCTTCTACGACCAGCACGGGGGACACGGACCACTGTGGCGGCGACGCAGCACATCGTGCGTCGCCGCTTGTCTGATCGCGTCCGGTGATACCGCGCGGCACGGGGTAGGCGAGTCGCACCCGCCGGGGTGCCGCTGCCCAGCGCGGCGGCGCCCGTGCGCACCGGGCCGGCTGCGGCCGGCCCCGGCGGCCGGACTTCGACAGGCAAGGAGCGGCCATGGACGTCAGGGTCGAGACGGCACCGACCCCCACCCCCGCCGGCGGCGTCGCGCACGAGACGCCGCCGGCCGTCTCGCGGCGGCTGCGGATCATCACGGTCATCGCCACGTTCGGCGGACTGCTCTTCGGCTACGACACGGGCGTCATCAACGGTGCCCTGCCCTACATGACCGAGGACCTCGGCCTGACCCCGGTCACCGAGGGCATGGTCACCGGTTCGCTGCTGCTGGGTGCCGCGCTGGGCGCGGTGACCGGCGGCCGGATGTCGGACGCACGCGGTAGGCGGCGCACCATCCTGCTGCTGGCGTTGCTGTTCTTCCTCGGTGCTCTCGGCTGCACGCTCGCCCCGACGACCGCGGTGATGGTGGTGGCCCGGTTCGTGCTGGGTCTCGCGGTCGGCGGTGCCTCGGTGACCGTGCCGGTGTATCTCGCCGAGGTGTCGCCCGCCGAGCGGCGCGGCGCCCTCGTCACCCGCAACGAGCTGATGATCGTCACCGGTCAGCTGCTGGCGTTCACGTGCAACGCGATCATCGCCCGGATCGGCGGCGAGTCCGGCGGCGTGTGGCGCTGGATGCTGGTCGTCGCCACACTGCCGGCCGTGGTGCTGTGGTTCGGCATGCTGGTGATGCCGGAGAGCCCGCGCTGGCTGGCTTCCGAGAGCCGCTTCGGCGAGGCCCTCCGTGTCCTGCGGCAGGTGCGGTCGCGGGCCAGGGCCGAGGCCGAGTTGAAGGAGGTCTCCGCGCTCGCCGTCACGGACGAGCGGGACAGGCTCGGGGGCTGGCAGGACGTCAGGAGCACGCCTTGGGTGCGCAAGCTGTTGTTCGTCGGTTTCGGCATCGCCGTCGTGCAGCAGATCACCGGCGTGAACACGATCATGTACTACGGCACACAGATTCTCACCGACGCCGGTTTCACCGCCGACAGCGCGCTGACGGCGAACATCGCCAACGGTGTGATCTCGGTGCTGGCCACCTTCGTCGGCATCCGGCTGCTGGGCCGCGTCCCGCGTCGCCCGATGCTGATGACCGGTCAGGCGGGAACGACCACTGCGTTGTTGCTGATCGGTGTGTTCTCGCTGGTGCTACCCTCCGGTGAGATGCGGGCGTTCGCGGTGCTCGCGATGACGGTCACGTTCCTCGCCTTCCAGCAGGGCGCGATCTCGCCGGTGACCTGGCTGATGCTGTCGGAGATCTTCCCGATGCGGATGCGCGGCTTCGGGATGGGGGCTGCGGCCGTGGTGCTGTGGCTGACCAACTTCGCGATCGGGCTGGTCTTCCCGTCCCTGGTCTCGGGGATCGGGATCTCCTTCACGTTCTTCCTGTTCGCGGTGGTGGGCGTGCTGTCCCTCCTGTTCGTCAAGCGGTACGTTCCCGAGACCAGGGGCCGCACGCTCGAAGCCCTCGAGACCGAGCTCCGGGCGCGCTTTTCCTGACCGTCTTCCGGGAGGAGGGCGCCCAGGCCGGGCGGGTGGGTCAGGAGCTGGTGAGGATCACCAGCTCCTGCGTGGCCCTGGTCATCGCCACGTAGTGGTCGACGGCGCCCTCGACGCCGTCGCCGAAGCTCGCCGGGTCGACCAGCACCACCAGGTCGAACTCCAGTCCTTTCGACAGCTCCGGCGTCAGCGACCGGACGCGGGCGGAGACCGGCCGGAACGCCGGATCGCCGATCACACAGGCGATGCCGTCGGCGTGTGCGGCCAGCCACGTGTCGAGGATCGACGTCAGCTCCGCGGCGGACCCGTGGCGGACGGGGACGCCCCCGCTGCGGATCGAGGTCGGCACGTTGGCGTCCGGCAGCACGGCCCGGATGACCGGCTCGGCCTCCGCCATGATCTCCTGTGGAGTCCGGTAGTTGATGCTCAGGGAGGCCATCTCGACCCGGTCCAGCCCGACCCGCTCCAGGCGTTCCCGCCACGACTCCGTGAACCCGTGCCGGGCCTGTGCGCGATCGCCGACGATGGTGAAGCTCCTGGACGGGCAGCGCTGCAGCAGCATCTGCCATTGCGCGTCGGTGAGTTCCTGCGCCTCGTCCACCACGATGTGCACGAACGGCCCGGCGAGCCGGTCCGGGTCGGCGGTGGGCAGGGCACTGCCGTCGACCAGGGAGTTGCGCATGTCCTGCCCGTGCAGCATGACCAGCACGCCTTCGCCGTCGTCGTAGCTGTGGGCCTCCAGCAGGTTGTCGA
Organism: Streptomyces tibetensis; assembly: GCF_040647715.1. Taxonomy (GTDB): domain Bacteria; phylum Actinomycetota; class Actinomycetes; order Streptomycetales; family Streptomycetaceae; genus Streptomyces; species Streptomyces tibetensis_A. Next base: position 54,845 of record NZ_JBEZCR010000016.1, on the reverse strand, counting down.
TGACGTCGGCCATGCCCTCCCGCTGGGCGGCGATGGCGGCCTCCTGCACGCGCCTGCGCCGTGCGGCGTCCGGGTCGCCGAGCCGATGGCGTGCCGCGTCCAGCAGCGGCAGGTCGGACACGGTCCAGGCGTGCGGCTGCGCGCGTTGCAGGGTGCGCACCTCGTCGCGGTCGAGCCAGGGCGCGCACATGCGCAGGTAGGCCGGCACGGACCAGAGGTCCCCGACGAGGTCGGTCGCCTCCAGCAGCGGCCAGGCGCGGTTGAAGACCGTGAGGAGGTCCCGGTCCCGCGACAGCGCCTTGCGGAGCAGGTCTTCGGGGGCGTCGCCCTCGTGCTTGTCCACGAGGATCGTCAGCAGTTCCTCCCAGACCTGGTCGCGTGCCTCGTTGTGCGGTGTGCCGGGTTCGGCCGCGTCGAAGGCCGCCGCCCAGTCGTGGGCTGCCAGGCGGATGTCGGACCAGTGGGTCGTGACCGTCATCGCCTCGGTGGGGGGCTCCTCGTAGAACCGCACGGCCTTCTCGATCGCCCGCACCATGTCCGCGGACGACTTCAGACGGGCCACCTCCGGGTCGGTCTCGGCCGCCGCGGTGGCCCCCTCGTCGACGAGGTCCGCCAGGATGCAGGTCTGCACGCCCTCCTCACCGAGGCTGGGCAGGACGTCGGACACGTAGGACAGGTACGGCCGGTGCGGGCCGACGAACAGCACGCCGCCCCGGCGGTGCTGCCCGAGGCGCGGGTCGGAGTAGAGGAGGTAGGCGGAGCGGTGCAGGGCGACGACGGTCTTGCCGGTGCCCGGGCCGCCGTCGACGACGAGGGCGCCGCGGGAACCGGCGCGGATGATGGCGTCCTGGTCGGCCTGGATGGTGCCGAGCACGTCCCGCATGCGGGGCGAGCGGTTGGTGCCGAGGCTCGCGATGAAGGCGGACTGGTCGTCGAGCGCGGCGTGCCCGGCGAACCCGTCGGCGGTGAACACCTCGTCCCAGTAGTCGCTGATCCTGCCGTCGGTCCAGCGGTAGCGGCGGCGGCTGGTCAGGCCCATCGGGTTGCCGTGGGTGGCCCCGAAGAACGGCTCCGCGGCCGGGGAGCGCCAGTCGACCAGCAGTCGGCGCCCCTCGCGGTCCGTGAGGCCGAGCCGTCCCACGTACACGGGCTCGGAGCCGTCCGCGCCGACCATGCGCCCGAGGCACAGGTCCAGTCCGAAGCGGCGCAGGGCGCGCAGGCGCGTGGTCAGCCGGTGGATCTCGGCGTCCCGGTCCATGGCCTGCCTGCCCTTGCCGCCGGGGGCCCTGCGCTCGGCCTCCAGACGGTCGGACAGTTCCGCGATCGACTGCTCCAGGCAGTCGGCCACGGCGGCGAAGTGCCGCTCGTCCCCGGCGATCGACGCCGGGGCGGCCTGGTGCGCGAGGCGGCCGGGAAGATCGAACGCACTCGTTGTCGCAGGGGTCACGTCATGCTCCCGTTTCCGCAGGTCCTGGGCCTAGGCCGGACAGTTTGCGGCAGACGGGGGGCCTTGCCGCAAGGCCCCCCGTGGGCTATAACTTGAGACAGGCGAGGAGAGCACTCCTTGCCTTTTGTGTTGGCCGGCCTTGTTCCCCGCCCTGTTGCCCACCGGCCGTTCCCGTGTGGCACGCTCTTCGTCCTGGCAGCGTGGAGAGGCGACGGCATGCGCATAGGACTGCTCGGCACCGGACCCTGGGCACGGATGGCCCACGCCCCCGCGTTGAGCGGGCACGAGGAGCTGGACTTCACGGGTGTGTGGGGGCGTCGCCCCGAGGCCGCGAAGGAACTGGCCGAGCGGCACGGCGTCCGCGCCTACGACGACGTCGACGCGCTGTTCGCCGAGGTGGACGCCGTGGCCGTGGCGCTGCCGCCGCAGGTGCAGGCCGCACTCGCCGCGCGGGCGGCGCGGGCCGGGTGCCATCTGTTGCTCGACAAGCCGCTCGCGCCGACGGTGGCGCAGGGACGGGCCGTCGTCGAGGCGGCCCGGGAGGCCGGCGTGGCCTCGGTCGTGTTCTTCACGACCCGCTTCCAGCCCGAGCCGGCGGCGTGGATCGCCGAACAGGCGGCGGTACCGGGCTGGTTCACGGCCCGGGCCGAGTGGCTCGGGGCGGTGTTCACCAGCGAGAGCCCCTTCGCGACGCCGTGGCGGCGGGAGAAGGGCGCCCTGTGGGACGTCGGCCCGCACGCCCTGTCCGTCCTGCTGCCGGTCCTCGGTGACGTGCGGCGCGTGACCGCTGCGGCGTACGGCCCCGGCGACACGGCGCACGTCGTCCTCGACCACGCCGGTGGCGCGTCGAGCACCCTCACCCTGAGCCTGACGGCGCCGCATGCCGCGGCCGGTGCCGCCGTGGAGCTGCGCGGGGAGGCCGGGGTCGCGGCGCTGCCGGACGGCTCCGGCGGAGCGGTGCCCGCGCTGATGCGGGCCGCGGACGCGCTGCTCGATGCCGCCCGGACCGGCCGGCCGCACGCCTGCGACGCGGCGTTCGGCCTGAGGGTGACGGAGATCCTCACGGCGGCCGAGGAGTTGCTGACCCCCTGAGTGCGCGGGCGGCCCCGCTCCTTACGCCGGTTCGAAGTTGAGCCGCTCCTTCACCACCGGGAAGCCGGCCTTGGTGAAGTTCGCCGCCATGGGGAAGTTGCCCCGGTCCGTGGCGGCGGCGACGAACCCGGCCCCTTGCTCGACGAGGAAGTGCGTGCATTCGGCCAGCAGGTCGTAGGCGTAGCCGTGGCCGCGGTGCTCCGGAAGGACGCCGATGAAGCCGATGCAGGGACCCGCCGGGTTGTGGGCCGGGATGTGGATGCCGGCCGGGTCGCCCTGCGGCGTGTACGCCGTCTGCCACCACTCGCGCGGTGACGGGCACCAGCGGAAGAAGTCGAGTTCCTCCTGGGCCGCCCGGTCGAGCCCGCCCTGCTCGACGGCCTTGAGCGCGTGCGCGTCCAGGGTGACGGAGTGGATGCGGCGCAGGGCGTCGAAGAACACGGCGTCGTCGGGTTCGGCGCGGAACTGAAGGCGCCCGGGCCGCTCGGGCAGGCCGCGGTCGGGGGTCCAGCGGTACAGGAGGCGTTCGACCAGGAGGTCGTAGCCCGCTTTCCGGGCTGCGGTGAAGCGGGTCTCGGCGGCGGCGCGCAGGGCCGGGTCGTCGCGCCAGCCGGCGGGCAGGTTCAGTTCCAGTTCGACCTGCCAGGGGGCGGAACGCAGGAGTGCGGCGCCCGCCTCCTCCTCGCCCTCGGCCACGTCGAACCAGTTGATGTTGAGGGGCTCGCTGTCGTCGGGGCCGCCCCACCAGGCGCCGCGGGCGACCACACGGCCGTCGCGCAGGGCCACGCGCTTCCAGTCGGGTCGGTGCCGGGTCAGCCGGTGGCCCTCACGGGCGCCCAGCGGATCGGGCAGGGTGTCGAAGAGTTCGGCGGCGCTCGTGTCGAGCGCGCGGATGACCACGTCGGTCATGAGGTGTCCTCCGGGACGCATACTGCTCGGAGCGCTCCCGGTCGGTCAGTCGAAGCACGCCGGGACAACGGGGAGGGAGCGCGGGAACGGTGTGATCTGCACGTTTCTGCCCTCCTTCCACAGGTGCCGGGGCGTGGCGCGTCACGCTACGGGATCTCCGGACGGGCGGTCCACCGATTTCCGGCGTGGCTCAAGGGCCGTTGCGAGGAGCTCGGCGACAACCCGACCGGCTGTGGGGTGACGCGCTCGCCGCCCTCGACGATGCGGGAACGGGTAAGGCGACCGGGTGGGCCGTAGCGGCGTTGTGGGGTGCGGTGCGGCGGCCGGCTGAGCGCAGCAGCCTTGTGCCCTGTGGTGTGCGGTGCGGGCCCGGGTGCGGCGGCCCGTCGGCCGTAGCAGCGTGGTGGTGTGAGCAGTGTGCGCGGCCTCCCGGCGCGCCGGGACTCGGACCGGCGCGGCTGGCTGCGCGGCGCGCCCCCGCCCGCCTGGGCCCGAGTGCTGCCCTCCGCTCTGCTGGTGGGCGTCTGCCTGGCGGAGCTGATCGCCCCGGAGCCGCTCGACATCGGCTTCCTGCTGGGTGCCATCCCGCCGCTGGCCGTGCTGGCACACGGTCCCGTGGCGACGGCGGTGCTCGGCGCACTGGTGGTGGTCGTGCTGACCGTGCCCGTCTTCCATCTCAACGATCCCGGCAGTACCGACCTGCTGACCGTGTGCTTCGTCTCGGTGCTGAGCGTGCTGCTGTCGTACGTCCGCTCCCGCCGCGATGCGCAGCTGGTCACCGAGCGGGCCGTCGCCGAGGTCGCGCAGCGGGCCGTGGTGCCGCTCCTGCCGGATCGGGTGGGACCGGTGCGGTGCGCGGGACTGTACCGGGCCGCGCAGCGCGGGACCCTGGTCGGCGGCGACTTCTTCGACGTACGGGCGGGGCCCTACGGTGTACGGGCGGTCATGGGCGATGTGCAGGGGCACGGGCTGTCGGCCGTGGCCACGGTCGCGTCGCTGCTCGGCGCGTTCCGGGAGGCGGTGCTGGACCAGCCGGACCCGGAGGCGGTGGCGGCCCGGCTCGACCGGAGGCTGGCGGTGGACTCCGCGGGCGACCCGCACGCCGAGCTGTTCGCGACGGCGGTGCTGCTGGACTTCTCCGCCGACGCCCGGGTGGTGCGGGTCGTGGCGTGCGGGCAGGCCGGACCGCTGCTGCTGCGGGACGGCCGGGCCGTGGAGCTGGACGTCGAGCCGTGCACGCCGCTGGGTCTCGGCCTCGCCGAGGCGGCCCCGCCCCGGGTCGTCTCGGTGCCGCTGAGGGCCGGCGACCGGCTCTTCCTCGCCTCCGACGGGGTGACCGAGGCCAGGGACACGCACGGAGACTTCTACCCCCTGACCGAACGGCTCCCGGGCCTGGCCGCCGAGGATCCGGTAGCGCTGGCCGAGCGGGTCTGGACCGACCTCGTCCGGCACTGCCCGGACGTGCAGGACGACGTCACGATGCTGGTGCTCGCGCCGCGTCCGCGGGACGCGGCCGACGGAACGGGCGGAGCCTGAGTCGGCGACCGGCGGTGGCCCGCGGTGCATCACGGGCCGCCGCCGGAGGGGCCGTCACGACCGGTGGGTCAGTCCTTGATCGTGCACTTGTTACCGCTCGCGGAGCTGAGCAGCCCGATCACGTTGTTGCCGCAGACGTTGGCGTTGATGTCGATCGAGTTCTGGACGACGTTGCCGGACAGAACGCCGGGGCTGCCGACGGCTATGCCGACGGGGCCGTCGTTCGCGCTCGCCGTACCGGCGAAGGCGAACAGGGCGGCACAGGCCAGACCGGCTGCGGCAGTCACACGCGTACGCATGGAAAAGCTCCTGTCAGTCGCAGGGACACGTGACCCCACCGTCACCCGGAGGAGGAACCGGCGACATCCATGGTCGTCCGAACGGGGGGCCCGGGCCCGGACCGCGCTCTCCGGATGCACGCCGCGCTCCCGCGGGGAATGGTGATATCGGACCGGTTTTTCAGCACCGGGGCCGCCCCAGCGATCCGGACCCTAGGAGCAGAGAACATGTCGACGTCAGAGCCTGCCGCATCCCGGCCGCCCGAGGACCGCGCCACCCCGGACCGCCTGCTCCACGCCCGCACCGGCACCGACGTGTCGCCGGAGGACCTCGTCCTCGCCTCGGGCAAGGACCTCAACCCGCACACCATCGAGTGGGCCAAGCGCAAGCTGGCAGCGGAGGGCCCCGCCGCCCTGGAGAAGCTGCTGCCCTAGGGCCTGCCGGCCCCTCGGCACGCAGAGGGCCACCGGACCGGGCGCCCATGCGCACGGGTCCGATGGCCCTCTGCGTGTCCGGCGCGACCGCACGCCGGTGGACGGGTCACACGCCGCCGTCGTCCTCCGGCAGCACGCTGTCGTCCTCCGGCAGCACGCTGTCGTCCTCCACCACGTGCACGGCTGCCTCCTCCGCGCCGGCCGCCCCGCCGTCGATGCCGACGTCGGAGGCGACGGTCTCCTTCGTGGTGTCGGGGTGGGCGCCCTCGTCGGGGGCGACCAGGCGGCCGGCGCGGGCGGTGCCCGCCTCGGGGTCCACCGGTTCGCCGTCGCTGTCGGGGCTGTCCCCCACGCCGTCCCCGGCCGGTTCGGCCGACACGTCGGGGACTTCCTGGGCCAGCCGCTCGTCGAGGCTCTCGCCCTCGTGCTGTTCGGCCGCGGTGGTGCCGCGCTTGGTGACGCCCAAGGGCTTCTCCGGCGGGGAGTAGCCCTCGTCGAGCATGTCGTCGTACGTCCGTTCGTCGACGGCGTCCTGCAGGTCCAGCGGCGCGGCGTCCTCCTGCTCCTCGTTGGTACCGGTGGGCTGGTACGCGTCGTCCGCCATCGGTTCGGGGCGCATCGGTTCCGTGCCCATCGCTCCTGCCTTCCTGTGTGCTGCTCGGCTCGTTCGTCTCGCCTGTTCGTTCCGCGTTTCCCGTTACGCGGGCTCTAACCTCGGCGGACGCGCCCCGCGGCCGGGAGGGTGCCCGAACGTCGCGCGGGCCAACAGGAGTTAAAACCCTGGGCAGGCCCGGACATTACCCACCGGTTAATCTTGAAAGCTCAATCAGTGCGGCTATCATCACTCGCACACACGGTGTGACCGGCTGCCGACGCGGCGGCAGCACGGTATCCGCCACCCCTTCTCATCGCCCCCGGGACCGAGGCCACCCTTTCCTCCGTCCGGCGGCGAGTTCCATGCCACCCCCCAACGCCGCCGGGACGGCCTGCCCGCCTCCGGTCAGGCACAAGTGAAAGCAGCACATCCATGAGCTACAGCAGGGGCAGAGGGCTGCAGGCCAATGTCCTCAGCACGTTCGACACCGTGGTGATGGCGGTCGCGGGCAGCGCCCCGGCGTATTCGCTGGCCGCGACCACCGCCGTGCTGGTCGGCGCGGTGGGGCTGGCGAGTCCGGCCGCCCTGCTGTACTGCGCGATACCCATGCTGGGCATCGCGCTGGCGTTCAGCTACCTCGGCCGGATCGACGTCAACGCGGGCGCCAGTTACTCGTGGGTGGGGCGCACGCTCCATCCCTTCCTCGGCTTCATCAGCGGCTGGGCGCTGGTGATCTCGGCGACGATCTTCATGGTGGCCGGGTCGCTGCCCGCCGGTTCGATGACGCTGGCGCTCTTCGACGAGGGTCTCGCGGACAACACCGCGCTGTCCACGGTGGTCGGCGCGGCCTGGTTCCTCGTCATGCTGGGCGTGGTGCTCGGCGGCGCCCGGCTCACGGTCCGCGCCCAGCTGATCATGTCCGGTGTCGAGCTGGCCGTCCTGGCGCTGTTCGCTGTGCTCGCCTTCTTCCACACCGGCAACGCCCGCGCCTTCGAATGGTCCTGGCTCGGCTTCTCGCACTTCGACGGCATGGCCGGCTTCGCCTCGGGCGCGCTCATCGCCGCGTTCTACTACTGGGGCTGGGACGTCACCAGCAACCTCAGCGAGGAGACCCGCAACAGCCGCCGCACGACGGGCCTGGCGGGCCTGATCGGCGTGGGCGTCGTCTTCCTGCTGTTCGAGGTGTTCACCATCGCGGTGAACGTGATCCTCACCTCGAAGCAGATCGAGGACAACGACGCGAACGTGCTGGCGGTGCTCGGCGAGGAAGTCTGGCCGGGCTGGGGCGGCAAGCTGCTCATCGTGGCCGTGATGCTGTCCACCATCGCCACCCTGGAGACGACGCTGATCCAGGTGACGCGCTCGCTGTTCGCGATGGGCCGGGACCGTACGATGCCGTCGGCGCTGGGCCGGGTGCACCGCCGGTGGAACACGCCCTGGGTGGCGATCGTGGTGGTCGGGTCGGTGGCGCTGGTGATGTTCATCGCCTCCAACGCCCTGGGCTCGGTGGGCGACATCCTCTCCGACGCCATCTCGGCCATCGGCCTGCAGATCGCCGTCTACTACGGTCTCGCGGGGCTCGCAGTGGTCGTCGCGTACCGGAAGATGCTGCTCAAGTCCCCGGCCAACTTCCTCTTCGGCGGCCTGTGGCCGCTGTGCGGCGCACTGTTCATGTTCTGGGTGTTCGTGGAGTCGCTGGGCGAGCTGAGCAGCGCCGCGATCTCGATCGGCATCGGCGGGCTCGCGGTCGGGCTCGTCCCGATGCTCTGGTACTGGAGGCAGGGCAGCGACTACTACCGGCCCGCGAAGCTGGACGCCTCGCGCGCGGTCGAGACGGACTACGTCCCCGACGAACAGGACGCGCACACCCGTGTCCACGAGGGTCTGTCCACCGACTTCTGAGGGGACCTTCGATGGCACGCGGTCTCAGACGCGGTTTCACCCCCGACTTCGACCCCGACTGCGGGGACACCGACCTCACCTCCGCCCGCCAGGACGTCGTGATCGGCCGCTGGCAGGGGCTGCGGGACCTCCTGGCCGCCACCGGCCGCGACTGGACGGCCCGGGGGCACCGGATGCGGCAGCTGGCGCAGGTGTGCGCGGGCAGTTCGACGGTGGAGTCCTGGCTCTCGGCCGACCCCCACAGCGCCGACGCGCTGGTGCTGCGGGCGGCGACGGAGACCGCCCGCACCTTCAACGTGGCCATCGCGGCGGGGCGGGGCGTGCCGATCGACCAGCACCGCGTGGACGCGGCGGTGCTGGCCTGCCTGACGGCGGCACAGGCGCACCCGGAGGACCCGACGCCGTGGGTGTCGCTGATCTCGGTGGCACGCCTGTACCCGAAGGGCGTGCGCCGCCAGGAACTGGCACGCTGGTGGGACGAGTTGCACGGCCGGGACCCCTACAGCGTCGAGGGACACCTCCAGGTGCTCCACTACTATTCGGCGCGCTGGCACGGCACGCACGGCCTGATGTACGACTTCGCCCGGGACGCGGCCGGAGTGGCGCCGCCCGGATGTCCGCTGCCGGTCCTGGTGCAGTACGCCCGGGTCGAGGAGTACCGCTTCGCCCTGGACGCGGCGCAGGGCAGGAACTCCGCCGTGGGCCTCTCCCAGCACTGGAGTCACGACGGTGCGTCGAGCGACCTGCGGCGCACCTGGCAGCGCTGGGTCATGGCCCGCACGCAGAGCGGTATCGCGCCCGGTGAACTGCGCGACTTCAACTACTTGGCACACGCGGCGTGCGCCGCCGGCGCCACGGACATCGCAGGCGTCCTGCTGGGCATGCTGGGCCCCCGCGCGACGCGCACGCCGTGGTCCTACACGGGGGATGCGGAGAAGCAGATCAGCAAGTGGCGCAAGGAGCTGCGGCTGGGGACGTGAGCGTCCGCTAGGGACCTTCCGGCCCGGCCAGGTCCCCCGACCACTTCTCCTCGATGCGTCCGACTCTCCACACCACCAGCGCCACCACCCAGGTGGCGAGGAACAGGGCGACGACGACGTAGCCGAGGACGTTGAGGTCGAGGCCGGAGAGCCGGTCCCAGAAGGGGCCGTGCAGGCCGAGACGTTCGGCGAGGAGGCCGAGGAGTTCGACCGTGCCGATGAGGAGGGCCACGGCGACGGACAGGCCGGTGATGGTCAGGTTGTAGTAGACCTTGCGGACCGGCTTGGAGAAGGCCCAGCCGTAGGCGAAGTTCATGAACGAGCCGTCGATGGTGTCGAGGAGGCACATGCCCGCGGCGAACAGGACGGGCAGGCACAGGATCGCGTACCAGGGCAGTCCGGAGGCGGCGCCGGAGCCCGCCATCACGAGCAGGGCGATCTCGGTGGCGGTGTCGAAGCCGAGGCCGAACAGCAGGCCCAGCGGGTACATGTGCCAGGGCTTGGAGACCGACTTCATGACGCGGCCCAGCAGGCGGTTCATGAACCCGCGGTTGTTCAGCTGTTCCTCCAGGGCGGCCTCGTCGTAGCGGCCCGAGCGCATGGCGCGGAACACCTTCCAGATGCCGGCCAGGACGACGAGGTTGACGGCCGCGATGAGGTAGAGGAACGTCCCGGAGACGGTCGTGCCGATCAGGCCGGTGACGTCGTGCAGGGCGGAGCCGTCGTCACGGACCGGCCCGGCCAGGGTCTTCACGCCGAGGGTGAGCAGGAACGCCAGGGCGAAGACGACGCTGGAGTGGCCGAGGGAGAACCAGAAGCCCACGGACAGCGGCCGCTGCCCCTCCCCCATCAGCTTGCGGGTGGTGTTGTCGATGGCGGCGATGTGGTCGGCGTCGAAGGCGTGCCGCATGCCGAGCGTGTACGCGGTGACGCCGATGCCGATGCCGAAGGTCTGGGCGCCGATGGCGTGGTGCTCCGGGGCCACGATCGCGACGAGGGTGAACCAGCCGATCACGTGCAGCGCCAGGATGAAGGCCGCCATCCCCCCGACCCTGGTCCACTCCCGCCGCGTCATGGAGATGCGGACGCGGTGCCAGGCCGTGCGCTGGGCGGGGGCCGGGGCGGGGAGGCGCGGAGTGGACTCGGGGGCGGCCGTCATCGGGGGGAAGGTCTTTCTGTCGTACGGACGGCTGCGCTGAACAGCCTTGTGCCATCCTCCAGCAGCTGCAAGTGATGTGCAGTAAAGCCCGTGACAGGTCTTGTCCATGGAACCGAAAACTCCGCCGGGCAGGCGCCGGGCCGTTCGGGTCGGCGTGGAGCAGTCGGGCCGGCCGGGTGTCAGACCCCGGCGTTCGGTCCGTCCGGCCGGCTGTGGCGCTGCTCGACCACACCTGAGCCGGGCGCGCGGGAAACGCACTCGGGGGGTCAGCGGCCCGGTGCCACCCGGACGTCCAGGTCCGAGATGCGGTGGACGGGCCAGGAGCGGGCGTAGCGGGGTGGCGTGGCGCCGGCCGGTGCCAGGTGGGCGACCGGGCGACGCTCCGCGGTGCGCAGGATGTCCGCCGCCGTGGTGTTCTCGTTGTTTCCGGACGTGGCTCCCGAGGAGCAGCCGGTGTAGTAGCCGATCGGGATGGCCTGGTGACCGGTGAGCAGGCAAGGGGCGCGGACACCGAGCCGGTGCAGGGCGTCCGCGGTGCGGCCCCAGTCACGGCGGCTTTCGGTGTTGCGGGACACGGCACCGTCGAGCACGGCGAACTGCACCGCGAGATGCCCGGCCAGGGCGAGCGCGACGAGCGGGGCGGCCACCGGGCGCCATGCGCCACCCGGGGTTCTGGCCAGGTGCCACAGGGCGTCGGCGACGGGGATCGCGAGCAGCGCGTAGGCGGGCTGGAGGAAGCGGGGCGCCGCGTAGCCGATCATGAAGAGGTACGGCAGCGCGGCGGTGGCCGCACAGGCCAGCGGGACCAGGGTCCGCTCCAGGCGCCGGGCCCGGCCCGCGACGGCCAGTCCGACACCGGCCAGGACGGGCAGGGCGAACCACCAGGCGATGACCACAGGGTTGGGCATCGACCCGGTGCACGGCCGGCACAGGGCCCGCCCGCCCAGGCTGCGCAGCTGGTCGTCGACGGCGATCTGCCAGCCCAGTCCGCCCTGGATCCGGGAGGCCTCCGCCAGCCGCTCACCCAGTCCGCCGTAGCTCGCGTACGCCTCGATCACCCACGGCACGGCGCCCGCCGCGAGCCCCGCCACGAGCGCGAGGAGAAGGCGCCGTCGGCGGCGCGCCAGGGCGAGGACGAGGAGCGGCAGGGCCACGTAGACCGCGTCGGTGGGACGCATCCATGCCATGAGGGCGGCCCCGGCCGCGAGGCCCCACAGGAGGACCGGTGCGCAGTGCTCCTCCCGGGCCCGCAGGAAACAGCCGACGACGGTCAGGGCGCCGATCGCGACCCAGTAGTTCGGCATGGCCTGCGGACCGTAGAAGAGGGTCATCCACAGCGAGGCGAAGAGGGCACCGCCGGCCACCAGGACGCGGGCCGGGAACAGACCACGCCAGGTGCGCAAGGCCAGGTAGAGGGCGAGGCCGGACAGCAGGGCGAGCCAGACGCGCAGCAGCGGGACGGACGACGACCAGGACGCCACGGGCGCGACCAGCAGCGAGACGCCGCGGGAGCGGGGTGCGCTGAAGAAGGCCGCGGGGTGGTGGGAGGTGACCTGGCTGACGTAGACGATCTCGTCCCAGCCGAGGCCCAGGACGGGCCGGACGAGGACGAGCTGCGCGACGACGAAGAGGGCGGCCAGGACGGCGAGCGGCCGGGTGCCGCGCGCCCATGGCGCGGCGTGCGGCCCGGCCGTCTGCTCGCGTCTTCGCCCGCGGACGAGGATGGCGTTCGCGCCATCAGGCATGTTCCGCCCCTTACCCCGATGATCGGAAAACACGATCAAGCTAACCCGGGGGGCGGGGAGGTGCAGGGCGGAACTCAGCCAAGTGCCTGACCCGTGGCGAGGGTCAGCGGGTGTGCGGGGCGCGGTGCGGTGGCTGGCTCGGGGCCGGGCGGTGCGTCAGCTCCGGAATCGGCCGGGAGACGGGTGCGTCCTCGCTCACCGTGAGCTCGGTGCCGTGGTGCCGGATGGTCAGGGGCATGCCGGAGTTCAGGGTGTAGGTGGCCTGGTCGGCGGTCAGTTCCACGCGCAGGCACCGGTCGAGGAAACCCACCCTGAAGGCGAGCCGGCTGTAGCGCTCGGGCAGGCGGGGCGCGAACCGAAGGGCGCCGTCGCTGCAGCGCATGCCGCCGAACCCGGCGACCAGTGCCATCCAGGTACCGGCCAGCGAGGCGATGTGCAGTCCGTCGCGGGTGTTGTGCTCCAGGTCGCCGAGGTCCATGAGCGCCGCTTCGGCCGTGTAGTCGGCGGCCAGATCGAGGTGGCCGGAGCGGGCTGCCATGACGGCCTGGACGCAGGCGGACAGGGAGGAGTCGCGAACGGTCAGCGGCTCGTAGTAGGCGAAGTTGCGGGCGATCTGCTCCTCGTCGAAGTACTCCTCGAAGAAGGCGCCGCAGGTGTACATCGCCAGCACCAGGTCCGCCTGCTTGATGACCTGCTTGCGGTACAGGTCGAAGTAGGGGAAGTGCAGCATCAGGGGGTACTGGTCGGGGCCGGTGCCCTCGAAGTCCCAGCGCTGGTAGCGGGTGAAGCCGGAGTGCTGCTCGTGGACGCCGAGTTCGTCGTTGTACGGGACGTTCATGGCCTCGGCCGCGGCCCGCCAGGCGGCCGTCTCCTCGTCGTCGGCGCCGAGGCGCGCGGCCTCGTCGGGGTGGCGCTTGCACGCGTCGGCGGCGGCCAGCAGATTCGCCCGGGCCATGAGGTTGGTGTACGTGTTGTCGTCGGCGATTGCGCTGTACTCGTCCGGTCCGGTGACACCGTCGATGTGGAAGACGCCCCGGTCGTCGTGGTGGCCGAGGGAGCGCCACAGCCGGGCGGTCTCCACCAGCAGCTCCACGCCGACCTCGCGTTCGAAGGTCTCGTCGCCGGTGACGGCCACGTACCGCACGACGGCGTCGGCGATGTCGGCGCCCACGTGGAAGGCCGCCGTGCCGGCCGGCCAGTACGCGGAGCCCTCCGAGCCCTCGATGGTCCGCCAGGGGAACGCGGCGCCGCGCAGGCCGAGTTGAGCAGCGCGCTCCCGGGCGGCGGGCAGGGTGTCGAGGCGCCAGCGCAGGGCCTCTGCGGCGGACTTCGGCGCGGTGTAGGTCAGCAGCGGCAGCACGAACGCCTCGGTGTCCCAGAAGGCGTGGCCGTCGTAGCCCGAGCCGGTGAGTCCCTTGGCGGGGATGGCGCGCTGTTCGGCGCGGGCACCTGCCTGCAGGACGTGGAAGAGGGCGAAGCGGACGGCCTGCTGGATCTCCTCGTCGCCGTCGATCTCGACGTCGGCACGCGCCCAGAAGTCGTCGAGGTACGCCTTCTGGTCCTCCAGGAGCCCCTGCCAGCCGCTGTGCCCGGCCGCCGCCAGGGCCGCCTCCACCTGGTCGCTCATCGCGGGCCGGGAGCGGACTGCGGACCAGCCGTGCGCGACCAGCTTCTCCACGCGCAGCCGCTCGCCCGGCTCCAGGACGGAGGTGACGGTCAGCCGGGCCACGTCCACGTTGGACTCGCTGCTCGTGGTGGTCCGTTCGGGGCCGGTGACGGTGTGGTCGGCGGCGACGGCGACCCTGAGGCCGCTGCGGCGGGTGCGGTGGACCAGGCGCAGCCGGCTGCCCGTGGCGAGGTCCTCCTCCGGCTCCAGCGGCGACTTCAGCGCCTTGGCGGCGCGCGGGTCGCCGTCCGGCTCGGGCAGGCTCTCGTTGGCGACGAGCTCCGACTGCACGACCACGCGGGTGCGGCTGTCGACGGGCTCCACCTCGTACGCCACCGCGGCTATCGCGCGCTGGGTGAGGGACACCAGCCGGGTGGAGCGCACCCGGACGGTCGAGCCGGCCGGTGAGGTCCATTCGCAGACCCGCTCCAGGACGCCCCGGCGCAGGTCGAGGGTCCGCTCGTGGGTGACGAGCCGCCCGTAGCGCAGGTCGAACGGCTCGTCGTCGACGAGGAGCCGCAGCACCTTGCCGTTGGTGACGTTGATGGAGGTCTGGCCGGACTCGGGGTAGCCGTAGCCGGCCTCGGCGTACGGCAGCGGGTGCAGTTCGTGGACGCCGTTGAGGTAGGAGCCGGGGAGGCCGTGGGGTTCGCCCTCGTCGAGGTTGCCGCGCCAGCCGACATGGCCGTTGGACAGGGCGAACACGGACTCGCTCTGCGCCAGGACGTCGAGGTTGAGTTCCGTCTCGCGTACGGTCCAGGGCTCGACGTTGTACGCCCGCTGTGCGATCACTTCGTGTCCCCCAGTTCTGCGAGGTCCTGCACGACGGTGTCGGCGCCGTGCCGGTACAGCGCGTCGGTCTGCCCGACCCGGTCGACTCCGACGACGTATCCGAAGCGCCCGGCGCGGCCCGCGTCCATGCCGGCCAGGGCGTCCTCGAAGACGGCCGCTTCGGAGGGGTCGACGCCGAGGTCCTCTGCGGCGGCCAGGAACGTGTCGGGGTGCGGCTTGCCGGGAAGCTTGCGTTCGGCGGCGACGACGCCGTCGATGCGGACGTCGAAGAAGTGCTCGGCGCCGATCGAGCGCAGCACGTCACGGCAGTTGGCGCTGGAGGAGACGATCGCGGTGCTGAGTCCGTGGGCGCGGACGGCCTCCAGATAGCGCAGGGTGCCGTCGTAGGCCTCGACGCCGTCGGTGCGGATCTTCTCGAGGACCAGCTCGTTCTTGCGGTTGCCCAGTCCGTGCACGGTCTCGGCGCCCGGTGGGTCGTCGCTCTCGCCGTCGGGCAGGTCGATGCCGCGGGAGGCGAGGAAGGTGCGCACCCCGTCGGCGCGTGGCCGCCCGTCGACGTACTCGTCGTAGTCCGCCGATTCGAACGGCCGGAACTCCGCGCCGTCCCGCTCGCGCAGGAAGGCGTCGAACATCTCCTTCCAGGCGGCCGCGTGCACGACGGCCGTCTTGGTGACGACGCCGTCGAGGTCGAACAGACAGGCATGGATGCTTTCGGGAAGACCGAGCTGCGTCATACAGGACCGGTTCCCCCTGCGGAGATGTTCCAGTGAGTGGCGCACGCCACACACCGGGGGCGCGAGGGGGGGCGCGCTCCCGGCGCCCGAGCCGGGCTCTCGTCCCGGCGCCCGCTGCGGGGTGACACACTTTCTCCGTGCCGCTCACCTTCGACGACCTCGTCCAGCGCGCCCGGGCCCTGCCTCAGGGTGGCCGGCGCGCGATCCTCGGCATCGCGGGCAGCCCCGGCGCGGGCAAGTCGACGCTCGCCGAGCACCTGGTGCGGGAGTTGAACGGCACCGGTGACCCCTGGGTCGCGCACGTTCCCATGGACGGCTTCCACCTCGCCGACGCCGAACTGGAGCGCCTCGGCCTGCGGGCCCGCAAGGGAGCACCCGACACGTTCGACGCGGCGGGCTACGCGGCCCTGCTGCGGCGGCTGCGCGACGAGCCCGGTGACGACGTCGTCTACGCGCCCGGATTCGAGCGCGATCTGGAACAGCCGATCGCGGGCGCGATCCCGGTTCCGGTCACGGCCCGGTTGGTCGTCACCGAGGGCAACTACCTGCTCCTGACCACCGGTTCCTGGCCCCGCGTGCGCCCCCTCCTCGACGAGGTGTGGTTCTGCGAGCTGCCCGAGCGCGAGCGCGTCCGCCGGCTGGTGGCCCGCCACGAGCGGTTCGGCAAGACGCATGGGGAGGCGGTGGCCTGGGTGTCACGCTCGGACGAGCGCAACGCCGAGCTGGTGGCGTCGACCCGGGGTGGGGCGGATGTGGTGGTACCGGAGTCCGCGGTGCCATTCCCGTGGGCGTGAACACCGGGCACGCGTCGTGCAGTCCTGATCACCCGTCAGGCGTCCACCGCCAGCCGCACGCCCAGCCCGACCAGGACCGCACCCGAGGCCTGCTCCGGGCGACGCCGCACCGACCGTCGCCTGACCACGCCCCCGACCCGCCCGGCCAGCCACACCACCGGCAGGTACCAGACCAGGTCCACCACGGCCCAGATCACCGAGAGGGCGAGCAGTGCCGGCTGGACGGCGGCCCCCTCGGGCACGAACTGCGGCAGGAACGAGACGGCGAACAGGCCCGCCTTGGGGTTGGCCGCGTTGGTGACCAACCCCTGCCAGTAGGCCCGCCGCAGGGACACGGAGACCGTTGCGGCCTCGCGTCGGCATCACCGACTCGATGCGTCCCGGCAAGCGGTTTCCGCGCCGTTCGGCGATGGGGCATGATCTGCCGCATGATCAGATCCGCCACCCTGGACGACATCCCTGAGATCCGCACGATGATCCGCGAACTCGCCGCGTACGAACGGGCGGTGGAGCAGGCACGGGCCACCGAGGAGCAGCTGCGCGAGGCGCTTTTCGGGGAGCACCCCGCCGCCTTCGCCCTGATCGCCGAGGACGACGGTACGGGTGAGGTCATGGGCTACGCCCTGTGGTTCCCACGCTTCTCCACCTGGACGGGCACCCGCGGCATGCACCTGGAGGACCTCTACGTCCGTCCGCACGCCCGCGGCGCGGGTCACGGCAAGGCACTGCTCGCCACCCTCGCGGCGACGTGCCGGCGCAACGGGTACGACCGCTTCGAGTGGTGGGTGCTGGGCTGGAACACGCCGGCCATCGATTTCTACGCGTCGCTCGGGGTGGAGATGCTGGAAGAGTGGAAGGTGTGCAGGCTGAGCGGTGAGCCGCTGAGGGAGCTCGCGGCTCAGGCACGGCCCGTCCGCGACCCGGCGCGCGGGCACCCGGGTGCAGGCCGAGGACCTGCGTCGGGAATGGGCCCGTGACGGCCGGACCGGCCCGGTCGTCACCGGGCGGGTGCGCGACCTGGCCGCCTGGATGGCCGGGCGCGTGCCCGCCGCCCTGCCCGTCGCGAGGGAGGGGCTGCCCGTTCTCGGGCCATGGCCGCCCCACCCTCCCCGGAGCCGCCGGTGAGCCGTGCGACGGCGGGCTGGGCCCGCGAGTCAGGTGCACGGGTCAGCGGCGTGGGAATCACCCGAGAGGTGCGGACCGGCGGGCGCGCAGCGCGACGGTCAGTGTGTGCGGGCCGAGCCCGCCGATGTAGACGCGGTTCCCGGTCGTCGCGTCGGTGCCGCCCACCACGGTGTAGTCCTGCCCCGGGTCGTACTGCAGTACCTCGGCCCGCTCCGGCCCTGCCAGCGGTTCGCCTGCCTGGACGTCGGCCTGGACGCGGATCTCGTCGGCACCGGCCCGGTAGGTCATCGATCCGGTCGTCAGGCACCAGCGGTCGTCACCGAGCGGTACGGCGCCCTCGAGTACGCCACCCGAACGGAAGGTCAGTTCGAGGGCCCAGGGCACCCGGGGTCCGCTGAGGTCGATCCGCAGGTAGGCGCCGTCCTCCCGCAGGTCGACCTCGACACGTGTGGTGTGGGAGACCTCGTCCCGGGGCCGGTCCGCGAAGGACATCGCGGCCGAGAAGCGGCCCTCGTCCGCCATGCGGTAGGCGGCGTCGTCCCGCCGCAGCTCCAGGGGGAGCGGCTGGTAGTAGGCGGCCGTGAGGGTCTCGGTCAGCCGGTACCGGTGGTCGGCGGCCCGCTGCATCTCGGCGGCGCGGAACGGGCCCAGGTCGAAGAAGCCCCGCGAGAGGCGGACCGCGTCCAGGACGGCGTCGCCGGCGAACAGGCGCAGGAAGGTGGGGTTGCAGGCGAGACCCGAGCGGATGCGCCGGTGCCCGGGCACGTCGGAGCCGCCGTACACCACCGTGTGCGCGGTGGCGGACGCGCGTACGGCGAGGCGCGCGGTGGTGAGGTACCGGTCCCGGGGAAGGGTCTCCGCGACCGGCTCCGGCAGCACGCGGCACAGGTCGGGGGTGAGGAGGGTCTCGGCGAGCAGGTCGGGGTCGTCGATGCCGTCTGCGGCCGCCAGCGTCGCCGCCCGGCTGAGGTCGCCCCGGCCGGTGCGGATCGCGAGCAGCCGGTAGTGCGGCAGGTAGGGCGCCAGCGGGAACGGGTGCTTCTGGTCCTGCCGGCGCGAGTGGACGGTCTCCACCGTGCCGTCCGGCCTGATGAGGTCCAGGGTGGTGGTGAGGTTGCGTTCGACGGCGTCCAGCAGGTCGGTGCGGCCGAGGACACCGGCCAGAAGGAGCAGCGAAGGGTTCGACACGTGGGCCGCGTAGTTGGCGCTGCGCTCGGAGTACAGGCCCTCCGCGTCGATGTCGGCGCCCTCGGAAAGCCACTCCTCGATGCGCTCGAGGAGCCGGTCGTCGGGGAACGACCGGTGCAGCCGGGCCAGCGCCGCGCACAGCTCCCAGCGGTGGTTCGGGGTGTGCACCCCACCGGTCAGGAGACTGGCGGTGGCGGCCCCGGCGATCTCGGCGAGCGCGGCCGTGACGTCGCGCAGTTCCTCCCCGGCGCCGGCGGCCAGCACGTGCGCGTCGCACACGTCGTTGACGGTGAACGCGGAGTCCGGCGGGGACTGGACGTTGTCGCCGCCGGCGAAGAGGCCGGTGACTGTCTGCGCGGCCCGCAGGGCGCGCAGGTGGGTCGTCGCGGCGGCGACGGCCTGCCCGCTGCCGTGCAGTGCCGACTCCTGGGACCGGTAGGCCGCGATCAGCGTTTTCACCCGGCGTGCCAGAGCGCGGTGGGCCACGCCGGCCGGTTCCTCGTCGGGGGCGGCGGCCAGCGGGGCGGCCTCCCGGTCGGCGGCGCGGGCCACCGCACGGACGAACTCGTGGTCGAGCGGGGAGGGCAAGATCAGTCCTTCAGTCCGGCGTTGATGTCGGCGCCCATGACGTAGCGCTGGAAGACCAGGAAGATGGCGATCAGAGGAATCATCGAGATGACCGATGCGCCGAGCAGGACGGACCAGTTGATGTTCTGGGCGCCGACGATGCTCTGGATGCCGATCTGCACGGTGAACTTGTTGGGGTCGTTGAGCATCAGCAGCG
Organism: Streptomyces tibetensis; assembly: GCF_040647715.1. Taxonomy (GTDB): domain Bacteria; phylum Actinomycetota; class Actinomycetes; order Streptomycetales; family Streptomycetaceae; genus Streptomyces; species Streptomyces tibetensis_A. The sequence goes on along the minus strand of NZ_JBEZCR010000016.1, from coordinate 35,684 downwards.
GCCAGATGTAGTCGTTCCACCGCCACTGGAAGGACAGGATCGCGAGGGTCAGCATGATGGGCCGGGAGAGCGGCACCATGATCCGCGCGAAGATCGCCAGTTCGCGGGCGCCGTCGATGCGTGCGGCCTCCACGAGTTCGTCGGGCACCGTGAGGAAGAACTGGCGGAACATGAAGCATCCGGTCGCGGTGAGCACGGCCGGGAGGATGATGCCGGCGAAGGAGTTGTAGAGGCCGAGGTTGCGGACCACCAGGAACTCGGGGGCGAGCATGACCTCGGAGGGCAACATCGTGGTGGCCAGGATGCAGATGAAGAAGGCCTTGAGCCACTTGTTGTCGTACTTGGCCAGCGCGTACCCGGTGCAGCAGCTGACCCCCACCGTGAGGATCGTCGTGATCACGCACACGATGGCCGTGTTGATGAAGTACTGGGAGAAGTTGGCGCTGTCCCACGCCGCCTTGAATCCCGACAGGGTGGGGTTGTGCGGGACCAGCGTCAGCGGGTAGGAGAACAGGTCGCTGGACGGCTTGAGGGAGCTGAGGATGAACCACAGCACCGGCAGACCGTACAGGCAGGCCAGGATCCACAGGAGTGTCGTCGCGGGCACCGCCCGCCGGAGCCCGCCGGTGGCCGGGTTGCGGGGCCGCTTCCTGGACACGGGCTGTTTGGCGTCGGCGTCGAGCGGGCGGGGCATGTCTGTGGTTGTCATCGGTTCTCCACCCGCCGGTTGACGATCAGCTGGATGATCGCGACGGCCATCAGGATGAGCATGAGCACGAACGACGCGGCGCTCGCGTAGCCGATCTGGCCCCGCTTGAAGCCGGTCTCGTAGATGTACTGGACCAGCAGGTTGTTCGAGGTACCGGGTCCGCCGTTGTTGAGGGCGACGAACACCGGGTATTCCTTCATCGCGTTGATCGTGTTGAGCAGGATGACGATGAACGAGGTGGGCGCGATGCTCGGCAGCGTGATGCTGACGAACTTGCGCCACGAACCGGCGCCGTCGAGCTCGGCCGCCTCGTAGTACGACACCGGGACGTTCTTGATCGCCGCGATGAACAGCAGCATCGTGAAGCCCGTCCACGCCCAGGCCGCGGCCATCACCACCACCAGCAGCGACAGGTCCGCGTTCGACTGCCACGGAACGGCGCCGCCGCCGAGCTTCTCGATGACGTAGTTGACCAGTCCGAAGTTCTCGCCGAACAGCCACCGCCACAGGACGCCGACGACGATGGGCGACAGCAGCCACGGGATGAAGAAGATGACGCGGGCGACCGACGCGCCCTTGGCGTGCTTGTTCACCACCAGGTTGGCGGCGAGCAGCGAGAGCGCGAAGTTCAGCGGGACGAAGAGGACGGTGTACAGCAGCGTCCGGGTCAGCGCGTCGTAGAACGTGGAGTCCCCGAACAGGTTGTGGTAGTTGTCCAGTCCGATCCACTGGAACACCCCCACGCCCGTGTAGTTCGTGAAGGAGTAGAGGAGCCCGATCACCGCCGGCCAGACGAAGAACAGCGCGAAGAGCACGACGTTGGCCGCGATCAGGGTGAGCGGCGCAAGGGTGTACTTACTGCGTCTCCTGGGCGGGCTCGCGGACACGTCCGAGGCGCGTTTTGTCATCTTCCTGACTCCGTGCTGGTGGAAGGGATTGCAGGGGGCTCACGCCATGAGCCCGGGATCGCGGGGCGCGTCCAGGGCCGGGCGGCGGTGTCTCACCCCCGCCGCCCGGCCCCGCGGCCTACGATCCGCCGCCGACCTGCTGGTTGTAGCCGGCCACGATGTTCTCCAGGGCCTTGTCGGGCGACTGCTGGCCGTTGATCGCCTTGCCGAGCTCCGTCTTGGTCGGGTCCTCGGTGAGGCTCTTGCCCTTCAGCACCCACTTCGTCTGCGCGCCGTTGAAGTAGCCGGAGATCGGGGCGTAGAGCGGGATCGACTCGTTGTACAGCTTGAACGCCGCCTGAGCCGCCTCGGACTTGAAGGGGTACTTCGGGTTCAGGCCGCTCTCGACCGGCAGGAAGCCGGAGGCCTCGCACAGCACGCGGTAGTTGTCCGGCTCGTAGATCCAGGACAGGAACTTCTGCGTGGCGGTTGCGGCGTCACCGTTGTTGTTGAAGCCGACCATCATGCCGCCGCTGTTGACGTCACTGGCCTGCACCGGCTGGGCGGGAGTGGGGACGCTGGCCCAGTCGAACTTCTTGATGCTCTCGGAGAAGGCGGCGACCTGCCACACGCCGGACCAGTAGGCGACCACGTCACCGCTCTGGAACATGGCGGACGGGTCGGCGCCGCTGGTCCACACCGACTTCGGCATGGTCTTGTTGTCGTTCCATCCGACGAAGGTGTTCACGGCCTTCTTGGTCGCCGCGTCCACCGAGAACTTGCCGGAGGAGTCCGCGTGGACGTATTTCCCGCCCATCTCGTACACCATGGCGCGCAGCCGGGACGGCGACTGGTCGAAGGTCAGGGAGTACTTGGCGCCGGTCTTCTCGCGGACCTTGTTCGCCGCCTTGATGAACTCCGTCCAGGTCCAGGTCTTCTGCGGCGAGGTCGGGAAGGAGACTCCGGCCTTCTTGAACAGCGACTTGTTGATGAACATGCCCGACGCGGTGACGTCCGAGGGGATGGCCAGCACCTTCCCGGACGAGTCCTTGGCGAGGAAGTTGGCGTTGATCTTGTTGCTCTTCTTGCCGGCGATGGAGCTGAGGTCGATCAGCTTGTTCGCCCAGATCGGGTCCAGCGCCGGCACGGCCGCCACGTCGGGCAGGGAGTTCGCCTGCGCGGCGTTGTGCAGCTTCGTGGGGTACCCGTCGTAGGGGATGTTGACGAGCTTGACGGTGACGCCGGTGTCCTTCTTGTACTGCGACACCATCTTCTTCCAGCCCGCGTCCTGCCCCGGAACCGTGGAGATCCAGAACGTCAGCGACTTGGACGTGCCGCCCGAGTCGGAGCCCGACCCGCAGGCGGAGAGCAGAAGGGCACCTGCCGTGGCCACGGCAGCGAGGGGAACCACGCGGCGTATGCCGCCGAGTCGGCGGGAGCGCCGCACACCCACACTGATCATCTTCGATCCCTTTTCTTCGTAGCGGAAGAAGCACGGCGCCAGCCGAGGCGGCACGGGTGCATTTTGCAGGAAATTTCGCTTTCTAGGGGGCACGGCCTCGCCCGGCCGCATCGCCTTGACGGGTGGGGTCCCCGGCCATGACGGCCGACGTCGCACGAGCACGCCCTCGTGCGGCTGCCGTACTTCGCGTACGGGCGGGAGGCTCACCCGGAGTCGGCGTCCCGGCCGACTCAGAAAGCGCTTGTCCGGACATTGGCACGACGAGTCGGAGGCCGTCAATCCTTCGCCCCCGCGACCTCGGTCACGGTTTGGACTCCTCGGGAAACCGCGAGCCTGGCGGCGCCCACGACGGTACCGAGATCACCGACGGTGCTGCTGACGACTTCGGTGGGCCAGCTCAGCCGGGCGAGCTCGGCCCGGACCCCGTGCAGGAGCTGCGGGTACGCCCCGGTACTGCCCCCCAGCACGACCAGCCCCGGGTCCAGGACCGCGGTCACGGCGGCGGCCAGCCGTCCCACGTCCACGGCATGACGGTCGACCACGGCACGCGCGGCCGCACGGCCCTGTCCGGCGAGGGCGAAGAGCTCCTCGACGGTGCGGGGGCACGGCCCGTCAGTGCCCGGCCAGGCCTCGGCGGCACGCCGCAGCAGGGAGCGCGAGCCGATGTACTCCTCCAGGGCCTCGTGGCGGGGCTCGCGTCCGTCGTCCCACGGGTAGGGGATCCGGGCCAGCTCACCGGCGGCGCCGTTCGCTCCGCGCAGCACCTGGCCGCCGACGACGATGCCGAGGCCGATACCGACGCCGATCCTCAGGTAGCCGAAGATGTTCCGGCCCCGGGCGGCACCTTCGTGCAGCTCGGCGAGGGCGGCGCAGTTGACGTTGTTCTCCAGGTGGACGGGGACGCCCGGCGGCAGCGCGACGGTCACGGCGTCGAAGACGGGACCGGCCTTGGCGGTCGCCGGACGCATGCCGCTGCCCTCCTTGCGCGGCGCGGTGACGTCACCGACGGCGACGACGATGGTGCGCAGCGGGGCGTCGGCGGGCAGCGCGTCGAGCGCCTCGCGCACGACGTCGGCGGCACCCTCGCGGGGCCCGGTGGCCTCGGCGAGCAGTGTGCCGTCCAGGGCGCAGCCACGGACCCGGGTGAGGGTGGGGCCGAGGTCGACGGCGAGCACGGCCCCCGCGGCCGGCCCGAGACGGTAGACGGCGGCGTTGCGCCCCGTGCCGCTGGAGGCGGTGCCGGAGTGGGCGGCGAGCCGCACGCTCTCCAGTTCCGCGACGGCGGACGACACCGTCGGCTTGGACAGGCCCGCGAGGCTCGCGAGCTGTGGCCGGGTCGCGCGGCCGGCCCCGGCCAGCACGGCGAACACCGCGCCCGCGCTCTCGGTCAGTCGGGGGGCTCTTGCCAGGTCATGTTCCAACAGTTACCCCACACAGGTCATGGGCCGCTCCCCCCGGGCGATCGGCTTCGCGAAGGGCTCCGTGGGATGCGGCGATGGGATTCCTCTTGACGCACTGTACTTCGTTAGTTAACTTCCTAACGAACGTCACGGTACTCGCCTGCCGTGACTCCGCCAGAGGCCCGTCCCGGGGCTTCCAGAGTTGTCAACTGCCCTTGTCCCAGGCACGGTTCGCCCGCCGTCGCAGCACTGCGCACCGACGAAAGAGGATCCGTGCAGGACTCCACCTCCGCCGGCACTCTCGTGCTCGGCATCGACGTGGGCGGCACCAAGACGCACCTCCGCGCCCTCGCGGGGGACCACCGCGTCGTCGATCACGTCCGCTCGAGCGCCGGCTGGCGGCCGCACGACCCCGCGGCCGCGGCCGGCTGGCTGACCGGCCTGGTCCGCGAGACCCTGCCGGCCGGCGCCGCGCCCTCGGCTCTCGCCGTGGGCGCGCACGCGTGCGAGACACCCCGCCAGTGCGCGCGGATCCGCGCCGCTCTGGAGAGCGCCTTCGGCGTGCCCGCACTGGTCGTGGGCGACGCGGAGCTCCTCGTCCCCGCCGCCGGTCTGGACAAGGGCGTCGGTCTGGTGGCCGGCACCGGGTCCGTCGCCGTGGGGCGGCTGCCCGACGGCACCACGGTCCAGGTGGGCGGCTGGGGCGCCGTGCTCGGCGACGAGGGCGGCGCCGCCGGTCTCGTCCGGGAGGCGGCCCGTGCCGCCTGGGCGGCACATGACCGGGGCGAGGAGCCCGACGAGCTGGCGGTCGGCCTGGTGGCCTCGCTGGGTGTGCCGGAGGTGCCGGCGCTGGGCGCGGCCCTGGAGAGCGCCACCGACGTCTCCGCCGAGTGGGGCCGGCACGCGCCCGTCGTTTTCACGGCAGCCGAGGCGGGTTCGACGCTCGCCCGTGCCGTGATCGCCGAGGCGGGCCGCTCCCTCGCCGCACTCGTCGGCCGTCTCGCCGCGCGCGGGGCCGTCGTCGACGACGTGGTGGTCGCGGGCGGCACGGTGCTGTCCCAGCCCGCGCTCTACGACGCCCTCACCGCGGCCCTGGCCGACAGCGTGCCCGCGGCCCGTACCAGGCCGCTGCGGGAGCCGCCGGTCGAGGGCGCGGTGGCACTGGCGCGATCGCTGCTGTGACGCGCCGGGGCGCCTGCCCCCTCGTTCATCCACGGGACATGTCCCGGCCGCAGCACCCTCGCCGACAGGACACGACCCGGCCGTAGTTCTTCGCTCGTAGGCACCACCTGACACACGGGACACTCAACTCCCCTTCGTATCAGGCAAGATCGCACGATCGCACCCGGCCGCAGGGCCGCAGAACTGAAGAGAGGCACACCCATGCCGTCATCCGCCGGGCACCACTCCCCCGCCCTGAACCGGAGGGGTTTCCTCAGAACCTCCCTGGGCGGCTCGGCCGCACTGGTCGCCACGCCGGCCTTCGTCGGCTGGCTGGGCGCAGCGGACGCCAAGGCCGCCACCACTCCCGCCGCGTTCGTCGACGACTACAAGACCAACGTCCTGGCGAACCAGACGCCCGAGACCAACGCGGTCGTCCGGGCCCTGGGGGGCTTCGCCCGGGTCTGGAAGACCGGCGGCGCCTGGAACACCGGCACCCCGCTCATGCCGGACATCCTGCGCGCCAACGTGCGCTACTGCGAGCGGATCACCACCGAGCGCACCGACGCGGAGGCGAAGCAGGCCTTCATCATCGACCGGCAGCACCAGAGCTACTCGATGATCGACGGTCTCGGCCCGCTCGCCGCGCTCTACAAGACGGGGGCCAAGGCGGTCACGTCGATCACCGGCGCCCCGGACGGCACACCGCCGGCCAAGATCGACGACGCCGTGCCCGCCGACGCCCCGGCGGGCTCCGCGCTGGGCGCCGGCTCGTACGACTCCGAACTCGGCCAGGTGGCCCGGCTGGTGGACACCCTGCGCGGCAACTGGGCGTCCGGCAACCCCGCCAAGTTCGCCTATCTGTATCCGCGGCCGTGGCGGATGAACGAGGACAGCGAGGTCGTCGACACCGGCAGGAAGGACGAGTTCGGCTTCCCGGTGTACGAGTCGAAGGTCGTGGTCGCCCCGCAGCTGCTGCGCCAGCGCAGCGACAAGCCGGCCGAGGACGGCGGCTTCCCCAGCGGCCACACCAACGCCCTGCACCTGGCCTCGCTGGCCTACGCGTACGCGGTTCCCGAGCGTTTCCAGGAGCTGGTGACGCGCGCCCTGGAACTCGCCCACACCCGGATCGTCGCCGGCATGCACTCCCCCGTCGACGTGCTCGGCGGCCGGATCATGGCGACCGCACTGGCCGCCGCGACCCTGGCGGACCCGGCCAACTCCGCGCTCAAGGCGGCGGCCCGCGCCCAGGCCCTGGCCTATTTCACGGAGAAGACCGGTACGACGGCCGACACCCTGTACACGTACGCGCATTCCGCGGACACCGGCACCGACCCCTACGCCGACCGGGAGGCCAACGCCCGCTCGGTCCGGCCCCGGCTGACGTACATCCTGCCCCGCCGCGGCCGCAAGGACCCGCTCGCGGTGCCGAAGGGTGCGGAGGTGCTGCTGGAGACGCGGCTGCCGTACCTGACCGCGGCCCAGCGACGCGAGGTGCTGCGGACGACGGCGCTGCCGTCGGGGTACGTCCTGCTGGACGGCTTCGAGCAGTGGGGGCGGCTGAACCTGTTCGCCGCGGCGGACGGTTACGGCGCCTTCGAGCGGGACGTCGTCGTGAGGCTGGACGCGGCGGCCGGGGGCTTCCACGCGGCCGACATCTGGCGCAACGACATCGAGGGCGACGGCGGCCTGACCAAGCGCGGTTCGGGCACACTCGCCCTGACCGGCCACAACTGCTACCGCGGCGGAACCGCCGTCGAGGCCGGCACGCTGGTCGCCGCCTCGACGGGCGCCCTCGGTGAGGGCGACGTGCACGTCACGGGCGGCACGCTCCGTGTGGCCGAGGTCGCGCGGGTGCGCGGCTCGTACGTCCAGGAGGGCGCCTCGAGGCTGGAACTGCCGCTGCGCAGGAACCACGGCCCGGCCCTGACGGTGGGCCGTCGGGCTCTGCTGGGCCGGGGCAGTGTGCTGTCCCTGCGGCTCGACGCCGAGCGGCCGCCGACCGCGGGGACGACCGTTGCCGTCCTGTCGGCTTCGCAGCTGCGCGGCCGGTTCGACCGGGTGGAGCTGGACTCGGCTTCGCTGCGGGCCGAGCCGGTGTACACGGCTGACGGTCTGTCGGTGCGACTCGTGAGGCGCTAGCGCTTTCTTCGGCGGGGGCTGATGCAGGGTGGGGCCATGAGGGACCTCTGGATCGCTCCCGCCGTTGCGCGGCCGGTGTCGCTGTCGCCCCCGCACCGGCCGGCAGCGCACGCAGACCGGGCCGACGGTGGCCGGTGCCCCTCCTCGTGGCCCTGCTGCTCGCCCAGATGGCCTTCGCGATGGTCACGACCGCCGTGCAGCAGACCCCGACCATCGACGAACCGGTGTACGTCGGTGCGGCCGCGGAGTACGTGCACGAGCACCGGCTGCGGCACAACCCCGAGCATCCGCCGCTCGGCAAGCTGCTCATCGGCGCGGGGGTCGTCCTCGCGGATCCGCACGTCGACGCCGCCTTCGCCGGGGACCGGGGGCAGTTGGGCCGGCATCTGCTGTACGAGTCGGGCAACGATCCCTGGCGTCTGATGCTGTACGCCCGCCTTCCGATGATCGCGCTGACCCTGTCGTTCGGTCTGGTGGTGTTCGCCTTCGCCCGTGAACTGGCCGGGACGGTCGCGGGGTCGGCCGCTCTCGCGCTGTACTGCTTCTCCCCCGACGTCATCGCCCACGGCTCGCTCGCCACCCTGGACGTGCCGTCCGCCGGGTTCGCGCTGACCTCGGCGTGGCTGGTGTGGCGGGCGCGCCGCAGACCGCGGCTGTACGTGCCGCTCGCGGGGGTCGCGCTGGGCGCGGCGCTGGCCACGAAGATGAGCACGCTGCCCGCCGTGCCGGTGGTGATGGCGTTGGCCGCGCTGTCCGTGTGGCGGGCGTCCGGGGGAAGCCGGCGCCGGGCCGTGGTGGCGGCGCCAGGTGTGGCCCTCGTCGCGGTAGCCGTCGTGTGGGTCACGTATCTGATGGTCGATCCGCGGCTGCGCTGGGGTGCGGAGCAGCACGTGCCGGTGGTGCACGGGCTGCGGGGGCTGCTGGTGGAGATGATGCCCTTTCCGGAGGCCTGCCGGGACGGGATGCGCGTGCGGTTCGGGCTGGAGAACCGGCCCTGGCAGGGGTTCTTGTTCGGGCAGCTATGACGGCTCGCCCTGGTACTACCTGCCGACGGCGCTGCTGGTGAAGACACCGCTGGGTGCCGGCCCGTGAGGTGCGGGGGCTGCTGGCCGTGTCGGACTCGGCGGCCGCGAAGGCCACGGGGTGGCTGGCCGAGTTGATCGGCGGCAGCCGCCCCGTGGACGACGTCGGGCACTCGATCACGCTGTACCGCCGCTGAGGGGCGGGGCACGCGCGGTCAGTGGGTCGCGTAGAAGAACCCGTCCGCGCTCACGTGCTGCATGACCCGGCTCGCCACCCGGTAGCGGCCGTTGGGCACCTCGGGGCACTTCGCCACGTGGACCGCCAGCGGGCCGGCGAACTCGTAACCGCGGCGTTCCGCGTGCCGGGACAGGCTGTCGGTGAGGGCCTGGCCCACGTCGGTGCCGGTGCGGGTCAGATGGTCGTGCACGTCGTCGGGGAGCTCCACGTCGTAGGCGTTGGGGACCATGACGCGGCCCTCACGGCACACGACGGCGTTGTCGTCGCACTCGCGCCGCAGGGCGTCGAGGACCTCGACCGGTTCCTTGTCGAGGAGCCGCGCCCACAGCGCGTCCCAGCGGTTCTCCAGGGTCTGTTCCAGCGCACTCAGCGCGCTCATGCCGTCTCTCCTGCCGATGCGTCGTGGTCGGTCGGGTGCGGGGATGTGCCTAGCGGTCGTCGAAATCGTCGGGGCGCACCTCGGCCTCCTCCAGGGCCTCGCGCATCGTGCGGCCGGTGGCGCCCGGCGGGCGCGTGCGGTTCTCGTCGTGCTGTTCCAGCAGTTCGTCGGTGGTCTGCGTCTTGGGCCGGTTCTCCTCGGGGACGGTCATGACGTCGGCTCCTCACTTCGGGTGCGTGCGGCGGCGGGTTCCCGCCGGGCGTACGGGTAACCCCGTGCCGGGCAGCTCATGCTGCCCGGAGAAGCCCTGGTCACCATGTGCGTGAGCTATGTTGAACGTCCGTGGGAGACGAAGGAGGCGCACCGGTGCCATCGCCGCAGCAGGCACGCGCACAGGCATCCGCGATCACCTCGGGGAAGGCCGCCCCCGAAGCGGAAGTCTCCCCGTCTGCCCAGCTCAGGGCGCTCTTCGACCGTCCCCGGCTGTCCCCGGGGCAGCGGCGCATCGCGCAGTATCTGATCGAGCACATCACCGAGGCGGCGTTCCTGTCGATCACGGATCTCGCGGACCGCGTCGGCGTCAGCCAGCCCTCGGTGACGCGGTTCGCCTCGGCGGTCGGCTTCAGCGGTTACCCCGCGCTGCGGGAGAAGCTGCAGTCGATCGCGCTCGGCACCCTCGCGGTCGGCCCGGCCGAGGAGATGCGGGGCAACGAACTGCAGGCGGCGGTCGACGCCGAGATCGAGAACCTGGAGAACCTGCGGCGGGACCTGGCCGACCCGAGCGTGGTCATCGACGTCGGCCGCAAGCTCTCGTCGTCGGCCCCCCTGACGGTCCTCGGGCTACGCATCTCCGTCTCGCTCGCCGAGTACTTCGCCTACGCCGCCCGCCGGATCCATCCGGACGTACGTCTCGTGACCCGGGGCGGCAGCGTCGCCTACGACGCACTGCTGCAGTCGCGTGAGGCCGGCGGGACATGGGTGCTGGCCTTCTCCATGCCACGGCACGCCCAGGAGACCCTGACGGCTGTCCGGGTCGCGCGGGGCGCCGGGCTCAAGGTCGCCCTGATCACCGACCTGGCGCTCGGGCCTCTCGCGGACGAGGCCGATGCCGTCTTCGCCATCGGGACGGGGTCGCGACTGGTGTTCGACTCCTACGCGGCCCCGGGCGTGATGTGCTCGGCGCTGCTGCAGGCCATGACGGACGCGGATCCGGAGCGGACGCAGGCGCGGTTGGAGGAGTACGAGCAGGTCGCCGACCAGCACCAGTTCTTCCTCAGGGACTGAGCGTGCCCCGGTAGGGACTGAGCGTGCCCCGGTGGATCGCACAAGGGGACCATCCGCAACAAAGCACGCATGAATGTTTTCATGCTCCTTGCAAACCGGATGGCATATATAAATACTGCTCACGGATCGCGACCCGGCCGGTTCCGGATCCGTTCCGCACCCGTGGAGCCGGGTCCTACCCACTCCGGGTCCCGGGTGTCCGTGGCGGCCCCGGTCATCCCCTGGGCCGGGGCCGCCCCGACCCGTCGTCCACCCTTACGACGCCGCACACCCGGAAGCGATGATCATGCAACTGACGACCACGCGCATCAGCCCCGACTGGCCCTGCCAGGTCAAGACGCCCGGGAGCTACGACTGGGAGCGCTCGGCGGCCAAGTGGCTGCGCGAACTGGTGCCCACGCGCTACGCCGGCTACCCCGTGTTCATCCGCCACCCCGTCCTCCTCGCACGGCACGCCCACATCCAGGTCCAGAACGAGATCCGGATCGCCCGCACCGCCCTGCAGACCGCCCGTGCCGACCTGCCCGGACTGGGCCTGCACGAGGGGGTCATCGAGCACACCATCAAGCTGTACGCGGCCGAGGTCATGCAGCTCCAGCACATCGCGCGCAGCGTCCGGGCGGTCACCCAGGCCCTGGTGGAGGCGAACCGCCAGCCGTGAACCGCCGGGCATGACCGGCGCCGCGCGTGGCACACGTGGAGGAATGAGCACCACGAGAGCCCGGCGCGGTGAGCCGGTGACCACGGTCCTGACCTGGCAGGTGCGCCCCGGCCGGGAGCAGCGGTTCGAGGAGTGGACGCACGGCATCACCCGCTGCGCGAGACAGTTCCCCGGCAATGAGGGCGTCTCCTGGCTGACCCCCGAGGACGGTCACCGCTACCACGCGGTGCTGCGCTGGTCCGATCAGCACCGGCTCGCCGCCTGGCTGGAGTCCGAGGAGCGTGCGCGCTGGCACCGGCGGATCGAGGACGTGGCCACCGAGGTCAGCAGCGAACGCCAGTCGACGAGCGGGATGGAGACCTGGTTCAGCCTGCCGGGCACCACCGTGCAGGCACCGCCCCGCTGGAAGATGGTGCTCACCACCTTCCTCGGCGCCTACCCCTTCACCCTGCTCATCCAGTGGCTGGTGACACCTCACACCACTGCCTGGCCGCTGCCCCTGCGGGCCGCCGTCTTCCCGCTGGTGCTGTTGCCGCTTCTGACGTACCTCGTGATGCCGCGGCTCAGCCGGCTGCTGCGGCTGTGGCTGTATCCGCGCGACGGCAACTGAGCAAGTCCCCGCGAGGCCGATGTGGCCAGAGGGGCCACGGATGCGGACGGGCGGTCCGTGCGCACAAGGCGGTCTGCGAATCGGGCCAGGTGTGCGATGCTCAACGCGTGACGAGCGAGCCCGTGACGCCGGCGCAGTCCGGTGCCGCACCGGACCTGGTCGAACTGGCCAAGATCGTCGCCCGGCAGCGCGCCGAGATGGATCGGCTGCGCGACCAGGCGGCCGTCTCCGCTGTCGTGGAACGGGCCAAGGGCGCCGTGATGGCGCTGACCGGCTGTTCCGCGGCCGCCGCGGGTGAGCAGCTGCTCCAGCGGGCCAAGTCCGCCCGTCACACCCTGCTGGAGGAGTGCTGGATCACCCTCGGCACACTCACGCCGATGCGGCCCGGCCCGGGTAGGGCGAGCGAGTCCTACGGCATCGATGCGGCCGGGGCGGCAGAGGCCGCGGGGCAGCCGGAGGTGCCGGACGACGTCGCCGCCGCCCTGGCCCGCCTCGGCCAGGCCCTCGTTCGGGTGATGACACCGCACGACCTCGCCCGGTGCCTGCTGGAGCATCTCGGCTCCGACATGTCGGCGGACGCCGTCCTGATCTACGCCCGCAGGCCCGACGGCGGCCTGGGGCTGATCGGGCACGCGGGGATCGACGAGAAACTGGCGGCCCAGTGGTGCCAGGTGCCGCCGCTGAGCGGGATGGCGGCGCTGGACGCGCTGCAGGCGGGCGAGCCGCGCTGGCTGGAGGACTTCGCTGCGGACCAGCGGCGGTACCTGCTCATCGGGGACCCTCCCGACCGGTGGCGCTCGCGGGCCTGGCTGCCCGTGCTCGCCGCGGGCTCCGCCGAGGTCTGCATCGGTGTGCTGCGCGGCCGTGCCGGGGCGTTCACCCCACGCGACCGCGCCCACCTGCGGGGCGTCACGGGGCTGTGCGCCGGCCGGCTGCGCGCCTTCGAGATGCCGCCCGAGCGCGACGCCGACGCCGCCACGGACGCGGTGCAGGCGTTGTTCGAGGCACTGCCGGTGGCGGCCATGCTGCTCACGCCGCTGCGGGCCGCGACGGGCGAGACCGAGGACTTCCGGGTGGAGGCCGCGACCACTCAGGTGGGCGATCTGCTCGGCCGCACCGGTGAGGAACCGGCGGGGCGGCGGCTGCTGGAGCTGCGGCCTGCTCTGGCGGCCGAGCCGCTGTGGCAGGGCTGTCTGCAGGTGCTGGCCACCGGGACGGCGTACGAGGGCGAGCCGTTCGCGCACGAGGAGGTCGTGGCCGGCGTCGCCGAGCTGTCCGTGTACACGGCACGGGTGGCGCCGCTGGGCGACGCCCTCGTCGTCTCGTGGATCCGGCACGGCTCCTCCGACCGGCAGGAGCAGCGACTGGCGGACCTGCAGCGACTGGGGAATCTCGGCTGGGCCAACTGGAACCTGGCCACGCAGGACGCGTCCTGGTCGAGCCAGGTGTTCTCCCTCGTCGGCCGGGATCCCGCGCGCGGCCCGGTGCCCCTGCCCGAGGTACCGGAGCTCGCGCTGCCCGAGGACGCGCCCGCGCTGACGCGCGCGGTCGGGGGACTCCTCCACGACGGGCAGCCGTTCGACGTGCCGTTCCGGATCCGGACGAGCGGCGGCATCCGGCATCTGCGGCTGGTGGCGGAAGCGGTGCCCGACCGGCACGGCACACCCGTGGAGGTGCACGGCTTCGTACAGGACATGACCGACCGGCGGCGGGCGGAGCTGGCCCTGGTCGAGAGCGAGCGGGCGATCCTGACCCAGCACGACGTGCTCCAGGCCGAACGGACCCTGGCCTCCCGGCTCCAGCAGGCGCTGCTGCCGATGTCCAACCGGCCCGTGCACCTGGCCGGGTTGCGCGTCGAGGTCGCCTATCTGCCGGCCCAGTCGGGTGTGCACGTGGGCGGTGACTGGTTCAGTGCCATCGAACTGCCCGACGGGGACGCGCTGCTGGTGGTCGGCGACGTCGCCGGGCACGGGGTCGACGCCGTGGCCACGATGGCCCAGCTCCGGTTCACCGCGAAGGGCATGGTCATCACCGGCTCGTCCCTGACCGGTGCGCTCGCCCGGCTGAACACGCTGCTGCTGCACTCACGCGACTCCCACACGACCGCCACGATGGTGCTGGCCCGCTACGAACCCCGTCGGCGGCGCCTGGTCTGGGCCCAGGCGGGGCATCCCCCGCCGCTGCTGCTGCGTGACGGGAAGGCGCGGTATCTGCGCCGCCCCGGCGGCATGCTGCTCGGGGCGGCCGCCACGCCGGTCTACCAGGAGGCGGAGTGCCGTCTCGATCCGGGCGACCGGCTGATCCTGTACACCGACGGCCTGGTCGAGCACCCCCCGGACAGCATCGACCGGGGGCTGGAGCAGCTCGCTGAGGCGGTGGCGGCTCCGCACGGCGACGGCCCCCGGTCGCTCGGGCCGTTGCTCGCGCGGATGCTGCCGGACGTGCGGCGGGACGACGTGTGCGTGGTGGACGTCCGTGTCCCCGGGGCCCAGGGGCGGTAGCGCACGCCCCCCTCACGAGTCCCCGCGGTGGCGCCAGTACCACCACAGGCCCACGAGCAGGGACAGCAGGAACAGGGTGGGCAGCACCAGGCCGGGGATGCGGGAGCCGTTCTTGGGCGTGGCCTTCGGTTCGCGGCGGTTCGGGCGCCTCGTGCGTCGCCCAGGGCCAGGATGCGGCCGCGTGGCCTCGCCGTTTCGTTGCTTTCCCCAGCCCTTGCCCGGCGTTCGATAAACGGGGGGCGTCGTCAGTCGACCGGGTGGCCCGGGTCGATGGTGACGGCGTCGGACAGGCGCAGCAGCGGCCCCTCGTCCTCCCGGTGGCCGCCCCACTCGACCGGGTCGAGGACGAAGCCGATGTGGTCGCCGCCGCCCGCGCGCGTCACGATCCGGCCGACGAACCAGGCCGGCGTGTCGCGCAGGACCAGGGCACCGCCGTACGCCTCCCGCAGGGGGACGTCCCGGAACTTGTCGGTCCGGTCGCCGGTGTGCCCGCCGAACAACTCGGCGAGGGCGTGCTGTTCGCGGCCGAGCAGGTGCACGGCGAGGACGTCCGCGTTCCGGGCCACCCGGAAGGTGTCGTTGAGCTCGGACAGCCACACCACGAACCGCACCGGCCGCAGTGAGCACTGTGAGGCGAACCCGACCAGGCAGCCCGCCCGTTCACCCCCCGCGGTGGCCGTGACCACGTACATCTCGGGGTTCAGCCGGTCGATGAACTCATCCATGCCGGCCATGGTCACACATCAGCTCGTGCCCGCCGGGGTGCGGGCCTCCAGGGCCGCCCGGGTGTCGTTGCCGTAGACGCCGGTCTCGTCGCCGCGGATGCCGTACCAGAGCTGGAAGCGGGCCACCGCCGCGGTGAGACCGGGGTCGTAGCGACCGCTGGTGGAGCCGTCCCGGTAGACGTCGGGGATGCGCAGGAGGCGTTGCTGGAGCTCGGCCACCTCGGGGCCGGATGCTCCCTCGCGCAGTGTGCCGGCTCCGTCCGGATCCGCAGGCCCGGCGGCGGGCGGGGTGGACGAGGTGGGGGTGGGTGCGGGGTCGGTGGTGGAGGGGGCGGACCGGGGCGGAGCGGGCGCGGTCGCCGCGTGGTCGTCGGTGTGCTCGCCACGGAGCAGGAGCGCGCCGCCGAAGCCGATCACCGCGGCCGCGAGGACGGCCACCGCGACGGCGGCGCGGCGCAGCCCGGCTCCCCGGGGCATGGCGTCCGTGTGCCGGCGTAATCCGCGTGCGACGGGCGGGAGTTCCTGGGTCAGGGCCTCGGAGCCGGCCGGCGGTCCGGGCAGTGCGACGGATTCGTGGCCGACGGGTTCCCGACCGGTCTCCTGCCGGAACTCCCGCATGAGTTCGGCGAGCGCGTCGGTGCGGCGGGGCCGCAGGACGCGGATGGGTTCGAGGGCCGGGCCGTCCTGCGGCGGCCTGGGCTCGGACGGTGTCGACACGTTGCTCTCCTTCGTCCGGGCCCGGGGGCGCCCGTTTTCGAGGATCGTCCGACGTGGGATACGCGGCCATCGCGTCCGGGGTTCAGAGGCCGGTCACGTCCGATGAGCAGAGCACTCAGTACCTCCGAAGGAGTGCACCGAGTGCCATGTCCCGTCCGGGTGCTACGTTCGCGCTCATGAGCTCCGAGAAAGCCGAGGCGGGCACCGGGAAGCCGCCCATGCGGGACGCCTTGGTGGCGGCGGCCTTCCAGCTGTTCGTGGAGCGGGGGTACGAGCAGACCACCGTCGACGACATCGTCGCCCTCGCCGGAGTGGGACGGCGCTCGTTCTTCCGCTACTTCCCCTCCAAGGAGGACGTGGTCTTCCCGGACCACGAGCGCTGCCTGGCCGACATGACGGCCTTCCTGGCGGACGGCTCCGACGACGACGAACCCGTGGGGCGGGTCTGTGACGCGGCCCGGCTCGTGTTGCGCATGTACGCCGAGAACCCGACGTTCTCGGTGCAGCGCTACCGCCTCACCAAGCAGGTCCCGGGGCTGCGTGCCTACGAACTGTCGGTGGTGTGGCGCTACGAGCGGGCCCTCGCCGCGTACCTGCGCCGGCGCTTCGCCGCCCGGCGGGACGGCACCCTGCAGGCCGACGTGATCGCGGCGGCGGTGGTCGCTGCGCACAACAACGCGCTGCGTTCCTGGCTGCGTTCGGACGGGCAGGGCGAGGCGAGCGCGGCGGTCGACCGCGCGCTGGCCTATGTGCAGTCGGCTTTCGGCGGCGTACCGGTGCCGCCCCTCGTGGAGCAGCCGGAGGACGTGGTGGTCGTCGTGTCGCGGCGCGGGGCGCCTCTGTGGCGGGTCGTGCAGGAGATCGAGACGACGCTGGGGCGGGGCTGAGCCTCGCCACATTGAGGGTACGGAGTGCCTTTACGAGTGGCACTGAGTGCCATACTCTGTGCTGCGTGCACGGTGGCACGGCGAGCCGCGCACCCGTGTGCGCGAGTGATCGCGTACGCGGATTCCGGCCGAGTGCAGGGAGTTGACCAGCGTGTACCACTCAGGAAGCGTCACTCAGCAGGCAGCCGGCTCCGCGACGGGTCTGCTCGACCCGAGGGGCCAGGGCTCCGAGGCCATCCTCTACCAGCGCTGCACCTGGTGCGGCACCGCCATGTACCACCGGTTGCTCTGTCCGGTCTGCCGGGGCAGCGAGCTGCGCACGGAGCGGGCCGAGGGTACGGGCACGGTGCGCCACTCCACCGTGGTGCACCGCAACACCCCCGCGGCGCGCAACGTCTCCCTGGTCGAGATGGCCGAGGGCTTCGTGGTACGCGGCCGGGTGATGGGCCCGCCGATCGGCATCCACAGCGGTGACCGGGTGCGGCTGTCCACGGCCAAGGACCCGGTGCGGGGTGAGCCGGTCTTCCAGCTCCTGGACGAGCCGTACCGGGCCTGGAGCTGACGCCTGGTCAGTGGACGGTGACGCGGATGCCCACGGTGCCGTCGACGCCCCGGCGCAATCGGCTGCCGAGCAGGGTGAGCCGGCCCGTCAGGCCGTACTTGCGGGCGATCAGCCGCCGGTAACGGGCGGTGGTGGCGGGGTCGCAGATCTCCGCCGTCGCGGGCACCTGGTCGCCGGTGGGATTGCCGCGCAGGTCGCAGGGGCCCACCAGTACGTCGGCGCGGTTGCGGATCCGCTTCACCTTCCAGGAATCGGCGGGCGTCCACGCGCCGAGCGCCGCACCGTCGCGTACGACCCAGACGGGAGTGGCGACCGGTGTGCCGTTCCTGCGGTAGCTGGTGATCAGCAGGTACTTCCCCGCGCCGAGCGCGTCCAGCGTCGTCTCGTCCATGGTGGGCAGTGTACGAGCGCGTCCCGAGGTCAGCGGAGCGCCGCCGCCATCCTGCGCACCGCCTCCGTGAGCACCTCCTGCGAGGTCCCCAGGTTGAGCCGGGCATGGCCGGCACCGCCCGTGCCGAAGGGGAGTCCGGAGCTGAGGGCGACCCTGCCGTCGCTCAGGAACACGTCGGCCGGGTCGTCGCCGAGCCCCAGGGCGCGGCAGTCGAGCCAGGCCAGGTACGTGGCATCGCCCGGCCGGTAGCGGACCGCGGGCAGGTGCTCCGCCAGCTGGTCCGCGAGCAGCCGCCGGTTGGCGTCGAGGCCGGCCAGCAGGGCGTCCAGCCAGGGCACGCCGTCGCGCAGGGCGGCGGTGTGGGCGATGACGGCGACGTGGCTGGGGCCGTGCCCCACCTCCTCGGGCATCCGCTCCAGCTCGGCGGCGGCCCCGGGCCCGGCGATCGCGAGGGCGGCCTTGAGCCCGGGCAGGTTCCAGCCCTTCGAGGCGGACATCAGCGACAGCCCACGCTCGGCGCCCGGCACGCTCAGGTACGGCACGAAGCCGGCGTCGCCCAGCACGAGCGGGGAGTGGATCTCGTCGGCGACGACACGCACGCCGTACCGCTCGGCGAGGGCCGCGACGGCGGACAGCTCGGCGGCCGTGTGCACGGTGCCGGTCGGGTTGTGGGGACTGCACAGCAGGTAGGCGGCCCGTCCCCCTCCCGTCACGGCCCGCCGGAAGCTCTCCTCCAGGGCGTCGAGGTCCAGGCGCCCGTCCGCGAGCGGGGCCTCGGCGATCCGGCGTTCCATGTGCTCCACGAACAGGTAGAACGGCGGGTACACGGGCGGGTTCACGACCACGGTGTCGCCGGGTCCGGTGAGCAGTTTGAGCATCTCGACGACACCCAGCATGACGTCGGGCACGATCGCGGTCCGTTCCACCGCGAGACCGTCCCAGCCCCACCGCTTCCCGGCGAAGTCCGCCAGGGCCTGCGCGTAGGCGGTGCCGGCCGGGTAGCCGGTGTCGCCGAGGTGGAGCGCGTCGGTGACGGCCCGCACGACGGACTGCGCGAGCGGCACGTCCATCTCGGCCACCCACAGGGGCAGCACGTCCTCGGGGTAGGTGCGCCACTTCATGCTCGTGCGCTGCCGGAGACGGTCGAGGGTGAGGACTTGCAGGGGATTCGGTTCACCGGACGATTCGTGCGGGATCCTGGTCATGGGCACACGATAGGGGGCTGTGCGGTGAGCGGGAATCATGTGGACGGGTGGCGGGGCGGGGCGGCGGACACGATCCTGGAGGTCGCCTGCGACGAGTCGGGGTCGGACGGTGAGAACCTCACCGGCGGCAACACGGACGTGTTCGCGCACGCCGGCGTCTCGCTGTCCGAGGCGGCGGCCGCGGCGACGGTACGGGAGATCCGGGACCGGATCAGGTCACCGGCCGAGGAGTACAAGGCGAACCACCTGCTGCGGGAGAAGCACCGTGCGGTGCTGGAGTGGCTGCTCGCACCGCGGGGGCCGATCCACGGGCGGGCGCGGGTGCACCTCATGGAGAAGACGTTCTTCGTGGTGGACCGGACGCTGGGCCTGCTGCTGGACGACGCGGCCGAGGCGGCCGTCCTGTTCCGCGCGGGGCGCCCGGCCTTCGGGGAGGCCGGCTGGCGGGCGTTCCTCGCGGCGGCCAACCGGCTGCTGCGGGTCCGTCAGGACGGGAACCCGGTGGACGCCTTCTACGGCACCGTCGACACCCTGCTCCGGGGACGTCCGCGGGCGGACGCGGCGAGCGTCCTTGAGCGGCTCGCCGCGACCCGGCCCCGCGCGGTGTCGTACCGGGACGGTCTCCTGGCCGGGCCGCCGCTGATCCCGCTGCTCAACCCGCTGCTCCCGGCGGTCGTGCGCACGGCCGCGCTCTGGAGCCGCGACGGCCGGCCGGTCCGCCTCGTGCACGACCGGCAGAACATGCTGACGCCGGAGCGCATCGCGTGGATCGAGGGGACGGCCCGGCGCGCCGGGAGCGACCTGGCCGGGCTGCGGCTCGTCGTGGCGCGTGACGACGCACGGGTGCAGGTGGCGGACTTCCTCGCCGGGATCGCCCGCAGCATCGCCTCCGACGAGCTGAACGGCCGCGGGGACCCGGCGCTCACCGCCCTGCTGCGGCCCTACGTCGACCCGGGTTCGGTGTGGGGCGACGCTCGCAGCGGGGCCCTGCTCGCGGACCCGGTCGCCGGGTGACGCCGAAGAGATCACCGGTGCGCTGAACGCGGCAGGGCTGCGCCCCGTATGGATGAGGGGCACTCAACTCCAGGAGGGCCCTGCGGTGTTCACATCGTGATGTTCGGGTTCGGGAGCCATGCATGAGGCACGCACGACGACGGGTCGTCCGGCGAGTGACACGGCTGGCGGCCGTCGGCGGACTCCTCCTCGGAGGAGCCATGGTCACCAACGCCGTGGCGAGCGAGCCGGCGGCCCCGTCCATCGGCGTCCCGTTCACCGCCCCGCCGGCGAGCGGCGAGGGCACCGACCTCGTGTCCCGGCTCGGCAGCACGCGCACGGCGGGCAGCTGGATCGACACGTCCGGGCGGCCGGTCGTGGCGGTGACCGACGAGAAGGCGGCCGCCGAGGTGCAGCGCGCCGGAGCACGGGCCAAGATGGTCAGCCACAGCATGAGCGACCTCAAGTCCGCTGCGGCGACGCTGCGTTCGGCCCCCAGGGTCTCGGGCACCTCCTGGGCCCTGGACTACAAGAACAACCAGGTGGTGGTACGGGGCGACAGCACCGTCTCCGCCTCCGCCTGGTCCAGGATGACCGAGGTCGCCGAGGGCATCGGCTCCTTCGTGCGCATGGAGCGCACCGAGGGCACGTTCACGACACGGCTCAACGGCGCGCAGCCCATCCTGTCGACCGCCGGGCGCTGTTCGGCGGGGTTCAACGTGACCGACGGCGAGAGCGACTTCATCCTGACGGCCGGGCACTGCGGTCCCGACGGTTCCGTCTGGTTCGCCGACGACCGGGGCCGGCAGCAGGTCGGCACCTCGCTCAAGGGGAGCTTTCCCGGCGACGACTACTCCCTGGTGAAGTACGACGCCGGCCGTGCGGGCAAGGGCGCGGACGTGGTGGCGGTCGGCGGCGGCAAGGGCGTGCGGATCACGGGTGTCGCCGAGGCGGAGGTCGGGCAGCAGGTCTTCCGCAGCGGCAGCACCAGCGGACTGCGCGAGGGAGAGGTGACGGCGCTCAACGCCACGGTCAACTACCCGGAGGGCACGGTCAGCGGCCTCATCGAGACGAACGTGTGCGCGGAACCCGGTGACAGCGGAGGCCCGATGTTCGCCGACGGCATCGCGCTCGGCCTGACGTCGGGGGGCAGCGGGGACTGCAAGGCGGGCGGTACGACGTTCTTCCAGCCCGTGACGAAGGCGCTGACCGAGCTGGGCGTCAAGCTGATCGTGGCCAAGTCGGCCGGCGGCACGGGCGCCGCCCCCGCCCCATCGGCGTCGCAGGGCGCTGCCTCGCCGGGTACGTCGGCGCCCATCACGGGCACGGACGTGTCGACACTGCTGAGCCGCCTCACCGACCCGCGCAATGTCGGCCCGGGCATGCTCGTCATCGCGGGCAGCCTCGTCGCCCTGGTGGCGACCCGCTGGATCCGCGCGGAGCAGGACCGCAAGGCGTACCGGCAGTACTACTCGGCGACGTGGGGATGACACCGGCAACGGCCGAGGAAAGTGCGAGAAGGGCACCCATTCGATCAGGGGTGCCCTTCGACGAGGGTCCGATGCGTCGGCGGGCCGGGACGAGGGTCAGGCCGCGGGCGCCGACTGGGGGGCCGCGGCGGCCCACTCCAGGACGAGCCGCTGGTACTCCGCGCGCTGCTCGACGCTCAGTGTCCCGCCCGACCGGCGCCACAGCGCACGGATCTCCTCGTTGACCTCGTCAGCCGATCGCTCGGATGAGGTTTCAACAGTGGTGGACATGCTGTGAAGCATACGTCGCCGGACGTGAAGGCGATGTGAGTAATCACGAGCTAAACGGTCATTTCGGACAGTGTTACTGATCACGTCCATCTCCCGGTAAACGTGAGGCTGTTCACATCAACCGCCTGCGAGTATCTTTCGCCGCCGGGCAGTTCGCCGTCGTTCACGCTTCGGCCGATCCCAGCACCAGCACCTTGATGGCCAACACGGCTGCACCGCGGGCCCAGTCGTGGAAGTCGGAGACCTTCGTCTCCAGGCCGACCGGCGCGGCGAGCGGGTGCCTGAGCTCACGCACCGTCTCCTCGACCGTCTTGCCGGCCACGTCCATCAGCCCGACCCCCTCCCCCGCGAGCAGGATCTTCTGCGGCATCACGAAGTTGGAGATCTGCGCGACGAGTGTGCCCAGGGCTCGCGCCGCCTCGCCGATCACCCGGGCGGGCATCGGGTCCCCGGCGGCGGCCCGGTCGAGGATCTCCTCGTAGGTGCTGTCCTCGCCGGTGGCGGCCCGGATCTGGTAGCGGATGCTGGGGATGGTCAGCAGCGAGACGGCGCTGCCGCGCCTGCCGTCCGGGGTGAGCGGCCCGTGGGAGTCGACGATCCAGTGCCTGCCGAAGCCACGGTCCTCCTCGGCGAAGGGCACTCGCCTGCCGCCCAGGACGAGCCCGTAGCCGAGACCGGCGCCGATGGTGAGGACGACGAAGCGGTCCAGTCCGCGCCCGGCACCGAACCAGGTCTCCGCCTCGACCAGGGCCGCGACGTCGTTCTCGACGACCACCGGCAGGCCGGTGCGCTCCTCGACCAGCTCGGCCAGGGGGACGTCCCGCCACAGCAGGAACGGGGATTCGCCGACCACGGCCCGGTCCTGGACGAAGCCGCCGACCCCGATACCGATCCCGGCGAGGCGAGGATGGCCCGCGGCCAATTCTGCGGTCATCCCGGCCAGCACGTCGGCGACTTCGGCGGGGTCGTGGGTGGTGAGCGGGCGGTCGTGGCGGGCGACGATGTGGCTCCGAAGGGTGGTGACGACGCCGTAGACCATGTCCTCGGTGATCTTGAAGCCGAGGAAGAAGCCCGAGTCGGCGACGACGTCCAGCGGCTGGGAGGGGCGACCCTGGCGCGTCTCCGCGGGCGCTCCCGCCTCGGGCACCTCGACCAGCAGACCCGACTCGATCAGCGGTTTGGTCAGCCGCGTGAGGCTGCCGGCCGAGAGGCCCAGCCTGCGGGCGAGGTCCGTGCGCGACAGCGGGCCGTGGACGAGCACTTCGATCGCCACGGAGCGCTCGCCGGGGCTCAGCGGCAGCCAGCCGGAGGTGTCTTCGGTCATGGAAGGTCCGCTCCCCTCACCCGTTTTTTTCGCACTGGAACCAACATGACCACTCTAGGCAGATGTCGGTTCCTGGGAAAAGATGTTTGCAGGGCTCTTGACGCAGCAATTGTTTCGCACCAAAAGTAAGTCCCGCCAGAGGACGAGCCGCCGCAGCGAGGGAGTCTCCCGATGACCATCGCCTCCAGCAGTCCGCCTTCACGTCTGCCCACGGGCGACGCGGCGGAGGCCAGCAGCAGGACCGGGCCGCGTCAGGGGGTGTCCGGCGAGGACCGGGGGGACGGCCGGCTGGCCGCGCTCTTCATCGCTCCGGCCCTGCTCGGCTTTCTGGTCTTCCTGCTCTGGCCGACACTGCGGGGCATCTATCTGAGCTTCACCCGCTTCAACCTGCTGACCCCGGCGGAGTGGGTGGGCCTGGACAACTACGTCCGCCTGGTCAATGACCCCATCTTCTGGGACTCCCTGTGGGTCACCGTCGAGTACGTCTTCATCAACATCGGCGTCCAGACGGTCGCGGCGCTCGCCATCGCCGTCCTGCTCCAGCGGCTGACCCAGTCGGCGATGCTGCGTGGGATCGTGCTGACGCCGTATCTGATGTCGAACGTCGTCGCCGGTCTGGTCTGGCTGTGGATCCTCGACACCCAGCTCGGCATCGGCAACGAGATCATCAGCGGCCTCGGCGTGGACCGCATCCCGTTCCTCGCCGACGAGACCTGGGCGATCCCCACGATCGCGCTCATCAACGTGTGGCGGCACGTCGGGTACACCGCCCTGCTGCTGTTCGCCGGCCTGCAGGCCATCCCGAACGACATGTACGAGGCGGCCCGGGTGGACGGCGCGAGCGAGTGGCGGATGTTCTGGCGGATCACCATGCCGCTGCTGCGGCCGGTGCTCGCGGTCGTGCTGATCATGACGGTGATCGGGTCGTTCCAGGTCTTCGACACCGTCGCCGTGACCACCGCCGGCGGCCCGGCGAACGCGACCAACGTCCTGCAGTACTACATCTACGGCTCGGCGTTCGGGCGCTTCCAGTTCGGCTACGCCTCGGCCATGTCCGTCGCACTGCTGGTCGTGCTGAGCGCGATCACCGTCCTGCAGTACCGGCTCACCCGGGCCGGCCGGACCGACCTCGGCTGACGGAAGGAGACACCGCCATGGCTGCCGTGACGACAACAGCGCCGACGACCCTGCGGCCGGTCCGGCGCAGGTTCCCCCTCGGGCGGGCCGCCGCCTGGACCGTGATGGGACTGATCGTCCTCATCACCCTGCTGCCGTTCTACTGGATCCTGCGCACCGCGCTGTCCACCAACGCGGGCCTGAGCGCCGACCCGACCGATCCGCTGCCGGTCGGCCTCACCACCAGCGGCTTCGAACGCGCCCTGGGGCTGCAGTCGGCCGAGGAGGCCGTCAAACAGGGCGGAGCCGGCGGCGGGCTCGACTTCTGGCGCTACCTGCTCAACTCGGTGCTGGTCTCGACCCTGATCACCGGATGCCAGATCTTCTTCTCCGCCATGGCCGCGTACGCCTTCTCGCGGCTGCGCTGGCGGGGCCGGGACAAGGTGTTCGGGCTGTTCCTGGCCGGGATGATGGTGCCGGCCATCTTCACGCTGCTGCCGAACTTCGTGCTCATCAAGCAGCTGCACCTGATCGACACGCTCCTCGGCATCGCGCTGCCCACCATGTTCATGACGCCGTTCGCGGTGTTCTTCCTGCGCCAGTTCTTCATGAACATCCCCAAGGAGGTCGAGGAGGCCGCGCTGCTCGACGGCGCAGGGAAGATCAAGATCTTCTTCCGGGTGGTCCTGCCGATGGCGTCCACGCCGATCATCACCCTGGGTGTGCTGACGTACATCACCTCCTGGAACGACTACTTCTGGCCGCTGATGGTCTCCTACAGCGACAGCTCGCGGGTGCTGACCGTGGCGCTCGCGGTCTTCCGGGCGCAGACGCCCGCGACCGGCGTCGACTGGTCCGGGCTCATGGCCGCGACGCTGATCGCCGCGCTGCCGATGCTGTTGCTGTTCGCCTGCTTCGCCCGCCGCATCGTCAGCTCCATCGGCTTCACCGGTATCAAGTAAGGGGACTGTGATGCGAATTCGACTTCGTCCGCTCGTCGCGGCGACCGGAGCGCTGGCGCTGTCCCTGGTCAGCGGATGCGCGCAGTCAGGCGCGGCCGGATCCTCTGCGAACACGGTCACGTACTGGTTGTGGGACGCCAACCAACTGCCCGCCTACCAGGCCTGCGCCAAGGGGTTCGAGAAGGAGAACCCCGGACTGCGGGTGAAAATCACGCAGTTGGGCTGGAGCGACTACTGGACCAAGCTCACCGCCGGGTTCATCGCGGGCACCCAGCCGGACGTGTTCACCGACCACATCCAGAACTTCGGCCAGTTCGCCGACCTGAAGGTCCTCGAACCGCTCGACGACCTCGGCATCGAGGACTCCGACTACCAGCCGGGCCTCGCCGCCAACTGGGTCGGCCAGGACGGGCACCGCTACGGCGCTCCGAAGGACTGGGACACCGTCGCGCTGTTCTACAACAGCAAGATGACCGAGCAGGCCGGTCTCGGCGCCGAGCAGCTCAACAGCCTCTCCTGGAACCCGAAGGACGGCGGCAGCTTCGAGAAGGCCATCGCCCACCTGACGATCGACAGGAACGGCAAGCGGGGCGACGAGCCGGGCTTCGACAGGAACAACGTCAAGGTGTACGGCATGGCCTCCAACGGCGGTGGGTTCGGCGACGGCCAGACCCAGTGGAGCAACTTCGCCGCCTCCGCCGGGTGGAGCTACCTCGACAAGCCGCGCTGGGGCACGAAGTACCAGTACGACAGCAAGACCTTCCAGTCGGTCATCCGGTGGTACTTCGGCCTGGCGAAGAAGGGCTACATGCCGCCGCTGTCCGACTACAACGTCCAGTCCAACCAGGCGAACACCCAGGTCGCGGCGGGCAAGGCGGCGACCGCGTTCGACGGTGCCTGGATGATCTCCACGTATGCCGGATTCAAGGGCAAGGACATCAAGACCGCCCTGACGCCGACCGGCCCGACCGGCAAGCGCGCCACGATGATGAACGGCCTCGCCGACTCCATCACCAAGGCATCCAAGAACAAGGCGGGCGCCCGCAAGTGGGTGGCGTACCTGGCCTCGGACCGCTGCCAGACCGTCGTCGGCAGGTCCGGCGTGGTCTTCCCCGCCACCCCGGCCGGGACCGAGGCGGCCGTCGCCGCCTACCGGAAGAAGGGCATCGACGTCTCGGCGTTCACCGAACCCGTGGCCGACAAGAAGGACTTCCGGACCTTCTCCTATCCGATCGCCAGCTACTCGGCGGACATGACGGCGCTGATGGCCCCCGCGATGGAGGACATCTACGGCAACGGCACACCCGTGAGCAGCCTCGACCAGACCAATGACCAGATCAACCTGATCCTCTCGCAGTGATCGTTTCGACCAGTGAAGGGCACGCCCCCATGACGTTCTCCCTCGGCATCGTCGGCGCCGGACAGTTCTCGGGCCAGTTCGCCACCCTGTTCCAGGCCCACCCCGGCGTCAGCGCCGTCTACGTCACCGACCTGCTGCCCGAGCGGGCCGAGCACCTCGCCTCCGCCCAGGGACTGGCGGGCACCTTCCCGTCCTACCAGGCCATGCTGGAGTCGGAGGACGTCGACGCCGTCGCGATCTTCACCCAGCGCTGGACGCACGGACCGCTGGTGCTCCAGGGCCTCAACGCCGGCAAGCACGTGTACTCCGCCGTCCCCATGGCCATCAGCACGGAGGAGATCGCGGCGATCATCGACGCGGTCAAGGCCACCGGGCTGACCTACATGATGGGCGAGACCAGCGAGTACAACCCGGCCACGGTCCACGCCCGCAACCAGATCGCCGAGGGCGCCTTCGGGCGGCTCTTCTACGCGGAGGGCGACTACGTCCACGACATGGACCTGGGGTTCTACGAGGCTTACCAGTACAGCGGCGGCGAGAACTGGAAGGCGACCGCAAGCTACCCCCCGCTGCTGTACCCGACGCACGCGGTCGGCGGGGTGCTGGGCGCCTGGAAGACGCACGCGGTGAGCGTGTCGGCGATCGGTGTCACCGACGACCGGGGCGACGGCGTCTTCGACAAGGACATCAGCCAGTTCGGCAACGACGTCTCCAACGCCACCGCGCTGTTCGAGGTGGCGGGCGGCGGCTCGTTCCGTACGAACGAGTTCCGGCGGGTCGGCTACCCCTCGCACATAAGGGAGTCACGCTTCCGCTTCTTCGGAACCGAGGCGAGCTTGGAGCAGCTCGCCACGGTCGCCCTGTGGCAGGACAAGCAGGGGGTGAAGGACATCAGCGAGCTGCTGGAGCCCAAGCCCACCATGGCGCCCGACGACCCCTCGCTGCAGCACATCGCGCCGGAGCTGCGGGCCGCCTTCACCTCCGGGTCGGCGCCGGTGCACGACCGGGCGCGGCTGCCGAGGGAGTTCGACCACCTCCACAACGGCCATGAGGGCAGCCACCACTTCCTGGTGGACGACTTCGTGACGGCGGTCAACGCCCGCACGCTGCCGCCGGTGAACGCCTGGGTGGCGGCCCGCTACACCCTGCCGGGCATCATCGCGCACGAGTCCGCGCGGCAGGGCGGGGTCAGGCTGGAGATCCCGGACTTCGGGGACGCGCCCCAGTAGGGGACTCCTGAGGCGAGCCGGGTGCCCGGTATCAGGTGCCCGGCTTGCGGCCGTAGACGAAGACGTCGTCGCCCTTCTTCAGCAGCGACCAGTACTTCTTGGCGTCGGTCGTCGTCATGTTGGTGCAGCCGTGCGAGCCCGGCGGGTTCCACATGCTGACGCCGACCGAGTGGAAGGCCTGGCCGCCGTCGAAGAACTGCGAGTAGGGCATCGGCACGTCGTAGATGGACGAGACGTGGTCGATGTCGCGCCAGTAGATCTTCTTCAGGCCGGTGCGGGTCTCGTACCCGTCGCGGCCGGTGCGGACCGGGACCGGGCCGTAGACGAGCTTCTTGCCGTCCTGGATCCAGCTGAGCTGGAGCGTCAGGTTCACGCAGGCGATCCGGCCCTTGTTCACCGGGCACTTGCCGTCCTTGTTGGGCGTCTTGCCGACGGCCTTCTGCTTCTGCATCAGGTCCATCACGCCCCAGGTGACCGAGCCGGCGTAGCCGATGTTCGGGGTGATGCCGTGCTTGGTCTGGAAGGCCTGGATGGCCTTGCAGTCGGCGGCGGACTGCTTGCCGTCGACCGGGCGGCCGAGGAACTTCTCCACCTTCTTCTGGTACGGGCCGGCCTGCGTGGTGCAGCTCGCCGCCTGGGCCGGTGCGGCCCCGAGCGCGAGCGTGAGCGGTGCCACCAGACCGGTGATCCCCAGTGCGACGGCGCTCCGTCTGCGTACGTCCCCCATGGCTGGTCCTGCCCTTTCGCGAAAGCGGTTCGGTGATGTCTGCCAGCTAGACGGACGAAGAACGCTTCCGGTTGTGCGGTCGGGCGCGCTGGGACGGAACAGTGACATACCCCACCGACGCAGAGCGGACATATGTGTACTCGATGGGAATTCGGGGTGCCGGATTTTCCGGCTCTTCCGCGTCAGCGGTAGCCGGTCGTGTCCGCCGGCTTGCCCGCGTCCTGGATCTCCACGAGGTAGCGCCAGGCGTCCGGGCGGCTGCCGTCGAGGTCGGTGAAGCCGTACACCTGGGCGAGTCCGCCGCTGGACAGCGAATGCCCGTTCCAGCGCGCCACGTCCTCGTCGCCGGCGAGCGCGGCCACGGCCCGGCCCACGTAGTGCGGGGTCTCGGAGATGGCGAAGTGCGGGACGCGTTCCAGGGCGTCGCGCCAGTTCTCCTCCCGCACTCCGAACTCGTCCAGCATCAGCTCCGAACGCAGCCAGCCGGGTGTGAGGGCGACGGCGGTGGCGCCGCGCGGGCCGAGCTCATGACCGAGGGCGAAGGCCATGCGCAGCACGGAGGCCTTGGCGAGGTCGTAGAAGAAGCTGACCCGGTAGTGCTCGGCGTTGTAGTCGGCGGTGCCGTCGGTGACCTCGACGACCAGGCCGCCGGGGTTGCGCAGCAGCAGGGGGAGGGCGTAGTGGCTGGTGACGGCGTGTGTCTCGACGGCGAGCCTCAGCAGCCGCAGACCGTTGTCGAGGTCGTGCTCCCAAAGAGGGGTGTCCCACCCGAAGAGCCTCTCGGCGCCCCAGATGTCGTTGACGAGGACGTCGAGGCGACCCTGCTCGTCCGCGATCTTGTCCACGAGAGCCCGGACCTGCGCCCGGTCGAGGTGGTCGGTGGGGACGGCGACGCCCTTGCCGCCGGCGGCGGTGACCAGGTCGGCGGTGTCCTCGATGGTCTCGGGCCGGTCGTACTCCGAGCGGCGGGCGCGGGTGGTGCGGCCGGTGACGTAGACCGTGGCGCCGGCCGCGCCGAGTTCCACGGCGATCCCGCGCCCGGCGCCCCTGGTCGCACCCGCGACCAGTGCGACCTTGTCCTGCAACGGAGCTGACATGTCCGGCCTCCCGTGACGGTGACTGATGGCGCCTTCAGCGTGACGGGTAAGCCGGACATCTTCTGTCGCCTTTTACCGGCGAGTCGGGGTCAGTGACCCCGGGCGATCCATTCCTCGAGGTGCGGGGCCTCCGCGCCGATGGTCGTGGAGTCGCCGTGGCCCGTGCGGACCGTCGTCCCGGGCGGCAGGGTGAGCAGCCGGTCGCGGATGGAGTCGATGATCGTCGGGAAGTGCGAGAAGGACCGGCCGGTGGCGCCGGGGCCGCCCTGGAAGAGGGTGTCGCCGGTGAAGACGGTGCCCAGTCCCGGGTCGTAGAGGCAGACCGCGCCGGGCGCGTGCCCCGGGGTGTGCAGGACCCTGAGGTCGGCGCCGCCGGCCTCGATCGTCTGGCCGTCGACCAGCCAGGCGTCCGGCTCGCGGTCCGGGTGGGTCTGCTTCCACAGCGGCAGGTCGTCGTGGTGCAGCCAGATGGTGGCGCCGGTGCGCTCGGCGAGGGCGGGAGCGGCGTCGATGTGGTCGTTGTGGGCGTGCGTGCACACGATGGCGGTGAGCCGGCGGTTCCCGACGGCCTCGGCGATGGCGTCGGCGTCGTGGGCGGCGTCGATGACGATCGCCTCGTGGTCGTCGCCGACGATCCACACGTTGTTGTCGACGTCCCAGGTGCCGCCGTCGAGGGTGAACTGCCCGGAGGTGACGAGGTGTTCGATGCGCGTGGTCATCACAGCACCACCACCGAGCGCAGCACGTCACCGTGATGCATCCGCTCGAAGGCCTTCTCGACCTCGTCGAGCTGGATCGTCTCGGTGACGAACGCGCCGAGGTCCAGGCGTCCCTGCAGATGCAGGTCGATCAGCATGGGGAAGTCACGGGAGGGCAGGCAGTCGCCGTACCAGCTCGACTTCAGGGACCCGCCGCGGCCGAAGACGTCGAGCAGCGGCAGTTCGAGCTTCATCTCGGGCGTGGGGACACCGACGAGGACGACCGTGCCCGCGAGGTCGCGGGCGTAGAAGGCCTGCTGGTACGTCTCGGGTCGGCCGACGGCCTCGATGACGACGTCGGCGCCGAAGCCGCCGGTGAGATCGCGGATCGCCTCGACCGGGTCGTTCTCGCGCGAGTTGACGGTGTGCGTGGCGCCCATGGAACGGGCGGTCTGAAGCTTGCGGTCGTCGATGTCGACGGCGATGATCGTCGCCGCTCCGGCCAGCCGCGATCCGGCGATCGCCGCGTCGCCGACCCCGCCGCAGCCGATGACGGCGACCGAGTCGCCCCGGCCCACGGTGCCGGTGTTGATCGCGGCGCCGATGCCGGCCATCACGCCGCAGCCCAGCAGCCCGGCCACCTGCGGGGCGACGCCCGGGTCGACCTTGGTGCACTGCCCCGCCGCGACCAGCGTCTTCTCCGCGAAGGCGCCGATGCCCAGGGCCGGGGACAGTTCCTGGCCGGTCGAGGCGAGGGTCATCTTCTGCTGCGCGTTGTGCGTGTCGAAGCAGTACCAGGGCCGCCCGCGCAGACAGGCCCTGCACTTCCCGCACACCGCACGCCAGTTGAGGATCACGAAGTCACCGGGCTCGACGTCGGTGACGCCGGGGCCGACCGCCTCGACCACGCCCGCCGCCTCGTGGCCGAGCAGGAACGGGAACTCGTCGTTGATGCCGCCCTGCTTGTAGTGCAGGTCGGTGTGGCACACCCCGCAGGCCTGCACCTGCACCACCGCTTCGCCCGGGCCGGGGTCGGGCACCACGACCGTCTCGATCCGCACCGGCTCGTCCTTGCCGGGTGCGATCACGCCGCGTACTTCCTGGGCCATGGTGCTGACTCCTTCGTCGGCCGGTGTCCGTTCCCTTCCGACCCTACGCGCGACTGATCGGCAAGGGGCGCGGATCGGCCACCCCGCTCCGCCCGGAATGCCGCGAAAGGGCAGGCCGCACGGGTCGGCGGCGACGTAGCCTGAACGCTCCGCCGACGCCGAGGGAGCGCCGTGAGCATCGCAGAGACCGAGACCGCCACCCCCGCCTGGCGGCAGCTCCTCGGATACGTACGGCCGCACCGCTGGTCCCTGATCACCGGCGCGCTGCTCTCACTGGTCACCGGGGCGACCGGGCTGCTGCTGCCGCTGGTGGCGCGGAACCTGATCGACGACCTGTCCCACGACCGGGCCATCACCGGTGCCGTGCTGGCGATGTCGGCCCTGGTCGTGGGCAACGCGGCGGTGGGCGCCCTGGGTTCGTACGTGCTGACGCGCACCGCCGAGTCGGTGGTGCTCGGTGCGCGGCGCGCCCTGTCGTCGTATCTGCTCCGGCTGCGGATCACCGCCGTGGACCGCAGCGAACCCGGTGACCTGATGGCCCGCATCACCTCCGACACGACGCTGCTGCGGGCGGTCACCACCGACTCGCTGGTCGGGCTCGGCACGGGCGGGCTCACGCTCGTCGCCACGGTCGTGATGATGGGCCTGGTGGACGCCGTGCTGCTGGGCGTCACCCTGGCCGTGATCCTGGGCGCGGGTGTGGTCCTCGGGGTGATCGTGCCGCGCATCAACAAGGCGAGCCGGCAGGCGCAGGACGCGGTGGGGGTCATGGGTTCCTCACTGGAGCGGGTCCTGGGCGCGCTGCGCACCGTGAAGGCGTCCGGCGCGGAACACCGGGAGGAACGGACGCTGCACGAGGCGGCGCAGGAGTCGTGGCGGCAGAGCGTGCGGGCCGCCAAGTGGTCGGCCGCCGCCGGGAACACGGCGGGGCTCTCCCTGCAGATCGCCTTCATCACGGTGCTCGCGGCGGGAGGCGCACGGGTCGCGACCGGCGCGATCGACGTGGGCACGCTGGTCGCGTTCCTGCTGTTCGTCTTCTACCTGATGTCGCCGATACAGCAGGTGGTCGGCGCCATCACCCAGTACCAGACCGGCGCCGCGGCCCTCACCCGCATCGAGGAGGCCCTGCGCCTGCCCGCCGAACCGGCAGCCGAGGCCGCCCCGCTGCCCTCCCCCGGCGCCGAGCCCGCCGCCCTCGCCTTCGACGACGTCCGCTTCCGCTACGCCGACGACCTGCCCTACGTCCACCACGGAGTGACGTTCACGGTGCCCGCGCAGGGCATGACGGCGTTCGTCGGCCCGTCCGGCGCCGGCAAGACCACCGTCTTCTCGCTGATCGAGCGGTTCTACGACCCCGAGTCCGGCGTGATCACACTGGACGGGCGGGACCTGAACGACTGGGAGCTGCCCCGGCTGCGTGCCGCGATCGGCTACGTGGAGCAGGACGCGCCGGTCCTGTCGGGCTCCCTGCGGGACAACCTGCTGCTGGGCCATCCGGAGGCGGACGAGGAGGCCCTCGCGCGGGTGCTCAAGACGACCCGTCTCGACGGTCTGGTGGCCCGGCTGCCCGGCGGCCTCGACACACTGGTCGGGCACCGCGGCACCAAGCTGTCCGGCGGTGAGCGCCAGCGCGTCGCCATCGCCCGCGCGTTGCTGCGCCGCCCCCGGCTGCTGCTGCTCGACGAGGCGACCTCGCAGCTGGACGCGGTGAACGAGGCGGCGCTGCGCGACACCGTCGCGGACGTGGCCCGGACGACCACGGTCCTCGTCGTGGCGCACCGGCTGTCCACGGTGACGATGGCCGACCGGATCGTGGTGATGGACGCGGGCCGGGTCCGTGCCGTCGGCACCCACCGTGAGCTCGTGACGGCCGATCCGCTCTACGCGGAGCTGGCGGCGACGCAGTTCCTCGCCACGGCGGACTGAGGTCAGGGCCCGCGTGAAGCCCGCTGTGCATGCTGCGCTTGCCGTGGCCGTCGGGCGGGAGGAGGCTCGGGAGTGAAGCCCTCGCCGCCCGCTGCCGAGCGGGTCGCGGCCCTTCGAAGGAGGTCCATCATGGGAACCGCAGCAGAGCCCGCCTTCGACGGAGAGACACTGCGCCGGGGCGTGGAAGGACAGCCGGACATCCTGCTCTCGCTCTACGCGGACGACGCGGAGTTGCGCATCGTCGACCACACCGCCCAGCCCAGCCATCCCAAGGTCCTGCACGGCCGGAACGAGATCGGCCGGATGCTGGAGGACGTCTACAGCCGGGACATGACGCACAAGGTGGAGCGGTGCGTCGTCCAGGGCGACGAGGCCGCCTACAGCGAGAGCTGTCAGTACGCGGACGGCGTGCGCGTCCTGTCCGAGTCCATGATCACGCTGCGCGACGGCAAGATTGCCGAGCAGACCCTGATCCAGGCCTGGGACGACTAGTCCAGGAGGAGAGGCACCGTCGGCATGACCGGGGTGTGATCAGCGCATCCAGGCGCTGTACGACATGACGTCGCCCTCCTCGACGCCGAACTCGGGCTCCGGGGCCGTGAGGGTGCTCTCCAGACCGAGGACGGCGCCGGTGGCCGGGTCCATGATCAACATGCGGCGGACGCCGCGCGAGTCGTTCACATAGGCCTGGCCGGGCCTGCCCAGCCGGTCGGTCACCTGCCCGGCCGGCCGCAGCCCCTCTGCGCCGGCCAGGAGCCGGGCGAGCGCCGCGCTCTCGCGTGCGCCGAGCGTCCAGTGGTCCAGCAGCGTCGCCGTGGCGTCGAGCAGTTCGGGCGTGGTCAGCGGGGTGTCGGTGAACTGGGACTCCGTCAGGTAGTCCCGCAGCCGGGCCGGGTCATGGGGCGGAGGCGACTGGGGCGGCGCGTCGCTCCAGCTCGGCGGGTACGTCCGGTCGAGCAGGACGTGGCGGTCGTGGACGAGCCGCGGCGTATCGCCCTCGTCGGACAGGACCGGGCTGCCCGGGTGTCTCGGGTCGGTCGCGACGACCAGTTCGGTGTGGCTGCCGTCGGGCCGCCAGCGCACGATGCGCTCCTGCGGCAGGGTGATCGGGGGCTTGTCGTCCGCCATCCCCAGGCTCCAGGACTGCACGTGCGTGCCCTTGCGGAGCCGGGGCGAGCCGTCGGCCGCCGCCTCGGCCGCCGCGCGGTCGGCCAGCCGGTCCAGGGGCAGGGGTGTGGAACCCGACTCGATCACCAGGGGGCGGGGCGCGGCTACCGCGGGTGCGGTGCTCGGACCGCTCAGTACGAAGGTGAGGGTCAGGGTCGTGACGACGGCACCGGCGACCAGCCCCCAGGCCAGCCGGGGCACCCACGCCGACCGGGACCGCGAGCGGGAACGGCCGGGCCCCGGCAGCAGCCGGTCCCGCAGACGACCGTGGGCTCCTTCCGGCCGCTGCCGAAGACGGCCGGAGGCCCCATCCGGCCCGTCGCGCAGCAGTTGTCGCAGTCTCCGCTCGGCGTTGTGGTCGAGGGGGCCGTCGCCGAAGTGGGGGCCGTCGGGCCGCACCGGGTCGACGCTGCGCAGCAGTTCGAGTTCGTCAGCCATGGCCGTGTTCCTTCGGTGCGGTCATGCAGGAGTGCTCGGCGATCGGGGGCTCGGGACGCAGCCGGCCGATCTCGGCTCTGAGCCGGCGCCGGGCCCGGTGCAGCCGCATGGCGGCGGCCCGGCTGCCGCAGCCGAGGGCGACGGCGACCTCGTCGACGCCGAGTTCCTCCCAGGCCGTCAGCCGCAGCACCTCCTGGTCGGCCGGGGAGAGCCGGGCGAGCGCCTCGTGCACCCAGCCGCCGGGCGGGTCGGCCTCCGGGCCCGCCGTGACGTGCCGTCCGTGCGCGGTGTCGTCGTTGCCGAGCCGGTCGACGAGCCGGCGGCGGCGTCCGTGGCCGCGTACCGCGTTGGCCAGACAGTTGCGTGCCACGCCGTACAGCCAGGGCAGCGCGGCGGCCGGGAGGTCGGCGCGGCGCCGCCAGGCGACCGTGAACACCTCCGCCACCACTTCCTCCACCTCGCCGGTCCGCCCGTCCAGTCGCCGTGCGACATAGCGGCTGACCGCCCAGTAGTGCTCGCGGTAGGCAGCGGCGAAGATCTCGTCGTTGCTCATGTCCCGTTCATGTCCGGCACCTTCTCGATCGTCACACCCGGTTTCGTGATTCTCGCCGCGTCGGTGAAGTGTGACCTCCCGGCGGGACGCGGACACAGGCGGGGCATGAGGCACCTCAAGTGGCTGACGACCACGGACCACAAGACGATCGGCACGCTGTACCTCGCCACGTCTTTCGCGTTCTTCATCATCGGTGGCGTGATGGCGCTGCTCATGCGCGCCGAGCTGGCCCGCCCGGGCCTGCAGATCATGTCGAACGAGCAGTTCAACCAGGCGTTCACG
>NZ_JBEZCR010000015.1:0-217251 GCF_040647715.1 Streptomyces tibetensis | reverse complement strand
AACGCCCGATGAGTTCCCTCGGCCTCGCGCTGCGCGACTCCTCCACCATGCTGCGCCGCAACCTCCTGCACGCCCGGCGCTACCCCTCCCTCACCCTGAACCTCCTGCTCACCCCGATCATGCTGTTGCTGCTCTTCGTGTACATCTTCGGCGACACCATGAGCGCCGGCATCGGCGGTGGCGGTCCGGACCGTTCCGCGTACATCGCCTTCGTCGTCCCCGGACTGCTGCTGATGACCATCGGCAGCACCACGATCGGCACCGCGGTCTCCGTCTCCAACGACATGACCGAGGGCGTCATCGCCCGCTTCCGCACCATGGCGATCCACCGCGGGTCGGTGCTCGTCGGGCACGTGCTCGGCAGCGTGCTGCAGGCGGTCGTCAGTGTGGTGCTCGTGGGCGCCGTCGGTGTGGCCATCGGCTTCCGGTCCACCGACGCCACGGTCCTGGAGTGGCTGGCCGCCTTCGGCCTGCTCGTGCTCTTCGCCACGGCGCTCACCTGGATCGCCGTCGGTATGGGCCTGGTCAGCCCGAACGCCGAGGCGGCGAGCAACAACGCGATGCCCCTGATCCTGCTGCCGCTGCTGTCCAGCACCTTCGTCCCGCTCGACGCGATGCCGGGCTGGTTCCAGCCGATCGCCCGGTACCAGCCGTTCACCCCGGCCGTCGAGACCCTGCGCGGCCTGCTGCTCGGCACCGGGATCGGCCACAACGGATGGCTCGCCCTCGCCTGGTGCCTGGGCCTCGCGGCGCTCGGCTACTTCTGGTCGACCTCGAAGTTCGACGGCGACCCGAGGTAACCGCCGTGACCTCGCGGGCCCGCTCCCGCGGACGTCCCACCCCAGGGCGGCGTACACCGACAACCGGTCGGAGTGCGCCGCCGGTTCGCACGCACGCGGCGAAGGCCCGGCACACAGGTCAACGCCCCGCGCTGCAAGGCCGAAACGCGCCCCCGTGCGCGCCCGCGAACCCTTGACAGTGGTTCCACGCGCGTCAAATCTGGGCGCAGAGCCGCTCGCCCCAAGGGGAGGCGAAGATGCCTGCAGCACGGGAATCCCTACTGGACGCCGCTTACACGGCGCTGGTGCGCCGGCCGTGGTCCGCCGTACGGATGGTGGACGTGGCCGCGGCGGCCGGAGTGTCCCGGCAGACGCTCTACAACGAGTTCGGCAGCAAGGACGGCCTCGCCCGGGCACTCGTGAGGAGAGAGGCCGACGGATACCTCGCAGGGGTGGACCGTGCCCTCGCCGCGCACAGCGACCCGTGCGACCGGCTCACCGCCACCGCCGAGTGGACCGCCTCGGCGGCCCGGGGCAACGTCCTCGTCCGCGCCATGCTCACCGGCTGCTGGAGCGAGCGACTGCCCGCCCCGGCCCTGACGGCCGTGCGGTCCAGCTCCGCCGTACCGGCTCAACGCCGCGCCGACGGACCGCTGCCCTCACCCGGCGACTTCGTCGCCCTCGTCCGCGACCGGGCCGTCACGATCCTGGCCGGACCCGCCACTCCCAAGTCCGACACCGCCGAGCTGGCCCGCTCCTGCGAACTCGCCGTCCGGCTGGCCCTGTCGTGCGTGGCCGCACCGCCCGGCGAAGGAGGCGTCGCCGGTCTAGTCCGCAGCGCCCTTCCCCGGAAGGCCGGCTGACAGGGCGTCAGTGCGCGGAACCCGACAACTGCAGCCCGATCACACCGGCGATGACGAGACTGATCGACACGATCTTCAGTACCGACACCAGGTCACCCAGGAACACCATGCCGTAGATGGCCGTCCCCGCCGCCCCGATACCGGTCCACACCGCGTACGCGGGACCCACATCGAGTCGTCTCAATGCGAGGGTCAGCAGTCCGAAGCTGCCGAGCGCGAAGATGCAGAACGCGACCGTCGGCCAGAGCCTGGTGAAGCCGTGCGACAGCTTCAGACACACGGCGAAGCCGGTCTCGAGCAACCCGGCCACGATGACCAGCAGCCACGCCATGAGTCGTCCTCCCGTATCCCACGTTCAGTGACCGCTTCATCGATCTCAGCGCGCTCGTCAGGCCTTGGCCGGGCTCGCGTCCGGCTTGGGTGCGATTATGCACTTACCGTCCGCACGCCAGGACAAACAACGCGGAGGTCAGTCGCCTTCCTTGCGCTCACGCGTGGCCAGCAGCCGCCGCAGCGAATACAGCCGCGCCGGATCCGCGTGCCCCTCGGCCACCCACGCGTCGAGCGCGCAGTCCGGCTCGTCGTGACTGCACGCGCGCGGGCAGCCCTCGGTGCCCGGCTCCAGGTCGGGGAAGGCGTGGATGACCTGGGACGGGTCCACGTGGTGCAGTCCGAAGGACCGCAGGCCCGGTGTGTCGATGACCCAGCCGTCGCCGCCCGACAGCGGAAGCGCCAGCGCCGAGGTGGTGGTGTGGCGCCCGCGGCCCGTCACCGCGTTCACATGCCCGGTCGTACGCCGCTGCTCCTCCGGCACGAGCGAGTTCACCAGAGTCGTCTTGCCGACGCCGGAGTGGCCGACGAACGCGGTGATCTTGCCGTGGAGCTGCTCGCGCACGCGGGCGAGGGCGGTGCCGTTCTGCAGCTCCTCGCGGCTGGTGACGACGTAGGGGATGTCGAGGTGGCCGTACAGCTCCAGCAGCTTGTCGGGCGGCGCGAGGTCCGACTTGGTCAGGACCAGCAGCGGCTCCAGGCCGCCGGCGTAGGCCGCGACCAGGCAGCGGTCGATCAGCCGGGGGCGGGGCTCCGGATCGGCCAGGGCGGTGACGACCGCCAGCTGGTCGGCGTTGGCCACGACCACGCGCTCGTAGGGATCGTCGTCGTCCGCCGTGCGGCGCAGGACGGAGGTGCGCTCCTCGATGCGCACGATCCTCGCGAGTGAGTCCTTCTTGCCCGTCAGGTCGCCCACGATGGCCACGCGGTCGCCGACCACGGCCGCCTTGCGGCCCAGCTCGCGGGCCTTCATCGCCATGACCACACGGTCCTCGACGAGGCAGGTCAGGCGGCCCCGGTCGACGGTGAGGACGAGTCCCTCGGCGGCGTCCTCGTGCTTGGGGCGGATGTTCGTCCGGGGCCGGGTGTTGCGGCGGCCCGGACGGGTGCGGATGTCGTCCTCGTCGGTGTGCTTGCCGTAGCGGCGCATGACGTGATCCCTGCGTCCTACGCCCCGAGCATCCCGGTCCACAGGTCGGGGAAATCGGGCAGGGTCTTGGCCGTCGTCGCCACGTTCTCGATCTGCACGCCGTCCACCGCCAGTCCGATGACCGCGCCGGCCGTGGCCATGCGGTGGTCGTCGTAGGTGTGGAAGATCCCGCCGTGCAGCCGGCGCGGGCGGATGTGCAGACCGTCGGCGGTCTCCGTGACGTCGCCGCCGAGCTCGTTGATCTCCTTGGTCAGCGCGGCCAGCCGGTCCGTCTCGTGCAGCCGCAGATGGGCCACGCCGCGCAGGGTCGACGGGGAGTCCGCGAGGGCCGCGACCGCCGCGATGCCCGGCGTCAGCTCGCCGACCTCACCGAGGTCGACGTCGATGCCGTGGATCGAGCCGGACCCGGTGAACACCAGGCCGTACTCGGTCAGTTCGCAGGAGCCGCCCATCTCGGTGAAGATCTCGCGCAGCCGGTCACCGGGCTGCGTGGTGCGGGAGGGCCAGTCCGGGACGACGACCTTGCCGCCGGTCACCAGCGCCGCCGCCAGGAACGGCTGGGCGTTCGACAGGTCCGGCTCGATGACCAGGTCCCGGCCCAGCAGGGCACCCGGCGAGACCCGCCAGACGTTCGGCTCGCCGCCCGACTCGGGCGTGTCCACCTGGGCGCCGACCGCGCGCAGCATGTCGACCGTCATGCGGATGTGCGGCATGGAAGGGAGCGTGGAGCCCGTGTGGCGGACCTCGACGCCCTGGTTGAACCGGGGGCCGGACAGCAGCAGGGCGCTCACGAACTGCGACGAGGAGGAGGCGTCGATGGCGACCGTGCCGCCGTCCAGGGCGCCGCTGCCGTGCACGGTCAACGGCAGCGCGCCGCGGCCGTCGTCGTCGATCCGGGCGCCGAGCTGACGCAGCGCGTCGATGACGCCGGTCAGCGGACGCTCGTAGGAACGGGGGTCGCCGTCGAAGCGGACGGCGCCGTCGGCGAGCGCGGCCACCGGCGGCAGGAACCGCATCACCGTGCCGGCGTTGCCGACGTCGACCGTGGCCGGGCCGCGCAGGCCCGTGGGGAGCACCCGCCAGGCCTCGCCGGTGCCCTCGGGGCCGACGCCCTCCTCGATCTCGATGCCCATCGCACGCAGCGCGCCGGCCATCAGCAGGGTGTCGCGGGAGCGCAGGGGGCGGCGGAGCCAGCCGGGCTCGGAGGCGAGGGAGGCGAGGACCAGGGCACGGTTGGTGACCGACTTGGACCCCGGCACGTGGACCGTCGCGTCGACGGCTCCGCTCGCGTGCGGGGCGGGCCAGAGGGCGGTGTCTGCGGTGTTCGGGGCCATGGCCCCACTTTATAAGCCGGGCGACTTCCGAGTGCGGCGCCGTCGGCGCGGTCGCGCCCGCGTGGTCGAGGCGCACACCCGGGGGCACGTGCCCCTCGGGCCGGCTGTCACATCTCCAGCAGCCAGCGGCCCCCGCCGATCAGCGAGCACAGCGACACCGCGTGGAACAGGAAAAACCACAGCCCCGCCGGTACGTGCGTCAGCCGCGACAGCTGGTCCGCGTCCGAGTCGCCGGCACCGCCCCGGGCCCGCTTCGCCTGGAGCTCGAAGGCCGGGCGGACTCCGCCGATCAGCAGGAACCACACCACCGCGTACGCGAACGCCGCCTGGACCTGGGGGCCGGCCAGCCACGACACCAGCACGAACAGGCCGCCGGTGACGAGCATGGTCAGGGCGCCGTAGGCGTTGCGGATCATCACGAGCATGGCGAGCAGCAGGGCCGTCGCCAGCCACAGCAGGAGCGTGATGCGGCCGGCGCCGAGCAGGGCCGCGCCGCCGAGGCCCAGCAGGGGTGGGGCGGTGTAGCCGGCGGCCGCGGTGAGGATCATGCCGATGCCGTGCGGCTTGCCCCGGCTGACGGTCAGGCCGCTGGTGTCCGAGTGCAGGCGTATTCCGGTGAGGGTGCGGCCGGTGAGCAGGGCCACGAGCCCGTGACCGCCCTCGTGGGCGATGGTGATGGCGTTGCGGGAGATGCGCCACAGGCCGTGCGGGATCACCACGGCGAGCGCGGCGCCCAGGGTCGCGATCACCACCCACAGATCGGGGTCGGGCTGCGTACCGGAGACCTCGTCCCAGAGGGAGGCGAGCGAGGCGGTTGCGGTGACGTCCATGTGTGGCGTTGGCTCCCTGTGGTCGATCGGGGCGGCGTGCAGCGCCGTCGTCGCGGGGTGGTGGCCGGGCGACGGGTGGGCCTGGCAGTGTGGCACGTATGTGCGGACGGTATTCAGCGAGTCGTAGGCCAGAGGATCTCGCAGGCATCTTCGAGATCGAGAAGTGGGAGCCCGAGGAGACCTTCGAGCCGGACTACAACGTGGCGCCCACCAAAGAGGTCTACGCCGTCCTGGACCGCCCCCTGAAAGACGCGGACGACCCGCGGCCGGTTCGCC
The DNA here is from genome assembly GCF_040647715.1 of Streptomyces tibetensis. Lineage (GTDB taxonomy): Bacteria > Actinomycetota > Actinomycetes > Streptomycetales > Streptomycetaceae > Streptomyces > Streptomyces tibetensis_A. Next base: position 211,689 of record NZ_JBEZCR010000015.1, on the reverse strand, counting down.
AGCTGCGCACGCTGAAGTGGGGGCTCGTCCCGTCCTGGTCGAAGACCCCCGAGGGCGGCGCCCGGATGATCAACGCCCGCGCGGAGACCGTCCACGAGAAGCCGTCCTACCGCCGTGCCTTCACCTCGCGGCGCTGCATCCTGCCGGCCGACGGCTACTACGAGTGGGTCACCGGCACCCAGGAGCGCGAGCTGGAGGTCGAGGGCAAGAAGAAGCGGCCGCGCAAGCAGCCGTACTTCGTGACACCGGCGGACGGGTCGGTCTTCGCGATGGCCGGGCTGTACGAGTTCTGGCGGGACAAGACGCTGCCGGACGACCACCCGCAGGCCTGGTGGGTGACGTGCTCGGTCATCACCACGGAGGCCGAGCAGAGCCCCCTCGCGGTCTCCCCGGCCGACGGGCCCCGGGCGCTCGCCGAGATCCACCCCCGGATGCCGCTGATGCTGACGCCCGACCGCTGGGACGCCTGGCTGGACCCGTCCCGCACGGACACCGACGACCTGCGCGAGCTGCTCGCCCCGCCGCCCGCCGGGCTGATGCGTGCCTATCCGGTCGCCACCGCCGTCAGCAACGTCCGCAACAACGGGCCGGAGCTGCTGAAGGAGCTGGAGGGGCCCGAGGAGGGCACACTCTTCTGACGTGGCGAACGTAACGAGCGTGAGGGACGTGACGAACGTGACGAAGGCGGCCGATGCGACGAACGCGGCCGGTGTGACGACCGAGACCGTCGAGACCGACGCGGGAACCGCCCGCATCACCTGGCACCGGGCGAAGAAGCCCCGGCTCGTCCTCGCCGTCAGTCATGGAGCGGGCGGCGGCATCGAGGCCCGTGACCTGACCGCCCTGGCCGAGGTCCTGCCCGCCCACGGCGTGACCGTGGCCCGGGTGGAGCAGCCCTGGCGGGTGGCGGGGAAGAAGCTGGCACCCGCACCGAAGACGCTGGACACCGGCTGGCGGGGCATCTGGCCCGCGCTGGCGAAGTCCGGACTGCCGGTCGTCTCCGGCGGGCGCAGCGCCGGAGCCCGGGTCGCCTGCCGTACCGCCGCCGAGCTGGGCGCCCACGCCGTGCTCGCGCTCAGCTTCCCGCTCCACCCGCCGGGCAAGCCGGAGAAGTCCCGCGCGGCGGAGCTGCTGGGCGCCGGGGTGCCCACGCTGGTCGTGCAGGGCGGCAACGACCCGTTCGGGAAGCCGGAGGAGTTCCCCGAAGGGGAGTACGAGCTCGTGGAGGTCCCGTACGGGGATCACGGTTTCGCTGTGCCGAAGCGTGCTGATGTCTCGCAGGAAGAGGCCGTGGCGGTCATCACGGGGGCGGTCGTGGAGTGGGCCGGGTCACTCGGGTAAAGCTTCGGGAATGCCGGGGCGGCGGTCACTGTTGTGCGGGACGTACGTGCTGGAGACCAGCACCGACGTCGTAGGAGAGGGAGTCCGCCGCATGGGTTCGACCATCTGCCCGCCCGTCACCCGCCACCACCCCGTGGACGGGCTGCGTCCGGCAGAATCCGATTCGACCCGCAGCAGCCGGGCCGACCTGGACTGGACGGTGCTGCACGCGGCCAAGACCGCCCCTGTTCGGGCGGCGGGCGGACCGGATCGTCGTCTATCCTCCGATTCGGGTGAGACCGGTCTCGGTCTCACGAGAACACTCGAGGAGGTGGGTCCGGTCACTGGGACCGACGCAGGGACCGAACACGGCCAGGCGGAGCAGCCCGAGGGCCAGGGCGGCACGGGCGCGGAGACGGCCGCGGAGCGCAGTGCGCGCTTCGAGCGGGACGCGCTCGAATTCCTCGACCAGATGTACTCGGCCGCGCTGCGCATGACGCGCAACCCGGCCGACGCCGAGGACCTGGTGCAGGAGACGTATGCCAAGGCGTACGCGTCCTTCCACCAGTTCCGCGAGGGCACCAACCTCAAGGCGTGGCTGTACCGGATCCTCACCAACACGTTCATCAACTCGTACCGCAAGAAGCAGCGCGAACCTCAGCGCTCCGCGGCCGAGGAGATCGAGGACTGGCAGCTCGCCCGCGCCGAGTCGCACATGTCGACGGGCTTGCGCTCCGCGGAGTCGCAGGCGCTCGACCACCTGCCCGACTCGGACGTGAAGGAGGCGCTCCAGGCGATCCCCGAGGAGTTCCGCATCGCCGTCTATCTCGCGGACGTCGAGGGGTTTGCCTACAAGGAGATCGCCGACATCATGGGGACACCCATCGGTACGGTGATGTCCCGGCTGCACCGGGGTCGCCGTCAGCTGCGCGGCATGCTGGAGGACTACGCCCGTGACCGCGGGATGGTGCCGGCCGGTGCCGGAGAGTCGAACGAAGCGAAAGGCTCGGGGTCATGAGCTGCGGAGAGCCGCACGAGACGGATTGCAGCGAAATCCTCGATCATCTCTACGAGTTCCTCGACCGTGAGATGCCGGACTCGGACTGCGTGAAGTTCGAGCACCACTTCGAGGAGTGCTCGCCCTGCCTCGAGAAGTACGGGCTCGAGCAGGCCGTGAAGAAGCTCGTCAAGCGCTGCTGCGGGCACGACGACGTGCCGGGCGACCTGCGGGACAAGGTCATGGGGCGGATCGATCTGATCCGCTCCGGCCAGGCCGTCCCCGAGCAGGACGTCACGGCCTCGCCCGCCACGCCGCGGGAGTCCTGACACTCCTGCACTTTTCAACTACCCCACCTCTGCGCGGGTAGTCACCCTCGAACACGTCACTCGAACGTGCTAACCCGCGGGTTATCGGCCCGCGGAGCCCCCTGCCGCCGTCCTAGGCTCCCGGCCTGACGGACCTGGCCGGGGGGAGGGGCACATGGAAGCGGTACCGGCACGGGCACGGGTCTACATCGCCTGTGTCGTCACGGCCGCCCTGCTCTGTCTGCTGCCGCAGCCGGGCACCCATACCGCCTGGTGGGCGGTCGTACTGCTCGCCGGCCTGTACGCCGGATGCGAGCGCGTCGCCCGGTCCCGGTTCGTCGGGATCTCCCACCCGGCCGGGACCTTCTACCCCGTGCTGCTCGCCGGTGCCTTCCTGTTGCCGGCGCCCGCGGCGGCGCTGGTGGCCGTACCCGGCGCGCTGCTCTCGCAGGTCGGTCAGCGGCCCGTGGCGCTGCGACGCGTCTGGCGGGCCGCCCAGCTCGTCCTCGGGGTGTGGGCCGCGGCCAGGACGCACCGGCTGCTCGGCGGGCCGGAGGCGGTCGTCACGGGCGACGTCCCGTACGCCCTCGGGCCGGCCGGGGCGGCCGTGCTGGCGTTCTGCCTGGTGCTCGCGCTGCTCGACGGCGGGATCCTGGCCGTGGCGGAACGGGTGCCGGTGCGGCGGGCCTGGCGGGGGCTGGTGGCACGCTCGCTCGCTCCGATCGCCGTGCACGGCCTCGCCGGGCTGATGATGGCCGTCCTGTGGCGCAGCCCCTACGGGCCCGTGGCCGCGCTGCTCGTGCTGCTGCCCATGTGCGTCTCGTGGTGGGCGTTCGCGCAGTACCACCGGGAACGCGCCGCCCATCAGGCGACCATCCGGGCGCTGGTGCAGGCCGTCGACATCAAGGACGGGTACACCCGCGGGCACAGCGAGCGGGTCGGGCAGGCCTCCATGATGATCGCCCGCGAGCTGGGCATGGCCGACGAGCGCGTCGAGGTGCTCCGCTTCGCGGGGATCCTGCACGACGTCGGCAAGCTGGGCGTGCCCACCCGGCTGCTCAGGAAGGACGGGCCGCTGACGCCCGAGGAGCGGCGGGTGATCGAGCTGCACCCCGAGTACGGGCACGAGATGGTGCGCGGCATCGGCTTCCTCGGCGAGGCCCGCGCCGCCGTGCTGCACCACCACGAGCGGCTCGACGGCAGTGGTTACCCCTACGGCCTGGTGGGCCGTCAGATCCCGGAGTCCGCACGGGTCGTGGCCGTCGCCGACGCCTTCGACGCCATGACCTCCACCCGCAGCTACAGCAGGGCCCGGCCCGTCGCCGTGGCCCTGGCCGAGCTGGAGCGGTGCGCGGGCAGCCAGTTCGACCCGGTGATGGTCGCCGCTCTCGTCGAAGCCGTCGGGCGGACGGGGTGGCACCCCGCGGTGACCGCCGACGACGAGGAGACCCGCCCACCAGGCGAGGAGACCCGCCCACCACGGGTGCCCCCGCCCGGAGCACACGTGTCCGGCCACCCGGGAGCCCACCGACAAGCGCGTACCGGCCGTCCGGGAGCCCACCGATGAGCGCGTACCGGCCGTCCGGGAGCCCACCGAGGCGCGCGTACCGGCCGCCCCCGCTCTTCACCCTCGTCCACGCCTGCGCCGGCGTCTTCGCCGCCGGCTCCCTCGCCGTCACCCTCTACGACGGCCTGGAGGAACGCCGGGTCGCCCTCGCCTTCGGCGTCCTCGTCACCGTCGGCGAGCTCACCCGGCGCAACGGCGCGCGGGTCCGGGAGCCGGCACCGCTCGGAGCCGCCGCGGCCCTGTCCTACGCCCTGCTCGGCGAGGCCGGCGGACGGGCCACCCATCACGGCCCCGCCCAGGTCGTCGCCGTCGTGCTCGCCGCCTCGCTGCTCGGCAGCGTCCCGCACGTCGCCCGCGGCCAGGGGCCCACGCTCGACCACGTGGCGCGCCGGGTGCTCACCGTCGGCTTCGTCGCCGTGTGCTTCCAGCCCCCGTACAACCGGGGCATGTTCGACGACTGGGGCGGCCCCGCCTACGCCCTGCTGCTGCTCGCCCTGCTGTCCCTGACCGCGTTGTGCGACGCGGTGCTCGCCGCCGCCCTGGCCCACACCCGCACCGGCCGGCCCTTCGGACCGGCGTTGCGGGACGAACTGCGCGCCGTGCTGGGCATCGGGTCCGCCGTCATCGCCACCGGGGCGGTGATGGCGCTCGCGGTCGCCGTCGTGGGGCTGTGGGCCCTGCCCGTCTTCTCCGTACCCCTGCTGCTCGCCCAGATGTCGTTCCGCCGCTACGCCGCCGTCCGGGCGACCTACCGGCAGACCATCGCCTCCCTCGCCCGGGCCACCGAGGTCGCCGGATACACCCCGGCCGGGCACGCCCGGCGCGTCGCCGTGGTCAGCAAGGCGGTGGGGCGTGACCTGGGGCTGACCGAGCCCGAGCTCGCCGTACTGGAGTACGCCGCGCTCATGCACGACATCGGCCAGCTGAGCCTCGTCGACCCGGTGCCGGCGGGCGCCACCGCCGCGCTGCCCGCCTCCGAGCAGCGGCGGATCGCCCTGCTCGGCGGGGCCGTCGTGCGGCAGACGGGCGTCGACGAGGCGGTGGCCGTGGTCGTGGAGCGGCAGGCCGACCCCTACGCCGAGCAGCCGCTCGCCGCGCGAATCGTCCGGGCCGTGAACGCGTACGAGGAGAAGTCCCGGGAAGGAGGGCCGGGCGGGCCGCTGAAGGCGCTGGAGGAACTCCGGCTCGCCACCTCCGGGACGTACGCCCCGGAGGTGGTGGAATCACTGGCCCGCGTACTGGCAAGGAGCAGTCTGACCCTGCCCGTGGCTGGGTAACCCATGGGTAATGAGCGCCCTCGAGGCCGTACGTGGTTGGATGCGAAGGAGAAGGTGTCCGGGGGCTCGAAACACAGCTACGGCCAGCCCACCGCACGGAACTGGCAGGCGGGAATCGTGAGGATCTTCGGTAAGGGACGGCACCGGCCCTCCGCCTCCTGGCGGCAGGCCACGGACCGGGCGTTCACCCTCATCGGCGACGGCCGGTACGAGGACGCAGGCGCACTGTTGACACGTGCCGCCGATCTGGAGCCCTGGCTTTCCGAGTCCTGGTTCAATCTCGCACTGCTGCACAAGTTCCGGCACGACTGGGAGCAGGCGAGGACGGCCGGACTGCGCGCCGTGGCCCTGCTCGACCGGGACACCGGCGCGCCCGACTGGTGGAACGTGGGCATCGCGGCGACCGGGCTGCAGGACTGGCCGCTGGCCCGGCGCGCCTGGCAGGCCTACGGGCTGCGGGTGCCGGGAGCGGCCAACGGCTCCGGTGAGCCCCTCGGCATGGAGCTCGGCAGCGCGGCCGTACGGCTGTCCCCGGAGGGGGAGGCCGAGGTCGTGTGGGGACGGCGGCTGGATCCCGCGCGGATCGAGGTGCTGTCCATTCCGCTGCCGTCGTCGGGGCGGCGCTGGGGCGAGGTCGTCCTGCACGACGGTGTGCCGCACGGGGAGCGCACGACCGCCGCCGGGGACACGTATCCGGTGTTCGACGAGATCGAGCTGTGGGCGCCCTCGCCGGTGCCGACGTGGGTGGTGCTGCTGGAGGCGGCGACCGAGTCGGACCGGGACGCGCTGGAGCAGCTCGCGGCGGACGCCGGGTTCGCCGCGGAGGACTGGTCCTCCTCAGTGCGGTTGCTGTGCCGGATGTGTTCCGAGTCGCGCATGCCGTCGGACGAGGGTGACGGGGAGCACCTCGACCCGCACGATCACAGTGAGCCGGGGCACCCCGGGCCGCTGGGGCATCGCACGGACGGGCAGCTGTGGGTGCCGGAGCGGGAGTGCGGGTTGGCTGCGCCGGCCTCGCTGGTTCGGGGGTTGCTGGACGGGTGGGTGGCCGACAGCCCGGATTCCCGGGACTGGCGGGATCTGGAAGAGGTCTGCTAGGTCGCCCGACGGGTGCGGCGCCGTGAGGGCTGGCGCGCAGTTCCCCGCGCCCCTGACGGGGCGCCTTCCCCGTACCCTGTATCTGCATCCCGGCTTGGATTTGTTCAGGAAGGCGTACAAGACGTCATGGCTCAGCAGGACACCGATCAGCAGCGTGCGGGCGTGCTTCCCGTCGATGACGAGGGGTACGTGATCGACACGGAGGACTGCGAGGAGCGCGAGGCGGCCTGGCGGGAGCGGGGGACCTCGCGGCCGATCACGGTGGTCGGGAACCCGGTGCTGCACAAGGAGTGCAAGGACGTCACCGACTTCGGCGAGGAGTTCCAGCAGCTCGTCGCGGACATGTTCGCCAGCCAGCGCACCGCCGAGGGCGTGGGCCTGGCCGCCAACCAGATCGGCGTCGACGCGAAGGTCTTCGTCTACGACTGCCCGGACGACGAGGGCGTGCGGCACACCGGTGTCGTCTGCAACCCCAAGCTCGTCGAACTGCCCGCCGACAAGCGCCGCCTGGACGACAGCAACGAGGGCTGTCTGTCGGTGCCCACCGCGTACGCCCCGCTCGCCCGCCCCGACTACGCCGAGGTGACCGGGCAGGACGAGAAGGGCAACCCGATCCGGGTGCGCGGCACCGGATACTTCGCTCGGTGTTTGCAGCACGAGACGGACCACCTGTACGGCTACCTGTACATCGACCGGCTCTCCAAGCGCGAGCGCAAGGACGCCCTGCGGCAGATGGCCGAGAACGAGCCCCGCTACCCCGTGGTGGCCAACGACTGAGACCTCGGCTTCACCAGCCGCACGGCGTCTGTCCGGGTTTCCCACCCGGGACAGGCGCCGTTCCTCTGTGCCGTTCGCCTGTCCGTCGCACGTTCGACCGCTGCTGCTCTCCCGGTGATCCGCCGGAAGTCACACAACGGGAGATACCCGACGCTGTGGGGTGGTGAATGAAGCAAATACGTTCCCAGAACGGTCAGTTGTAGTGCTGAATGGGATGAGCGGGATATGCAACGGCGCACGCCCGGCACGAAGGGAGGGGCGCCCGCGCCAACTGGCGGCTGAGAGGGGTTAGTTCGTGCATGCTTTGTCACACGGCACCACATCGACACCGGCCACGATCGCAGTTCCACCATCGCTCTCTCTCCCGGTGATCGAGGCGGAGTTCCCCCGGCAACTCCACCCGTATTGGCCGAAGTGCCAGGAGAAGACCCGGGCCTGGCTGCTCGAAAAACGGCTCATGCCTGCGGACAAGGTGGAGGAATATGCCGACGGCCTTTGCTACACCGACCTCATGGCCGGGTACTACATCGGCTCCCCGGACGAGGTCATGCAGGCGATCGCCGACTACAGCGCGTGGTTCTTCGTCTGGGACGACCGTCACGACCGCGACATCGTGCTCGGCCGTCCCGCTTCCTGGCGGCTGCTGCGGGACCGGCTGCACTCGGCCCTCGATTCCCCCGGGGAACACCTGCACCACGAGGACCCACTGGTCGCCGGGTTCGCGGACAGCGTGCTGCGGCTGTACGCGTTCCTGACCCAGACGTGGAACCTCCGGTTCGCCCGGCACTTCCACGCGGTGATCGACGCGTACGACCGGGAGTTCCACAACCGCACGCAGGGCATCGTCCCGACGGTCGAGGAATACCTTCGGCTGCGACGGCTCACCTTCGCGCACTGGATATGGACGGACCTGCTGGAGTCGGCCGCCGGATGTGAACTCCCCGACGCCGTCCGCACACACCCGGCGTTTCGGCGGGCGGCGCTGCTGAGCCAGGAGTTCGCCGCCTGGTACAACGATCTGTGCTCGCTCCCGAAAGAGATAGCGGGCGACGAGGTGCACAATCTCGGAATCAGCCTCATCACCCATGAGGGACTGACTCTGGAACAGGCGGTCATGGAAGTCCGGTGCCGTGTCGAGAAAAGCATCAGCGATTTCCTCGACGCCGAGCAGGAAGCCTTACGGTTCGCCGACGACCTCGCCGACGGCACTGTGCGGGGAAAGGAACTGAGCGCCGCCGTGCGGGCCTGTCTGAGCAATATGCGGAACTGGTTCAGTTCCGTCTACTGGTTCCACCACGAGTCCGGCCGGTACATGGTCGACAGCTGGGACGACCGGTCCACGCCCCCGTACGTCAACAACGAAGCGGCAGGTGAGAAATGACCGTCGAGTCTGTGAAGCCCGAAACCCCGCCGACCGTGGGGCTGCGGGAGCCGCCCCGGGCGGGCGGTGGCATCCCGGTCCTCGGGCACGGCTGGAAGCTGGCGCGCGACCCGCTGGCGTTCATGTCCCGGCTGCGTGAGCACGGCGAGGTGGTGCGGCTGAAGCTCGGACCGAAGACGGTGTACGCGGTCACCACCCCGGACCTGACCGGCGCCCTGGCGCTGAGCAACGACTTCATCATCGCCGGGCCGCTGTGGGAGTCCCTGGAGGGCCTGCTCGGCAAGGAGGGCGTGGCCACGGCGAACGGCCCGCGGCACCGGCGCCAGCGGCGCACCATCCAGCCCGCCTTCCGGCTCGACGCCATCCCCGCCTACGGCCCGATCATGGAGGAGGAGGCCCACGCGCTCACCGAGCGCTGGAAGACCGGCGAGACGATCGACTGCACCTCCGAGTCCTTCCGGGTGGCCGTGCGCGTCGCGGCCCGCTGCCTGCTGCGCGGCGAGTACATGGACGAGCGGGCCGAGCGGCTGTGCGTCGCCCTCGCCACCGTCTTCCGGGGCATGTACCGGCGGATGGTGGTCCCGCTCGGGCCGCTCTACAACCTGCCGCTCCCGGCCAACCGCGAATTCAACCGCGCATTGGCCGATTTGCATCTCCTGGTCGACGAGATCGTCGCCGAGCGCCGGGCATCCGGTCAAAAGCCGGACGATTTGCTGACGGCATTGCTGGAGGCGAAGGACGACAATGGCGACCCGATCGGGGAACAGGAGATCCACGATCAGGTCGTCGCGATCCTGACCCCCGGCAGCGAAACCATCGCCTCCACGATCATGTGGCTGTTGCATATGCTCGCGGAGCACCCGGAACACGCCGACCGGGTGCGCGACGAAGTGCAAGCCGTCACCGGTGGGAGGCCGGTGGCATTCGCAGACGTCCGCGGACTCAGGCACACCAACAATGTCGTGATCGAGTGCATACGTTTGAGGCCCGCCGTGTGGATTCTGACGCGCCGGGCGGTGCGGGACACGGAACTAGGTGGATACCGTATTCCGTCCGGGGCGGACATCATCTACAGCCCGTTCGCGATCCAGCGCGACCCGAGGTCGTACGAGCGAAACCTGGAGTTCGACCCGGACCGCTGGCTTCCGGACCGGGTCAAGGACATCCCGAAGCACGCCATGAGCCCGTTCAGCGTGGGCAACCGCAAGTGCCCGAGCGACCACTTCTCGATGGCCATGCTGACGCTGATCACGGCGGCACTGGCCACCAAGTTCCGCTTCGAGCAGGTGCCGGGGTCGAAGGACGACGCACGGGTGGGGATCACGCTCCGGCCGCACGACCTGCTGGTGCGGCCGGTCGCGCGGTGACCGAGCCGCGCCTCAGGCCGCTTCGGGGCCTCTGAACGTGCGCCGGTAGGCGTTCGGGGTGGTCCCGATCACCCGGACGAAGTGGTGGCGCAGGGTGGCCGCGTTGCCGAACCCCGTCCGGCCGGCGATCGCGTCCATGGTCTCGTCCGTCGCCTCCAGCAGCCGCTGGGCCAGCAGCACGCGCTGGCGCAGGATCCAGCGGTAGGGAGTAGTGCCCGTCTCCTGCTGGAAGCGGCGGGCGAAGGTCCGCGGGGACATGTGGGCGCGGGCGGCCAGCTGCTCGACGGTGACCTCCTCGTCCAGGTGCCGCTCCATCCACGCCAGCACCTCGCCGATCGTGTCGGCCTCGGGGAGCGGCAGCGGTCGCTCGATGTACTGGGCCTGGCCGCCGTCGCGGTGCGGCGGCACCACCATCCGCCGGGCGATCTTGTTGGCGACCTCGGTGCCCTGCTCCTTGCGCACCAGGTGGAGGCAGGCGTCGATCCCGGCGGCCGTCCCGGCGGAGGTGATCACGGGGTCCTCGTCGACGTACAGCACGTCCTGCTCCACGACCACGCGCGGGTACTGCCGGGCGAGGTCCTGGGCGTGTTTCCAGTGCGTGGCGCAGCGGCGGCCGTCCAGCAGTCCGGCCGCGGCCAGCACGAAGACTCCGGAACAGACGCTCAGCACCCGGGCGCCGCGGTCGACCGCGCGGCGCAGGGCGTCCAGCAGTTCCGGCGGGAAGTCCCGGTGCGCGTAGCTCTGCCCGGCCGGCACGGCGATCAGGTCGGCCGTCTCCAGCCGCTCCAGGCCGTGCTCGGCCTGGAGCGAGAAGCCAGAGTTCATCCGCAGCACCGGGCCCTCGGCCGAGGCGACGGCGAAGTCGTACACCGGCAGGCCCTCGTCGCTCCGGTCGGTGCCGAAGACCTCGCACACCACACCCAGTTCGAAGGGGTTCACGCCGTCGAGCAGGGCGACGGCCACGTTCTGCAGCATGCGTCCAGTGTGCCTCGCCCTTGGCAGTAATTCGAGGGTCTACGGCAGTACTGCCACTGACGGTAAGGAGTCATCGGCGCGACAGTGGTGTCCATGAACAGCAACCAGGTAGAAGCACTGATCGGACTGACCGCCACCCTCGGGATCCTGGTCCTCCTGATCCTCCCGTCCGTGATCGGCCTGGTGCGCGAGAGGCGCATCGACCGTCAGATCAGGGAGGCCCAGGAGGCCCGTGAGGAGGTGCCGGCTCAGAAGTCCTCGTCCAGGTCGACGGTGCCCTCCACCGCCACCTGGTACGCCGAGGGCCGCCGCTCGAAGAAGTTGGTCAGCTCCTGAACCCCCTGGAGCTCCATGAAGGAGAAGGGGTTCTCGGAGCCGTACACCGGAGCGAAGCCGAGGCGGGTCAGCCGCTGGTCCGCCACGCACTCCAGGTACTGCCGCATCGACTCGGTGTTCATGCCCGGCAGGCCGTCACCGCACAGGTCGCGCGCGAACTGCAGCTCGGCCTCGACGGCCTCCCGGAGCATGTCCGTCACCTCCTGCTGGAGCCGGTCGTCGAAGAGCTCCGGCTCCTCCTTGCGGACGGTGTCTACCACGTCGAAGGCGAAGGACATGTGCATCGTCTCGTCGCGGAACACCCAGTTGGTGCCGGTGGCGAGGCCGTGCAGCAGGCCCCGGCTGCGGAACCAGTAGACGTACGCGAAGGCCCCGTAGAAGAACAGGCCCTCGATGCACGCGGCGAAGCAGATGAGGTTGAGCAGGAAGCGGCGGCGGTCCGCCTGTGACTCCAGGCGCTCCAGCTTCTCGACCTCGTTGATCCACTTGAAGCAGAACCCGGCCTTCTCGCGGATGGACGGGATGTTCTCCACGGCCGCGAAGGCCGCCGCGCGGTCCTCCGGGTCGGGGAGATACGTGTCGAGCAGCGTCAGATAGAACTGGACGTGCACGGCCTCCTCGAAGAGCTGGCGGCTCAGGTACAGCCGCGCCTCGGGGGAGTTGATGTGCTTGTACAGCGTCAGCACCAGGTTGTTCGCGACGATCGAGTCGCCCGTCGCGAAGAAGGCGACCAGCCGGCCGATGAGGTGCTGCTCCGCGGGGGAGAGCTTGGCGAGGTCGGCGACGTCCGAGTGGAGGTCGACCTCCTCCACGGTCCAGGTGTTCTTGATGGCGTCCCGGTAGCGCTCGTAGAAGTCGGGGTAGCGCATGGGGCGCAGGGTGAGTTCGAAGCCGGGGTCGAGAAGGTTCTGGGTGCTCATTACTGGCAGGCCTCGCAGGACTCGGGGTTTTCCAGGGAGCAGGCGACCGCTTCGGGGTCCGGGGTGGCCTGCGCGGGGACGGTGGCCTGTGCGGCGCGGGCGATGCGGGTCGCCGGGCGCGAGCGCAGGTAGTACGTCGTCTTCAGCCCGGACTTCCAGGCGTAGGCGTACATCGAGGAGAGCTTGCCGATGGTCGGCGTCTCCAGGAACAGGTTCAGGGACTGGGACTGGTCCAGGAACGGGGTCCTGGCCGCCGCCATGTCGATCAGACCGCGCTGCGGGATCTCCCACGCCGTGCGGTAGAGGGCGCGCACGTCCTCGGGGATCCAGGCGAAGCCCTGCACCGATCCGTTGGCCTCGCGCAGGGCCTCACGACTGCGGGCGTCCCACACGCCGAGCCGCTTCAGCTCGTCCACCAGGTAGGAGTTGACCTGGAGGAACTCGCCCGACAGGGTCTCGCGCTTGAACAGGTTGGACACCTGCGGCTCGATGCACTCGTACACGCCCGCGATGGACGCGATCGTCGCCGTGGGGGCGATGGCCAGGAGCAGCGAGTTGCGCAGACCGGTCGTGGCGATGCGCTCCCGCAGCGCCGCCCAGCGCTCCGGCCAGGCCGGCTCCACGCCGTAGTGGTCGGGGTGCAGCACACCCCGGGCCGTACGGGTCTTCTCCCAGGCCGGAAGCGGGCCGCTCCGCTCGGCCAGGTCGGCGGAGGCCTCGTACGCGGCGAGCATGATCCGCTCGGCGATGCGGGTGGACAGGGCCTTGGCCTCGGGCGAGTCGAAGGGCAGGCGCAGCTGGAAGAAGACGTCCTGCAGGCCCATCGCGCCGAGGCCGACCGGGCGCCAGCGGGCGTTGGAGCGGCCCGCCTGCTCGGTCGGGTAGAAGTTGATGTCCACGACCCGGTCCAGGAACGTGACGGCCGTGCGGACCGTCTCGTCCAGCCGCTCCCAGTCGATGTCCCCACCGGTCACGAACGCGCCGAGGTTCACCGAGCCCAGGTTGCAGACCGCAGTCTCGCCGTCGTCGGTGACCTCCAGGATCTCCGTGCAGAGGTTGGAGGAGTGCACGACGTGGCCGGGCTCGGCCGTCTGGTTGGCGGTGCGGTTGGCGGCGTCCTTGAACGTCATCCAGCCGTTGCCGGTCTGCGCCAGGGTGCGCATCATGCGGCCGTACAGCTCACGGGCGGGCAGGGCCTTCTTCGCCAGGCCCTTCGCCTCGGCGGCCCGGTACGCGGTGTCGAACTCCTCGCCCCACAGGTCGACCAGCTCGGGCACGTCCGAGGGGGAGAACAGTGACCATTCGGCGTCGGCGTTCACGCGCCGCATGAACTCGTCCGGCACCCAGTGCGCCAGGTTCAGGTTGTGCGTACGGCGCGCGTCCTCGCCGGTGTTGTCCCGCAGCTCCAGGAACTCCTCGATGTCGGAGTGCCAGGTCTCCAGGTAGACCGCGGCCGCGCCCTTGCGCCGACCGCCCTGGTTCACGGCGGCGACCGAGGCGTCCAGGGTCTTCAGGAACGGGACGATGCCGTTGGAGTGGCCGTTGGTGCCGCGGATCAGCGAACCGCGGGCCCGGATGCGGGAGTACGCGAGTCCGATGCCGCCGGCGTGCTTCGACAGCCGGGCCACCTGGTGGTACCGGTCGTAGATCGAGTCCAGCTCGTCCTTGGGGGAGTCCAGGAGGTAGCAGGACGACATCTGGGGGTGCCGGGTGCCGGAGTTGAACAGGGTGGGGGAGGAGGGCAGGTAGTCGAGGCGGCTCATGAGCCCGTAGAGCGCCGCGACCTCGTCCAGTGCGCGCGTGGTGTCGTCCTCGGCGAGGCCGCTGGCCACCCGCAGCAGGAAGTGCTGGGGTGTCTCGACGACCTTGCGGGTGTGCGGGTGGCGCAGCAGGTAACGGCTGTGCAGCGTGCGCAGGCCGAAGTAGCCGAAGCGGTCGTCGGCCGCCCGGTCGATCAGCGCGTCGAGGCGGGCGGCGTGGACGCGCACGAACTCGGCGGTGCGGTCGGCGATGAGGCCCTCGCGGTGGCCGACCGCGACGGACTCGGTGAAGGACGTGACGCCCTGCGAGGCGGCCTCCTCGCGGATGCCGATGGTCAGCAGCCGGGCGGCCAGCCGGGAGTAGGCGGGGTCCTCGGAGATCAGACCGGCCGCGGCCTCCGTCGCCAGCTCCCGCAACTCCCGCTCGTCCGCCCGCGCGGACCGGCCGCGCAACGCGGCGGCGGCGACCCGGCCGGGGTCGGCGTCGGGGAGGTCGGCGGTCAGCTCGGTCAGGGTCCGCAGCAGCGCGGCGCCGGGGGCGTCGTGCTCTTCTTCGGCGGCTGAGACCGGTTCGGCTGGCGCGATGGTCACGTGGGGCTCTCCCTCGCTCGGCACGGGGGCCTCGTCGAGGGCAGGGGGCAGCACACGAGCGCACGCGGCGTCGCGTCCACCGGCCCATTCCACGAGGCCCGGACGTCAGGGCACACCGGCCGGGTGGCCGGGGCGCGCTGTCGGCAGGTCCTCGGACTGACTCCTGTGCGGGGCGGTACCGGGAACGGAGGGTTCCGGGAACAGACATGCACAAGTACACCGTTGCGGGACAGTTCCGGATTCGCACCGGATTCCCCTGCGGCGACAGCGAGCATGAGCATACATCTTGTGCCGGGTTCGAACGGCACCCCCAGATGTTGTGTCGCGCTGGTTTCAGAGCGTCAACTCATAGGTGAGGAGAGTGATGTCCGTCAGCTCCGGGAGGGGGTTCCAGTCACGCTCGGGTGTGCGAGTGAAGCCCAGCCGTTCGTAGATGCGGTGGGCCGCGTGCATGGTGGGCTGGGTCGACAGCACGACGCTCCGGCAGCCCTGGGTGGCCCGCGCCCGCTCGACGCAGGAGCGCACGAGGGCCTCGCCGACTCCCTGTCCGCGGGCCGCGTGCGCCACGGCGAGCATGCGGATCTCGGCCTCTCCGGGGCCGGCTATGTCGGCCATGGGGCCGCCGGACGGGACGAAGGTGACGCCGCCGAGCACGCGACCGTCCCTGAGTGCGGCCAGGACCTCCGCGGAGGCCGCCCGTGCGGCGACGTCCCGCAGCACGTGCCGGTACGGGTCGCTGTGGCCGAAGTCGAGGAGGCCGTCCTGAAGGTAGGCCTGGGCGGTGAGGGCGCCGAGTTCGTCGTATTCGGTGGGTTCCACGGGGCGGATCAGGAGGTCCATGACGTGAGTGTGCACGAAAGCGGGCCGCCGAGGGTGCTTGCTCCTCGGCGGCCCGCTGCCGGGTTGCCTGTGGTTGCTCGCGCAGTTCCCCGCGCCCTGAAGGCCCTTAGTGCGAGGTGCCTGCTGTCGCGGGCGGGAGTTCCACCTGAACCCCCGGGTCGCCCGCGTCCGCCGTGTAGTCCTCCGGCTTGGTCTCGTCGATGCCGTCGGGGGCCTTCAGGGCCTTCAGGACGAAGGTCAGGACCACCGTCACCACCACGTTCAGGACGAACGCCGTGAGGCCGATGTAGCCGATCTCCCCGATGCCCGGGATCTCCTTCGCCGAGCCACCGAAGTGCTTCTGGGTCGGGGAGGCCACGCCGTACGCGGCGACCGTGCCGTAGATCATGCCGACCGCCCAGCCCGCGAGCAGGGCCCAGCGGTGGAACCAGCGGGTGAACAGGCCGCCGACCAGGGCCGGGAAGGTCTGCAGAATCCAGATGCCGCCCAGGAGCTGGAAGTTGATGGCGACGGTCTTGTCCATGGTGAGGACGAAGACCAGCGCGCCGACCTTCACCAGCAGGGAGACCAGCTTGGAGACCTTGGTCTCCTGCGCCGGGGTGGCGTCCGGCTTGATGAAGTCCTTGTAGATGTTGCGGGTGAAGAGGTTCGCGGCGGCGATGGACATGATGGCCGCCGGCACCAGCGCGCCGATGCCGATCGCCGCGAACGCCACACCGGCGAACCAGTCCGGGAACATCGTCTCGAACAGCTGCGGGATCGCCAGCTGGCCGTTCTGTACCTTGATGCCGGCCGCGATCGCCATGAACCCGAGCAGCGCCAGCAGGCCCAGCATCAGCGAGTACAGCGGCAGGATCGTGGTGTTGCGGCGGATCACCTCACGGCTCTTCGAGGACAGTGTCGCCGTGATCGAGTGCGGGTACATGAACAGCGCGAGGGCGGAGCCAAGCGCCAGCGTGGCGTACGTCCACTGGCCCGGCTCGGCCGGTGCCAGCGCACCGCGCGGCGCTCCCGTCGCCGGGTTGGTCTGGCTGTACGCCTCACCGGCCTTGGCGAAGATCTCGTCGAAGCCGCCCAGCTTGATCGGGATGTAGATGATCGCCACCGCGATGACGATGTAGATCAGCGTGTCCTTCACGAACGCGATCAGCGCGGGGGCCCGCAGACCCGAGGAGTACGTGTACGCCGCCAGCACACCGAACGCGATCAGCAGCGGCAGGTCCTTGATGAACCAGTTGGTGTTCTCGCCGCCGCCGACGCCCATCACGTCCAGCACGGCCTGGATGCCGACGAGTTGGAGCGCGATGTACGGCATCGTCGCCAGGATGCCCGTCACCGCCACCGCCAGCGACAGGCCCTTCGAGCCGAAGCGGCCGCGCACGAAGTCGGACGTCGTGACGTACCCGTGCTTGTGGGAGACCGACCACAGGCGCGGGAGGAAGGTGAAGATCAGCGGGTACACCAGGATCGTGTAGGGCACGGCGAAGAAGCCGGCCGCTCCCGCCGCGTAGATCGCCGCCGGCACGGCGACGAACGTGTACGCCGTGTACAGGTCGCCACCGAGCAGGAACCAGGTGATCCAGGTGCCGAACGAGCGGCCGCCCAGGCCCCATTCGTCCAGGCTGTGCTCGTTCTCGGCCTTGCGCCAGCGCGCGGCCAGGAAGCCCATGACCGTCACGGCCAGGAAGAAGAAGATGAAGACGCCGAGCGCGACGCCGTTCACGCCGTCCTTCACTGCGACGCACCGCCCTTCGCGGCCGAGCGGGCGCGCTGGTCACGCTGCCACAGCTTATAGGCGATCATCGTGAGAGCGGTGGAGATCAGCACCCAGGCCATCTGGTACCAGTAGAAGAACGGGATCCCGATGAAGGCCGGGTCGGTCTTGGCGTACGAGCCGACCCACAGCATGGCCACGAACGGCGCTATGAGGCAGACGGCGATGACGACGCGCACGGGCGTCACCACCGGCCCTCCACTGGCTTCTGGGGCTTGCGACATCAGGCGGCTCCGTCCCCTTGGTGATCACCTGTGCAATGCGCAGGCAATCTAGGTCAGGGTGTGCCCATGGCGGAACCCCTCGTCCGCAATGCGGTACCCAACCGAAACCAGGCCTCAGCAGTGACGGAAGCGCGCGCGGGGTGCATCTAGTCGGCGGGCCGCTTCAGCCGCGCCACGAACTTGTACCGGTCCCCCCGGTAGACCGACCGCACCCACTCCACCGGCTGCCCGTCCCGGTCCAGCGAGTGCCGGGAGAGCATCAGCATCGGCAGGCCGACGTCGGTGCCCAGCAGACCGGCTTCGCGGGGTGTCGCCAGCGATGTCTCGATGGTCTCCTCGGCCTCCGCGAGACGGACGTCGTAGACCTCGGCGAGCGCCGTGTAGAGGGATGTGTACTTCACCAGCGAGCGCCGCAGCGCCGGGAAGCGCTTCGCGCTGAGGTGGGTGGTCTCGATGGCCATCGGCTCCCCGTTGGCCATGCGCAGCCGCTCGATGCGCAGCACGCGTCCGCCGGGCGTGATGTCGAGCAGCCCGGCCAGGCGGTCGTCGGCGGTGATGTAGCCGATGTCCAGCAGCTGCGAGGTGGGTTCGAGGCCCTGGGCGCGCATGTCCTCGGTGTAGGAGGTCAGTTGCAGCGCCTGCGAGACCTTCGGCTTGGCGACGAAGGTGCCCTTGCCCTGGATGCGCTCCAGCCGGCCCTCGACGACCAGTTCCTGCAGCGCCTGGCGCACGGTGGTGCGCGAGGTGTCGAACTCCGCCGCCAGCGTGCGCTCGGGCGGGACCGGCGTGCCCGGCGCCTGGGTCTCCGTCATGTCGAGCAGGTGCTTCTTCAGGCGGTAGTACTTGGGCACGCGCGCGGTACGGACGGGCACCCCGTTCTCGTTCTCCGCACTGCTGACGTCGGTGCTCATGCTCCGCCTTCCCGGCCCGTCTGCCGACACGATCCCACTTGTATACCGTCGGCGCGTCTTTTGGTCTAGTCCACCATTCCCTGTGGTCTACCCGCAGTATGCCGTGTCCCGCCCGGGTTTTCGCTGGCTTCTTACTTAAAGGTTCCTGCATATGTAGGTCGCATAACGGCTGGTCAGAGCCGTATCGCGACCCTTGACAGGCCTTCTGGTCTGGTCCAAGCTCCCCGGTACTGGTCTACACCATTGGTCCAGGCCCGGCCCCACGTTCACTGCGGGGAGCCAGGGGGGTTGTGGGATCCCTGAGGAGGGTGGCGTGAAGCGCAAGCTGACAGCCGCGATCGGTATCGCGGGCATGATGGTCTCCATCGCGGCATGCGGGGGCGAGGGCGGCGGGGGCTCCGACAAGGGCGCGGACGCCAAGGAGCTGACCGTCTGGCTCACCGTCGACGCCCAGAACAACTGGCCGGGACTGGTGAAGGCCGCCGACGCCGCCGTGCAGAAGAAGCACCCCGGCCTCAAGATCAACCACGAGTACTACGGCTGGCCCGACAAGAACGCCAAGCTCGACGCCGTCCTCGCCACGGACAAGGCTCCCGACGTGGTCGAGATGGGCAACACCGAGATGCTCGGCTACATGGTCAAGGGCGCCTTCGCCCCCCTCGACGCCGCCGAGTTCGACAACTCGGACGCCTGGCTGGACGGCCTCAAGGCCTCGGTCACCTACGACGGCAAGACCTACGGCGTCCCGTACTACGCCGGCGGCCGCGTCGCCAACTGGCGCAAGGACGTGGCGGCATCGGTCGGGGTGAAGTCGACGCCGAAGACGTACGAGGAGCTGACCGCCGCCCTGGACAAGATCCAGAAGAAGCAGGGCGGCAAGTTCAGCGCCTGGTACCAGCCCACCCGCGACTGGTACGCGGCCATGTCCTTCGTCTACGACGCGGGCGGCGCCATCGCCACCGAGTCGGGCGGGCAGTGGAAGGCATCCCTGTCCTCGCCCGAGTCCCTCAAGGGCCTGAAGGAGTTCAAGAACGTCGTCGACTCCTACATGCACGGCGACAAGACCAAGGACGAGTCCGACCGCTACATCGTCTACGGCCAGGGCAAGTCCGCCATGATCTTCGCCGCCGCCTGGGAGGGCGCCACCGCCGAGGATCCGAAGAACGACAAGACCGGCAAGCTCAAGGGCAACCTCGAGAACTTCGTGATGCCCGGCCCGTCCGGCAAGAACATGCCCGTCTTCCTGGGCGGCTCCGACCTCGCCGTGCCGGTGAAGTCCGACGCCCAGGCCCTGGCCGCCGAGTGGATCAACGCGTTCACCGGCTCCTCCGGGCAGAAGGGCCTGATGGCCAAGGGCAACCTGCCGAACAACAAGACCGACCTCGCGACGCTCAAGAACGACCCGAAGACGGCCGTCCCCGCCACCGCGGCCGAGTCCAGCTGGTTCGTCCCCATGGCACCCGGCTGGGGCCAGGTCGAGAAGGCGCAGATCCTGCAGACCATGCTGCAGAGCATCGGCACCGGCAAGAAGTCCGTGGAGGCCGCCGCCAAGGAGGCGGACGCCGCGATCGACAAGGTCATCAACACCAAGTGACCTGAGCGCGGGGCTCCCCGGCATGCGGAGCCCCGCCGTCGTCAAGACCTGAGGGACCGCCGAGGAGCACGCGATGAGTGCCGCAGACACCACCACCACTGCCAAGGTGCCGCCACCGCGGCAGGCACCACCACCGCCCCCGAAGGACCGGCGGCCCCGCGGACAGCGCACGTCGGGCGGGGCACTGGCCCCCTGGCTGCTGCTCGCGCCCTGCCTGCTGATCCTCGCCCTGGTCATGGGCTATCCGCTGGCCCGCCTGGTCACCCTGTCCTTCCAGAAGTTCGGCCAGTCCCAGCTGTGGGGCTTCCAGCCGGCCGAGTCGGTCGGGTTCGACAACTTCGCCAAGGTGCTGGGCGACGGCGAGTTCTGGGCCGTCGTCCTGCGCACGATCGTCTTCGCCGCCGGCGCCGTCGTCTTCACCATGGTGATCGGCATGGCGCTCGCCCTGCTGCTCCAGCGGGTCTCCGGCTGGCTGAAGATGCTCATCAACATCGTGCTGGTGGCCAGCTGGGGCATGCCGGTGATCGTGGCGACCACCGTCTTCAAGTGGCTCTTCGACTCCGACTACGGCGTCTTCAACGCACTGCTCAGCAAACTGCCCGGTGTCGAGATGATCGGGCACAACTGGTTCGCCAGCGGCCCCGAGGGCCTGGCCGTGATCATGCTGTTGGTGATCTGGGGAGCCGTGCCGTTCGTGGTCATCACCCTCAGCGCCGGCCTCACCCAGGTCCCCAAGGAGCTGGAGGAGGCCGCCCGTCTGGACGGCGCCGGCTCCTGGGGCGTCTTCCGCTTCGTCACCCTGCCCGTCCTCAAGCCGATCATCGTGATGCTCACGACCCTGTCGGTCATCTGGGACATGGGCGTCTTCCCCCAGGTGTTCGTCATGCGGGGCGGCCACCCCGAGCCGGAGTTCCAGGTCCTCAACACCTACTCCTACGACCGGGCGTTCGTGGTCAACGACTACGGCCAGGGCTCGGCCATCGCGCTGATCACCGTCCTGCTGCTGCTCGGCGTGGTCGCCGTCTACATGCGGCAGATGCTGAAGATCGGAGAGGTCGAATGAGCACACTCGCCGGAGCCCGACGCCGTAAGTCGCGGCTGGGCTGGAACCTCCTCGGCCTCCTCGTCTTCGTCGTCGCCGGCTTCCCGCTCTACTGGATGCTCAACACGGCGTTCAAGCCCGCCAAGGACGCCATCGACCCTGACCCGAGCCTGCTGCCGACCGGCCTCACCCTCGACAACTTCAGCCGGGCCCTGGACATCGCCGACTTCTGGGGGCCCGTGGGCCGCAGCCTGGTCGTGTCGCTGGCCGTGGTCGTCATCGGCATGGCCGTCGGGCTGCTGGCCGCGCTCGCCATCTCGCGCTTCGCCTTCCGCGGCCGCAAGATCGTGATCGTGGGCATCCTCGCCGTGCAGATGGTCCCGCTGGTCGCCATGATCATCCCGGTGTTCCTGCTGCTCAACGACCTGGGCCAGTACGACCGGCTGACCGGCCTCATCATCACGTACCTGACCTTCATCCTCCCGTTCACGGTGTGGACGCTGCGGGGCTTCATCGTCAACATCCCGAGGGAACTGGAGGAGGCGGCCATGGTCGACGGCTGCTCCCGCACCGGCGCCTTCCTCCGGGTCGTCTTCCCCCTCCTGGCCCCCGGCATGGTCGCCACCTCGGTCTACGGTTTCATCCAGGCCTGGAACGAGTACCTGTACGCCCTGATGCTCCTCAGCCAGAAGAACCAGACCGCGACCGTCTGGCTCGGCAACTTCACCACCAAACACGGCACCGAATACGCCCCGATGATGGCCGGCGCCACGATGATGGCCGTGCCGATCGTCGCCCTCTTCCTCCTCGTCCAGCGCAAGATGGCCGCGGGCCTGACCGCGGGCGCCGTGAAGGGATGACCTCACCCGATGACGACACTCGCCAGCGGCACCGACACGCTCATCCGCGACGCCCTGACGGTCCTCCAGCCCGGCTTCACCGGCACCACCGCCCCCGACTGGCTGCTCCGGCGGCTCGGTGAGGGCCTCGCCTCCGTCGGGCTGTTCGGCCGCAACATCGCCTCGCCGGACCAACTGGCCGCCCTGACCGCCCAGCTGCGTGCCGAGCGCGACGACGTCCTCGTCGCGATCGACGAGGAGGGCGGCGACGTGACCCGCCTGGAGGTGCGCAGCGGCTCCTCCTTCCCGGGCAACCACGCCCTCGGCGCGGTCGACGACGTGGAGCTGACCCAGCAGGTCGCCCACGAACTGGGCCGACGTCTCGCCGCCTGTGGCGTCAACCTCAACTGGGCCCCGTCCGCCGACGTCAACTCCGACCCGCGCAATCCGGTCATCGGCGTCCGCTCCTTCGGCGCCGACACCGACCTGGCCGCCCGCCACACCGCCGCCTACGTCACCGGCCTGCAGTCCGCCGGTGTCGCCGCCTGCACCAAGCACTTCCCCGGTCACGGCGACACCGCCGTCGACTCCCACCACGCCCTGCCGCGCATCGACGTCCACGCCGAGGTGCTGACCGAGCGCGAACTGACCCCGTTCCGCGCCGCCATCGCCGCCGGCACCCGGGCCGTCATGAGCGCCCACATCCTGGTCCCCGCGCTGGACCCCGACCGCCCGGCCACCCTCTCCCGCCGCATCCTCACCGGCCTGCTGCGCGACGAACTGGGCTACGACGGCCTCATCACCACCGACGGCATGGAGATGCGCGCCATCGCCGACACCTACGGCATCGAACGCGGCAGCGTCCTCGCCATCGCCGCGGGCGCCGACGCCATCTGCGTGGGCGGCGGCCTCGCCGACGACGCGACCGTGCTGCGCCTGCGGGACGCCCTGGTCGCGGCCGTACGGTCGCGTGAACTCCCCGAGGAACGCCTCGCCGAGGCCGCCGACCGGGTACGTGCACTGGCCCGCTGGGCGGCCACGTCGGGCCGCCCGGCTGAGAGCGCCCACGGCACCGAGATCGGCCTGCACGCCGCCCGCCGCGCCCTCACCGTGACCGCCGCGCCCGGCCTCGGCAGCCCCGACACCTTCGAGCCCCTCACGGAACCGCCCTACGTCGCCGCCCTCACCCCCGTCGCCAACATCGCCGTGGGCGACGAGACCCCGTGGGGCGTCGCCGCGGAGCTCGTCCACCTCCTGCCGGGCACGGTGACGGGCAGCTTCTCCGCCGGGGACGGCCCGCAGAGCGCGGCCGGTGAGAGCGCCGGACGGGCGGCACTGGAGGCGGCCGGCCGGCGCCGGATCGTGGCGGTCGTCCGCGACGAACACCGCCACCCCTGGATGGCCTCGGCCCTCGACACCCTGCTGGCCGCCCGCCCCGACACCGTCGTCGTGGAGATGGGCGTCCCCCAGGCCGCCCCGCGTGGCGCCCTGCACATCGCCACCCACGGCGCGGCCCGCGTCTGCGGCCGGGCGGCGGCCGAGGTGATCGCCGGGGTCACGGGGCTGTGAGGGCGCGGGGGTGAACCGGCCGTGCCGGCCCGACCCGTGCCGGCACGGCCAGGGGACGCCCTTGCCACAGCGATGAGCTGCGGCCGGGGCGCGACCCTAGATTCCCTGCCAGTCCGGCTTGTTGGCGTAGGTGTGGCGGAAGTAGTCCGCCAGCTTCAGCTTCGACGCGGCGGCCTCGTCGACGACGACGGTCGCGTGCGGGTGGAGCTGGAGCGCGGACGCGGGGCACACCGCGGCGATCGGCCCTTCCACCGTCGCCGCGACCGCGTCCGCCTTGCCCTCGCCGATGGCGAGCAGCACCAGATGCCGGGCCTCCAGGATGGTGCCGATGCCTTGCGTGATCACGTGGTGCGGCACCTGGTCGATGTCACCGTCGAAGAAGCGCGCGTTGTCGATCCGGGTCTGCTCGGTGAGTGTCTTGATCCGCGTCCGTGACGCCAGCGACGAGCACGGCTCGTTGAAACCTATGTGCCCGTCGGTCCCGATGCCGAGCAGCTGAAGGTCCACACCCCCCGCGTCCGACAGTGCCTTGTCGTAGGCCTCGCACGCCCCCTGCACGTCCGCCGCCGTGCCGTCCGGGCCTGTGAACCGGTCCATCCCGATCCCGAGCGGCTCCAGCACCTCACGCCGCAGCACCGAGCGGTACGACTCCGGATGATCGGCCGGCAGCCCCACGTACTCGTCGAGCTGCGCGATCCGCGCCCGCCCGACGTCCACCGCGCCGGAGCGCACCTTCGCGGCCAGCGCTTCGTACACAGGCAGCGGCGTCGAGCCCGTGGCCACGCCGAGCAGGGCGGCGGGCTTGCGCCGGAGCAGCTGTGCCATGGCCTCGGCGATCAGCTCGCCGCCCGCCTTTGCGTCCGGAACGATGACAACTTCCACGCTGGGCCTGCCGATCTGAAGGGACTGCTCAACTGGGACCGACCCGAAGGGTCGTGTGGTTTAGACCAATCTAACAGAGCGGTTCTGCCACCCCCAGGGTGCGTACCGCCGTTCCCACGCGGGTGGCGCCGCGGTGCCGAACAGGGCAGCAGGGGGTGAACAGCGGGGCTCCCACGGGGCACCTGAGTGCGTTCAAGGCCTCCCGGGTGGGCGGTGTCCGGCCCGGGGGAGTGGAATGGGGTCTGCACCCGCCCCGCCCCCGGAAGGAACCCGCCATGACCGCCGCAGCCGCACCGGGCCCCCTCAGCGAACTCCCGGGCCGGACCATGGCCCGCGAGATGGCGGAGCAGCCCGCCGTCCTGCGCCGGATCCTGACCGACGGCGCCCCCGCCATCCAGGACGTCGCCCGGCGGATCGCCGCCCGCACGCCCCGCTTCGTCCTGCTGACCGCCCGCGGCACCTCCGACAACGCCGCCCTGTACGCCAAGTACCTCCTGGAGATCCGGCTCGGCCTGCCCTGCGGACTCACCTCGATGTCCACCACCACGGCCTACGGCGCCCGGCCCGACCTCACCGACGTCCTGGTCGTCACCGTCAGCCAGTCCGGCGGCTCCCCCGACCTGGTCGCCTCGACCCGGGCCGCCCGTGAGGCAGGCGCCATCACGCTGGCCGTCACCAACAACCCGGACTCACCGCTCGCCGGTGTCTCCGAGTACCACATCGACATCATGGCCGGGCCCGAGAAGGCCCTTCCCGCGACCAAGACCTACACGGCCTCCCTTCTCGCGCTCTACCTCTTCGTCGAGGGCCTGCGGGGCGGCGACGGCGCGCCTGCGCGGGTGCTGCCGGACCTCGCCGAGCAACTGCTCGCCCGCCAGGGGGAGGTGCGCACGCTCGCCGCTCGCTACCGCTTCGCCGAGCGCATGGTGATCACCTCCCGCGGTTACGGCTACCCCACGGCCAAGGAAGCCGCTCTCAAGCTGATGGAGACCAGCTACATCCCCGCCCTCTCCTATTCCGGCGCGGACCTGCTGCACGGACCGCTCGCCATGGTCGACAACGTCTCCCCGGTCATCGCCGTGGTGACCGACGGCAAAGGCGGTGAAGCCCTCCAGCCCGTCCTGGACCGGCTGCGCGGCCGCGGCGCCGACCTCGTCGTCATCGGACCCGGGCACCAGGTGGAGCAGGCCTCGGCCGGCTTCGTGCTGCCCACGGACGACGTGGCGGAGGAGGTCCAACCCGTGCTGGAGATCATCCCCCTCCAGCTCCTGGCCTACGAGGTCACCATCGCCCGGGGTCAGGATCCGGACGCGCCCCGGGCACTGGCGAAGGTGACGGAGACACGCTGAGGGCCGGGGCGCACGCGGCCGGCTCGCCGGCGGCTAGGTGAGCGAACCCCCCGTCACATCCACCCAACTGCCCGTCACCCACCGTCCGCCGTCCGACACCAGGAACGCCACCACGTCGGCGACCTCGGCAGGCCGGCCCACCCCGCCCAGCGCGGACAGCGCCGCGGCCTTCGCCAGGCTGTCGGGGCTGCCGTACAGCAGTGCCGCCGTGTTGTCCGTGTCTATGATCCCCGGGGCCACCGAGTTCACCGTGATGCCCCGATGCCCCAGCACCTTGGACAGGTCCCGTGAGAGGACGTCCAGCGCGCCCTTCGTCATCGCGTAGGCCATGTTGTCGGGCATCGCCGCCGTCCGGGCCAGCCCCGACGAGATGTTGACGACTCGGCCGCCGTCCCGCAGGCGGGCCATGCCGTGCTTGAGGATGAAGAACGGTGCCTTCACGTTCACCGCGAAGACCTCGTCGTACTCCCGCTCCTCCAGCTGCCCGATCGGCCGTGTGCTGCCGATCGCCGCGTTGTTCACCAGGATGTCCAGCCCGTCCGCGTGCCGGTCGAACTCCTCCCACAGCGCCTCGGCGTCCCCTGGTGTCCCCAGCTCCACGCCCACCGCGAACGCCGAACCGCCGGCCTCCTCGATCGCTGCGACCGTTTCCTTCGCCGCCGTCTCGTTCCTGCCGTAGTGCACCGCGACCCGAGCTCCGTCGCGGCCGAGTCGCTCGGCGATGCCTCGCCCGATGCCCCTGCTCGCCCCCGTGACGAGTGCGGTCCTGCCCGTGAGCACGCCCATGGCGGCGCCCCCTTCTCATTTTTCTAGCGGTCGCTACAGAAATGACCGTACAACAGGCCGCCTCCATTTCTCTAGTGCCCGCTATAAAATGCATCCCATGGTGAACGAGGACGAAACCGCGAAGGCCGCGCAGGGGCCTGACGCCACGAGTGCGACGACCGCCGGGGCGGGCAAGGCCAGGACCAGGCCCCGCGGCCGCCCCCGCTCCTTCGATCGCGAAACCGCGCTGGAGAAGGCCCTCCTGGCCTTCTGGGAGCACGGCTACGAGGCCACGTCCGTGTCCGACCTCACCCGCGTCATGGACATCGGGGCCCCCAGCCTCTACTCCGCCTTCGGCGACAAGCGGTCCCTCTTCGAGGAGGTCGTCCGCGTGTACGGCACGCGATACGGATCCTTCGCCGACCGGGCCCTCGCCGAAGAGCCCACCGCACGGGCCGCCGTGGAGCGCACCCTGCGCGAAGCCGCCACCGCTTACACCGAACCCGGCCACCCGCACGGCTGCCTCGTCGTCCACGCCGCCGCCAACTGCTCGAACGCGGAGGTGGAGCAGTCGCTGCGGGACCGTCGCAACGCCAACATCGCCGCGTTCGAAAGCCGGATAAGGACCGATGTCGCCGCCGGCGTGCTGCCGCCCTCCATCGACGCCGCCGCCCTGGCCCGTCACACCGGAGCGATGATCCAGGGCATGTCACAACAGGCGCGTGACGGGGCGAGCAGGGAGGAACTGGAGGCGGTCGCGGAAATTGCCCTCTCCATCTGGCCCCGCACAGGAACCCACACGGGTTAGGCTGCCTGCTGGGCGCCGGTGCGTCCGACGCATCGTGAAAATGACAACAACGAACAGCCTCCAACGCATGGACACCACAAGTGGTCTAGTCCACAATGCGTAACGAGAGCGCGTGTGCAACGCGCAACCAGCCTCCGCCTTCCCCGCACAGGAAGGCGGACCGAGGAACCGAGGCTCTCTGCCCTGACTGCCCCGGCTCCTCATCCTTCGGCCGACCGGGACCGCACACCCCACGGCCGATGCTGCTCCGGGCTGCGGTGCCGGGAGGGTTGAGGGTCCCTCTCAGGCGCCGCGGCCCGCGGGTGTTTCAGGGCTGTACGAACCCCCGGGTACGCTCGCACACGTGCCCTCCATGAACGAACTCGTACGCCAGCACACCGCCCTCGACGACACCGATCTCGAGTGGCTGCACCTGCTGGTATCGGAGTGGCAACTGCTCTCCGACCTCTCCTTCGCCGACCTGGTCCTGTGGGTCCCCACCAGTGACGGCACCCGGTACGTCTCGGTCGCCCAGATGAGGCCCAACACCGGTCCGACCTCGTACCAGGACGACATGGTGGGCCACCTCGTCCCGCGCGGCCGCCGCCCGATGCTGGACGCCGCCCTCGACGAGGGTCGCATCGTGCGCGAAGGCGACCCCGAGTGGCGCGAGGAGGTGCCCGTCCGGGTCGAGTCGATCCCCGTACGGCGGGAGGGACGTGTCCTCGGAGTCATCGCGCGCAACACCAACCTCCTCACCGTGCGCACCCCGAGCCGCCTGGAACTCACCTACCTGCAGAGCGCTTCCGACCTGGCGCAGATGATCGCGGCCGGGTCCTTCCCGTTCGCCAACCAGCAGCTCGACATGGACGCCTCGCCCCGCGTGGGCGACGGGCTGATCCGGCTGGACGCCGACGCCATCGTCCAGTACGCCTCCCCGAACGCCCTGTCCGCCTACCACCGGCTCGGCCTCGCCTCCGACCTCGTCGGCCAGCACCTGGGCAGGACCACCGCCGACCTCGCCCCGACCCGGGGCCCGGTGGACGAGGCGCTCGCCAAGGTCGCCAGCGGCTGGGCGCCGCGCGAGTTCGAGATCGAGGCCAGTGACGGGGTCATCCAGTTCCGCGCGATCCCGCTCAAGCCGAAGGGCACCCGCATCGGTTCCCTCGTCCTGCTCCGGGACGTCACCGAACTGCGTCGGCGCGAGCGCGAGTTGATCACCAAGGACGCGACGATCCGGGAGATCCACCACCGCGTCAAGAACAACCTCCAGACGGTGGCGGCCCTGCTGCGCCTTCAGGCCCGGCGCATCGAGTCCGACCGCGGGCGCGAGGCCCTCGAAGAGGCGGTGCGGCGCGTCGGATCGATTGCGATCGTGCACGAGACGCTCTCCCAGAACCTGGACGAGCGTGTGGAGTTCGACGACATCGCCGACCGCGTCCTGGCGATGGTCGCGGAGATCTCCCCGGGCAAGGTGGCGGGCCGGCGCACGGGCCGCTTCGGCATTCTCGATGCCGAGGTCGCCACGCCGCTGTCGATGGTGCTGACCGAGGTGCTGCAGAACGCGCTGGAGCACGGGTTCCGCGAGGGCGACACCGGCACGGTCGAGGTGTCGGCGGTCCGCGGCGGCACGGCCAAGGAGGCCCGGTTGCTGGTCACGGTCCAGGACGACGGCGTCGGCCTGCCGGAAGGCTTCGATCCGCATACGGCCGGCAATCTCGGCCTGCAGATCGTGCGGACCCTGGTGGAGGGTGAGTTGGGCGGCACCTTCGACATGGTCCCGGCGCCGGAGCACGGCACCCGTGTGATCCTCGACATCCCGGTGCGGTCCCAGAAGTAACGCGACATCCCGGCGCGATCGCAGAGGTGGCACGACTACGCGGCGTGATCGCAGAGCAGAGGTGGCACGACTACGCCGCGTGATCGCAGAGCAGAGGTGGCACGACTTCGCGGTGCGGTCCCAGAAGCA
This sequence comes from Streptomyces tibetensis, assembly GCF_040647715.1. Taxonomy (GTDB): domain Bacteria; phylum Actinomycetota; class Actinomycetes; order Streptomycetales; family Streptomycetaceae; genus Streptomyces; species Streptomyces tibetensis_A. The sequence goes on along the minus strand of NZ_JBEZCR010000015.1, from coordinate 182,470 downwards.
GCGGAAGCCGAGAACGTTGGAATGGGCCCGGAAAAGCAATGAGCCCCGGGCCATCAAGTGGCCCGGGGCTAAAGCTCGTTGCTGCTTGTCTAAGCGCATCGGGGGAACTGCGCGCTGCGGCTCGGGGGCGGGAGATGCGTGCTCGCTGCACGCGCCGCCAAGCTCAGGCTGTCAGCAGGGGTGGGTTGTCAGGCGGAGGCCTGACGGGCCCGGTTGCGGGCGGCGCGGCGCTTCATGGCGCGACGCTCGTCCTCGCTGAGACCACCCCAGACGCCGGAGTCCTGGCCGGACTCGAGCGCCCACTGCAGACACTGCTCCATAACCGGGCAGCGACGGCAGACGGCCTTGGCTTCCTCGATCTGCAGCAGCGCAGGACCGGTGTTGCCGATGGGGAAGAAGAGCTCGGGGTCTTCCTCGCGGCAAACGGCGTTGTGACGCCAGTCCATGGCTGCTACCTCTCCTTGGTATACGTGCAAGTGCTTGTGAATGTGAACGCTTTCACGAATCCCTCAACAAGTGAAGGGCCGACCATCAGGGTTCCCTGACGAAGGTCCTGTGAGTTGGAGAGGGGTTCTGGTGATCAGTGGAGGCCGGTCTTGCGGGCCGTCCCGATCGCCACGTAGAGACTCGCAAACCTCAGCGGCGGATACAACCCCTTCTGGAAAGTTTTTTTTGATTCTTCGGTGTCGACTAGGTCACAGCCGTACTTCCATGGGGTGGATCCTGGCCTAAACGTTCGAGTGAAAGGACTTTAGCCAGTTCTGCTCACACAATCACACGCAGTGCACGGCGTACGCCTGTGAACGTCACGCTGGTCCGTAGCCCCAGGTGGTCACCGTCCATCTGGAGGGGGAGCGGGACCTTCGAATGCAAGGTGAACTCTGTCAAGTCATGCAGAGAGGTGGCGTGCTTGCCGTGGGGGCCACGCTCGGGGGACGAAGTGAGCAACTGGGTGCCATACCGGGCAACCGCCGCAGTGGAGAGGCGGCTGAGACCGAAGAGATCGAGACCGGTATCGAACGAGGCTTTAGGCGCCGCATAGATCGGGCGATTCCCCAGAAATGTCCAGGGCGAGGTGTTCGAGACTATGGACAGGACCAGATCGGTGACCGGGTCCTCGCCGGCTCGTTCCAGTGTGATCGTCCCGTTGCGGCGGTTCGGCTCGCCCAGGAGCTGACGCATCACCTGGCGCACGTAGAGAGCGTGTGTGGATTTCCGGCCGCGCTCCCGATGCTGCTCCACACGACCCACCACACCGGCGTCGAAGCCGAGCCCCGCGTTGAAGGTGAACCAGCGGGCGGGCACCGACTCGTCCTCCGTGTCCGGCGTGCCCGAGGTCAGGCCGAGGCCGACGGTTCGCTCGCTGCCGTCGCGCAGGGCGTCCAGCAGGGCGCCGGTGGCCTCCACCGCGTCGTTGGGCAGGCCCAGGGCGCGGGCGAAGACATTGGTGGAACCGCCGGGGACCACGGCGAGACCGGGCAGATGGCCCGGCGCGGGGCCGGCGTGCAGGAGGCCGTTGACCACTTCGTTGACCGTGCCGTCGCCGCCGAGGGCCACCACCAGGTCGATGTCGTCGCTGTCCGCCGCCTGCCGGCCGAGGTCGCGCGCGTGCCCTCGGTACTCGGTGGTGACCGCCTCCAGCTTCATCTCACTGGCGAGCGCATGGATGAGTACGTCGCGTGTGCGCGCACTTGTGGTGGTTGCCGCCGGATTGACCACGAGGAGTGCACGCATGACTGGCAGCGTACCTACTGGGGGGTACCGGGCCCATACCGAGGTAGGGATCGGGTAAGAGGCGGGGGGTGAACCTCGCCACGAGGGGCGCGTACGGCGAGGGCTACTCTTCAGGGGTGAGCAGTGAGCAGACCCGCACCACCGAGGAAACCACCGGTCCCCGCCCCCGGCGTCTGACGTACGCCGCGCTGCTGGCCGCGCTGGAAGGCCTCGCGCTGGTCGTCGGCGGCGTCTGGATCCTCGTCCTCGGCCTCACGGGGCATCCCGACGACCGGCAGCAGGCCGTGACCGGCGGCATCACGCTGGTCGTGCTCGCACTGCTGCCGCTGTTCGCGGCCCGGGGGCTGCTGGCCCTGCGCAGCTGGAGCCGCGGCCCGGCCGTGATCACCCAGCTGATGGCGCTGCCGGTGGCCTACAACCTGCTGCAGGCCGACAGCATGGCCATCCCGGGCGGGATCGCCCTCGCGGTCGTGGCCGTCGCGTCGCTGGTGCTGCTGGTGAACCCCGAGACGACCCGGGCCCTCGGGATCCGCGGGCCCGGCAACTCCGGCGACCTGGAGAAGTAGCCGTCACTCCTCGACGAGGAGCCTCTCCCGCAGCTGCGCCAGTGTGCGCGCCAGCAGCCGGGAGACGTGCATCTGGGAGATGCCGACCTCCTGCGCGATCTGCGACTGGGTCATGTTGCCGAAGAACCGCAGCAGCAGGATCCGCTTCTCGCGCGGCGGGAGATCCTCCAGCAGTGGCTTGAGGGACTCCCGGTACTCCACGCCCTCCAGCGCCTCGTCCTCGGCGCCGAGGGTGTCCGCGACCGCCGGGGACTCGTCGTCGGTGTCGGGGACGTCCAGGGACAGGGTGGAGTACGCGTTGGCGGACTCCAGGCCCTCCAGGACCTCCTCCTCGGAGATCGCCAGCTTCTCGGCGAGCTCGTGGACCGTGGGGGAGCGGCCGTGCAGCTGCGACAGCTCGGCCGTCGCCGTGGTCAGCGCCAGACGCAGCTCCTGCAGCCGGCGTGGGACGCGCACCGCCCAGCCCTTGTCGCGGAAGTGCCGCTTGATCTCGCCGACGACCGTCGGGGTCGCGTACGTCGAGAACTCCACGCCGCGGTCCGGGTCGAAACGGTCGACCGACTTGATCAATCCGATCGTGGCCACCTGGGTGAGGTCGTCCAGCGGCTCGCCCCGGTTACGGAAGCGGCGCGCGAGATGCTCCACGAGCGGCAGATGCATCCGGACCAGCTGGTTGCGCAGCTCCGCGTACTCGGGACTGCCGCTGCTCAGGGTGCGCAGCTTGAGGAACAGCTCGCGCGCCCCACTGCGGTCCGGAGAGCCGTGCTGCGCCCCCTGTGCGTGGCGTGCGCGCGGCGTCTGATCCTCGGAGTGTCGCTCGTGCTCGCTCATCGTCCCGCCCGTCACCCTTCCCCGAGCCCTCGCCTCCTCCGCCACTCTCGACTTCGCGGGAGTGGGAGGACCCCCCTGGCCCGGGGGTACGGCGATCCCCTCGCCCGGAGGCGCGCTTCGCACGGCACCGTCCCGGTCCAGCCGCCCGCCGCCCGGGAGGACGGCCCCCGCGGAGTCGTCCTCGGGATGCGGGCGGGCCTGCTCGGGAATGCCGTCGATGCCGTCCGCCATGCGTCGGGCACCGGTCGGGCCGCTCGTGCCCGTGCCCTCGGCCGGCAGCTCTCGTGTGCCGCGCTCTTCGTCCCGCACCGGCCCGTCCTCGCTCCTCACGCCGGCCCGGGTCCCGCGCCGCGCTGTTTGTAGAGGCTGATCGAAACGGTTTTGTCCTTGTCCACGGCGGAGGAGACCTTGCCCGCCAGAGCGGACAGGACGGTCCAGGCGAAGGTGTCCCGCGAAGGGGCATGACCATCCGTGGTCGGCGCCGAGACGGTGACCTCGAGTGAGTCGTCGACGAGGCGGAAGACGCAACTGAGCACCGAGCCGGGCACGGCCTGCTGGAGCAGGATCGCGCAGGCCTCGTCCACCGCGATGCGCAGGTCCTCGATCTCGTCGAGGGTGAAGTCCAAACGGGCCGCGAGACCGGCCGTGGCCGTACGCAGCACCGACAGGTAGGCCCCCGCGGCCGGCAGCCGGACTTCCACGAAGTCCTGGGTCGCGGGCTCGCCTGCGATCTGGGACACCCTCACCTCCATGGTGGTACAAGCGTTTCAGGGCCGAGGGTCGCCCCTCGGGGTAACGCGATACGTGGTTCAGCGGTGACGCTACCGCGCTCTCGACGGTCCTGTCCCCGGGACCCCAACCCCTTGTCGTCACTCACAGTAAACCTGTGGATACGCTCCGTGTCTAGGGGTTGGGCGGGCCCAAATGGGAAGAGCGCGCGCCGGGTTGACGTACCCAGACGTCAGACGGTCGAACCGTCCGCCGCCGGGGTCCTGTCGCGTCACACCAGGACGTGGTCGACGAAGCACCAGCGCCAGGTCTCTCCGGGCTCGTGGGTCCGCATCACGGGGTGACCGGACTCCTTGTGATGCTCCGCCGCGTGCCGTCCCGGCGAGGAGTCGCAGCAGCCGACGTGACCGCAGCTGAGGCACAGCCGTAGTTGCACCGGGTCCATGCCCTCGGCCAAGCACTCCGGACACGTCTCGCTGAGCGGGCCGGGTTCGGGGTGCGGCAGCGCGTCGGCGTGCGTGCACTGTTTCATGATTGCCAGGTTACGACGGTCGGGCGGAAGACCGCGTCGAAAAACGAGGGCGGGCGAGAACGATGGACGTGATGCCACTGCTGCTGCTCGTGGCGGGCAGTGCCGCGATCGCCGCGGCGGCGCGGCGGACCCCGGTGCCGGCGCCGCTGCTGCTGGTGGCCGTGGCGCTGGCGGTCAGCTACGTCCCGGGGGTACCGGAGTACACGCTCGACCCGCACGTCGTCCTGCCGCTCATCCTGCCCCCGCTGCTGCACACGGCCGCGACCGACAGCTCCTACCTCGACCTGCGGGCACAGCTGCGGCCGGTCGCGATGCTGTCCGTCGGGTACGTCCTGTTCGCGACCTTCGTCGTCGGCTGGGCGCTGTACGTGATCGTGCCGGAGATGCCGCTGACCGCGGCCCTGGTCTTCGGCGCGGTGGTGGCGCCCCCGGACGCCGTCGCGGCCACGGCCGTCGCCCGCCGGGTGGGGCTGCCGTCGCGGATCACCACGATCCTCCAGGGCGAGTCCCTGCTGAACGACGCCACCGCGATCACCGCCTACCGGGTCGCCCTGGCCGCCGCCGTCGGCGAGGGCGCGACCTGGGCCGGGGGCATCGGCGAGTTCCTGCTCGCGGCGGTCGGCGGCGTCGTGGTGGGCCTGCTGCTCATGGCGCCGATCCACTGGCTGCGCACGCACGTGAAGGAAGCGCTGCTGCAGAACACGCTGTCCCTGCTGATCCCCTTCGTCGCGTACGCGGTCGCCGAACAGGTGCACGCCTCCGGTGTCCTCGCGGTCGTGGTCGTCGCGCTCTACCTGGGGCACCGCGCGTGGGAGGTCGATTTCGCGACGCGCCTGCAGGAGGAGGCGGTCTGGAAGATGGTCGCCTTCGTCCTGGAGTCGGCGGTGTTCGCGCTGATCGGCCTGCAACTGCCGGTGGTCCTGAGAGGGCTCGGTGAGTACGAGGGCGTCGAGGCCGCCTGGTACGCGATCGCCGTGTTCCTGGTCGTCGTCGCCACCCGGTTCGTCTGGGTGTATCCCGCCACCTTCGTGCCGCGGCTGCTGTCGGCCCGCGTGCGGGAACGGGAGCAGAACCCGACCTGGAAGGGACCGTTCGTGATCGCGTGGGCCGGCATGCGGGGGGTCGTCTCGCTGGCCATCGCCTTCTCCATCCCGCTCACCATGCACGACGGAGAGGAGCCCTTCCCGCAGCGCAACCTCATCCTCTTCCTGACCTTCACCACGGTCATCGGGACCCTCGTCGTGCAGGGTCTGACCCTGCCCCCGCTGATCCGGCTGCTGAAGTTCCCCGGGCGGGACGCCCAGACCGAGACGCTGGCCGAGGCCAACGCCCAGGCGCAGGCCTCCCGGGCCGCCGAACGACGCCTGGACGAACTCCTCACCGACGAGCGCAACACCCTGCCCGCCCCGCTCGCCGACCGGCTGCGCATCGTCCTGGAGCGTCGCCGCGACGCGGTCTGGGAACGGCTCGGCCAGGCCAACCCGATCACCGGCGAGTCCGTCGACGACACCTACCGGCGGCTGTCGCGCGAGATGATCAGCACCGAGCGCGAGGTGTTCGTCAGACTGCGGGACGGTCGCTACATCGACGACGAGATGCTGCGGACCTTGCTGCGCAGGCTGGACCTGGAGGAGGCGGCGGCGTTCCGCGAGGCGGCGTGACGACGGGGCGCCGCCAGGGGTGAAATACGGAGCGGCGCCTCAAGGGGAGCGGCATCTCGAGGGGAGCGGCACTTCAGGGGGAGCGGCGCCTCAAGAACGGCATTTCGAGGGGAGCGGCGCCTCAAGGAAACGGGGTGCCTCAGAGGAGGGCCGGCACCAGGAGAAGGGGTGCGCAGGAGAAGGCTGCCTCAGGGGAACGGGCGGCCGGTGATCACGGCCGCGACCGCTGACCCGCGCGGGAAGGCACCCTCACCGGTCAGCGTGACGAGTCCGTACAGCAGCTTGGCGACATACAGACGCTCCACGGGCAGGCCGTGCCGTTGCTCGAAGTCCTCCGCGAAGGCGTCGAGCTCGGCGGGCACGCGCGCGTAGCCACCGAAATGAAAGCGCTCATCCAGGCTCCAGGTGCCACGCCGGCCGCCGAACGCCGCTGCCTGCAGGGCCTCCGTCTCGGCGGTCAGGAAGCCGCCCCTGAGCACCGGCACGCCCAGGGCGCGCATGCCGGGGCCGATACCGGCGGCCAGTCCCGCGAGCGTGCCACCGGTGCCGCAGGCCACGGCGACGACCTCGGCCCGGCCCCGCAGCTCGGTGCCGAGCGCCCGGCAACCGCGTACGGCCTCGGCGTTGCTGCCGCCCTCGGGGACGACGTACGCGTCCTCGGCGTCCACCGCGCGCAGGATGCCGGCCAGGTCGGGCGGCGAGGACTTGCGGCGGTAGGTCGCCCTGTCGACGAAGTGCAGCCGCATGCCGTCGGACGCGCAGCGCGTGAGTGAGGGGTTGAGGGACCGGCCGGCCAGCTCGTCGCCGCGTACGACACCGACCGTGGGGATGCCGAGCAGCCGGCCGGCCGCGGCCGTGGCGCGCAGATGGTTGGACCAGGCACCGCCGAAGGTGACGACGGTACGGCCGGCCGCCGCGGTCAGGTTCGGCGCGAGCTTGCGCCACTTGTTGCCGATCAGCTCCGGGTGGATCAGATCGTCCCGCTTCAGCAGCAGCCGGACGCCCCGGTGCTCGAACCGGTCGTCCACGACTTCCTGCACCGGTGACGGCAACCGGGGACGCAGCGCGGCGAGTCCGGGCGGGTCGGGGCTGGTCATCGAGCCATTGTCACCCGTACGTGGAGGCGGAGTGAGTTCAGGGCTGACGTCGTCGGTGTGGCCGGGCACCCGGTCCGCGTCCCGGACGCGGGCGCTTTCGAACACCGTGACGGGCCCCCTCTGCCCACTAGGGCGAAGATCCATTCCCGCTCTTTCGGGTAATAGCACCAGCGCGTCGAGTGCGGAAGGCTTGCGGGTGCACATCGATGCCCGAGGGATGGGGGCGTCGGTCACAACCGGGAGGGCAGTTCTCTATGTCGGTAGGCGAAGAGGTCCGCACGGAGCAGACCAAGCCGCAGCAGAGTCTCGGCACGGCGGCCGCGCGGAACCTGGCCACCACGACCAAGTCCGTGCCGCAGATGCAGGAGATCAGCTCGCGCTGGCTGCTGCGGATGCTTCCCTGGGTCGACATCCAGGGCGGCACGTACCGGGTGAACCGTCGGCTCACGTTCGCCGTGGGCGACGGCCGGGTGACGTTCGTCAAGACCGGCGATCGCGTGGAGGTCATCCCCGCGGAGCTGGGGGAGCTGCCGGCGCTGCGGTCGTACGAGGACGAGGAGGTGCTCTTCGAGATCTCCCGCCGCTGCGAACAGCGGGAGATCCCGGCGGGAGAGGTGATCGCCTCCTTCGGCAGCCCGGCCGACGAGGTGTACCTGCTGGCGCACGGCAGGGTGGAGAAGGTCGGCACCGGCCCCTACGGGGACGACGAGTCCCTCGGAGTCCTCGCCGACGGCGCCTACTTCGGCGACCAGGCGCTGCTCGACGAGGACGCGATCTGGGAGTTCACGGCCCGCGCCCTGACCGCGTGCACCGTGCTCGTGCTGCCCCGCCAGGAGTTCGAGCAGATCGCGGAGCGCTCGGACACCCTGCGCGAACACCTCCAGCAGCGCCGCTCGATCCCCTCGCAGCGCTCCAACAGGTACGGCGAGAAGGAGATCGACCTCTCCTCCGGGCACTCCGGGGAGCCGGACATCCCGCACACGTTCGTCGACTACGAGGCCCGGCCCCGTGAGTACGAACTGAGCGTCGCCCAGACCGTGCTGCGCATCCACACACGCGTGGCCGACCTCTACAACCAGCCCATGAACCAGACCGAGCAGCAGATCCGGCTGACGGTCGAGGCCCTGAAGGAGCGCCAGGAGCACGAGCTCATCAACAACCGCGACTTCGGACTCCTGCACAACTGCGAGTACGACCAGCGGATCCAGCCGCACGACGGCGTACCCAGCCCGGACGACCTCGACGAGCTGCTCAGCAGGCGCCGGGGCACCAAGATGCTCCTCGCCCACCCGCGTGCCATCTCCGCGTTCGGCCGCGAGCTGAACAAGCGCGGGCTGGTGCCCGAGACCATCGACATGGCCGGCAACCGCATCCCGACCTGGCGCGGTGTGCCGATCTTCCCGTGCAACAAGATCCCGGTCTCGGACGCCCGTACGACCTCCATCATCGCCCTGCGTACCGGCGAGTCAGACCAGGGCGTCATCGGGCTGCGCGCCTCCGGCATCCCGGACGAGATCGAACCGAGTCTGTCGGTGCGCTTCATGGGCATCAACGAACAGGCCATCATCAAGTACCTGGTCACGGCCTACTACTCGGCCGCGGTCCTGGTACCGGACGCGCTCGGGGTCCTGGAGAACGTCGAGATCGGCCGCTGGCGGTGACGCTGCCGGCAGGCCTGCCGTGTCTCCGCCCGTCAGGGCGGGTACATCCTCGGAGCACGTGCCCAGCGACAGCGGAAGGGCCACCCTCCGCTCATCCTCCGAGGCGGTCCCATGGGTGAGTCCCTCATGGAGTCCAGGGCGGAGACGACGCTGCCCGCCCCGGGCGGGCAGCCGTACGGCGAGCCGCTGCAGGCCGCCGGGGCACCGGGAGGACGAGGAACCATCGGGACACAGCGGGACGGCCGGCCGGGGCCGACCGAGGGGCACGAGGCGGCCATGCTGCTGGAGCGGGCCCGGGCGGAGGTCGATCCGGTGCTGCGCACCGCGCTCGGCTCGCTGCCCGGGCCGATGCGCCGGATCGCGCTCTACCACTTCGGCTGGGAACAGGCCGACGGCACCGCGGCGGAGGGGAGTTCCGGCAAGGCCGTCCGGCCCGCGCTGGTCCTCGCCGCCGCGGCCGCCGGCGGCGGGTCCGAGGCGCGGGCGGGGGCGGCTCGGGCAGCGGCCGCGGTGGAGCTCGTCCACAACTTCACACTGCTGCACGACGACGTGGTGGACCGGGACACCACCCGCCGCCGTCGCCCCACGGCGTGGACCGTGTTCGGCGACACGGACGCGGTCCTGGCCGGGGACGCCCTTCAGGCACTGGCCCTGCGGCTGCTCGCCCAGGACCCGCACCCGGCGGCCGTGGCAGCCGCAGCCCGGCTGGCCGACTGCGTGATCCAACTGTGCGCGGGGCAGCACGCGGACCTGGCGCTGCGGCGTCGCGCCCCCGGTGAGGTCACGCTCGAGGAGGTGCTCGCCATGGCGGAGGCCAAGACGGGCGCCCTGCTGGGAACTGCCTGCGCGATCGGCGGGTTGTACGCGGGTGCCTCGGAGGCGGAAGTCGCGGCACTGGACGCGTTCGGACGAGAGGCCGGGCTCGCCTTCCAGCTCATCGACGACGTCATCGGCATGTGGGGCGACCCGCACCCCGCCGGCAAGCCCGACGGTGCCGATCTGGCCGCCCGCAAGAAGTCGTTGCCGGTGGTAGCGGCCTTAGCCTCCGGCCACCCGGCGGCGGCCGAACTCACCGAGCTGTACGCACGACCCGGCGAGAGGGGGGACCCGGAGCACATCGCGCTGGCAGTGGAGCGCGCGGGCGGCCGTGACTGGGCCCAGAGCCAGGCCGCCGACCGGATGGCCCGGGCGATGCAGCAACTGGCCCGGGCGGTTCCGGACCCGGAGGAGGCGGGCGGCCTGCTGGCCCTCGCCGAATTCGTGACCCGGCGGGCCGGTTGACGGGCAGCGGCGGCCCCTCGGGCCACCGACGGTCAAGACCCCGGGGCGCCCGGGGCCGTGCGGCTCCTGACCCCGCACGGTCACCGGCCTCCGGTAGGCGGGTCCCGCACTGCCCCACGGTGTGCGGGGCCCGCTCCTGGTTCCGGGAGCGGCTCCCCGAACGCCCCTGGCCCGCCCGCCGCATCCGGACCTCCGGACCCGTGGACCGACTCCCTTACGGCCGCCGAATCGATCGAGTTTGGGCAAACGTTCGACTGAATCCCGCCAAGATCCTGCTCGCATCACCGCGCGCGGGCCAACCCCCCTACCATCAGCGCCCGTCGGGACGAGCGAAGGGGCGGGGCATGGGCGTGGCCATCCGGACGGCGGGCACAGGGGACAGGGAGCTGATCGTCCGGCTGCTGGACGAAGCGTTCCAGGACGACCCCGTGAGCGGCTGGGTCTTCCCCGGAGCGGAGGAGCGCCGTGCCAAGCATCCCGGGCTCATGGCCGCCTTCACCGACATCGTGCTCGCGGCCGGCCGCATCGATGTCACCGAGGACGGCTCGGCCTGTGCCCTGTGGCTCCCCATGCCCGCCGACGGGGACCACGACGACCCCGCCGGCCACGACGGTGCCACCGAGGACGAAGGTCCGGCCCAGGTACGGGAGGCCGTCGATCCCGACAACGAGCGCATCGAGATGATCGGCCGGCTGACGGCCGCCATTCATCCCACCGGGCGGGCCCACGAGTACCTCTGGATGATCGGGGTGGCACCCGACCGCCAGGGCGAGGGCCTCGGTACGGCGCTCATCGAGGCCGTTCTCGACCGCTGCGACCGTGCGGCCCTGCCCGCCTACCTGGAGGCCAGCAGCGCCCGCAGTCGCAAGCTGTACGAGCGCTTGGGCTTCGAGCCCGTCGGCCCGGCCCTCGACCTCCCGGACGGCCCGGCGATGTGGCCCATGTGGCGCGAGCCCAGAGCGCACCGGCAGCCCGCCTAGGCCCGACCGGCGCAGACGCGGCCTGCCGCAGCCACCTGCGCCATCGGCCCTGGCTTTCTCCCCGCGGCCCCTCCGGCCACAGCCGCCCCGTCCGTCGTGACCTCGCAGTTCACCCCGGAGTCGGTGCGCGCGTTCAGGAACGGCGCGCTGGTGGACGTGCAGCAGGAAGCGCTGAGCCCGCGACCGGCCTACGCTGAGGACATGGGCAGCGAAGAACACGTCTGTCCCAGCTGCGGACAGCCAGTGGACACGGTCGTCCGGCGTCACAAGACGCTGGGCACCTGGGTCCCCCGATGGGTGGCGGGCCCGTGCCGAAACCCGGAGTGCGGGTCCTACGACGCGGAAGCCGCCGAAAGCGGCCACACCGTCGAGGGCGCCCACCCCGGGCAGGACCCCGCGGCCCCCGAGGAGACCGACCCGCCCACGCCGGTGCCCAGGAGCGAAGCCGCCTCCCGCCCCGCAGGCCCGGCCCCGTACCCGCGTGAAGCGGTCCCCGGCCGGCCCGGCGCGACCCCGGACGGACCCGGAACGGCCCCCGGGGGAACCGTCGCGAGAAATTCCTGAGCCCGTGTCGAGATGAGCCGTCCGGCTCCGACGTCCCCTGTGAAGAGCCGCCCACCGGGGCGGTGAGAGCCGAAGGAGCGGACTGATGAAGTACCTGGTCATGGTGCAGGGCACGCAGACGGACTACGAGGCCATGCGGGGCAAGGCGTCGGCGGGCTCCCCGGCTTGGAGCGAGGAGGACGTGCAGACCATGTTCGCCTACATGGGCGCCATCAACGACGACCTCTCCGAGAGCGGTGAGCTCGTCGACGCGCAGGGCCTCGCCGAGCCGGCACAGACCCGGCACGTCACCCTCGGCGACGACGGCAAGGCCGTGATCACCGACGGGCCGTACAGCGAGACCAAGGAGCTGCTGGCCGGTTACTGGGTCCTGGAGTGCGAGAGCCTGGAGCGGGTCACGGAGATCGCCGACCGCGTCTCCCGCTGCCCCCAGCCGGCCGGTGCCCCCAACCACCCGGTCGTGATCCGCCCGATCCCGGACGGCTCCGGGGACCTCTGACGGACGGCCGGCACCGACGGACACGTCCGTGAGGAACCCGCCCGAGATCGAGGACCTGCTGCGCGGCAACGCGCCGCAGGTCCTCGGCGCGCTGGTCAGACGGTACGGGCACTTCGACGCCGCTGAGGACGCCGTGCAGGAGGCGCTGCTCGCGGCGGCCGGGCAGTGGCCCGACGCGGGCGTACCCGACAATCCGCGCGGCTGGCTGATCAAGGTGGCCTCGCGGCGGCTCACCGATGCCCTGCGCAGCGACCAGGCCCGGCGGCAGCGCGAGGAGCGGGCCGCCGCGCTCACACCCCGGGACGCCTTCACGGCCCCGCCGCCCGGGGAGCGGGCGCCGCGCGAGGACGACACCCTGTCGCTGCTGTTCCTGTGCTGCCACCCGGACCTGTCGCCGCCCGCGCAGATCGCGCTCACCCTGCGTGCCGTGGGCGGTCTGTCCACCGCGGAGATCGCGCGGGCGTTTCTGGTACCGGAAGCGACGATGGCGCAGCGGGTCAGCCGGGCCAAGCAGAAGGTGCGGGGTGTGCGCTTCGGCCGCCCGGACCACTGGAAGCGGCGGCTGCCGTCCGTCCTGCAGACGCTCTACCTGATCTTCAACGAGGGCTACACGGCCACCTCGGGCACCACGTTGCAACGCCGCGACCTCGCGGGCGAGGCCGTGCGGCTGACCCGCACGGTCCACCGGCTGCTGCCCGGCGACTGCGAGGTGGCCGGTCTGCTCGCGCTGATGCTGCTCACCGACGCCCGGCGTGACGCGCGCAGCGGTCCGCACGGTGAGCTGATCCCCCTCGACGAGCAGGACCGCGAGCGCTGGGACCGGGCGGCGATCGAGGAGGGCGTCGTACTGGTCACCCGGGCCCTGTCCCGGGGCCGCCCTGGGCCGTTCCAGCTGCGGGCCGCGATCGCCGCCGTGCACGACGAGGCGGCCTCGCCCGAGGCGACGGACTGGGCCGAGATCCTGGGTCTGTACGACGTCCTGGTCGGCATGGTCCCCGGCCCGGTCGAACGTCTCAATCGCGCGGTCGCCGTCGCCATGGTCCACGGCCCGCACGCAGGCCTGACCGAAGTCGAGGCGCTGGCAAACGAGTTGAGGGGCCACCGCCTGGACGCCGTACGAGGCCACCTCCTGGAACGCGCCGGCGAGCCCCAAGCCGCCCGGGCCGCCTACGAGTCGGCGGCGGCCCAGACCCTCAGCCTGCCCGAGCAGCGTTACCTCCGGGCCAGGGCGGCGCGGTTGGGTGAGTAGTTACTGCGGCAGGCGGGGGTTCGTCCCGTCACGCAAACCTCGTCCGCCACCGCACTAACGTGTGGGGCATGGGTGTACCGGGGGATCGGCGCCGCACGATGTGGCGCCGGGTGGTGATCGGGTGGGCGCTGCTCGTGGCCGTCGCGGGCGGTCTGACGCTGTGGATGCAGGACACCACGGAGCCGCGGGGGCCGTACGTCTGGCAGCGGACGGATCCCGACGAGCCACCGGACCTGCCGCCCTGCCCCACGACAGGGGAGGCCGGGACCGTCTCCTGCGCCTACGCCGACCTCCCCTGACCGCGCGACCCGCCCGTCGCCGGATCCCGGCTCGTCAGGCAGTACGTGCCGCCCGACGGGTCGCGCATCACCGTCCAGCCGGAGAAACCGGCCACGAAGGCGGCTCCGAGGCGCTCGTGGCGGGCCCTGGTAGCCGTGACGTCCGCGCAGGCGAGGTCGAGGTGGGCCGAGGCCGGCCCCTCGTCGCCGAGGCGTTGCAGGAGCAGACGGAGCGGCAGGCCGGGCGGCGGCTCGACCACGTGGAACTCCGGAAGGGCGCCCGGTACCGACTCCCAGCCGTCGAGCAGCGCGCTCCAGAAGGCGACCTCGCCCTCGAAGGCCGAGCACGGGACGTCCACGCACACCTGGTCGAGGCGGCTGCCCCGCACCACAGCCGGCCGTGCCGACTGACCGCGCCAGGGATCCGCGCAGAACAACTGCCCGCCGGGCGAACGCAGCACGACGAGCGACCCGAGGTCGGCCACCACACCCGCGCCGAGCCGTACCGCCGCGGCGGCGAACTCCACCACGTCGTCCACGCAGAAGTCGAGGTGCGCACCGCCGGAACCCGGGCCGACCGCCTGCACCTTCACGCACGCGTCGGCGCCCTCGGGGAGCAGGGTGACGAACTCGCCGTGCTCCCCGCGCAGTTCGGACAGGCGGGTGTCCGTGACCGCCGTCCAGAAGTCGCAGGCGGCGCCGAACTCCGCGCGCGGGCGGTCGATGAAGGCGTACGTCCATCTGATCCTCATGGGCGCGATCGTAGAGGCATGCGCCCCCGCCACCTGCGTGAACCTCGACCGGCCCCCGCCGCACCGATCCCCATCCGGCGACCTGCGCTGTTTGCATTCAGCAATGGACCACATCACGTTCCTCGTGGCGGCCGTCATCATCACGGCACTCGCCTTCGACTTCACCAACGGTTTCCACGACACGGCGAACGCGATGGCCACATCCATCGCCACCGGTGCGCTCGCACCCCGTACGGCGGTCCTGATCAGCGGTGTCCTCAACGTCGTCGGCGCCTTCCTGTCCACCGAGGTCGCCAGGACCATCTCGGACGGCATCGTCGACGACGCCCTCGTCTCCCCGGGCATGATCTTCGCGGGGCTGGTCGGCGCGATCCTGTGGAACCTGCTGACCTGGCTGATCGGTCTGCCCTCGAGCTCCTCGCACGCCCTGTTCGGCGGGCTGATCGGGGCCGTGTGGGTCGGGGCGGGCAGCCATGGCGTCGACTTCGGCAAGGTCGTCGAGAAGGTGCTGGTGCCGGCGGTCGCCTCGCCCGTCGTGGCCGGTGCCGCCGCGCTGCTCGCCACCCACCTCGCCTACCGGCTCACCGACCGGGCCGGCGGGGACTGCGTCACCCGGGGCTTCCGCATCGGCCAGATCGCCTCCGCCTCGTTGGTCTCTCTCGCCCACGGCACCAATGACGCGCAGAAGACCATGGGCGTCATCACCCTCACGCTGATCTCGGCCGGTGCCCTCGGCCACCACGCCGGCCCGCCCCTGTGGGTCGTCGCGTCCGCCGGCCTGGCCATCGGCCTGGGTACCTACCTCGGCGGCTGGCGGATCATCCGCACGCTGGGCAAGGGCCTCACCGAGATCCGGTCACCGCAGGGCTTCGCCGCCGAGACCGCCTCCGCGACCGTCATCCTGATGTCCACGCACCTCGGCTTCGCGCTGTCCACCACCCAGGTGGCCTCGGGCAGCATCCTGGGCGCGGGTCTCGGCCGCAGGCTCGCGGAGGTCCGCTGGAGTGTCGCCGGCCGGATGGCGGTCGCCTGGGCGGTCACCCTGCCCGCCGCCGCGCTGGTCGGCGCACTGGCCGCCGCGGTCGTGCACCGCGGCGGTGACCTCGGGACGGCCGCCGTCGCCGTGGCCGGCGCGGCCCTCGCCGCCGGCATCGTCCTCGTCTCGCGCCGCAACCCGGTGCACGCGCGCAATATCAACGAACCCGGCGAAGCCACCCCCCACACCGAGCAGCCCACCAAGGTCGGAGCTGCCGCCTGACTGACGAGAGCGGACGTCGTCATCACCGCCAAGAAGGAACAGCCGGAGCGAGAGCCCCGGGCCGCCGCAAGGGGGCCTGCCCTGCGGACGACGGTGGGCCCCGTACCCGGTCACCGGGTACGGGGCCCACCGCCCCCTGTCACCCGGCCTGCGTCGCGAGCCGGGTGACCTGGAGAGAGATCAAGCCTTCTTGGTCTCCCAGAAGATCTTGTCGATCTGGGCGATGTAGTCCAGCGCCTTCTGGCCGGTGGCCGGGTCGGTCGAGCCCTTGGCGGCCGAGAGGGCCTTCAGGGTGTCGTTGACCAGCTGGTGCAGCTCCGGGTACTTCTCGAAGTGCGGGGGCTTGAAGTAGTCGCTCCAGAGCACCGAGACGTGGTGCTTCGCGAGCTCGGCGCGCTGCTCCTTGATGACGGTGGCGCGCGTCTGGAAGTGCGGGTCGTCGTTGGCGGCCATCTTCTCCTGCACGGCCTTCACCGACTCCGCCTCGATGCGGGCCTGGGCGGGGTCGTACACACCGCAGGGAAGGTCGCAGTGGGCACTGACCTTGACCTTGGGGGCAAACAGGCGGGAAAGCATGGAGCATTCCTTCCTCGTGATCGTCTTCTCACAGGGGACATTACTCCGTGAGGGACGGCTTTTCGCGGGTGCCCCCATGGGCTTAGGACAAAAGTCCGGGGTGAGACTGAGACTGGTGGAGGAAGAACCGGGGAGGTGCCGGGTGATGCCGGAGCTGTCGCAGGAGTTCGAGCGGGGGAGGCCGGCCCCGCCCTTCGGTGTGGCCGAGGTCACCGGGCCGTCCATGGTGCCCACGCTGTACCACGGCGACCGGCTCCTGGTGCACTACGGGGCCCGGGTCAGGCCCGGCGACGTCGTCGTGCTGCGGCATCCCTTCCAGCAGGACCTGCTGGTCGTCAAGCGGGTCGCCCAGCGCCGTGACGGCGGCTGGTGGGTGCTCGGGGACAACGCGTACGCCGGCGGCGACAGCACCGACTACGGCGTCGTCCCCGACGACCTGGTGCTGGGACGGGTCCGGTTCCGCTACCGGCCGCGCAGGTCCGGCCGGCGGTCGCCCTGGGCGCTGCTGGGCTGGGCGCTGTCGGCGGCCAGGCCCGTGCTCTCGGGCAGGTCGGGCCGGGTGGCCTCCAGGCGTTTGCGGGCGCGGTAGGCCGCCACGTTGGCGCGGGTCGCGCAGCGGTCGGAGCAGTAGCGCCGGGAGCGGTTGGTGGAGGTGTCGAGGTAGGCGTTGCGGCAGGGGGCGGCCTCGCACAGGCCGAGGCGGTCCACGCCGTACTCGGTCAGGTGGAAGGCCAGGCCCATCGCCGCGATCGCCGCGTAGCCCGCCGTCGCGTTCGACGGGTGGTCCGCCAGGTGCATGTGCCACAGGGGGCGGCCGTCGTCGTCGCGGAAGTCGTGCCCGGAGATCTGCGGGCTCACCGGGAACTCCAGCAGCAGTGAGTTCAGCAGGTCGACGGCGAGCCTCTCGTCGCCGGTGTCGGCCGCCTCGAAGACGGCACGCAGCCGGGCCCGGACCGAGCGGAAGCGGGTCACGTCCGCGTCGGTAGCGCGGCGGGCCGCCGACTGGCTGGGCCCGAACAGGTCGCGGACGGCCTCCACCGACGTCAGGGCGTCCTTGCCCCGGGCCGGTTCCTCGGTGTTGACGAGGCGTACGGCATAGTCCGAGTAATAGGCCAATTCCACTTGTAGTCCTTACGGAGGGGCTCTGAGGTCGAGCGTGTGCACATGTAAGAGCTGATGGTGCATCCAGGGTATTACGAGGGAGGGGCTCGATGACGAACGCCGACACCACCACGGCCACGGCCGACTGGCACGCCCGGCAGGAGAGCTGAGACCGGCAGCGGGAGTGGTACCCGCCCGACCGCGAGGGCTGACTGCACCGGGAACCCCTCGCCGACCTCTGCGGCCGGATCGCGGTGGTCGTCCGCGCCGACGGTGTCCTGATGAACGCGGACCACATGATCGACGAGCCGCCGCCCCGGATCAACGCGGCGGAGCGCGCGCCACGGCACACCCGTACGGATCAGGCCAAACAGGAGGACCTGCTCGACCGGACCGAGCGGTGGCAGCTCGCGGCGAAGAACCCGGCCCTCGCGGCGCCCACCGCCCGGCGCTACGAGTTCCACGGCGCGCACGCGGCGCCATCCCCTCGGCCCGGCGGCACGCGCGCGTGCCGCGCGAGAAGGGCTTCGGCGAGGCCGGACCGGCGTGGTGCTCGCCCTCGGACACCCTGACGCCGGCCTCGAGCAGCGCACACGAAGGGGGCGGTACGGAAACTCCGTACCGCCCCCTCGCCGTGCGTACCGTCAGAGCACCTTGGACAGGAACGACTTCGTCCGCTCGTGCTGCGGGTTGGTCAGCACCTCGCGCGGGTGACCGGATTCGACCACCACGCCGCCGTCCATGAAGACCAGGCTGTCGCCCACCTCGCGGGCGAAGCCCATCTCGTGGGTGACGACGATCATCGTCATGCCGGACTCGGCCAGGTCGCGCATGACGTCCAGGACGTCACCCACCAGCTCCGGGTCCAGTGCCGAGGTCGGCTCGTCGAACAGCATCAGCTTCGGGTCCATGGCGAGGGCCCGGGCGATGGCGACGCGCTGCTGCTGGCCGCCGGAGAGCTGGGAGGGGTAGTTGCCCGCCTTGTCGGCCAGGCCCACCCGGTCCAGCAGCTCCAGGGCGCGCTCGCGGGCCTTGCCCCTGCTCACGCCCTTGACCTGGACCGGCGCCTCCATGACGTTCTCCACGGACGTCATGTGCGGGAACAGGTTGAAACGCTGGAAGACCATGCCGATGTCCCGGCGCTTGACCGCGACCTCGCTGTCCTTCAGCTCGTAGAGCTTGTCGCCCTTCTGCCGGTAGCCGACCAGATCGCCGTCGACGTACAGACGGCCGGCGTTGATCTTCTCCAGGTGGTTGATGCACCTCAGGAAGGTCGACTTGCCGGAGCCGGAGGGGCCGATGAGGCAGAACACCTCGCCGGACTTCACCTCCAGGTCGATGCCCTTGAGGACTTCTACGGGGCCGAAGGACTTGTGGACGCCCTCGGCCTTGACCATGGCGGTCATGCGGTGCCTCCCGTCGACGCCGAGCGGTTGGACAGGGACAGCACGTTCGCCTTGATCTTCTGGAACGGGGTGGCCGGCAGCGACCGGCTCGAACCACGCGCGTAGTACCGCTCCAGGTAGTACTGGCCGACGCTGAAGACCGAGGTCAGCAGCAGGTACCAGGCCGCGGCCAGGAACAGCATCTCGGCGGGGGCGCCGGAGGTCTGGCCGATGTCCTGGGCCGCGCGCAGCAGCTCCGGATACTGGACGACCGAGACCAGCGAGGTCGTCTTCAGCATGTTGATGACCTCGTTGCCCGTGGGCGGCACGATCACGCGCATCGCCTGCGGGATGACGATCCGGCGCAGCGTCCTGGCGTGGCTCATGCCCAGCGCGTGCGACGCCTCGGTCTGGCCCTCGTCGACCGAGAGCAGACCGGCACGGCAGATCTCCGCCATGTATGCGGCCTCGTTCAGGCCGAGGCCCAGCAGCGCCGTCAGGAACGGGGTCATGAAGTCCGACCACTCGTCCTTGTAGAACGGCCCGAGGTTGATGTACTCGAAGACCAGGCCCAGGTTGAACCAGACGATCAGCTGGACCAGGACCGGGGTGCCGCGGAAGAACCAGATGTAGAACCACGCGATCGACGAGGTCACCGGGTTCTTCGACAGCCGCATCACGGCGAGCACGACGCCGCCGATGACGCCGATCGCCATGGACAGGACGGTCAGCAGCAGGGTCTTGCCGACGCCGTTCAGGATGCGGTCGTCGAAGAAGTAGTCCGGGATCGCGCCCCAGTTGATCTTGCCCTGGGAGAACGCGTACACGATGCCGCCCAGCAGGGCGAGCGCGACGACGGCGGAGATGTACCGCCCGTAGTGCCGGACCGGAATGGCCTTGATGGCCTCCGGTCCGGCCGGGGGCGTGTCGGCCGGCGTCTTGTCGATGTCAACAGTCACGGGTGTTGCCTTTCAGTGCCGCTAGGGCGCGGTCACTTGCCGCCGTTGATGGTGGCTTCCTGCACGGAGCCGTCCGTGACGCCCCACTTCTTCATGATCTTCTCGTACTCGCCGTTCTTGATGACGGCGTCGAGAGCGGCCTTGAGGGCGTCCCGCAGCTGCGTCTGGTTCTTGGCGACCGCGATGCCGTACGGAGCGGCCTCGACCTGCTCGCCGACGATCTGGAAGTCCTTGCCGCCGCCGGAGGTCTTCACCGCGTACGCGGCGACCGGGAAGTCGGACGAGCCGGCGGCGGCGCCGCCCGCGCGCAGACGGGTCTGGGCCTGCTGGTCGTTGTCGTAGGGCTCGATGGCGATCTTCTTGCCCGCCGGGCACTTCTTCGACTCGGCCTTGGCGAGGTCCTCGGAGACCGTGCCGCGCTGCAGCACGATCTTCTTGCCGCACAGGTCGGACCAGGTCTTGATGCCCTGGTCGTCACCCTTCTTGGTGTAGATCGAGACACCGGCCGTGAAGTAGTCCACGAAGTCGACGCCCTCGCCGACCTTCTTTCCGGTGTCGGAGTCGATGCCCTCCTGGCGGTCCTTGGTGTCGGTCATCGCGGACATGGCGATGTCGTACCGCTTGGAGCGCAGACCCGTGATCAGGGTGTCGAAGGTGCCGTTCTCGAACTGGAAGTCGACCCCGAGCTGCTTGCCCATGGCAGCGGCGAGGTCCGGGTCGATGCCGACCGTCTTGCCCGAGTTGTCCTTGAACTCGACCGGGGCATAGGCGATGTCGGAACCGACCTTGATGACGCCCTTGTCGCGGATGGCCTGCGGCAGCTTGTCCGCGAGCGGGGCGGAGGCCGCGGTGTCGCTGGAGCCGGTGTCCTTGGTCTGGTCACCGCATCCGGTGAGCATCAGCGCGCCTGCGACCGCGATCGCACCGACCGCTGCTAGCCGGGAGTGCGCGGCGGTCGTACGACGGGTGGAGCTTGCGGTCATGGTGGGTTCCTCCGGCGGATGGGTGGAGTTGCCGATGGGGCGGGCCGCCGCCGATGGGGTCGGCACGGCCGTGGCACGCCGAAGGTTTCGGCAGTGCCGTGGGTCGACGAGAGCACACCTCTTCGAGTGTCGCGACCTCGTGTGATTACGGCATCTTGCCATTCGGACTGCGCGATTCTGGGGGCCAGCCATGTCAAAATCGGATAACGGGCGACCCCCGAACCGCATCACTCCGGTACATCACGGCCGGACCTTCTGCAGGAATCACCCGTTCCGGCCGGAAGATCTTCGGTAAATCCCGAGATTTCGACACGGGGGCCGCAGGCTTCACGGCTGGTTGAGTGGGTGTAGCTGGTTTGTCCAGGTCTTGTCCTGATTTTGGACGAAGAGTCAGTGCCCTGTCATGTGACCTTCGCGTTATGGACTCGTCGTCGATGCCGTCCGTCCGGTAAGAAGGGTCTTTACACCCCTCATCCGGGGCTCAGGGCGCGTGTGCGGCGCGCCCGTCGCGTACGCGCCCGTACGGATACACGTACAAGCACGACATGGGCCTGCGCGGTGCCCGCCCACCCCTCACCAGGAGTGGCCACCCTCAAAACAATGAAGATTTAAGGGGTTAAACGAAGTGGCAGCGGAGATCGTCAATCCTCGCAGCGAGAGCAAGACCGGCGACACGGAGCACGAGGGCAGTGCGGAGCCCCTCGACTCCTTCGACCCGGCGTTCGCGTTGCACCGCGGCGGCAAGATGGCTGTGCAGGCCACCGTGCCGGTCCGTGACAAGGACGACCTGTCCCTGGCGTACACGCCCGGCGTCGCGAAGGTGTGCAGCGCGATCGCGGAGCAGCCGGAGCTCGTGCACGACTACACGTGGAAGTCGTCGGTCGTGGCCGTCGTGACGGACGGTACGGCCGTGCTGGGCCTCGGTGACATCGGGCCCGAGGCCTCCCTCCCGGTGATGGAGGGCAAGGCGATTCTTTTCAAGCAGTTCGGTGGCGTGGACGCGGTTCCGATCGCCCTGGCCTGCACGGACGTCGACGAGATCGTCGAGACCGTGGTGCGGCTCGCGCCGTCCTTCGGCGGCGTCAACCTGGAGGACATCTCGGCACCCCGGTGCTTCGAGGTCGAGCGCAAGCTCCAGGAGCGGCTGGACATCCCGGTCTTCCACGACGACCAGCACGGTACGGCCGTGGTGACGCTGGCGGCCCTGCGGAACGCCGCGCGGCTGAGCGGGCGGGCCCTCGGGGAGCTGCGGGCCGTCATCTCGGGCGCCGGCGCGGCCGGTGTCGCCATCGCCAAGATGCTCGTCGAGGCCGGTATCGGGGATGTCGCGGTGGCCGACCGCAAGGGTGTCGTGTCGGCGGACCGGGACGATCTCACGGCGGTGAAGCAGGAGCTGGCCGGGTTCACGAACAAGGCCGGAATCAGCGGGTCGCTGGAAGCGGCGCTGGACGGGGCCGATGTGTTCATCGGGGTCTCCGGTGGCACGGTCGCGGAGTCCGCGGTGGCGACGATGGCCAAGGGGGCGTTCGTCTTCGCCATGGCGAACCCGAACCCCGAGGTGCACCCCGAGGTGGCGCACAAGTACGCGGCGGTCGTCGCGACCGGTCGGTCGGACTTCCCGAACCAGATCAACAACGTGCTGGCCTTCCCGGGGATCTTCGCCGGGGCTCTGCAGGTGCGGGCCTCGCGGATCACCGAGGGGATGAAGCTGGCCGCCGCCGAGGCGCTGGCGGCCGTGGTCGGGGACGATCTCGCCGCCGACTACGTCATCCCGTCGCCGTTCGACGAGCGGGTCGCTCCGGCGGTCACCGCCGCGGTGGCGGCGGCTGCCCGGGCCGAGGGTGTGGCGCGGCGCTGACGCCGACCTGACGTTGGTGCGATGTGGCCCCGCCCGGGATCGGGCGGGGTCATTTCTTTGCATCCGGGTGCAGCTGTTCGGGTGGTGACCGCCGTGTGGGAGTGCGCGTTTTAGCCTTGCGCCGAGTGGGGGTCGGGGCCGCGCCGGGGGAGTGTCCGTCCTCGGAACGGCGCGATGGACCTCATGACCGACTGACCGGCGTTGACGCGCCAACCGCTGCGGGCGGCCCCCGACACGTCCCCTTCTCGCCGTCCGTGGGTGCGGGTGCGGGTGCGGCGTGGCTCGTGTCGCAGGCGCACAGCATCGTCGCTTGCCTGGCAAGAGGGTGTGTCTCACAGGGGTGGGTGGTTCCTTCGGTCCCTCGCGGAACCTATCGTCACAGTCATGTTCGCTGTCTATGCCGCCCGAATCGACCGCGACCAGCCGCTGTCCGGCCTGGAGTTGGGGGAGCGTCCGGCTCCCGAGGCCCGTCCCGGCTGGAGCACCGTCACGGTCAAGGCCGCCTCCCTCAACCACCACGACCTCTGGTCCCTGCGCGGCGTGGGCCTCGCAGAGGACAAGCTGCCGATGATCCTCGGCTGTGACGCCGCCGGTGTCGACGAGGAGGGCAACGAGGTCGTCCTGCACTCCGTGATCGGACAGAGCGGGCACGGAGTCGGCCCGAAGGAACCCCGTTCCATCCTCACCGAGCGCTATCAGGGCACCTTCGCCGAGCAGGTCTCCGTGCCGACCTGGAACATCCTGCCCAAGCCCAAGGAGCTCTCCTTCGCGGAAGCGGCGTGCCTGCCGACCGCGTGGCTGACCGCGTATCGGATGCTGTTCACCAACGCGGGGGTACGGCCCGGGGACTCCGTGCTGGTGCAGGGTGCCGGTGGTGGTGTCGCCACGGCCGCCATCGTGCTGGGCAAGGCCGCGGGGCTGCGGGTCTTCGCCACCAGCCGGGACGAGGCCAAGCGGAAGCGGGCCCTGGAGCTCGGTGCCGTCGAGGCGCTGGAGTCCGGGGCGCGGCTGCCGCAGCGGGTGGACGCCGTCATCGAGACCGTCGGGGCCGCCACCTGGTCGCATTCGGTGAAGTCGCTGAAGCCCGGCGGCACGCTGGTCATCTCCGGCGCCACCAGCGGCGACCGGCCTTCGCGCGCCGAACTGACCCGGATCTTCTTCCTGGAACTCAAGGTCGTCGGATCCACGATGGGCACCAAGGACGAGCTGGAGGATCTGCTGTCGTTCTGTGCAGCCACCGGTGTCCGGCCGGTCATCGACGAGGTCATGCCGATGGACCGGGCGCGGGAGGGCTTTGAGCGGCTGGCATCGGGTGAGCAGTTCGGAAAGGTCGTGCTCACCAATTCCTGAGTGTCCTTCAGGTGCGTCGACGGTCGGTCCCGGGTGGGCCGGCCGTTTTCGTTTGTCAACTGTGGTTGACGTGGGCGCGGTGTCAACGTAGGTTGACTGCATGACCGAAGCAACGGATCTGGCCGAGCGTGCGGGTGACCGTGATCCACGGGTCGGCCTGCGGGCCGTCGCCGCGCTGCGTCGGCTGCTGGAGCAGCTGGAAGCCGTACAGGTGCGCAATGCGCGCAACCACGGCTGGTCCTGGCAGGAGATCGCCACCGAACTCGGTGTGAGCAGGCAGGCCGTGCACAAGAAGTACGGGAGGCATTGATGTTCGAGCGGTTCACGAAAGACGCCAGGGATGTGGTCAAGGGCGCTTACGCGTATGTGGAGGGGGGCGTTGGGGGCGGTGGGTGTGTGGAGCCTGAGCACCTGCTGCTCGCTCTGCTCGACCGGGAGGGCAGTCGTGGGTCCTTCGCGCTCGCCGCTCTCGGGCTCGGTGAGCGGCGGGAATCCGTGCGCGAGGCGCTGCGTGAGGCGCGGCGGCGGGCCGGGCTGACGCAGGCCGAGACCGATGCGCTCGCGGGGCTGGGGATCGACGTGGCGGAGATCGTCGCCCGGGTGGAGGAGACGCACGGGGTCGGTGCCCTGGCCGGGGACCGGACGGACAAGCGGTGGTGGTCGGGGCGCACCTCCTTCGGACGGGGCTCCAAGGGCGTGCTGGAGCGCTCCTTGCGGGTCGCTCTCGCCCAGCGGGACCGGCACATCGGGGACGAGCACATTCTGCTGGCCCTGACCGCCGGTCCCGGAGTGCCGGCCGAGGTCCTCGCCGACCACGGGGTGACGTACGCGTCCCTGGTGCGGGTGCTGTACGGGAGTGGCGGCGAGGCCAAGGCCGGCTGAAGGGCTGTATCCCGGGCGCCTACTTCTGCTGCGTGCGCAGGAGGGCCCCTATGTGGGTCGCCGCCGTCGACAGATGGCGGCGGGCGTCACGCAGTTGGCCGGGGGTGACGCCGTGGTCGCGGGCCGCGTCACGGATGTCGTCCCGGAAACGGTCGAGCAGGCGGTCCAGGTCGCGGGCCGGGTCGCCGGTGGAGTCCGCGGTGTCCTCGTGGGCCCAGGCCGGTTCATAGGCGGCCGGGAAGTCCTCCGGGGGATGGGCGTGGGTCGGCTCCGTGGTGGGCTTGCCGGTACCGGGCCAGTCGAAGCCCAGGTCCTTGCCGAAGTCCTTGCCGTAGTCCTTTCCGAACTCTCCCACCTCCTTGACCAGTTCGCTCAGGCCCTCGCGCAGACCTGTCGGCCAGTCGCCGCGGGCGAAGTGGTCCTGGACCTGCTCCTGGACGCGGCGGGTGATGCGCTGCACCTGCTCCTGGGCCTGGACCCGGGCCTGCTCCTGGGCCTCCTTCGCCTGGCGGCGCGCGCGCTGGGCGTCCTCGCGGGCGCGGCGGCTCTCGTCCTTGGCGCGCCGGGCCTGCTCCTTCCACTCCAGCCGGGCGCGGCGCATCTCCTCCTTGGCGATGCGCCAGGCCTCGTTGTCGCCGTACTGCGAGAAGTCGCCGTGGGGGGTGCCCGTCGGGCCGTCAGTCGTGGTGCCGTTGCCCCGGCGGGCCTCCGTCGCCGCCGCGCGCATCTCGCGGCGCAGGTCTCCGGCGGCTCCGCGCACGTCGGCCTGGATCTCCGCGGCCAGTTCGGCGACCGACTCCCGGATCTCCAGTTCCAGGTCGGCCAGCTCGCCGCTGCGGTCGGCCAGTTCGGCGCGGCCCGCGTCCGTGATCGAGTAGACCTTGCGGCCGCCCTCGGTGGTGTGGGTGACCAGGCCCTCGGCCTCCAGCTTGGCCAGCCGCGGGTAGACGGTGCCCGCCGATGGCGCGTACAGCCCCTGGAAGCGCTCCTCGAGGAGGCGGATCACCTCGTAACCGTGACGGGGCGCCTCGTCCAGCAGCTTCAGCAGGTAGAGGCGGAGGCGGCCGTGGGCGAAGACGGGGGGCATGTCAGAGCACCTTCTTGTCGGTTGTGCCGTCGACCGGGACGGTGGTGGGGTCGTCGCCCGGGCCGGAGGCGGAATTGTCTCCCGAGCCGTCCTGGGGGCCGCTCGCCGGGGCTGCCGTCGCGTCGCCGCTGCCGGGGCGGGTGCCCCGTGGCTCGTCGTCGTGATCGCCCTCTCCGGAGGGGCGACGGAGCAGGGCGATCGAGCCGGAGACGGTGGTGGCCCGCAGCTTGCCGGTGCCCGCGCCGAGGCGGCCCGTGATCTTGTGGGCGCCCCACTGGCCGTGCACCCGAAGCCCGTCGAAGGCGTTGGAGAGGGAGCCGCTCGCCGTGTTCGCCTCGACCTCCGCGTCCGCCGGGTACGGGAGCCGGATCGCGATCTCGCCCGAGACGCTGGTCAGCCGGACGTCCGTCGGGCCGTTCGGGTCGAGGTCGACGATCATCGAGCCGCTGACCGATTCCGCCCGCACGGAGGCGCCGGAGCCCTCGAGTACCGTGAGGTCGCCGGAGACGGAGTTGAACCGCAGGTCGCCGGTCACGCCCTGGGCCTCCAGGCTGCCGGAGACCGTCTCGGCGCGCACCGGGCCGGACAGGCCCAGCAGTGTCGTGTCGCCGGTGACGCCCTTCACCACCGACGGGCCGTGGATCCCGGAGACCACGGCGGCCGCGCCGACCACGCCCACCTCCACGCGGGTGCCGGACGGGACGGCCAGGGAGACCACCGCGCTGCGGCGCCAGCCCTTGGGGTCCAGCCACTTCAGGAAGCCCTTCCAGGGCAGGTCCTCGTAGGCCACGGTGAGGACGCCGTCCTGCCGGGTCACCACCAGGGGTGGTCCCTCGATCTCGGAGATCTCCAGGCGGGCGGAACCTTCGTCCGTGCCCACCACGTTCACCGTTCCGTTGACGAGACGCACCTTCAGGTCGCTCACGGGCTCGTCGAACGTGAGCTTCCGCGGTTCTGTGACGGACCACTCGGACATGGTGGAGACCTCCCCGACTCAACGCGCCATATCGCGTCATCTCGTTTCACGATATATCGCGGTCACGGAAAGTCAAGACACCCGTTTCGGGGAGGGTGGGGCGGTCAGAACTGCTCAAAATGGGATGAATCGGCCTAGCGTGTGACCATGTCGACGGAAGCCGCCCGCACCGAACCCCCCATCGGGGCTCTCCTGCTGTGCAAGGCGGCACCCGCGTCCGTCGCGCCTGTCGCCCGTATGCTGCGGGCGCCGATGCGCCTCACGCGCGCGGGCGACGCATGGAGCGTCCTCGTCCCCGGCGGCGGGCCCTGGCGGGACGGCACCGAACCCGTCGACCGCGTGGCCACCGGCTGGGCCACGGCACTCGCCGTCGGCGCGCCCTGGCCCGTCCTCGCCCTGTGGTGGGACGCCGACCACGCGGGGTTCACCCTCGCGTCCGGCTTCCGCCGCCCGGTCGGCTTCGTGTGGCTCGCGAGCGGTGTGCCGGTGGGGGAGGGCGAGGCCCTGCACACCTTCGCCGCACGCATGGGTCTCGACCCCGTTCTGGACGTCCAGGCCCTCGATGCGCTGGCCGAAACCGACTCAGAGGCCGACGCCGGTACCCGTCTGCGCGGGCTGCTCGCGGTCCTCGCGCGTGTGGGTGTCGTACTGCCCGCCGGACTTGCCCCCGGCGAACCCGCCGGCCGCCTGCTGGAGGCCACCGCCCGCATGCCGGACAGCCTGCCCTTCGAATGGCCGGGTCGGAGTGACGCGGTGGCGGAACGCGACACCCTCGGCCACAGCCGCCTCGGGCCCTGGATGCCCTGGACCGGCGGCCCCGGGGCGCGCGCACTGGCTCTGGCGCAGCTGGCGGCGGGCGCGCCGCTACTGTCCTGGGGCCTGCGCAGGCGCAGCGGCGGCTGGGGCTGGGTCACGGCAGGCGCCCTGCTTCTCGCGCACGGCGCACTGGGCCTGGCCCACGCCTTCACGCAACCGCGCGACTGACGCCCTGGGAGCGGCCGGGCCGAATCCGGCCCGTGCTCGTCGCTCGGGTGGCTGCCGGTCCCTGCGCACCGTCCCCGAAGCTGCCGGAGCCGGTCCCTGCGCACCGTCCCCGAAGCTGCCGGAGCCGGTCCCTCGGACCCTGCCCGCCGCGGCCGGAACCGGTCCTACTCCTCGTCCTCGTCGTCCAGTCGCGCCAGCCACGTGGCCAACCGCTCCACCGGCACCTCGAAGTCGGGATTGAGATCGACGAACGTCCGCAGTTGCTCGGCGAGCCACTCGAAGGTGACTTCCTCCTCGCCGCGCCGCTTCTCCAGTTCCTCGATGCCACGGTCCGTGAAGTACATGCCTCAAGGATAGGTGCGCGAAAACGGCCGGGCCGCACCCCCGGAGTGGGGATGCGGCCCGGCCACGCGCAACGCGGGAGGCGATTACGCCTCGAACACCTCACGCACCAGCTGCTCCTGCTCGGCCTGGTGGCGCTTCGCGGAACCCACCGCCGGGGACGAGCCGTGCGGGCGCGAGATGCGCCGCAGCCGCTCGCCGTGCGGGACGTCCGCGCCGACCGCCAGGTCCAGGTGGTCGATCAGGTTGAGCGCGATGAACGGCCAGGCACCCTGGTTCGCCGGCTCCTCCTGCGCCCACAGGTACTTCTCGGCGTTCGGGTACTTCTTGATCTCCGCCTGGAGCTCGGCACCCGGCAGCGGGTACAGGCGCTCGATGCGGATGATCGCCGTGTCCGTCACGCCACGCTTCTGACGCTCGGCCTCGAGGTCGTAGTAGACCTTGCCGGCGCAGAAGACGACCTTCTTGACCGCGGCCGCGTCGACCGAGGAGTCGCCGATGACCGGCTGGAACTGCCCGGTCGTGAACTCCTCCGCCTTCGCCGCCGCCGCCTTCAGACGCAGCATCGACTTCGGCGTGAAGACCACCAGCGGCTTGTGGTGCGGGTTGTGCACCTGCCACCGCAGGAGGTGGAAGTAGTTCGACGGCGACGTCGGCATGGCGACCGTCATGTTGTTCTGCGCGCACATCTGCAGGAAGCGCTCAGGGCGGGCCGAGGAGTGGTCCGGGCCCTGACCCTCGTAGCCGTGCGGCAGCAGCAGGACGACGCCGGACGTCTGGGCCCACTTCTGCTCGGCCGACGAGATGAACTCGTCCACGACCGTCTGGGCGCCGTTGACGAAGTCGCCGAACTGCGCCTCCCACATCACGAGCGCCTCGGGGCGGGCCAGCGAGTAGCCGTACTCGAAGCCCATTGCCGCGTACTCGGAGAGGAGGGAGTTGTAGACGTTGAGCCGCGCCTGGTCCTCGGAGAGGTACTGCAGCGGCGTGTACTCGTCGCCCGTGCTGCGGTCGATGATGACCGCGTGGCGCTGGCCGAACGTACCGCGCTGCGAGTCCTGGCCCGCCAGACGGACCGGGACGCCCTCCAGCAGGAGGGAACCGATCGCGAGGGTCTCGCCCATGCCCCAGTCGATCGTGCCGTCCTCGACCATCGACGCCCGGCGCTGCAGCTGCGGCAGCAGACGCGGGTGCACGGTGATGTTGTCGGGGATGTTGACCTGGGACTCGGCGATCCGCTTGACGACCTCCGTGGTCACCGCGGTGTTCACGGCGACCGGGAACTCGGCCTGCGGGTCCGAGGACTCGACCGTGCCCGGCTGGGAGGTGGCCTCACGGACCTCCGTGAAGACCTTCTCCAGCTGACCCTGGTAGTCCTGCAGGGCCTGCTCGGCCTCTTCCAGGGTGATGTCGCCGCGACCGATGAGGGACTCGGTGTAGAGCTTGCGCACCGAGCGCTTCTTGTCGATCAGGTCGTACATCAGCGGCTGGGTGAAGGCCGGGTTGTCCGACTCGTTGTGACCGCGGCGGCGGTAGCAGATGAGGTCGATCACCACGTCCTTGTTGAACGCCTGGCGGAACTCGAAGGCGAGCCGCGCGACACGGACCACGGCCTCCGGGTCGTCGCCGTTCACGTGGAAGATCGGGGCCTCGATCATGCGGGCCACGTCCGTCGCGTACATGGAGGAACGCGAGGACTCGGGGGCCGCGGTGAAGCCGACCTGGTTGTTGATGACGATGTGGACCGTGCCGCCGGTGCGGTAGCCGCGCAGCTGCGACATGTTCAGGGTCTCGGCCACCACGCCCTGGCCCGCGAAGGCCGCGTCGCCGTGGATCGCCACCGGCAGGACGGTGAAGTCCGTGCCGCCCTTGTTGATGATGTCCTGCTTGGCGCGCGAGACGCCCTCCAGGACCGGGTCCACCGCCTCCAGGTGCGAGGGGTTCGCGACCAGGGAGACCTTGATCTGCTCGCCGTCGAGACCGGTGAAGGTGCCCTCGGCGCCCAGGTGGTACTTCACGTCACCGGAGCCGTGCATCGACTTCGGGTCGAGGTTGCCCTCGAACTCACGGAAGATCTGCGCGTACGACTTGCCGACGATGTTGGCGAGGACGTTCAGCCGGCCGCGGTGGGCCATGCCGATGACGACCTCGTCCAGGCGGGACTCGGCGGCCGAGTCCAGCACGGCGTCCAGCAGCGGGATGACGGACTCGCCGCCCTCCAGGGAGAAGCGCTTCTGGCCGACGTACTTCGTCTGCAGGAAGGTCTCGAACGCCTCGGCCGCGTTCAGCCGGCGCAGGATGCGCAGTTGCTCCTCGCGCTCCGGCTTGGAGTGCGGCCGCTCCACGCGGTCCTGGATCCAC
The DNA here is from genome assembly GCF_040647715.1 of Streptomyces tibetensis. Taxonomy (GTDB): domain Bacteria; phylum Actinomycetota; class Actinomycetes; order Streptomycetales; family Streptomycetaceae; genus Streptomyces; species Streptomyces tibetensis_A. The sequence continues at coordinate 151,954 of NZ_JBEZCR010000015.1, read as the reverse complement.
TTGCGCTGCTTGGGGTCCTGGATGTGCATGAACTCGATGCCGGTGGTGCGGCAGTACGAGTCGCGCAGGACGCCGAGGATGTCGCGCAGCTTCATCATCGACTTGCCCGAGAAGCCGCCGACGGCGAACTCGCGCTCCAGGTCCCACAGCGTGAGCCCGTGCTCGGTGATGTCCAGGTCGGGGTGCTTGCGCTGCTGGTACTCCAGCGGGTCGGTGTCGGCCATGACGTGGCCGCGGACCCGGTAGGAGTGGATCAGCTCGAAGACGCGGGCGGCCTTGGTGACGTCGTCGTCGTGGGACGCGTCGATGTCCTTGAGCCAGCGGACCGGCTCGTAGGGGATGCGCAGCGCCTCGAAGATGTCGTCGTAGAAGCCGTTCTCACCGAGGAGGAGGTTCGCGACGATCCGCAGGAACTCGCCGGAGGCGGCGCCCTGGATGACCCGGTGGTCGTAGGTCGACGTGAGCGTCATGACCTTCGAGATGCCGAGCTTGTTCAGCGTGTCCTGGGACGTGCCCTGGAACTCGGCCGGGTAGTCCATGGAGCCGACGCCCATGATCACCGACTGGCCGGGCATCAGGCGCGGCACGGAGTGGACGGTGCCGAGGCCGCCGGGGTTGGTCAGGGAGACCGTCACGCCGGTGAAGTCGTCCATGCCCAGCTTGCCGTCGCGGGCGCGGCGGACGATGTCCTCGTAGGCCTGCCAGAACTCGAAGAAGTTCAGCGTCTCGGCCTTCTTGATGCCCGCGACCACGAGCTGGCGGTCGCCGTTGGGCTTGACCAGGTCGATAGCGAGGCCGAAGTTGACGTGCTCCGGCTTGACCAGGGTCGGCTTGCCGTCCTTCTCCGCGAAGGAGTAGTTCATCGACGGCATGGCCTTGATGGCCTGCACCATCGCGTAGCCGATCAGGTGCGTGAAGGAGATCTTCCCGCCCCGGGCGCGCTTCAGGTGGTTGTTGATGACGATGCGGTTGTCGAACAGCAGCTTCACCGGGACCGCGCGCACGGACGTGGCCGTGGGCACCTCCAGGGAGGCGTTCATGTTCTTGGCGACCGCGGCGGCGGGGCCGCGCAGCACGACCTGCTCGGGGCCCGAGGGGGCCTCGGTGGCGGGCTCCGCCTTCTTCGCCGGGGCGGCCTGCTTGGCGGCGGCCGGCTTCACGGGGGCCGGGGCGGCCTTCGCGGGAGCGGCGGCCTGGGCCGGAGCGGGGGCCGGGGCCTGCGCGGCGGGCTTCGGCTGGGCCGGGGCCTGCGCCTGGGCGGGGGCCGGAGCGGCGGCGGGCTTGTCGGCCTTCTCGGCCGCAGGCGCGGGCGCCTGGGCGGGGGCGGCCGGAGCCGCCTGCTGAGCGGATGGGGGTCCCCCCGCGCGAGTGGATTCGAGCGTGGGGGAGGTCCCGGCGGCCCCCGCGGCCGCGGTACCCGCCGGAGCCGAGGCGGCGGCCGCCCCTGGCTTGTAGTCGGCGAAGAAGTCCCACCAGGCTCGGTCTACCGAATTCGGGTCCTGGAGGTACTGCTGATAGATCTCGTCGACGAGCCACTCGTTGGCACCGAACGACGCGGCAGGGTTCTTCCCTGCTTGGTCGGTGTCGGTCGAGATGCTCGAGTTACTGGGGGACTGTGGCGACACGGCGGCAACCGCCCTCTTCCGCTTCACAAGATGATGGACAGCGGGAATCAAGGCTACGCCCCCTGGAGGGGGAAGGTCAGGCCGGGCCCGTTCAACGTCGTGCACATCACATCTGGAACCGTGTTTCGGGGCTTGAAATGGCGGGAAACAAGCGTGGTTCCGCTTAATGAGGCAAGAGCGGGGCAGGGCCCAGGGCGCCGATGGCGCGGGCCCGTGCCTGATCACACGTGTCCGTCAGCGCGGACGCCCGTGGATCTTGTGACTCCGCTTCGAACTTTACGTCAACTTGGCACAGATGACAGTCCCGGAAGAGTGACAAGAATCCGACAACCCCGCTCGGATTCGGCCACTCCGATACGGCCCCCGTGCAGGTCCACGGCCCAGCGGGCGATGGCCAGGCCGAGACCCGTGCCGCCGTCGCTGCCCGGCCCCTGCGGCCGCTTGGCGCTGCCGCGGTTGAACCGCTCGAAGACCCGGTGCCACTCGGACTTCGGAATGCCGGGGCCCTCGTCCAGGACCTCCAGCTCCAGCGACTCCGGCAGGGCACCGCGCCGCGCCTTGACCGTCACCCGGCCGTGCGGCGGGCTGTGCTTGACCGCGTTGTCGATGAGATTGGCGACGACCTGGTGGATGCGCTCCGGGTCGGCGTGCGCGGTCAACTCCGGTGGATGGACGTCGAGGTGCAGATGGACGTCCGTACGGGTGTGACTGCCCGAACCGGTGGCGATGCCCGCGCGTACGGAGGCGACCATGTTGGCCTCCTTCAGGACGCCCGACAGGTACGGCCACACCTCGAACCGCCGCTGTTTCAGCGGTACGACGCCGTTGTCGAGGCGGGACAGGTCCAGCAGCGTCTCCACCAGCCGCCCGAGGCGCTCGGTCTGCTTCAGGGCGGTGCGCATGGTCTCCGGGTCGGCCTGCGTGACGCCGTCGACGATGTTCTCCAGCACCGCGCGCAGGCCCGCGATGGGCGTGCGCAGCTCGTGCGAGACATTCGCCACGAGTTCCTTGCGCTGGCTGTCCTGGGCCTCCAGCTCGTCGGCCATGGCGTTGATCGTCACGGCCAGGTCGCCCAGCTCGTCACGGCGGTTCTCCCGCGTGCGGCGGGTGTAGTCGCCCTGCGAGATGGAACGGGCCACCGCGGTCATCTCGTCCAGCGGTGCGGTGAGTGAATGGGCCACGAACTGCGTAATGAGAAGCGTGGCGATCATCGAGAAGACCGTGATGAAGCGCAGCTCCGTCTTGGTGTGCACCGCGATCACCGACAGGCCTGTGGTGATCAGCACCGAGATGACGACCAGCGCGCCCAGCTTGGTCTTGATCGAGAACGGGCTCACCCCGCCCCAGGGGTTCTCCCCGGGGTTTCTCCGTGCGGCCGGCCCGCCGCTCATGGCGTCGGGGTCTCCAGGGCGTAACCCACGCCGTGCACCGTGCGGATCCGCTCGGCGCCGATCTTCCGGCGCAGGGCCTTGATGTGGCTGTCGACCGTGCGGGTGCCGGAGGCGTCAGCCCAGTCCCAGACCTCGGCGAGGAGCTGCTCACGGGAGAGCACCGCGCGCGGCGTGTTGGCCAGGCACACCAGCAGGTCGAACTCGGTGGGCGTGAGGTGGACGTCCTCGCTGCGCACCCGGACCCGGCGCTGGGCGTGGTCGATCTCCAGCTCGCCCAGGCGCAGGATGCCCGAGCGGGGGGTGGCCGCCGCGATGGCGGCCCGCTCCACCCGGCGCAGCAGGACGTGCACGCGCGCCGCCAGCTCCCGCATCGAGAACGGCTTGGTCATGTAGTCGTCGGCGCCGACACCGAGGCCGACCAGCATGTCGGTCTCGTCGTCGCGCGCGGTGAGCATCATCACCGGCACCGGGCGGGCGGCCTGCACGCGCCGGCAGACCTCCAGCCCGTCGAAGCCGGGCAGCATGATGTCGAGGATCAGCAGGTCGGGCTGCCACGCCTCGGCCGTGTCGACCGCGGCCGGGCCGTCGCCCGCTGTTTGCACGAGGAATCCCTCGGCCCGCAGGCGGGTCGCGATGGCGTCCACGATCGTCGCGTCGTCCTCGACCACCAGGACCCGGCGCTGCGCGCCCGGAGAAGCCGTCGCCGAACCGTTGTGGGAGGTCTGTGTCTGCTCCATCGCCCGCCCCTGGGGTGTGCTTTCCGGAATCAGTGGGGTGATTCCTTCTGACTGGCTATGCCTGCGCATGGTTGCGATTGACGCTTGAATGATCGGCGTCAGGGGAGCAGCGTACGGGGAGTCAGTACGCCTTTGCTATCCAGGGCGGATGGCGAGGTGTACGACGTCGGGAACGCCCCGGGCAACCGGGATCTCTTCGGTACGCACCTGTTGGAACCCGGCATTCCGCAAGGTTCCCTCGAATTCCGGTGACGGCTGGGCGGACCAGACGGCCAGAACCCCACCGGGTCTCAACACCCTTGCGCAGCTTGTCAGTCCGGCTTCCCGGTAGAGATTTCCGTTGCCCTCCGTAACGGTCCAGTCGGGTCCGTTGTCGATGTCGAGGCACAGGGCGTCGTACGTGTCGGATGTCTCATTGACGTGTGCGACGAGATCGGCCTCGACGATGTGTGTGCGGGGGTCGGCCAAGGCCCGGGCCGAGAGTGTGGAGAGCGGGCCGTCGCGGTGCCATTCGACGATCGCGTGCTCGCGTTCCACCACCGTGATCCGCCCCCAGCGCGGGTCCGCCGCGGCGTGGGCGAGGGAGAAGCCGACGCCGAGTCCGCCGATCAGGACGTCGGGGCGATCCCGGCCGGCCAGGGCGTCCAGTGCCGCGTCGACCAGCCGCCGCTCCGAGCGGCCGTCGGAGGTGTCCATCAGGAAACAGCCGTTGGCGATGATCTCCAGCCGGTCACCGTGCCGCCGCAGCACCACCTCGCCGTGGGGGCCCTCGCGACGGTCCAGGACATCGGGAATGTCGTACGAGGAAGGCATGGGGGCATCCTGACAGGAGTGGACGGAGTGGCGCCTCGCATTTCGCCGGGCCTCGCGGGCGACGCGGGGACGCGGAGCGGGGCTTTCGGGTTGCTGTGAATCGGCTCTCGCGTGGCGAGGGTCACAGACAGTGGAGTGTCCGGAGCGAAGGCTGGGACCCGACGGAAGGAGTGCCGGTGGTGGAACGCACCGCGCCGCCCGGCGACACGGCCGCACCGCCCCGCGATACGGCCGCACCGCCCCGCGATACGGCCGCACCGACGCCGACCGGCGCGCCTGACGCCGATGCGCCGCGGCTGCTGGACGGGGTGCCGCGGCAGCGGGGTCAGGGCGAGCGGGCGGTCGCGGAAGGCGAGCGGGCGGTCGCGGGAGCACGGCGGCCGGGTCGGTGGTCCGGACCGGTGGCGGGGCCCCGGCGCCGGCTGCGCCCGTGGCTGCTGCTGTCCGGTGTGCGCCCCTGGCGGTTGCTGCCCACCCCCACCGGCACGCCGTTCACCTTCGGATACGCGCTCCTCCTCTGCCTCACCTCGCTGGTCTCCGCGCACGCGGATCCCGCCCTCGTGCACGCCCTGCTCCAGGGCTCCAGCACGGATGTCACGCACCTGGTGCGCACGCCGGAGCTGGTGCTGGTCGGCAGCGCGCTGTGGGTGGCGGGCGGGGTGACCTCGCCGTTCGCCGTCGCCTTCGTGCTGGTGCTGACCGCGCTGGAACGGCGGATCGGAGGCGTGCGCACCGCCGGCGTCTTCCTGCTCGGGCACGTCCTCGCCACGCTCGCGACGGAGGTCCCGGTGGGCCTGGCGGTCCTGGCCGGGCACCTCCCCGACAGCTCCCTGCACCGCCTCGACTACGGCGTCAGTTTCGGCGTCGCAGCCGGGATCGGCGCCCTGGTCGGCCTGCTGCCGCTGTGGCAGCGTCTGCCGCTGCTGGCCGGGTTCGGCTGGATGCTGCTCCAGGACCTGCTCGCCTACGCCGATCCGATGACGAACTGGGGGCACCTCATCGCCCTGGGCATCGGGATCGCGACCTGGCCGCTGGTCCGGCGGTGGTACGCGGCACGCCTCGGTGCGGCCGGTGCCCGACCGTGAGGCCTTTCGAGCCCGGGGCCCGACCGTAGGGCGGGTGGAAGGCGGCGGCCGGTCCCCGCCCGTGCGGCCTTCGGGCCCTGGGCGGCCGGGCCGCGCGGCGCCTCAGGGCCGGGCGGAGGCCGGCGGGTCGTGCCTCGCGCTGGTCAGTGTGGCCACGACGTCCCAGCCCAGCGCCTCGTAGAGCCCCCGCCCCGCCGGTGTCCCGGCCAGGACGCCGGTCCGCGCGCCCTGCTGGGCGGCTGTGTGCTGCAGCGTCCGCATGACGAGGCTGCCCAGCCCCCTGCGGCGGTGCTCGGGGGCCGTCTCGATCTGGTCGACGACGGCGATCTCGCCCCGCGCGGCGATCTGACCGCGCGCCGCCAGCGACCCGTCCGGCGCGGCCACCATCAGGCGCGTCACCCCGCCCCGGGACCACGCGCGCAGCCGGTAGCCGTCGGGGGCGTCCGGAGCGCCGTCCGCCTCCAGCGGCACGGTCATCAGATAACCCGGCTCGGGGTCGATCCACCAGCTGTCGTCCAGCCAGCCGGAGACCACCTCCGGGTCCCGGAACGCCTTCAGCCACACGCCGTGTCCGGTCACCGCGGCGGCCACCTTGCGGACGGTCGTCTCGTCGAGGTCCTCGCCCGTGGCACCGAAGACGTGCCGTGTGACGTGCCCGTACGTGCCCACGTCGATCGTCCAGCCCCACGGCTCGGCCAGGGGCGGGGAGGCCCCGCGCGACACGACCCATCCGTCCACCCATGCCTGCACGGTGCCGTTCACGCATCCCCCTGTAATAAGTGCAATACCTGATTGTCTATTACTCAGGTGACCTTACGCGCCCTCCCGCCTCCCGCGTCATCGGTGATCGCTGACAGCGAACAGTTCGTGGGGAACATCTGAGCGCGCCCAAGCATTGAGTCGGCATAGCTCAACTTGACTGCCGAAGGGGAGATCATGGCTTCGACGTCCACACCGCTCACCCTGCCCGTGCTGCCGCTCGACGGAGAGGTCGTGCTGCCCGGGATGGTGGTCCCGCTGGACCTGAGCGATTCCGAGGTCCGTGCCGCGGTGGAGGCCGCCCAGGCCGCTGCCCGGTCAACGCCCGGAAAGCCCCGGGTACTCCTGGTGCCACGCATCGACGGGACCTACGCGAACACCGGTGTGCTCGGCACCGTCGAACAGGTCGGCCGACTGGCCGACGGCGACCCGGGCGCGCTGATCCGCGGCCGAGGGCGGGTGCGCATCGGCGCGGGAACCACCGGTCCCGGTGCCGCCCTGTGGGTCGAGGGGACCCGCGTCGACGAGACCGTTCCGGAGCCGCTGCCCGGCCATCTCGCCGAACTGGTCAAGGAATACAAGGCACTCGCCACCGCCTGGCTGCGCAAGCGCGGCGCCTGGCAGGTCGTCGACCGGGTCCAGGCCATCGACGACGTCTCGGCGCTCGCCGACAACTCCGGCTACTCGCCGTTCCTGACCACCGACCAGAAGGTCGAACTGCTGGAGACCGCCGACCCGGTGGCCCGGCTCAAGCTCGCCACCCAGCAGTTGCGCGACCACCTCGCCGAACAGGACGTGGCCGAGTCGATCGCCAAGGACGTCCAGGAAGGCGTCGACAAGCAGCAGCGCGAGTTCCTGCTGCGACGCCAGCTGGAGGCCGTCCGCAAGGAGCTGCGCGAGCTGAACGGCGAGCAGGAGGGCGAGGAGTCCGACGACTACCGCGCCCGGGTGGAGGCCGCCGACCTGCCCGAGAAGGTCCGTGAGGCCGCGCTCAAGGAGGTCGACAAGCTGGAGCGGTCCTCCGACCAGTCGCCCGAGGGCTCCTGGATCCGCACCTGGCTCGACACGGTCCTCGAGATGCCGTGGACCGAACGCACCGAGGACGCCTACGACATCCAGGGCGCCCAGGCCGTCCTCGACGCCGAGCACTCCGGCCTGGAGGACGTCAAGGAGCGGATCACCGAGTACCTGGCGGTGCGCAAGCGGCGTACCGCCCGGGGGCTGGGCGTGGTCGGCGGGCGGCGCGGCGGTGCCGTCCTCGCGCTCGTCGGGCCGCCCGGCGTCGGCAAGACCAGTCTGGGGGAGTCCGTCGCGCACGCCATGGGCCGCAAGTTCGTCCGTGTCGCCCTCGGCGGCGTCCGCGACGAGGCCGAGATCCGCGGCCACCGGCGTACCTACGTCGGCGCGCTGCCGGGCCGGATCGTCCGGGCCATCAAGGAGGCCGGCTCGATGAACCCGGTCGTGCTGCTCGACGAGATCGACAAGGTGGGCTCGGACTTCCGGGGCGACCCGGCCGCGGCTCTGCTGGAGGTGCTCGACCCGGCGCAGAACCACACCTTCCGGGACCACTACCTGGAGGTCGAGCTGGACCTGTCCGACGTCGTCTTCCTCGCCACCGCCAACGTCCTGGAGGCGATCCCGGAGGCCCTCGCCGACCGGATGGAGATCGTCCGCCTGGACGGCTACACCGAGGACGAGAAGGTCGTCATCGCCCGTGACCACCTGCTCCCGCGTCAGCTGGAGCGGGCCGGGCTCGGCGAGGACGAGGTGACCATCGACGAGGGCGCGCTGCGCAAGCTCGCCGGCGAGTACACCCGCGAGGCGGGCGTGCGCACCCTGGAGCGGTCCGTCGCGCGGCTGCTGCGCAAGGTCGCCGCCCAGCACGAACTGGGCGAGCGGAAGCTGCCCTTCACTGTCCGGGACGAGGACCTGCGCGACCTGATCGGTCGGCCGCACCACGTGCCCGAGTCCGCCCAGGACCCGGCCGAGCGGCGGACGTCCGTCCCCGGGGTGGCGACCGGCCTGGCGGTGACCGGAGCGGGCGGTGACGTGCTCTACGTCGAGGCGTCCCTGGCCGACCCGGAGACGGGTGCGGCCGGGCTGACCCTGACCGGTCAGCTGGGCGACGTGATGAAGGAGTCCGCGCAGATCGCGCTGAGCTTCCTGCGCTCCCACGGTGCCGAGCTGGAACTGCCGGTGGGCGACCTGAAGGACCGGGGCGTGCACATCCACTTCCCGGCGGGCGCGGTCCCCAAGGACGGCCCGAGCGCCGGCATCACGATGACGACGGCCCTCGCGTCCCTGCTGTCCGGCAGGCTGGTCCGCACGGACGTGGCGATGACCGGTGAGGTCTCGCTGACCGGGCGGGTCCTGCCGATCGGCGGCGTGAAGCAGAAGCTGCTCGCCGCGCACCGGGCGGGGGTCACCACGGTGATCATCCCCAAGCGCAACGAGCCCGACCTGGACGACGTCCCGGCGGAGGTGCTGGACAAGCTCGACGTCCACGCCGTCACCGACGTACGCCAGGTCCTGGAACTGGCGCTCGCGCCCGCCACCGCGGATGCCGCGCCGGAGGTTCCGGTCGCGGCGTGACGGACGTGGCCGGATGAGTGGAGGCCCGGGTTCCCGTGAGGGAGACCCGGGCCTTCACCGTGTGGTGGCCCTGTGGACACGGACGCCCTGACCTGCGGAATACTTGCCGAACTGCGGTGATGACGGCAGGTGGCGGAAAATTCAGGTACCGGCGTGCTCACGACCGGGTGACGACCGAGGCAGGGGCTGACGTGCACGAGGGCGGCAACGACGACGGAGACCGCGACGCCGGTGTGGCCGGAACCGGACCCGGTGTGGCCGGAACCGGTCTGCCCGGACCCGGCGTGGCCGGAGCCGGTCTGCCCGGACCCGGTGTGGCCGGAACCGGCGTGGATCAGCCCGCCTTCCTGGCGCTCGAGCGCGAACTGACCGTGCTGCTGCGGCGCGCCCGGGCCAGCCAGGGCGAGATGGCCCGCGAGGTCCACCCCGACCTGGAGTCGTCCGCGTACGGCCTGCTCGTGCGGCTGGACGAGCACGGGAAGCAGCGGGCGACCGAGCTCGCCGCCTACATCGGGGTCGGCAAGGCGACGATGTCCCGCCAGCTGCGTGCCCTGGAGGAACTCGGGCTGGTCGCGCGCGAGCCCGACCCCGCCGACGGACGTGCCTGGCTCGTCGCCCTCACCCAGGAGGGCCACGACCGCGTCCGCCGGGTCCGGGAGGCCCGCCGCGCCCGCTACGCCGGCCGCCTGGCCGACTGGGACTCCCGCGAGGTCACGGAACTGGCCCGGCTGCTGCACCAGCTCAACCGCGGCATGGAGAAGTAGCCCCCGGCCGCGGGCCGCTCGCAGCGCGGGCAGCCGCCTAGAACTCGACGAACGCCACCGTCGCGTCGTCGTGCCTCTTGCCCCTGCCCAGGAACGTCGTGGCGTCCGACCGTTCCAGCGTTCGAACGCGGTCCACCAGGGCCTGCGGCCCCTCCTTGCGGATCAGGTGGAAGCAGTCCGCCCAGTCGCCCTCCTCGAACCGCTCCACCCAGCGCGTCGCGCCGTCCGTCAGCGCGGCCAGGGCGCGGACCTCGCGACGGGGCACGGTTCCGGTCACCGCCCGGGCCGCCACCGACGGGTCGGCGGCAGCCGTGAAGAAGCCGCCGTCCATGTTGCGGAACGTGGAGTCCACCAGCGCGTCCGTGGCGAGCGCCGAGCGGGGGAGCAGGGCCAGCCGGTCGTCGAGGAGGGGTGTCACCACGCCGTCCGGGGACTCGAGGAGCAGAGCCGAGTCGGACAGGACCAGGTACTCGACCGTGTCCGGATTCCATCGGGCCGCGACCACCGTGGCCTGAGGAGTCCGGGGGTGAGAAAGGTCACAGGTTGCGGCGTGTGCCTCGGAGGTACGCGCGATGGCGCGGGACAAGGCGTCGACCAGAGGGATATCCGGGAGTGAAACGGTCAGTTCGGTCAGTGCTCCACCGAGGCGTGCGGTGAACCAGGGAACGGAATGCAGACAGCCCGTCCCGGTCCTCGGTGGCGTGACCCCGTCCAGGACGACGACCGAACCGCCCTGTCCCGAGGCCGGTAGCCCGACAGCGGCGAAGTCCTCGTTGGGGCGGTCGGCGTCTCCCGGCTCCGAGGCGAGTTCAGTACGCATCCAGCCAGTCTGCACGAGCCCTTCACAAGGTCCGCAAGAGACCGGCAACGGTTGCCGGATCGGCGCAGTCGCGCAGGTCAGACGCCTGGTTTGGGAGGGAATGATTTGTTCCGGGAAGGCGTGGTGGCGAATACTGCCACCGGCCGTCGCAGTCGTCCAACCGGCGTGCCGCGCAAGGTCACTGCAAAGGCCCGCGGAACTTGCCCCTCAACTCTCCTCCGGGGTTCACTCCTTCGGGTGGCGGGTCAGGTGATGCGCGTGCGCTGCCCACCGGCGCTGGGAGGGTCGGTAAGTGTACCGGGAGTACGCACCAGTTGACGGAGCGTCATCCGGGCCCAAGGGTTCACGAGTCAGGAATGCGAGCACCGGTGCAGAAGACGCGGCCTCGTCGCACAGGCAAGCAGAAGGCCCCCGTTCAGGGCGCTGAGCCGACGCCCCCCACCGGCTCGGGCCGCCCCACGCACGTACGCAACCGGCTGATCGTGGCCGTGGCCGTGGTCGCCGCGACCATCGCGGGTGCCGGCGCCCCGTCCGTCCTGGCCGCCTCCGAGCAGCTCCACGACACCCAGGAACTGGTGACGCTCGCGGAGCAGACGCAGGACGCGCTCGCCCTCGCGCACTCCCTCGCCGACGAACGGGACGACGTCACCTCCTACATCGCGGCCGGGCGTCCCAAGTCCAAGGCGCCCTCCGAGCAGCGCAGCGCCCGGGTGGACCGGCAGGTCGAGGAGCTGCGCTCCGACACCGACACGCCCGCCGCGCTCCGCTCGGACCTCGACGGCATAGCGGCCGTGCGCAGGGCGGCGCTCACCGGCCAGAGCAGCGCCCTCGAAGCCCACCAGGCGTACTCCCGCGCCATCACCGAACTCCACGACCTCGCCGAGCAGCTGGCGCAGCGGACCCCACCGCGCGCGGGTGCCGGCGGTTACGCGCTGGCCGAGCTGGACTCCGCCGTCCAGCAGGCCGCCGCGGCCCGCGGGCTGCTGCTCGCCGCGCTCAGCGTGCCGCGCAGCACGAGCGCGGTCATCGATCCCGTCACCGGCCTGCCGACCGAGACCTCCACCTCCTCGGACGCCGACACCCGGCAGCGTGACGCCCTCAGCGCCGCCGCCCAGCAGGCCCGGCTGCGCTCCGACGCGGCCCTGGCCGACTTCCGGGACGCCGCGCCCAAGCCGGCCCGCGCCTCCTTCGACTCCACGGTCACCGGCACCGAGGTCAACTCCGCCGACAAGTACCTCGCCACCCTGACCGACCAGCCGACGCTCTCCCGTACCGACCTCGCCACCAGCACCAAGAAGCTGGACGCGGCCCTGTCCGCCCGCGTCGACCTGATGCGCGGGGTGGAGTCGGCCCTCTACGACCGCCGCACCAAGGACCTCGAGGCGCTGCGCGACGACGACGTCACCGCGCTGGAGATCCGCATCGCCGTCCTCGGCGCCCTCATGCTGCTCGCCGTCGGTGTCGCCACGGGCATGGCCCGCAGCCTCACCCGCCCGCTCGCGGTCCTGCGCCTGGGCTCCAAGCGCCTCGCCGAGGCCGACGACCCGGCGGCCGAGGAACCGGTGAAGTTCACGGGCCGCAACGACGAGTTCGCCCAAGCCGTCCGCTCCGTCAACGCCCTGCACGCGCACGCGGCCGCCCTCACCGAGCGGATCACCACGCTGGAGTCCGACCGCAAGCACCTCGTGGGGCAGCGCCAGAAGATGGCCGACGCGCGCGAGGAACTGCGCGGCGAACTCGCCGAGTCCGCCGCCCAGCTGGAGCGGCTGCGCACCGCCATCGGCGGGACGTTCGTCAACCTCGCCCTGCGCACCCTCGGCCTGGTCGAACGGCAACTGGCCGTCATCGAGAACCTGGAGGAGCGCGAGCAGGACCCGGACCGGCTCGCCACGCTGTTCAAGCTCGACCACTTCGCCACGGTCATGCGCCGGCACAGCGAGAACCTGCTGGTCCTGGCCGGCACCGAGCACGTACAGCACGCCGCCGGGCCCGTGCCGCTGGTGGACGTCGTCCGGGCCGCCGTCAGCGAGATCGAGCGCTACGAGCGGGTCCGGATCGCCGCCCTGCCCCCGCACGCGCACATCGCCGGGTTCGCCGCGGACGACCTGTCCCACCTGCTGGCGGAACTCTTGGAGAACGCCACCTCGTTCTCGCCGCCCGACCTGCCCGTCGAGATCTCCGGCTGGCTGCTGGAGAACGGCGAGGTCATGCTGTCCGTCCAGGACGAGGGCATCGGCATGACCGAGGAGCGGCTGGAGCGCCTCAACTCCCGCCTCACCGACTTCGACCCCGAGGCGCCCTACGACCAGGAGGGCGAGGACGGTCTCGGCCTGGGCCTCTACGTCGTGGCCCGGCTCGCCCACCGCCACGGCGTGCGCGTCCAGTTGCGCGAGCAGAAGCAGGGCGGTGTCGCGGCGGTCGTCGTCCTGCCGCGCACACTCCTCGCCGCCGCCCCGCCCGTGGCCGTACCGACCTCCGGCCCCCTCACCGGCACGGCGCACTCCTACTCCTTCCCGGGCGCCGACGCCGAGGCCAACTCCAACGTCCTGCACGGGCGCGCCTCGGGCGACGACCCGCTGGTCGCCCTGGCGGAGAAGGCGGTACGCGAGGACGAAGCCGCGGACACCACGACGCCCGCCCACCACCCGGAACCGGCAGGGGAGCCGGAACCGGCAGAGGTGCCCAAGGCGCTGGAGACGCCGGAGGCGGCGGACGAGGCGGCATCCGCCGAGCCACCGGCGCCCGGTGAGCCGACGACACACGCCGCGTCGGAGGCACACGCCCAGGCGGAGGCGCACGCCGGGTCGGACGCACACGCCGACCCGGACGAGACCGCCGCACCCGTGGAATCCCCCGCGGAGACCACGATGGAACTGCTGATCCCGGCGCAGGCAGAGGAGCCGGAGCCGACGGGGCACGCACCCGCGGTCGACAGCGCCGAGACCGGCCCGCACGAAGGGCCCGCCCCCGACACCGCCTTCCGTACGGGCGAGACCGGCCCGTACGGTCAGCCCGCGCCCGAGGGCGGGGCCCACCCGGGCGCCGAGGACCGGGGCGAGAGCCCGGAGCACGAGCGCGCGCCCGACGAGGAGGAGGACCGCGTCACCGACAAGGGCCTCCCCAAGCGCACTCCGAAGATCACCGCACAGACCACCGCCCCGCGCCAGCGCAGCGGCTCCGTCGACGCCGACGCCCTGCGTCGCCGCCTCGGCGGCTTCCGCCAGGGCGCCCAGGCGGGGTACCGCGAGGTGGAGGCGGAGATCGCCGAGAGGACGGCCTCGCACCAGCGGCCGGCCACCGGCACAGCACGACCAGCTGGATCCGAAGAATCCACGGGGGGCACAGTCGAGGAGGCAAGCAGTTGACCGCTCCCAGTACCTTCGGACTGATCGGACTGAGCAGTGAGGCCCGCAACCTGCACTGGCTGCTGACCAACCTCGTCGAGGAGGTACCCGGCATCCTCTCGGTCGCGGTCGTCTCGTCCGACGGACTGCTCCTGCTCTCCTCCGACGACCACCGCAACAAGGAGGCGCGGGACGCCCTGCAGGCCCGCGGCACCAAGCGCACCGGCCCGCGCGGCTCCGCCGCCGACCTGGCCACCATCGTCTCCGGCATCGGCAGCCTCACCATCGGCGCCGCCCGGCTGATGGACTTCGGCGGCGTCCGGCACACGATGATCGCCATGGACGAGGGCAGCCTGTTCGTGATGTCCATCAGCGACGGCTCGCTGCTCGGCGTCCACGGCTCCGCGGACTGCGACATGAGCGTCGTGGCGTACCACATGGCCCTGTTCGTCGGCCGCGCCGGTCACGTCCTGACCCCGGAACTCCGCAGCGAGCTCCGGAAATCCCTGGAGGATTCCCAGACGACGGGGAGTGCCCGATGAGCAGTACGCCCAAGCAGCACCTCCCGGTCCGCGGCGGTGACCGCAAACCCGCCCGGGTCCGCCCCTACTCGCTCACCGGCGGCCGCACCCGGTTCGGCCACGTCCTCCTCGTGGAGACGTTCGTGGCGAGCACGGCCGCGCTGGACGCCCCCGAGGAGCGCAAGGAGCTGACGAACGGCCACCTCTCCACCCGCGTGATGCCGGAGCTGAGGGCCATCGTCGAACTGTGCCGCCGGATGCGTACGGTGGCCGAGATCGCCGCGCTGCTGAAGATGCCGCTCGGCGTGGTCCGCGTGCTCCTGAGCGACCTCGCGGACCAGGGAAAGATCCGTGTGTACGGAACGGGCACCGGCCATGGCACGGGCCGCCCGGACCGGGCTCTGCTGGAAAGGGTGCTGAGTGGACTCCGTCGTCTCTGACGCCGCTCACGGCGTCACTGGTTCCTCCCCGTCTCTCGAGCCCGGCGAGAGCATGCACGCCTGGGAGACGGACCGCACCCGTGCCCCGATCGCCACGAAGATCGTGGTGGCGGGCGGCTTCGGCGTGGGCAAGACCACGCTGGTCACCGCCGTCTCGGAGATCACGCCCCTGCAGACCGAGGCGCTGATGACCGAGGCGAGCGAGGCGACCGACGACCTCACCGCCACGCCGGGCAAGTCCACCACCACGGTGGCCATGGACTTCGGGCGCATCACGCTCGACGACGACCTGGTGCTCTACCTGTTCGGCACGCCGGGCCAGCAGCGGTTCTGGTTCATGTGGGACGACATCGTGCGCGGCGCGATCGGCGCGGTCGTCCTGGCCGACACCCGTCGCCTGAAGGACTGCTTCCCGGTCCTGGACTACTTCGAGAGCTCCGGGCTGCCGTACGTGGTCGCGGTCAACCACTTCGACGGCAGTGAGTTGTTCGAGCCGGAGGATGTGCGGGAGGCCCTGACCATCCCACGACACATACCTGTCATGATCATGGACGCGCGTCGCCGGATCTCCGTGATCGAGACCCTCCTGGCCCTCGTGGGCCACGCGCTCGACGAAACCCCCGAGTAGAGGACAGCCCCGCATGCGGAAGATACTCGTCGTCGGAGCCGGTCAGTCCGGGCTCCAGATCGCTCTCGGCCTCCAGACACAGGGGTACGAGGTCACCCTGATGTCCAACCGGACGGCGGACGAGATCCGCACCGGCCGGGTCATGTCCACGCAGTGCATGTTTCACACGGCCCTGCAGCACGAGCGCGATCTCCAGCTGAACTTCTGGGAGTCCCAGGCCCCGAAGATCGAAGGACTCGGCGTCTCGGTCGCCGCACCCGGCTCCTGGGCCGAGGGCCCCGCCGCCCGTGCCATCGACTGGCTGGGCAGGCTCGACGGATACGCCCAGTCCGTCGACCAGCGCGTGAAGATGGCCGGCTGGATGGAGACGTTCGCCCAGCGCGGCGGCCAGCTCGTCATCCACGGCGCGGCCGTCGGCGACCTCGACTACTTCTCCCGCACCTACGACCTGGTGCTCGTCGCCGCCGGCAAGGGCGAGCTGGTCCAGATGTTCGGCCGCGACGCCGAGCGCTCCCCCTACAGCGAGCCGCAGCGCGCGCTGGCCGTGTCGTACGTCCACGGCCTGGGCCCGCGCCCCGAGCACCCGGGCACCGAGGCGGTCCGCTGCAACCTCGTGCCGGGCGTCGGCGAACTGTTCGTCATGCCGACCCTGACCACCTCCGGCCGCGCCGACATCCTGTTCTGGGAGGGCATACCCGGCGGCCCGCTCGACGCCTTCAACGGCGTGAAGGACCCCGCGGAGCACCTCTCCCTGACCCTGGAGCTCATGGAGCGGTACGTCCCCTGGGAGTACGCGCGGGCCACCAAGGTCGAACTGACGGACGCCGGCGGCACGCTGGCCGGGCGCTACGCCCCCACCGTCCGCAACCCCATCGGGCGCCTGCCCAGCGGCGGTCTGGTGCTCGGCGTCGCCGACGTGGTCGTGGCGAACGACCCGATCACCGGGCAGGGCTCCAACTCCGCGTCCAAGTGCGCCGCCGCCTACCTCTCCTCGATCACCGAGCACGGCGACAAGCCGTTCGACGAGGAGTGGATGCGGGCGACCTTCGACCGCTACTGGGACACCGCCCAGCACGTCACCAAGTGGACCAACGCGATGCTCGCGCCGCCGCCGGAGCACATCCTGAACCTCATCGGCGCCGCCGGTGAGCTCCAGCCGGTCGCCGACCGCTTCGCCAACGGGTTCGACAACCCGGCCGACTTCGAGAACTTCTTCTACGACCCGGACAAGACGCAGGGCTACCTGGCCGAGGTGTCCGGCGCGGGCGCCGCGTAACCGTCGTAGCCCTCGTCGGACCCGTCCGTGGCACCCTCGGGGAGCTCCGGCGGCTCGTAGCGCCGCAGGGGCTCCCCGCCCGGGTCCGGCCGTACGGCACCCAGGACCGGGTTGGCCGCGATCGGTGACGCCTTCACCTTCGCGCCCGGACGGGGTGCGTGGACGACCATGCCGTCGCCGAGGTACAGCGCCACGTGCGTGGCCTTCGGGAAGTACACGACCAGGTCCCCGGGGCGCAGTTCGTCCAGCGGGATCCGCTCCAGCTGCTTCCACTGCTCCTGACTGGTTCGGGGCACGGGCGTCCCTGCCTCGGCCCACGCCTGTGAGGTCAGCCCCGAGCAGTCGTACGTGCGCGGGCCCTGTGCGCCCCACTCGTACGGCTTGCCGAGCTGCCGTACGACGTAGCGCACGGCCCGCAGGCCCTCGGCGGACGGGGTGCGGACGGTGTTGACGCCCCCGGGCCTGTCTCTGTTCTTGCCGTTCTCGCGGCTGTCGTCCTTGCCACCGTCCTTCGTGTCGCCCGGGCTGTCCTCGCTGCCCAGCGCGCCCGACGCGATGAACTCCGACTGGGCCTTCGCAGTGGCCTTCCGTTCCAACTCGGCGAGCTTCCCGAGCTGTTCACGGCTGAGGGAGGCGAGCAGTTCCTCGACGTCGTGGAGGCGGGTGCGGACCTCGTCCCGTTGCTTCTTGCGCCGCTCGGTGAGGGCGAGCTGCCGGTCGAGGGCCGTGCGGGCCTTGCGGGCCAGTTCGTGGGCCTTGTGCTCGTGGCCGGACAGCCGGGCGATGGTGCCGGCTCGTTCCTGCGCGAGCCGGCCGATCACATGGCCCTGCTCGATCGCGTGCTGCGGATCGCGGGCCAGGAGCAGGCGGACGTACGGGGGAAGGTCGGTGCTGCTCTGGTACTGCTGCCGGGCCAGCCGGCCGGCCGCGCCCCGGCTGTCGTGCAGGGAGAGCCGGGCGCGAGTGAGGGCGCGCTCCACACGGTCGGTCTCGGCACGCTGCTTCTTCAGCTTCTCCTCGGTGGCGTTGTAGGCCTCGGTGGCCTCCTCGGCCTTCCGGTACAGCCCCTGAAGACCTGTCAGGAGGTCGGCGACTCCGGGCTGTTCCTTGTCCGGCTCGGGTGCGGCCGCGGCCTGGACGGGCGCCAGGGCGGTTCCGGCCGCCGTCGCCGCGATGCAGACCAGACGCAGCAGCTTTCCTGACATGCCATCACCTCCATTACGGGGGCGGCGGGGTGCCGCCGGACACCGTGAGGATCAGGCGGGTGCGTGCGCCGCGCGCGGTGAGCGTGCGCGTTCGGCGCAACGGGTCACCCGTCGGCGTCGTCCGGCTTGCCGGGCGGCGTGGCGGCTGGCTTCGACCAGGGCCAGTTGAGCCGGCGGGGCGGGACGCCCTCGGGGGCGTACGTGTACTTCCAGCGGTTGGACAGGCCGACCCTGCCCGGTCCCCGGGGCACGCGGCGGTAGACGAGCACGGTGTCCGGTCCGCCGTCGGGGTCCGGGACGGGGATGCGGTACGTCTTGGGCGGGTGGCCGGTGATGCCCAGGAGGACGGGCAGGACCCTGCCGTCCATGGGGCCGCCCTCGAAGGGGGTCTCTTCGCTTCTCACGGGATCAGTGTCAGGGATTCTCGGCGAGCGCCCGGACCAGGGCGTCGGTCTGCGGGTCGCGGCGGGCGGTCACCGACAGCATCGCCACGAACTGCTCCACGAGCCAGTCGCGCAGTTCCCCGGCGGGGGGCTGCTTGTCCTCGTCGAGCCAGATCAGCGACGACGCCTCCACGGCCGTGATCCACATGCGGATGGTCATGCGCAGGCCGGGGCCGGGGCCGGTGACGCCCAGGTGGCTGATGATGTGCTCGGCGGCGACACGGCGTACTCCGTCCACGATGGCGGTGGTGCGGGACGTCTCCACGACGCTGCCGCCCTGGAGGAGGGCGCTGAAGCCGGTGTCGTGCTGGTCGACGAAGGTGAGGTAGCGGTCGAGGGCGCGGGACAGACGGGGCAGGAGCGGGCCCTCGCGGGGTTCGTCGAAGCAGTGCTGGAGCTCGTCGGCGGCAGAGCGCAGGGCGGCCTCGTAGAGCTGCTGCTTGCCGCCCGGGAAGTACCGGTACACCAGCGGCCGCGAGACCCCGGCCGCCTCCGCCACGTCGTCGAGGGACACCTCCTCCGGGGCGCGGTGGGCGAAGAGGTCCAGCGCCGAGGCGAGGAGCTGACTACGGCGTTCCTCGACGCTGAGTCGCCGGTAGGCGGGGGTGGGGGCGGCTGGTGTCATGCCTCGCAGGGTAATCGGGGCGCCGGGGGGCTGCGTAGCGGTGGTCGTGCGGGTGCGGGTGGTCTCGCATGGCGTCCGGTGTGTTTCTTCGCATGGTGGCGGGTGGGGGTGCGCGTCTTCGCCTTGCGCCGGGTGGTGGGTCGGGGCCGCGCCGGGGGGTGTCCGTCCTCGGAACGTCGCGATGGGGTCTCACGCCGACTGACTGTGCGTTGACGCGACAACCGCTGCGGGCGGACCCCCCCGACACGGCCCCTTCTCGCCGTGCGCGGGTGCGGGAGTCGTGCCCTTTACGCCAGCAGGCCCGACGACTTCCACAGGCGTCGGCCTACCCCGCGCAGTACGCCGATGTCGTCGAGGAAGTCGGTCAGGCGCTTGGAGCCGTTCTGCATGACCTCGCGGCGGTGGCCGCTCGCGCGGACCTGGGCGAGGGCCTCCCGCTTGTCCAGGCCCACGTTCGTGTAGACGTCGGGGTTCACGAAGGCCACCGAGAAGACGCGGGCGAACTCGCCGGAGGTGACGCGGGTGAACTCCCGGGACCACTTGGGGGCCGTCACCATCTGGCGGCGGAGTTCCTCGCGGGCGTAGCGGACGTGGCGGGCCTCTTCGACGACGTGGATGCGGGTGACGCCGCGGACCAGGGTCTGGACCCGCTCGTCGGGGAACGTCAGCCGCTGCATCCAGTCGAGGACCTCCTCCCCGAGGAGGGTGGCGGTGAAGGAACCGGGGGTGGTGGAGATGGTCTTGAACAGGCGGCCCAGCTGCTGGTGGGCGCGGCTGACCGGGTACCAGGGCGTGTCGCCGTGGGAGATCAGGCGGGCGAACATCTTGGAGTGGCGGCACTCGTCCTCGATCTCGGTGAGTGCGTAGCGTACGTGCGCGCTCGTCGCCGCCTTGTCGTAGATGTGCCGGACCAGCAGCTGCATCAGGATGATCTCGAACCAGATGCCCAGCGAGGCCAGGGCCGCCGCCTCGTGCTGGGAGAGGAGGATGCGCTGCTCCTCGCCCATGCGTTTCCAGAGCGGGGTGTCGTAGAGCGACACCAGCTCCGGCGGCCAGAACCACTTGCCCTCCTCGAAGGGCGCGTCCCAGTCCAGTTCCTTGTCGGGGTCGAAGGAGTGCTTGGCGGAGGAGTCGAGCAGCCGCTGGGCCACCTGCTCCCGGTCCTTGAGCAGGCCGAGGGCATCGCGCAGGCCGTCGAGCGCGTCGGCTTCCGTCAGGGTCGTCATGGCTGCCCACCTCGTTGTGCACACGTCACTGATGCACTTATGAGACTGCCTGTCAGCAAGCCCGTCAATCCCCCGCGTGCGACTTGTTGACCGGGTGTCTACCTAGGGCGCGCAGTCGAGCCCGTCCGGCACTTCGCCGAGCAGGGGTTCGGCGCCCTGTGGAGGGAACTGCGTCCGCAGGGTGAAGGCGTACAGTGTCGGGCCGTGCGTGCGCAGGTGCAGCACGCGCGACTCCGCCTCGGCCACCGTGGGGCGGTGACCCGACGGGACCCACCAGAGGGCGACCATGGCCTCCTGCACTCTCTCGAACCACTCACGGCGGCGTGCGAGCATCTCCCGGTGCCTGCCCTGGTACATGTACGCCGTCAGCGCGTCGGCGTCGCGCCACACCGACATGTTGATGATCAGCCATGAGTCACCGAAGACGGGCACGTCCGTGGCGTCGTCGCCGGCCTCGCCCTGCAGGCGCCAGACGAAACCGTCGGCGTCGTCCGCGTCAGCGTTCACCGGGTCGAGGCCGTCGATGAAGTCCTTCAGCTGCGGGGAGTCCAGAGGGGCCTTGAGGCGGCCGAGGTTGACCTGGGCGAGTTCGTACGCGGCGGGTTCAGTCATGGACCGAACGGTAGGTCGGGCGCGCCGGGACCCGATAGCCCCGTCTCATCAACCGGGCCGCCATCAGGGCGACTTGAGCACCGCCTCCATCACCGCCCGCGCGATCGGCGCCGCGTCACCGCCTCCGCTGATGTCCCCGCGCCTCGCGTCCGCGTCCTCCACGACGACCGCGACCGCCACCCGCGCCGTCAGATCGCGGCCGTCCTGCGCCCAGGAGATGAACCAGGCGTACGGCGTCCCGGAGTTGCCGAGGCCGTGCTGGGCGGTGCCGGTCTTGCCGCCGACCTGGGCACCGCGGATGGCGGCCTTGTGTCCGCCGCCGTGCTCGACCACGTCCCGCATCATCGCCCGCAACCGGGCGGCGGTGGACGGGTACATCGCCTGGCGGATCGCCCGCGAACCGGCCGCCGCGAGGGTGCTGCCGCCCGGCCGGGTCGTGCGCTCCACCAGGTAGGGGTCGCGTACCTGGCCGCCGTTCGCCACGGCCGCCGCGACCATCGCCATCTGCAACGGTGTGGCGCGGGTGTTGTACTGGCCGATCGACGACAGGGCGAGCTGGGCCCTGTCGAGGGTGGTGTCGAAGGTGGAGCGGGCCACCGGGAAGGGGATCCTCAGCTCCCCGTTGTTGAAGCCGAAGGCCTGCGCCGAGGCCGTCATGTCCGCCGCGCCCACCTCCACGCCCAGCTTGGCGAACACCGTGTTGCAGGAGAAGGTGAACGCCTCCCGGACCGAGGCGTCCGCGCAGCCTTTCGAGGCGTTCGTCAGGCGGGTGCGCGTTCCGGGCAGCCGGTAGGGGTCGGGGGAGTCGGTCGGCGCTTCGAGGTCCGTGACCACACCGGTGTCCAGCGCGGCGGCCGCGGTGACGACCTTGAACGTCGAGCCCGGCGGATAGGTCTGCCGCACCGCCCGGTTGAGCATCGGCTTGTCCTTGTCCGTGGTGAGCCGCCGCCAGGCCCGGGCCGCCGCCGAGCCGTTGCCGGAGAGCGGCTGGGGGTCGTAGGACGGGGCGGAGACCAGGGCCAGGATCCGGCCGGTCGACGGCTCCAGCGCCGCCACCGCGCCCTTGTGGCCCGCCAGTCCCCGGTACGCGGCCTCCTGGGCGGCCGGGTGGAGCGTCGTGACGACGTCCCCGCCCGCGTTGCGCGCTCGCGTGAAGTCGTTCCAGAGCGGGAACGGCGCGAGCATCGGATCCGCGCCGGACAGCACGCCGTCCTCGCTGCTCTCCAGCAGCGTCGTCCCGTACAGCTGGGAGGCGAAGCCGGTGACCGGGGCGTACATCGGGCCGTCCGTGTAGGTCCGCTCGTAGCGGAGGTGCTCACGGGTGTCCCGGGAACCGGTGACGGGGCGCCCACCGACCAAGATGTCCCCGCGCGGCTGCTCGTAACGGGCGATGTCGGGGCGCCGGTTGGCCGGGTTGCGGTCGTACGACGGTGCCTGGACGACCTGGACGCGGGCGGCGTTCACCAGCAGGGCCACCAGCAGCAGCGCGCAGAAGTACTGGGCGTGCCGGATGTGCCGGGTCACGGCGCGCCCCGCTCGTCGCAACTGCGCCGGGCCGAGTCGCTCACCCTGACCAGCAGCGCCACGATCGCCCAGTTGGTGACCACCGACGAGCCGCCCTGCGCCAGGAACGGCATCGCCATGCCGGTCAGCGGGATCAGCCCGGTCACCCCGCCCGCGATCACGAACACCTGGAGTGCCACCAGCGAGGCGAGGCCGACCGCGAGCAGCCGGCCGAAGGGCTCGCGCTGCGCGAGGCCCGCGCGAAAGCCGCGCTCCACCAGCAGGCCGTAGAGGAGGAAGACGGCGCCGATGCCGGCCAGGCCGAGTTCCTCGCCCGCGGTGGCCAGGATGAAGTCCGACTTCACGGCGAACCCGATGAGGAAGGAGTGCCCGAGTCCGAGGCCCGTGCCGAGCATGCCGCCCTCCGCGAAGGCGAACAGCGACTGGGCGAGCTGGTTGGCACCTTCGCCGGCCTCGATGGAGGCGAAGGGGTGCAGCCAGGTCTCGATCCTGCCGTGCACGTGCGGTTCCAGCCGGCCCACGGCGACCGCCCCCAGCGCGGCCAGCAGCAGGCCGACCGCGATCCAGCCGGTGCGGCCGGTGGCCACGTAGAGGAGCACCACGAACAGGCCGAAGAACAGCAGCGAGGTGCCGAGGTCGCGTTCCAGGATCAGCACCCCCACGCTGACCAGCCAGACGGCGACGATCGGACCGAGCACCCGGCCCGTGGGGAGCTGGAGCTTCCAGACGCGGCGGCCGGTGAAGGCCAGCGCGCTGCGGTTCGCCGCCAGGTACGCGGCGAAGAACACCGCCAGCAGCACCTTCGCGAACTCGCCCGGTTGGATGGAGAACCCGGCGATCCGGATCCAGATGCGGGCCCCGTTCACCGCCGGGAACAGGATCGGCAGGGTGAGCAGGACCAGGGCCGCGACCACGCAGACGTACGTGTAGCGCTGGAGCACCCGGTGGTCGCGCAGCAGCAGGCCGACCAGGATGAACAGCGTCACGCCCAGCGTCGACCACACCAGCTGGGCCGGTGCCGCGCGGTCGCCCGGGGTCTCCAGGTCGAGCCGGTAGATCAGCACCAGGCCCAGCCCGTTCAGCAGCACCCCGACCGGGAGGAACAGGGGGTCGGCGTAGGGGGCCCGCAGCCGTACCGTCAGATGGGCCAGCAGCGCCAGAACGCCGAGACCGGCGCCGTAACCGGCGGCACCGGGCGGCAGCGTTCCGTGCCGGGCGAGGCCGACGGCGCAGTAGCCGTACACCGACAGCAGGACGGCCAGCACGATGAGGGCGAGTTCGATGCCCCGGCGCCGGGGGAGGCGGCGGACGGCGGGTGCGGGCGGGTCCGCCGTCGCCACGGAGATTCCGGCCTTACTCATGTCCGGAATTTACCCAATAGTGCATCTTCGCGCCTTCGGGTGACCGGGTGTCAGCACCAGCGTGGCGCGGGGCCGAGGTTGTCGATGTACCGGGCCGCGCCCCAGGCCCAGGTGCCGTCCGTCAGCAGGTACCAGAGCGGGTTGCCCTGCACGGTCTGGCCGCCGGTCTTGCAGAAGATCTTGACCTTGTCGCCCCGATGGGCGAACCGGATGATCTGCGAACCGCGGTTCGGGGCACTGCGCAACGCCAGCGTGCCCGCCGTGACGACGCCCCTGTACAGGCGCTGGTCGTGGCGGCCCTGGTGGTCGCCGTTGCCGCCGCTGGGATCGTGCTGGTGGTTGCCGTTGCCGCCGCTGGGGTCCTGCTGGTTGTTGCCGCCGCCCGGGCGACTGCCGTTGCCGCCGCCCGGGTCGTGTTGGCTGTTGCCGTTCCCGCCACTCGGGTCCCAGTCGCCGTCCGCGGCGGCGGGCGTGACGGCGGCCGCTGCGGCGAGGAGCCCGGCGACGATGGCTATGGAGAGGCGGGTGCGCAGGGACATGGGGAATACCTCCATGTGGGGGCGAGAGTGCCGAAGCTGACTAATCGACACATTAGGAGCGCCCCCGGGGTGCCGCCCCTCACGCTGGGCCATAGGAGGGCGCGAACCCGGTGCTCACTCCGCCGCGAGCCTCAGGGTGGCCACCGCCCCGCCCTCCGGCGCGTTCGCGAACTCCAGCCGCGCCCCCAGCACCTCGGCCTGCCCGCGTGCGATGGTCAGCCCCAGGCCGTGCCCCCGCGTGCCGCCCTCCGTGCGGAACCGCTGCGGGCCGTGCGCGACCAGGTACTCCGGAAACCCGTCCCCGTGGTCGCGAACGGTCACCACCGGCCCGTCCACGGTCAGCACCACCGGCCCCCGCCCGTGCTTGTGCGCGTTGGCCACGAGATTGCCCAGCACCCGCTCCAGCCGCCGCCGGTCCGTCTCCACGGACACGTCCCGTACGACCCTGACCTCCGTGCCGTTCCCCGCCGCCCGCACCGCCCGCTCGGCGAGCGGCCCCAACTGCTCGGTGTCCAGCTCCACCCGCTCCCGGCCGGTGTCCAGCCGGGAGATCTCCAGCAGATCCTCGGTGAGGGTGCGCAGCGCCGCCACCCGGTCACGCACCAGCTCCGTCGGACGTCCCGGCGGCAGCAGTTCCGCCGCCGCGTGCAGCCCGGTCAGCGGCGTGCGCAGCTCGTGCGCGACGTCCGCCGTGAACCGCTGCTCGGCCAGCAGCTTCCCCTGCAGCGACGCCGCCATGGAGTCCAGCGCGGCGGCGACCGCGGCCACCTCGTCCTGCGGGCCGGCCTGCGTGCGCCGGCCCGCGCCGGGGGTGTGGGGGGTGCGTGGGCCCGTCCGGGGGGTTCGGGTGGTGCGGGGTGTGCCGGTGGTGCGGGGTGTGCGCGTCGTGCGGGGGTCGTTCACGCGCGCGTCGAGGTCGCCCGCGCTGATCCGCCGCGCCACCAGCGCCGTGGTGTGCAGCCGCCGCGTCACCCGCGTCACCGCGAACGCACCGACCAGCAGCGTCGCGCCGATGGCCAGACCCGACGACCACAGGATCGCCCGGTCCAGACCCTCGATCGTGCGGGCCTGCTGCGAGTAGTCGACCGCCACGGCCAGCGCCCGCTCGCCGTCGACGGGACCTGCCGCCCACATCGTCGGACGTCCCTCCTTGTCGGCGACCATCGTGCCGCGGTCCCCGGACACCGCCAGCTCCCGCAGCTCCCCGGGCAGCTCCGGAGGGTCCACGCCGGCGTCCCGGCGCAGGGCGTCCCCGGCCTCGTAGCGCTGCGTCGCCTGTGCCAGCCGCTGCAGCGCCTGGTCCCGGGCCTGGCCGACGGTCTGGTTCGTCACCTGCACGTGCACCAGGACGCCGAGCAGGGCCGCGAGCGCGCAGCACATGACCGTGATGAAGGCGGCGGCCTTCGCGGCGAGCGTCCCCGACCACGGGGGGAGTACCGGCCTCATCCGCCGCCCACCGAGGGGGAGCCGGGCCGCGAGGCGGACGGGGGAGCGGACGGCGAGGGGGACAGGGCGGCGGACGGCGAGGTCGGCGGAGAACCGGTGCGGGACGTCGAGGCAGAACCGGTGCGGGACGTCGGCGAGGGAGAACCCGTGCGGGACGTCGGCGAGGGGCCCGTGCGGGAGTCCGACCCAGAGCCCGTGCCGGAGTCCGACGGGTGCCGGGAGCGCTGGTGCGGGCCGGTGCGCAGCATCTCGTCGTGGGTGAGGAGCATGGCCCGCTGATCCCGGTCCCAGGTCCACTGCAGACGGTACTCGTAGCCCGCGACCTCCGACGGCGAGCGGATCACCAGGGAGCGCCCGGCCAGCTCCACACCGCTCAGCGCGTCCTCCCACGCCATCACCTGCACCAGCCGGTGCTTTTCGACGGTGTAGACGCGGACCGCGGTCGTCTTGCCGGGCAGCAGCGGGAAACCGAGCGTCAGGTCGTCGCGGCCGTCGCCGGTCAGATCCCGGTAGTACGGCCGGAGCACCGGGCACTTTCCGTGCCCCGGGCCCTTCGCGCAGTCGGCCATCGCCCGCCCGGTGTCGCGGTAGGGCGCCCTGGCACCGGCGTAGTCGCCCGGGTTTCCGGCGATCTCGGCCCGGACGATCCCCACCGGATTCACCCGGCGGATGTCGTCGCCGGGCACCTTCACCCCTTTGACCACCTCGGTGTTCACCTCGCCGATCTCGAACGCCGGGCTGGACGCAGGGGTCAGCTCCGGCCAGAGGCGGGCCGGCTCCTGCGCGGTGGGGGTCGACCCCGCGCCCTCCAGCTCGCCGGCGTCCCCGCAGCCCACGGCGGCGGCCAGCAGCAGGGCGACGACGGCGAGGCGGCGGGCGGCCTGCCCGGGGCGGCTGAGGGGCACTGCACTCCTGGCGGTACGTGGGTGAGCACACGGCGGGCACACGGTGGACGGGCGGGGACAGACGGTGGACGGAAAGGGACAGACGGTGGACGGAAACGGGCAGACGGTGGACGGAAAGGGGCAGACGGTGGACGGACGGGGGCACGCAGGGGGACGGACGGCAGACGCGACCGTCGGCCGCGTACACCTTATTCGCGCGGAAGTCCCATTTGCGCGCGAGGGTGCCCTGTACGTGCAGCGGTACGGGCGTCCCGCTACTCGGTGAGTTCCTCCAGCAGCCGGGCCGTGGCCAGCCCGGCCCGCAGGTAGTCGACGAACAGGTCGTTGTGCAGCGCCCAGGGCGAGCGGCGGGCCCGGATCAGCCGGATCGCCGCCTCCGCGGACCTGCCCTGGCGCATCAGGGCGTGCGCGACGACCAGACCGGAGCGGTTGTACCCGTGATAGCAGCGGACCAGGACCCTGCGGCCCTCGTCCAACGCCTCGCACGCGGCCTCGGCCAGCCGGATCACCCCGGCGAGCTGCGTTCCGTCCAGTGGCCCGTCGGGTATGGGCCACACATGGTGCCGGACGCCCGGATCGGGCCCGTGCCCCGGCAGCCGCAGCAGCGTCTGCACGAGATCGAACTCGTCCCGTACGACGGCGAACTCCAGATGCCCCAAGGTCCCCGTGTACTCGTGACCGCCCATCCAGAGCCCGGGGACGACCTCGCTCCACGGACTCTCCGGAGCGGGCACGTCGGGTTTACTGCGGGTACGCAACGGCGCCTCCCCACCATGACCGCCCGAGGGGACCGCGGGCAGGCTCAACTCCTCTCCAAGGTAACCGGGTTCTTGCCCCCGCAGCACCCCGCCTGTTCCCATGGACTGGGGTGATGGTGCATGAACGGACTGCGCGTCATACCGACCTGGCGGCACGGCCGCGAGCGGCTCTACGTCTGCCTCCCGGACGGCAGGAACATCGCCTGGTACGACCGTGAGGCCGCCCGGGTGAACCTGCTCGGCGAGGACCGCGAGGACGAGGTCCTCAGAGCACTCGGGCCCTACCTCACCGGCCCCGTGACGGTGGGGCCCCCACCGGTGCCGACCCCCGCCGAGCTGGCCCGTCTCAGCCTCCACCCCGACGACGACCTGGCCCCCAACCGCCCCGGCGAAGCCCTCGTCGTCGCCCTCGACCGCGACCCGGGCCCCACGCACCGGCTGCGCCCGGACCCCCGCCGCAGGGCCCTGGCGGCCGAGCAGACGGTCGGCGACGCCCTGGACCGTCTCGACGGCGCGGGCTGGCACACCCTGCACTCCGTGCCGCTCCCCGGCGGCGACCGCATCCACCACCTGCTGATCGGCCCCGGCGGCCTCTACGCCGTCCACACCGTCCACGCGCGCAGGCAGCGCGTCCGGATCGCCGACCCCATGATCACCCTTGGCCGCCGCGACCCCGACCCTCTCCTCCAGCGCCTGCGCACCGACGCCGACCGCGCCTCCTACGCCCTGACGGCGGAGGTCCGCCCGGTACTCGTCCTGGTGGACCCGGCGGCGCTGTCGATCCCGACCGCCCCCCGAGAGGTCCAGGTCCTGACGGCGACGGAGGTGGAAGGCCTGACGCGACGGGGCGGCGTCCTGAAACCGGCGGACGTGGAGGCCCTGCACGCGACGGCCCGCGACCGGAACACGTGGGCGCGGGTGTGAGGGAGCGCGGGGCTGGCGACGGGTTCGCGGGTCGGCCGGGCCGCGGCGCGCCCTGCGCGTGAGCGGCCCGCCGTGTCGCTACGGCAGGATCCCTGCCTCGTCCGCGTCCAGCAGGGGAGCGAGCAGGTCGCCGTAGTCCTGGATCCTGGGGGCGATGTCCCCCGCCTGGAAGTCCAGCCGGCCCGGTGTGCGGCACTCCTCGACCTCCTCCCAGGTCACCGGCGCCGAGACGGTGGGCTCCGGGCGGGCCCGGAGGGTGTACGGGGTGGCCGTCGTCTTGCGGGCGGCGTTCTGGCTCCAGTCGACGAAGACCTTCCCGGGGCGCAGGCTCCTGGTCATCCGGTGCAGCGCGAGCCGCGGCATGGTCTTCTCGGCCTCGACGGCGAGCGACTTGGCGTACTCGGACACCCGCTCGGAGGACGCCCCGCGCACGGCGGCGAGCAGATGCAGCCCCTTGGAGCCGGAGGTCTTGGCGTAGGCCTCGAAGCCGTCCTGCGCGAGCCGTTCCCGCAGCCACAGCGCGACCTCGCAGCACTGGACGATGCTCGCCGGCGCCCCCGGATCGAGGTCGAACACGATCCGGTCCGCAACGTCGGGCGTGTCGACGAGCCACTGATGGGTGTGGAACTCGGTCACGAGGTTCGCCGACCACATCAGGCTCGGCAGATCCTGCACCAGCACCATCCGTGAGGGTCCCTCGACCCGGGGCACCTCGGCGGTGGTGACCCACTCGGGCGTACCCGGCGGCACGTTCTTCGTGAAGAACACCTGCCCGTCCGGCCCGTCCGGATAGCGCAGGAAGGACACCGCCCTGTCCCGCAGGTGGGGCAGCAGGACCTCGGCGACGGTCGCGTAGTAGTGCAGCACCTCGCCCTTGGTGAAGCCGGTGGCGGGATACAGCACCTTCTCCAGATTGCTGAGAGCGAGCCGTCGCCCCTCCACCTGCGTGATAGGCGCCATACGATAAGAATCCCACGCAAACCATGACGAACACTCCCCAGCGTGACCGGAAGGGTGCTGCACGTGAGATCCATCTGGAACGGCGCCATCTCGTTCGGCCTGGTCAGCATTCCGATCAAGCTGGTGAACGCCACCGAGAGCCACTCGATCTCCTTCCGCCAGATCCACACGGAGGACGGCGGCCGCATCCGGTACCGCAAGTTCTGCGAACTGGAGGACCGCGAGGTCACCCAGGGGGAGATCGGCAAGGGCTACGAGGACGCGGACGGCACGATCATCCCGATCACCGAGGAGGACCTGTCGAGCCTGCCCCTCCCCACGGCCAAGACGATCGAGATCGTCGCCTTCGTCCCGGCCGACCGGATCGACCCGCTCCAGATGGACGCCGCGTACTACCTCCAGGCCGGCGGCGCCCCCGCGGCGAAGCCGTACACCCTGCTGCGCGAGGCGCTGAAGCGCAGCAACAAGGTGGCCATCGCGAAGTTCGCCCTGCGGGGACGGGAGCGGCTGGGCATGCTCAGGGTCGTCGGCGAGGCCATCGCCATGCACGGCCTGCTGTGGCCGGACGAGGTCCGCGCCCCCGAGGGCCTGGCCCCCGACTCCCATGTCACCGTCCGTGACCAGGAGCTGGACCTCGCGGACGCGCTGATGGACACCTTGGGCGAGGTCGACCTGGAGGACCTGCACGACGAGTACCGGGAGGCCGTAGAGGAGGTCATCGCCGCGAAGGCCGCCGGCGAGGCCCCGCCCCAGGCGCCGGAACCGGCCACGGGCGGCAAGGTCCTGGACCTCATGGCGGCTCTCGAGAGCAGTGTCCGCGCGGCCCGCGAGTCGCGCGGCGAGGAGGCCGAGCACGCCGAGGTGAAGTCGCTCCCGCAGCGCAAGACGGCCCGGGCGGCCCCGAAGCAGACCGGCGGCAAGAAGTCGACGTCCACCGCGAAGAAGACGGCGGCGAAGAAGACCACGGCGGCAAAGAACTCGACGGCCAAGTCGGGGCAGGGGCAGGGTCAGGGGACGACGAAGAAGGCGGCGTCGAAGAGCACCGCGAAGAAGACGACGGCGAAGAAGTCGGCGTCCCGCAAGCGCACGGCCTGACGCACGGCACGCTCGCTGCCGACCGGCTTCCGTGGGCGCCCGACATGGGACCGACCGGCTTCCCTGCGTGTCCGACGGGGACCTGGCCCATTTCCCTGGGTGTCCGATGGGGGCTGGCCGGCCTCCCTGGGTACCCCACGTCGAGGGGAAGACCGGAGGAAGCATGCCGCAGTCCACGGATCACCACACCACCGGCGACGCGCTCGACATCCACTTCGTCGGCAACGCGACGGTGCTGCTGTCGTACGGCCCGCTGACCCTGCTCACCGACCCGAACTTCCTGCACCGCGGGCAGTACGCCTACCTCGGCTACGGCCTGCTGAGCCGCCGCCTGACGGAACCGGCCCTGGACGTGCACGACCTGCCCCGCCTCGACGCGGTCGTGCTCTCGCATCTGCACGGCGACCACTGGGACCGCCGAGCCCGTCGGCACCTGGACCACACCGTGCCGATCCTGACCACACCGCACGCCGCCCGCCGCCTCAGGGCCGTCCACGGCTTCCACCGCACGGCGGGGCTGCGCACCTGGAAGGCGCTCACCCTCCAGCGCGACGGCGTCCAGGTCACGGTCACCGCCCTGCCCGGCCGGCACGCCGGCCACGCGATACTGCGCGGGCTGCTGCCGCCGGTGATGGGAAGCATGCTGGAGTTCGGCCCCGCCGGGGGACCGGTCCGCATGCGGCTCTACATCTCGGGCGACACGCTCGTGTACGACGGTCTGCAGGAGATCGCCGACCGCTTCCCGGCCGCCGACCTCGCAGTCCTCCACCTGGGAGGCACCCGCCTGCCCGGCGGCTTCGTGGTCACGATGGACGGCGCCCAGGGCGCCGAACTCGCCCGCCGCCTCGACCCCCGGCTCGTGCTGCCCGTGCACTACGGCGACTACACGGTGATGCGCTCCCCGCTGTCCGCGTTCGTCGCCGAGGCCGATGCCATCGGCCTCGGCGACCGTATCGTCCACTGCGGCCACGGGGAGCACGCCCGTGTGCCCTGCGGCCCAGGGGCGGTCCCGCAGATCTACTGAGGCGAACCGAGCGGGTCAGGCCACGCGCCTGACCGCCCGAGACCCGCCTGGCGAACCCAGGCGGTCAGGCCGCACGGCTCCCGCCTGCCTGAGAACTGCCGAGGCGGATCCTGCCGGTCAGGCCACGCGCCTGCCCGTCTGCTGCTCGGACTCGTCCTCCTCCTCGTCCGGCAGATGGACGTCGCCGACGGCGATGTTGACCTCCACGACCTCCAGGCCGGTCATCCGTTCCACCGCGTTGACGACGTTGGTCCGTACGTCCGCGGCGGTGTCGGCGATGGCGGCGCCGTACTCGACGACCAGATCGAGATCGACGGCGGCCTGGCGCTCGCCCACCTCGACCTTGACCCCCTGGGTGACCGAGCTGCCCCCGCCCGGAACCCGCTGGCGGACAGCCCCGAAGGCCCGGCTCATGCCCGCGCCGAGGTTGTGCACCTCGGGGATCTCCCGGGCCGCCATGCCCGCGATCTTCGCGACGACCGTGTCCGCGATGGCGGTGCTCCCGCGGGCGCCGGGAGCACCCTTGCCGCCCTGCGACGTCGATGTCGCCCTGTCCTGCCTGGCCGCTGTGCCAGCGCGCTGAGTGGTCTCCGTCATGACCGTCACCTCGATGATCGGTGAGGGGGTGAGCAGCGTCCTACTCTCCACCGTAGAACAATGGTGCACATGGGGCGAAAGTGGGCGAACTCGCTGATCTGAACCTCACCCTTCCCGGGTGAAGCCCGTCCTGCCTTGCCGTGGGCACGCTGAGAACGGCATGCGTCACCGGCCCGGGCCACCCCGTGCCGACGCCCCCGGGATGGAGGAGCGACATGACCGCGCAGACGTACCTGGCCTACGACTTCCCGCTGCTGAGCGCCTTCTGGACCGTGTTCTGGGTCTTCCTGTGGATCATGTGGTTCGTCCTGCTCTTCCGGATCGTCGTCGACATCTTCCGCGACGACTCCATGAGCGGCTGGGCCAAGGCGGGCTGGCTGGTGTTCGTCTGCGTCCTGCCGTTCCTCGGGGTGTTCATCTACGTGATCGCCCGCGGCAAGAACATGGGCCGCCGCGAAGTCGCCCAGGCACGCGCCCAGCAGGAGGCGTTCGAGAGCTACGTCCGGGAGACCGCGAAGGGCGGCGACACCCGGTCCGGCAGCGTCGACGAACTCGCCAGGCTGTCCGAGATCCGCGCCCGCGGCGACATCACGGACGAGGAGTTCCGCAGGGCGAAGGAACTGGTCCTGGCGGGCGGCCACCCCGCACCCGGCGGCCCGGCCCCCAGGTAGCGGCATGACCGCCACGCACTCGGGGAGCTCCGGCGCGTCCCTGCGCGAATGGGCCACCGGCGTGACCGTGTTCGCGGCCGTCATGCTCATCCTGGCCGGTGTCATCGACATCCTGCGTGGCATCGCGGAGATCGCCGACGACGACGTCTTCGTCACGACCGGGAACTACGTCTTCGCGTTCGACCTGACCGCCTGGGGCTGGATCCACCTGGCCCTGGGCGTGCTCGCCTTCGTCGTCAGCTTCGGACTGTTCGTGGCGGCGACCTGGGCCCGCGTGGCAGGCGTGTGCATCGCCGCCCTGGTCATCATCGCCAACTTCCTCTCCCTGCCGTACTACCCGGTCTGGTCGATCGTGATGATCGCGGTGTCGGGGTTCATCGTCTGGGCGCTGTGCGTGATGAAGAAGGACGCCACCGCGGCCCCGTCCGGGGGTTCTGCGGGCACGTGAAGCAGAGGTGGCCGAGCGCGCCGGCGACAGTGAGGAGGTCCTGCTGACCCGCTGGGCGAAGTGCCTCGACGGACGGCAGGACGTCACCGACCGGCACATCGAAGACGTGCTGCGTGAGTACGAGTAGGCGCATCCTGCCCATCACCGAGGCCCTGGTACCGCATCCCAGGGCCTCACCGCCACTCTGCGTCTCAGCTCGCCGGATAGCCGATCTCCGCGATGTCCTCCGAAAGATCCGCCAGGACGATTTCCGGGCTCAACGCGCGGACCACTTCCTCGGTCAACGGGCGGGAGCAAAAGACGTGATGAACGGCCTTCAGGTCGACTGGGACCTCGTAGTAGTCCTCGGCCCATCGTTGAAACGCTTCCGGGGTGCGATCCACCAACAGCTGGAAGAGGTACCCGGCACCGTCCGGATCCTCTGATGTCGCATCAGGAAAGTCGATCGTTCCCGCCTTCCAGCGGTCGTCGGCTGTCTCTCGCCACGTACAGGCAGTGACGAGGGGCATTCCGTCCTCGTCGGAGAACGCCGGCTCCTCGACGTACGGCCGGAACACCTCAGGAACCTCGTCGAGCACTCCGGGCCATGGCCCGTCGTCTGCATAGGGGCTCATGGACGATTCGTGATCGAATCCCCGCACATAGGCGCCGGCGACAGAGAAAACGATCGCGTACTCGTCACCCGATCCGCTCCGCATCGAGGCCATCGACTCCGTCTCGGACCAGTGGTCGTCGAAGGAGTGGCGGCGGCTCTCCCGCTCAGGGCTCAGGACTGCCTCCAGGACGGCCATGGAGCGGCAGTGCTCACGGAGAACTGCTATCTCGGGCAGGTGTCGAGCAACGTCATGAACGGTCACCCGCTCATCCAAGCGCACGCACCTGACACGTCAGGCCCCTGCCCGGCGCGCCACGGCCACACCGAACCCGAAGGCTGCGGACAGCACAACTCACCTGGGACAACGCCACAAGATCCCAGTCCACGCCTCGCCCACAGCCCCCGACAGAGGCCCGCTCCGAACGGCACACGCCTGCACACACGTAGACCCCGTCCCAGCAAAAGCGCTGAAGGCGGGGTCTCGGACACCTCACACAAGGTGCCCCCGGCAGGATTCGAACCTGCGCACACGGCTCCGGAGGCCGTCTCACGTCGCAGACAACGTGCTGGCCACAGGCCTTGTCCCCACGAAGTGGCAGGATCCCGTCCACGGATAGTCCATGGGGCAGCGCTTCCTGGATGGATCCCGGGAGCCCATCCGGACTGTCCCGAGAGGATCCGTGCTGTACCGCTCAGGACAGCACCCAGGCTGGCATCCGATCGATACGATGCCGATGCACAGGCTAGGCATGGGCCATGCGATGGGGGAGGGGCAGTGAGGATCAAGGACCCGGAGTACCCGGCAGCGGTCGAAACGGCCGTGGAGATCCTGCGCGAGCGCGCTCGGCAAAGACAGACCATCACGTACGGAGACCTGAGCGCCGAGCTGGCAGCACGAGGCTTCGAATCCATCCCGCCTCACCGTGGAGTCATGACCTACCTACTCAGAGATGTCTGCTTCTACGGAAACAAGGACGGGCGAGCACCGATGCTCTCGGCGATCGTGGTTAACAAGGCGAGCGGGGAGCCCTCGGACCAATTTTCCAGCCTTGCCCGTAACCTCCCCTTCTCTCTGCCGGTCAACTGGAGTTGGCGAGACGAGCAGCAGAAGGTATTCACTGACTACCGCGAAGAGTGACACGCTGACCCCGCGGTACCGGCTTCGGAAGTCCCACCAGCTGATCGACACCGGACGGTCAGGGCGTCGTCCGCTCGGCCAGTCACCTTCGGTGATCCAAACGCTCGCTGGACTCGATACCCTTCCGGGCCGTACTGCTCCGCTTGGTCAATCGTGCAGTCACCGCAGCCGTGGCGAGCCGCGCCAGTTGACCTTACGGCGCGGACAGGCTCGCTATGTCCGCTCTTGCTTTGCCGCTAGGGGTAGATCACCAGACGGTGTCAGTGGCATCCCTTATCTTTCAGCCCAGCTCAGTACGGCCCGCCGACTACTGCTCTGTACACCCCGCCCGCGCTTCAACGACGAACATAGGAACTAGGACGCCATGAGCAACCTCGGCCAGATGGCCTGGAACATCGCAGATGGCCTGCGCGGCCCGTTCAAGCCGAACCAGTACGGCGACGTCATCCTGCCCTTCACTGTTCTGCGCCGCCTGGACTGCACTCTGGCGTCCACCCGCGACCAGGTGCGCGAGCTCGCTGGCAAGTATGAGGGGAAGGTTCTCGACGTCCAAGTGCGGAAGCACACCGGCCTGCCCTTTTACAACATCAGCAAGTTTGACTTCCCGCGCTTGTTGGAAGACCCCGACGGACTGCGCGCCAACATGGTCGACTACATCAACTCCTTTTCGGAGAACATTGATATCTTCGAGAAGTTCGAGTTTGAGAAGACCATCGACAAACTGGCTGAGAAGGGTCGCCTATTCTACGTCGTGTCTGCCTTCGCCGACATGAATTTGCACCCCTCGTTGGTGTCCAATGCCGAGATGGGTGACCTGTACGAGTACGTCATCCGTAAGTTTGCGGAGGCCTCCAACGAGACTGCCGGCGAGCACTTCACCCCGCGCGATGCAATCCGTCTGATGGTCGACCTGCTGTTCGCTGAGGCCACCGAGGCCCTCATGGAGCCAGGCGTGGTCCGCTCCATTTACGACCCGACCGCGGGCACCGGCGGCATGCTGTCCATGGCCGAGAGCGTCCTGACTAGCCCGGGCAAGAATCCGCACGCACGTCTGCGCCTGTACGGCCAGGAGGCCAACGACCAGTCCTACGCCATCTGCAAGGCCGACATGATTGGTAAAGGGCAAGACGTCGACAACATCCGTCTGGGCGATACCCTCGCTGACGATAAGTTCGCAGGCCAGACCTTCGATTTCTGCATGTCCAACCCACCCTACGGCGTGGACTGGAAAGTTTCTAAGGAGGCCGTTGACAAGGAACTCAAGGCCTCCCATGGGAAGGGCCGCTTCGGTCATGGCCTGCCCCCGATTAACGACGGGCAGATGCTGTTTCTGAGTCACCTGGCTCACAAGATGCGTCCCGTCCAAGATGGCGGTGGTCGTGCAGGGATCGTTATGAACACCTCCCCGCTGTTTAACGGGGGCGCCGAGTCTGGGCCATCGAGGATCCGCCAGTGGCTGCTAGAAAACGACCTGGTCGATGCGATCGTTGCCCTGCCAACGGACATGTTCTACAACACCAACATCGCGACCTATATTTGGATCCTGGACAACGCCAAGAAGCCCCGGCGCCAGGGTAAGATCCAACTAATCGACGCCTCCAGCTTCGGCACAAAGATGCCAAAGTCCCTGGGAAACAAGCGCAAGGAACTCGGCGACACAGCCCGAGAGCAGATCGTTGCCCTTTACGACGCCTACGAGGACGGTGAGCACTCCAAGATCCTGCCCAACGAGGCGTTTGGGTACTGGACCATCACCGTGGCCATGCCGCTGCGCGTCAACTACTCCGCTGCCCGAGCGGTTGACCTCGACGAGAAGGCCCTGACCAAGGCATTCGGTAAGACCACCGACCCGGCCCCCTTCCTCGAAGTCCTGGCCACAATGGGCAATGAGATCTACCGCTCCCGAGAGAAGTTCCTCGACGCAGTGCGGACTGCGTTCGCTTCGACTGGTCTACGTCTGACTGCGGCCCAGTACCGCAACCTCGCCGCCGCTCTGCAAGCTGAGGATCCGGACGGCGAGGTCGTCCTAGATGCCAAGGGCAAGCCTGTTGCCGGCTCGACCGACAAGGAAAACGTGCCCTTTACCTACGCAGGCAATCAGAATGGCGAGCACGGCTACGAGCAAACCGTCCAGGCATACCTTGAGACTGAGGTCCTGCCCTACTCGCCCGGGGCAGAGGTGCTTCACAAGGAAACCAGGGTTGGCTACGAGATCCCCTTCGGCCGGATCTTCTACACGTACGAACCCCCGCGTTCTCTTGCTGAGATCGACTCGGACCTTGAGAAACAGATCGCTAAGATCCTTGACCTGCTGCACAAGGTGGAGGGCCACAAGTGACTCAGCATTGGTTTGATCAGGCCCCCGAGCACTGGGAAATCAAGCGCCTTAAGTACTCCGTGGAGTCAGCAGTCAACGGTGTCTGGGGTGACGAACCCACGGGGGACGACACCGACGTTTTGTGTGTGCGTGTGGCCGATTTCGATCGCTCCCGCATGCGGGTCAGCGATGACATTCAGACGCTGAGGCATGTGAGCGAACGCGACCTCGCGAACCGTCGCCTCCAGCCCGGGGACCTTCTGTTGGAGAAGTCTGGTGGAACGCCACGGAACCCCGTTGGGTTTGTAGCCATCTTTGAAGGCGCTGATCGGCCTGCAGTGTGCTCCAACTTCATCTCTCGGATTCGAGTCGCCCCAGGGAATGATCCGAGATTCTGGCTCTATGCACATACCGCGAGCTATGCGACGCGACTGACGGAACGGTCACTGCATCAGACGACTGGAATCCAGAACTTGGATCAGCAGTCCTACTTTGATGAACACTTTCCCTATCCTCCTCTGTGTGAACAGCACATCATTGCTCAGTACCTGGACCGAGAGACGTCACAGATCGACGAATTGATCGACGAGCAGTATTCTTTGGTCTCGATGCTGCGTGCACGTCGAACCGCTCTTGTGGAGCGTGCGGTCAGCCGAGGGCTCAGCTCGTCATTCGAACTGCGTAGTAGTGGGTTGTCTTGGGCTCCTAAGGTTCCCGCCCACTGGGGTGTAGCGAATATCCGGCGCTTCGCGCAGATGAAGACCGGGCACACGCCGAGTCGGAGCAAGCCGGAATTCTGGGACAACTGCACGATCCCCTGGATGACACTCGCGGACGTATGGCAGCTACGACCGGGCAAGGATATGTACATCCAGGACACTGAGAGCAAGATTAGTGCCCTAGGCCTCGCTAACTCGGCCGCCGAGCTCCTACCCGCGGGCACCGTGGTGCTCTCGCGAACAGCATCAGTTGGTTTCTCTGGGATCATGCCCGAGCCCATGGCGACCAGTCAGGATTACTGGAACTGGGTGTGTGGTCCTGACCTGATGCCGGAGTACTTGGTGTGGCTGTTCCGGGCTATGCGTCAGGAATTCAACGCGCTGATGATGGGCTCCACGCACAAGACGATCTACCAGCCCATCGCGGCGGCAATCCGTATTCCTGTTCCCCCGCGGGACGAGCAGCAGGCGATCGTTGACTACATCGTCGAGCACACCGCGCGTATCGATGAACTGATTGCCGAGTCGGAGTGCCTGGTCAAGCTGTCTCTGGAGCGCCGGTCTGCCCTGATCACCGCTGCGGTGACCGGGCAGATCCCGCTCCAGGACATGCGTAACTAACTGCTTGTTAGTGGCCCCCTCGCTGGGCGGGGCCACTCACCCCGGTGGTCTCCCACTGATCCTTCGGCATCGTCGCCGGTCTCTTGAACAATGCTCTTCGCCGCATTGCAGATGCTGCGGGGCTTGCTGAAGTTTGGAATACTGTGGATGGACGAGAAGGGTAAGGCCTTGATTCAAAACCTCCACTTGGAGTTCCGGTTCCAGGACGAGATTGCGTCCTACCTGCACTCGAAGGGGTGGAAGTGGTCACGTAACGACGAGGGATATGACGCTGAACGTGCTCTGTTTCCCGAGGACGTGATTGGGTGGCTGCAGGACACCCAGCCCGAGGCCCTGGCCAAGGTCATCCGGACTGATGGCGACCCCGACAAGCAGACCGAGAACCTGCTCAACCGTTTGGTCAAGGTTCTGGCGGCTCCGACCTCCTCCGGAGGCGGGACGCTGAACGTGCTGCGCAATGGCTTTAAGATGATCCCGGCTGGGACGCTGCGCATGTCGCAGGAGCAGCCTGAGACGACGCATAACCCGACCACGGTTCGGGACTACTCCGAGGTGCGTCTGCGGGTGATGGAGGAGGTGCGATACTCCACCGTCAACGGTAACCGGATCGACCTGGTCTTCTTCGTTAATGGCATTCCGGTGGCCACGGCGGAGCTCAAGACCGACATGACGCAATCGGTTGAGGAGGCCAAGCGGCAGTACCGCACCACCCGCCTTCCCAAGGACCCCAAGACGAAGCACTCCGAGCCGCTGCTTACCCCAGGACGGGGAGCGTTGGTGCACTTCGCGGTCTCTAATGACGAGGTGTGGATGACCACCGCCCTTGCTGGGGGGAAGACCAGGTTCCTGCCGTTCAACCGCGGGTACGACGGTGGGATTGGCAACCCGCCCTCGGAGACCGGCTCGCGCACGGACTACCTGTGGCGCCGTGTACTCCAGAAGGACGCATGGTTGGGCATTTTGCACCGCTTCGTCTACCTCAAGGACGGCACGGTGCGCTTCCCCCGCTTCCACCAGTGGGAAGCGGTTACCCAATTGACCGATGCCGTCAAGTTCGAGGGCGTGGGTCACCGTTACCTGGTGCAGCACTCGGCGGGCTCGGGTAAGACAGACTCGATCGCATGGTTGACCCACCGTCTGGCCCGCCTCCAGGCGGACGACACCAAGGTCTTCGATTCCGTGATCGTGGTCACCGACCGCACGGTGCTGGATGACCAGCTGCAGGAGGCCATCCGACAGCTGGACGGCGGGGTGCAGGGCGTGGTGACCACAATCGACCGCAAGTCTGCGTCAGCGGCGGGCAAGGCTAAGTCTGGCTTGCTGGCCCAATCGCTCTCCAACGGGAAGCTGATCGTGGTCGTCACTCTACAAACGTTCCCGTTCGCGATGAAGGAGATCCGGCAGTCCAAAGGATTGGCGGGCAAAAAGTTCGCGGTTATCGCCGACGAGGCGCACTCCTCGCAGTCCGGGCAGGTCGCGGCCAAGATGAAGGCCGTCCTGACCTCCCAGGAGGTTGCCGACCTCGAAGACGGCGGGGAGATCGACGTCGAGTCCGTCTTGTTGGCCGAGGCCGCTGAGCGTGCCTCTAGTAAGAACATTTCGTTCTTCGCGTTCACGGCTACTCCGAAGGACAAGACGCTGGAGATGTTCGGCCGCCCGCCGGCCGGTGACTCCGACGGCGAGCCGGTGCCTTTCCACGAGTACACAATGAAGCAAGCCATCGGCGAAGGCTTCATCCTCGACGTTCTCGACGGATACCACTCCTACAAGATTGCGTTCAGGGTCGCACAGGAGGCTGAGGCTGCTAACACCCAAGTCGATGCCGCTCAGGCGCGAAAGGAGGTCATGACCTGGGTCAAGCTCAACCCGCAGACAATCGCGCAGAAGGCTGCCATCATCGTGGAGCATTTCCGTGACAACGTCTCCCATCTGCTGGATGGCAAGGCAAAGGCCATGGTCGTGGCCGACTCACGCAGGGGCGCGGTGCGCTACAAGCACGAGATCGACGCCTACATCCAGCGCAAGGGCTACGGGTATAGCACCCTGATCGCCTTTTCCGGCACCGTTAAGGATGACCATTACGGGGCCGACGGGCAGGAATTTTCTGAGGCGAACATGAACCCAGGAGTTTACGACCTCCGTACCGAGTTCGCCACGGACGATTACCAGGTCATGATCGTCGCCAATAAGTTTCAGACTGGATTTGACCAACCTCTGCTGTGCGCTATGTACGTCGACAAGAAGTTGCCCGGAGTTACGGCCGTGCAGACCCTCTCGCGGCTGAACCGCACGCATGTGACGGCCAAGGGCACCGTTAAGAGTTCTGCGATGACGCAGGTCGTCGACTTCGTCAACACCCCTGAGGAAATTCGTGTGGCGTTCGAGCCCTTCTACAAGGGTGTGCGTCTGGAAACACGGATGGACCCCAACCTGATCTACGACATCGAAACTAAGCTCGACCAAGCGGGTATCTACACCACTGCCGAGATCGATGCGGTGGCCGAGGCTCATGTTAAGGGTCTGGGACATGAGGCCTTGGCCCACCGGATCGACCCAGGTAAGCGCCGCTTCAAGGAGCGCTACGAGGCCGCCGTTCTGGCCGGCCCCGACGGGCAAGCCGAACGCGATCTACTGGATCTGTTCCGTAAGGACGTCGGCTCGTTCGTGCGCCTGTACGACTTCATGAGTCAGATCGTGAACTATGCCGACCCTGACCTCGCTAAGAAGCACATTTACCTCTCGCTGCTAGCCCGTGTGATCCGCCCGGACAACCTGACCGCGGAGATCGACACTTCTAGCCTGCACCTAGACCACATCGAGCAGAAGGATCAGGGCGTCACGTCGATCAAACTCGACGGCGACGTCAACCTGCGGGGCATCACCGGCGCTGGCACCGGCCTGCGCAAGAAGGACGAGAAGGTCGCCTTCAGTGCGGTGATAGACCTGCTCAACCAGCGTTACGGAGACACGATCTCCGCAGGTAAGAAGACTGCCTACGTGGAGGCGGTGCTGCATAGTCTGCTTGAGGACGAGACCCTCGTGCGACAAGTCCTGGCCAACACCGAGGCTCAATTCGATGAATCCCCGGACTTCTACTTCGCCCTAGTCAGCGCGCTGTCAGATAACGACACCGCATTTGAGAAGATGAACGAGGATATTTATGGTGCCTCCAGTGACACTGATCCCCTGGTAAAGGCCTTGGCCTCGCTGTTCTACCGGACAGCTAAGACTCAAGCCGAGGCTAAGAATGAGGGTACTGAGGAGGCATAAGGAGAGTTCCAGTCCAGATCAGATTGCGTAGGCGGGGGCGGGGTGCTGGTCCAGACATGGGAGTATGTGCCGGTCCGCCGCTTTGCAGATATGGCAGTCTTCGGCAAAGACCGAACAATTTGGATATCCAGCGCTTCGGAACACCTATTTGAGATTGCGCAGAGGGTGCCATTTCGGCTTCTGAAAGGCGCGCTACTGGTTCCGAGCCCCGATCACTAGGCGTATTTTTTGTGGTAGGTCCAACGCTAGGGTGTGGTTGCAGGTTAATCACTACCATTGACGGCCCTCGCTGAGCGCGTTTCGTGAAGGTGATCGCGCGCATGTAGTGCGGGCGGTGGAGCGGCTCTGGGCTGGAGTTTCAATGGGCGAGTCAAGCGCCGCGGTGTGCGACCAGTAGCCGAAGAATTGAAGGGGCGGGTCTCTGAACTGCGGCTGTGTAATCGATCGACGTTGCGACCTGGGACTTGGCTGTCGGTGGTCGTAGGCATTGGTCGTCGTTGAGCACCCTTCGACGGCCCCGCCACGGCCCCGAGTCGAGAAGGGCAAGGCACTCCCGCCGATCATCGAGCAGCGCAACGCGAGGCCCTGCACTACTGGTGAACGGGGTCGCTCGCTTGCCGCACATCAGCGTTGAGGGACTGCCGCACATGATCTACGAACACTCGCCGAGCACGTCGGTACAGCGCGGGAACATAGCTGCCAAGTACCATCCCGTCGTCGGTTGGCCACTCGACGTCTTCTTCGCTCTGAGAGCAGAGAAGATGCACGTCAGCAAAATGCGCAAGGCGCTCCACCAGCGGGATGACCGCCTCGGGTGCGTCTAATGTGACCAAGCTGGCGGCTTTGCCTAGAGCTGTGTGCGCGTCGTTCAGCCTGGTCTCTGCCTCCTCACGGGCTGGGGACCCTGGCGGAAGCGACGCACACCACGACATACCCACGGCGGCCTTCTCGAACCCGTCTGCTGCTGCGAGAAGATCCACGTAGGCCTGTCTCTGAGCAGTGCGACGTGCTTCGGCGTGTAGGGCACGAGCGGCTATCTTCGCCGCTTCTACTGCATTGTCCGCAGCGCGTCGGGCCGCTCTGGCCTGCAGATATGTCGCTGGAAGTCCCACAGCCGTGACCCCGGCTGCGACTGCGGCGGCTATCCCTCCAAGATCCATGCACCTCATCATGGTGGAAGCTCCGCTCGCTCACCGGGTATGTCGGGAATACAAGGTCGGCGGAGCGGCTTTGGGCTGGAGCTGCTTTGGCGCGAGTGATCATGGCCCCGTAAGCTTCCGGCGAGTCGGGCAGTCTGTGGACCTGCCCGTTAAAGCACGACGTTGGGGCCATGATCTTCGAGGCTCGCGCCAAAGTGGCTGCGTAAAGCCGTGGAGCCGACCGCCCCAGCCACGACGTATCCCTTCTCTGGCATCAGGCGGCTGATTGCTGTGCGCGCGGCACGGGCGCCGGCCGGGCTGGAGCGGGGCGGAGACAGGAGCGCAGGCCCGGCCGGGGGCCGGGCCGCGCGCGGGGAGCGAAGCGAACCGCCTTGAACCAGTAGAGAAAGTTGTAACTCAGTCTCTGGTGTGGGGCGTGAAGTCGTATGCGCAGGCTGGAAGTTCGATGCCTTGGCGGTGGAGCAGCGGTAGGAAACCCACTGGTCGGATCGTCCATGTGATGCGGGTGTTGGCGTGGGTCAGAGAGACCGTGCTGGGCTCCATGCGTAAGAGGGCTCGTCGCGTGTCGATGCGGCCGTCGTAGAGCCAGGCCCAGGCCTCGTCGGAGGCGTCCGGGTCGAGTGCTGGTGAGATGGTGCGCAGGGCGACCGCTACCCATCTGTCAGCCTGCGGTGCCGAGTAGGCGTCGAATGATGCCCGGAGTGCTGGCCACCCCGTCTCGTCGTTGACGTCTTGCGTCCAGCACTCGCACCAGAAGCCGCGCTGGGGCTTGTCCATCAGCACGGGTGTCCTCCCGGCTGGGCGTCCGTGAAGAGTTCCGCGGTGACGGTGTAGCCGCTGTGGCTGCCGTGGACGACGACCCGGTGTGCGATGACGCTGACCATGCCCAAGCCGCGGCCGTGTACCGCGTCCTCACTCGGCCGCTCGACCTTCGGGGCCGTGCCCATCCCTCCCTCGTCGGTGACCGACAGGGCGACCACCTTGGGTGAGACCGCGAGGGTCAGGTGGAAGCTGCCTTCCCCGCCGCTTGCCGTGTGGAGGATCGCGTTCGCGCTCAGCTCGCTCACGATCAGTTCGGCGTCGTCGGCCAGGGGAGATCCCCGCAGGATGTCCCGCGTCCAGCGACGTGCACGGCTGACCT
This sequence comes from Streptomyces tibetensis, assembly GCF_040647715.1. Classification (GTDB taxonomy): domain Bacteria; phylum Actinomycetota; class Actinomycetes; order Streptomycetales; family Streptomycetaceae; genus Streptomyces; species Streptomyces tibetensis_A. The sequence goes on along the minus strand of NZ_JBEZCR010000015.1, from coordinate 107,835 downwards.
CTTCCGGAAAACCTGGGCAAGTGAGTCCCCAGACCCGGGCGGTGCTCGTATACTCGTGCATACAAGTTCCTTCGTGCTGGTAGGCCGCCATGTGCAGCGGGTTCGGGCTAGACGAGTTTCACGCCGTCGTGGGCGCGGACGGCCGGCGGGGACACCGCGTCGAGTGCGTCCAGGACGCGGATCGCGTATGCCTCGTCGGCGAGTTCGATGACCTCTTCACGGGTGGCCCAGCGCAGTGCGCGGGTCTCGTCCCCGGTGGTGGGCGTGCCGTCGGCGGCCTCACAGCGGAAGACCATAGAGACGATCAAGCCCTTCATGTTCTTGTAGATCCCGGTCAGGGTCGCGGGAAGCGTGATCTTGATGCCGGTCTCTTCGAGAACTTCGCGCTGGAGGGCCTCGGGAATGGTCTCGTCGCGTTCGAGGACTCCGCCCGGGGGTTCCCAGTGGCCGTTGTCGCGGCGTTTGATCAAGAGGGCGCGGTCCTGGTCGTCGACGATGACTCCGGCGACGCTCACGGAGTGCGGACGTTCGGTGCTCACGTTCCTCTGCCCTCTCGGATGGCTAGGCTCTCCACCGTAGCAACAAAGCTCGCCCACTCGTCTAGATACCTAAAGGAGTACACGTGCCCTCTCTTTCCTCCGGCCTCCTCGGCGATCTCGACCCCACGAGCGATCGTGCGGTCTTCCGGCAGATCGCCGACCAGCTGCGCGAGGCCATCGACCGTGGGCGATTCAAGGAGGGCGAAAAGCTGCCCTCCGAGGCCGAACTAGTCGAGCATTACGGGGTTTCCCGTATGACGGTTCGAAACTCCTTCTCTGTTCTCCAGGGCGAGGGCCTGGTGCACGCCGAGCACGGCAAGGGCGTCTTCGTACGACCACGACCGCCTGTACGGCGGCTCGCCTCCGACCGGTTCGCCCGGCGCCACCGAGAGCAGGGGAAGTCCGCGTTCATCGTCGAGGCCGACGCCGCCGGCAGTCACCCGCAGGTGGACAGCCTGGAGGTCAAGGAAGAGAAGGCCAGCCAGGACGTCTCCACCCGGCTGGGGTCCGTGCGGCGAGTGCTCGCCCGGCGTCGCCGGTATCTGCTGGACGGGCGGCCGGTGGAGTTCGCCACCTCGTATCTGCCGCTCGACATCGCACGGGGCACACCGATCGCCGAGCCCAACCCTGGGCCCGGTGGCATCTACGCCCGGCTTGAGGAGCTGGGGCACCGCCTTGACCACTTCGAGGAAGAGATCCGTGCCCGGATGCCCTCGCCCGATGAGGTCCGCACGCTGCGGCTGGCCTCCGGTGTGCCGGTCATTCACCTGATCCGTACCGCGTTCGACCAGGAGGGGCGGGCCGTGGAGGTCTGCGACACGGTCATGGCGGCCGACGCGTACGTCCTGTCGTACCAGCTCCCGGCGACGTGAGCGCCTGACCGGTGGTGGTGCGCGGGGAAGCTTCTCCGAACTCGTACACCCCAACACGCTTACTCGTATAGACGAGTGGGCAAGTTGTGTGGCAAGGTGGTTGCCGTTCCCGGAGATCGGGTTCGAACGCCGCATCTTGTATAGACGAGTAGATGGGAAGAAGTCTTGCGCACCATCCGTGTAGAGACCTCCGCCGCGACGATCCTGCTGACCGAGGCGCCCGAGCCCAAGGTCCGCGACCGGCAGACCGGCGAGATCGCCAAGGACGCCACCAGCGGCGAGGCCCTGATGACGCTCGGCGTCGTCTACCTGGAAGACGGCGAGTCGTCACTGATCAAGGTCACCGTTCCGGAAAGCGGAGTGTCAGATGGGCTCACGCTCGGGGCTCCGGTCTCGCTTCCGGGTCTGGTGGCCCGGCCGTGGGAGAGCGTCTTCAACGGCCAGCAGCGCCACGGCATCGCCTACCGCGCCGCCGCCGTGACACCGGCCGCGTTCCCGGCCTCCACCGGGGCCGCTGCCTGATGACCGACCTGACGACACTCCTGGAGGTGGGTGGTCCTGTCGCCGCACTCGGCGGCGGGGCCGCCTACGCCCGGGCCAAGCATCCCGGGGTGTACTGGTCCACGGTCGGCCTGCCGATATCCACGGCCCGGCTCCTCAGCTCCTACGGCTCGGTCATGGAGGCCTGCGGCCTGACCGTGGCTCCGTCCCGGCTGCGGATGTTGGCGGTCAAGGCCACCACTCGCCGTGAAGTTCGTCCCGTACCGCCTCGTCGGGGCATCATCCGCCCCACCTCGACCGGGCTGCGGCTCCGTCTCCGGCTCGCTCCGGGACAGGAACCGGCTGATGTCGCCGCCTCGGCGGAACGGCTGCGGCACGCCTGGGGCGTTCACGCCGTGTACGTGACCACCGTCAAGCCTGGCGTGGTTGAGCTGCGGCTGGTCGGCTTCGACGTGCTGCGGCAAGTGCGGATGCCCCGCAAGGTGGACGCCAAGTTCCTTCAGGTGCCCGTGGCCCTGCGGGAGGACGCCATGCCGTTCATACGCGACTACCGGACCGTGCCCCACCAACTCACCCTCGGCGCAACGCTGTCAGGCAAGTCCATGTACCTGCGACACCTGATCGCCGGACTTGCCCCTCAGCCGGTCGCCCTGGTCGGGATCGACTGCAAGCGCGGTGTGGAGCTGGCGCCGTTCGCCTCCCGCCTCTCCGCGCTGGCGACCGATCCCGAGCAGGCTGCCGAGTTGCTGCCCGTGCTCGTGAAGGAAATGGAGGACCGATACGACCTGATCAAGGCCTGGCAAGGCATCGCCCCGAACACCCCGGCCGAGGAAATCACCTCCGACATCTGGGGACTGACCGAGTCCGAACGCCCCGTCCCGCTTGTGCTGTTCGTGGACGAGGTCGCCGAACTCTTCCTCGTCGCCACCAGGAAGGACGAGGAACGGCGCGACGAGATGGTCACCCAGCTCATCCGACTCGCCCAACTCGGCCGCGCGGCCGGCATCTACCTGGAGGTCTGCGGGCAACGCTTCGGCGCCGAGCTGGGCAAGGGCGCCACCATGCTGCGAGCCCAGCTGACCGGCCGCGTCTGCCACCGCGTCAACGACGAAGCCTCCGCGAAGATGGCGCTCGGCGACATCGCACCCGAAGCGGTCATGGCCGCATGCGCCATCGCCCCCGAACGGCCCGGCCTCGCCGTAGCAGGTGACACCTCCGGCGGCTGGTCACGCATCCGGACGCCGTACCTGTCCCTCGGAGACGCCGCCGAGACCTGCCGCGAATACGCGCACCAAGTGCCGGACCTGCCCGTACTCAAGCCCTTCCAGCCCGAGGTGACGGTACGGCCGGTTGAATCCCCGGCCCCGGTCATCGAACCTCGCCCGGCAACCGGCTGACCTCCTCACCAACCCCGGTCGGCGTGACCGTCTTACGCCAAGTCCCTACCCCCCGCATGCCTGAATCCGGAAGGAGCCGCATCATGCGCGCCCAACTGGCCCGCGTTGACGCGGTGCTCATCCAAGCCGTCATCGCCGCAGCGCTGTCCTTCGCCCACCTGCACGACATCGCCTCGGCGGCCGGGCAGGACGGATGGAAAGCCTGGGCCTACCCGATCAGCGTCGACCTGCTGCTCGTCGCCGCCTGGCGCCGACTGCGGTCCGGGGAAGCCAAAGCGGCCGGGTGGTGCTGGTTCGTCATCGCGCTCGCCGCCTCACTCGGAGCCAACGTCGCCACCGCCGGCCTCCTCGACATGAACCACGTCCCGGCCTGGCTGCGCATCGTCGTCGCGGGCTGGCCCGCAGTTGCCTTCCTCGGCGGCACGCTCCTCGCGCATTCCGCACCGACAACCTTCGACCAGGCCGCCGACCCCGACGAGGACAACGAGGTCCACGACCGCGTGGAGGCAGCAGGACCACGTCCCGAGTCGCCTGCACACCCGGCGGCCGAACAAGCCCCGCCCCACTCGGCCGACGAGCAGGAGCCGCCCGAGCGTCCCGCCTTGCCCGTACCGGCCGCCCTGGTCGCCCACGCCCGCAAGGTCGCCGCCGAGCACCACACCCGCACCGGAACACCCATCGACACCCCGACCCTCCGAGCCCGCCTCGGAGTCCCCGCACCCATGGCCGAAGCAATCGCCCCCCACCTCTGAAGGAGACCTCGTGACCGCCAACCGCCGCTTCCGCAACGTCGTCCGCATCGGCCCCGTCCGGGTCGGCACGTACTACGACGGCCGGGGCCAGGAGAAGCACACCGCCGCCTGCACTGCGCCTCGCTGCGGCTTCTCCACCGACTACGACGGCCGCCCGGCCGCTGAGCTCGCCGCCCGCACCCACCGCTGCCCTGTGCGCTGAAAGGACCCTCGCCCGTGACCGTCAGCCTGCCGCTTGTCGTCGTCCTCGGCTTCTTCGCTTGGGGAGCAGTGAGGTTCCTCGGCGTCCGCGTCTGGATCGTCGTCCTGATCGCCCTGTTCGGCTTCTGGCTCTCCCGCACCTTCCTCGCACCCGCCATCGAGTCCGGCACCCGCTCCGGCGTGACCGTCATAAACGGCTCACACGCCTAGACGAGTAGATAAGGAGACCAGGCCCGTGTTCCTCCCGAAGTACCCCGACAGCCCGACCCCGCCGCCCGCGCACACCCCGACCGAGCCGTCACCCGTCCGGCGTTCGCTCCCGTCGGTCTCCATCGATCAGAAGACCGTCGTGGCCCTGGTCGTCGGCGGGGTCGTCCTCACCGCGCTCTTGGCGGCCGTCGCCGTCACGGCCATCTCCGTTGCCGTGGCCGCCGTCGTCCTGCGCTCCATGCTCCGCGACCACCACCGCCGCTGAACCGCGCTGGCCTCCGGGGCGGCGGCACACGACCAAGCATTTCGCCGCCCCGGGGCCTTTCCTCCCGACCGCGCCAGTTAGAAGGGGAATCGCCATCTTCACCCGCGCCACTCCGGCACCTCTCCCGGAACTCGCGAACCTGGCCGCGCAGGGCACGCTGCCGGGTATCCTCCGCCAACTCTCCGGACTCGGCGGCTGCACTCACCCGATCCGCCTCGACGGCCACCGCATCGAGTACGACGTCGACACCACGACCGGCGAGATCGGCAACGTTCTCCACCGCCTCGACTCGTCCAGCCTCCCGGCCGGACAGCTCCTCGTCCGCTGCAACAACCGCCGCACGACCCGCTGCGCGGCCTGCGCCGAGGTCTACCGTCGCGACACCTTCCACCTGATCACCTCCGGCCTGCGCGGCGGTAAGGGCACCCCCGAGCACGTAGCCGCCCACCCGCGCGTGTTCGCCACCTTTACCGCGCCGAGCTTCGGTCCGGTCCACAACCGCCCTTCCAGCGGGCGACCCTGCCGCTGCGGCACCCACCACGACCAGGACGACGACGTACTCGGCACCGCGCTCGACCCGGACACCTACGACTACGAAGCCGCCGTGCTCTGGAACGCCCACGCCGGTCCCCTCTGGCGGCGCTTCTCCACCTACGTGCGCCGGGAGGTGGCCAAGCGCGCCGGCCTCTCCCAGCGGCGCTTTCGCGAGCACACCCGGGTGAGCTTCGCCAAGGTCGCCGAGTACCAGAAGCGCGGCGCGGTCCACTTCCACGCGGTCATTCGCATCGACGGCCCCAGCGGCGGCGACACTCCGCCTCCGGCCTGGGCAACCGCCGAGCTGCTCACGGACGCCATCCGTGCTGCGGCCGCCAAGGTCCGAGTGGACGGCCCGACCATCGACGGCCGCACCCACACCTTCACCTTCGGCCGCCAACTCGACGTCCGCACAATCCGCTCCGCCGACTTCAACGACGGCCAGGAGCTCACCGAACGAGCCGTCGCCGCCTACATCGCCAAGTACGCCACCAAGGGCGCCGAGACCGCGACAGGAGCTCTCGACCGCCCACTCAAGTTCGCCGCCGAACTCGCCCAGCTCGACATCAGCGACCACGCCCGCCGCCTGATCCGCACCGCCTGGTTCCTCGGTGCCCGCAAGGACCTCGAACACCTCCGTCTGCGCGCCTGGGCTCACATGCTCGGCTTCCGCGGCCACTTCTCCACCAAGTCCCGCCGCTACTCCACCACCCTCGGCGCCCTCCGCGACGCCCGCGCCGAATGGCGCCGCGCCCAAGCCGCGGCAGCCAACGGCCCCGAGCCCGAGACGACGTACGTCCTCGCGCACTGGGTCTTCGCCGGTACCGGTCTGTCCGACGCCGAAGCCTGGCTGGCCGCATCTCTCGAACCCGCCCCCGGAACGGAAGGAGAGCCGACATGGACCGTCGGCGAGACGAGCTGATGACTGTCCCGCAGATCCTCGCCGAGCTCGGCGGAGTGTCCCGGCGAACCTTCTACCGCTGGCGCGAGCTGGGGCAGGCTCCGGAAGCGATCAAGCTTCCGAATGGTGAGCTCCGCGTCTGGCGCAGCGACTTCGACGCGTGGCTCCACGGGCTCGCGGAGGCGGCGTGAAGTTGCATGACGTGCGGGTGTGGGGCATCCGCAAGCGGCCGTACAAGACGCCGTCGTATGACGTGCGATGGAAGGTCGGCGATGCCCCGCCGTTCTCTGAGACCTTTCGGACGAAGGCACTCGCCGACAACTTCCGGGCCAAGCTCCTTCGAGCTGCGCAGAAGGGCGAGGCATTCGACACGGAAACCGGTCTGCCGGACTCCATGGCACCCGCTAAAGCGTCTCGCACCTGGTACGACTTTGCGCGGGCGTACGTCGCTATGAAGTGGCCGCACGCGGCTCCGAACTCCCGCGACAGCTTGAACGAGACGATGACGCTCGTCACGACTCAGCTGCTGGGTGATCGGCTTGGGCGTCCGGCTGACGACGTCTTGCGCCGTGCGTTGCGGGGCTGGGCCTTCGTCGTCCAAGCCTCGGACGAGGAAGCTCCGCCGGTCGACATCGCGAACGCTCTTCGCTGGGTGGCCAAGGCCTCGCTGCCGTTGGCGACGCTCAAGAATCCGGCAGACATCCGCCGCGTCCTCGACTCGCTCAAGCTCAAGCTGTCCGGCGCTCCAGCAGCCGCCGAGACGGTACGGCGCAAGCGCGCGGTCCTCTTCAACGCCCTAGCGTACGCGGTCGAACTGGGGGAGCTCCCGGAGAACCCGGTCACGCTCGTGAAGTGGAAGCCGCCGAAGGTGACCAAGGAAGTCGACCGCCGGGTCGTGGTGAACCCTCGGCAGGCACGCGAACTCCTGGCCGCCGTCTCTTACGTCGGCGGCTACCGCAGAGCCCGTGGGCGGCGCATGGTCGCGCTCTTCGCCTGCATGTACTTCGGTGGGCTTCGGCCGGCGGAAGCTGTGGCGCTGCGCCGTCCGGACTGCACGTTGCCGGAGACCGGATGGGGTTCGCTGATCCTGGAGAAGACCCGCCCGACCGTTGGGAAGCGCTGGACCGGGACCGGGGAGGTTCACGACAACCGCGGCCTCAAGAATCGCCCCGCGAGCGAAACGCGCATCGTCCCTATCCCGCCTCGTCTCGTCCGCATGCTCCTCGCCCACATCGAGGAGTTCGGCACCGCCGAGGACGGGCGGCTGTTCGCCAACGAACGTGGGGGAGTGGTCGCCTCCACTACGTACTGGCGCGTCTGGGACGAGGCTCGGCACTTGGCGCTCACGCCGGAACAGGTGGCTTCGCCGCTGGCCGCTCGGCCGTACGACCTGAGGCACGCCGCGCTCTCCTCCTGGCTCAATGCCGGCGTCGACCCAACCGAGGTTGCGGAGCGTGCGGGCAACAGCGTCGAAGTGCTGCTAAGCCGGTACGCAAAGTGCCTCGATGGTCGCCAGGACATCGCCAACCGTCGAATCGCCGAGCTGCTCGGTGAGGACGACGGCCAGGAGGACGAGCCCGGCGACGGGACCTGATCCCGACACACCTCCGACGCGCGCACCTGCGGCATGATGGCCCCTGGACTATGGTCCGGGGGCCTCAGCGTTTTTCGGGCCTGACCTGCGGATTCCTACCCCGTAGCCAGTCCACGGATAGTCCACGGCACCCGACATACAGCCGCTCCGAGCGGCACACGCCTGCACATACGCGAAGACCCCGCACTCAGCGTTTCCGCTGATGACGGGGTCTTTGGGCACCTAATACAGGGTGCCCCCGGCAGGATTCGAACCTGCGCACACGGCTCCGGAGGCCGTTGCTCTATCCCCTGAGCTACGGGGGCGTGTTCGTCGCGTTGCTCGCGGCGACGGGTAGAACACTACCAGCTCCCTCGGGGTGGTCATGAACGGGTTTCCGCTGTCGGGGCGGGGGGTGCGGGTCGCTCGTGCGGGGTGGAAGTGGGGAAAACCCGGACGCGATGGCCGGGGCCGACCTACTCTCGAGTTGTGCCAGGCGCGTCGGGTCGGGTGCTTGTTGTGGACGACAACAAGGTCATCCGGCAGTTGATCAGGGTCAACCTCGAGCTTGAGGGGCTGGAGGTCGTGACCGCGGCTGATGGTGCCGAGTGTCTCGATATCGTGCATCAGGTGCGGCCCGATGTCGTGACCCTCGACGTCGTCATGCCCCGGCTCGACGGGTTGCGGACCGCCGCTCGCCTCCGGGCCGACCCGCGGACCCGGGACACGCCCCTCGCCATCGTCAGCGCCTGCGGCCATCACGAGATCGAGGCCGGACTCGAAGTGGGCGTCGACGCCTTCCTCGCCAAACCCTTTGAGCCCGCCGAACTGGTCCGCGTGGTGCGCCAGTTGATGGAGCGAGCCCGGGGCGGGGGTCGGCAGCGCGGCGGTGGGCCCGACGCCGACGGCGGTGGTGCCCCAGTGGAGGAACCGGTGAGGGGCCAGGAGCGGGAAGTGGATCTCCCCGCCGTGCCGTAGGCGTGCCCAGGCAAGCAATGCCCAGGCGAGTGTGCCTAGAGGGGTGCTGCCGGCGCGCGTCCTGCCCACAGGGCAGCATCCACCGGCTCCTGAACCAACAGCACCCCTCCACCAACGCAGAACGCCTCCCAGCCTCCCCCCTCCACTCAAACCCGCGTCCACATCCCGGACCGGACGGAAAACCGGCTCGCATACCCACCCCCTCCCTCCCATACGCTTGTCCCGTGACCCCCGCCGAGCTCTCCCGCACCGTGCTGCACGCCGTGCGCCGTGCCGTCGACGAGGGTGAGCTCAGCGTGGCCGTGCCGGAGCGGGCCGTGGTCGCTCCGCCGGGGCCCGGGGGCTGTGGCGACTACGCCAGCAACATCGCCCTCCAGCTGGCCCGCGCGGCAGGGCGGCCGCCGCGGGACGTGGCCGAGGTCCTGCGCGCGCGGCTCCTCGACGAGCAGCGGTTCGCCGACGTCGTGGTCACCGGGCCCGGCTTCCTCAACGTCAGCCTGCACAGCACCGCCTCCGGTGGCCTGGTCGAGGAGATCCTGCGGCGCGGGCGGCGCTATGGGCACACGACGAGCGGGTTCAGCGGGACCACCCTCAAGATCTACTGCCGGGCAGAAGTGCGTGCCGTCGTGGTCGCGGACGTCGTCGCCCGTCTGGCGCGCAGCCAGGGGGACGTCGTCCGTGTCTCGTGCACCGGCCGGACCGCTCCGGAGTGGAAGTCCGTCCTCGGGGCGGACATCACCACCCGGGGGCCGCGGGTCCTGACCACCCGGTCCGTCACCGTCGACCCCGCCCCCGCCCGCCTGGACCCGCTGCCCCTCGGCCGGGACGCCGCCCGCTGGGCCCTGCTGCACCCCGCCGCCCATGACCGCCCCAAGATCCCCGGCGACCACCTCGTCCAGCGGGAGAGCAACCCGCTCTTCCGCGTCCGGTACGCACACGCCCGCACCCGGGCCCTCCTGCGCAACGCGGCCGACCTCGGCTTCCACCCCGAGCCGGGTCCCGTGAGCGCAGCGGAAGCGTTGACCGCCGTACTCGGCGACCACCCCCGCGTCCTCGCCACCAGCGCCACGCAGTACACCCCCGACCGCCTGGCCCGGCACCTCGTCACCGTCGCCGATGCCGCGCTGCCGCTGTTCGCCGCCGTGCTGCCCCGTGGCGAGGAGAAACCCTCGGCCGCCCATCGCGCCCGGCTCGCGCTCGCCGAAGCCGCCGGGACGGTGCTGGCCGGCGGCCTGTCCCTGCTCGGCATCGACGCACCCGACCATCTCTGAGAGACACGAACACATCATGAGCCGTTCCGCACACCCCGCCGGGCCCCGTCACGCGGATGTCCTCCCCGACGGGCACTACTCCGCCCCGCCCGCCGACCTCAACGCGCTGGACCCCAAGGTGTGGGCCCAGACCGTGACCCGTGACGCCGACGGAGTCGTGACCGTCGGCGGCATCCCCGTCACCCGGCTCGCCGAGGAGTTCGGCACCCCCGCCTACGTCCTGGACGAGGCCGACTTCCGGGCCCGCGCGCGTGCCTGGCGCACCGCCTTCGGGGCCGACGCCGACGTCTTCTACGCCGGCAAGGCGTTCCTCTCCCGTGCCGTCGTGCGCTGGCTCGAGGAGGAGGGGCTGAACGTCGACGTCTGCTCGGGCGGCGAGCTGACCACCGCGCTGTCCGCCGGCATGCCCGCCGAGCGCATCGCCTTCCACGGCAACAACAAGTCCGTCGACGAGATCACCCGGGCGGTCGAGGCCGGCGTCGGGCACATCATCCTCGACTCCTTCCAGGAGATCGTCCGCGTCGCCCACATCGCGCAGGGTCTCGGCAAGCGGCAGAAGGTCCTCATCCGCATCACCGTCGGCGTCGAGGCCCACACCCACGAGTTCATCGCCACGGCCCACGAGGACCAGAAGTTCGGCATCCCGCTGGCCGGCGGGCAGGCCGCCGAGGCCGTACGGCGCGCGCTGCAGCTCGACGGCCTGGAGCTGGTCGGCATCCACAGCCACATCGGGTCGCAGATCTTCGACATGTCCGGGTTCGAGGTCGCCGCGCACCGGGTGGTCGGGCTGCTGAAGGACATCCGCGACGAGCACGGCGTCGAGCTGCCCGAGATCGACCTCGGCGGCGGGCTGGGCATCGCGTACACGAGTGACGACGACCCGCGCGAGCCGCACGAGATCGCCAAGGCGCTCACCGAGATCGTCACCAGGGAGTGTGAGGCCGCGAAGCTGCGCACGCCGCGGATCTCCGTCGAACCGGGGCGCGCCATCGTCGGCCCGACCGCACTCACGCTCTACGAGGTCGGCACCGTCAAGCCCCTCGACGGACTGCGGACCTACGTCTCCGTCGACGGCGGCATGTCGGACAACATCCGCACGGCGCTGTACGACGCCGAGTACACCGTCGCGCTGGTCTCCCGCACCTCCGACGCCGAGCCGATGCTCGCCCGCGTCGTCGGCAAGCACTGCGAGAGCGGGGACATCGTGGTCAGGGACGCGTTCCTGCCGTCCGATCTGGCACCGGGTGACCTCATCGCCGTACCGGCGACGGGTGCCTACTGCCGTTCCATGGCCAGCAACTACAACCATGTGCTGAGGCCGCCGGTCGTCACCGTTCAGGACGGTGAGGCCCGGGTGATCGTCCGCCGCGAGACGGAGGAGGACCTGCTGCGTCTCGACGTCGGCTGAACGGCAGTCGTCTGACTGGCAAAGGCCGAAAGCCGAAGCGAGCGGGCGGCGGGAAGATCTCCTGTCTTTCGCCTCCGCGAAAATGAAATAGACATCTCACGATCCGGACCGGGGGCAGAAACTCCCGTCCGGTGAGTGAGACTGGTTCCACCGTAGACGGTAAAGAGGAAACGAGGTCGGATGATGCGTACGCGTCCGCTGAAGGTGGCGCTACTGGGCTGTGGAGTGGTCGGCTCAGAGGTGGCGCGCATCATGACGACGCACGCCGACGACCTCACGGCCCGCATCGGGGCCCCGGTGGAGCTCGCGGGCGTGGCCGTACGGCGACCCGACCGGGTGCGCGAGGGCATCGCCCCCGAGCTCGTCACCACCGACGCCACCGCCCTGGTCAAACGCGGCGACATCGACGTGGTGGTCGAGGTCATCGGCGGCATCGAGCCCGCCCGGACCCTCATCACCACCGCCTTCGAGCACGGCGCGTCCGTCGTCTCCGCCAACAAGGCGCTGCTCGCCCAGGACGGCGCGGCCCTGCACGCGGCCGCCGAGCAGCACGGCAAGGACCTCTACTACGAGGCCGCCGTCGCCGGCGCCATTCCGCTGGTCCGGCCGCTGCGCGAGTCCCTCGCCGGCGACAAGATCAACCGGGTGATGGGCATCGTCAACGGCACGACGAACTTCATCCTCGACAAGATGGACTCCACCGGCGCCGGCTACCAGGAGGCCCTCGACGAGGCCACCGCCCTGGGGTACGCGGAGGCGGACCCGACCGCCGACGTCGAGGGCTTCGACGCCGCCGCCAAGGCCGCGATCCTCGCCGGCATCGCCTTCCACACCCGGGTGCGTCTCGACGACGTCTACCGCGAGGGCATGACCGAGGTGACCGCGGCCGATTTCGCCTCCGCGAAGCAGATGGGCTGCACCATCAAGCTGCTCGCCATCTGCGAGCGGGCCGGCGACGGGGCGTCCGTCACCGCGCGCGTGCACCCGGCCATGATCCCCCTGAGCCACCCGCTGGCCTCCGTCCGCGGCGCCTACAACGCCGTGTTCGTCGAGTCCGACGCCGCCGGGCAGCTCATGTTCTACGGCCCCGGAGCGGGCGGTTCCCCGACCGCCTCCGCCGTGCTCGGCGACCTCGTCGCCGTCTGCCGCAACCGGATCGGCGGCGCGACCGGACCGGGCGAGTCCGCCTATGCCGCGCTGCCGGTGTCACCGATGGGTGACGTCGTCACGCGGTACCACATCAGCCTCGACGTAGCTGACAAACCGGGTGTTCTCGCCCAGGTCGCGACCGTCTTCGCCGAGCACGGAGTCTCGATCGATACGGTTCGCCAGTCGGGGAAGGACGGCGAGGCCTCCCTCGTCGTCGTCACGCACCGTGCGTCCGACGCCGCCCTCACCGGGACCGTCGAGGCGTTGCGCAAGCTCGACACCGTGCGTGGTGTCGCCAGCATCATGCGGGTTGAAGGAGAGTAACCAGCAATGACCCACCAGTGGCGCGGAATCATCGAGGAGTACCGGGACCGGCTGCCGGTATCCGACAGCACACCGGTCGTGACGCTCCGCGAGGGCGGCACGCCCCTCGTGCCCGCGCAGGTGCTCTCCGAGCGCACGGGCTGCGAGGTCCACCTCAAGGTCGAGGGCGCGAACCCGACCGGGTCCTTCAAGGACCGTGGCATGACCATGGCCATCACCCGGGCCAAGGAGGAGGGCGCGAAGGCCGTCATCTGCGCCTCCACGGGCAACACGTCGGCCTCCGCCGCCGCGTACGCCGTGCGGGCCGGGATGGTCTGCGCCGTGCTCGTCCCGCAGGGCAAGATCGCGCTGGGCAAAATGGGCCAGGCCCTCGTGCACGGCGCGAAGATCCTCCAGGTCGACGGCAACTTCGACGACTGCCTCACGCTCGCGCGCGGCCTGAGTGACAACTACCCCGTGGCGCTGGTCAATTCGGTCAACCCGGTGCGTATCGAGGGTCAGAAGACGGCCGCCTTCGAGATCGTGGACATGCTCGGCGACGCGCCCGACATCCACGTCCTGCCCGTCGGCAACGCGGGCAACATCACGGCCTATTGGAAGGGCTACACGGAGTACGCCGCCGACAAGGTGGCGACCCGGACCCCGCGGATGTGGGGCTTCCAGGCCTCCGGCAGCGCCCCGATCGTGCGCGGTGAGGTCGTCAAGGACCCCTCGACCATCGCCACGGCCATCCGCATCGGCAACCCGGCGTCCTGGCAGTACGCGCTTGCCGCGCGGGACGAGTCGGGCGGCTCCATCGACGAGGTGACGGACCGTGAGATCCTGCGCGCCTACCGGCTGTTGGCCTCGCAGGAGGGCGTCTTCGTCGAGCCGGCGTCCGCCGCGTCCGTCGCCGGTCTGCTGAAGGCCGCCGAGCAGGGCAAGGTCGACCCGGGTCAGCGGATCGTGTGCACCGTCACCGGCAACGGGCTGAAGGACCCCGACTGGGCCGTCGCCGGTGCCCCTCAGCCGGTCACCGTACCCGTCGACTCGGCGGCCGCGGCGGAGCGCCTCGGCCTGGCCTGACCTGCGGCGTCGCACCGAGCGCCGGTGCACCGCCCGACACGGTCCGGCGTAAGACGGCGCTTGCCCGGGGGAGTTCCCCACGGGGGGTGCATAGGGGGCTTACGACACGCATCGTGCGCCTCCTGTGCGCCCTATGTCGCCACAGAACCTTCCTTCGATAGGCTGTACCGAACCCGCCCGCCGCATATGCCTCCGCATGAGCACGGCGCCGCGCCGTCTCCGCGGCCGGGCAGCGGCCGGCCATCACGGTCGGCAGCGGCCCCCAGGGTTCTCGTACGCCATCGAATGTCAACTGAACGTCATTCGACGATCACCGCAGCTCAAGGAGAGTCATCGAGCGATGGCCGGTCCAGCGTTCCGCGCCGCCGCCGTCCGGGTGCGCGTCCCCGCCACCAGCGCCAATCTCGGCCCGGGCTTCGACGCCCTCGGCCTCGCGCTGGGCTTGTACGACGACGTGGTCGTCCGGGTGGCCGACTCCGGGCTGCACATCGACATCGCGGGTGAGGGAAGCGAGACGCTCCCGCGCGACGAGAAGCACCTGCTCGTGCGTTCCCTGCGCACCGCCTTCGACCTGCTCGGCGGACAGCCGCGCGGTCTGGAGATCGTCTGCGCCAACCGCATTCCGCACGGCCGGGGCCTGGGCTCCTCCTCGGCGGCCATCTGCGCGGGCATCGTCGCCGCCCGCGCCGTGACCATAGGGGCCGACGCCAAGCTCGACGACACCGCGCTGCTGGAACTCGCCACCGAGATCGAGGGCCACCCCGACAACGTCGCGGCGTGTCTGCTGGGCGGCTTCACGCTGTCCTGGATGGAGGGCGGCGCGGCGCGCGCGATCAGGATGGATCCCGCGGATTCCATCGTTCCGGTGGTTTTCGTCCCCGGAAAGCCGGTACTCACGGAGACGGCGCGCGGCCTGCTCCCGCGCACCGTCCCGCACGTCGACGCTGCCGCCAACGCGGGCCGGGCGGCCCTGCTCGTCGAGGCCCTGACGCGCCGTCCCGAACTGCTTCTGCCGGCCACCGAGGACCGCCTGCACCAGGAGTACCGCGCCCCCGCCATGCCCGAGAGCGCGGCACTGGTGGAGCGGCTGCGGGGCGACGGCATCCCCGCGGTCATCTCCGGCGCCGGACCCACGGTCATGGCGCTCGCCGACGCGGAGACCGCCGACAAGGTCGAGGCCCTGGCGGGCGCGGAGTGGGCCGCGAACCGGCTGCGCCTCGATCAGCAGGGCGCGAGCGTGCTGCCGCTGGCGGCCTCCGGTGACATCTGAAATGCCTCGGTTACCGGATTTCGAGAGGGGGAATGTTTGTTGGATCCGGTAGTGTTAACCTCAAGTCTGCACCCGACCCCACCACGGCGAGGTGCCTCGTGTCCCCGTCCGGGACAGACATTCTTCCGGGAGCCCCCCAAGCCGCACCGTGTTCCGTACGTCGGACCGTACGCCGTACGAGGACACTGAGCGGGTCGCAGGGCATGCTCCGGAACCGGTGCGACCACGCCGCGTGACACTGACACTGGGTGCCACGACTCAAGGAAGCGCCATCACCAGATTCCTCCGCCGATCAGGCGGACCACCGCCCCGGCGCGGTTCACACCACACGAACCGAAGTCGGACAGCACAAACGGTCGCCGAGCCAGACAGGCCGACGTCCGCTCCAGGGAAGGACCCTTCGTGAGCGACACCACCGATCTGATGGGCGCACGTGTCGAGGAGACCGCTGCCGCGCCCGCCACGGACGCCTCCGCGCCTGCCAGCGGTGCCGGCTCCCGGCGGCGCCGCGGTACCGGCCTCGAGGGCATGGTGCTGGCCGAGCTGCAGCAGGTCGCCTCGGGCCTGGGTATCAGGGGCACGGCGCGGATGCGCAAGAGCCAGCTGATCGAGGTCATCAAGGAGGCGCAGGCGTCCGGCGGCGCCGCTCCGGCGGCGAAGGCCGACGCCCCCGCCGAGACCAAGCCCAAGCGTCGCGCCACCTCGCGGACCCGTACGGGAGACAACGCCGAGAAGGCGGACAAGAAGGCGGACGCGCAGGAGGCCCCCCAGGCCCCCGCGGACAAGGCCGACAAGGCCGTGGCCCAGCAGCAGATCGAGATCCCCGGCCAGCCGGCCGGCGGCCCCTCGCGCGACGGGTCCCGTGCGAGCGCGGGCGAGCGTGGGGGAGACGAGGCGCCCGAGCGCCGTCGCCGCCGCGCCACCGCCGATGCCGGAGCCCCGGCTTCCGCCGCGGAGACCATCGTCGCCGAGGCGAAGAACGACACCAAGGCCGAGACGCCGGCCCAGTCGCAGCAGCAGTCCCAGAACAACGAGGCCAAGTCCGACGCCGGTGACGGCGGCGAGGGCCGTCGCCGCGACCGCCGTGACCGGGGCGACCGTGGTGACCGGGGCGACCGTGGTGACCGCGGTGGCCGGGACCGTGACCGCCGCGGCGGCAAGGGCGACGACCAGCAGGGCGGCGGCCAGCGCGGCCAGCAGCAGAGCCAGCAGGGCGGCGGTCGTCAGGACCGGGGACAGCAGCAGGACGACGATGACTTCGAGGGCGGCCGGCGTGGGCGTCGCGGCCGTTACCGCGACCGCCGTGGTCGTCGCGGCCGCGACGACATCGCCTCCGAGCCGCAGATCAACGAGGACGACGTCCTGATCCCGGTCGCGGGCATCCTGGACATCCTCGACAACTACGCGTTCATCCGCACGTCCGGCTACCTGCCCGGCCCGAACGACGTGTACGTCTCCCTCGCCCAGGTCCGCAAGAACGGCCTGCGTAAGGGCGACCACATCACCGGTGCCGTGCGCCAGCCCAAGGAAGGCGAGCGCCGCGAGAAGTTCAACGCGCTGGTGCGCCTGGACTCCGTCAACGGCATGGCGCCCGAACACGGCCGCGGCCGCCCGGAGTTCAACAAGCTGACGCCGCTGTACCCGCAGGACCGCCTCCGTCTGGAGACGGACCCGGGCGTCCTCACCACCCGCATCATCGACCTCGTCTCGCCCATCGGTAAGGGCCAGCGTGGTCTGATCGTGGCCCCGCCGAAGACCGGCAAGACCATGATCATGCAGGCGATCGCCAACGCGATCACCCACAACAACCCCGAGTGCCACCTGATGGTCGTCCTCGTCGACGAGCGTCCGGAAGAGGTCACCGACATGCAGCGGTCGGTGAAGGGCGAGGTCATCTCCTCGACCTTCGACCGCCCGGCCGAGGACCACACCACGGTCGCCGAGCTCGCCATCGAGCGCGCCAAGCGCCTGGTGGAGCTGGGCCACGACGTGGTCGTGCTGCTCGACTCGATCACGCGTCTGGGCCGTGCGTACAACCTCGCCGCCCCGGCCTCCGGCCGCATCCTGTCCGGTGGTGTCGACTCGACCGCCCTGTACCCGCCGAAGCGCTTCTTCGGTGCGGCCCGCAACATCGAGGACGGCGGCTCGCTGACCATCCTCGCCACCGCCCTGGTGGACACCGGGTCCCGCATGGACGAGGTGATCTTCGAGGAGTTCAAGGGCACCGGCAACGCCGAGCTGAAGCTCGACCGGAAGCTCGCCGACAAGCGCATCTTCCCGGCGGTGGACGTCGACGCGTCCGGCACCCGCAAGGAAGAGATCCTGCTCGCCCCCGACGAGCTCGCCATCGTCTGGAAGCTGCGCCGGGTGCTGCACGCCCTCGACCAGCAGCAGGCGGTCGAGCTGCTGCTCGACAAGATGAAGCAGACCAAGTCGAACGCCGAGTTCCTGATGCAGATCCAGAAGACCACCCCGACGCCCGGCAACGGCGACTGAGGTCGGTCGGCCGGTCAGGCCGACTCGGTAAGGACTGCACAAGAGGGCCGCTCCCCGCACGGGGGCGGCCCTCTGTGCTGTTCGTGTGCGGGTAGGATCACGCTCTCTTCGAACTTGTGATCCCGAGGGGGGACATTCGTGGGTACACCCATGCCCGGGGGCGGTCGGCACAGACGCCGGATACGCATAGCCCTGCCCGTCGCCGCGGCCGGTGTCGCCGCCGCCGTGGCCGGCGCGCTGCTGACGACGTCCGCCGACGCGGCCACGCCGCTGCCGCGGCCGACGGTCAAGCCCGCCGTCAGCTCGCCGTCGCTCGCCGAGCTGGAGAAGCGCGTCGCGGGCGCCATGGCCGGTGACGACGTCGCCGGCAAGACGAGCAAGGCCTCGCTCAGCGCGGGCACCGTGGCCGGCAGCATCGACCCCAAGATCATCGGTGGCAACGAGACCACCATCAGCACGGCCCCGTGGATGGCGCAGCTCCACTACTACGACGACCGGGGCACCTCGAGCACCGCCGACGACATCGGCTTCTTCTGCGGCGGCGCCGTCGTCGCGCCGACGAAGATCCTCACCGCCGCGCACTGCGTCAAGGGCTACAACTGGAACGCCAACGGCGCCGTCGTCACCGGCACCTCCCAGCTGCCCTCGGCCGACGGCACCGACCTGCACGGCGGCACCGTCACCGGCGTCTGGCGGCAGTGGAACCACCCGTCGTACAACGCGAACACCATCGACAACGACATCGCGGTGCTGACCCTGCCCGTCCCGGTCAAGGCCACCCCGATCCGGATGACGACGTCCGGCGACACCACCTCGTACAAGGCCGGCACCAGCGCCAAGGTCTACGGC
This sequence comes from Streptomyces tibetensis, assembly GCF_040647715.1. GTDB lineage: Bacteria > Actinomycetota > Actinomycetes > Streptomycetales > Streptomycetaceae > Streptomyces > Streptomyces tibetensis_A. The sequence continues at coordinate 89,280 of NZ_JBEZCR010000015.1, read as the reverse complement.
TGGGGCCGCACCAGCTCCACCAGCGACGACATCTCCGAGACGCTGAAGACGGCCACGCTGCCCATGCAGTCCGACACGACGTGCTCCGGCACGTACGGCGCGGACTTCATCAAGGGCCACATGGTCTGCGCGGGCAAGCCCGCCACCGGCAGCGACACCGGCACCACCTCCGCCTGCAACGGCGACTCCGGCGGCCCCCTGGTCGTCAACAACCGGATCGTCGGTGTCGTGTCCTGGGGCGTGACCGACTGCGTCGCCAAGGGCGCCTACAGCGTCTTCAGCAAGGTCAGCACCTACGTCGGAGCCGCCTACCCGCGCCTCGACGACACCAACATCAACGGTGACCACAAGGCCGACCTGTGGGTGCGCAACGCCTCCACCAAGACCGGCTACTCCAAGAACTCCAACGGCACGTCGTTCGCCGCCCGCGAGTCCTGGGGCGACTGGGACGGCGTCAACGTCGTCCTGCAGACCGACCTGGACCGGGACGGCTACCAGGACCTGGTCTACCGGGTCAGCTCCACCGGCGACGTCTTCTGGACGCACTACGTCATCTCCAGCGGCACCTGGTCCACGAAGCAGATCGCCGACAACTGGAAGACCCGCACCCGGATCATCACCCCCGGTGACGTCACCGGCGACTACCTGCCGGACCTGCTCTCGGTCGACTCCGCGGGCGTGATGTGGATCTACCCGGGCAAGGGCAACGGCACCTTCGCGGCCCGCGTGAAGGTCGGCTCCGGCTGGAACCAGTACAACTCCGTGCGCGGCAAGGGCGACTTCAACGGGGACGGCAAGACCGACCTGATCGCCCGCAGCAAGTCGGGCAGCTACCTCTACCTCTACAAGGGCACCGGCAAGGCCGGCTCGGGCGCCTTCTCGGCCCGGGTGAAGGTGCGCACGTGGGACGGCTACAACGCCTTCGACGCGCCCGGTGACGTCACCGGCGACGGCAAGGCCGACTTCCTGGCCCGCACCCCCGGCGGCACGCTCTACCTGTACGCCGGCACCGGCAAGGGGACCAGCGAGATCTTCGCCACACGCAAGTCCGTCGGCACCGATTTCAAGCAGTACGACATCTTCGGCTGACATCGCAGGTGAGCGGGGTACGTCCCGCTGTGCCGAACACGCACTGTGCCCACCGTCCTACGCGGTGGGCACAGTCCGTTGTGCAACCCTTTCCCGAGTTTCTCCGTCTGACCAGGCGGAGCGACGATAGTGCGAGGAAGGTTCTTTTCCGGCCACGCCTGGCACTGACCCGCAGGGGGTAAGCGACCGTAGAAGAGCTGAGGAGTACATGTCTGCCGAGAGCACGCCGGACCCGGGCATACCGGGAAGTAACGGCATCAACGGAGCGCGTCATCGTGGCAAGGGCCGGCGACGCAAGCCCCCGAGACGCCGCAAGGGCTTGATGATCACGGCCTGGACCACCGCAGGCATCGTCGTGCTGGGTGGTGCCGGAGCCGGTTACCTGTACTTCAAGCTCAACGGCAACCTCAAGAGCGTCGACATCGACCAGGCTCTCGGCACGGACCGGCCCGAAAAGGCCGACAACGGCTCCGAGAACATCCTCGTCCTCGGCTCCGACACCCGCGCCGGAGGCAACAAGAAGCTCGGCGGCGGCACCGACGACGGCAGCGCCCGCTCCGACACGGCGATGATCGTGCACATCTACAAGGGTCACAAGAAGGCCAGCGTCGTCTCCATCCCGCGCGACACCCTGATCGACCGCCCGTCCTGCACGGACACCCAGGGCAACGACCACCCCGCGGCCCGGAGCGTGATGTTCAACTCCGCGTACTCCACCGGCGGGGCCGCCTGCGCCGTGAAGACCGTCGAGTCGATCACCGACCTGCGCATGGACCACTACCTGGAGGTCGACTTCGCCGGCTTCCAGAAGCTCATCGACGACCTCGGCGGCGTCGAGATCACCACGACCAAGAGCATCGACGACCCCGACAGCCATCTGAAGCTGAAGGCGGGCACCCACACGCTCGACGGAAAGCAGGCCCTCGGGCTGGTGCGTACGAGGCACGGCGTCGGCGACGGCTCCGACCTGGGCCGCATCCAGCTCCAGCAGGCCTTCATCAAGGCCCTGGTCAACCAGATCAAGGACGTCGGCGTCTTCTCGAACCCGAAGAAGCTGCTGGACCTCGCGGAGACCGCGACCAAGACGGTGACGGCCGACTCCGACCTGGGCTCGGTCAACAAGCTCGCGTCCTTCGCGAACGGCCTCAAGGGCATCAGCCCGTCCCAGATGCACATGGTCACGATGCCGGTGGCCTACGACCCGGCCGACCCCAACCGCGTCCTCCTCCAGAAGAAGAAGGCCGACGAGATCTGGAAGGCCCTGGAGCAGGACAAGCCGATCCCCAAGAGTGCGACGAAGGGCAGCGCCTCCGGCGAGGCCAAGGGCGTCGTCAGCGCCCCGTAGGGGCGCGGGGAAACTGCGCGACAGGCCCCCACCGGCCCGCGGGGAACAAACAACGACAACCCCCGGTTTTGGGAGTAGGCCCCAGTCCTGGCAGACTGGTACGTCGGCCCCGGTTCACGCTCCCGCACCCCGCGGCGGCGACCCGGCGCCCTCCCGAAACTAGGAGACACCTTGAAGCGCGACATCCACCCCGAGTACGTCGAGACGCAGGTCAGCTGCACCTGTGGCGCGTCGTTCACCACCCGCAGCACCATCGAGTCCGGCACCATCCGCGCCGATGTCTGCTCCGAGTGCCACCCGTTCTACACGGGCAAGCAGAAGATCCTCGACACCGGTGGCCGCGTGGCCCGCTTCGAGGCCCGCTTCGGCAAGGCCGCCGGCTCCAAGAAGTAGCGAGCTCCCTAGGGCCTGCCCGGCGGATCCTGTCGGAGACGCGGGGCCTGGCGCGCACATCTGCGGCGTTGTCGTCAGTCGCCGACGCTCCGCGTCGACTCTTTCCTCCGCCTTGCAGCTGCACGCACCAGGCCCCGCTCACCGGCACTGACGGGTACGGCGGATTTCCTCCGACCTGATCCGCCGGGCAGGCCCTAGCGCCGGTCCACGGAAGCGCCCCCTCGCCGGGTGCTCCGGGACCGGCGTTTTTGGTCGCCCGCCCTTCACCCCGTCCGTACACAGGAGCCCAAGATGTTCGAGGCCGTCGAGGAACTCGTCGCCGAGCACGCCGACCTGGAGAAGAAGCTCGCCGACCCGTCGGTCCACGCCGACCAGGCCAACGCGCGCAAGCTGAACAAGCGGTACGCCGAGCTCACCCCCATCGTCGCCACGTACCGCTCCTGGACGCAGACGGGCGACGACATCGAGACCGCGCGCGAACTGGCCGCCGACGACCCCGACTTCGCGGCCGAGGTCAAGGACCTGGAGCGGACGCGCGAGGAGCTCACGGAGAAGCTGCGCCTGCTGCTCGTCCCGCGCGACCCCAGCGACGACAAGGACGTCATCCTCGAGATCAAGGCGGGCGCGGGCGGCGACGAGTCGGCCCTGTTCGCCGGCGACCTGCTGCGCATGTACCTGCGCTACGCCGAGCGCGTCGGCTGGAAGACCGAGATCATCGACGCCACCGAGTCCGAGCTGGGCGGCTACAAGGACGTCCAGGTCGCCGTGAAGACCAAGGGTGGCCAGGGCGCGACCGAGCCCGGCCAGGGTGTCTGGGCGCGCCTGAAGTACGAGGGCGGTGTGCACCGCGTGCAGCGCGTTCCCGCGACGGAGTCCCAGGGGCGCATCCACACCTCCGCGGCCGGTGTGCTCGTCACGCCCGAGGCCGAGGAGGTCGACGTCGAGATCAACCCGAACGACCTCCGCATCGACGTCTACCGCTCCTCCGGGCCCGGCGGGCAGTCCGTCAACACCACCGACTCCGCCGTGCGCATCACGCACCTTCCGACCGGCGTCGTCGCCTCCTGCCAGAACGAGAAGAGCCAGCTGCAGAACAAGGAGCAGGCACTGCGTATCCTGCGCTCCAGGCTGCTCGCAGCGGCGCAGGAGGAGGCGGAGCGGGAGGCCGCCGACGCCCGCCGCAGCCAGGTCCGCACGGTCGACCGCTCCGAGAAGATCCGCACCTACAACTTCCCGGAGAACCGCCTCTCGGACCACCGCGTCGGCTTCAAGGCGTACAACCTGGACCAGGTCCTGGACGGCGACCTCGACGCGGTGATCCAGGCCTGCGTCGACGCGGACTCCGCGGCGAAGCTGGCGGCCGCGTAAGGCAGGCACGAGCACGTACGCGTGATCACGTACGAGTAATACGGAGGACTTGCGTGCAGCAGTCATTTGGGGGGCGACCCCCAAGCCCCCGCAGCGTGCTGCTCGCGGAGGTGGCCCAGGCCACCCAGCGGCTCGCCGACGCCGGCGTGCCCTCGCCGCGTACCGACGCGGAGGAACTCGCCGCCTTCGTGCACGGCGTCAAGCGCGGCGAGCTGCACTCCGTCAAGGACTCCGACTTCGACGCCCGCTACTGGGAGGTCATCGCCCGCCGCGAGGCCCGCGAACCGCTCCAGCACATCACCGGGCGCGCCTACTTCCGCTACCTGGAACTCCAGGTCGGCCCCGGGGTGTTCGTGCCGCGGCCCGAGACGGAGTCCGTGGTCGGCTGGGCCATAGACGCCGTACGGGCCATGGACGTCGTCGAACCGTGCATCGTCGACCTGTGCACCGGCTCCGGCGCCATCGCGCTCGCTCTCGCCCAGGAGGTGCCGCGCTCGCGCGTGCACGCCGTGGAGCTGTCCGAGGACGCCCTCAAGTGGACGCGCAAGAACGTCGAGGGGTCCAGGGTCGACCTGCGGCAGGGCAACGCGCTGACCGCCTTCCCGGACCTCGACGGTCAGGTCGACCTGGTCATCACCAACCCGCCGTACATCCCGCTCACCGAGTGGGAGTACGTCGCCCCCGAGGCGCGGGACTACGACCCCGACATGGCCCTCTTCTCCGGCGAGGACGGCCTCGCCCTCATCCGCGGCCTGGAGCGCACCGCGCACCGGCTGCTGCGCCCGGGCGGCGTGGTCGTGGTCGAGCACGCCGACACCCAGGGCGGCCAGGTGCCGTGGATCTTCGCCGAGGACCGCGGCTGGACCGATGCGGCCGACCACCCGGACCTGAACAATCGTCCGCGTTTCGCCACGGCCCGCAAGGCGCTGCCGTGAGCACACCGGGCACTCCGCGGTCTTCGCGGACCTCTTGGACTTCGTGGACTTCATCCCAGCAGTACGTGTACGAGGAGGCCAGCTAAAGATGGCACGGCGATACGACACCAACGACGCCACCGACCGTGTGACCGGTCTGCGCGAGGCAGCGTCCGCCGTCCGCCGTGGCGAGCTCGTGGTGCTGCCGACGGACACGGTGTACGGCATCGGCGCCGACGCGTTCTCCTCGGAGGCGGTCGCCGACCTGCTCGACGCGAAGGGCCGGGGCCGCAACATGCCCACCCCCGTGCTCATCGGGTCCCCGAACACGCTGCACGGCCTCGTCACGGACTTCTCCGAGCTGGCCTGGGAGCTGGTCGACGCCTTCTGGCCGGGCGCGCTGACGCTCGTCGCGCGGCACCAGCCGTCCCTGCAGTGGGACCTCGGGGACACCCGCGGCACGGTCGCCGTGCGCATGCCACTGCACCCGGTCGCCATCGAACTGCTGACCGAGGTCGGCCCCATGGCCGTCTCCTCCGCCAACCTGACCGGCCACCCGGCGCCGGAGAACTGCGACGCCGCGCAGGAGATGCTCGGCGACTCCGTCTCCGTCTACCTCGACGGCGGCCCGACCCCCGGCATCGTGCCCTCGTCGATCGTCGACGTGACCCGTGAGGTGCCGCTGCTGCTGCGTGCGGGCGCCCTCTCGGCGGACGAGCTGCGAAAGGTCGTACCCGACCTCGAGGTGGCGAATTGACGGCCCCTGGATCGGGGCGTGGCATAGGCAACGGGGAAAGCGCGGCGGAGATCACGACGACGTTCGTGGGGCTTCCGCGTGACAGCTTCCGGATCCTCCACGTCAGCACCGGCAACGTGTGCCGCTCGCCCATCACCGAGCGGCTGACCCGCCATGCGGTGCGGGAGCGGCTCGGCATCCTGGGCGGCGGGCTGATCGTGGAGAGCGCGGGCACCTGGGGCCACGAGGGCGCGCCCATGGAGTCCCACGCGGAGACCGTCCTGGCCGACTTCGGCGCGGACGCCTCCGGCTTCACCGGGCGTGAGCTCCTCGACGAGCACGTGATCCGCGCCGACCTGGTGCTGACCGCGACCAGGGACCACCGGGCGCAGGTCATCTCCATGGGCCACTCCGCGGGCCTGCGGACCTTCACGCTCAAGGAGTTCACCCGCCTGGTCAAGGCCATCGACCCGGCGACCCTGCCGTCCCTGGAGGAGGGCGTGGTCGTCCGCGCGCGTGCGCTGGTCCGCGCCGCGGCCGCTCTACGCGGGTGGCTGCTGGCGCCGACGGCCGAGGCGGACGAGGTCTACGACCCCTACGGCGCCCCCCTGACGTTCTTCCGGTCCATCGGGGACGAGATACACCAGGCCCTCGATCCGGTCGTCACGGCGCTCACGGGCGTCCCCGCAAAGACGTAACAGCCGAGCGCTCCGCAGGGCCCGGGCCTACATTGGTCCTACGTCACCACGGCGAGTGAGCCGACGGACTCAGGCGCCCGGAGGCGAACCGCCCAGACCATGCGTCGCCCGGAGCCCACCATGACGCTCACCCCTGCCATCCAGGCCGACGTCCTGCGCCGCCAGGACCCCGAGCTCGCCGACATCCTGCTCGGCGAGCGGGAGCGGCAGTCGACCACGCTCCAGCTGATCGCCGCCGAGAACTTCAGCTCCCCGGCCGTGCTGGCCGCCCTCGGGTCGCCGCTCGCGAACAAGTACGCCGAGGGCTACCCGGGCGCGCGGCACCACGGCGGCTGCGAGGTCGTCGACGTCGCCGAACGCGTCGCCGTCGAGCGGGCCAGGGCGCTGTTCGGCGCCGACCACGCCAACGTCCAGGCGCACTCGGGTTCATCGGCGGTGCTCGCCGCCTACGCCGCCCTGCTCCGCCCCGGCGACACCGTCCTCGCGCTCGGCCTGCCCTACGGCGGCCACCTCACGCACGGTTCGCCCGCGAACTTCTCGGGCCGCTGGTTCGACTTCGTCGGATACGGCGTCGAGGCCGAGTCCGGGTTCATCGACCACGAGCAGGTGCGCACCCTGGCCCGCACCCGCCGGCCCAAGGCGATCGTGTGCGGCTCGATCTCCTATCCCCGCCATCTCGACTACGCGTTCTTCCGCGAGGTCGCCGACGAGGTGGGCGCGTACCTCATCGCGGACGCCGCGCACCCCCTCGGGCTGGTCGCCGGGGGAGCGGCCCCGAACCCGGTGCCGTACGCGGACATCGTCTGCGGGACCACCCACAAGGTGCTGCGGGGGCCGCGCGGTGGTGTGCTGCTGTGCCGCGCGGAGCTGGCCGAGCGGGTCGACCGGGCCGTGTTCCCTTTCACACAGGGCGGTGCGCAGATGCACACCATCGCCGCGAAGGCGGTCGCGTTCGGGGAGGCGGCAACACCGCAGTTCGCCGCGTACGCCCATCAGGTGGTGGCGAACGCGCGGGTCCTGGCGTCCCGGCTGGCGGCGGAGGGCCTGGTCGTCACCACCGGCGGCACGGACACGCACCTGATCACCGCCGACCCGGCCCCGCTCGGCGTCGACGGACGCACCGCCCGGGGCCGTCTGGCCGCGGCGGGCCTGGTCATGGACTGTTGTGCGCTGCCCCACGGTGACGCCCGGGGGCTCAGGCTCGGCACGGCCGCGATCACCACGCAGGGCATGGGCGAGGCGGAGATGGTCCGGATCGCCGGACTGTTCGCCGGGGTGCTGCGGGGCGTGACGGATCCCTCAAGAGCGCGTGAAGAAGTGCGGGAGCTGGCCGGTGGATTTCCGCCGTATCCGGCGTGAGCCGGGGTAAGCGCATCAGGGTGCACAGCCACTCGTGCAACCATCGTCGCTACCCGGAAGTCCCCACCCATATGCGCGCCTCGCTAGGGTGTGGGGCTGAGATGGCCAGCGAGACCTGTGGGGAAGCCCGTGCGTGAATACCTCCTGACGCTCTGCATCACGGCCGCGGTGACGTATCTGCTGACAGGGCCGGTACGGAAGTTCGCGATCGTGGCCGGAGCGATGCCGGAGATCCGGGCACGTGACGTGCACCGGGAGCCCACTCCGCGCCTCGGCGGTATCGCGATGTTCTTCGGCCTGTGCGCGGGCCTGCTGGTCGCCGACCACCTGACCAACCTCAACCAGGTCTTCGAGACGTCGAACGAACCCCGGGCGCTGCTGTCCGGGGCCGCCCTGATCTGGCTGATCGGTGTACTGGACGACAAGTTCGAGATCGACGCCCTGATCAAGCTGGGCGGCCAGATGATCGCCGCGGGCGTGATGGTCGTGCAGGGTCTGACGATCCTGTGGCTGCCGATCCCGGGTGTCGGCTCGGTCGCGCTCACCCAGTGGCAGGGCACCCTGCTCACGGTCGCCCTGGTCGTCATCACCATCAACGCGGTCAACTTCGTCGACGGCCTGGACGGCCTCGCGGCCGGCATGGTCTGCATCGCGGCCACGGCGTTCTTCCTGTACGCCTACCGCATCTGGTACTCGTACGGCATCGAGGCCGCCGCCCCCGCCACGCTGTTCTCGGCGATCCTGATGGGCATGTGCCTGGGCTTCCTGCCGCACAACATGCACCCGGCGCGGATCTTCATGGGCGACTCGGGCTCGATGCTGATCGGCCTGGTGCTGGCCGCCGGCGCGATCTCCATCACCGGGCAGGTCGACCCGGACGCGCTCAACCTGTACGTGGGTTCGGAGAAGGAGGCCGTGCACCAGACGGTCCCCGTCTACATCCCGCTGCTGCTGCCGCTGACGATCATCGCGGTGCCGGCCGCCGACCTGATCCTGGCGATCGTGCGGCGCACCTGGCGTGGCCAGTCCCCGTTCGCCGCCGACCGCGGCCACCTGCACCACCGGCTGCTGGAGATCGGCCACTCGCACAGCCGCGCGGTGCTGATCATGTACTTCTGGTCGGCGCTGATCGCCTTCGGCGCTCTCGCCTACTCGGTCAACTCGGCGTCCATGTGGATCGTGCTCGGTGTGGTGGCCCTGAGCGCGATCGGTCTGATCCTGCTTCTGCTGCCGCGCTTCACGCCCCGTGCCCCGCGCTGGATGGAGCGGTTCGTGCCGCCGCGCTACCGGCGGCGGGGCTCGGTCGCAGCCCTCTCACCCGAAGCCTCGACGCCGGCGTCGGCGGCGGACCGGACCGGCCCGGCCGGCACCGAGAGCCGCACGCCCGTGGTCTCCGGGGTCTCCGGCGTCAACGGGGCGACCGCCCTCGGACCCCGTTCTCAACTGGCCGACCGGCGCAAGGCGGGGACAAGGTAAGAATCTGACTAGAGCATTGCCAAGTCGTGGGGTGGTGATGGGGGTGCGAAGCGCCCAATACCAGACATCTCGGCACTGTTCTCGCTCAGACGCGCAGGTTCACTCTCGTGTGTGACTGTGTGCACACCTTCAGGTAAAGACTGCATCAAATAGTTTGTGATACGGTTCACGAGAACCCCCCGGATAGAGCCGAAGGACCGTAGTGCGACGGTCCATTGGTGTGAGGTCTCCACTCAGCCCGGGACTACGCTCGTCCATGACGACACCCCTGCCCCCTGCGAAAGCGGAGTTGCCGCCATGCCGTCCAATGACGCCCGGAACCTCTTGCAGTGCGCTGTGCCCACAGCGGCTGCCGGTGTGGTCGTGGTCGCCGTCAGTGGCGCGGTGGCCGGAGGCAAGGGAGCGATCGGAGCGGCCGTCGGCACGGTGCTGGCCATCCTCTTCATGGGAATCGGCCTGTTCGTTCTCCAGTGGACGGCAAAAACGCTCCCGCAGTTGTTCCAGGCCATGGGGCTCATGCTCTATGTCGCCCAACTCCTGCTTCTCCTGATCTTCGTCGCCCTCTTCAAGGACACCTCTCTCTTCAACGCGAAGACGTTCGCCCTCGGGCTCGTCATCGCGACCGTCGTGTGGATGGCCGCGCAGGCTCGTGCGCATATGAAGGCCAAGATCTTCTACATCGACCCGGACTCCGAGAAGAGCGAGAAGGCCGAGAAGACCGGGTCGTCGTCGTGACGAGTAGGGGCGCGATAAAGGGCAGTAGGAACTCCTGCTATCGTCCGGTGCCAACTGCGGCATCGCGGGCGCGGGCATCTGAGCTGACGCCTGCTCGAACGCGAGGCTCGATGCCCCCCAGCCGCCCTCACATCCGTAACACCAGTCCCGTGCCGAACCGCGGCTGCGCGCCGCGCCGACACAACGAGGTTGCCGTACCTATGCGTCACGCCGAAGGAGCCCGCGGTGAGTGCTGACCAGACCCAGCTCGCCTTTGACTGGAGCTGTCGGATCATGTCCGACGGGTGTGGTTTTCCGGCACCGGGCCTGCACTCGTTCCTCTTCAAGCCGATTGCCACGGTTGGAGGGTTCGAGTTCAACAAGGTGATGCTGCTTGCCCTCATCACCACCGTCCTCGTCATCGGCTTCTTCTACGCGGCCTTCGGCAAGGCCAAGGTCGTGCCGGGCAAGCTGCAGATGGTCGGTGAAGCCGGTTACGACTTCGTCCGCCGCGGCATCGTCTACGAGACCCTCGGAAAGAAGGAGGGCGAGAAGTACGTCCCCCTGATGGTCTCGCTCTTCTTCTTCATCTGGATCATGAACATCTGGTCCGTGATCCCGCTCGCGCAGTTCCCGGTCTCGTCGGTCATCGCCTTCCCGGCGGTCCTCGCCGCGATCGTCTACGTGACCTGGGTCTCACTGACCTTCAAGCGGCACGGCTTCGTCGGGTTCTTCAAGAACATCACCGGCTACGACAAGTCGCTCGGTCCGGTGCTGCCGCTCGTCATGGTCATCGAGTTCTTCTCGAACCTGCTCGTCCGGCCGTTCACGCACGCCGTGCGACTGTTCGCGAACATGTTCGCCGGCCACCTGATGCTGGTCATGTTCACCGTCGCCTCCTGGTACTTGCTGAACAGCTGGATGATCCCGGCGGCCGGTGTCTCCTTCGTCATGACCGTCGTGATGATCGGCTTCGAACTCTTCGTGCAGGCCGTCCAGGCGTACGTCTTCGTACTCCTTGCCTGCACGTACATCCAGGGCGCTCTGGCCGAGCACCACTGAGCCCCGCCCGCCCCGCAAATCCCAAGAACGTCCGGTGGCCAACCCCCGCCGGTCCGTGAAAGAGAAGGAAGAAACAGCATGGCTGCCACTGAGACCCTCGCCGCTGTCTCCGGTTCGCTCGGCTCCATCGGCTACGGCCTCTCCGCCATCGGCCCCGGCGTCGGCGTCGGCATCATCTTCGGCAACGGCACCCAGGCTCTGGCCCGTCAGCCCGAGGCCGCCGGCCTGATCCGTGCCAACCAGATCCTGGGCTTCGCCTTCTGTGAGGCGCTCGCCCTCATCGGCATCGTTATGCCGTTCGTGTTCGGTCAGTAATTACCTGCTCACCGACACGTTTCGACGAAAGGCACTGATGTGATCGCCAACCTGGTGCAGCTGGCGGCCGAGGAGAAGCAGAACCCGCTTATTCCTCCGGGCCCCGAGCTGCTCATCGGCACCATCGCCTTCGCCATCGTGTTCTTCTTCTTCTGGAAGAAGCTGCTTCCGAACATCAACAAGGTTCTGGAGGAGCGCCGCGCGGCGATCGAAGGCGGTATCGAAGAGGCCGAGACCATGAAGGTCGAGGCCCAGAGCGTCCTTGAGCAGTACAAGGCACAGCTCGCCGAGGCCCGGCACGAGGCCGCGCGCCTGCGCCAGGAGGCGCAGGAGCAGGGTGCCACGCTCATCGCCGAGATGCGGGCCGAGGGCCAGCGTCAGCGCGAGGAGATCGTCGCCGCCGGCCACGCCCAGATCGAGGCCGACCGCAAGGCCGCCGCTTCCGCGCTGCGCCAGGACGTCGGCAAGCTCGCCACCGACCTGGCCGGCAAGCTCGTCGGGGAGTCCCTCGAGGACCACGCCCGCCAGAGCCGCGTGATCGACCGGTTCCTCGACGAGCTCGAGGAGAAGGCCGAGGCCGGGCGATGAACGGAGCGAGCCGCGAGGCCCTGGCAGCCGCACGTGAGCGTCTCGACGCGCTGACGGACTCGACGTCCGTGAACGCGGCTTCGCTCGCCGACGAGCTGGCCGCCGTCACCGCGCTGCTCGACCGTGAGGTGTCGCTGCGTCGGGTCCTCACCGACCCGGCGCAGGCCGCGGAGGCGAAGGCCGAGCTGGCCCAGCGTCTGCTCGGCACCCAGGTCAGCGGCCCCGCCGCCGACCTGGTGGCCGGTATGGTGCGCTCCCGCTGGTCGCAGTCCCGCGACCTGGTGGACGCCCTGGAGGAGCTGGCCGACACCGCCGACCTCACGGCCGCCCAGCAGGCCGGCAAGCTCGACGACGTCGAGGACGAGCTGTTCCGGTTCGGCCGGATCGTCTCCGGCAGCACCGAGCTGCGGGCCGCGCTGACCGACCGCAAGGCCACCACCTCGGCCAAGGGCGAGCTGCTGCGCAGCCTCCTCGGCGGCCGGGCCCAGTCGGCCACCGAGCGTCTGGTCACGCGCCTTGTGACCGCGCCGCGGGGACGTAGCCTGGAGGCGGGACTCGAGTCCCTGTCCAAGCTGGCCGCCGAACGCCGGGACCGCATGGTGGCGATCGTCACCTCGGCGGTGCCGTTGAGCGACCCGCAGAAGCAGCGCCTGGGCGCCGCCCTCGCGAAGCTCTACGGCCGCACGATGCACCTCAACCTGGACGTGGACCCCGAGGTCCTCGGCGGAATCCGGGTGCAGGTCGGCGACGAGGTCATCAACGGCTCCCTCGCGGACCGCATCGAGGACGCCAGCCGCCGGCTCGCCGGCTGAGCAGCAACTCAATAGGCAGTACGTACTTACGACGGCCCTGGTTGGGCCGTGCAGAAGAATCCTGGGGGTCGCCCCCAGACCCCCAAAGTGAAACTTCGGGCCCAACAAGGAGAGCAGGGAACCCAGATGGCGGAGCTCACGATCCGGCCGGAGGAGATCCGGGACGCGCTGGAGAACTTCGTCCAGGCGTACAAGCCGGACGCGGCCTCGCGCGAGGAGGTCGGTACGGTCACCTTCGCCGGTGACGGCATCGCGAAGGTCGAGGGCCTGCCCTCGACCATGGCCAACGAGCTGCTGAAGTTCGAGGACGGCACCCTCGGCCTCGCCCTCAACCTCGAGGAGCGCGAGATCGGTGCCATCGTCCTCGGCGAGTTCAGCGGCGTCGAGGAGGGCCAGCCGGTCTCCCGTACCGGTGAGGTTCTCTCCGTTGCGGTGGGCGAGGGCTACCTCGGCCGCGTGGTGGACCCCCTCGGCAACCCGATCGACGGTCTCGGCGAGATCGAGACCGAGGACCGTCGCGCCCTGGAGCTGCAGGCCCCGGGCGTCATGGTCCGCAAGTCGGTGCACGAGCCGATGGAGACGGGCTACAAGGCCGTCGACGCGATGACCCCCGTCGGCCGTGGTCAGCGTCAGCTGATCATCGGTGACCGCCAGACCGGCAAGACCGCCCTGGCCGTCGACACGATCATCAACCAGCGCGACAACTGGCGCTCGGGCGACCCGAAGAAGCAGGTCCGCTGCATCTACGTCGCCATCGGCCAGAAGGGCTCCACGATCGCCGGTGTGCGCGGCGCTCTGGAGGAGGCCGGCGCGCTGGAGTACACGACCATCGTCGCCGCCCCGGCGTCCGACCCGGCCGGCTTCAAGTACCTGGCGCCGTACACCGGTTCGGCCATCGGTCAGCACTGGATGTACCAGGGCAAGCACGTCCTGATCATCTTCGACGACCTGTCGAAGCAGGCCGACGCCTACCGCGCCGTGTCGCTGCTGCTGCGCCGCCCGCCGGGCCGTGAGGCCTACCCGGGTGACGTCTTCTACCTGCACTCCCGTCTGCTGGAGCGCTGCGCGAAGCTCTCCGACGAGATGGGTGCCGGCTCGATGACCGGTCTGCCGATCGTCGAGACCAAGGCCAACGACGTCTCGGCGTTCATCCCGACCAACGTCATCTCCATCACCGACGGCCAGTGCTTCCTGGAGTCGGACCTGTTCAACGCCGGTCAGCGCCCCGCGCTGAACGTCGGTATCTCCGTCTCCCGAGTCGGTGGTTCCGCGCAGCACAAGGCGATGAAGCAGGTCTCCGGCCGTCTGCGTGTGGACCTCGCCCAGTTCCGTGAGCTGGAGGCGTTCGCCGCCTTCGGTTCGGACCTGGACGCCGCGTCCAAGGCGCAGCTGGAGCGCGGTCAGCGCATGGTCGAGCTGCTGAAGCAGCCGCAGTACCAGCCGATGGCCACCGAGGACCAGGTCGTCTCCGTCTGGGCCGGCACCACCGGCAAGATGGACGACGTCCCCGTCGCCGACATCCGCCGCTTCGAGAAGGAGCTGCTGGACTACCTGCACCGCAAGGAGCAGGGTCTGATGACCTCCATCCGCGAGGGCGGCAAGATGTCCGACGACACCCTGCAGGCCGTCGCCGAGGCCATCGCGGAGTTCAAGAAGCAGTTCGAGACCTCCGACGGCAAGCTGCTCGGCGAGGACACCCCGGCTGCCGGTAAGTGACGACGGAAGGGACCTGACTCATGGGAGCCCAGCTCCGGGTCTACAAGCGTCGCATCCGATCCGTCTCCGCGACCAAGAAGATCACCAAGGCGATGGAGATGATCGCTGCCTCGCGCGTCGTCAAGGCGCAGCGCAAGGTGGCGGCCTCCACCCCGTACGCGACCGAGCTCACCCGCGCGGTCACGGCGGTCGCCACCGGCTCTAACACCAAGCACCCGCTGACGACGGAGGCCGAGAACCCGACCCGCGCCGCGGTCCTGCTCCTCACGAGCGACCGCGGTCTGGCCGGCGCCTTCAACTCCAACGCCATCAAGGCCGCGGAGAAGCTCACGGCGAAGCTCGAGGCCGAGGGCAAGGAGGTCGTCAACTTCATCGTCGGCCGCCGTGGTGTCGCCCACTACAACTTCCGCGAGCGCAAGATCGCGGAGTCGTTCACGGGCTTCACCGACGACCCGACGTACGCGGACGCCAAGAAGGTCGCGGCCCCGCTGATCGAGGCCATCGAGACGGAGACGGCCGAGGGCGGCGTGGACGAGCTCCACATCGTCTACACCGAGTTCGTGTCGATGATGACGCAGACGGCGATCGAGGCGCGGCTGCTGCCGCTCAGCCTCGACGAGGTGGCTGCGGAGGCCGCGCCCAAGGGCGAGATCCTTCCGCTGTTCGACTTCGAGCCCTCGGCGGAGGACGTCCTCGACGCCCTGCTGCCGCGCTACGTCGAGAGCCGCATCTACAACGCGCTGCTCCAGTCGGCCGCTTCCAAGCACGCCGCCACGCGGCGCGCGATGAAGTCGGCCACCGACAACGCCGGAGAGCTCATCGAGACGCTCACCCGGCTTGCCAACCAGGCCCGCCAGGCCGAAATCACCCAGGAAATCAGCGAGATCGTCGGTGGCGCGAGCGCCCTGGCCGACGCGACCGCGGGGAGTGACCGATAAATGACCACCACTGTTGAGCCGACCGCTCCTGCTGGCGTGGCCACTGGCCGCGTCGCGCGGGTCATCGGCCCGGTCGTCGACGTGGAGTTCCCCGTCGACGCGATGCCGGAGATCTACAACGCCCTTCACGTCGAGGTCGCCGACCCGGCGCTGGCGGGCCAGAAGAAGACGCTGACCCTGGAGGTCGCCCAGCACCTGGGTGACGGCCTGGTCCGCGCCATCTCGATGCAGCCCACCGACGGCCTGGTCCGCCAGGCCCCGGTGACCGACACGGGCGCGGGCATCACCGTCCCGGTCGGCGACTTCACCAAGGGCAAGGTGTTCAACACCCTCGGTGAGGTGCTGAACACGGACGAGGTCCACACGGGCGAGCGCTGGTCCATCCACCGCAAGGCCCCCGCGTTCGACCAGCTCGAGTCGAAGACCGAGATGTTCGAGACGGGCCTGAAGGTCGTCGACCTCCTTACCCCGTACGTCAAGGGCGGCAAGATCGGTCTGTTCGGTGGTGCCGGTGTCGGCAAGACCGTGCTGATCCAGGAAATGATCATGCGTGTCGCCAACCTCCACGAGGGCGTCTCCGTCTTCGCGGGCGTCGGCGAGCGCACCCGTGAGGGCAACGACCTCATCGCGGAGATGGAAGAGTCCGGCGTTCTGGACAAGACCGCCCTGGTCTTCGGCCAGATGGACGAGCCCCCGGGCACCCGTCTGCGCGTGGCCCTGGCCGGCCTGACGATGGCGGAGTACTTCCGTGACGTCCAGAAGCAGGACGTGCTGTTCTTCATCGACAACATCTTCCGCTTCACCCAGGCCGGTTCCGAGGTGTCGACCCTGCTCGGCCGTATGCCCTCCGCGGTGGGCTACCAGCCGAACCTGGCCGACGAGATGGGCACCCTCCAGGAGCGCATCACCTCGACCCGTGGTCACTCGATCACCTCGATGCAGGCGATCTACGTCCCCGCGGACGACCTGACCGACCCGGCCCCGGCCACCACCTTCGCCCACCTCGACGCGACGACGGTGCTGTCCCGTCCGATCTCCGAGAAGGGCATCTACCCGGCCGTGGACCCGCTGGACTCGACGTCCCGCATCCTCGACCCGCGGTACATCTCGGCGGACCACTACAACGCCGCGATGCGCGTGAAGAACATCCTGCAGAAGTACAAGGACCTGCAGGACATCATCGCGATCCTCGGTATCGACGAGCTCGGCGAGGAGGACAAGCTCGTCGTCCACCGTGCCCGTCGCGTGGAGCGCTTCCTGTCCCAGAACACCCACGCCGCCAAGCAGTTCACCGGTGTGGACGGTTCGGACGTGCCGCTGGACGAGTCGATCGCCGCGTTCAACGCGATCTGCGACGGCGAGTACGACCACTTCCCGGAGCAGGCGTTCTTCATGTGCGGTGGTCTCGAGGACCTGAAGAACAACGCGAAGGAGCTGGGCGTCTCCTGACCCGGGCAGCGCTCGAGTCATGAGGGGGCGGGGTTCGTCCCGCCCCCTCATTCACGCCTACTAGACTTGTAACCAACACCCGGCACTCCCGCCGGGTGGTGACCCGAGGAGCCACCCTTGGCTGCTGAGCTGCACGTCGCGCTGGTCGCGGCCGACCGTGAGGTCTGGTCCGGCCAGGCCACCCTGGTCGTCGCGCGCACCACGTCCGGCGACATCGGCGTCATGCCCGGTCACCAGCCGCTGCTCGGTGTGCTGGAGTCGGGCCCGGTGACCATCCGTACGAGTGAGGGCGGGACGGTCGTCGCCGCCGTGCACGGCGGATTCATCTCGTTCGCGGACGACAAGCTCTCGCTGCTCGCCGAAGTCGCCGAGCTGTCGGACGAGATCGATGTCCAGCGCGCGGAGCAGGAGCTCGAGCGCGCGAAGGCGGAGGACGACGCGGAGGCCCAGCGCCGCGCGGACGTCCGTCTGCGGGCTGCGACGGCGGCACGCTGACCGAAGTCCGCCGTGTGATGACGTCACTCAGCCGCGGCTGGGTACCGGAGAGATCCGGGCCCGGCCGCGGCTGAGGCGGATGTGGGTGATTTTTACGTTCCGTTACCTAGGAGACGAGGAGGTCGGTGTCGATGGTCCTCGCTCTGACTGTGTGCGGAATCGTGGTGGCCCTCGTGGTGGTGGGCCTTTTCGTCTTCGGCCTGCGCCGCCGACTGATCCAGCGGTCGGGCGGCACCTTCGACGCCAGCATGCGCTGGGACGCCCCGGCCGAGGGCGACACCAACGGCAAGGGCTGGGCGTACGGGGTGGCCCGGTACAACGGTGACCGCGTCGAGTGGTACCGCGTCTTCTCCTACTCACCGCGTCCGCGCCGCACCCTGGAGCGTTCCGCGATCGAGGTGGCCGGCCGCCGGGTCCCGGAGGGCGAGGAGGAGCTGGCGCTGCTCTCCGACCATGTGATCCTCGCCTGTCTGCACCGGGGCACACGCCTCGAACTCGCCATGAGCGAAGACGCGCTGACCGGCTTTCTCGCGTGGCTGGAGGCAGCCCCGCCCGGTCAGCGCGTCAATGTGGCCTAGGGCCCAAGACCCTTCGAACTTTTCTTCCGTCCGGCCTACTTCAGGCCGCTGTCGATGGCCGCCGCCAGCTCGCCGTTGGCCGTGTCTCCGCTGAACTCCCAGAAGAACGCGCCGCCCAGGCCCTGGTTCTTGGCCCAGCTCATCTTGCCCGCGATGGTCGCCGGGGTGTCGTACGACCACCAGTTGCTGCCGCAGTGGGCGTACGCGGTGCCGCCGATGGTGCCGGTGGCGGGGCAGGAGTTCTTGAGGATCTTGTAGTCCTCGATACCCGCCTCGTAGGTGCCCGGCGCGGGCCCGGTCGCGGTGCCGCCGGGGGTGGCCTGGGTGACACCGGTCCAGCCGCGGCCGTAGAAGCCGATGCCGAGCAGGAGCTTGCTCGCCGGGACGCCCTTGGCCTTGAGCTTGGCGATGGCGGCCGCGGAGTTGAAGCCGTCCTTCGGGATGCCGTTGTACGAGGTCAGCGGGGAGTGCGGGGCCGTCGGGCCGGTCTTGTCCCAGGCGCCGAAGTAGTCGTACGTCATCACGTTGTACCAGTCGAGGTACTGGGCGGCGCCGCCGTAGTCGGCCGCGTCGATCTTGCCGCCGGAGGAGCCGTCGGCGGTGATGGCCGCGGTGATCAGGTAGTTCGCGCCGAACTCGTTGCGCAGGGCCTGGGAGAGGTTCTTGAAGGCCGCCGGACCGGACGTGTCACAGCTCAGGCCGCAGGCGTTCGGGTACTCCCAGTCGATGTCGATGCCGTCGAAGACGTCGGCCCAGCGCGGGTCCTCCACGACGGCCTTGCAGGACTTGGCGAACGCGGCGGCGTTGGCCGCTGCCTGGCCGAAGCCGCCGGAGTAGGTCCAGCCGCCGAAGGAGTACAGCACCTTGATGTGCGGGTACTTGGCCTTCAGCTGCCGGAGCTGGTTGAAGTTGCCGCGCAGCGGCTGGTCCCAGGTGTCGGCGGTGCCGCTGACGGACTGGTCGGCGGTGTAGGCCTTGTCGTAGGCGGCGTAGGTGTCGTCGACGGTGCACTGGCCGTTCTTGACGTTGCCGAACGCGTAGTTGATGTGCGTGATCTTCGCGGCCGTGCCCGAGGTCACCAGGTTCTTGACGTGGTAGTTGCGGCCGTAGACGCCCCACTCGGTGAAGTAGCCGAGCTTGACCTTGTCGCCGGTGGGGGGCGGCTCGGTGGTGCCGCCGGTGGTGCGGACCCGGACGGCGCCGCTGACCGGGCCGGTCTGGTCGGCGGTGTCACGGGCCTGGACCGAGTAGGAGTAGTCCGTGCCCTTGGTCAGGCCGGTGTCCGTGTACGAGGTCGTCGCCACGGTGGCGACCTTCGTGCCGTCGCGCAGGACGTCGTAGTTCTTGACGCCCTTGTCGTCGGTGGCCGCGGACCAGGACAGCTTCACCGAGGTGTCGGTGATGCCGGAGGCGGTGGGGGTGCCGGGGGCGGTGGGCGCGTTGTCGCCGGGCTCGGTGGTGCCGCCGTCGCAACTGCCGCCGTTGAGCCTGCAGTTCGCGGGGGAGCCGGTGCCGCTGCCGTTGAAGCCGAACGAGACGGAGGCGCCGGGGGCGAGGGTGCCGTTCCAGGACTTGTTCTTCGCGGTCCAGTGGGTGCCGGAGGAGGTGACGTCGGCGTCCCAGGAGGAGGTGACGGACGTGCCGGAGGGGAAGTCCCACTCGACGGTCCAGGAGCTGAGGGTCGTGGTGCCGGTGTTCTTCACCGTCCACTTGCCCTCGAAGCCGGAGCCCCAGTCCTGGGTCTTGGCGTAGGTCGCGGTGGCGGACGTGGCTGCCTGGGCCGGGCTCGCCAGGCCGACGAGGCCGGCCAGCGGGAGCAACAGCGTCGCGAACCCTGCTGCGGCTCTGTGTCTGAAGCGCATGGTGCGCCTCCTTGATGGAGTTGTGGGGGCGTGACTGAGCCTCACGCCCACTCATGGTGCGGCGAGAATAGAAAGGTCTGGACCACCGGTCAATAGGTCTGGACCACCACACTTTGTGCAACCAGCGTCGGCCCCGGCCCGCTTCAGACGCCCAACTCCTGTGCCAGCACGGCGGCTTGCACCCGGCTCCGCAGCCCCAGCTTCCCGAGCAGCCTGCTGACGTGCGTCTTCACGGTCGCCTCTGCCATGTCGAGCCGCTCCGCGATGTCCGCGTTGGACAACCCCCGGCCGAGGCAGGACAGCACCTCGCGCTCCCGCCGGGTCAGCTGTTCGAGCACCGCCGGATCGGCCGTGGTCTCCCGGGCGGGCTTCGCGGCGAACTCCGCGATCAGCCGCCGCGTCACGGCCGGGGCGATCAGACCCTCCCCGCGCGCCACCGTCCGCACGGCCTCCAGCAGTTCACTCGCCTCGGTGTTCTTCAGCAGGAACCCGGAGGCGCCCGCCCGCAGCGCCCCGAAGACGTACTCGTCGAGGTCGAAGGTGGTCAGCACCAGCACGTCGGCGAGTCGTTCCGCGACGACCTGCCGGGTCGCCGACACCCCGTCCAGACGCGGCATCTGAACGTCCATCAGCACCAGGTCCGGCCGCAGCTCACGGGCCAGCGCCACCGCCTGCTCACCGTCCGCCGCCTCGCCGACCACCTCGATGTCGGGCGCGCTGCGCAGGATGAGGACCAGACCCGCGCGGACGGCGGACTGGTCCTCGGCGACCACGACCCGGACAGGCGAGCTCATGCGGTGTCTCCTTCGGCACGGTGGCTGACGGGGATGGTGGCGTGTACGGCCCAGATCCTGCCCTCGGGCGAGTCCTCGGGGGCGGCGTCGAACGTGCCGTCCAGCAGGGCCACGCGTTCTCTCATGCCGATCAGACCCGCGCCCGATCCGGGGACGCGCGGGGCGTCCCGGTCCCCGTAGGGGCTGGTCACGCTGACGACGAGTGAGCCGTCCCGCTGTGTCAGGGACACGGTGACCCGGCCCGGTGCCGCGTGCTTGAGCGCGTTGGTCAGCGACTCCTGCACGATGCGGTAGGCGGCGAGCTCGACGGGGGCGGGCACCTCACTCCGTTCGGCGTCGAGGGTGACGTCGAGGCCGTTGGCACGTGCGCCGTCCACCAGCGAGCCCAGGCCGTCGAGCGTGGGTGCGGCGGACGGCTCCACGTCGCCGCTGCTGTCGCGCAGGATGCCGATCAGCCTCCGCATCTCGGCGAGCCCCTCCACGCTGTTCTCGCGGATGACCACGAGCGCCTCCCGCGAGGTCTTCGGATCGTCGAGGGACAGCGCGGCAGTGGAGTGGATGGCGATCGCGGACAGGTGGTTGGCGACCATGTCGTGCAGCTCGCGCGCCATCCGTGCGCGTTCGGCGGTGACGGCCTGGGTGCGGTCCATCTCGGCGAGCAGTGCGGTCTGTTGGGCGCGCAGCCGGGCCGCGTCGGCGGCCTCGCGGTGGTTGCGCACGATCAGCCCGGTCGAGGCGGGCCCGAAGGTGACCAGGCCGGTGACCACGCCGATCAGCAGCGCCTCGGGCTCGCGCCAGACCGCGAACGGCACGACGGCTCCGGCCACGGTGAGCAGCCCGGTGATCCGAGGAATGCGGTGCGCCGAGGCGGGCGGGCCGTACAGGACGGCCGCGTACATCAGGTCGGTGTACATCAGGATCGAGACCAGGTTGCCCTGGGTGACGACGTCCAGGACGATCGCGGCCGTACCGATCAGCAGGCCGGTGCGCGGGGCGGCTGTGCGCAGCAACTCGCAGCCGGCGAGCACGAACAGCGGCAGCAGGACCGGCCAGCGCCCGGGCAGGAGCACGTGCACCTCGGTGCTCGGTCTCGTGGCCAGGCCGACACCCCACAACAGCAGCCCGCCGAGCAGGCTGCCGAGCGCGACGTACACGTCGAAACGTCGGGGGCGGGGGAGTCCGGCGGCCATGGCACCATCCAACACGGCCGGTCGCACCCCGCGCATGATCCGCGCGTAGGGGCTCCGGCTGCATCTTTCGATGTACCCGGGGTTCGTCAGTCGCGACGACGATTCCCGCCGCCCTGCCCGGGAGCCTGGAGAGGTGACCGAGAGGAGCGAGAAGTGATCGTCGCCTTGATCGCCGCCTGCGAGATCGGCTTCTGGGTGCTGCTGGCGGCCGGCCTGTCCGTCCGTTACCTGCTGCGCATGCCGCGTACGGGGCTGGCGCTGCTGTTGTGCGAGCCGCTGCTGGAGGTCGTCCTGCTGGTCGCCACCGCGGTGGACCTGAAGAACGGTGCCGAGCCGAACTGGACGCACGGCCTGGCCGCGCTGTACATCGGCTACACGGTCGGGCACGGCCACCGCACGGTGAAGTGGCTCGACGGCCACGCCGCCCACCGGCTGGGCGGCGCCCCGAAGCCGATCGGGCCACCGCGCTACGGCATGGCCCGGGCGCGCTACGAGGGGAGGGTCTGGCTGGGCACCCTGGTGGGCGCCGTCGTCGCGACCGGGCTCCTCCAGCTGGCCATCTGGTACGTCGACGACCCGAGCCGCGTCACCTCCCTGGAGAGCTGGCGCCATGTGGCCTGGCGTGCGGCTGGGATCCACGGACTGATCGCGCTGAGCTATCTGATCTGGCCGCGGAAGGCTCCCGCGGGGGAAGCCGAGAGGCAGATCGACAAGGAGAGGGTGCGACGGTAGCCCGGTTCCTCGGCTGCCCGTGCGTCGTGGCTTGCCGCGCAGTTCCCCGCGCCCCTTTCAGGGGCGCTTCAGCGCTCCCCGCCCGGGACCCACAGCACGTCTCCGACCTCCTTGTTCGCCGTCCTCGCGAGGATGAACAGGAGGTCGGAGAGGCGGTTGAGGTAGGTCGCCGTCAGGGGGTTCATCACCTCGCCGTGTGCCTCCAGCGCCGCCCAGGTGGAACGCTCCGCCCTGCGGACCACCGTGCAGGCCTGGTGGAGCAGGGCCGCGCCGGGTGTGCCGCCGGGGAGGATGAAGGAGCGGAGTTTCTCGAGCTGCTCGTTGAAGCGGTCGCAGTCCGCCTCCAGCTTGTCGATGTAGAACTGCTCGACCCGCAGGGGCGGGAACTCCGGGTTCTCCACCACCGGCGTCGACAGGTCCGCCCCCACGTCGAACAGGTCGTTCTGGACGCGGGTGAGGACCGTGACGATCTCCTCGTCCAGGCCGCCCAGGGCGATGGCCGTGCCGATCGCCGCGTTCGCCTCGTTGGCATCGGCGTACGCGGAGATCCGCAGGTCGGTCTTGGCGACCCTGCTCATGTCGCCGAGGGCGGTGGTGCCCTGGTCGCCGGTCCTGGTGTAGATGCGCGTCAGATTGACCATGTGGCCAGCGTAGTTACGCTCAGGCGGTTCGGAACACACGTGTGCCCACCGTCACGGACAGCGCCGTGAGGGCGACGGCCACCAGCGCGCCGTAGAGCATGTGGGGTGTCGTGTAGCTGCCGACGTAGGCGTCGCGCACCGCGTCCACCAGGTAGCGGAACGGCATGAGGTGCGACAGGGCGTTCAGCCAGGCCGGGCCCAGGGTCATCGGGAGCATCAGGCCGGACAGCAGCATGGACGGCATGGTCAGCGCGTTGATCGCCGGACCGAAGCTCTGCGGGGTGTCCACCCTCATCGCCAGCGCGTACGACAGGGCGGCCAGCGAGAGCGTGAGCAGGGCGACGAAGGCGAAGCCGATCAGAACACCCGCCAGCGGCGCCCGCAGGCCCATCGCCACCGCCGCGAGCACCAGCAGCGCGGCCTGGAAGACGAAGACCGTGGCGTCCCGCAGCACCCGGCCGAGCAGCAGGGCCAGTCGGCTCACGGGAGTGACGCGCATGCGCTCGACCACGCCGTGGCCCTTTTCGATGATGATCGAGAAGCCCGCGAAGGACGCCCCGAACAGGCCGAGTTGGAGGAGCAGCCCGGGGACGAGCACCTGCCAGGAGCTGCCTCCCGCGCCGAGCGGCAGGTCCGTGAGCAGGGGGCCGAAGAACAGCAGGTACAGCAGCGGCATGAGCACGCCGAAGAGCAGCGCGAAGCGGGAGCGCAGGGACTGACGGAGGTAGCGCCCGTAGACGAGCGCGGTGTCGTGCAGCAGCATCGGGGTTCCTCTGCCTCTCATAAGGGGTTTCCTCATACGGCGACGGGGGTCTGCTCGGCCGGGGCGGCATTGCGGCCGGTGATGGCCAGGAACGTGTCCTGCAGCGAGGCGTCGAGCGATCCGCCGTACCGCAGTTTCAGTGCGCTCGGGGTGCCCTCGGCGACGACCACGCCGTGGTCGACGACGACCAGCCGGTCGGAGAGGGCGTCGGCCTCGTCGAGGTAGTGCGTGGTCAGGAACACCGTCGTGCCGTACTCGTCGCGCAGCCGGCGCACCAGGTCCCACAGGTCGGCGCGGCTGCCGGGGTCGAGGCCGGTCGTCGGCTCGTCCAGGAACAGCACCTTCGGGCGGTGGGTGAGTGCCATCGCGATGTCGAGCCGCCGCCGCTGACCGCCGGAGAGCGCACCGCACGTGCGGTCGAGGAGTTCGGTGAGGTCCAGGTCGCGAGCCAGCTCCTCGGCGCGCTCGGCCGCCTGCACCTTCGGCAGCCGGTACAGCCGCCCCTGGGTGACCAGCTCCTCGCGGACGCTGATCTGCGGGTCGACGCCGCCGGACTGTGCCACGTAGCCGCTGACCCGCCGTACCCCGGCCGGGTCGGTCGCCAGGTCGTGGCCCGCGACGGTGGCGGCGCCGCCGGTCGGTGCCAGCAGGGTCGTGAGCATCCGCAGGGTCGTCGTCTTGCCGGCGCCGTTCGGGCCGAGGAAGCCGAGGATCTCGCCCTCGCGGACGGACAGGTCGATGGAGCGCACGGCCTCCACGGGGCCGTTCTTGGTCAGGAAGGTACGGGCCAGCCCGGCCGTACTGATGATTGCCATGGCCCCAGAAAAACAGAGTCTCTTAAAGTTTGCAATGACCCCAAGTTTTGGGGGTCTCCATGGAAGCTAGGATTCGGACATGGCTGAGGGGCTCAGGGAACGGAAGAAGCGCGAGACCAGACAGCGCATCTCGGACATCGCCACCGGGCTGTTCCTGGAGCACGGGTTCGTGACGGTGACGATCGCGGAGGTGGCGGAGGCCGCCGACGTCTCCGTGAACACCGTCTACAACTACTTCCCGGCCAAGGAAGACCTCTTCTTCGACCGCTCCCAGGGTGTCGTCGACCGGCTCTCCCGCTGGGTGCGCGGCCGGGACGCGGGGGAGTCGGCCGCCCGGGCGGTACTGCGCGAGCTGCGCGCCGAGATCGAGGCCGTCTCGCCCCGTGTGGGCCTCATCGAGGGCTACGACCGTTTCATGCGCTGCATCGAAGAGGCGCCACCGCTGCGCTCCCGGCTGTGGAGCATCCAGCAAGAACTCCAGGACAATCTGGAGGCGACCCTCCGCGAGGAGACCGGCGCCACCGTCGGCGACCCGCTGCCCGGGCTGATCGCCGGTCAGATCTGCTGGGTCCACGGCACCCTTTTCGTGGCGATCGGCCGCGAGATGGTCAAGCGGCGCAACCCGGACGAAGTGTCACGGGAGATGCTCGTCGTTCTCGACGACGTCGAGGAGCTGTTGAGCGAGAAGGTGCTCAACTACGCCGTCCGGGGCGCTCGGTGACCCCTGCCGGTGTGATGTCCGTCATGTGAGACGTGACGCGCATTACTTACTGGTCACACAGCCACTCACGAGCGCTAGTGTCCGCCCGAGAGGCAGACATAAGCAGCGCGTCAGGGGAGTCGCACAGTGGCACGGAAGCTCGCCGTCATCGGAGCCGGCCTCATGGGATCCGGCATCGCCCAGGTCTCCGCACAGGCGGGCTGGGAGGTGGTCCTGCGCGACGTCACCGACGAGGCACTGACGCGGGGCACCGACGGCATCAAGGCGTCGTACGACAAGTTCGTCGCCAAGGGCAAGCTGGAGGCGCACGACGCCGACGCCGCCCTGGCCCGCATCACCGCGACCACCGACCTGGACGCCGTGGCGGACGCGGACGTGGTCGTCGAGGCCGTGTTCGAGAAGCTCGAGATCAAGCACGAGATCTTCCGCGCGCTCGACAAGATCGTGAAGGACGAGGCGGTCCTCGCCTCCAACACCTCCGCCATCCCGATCACCAAGATCGCGGCGGCGACGGAACGCCCGGAACGGGTCGTCGGCACGCACTTCTTCTCGCCGGTGCCGATGATGCAGCTGTGCGAACTGGTGCGCGGCTACAAGACCAGTGACGAAACCCTCGCCACTGCCCGGGAGTTCGCCGAGTCGGTCGGCAAGACCTGCATCGTCGTCAACCGCGACGTCGCCGGCTTCGTGACGACCCGTCTCATCTGCGCCCTGGTCGTCGAGGCCGCGAAGCTGCAGGAGTCGGGCGTGGCGAGCGCCGAGGACATCGACTTGGCCTGCAAGCTGGGCTTCGGCCACGCCATGGGCCCGCTGGCGACGGCGGACCTGACCGGCGTCGACATCCTGCTGCACGCCACGAACAACATCTACACCGAGTCCCAGGACGAGAAGTTCGCGGCTCCCGAGTCGATGCGCCGGATGGTTGACGCCGGTGACATCGGACGCAAGAGCGGGCAGGGCTTCTACAAGCACTGAAACCGCACATGCCCCGGGCCCATCACACCCCAGGGTGAATTCGGTATCGGTTCGCTTACAGGAAGCAACCTCTGACTCCTCCACACAGTCAGAGGTTGCATCACCCACATCCAGAACGCGGAGCACGATTCGCACGCACGGGGAGCGCATATGTACATCAGGGGCGACCACGCCGGGCTGGTCGTCGGGGGCCGCCTCGACGTCCGGAGCGCGGCGGACGCCCGTACGGTCCTGCACTCGGCCGTCGACGACGGAGTCGGGGACCTCGTGCTGGACCTGTCCGAACTGGACTCCTGGGACGCCACCGGACTGGGTGTGATCATGGGGGCCCACCGACGGGCCGGCCGTTGCGGCCGGCGCCTGGTGCTGCGCGACGTACCGCCGCAGATGCAGCGCCTGCTGGTGGCCACCCGACTGCACCGGATCCTGGCGATCGAGGGAGGCATCGGGGTGGAGACGCTTCCCCGCGTGTGACGGCTCGTACGGGTGTGAGCCGGGCGACCGGGGAGACCCGGACGCGCGTCGCCCCATCGTGTGACGCGCACAATCCTCACGAGACCGTGACGTTACGGACGGAGCGGTACCCCGGACTGTCGTAGATACTGTGCGAAGGTTTAGGGTTCGGCTGCCCGCTGCCTTGACACCCTTCGGCGGGACCGGACCAGAGGCGACAGCGCGGTGTGCAGCAAGGCCGGGAGGGGCTTTTCCAAGCACGCACGCTTTTGGGGGCTTGACCTATGGATCCTGACAACCAGGGACCCGAGGAGTACGGCCACGACGGCGACGGCCCCGCGCCGCGCCAGCGCCCTCCGCGGGAATCCCTCACCCCGGACTTCGCCCAGCACGCGCCGGCACTCGCCCGCACGGTCCAGCTGGTCACCGGTGATTTCCTGCTGACGGTCAACCCCGTCGACGGCAGCGAGATAGAGGCCTGCCCGCCCACCGAACGGCCCGCACGGCCCGTGAAGCTCACCGCGGCCGAGCGCGCCGAGGCCGAGCGCGCGGCCCGTCCGCCCGTCCCGCCGGGCCCCCCGCAGCCCGCCCTGCCGCTGCTGGCCCGCCAGGACGAACGCGAGCGCCTGGTGCGCCTGCTCGCCCGCGGCCGCTCCACGCGCCTGACCGGCCCGGCAGGCTCGGGCCGCACCCGCCTCCTCGACCTCGTCGCCGAGGACTGCTCCGACCTCGCCCCGGACGGCGTCGTCCGTCTCAACGGCTTCGGACGCACCTGCGACGACCTGCTGTACGACCTGTTCCACGCGGTGTACAGCGCCCCGCTGCACCGTCCTGACCGGGACGAACTCCTCGGTCACGTCCGTGAGATCGGCGCGGTCGTCGTCCTCGACGACCTGGAGTTCGGCGGCGCCGCGCTGGACGAGCTGCTGGAGGCGACCCCCGAGTGCGCCTTCCTGCTCGGCGCCACCCCGGACGTGCCGGCCCCCTCCGCCGACGCCGCCGTCGAGGAGGTCGTCCTCGGCGGACTGGAGCGCGCTGCCGGGCTCGACCTGCTGGAACACGCCGTCGGCCGGGCCCTCACCGAGGACGAGTCCACCTGGGCCGGCGACCTCTGGTTCGAGTCCGAGGGGCTGCCGCTGCGCTTCGTCCAGGCCGGCGCCCTGCTGCGGCAGCGCGACCGGCTGCGCGCCGGCACCAGCGCCGTCGACGAGTTCGGCGTCTTCGAGGACGCGCCCCCGGCCGACAGTGCCGAGATCTACGACCTCGGCGACGACGTGCCCCTGCCCGCGCTCGGCGAGGCCGCCGCGCCCGCGCCGCTGCTCGCCTCCCGGCTGAGCGCCTCCGCCCGCGCCACCCTGCGGTTCGCGCTCGCCCTCGGCGGCGAGGTCCCGCACCAGGCGCATCTGCCCGCCCTGGTCGGCGACACCCACGCGGACGCCGCTCTCGGCGAGCTGGCCGCCTGCGGTCTGGTCTCCCCGGTCGGCTCCCGCTACCGTCTCGCCGCCGGCGTGCCGGCCCAGCTGGAGGCCGCCGGGTACGCCGACGAGGCCGAGGCCCGGGCCCGCAGCGCCGCCCAGCACTACTCCTGGTGGGCCGGGCACCCCTCGGTCACCCCGGAGCGCGTGTGCGCCGAGGCCGACGCGCTCCTCGCCGCCCTGGCCCTCCTCGGACCCGCCACCCGGCCGCCCGCCGAGGGCGAGGAGAGCGCGGCCGTGCACCTGGCCCGCACCGCCGCCCCGGCGTTCGCCGCCGGACTGCACTGGAGCGCCTGGGAGCGGGCCCTGCGCTCCGGCGCCGAGGCCGCCCGGCTCGCCGGGGACGTGGCCGAAGAGGCCTACTTCCACCACGAGCTCGGCGTCCTCGCCCTGTGCGCGGGGCAGCTCGACCGGGCCCGCGCCGAACTGGAGGCCTCCATCGGCCTGCGCGGCGCCCTCGCCGACAAGCGCGGCACCGTCGCCGGCCGCCGTGCCCTCGCCCTGGTCGCCGACCGCTCGGGCACACCGATCGGGCTCGGGCCGACCGCGGGGGAGGAGGTGCCCGACGCCCGTGACGAGGAGTCGGCGTCCCCGCCCGGCGGTGTTCCGGCGCCCTTCCCCACCCTCCAGCAGCCGCCCTCCCCGGCCCTGGTCACCCACCGCAGCTCGCCCGCGCCCTCACGGGCGGCCCGGGGCGGCCTCAAGGGCTTGGCCCGGCGCAACCTCGTGGCCGCCGGAGCCGGGGCCCTGCTCGTCGCCGTCCTGGGCACGGTGGTGACGCTCGGCGCCACCTCCGACAACGGCAAGAACCCGCCCTCCGGCCAGGTCGGCGTCAACCCGTCCGCCAGCCAGGGGGTCGAAGACGACGACCTCGGCGCCGACCGGCCGGAGAACGACGGCGGCGGCGACACCGGGGAAGTGCCCGCCCGCCCGACGGACCCGGGCCCGGACGGCACGCTCGGCACGTCGGACGACCCGACGCCGACGGCCTCCCCGAGCGGTTCGCAGGACCCGAGCGACTCAGCGTCGCCGTCGAAGCCGCCGTCGTCCTCGAAGCCGCCGTCCACGTCCAAGCCGCCGGCGACGTCCAAGCCGCCCGTGACGTCGAAGCCGCCGACGTCCAAGCCGCCCACGTCCGAGCCGCCGACCTCGCAGCCGCCGACGTCAGAGCCGCCCACCTCGCAGCCGCCGACGACCAGCCCGTCCACCTCCGACTCGGCCAGTGGACCGGCCCCGAGTGCTCCCACGAGCACCACGGCGAGTGCGCCGCAGAGCACCACGGGCGCGCCGAGCAGCCCGGACACGGTGATCTGACACAACCGCACCGACAGCAGGGCCGGGTCCGTTCCACGGACCCGGCCCTGTTCGTCGTCGTGCGGCCTGTCAGAACAGCCGCAGCTTGTCGTCCTCGATGCCCCGCAGCGCGTCGTAGTCGAGCACCTGGCAGCCGATGCCCCGG
Source organism: Streptomyces tibetensis (assembly GCF_040647715.1). Classification (GTDB taxonomy): domain Bacteria; phylum Actinomycetota; class Actinomycetes; order Streptomycetales; family Streptomycetaceae; genus Streptomyces; species Streptomyces tibetensis_A. The sequence goes on along the minus strand of NZ_JBEZCR010000015.1, from coordinate 59,355 downwards.
TCGGTCGCGAGGACGCGGGCCTGGGGCTTGATCTCCTGGGCCGCGAAGACGCCGCGCACCGGGGCGAGATGGGGGTCGCGGTTGAGCAGCTCCAGGTAACGCGTGAGCTGTTCCACGCCGTCGATCTCACCGCGCCGCTTGATCTCCACCGCGACGGTCTTGCCGTCGGCGTCCCGGCACAGGATGTCGACCGGTCCGATGGCCGTCGGGTACTCGCGGCGGATGAGCGTGTAGCCGTCGCCGAGTGTCTCGATACGGTCGGCGAGCAGCTCCTGGAGGTGCGCTTCCACGCCGTCCTTGATCAGGCCCGGATCGACGCCCAGTTCGTGCGAGGAGTCGTGGAGGACTTCCTCCATCGTGATGATGAGCTTCTCGCCCGCCTTGTTGACGACGGTCCAGACGCCTTCCTCCTCGCCGGTGCCCTCCTTCAGGGTGCAGGGCGGCGACATCCAGTTCAGGGGCTTGTAGGCCCGGTCGTCGGCGTGGATCGAGACGCTGCCGTCCGCCTTCACCAGGATCAGGCGCGGGGCCGAGGGAAGGTGGGCGGTGAGCCGCCCGGCGTAGTCCACGGAACAGCGGGCAATGACGAGACGCATGGTCGGCAACGCTACTCGACGGGCACCTGTCGACGCGATTCGCCCTGGAAAACACGTGTTCGGTAATGGCCGATTGTGTGCATGGTGTGCGCATTGGGAGTGTCTCATCTGCGCATTTTCCTGGTGCCGTCACCGCGCGTTGCTTACCGTATGAACGGGAGGTCGCGGTGCGTGTACGCAGCGTGTCCGGTGTCGCGAACTCCTTTTTCTGTCCGGCAACCCCTGCCCGCCGGGCGGGGGTGCGAGAGGAGAACTCATGTCGCTCGACGTCTCACCGGCCCTACTCGAACAGGCCGAGCGAGGCGAGGTCGACGAAGCGGAATTCGTCGACTGCGTCCGGATCTCCCTGCCCTATGCGTGGGAGATGATCAGCTCACTGGTGGCCCAGCTGAAGGTGGACGGCGGCGCGTTCGCCGACAACCAGACGCCCCCGCCGGACGAGCAGGCACGCGGTCAGCTGCTGCGTGCACTTGCGAGTGACGCGATACGCGGCGCGCTGCAACGGCACTTCGGTGTCCGCCTGGCCTTTCAGAACTGCCACCGGGTGGCCGTGTTCCCGCTCGACTCCTCGGTCGACGAGAAGCTGGACCGTTTCACCTCGGTCCGCAGTCAGGTGCTGAACCAGTCTCCCGAGTTCCGGGACTGCTGACGCGGCGCCATTTGCTTGCCGCTCCGTACGCGGGAGGTGCGGTTCTGTACCGGAGCGGCAAGCCCCCAGGACGTCACCGTGCTCTCAGACGAGTTGGGGGAGCACCTCGGCGCCCAGCCGCCGCACGTTCTCCTCGGTCGCCGCCAGGTCCCCGGAGCCCTCGACGAGCAGCGCGAAGCGGGAGATGCCCGTCCGCTCGCTGGTCGCCGCCAGCCGGTCCGCGCACAGTCGCGGGGTGCCCACCGGGTGGAGCCCGCAGAGCAGTTCGGTGTAGGCCAGCGGGTCGCGCATCCGGCGCGTGCGCCCGTCGACCGTGACATGCGCCTCCAGGCCCTGCTTCAGCCAGCCCGGCATCGCCTTCATCAGCGTCTCCGCCGCGTCGACCCGCCGGTCGGCGATCTGGCAGACGCCGGCCGACACATGTGACGCGCCCAGGATCTCCTCGGGCGACCGGCCGCAGGCCCGCGCGTGCTGCCGCCACAGCGCGACCATCTCGGCTTTCTCCTCGTCACCCACGTGCATCCCGAGCAGCATCGACAGGCCCCGCTCGGCTGCCAGCCGCACACTCGACGGCGAGGTGCAGGCGACGACCAGCTCGGGCCCCGAACCCTCCGTCAGGGCCTCCGACGGCCGCGGCACCACCGGGACTTCACGGAAGCGGAAGCGCTCCCCGTCGGCCGCCACGGACGACTCGCGCAGCCACCGCACCAAAAGCTCCAGGGACTCCGGGAACCCTCGCTCGTACGCCTCCAGACCCGCGCCGAACACCTCCAGGTCGACCCAGGGACCGCCGCGTCCGACACCGAGCGTGAAACGGCCGTCGCTCGTGTGGTGCAGCAGCGCCGCCTGCTCGCCGAGGGCCACGGGGTGCACGGTGGGCAGCACGCTGACCGCCGTACCGACCCGGATGCGCCGGGTGCGGCCCAGCAGCAGGGCGGCCAGGGTGATGGCCGACGGGCACGTGCCGTACGGCACGAAGTGGTGCTCGGCCAGCCAGACCGCGTCGAGCCCGGCCTCCTCGGCCACCTCGGCCGAGCGGACCGCACGGTGCAGCGCCTCTCCCTCGCCCTGACCGGGGAACCGGGCCGCCAACACGAAACTTCCAACGCGCATCGCTTTCCTGCTTCCTTGGCTCCGACACGGAGCTCCCCCACAGCGCATAAACGTCTGACACGTGCCGAGGACACGGCCGGGCGGAGTATTTTGCGGATTGTCTGCAGAATGCGCGGTTCCGCCGGGAGCCCGGGGAGGGCACCCGGGGTGAGTCCGCCGGGCCCGCGAGGCACTTGTGGCGATTGGTGCCGTACGCGTACCCGGCTGCGCGCCGCGTAGGCTGAATACGGCCCGTGCTTCCTGTATAGCCCCGAGAGGTGTCCCGTGTCCCCGCGTCGCAACCGACCCAAGGACGCCGGTTCTTCCGGCCGGAGCGCCGAGGACGACCGCCCCGGCCGCTACGGCGGCTGGCAGTCCTCGGAGAACTGGCAGGGCGAGAACTGGAACGTACGGCACGTGGCCGGCGCGAGCGCGCAGGGCAAGTCGTACCGCTGCCCCGGCTGCGACCAGATGATCCCGGACGGGGTGCCCCATGTGGTGGCCTGGGCGGAGCACACGGGCGTCGACGACCGCAGACACTGGCACAAGGCCTGCTGGAACGCGCGGGACCGCCGCACCCCGGGGGTGCAGCGGTCCCGTAACGCGCCGAGGTTCTGACCGGGCTCAGACGTCCCGCTTCTCCTGGAGCACGAAGGCGCCGGCGAACGCCACGGCCGTGACGCCGAGGATGATCCACAGCGGGTCCCAGCCGGACGGGCCGGACTGGCTGAGGGAGTTGGCGTAGAAGACGCTGAGCTGGTTGGGGATCGAGTACTCGAACAGTGCGTCGCGCACACCCTGCAGGGACTCCGAGAACATGAACAGCGCGATCACCAGCGGGGCCAGCACGGCGCCGATCATGATGGTGATGGCGCCCGCCGAGTGGCGGATGATCGAGCCGACGAGGAGCGAGAGCAGGCCGAGCAGCGCGATGTAGAGCGAGATGCCGACCGTGCCCTTCAGCCACTCACCGCCGGAGGGGGACCTGGCGCCGTCGCCCTCCAGCATCGCCACGTGCAGGAAGGCGACGAGGGCCGCGGACACCAGCGTCACGACGAACGCGGTCAGGAAGAACACCACGGCCTTCGCCGCCAGCACCCTGCCCCGGCTCGGGCACGCGACCATCGTGGTGCGGATCATGCCGGTGCCGTACTCCGAGGCCGTGGTCAGCACGCCCAGCGTGATGATGCACATGCTGCCCAGCAGCAGGCCGAAGAAGCCGAGGCCGAGGGGGCTTTCGCCGTCCAGGGCCGGGTCGGACCCGGCCACCACCACGCCGGTGAGCGTGCCGATGCCGATGACGAGCAGGACGAACACGCCGAGCGTCCACAGGGTGGAGCGCACCGACCTGATCTTCGTCCACTCGGACGCGATGGCGTGCCCGAGATGCGTGCGCACGACCGGGATCGGCGAGGTGTAGCCGGGACCACCGGGGTAGGGGGCGGAACCGGGAGCCGCCTGCCAGGCGGGCGCGGCCTGCGGCGTCTGGGGCTGGGGGCTGCTCATCGGGCGTCCTCGGGCTTGGTCAGGTCGGAGTTCGGGGCGGCGGCGGGCGCGGCCGGCGCGGCGGCGGACTGCGCGGGCGCGGCGGCCGGCTGGGGCGCGGGCTGGGGAGCGCTCTGGGGGGCCGGCGTGGCGGACGCGTCGGCCGAACCGCCCGCCTCGCCCTGCGACGCCGGCTGAGGGGCGTTCTGGGGCGCCTGGGGCGTGGGCTGGGCGTACGGGTTGGGCGCGCCCGGGACGGGGGCGCCAGGGGCGCTCGGGGCGGCGCTGTGAGCTCCCGGGGCGCCGTACGGGCCCGCAGGAACCTGGCCCGGTGCGCCGCCCTGCTGGGGCGGCGGCGGGGCGTACCAGCCCGGCTGGCCCTGCCCGGGCACCGGCATCGGCGGCTGCGCCCCGGGCGGCAGCGGCTGCTGGAGCCCTTCCTTCTGGTCGATGGTCGAGCGGTAGTCGACGGCGCCCTGCGTCATCCGCATGTACGCCTCCTCCAGCGAGGCCTGGTGCGGCGACAGCTCCCACAGCCGTACGTCGGTGCCGTGCGCGATGTCACTGATGCGGGGCAGCGCCAGCCCGGTCACGCGCAGCGCGCCGTCCTGCTCGGGCAGTACATGACCGCCCGCCTCGGTGAGCGCGGCCGACAGCTTCTCGCGCTGCTGCGGCTCGGTGTCGGGCGTGCGCACGCGCGCGAAGTCCGCCGAGTTCGCCGAGATGAAGTCGGTGACGCTCATGTCCGCGAGCAGCTGCCCGCGTCCGATGACGATGAGGTGGTCGGCGGTCAGCGCCATCTCGCTCATCAGATGGGAGGAGACGAAGACCGTACGGCCCTCGGCGGCCAGCGCCTTCATCAGGTTGCGCACCCAGAGGATGCCCTCGGGGTCGAGGCCGTTGACCGGCTCGTCGAACAGCAGCACCTGCGGGTCGCCGAGCAGCGCGGCGGCGATGCCGAGCCGCTGCCCCATGCCGAGGGAGAAGCCCTTGGACCGCTTCTTGGCCACGTCCTGCAGACCGACGACCCCGAGCACCTCGTCCACCCGCCGGGACGGGATGCCCGAGAGCTGGGCCAGGGACAGCAGATGGTTGCGGGCGGAGCGGCCGCCGTGCACCGCCTTCGCGTCCAGCAGGGCACCGACCTGGCGGGCGGCGTTGGGCAGCCTGCGGTACGGATAGCCGCCGATCGTCACCTGCCCGGCCGTCGGATTGTCCAGGCCGAGGATCATGCGCATCGTCGTCGACTTGCCCGAGCCGTTCGGCCCGAGGAAGCCGGTGACGGCCCCGGGCCGCACCTGGAAGGAAAGGTTGTACACAGCGGTCTTGTCGCCGTAGCGCTTCGTCAGGCCGACTGCTTCGATCATGCTCCGCACCCATCGCAAGGTTCAGGACAGCGGGGCACACGCCCCCGTAAGGGTTAGGAGGATATCGAGGCGCTGACGGTTCCTTCCAAGAGGAGGTAAAGGTCCGGCGCGTCAGTGGTCCCCTAGGGCCTGTCGTTTGGATCAGCCCGCAGACGCGGGGCCTGGTACGCGCATCTGCCGCGTTGTCGTCGGTTGCCGACGCTCCGCGTCGACGCCCTCCTCTGCCTTGCAGCCGCACGCACCAGGCCCCGCTCACCGGCACTGACAAGAACCGCCGATGTCCTGCACCCTGATCCAAACGACAGGCCCTAGGCGTCGCGCTTCTTCAGCAGCACATAGCCGCCGATCAGCGCCGCCAGCACCCACAGCCCCATGATCCCCAGACCGCCCCACGGTCCGTACGGGGTGTCGTCGTCGATCGGCGTGACCACCTGCATGATCTTGCTGCCGGCCTGGTCGGGAAGAAAACGGCCGACCTTCTTCGTCGCGTCGACATTGCCCAGAATGTTGGAGATCAGGAAGAAGAACGGCATCAGGATGCCCAGCGACAGCATCGGCGAGCGCAACATCGCGGCGACACCCATGGAGAACATCGCGATCAGCGCCATGTAGAGGCCCCCGCCTAGCACGGCCCGCAGTACACCCGGGTCGCCGATCTCCGCCCGGTGCGAGCCCAGCATCGCCTGTCCCAGGAAGAAGGCGGCGAAGCTGGTGACCAGGCCGACGAGCAGGGCGAGCCCACTGGCGACGGCGATCTTGCTGAACAGGAAGGAGCCGCGCTGCGGCACCGCGGCCAGCGAGGTGCGGATCATGCCGGTGCTGTACTCGTTCGACACGACGAGCACACCGAACACGATCATCGCGAGCTGACCGAGGCTCATCCCGGCGAAGCTGATGAACGTCGGGTCGAACTCCGCCCGGTCCTGCGCGCTCATCGAGTCGAACTCGTTCTTCGACAGCGCCGAGATCAGCATGCCGAGGGCGACCGTCACGACCACCACCAGCGAGAGTGTCCACACCGTGGATGCCACCGACCGGATCTTGGTCCACTCCGACCGTACGACCTGTGTCACCGCCATGCCTCAGCCCCTCTTCCAGCCGTCGCCCCACTGCTGCCGCGGTGGCTCGGGGCTCGTCGCGCTCGTCCCGCTGTGTGCGTGGTACTCCACCGCCCCCGCGGTCAGCTGCATGAAAGCCTCCTCCAGCGAGGCCTGTTGCGGGCTCAGCTCGTGCAGCGTGATCCGGTGCTGTGCCGCCAGCTCACCGATGTGCTCGGCCTTGCCGCCGTCCACCTCCAGCACCCCGTCACCGCTCTCCACGGCCACGATCCCGGCCTGGTGCAGCACGTCGAGGAGCCGCTCCCGCTGCGGGCTGCGGACCCGGACGTACGAACGTGAGTTGCGGTCGATGAAGTCCGCCATGGAGGTGTCCGCGAGGAGCCGCCCCTGTCCGATGACGACGAGGTGTTCGGCCGTCAGGGCCATCTCGCTCATCAGGTGGGAGGAGACGAACACGGTCCGGCCCTGCGCGGCGAGCGACTTCATCAGGGTGCGGATCCAGTGGATGCCCTCGGGGTCGAGGCCGTTGACCGGCTCGTCGAACATCAGGATCCGCGGATCGCCGAGCAGCGCGGCCGCGATGCCGAGCCGCTGCCCCATGCCCATCGAGAAGCCCTTGGTCTTCTTCTTCGCGACCGCCGTCAGCCCGACCGTCTCCAGCACCTCACGCACCCGGCTGCGCGGAATGCCGTTGCTCTGGGCGAGGCACAGCAGATGGTTGTAGGCGGTGCGCCCGCCGTGCCAGGCCTTGGCCTCCAGCAGGGCGCCGATGTACGTCAGCGGGTCCTTGAGCTGCTGGTAGTGCTTGCCGTCGATACGGACGTCACCGGCGGTCGGATGGTCGAGACCGAGGATCATCCGCATGGTCGTCGACTTGCCCGCGCCGTTCGGCCCGAGGAAGCCGGTGACGATGCCCGGTCTGACGGTGAAGGACAGGTTGTTGACCGCCACCTTCTCGCCGTACCGCTTCGTCAGCCCCTCGAGCTCAATCATGCCGCCACGCTAGAGCGTGGCAAAGCCCTCTGCCACCCGAGCGGCAGAGGGCTTTGCGGAGGTTCAGACTCCGTATACCCCGGTGTTACCGGGACTGCTGGGCCGGGACCCCACGGGAGATCGGCTCGTCCTCGGCCGGCGTGCCGGCGGCGGCCACCGCGGCGCCCGTGAGCGTCGCGAGCATCTCGCGGACGTTCGTCAGCTGGGCGTTGATGCTGTCGCGGCGGTTGGTGAGGGCGGCCAGCTCGCGCTCGGATTCCGAACGGATGCGGTCGGCCTTGGCGTTGGCGTCGGCCACGATGTCCTCGGCCTGCCGCTGGGCCGTCTCGACCGTCTGGCGGGCGCGGCGCTCGGCGTCCGTGCGCAGCTTCTCGGCCTCCAGGCGCAGCTGCTCGGCGCGGTGCTCGATCTCGGCGAGGCGCTTCTCGGCCTTGGCCTGACGGGAGGCCAGGTCGCGCTCGGACTGCTCGCGGCGCTTGGCCAGGTTCGTCTCGAAGTCGGCGGCGGCCTGAGCGGCCTTGGCGCGGGTCTCCTCGAAGAGGGCGTCCGCCTCCTCACGCTTGGACTGCGCGTCCTTCTGCGCCTCGGAACGCAGCTGAGCGGCGTCACTCTTGGCCTTCTCGACGATCCGCAGGCCCTCGTCCTCGGCCTTCGCCTTGCGCTCCGCGGAGTACGACTCGGCGTCGTTGCGCACCTGCTGGGCGGCCGACTCGGCGAGCTCGCGGTGCTGCTCGGCGGCGCGCCGGGCCTCCTCGCGCAGGTCCTTCGCCTCTTCCTCGGCGAGGCGGAGGATCTTCTCCACGCGCGCGCCGAGACCCGCGTACGACGGCTCGGCGTCGGTGATCTGGGCCTGGGCGTTCTGCGTCTCGAGGTGGAGCTCTTCGATGCGCTTTTCCAGAGCGGTGATGCGGGCGAGAGCGCTGTCACGGTCGGAGACGAGCTTGGAGATACGTTCGTCCACCTGAGCGCGGTCGTACCCACGCCGCACAAGCTCGAAGCCGTAGGGGGAAGTGTCGCTCATGGGGTTCCTGTCGAATGAGACCGGTGAGGTGATAGGTGGAATCCTAGGGGCCGAAACGGTGTGTCATCGAGCGGATGCGCGTTTGATCTGGAAAATGAGACCCCTTTTGAGTGGCTAAGCGGCGGATCGCTTGCCAAAACTTGGTCAAAGCCCCCGGATGGCCCCGGAATCGGGCTCCCTCGGCCGTCCTCGGACCGCTAGCCGTCCGAGGACTTGCCACCCGATCGGGGCGCGCCGACCGTCGCGCCCGCCTTGACTCCGTTGTCCTTGGAGCCGGCGGGTGCCTCGAAGGATTCCAACGCCTCCAGGACGTCCTGGACACGGGAGATCTCGGCGTTGATGTCCTCCCGGCGGCGGACCAGGACCTCCAGCTCGCGCTTGCCCTCCTCGACCGTGCGCTTGGCCTCGCGGATCGCCTCGGCCTTGAGCTCCTCGGCCTCCCGGACCAGCGTGGTCTTCTTCTGCTCGGCCTCCTTGAGAAGCCCCTCCGCCTTCTTCACCGCGGCGATACGCACCTTGCCCGCCTCGGAGTTGGCCTCCGAGACGATCTCCTTGGCCTTCGCCTGCGCCTTCGCCAGCTGCTCCTCGGCCGCCTTGACGAGCGCGTCGCAGCGGTCGCCCGCCGACTTCATCGTCTCGGCCGACTCGCGACGGGCCCGCTCGTGCAGCTCCTCGATCTCGGAGGTGATGCGGTCGCGCAGCTCTTCGGCACGCTCCCTTATCTGCGTTGCGTCCCGGCGCGCGCCGACCAGCAGCTCGTCGGCGTCCGTACGGGCCTTCTCCACCCGGGAGTTGCCCTCGACCGTCGCCTCGGAGACGAGCCGGTCGGCCTCCTTGCGGGCCGCGCCCACCATCGTGTCGGCCCGCGACTCGGCCTCCGCGGTGGTCTTGTGCGCCTGCTGCTGCGCCTCGGTCAGCAGCTTGTCCGCCTCGGCCGTGGTCTCCGTGATGAGCTTGTCGACCTGCTCGGCCGCCTCGGAGCGCCGCTTGTTGGCGTCCTTGCGGGCCGCGTCCAGCGTGCGGTCGGCCTCCTCGCGCGCGCTGCCGACGAGCCGCTCCGCCTCCGCCTCGGCGTCGGTCTTGACGCGCTCGGCCTCGCGGCGGATCCGCTCGGCGTGCTGCTGAGCCGAGCCGACCGTCTCGGCGGCCTCGGCCCGCAGCCGCTCCGCCTCGCCGGTGGCCTCCGCGACCAGCTGGTCGGCCTTGGCGACGGACTCGGCCCGCACCCGGTCCGCCGCCGTGGCCGCTTCGGACCGGACACGCTCGGCCTCGGACTGCGCTTCCGTGCGGACCCGCTCGGCCTCGGACAGTGCCTCCGTGCGGACCCGCTCGGCCTCGTTGACCGTCTCCATCCGCAGCCGGTCGGTCTCCTGGACCGTCTCGGTGGTGAGCCGCTCCGCCTCGGTGCGTGCCTCGGTGATGAGGGTGTCCGCCTGCGTCGCCGCGTCCGACCGGATGCGGTTGGCGTCCTCCCGGGCGTCCGCCCGGGTGCGTGAGGCGCTCTGCTCCGCCTCGGCGATCGCGTCCGACGCCTCCGTGCGCACCCGCTGGGCGTGCTCGGAGACCTCCGCGCGGATCCGCTCCGCCTCCGCGATCGCCTCGGTCATCGTCCGCTCGGCGAGCGCCTTGGCGGCCTCGGACTCCTCGTGCGCCTCGCGCCGCAGCCGGCCCGCGTCCTCGCTCGCCCGCTCCCGCTCGGCATAGGCGTCGGAGCGGACCCGGTCCGCCTCCTCCTGGGCCTCCCGGCGGGTACGGTCCGCCGCGTGCTCGGCGGCGGAGCGCAGGCCGGTGATCTCCTCCTGGGCCTGCTCGTGCAGCCCCGCGACGGAGTCCCGGACCTGCTGGGCGTGCTGCTCGGCCGCCGACACCATCTCCGTGGCACGACGGTCGGCCTCCTCGACCAGCCGTACGGCCTCGGTCTGCGCCTCCTCCACGCGCTTGCGCGCCGAGGCCAGCAGCTCCTCGCTCTGCTCGCGGGCCCGCTCGCGCTCCTGGTCGGCCTCCTGCCGGGCGCTGCCGAGGACTTCCTCGGCCTCGCGGCGACGCCGGTTGGCCTCCTCCTGGGCGGCGACCAGCGTCTCCGACGCCTCCGTGGCCAGCCGCTCGGCCGCGGCCTGCGCCTCCGCGCGCATCCGGTCGGCGCTCTCCTGCGCCTCCGACTTCAGCCGCTCGGCCTCGTTCGCCGCCTCCGAGCGCAGCCGTACGGCGACGGCCTCGCCCTCGGCACGCGCCGCGGACGCGTCCGACACCGCCTCGTCGCGCAGCCGCTCGGCCTCCGCCTCGGCCTGCTGCTGGAGCGCACGGATCCGCTCGGCGGCCTCGGCACGCAGCCGCTCGTTCTCCTCGGAGGCCTCGCGGCGGATCCGCGCGGCCTCCTCGCGGGCGTCCGACAGCGCCTGCTCGGCGGCCGTCAGCCGCTCCTCCGCCTCCGTCTGGAGCCGGGTCAGCTCCTCGGCGGCCTCCGCCCGACGGGCCTCTATGGCCCGCTCGGTCTCCTCGTGCAGCTCCCGCGCCGCGCGCTCGGCGTCCTCCTTGAGCGCCTCGGCCTGCTCGAGGACCTCCTCACGGTGCCGCTCGGCCTCCTGCCGGGTGCGCTGCAGGGTCTCCTCGGCCTGCCGGCGCAGGGTCGTCGCCCGCTCGATGGCCTCGGTGCGGACCTTCTCGCTGTCCGCCTGGGCCGTCGTGCGCAGCTCGTCCGCGTCCGCCTTGGCCTTGGCGAGCAGCTCCTCGGCGGACTTCGCCGCCTCCTCGATCTGCGCCACGGCCTCCTTGCGGGCCTCGGCGCGGATCTTCTCGCCCTCGTCGACCGCGTCCGCCCGCAGCTGCTCGGCCTCGCCGCGCAGCCGGCGGGCCTCCTCCTGCAACTCGACCGTCTTGGCGCGGTACTCCTTGGTGTCGTCCTTCGCCGCGCCCTTGAGCTGCTCGGCGATGTCGTGCGCCTCGGCCCGCAGCCGGTCCGCCTCGGCCTCGGCCTCGGAGCGGATCCGCTCGGCCTCCTCGGCCGCGGCCTTGGTGGTCTTCTTGGCGTCCTCCGACGCCTTGTTGAGGACCTCCTCGGCGGTCCTGGCCGCCTTGGACAGCTGGGTCGCGGTCTCCTCGGCGGTGAGCGTGCGGGCCTTCTCGGAGGCCTCCGCGACGATCTTCTCTGCCTCGGCCTTGGCGTCGGCGACGATCTGCTCGGCCTCGGACTTGGTGTTCTCGGCCTCCTTCGTGGCCTCCTCGACCAGCCGGGCGACCTGCTCCTTGGCGGTGCGCGTGCGCGTCTCGTTCGCCGCCTCGGCGCTCGCCAGGGCCTTGGCGGCGGCCTCCTTGGCCTCCGTGACCAGCTTCTCCGACTCGGTCTGCGCCTTGCGCAGCGCCTCCTCGGCCTCGGCCATCCGCTGTTCGGCGGCCTTGCTCAGCTCCTGGGCCTCGCGGCGCGCGGACTCCGACTCGGTGACGGTCGACGTCCGCAGCTGCTCGGCGTGGTCCGTGGCCTCCTGGGCCTGCGTGGAGGCGGCGTTGAGCAGGCGCTCGGCGTCCGTGCGGGCGCGGCGCAGGATCTGCTCGGCCTCGGCCCGGGCCTCCTCGGCCGCGCTCGTCAGCCGCTGCCGGGCCTCCGTCGCCAGCCGCTCGGCCTCGGCGCGGGCGGTGGCCAGCGACTGCTCGGCCTCGGCCCGGGACTCCTCCAGCAGCCGGCGGGCCTGCTGCTCGGTACGCGCCCGCAGCTGCTCGGCCCACGCCACGTTCTCGTTGACGTGCGACTCGACCGTCTGGCGGCGCTCGGACAGCTCCTGGTCCAGTTGCTGGCGGCGGGTCACCGCCTCCTGGTGCAGCTCCGCCTGGAGCCGGGCCGCCTGCTCGGCGTGCTCCTGGAGGATCCGCTGGGTCTGGGCCCGGGCCTCGCTCAGCTCGCGGTCGGCGTCCGCACGGATCTGGTCGGCCTGCATCTGCGCGTTGCGGAGCAACTGCTCGGCCTGCCAGCCGATGTCGCCCCCGTCGAAAGAGGGCCGGGTCATGATGGTGCGCCGCGCCTCGTGCAGCTTGGCGCGCAGCACCTCGACCTGGTAGCCGAGGTCCTCGGCGTGCTGGATCGCCTTTTCCCGCTCGGTCTTCAGCCGCTTCATCTCGGCTTCGAACCGAGAGAGGTGGTCGACGTCAGCCGCCGGCTCTCGCTCCTGGCTCTCGTAGCCCCGCACTGCGCGGTCCCATCCGTCCCCTGGTCGCAACTCTTACCGAACGAGCTCCGTCCATACGCCGAACGGGGCCCCCGGGGAATGGTGTCAGATCATCGGCGGAGCAGAGGCTGCTGCCCCGACGCTCGTCCCCCGAAACCCGGACCCCGGTGGTCCTGCCGTCGCACGGCGGGACCGCGGTCACCCTGGACTGAGCGGCGACCGCCCCCAACCCTACCGGCCCCTATGTACGAGGGTCAGTGCTCAGGTGACTCAACAGGCGCCGAAGTGACCAGTTCTGTCAGTACGCCATGACAGTCCTTCGGGTGCAGGAAGGTGATCCGTGACCCCATGGAACCGACTCGCGGCTCTTCGTACAGCACGCGTACGCCCTTGCCCTTGATCTCCTCGGCGTCACCGTCGACGTCTGCCGTACCGAAAGCGATGTGGTGGACGCCCTCCCCGTTCTTGGCGAGCCACTTCGCGACGGTGGAGTCCTCGCGGGTCGGCTCCAGGAGCTGCAGGTAGGAGGCGCCGCCGTCGGACGTCTCGTTGATCTTGAGCATGGCCTCGCGCACGCCCTGCTCCTCGTTGACCTCGGAGTGGAACACCTCGAAGCCGTAGGTGGCACGGTAGAACTCGACGGTCTTGTCGAGGTCGAAACAGGCGATTCCGATGTGGTCGATTCGCGTCAGCATGGATTCAGTGCAGCGCCCCCGAGGTGGTTACGCAACGTGCGCGCGATCACACCGACGGCCCGATGACGGCACGGAGTGCCACTCAGTACATTCGAAGTAAACCCTCGTTCACTCCTCGGCTGTGCAGCCGGTAAGGGGATCGCAGCTCATGTCTTCTGGAACTTCTGAGGCGAACAGCTCGGTGATCGTCGCGGGCGCGCGTACGCCCATGGGGCGGTTGCTCGGTTCGCTCAAGTCCTTCTCCGGAGCCGACCTCGGCGGCTTCGCGATCAAGGCCGCCCTCGACCGTGCGGGGATCGGTGGCGACCAGGTGCAGTACGTGATCATGGGGCAGGTGCTCCAGGCCGGTGCGGGGCAGATCCCGGCCCGTCAGGCCGCGGTCAAGGCCGGCATCCCGATGAACGTGCCCGCGCTGACCATCAACAAGGTGTGTCTGTCCGGCCTCGACGCCATCGCGCTCGCCGACCAGCTCATCCGTGCGGGTGAGTTCGACGTGGTCGTCGCCGGTGGCCAGGAGTCCATGACCAACGCCCCGCACCTGCTGCCGAAGACCCGCGAGGGCTACAAGTACGGCGCCGTCCAGATGCTCGACTCCATGGCCCACGACGGTCTGACCGACTCCTTCGAGGGCGTCGCCATGGGCGAGTCGACGGAGAGGCACAACACCCGCCTGGGCATCGCGCGGCCCGAGCAGGACGAGATCGCCGCGCTGTCGCACCAGCGGGCCGCCGCCGCGCAGAAGAACGGCCTGTTCGAGGCCGAGATCACTCCCGTCGAGATCCCGCAGCGCAAGGGCGACCCGGTGCTGTTCAGCAAGGACGAGGGCATTCGCGGTGACACGACCGCCGAGTCGCTCGGCAAGCTGCGTCCGGCCTTCGCCAAGGACGGCACGATCACGGCCGGCTCGTCCTCGCAGATCTCCGACGGCGCCGCCGCCGTCGTGGTGATGAGCAAGGCCAAGGCGCAGGAGCTCGGCCTGGAGTGGATCGCCGAGATCGGGGCCCACGGGAACGTGGCCGGGCCGGACAACTCGCTCCAGTCCCAGCCGTCCAACGCGATCCAGCACGCGCTGAAGAAGGAGGGACTGGGCGTCGAGGACCTCGACCTCATCGAGATCAACGAGGCGTTCGCTGCGGTCGCCGTGCAGTCCATGAAGGACCTCGGAGTGTCCACCGAAAAGGTGAATGTCAACGGTGGCGCGATTGCCCTGGGTCACCCGATCGGGATGTCCGGCGCGCGTCTGGTGCTGCATCTCGCGCTGGAGCTGAAGCGGCGTGGTGGTGGCGTGGGCGCGGCCGCGCTGTGCGGTGGCGGCGGGCAGGGCGACGCGCTGATCGTGCGCGTGCCCAAGGCCTGAGTCAGGGCCTGAGTTCGGTATGTCCCTCGTCGGGACGTCCGTCGGTGGCACGTTCCTCGTCGGTACGTTCCTTGGCGGTACGTCCCTGATCTGAACGGAGCTGTGATGCAGGACGTCTCCACGCTGGTGGCCCAGGCCAGGGAGGGCCGGCCGCGGGCCGTGGCCCGGCTGATCTCCCTGGTGGAGGGGGCGTCCCCGCAGCTGCGGGAGGTCATGGCGGCGCTCGCGCCGCTGACGGGCGGGGCGTACGTGGTGGGTCTGACCGGGTCGCCCGGGGTCGGCAAGTCCACGTCGACATCGGCGCTGGTGACGGCCTACCGCAAGCAGGGCAAGCGGGTCGGCGTGCTGGCCGTCGACCCGTCGTCCCCGTTCTCCGGGGGTGCGCTGCTCGGTGACCGGGTGCGGATGTCCGACCACGCGTCCGACCCGGGCGTGTACATCCGGTCGATGGCGACGCGGGGGCATCTGGGCGGGCTCGCGTGGGCCGCGCCCCAGGCGATCCGGGTGCTGGACGCGGCGGGGTGCGACGTGATCCTCGTCGAGACGGTGGGGGTCGGGCAGTCGGAGGTGGAGATCGCCTCCCAGGCGGACACGTCCGTGGTGCTGCTCGCGCCGGGGATGGGGGACGGCATCCAGGCGGCCAAGGCCGGGATCCTGGAGATCGGTGACGTGTACGTCGTGAACAAGGCCGACCGGGACGGGGCGGACGCGACGGCCCGCGAGCTGAACCACATGCTGGGGCTGGGGGAGTCCCGGGGGCCGGGGGACTGGCGGCCGCCGATCGTGAAGACCGTCGCCGCGCGGGCGGAGGGCGTCGACGAGGTCGTCGAGGCCCTGGAGAAGCACCGGGCCTGGATGGAGGAGCGGGGCGTGCTCGCGGAGCGGCGGCTGTCGCGGGCGTCGCGGGAGGTCGAGACGATCGCGGTGACGGCGCTGCGAGAGCGGATCGGGGACCTGCACGGTGACCGGCGGCTCGGGGCGCTGGCGGAGCGGATCATCTCGGGTGAGCTGGATCCTTACCGGGCGGCTGATGAGCTGGTCGCGGGGTTGACGGAGGGCTGAGACGGCTTCGGCTTCTCGCCTGGGGGTGCGCGTGCTTCCGTCCTCCGCTGGTGGGGGGTCGGGGCCGCGCCGGTGGGTGTCCGTCCTCGGAACGGCGCGATGGGCTCGGACGCCGACTGACTGTTCGTTGACGCGCCAGCCGCTGCGGGCGGACACCCCCCCGACGCGTCCCCTTCGCGCCGTGCGCGGGTGCGGGTCGGTGGGGTGCTTTGTTCGGCTGCCTCGATGTGCGCGGGTGCGGGTCGGTGGGGTGCTTTGTTCGGCTGCCTCGATGTGCGCGGGTGCGGGCCGGTGGGGTGCTTGTCCGGGCTGATCCAAACGACAGGCCCTAGCGCAGGGCCGCTGCGACCAGGCCTTCGAGGGCTTCGCGTGGGACTTCGCCGCCGCTGACCAGTCGGTCGAACACCAGGCCGTCGATGCAGGTCAGCAGGGTGTGGGCGCGGCTTTCGACGTCCGGCACGCCGCGCTCGGCGAGGAACAGGCGGACGGCTTCGCGGCCGGCGTTCTCGCGGGGGACGAGAATCGCGCGCAGCTCCGGGTCGCGCACGCTCTCGACGGCGCAGGCGTAGCGGGCGAGTGAACGGCGGCGGCCCTCGCCGGTGAGCCGCTGTCGGACGAGCAGCGCCATGCCGTCCACCAGTTCCTCGGCGGTGCGCAGGGGCGGAAGCTGCTCGGCCGTCCTGTGCAGTTCCGCCTGGTCGAGTTGGACCAGGCGGGTGACGAGCCCGGTGAGCAGCGCGGCCCGGGTGCGGAAGTACGCCGACGTGGTGCCGGGCGGCATGGCCGCCTCACGGTCGACTGCGCGGTGGGTCAGGCCGCGGATCCCCTCGTCGGCGAGTACGGCCAGAGCTGCGTCTGCGAGGAGGGTGCGCCGATCCGAAGCCATGGTTCCTTTCTACACCTGTAGAGGCTCAGGTGTAAGGTCGTGCTTCTACGGATGTAGAAGGTGGGGGCTATGGGCAACACGGCTGTGGTCGTCGGAGGGGGCATCGGTGGGCTGGCCGCCGCGATCGGTCTCCGTCGCGTCGGCTGGCAGGTGACGGTGGTCGAGCGGGCGCCCGTGCTCGACGACGCGGGGGCGGGCATCTCGCTGGCCGCCAACGGCCTTCGGGCCCTGGACGAACTCGGCGTCGGCGAGGCGGTGCGGGCCGCCTCGCGGGGTCAGTACAGCGGCGGCACCCGCACACCGGAGGGCGGTTGGCTGGCCAGGATGGACGGCGCGGTGCTGGAGAAGGCGGTCGGCACGCCGATCATGGGCATCCCACGCGCCACCTTGCACCGGCTGCTGCGCGAGTCCCTGCCCGCCGGGACACTGCTGGTCGGCGCCGAGGCCGGCTCGGTCCGGCAGATCAGCCCCAAAACGGTTCGAGTCGGCTGCGGCGACACGGTCCTGGACGCCGATCTGGTGGTGGCAGCCGACGGCATCGGCAGCAAGGTTCGCGACCGTCTCTTCCCGGTCCACCCCGGTCCGGTCTACAGCGGCTCGACGGTGCTGCGCGCCATCACCGGGCAACCGGTCGAACTGCGCACCGACTTCGAGTTGACCTGGGGGCACGGGGCCGAGTTCGGGCACATCGCCTTCAACGACGGGCGGGCGGAGTGGCACGCCGTCCTCAACCTTCCCGCAGGGACGCGGTTCGAGGACCCCCTCGCCGAACTGAGCCGACGATTCCGCACCTGGCACGACCCGATCCCCGCGCTGCTCGACGCGACCCGGCCCGGCGACGTGCTGCACCACGACGTCAACGAACTCCGCGCGCCGCTCCCTTCGTACACGGTCGGCCGGATCGCGCTGCTCGGTGACGCGGCGCACGCGATGACCCCCAACCTCGGACAGGGCGCCTGCCAGGCGCTGGAGGACGCGGTCGCCCTGGCCGCGGCGCTCGCGGCCGAGCCCACCGTCGAGGCCGCGCTGGCCCGGTACGACGCCGAGCGCCGCCCGCGCAGTCAGGCTGTCGCCCGGGCCGCCCGGCAGGCCGGGCGGATGGGACAGCAGCTCTCCCACCCGCTGGCCGTCGCCCTGCGCAACACGGCGATGCGGCTGACACCCTCCCGCGCCGCCGTGCGCATGATCCTCCGGCACCACGGCTGGGTCCCACCAAGCTTGAGGTGACACACGTGAGCTGACCCGACTCGCGCCCGGCCTTCGCTGCGAGCGACGCGCCGACCTCCACCAGGGCCTGCTCGAGCCGGCCTGTGCCTCACCCCGCGACGCCCCGGCGTCCGCACGGACGCCGGGGCGGGATGGGATCGGGCAGGGGTTGTCAGTCCTGGTCGTCCGTGTCGTCGTCGTCCTGGGCATCGGAGCGGTCCGGCGTGACCTTGCCCGACTCGAGGTCGATCTTCCAGTCCTGCTCGGCGCCGCCGGACGTGCGGGTCTCGGCCTCCCAGGACTTGTTCTTGCCGTCCTCGTCGAGGTCGACCGACGTCACGACACCCTTGCCGGCGGCAGCCTTCGCCGCCTGCCCGGCGGTCACCGACGAGCCCTTCAGGGCCGCCCGCACCTGCGCCGTGTCGTCCTCGTCGTCGGTCTGCGAGCCCAGGACCCTGCCGTTGGACGGGTCGACGCTCACGCTGTGCCAGGTGTTGTCGCCGGACAGGACGTCGACCTTCCAGATCACCTTGTCGCTGTCGTCCTCGTCGTCCAGCTCGGCGGAGACCACCGTGCCCGAGGTGTGCTTCAGCGCCGAGGCGATGGCTTCGGAGGCCGTGACGTCCGCGGAGGCGGCCCGGGCCGCGTCGTCGTCGCGGTCATCGCGGTCGTCCTGAGCGTCGGGGCCGTCCTTGTCGTCCTTGTCGTCCCGGGCGTCGTCGTCGGACAGCTGAGTATTGGCCGCCTGCCGCGCCGAGCCCCCGTCGTCGCCCGTGGTCGCGAGGGCCGTCGCCGTCCCGCCTCCGATCAGCGCGGCGGCGGTCACGGTCGCGATGACGATGTTGCGCTTCATGCGGGTTCCTCCCGAGTCGCTTCGTTTTCGACGTCTTCGACTCTGGCCGACGGAGGCTGAGAGGAACCTGAAGCCCCCTGAAGGGATCTTCAGCTTGCTTTTGCCACTCTTTACGCATGCGCCTGTTGATCGTGGAAGACGAGAAGCGGCTGGCCCTGTCGCTCGCCAGGGGCCTGACGGCCGAGGGGTACGCCGTGGACGTCGTCCACGACGGGCAGGAGGGGCTTCACCAGGCCTCGGAGGGGACGTACGACCTGGTCATCCTCGACATCATGCTGCCCGGCCTCAACGGCTACCGGGTCTGCGCGGCCCTGCGCGCCGCCGGGCACGACGTGCCGATCCTGATGCTGACCGCCAAGGACGGCGAGTACGACGAGGCCGAGGGGCTCGACACCGGTGCCGACGACTATCTGACCAAGCCGTTCTCCTACGTCGTGCTCGTCGCCCGGGTCAAGGCGCTGCTGCGGCGGCGCGGGCAGGGGGCCGGGGCGTCACCCGTGCATGTGCACGGGGACCTGAAGGTGGACACCGCGGCGCGCCGGGTGTTCCTCGGTGACGACGAGATCGCCCTCACCGCCAAGGAGTTCTCCGTGCTGGAGCAGCTCGTGCTGCGGGCCGGCGAAGTGGTGTCCAAGTCCGAGATCCTGGAGCACGTCTGGGACTTCGCGTACGAGGGTGATCCGAACATCGTCGAGGTGTACGTCAGCACGCTGCGGCGGAAGCTGCGGGCGGGGCTGATCCGGACCGTGCGCGGGGCCGGCTACCGGCTGGAGACGTCCCCGTGAGGCGGTTGTTCGGGTCCGTCCGGGCGCGGGCCACGCTGGGAGCGACCCTCGTGGTCGCGGTGGCGCTCGTCGCCGCCGGGGCCGCCGTGCTGCTGTCCCTGCGGTCCAACCTGATCGGCGAGGCCGGTACGCAGGCGGAGCGCTCCGCGCGGGCGGTCGCCTCCGAGCTCGCGGCGGGGACGCCGTACGGCAAGCTCTCGGGGCTGGACGGCGACGACGGCCCCGTGCAGGTCCTGGACGAGCACGGGCGGCTGGTCGCGGCCAGCGAGGACCTCGAGAAGATCAGCGGGACCGACAGCGGGCAGGTGAAGCCGCAGCCGTCGGTGAAGCCCACCGGGGACGACGATGACGACGCCGAGGACGCGGGCGAGGCCCTCGAACCCGGTGAGATCTCCGGGGAGACCGTCTTCATCAACGGGTCCGCGACGATCGACGGCGACGCGGAGGACTACCGCTTCGCCGCCGTCGAGGTGGAGACCCACGACCGCGGGCACCTCAAGGTCTACGCCGGTTCCCCGCTGGCCGCCGAACACGGGGCCGTGCGGACCGCGCTGACGGTGATGCTGATCGGTTTCCCGCTGCTGCTCGGTGTCGTCGCGGCCGTGACCTGGCTGGTCACCCGGCGGGCCCTGCGGCCCGTCGAGGGGATCCGGCGCGAGATGGCCGCGATCACCCACTCCGAGGACCTCGCACGGCGCGTTCCGGAGCCGGACACGCACGACGAGATCGCCCGGCTGGCCAGCACCACCAACGAGACCCTCGCGGCGCTGGAGACGTCCGTGGAGCGGCAGCGGCGGTTCGTCGCCGACGCCTCCCACGAGCTGCGCAGTCCGATCGCCTCGCTGCGGACGCAGCTGGAGGTGGCCGCCGCGCACCCCGAACTGCTGGACCTCGAAGGGGCCGTGGAGGACACCGTCCGGCTGCAGCGGCTGGCGGCCGATCTGCTGCTGCTCGCCCGGCTGGACGCGGGGGAGCGGCCCAGCGACGCGAAGGTCGACCTCGCCGGACTCGCCCGGGAGCAGGCCGATGCGCGGGCGGGTGTCACCGTGGACGCGGAGCCGGTGGAGGTGGCCGGATCGCGGGGGCAGCTGGGGCGGGTGCTGGCCAATCTGCTCGACAACGCCCAGCGGCACGCCCGGTCGGCGGTCACCGTGACCGTGCGGCACGAGGGTGACCGGGCCGTGGTCGGGGTGGCGGACGACGGCGACGGGGTGCCCGAGGGCGACCGGGAGCGGATCTTCGAACGGTTCGTCCGGCTGGACGCCGCCCGCAGCCGCGACGACGGCGGGGCCGGGCTGGGGCTCGCCATCGCCCGCGATGTCGCCGTCCGGCACGGCGGCACCCTCACGGCCGGGCGGGGACCCGCAGGCGGAGCCCTGTTCGAACTCCGCCTGCCGCTCGCCTAGCGTGAAGGGCGGTTACGGGCGCCCTCGCTGGCCGCGCAGGTGCTCCGCGATGGGCTTGAGGCCCTTGTCGAGCTCGGTCAGGGCCTCGGGGGCCAGCAGGTCGATGAAGTGCCTGCGCACGGACGCCACGTGGTGGGGCGCGACCTTCTGCATCGTCGCCATGCCGTGGTCGGTCAGGACCGCGTAGAGGCCCCGGCGGTCCGACTCGCAGTTCTCCCGCCGGACCAGGTTCGCGTTCTCCATGCGCGTGATCTGGTGCGAGAGGCGGCTCTTGGACTGGAGCGTGGCGGACGCGAGGTCGCTCATCCGCATCCTCTGGTCCGGGGACTCGGAGAGATTCACCAGGATCTCGTAGTCGTTCATTGTCAGGCCGAACGGCTGCAGGTCCTTCTCGAGCTGGTACGTCAACAGCCTGTTGACCTCCAGGTGGGTGCGCCAGGCGCACTGCTCCGCATCGGTCAGCCAGCGGGTGGCCGTCTCGGTCTCCATGAATGAAGTCTACCTAAAATGTTGAAAGGCGAACTAGTGAGGGTTTTCGTGTGACAGCGCACGCCTGCCGAACACGGGTGCGTAGGCGTTCGATGTCACACTCCGCAGACTACCGCTCACAGCCCGAAGCGACGCTGGAGGTCACCCAGCTGTCCGGGAAGACGCGGTACGCCCGACTGCCCCGCCTGGGGGCTGTGGGCCCCGCCGCCGGGGACTCCGGCCTGGTGCGGAACGACCCCCGTGGCCTGCTCGGCCATCAGGGTCTCGGACGACTGGAGCAGCACCGTCCCGGCGCCGACGAACTCGAACTGGTGCTCCTCGCCGGAGGCGCCTCCGAGGCCCGTCAGCGCACGTAGACCGCCCATGACGCCGGTCATGTACCCGTGGTCGTAGTGGTGGCACGGGGAGGGGCAGTCGGCCCAGCCGACCAGGGCCTGTGGGTCGACCCGGATCGGGGGTTCCATGAACACCACCGGTCCGTTGGACGCGGCCACGAACTTTCCGGTTCCGATGAGGGTCAGAAAACCCGGCACGATTGATTGCTTCAGTGCCAGAGTTGGCTGAAAAGCGAGCAGGTTGCCCGAGCGAATGGTCAGATTGCCGTCCTCGAGGTCGTACGAATTGACGTCGAAGGCCCGGTCGGCGAGGAGCATCTTGCCCGAGCCCTCCGCCACGACCCAGTCGCTCGCGTGCAGTGGCGAATGGAACGAGGTGCGCACGAGACGGTCCAGCCGGCCGTGTCCCACGCCGTTGAAGTCGATCGAGCCGTAGTAGGCGATCATCTTCCCCTTCTGCAGGAACCACTGGCTCCCCTTGAGCTCCACGCAGAAGGTGTAGGGATTGACGTTGTCGTCCGCGGGCAGCGTCGCCGGGTCGAGGACCACGGGGCCGGCGCCCGGGGTTCCGTACGTGCTCACAGCTTCTCCTCCGACGCCTGGACGTACACCGCACCGCTGCCGCTGAGCTCCAGTTGGAAGGCCTCGCCCGAGCCGCGGCCCACCATGTCCCGCCAGCCCAGCGCCGTGGACAGCTTGTTGCGCACGTCGCCGTGGTGGGCGACGTAGGCCTGCGGGTCCACATGGACCGGCCGCTGGGGGCTGATCGGGATCTCGATGACGCCGCCGTGGGCCATGACCGCGACGGCCCCGTGCCCCTTCAGCGTCGTCGTGAACAGGCCCTGGCCGCTGACCTGGCCGCGCACCATGCCCATGACGCCGCCCTGCGAGCCCAGGAACATCGTGCCCTGCTGCAGCGTGCCCTCGAAGGCCAGGAGGCGGTCCGCCTCCACGTACAGCGTGTCGCCCGAGAGCCGGATCACCTGGACGTGGTGCCCGCCGTGCCCGAACAGGACCGTGCCGCTGCCCTCGACGGACATCAGGGGGGTGTCCTCGTTCGCCACCCGGCGGCCGATCATCGACATGATCCCGCCCTGGCCGCCGGCCATGTTGGGTGTGAACGACACCTCGCCCTTGTACGCGAGCATCGCCCCGCGCTGACTGAACAGCCGCTGCCCGGGAGCGACCGTCGCCTCGACCATCTTTCCGTTGATCTCCCGGAAGGCCATGTCACACGTCCCCCGCGATCGTGTTCCGCTCGCTCGGCTGCACGTACACCAGCCCGTCCCCCTCGAACCGCATCTGGAACGCCTCGCCGCCGCCCTCCCCGAGCAGCGTGCGGAACGTCACACCGGACTGGAAGGACTGCCGCAGATTCCCCTGATGCGCCACGTACGCCCCCGGGTCGACGGTCAGCGGGTACTGCGCGCTCACCCGCAGCACCACCGCCGGGCCGTCCGACATGATCGCCGCCTGGCCGTGGCCCTCGACGGTCGTCGTGAACAGCCCGTTGCCCTGCGAGGCGCCGCGCAGGCCGGTGAACTCCGTGCCCGTGCGCAGCCCGCCGTCGGTCGCGAGCAGGTTGCTCGACTCGACGTAGAGCTTGTCGCCCTGGACGCTGACCAGGTTGATCTCGGAGGCGCGGTCCGCGAACCAGCAGGTCCCGCGCCCCTTCACCTCCATCAACGTCATCTGCTCACCGGTCAGCCGCCGGGTCACCATTCCCCGGATCCCCTCGCCGCCGCCGCTGAGCTTCTTGAAGGCCATCTCCCCGTCGTACGCGACCATCGAGCCGTTCTTCGCCTTGACGGCGTCTCCGGTCATGTCGACGGCGAGCACCTTGCTGCTCTGAAGTCGGAACATCGCCACGAATGGAAGGTATCGGCAGGCCGGGCCCCACGGACAGGGCCCGCGGGTGGAGAACGACCCTGATCGCACCCCTAGGGGGTCGGGGGCGGACCCCCGGCCGGAGGGCCCGCGGGGGTTTGCCACAATGGGCGGGACGCTTGTGCGCGCGTTCACAAACCGTGGGACCGCGCCAGCCGATATCGATCGACCAGACCGCCGTCGCGTAACTCCCACGCGTAACTCCCACCGAAGGTGACCCGTGGACCTCAAGACCGCCACCGCCATCCGCCGCCTCCGCCTGGTCTCGGCCCCCGAGGCGATCTCCTTCCTCCTCCTGCTGGTCTGCTCGGTGCTGAAGCGGACCACGGACTTCAACGCCGTGCCGGTGATGGGCATGGTGCACGGCGTGCTGTTCGTCCTGTACGTGATCTTCTGGGCCGACGCGTGGAACCGCGCGAAGTGGTCGCTGAAGACCGCCGCGCTGTACTTCGTCCTCTCGGTCCTCCCCACCGGCGGGTTCTTCGCCGAGCGCAGGCTCCGGCGTGAGACCGAGGACGCGGTCATCGCCTCCCGCGCGCGCAAGCAGGGAGTGGTGGGCGCATGATCGTCGCCTTCTCCGTGACGCCGCTCGGGGTCGGTGAGGACGTGGGGGAGTACGTCGCCGACGCCGTGCGCGTGGTGCGTGAGTCGGGGCTGCCGAACCGCACCGATGCGATGTTCACCTCCGTCGAAGGGGAGTGGGACGAGGTCATGGACGTCGTCCGGCGCGCGGTCGCCGCGGTCGAGCGCCGCGCGCCCCGGGTCTCCCTCGTCCTCAAGGCGGACATCCGCCCCGGTGTGACGGACGGCCTCACGTCCAAGGTGGAGACGGTGGAGCGGCACCTCGCCGAGTAGCGGTTCCGCCCCATCTGTCCCGAGAACCCCGGCCCATCAGGGCCGGGGTTCTCGTCGTCTCGCCCTTCGGGCGCGGGCACCGGCACCGATGCCCGCGCCCGAAGGGCGAGACGGAGCTGACCATCATGTGACCGGCCGGTAAGGTCGGGTTCGTGCCGAAGCCGCTCAGTCTCTCCTTCGATCCGATCGCGCGTGCCGACGAACGCTGGAAGCAGCGCTGGGGGAACGTGCCGTCCATGGCCGCGATCACCTCGATCATGCGCGCCCAGCAGATCCTCCTCGGCGAGGTCGACGCGGTGGTCAGGCCGTACGGGCTGACGTTCGCGCGCTACGAGGCGCTGGTGCTGCTCACCTTCTCCAAGTCCGGCGAGCTGCCGATGTCCAAGATCGGCGAGCGGCTCATGGTGCACCCCACCTCCGTGACGAACACCGTGGACCGGCTGGTGAAGTCGGGTCTGGTCGCCAAACGGCCCAACCCGAACGACGGGCGGGGCACTCTCGCCAGCATCACCGGCAAGGGCCGCGAGGTCGTCGAGTCGGCCACCCGCGACCTGATGGCCATGGACTTCGGGCTCGGGGTCTACGACGCCGAGGAATGCGCGGAGATCTTCGCGATGCTGCGGCCGCTGCGCGTCTCGGCGGGCGACTTCGAGGAGGAGTGACCCGGGGCAAGATCTCCCGGAACGGGTCGTTACGCTCGACGGCATGAAGAAGAGCGTGCTGACCCGCTACCGCGTGATGGCCTACGTCACCGGCGTCCTGCTGGTCCTGCTGACCATCGGCGTCATCGCCAAGTACCTGCTGAAGATGGACGGCGCCGATGACTTCACGCGCGTCGTCGGCATCGCGCACGGCTGGCTGTACGTCCTGTACCTGATCTTCGCCTTCGACCTGGGCTCCAAGGCGAAGTGGCCGGTCGGCAAGCAGCTGTGGGTGCTGCTCGCCGGGACCGTTCCGACGGCCGCGTTCTTCGTGGAGCGCCGGATCAGCCACGAGCTGGAGGCCCGGATCGCGCAGGACGCGCCCACGCCCGCCAAGGCGTAGCCGCGCGTCGGCGCCACCGCCGCACGCGCGCGTGCGGCGGTCGTTCTCACCCGTTCGCCAGGTCACTCCCGTCAGCCATCGACATTTACTAGGACGTCCAAGTAAATTCGAGGGTATGGACGCTGACGCCATCGACGAGGGCCGCCGCCGCTGGCAGGCCAGGTACGACGCCGCGCGCAAGCGCGAGGCCGACTTCACCACGCTCTCCGGCGACCCCGTGGAGCCGGTGTACGGGCCCCGGCCCGGTGACACCTACGACGGGTTCGACCGGATCGGCTGGCCGGGGGAGTACCCCTTCACCCGCGGCCTGTACGCGACCGGCTACCGGGGGCGGACGTGGACCATCCGGCAGTTCGCCGGGTTCGGCAACGCCGAGCAGACCAACGAGCGCTACAAGATGATCCTCCGCAACGGCGGGGGCGGGCTCTCGGTCGCCTTCGACATGCCGACGCTCATGGGCCGCGACTCCGACGACCCGCGCTCGCTCGGCGAGGTCGGGCACTGCGGGGTCGCCATCGACTCGGCGGCCGACATGGAGGTCCTGTTCAAGGACATCCCGCTGGGTGACGTCACGACGTCGATGACCATCAGCGGCCCGGCCGTCCCCGTCTTCTGCATGTACCTGGTCGCCGCCGAACGGCAGGGCGTCGACCCGTCCGTCCTCAACGGCACGCTGCAGACGGACATCTTCAAGGAGTACATCGCCCAGAAGGAGTGGCTCTTCCAGCCCGAGCCGCATCTGCGGCTCATCGGCGACCTCATGGAGCACTGCGCGGCCGGCATCCCCGCCTACAAGCCGCTGTCCGTCTCCGGTTACCACATCCGCGAGGCCGGATCGACGGCCGCGCAGGAGCTGGCGTACACGCTGGCTGACGGTTTCGGGTATGTCGAGCTGGGCCTGTCGCGTGGGCTGGACGTGGACGTCTTCGCCCCCGGCCTGTCCTTCTTCTTCGACGCGCACGTCGACTTCTTCGAAGAAATCGCCAAGTTCCGCGCGGCGCGCCGGATCTGGGCCCGCTGGATGCGCGACGTCTACGGCGCGAAGTCCGAGAAGGCCCAGTGGCTGCGGTTCCACACCCAGACCGCGGGCGTCTCCCTCACCGCGCAGCAGCCGTACAACAACGTCGTGCGCACGGCCGTGGAGGCGCTGGCGGCCGTGCTCGGCGGGACCAACTCGCTGCACACCAACGCGCTCGACGAGACCCTCGCCCTGCCGAGCGAGCAGGCAGCGGAGATCGCGCTGCGCACGCAGCAGGTGCTGATGGAGGAGACCGGCGTCGCCAACGTGGCCGACCCACTGGGCGGTTCCTGGTACGTCGAGCAGCTGA
Source organism: Streptomyces tibetensis (assembly GCF_040647715.1). GTDB lineage: Bacteria > Actinomycetota > Actinomycetes > Streptomycetales > Streptomycetaceae > Streptomyces > Streptomyces tibetensis_A. The sequence goes on along the minus strand of NZ_JBEZCR010000015.1, from coordinate 32,749 downwards.
CCGACCGCATCGAGGCGGACGCGGAGAAGATCTTCGACCAGATCAAGGAGCGCGGTCTGCGGGCGCACCCCGACGGGCAGCACCCCATCGGCCCGATCACCTCCGGCATCCTGCGCGGCATCGAGGACGGCTGGTTCACCGGGGAGATCGCCGAGTCGGCGTTCCGGTACCAGCAGGCGCTGGAGAAGGGTGACAAGAGGGTCGTCGGCGTGAACTGTCACGACGGGTCGGTCACCGGGGACCTGGAGATCCTGCGGGTCAGCCACGAGGTGGAGCGCGAGCAGGTCCGGGCGCTGGGCGGGCGCAAGGCGGCCCGTGACGACGCCGCGGTACGCACCGCGCTCGACGCGATGCTGGCCGCCGCCCGCAGCGGCGCCAACATGATCGAGCCGATGCTGGACGCGGTACGCGCGGAGGCCACCCTCGGGGAGATCTGCGGCGTGCTGCGCGACGAGTGGGGCGTGTACACCGAGCCGGCCGGGTTCTGACCCCTGGGGGTGTGCCGTCCGAACGGCACTAGCTGCCCAGCCCGTGCAGCAGCACCCTGGTGAAGCTGCGGACCCATTCCTCGTCCGCCGGTTCCGCGCTCACCAGGGTGCGGTGGACCACCGCTCCCGCCACCATGTCGAAGATCAGGTCCACCGTGCGGTCGGCCGAGCCGGGGTCCGCTTCCAGCGGGAGTTCGCCCCGGGCCTGGGCCCGGGCCCGGCCCTCCACGACCAGGCGCTTCTGGCGGTCGACCACCGAGGCCCGGATGCGTTCGCGCAGTGCCTCGTCGCGGGTGGCTTCCGCCACCACCGCCATCAGGCCGCTCTTCGCCTCCGGAAGGGCCAGGATCGTGGCGAACTGCAGGACCACGCCCTCGATGTCGGCGGCCAGGGAGCCGCGGTCGGGGAGTTCCAGCTGGTCGAAGAGTTCCGCGACGGCGTCGACGACCAGTTCGTTCTTGCCCGCCCAGCGACGGTAGAGCGTGGTTTTCGCAACCCCGGCCCGCGTCGCGACGTCTCCCAGGGTGAGCTTGGACCAGCCCAGTTCCACGAGCGCCTCGCGCGTCGCGGCCAGGATCGCGGCGTCCACCGTGGCGCTGCGCGGGCGCCCGGCGCGGGGTGCTGGGCTGCGGCTCTGCATCTCCCGACCATAAACCGGCCCTTCCCGCGGGGCCTCGTGAGGGAGATCACCGGGGGGTGGTGTCCCGGCGGCGCGGTGTGGCATTACGCTACGACTCGTAGCGAAAGCCCGTGAGGGACGTACACGGGCCTCGGTACACCCGGCGTGGGGTGGGGACCCGGCGCCGAACGGCACGGACCAGCCTTGCTCTCACACCGTTTTTCACACACGCGCGCAGTACGGGGGAGGATAGACGCATGCAGCCACGGAACATGTCCATGAGCGGAGTCGTCGACCTCGCCGCGGTGAAGGCGGCCCAGGAGGCCAAGGCGAAGGCGGAGCAGGCGCGCGCGCAAGCAGCCCGGGAGGGCGGGACGGGGGCGATCTCCCCGGCCGACCTCGTCATCGACGTCGACGAGGCGGGGTTCGAGAGGGACGTCCTGCAGCGTTCCGCCGAGGTCCCCGTCGTCATCGACTTCTGGGCCGAGTGGTGCGAGCCCTGCAAGCAGCTCAGCCCGGTCCTGGAGCGGCTGGCCGTCGAGTACAACGGCCGCTTCCTGCTCGCCAAGGTCGACGTCGACGCCAACCAGATGCTGATGCAGCAGTTCGGCATCCAGGGAATCCCCGCGGTGTTCGCGGTCGTCGCGGGGCAGGCGCTGCCCCTCTTCCAGGGCGCGGCGGGCGAGGCCCAGATCCGGCAGACCCTCGACCAGTTGGTGCAGGTCGGCGAGCAGCGCTTCGGCCTGACCGGTCTCACCGTCGACCCGGAGGCCGTGCCGGGCGGTGCCCCGGCGGCTCCCGAGCAGCCGGCCGGTCCGCACGACGGGCTCCTCGAAGCCGCCGTGCAGGCGCTGGACTCGGGCGATCTGTCCGGTGCCGTCCAGGCGTACAAGAACGTGCTGAACGAGGACCCGGGCAACCAGGAGGCCAAACTGGGTCTCGCGCAGGCCGAGTTGCTCCAGCGGGTGCAGGGCGTCGACCCGCAGCAGGTGCGCCGGGACGCGGCCGACAAGCCGGCCGACGTGCAGGCCCAGATCGCCGCCGCCGATCTGGACCTGGTGGGCGGTCATGTCGAGGACGCGTTCGGCCGGCTCATCGAGACCGTGCAGCGCACGGTGGGTGACGACCGGGACACCGTGCGGATGCGGCTGCTGGAGCTGTTCGAGGTCGTCGGGCCCGACGACCCACGGGTGATCGCGGCCCGCAGGGCGCTGGCGCGCGCCCTGTTCTGACCAGTCGTTAAACGCGCGGGCATGTGGTGCCCGCGTGAAAAATCTGCCGTCGGCAGGCCACTGCGGCCGCGTTTTACCAAAACTTGGTAATCGCGGCCGCTGTTACTAGGAGTAAGTCACGGGCGTTGATCTGTCGGATTCTGTCCATCGATCAACAGCTTTGTACCGCCGTCCGGCGCCACCCTGAGTCGTCGTCCGAGACCGATGGGTCGTTGTTCGGTTATCCGGCCGTTACTAGCGAGTAACGATCCCCCTTGTGCGGGCGGCGAGAATGCACCACGATCGGCCACGCTCGGTCCATTCCCGTACCCCGGCAGCCGGTTGGGTCGCGGGACTACCTGGGTCCCCACCGAGCAGAGCCGGCGGCAGTGGCGCCGGCTCTTGGACAGGGGGGTCTTCGCCCTTCCGGCGAAGCCTGTCCAGCAGGGTTGTGCGTGATGCGTGTCAGGCGCGACCAGTGGTTGTCGCTCGGGGGTGATCGCCGGTGATTCGGGCGCAGTTGCGCCGCCGAGTGCAGGCGCTCTCCTTCCCGAGGACGTAGCACTTCTCCCATCCCTGCCCGGCTGAGCCGCCAATCGGGGCGAGCCGGGGCAGGAGATGTACGTCCGAGAAGGAGGAAATATGGAGTCCCAGGTGCGTGGCGGGACCAGATGGAAGCGGTTCGCTGTGGTCATGGTGCCCAGCGTCGCCGCCACGGCTGCGATAGGTGTCGCCCTCGCGCAGGGCGCTCTCGCCGCGTCGTTCAGCGTCTCCGGCCAGTCGTTCAAGGTCACGACCGACCAGCTCGTCGGGGAGGGCTTCTCGCAGTACGGCGCCCTCGACGAGGGTTACACGATGGACGGCAAGAAGGCCGTCCACCCGGTTGCGGTCTCGTCGTTCAAGTCGGCGACGATCAAGAACCTGTGCCAGTCGGTCGTCACCCCGAACATTCCGGTGCTCGGGAACGTCAGCCTGATCCTGCGTGCGGGTCAGGGTGCCAAGCCGGTCGAGGCGCAGAACCTCTACATCGATGTCGCCGACCTGAGCGCCGACGCGACGTTCGAGAACATCGACATCGGTGTGGCCGCCAAGGACGCCAACAAGGGTCCGGCCATGCGGAAGGGCGAGAGCGCCAACCCGTACGGCTTCGCCCAGCAGGCGGACAGGGCGACCCTGACCGACGTGAAGCAGACGGCGTGGGCGACCACCGCCGGAACCTTCAAGCTCAGCGGCCTGAAGATGTCGCTGTCGACGGGTGTCAAGGAGTGCTACTAAGCACTCGATGACGGGCGGGGGAGCCGGTGGCGCCCCCGCCCGTCCACCTTCCGGCCGCGCCTTCACGCGGGGCCCACATCACCACCACAGCAACGCTGTACCAGGGAGCTGTTTTTCCATGAGCGCCGAGACTCCTGCCGCCACCGGCCAGTTCACCGTCCGAAGGCAGCAGTTCCGCGCCTGGCGGGGTGAGCGGCCGTTCTGGGCCGGGCTGTTGGTCCTCCTCAGTGGACTGCCCATCGCCTACTTCCCGTACGCGAACCTCCAGATCGGTCACCTGACGCTGGCGATGGCGACCACCGCGGGTGCCGGGTCCCTGATCATCGGCGTGCTGCTCGTCGTACTGGGCGTCAGCCTCTGGTTCCAGAAGCACGTCCGCGTCTTCGCGGGAGTCGCGGCGATCCTGCTGGCGCTGGTGTCCATCCCCGTGTCCAACCTCGGCGGCTTCCTCATCGGCTTCCTCCTCGCCCTCGTGGGCGGGGCGATGGCCGTGGCGTGGGCGCCGGGCGCACCGCCCGCGGGACAACCCGCCGCCATGGCCAGCACGGGCGTGGACGGGGCTCCCGGGGCCACGGACGACGACACCACGGTGCTGCGGCCCGTGGGCGGGGTGGACGAGCCGAACGATCTTTCAGGAACGAACCCGGCCAACGGGGCGAACGGGAGGCACAGTGCCGGCTGACGAGGTGACCCACGGGGCTGATGTGGAGGCGTCCCGTGTGAGAACCGGGCCGCGCCACGCGGCACCCAAGAAGCCGCTGTTCACCAGGTTCAACAGGCCGGCCGGCAAGGCGATAGCCATGGCGGCGATGCCGACGGCGGTGCTCATGGGCATGGGCTTCACGTCGACGCTCGCCATAGCCGACAGCGACACCCCGGCGGCGCCGACCTCCAAGAGCCTGACGGCCGACGAGTACAAGGACTGCGTGGCGGCCCTCGAGGACGCCGACAAGGCCGGGGACTCCAAGGGCGGCGAGTCCGCCTCGCCCACGCCGTCCCCCTCGGCGAGCGACGGCGCGACGGACGAGAAGGACCAGAAGGACGAGCAGGGCGACACCGCCCCGAAGCCGTCCCCCTCGGGCGGCACGGAGGCGAACAACGGCGGTTCCTCTTCGTCGGATTCAGGTTCCGACGACAAGGCCGAGCCGAAGCCGAGCCCGTCCACGAGCGCGCCCGCCACGGGCGGCGACGACGCGGCGGCCACCCCGTCCCCCTCGCCGTCGAAGAGCGGCGGCAACATCCTGGAGGACATCGGCGACGCGATCGGCGGCATCTTCAACGGCGGGAAGGACGACAGCACGGACGGGGCGAGCCCCAGCCCGGCCCCGTCCGCCTCTGCGTCGCAGAGCACCGAGAAGCCGTCCGAGGAAGCCTCCGGCGCCGAGGACACCGCCGAGAAGGCCACGGGCACGGTCGAGGACACCGTCAAGGACACCGCCGGCGAGGCGTCCGACACGGTGAAGGACACCGGCAAGACGGTCGAGGACACCACCAAGGCCGTCGAGAAGGCGGCCGAGGACGCGGCGGAGAAGGCGAAGGAGGCCACCGCCTCACCCAGCCCCTCCCCGAGCGCCGGCACGGACGCCGACGACTGCCCGGCCGCCACCGACGCCGAGGGCGGCGTCGACAACAAGGTGCCGCTGCCCGACGACCCGTGGTTCCTCAACGCCAGCTCGCTGACGCTCAAGGGCGCCGACTACAAGGGCGTCGTCGAGGTGCGGACCGCCAACGGCACCGTCAAGAAGGTGCTGAAGTACGTCATCTCCGGCGGCACCGACATCGGCGACCTGCACCAGACCGTCCAGGACAAGCAGTCCGGCAAGACCTACCACGTGCAGGCGGCCAAGGGCTCGACGTCCACGATCCGCGACGGCGACACCGTGATGTACACCGAGAGCATCTCGGGCAACCTGCTCGGGCTGATACCGATCACGTTCGACCCGGAGCACCCGCCGCCGCTGAACATCCCGCTGATCTACTTCACCAACGTGAAGGTGCAGCAGGCCGGCCAGTTCGGCGGGACCCTGCACGTGCCGGGGCTGCACAACTTCGTCACCGGCTGAGCGTCCCTCAGAGCCCTTTCGGGAGCCGCACACACCGAGGGCCGCCCCCTGGAATCCCAGGGGGCGGCCCTCGGTGCCGTGTACGGGCCTTCACGGCCCTTCGCTGATCAGCCCTTGGCCTCGCCCAGGTGGTGGACCCGCACCATGTTGGTGGTGCCGGGCACGCCGGGGGGCGAACCGGCCGTGATGACCACGATGTCGCCGTCGTTGAAGCGGTTGAGCTTGACCAGCTCCTGCTCCACCAGGTCGACCATCTCGTCGGTGCTGTTCACGAACGGCACCACGTACGGCTCCACGCCCCAGCTCAGCGCCATCTGGTTGCGGGTGCCCTCGTCGGTGGTGAAGGCGATGATCGGCTGCTGCGCCCGGTAGCGGGACAGGCGGCGGGCCGTGTCGCCGGACTGGGTGAAGGCCACCAGGCCCCGGCCGCCGAGGAAGTCGGCGATCTCGCACGCGGCGCGGGCCACCGAACCGCCCTGCGTGCGCGGCTTCTTGCCCGGGACGAGCGGCTGCAGGCCCTTGGAGAGCAGCTCCTGCTCGGCCGCGGCGACGATCTTCGACATCGTCTTCACGGTCTCGATCGGGTACGCGCCCACGCTCGACTCGGCGGACAGCATGACCGCGTCGGCGCCGTCCAGGATCGCGTTGGCCACGTCGGAGGCCTCGGCGCGGGTCGGACGGGAGTTGGTGATCATCGACTCCATCATCTGGGTCGCCACGATCACCGGCTTGGCGTTGCGCCGGCACAGCTCGATCAGGCGCTTCTGCACCATGGGGACCTTCTCGAGCGGGTACTCGACGGCCAGGTCACCGCGGGCGACCATCACACCGTCGAACGCCATCACGACGTCCTCCATGTTCTGCACCGCCTGCGGCTTCTCCACCTTGGCGATGACGGGGACCCGGCGGCCCTCCTCGTCCATGACGCGGTGCACGTCGGCGACGTCCTTGGCGTCCCGGACGAACGACAGCGCGACCAGGTCGCAGCCCATGCGAAGGGCGAAGCGGAGGTCCTCGACGTCCTTCTCGGACAGCGCGGGCACATTGACTGCCGTGCCGGGCAGGTTGATGCCCTTGTGGTCGGAGATGACGCCGCCCTCGATGACGATCGTCTTGACCTTGGGGCCCTCGACCTCGGTGACCTTCAGCTCGACGTTGCCGTCGTTGATGAGGACCTGGTCTCCCTTGGTGACGTCGCCGGGCAGACCCTTGTAGGTCGTCCCGCAGATCGTCTTGTCGCCCGGGACGTCCTCGGTGGTGATGGTGAACTCGTCACCGCGCACCAGCTCCACGGGACCCTCGGCGAAGGTCTCCAGACGGATCTTCGGGCCCTGGAGGTCGGCGAGGACACCGATGGCCCGGCCGGTCTCCTTGGCGGCGGCACGGACCCGGTCGTACCGGCCCTGGTGCTCGGCGTGCGAGCCGTGGCTGAAGTTGAAGCGGGCCACGTTCATGCCGGCTTCGATCAACGCGACAAGCTGATCGTGGGAGTCGACCGCGGGGCCGAGAGTACAGACGATTTTCGAACGGCGCATGGGGGCGATCCTATCGGTTTGTTTCGCAAGGGAATATTCCGTCTGGCGGAAAATACAAAAGGGCGGGATGCCGCTCAGGTGTGATTCCCCGAACCAATTACCAGCGCGTAGGTCTGTGTCGCGATCTCCAATTCCTCGTCAGTAGGTACCACCGCCACCGCGACCCGGGCCCCCTCGGGCGAGATCAGCCGCGCCTCGTCGCCGCGCACGGCGTTGCGTTCGCCGTCCACGGCCAGCCCCAGCTCCTCCAGACCCGCCAGGGCGGCCGCCCGTACGGGAGCCGCGTTCTCGCCCACACCGGCCGTGAAGGCGACCGCGTCCACCCGTCCGAGGACGGCGTAATAGGCGCCGATGTACTTCTTCAGGCGGTGAATGTAGATGTCGAACGCCAGCTCCGCCTGCTCGTCGCCCTCGTCGACGCGACGGCGGATCTCCCGCATGTCGTTGTCGCCGCACAGACCGATCAGACCGCTCTTCTTGTTGAGAAGAGTGTCGATCTCGTCGGCGGACATTCCGCCAACACGCATCAAATGGAAGATGACGGCCGGGTCCATGTCTCCGGAACGCGTACCCATCACGAGCCCCTCCAAAGGCGTAAGACCCATGGAGGTGTCCACGCAGCGGCCGCCCCGCACGGCAGAGGCGGACGCCCCGTTGCCCAGGTGCAGCACGATCACGTTCGTCTCGGCGGGGTCCTGGCCCAGCAACTCGGCGGTGGCCCGGGAGACGTAGGCGTGGGAGGTGCCGTGGAAGCCGTAGCGGCGGATGCGGTGTTCGTCGGCGGTCTTCACGTCGATCGCGTAGCGGGCGGCCGACTCCGGCATCGTGGTGTGGAACGCGGTGTCGAAGACGGCCACCTGCGGCAGGTCCGGGCGCAGCGCCTGGGCCGTGCGGATGCCGGTGAGGTTGGCCGGGTTGTGCAGCGGCGCCACCGGGATGAGCCGCTCGATCTCGGCGAGAACGGCGTCGTCGACGACGGTCGGCTCGGTGAAGTGCTTCCCGCCGTGCACCACCCGGTGCCCGATCGCGGCCAGTTCGGGCGAGTCCAGGCCGAGACCGTCCTTCGCCAGCTCCTCGGCCACGGCCTTGAGGGCGGCGTCGTGGTCGGCGATCGCCCCGCCGCGCTCCCGGCTCTCACCGCCCGCCGGGGTGTGTTTCAGCCGGGAGGTCTGCTCGCCGATGCGCTCCACCAGGCCCACCGCCAGCCGGCTGCTGTCGCGCATGTCGAGCAGCTGGTACTTCACCGACGAGGAACCGGAGTTGAGGACGAGGACGCGGGTGGGGCTCACTGGGCGGTTGCCTTCTCGCTCGGGGACGGGGCGGGGGACTGGGCCTGGATCGCCGTGATGGCGACCGTGTTGACGATGTCCTGGACGAGGGCGCCCCGGGACAGGTCGTTGACCGGCTTGCGCAGACCCTGGAGCACCGGGCCGACGGCGATCGCGCCGGCCGAGCGCTGCACGGCCTTGTAGGTGTTGTTGCCGGTGTTCAGGTCGGGGAAGATCAGCACGCTCGCCTGCCCGGCGACCTCGGAGCCGGGCAGCTTGGTCGCCGCGACCGACGGCTCCACTGCGGCGTCGTACTGGATCGGGCCCTCGATCTTCAGGTCGGGGCGGCGGGAGCGGACCAGCTCGGTGGCCTCGCGGACCTTGTCGACGTCGGCGCCGGAGCCCGAGGTGCCGGTGGAGTACGACAGCATCGCGATGCGCGGCTCCACGCCGAACTGCTCGGCCGTGGCCGCCGACTGGATGGCGATGTCGGCGAGCTGCTGGGCGTTCGGGTCCGGGTTGACCGCGCAGTCGCCGTAGACGAGGACCTTGTCGGCCAGGCACATGAAGAACACCGACGAGACGATGTCGGCGTCCGGCTTGGTCTTGATGATCTCGAACGCCGGGCGGATGGTCGCGGCCGTGGAGTGCACCGAGCCCGACACCATGCCGTCGGCGAGGCCCTCCTGGACCATCAGCGTGCCGAAGTAGTTCACGTCGGAGACGACGTCGTAGGCCAGCTCCACGGTGACGCCGCGGTGCGCGCGCAGGGCCGCGTACTGCTCGGCGAAGGTGTCCCGCAGCTCGGAGGTCGCCGGGTCGATCAGCTGGGACTCGCCGAGGTCGATGCCGAGGTCGGCGGCCTTCTTGCGGATCTGGTCGACCGGCCCGAGCAGCGTCAGCTCGCACACGCCCCGGCGCAGCAGCACTTCGGCGGCGTGCAGCACCCGCTCCTCGGTGCCCTCGGGCAGCACGACCCGGCGCAGGTCCGAGCGGGCCTGCTCCAGCAGCTTGTGCTCGAACATCATCGGCGTGACGCGGTCGCTGCTCGGCGCGGAGACCCGGTGGGCGAGGTCGGCGGTGTCGGCGTACCGCTCGAACAGGCCGAGGGCCCGCTCCGCCTTGCGCGGCGTGGCCGCGTTCAGCTTGCCCTCCAGGGAGAACAGCTGCTCGGCGGTGGGGAAGCTGGTGCCCGCCACCGACAGCACCGGGGTGCCGGGGGCGAGGCGGTCGGCGAGGGTGAGGATGTGGTCGCCGGGCACCTCGTCCAGGGTGAGGAGCATGCCCGCTATCGGCGGGGTGCCGGCGCTGTGCGCGGCGAGCGAGCCGACGACCAGGTCGGAGCGGTCGCCCGGGGTGACGACGAGGCAGCCCGGCGTGAGGGCGCTCAGGAAGTTCGGCAGCATCGCGCCGCCGAAGACGAAGCCGAGCACGTCCCGGGCGAGCCCGGAGTCGTCGCCCAGCACCACCTTGGCGCCCAGGGCGTGGCCGATCTGCGAGACGGTCGGCGCGGACAGCGCGGGCTCGTCGGGCAGCACGTAACAGGGCACGGGCAGCCGGGAGTCGAGCTGGCCGGCGATCTCGTCGCGGTCCTCGCGGGCCACCCGGTTGGTGACCATGGCCAGCACGTCGCAGCCCAGGGTGTCGTAGGCGCGGTAGGCGTTGCGCGTCTCGGCGAGCACGGCCTCGACGGTCTGCTTGCGGCCCCCGACGACCGGGATCACGGACGCACCGAACTCGTTCGCCAGCCGGGCGTTGAGCGACAGCTCGTCCGGCAGCTGGGTGCCGGCGTAGTCGGTGCCGAGGACCAGGACCACGTCGTAGTCCCGGGCGACCAGGTGGAAACGGTCGACGAGGGTGGACACCAGCTCGTCGGTGCCGGCCTCGGCCTGGAGGGCGGACGCCTCGTGGTAGTCCATGCCGTAGACGGTCGCCGGGTCCTGGGTGAGCCGGTAGCGGGCGCGCAGCAGCTCGAAGAGGCGGTCGGGCCCGTCGTGGACCAGGGGGCGGAACACGCCGACCCGGTCGACCTGCCGGGTGAGGAGCTCCATGACCCCCAGTTCGACGACCTGGCGTCCGTCGCCGCGGTCGATGCCGGTCACGTACACGCTGCGGGTCACGCGCGCTCTCCGTTCGTCTCGGATGGGGATACGCCTCTCGCCCCACTGCTATCCAGCCACGGGCACAAAAATCGCCCACCGAGGTGAGCAGAACCCTCTTGACAATACCTCTGCCGCTGGATAAGGCGCCCGTCAGCGTAGGGGTTCCACAGGGGGCTGTGGAGCGTGAAACAATCGGCAGTGGCTCACCGGTGTCAACAGCGAGCAGGAGACACAGCACGATGCGTATCGGAGTTCTCACCGCAGGCGGCGACTGCCCCGGCCTGAACGCCGTGATCCGGTCGGTCGTGCACCGGGCGGTCGACAACTACGGCGACGAGGTCATCGGCTTCGAGGACGGGTACGCGGGCCTGCTCGACGGCCGCTACCGCTCCCTCGACCTGGAGTCCGTCAGCGGCATCCTGGCCCGCGGCGGCACCATCCTCGGCTCCTCCCGCCTGGAGCGCGACCGGCTGCGCGAGGCCTGCGAGAACGCCTCCGACATGATCCACCAGTTCGGCATCGACGCGCTGATCCCGATCGGCGGCGAGGGCACGCTGACGGCCGCCCGCATGCTGAGCGACGCGGGCCTGCCCGTCGTGGGCGTCCCGAAGACGATCGACAACGACATCTCCTCCACGGACCGCACCTTCGGCTTCGACACCGCGGTGGGCGTCGCCACCGAGGCGATGGACCGGCTGAAGACCACCGCCGAGTCCCACCAGCGGGTCATGGTGGTGGAGGTCATGGGCCGGCACGCCGGCTGGATCGCCCTGGAGTCCGGCATGGCGGCCGGCGCGCACGGGATCTGCCTGCCGGAGCGGCCGTTCGACCCGGCCGACCTCGTGAAGATGGTCGAGGAGCGCTTCTCCCGCGGCAAGAAGTTCGCGGTGGTCTGCGTCGCCGAGGGCGCCCACCCCGCCGAGGGCTCCATGGACTACAACAAGGGCGCCATAGACAAGTTCGGCCACGAGCGCTTCCAGGGCATCGGCACCGCCCTCGCGCACGAGCTGGAGCGGCGCCTGGGCAAGGAGGCCAAGCCGGTCATCCTCGGCCACGTCCAGCGCGGTGGTGTGCCGACCGCCTACGACCGGGTGCTCGCGACGCGCTTCGGCTGGCACGCGGTGGAGGCGGCGCACCAGGGCCGGTTCGGCCGGATGACCGCCCTGCGCGGGACGGACATCGTGATGGTCCCGCTCGCCGAGGCCGTCACCGAGCTGAAGACGGTACCGAAGGACCGGATGGACGAGGCCGAGTCGGTCTTCTAGCAGCGGGGTCCGGGGCGCGGGGCCTCCGGCTGTTTTTCCCCTAGCCGGGCTCCGGGTCGGTGTGTTCCTGGAGTTTCGTCCAGAAGTGCTCCACGATCCGGTCGAGGAAGTCCTGGCCGGCGCCGCCCGCGTCGCCGCTGCCGCCGCCCCAGCTCAGGGTGGTGGCCATGTGTCCCTGGTAGTCCTCGTGCAGACTGCGCAGAGCGCGCTCCAGGAACCGCCGGTCCAGGGGCACGAGTTTGGCCACCGGCCGGACGTAGGCCTGCCAGCGCGTCGTCGCGGCGCTGCGCAGCAGGTCGCCCAGTCTGGCGTCGCGGCCCGTGACGGTCACGAAGTCGGGCAGCCCCAGCCCGAGCAGATCGGCGAGGGCGGTGGCCTGGCGTTCCGTGCCGCGCCAGCCGTCGGTCTCCTCCATGCGCAGGTACGCGTGTACCTCGTGCCCCACGGCCCGCGCCACGTCCTCCGGCGCGAGGCAGCGGGCGATGCGGTGCTCGCGCAGGGTGCGCGGGGTGCCGATCAGTTCGGCGGGCGAGCACCACAGTACGCCCGCGAGCGCGGTGAGTTCGGAGTCGGTCGGGGCGGCGGCCCCGCGTTCCCAGGCCATCACGTGGTCCGGGGTGATGTGGGGATGTCCGTACGAGACGCGCATGCCGTGGGCGACGTGCTCGGGTGTCATGCCGAGGGCCGCGCGCAGCCGGCGGGCGGCGGGGGCGTTGAACGGCCGGGTGGCGGGGGCGGTCTGCGTCGGGGGAGAGGGAGACGGGCGGTTCGGTCGGGCTGAAGGTCGGCGCACGGCCCACAAGCTAGGGCGGCAAGAGGGGGCTGACTACGGTCTGTTCGGCCAGGATCACGGATTGTAGGAACCTACGGCTACCGGCCGGTTCGACCGGGGCTGAAGATCGCCTGTCGGCGGGGGCACGCACGCGGCGAGGATGGCGCCGGGCCCGATGATCACGGGCCCGGAAAGGTGGTGGCCCACGTGAACGGCAAGCTCAACGGGCATATTCGCGAGCGTCTTCTCGCGCCGAACTTCTGGCACCTCGCAACAGTGGGGGCGGACGGTGCGCCCCAGGTGTCGCCCATGTGGGTGGACATCGAAGGGGAGTACGTCATGGTCAACACCTCGGTGGGGCGGGTGAAGGAGGAGAACCTGCGGCGCAATCCGTACGTTTCGCTGTCGCACCACGACCCCGCCAACCCCTACGACCGGGCGGAGATCCGGGGCAGGGTCGTCCGGTTCGTGGAGGGCGAGGAGGCGGAGCGGGCGATGGACCGGCTGGCGCGGAAGTATCTCGGGGAGGACCGGTACCCGTGGCTGCTGCCGGGCGAGCGCCGGGTGATGCTGCTGATCGAACCGACACGGGTGCGGAGGCTGGACGGTGTCGAGCCGTTCCGGGCGGGCGTGCTGCCGGAGGGGGCGGCGGGCTGAACCGTCCACCGAGCACGGTCGGCCCCTGAGGGCGGATGGTCAGCGGAGCGCCCGGCGGGCAGGTCTCGCCGGGCGCTCCTGCGTGTGGCGAAACCCGTCGAGAGGTGATCGTCCGACCCATTGACCCCGCCCGTTCACCCACTTAGCCTCCATCTTCATACGTGGACGCCATCCGCATACGGAGACGTCGCGTAGGGATGCCTCACCAGGGATGGGACACCGGTTCAAAGGGGAACTGCCTTGCCTCTGCTCGTCGTCGGGCTCAGCGTCGTGATCCTGCTCCTGCTCATGACCAGGCTGAGACTGAACGGCTTCGCCGCCCTGCTGCTCGTGGCGGTGGGAGTGGCGCTGGTGCGGGGCATCCCCGTGGCGACCATCCCGGACGTGCTCTCCGAGGGCATCGGTGACCAGGTCGGCGACACCATGCTCACCATCGGGCTCGGCGCCATGGTCGGGCGTGTGATGGGGGACTCGGGCGCTGCCCAGCGCATCGCGGGCCGTCTCCTCGACGCCTTCGGGCCGCGCTGGGTCCAGGTGGCCATGGTGGTCACGGCCATGCTCATCGGCGTGACCATGTTCTACGAGGTCGCGTTCATCATCATCGTGCCCATCGCGTTCACCCTGGTCAGGGTCACCGGGGCGAAGCTGCTGTGGGTGGGCCTGCCGATGTCCATCGCGCTGTCCACCATGCACAGCTTCCTGCCTCCGCACCCCGGGCCCACCGCGGTCGCCGCGACCTTCCACGCCTCGGCCGGGCTGACCCTGTTCTACGGTCTGTTCGTCGCCGTCCCCGCCGGCGCGCTCGTCGCCCTCACCTGGCCGCGGCTGCCGTTCGTCGCGCGGCTGACGCCGTCCATCCCCGACGGCCTGGTCAGCGACCGCGAGTTCACCGACGAGGAGATGCCCGGACTCGGCTGGTCGCTGTTCGTGGCGCTGTTCCCGGTGGTGCTGATCGTGGCCGCCGCGGTGACCGAGATGGCCACGTCGGGGGAGGGCCCCCTGCTGCACGTCGTCGCGTTCATCGGGTCGGCGCCGATAGCGCTGCTGCTGACGCTGTGCCTGGCCGTGTGGGCGTTCGGGCCGCGCATCGGGCGCAGCCTGAGCGACGTCGGGGCGTCCTGTGCGTCGGCGGCCCAGGCGATGGCGATGATCCTGCTGGTGATCGGCGCCGGCGGAGCGTTCAAGAACGTCCTCGTCGAGGGCGGGATCTCCGACTACATCAAGGACACCACGCACGGCTGGTCCGTCTCCCCGATCGTCCTCGCCTGGCTCGTCGCCGTCATCCTGCGCATCGCGCTCGGCTCGGCCACGGTCGCCGTCGTCACGGCCTCCGGGGTGGCCCTGCCGCTGCTCGCGGGGAGCGGCGTCCACCCGGAGGTGATGGTGCTGGCCGTCGCCTGTGGCTCCATCGCGTTCTCGCACGTGAACGACCCCGGGTTCTGGCTGTTCAAGGAGTACTTCAACCTGTCGGTCGTCGAGGCGATCAAGGTCCGCACGTCCTACACGACGGTGCTCGCCGTGCTCGGGTTGGGCGGGGTGCTGGCGGTCGAGTGGGTGCTCGACGTGCTGAGTCCGTGACGTTCTGAGTTCGTGACGTTCTGAGTTCGTGACTTCTGAGTCCGTGAACCGGGTCTTCGTGAAAGGGCGATTCATGAGCATCGGCCGGCAGCCGGTCGTCACGTCGTTCGCCGTCCATCCCGTCGCCGGACGGGACAGCATGGAGCTGAACCTGTCCGGCGCGCACGGGCCGTACTTCACCCGCAACGTCGTCGTGCTCACCGACTCCGAGGGAGGATCAGGGAATCGGTGGCTGAACAACCGTCACTGGTTCGTGACCCAGCGGTACTGCAGCTCCGGGCGTCCCACCGTGCCGTACTGCGGGCGGCGCGCGGCGCGGCCCGCGTCGACCAGGTGCTCCAGGTAGCGGCGGGCCGTGATGCGGGAGATGCCCACGGTTTCGGCGACCCCGGCGGCCGTCAGGCCCTCCGCGCTGTCGCGCAGGGCCACCGTCACCCGCTCCAGCGTCGGCGCGCTCAGCCCCTTGGGCAGCGCGGCCGGGCCCGGCGCCCGCAGGGCCGCGAGCGCCCGGTCCACCTCGTCCTGGCCGCTCGCCTCGCCGACCGCCGCGTGGAACTCGGCGTAGCGCACGAGGCGGTCGCGCAGGGTCGCAAACGTGAACGGCTTCAGGACGTACTGCACGACCCCGAGCGAGACGCCCTCACGCACGACGGCCAGGTCGCGGGCCGACGTCACCGCTATCACGTCGGCGTGATGACCGGCCGCCCTGAGGGACCGGGCCAGGTGCAGTCCGTGCCCGTCCGGCAGGTGCAGGTCGAGCAGGAGCAGGTCCACCGGGGTGCGCTCCAGAGCCCGGCGGGCCTCCGCGCCCGAGTGGGCCTTGCCCACGGCCACGAACCCGGGCACCCGCCCGACGTACAGGACGTGCGCGTCGGCGGCGACCGGATCGTCCTCCACCACGAGGACGCGGATGGCCTTCTCGCTGCTCGTCATGCGTCGCCTCCAGCGCCTCTGGTCACCGGGGCGGCCCCGGAGGGCACGGCGTCCGCCGGGGTCCCCGGCTCCCGCAGCGGCAGCCGTACCTCGAACTCCGCGCCACCCCCGTCGGCCTCCGCGACCGTCAGGGAGCCCTCGTGCCGCTGGGCCGCCTGACGGACGAGCGCCAGCCCGAGGCCCCGCCCGCCGGGGCCCGCCGGCTTCGTCGAGAAGCCACGCTGGAAGACCGCCTCCGCGTGCTCGGGGTCCACGCCCGGCCCCGTGTCCGAGACCCGCAGCACCAGCTCCTCGACGTCACCGGAGCCGCGGGTGTACGCCGCCACCGTCACCCGGGCCCGCGCACTGCCCTGCGCCGCGTCCACGGCGTTGTCGATGAGGTTGCCGAGAATGGTCACCAGGTCCCGCGCCGGCAGGGACTCGGGCAGCAGGCCGTCGTCCAGGCTGCTGTCCTCCGAGACCATCAGCTCCACGCCCCGCTCGTTCGCCTGGGCCGTCTTGCCCAGCAGGAGCGCCGCCAGCACCGGCTCGCTCACCGCCGCCACGACCTGGTCGGTCAGTGCCTGTGCCAGCTCCAGCTCGGCCGTCGCGAACTCCACCGCTTCCTCCGCCCGGCCCAGTTCGATCAGCGAGACCACCGTGTGCAGCCGGTTCGCCGCCTCGTGCGCCTGTGAGCGCAGCGCCTGTGTGAAGCCCCGCTCGGAGTCCAACTCGCCCATCAACGACTGCAGTTCGGTGACATCGCGCAGGGTGACGACGGTACCGCGCCGCTCACCGCCCGACACCGGCGAGGTGTTGATCACCAGGACCCGGGAGGCCGTGAGATGCACCTCGTCCACCCGCGGCTCCGACGCCAGCAGGGCACCCGTCAGCGGGGCCGGCAGCCCCAGCTCCGCCACCGACCTGCCCACCACGTCCCCGGCCACGCCGAGCAACTCCCGACCTCCGTCGTTGATCAGCGCCACACGGTACTGCCCGTCCAGCATCAGCAGCCCCTCCCGCACGGCGTGCAGGGCGGCCTGATGGTAGTCGTGCATCCGGCTCAGCTCGGTCGCGTTCATACCGTGGGTGTGGCGGCGCAGCCGGGCGTTGACGACGTAGGTGCCGACCGCGCCCAGCACCAGCGCGCCGGCCGCGACGCCGAGCAGGGCCGTCAGCTGGTCCTGGACCCGCTGGGTGATCTGCTCGACCCGGATCCCCGCGCTGACCAGGCCGACCACCCTGCCGCCGTCCTTGATCGGGGTCACCGCGCGCACCGACGGGCCGAGCGTGCCCGTGTAGGTCTCGGTGAAGGTCTCGCCCTTCAGGGCCCGCTCGGTGTGCCCCTGGAAGGTCTGGCCGATCTGCTTCGGGTCGGGGTGCGTCCAGCGGATGCCCCGCGGATCCATGATCGTGATGAAGTCGACCTCGGTGTCCCGCATCACCTTCAGCGCGTACGGCTGGAGCTCGGCCGTCGGGTCGGGGGTGCGGGTCGCCGCCAGCACCGACGGGGAGTCCGCGACGGACCGCGCCACCGCAGTGGCCTGGCGGGTCGCGGCCTCTTCCGCCTGGCCGCGGTCGCTGACGTAGGAGAACAGCGCGTATCCGGCCACGACGACCGCTATCAGCACGGCCTGCATGGCGAAGAGCTGGCCCGCCAGACTGCGGGGGCCGGGGACGGTGAAGCGCATGTCGTCAGTCTGCCTCGTGGCTGATTGTGAACTAAATGAACGGAAGGGTGACCGCGCTCACAGAGCAGGACATAGTCACGGCATTCCCCATAACGCATCTCCGGGAGCCCCGCTCGGTCTTCTCCCGAGTTTCCCGGAGTCTCCCCGGACGTGAGCCGCACGCCGGTGATGCCGACGACGTCGTCAAGGAGGGCCGCCGTGACCAGCGCAGCCGATACGGCACCTGCCGCACGCAAACCCAAGCGGGACCGCACGCACTACCTCTACATCGCGGTGATCATCGCGGTCGCCGCCGGTATCGCGGTGGGTCTGGCCGCTCCGGACTTCGCGCAAGAGCTGAAGCCGATCGGCACGGGGTTCGTGGCCCTGATCAAGATGATGATCTCGCCGATCATCTTCTGCACGATCGTGCTGGGCATCGGCTCGGTACGGAAGGCCGCCAAGGTCGGTGCCGTCGGCGGTATCGCCCTGGGCTACTTCATGGTGATGTCGCTCGTCGCGCTGGGCATCGGCCTGGTCGTCGGCAACATCCTGGAGCCGGGCACGGGCCTCGCGGTGACCGACGCGGTCAAGGACGCCGGTCACGCGCAGATCGACGCCGAGGCCAAGAACACCACGGAGTTCCTGCTCGGCATCATCCCGACCACCATCGTGTCGGCGTTCACCAACGAGTCGGTGCTCCAGACCCTGCTGATCGCCCTCCTCGCGGGCTTCGCGCTGCAGGGCATGGGATCGGCCGGCCAGCCGATCCTGCGCGGCATCGAGCACATCCAGCGGCTCGTCTTCCGCATCCTGGCGATGGTCATGTGGGCCGCGCCGATCGGTGCCTTCGGCGCCATCGCCGCAGTCACCGGCTCCGCGGGCGTGGAAGCGCTCAAGAGCCTCGCCGTGCTGATGCTCGGCTTCTACGTGACCTGTTTCCTGTTCGTCTTCATCGTGCTCGGCACCCTGCTGCGCGTGGTCGCAGGCCTGAACGTCTTCACGCTGTTCAAGTACCTGGGCCGGGAGTTCCTGCTGATCCTGTCCACGTCCTCGTCCGAGTCCGCGCTGCCGCGGCTCATCGCGAAGATGGAGCACCTGGGCGTCAGCAAGCCGGTGGTCGGCATCACCGTCCCGACCGGCTACTCGTTCAACCTCGACGGCACCATGATCTACATGACCATGGCCTCGCTGTTCATCGCCGACGCCATGGGCACGCCGATGTCGCTCGGTGAGCAGATCCCGCTGCTGCTCTTCCTGCTGGTCGCCTCCAAGGGCGCCGCCGGTGTCACCGGCGCGGGCCTGGCCACGCTGGCCGGCGGTCTGCAGTCGCACAAGCCCGCCCTGGTGGACGGCATCGGCCTCATCGTCGGCATCGACCGCTTCATGAGCGAGGCCCGCGCCCTGACGAACTTCGCGGGCAACGCCGTGGCCACGGTGCTGATCGGCACCTGGACCAAGGAGATCGACAGGGACCGTGTGAACCAGGTCCTCGCCGGTCAGCTGCCCTTCGACGAGAAGACGCTGCTGGACGACGGCCACGGCGGCCACGGCGGCCCGGCCGACGACCACGTCGAGACCGAGGTGCCCGAGCAGGGCGGCGAGAAGGAGCTGGCGAAGGCCTGACGGCCGCGCCGCCCCCCATAACCCGGGCGGCTGGGTGTCCCCCCGTCGCTCAGCCGCCCGGTCCACACACCGAGAAGTCGAAGAGCTGCATCGAGCAGCTCAAGCGATACCCCGAGCAGTTCACGCGTTCAGCTTCGCCACCAGGTCGGTGGCCTTCGAGGCGGGCACGCCCGCCGCGGTCAGTACGGTGACCGCGGCGCAGCGGCCCGCCTCTCGCGCTGCCAGCAGTCCGTCGTTCACGGCCTCCATCACGGCGAACAGCATCTGCTCGTGCACATACGCCAGGGCCGGAGCCGGCAGCGGCGAACTGAAGACGTTCTCGTCCAGCCCTTGCTGCAGCAGCCCGATGCTCGCGTCCCGGACCGGGGCGAGCCGCTCCCGGATGCCCTGCATGGTGACCGTGCGCTGGGCGAGGGCGACCAGCAGCCGGTAGCGGTCGGCGATCTCCCACACCGACAGCACCGAGCGCGCCACCGCCTCCGCCGGTTCCCGCACGTCCGCGCGGCCCGCCGCGTGCGCGGCCGACAGTGCCTGCACGGCCTCGTCGACCAGCGTGCTGATCAGCGCCTCGCGGCTCGGGAAGTGCCCGTACACCGTCCGCCGTACGACGCCCGCGGCCTTCGCGATCTGGTCCATGGACGCGTCGGGGTCGCGCAGCAGCTCTGCGAGGGCGACATCGAGGATGCGGCGGCGGTTGGCGTCGGCGCGGCTGGTTCCCGTGGTCATGGACGTCATTGTGCCTCTTCCCCCACCGACTTGCACAGTGCTGTGCAACGGCGTAGATTGCACAGCGTTGTGTAAATGCACATCCATGTGCAACTATGAGCTGGGAAGGCGACCCCTGCCATGCGACTCGTCATGAACGAACCGGCCGAGAGGATGGACCGCCCCTACCCGCGCCGCTGGTGGGCGCTCCTCGTGCTCTGCCTCAGCCTGCTGATCATCGTGATGGCCAACACCGCCCTCACCGTCGCCGCGCCCGCCATGACCGAGGACCTCGGCCTGTCCAGCGCCGACCTGCAGTGGGTGATCGACGGCTACACCGTCCCGTACGCCGCGCTGATGCTGCTGCTCGGCGCGATCGGCGACAAGTACAGCCGCCGGGGCGCGCTCGTCCTCGGCCTGGTGGTGTTCGCGGGCGGCTCCGTCTTCGGCTACCTCGCCGACAGCTCCACGACGGTCATCGCCGCCCGGGCCGTGATGGGCGCGGGCGCGGCGATGATCATGCCCGCCACGCTGTCCCTGCTCGCCGCGACCTTCCCCAGGGGTGAACGCGCCAAGGCCATCACCCTGTGGACCGCCACGGCCGGACTCGCCATCGCGGCCGGACCGCTGGTCGCCGGGGCCCTGCTGGAGGACCACGGCTGGTCGTCGACGTTCCTCATCAACGTCCCCGTCGCCGTCCTGGCCCTCGCCGGGGCCTTCGTGCTCGTGCCGCCGTCCAGGGCCGCGGACCGCGGGCGCATCGACTACGGCGGAGGGCTGCTGTCGGTGGTGTGGATCGCCTCGCTGGTCTACATGATCATCGAGGGCCCGCACTTCGGCTGGGGCGTCAAGGCCGTCACGGCGGCGGTCGTCGCCGGAGCCGGGCTCGTCGCCTTCGTCCTGTGGGAGCTGCGCCACCCGCGTCCGCTGCTCGACGTCCGCCGCTTCACGAACCGCGGTTTCGCCGGCTCCAACCTCGCCGTCGCCCTGTTCTTCCTGGCGGTCTTCGGCGCCTTCTACTACCTGACGCAGCACCTTCAGTTCGTCCTCGGCTACGACGCCCTGGACACGGGCCTGCGCATGCTGCCGCTGGCCGGCGCCGTGTTCGTGGGCGCCGCCCTCACCGGCCTCCTCACGCCCCGGGTCGGCATGAAGTGGACCGTCACGGCCGGCATGGTCGGCGGTACGGCGGCCCTGGCCCTGCTCACCCAGGTCGACGCCGGCGCCTCGTACGGCGACTTCGTCGCGCCGCTGATCGTCCTCGGTCTGTCGATCGGGCTCGCGCTCTCGCCCTGCACGGACGCGATCATGGGGGCGTTCCCGGAGTCGAAGCTGGGCGTCGGCGGCGCGGTGAACGACACGTCGCTGGAGCTCGGCGGTTCGCTGGGCATCGCCATCCTCGGCTCGCTGCTGGCGACGTCGTACTCCGGCCACCTCTCGGATGCCACGGCCGGCAGCAAGCTCCCCGCGTCCTCCCTCTCCACGGCCCAGGACTCCGTCGGGGCCGGGTACGCCGTCGCCCAGGGCATCGGTGACAAGGCCCGGCAGCTCGCCGAGCAGGCCGCGCACACGAGCGACCCCCAGCAGGCGGAGCGACTCCGGGCGCAGGCCGAGCAACTCGGCGGCGGGGCCAGGCAGATGGCCGAGGCGGTCGGCTCCTCCTTCTCCGACGCGGTCGCCCACACCAGCCTGATCGGTGCCGTGATCCTGGGCGTCGGCACGGTGGTGGTGGCGCTGCTGCTGCCCGGCAAGGACAAGACGGTGGCCGAACCTGCCGAAGGAAACGAGGAGAGCAGGGAACCGGAGTCCGCAGGGGCCCGCTAGGTCCTGTCCGCACAGTCCCGTCGCCCGCCCGCCCGGAAGGGGGGCGGGCGACGCGGCGTCATGGGGTCCCCTGGGGCTTCGCCCGGTGCGGCGAGTGGCACGCTCCCCCTGCTCGAAGCGCCGGGGGAGCGTGCCAGGCGTTGCGATGCGGGACGGGCTCCGCGGACGCACGTGAGCACCTCGCGGGTGTGGCGTCGCCGTCCCGGGGCGGTCGGGGCTTCGCGACCGGCACTACGCCGGCCCGGCCGCCTCGTCCAGCCGCGTCCGTTCCTCCGGCGTCCGTTGCCTTGACGCCGGGGTCAAGGATTACGTTCGACCGCATGCGAATCGGCGAGCTGGCCGCGCGGGCCGGGACCACGACGCGGACGCTGCGGTACTACGAGTCGCGCGGGCTGCTGCCCGCGCGGCGCACCGGCAACGGATACCGGACCTACGACGAGAGCGACCTGCGCCTGCTGCGGCAGATCAGGACGCTCCAGGACTTCGGCTTCGACCTGGAGGAGACGCGGCCCTTCGTGGAGTGCCTGCGCGCCGGGCATCCCGAGGGCGACTCGTGCCCGGCGTCGCTCGCGGTCTACCGGCGCAAGCTGGGCGAACTCGACGCATTGATCGGACAGCTGGCCGGCGTGCGGGACACCGTCGCGCGGCAGCTTCAGCGGGCCGAACAGGCGCGGGCCGAGCTGGCCGCCGAGGCGGAGGTTCCGGGCGGTCCGGAGCCTGTGTGCGAACTGGGAGGGGACCCGTGGTGACCGGAGTGACTGGCGTTACCGGAGTGATCGATGTGACCGACGCGAACTTCGAGACGGAGGTGATCGGCGCGGAACTGCCGGTGCTGGTGGAGTTCACCGCCGACTGGTGCCCGCCCTGCCGGCAGATGGGTCCGGTGCTCGAGGCCCTCGCCGCCGAGGAGGGCGACCGGCTCAAGGTGGTGCAGCTCGACGTGGACTCCAACCCGGCGACGACCAACGCCTACAAGGTGCTGTCCATGCCGACGTTCATGGTGTTCCGCGGCGGCGAGCCCGTGAAGTCGATGGTGGGGGCGCGAGCCAAGCGGAGGCTGCTGGAGGAGCTTGCCGACGTGGTCTAGCCGACCCGCCCGCCGAACAGAAAATCCCCCGAGCAATTGCGCTCGGGGGATTTCCTTGCGTATATTTGTCTGTTCGTGACTTCAACTCGATTGCAGTCACAGTGAAGTTCAGTGAGCACAGTATATCCGGGCGGGAGCGGAATTGTCAAACACCGAATTTCCGGACGATGAATTGCGACAGGAACAGGAATTCATCGACGGGTTGTACGCGCGCGTGGACGCGCTGCGCGGCGACGCCGAGACCTCCGTCACGGACGCGCTCGCGCAGGGCAACACCCCCATGCAGGCCAGACTCGAGCGGGACATCCTGGTCGCCGAGCGCTCCGGGCTGCTCGCCGCGCTGAACGCGGTGGACGGCTCCCTGTGCTTCGGCCGGATCGACCTCACCTCGGGCGTTACCCACCACATCGGCCGCATCGGCCTGCGCACCGACGACGCCGAACGCACCCCGGTCCTGATCGACTGGCGAGCCGATGTCGCCCGCCCCTTCTACCTGGCCACCGGGCACACCCCGATGGGCCTCAGGCGCCGCCGGCACATCGCCACCGACGGCCGCCGGGTCACCCACCTGCACGACGAGATCCTCGACCTCGGCGACGAGACCCGCACCGGCCACGAGGACCCGACGGGCGACGCCGTGCTGCTCGCCGCCCTCGACTCGGCGCGCACCGGCCGCATGGGCGACATCGTGCAGACCATCCAGGCCGACCAGGACCGCATCATCCGTGCCCCGCACCGCGGCGTCATGGTGGTGGAGGGCGGCCCCGGCACCGGCAAGACGGCCGTCGCCCTGCACCGCGCCGCCTACCTGCTGTACGAGCACCGGGAGCTGCTCGCCAAGCGGGCCGTGCTGATCGTCGGGCCCAACCCGGCGTTCCTCGGCTACATCGGCGAGGTACTGCCCTCCCTCGGTGAGACCGGGGTGCTGCTCGCGACCGTGGGCGAGCTGTTCCCCGGGGTGAAGGCGACCGCGACCGACACGCCCGAGGCGGCCGCCGTGAAGGGCAGCGCCGGCATGGCCGACGTCCTCGCCGAGGTCGTGCGCAGCCGGCAGGCGCTGCCCGACCCGGTGATCGCCATCGAGCACGACCGCGAGGTCCTGATGCTCGACGACGGGCTGGTCAACATGGCCCGCGAGCGCACCCGCGCCGCCAAGCTGCCGCACAACGCCGCCCGCGAGCACTTCGAGGGCCACATCCTCAACGCCCTCACCGACCTGTACGCCGAGCGGATCGGCACCGACCCCTTCGACGGGTCCAGCCTGCTCGACCCCAGCGACGTCACCCAGATCCGCGACGACCTCGCCGAGAACCCCGAGGTCTGGGCCGCCGTCGACCAGCTGTGGCCGCTGCTGACCCCGCAGCGGCTCGTCGCGGACTTCCTCGCCGCGCCGGAGGAGTTCCTGCCCGCCGAGGACGCCGACGCCGTACGCCGTCCGGTCACCCGGCGCTGGACGGTCGCGGACGTGCCGCTGCTCGACGAGGCCGCCGAACTCCTCGGCGACGACGACCGGCTCGCCCGCGACCGTGCCGAGCGTGAGCGGCAGCGGCAGATCGCCTACGCCCAGGGCGTGCTCGACGTGTCCTACGCGTCCCGGACCTACGAGTTCGAGGACAAGGAGGAGGACGACCCCGAGAGCTCCGAGGTGCTGTCCGCGCACGACATCATCGACGCCGAGCGGTTCGCCGAGCGGCACGAGGAGGACGACCACCGCAGCGCCGCCGAGCGCGCGGCGGCCGACCGCACCTGGGCGTTCGGGCACATCATCGTCGACGAGGCGCAGGAACTGTCGCCGATGGCGTGGCGGCTGCTGATGCGGCGCAGCCCGACCCGCTCGATGACCCTGGTCGGCGACCCGGCCCAGACGGCGGAGGCGGCCGGGGTCGGCTCCTGGTCGGGCATCCTCTCGCCGTACGTCGAGGACCGCTGGGAGCACACCCGTCTGGGCGTCAACTACCGCACACCGGCCGAGATCATGGACGTCGCCGCGGCCGTCGTGCGCGCCGAGCACCCGGACTTCGAGCCGCCCAGCTCGGTCCGCTCGACCGGCGTGCGGCCCTGGGCGCGCGCCACCGACGACCTTCCGGGCGCCGTCGCCAAGGCGGTCGGGGAGCTCACCCCGGCCGAGGGCAGGCTCGCGGTGATCGCGCCGCGCGACCTCCACCGCTCCCTCGCGGCCCGGCTGGACGGCGTCACGGCCGGCGCCGAGCCCGATCTCACCCGGTCGGTCGTCCTGCTCGACCCGCGCCAGGCCAAGGGCCTGGAGTTCGACTCGGTCCTCGTGGTCGAGCCCGGCCGGTACGGCACCAGCGACCTGTACGTGGCCCTGACCCGGGCCACCCAGCGGCTGGGCGTGCTGCACACCGGGGAACTGCCGAAGCCCCTGGCGGAGGCGTTCGGGTAGCGGAGCGGCCCCGTACCGCCCGGGTACGGGGCCCGTCTCTACATCAGGAGCGACCTCGGATCCCGCAGCGCGTGCCACAGCCCGGCCCCGAGCGGTACGACCGTCAGGGCGAAGAAGACCCAGAACAGGAACTCGGCCCCGGGCGCCAGTTCGTAGACGGTGCCGTCCTCCCACAGGCAGTAGGCCCGCGGCGGAAACGGGGTGGAGACCCCCGTCACCTTCCCGCTTCCGATGACGCCCTCCTGGTACGGCTCCCCGGGGCAGGGGGCGGTCTCCGGGAACAGCACGGGATCGTCCGCCGCCATGATGAACAACCAGGTGGCCGCGGCGAGCGGCACCGCCCAGAAGACCGACATCTTCCCCCACAGCGGCAGCAGCGGATGCGCCAGCAGGCCGCGCAGCGCGACCCAGCCGACGACCAGCCCGGCGAAGACGGGGAGCAGCGTCACGACGCCACGGCCCCCCTGCGGGCGCGCAGTCCGGGCGCGTAGCCCGCGCCGATGAGCGCGCCGACGGCACAGGCCACCGACACCGGACTCGTCAGCACGACGGGACCCGCGGGGTGAGCACCAGGGCATCCATGCCGCCACCCCACCAGGACCCCACCGCGCGGGCTGTGGCGGAAGCCACTCCTCCGGTCACAGCCGTGTCACAGGAGGAAGGGCTCGATCCGGCTCGTCCGCGGTCGGGTCACCGGGTGGTGCGGGCAGCCAGTCGCGCGCCGGGTCGTACTCCAGCCATCTTCTCCACCCTGCCTGCGCGGCGAAGGCGGTGGTGAGGGTGTTCAGACCCGGGTGCCCGCTGCCCGTGCGCCACAGCAACGACCAGGCGTACAGCGGTGTGGGGTCGACCAGCGGGACGCTGCGCAGGCCCGGCACGTCCGGCAGGGGCACGTCGGCGGGCAACAGCGAGAACCGTCGCGGGTCCTCCACCACCTCGGCGAGGAAGTGGGCGAGGCCCAGGTTGAGGGTCGTGGCCGTGGTGGGGATGCCGAAGCGGTGGGCGAACCGGTGCAGGAAGTCGAGCCGGTCCGGAGCACCGGGCGCCCACAGCACGCTGCCGCCCAACCGGTCGGGCCGGAGCGCCGGTTCGGATGCGAGGGGATGGTCCGCGCCGAGCACCGCGTCCACCGGCTCCAGCCGGACCAGGCGGTGGGCCAGCCCCGGGTGCAGCGGGGGGTGGACCCGGCCGAAGGCCGCGTCGATGTCGCCGCGCAGCAGGGCCGCCGTCACCGACGGCAGGTCCCGTCCGTGCCCCAGTGTCAGCTCCCCGGCCTGTCCGGCGACGTGGGCCAGGGTCCGCATCGGCGCGTAGAGGTGCCCCCAGACGTCCAGCCGCAGGGGGCGGTTGGATCCGGCGGCAGCCGCGACCGCCGACTCGGCCGAGGCCAGGGCCTGCCGGGCCGGACCGAGGAAACGCCGCCCCGCCTCCGTGAGGGCGACCGTCCCGCCTCCGCGCTGCAACAACGCGGTGCCGAGCAGCGATTCGAGCCGCGCGATGCGCTTCGACAACGCCTGCTGGGACAGACCGAGCGTGCCGGCGGCCCGCCCGAAGTGCAGTTCCTCGGCGGCGCGTACGAAGGCCCGTACCTGCGCCATGTCGAGATCCATGGCTCCCCACCCTAGGGGACGACAACCGGAAGTTGTCGGCCCAGCTGGTTCGTTGTTGGATCACCGGGTGGCCGTCGGGGTTGCATGGCCGTCATGCGAAGACCGATTCCCGCGGGGGAGGCGGCCCGCCCGGTCGCCGATGCCGCGGCCGTCCTGCTGACCGGAGGAACCCGATGAACGCCCCCGAGTTCGCCGCCGCCCAGTGGACCCGCGCCACCGGCGCGGGCGTCGACCCTCACGAGTACCGGCGCGTCACCGCGGGCCTCACCTCCGTCGCCGACTGGGGACCGGCCCTCTCCCGTGCCGGAGACGCCTGTGTCGAGCGCGCCGAGCGGGCCGGGTCGTCCGTCTCCACGGGTGAGCACCTCCTGATGGCGGCCCGGTGGTACCACCTCGCCACTCTCGCGCCGTACGGGGAGGCGGGCCGTGCCGCCGCCCTCGCGGACCGGGCCCTGAGCCGGGCGCTGACCGAACTGGAACCCGATGCACGGCGCGTCGACGGTGAAGGCTTCACCGGCTGGTTGCGCGGCCCCGCGGACGCCCGCGGCACGGTCGTCCTCGTGCCCGGCCTGGACTCGGCCAAGGAGGAGTTCCTCGGCCTGGCCTCCGCGCTGCTGGCCAGGGGCCTCGCGGTGTACGCGATGGACGGCCCCGGGCAGGGCGCGCTCAGGGCCACGACCACCCTCACGCCGGACTACGAGCAGGTCGTCGGCCGGGTCCTCGACGCCCTCGGCGTCGCTCGCGCCGGGCTCGTCGGCCTCAGCCTGGGCGGCTACTACGCGGCGCGGACGGCGGCACTGGAGCCACGCGTGGCGGCCGTCGCCACCGTCAGCGGTCCCTTCCGCCTCGACTGGAGCGAACTGCCCCGGCCCGTACGGGACATCATGACCGAGCGGGCCGGAGGGGCCGACGCGGCCCGCGCCTTCGCCCGCCGGGTGGACCTCGCCGACCTGGCACCGCGCATCACGGCACCCCTGCTGGTCGTGGACGGCGGCCGGGACGTCATCCCCGGCGTGACGAACGGCGAGCCGCTCGCCCGCCTGGCACCGCACGGCACCCACGTGTCGGTGCCGCACGGCGACCACCTGCTCGGCAACGCGCGAGGCGACTGGCTGTTCCCGCTCGCCGACCACATCGCACACGCGCTGACGGGAGCGGCCGGATGAGCCGCCCCCCGAAGACGCTCCCCGGCCTCCCCGTCGCTTCCCCGGCCTCCTAAGCCGGCCGCAGCCACACCGTCGCCAGGGGCGGCAGGGTCAGGCGGATGCTGGCCGGGCGGCCGTGCCAGGCCAGGGGTTCGGGTTTGACCGGGTCGGGGTTGTGGACGTCGCTGCCGCCGTAGCGGGCCGCGTCGGTGTTGACGGCCTCGTGCCAGGCGGGGATGTCGTCGGGGACGCCCAGGCGGTAGTCCTGCCGGGTGACCGGCGCGAAGTTGGACACCGCCAGCACCGGGACGCCCTCCGGGTCAAGCCGCAGGAACGCGAGGACGTTGTCGTCGGCGGCATCCCCGACGATCCACTCGAAACCGGCCGGGTCCGTGTCCAGCCGCCACAGCGCCGGGGTCGCCCGGTAGACGGTGTTCAGGTCGCGGACCAGGTCCCGCACACCCCGGTGGTCGGGCTCCGCCCCGTACCCCGGGTCCAGCAGCCACCAGTCCGGTCCGTGCGCCTCCGACCACTCGGCACCCTGCGCGAACTCCTGGCCCATGAACAGCAGTTGCTTGCCCGGATGGGCCCACATGTAGCCGAGGTAGGACCGCACCCCGGCACGCTGCTGCCACCAGTCGCCCGGCATCTTCGACACCAGGGACCGCTTGCCGTGCACGACCTCGTCATGGGAGATCGGCAGCACGTAGTTCTCGCTGTACGCGTACACCATCGAGAACGTCAGCTCGCCGTGGTGGTACTTGCGGTGCACCGGCTCGTGACTCATGTACTGCAACGAATCGTGCATCCAGCCCATGTTCCACTTCAGCCCGAAACCGAGCCCGCTGAAGCCGCTCGGGCCCTTGTGGTGGGTGGCGCGGGTGACACCGTCCCAGGCGGTGGACTCCTCGGCGATCGTGACCACGCCGGGCACCCTGCGGTACACCGTCGCGTTCATCTCCTGCAGGAACGCCACCGCGTCCAGGTTCTCCCGCCCGCCGTGCTCGTTGGGCGTCCACTGACCCGGCTCGCGCGAGTAGTCCAGGTAGAGCATCGAGGCGACGGCGTCCACGCGCAGGCCGTCGATGTGGAACTCCTCGCACCAGTACACGGCGTTCGCCACGAGGAAGTTGCGCACCTCGTTGCGGCCGAAGTCGAACTCCAGCGTGCCCCAGTCGGGGTGAGCGGCCCGCAGCGGATCCTCGTGCTCGTACAGGGGCCTGCCGTCGAACTCGGCCAGCGCCCAGGCGTCCCGCGGGAAGTGCGCCGGCACCCAGTCCATGAGGACGCCGATGCCGGCCTGGTGCAGCTTGTCGACCAGGTACCGGAAGTCGTCCGGCGTGCCCAGCCGGGCCGTCGGCGCGTAGAAGCCCGTCACCTGGTAGCCCCAGGACCCGCCGAACGGATGCTCCGCGACCGGCATCAACTCGACGTGCGTGAAGCCCAGGTTCTTCACGTACCCGGGCAGCTGCTCGGCGAGCTGGCGGTACGTCAGGCCCGGTCGCCAGGACGGCAGATGGACCTCGTACACCGAGAACGGCGCCTCGTGCGCGGGAACCTCGGCGCGCCGGGCCACCCAGTCCGCGTCGCCCCACTCGTACTCCGAGGACGTGATCACCGACGAGGTGGCGGGCGGTACCTCCGTGCGGCGGGCCAGCGGGTCGGCGCGCAGCGTCTTCGAACCGTCGGGGCGGGTGATCTCGAACTTGTACAGCTCGCCCTCGCCGACGTCCGGCAGGAACAGCTCCCACACCCCGGACGAGCCCAGCGACCGCATGACGTGCCCGGTGCCGTCCCAGAAGTTGAAGGTGCCGGCCACCCGCACACCGCGCGCGTTCGGCGCCCAGACCGCGAACCGGGTTCCGGTCACGCCCTGGTGGGTCATCGGGTGCGCGCCGAGCGCCGTCCACAGCTCCTCGTGCCGGCCCTCGCCGATCAGGTGCAGGTCGAGGTCGCCCAGCGTGGGCAGGAAGCGGTAGGCGTCCTCGGTCTGAAGGACCGTGCCCTCGTACTCCACGATCAGCCGGTAGGCCGGGACCTCCCGCAGCGGCAGCAGCCCCGAGAAGAACCCCTCCCCGTCGTCGTGCAGTTCGGCTCGCAGCTCACCGGCGTCGACGGTCACCGCCAGGGCGTACGGGCGGAATGCCCGGAAGGCGACCCCGCCCGGCACGGGGTGGGCGCCGAGCACGGAGTGCGGGTCGTGGTGCGTGCCGCCGAGCAGCCGCTCCCGGTCCGCCGCGGCGACGGCGGGCGAGACGGCGACCTCCGTCTCCGGGGGCACGACCTGGGCGGGAGCGGTGGCCTTCTCGGTGGTGGTCCCACGGGGGGCGGCCTGTTCGGCGGTCGCCTTCTTCGACGGAGCCTTCTTCGCGGCGGACTTGGCTGCAGCGGCCTTCGTGGTGGCCCTCGTAGTGGCCTTCGCGGCGGTCTTGGTGGCCGCCGCCTTCGCCGTGACGGCCTTCTCGGCGGCGGTCTTCGTGACCGCCGTCTTCTTCGCGACCGTCTTCTTCGCGACCGTCTTCTTCGTGGTCGCCTTCTTGGCGGCCGTCTTGCTCGCCGCCGTCTTCTCGACGGTTGCCGGCTCGGCGGCCGCCTTGGTCGCGGCCACCTTCTTGGCGGTGGACTTCGCCACGGGCGCCTTCGCGGGAGGCGACTTCTTCGCGACGGCCTTCTTCGCGACCGCCTTCTTCGCAGCGGTCGTCTTCGCAGGGGCCGCCTTCTTGGCGGTGGCCTTCGCCGCGGGTGACTGTGCGGCGGGCGTCTTCTTGGCGGCGGCCTTCTTCGCGGCCGCCGTCGCCTTCTTCGCCGCTGCCTGTTTGGGCACCGCCGTCTTCTTCGCGGCGCTCTTCTGCTGGGCGGCCGTGGGCTGCTCGGGGATCTTCTCCCCGGCGGTCCCCTTGGGACGCGAACCGCTGGACTCAGGGCGGGGGGTCACGGGCGGAGCCTCCAGGGCGAGGGGTCGGTCAGGTCAGGTGGCCGGTCGAGGCGAGCCGGTCTATGGCGGCCAGGGGCACCGGCAGCCAGTCGGGGCGGTGCCGGGCCTCGTACACCACCTCGTAGATCGCCTTGTCCGTCTCGTAGGCCCGCAGCAGCACCGGGTCGGTGCGCGGATCGCGGCCGGAGGCCTCCGCGTAGCCGGAGCAGTACGCGGAGCGGCAGGTTTCGGCCCAGTCCGGCTGGGGCGGGTCGATCGAACGCGCCGCGTAGTCGAAGGACCGCAGCATGCCGGCGACGTCACGCACCGCGGGCTGCGGCATGCGGCGCTCGGCCAGCGGCCGGGCCGGCTCCCCCTCGAAGTCGATCAGCCGCCACTCGCCGGACGGCGAGCGCAGGCACTGCCCGAGATGCAGATCGCCGTGCACCCGCTGCGCGGTCCACGTGCGGCCCTCGGCGGCCAGATCGCCCAGCGCCGTGAACGCCGACCGCAGCCCGCGGGCGTAGGGCCGCAGCGCGGGCACCGCCTGGACGGCCGCGTCCAGCCGCTCGACCATGCCGCCGACCATGAGCTCGAGCTGTGAGTGACCGAGCGTGACGGTCGGCAACGCCCGGGCCAGCGCGGTGTGCACCTCGGCGGTGGCCCGCCCCAGTGCCCGCGCCTCGGCGCCGAAGTCCTCGCCCTTGGCCAGCTCGCGCAGCGCCAGCTCCCAGCCGTCGGAGGCGCCCTGCAGGAACGGCTGGAGAACGCCCAGGACGTAGGGCCGGCCGGCGGGGTCCGCCGGGCCCGCCGCGACGACCGGGTCCGCCGCGGGGTCGATGTCCGCGACCATCCAGGCCGTCGGCGCGGGCACCCGGGGGCAGTTCTCCCGGGCCAGCGCGAGCGGCAGCTCCAGATCGGGGTTGACCCCCGGCACGATCCGGCGGAGCAGCTTGAGGATGAACGTATCTCCGTAGACGATCGACGAGTTGGACTGCTCGGCGGTCACCACGCGAGGCACCAGCCCGGAGCGGATGTCCTGGCCGGGGTCCCGCTCGAAGCGGAGCCGTCCGACCCGGGCCTGTGCGCGCAGCGCCTCCAGGAGCAGCTCGGCGGGCCGGGTGTCGTGCAGGGCGTCGTAGACGGTCCGCCCGGCCAGCGGCCCCGTCGGCACATGTCCGATGAGCGCGGGCGCCAGCCGAGGCGGCAGCGCCTCGCGCACGCCTATCAGCAGCTGGTAGCAGTCACCGGGGTGCCCGGGCGCCCCGTGGGACGGCACGACGGGCTGATGGGCGCGGACGAGCAGGTGGAACAGGCCCAGCTTGGACGTGGCCGGGAGCAGCTCGGTGGCCTCGACCAGCGTGAACCCGGTGACCGGCCGTCCCTTGCCCGCGAACCAGCGCTGCCGCGGCAGCCACTCCCGCAGCAACGGGTCGAGGGAGGCAAGGAGGCCGGGCGGGGTGGTGACGGTGCGTGTGACGGCTTCCGACATGGCGTCGCGTCCTTTCACCCATTCATGGTGCGCCTCCGGGTGCCTGCAGCCGGCCCCGGACGGCGCCCCTCCGGCTCACGCGGGTGGGCGGGGTGTTACTGATGCGTGCCCCGGGCGGGGCGGAGGAAACGCCCCGCCGCCGGGGTTTGCGGCCCGTCCCGCGGATCGGGCCTCAACAGGCCTTTGCAGGCCTCACATGGTCTCCTTGCGGAGCCGGAACCAGTAGAACCCGTGGCCCCCGAGCGTCAGCAGGTACGGCAGCTCGCCGATCGCCGGGAAGCGGACCCCGCCGAACAGCTCCACCGGGTGCCGCCCCTCGAAGGCGCTCAGGTCAAGCTCGGTGGGCTGTGCGAAACGGGAGAAGTTGTTCACGCACAGCACCAGGTCGTCCTCGTACTCGCGCAGGAACGCCAGCACGGCGGGGTTGGAGCTGGGCAGCTCGGTGTAGGAGCCGAGCCCGAAGGCCGGGTTCTGCTTGCGGATCTCGATCATGCGGCGGGTCCAGTGCAGCAGCGACGACGGCGACG
>NZ_JBEZCR010000014.1:0-222199 GCF_040647715.1 Streptomyces tibetensis | reverse complement strand
GCACCATGCCGAACGGCGACGCGATCAACTCGTCCTCGACATTCGACTCCATCCGCTCCTTCTACGAGGACGACCCCGCCTGGTCGAAGATCGAGACATATCTCGCGGGCGGTGCGGTGCCGTCCTTCACCTACCACCGGTTCTGGGCCCAGGCAGACATCGCCCTGGCCATGGGCTCGTACGCGGAACTTCTCGAATAGCCCCCGCCGGGCGCTCCGCGGGTGGGGCGGGTACTTCGGCTGCGGGTCCGTTGTGGCTGGTCGCGCCCACGCGGCGGTGCCGCACATGGATGCAGCCCCGCGCCCCCAAAAGCGGGTGCGTCCGAAGCTCTGCGTATGAGAGGCCCTGCACCTGACGCGGGGTCACCACGGCCGGGCGGCTCCACCCACACCGGAGCCGCCCGGCCCTCGCACGTTCTCCCTCATGGAAGGAACCCCGCCGTGCGAAGAACCCGTATCCTCACGGCCGTGCTGGCGCTGGCGGCCGGGCTGCTGTCGGGCGCCCCCACCGCCCTGGCCGCCGATCCCCCGGCGACGAAGCTCGCCGCGGACACGTACACCTGGAAGAACGCCCGGATCGACGGGGGCGGTTTTGTCCCCGGCATCGTCTTCAACCG
Source organism: Streptomyces tibetensis (assembly GCF_040647715.1). Classification (GTDB taxonomy): domain Bacteria; phylum Actinomycetota; class Actinomycetes; order Streptomycetales; family Streptomycetaceae; genus Streptomyces; species Streptomyces tibetensis_A. The sequence goes on along the minus strand of NZ_JBEZCR010000014.1, from coordinate 221,583 downwards.
CTCGGAGAAGAACCTCGTCTACGCCCGCACGGACATCGGCGGGGCGTACCGCTGGCAGCAGTCCTCCAAGACCTGGACGCCGCTGCTGGACTCGGTCGGGTGGGACGACTGGGGGCACACGGGCGTCGTCAGCATCGCGACCGACTCCGTCGACCCGAATCGGGTGTACGCGGCGGTCGGGACGTACACGAACGGCTGGGACCCGAAGAACGGCGCGGTGATGCGCTCTTCCGACCGGGGCGCGAGCTGGCGGAAGGCGGACCTGCCGTTCAAGCTGGGCGGCAATATGCCGGGGCGGGGCATGGGCGAGCGGCTGTCGATCGACCCGAACCGCAACAGCGTGCTGTATCTGGGCGCGCCCAGCGGCAAGGGGCTGTGGCGGTCGACGGACTCCGGCGTCACCTGGTCACAGGTCGCGAACTTCCCGAACGTCGGCAACTACGCCCAGGACCCGAGCGACACGACCGGCTACGCCTCCGACAACCAGGGCATCGTCTGGGTCACCTTCGACGAGTCCACCGGCACCGCCGGGAGCGCCACGAAGACGATCTACGTCGGGGTCGCCGACAAGGACAACGCGGTGTACCGGTCGACGGACGCGGGCGCCACCTGGCAGCGGCTGGCCGGGCAGCCCACCGGTCACCTCGCCCACAAGGGCGTCCTGGACGCGAAGAACGGCTACCTCTATCTCGCCTACAGCGACAAGGGCGGCCCGTACGACGGCGGCAAGGGCCGGCTGTGGCGGTACGCGACGGGCACGTCGACCTGGACGGACATCAGCCCGGTGGCGGAGGCGGACACCTCCTACGGCTTCAGCGGGCTGACCGTGGACCGGCAGCAGCCGGGCACGGTCATGGCGACCGCGTACAGCGCCTGGTGGCCGGACACGCAGATCTTCCGGTCCAGGGACAGCGGCGCGACCTGGACCAGGGCGTGGGACTACACGTCGTACCCGAACCGTGCGAACCGCTACACGATGGACGTCTCGTCCTCGCCGTGGCTGACCTGGGGCGCGAACCCGCAACCGCCCGAGCAGACGCCGAAGCTGGGCTGGATGACGGAGGCGCTGGAGATCGACCCGTTCGACTCCGACCGGATGATGTACGGGACGGGTGCGACGGTCTACGGCACCGAGAACCTCACGAAGTGGGACAGCGGAAGCACGTTCGCCATCAGACCGATGGTGCAGGGGCTGGAGGAGACATCGGTCAACGACCTCGTCTCTCCCCCGTCCGGCGCCCCGCTGCTGAGCGCGCTCGGTGACATCGGCGGCTTCCGGCACACGGACCTGACGAAGGTGCCGTCGATGATGTTCACCCAGCCGAACTTCACGACGACCACGAGCCTGGACTTCGCCGAGTCGGACCCGAACACGGTGGTGCGGACGGGCAACCTGGACTCCGGGCCGCACATCGCGTTCTCGACGGACAACGGCGCCAACTGGTTCGCGGGCACCGACCCTTCGGGCGTGAGCGGCGGCGGCACGGTCGCGTCGGCGGCCGACGGCGGAGCGACCTTCAAGGCGTCACCTGCCACGGGGCTGCCGAGCGGTGACAGCGTCCGGTTCAAGGCACTGCCGGGTGGGAAGGGCGACGTGTGGCTGGCGGGCGGCGCGGCAGACGGCACGTACGGGCTGTGGCACTCCACGGACGGCGGGGCGAGCTTCACCAAGCTCACCAACGTCGAGCAGGCCGACACCATCGGCTTCGGCAAGGCCGCCCCCGGCGCCTCCTACCAGACCCTCTACACCAGCGCGAAGATCGGCGGCATACGCGGCATCTTCCGCTCCACGGACAAGGGCGCGAGCTGGACCCGCATCAACGACGACGCGCACCAGTGGGGCTGGACGGGTGCGGCGATCACCGGCGACCCACGGGTGTACGGCCGCGTCTACGTCTCGACGAACGGCCGGGGCGTCCTCTACGGCGACAGCTCCGGCGGCGGCCCCACGGATCCGGGGCCCGGTCCCGACCCCACACCGACCGGTGCCTGCAAGGTGACGTACACGGTCACGAGCCAGTGGTCGGGGGGCTTCCAGGCGGACGTCCAGCTCACCAACACCGGTACGAGCGCCTGGAACGGCTGGTCGCTCGGCTGGACCTTCGCCGACGGCCAGAAGCTGACCCAGGCGTGGAACGCCGAGACGGCACAATCGGGTGCTGCGGTGACGGCGAAGAACGTCGGCTGGAACGCGAACGTGGCGGCGGGGTCGTCGGTGAGCTTCGGCTTCACGGCGCAACGGTCGGACACGAACACGAAGCCGACCGCCTTCACTCTGGGCCGGCAGAGCTGCACGGTCGCCTGACCGTTCGACTCGAGGGCGTGTGCCGGACACGGTGCGTGCCCTCTCCGCCGGCTCCCCGGCCGCGGCGTCCACACGCCGGCGTCGCGGGGCACCTCAGGGCCTGCCGCCTGGTTCACCCGGTCTTGCGGAACGACCTCAGGCCGAACACCGGGTCGGGGCGCGGCCGGTCCTGGTCGGGCAGCCGCGCGAGCCGGGTGGCGAAGCCGTCGGCGAGCGGGTGGCCCGGCGGCAGGGTGACGAACCAGCCCCGGTGCAGGTCGGCGATGGTGCGACGGGGGCTTCGGCCCAGGCCGTGACCGGTGAAGCGGGCCTGCCCGGCCGGCAGCAGGCCGTGGGCGGCGGCCGCGGACTCGACGTCCGCCGCCGCGTCCCGGACCGGGCTGGGGGGCCGGGAGGACAGGACGACATCGATGTCACTGCCGACGTTGTGGGAGGCGGCCTTGTCGACCGTCGTGACGTAGGTCCCGCCGGGCCGCAGCACCCGGGCGCACTCGCCGACCATGGTCCGCAGCTCGGCGGGCCCGGCGGCCAGATGCAGCAGCCACACGCTGCACACGGCGTCGAACTGCTCGTCCCGGAAGGGCAGTCGGCGGCTGTCGGCGCGTGCGACGGCACCGGGGAGCCGGGTGGAGGCCTGCCGGGTCATCGCGGCGGCGAGGTCGACGCCGGTCACCCGCATGCGGTCGCGGGCGGCGGCGATCCGGCGGGTCACGATGCCGGTCCCGCAGGCGACGTCGAGCAGACTGCGCGTGTCCGGCGGTACGAGGCTCAGCACGGCCCGGGCGGCGGCGGCCGCCCGGGGCTCGCCGCCGCGCGAGGCGTCGTAGCGCTCCGCTTCCTTGTCGTAGTCGAGCACCCGGTCAGTGTGCCCCGTGCCCGGGCGCCAGGTCCTCCACCCTGCGGGCGAGCTCGAAGTCCTTCTCGGTGACGGCGCCGCCCGCGCTGTGCGTGTGGACGGCCAGGAAGACGGTGTTGTAGCCGAGCGTGAGGTCGGAGTGGTGGTTCAGTTCCTCCTGGACCTGGGCGATGTGCACGACCATCGCCGTCGCCGCGAAGTGCGAGCCGAGCCGGTAGGAGCGCACGAGGCGGTCCCTGTCGAGCGACCATCCCGGCAGCTCGGCCAAGCGGTCCTCGACCTCTTTCTGCGACAGCGGTTCGACGGGCATGGGCTGCGCTCCTTCCCGGACTGCGGTGTCCTCGGTGTCCTCTCAGCCTGCCACACAGGGGCGGCCGGGGCCCTGGTCACACGGGTGCGTCTGTCCCGTGCGGCCGGTTCTCGACTACGGTCCCGGCATGACCACTCACCCGTCCACCGCCGAGCAGGGCGTGGGTCCGCTGCTGCGGGCCTGGCGGGAGCAGCGGCGGGTCAGCCAGCTGGAGCTGGCCCTGCGCGCGGACTCCTCGGCCCGGCACATCAGCTTCGTCGAGACCGGCCGTTCCCGGCCCAGCGAGGAGATGGTGCTGCGGCTGGCCGAGCATCTCGACGTGCCCGTGCGCGAGCGCAACGCGCTGCTGCTGGCGGCCGGTTACGCCCCCCGCTACCCGGAGACGCCGCTGGACGACCCGGCGCTGGGCGCGCTGCGGGAGGGCATCGAGCGGCTGATCAGCGGCTACGAGCCGTATCCGGCCCTGGTCGTGGACGCGCTGTACAACGTGGTGGCCGCCAACCGGGGGGTCATGACGCTGGTCGACGGTGTCTGCGAGTCGCTGCTCGAACCACCGCTGAACGCGATGCGGCTGGCCCTGCACCCGCGAGGTCTCGCGCCCCGCATCCGCAATCTGCGCGCCTGGCGGGGGCATCTGCTGGAGCAGATGGAGCGGCAGATCGCGCTGCACCGCTCGGAGCCGCTGCGGGCGCTGTACGAGGAGGTGGCTGCGTATCCGGTGCCCGAGGCGGATCCGGTGGACGAGCCGTCGGAGCCGGTTCCGTACTTCGCGTTGCCGCTGCGGCTCGAGCACGAGGGGCGGACGCTGTCGTTCATCTCCTCGATCTCCACGTTCAACACGCCGATGGACGTGACGGTCGCCGAGCTGGCCATCGAGACGCTGCTCCCGGCCGACCCGGCGACGGTCAAGTACCTTCAGGAGCTCGTGTCCTGACGTACCTTCAGGGACATGTGCTGGAGGACGGCGAATCCGGCCACGACCAGGGCCTGGAGCACCGTCCACACGGCGCCCGGCGTGCTCGGCGTGAGCCACAGGGCCAGGGCCGCGAGGCTCACCGCCGCCCAGGTGAGGTTGGCCTCGACGACGGCCCGCACGCCGAGCTCCGACGGCTGCCGGCGCGCGGACAGCAGGCCCACGCCCCCCGCGTAGACGGCGAGAAACGCACCCACGCCGAGGAGCAGCGTGGCGTCGGCCCCGAGGAACCTTCCGAGCGGGCCGGACAACGTGAGGTAGGCGAGCGCGTTCGCGCCGGTCACGGCGGCGTCCAGGGCCAGGAAGCGGCGCAGCATCGACTGCGGCTCGGAGGTCCGGGCGAGTGCGGCGAGCTGGATCGCGGACATGGGGAATCACCCTCCGTCGGGTCGTGGTGCGCGGCTGGGCCGGTTCCCGGGGCGGAGTGCGCCGGCCCGGGAACCGGTACGTTCACGATCCCCTCCGGGTGGCGCACGGTCGATTACCCGCGGGGTCATACCCGCGCCGCTCCCCCTCCGCTTCCGGCGATCTTCTCGCTCCCGGCTCTGTCGTGGCGACGACCGACCGTGACAGACTGATCGCAGGCTTGGGCGCGTTGGGGAGGCGTGGCGTGAGTGAACGGCGGGCCGCACCCACCGTGGGCCAGGTGGTCCTGGGCAAGCGGTTGCAGGAGCTGCGTGAGGCCGCGGGCCTCAGTCGTGACGAGGCCGCGAAGGTGCTGCGGGTGGCCCCGGCGACGGTCCGGCGGATGGAGACCGCCGACGTCGCGCTGAAGATCCCCTACGTGCAGATCCTGCTGACGGCGTACGGGGCGGCCGGGGACGAGATCGCCGCCTTCGTCGACCTCGCGGAGGAGGCGAACCGGCCGGGCTGGTGGCAGCGGTTCCACGACGTGCTGCCCGAGTGGTTCAGCCTGTACGTGAGCCTGGAGGGCGCGGCCCGGATCATCCGGTCGTACGAGCCGCACTTCGTGCCGGGGCTGCTGCAGACCGAGGGGTACGCGCGGGCCGTGCTGCAGACCGGCACCATCGCCAACGCCGGGCCGGACGCCGTGGACCGGCATGTGTCGCTGCGCATGGAGCGGCAGCGGCTCCTGGAGCGCCCGAACCCGCCGCACCTGTGGGTCATCATGGACGAGACGGTGCTGCGCCGCCCGGTGAGCGCGGACGGCCGGGTGATGCGCGAGCAGCTGGACAAGCTGCTGGAGTACGCCGGGCGCGACCGGGTCACTCTGCAGATCGCCGAGTTCGCGGACGGCCCCCACCCGGGCACGTACGCGCCGTTCTCGCTGTTCCGCTTCGCCGAGCCCGAGCTGCCCGACATGGTCTTCACCGAGTACCTGACCGGCGCGCTGTACCTGGACTCCCGCAAGGAGGTCTCCGCGCATCTGGAGGTGCTGGACCACATGACGGCCCGGGCGGGCTCCGCACAGCGTACGGAGGAACTGCTGCGGGAGTACCGCGAGCGCTACTGAGCGGTTCGCCGCCCGCCCGACGTCATGGGACAGGTTCTGACCCGTACGGGCGCTGTCGGCGGGTGCGGTTCCCGGCCCGCCCCTAGCGTCGGGGTGACGGGCGGGCAGGCTAGCGCCCGCGAGGAGGTCCGATGCCCGGATTCGAGGTGCTGTACCAGGCCGCCGCGCTGTGCCTGATGTACCCCGACGACGACTTCCGCTCCCGGCTGCCGCTGTTGCGCGAAGCCGCCCCGCAGCTGCGGGAGTTCGCCGACCACGCGGCGCTCACCCCGCCGATGGAACTGGCCGCCCACTACGTCGAGGTCTTCGAGGCCGCGCGGGACCGCAGCCTGTATCTGAGCGTCTGGCGCGAGGCCGCCCCGACACCGTCGGAGGAGCTCTACCGCGCGCACGGCCTGGAGACCACCGGCGAGGAGCCGCCGGACTTCCTGCCGGCGGTCCTGGAGTTCGCGTCCCGCACCGGCAGCGCCGGGCTGCTGGCGGAGCACCGGGACGGCCTTGCTCAGCTCCGGTCGAAGCTCACCGACTTCGGCACGCCCTACGCGGCGGTCCTGGACGCGGTGTGCGCGACGCTGCCGCCGGTCGCCACGGGACGCTAGCTCGCACTGTCGTAGGCGTGGCGGGACTGTTCGACCTCGTCCAGGTGAGCGGCCGACCAGTCGGCGAGGTGGGCGAAGAGCGGGGCGAGACTGCGGCCGAGCTCGCTGATCTCGTATTCGACCCGCGGTGGGACCTCCGGGTGGTAGGTGCGCACGACCAGGCCGTCGCGCTCCAGCTGCCTGAGGCGCTGGGTCAGCACCTTCGGCGTGATGGTGCCGATGCGTCGTTCCAGCTCGACGAAGCGCTGCCGGCCGTGGGTGTGGAGCGTCCACAGGATCGGCGTGGTCCACCGGCTGAACACGATGTCCACGACCGCGCTGATCGGGCAGGCGAGTTCCGGGACGGTGGCGGCGGACGCCGCCCGGGTCGTCTCCACACCCATGCGCACTCCTTTGGGATAGTCACTTTCCTCTAGGTACCTACTATACCGACGGTGTTAGCGTCCACGACATCGGCAACAAGGCCGCGAAGCAAGGGAGTTGCTCATGATCGTGGTGACCGGTGCGACCGGGAACGTCGGCCGACCGCTCGTACAGGCCCTGGCCGGGGCCGGGGAGAAGGTGACGGCGACCTCGCGAGGGGTCTCGGACGCGGATCTGCCGGACGGGGTCCGGGCCCGCCCGGCGGACCTGACCGACGCCGGCAGCCTCCGCCCCGTGCTGGACGGCGCCGAGGCGCTGTTCCTGCAGAACGGCGGGGCCGACGCCCATCTGCTGGACCCCGGGCAGATCCTTGACGCGGCCCGGGACGGCGGGGTCCGGCGGGTCGTGCTGCTCTCCTCCCAGGGAGTCACGACCCGGCCGGAGTCGGCCTTCCACGGGGGCGTCGCACGGGCCATCGAGGACGCCGTGCGGCGGTCGGGCCTGGAGTGGGTGATCCTGCGACCCGGCGGTTTCGACTCCAACGCGTACGCCTGGGCCGAGTCCGTCCGCGCCCTGCGTACCGTCGCCGCACCGTTCGGCGACGTCGGGCTGCCCACCGTCGACCCGGACGACATCGCCGAGGTCGCCGCGGCGACGCTGCGGGAGGACGGGCACTGCGGACAGGTCTACGAGCTGACCGGGCCCGCCCTGACCACGCCACGGCAGCGCGCCGGGGCACTGGCTGAGGCACTCGGCGAACCGGTCCGCTTCGCCGAGCAGACCCGGGACGAGGCCCGAGCGCAGCTGCTGCGGTTCATGCCCGGACCCGTGGCGGAGACGACGCTGGCCATCCTGGGTGAGCCCACTCCCGCCGAGCGGCGCATCAGCCCCGACATCGAGCGGATCCTCGGCCGCGCGCCCCGCACCTTCACCGACTGGGCCCACCGCCACATCGCCGCGTTCCGCTAGGCCTGTCGTTCGGATCAGGTCGGCTGAGAGAGGGACTGCGCCTGTCAGCCGAGCCACGCCCCGCGACGCCGGCACGATGTGAACGACAGGCCCTCCAAGGGCTCAGCCCCGGCCGGGGCCGCGCTTCTCGTCCCGCCCGGCGGCTTGGTCTCTGTCCTCGTCCACGATCTCCGCGTCGACCACGCCCTCCTCGTCGCGCGGTGTGCCGGAAGGTTCCTCGGTGGGTGTCTGCTGGGCCTGGGCGTACATCGCCTGGCCCATCTTCTGGCTGACGGAGGCGAGTTTCTCGACGGCGGCGCGCAGGGCGGCGGTGTCCGCCTGCTGTTCCAGGCGCTCCTTCACCTCGGCGACGGCCGACTCGACCTCGGACTTCGTGTCGGCCGGGATCCGGTCGCCGTTCTCGCGGAGGAAGTTCTCGGTCTGGTAGACGAGTTGTTCGGCCTGGTTGCGGGTCTCGGCGGCCTCGCGGCGCTCCCGGTCCTCCTCGGCGTACTGCTCGGCCTCGCGCATCATGCGGTCGATGTCGTCCTTGGGCAGGGCCGAGCCGCCGGTGACGGTCATCTTCTGTTCGCGGCCGGTGGCCATGTCCTTGGCCGAGACGTGCATGATGCCGTTGGCGTCGATGTCGAACGCCACCTCGATCTGCGGCACTCCACGGGGGGCAGGCGGCAGACCGGTCAGGTCGAAGACGCCGAGCTTCTTGTTGTACGCCGCGATCTCGCGCTCGCCCTGGTAGACCTGGATGCCGACCGAGGGCTGGTTGTCGGCCGCCGTCGTGAAGATCTCCGAACGCCGGGTCGGGATGGTCGTGTTGCGCTCGATGAGCTTCGTCATGATGCCGCCCTTGGTCTCGATGCCCAGGGACAGCGGGGTGACGTCGAGCAGCAGCACGTCCTTCACGTCGCCGCGGATGACGCCCGCCTGGAGCGCCGCCCCCACGGCCACGACCTCGTCGGGGTTGACGCCCTTGTGCGGGTCCTTTCCGGTCAGTTCCTTGACCAGGTCGGTCACCGCGGGCATCCGGGTCGAGCCGCCGACGAGGATCACGTGGTCGATCGCCGAGAGCTTCACGCCGGCGTCCTCGACCGCCTGGTGGAACGGCGCCTTGCAGCGGTCGAGCAGATCGGCGGTGAGCTCCTGGAACTGGGCCCGGGTGAGCTTCTCGTCGAGATGCAGGGGCCCCTCGGCGGAGGCGGTGATGTAGGGCAGGTTGATCGTCGTCTCGGTCGAGCTGGACAGCTCGATCTTGGCCCGCTCGGCGCCCTCGCGCAGCCTCTGCACCGCCATCTTGTCGCCCGCGAGGTCGACGCCGGTCTGACCCTTGAACCGCTTGATCAGGTACTCGACGATCCGCTGGTCCCAGTCGTCGCCGCCGAGGTGCGTGTCGCCGTTGGTGGCCTTCACCTCGATGACGCCCTCGCCCATCTCCAGCAGCGACACGTCGAAGGTGCCCCCGCCGAGGTCGAAGACGAGGACCGTCTGGTCGTTCTCCTTGTCCAGGCCGTAGGCGAGGGCAGCGGCCGTCGGCTCGTTGATGATGCGCAGCACCTTCAGGCCCGCGATCTCACCGGCCTCCTTGGTGGCCTGTCGCTGGGTGTCGTCGAAGTAGGCGGGGACGGTGATCACGGCGTCGGTGACGTCCTCGCCGAGATAGGACTCGGCGTCCCGCTTGAGCTTCTGCAGCACTCGCGCGGACAGTTCCTGGGCCCGGTAGCGGGTGCCGTCCACATCGCCCTCGCCCGGGAAACGCCAGTGCGCGTCGCCCATGTACCGCTTCACCGAGCGGGCGGTGCGCTCCACGTTCGTCACGGCCTGCCGTTTGGCCACCTCTCCGACCAGCACCTCGCCGTTCTTGGCGAACGCCACGACCGAGGGTGTGGTCCGGGCCCCCTCCGCGTTGGCGATGACGGTGGACTCGCCGCCTTCCAGCACGGCGACCACCGAGTTCGTGGTTCCGAGGTCGACTCCGACCGCTCGTCCCATCGCTGTCCCCTTCCGCCAGGGCGACGACTCTCCACACACTCCAGCACAAAACTTGAGTGCGCTGTTGTCAATGCCGCGAGGGGGTGATCGGGCCGCGCAGCGCGACGGCCCGCCGGGGCCGGTCGGTGACGAGCACGTCGACGCGCGGGTGAGCGAGGAAGGCCCGCATCAGCGTGTCGTCGTTGACGGTCCAGACCATGGTGAACAGACCGTGCCGGGTCGCCTGGCGCAGCACGTTGGTCCTGGCCAGCCGCTGGTGCACGGCGACGCCGTGCGCCCCGCAGGCCCGGATGCGGCGGGCCGGGAACAGCTCGCTCAGCCGGGTCCCGGGCAGCCGGGACAGGGCCAGTTCCCGGCGGTCCCGTCCCAGGGACAGGGCGGTGCGCACGCCGGGGAAGCCCCGGGTGACGGCGGCGACGGAACGGTCCTCCAGCGTGGTCACGACGAGTCCGTCCGTGCCGAGCAGGGCGACCGCCCGGTCGATCACCTCGCGCTCGTAACCGACCTCCTTGAGGTCGAGGTGGGCCACGAGTCTCCCGGCGATCAGCGCCATGACCTCGTCCACCACGGGCACGGCGTATCCGGCCCGCTCGCACAGCTCGGCGTGCGTGAGCGCGGACAGCGGCGGCCCGGCGGGACCGACCCGGGGGTCGTGGTGGACGACGAGGACTCCGTCCCGGGTGCGGCGGATGTCGAACTCGACGTACTCCGCTCCGGACGTGATCGCGTCCTCGTACGCCTCCCAGGTGGCGGGGCCGGCTCGCTCGGAGCCGCCGCGGTGCGCGGAGACGGCGGGGTGGGGCGTCATGGTCGTCGGTTCCCGGAGGGGCGGCGTTCGAGGCGTCCGGTTCCTACCCCGGCCGGGGGCGGTGAACCGAGGTCGCGCGGGCCCGCCCCCGTGGGCGGGCCCGCGCGACGGGGATACAGCGGGTCAGGCGAGCTTGGCGGTCAGCGTGATGGGCGTCGCCTTGAGGGCCTGGCTGACCGGGCAGCCGGTCTTGGCCTCGTCGGCGGCGGCCTGGAAGGCCGCCTCGTCGATGCCGGGGACGGTGCCCTCGACGGTGAGGTGGATGCCGGTGATGCCCTCACCGGGCTGGAAGGAGACGTCGGCCGAGGTGATGAGCTTGGTGGGCGGCGTCCCGGCCTTGTTGAGGATGTTGGAGAAGGCCATGGAGAAGCAGCTGGAGTGGGCGGCCGCGATCAGCTCCTCGGGGCTGGTCTTGCCGTTCGCCTCCTGGGCGCGCGAGGCCCACGTGACCGGCTGCTCGCCGATGGCACCGGAGGAGTCGAAGGTGACGACACCGCTGCCCTCGAGCAGGTTGCCTTCCCAGACGGTGTGTGCAGAGCGCGTGGTAGCCACGAGTTCTTCCTTTCGCGTGCGGACTCGCGTGCGGGCCCGTCACCGGGCCCCGTGTCCCCCATCCGATCACACTACTGCCCAACTCACGCGGGGGACCTGCCCTCTGGTGGTGTGCGTGCGCCGGGTACGGCGGCCCTGTCAGGCGGCCTGCTCCTCCTCGGTGGCCGCCAGCGGCACCTGAGGTCCGTTCGCCTCGCGCAGCCAGCGCCGCAGTACCCGGTGCACGTGCTCGGCGCCGACGAGTTCCTCGTCCTCGCCGACCGGTGCGGAGACGCCGAGCGGAGACAGCAGGAAGGGTTTGCCCTGGGCGCCGCCGAGGCCGCCGTGGGAGCCGATCTGCTCCTCGAAGGCGAGGACTTCGCCGTCGGCCGGGTCGTGGAAGGAGTTGACCATGATGTCGGCGGTGTGCGGGAAGGAGTGCGTACGGCGTATCGCGTCGGCCGCGCCCGGACCGAAGGGGGCGAGCGGGCCGGGGTTGTCGTCGAGGTCGGCCAGCGGGATCTCGGCACCGTACGCACCGAGGACGACACCGCCGTGCTCCTCGCTGCGGACCAGCAGGAAGCCGATGCCGGGGTGGTTGGCGAGGGTCGGCAGCAGCGCGGGGTGGCGGGCGTCGATCTCCTCCTTGCTCATCCGGTGCGGGACGTCCGGGAAGGAGACCAGGCCGAGGTTGCCGGAGGCCAGCACGACCGGCTCGGAGTCGCGCGCGGGGCGGTGCTGTTCACCGGTCTCCGCCACGGGGAAGCGCAGCGCGGCGCGCACGGCGGCGCGGGCCTCCGCGCCGCTGCGAGTGCGCTCGGCCTTGCGCGGTACGGGCATGCCGCAGCCGGCCCGCACCAGGTCGCCGAGGGTGAGGCCGTAGCGGGAGCGGAAGGTCTCGCCGGGGCTCTGGCCGTGGTCGGACAGCACGACGATCCGGTACGGGCGCGGCGCGTGCTCGGCGACGTTCTCGATCAGGGCGAGCGAGCGGTCGAGGCGTTCGAGGACCTTCTGCGCGTCGCGGCTCGCCGGGCCGGAGTGGTGGGCGACCTCGTCGTAGGCCACCAGGTCGGCGAAGACGGCCGTGCGGCCGACGAGCATGTCGCCCGTCACGGCGGCGACGACGACGTCCCGTTCGACGACCGTCGCGAAGGCCCGCACCAGGGGGTACAGACCGCCGCGGGAGACGCGCGGGCGCTGCCCCCGCAGGCTCGCCCGGGTGGACTGGCCGATCTCGCGCCCCACCTCGGCGATGAAGGAGAGCGCGGTGCGCACGGCGTTGGCAGGGTCGCAGAAGTAGGCGAAGTAGCCCGCGCGGGAACGGTTCTCCCGGCTGCGGCGGCGGGCCGCGATGGACAGCACGAGGGCCTGTTGCTCCGCGCCGCCGCTGAACAGGTTGCCGCGGCTGGCGCCGTCGACGGTGAGCAGCCCGCCGTGCCCCGCGTGCTCGACGGCACGGCGCTGGAGTTCGGCGGCGCTGGTCGGGCGGTTGCAGACGACCACCTCGCGGGTGTCCTTCTCGTACCAGCGGAAGGCGGGGACGTCGTGGTTGCTGCCGTGCAGGATGCCGAGCTGGCTGGCGCCGGTCTGGCTGGACCAGTCGGTTCGCCAGGGGGTGAGCCGGTGGGTGGGGCGGCCGCCGTCGCCGATGTCGAGCCAGCGGGCGACGGTGGGCATCAGGCCCTTGCCGACCGCGTCGAGCAGGGTGTCGTGGCCGACGCCGTCGAGCTGCACGAAGACCGTGCCGGGTCCGGCCGGTGAGGGCGGCCCCGACCGGCGGCGACGGTCGGAAAGGCGGTACAGCCTGCGGCGGTAGGCATCGTCGTCCCGCACGGCCAGGGCGGCGCCGGTCGCGGACGCCACGGCGGACATCACGGCGGCGACCACGACGGCGGTCTCCGGCGCGGCCGCGCCGCGCTCGGCGGGGTTGAGGTGCAGGGCGAGCAGCAGCAGGGCGCCGTTGAGGAAGAACACCAGGAGTCCGAGCACCAGCGCCGGTACGAGCAGAAGCAGCCGCACGAGCAGGGGCCACACCAGGGCCGACAGCAGACCGAAGGCGCCCGCCCCGAAGGCCGCCGTGACGGCTATGTCCGTCGCACTGTCGCCGTTCTCCGAGCGGAGCCGGAAGTCCGGGAGGATCCCGGCGAGCACGAGCATGGTGACGGTGCAGACCGCCCACACGGCGACACTCCGCCCCACCTGACTGGCGACCCGCCGCCACCGCACGCCCCGCACGCCCAGCCACCTCACGTCCCTGGCCCGCAGTCGCGGCGAGCCCTCCCCCACAGTGTCTCAACGCCCGCCCGGGCGGTTTCGTCCCCAGGTCGCACACCGGTGAGGGGACGGCGTCAGCGTCCGTCGTAGCCGGCCGTCGGCATCGACAGCCGCCGGTGTACGCACGCCTTCATCGCCGCGTCGTACGCAGGCTCCGCATGCCCCACCGTCTCCACCCGTACACCGCGCCGGGCGCATTCGGCGGTGAACTCCTCGACGGAGGCGAGCGCGCTCTCCAGGACCCGCCGGCTGGGCGCGACGAACAGGTCGAGGCCGGGCCGGACGCCGTCCCACAGGGCGCCGTGGTCGGACCGCAGCCCCCGGACCAGTAACTCCCGGCTGACCACGTAACCCCGCTCGGCGGCCCAGCGGGCGCACATCGCGTGCTGACTGCGGGAGTCGACGAGGAACGGATCGTCGTCCAGCTCCTCCAGCGGCGTCAGACTCGCGATCGCCGTGACCCGCACCGGCACCATGGCGTCCCCCCTCACCTCCGGTTTCGCCGCCGACCCTACTCCTGCACGTAGGCTTCGGGGAGTCGCGCGAAGGAGGCAAAGAAGTGCCGGTGGAGATCACCTGGTGGGGTCACGCCACTTGCACCGTCGAGGATTCGAACGTGCGCGTGCTCACGGACCCCCTGTTCGCACGCCGGCTCGCACACCTGCGCCGCCGTCGCGGAGCCCTGCCGCCCCCGGGCGCCCTCCACGCGGACGTGGCGCTGGTGTCGCATCTGCACGCCGACCACCTGCACGTGCCGTCGCTGATGCGGCTCGCCGAGGGCACGCGCCTGCTCGTGCCCCGGGGCGCGCGCCGGGCGGTGCCGGGACTGCGCCGGCTCACGCACCTGCGCGTGAGCGAGGTGGCGCCCGGCGACGAGACGCCGGTCGGCGACATCGTCGTACGGGCCGTGCCCGCGCGGCACGACGGGCGGCGGCTGCCGTTCGGGCCGCACCGCTCCCCCGCGCTCGGCTACGTCATATCCGGCGAGGCCCGGACGTACTTCGCGGGGGACACCGGGCTGTTCGACGACATGGCCGACGAGGTCGGGCCGGTCGAGGTGGCGCTGCTGCCGGTGGGCGGCTGGGGGCCGTACCTGGGCGAGGGGCACCTGGACGCGGGCCGGGCGGCGCAGGCGCTGGCCCGGCTGGCGCCGCGCAGTGCGGTACCGGTGCACTACGGCACGTACTGGCCGATCGGCATGGACGCCGTGCGCCCCCACGAGTTCCACGCGCCGGGCGACGAGTTCGTCCGGCTGGCGGCCCGGCACGCGCCCGCGGTCTCGGTGCACCGGCTCGGGCACGGGGAGAGCGTGCGCCTGGAGGCCGCGCGGTGACGTATTCCGCTCCCACGGCGCTCGCGCCCCTGCTCGCGGCATCGGCCGTCACACCGGCGTCCGTGGTCCCGGCGTCCACGCAGCAGGCGATCGGCTATCCGACGCTCTTCCTGCTGGTGCTGGCCGGGGCGCTGGTGCCGGTGATTCCCACGGGTGCGCTGGTGAGTTCGGCCGCGGTGGTCGCCATGCACCGGACGGCGCCGTTCTCGCTGGCGCTGGTGTTCGTGACGGCGTCGGTGGCGGCGTTCCTCGGTGATGCGGCGCTGTACTGGCTGGGGCGGCGCGGGCTGAAGTCGAAGAACGGGTCGCGGTGGCTGAAGGCGATCCGGTCGCGTGCGCCGGAGGACCGGCTGGAGCAGGCACAGGAGAAGCTCGCCGCGCACGGGGTGGCCGTGCTGGTGTTGTCCCGGCTGGTGCCGGCCGGGCGGATCCCGGTGATGCTGGCGTGTCTGCTGGCGGAGTGGCCCATGCGGAGGTTCGCCCGGGGGAACTTTCCGGCCTGCCTGGCATGGGCCGTGACGTATCAGGTGATCGGGATCCTCGGCGGGGCGTTGTTCGATGAGCCGTGGGAGGGTGTGGTGGCGGCGATCGGGCTGACGTTGCTGATCAGCGCGGTGCCGAGTGTGGTGCGGCGGGTGCGGTAGCGCCGTGGGGGTTGTGGTTGCTTTCGGGGCGCGGGTGCGTCGTGCCTTTTCGCGCAGTTCCCCGCGCCCCTTTGCTACTTACAGCACCCTTGACGCGCCGACCGGCATGTCCCACAGGTTTTCCCGGGGCAGGCCCGCCTTTTCCCAGGCCGCGCGTACGCGGGTGAGGGGTTCCATGACCGGCTCGGCCGACAGGACGAACGTGGCCCAGTGCATGGGGGCCATCCTGGCCGCGCCCAGGTCCTGGGCCGCGCGGACCGCTTCCTCCGGGTCGCAGTGCACGTCACGGAGCCACCAGCGAGGGTCGTAGGCGCCGATGGGCAGCAGGGCCAGGTCGATGCCGGGGTAGCGGCGGCCGATGCGGGAGAACCAGTGGCCGTAGCCCGTGTCGCCCGCGAAGTAGACGCGTTGCCCGTCTCGGTCGGTGAGGACCCAGCCGCCCCACAGGCTGTGGCAGGTGTCGGTGAGGCTGCGCTTGGACCAGTGGTGGGAAGGGACGAAGTCGAAGCGGACGCCGTCCAGTTCGGCCGCCTCCCACCAGTCGAGCTCCGTCACGCGCGTGAAGCGGCGGCGGTGGAACCAGCGGGCGAGCCCGGCCGGGACGAACACCGGGGTGTCGCGCGGCAGACGGCGCAGGGTCGGGGCGTCGAGGTGGTCGTAGTGGTTGTGGCTGATGACGACGGCGTCGACGCGCGGCAGGTCCTCCCAGGGGACACCGACGGGGGTGACGCGGGCGGGGGTGCCGAGGATGCGGCGGGACCACACCGGGTCGGTGAGGACCGTCAGTCCGCCGATGCGCAGCACCCAACTGGCGTGGCCCGCCCAGGTGACGGCGACGGTGCGGGCGTCGACGCGGGGCAGCGGGGCCGGGGCGTAGGGCAGCCGGGGGATGTCGGCCAGGCCCTGCGGGCCGGGTCTCACCGCGCCCTCGCGGGCGAAGCGGGCCATGGCCTTCAACCCCGGGAGCGGCGCGGTGAGTCGGTCGTGGAAGGTGCGCGGCCACACCCGCCGCTCGGCCAGGGGCCGGGGTTCGGCCAGGGGCGGGTACGGGGGTGCCAGGGGCGACGGGAGGACGGGCTCATCGGCTGCCCGGGGGGTCGCGCTGGTGGTCGACTCGAACTGCTGCGTCATCGAGGGGGCTCCCATCGCTCGGCGTCGTCGCGGAGATCGCCGAAGACCGATTTCAGGTGGATCAGCGCGTGGTGCACGTGCGGCAGTTCCAACGGTGTGGGTGAGGTGAGGCATTCCGCGCGTTCCACGTCGGAACCGGCCACCAGTGCGCCGGTGGAAAGCCGCACGCGCGGGGCTTCGAGGTCGTCGCCGAAGCGGTGCCCGCCCGGTGCGGGCATGCCGAGGCGCGCGGTGAGGAAGTCCTCCAACTCCTGTGCGTCGCCGATGCCGTGCGCGGTCAGCGCGGGGCTCAGGGGGGCCAGGTCCACGTACAGGTGGCGGCCCGAGCGCGGGGGCCGCGCGAGAGCGCCTGCGGCGACGACGGCGGTGTGCGCCGCGGCGGCCAGGAGCGCGTGCAGGCGCACGGCGGCCGCCACGCGCGCGGTGACCGCTTCCGGCTCCCCGAGGGCGTATCCGGCCGCCGCGGCGACGGGTGCGGCGACGCGGGCGTCGAGGGCGGTGAGGACGTCGAGGACGCGCGCGTGGAGACCGGCCCCGTCCTCCCCGGCCGGGAAACGGGCCACGGCGGCGGGCCAGCCGGCCGGGAGCAGGGCCCCGGCCAGGTCGGTGACGACGGTGACCCGGTCGGGCACCATCTCGGCCGGACTGAGCAGCACCGTCTCGCGCGGGTCGTGCAGGGTGTCGCGCCAGGTCTCGTCGCTGACGAGGTGCAGACCCTCCCCCTGGGCGGCCTCGACGGTCTCGTGGAGCAGTTCCGGAGGGGCGACGGTCGCGGTGGGGTCGTCGGCGACGGACAGCACGAGCAGCCGCGGGTCGCCGCCCTCGGCGCGGACCCGGCGCACGGTCTCCAGCAGGGCGTACGGGTCGGGTACGCCGCCGCTCTCCGGCGGGGTCGGCACGTGGAACGCGGGGCGCCCCAGCAGACGTGCGTACGGCGCCCACCAGGCGGCGCAGGGTCTCGGCACGAGGACGTCGCCGCCGAGGGCGGCGGTCAGTGCGAGCAGCAGGGCGGGCGCTCCGGGGGCGGACGCCACCCGGTCGGGTTCGCAGCGCAGTCCGCGCCGGTCCCAGTAGCCGCAGGCGGCCTCGCGCAGGGCCTCGCCGCCACCGACCGGCTCGTGGCCGCCCCGGGACGCCGCGGCGGCGAGCACCCCGGACAGCTCCGGCAGGACCGGCAGCTCATCCTCGGGGAGCGGGGGCCCGAACCGGACGGGGCCGTGACCTTCGGGGGCCGTCCGCCGCATCCGTACCTCCGCAGTGCCAGTGCCCGATGCCGCCGTGTCGTGCCGCGCCGCCCTCGATGCGTGTGCCGTCCGCTGCCCCGTGCCCGTACGGCGCGGCCGGTTCCTCGGCCACCGAGTACCCCGGATGCCGCCACCCCATGGGCTGAAGGGCGGGTCGTGATCGTCACAGCATGAGCGGGCCCGGCCGGGGAAGCCGTTGCCGTTCGGGGCGGTGGGCCGGGCCCCCGGCAGGTCAGCGGTAGGGGTCGCTCTCCCGGTTGCGCAGCCGGTGCACGGCGGCACCGAACGCGCCCGCGATCAGGACTCCGCCCGCCACCAGGGCCGGCACGGAGTCGGTGAAGGCGCCGCCGTCACCGGCCCGTACCCCCCGCTGGAGGGCCGCCGACCCGCACTCGATGGGCTGCGGTTCGCCGTGGGGCGGGGGCGGGGGGCAGGGTTCGCGGGTGGGCGGGCGCCCGGGCCGGTGCGACGGTTTGTGGGGTGCGGAGCCGTCGGTCACGGTGAACGTCGCGCTCCACGGTGTGCCCTCGCCGCCGGGGGCGGCCGGGCAGGTGCCGTCGACGGTCCACGCCGAGTCCTCCCCCTCGGCGTCGCTCCACGCCGAGTCCTCCCCCTCCACGTCGGTCCTTGCCGGGTTCTCCCCCTCCGCGTCCGTCGTTGCGGGGTCATCCGCCTCCGCCTCGCTCCACTTCGGGTTCTCCCCCTCCGCGTCCGTCGTTGCGGGGTCCTCCCCCTCCGCCTCGCTCCACGCCGGGTCCTCCGCCTCGGCGTCCGGGCCACCCTCGAAGTTCTCCGCCTCGACGTCCGCGTCATCCTCGGAACTCGCCGGGGAGATCAGGGCCGTGCCGCGGTAGGCCGGGCCGGACACCTCGTCGTCGTTGCCGGTGACCAGTCGCAGCGGCACCGTGCCCTCGTCGAAGGCCTGCGAGGTGGCGTCGATGCTGTCGGGCGGCGGCCCGTCGGTCGGGTCGCAGCTGACGGAGACGGTGAGCGTGCCTCCCGGCCGGACGGTGGCGGGGCTGACCTCGGCGGCCGGTTCGGAGGATTCGGGCGGCGCGAAGCCCACCAGGGCCGAGCCGGCCAGGACGGAAACGGACAGGGCGAACAGGCTGCGGCGCATCGAGGGGACTCCTTCGGTGGTGATACCCCTCTGCCATGACAGCCGGGCCACCATGGCGTCGCGCGCGGCGCGGCCCCATTGGCGGGACAGTGCCACTCAACCGAGTGAATCGAGCGCCCCAGGGGCCCGCGGCTGTCATCGATGTGCGGCTCCGCCGTGTGGGCGCGACAAGCCGCCACGGGCCCGCACGAGGCCGTCACCCGCTGCGGCGCTGGGGGACATCCCGCATGACCTGCTCCCGCACCCGCCCGCAGCACCGGCTGATCAGCCGGGACACGTGCATCTGCGAGATCCCCAGTTCCTCGGCGATCCGGCTCTGCGTCATGTCACCGAAGAACCGCATGTAGAGAATCGCCCGCTCCCGCTCGGGCAGGGCGGCCAGCCCGGTCTTCACGGACTCGCGGTCGACGACCGTGTCCAGGGCGGGGTCGGTGGAGCCCAGCGCGTCACTCAGGGAGTACCCGTCCTCGCTGCCGGTCAGCTCCGCGTCCAGGGACAGCGCCGTGAAGCTCTCCAGCGCCTCGAGGCCGGCCCGGACGTCCTCCTCGCTCATGTCGGCGTGTGCGGCGAGCTCGGCCACGGTGGGCTGCCGGCCGGAGGTGCTCTGGGACAGGTCCTGACCGGCGACCCGCACCCGGTTGCGCAGCTCCTGGACGCGGCGGGGCACGTGCAGGGTCCACATGTGGTCCCGGAAGTGCCGCTTGATCTCTCCGGTGATGGTCGGAACGGCGTAGCTCTCGAACGCGTGGCCGCGCTCGGGGTCGTACCGGTCGACGGCCTTGACCAGGCCGAGGGCCGCGACCTGGCGCAGATCCTCGAGGCTCTCGCCGCGGCTGCGGAAGCGTCCGGCGAGGCGGTCGGCCATCGGCAGCCAGGCCTCCACGATCTCGTCGCGGAGGGCGTCGCGCTCTGGGCCGGCGGGCATCGAGGTGAGCCTGCGGAAGGCCCCGGCGGTGTCGGGGGCGTCGTCGTGGGGGTGCTTCTGCGCGCGGATTCGGGTCGGCATGATGCGTCGCAATTCCCTTGATGATGCAATGGGCCGGACGGTCACCGTGGAAGCGCATCCGCTGTGGGACAGGGCCTCGGTGGCGGCGCGCGACGCCGCTCCCACGGGCGTGCCTCCTGTCCGAAGCACTCATGAGCGCCTGCCCCCGGCCCCCACCCGCAAACCCGGGCGGGTATCCCGGGAGGCGCGCGGGGCGGAGAGCACCTCCACGACGTCCTGAGCGACAACTGCCGCACGTCACCGGCTCGTTCGGTCTGCGCCGGGCCACACGGGAGGACCGGCGACTTACCCGCCGGGTCGGGCTCGAGGGTGAGGCTGGTCTTGATCGAGCCTCGACGGTGCTTCAGGGCGAAGGTGCGGGAGTTCCTGCCGGGGCCGGAGAGGAAGTGACCACCGCTGGGGTGGACGAAACGGCGGCCGGTTCACGCCGGTCGGCGTCGTCCTGCGGCAGCAGCAGCTCCTCGTAACGGCCCAGCACCAGCACCACTGCGAGCATGAGCAGCGGGATGAGCACAGCGAGCAACGCCATGACGTGTCCTTCCCCAGGGCGGTGTGGGGGGATGGTCCGGGTCTCCCGCAGGGCACGGCGCAAACCAGTGCGGACAACGGCGATCGGACTGACGGAACCGGTGTCGCCCTCCGGTGTTCGGGTACGCGGTGCGGGCCCCCGAACGTCTGGAGGGAGACATGCAGCGAGGCAGCGACCGGCTGAGCGTCCACCGGGACGACGAGATGAAACACGAACTGCAGGGTCTGCTCAGGTCCGGGCACCCCACGCGCAGTGAGGAGTGGCACGACCCGGAGCCGGCCGCCGAGGACGACCCCGAGGTCGCCCACGGGCCGGTGACGCCGGGGCGTGCGCCGACGTCACTGGAGTCGGTGCGACTGGAACTGGCCCGGCTGCTGGGTCGCAGGGCGTTCCCCGCGAGTCCGCGGGAGCTGGCCCGCGAGCTGCGCGGCCACCAGGCGCCCGACGTCCTCGTCGAGGCCCTGGAGGGGCTGCCGCGCCAGGAGCGCTACGGCAATGTCCAGGAGCTGGCCCAGGCTCTCGTCCGGGCCCGTGAGACCGGTCCGGAGGAGTACGCGTAGGGACCGCGCCGGGGGCACCGCGGCCTGCCGCGGTGCCCCCACCGGTTTGGAAACGGAGGGGAGGCCCGAGTGATGGCCGAGTACGTGAAGGACGTGATGACGGCGGGTGTGGTCGCCGTGCGCCCGGACGCCTCGCTCGTCGAGGCGGCGCAGCTGATGCGGACGCAGAACATCGGCGACGTGGTGGTGGCCGAGGGGCAGGATGTGATCGGCGTGCTCACCGACCGTGACATCACCGTACGGGCCGTCGCGGACGGCGCCGACCCGATGACGGTCAGCGTGCGGACCGTGTGCACCGGGAATCCGGTGACGGTGGCGCCGGAGGACCGGGTGACGACCGCGGTGGAGCTGATGCGCGAGCACGCGGTGCGCCGGCTGCCGGTGGTGGAGAACGGACTGCCGGTCGGGATCGTGAGCCTCGGCGACGTGGCCGAGGCCGAGGACCCGGCGTCGGCACTGGCCGACATCAGCCGGGCCGTCCCGGACGCCGGGGGCGAAGCGTGAGCCCGGATCGGGCCGAGCGGATCGGCGCCACCGTCTGACACGAAGAACGACAACCACGCGCAACCACGACAAGCAATCACGACAACCACCTGAAGCACGAGAACCAGGCGGGGAGCGACGCGGCGCGCAGGAGCGCCGTCCGCTCCGGGAAAGGACGTTGAGATCATGCGTATCGCGTTTCTGGTCGCGCCCGAGGGCGTCGAGCAGGTCGAACTGACCGATCCGTGGCAGGCCGCGAAGGACGCCGGTCACGAGCCCGTGCTGGTGTCGACACAGCAGGGTGAGATCCAGGCCTTCAACCACCTCGACAAGGCGGACACGTTCCCTGTGGACGAGGTCGTGGGCGACACCGCACCCGACTCGTTCGGAGGTCTCGTGCTGCCGGGCGGTGTCGCCAACCCGGACTTCCTCCGGATGGACGACAAGGCCGTCGCGTTCGTCAGGGACTTCTTCGAGCACGGACGCCCCGTGGCGGCGATCTGCCACGCACCGTGGACGCTGGTCGAGGCGGACGTCGTACGCGGCCGGAAGCTCACCTCCTGGCCGAGCCTGCAGACGGACATCCGCAACGCGGGCGGCACCTGGGTCGACCAGCAGGTGCAGGTCTGTGACCACGGGTCGAACAAGCTGGTCACCAGCCGTAAGCCGGACGATCTGAAGGCGTTCTGCGAGACCTTCCTCGACGTCTTCGCGCAGGAGGCCGCCTGACGGCGTCTCCCGCCGCCCGGGTCCTTCGAACCGTGCGGGTGTTGCGCGGAGTTCGCCCGCGTGGCTCAGCAGGACCCGGCCGGCCGGTGGGCACGCCCGTGGCGCATGCGAGGGGCTCAGGTGCCGGGGGTCGTGGGAGTCGTCGACTCCCCGCTCCCCCGCTCCCGGGCCCCTTCGCGCGTGCGGCCGGCGGCCACCGGGCGGCGCGGGTTGCGGCGCAGGTACTCGCCCTCCAGCTGCGCCATGCGTTCGTTGTGGGCGCGCAGCGCGTCGTTCGAGCCGTAGAGGAGTGTGTCGTGGCGCGTTCGGTGAATGTTCTCCAGCTCTTTCATGAGCTGCTGGTCGTCCAGCCGGTCAGGGTCCACTCCGGTCATCGTGTCGCCCCGCTCGTCGTGTTCGTCTCTGCGGTCCGGGTACCCGCCCCGGGAGCAACTGAGCACTACCCCCGAGCGGCATCCGGGAGGAACCATGGATCTCGCCTTTCTGCACCCACTGTACGAACAGCCCGGGCCTTGGGCCTCCGTGTACGTCGACACCTCACGGCACACGGAGGGCACTCCCCACGAGCGGGAGCTGACCGCCCAGGCGATGGCCGGGCAGCTGGCCGAACAGGGAGCGGACGAGGCGACGTGCCAGGCCGTGCGCAGCGCGATCGAGGATCTGAAGCATTCCTCGGAGCCACACGGCCGGGCCCTCTTCGCTCGCGCCGGCGAGGTCGTTCTCGACCCACCGCTGGTCCGTCCCCCGCAGGGCGGTGACTGGGCCGAATGGGCGCCGCTGCCGCGGGTCGCACCGCTGCTGGAGCTGGCCGGGGAGGACCCGGTGTGCGTGGTGGCGTACGTCGACCGCAAGGGCGCGGACTTCGAGCTGCGCAACGCGCTGGGCCGGGAGGACGCCGGGAGCGTCACCGGGCGAAAGTGGCCGGTGCACCGCACGGCCTCCGCGGACTGGTCCGAGCGGCATTTCCAGCTGCGGGTGGAGAACACCTGGGAGCACAACGCCGCGGAGATCGCCGACGCGCTCGCGGTGTGCCAGGAGGAGACCAAGGCCGACCTGCTGATCCTCGTCGGTGACGACCGGGAGCGGCGGTCCGTGCACGAGCGGCTGCCCAAGCGGCTGCACGACCTGGTGGTGGAGGCTCCGCACGGCACGGGCAGCCGGCTGCTCGACGAGGACGTGGAGCGGGCCCGGGCCGAGCACGTGGGGCGGCAGGCCGAGGCGGAACTGGAACGCTTCCGCGCCGCCCGCGCCCCGGACGACGAGGGCCGGGCCGGAGCGGCCGAAGGCGTGCCTGCGCTCGTCGAGGCGGCACGGGAGCACCGCATCGACGAGCTGCTGGTCAGGGTGGACGGGCCGGACGCGCACCGCGAGGTGTGGATCGGTGAGGACCCCGACCAGCTCGCGGTGCGCCGCACGGACCTGAAGATCCTGGGCGAGCAGCACTCGTGGCCGGCCCGGGCCGACGACGCGCTGATCCGTTCCGCGGTGGCCACGGACGCGCCCGCGCTGTCGGTCTCCGAGCGGGAGGTTCCCGTGGGGGGCCTCGGAGCGCTGCTGCGCTGGAAGTGAGCGGGGCTGCCGCGCCCGGCCACCGTGGGAGTGCCTCACGCATCGCGCCTGCGGGCACGCGGTGGCTGGGCGCGCCCACGAGGCGGAGCCGCATGATCGCTACAGACCCGCGCCCCTGAGGGCCGTGCCCCCGGGGCGCGGCCCTAGCGGGCCCGTTCCACGCGGCGTTCGTCCCAGACCGGGTCCGGGGTCTCCCGGACCCGGCCGTCGCTGCCGAAGACCAGGAAGCGGTCGAAGGAGCGGGCGAACCAGCGGTCGTGGGTGACGGCGAGGACCGTGCCGTCGAAGGTCTCAAGGCCCTCCTGGAGCGCCTCGGCGGACTCCAGGTCCAGGTTGTCGGTCGGCTCGTCCAGCAGCAGCGCTGTCACGCCCTGGAGCTCCAGCAGCAGGATCTGGAAGCGGGCCTGCTGGCCGCCGGAGAGACGCTCGAACGTCTGCTCCGCCTGCTGGGTGAGTTCGTAGCGGCGGAGCCGCGAGGACGCGGCGCCGCGATCCTGTGCGTGGTCCTTCCACAGGATGTCGAGGAGCGTGCGGCCCTCCAGCTCCGGGTGTGCGTGCGTCTGCGCGAAGTGGCCGGGCACGACCCGCGCGCCCAGCTTCCAGTCGCCCGTGTGTGCCACGTCGTCGCCGGCGAGCAGGCGCAGGAAGTGGGACTTGCCGGAGCCGTTGGAGCCGAGGACGGCGACGCGTTCGCCGTAGAAGACCTCCAGGTCGAAGGGCTTCATCAGTCCCGTGAGCTCCAGGTTTGCGCAGGTGACCGCCCGTACGCCGGTACGGCCGCCCTTGATGCGCATCGTGATGTCCTGCTCACGCGGCGGCTCCGGCGGCGGGCCGGCCTCCTCGAACTTGCGCAGCCGGGTCTGCGCGGCCGCGTAGCGGGAGGCCATCTCATGGCTGACGGCGGCGGCCTGACGCAGGGTCAGCACGAGCTTCTTCAGCTGTGCGTGTTTCTCGTCCCAGCGCCTGCGCAGCTCCTCGAAGCGGGCGAAGCGCTCGCGCCGGGCCTCGTGGAAGGTGGCGAAACCGCCGCCGTGCACCCAGGCGTCGGCACCGGCGGGGCCGGGCTCCAGGGAGATGATCTTCTCGGCGGCCCGGGCGAGGAGTTCGCGGTCGTGGGAGACGAACAGGACCGTCTTGCGGGTCTCCTTCAGCCGCTCCTCCAGCCACCGCTTGCCGGGGACGTCGAGGTAGTTGTCGGGCTCGTCGAGGAGCAGCACCTCGTCCGTTCCGCGCAGCAGCGCCTCCAGGACGAGCCGCTTCTGCTCGCCGCCGGAGAGGGTGCGGACCTCCCGGAACTGCGCCTTGTCGTAGGGCACCCCGAGCGCGGCCGTGGTGCACATGTCCCACAGCGTCTCGGCCTCGTAGCCGCGGGCCTCGGCCCAGTCGGCGAGGGCCTGCGCGTACGCCAGCTGGGCGGCCTCGTCGTCGACGGTCATGATGGCGTGCTCGGCCTTGTCGACGGCCTGCGCGGCCTCACGGATGCGGGGCGTCGCGACGGACACGAGCAGGTCCCGCACGGTCGTCTCGTCGCGTACGGATCCCACGAACTGCCGCATGACCCCGAGTCCGCCGCCGACGACCACGGAGCCGCCGTGCGGCTTGAGCTCACCGGCGAGCATCCGGAGCAGGGTGGTCTTCCCGGCGCCGTTGGGCCCGACGAGAGCCACGACGGCCCCCTCCCCCACCCGGAACGAGACATCACCCAGCAGCGCCCTTCCGTCGGGCAGGTAGTACTCCAGGTGCGCGGCTTCGAGGTGTCCCATGGGCGCGATTCTGTGCGGGCCGGGGCCTCGGGGGCAAACGGGTTTCGGTACGGGCCGGGGGCCTCGAAGGCAAACGGGACACCGTACGGGCCGCGGTCTCGGGGCAGACGATTTCGGCGGCGGGGTGCCGGTCAGACCCGTTCCAGCGGCCGGTGCGGCTCGCTCGGGAGCTCCACCTCGACCGGGTCGCCGGGGCGCACCACGCCCCCTTCCCGCACCACACTCATGATCCCGGCCTTGCGCACGATGTTCCCCGCCTCGTCGCGTCCGACGACCTGCTTGAGCAGCCCGTCCTGGAAATGATCGATCTGCAGGCAGGGGTTGCGCAGCCCGGTGACCTCGAGAACCGCACCGTCGCCGATGCGCAGCAGGGTGCCGGTCGGCAGCCCGAGCAGGTCGATGCCCCGGGTGGTGATGTTCTCGCCGAGCTCGCCGGGCGCGGCCTCGAAGCCGTCCTCGCCGACCTCGGCGAAGAGCTCCTCGTGCATGAGGTGGACCTGCCGCAGGTTCGGCTGGGTGGGGTCCTGTGCGACGCGTGAGCGGTGCTTGACCGTCACGCCGGCGTGGACGTCCCCCTCCACCCCGAGCCCCGTGAGCAGCGTGATGCTCTCCCGGTTCGGCTTGGTGAAGGAGTACTCCCCGTTGCTGCTGACGGCCGTGACGTGCGCGTTCATCTCTCGGTTCCCCCTGTGTCGCCGATGGTGATCAACCCCGAGCCTGCCCCGTGGACACCGGTGTGTCCAGCCTCTCGGTCCGATACGCAAACGGTCCACATAATGGGATACGCGTCTCACCATGCGGCTGTTCCGCGTACGGTGATCTCCTGCCGACCCGACCGGAAGGGGTGGGATCCGCCATGCCGGAACCCCGGGACACCGCCGTCTACACCCACGGGCACCACGAATCCGTACTGCGCTCGCACACCTGGCGGACCGCCGCCAACTCGGCCGCCTATCTGGTGCCCTCGCTCAGGCCCCACATGAAGATCCTGGACATCGGCTGCGGGCCGGGCACGATCACCGCCGACCTGGCGGAACTCGTGCCCGACGGGTGGGTCACCGGCGTCGACCGGGTCCCGGAGATCCTGGACCGGGCACGCGCCACGGCGGCCGGGCGAGGACTGGCCAACATCGACTTCGCGGTCGCGGACGTACACGCACTGCACTACCCGGACGACACGTTCTGCGTGGTTCACGCCCACCAGGTGCTCCAGCACGTGGGCGATCCGGTGCGGGCACTGCGCGAGATGAAGCGGGTCGTCAGACCCGGCGGGTTCGTCGCCGTGCGGGACGCCGACTACGCGGCCATGGCCTGGTACCCGGCGTCCGAGGGGCTCGACGCCTGGCTGGACCTCTACCGCCGGGTCGCCCGGGCCAACGGCGGCGAGCCGGACGCCGGACGCCGGCTGAAGGCCTGGGCGCAGCAGGCCGGCTTCACGGACCTCACGGCGACCTCCGGCACCTGGACGTTCGCCACACCCGAGGAGCGGGCCTGGTGGAGCGGGCTCTGGGCGGACCGCACACTGGCGTCGGCGTACGCGGACCGGGCCCGGCTGGGCGGGCACGCCGACGACGGGGAACTGCACGCGGTGGCCGCGGCCTGGCGGGAGTGGGGCACGCGGGAGGACGGCTGGTTCAGCGTGCTGCACGGAGAAATTCTCTGCCGGAAGGGAGCCTGAAACACCGTTTAGGGGACACCCTCAAAGCAGGAGGTTCTCATTATGGTTCCCATCCTGCTGGTGCTGCTTCTGGCTTTGGTTCTGTTCGGTGCCGGATTTGCAGTAAAGATTCTCTGGTGGATCGCACTCGCGGTTCTCGTCGTGTGGCTGTTGGGATTCTTCGTCCGCGGCACGTCCGCAGCCGGCGGCAGGGGCCGTTGGTACAGGTGGTGAATGATCACCCCTCTTCCCGGCCCTGGGTCAGGGGCCGGGAAGAGGGGCGAGCGGGAGTCACTCCCGCGGAAGCAGCGGTCCGAGCGGCCCGAGGTCCAAGTTGAGGTCCTCGGGCCGCAGTCCGTAGCGCTCGCGCAGTTCCGTCATGCGCTCGTCGAGCAGCATGAGCGTGAGCCCGATCCGCTCCTCCTGATCTTCGCTCAGGTCTCCCACGTCGAACCGCCGCAGCGCCTGGCGCTCCATGAGCTGGCGCAGCAGCTCCACCACCGTCAGCACGAGTTTGACCAGGTCGCGCTCGACCGTGTCGGGCTCCAGATCCATGTGCTTGGAGCGCGGCCGGGGATTTTCCGGGGCGGTCACAACAACTCCTCGAACGGTGACGGAACCTGGGCGTTCACCGAGCTGATGAGCGCGTTGAGGTCGATACGTACGAGATCGACGTCGGCAATGCGCAGCGTGATGTCCCCCGTGATCACCACGCCGCCGGCGAGCAGCCGGTCGAGCAGGTCGACGAGGGCGACCTCCCGGCGTTCCACTACGGTCACGGATTCTCCCGGTCGTTCATGTGGCCTCCCCGGCGAACGAATAAGCAGCCCAGGGGCCGGTGAGTTCGATACGCATTCCGGGCACCTCCCCCTTCGTGCGGTCCACCAGTTCCACGAATTCCTCGGAATGGGCACGCGGAACGAGATAGGCAGCGTTCAGTACGTTCCGCCCGGTCGCCTTGGAGAGCGCGGGGTTCTGCGGGGGATGCATCCGGGAATCCTCCGCGAATGCGGAGAGCTCCTCGTGCAGCCGGGTCGAGAAAACCTCGGCTTTCTGCCACATCTCCTCGTGGGACCTGGTCTGCATACGGCGCTGCCGCAGGTAGTCACGGCCCGACGCCGCCTTCTGCGGAGGCGGGGCGCTCTCCTGCGGTTCGGACTCCGCATAGACCTTGACGCCCCACTCGACCCGGCCTTCCAGCCGGTCCAGGGTGCGCCGGAAGTCCTCCTCGCGGGCCTCCATCATCGTCCGCACGCCGCTGTCGTCGTGGAAGACGGTGCCCAGACGCAGCGGCAGCGGGGTGGTGACGGTGGTGAGCGCGTCGATGACGCCCTGGTGGGCGCGGGCCGTCTCGGTGAGCCAGTCCAGGTCCTCCAGATGGCGCCGGAGCGGCTCCTCGGCGAAGTCCCGCTCCGGCACGTGGCTCACCACGGCCACCAGGCCGTGGTGGGTCAGTGCTCTGGGTGGATCACCCGCGACCCCGGTCAGCTGGGCCTGGAGGGGGGTGCCGAAGGGGCGGCAGACGGCGTAGACGTACCGCAGTCCGGTCACGGTGCCTCCTTCTTCTCCGCGCGGCCGGGCTCCAGTTCCTCCAGCCGGGCCAGCCTCTCGCGCAACTCGGCATTCTCACGGGCCAGTTCGTCACGCCGGGCCCGTGAGCTCAGGGCCGGGTCGGTCTCCCACCAGTCGATGCCCATCTCCTTCGCCTTGTCGACCGAGGCGACGATCAACCGCAGTTTGATGGTGAGGAGTTCGATGTCGAGCAGATTGATCCGGATGTCGCCCGCAATGACGATGCCCTTGTCCAGCACCCGTTCGAGGATGTCGGCGAGGTTGGCACTGCTTCCCTGACCGTAGGGCTCGGGCATCCTGCTGGGCGTCGTCATCGCCGGCTCCCCGCCTCGACTTCCTCGTCCTCGTCCTCGTACTCGTCGTCCTCGTACTCCCCTTCGGGCTCCTCCTCGCCCTCGGGCTCCTCCTCGCCCTCCTCGTCGTACTCGGCCTCGGAGTCGTCCTCGTACTCGCCTTCGGGCTCTTCCTCGCCCTCCTCTTCCGGCTCCTCCTCGTCGTACTCGGCCTCGGCGTCCTCACCCTCGGGGCTCTCCTCCTCGGAGCCCTCCTCGGACTCCTCCTCGGCGAGCGCGTCCTCGTGGCTGCGGACGACCTCGCCGTCGCGGATCTCACCGCGCCAGCCGTCCTCCGCCTCGCCCTTGATCGTGATGAAGCGGACGAAGTTCTTGAGGTCGAGCCGGGCCCGGCGACCCTGGGCGCGCCAGATGTTGCCGGTCTTCTCGAAGAAGCCGGAGGGGTAGTACTCGATGACGAGCAGGACACGGGTGAGGTTGTCGGTGAGCCGGTGGAAGGAGACGACGCCCTTCGTGGTGCCCTTGGCTCCCTCGGACGTCCATGCGATGCGGTCGTCGGGGACCTGCTCGGTCGTCGTCGCCTTCCAGCTGCGGTTGGACCACCAGATCTTCGCCTGCCAGTCGGAGGTGGTGTCGTCGGCCTTGCTGGCGGACTTGACGCCCTTCGCGAAAGTGCTGAAGTCCTGGTACTGGGTCCACTGGTCGTACGCGGTGCGCAACGGCACGCCGACGTCGATGTGCTCGATGATGACGGTGGGCTTGTTGCCGGAACGGCCCTTGCCCTTGCCCTTGCCGCCGCCGCCCAGGCCCTTGACGGCGCTCGTGACCTTGTCCTTGAGGTGCGAGCCGCCCGTCTCGAGTGCGGAGCGCAGCGGCCCCTTGCCCTCGGCGATCTTACGACCGCCTTCGAGGGCGAGTTTGGCGAAGCCGGGGCTGTTGCCCTCGGCGATGTCGTTCAGCTTGCCGGTGGTCTCGCCGAGCTTGCGGCCGACACCGGTCAGCATGCGGGTGGCCTGGGCAGCGAGGTACTCCTGCAACTCGGCCTTGAGCCGGTCAGCGGCCTCGCTGTGGGCCAGGTCGGTGAGTGGGTTCTTCGAAGCTCCGTTGGCGGCGGACTTCGCCGAGCCGAGTGTGTCGCTCATCCCTCACCGCCTCCCTTCGGCATACGGGACCGGGCGCTGCCGCCCCGGTTCCCGGAGGTCGCCTTCTTGGCGGCCGTGGTCTTCTTCGCGGGCGCCTTCTTCGCGGCGGCCTTCTTCGCGGGGGCCTTCTTGGCGGGGGCCTTCTTGGCGGGGGCCTTCTTGGCGGGGGCCTTCTTGGCGGGGGCCTTCTTCGCCGCCTTCTTGGCCGGCGCCTTCTTGGCGGGAGCCTTCTTCGCTTCGGGCTCCCCTTCCTCGTCCTCTTCCTGTTCCTCGTCCTCTTCCTGTTCCTCGTCCTCTTCCTGTTCCTCGTCCTGTTCCTCGTCCTGTTCCTCGTCGGTTTCGGAGCCCTCGGGCTCCTCGTCCTCCTCGGGCTCCTCGTCCTCGTACTCGGCGTCCTCGGCCTCGTCGTCCTGGCCGGGCACCACGCCCGTCAGCTGGTCGCGCACCTGGGCGGTCCGGCCGTGCAGCCGGTCGGCGAGGGCGTCGATCTGCCGCTCGACCATGGCACCGGAGGCGGCCTTGCCGACGCCGCGCAGATCCTCTCGCAGCTGGTCGCCGATCTCCTTGAACTGCGGATTGTTCCGCAGCTGCTGCTGGAGCAGATCCGCGACCATGCGCGGGCTCAGATTCAGCTTCTTCCCGGCGACCAAGCCACCGACGGCCATCGCCATCTTCAGCTTCTTGGTCCGCCCCAGGAGGTATCCGGCCCCTATGGCGAGACCCAGTCCCGTTCGGTTCATTGTGTCGTCCCGTTGCCTGTTCCCGCGCTCCTGCGCGAAGCGATCTCCAGCCGGTCGAGGAGTTCGTCCTCGATGCGGTCGAACTCCTCTTCCGTGATCTCCCCGGCCTCCAGCTGCTCCTCCAGCCGGCCCAGTTCGGCCCGTACCGTGGCGGGGTCGTAGTAGATCCGCTCCGCCTCCTGGAGCACCTGCTTGATGGCCCAGGCGCTGCCTCGTGCCGGTGCGAGCGGCAGCAGCAGCACCTCCGAGATCAGGCCCACGTCGTCACCCCACTCCGGCGTCCGTGCCACTCACCGCGGTGCCCGCGGGCTCGGCGGGGCCGGGCTCGACGAAGCTGTACGGCGGCAGCGGTCCGTTGACCCGCACCTCCAGGTGCGGCATGTCCTTGCGGAGCTGCTCGACCGCGGCCAGGAAGGAATCGGCCGACTCCCGGTCCACCAGGAACGACACGTTGGCCAGCCACCCGGTCGACTCGGGGCCCGTGCTCACGTCGTCCGCGGCCGGCTCCAGGGCCCGCTGCACCGCGGCGCCGTCGTCGGCCTCCTTGGCCTTGACCGCGGCCGCGACCAGCTCGCCGAGCCGGATCTTGTCGTCGTAACTGCCGCCGCCCGCCTGCCGGTTGGCCTCCGCGAGCCCGCGGATGTCGGGACTCTCGGCCATCACCTGGTGCAGGACGGCCTCTTCGACGTGATTGGCCTTGACGTTGTACTCGACCCGGTTGTCCAGGGCCTGCAGCCGCTCCTTGTAGTGCTCGGCACGCTCGGCGAGCACCGCCGTGATGGAGTTGTCGTCCGGGGCGACGCTTCCGAAGCGCATGGGCAGCACGCAGCCGGCCGCGCCGGCCTCGCTGAGCACGTTCTGGTGGGCGAGCAGGTCCTTGCGCTTGGGCCGCAGCCCCTCGGGCGCCTCACTGACGACGGCCGCCAGGTCGCCCTCCCGCAGGATGCGCACCTCGCGGGGCGGGTCGCCCACGCCTCCCATGCCCTCGGGCAGGGACGGGTGCGAACTCGCCGCGATGCCGTAGACGTAAGTGCTCACTCCTGCTCCTCCTTACGGCGGGACGACGTGCTCTTGCGGGCGCGCGGACGGGACTCGCCCTGACGTTCGGAGCCTTCGTCACGCCCCTGCTTGAAGGCGTCGGATATCGTCTCTGCGGCGCCGGACAGCGCCCCCTTGGACTTGCCGCGGGCGCCGGACTCGGTCATCTCCCCGACCAGGTCGGGCAGGCCCGGGTCCTTGCGCGGCCCGGCCTCCAGGTCGAGCCGGTTGCACGCCTCGGCGAAGCGCAGGTAGGTGTCGACGCTGGCGACGACGACGCGTACGTCGATCTTGAGGATCTCGATGCCGACCAGGGACACTCGGACGAACGCGTCGATCACGAGCCCCCTGTCCAGAACGAGTTCGAGCACGTCGTAGAGACCGCTGCTGCCGCCTCCGCCGCCGGACTGCTGTGCCGGTACGACACTCATGCCGGATGTTCCTCCTCGTGTGTGGGTGCGGGTTCTGCCGGGCGGCCTAGCGGCCGCCGGGCCTGCGCGCGTCGGACCGGCCGCGTTCGTAGCGACGGACGCGCCGGTACCCCGTGAGCTGCCCCTCTGCGTCGAGCTCCACCTGGTAGCTCGCCATCAGGCTCATCGTGTCGGGTACGCGCTCGAGTTCGAGGACCTCGACCTCCAGCGCCCAGCCGTCCTCCGTCTGCTCGAAGGACGACACGGACTCGGCTTCCATGCCGGTGAGCTCCGCGAGCTGGCCGCGCGCCTGGCGCAGCACCTCCATGGGCTTCGGCCGGCTGCCGGCCTTCTGGTTGTCGCTCGTCGTGTCCGAATTCCGTGAATCCTGAGACTTCTGTGAACTCTGTGACTCTTGCGTGTTTTTTGTGTTCGACATGGCCACCTCCCCCTCCGTGTGGCCGCAAGCGTGTTCGCCAAACCTCTACAGGCGCATGCATCTGACACCCACCGGGAGATCGCCGGGGAGTCTCAACCGCGCAGGACGTTCAGCCGCCGCCGTGCAGGTCCCAGCGCCCGGCCGCGGCTCAGCAGGCCTGACCAGGGGTTCGTGCGGGCCTGCTCGACGGCGTCGGCGACGGTCCAGCGGCGGGCGTGCAGCTCGGGGTCGTCCAGCTGGGCCCAGGTGATGGGGGTGGCCACCGGCGCACCCGGGCGGGGCCGGACCGTGTAGGGCGCGACGGCGGTCTGGGCGTAGGCGTTGCGCTGGATGTCGAGGTAGAGCCGCTCGCCGCGCTCCTTCTTGCGGGCTGCGGTGGTGAGCCGGTCGGGGTGCGCGTCGGCGAGGGTGCCGGCGACGTCCCGGGCGAAGGCGCGCACCTCGTCGAAGTCGTGCCGACCGTTCAGTGGCACGATGACGTGCAGCCCGCGCGAACCGGTGGTCATCAGCGCCGAGGGCAGTTCCAGCTCGTCCAGCAGCTCCCCCAGGAGCCGGGCGGCCGCACGTACGGCCTCGAAGTCGTCCCCCGCCGGGTCGAGGTCGAAGACCAGCCGGTCGGGGTGGTCGATCGTGTCGGCGCGGGACAGCCAGCGGTGCAGGGTGATGCTCGCCTGGTCGGCCAGGTGGACGAGGGTGGCCGTGTCGTCGCAGACGGTGTGGCGGACGGTGCCGCCCTCCTTGGCCACCTCGACGCGGGGGATCCACTCCGGGTAGTGCTTCGGGGTGTTCTTCTGCATGAACGTCGGGCCGTCGATGCCGTCCGGGTGCCTCTCCAGCATCAGCGGACGGCCGCGCAGGTGCGGCAGCATGAAGGGCGCGACGGCCCGGTAGTAGTCCACCAGATCGCCCTTGGTGTACTCCTTGGCGTCGCCGCCGCCCGGGAAGAGCACCTTGTCCGGCCGGTGCACCTCCACCGTGCGGCGGCCCGCCCGCACCCTGCGCGTGCCGTCGCCCCCGCTCACCGCACGACCGCCTCCTCCACCAGCAGCCGTCCGGCCGCGGCGATGGAGTCCGCGTCGATGCCCGAGGCGCGCAGCTGCTCCTCCGGGGACGCCGAACCGGGCGTGCTCCGTACACCGAGCCGCACCAGGCGCGGTACGGGGCGTCCGTCGGTGAAGGCGTCCAGGACCGCGTCCCCGAGGCCGCCCTCGGGGTGGTGGTCCTCCACGGTCACCAGGCAGCCGGTCTCCTCGGCGGCCCGGCGCAGGGTGGCCCGGTCGACGGGCTTCACGGAGTACAGGTCGATCACCCGCACCGCGATGCCCTCCTGTTCCAGGGCCTCGGCGGCGGCCAGTGCCTCGTGCACGGTGACGCCCGCCGCGACGAGGGTCAGCCGGTCCTGGCCGGAGGAGCGCAGCACCTTGCTGCCGCCGACCGGGAACTCCTCGTCGGGGGCGTAGATCACCGGGCTCTCGCCGCGCGAGGTGCGCAGGTAGCGGACGCCCTCCAGGCCGGCCATCGCGCCGACGAGCCGTGCGGTCTGGTTGGCGTCGCACGGGTACAGCACGGTCGAGCCGTGCACCGCCCGCATCATCGCCAGGTCCTCCAGGCCCATCTGGCTGGGGCCGTCCTCGCCGATGGCGACGCCCGCGTGCGAGCCGACGAGGTTGATGCCGGAGCCGCTGACGGACGCCATCCTGATGAAGTCGTACGCGCGGGTGAGGAAGGCCGCGAAGGTGGCGGCGTACGGCACCCAGCCGCGGGACGCGAGCCCGACCGCCGAGGCCACCAGCTGCTGCTCGGCGATGTAGCACTCGAAGTAGCGGTCGGGGTGCTCCTTGGCGAAGAACTCGGCGCGGGTGGAGTCACCGACCTCGCCGTCCAGGGCCACGATGTCGCCGCGGCCGGTGCCGAGGGCGGCGAGCGCCTCGCCGAAGGCGTTGCGGGTGGCGACCTCCTCGCCCTTGTCCCACCTCGGGAGTTCGAAGTTCCCGGTGTGGACGGAGTGCAGCATGCGGGCTTCGGCCGGCTCCTGCACCCGGACGCGGATGTCGCGCGGGCCGCCGAGTTCGGTGATCGCCTCCTCGGCCTCCGGCAGCGGCTTGCCGTGCAGGCCCTCGCGGTCCTGGACGCCCTCGACGCCCTTGCCCTTGAGGGTGCGGGCGAGGATGGCGGTGGGCTGGCCCTTGGTGGAGGCGGCCTCGGCGTACGCCCGGTCGACGGCGTCCACGTCGTGGCCGTCCACCTCGATGGTGTGCCAGTCGAAGGCCTGGAAACGCCGGGCGTAGGCGTCCAGGTCGTGGCCGTGCCGGGTGGGGCCGCGCTGGCCGAGCCGGTTGACGTCGACGATCACGGTCAGGTTGTCCAGGTGCTCGTACCCGGCGTGCTCGGCGGCCTCCCACACGGAACCCTCGGCCAGTTCGCTGTCACCGCACAGCACCCAGGTGCGGTAGCCGGTGCGGTCGAGCCGCTTGCCGGCCAGCGCGATGCCGACCCCCACGGGCAGGCCCTGCCCGAGCGAGCCGGTGGCCGTCTCGACCCACGGCAGGCGCTGCGGGGTGGGGTGCCCTTCGAGGCGGCTGCCCAGCTTGCGGAAGGTGAGCAGCTCCTCGTCGTCGATGGCGCCGGCCGCCTTGTACGCGGAGTACAGCAACGGGGAGGCGTGGCCCTTGGAGAGGACGAAGCGGTCGTTGCCGGGGTGGGCGGGGCGGTCGAAGTCGTAGCGGAGGTGGTTCGCGAGCAGGACGGCCATCAGGTCGGCCGCGGACATCGAGGACGTGGGGTGCCCGGAGCCCGCCGCGGCGGCGGCGCGGACACTGTCCACCCGCAGCTGCTGTCCGAGGTCGGTGAGTTCACCGGTGTTCATGAGTCTCCTTTCGTGGAGTCGTCCGGGTCGTCCGGGACGTCGGTTCGCTTGACGGGGCCGGGGGCGGGGTGGGGTGGCGGCTGCCCGGGGCCGGGCTGGTTCGTGGCGGGCTCACCGCCGGGCTGGTTCTTCGCCGGCTCGCCACCCGGCTGATTCCTGGCGGGTTCGCCACCCGGCTGATTCCGGGCCGGCTCCCCACCCGGCTGTTTCTTGGCGGGCTCGTCGGCGGCCCGTGCGGCTTCCACGGCCGGGCGGCCCTTCGCCGTCTCGGGCTCTGTGAGCGGCCGCGCGTGCCCGGAGCGGGGGCCGTCCGCGGCCGGGCGGCCCTTCGCCGTCTCTGGCTCGGACCGCGGCTGCGCGGCCGCGGATCCGGGCCGTACCTGCGTCGGCCCGGATCCGGGCTGCCCCTTCGCGGGCTCATCGGGGGGCCGGTACCGGCCCGGTCGGGCGTCGGCGCCCCCGTCGTCCGTGTCGGCCGCGAGCGCCGCCCCCGGCCCGGACCGGGCGCTCGCCTCCTGCCGCCCCCCGGGCCCGCCCGGCACGCGGGCCACCTCGGGCGACGAGGTGTCCAGCGGCACCGACCAGGACCGTACGAGCCCCAACTGCACGGCCTGGCGCGGCAGTACGGCGTCCAGCAGCCAGTCGGCCGCGACCCGCACGCGGTTGCCGGGCATCGCGGCGAGATGGTAGCCCCGTGTCACCGCGCCCGCCGGTACGCCGGACAGGGCCACGCCGAGCGGATTGGCGGCGGCCTTCGCCCCGCCCAGGTCGACGACGAAACCCAGGTCACGATGGCGGTAGGGCCTGCGCGCACCGCCGAGGCCGAGCGAGGCGGCGACGTTCTCCGCCGCGATCCTGCCGTGCCGCCAGGCGTGCTGCGCGGTCATCGGCGTGTAGCTCCCCGGGTTCTCCAGATCGGGTACCGCGGCCACGTCACCGCACGCGAAGAGCTCCGGCCGCCCGGGCACCCGCAGGTGCGGGTCGACGAGCAGCCGCCCCTTCTCCATGGGCAGCCCGAGGGACTCGACCAGCGGGTCGGGACGTACGCCCACGCACCACACCAGCGTCCGCGTCTCGACGAACTCGCCGTCGGTCAGCAGGACCCCGTCGTGCGTGGCCTCCTTCACGGAGGTCCCCATCCGCACGTCCACGCCCCGCTGCCGCAGCACCCGGTCGGCGGTCGCGGACAGCTTCTCGTCCATCTCGGGCAGCACCCTCGGCGCCACGTCCAGCAGCATCCAGCGCGGCCGCATGCCCTGCCGCAGCGGATGCCTGCGCACCTGTGCGTCGGTGTACATCTGCCCGTGCGCGGCGACCTCGGTGCCCGTGTACCCGGCGCCGACCACCACGAAGGTGCACCGCGCGGCGCACGTGGCCGGGTCGTCGGAGGAGGCCGCGAGCTCCACCTGCCGGGTCACGTGATCGCGCAGGTACAGCGCCTCAGGCAGCCCGCGGAAACCGTGCGCGTACTCGGCGACACCGGGAATGGGCAGCAGCTTGTTGACACTGCCCGCGGCGAGCACCAGCCGGTCGTAGGCGAGGGTGCCGCCCTCGCCCTCGGGGCCGGTGTAGTGCAGGGTGCGGTCGTCGAGGTCGATCCGGTCGGCCTCGCCCAGCACCAGCCGGACCTCCGGCAGCGAGTCCGACAAGGAGACCGTGACCCGGCGGGGCTCCAGGACACCGGCGGCGACCTGGGGCAGCAGGGGCAGGTACAGGAAGTAGTCGGTCGGGTTGAGCAGGGTGATGTGGGCCCGGCCCCGGGTCAGCCGGGACAGGGTGCGGGCCGTGCGGTACCCGGCGAAGCCGGCACCGACGATCAGGATGCGGGGTCGACTCACGGTCGCTCGCCTCCGGCGCTGTCGCGTAGCTCGGGAGCCTTCCGCGTCCCCCTGGCCGGGGCACCCAAACGTCGGCGAGGAGCCCGCTCACCCGCACGCCGCCGGTTTCCGGCCCCCGGCCCGGGTACCCGGTGCGGGATACGGACCGCCGACGTCGCGGAGGCACTCCCCCATGCCCGAGTACGGATACTTCCTCTCCTGCGAACAGTACGGACCCGCCGAGCTGGTCGAGCAGGCGCGGATGGCCGAGCAGGCCGGCTTCCAGGCGCTGTGGATCTCCGACCACTACCACCCCTGGAACGACGAGCAGGGCCAGAGCCCGTTCGTGTGGTCGGTGATCGGCGCGCTGTCCGAGGCGGTGTCCCTGCCGATCGAGACGGCGGTGACCTGCCCGACCGTGCGCATGCACCCGGCGGTGGTGGCGCACGCCGCGGCGACCAGCGCGGTGATGACGAACAACCGCTTCCGGCTCGGCGTCGGCTCCGGTGAGGCGCTCAACGAGCACATCCTGGGCGACCACTGGCCCCCGGCGCACGTCCGGCTGGACATGCTGGAGGAGGCCATCCAGGTGATGCGCCGGCTGTTCAGCGGCGAGGAGGTCAACCACCACGGGCCGCACTACACGGTCGAGAACGCCCGCCTGTACACCGTCCCCGACGAGCCCATCCCGATCGACATCTCTGGTTTTGGGCCCGCCGCGACCCAGCTCGCCTCCCGCGTGGGCGACGGCTACATCTCCGTCATGCCGGACGAGGCGATGGTGGAGCAGTACCGCAAGGGCGGAGGCGGCGGAAAACTCGTCAGCGGCGGCACCAAGGTCTGCTACGGCACGGACAAGGAGGAGGCCGTCCGGACCGTCCACCGGCTCTGGGCGAACGAGCAGCTGCCGGGCGAACTGGGCCAGGTGCTGCCCTCCCCCAAGCACTTCGAGCAGGCGCAGCAGCTGGTCACCGAGGACATGGTGCGGGCGAACCGGGTGTGCGGTGACGACGTGGACGAGCACGTGGCGGAGCTGAAGCAGTTCGCCGACGCGGGCTTCGACCGGGTCTACGTCAACCAGATCGGCCCGGATCTGCGCGGCTTCTTCGACTTCTACCGCACGAAGGTGCTGCCGCAGCTCCAGCAGGCCCTCTGACCCAGGCCCTCACAGGCCCCGGGATTCCGGGGAGGACCCTGTACCGGGCCGCTCAGGGGGTGAAGACCTGCTCGAGACGGTCGATGGCTCCGTCCGCGCCCAGGTGGTAGCGGAAGACCAGGCCGCTGTCGGGGTGCGCTTCCAGCCAGTCGAGAAACTCCTGCACGCCGATGGGCTGGTTCTCGGTGCTCGCCACGACGGGGTCGGTGACCGTGACGTACGCGGCCTGGTCCATGGGCAGGTAGGTCTCCTTGCCGACCGTCTCGAACGGTGCTCCGTCGGAATCCGGGCTGCCGCAGCCCCAGTTGCCGTGTCGGAAGATCAGACTCAGGGACCCGCCCTCGGGTGTGTAGCGGTACACGGCGATCTCGTCCGGCGAGATCGGCATCTTGTGATCGCAGCCGTCGTCCCCGCCACCGGCGCCCGCGGATGCAGTCGAGCCGGAGGCCGACGCAGCGGGTGTCCCTGCTGGTACCGGGGCTGGGGACACCGTGCTCCCTGCCGAAGGCGAGACCGTGTGGGCGGGCGGCGCCTGGTGGGACGCGCTTGCGTCGGTGCCCTGCTCGCCCTTGACCGGCGAGGAAGTGACGGCCGGCGCTGCCGTGCCGCCCGGGCTTCGGTGGTCCGGGGAGCAGCCGGTGAGCGCCACGAGCCCAGCCAGGCAGGCGCCCAGGGTGAGCGTCCGGGCCGCGATCGGTCTGTAGCGACGTGTGATCATCACGATGTGTCCCCCGTTGTGGTGGCAGCGGTTACCGCGTAGCTGCGTCCGCTTGAGAGACCATATTCAGCCACTGTTGCCTGATTGCATGGGGCTCGGCGCCGTCTGTTGCGAATCGGTGACCGCATGCAGCCGCCGTGGATACCCGCCGGCAGGACACCTCGTTCGACCCGAGGATCCGCTTCACGCCATTTCTGAGGGAATGCCGCTCACGACAGTGTGAGGCACGCCACGATGACGAGCGAACTCCCGTTCGTATCGGTCCATTGGTCAACCGGTCAGAAGGAGTGCTCGTGACTCATGCCGTACCGCACTTACCCGTGGTGGTCGAGAATCCGGTCGTCAAGTTCTCCAGCGCCCCGCAGCGCCCGCCCCTGCGGCATCTGGGCAAGCCCTCCCTGCGCACCTCGATCTCCGGCGCCCGGCGGCGCGCCCGCGGTGAGGCGCCCCGTGTTCTGCTCGTCGTGCCCTCGTACACGCGGGTCGTGGAGCCCTCCCCCGACCGCAGCAGCTTCCGGGCACTCGGGCTCGACACCTTCGAGGTCATGAAGCGGGCCGGCACCCCGATCGGGCTTCTGCGCATAGCGGCCAACGCCCGCCTCGCCGGCTTCGACGTCCGCATCGTCGACTCGCCCTTCGCCGGGTGGGAGCAGGAACGCCGGCTCGTCGACCTCGGCGCCGGCAGCAGCCTGGTCCGCTACGGCCTCGACGACTCACAACTGCGCACGATCATCGAGGAGTTCGAGCCGGACGTCGTAGGCGTCCAGTGCATCTACACGGTCCAGTGGGGCAACGCACGCGCCCTGGCCGACCTGGTCAAGGACATCGACCCGGCGATCGTGACGGTCACGGGCGGCGCCCATCCCAGCGGGGACTGGCAGTACGCCGTACCGGACTCCCCGTTCGACCACATCGTCATCAACGAGGCCGACCAGACCTTCACCACCTTGCTGCAGGCCCTGACCGAGGAGGGCGGCGACATCGACACCGTGCCCGGCGTCGCCTACCGGCGGGCCGATCTCGCCGTGGTACGGACCACCGCCAAGTCGCCGTACATGCGCATCCTGCCGAAGCGGCAAGGGCTTGACCAGCGCCTCGGCATGATGCCACTGCCCGACTTCGGGATGCTCGACATGCGCCAGTACGAGCAGGCGTACCACTCGTCGGGCAAGCGGGTGCGCGAGCACGGTTCCTGGGCTCAGATCTTCTCCACCATCGGCTGCAACGTGGGGTGCGACTTCTGCTACATCCCGATGGTGAACGGCCCTTGGCGGGCGCTCGGCGTCGACTGGTTCGACCTGCACCTCGCCGAGATCACCAAGCAGGGTGTGACCGAGGTGCTCATCGAGGACGACCATCTCCTGCACGACCCGCTGTATGCGATGCGCGTCTTCGAACTGCTGCGCAAGCACGGCCTGCCGTGGGTCGAGGAGGGCGGCCTGAGCCTGTTCAACCTCGTCCTGCTGCACCTGGGCGAGAGGTTCGCGGACGGCATGGCCGATGCCGAGCGGCGCAACCCCAACTTCCGCAACATCCTCTCCGCGATGCGTTCCGGACTGACCTGCCGCGACCTCATCAGGGCGATGGCCGAAGGCGGCTGCTACAGCGTTTACCTCGCCGTGGAGAGCGCCAACGAGGACAGCCTCGAGCAGTCCGGCAAGCCCCGTCTCAACGCCTTCCAGAAGGCCACCGGCGAGATCGTGGAGATGTTCACCGAGTACGGCATCCAGGTCACCGGCGGATTCATGCTCGGCTTCGTCAACCCGCCCGAGCGGCCCGGGGCCGAACCGTACGTCGAGTCGCTGGAACAGATCGAGAAGACCATCGACTACGCGGTCACGCTCATGGGCCACGGGATGGCGTACGCCAACCCGTTCATCGTCACCCCGCTGCCGGGCACCAAGATGTGGGACTTCCAGAAGGACTACGTCGTACGGCACTACGACAACGGATGGTCGCACGAGAAGGCGACCATGGCGACGGAGAAGTGGAGCGCGGAGGACATCGAACGCATGCGACTGGAGTTGCTGGTGCGCGCCAACGGTGCCGACAAGGTGACCGAAATGGTCCGCCGAGGGACCTGGCCCGTGGACGCCTGACGACTTCGCGATGCGGTCGCGACCGGGCTCAGCCCCGGCGGCGCGCCGCACGCAGTGCGTCCGCCGAGGCGAGCATGGCACCACCGGTGATCAGCACGCAGGCGGCGGCGACGGGCCAGCTCGCGTCGGCCCGTCCCGTCGCGATCAGCAGGGCGGTGGACAGCAGCGGGGCGAAGTACGACAGGGTGCCCAGGAGCCGGATGTCGCCGTGCTTGGTGCCGTGGTCCCAGATGTAGAACGCGCCGCCCACCGGCCCGAGGCCCAGCGCGAGCACCGCGAGCCACTGCCCGCCGCCGGGGCGGACCGTGTCCTCGAACAGCAGATGGCAGACGGCCGCGAGCACCGCCGTGGCCAGGCAGAAGAACGCCACCATGTCCGTCGGGACCTTCGGATACCGCCGGTTGGCCACCGAGTACGCCGACCACACCACCGCGCAGACGGCGGCTGCCGCGTACCCGGCCAGGTACTCCCCACGGAACTGGACGCCCTGACCACCCGTGACCAGCAGGAAGGTGCCGCCGAGCCCGAGCACCGCGCCCGCCGCGTGCCACCAGCGCAGCCGCTCGCCCGGCAGCAGGGCGGAGAACACGACGATCAGCAGCGGCCACAGATAGGCGATGAGCCCGGCGTCGACCGCGGGGGCGTTGCGCAGGGCCACGAAGTAGAAGAAGTGGTAGCCGAACAGGCCGCCGACGCCGAGCGCCCAGGCTCCACGGGGCGCGGCGCGGACGAGTTCCCCGCCGCCGCGCAGCGCCCGGGGCAGTCCGAGGACGCCGCCCACCGCGAACGCCATCGCGGTGAGCTGGAACGGCGGAATCCGACCGGTGAGCGTGGTGAACAAGGCCAGCGACGCCCACAGCAGTACGGCCCCGGCACCGATCGCGGTGGCCCTGAGCCGGTGCGCCGGGTTCGACGGGGCGTGGTGCGTCCTCTCCGACGCCGCGGTCCCCGCTCGCGCGTCTTGAGCGTCCACATGTCCTCCAGCCCACCGCCGGCGCATGACGGTCCGTCAGCCCCTCACCACACAGGGCATCGTAAGGAGGCGCACCACGTGGACCCGCGCTTTCCGGTCAGCGGGCGGACCGGAGCCGATGTGGAGGAGTGGGGACGACGCCCGGCCGACGGGGCCCTCCCTGTCGACGGATGCGGGCGGGCGGCCCGTCCGCCGTGTGCCGGCCGCTCAGGGTTGTCGGCGGGCCTGTTCGGCGGCCCGGTCGGCTGCCGCGTGTTCCGTCCTGGCGTCGGCGGTGCTCAGGCGCCCGTCCGAAAAACGGCCGTACGGATGCCACCGTGCCCGACGGGCTGTCCGTCGCGGCCACCGCGCCGCTTGCCACGCCGGTGACCGATCCGTCGCCTTACGTCACGACGTCACGCGCGGAATCGGTTCACGACGCCGATCGTCTGCCGATGCCGCCGGGCTTCTCGCGGCTGATGGCGCGACGCTGCCGTGCCGTGGTCGCGCCCCAGATACCGGCGTCCTCACCCTGCTCGATGGCCCAGGACCGGCAGGCGAGCAGGACACGGCACCGACGGCACACCGCGCGGGCCCGGGCGACCTGGACATCGGTCTCCCGCTCCACCAGCGGGAAGAAGAGCTCCGGATCCTCGCCCAGGCAGGCGGCATCCCGTAGCCATCCGCGAGCGGTGGCCAGACTCTCGGCGATCTCGGCGCCGACGGTACGGTGACGGATCTCGCGGTCGTCGGGCATGGTGCACCTCCGCATGTGCCGGCGGAGCCGGCAGGTGGCTGCGGCATGACGCTGCCGCAGGCCCGGCAGAGGTCGCAAAAGCATGCTAAAGGGACGGTGTCCTTCTCCGGAACGCCGCGGTTCCCGTTTTTTTCACGCAAGGGTTCCTGAGCCCTCCCCACCGGACGCAAGGCCGCCTGAAGGCGCCGTCAGGGCTAGCGCCGAACCCGGTCGGCCAGCTTGCGTACGGTCAGGGCGGCGGCCGCCGTGGTGAGGGCCGCGCCCATCCAGCCCCGGTTCCGCGACAGCCACTGCTGCGGGCTGTCGTCCGTGGACTCTTCGTCGAAGCGCCCGTGGGCGCCGAAGTCCCGCCCGTGCGGTCCGTCCGCCGGGGACCACAGGTTCGCGGGCCCCTCGGGCGGGCCGTCCTCCTGCTGCGCGTCGACGTTGGTGCGGGCCAGGTAGCGGTCGAGCAGCCCTGGGACCACCGCGTTGGCGAGGAGCGTGGCGGCGGTGGAGCCGCCCACCCAGTACTCCCGGCGCCGCGCGTGCGACGACGCGTGCACGATGGCCCGTGCCGCCACCTCCGGCTGGTACACGGGCGCGACCGGCCGGGCCCGCCCGGGCATCCGGTTCAGCACCCAGTCGAACTGCGGGGTGTTGAGACCCGGCAGCTGCACCATCGTGGTCCGCACCCCGCTGCGTGCGTGCAGCAGCTCGCAGCGCAGCGACTCGTTGAACCCCTGGATCGCGTGCTTGGCCCCGCAGTACGCCGACTGCAGCGGGATGCCCCGGTAGGCGAGTGCGGAGCCGACCTGCACGATCGTGCCGCGGTCCCGCGGCAGCATGTGGCGCAGTGCGGCCCGGGTGCCGAACACGTAGCCCAGGTAGGTCACTTCGGTCACCCGCCGGAACTCGTCCGGGCCGACCTCGGTGAAGGGTGCGAACACCCCGGTGAAGGCGTTGTTGACCCAGACGTCGATGTGGCCGTAGGCGTCGACGACCTGCTGGGCGGCGTCGTCGACGGCCTTGGCGTCGGAGACGTCCACGGGAACGACGAGCGCCTCGCCTCCCGCGCGTTCCACCTCGTCCGCCGCGGCGGCGAGTCCCTCACGTCCGCGGGCGAGCAGGGCGACCCTGTCGCCGCGGTCGGCGAAGGCGCGGACCGTGGCCCGGCCGACACCGCCGCTGGCTCCCGTCACGACCACCACACGGCCGCGCCGGTGCGATGTTCCCGGTGTGCGCATCCGGCATCACACCCCGCGGTGGGGTACGTCCGGGTCGCCCGCCGGCCGCGGGGGCACGGGGCCCGGGGCGGCCGTCCCACCGGGCGGGGCCGGCGGCACCGGCGGATACGGCATGCCGCCGACCGCCCCGGTCCGGCGTGCACGGTCCCCGCCCGGCGCCGCCCCGGCCGCGTGTCCCGCGCCCGGTCGGGACGGCCGGGCCATGCCCCGCAGCAGGTACGCGAGGGCGCCCAGGATCACGGCGGTGATCAGCGCGGCGGCCCAGTCGGGCAGTCCGAGGGCGAGGGCCAGCCCCACGGCGAGCGCGAGGGCCGCGCCCCCGTACAGGGCGAGCGCGCCGGACGCTGCGTACAGGGCGGCCTTGCGACGCTGCTTGCGCGTCTGCTCGCGCAGCTCCTCCCGTACCGTCTCGCGCGCCACCTGTGCCAGCTCGTCGACGAGGTGCTTGTCCAGATGCTCCAGGTGATCCAACGGCTT
This sequence comes from Streptomyces tibetensis, assembly GCF_040647715.1. GTDB lineage: Bacteria > Actinomycetota > Actinomycetes > Streptomycetales > Streptomycetaceae > Streptomyces > Streptomyces tibetensis_A. The sequence goes on along the minus strand of NZ_JBEZCR010000014.1, from coordinate 176,668 downwards.
CATGCCCGCCCGGGTACCCTCGGCCCCCCGCGCGTAACTAGGCTCAGCCGTATGGAGATTCTGGGTGCCACACTGCGCGTCTGCGTCGACGACCTCGAGACCGCTATCCCCTTCTACGAGCGACTGGCGGGCGGCGGAGCCCAGCGCTTCGAGCGGGGAGGTGTCCAGGTGGCGGCGATCGGCTGCTTCCTGCTGATGAGCGGCCCCCCGGCCGAGCTGGAGGTGCTGCGCAAGGTCGCCGCGACGATCGCCGTGACGGACGTGGACGAGACCCACAAGGTGCTGACCGAACTGGGCGCTCACATCGTCGCGGGCCCGATCGCCTCACCGGCGGGCCGCAACCTGATCGCCCTGCATCCCGACGGGTCGATCTACGAGTACGTGGACCGTCACGCGGTGTAGGAGCCTGGCCGGCGCCGCCTTGAGCGCCGCGGGTGCCTCAGTGCCGCCTCGGGCCGGTGATCATCTCGGTGGTGATCGCCCAGCGTTCGTGGTCGCGCCAGGCCCCGTCGACGAAGAGCATCTTCGGTGAGAAGCCCTCCAGACGGAACCCGCAGCCACGGGCCAGGGCGATCGACGCGGCGTTGCCCGGCTGGACGTTGATCTCCAGCCGGTGCAGCCGCATCGGGCCGAACGCGTGCCTCACGACGAGGTCCAGCCCTTCGCGCATCAGCCCCTGCCCGGCGGCGTGCGCGAAGACGCCGTAGCCGAGCGCCCCGGACTGGAAGCCGCCCTCGACGATGTTGTTGATGTTGATGAAGCCGCCGATGGCCCCGTCGGTCTTCTCGCAGACCAGGAAGCCGGCCTTGGACGGGTCCTCGATCAGCCGGCCCGCGTAGGCGGTGTACGCCTGTGCCGTGGTGGGCGGGAAGAGCCACGGGTGGTGCAGCTCCTTGCTCTCCCGGGCGCGGGCGGTGAACTCGGCGCCGTCCTCGTAGGTGAAGGGGCGTATGCCCACCCGGGGGCCTTCGGCGAGGTGGCGGGATGCGTGGTGCGGCACCCCGCCACAGTACCCGCGCTGCCTGTGCCTCCCCAGTCGGGGGCGTCAGGGGCCGGTGACGGCAGCCGCAGCACTCCGGTGTCGCGCGGCCCAACCGGCGGCGAGCCGGCCTGGTATGCGGACCTGCGCTGTTCCCCTCCCTGGTGCGGTGGCAGTTTCACGATCGGGCGTACCGGTTTCAGGTGGGGCGGCGGATGGCCTGTACGGCGGTGTCGTAGAGGTCGAACATGTCGGCCTGTCCGCCCAGGCGTACCCATTCCTCGTTGGCTGACTGCAGGCAGATGATCGCTGCGGCTGCGATCGCGCGGGCTTGCAGGGTGCGGCGGTCGGAGTCGGGCAGTCGCGGCTCGATCAGCGGTGCGAACAGGTCTTGCCAGCGGGCTTGCTTCTCGGCATGTCCGGCGCGCAGGGAATCGTTGCCGAACAGCAGCGTGATGAACTCCAGGCGCCCTTCGGCGCTCATGTCGATCTCCTCGAGCACCTGGAACGCCGCACGCAGCGCCGTCCAGGCATCCTCGTCGGCCGGGCGCTCGGCGAGCCGCGCGGCGATCAGTTCGCCCTGTTCGTCCAAGCCGCTGAGCGCGAGGTCTTCTTTGGCGCGGAAGTAGTTGAACAGGGTGCGCCGGGAGACGCCCGCGGCGGCGGCGACCTCGTCGAGGGTCGTGTTGTCGTAACCCTTGGCGGCGAACAGCTCGATAGCGGTCCGGGCCAGCAGTGATCGGACCACGGAGCGGGTCTGTTCCCGAAGTGGTGTCGGTTTCTGGGCCATGCACCGATGGTACGTCGCATCACGCGATGCAGGTACTTGCACTCAGTGCAAAACCGTGCCTAGAGTGAATTCCATGAGCGAAATCGACTACCCCCGCCAGACCGTCATCGTCACCGGCGCAAGCTCCGGCCTCGGCGCCGAATTCGCCCGCCAGTTGGCCCGCCGCGGCGCGAACCTCGTGCTGGTGGCCCGACGGGCGGACCGGCTGGAGAGCCTGGCCGCCGACCTCATCCGCGCCCACGGCGTCACGGTGACCACCATCGCCCGCGACCTCGGCCTGCCCGACGCCGGCCGCACGCTGCGCGCCGAACTCGAGTCCCGCGGCATCTACGCCACCGGCCTGGTCAACAACGCCGGCTTCGGCAGCCACGACGCGTTCACCGACGAGGATCCCGACCGCCTGCAAAGCATGATCGCGCTGAACGTCAGCGCGCTGGTCGACCTCAGCCGCGCCTACATCGACCCGCTGACCTCCGCCGACACGGGCGTCCTGATCAACGTGGCGAGCCTGCTGGGCTTCCAGCCGACTCCGTACCTGAGCGTCTACGGCGCCACCAAGGCATTCGTCCTCAGCTTCACCGAATCGCTGTGGGAGGAGACCCGCGGCACCGGCCTGCGCGTCCTGGCCGTGTGCCCCGGCGCCACCCGGACCGAGTTCTACGACGTCGCCGGCAGCCAGTCCGCCGACTACGGCACGAAGCGGGCCACCCCCGAGCAGGTCGTGAAGATCGCCCTCGACACGCTCGACCGCCGATCCGCGCCCCCGTCGGTGATCACCAACGGCCGGTCGCTCGCCCTCATCGGCAAGCTCCTGTCGCGCCGCTCGATGGTCCGGCTCATGGGCTGGATGGCCCGCCGCCGGCGCCCGTAGCTCCCGTCGCCGCGTCAACAGTCAAGAAACATCATCATGACCAGCACAGACGACACCGGACAGCCCACCGACGCGGAGCGCTTCCATCACCTCCTCCGAGCTGAGCGCGCCGCCTGCCTCCGCGACAGAGCGCCGTCCCTGACGGCGCGGCGCAGCGATCCGACCTGGTTCAAGGCGGCGCTGATCGCCCGGCGGGCCGGCAAGCTCCTGAGCGGCGGGCAGACCTGCATCGCCCCCGATGACGCCCTGGTGCACGAATCCGAGATCGACGCCTTCACAGAACGCACCACCCCCGTGCAGCGGCCAGGGCCTGGCCGAGGCGAACACCTCCGGAAGGAAGCCACCGATGGCTGATCACGACCTCGTTCTCGTCACCGGCGCAGGCGGCGTGGGCCGCCTCGTCACCGAGCGGCTGCGCGCGCAGGACGTGCCGGTCCGCGTCCTGGTCCGCCGCGAGGACGCCCGCGCGGCCGAGGTGCGGGCATGGGGCGCCGAGGTCGTCACCGGGGACCTGACCCGGCCCGAAACGGTGGCGGCCGCGCTCGACGGCGTCCGCCGGACGTACTTCGGTCTCAGTGTGTCCCCGGACCACCTGCTGGCGGCGACCGTCATGGCCACGGTCGCGAAGGCGCACGGCGAACTCGACCTGCTGGTGGACATGTCACAGATGACGGTGTCGCAGATGACCGCCACCAGCACGGCGGAATCCCACCAGCAGCGGCTGCACTGGCTGGCGGAGCAGGTGCTGGACTGGTCGGGCCTTCCCGTGGTGCACGTGCGCCCGACGACGTTCCTCGACAATCCCTTGTTCACCGCCCTCGCGGCGCGGTCGATCCGCGAGAACGGCACGCTGGCGCTCCCGTTCGGGACCGGACGCACCTCGCCAGTCGCTGCCGACGACGTCGCCCGGGTGGTCGCGGCCATCCTGCACGATCCCGGGGAGCACGCCGGGAAGGTGTACGAGCTGACCGGACCGCTCACGCTCGACATGACCGACGTGGCCCAGGCGTTCTCCAAGGCGCTCGGCCGCACGGTGACCTACCTGGACGTCCCCCTGCAATGGTGGCGCACCGAGGTACTCGCGAACGCGGGCCTGCCGCGGCACACCGAGCAGCACATCGCGACCATGGCGCAGCTGCACCGCGCCAACCGCTACGACAGGGCGACCCTCGACGTCGAGCGCATCACCGGGAGGCGCCCCCTGACCGTCGAGGAGTTCGTCGCCGTCCGCAGGGACTTCTACCTCGGCTGACACCAGGCCACTGACCGGCGCGCATCACCGCATCAGTCGACGGTCGGAAGGTGCAGCGCATGCAATTCATCCTCAGTGCTGACCACGGTCACCGGCTTGACGCCACGGTTGCCGAAGTACGCGTCGTCGCTCGCGGCGATCACGAACCGCAGCCGGTGCCCTCGGTCGTACCGGTGCACGATGCCGGGCAGGGTGACGGTGAAGCTCCGGGTGACGTCCGGGACGCGTACCGGTGCGACCAGGCGGCGCACCAGGGTGCGGGTGCCGTCGGGGGCGACGTCGTAGAGCTTGGCGAACAGCACGAGCTTGTCGGCCGCGTCGGAGCTGTTCTGTGTGCGCTCGGCCTTCGGGGAGACGACCTTGAGCGTGGCCCGGGGGGCGCCGACGACGTCGAGGGGGCGTTTCAGCGGCGCGCTCGTCCAGTCGAGGTAGGTGCCTTCGGTGTCGCTCGGCGGTGGGTCCGGCAGCCCGATGAGCCCGGCGAGCGAGCTCTCCGAATGGCTCGTGGGGATCAGCCGGTTGGTGTAGCCGCGGCTGCCGCGGGCCACCTTGCGGCGGTCCTCGACGAGCTTGCCGTCGCCGGAGAGGTACAGCGTGCGGCTGAGGGGCGGGAGGTGCTCGGCGGTGGCGTAGGTGCGGTCCGGGTCGGTGACCCAGTCGCGGTGGTAGGCGAACGCCGGTCCGGTGTCGACGTGGGGCCGCCCCCGCAGGTGCCGGTCGAACCAGGCGAGGACGCGCCGGCCGACGTAGCTGGTCTCCAGGTTGCCCTTGGTCAGGTCGAGTTCTCCGGAGGCCGGGCCGGTGATCCCGGCGCTGTGGCCCCAGGACTGCCAGATCATCTTGACCGGTGTGCCCCGGGCCTTCAGGGTCCGGTACGTCGCCGTCGCCTCGTTGAGGTTGAACAGGGTGTCGGCCTGCCCCTGGACCAGCAGGGTCGGCGTGTCGACGCGGTCCAGGTAGGACACCGGGGAGACGCGGCGCGCGTAGGCGAGCAGCTCGGCGGTGCGGTCGGCCGGGTAGCTCCCGGAGTTGAGGGTGTGGACGGTGCGGCAGGCCTCCGTGACGAAGTGCAGGCAGGCCAGGGAGTTGATGCGGGAGGGGTCGAGAGCGGGCTGGAGCAGCGGCTGGCCCTCGCCGATGAGGTAGAAGCCGTTCGTCCACTGCCATTTGAAGGCCCCGGGGACGTCCCCGCGGCCGACGGCGTTGTTGGGGGCGAGCGCGTAGGCCAGGTCGTTCCAGGTGATCATCGGCACGAGGGCGTCGAGGCGGTGGTCGACGGCGGCGGTCGCGAGCTGGACGGCGCCGCCGTAGGAGCCGCCGATCATGCCGACGCGCGGGTCGCCGGGGGCGTCGCGGGTGACGAAGTCGGCGGTGGTGCCGCCGTCGGCCGCGCGGGTGCCGCCGAGGAAGTCGACCAGCCGCGAGGCGGCGGCCCCGTCGATGTCCGGGTCGTCGAGGGAGATGAGGCACCCGCTGCGGCCGAATCCGAGTCCGGAGTAGACGAGCGAGACGTAGCCGCGCTGGGCGAAGGCCTTGCCGATGGTGTCCGTCGAGCCGTCCGTCTTGCTGCCGCCGAAGCCGTTCGTGCCGAGCACGGCGGGCGCCGGGTGGTCGCGGTCCACGCCCGCGGGACGGTACAGGTCGGCGTCGACCGTGCAGGCACGGCCGCCCGCCCGCACCGTGAACTTCAGCGGCGTGACGGTGTAGGCGTCGGCGGCGGTCGCCGGCGGGGTGAGGGCGAGGGGCACGGCCAGGGCGGCGCCCAGAGCGAGAGCGAGGGGTGCGCGGGTTCTGGGCAGGCGTCGGGACACTCGGACCTCCACGTGAGGGCAACCCGGATACCGACCAGTAGGTACCGGCCGATTGTCATCGTGTGACACGTGTCAGATGCCGTCAATCACCGAAACGAGGGTTCTTGACGGGCCTTCAGGTGAGGAGCCGTCAGCTGAGGGCTGGTTCCTCCAGTGTCAACGTGCCCGACCCGGCGTCCAGTTCGGCCCTCACCCCGAGGGGCATGGTCAGCGCCCCCACGCCATGCCCGAACCCGAACTCCTCCACGACCGGGACACCCAGACCGCCCAGCCGGTCGGCGAGGACCGCGCGCAGTTCCCCGTAGGGTCCGCAGCCCGCCCAGGAGCCGAGGACGATGCCGGCGACCCCGTGCAGCCAGCCGGTGCGCAGCAGTTGCGTCAGGTAGCGGTCCAGGCGGTACGGGCTCTCACCGACGTCCTCCATCAGCAGCAGCCCGCCTCGCGCCCCGGGGTGGGCGTGCGGGGTGCCGAGGTCGCTCGCGAGCAGGCTGAGACAGCCCCCGAGCGTGATGCCCCTGGCGCGGCCCGGTATCAGTGCGGCGCCGCCCGGGGGGACGGCCGTGAGGGTCGTGACGGACTCCGGCTCGAAAAGGGTGGCCCGCAGATGGTCCTGGGCCCGGGCGTTCTTGAGGAAGTCGACTCCGGCGGCCGCCGGCCCGTACAGGGTGACCAGGCCCAGACGTGTGGCGAACGCCTGGTGCAGGACCGTGATGTCGCTGAATCCGGCGAACACCTTCGGGCCCGCCGCCCGCATCGCCTCCCAGTCGAGCAGGTCGACCGTGCGCTGTGCCCCGTATCCGCCGCGGGCGCACAGCACGGCCGCCACGGACGGGTCGCACCAGGCGCCCTGGAGGTCGGCGGCGCGCCGCTCGTCCGGGCCGGCCAGGTAGCCCAACTCGTCGTGCCGGGCGAGCACATGGGGTGCCACCACGGGGTCGAGGTCCCAGCTGCGCAGGATGTCGAGCCCGGCCTGGAGCCGCTCCTCGGGCACGGGCCCGCTCGGTGCGACGACGGCGACGCGGGCGCCGGGGGTGAGCCGCGGCGGTCGTACCAGCGGGTTCACTCGGCGAGCTCCAGGGTCGGAACACCGGGCGGGTCCAGGCGGAACACCTGGGCGTAGAGGGAGAGTTCGGCCTCCAGGGCGCGCACCATGGTCTCCGCCCTGCGGAAGCCGTGCCCCTCCCCCGCGAAGGTGAGATAGGCGTGCGGCACCCTCCGGCCCGCCAGCCGGGCCAGGAACCGCTCGCACTGGACGGGCGGGCAGATCACGTCGTCCAGGCCCTGGAGCAGCAGGAACGGCACGGTGAGACGGTCGGCCCGGGTTGCGGGCGAGCGCTCCGCGTACCGGGCGGGCACGTCGGCGAGCGGCCCGATGAGGCCTTCCAGGTACCGTGACTCGAAGTCGTGGGTCTCGCCCGTGCCCCAGCCGGTCAGGTCCAGGATCGGGTACTTGATGGTGCCGCAGGCGTAGACGTCGGTGGTGGTGAGCGAGGCGGCGGCGGTCCAGCCGCCCGCGCTGCCGCCCCGGACGGCGAGCCGGCCGCGGTCGGCGGTCCCCTCGTCGGCGAGGGCCAGGGCGACGGCGGCGCAGTCCTCGACATCCACCACCCCCCACTGCTCGCGCAGCCGCTCGCGGTAGGGACGGCCGTACCCGGTGGAGCCGCCGTAGTTCACTTCGGCGACGCCGATGCCGCGCGAGGTGAAGTAGGCGATCTCCAGGTCGAGCACGAGCGGGGCCCGGCTGGTGGGCCCGCCGTGCGCCCAGACGACGTAGGGCGGCAGTTCGTCGCCGGGCGCGACGCAGCCGGGGTGGTGCGGCGGGTAGATGTGCGCGTGGATGTCACGCCCGTCCGGGCCGGTGAAGGTGCGGATCTGCGGTTCGGGGTAGTAGGCGGGGTCGACGGCGTCGTCGTGCTCGGCGCCGACGACGCGGGCCCGGCCGGTGCGGGCGTCCAGCTCGACGACCTCGTAGGCGCTGCGCGGGCTGGCCCCGACGGCGACGACCCGTTCGCCGTGGGCGGCGAGGGTGGGGGCGAACTCGGTCCAGGGCCCGGCCGCGTCGACGACCTCGCCGGTCTCAGGGTCCAGTACGCCGAGGGCGGTGGCGCCCCGGCCGTGCACGACGGCGATCAGACCGCCGGCCAGCGGCGTGAACCATCTCGAACCCAGCTTCCACAGCGCGCCGCCGAACTCCTCCTCGCGCGGACACAGCGGCCGCCCGTCGAGGTAGAGGTTCCACCAGCCGGTGCGGTCGCTCGCGTGCAGCAGGCGTCCGTCGTGGGTCCAGTCGGCCTGGGCGATCGACTCGCCGGGGCCGCCGGCCACGGTCCGGGCGCCGCTCAGGGTGCCCTCGGGGGTGACGTCGGCGAGGAGCAGTTCGGTGCCGTCCCACGGCATGCGCGGATGGTCCCAGGCGAGCCAGGCGGCCCGGTGGCCGCCGGGCGAGAGCTTCGGCCCGGTCAGGAACCGGTGCCGGCCGTCGGTGAGTTCGCGTACCGCGCCGCGGTCCTCGGCGGCGGATCCGTCCAGGGGCACGGCGGCCAGGACGCGGCGCACATCGGTGGGGCCGCCGCCGGTGAACTCCTCCAGCACGCACCACACCTCACCCCGTTCGGGCAGCGGCAGCGGCTCGGCCCAGCGCAGTCCCCCGCCCACGGGGGACAGCGGGGTGAGCGGACGGGGCTCACCGCCCGGCTCGCAGCGGTACAGGCGCTGGTCGGCGAAGTTCACGAACACCACCAACGGTCCGGTGTCACGGTCGAGCGCGGCCCATGGGTGACCGCCGTACTCGATGACCCGGCTGCGCACGTTCCACGGCGCGGGCAGCAGCGACTCCTCGCGGCCGTCGGCGTGCCGTCGCACCAGGGTGCGCCGGCCGCCCTCGGCGGGGCGCGGCTCGGTCCACCACACCTCGTCGCCGACGAAGCCCACGTGCTCCGGGTGCCCGTCGTGTGCGGCGGTCAGGGCCGCGTCGATGGGCGAGGGCCACGCTCCGTAGGCCAGCGTCCGCACCGTCTCCCCCACTCTCCTAGGCCGTCCGCAGGAACCGGTCGAGTACACGGACTCCGAAGTGCAGCGCCTCGACCGGTACCCGCTCGTCGACCCCGTGGAACATGGCCGCGTAGTCGTAGCCGTCCGGCAGCTTCAGCGGGGTGAAGCCGTAGCCGGTGATCCCCAGGCGGGAGAACTGCTTGGCGTCGGTGCCGCCGGACATGCAGAACGGCACGACATGCCCCTCGGGGGCGAACTCCTCGATGGCGGCCCGCATGCCCGCGAAGGTCGCCGAGTCCACGGGCGATTCCAGGGCGACCTCGCGGTGGTGGAACTCCCAGTCCACGTCCGGCCCGGTGAGCCGGTCGAGGGTGGTGCGGAACTCCTCCTCGCCGCCGGGCATGTACCGGCCGTCCACGTGGGCCACCGCCTCGCCGGGAATGACGTTGATCTTGTAACCGGCGTCGAGCATGGTCGGGTTGGTGCTGTTGCGCAGGGTCGGCTCGACGAGCCTCGCGGCCGGGCCGAGCTTCTCCAGCAGCGCGTCCACGTCGGTGAGGTCGCTTGCGATGCCGTAGAGCGCGGCCAGTTCGGTGAGGGCGGCGCGGACGGTCGGGGTCAGCCGCAGCGGCCACTCGTGCGCGCCGATCCGGGCGATCGCGCCCGCGAGGCGGGTCACGGCGTTGTCCCGGTTGACCTTGGAGCCGTGCCCGGCGCGTCCGCGGGCGGTGAGCTTCAGCCAGGCCGTGCCGCGTTCCCCGGCCGCGATCGGGTAGATCTGCCGTCCGTCGCCGTCGTGGAAGGTGAAGGCGCCCGACTCGCTGATGCCCTCGGTGCACCCCTCGAACAGCGTGGGGTGCTCGTCGGCGAGGAATCCGGAGCCGTCCTCGGCGCTGGCCTCCTCGTCGGCGGTGAAGGCGATGACGACGTCCCGGCGGGGCCGGAAACCCTGGCGTGCCCAGCCGCGCACGACGGCCAGGATCATCGCGTCCATGTTCTTCATGTCGACGGCGCCACGCCCCCAGACGACACCGTCGCGGATCTCGCCGGAGAAGGGGTGCACGCTCCAGTCGGCGGCCGCCGCGGGCACGACGTCCAGATGACCGTGGAGCAGCAGGGCACCGGCCGAGGGGTCGGTGCCCTCGATGCGGGCGACGACGTTGGTCCGCCCCGGGGTGCGCTCCAGCAGCGTGGGCTCGATGCCGGCGTCGGCGAGCCGAGCGGCGGCGTACTCGGCGGCGGGCCGCTCCCGGCAGTCGCCGCCGCCCCGGTTGGTGGTGTCGATCCGGATGAGGTCGGACGTGAACGTCACGACCTCCTCCAGCGCGGTCCCGTCCACCTGCTCAGCCATACTGCTCCTCCACCGCGGCCGAGACGATCGTGGTGACCGCCTTGAAGGCGCGGATGCCCTCGTACATGGTCCCGCTCGTGTAGGCCACCTTGCGCTCCGCGATCCGGTCCACCCCCGGGACGACGGTGGCGGCCATCGCCAGGTGCTCCGCGTCGAACTCCACGGCCACGGTGAACGGGCCGCCCCGCACGGGTTCGTGACGCACCGCCAGTGCGGCCGCCTCCTTGGCCGCCGCCCGGATGTCGGCCGCGGTGCGGGCGGGTGTGCGGCACACCGCCGCGTAGCGCGACACATGGTCCTTGACCGCGACCTTCAGCGCCTCGGGCGCGTACCCGAGCGCGTCCTCGCAGGCGATGTCGTCCCCGGTGACCAGCACGACCGGCACCCCGTACTCGGCGACGACATGGGCGTTGAGGAGGCCTTCGCTGGCCCGTACGTCGTTCAGCCACACGCCCGTGATGGAGTTGGCGAGGTAGGTGTGCGCGAGGACGCCCTCCATGCCGGCGCCGGCGTGGTAGCCGACGAACGCGACGCCGTCGATGTCGCCGTGCTGCACTCCCTCCACCATGGACAGCGCCTTGTGCCGGCCCGTGAGCATCCGGGCGCGGTCGTCGAGCTGCTCCAGCAGCAGATTGCGCATGGTGGAGTGCGCCTCGTTGATGATCACCTCGTCGGCGCCGCCGTCGTGGAATCCCAGGACGGCGGCGTTGACGTCGGAGGTGAACAGGGAACGGCACCGCTCCCACTGGGAGGCACCCGGCATCACGTCGTCGGGCCAGGTGACGCCGGTGGCGCCCTCCATGTCGGCGCTGATGAGGATCCTCATGACGAGCCGTCCGGGGCGGAGATGTTCATGGTTCGTCACGTTACGCGCTGCGGGCGCAACCGGCTACGAGGTGGTCACCAACGGATCGGCAGGTCGGCGAGGAGCGCGGTGAGGCGGCCGGCCAGGAGGCGGTGGTCGCGGGCCGAGTAGTGCCAGTGGCAGCCTCCGTAGTCCAGGCCGGTGGTGTCCAGGGACCAGAAGCGGACTCGGGGGTCACCCGCGCCGTTGCGTTCCCGCACGACGTGTTCGACATGGCCGGCGAAGGGACCCGTGCCCACGGCCAGGATGGTGGTGGCGGCCCCGTAGCGCTGCCGCAGCTTGGCGAGGAAGCCGCTGTAGGCGCTGCGGTAGGCGGCGGCGAGGCTCGCGTCGGTCCAGGGCTCGCCCGGGTTGAGAGGGGTCGAGAAGTCGTTCGTGCCCAGGTGGACCACCACGAGCTGCGGCCGCCAGGTGCCCGGGTTCTGCCAGACGTCGCCCGGCACGTTCAGCAGGGCGCGGTCGTAGAAGGTGCGGTAGTTCACCTCCGGCGAGCCTCCGTTGTAGTTGCGCACCATGCCCTGGCCCGAGTAGGCGTTGACCTGGTAGTCGGCGCCCAGTCCCCGGGCGGTGAGCGCGCCGTAGCTGACGTCCGTGTCGGTGGTGCGCTTGAGCTGCTCGCCGTCGCAGTCGCGGGAGGTGGAGAGGTTGCCGTAGCCGACGGTGAGGGAGTCGCCGATGAACTCGATCTGGCGGCTGCGCGCGGCCGGCCGGGCCAGGACGGCACCGCCGGGTGCGGCGACGAAGCCGCCGAAGGAGCTGGTGCTCCACGGGGTGTCGTTGCGCTTGACGAGCCGGACGATGTGGGCGCCGTCGCGCAGGCCCCTGACCCAGTGGGTGGTCCTCCCCGGCGTGACGAGGGTCGCGACGGTGGCTCCGTCGACCTGGACGTCGTAGTCGGCGGCCGCGTCGTCGAGCACGACGCCCACGCCGGTACCCCGGAAACGGCCCTCGAAGTAGACACCGGGCCAGCTGTACTGGAGCACGTCGCCGGCGGCTTTGACGCGTCCGGCGGTGTGCACACTGTCGCCCACTCCGCGATGGTCCGGTGCGGCGACGGTCGTGACGGGGCTCGCGCCGATCAGCACCGCCGACACCGCCGACGCGGCAAGCATCCGTAACCAGGGCATGGGCATGGCTGTCCTCCGTGGGGGCGAGGCAGGGGGCACGGACCGGGGCAGAGCGACCGCAGAGTGACCGTACACCGACAAATCCGTATCCCACCAGACCGCATCGCCACGCCCGGCTCTCCCGACCGCCCGCCCGGGCCGTACGCCCGCCTTGAGCCGTACGCCCGTCTCACTCCATACGCCCGCTTTGAGCCGTACGCCCGTCTCACGCCGTACGCCCAGCCACCAGCCAGGTGGACGGCAGCTCGATGCGCGTGCCGTCGGGGCGGTACTCCGTGGTCGTCAACGGCAGTCGGCCACTGGCCAGCACGGTCAGACCGGCTGAGCGCAGATACTCGGGAACGGCCTCGTCCGACACCTCTCCGGGCGCGATGCCGTGCCGGAACACGGGCGCCAGCTTGGGCGGCGGTCCCTCGGGGCCGCCCGCCAGGCCCGCCAGGACGGGCTTGGCGGCGCCCGAGAGCTCCACCAGACAGGCACGGCCGCGGTCGCCGACCAGCGTGGCGATCCCGTCGACCAGGGACTGCCGGTCCTCGGGCTCGCACTGGTGCAGGACGCCCCGCAGATAGACGTTGGTGTCGCCGAGCTCCGCGTGCAGCGCCTGCGTCTCCTCCTTCGCGGCGGCATCCAGCTGCCGGTAGGCCGCCTGCCCCGCCGGGTCGGCCCGCCGGGCGTGGTCGAGGGCCGCGGCGGACAGGTCGACGCCCAGGACGTGCGGGAAACGGTCGGCGAGGTAGCGGGTCTGCGTGCCGTTGCCACAGCCGAGATCCACCAGCGGCAGCCCGGGATCGGCCAGGTACGGTTCGAACAGGGCGAGGTGCGGGCCCACGGTCAGCACCGGTTCCGCGTCCCAGAACACCGCCCCGGGTTCGGCGGACGCCTCCCGCCAGAACCCCTCCCAGGCTTCCCGGTACCTGCGCGTCACGCTCATGTCCCACTCCCGGGGGTGCGAACGGATCCCGCCGAGCGACGGGCGAGACCGGTGTACCGCGCCCTGGCCCCGGCCACAAGAACACCGACGCGCTGCGACACTTCGCCTTCGGCCGGTGACGCGTCAGCGACGTGGCAGCGTCAGCTCGAACCAGACGGTCTTGCCGGCCTTGGTCCGGCTGGACCCCCACGCGCGGGACAGCGTGCTGACGACGCGCAGACCACGTCCTGCCTCGTCGAGCGGGCCCGCGTGCAGCAGCGTCGGCAACTCGTGGTCGTCGTCGTCCACCTCGCACAGCAGAGTGTCGCCGCGGACCAGCCGCAGTGCGACGGGGCGGGCGTGGGAGTGCCGTACGGCGTTGGTCACGAGTTCGCCGGCCATCAGCTCGGCCGGTGCGGCGAGCTTCGCCAGGCCCCAGTCGTGCAGTTGCTCGCGCACCGCCGCGCGGGCCCGGCCCACCTCCGCCGGATCGAGGACGAGCCGCCATTCGGCCACGTCGTCCGGCTCGATGCCGCCCAGGCGGGCCATCAGCAGGGCGACGTCGTCCTTGCGGCCGCCCCGTGTGTTGAGCGCCCGGATGATGGTGTCGCAGGCGTCGTCCATGGACGCGGCCGGGTGGGCTGCCGACTCGCAGAGCGTCGCGAGGCCCACCCCGATGTCCTCGCCGCGCACCTCGACCAGTCCGTCGGTGCACATCACCAGCCGGTCGCCGGGCTCGACGCGCACACGTACGGCCTGGAAGGGCACGCCCCCGACGCCGATGGGCGCGCCCGTGGGCAGATCCAGCAGTTCGCTGCGGCCGTCGGCGGCCCGGACCAGGACGGGCGGGATGTGCCCGGCGTTGGCGAGGTGGAGTTCGCCCGCGATGGGGTCGTAGACGGCGTACAGGCAGGTCGCCAGGTAGCTGTCGCCGAGGCGCTGGGCGAGGTCGTCGAGATTGCGCAGCAGCTGTGCGGGCGGCAGGTCGAGCCCGGCCATGGTCTGCACGGCCGTCCGCAACTGGCCCATCATCGCGGCGGAGTTCAGACCGTGGCCCATGACGTCGCCGACGACGAACGCCGTGCGTCCGCCGTGCAGTTTGACCGCGTCGAACCAGTCGCCGCCGATCCGCCCGAGCAGCGTGCCCGGCAGGTAGCGGGTGGCGATGTCGCAGCCGGCCATGCGGGACGGGATGTGCGGGAGCATGCTGTCCTGGAGCGTCTCGGCGACGTTCTCCTGGAAGGTGTACATGCGCGCGTTGTCGAGCACGAGGCCCGCCCGGGCGGCGAGTTCGGCTCCGGTGACCCGGTCCATGTCGTTGAAGACGGGCCGCTCGGGGTGCCGCAGCAGGATCATGAAGCCGAGCACGACGTTGCGCGCCTTGAGGGGCACGACCAGCATCGAGCGGCCGGTGATGAGGGGCCGGATGTCGCGCTTGTCGAACTGCGCGGCGATGGCGTGTCCCATCTGCTCGCTGATGCGCGGCACGAGCACGGGTTGACCGCTGGTCATGCACTGGAAGAACGGCGTGTGCGCCGGGAACGGCATGGCCTCGCCGACGGGGACGACGTCGTCCCAGCGGCCCGGTTCGTCGGTGTGCTCCAGGGCGACCCGGTGCCACATCGTGGTCGTGTCGGGCACCCCGTCCTCGAACCCCTCGCCGGCGACGACCTGTTCACGCAGATACGTACCGGCGACGTCGGTGAAGCGGGGCACCACGGCCCGGCTGACCTCGACGATCGTGCGGGACAGGTCGAGGGAGGTGCCGATGCGTCCGCTGACCTCGTTGAGGAACTCCAGGCGCTCACGGACGGCGGCGTACTCGAGGTCCTCGCCCTCGGCCCGCAGCTCCTCCGGTACGGGTTCGCCGGCGGCGAGCGCCCGCGCGGCCCGTTCCCGGCGCGCCCTGCGCTCGGCGCGCCGGGCCACGCCCCAGTCGGGGGTGACGGGCACCCGGTCGTTCCGGCTGAACTCCAGGATCGGGTAACCGAGTTCGAGGACCTGCGCGACGATCCGGGTGCTCTCGCCGACGCTCATGCTGGGCAGGATCTCGGGGAGCCGGCGGGCGAGTTCCTCCGCCCCGGGGAAGTCGGTGTGCAGCGCGAAGCCGGGCGCGATCCGCTCGCACGCCCCGTCGCCCGCCCCCAGCCCCTCCGTCCCGGCGGCCACCACGAGCAGCCGCTCGGGCCCGGGTCCCACCAGCGGGTAGGCCCACCACAGGACGTCGACCCGGCCGTCCCCGGACGCGGTGAGCCGGGCACGGCCCGCCGCCGGGTAGGAGAGCCCGCCGTCGAGGGAGGATTCGAGCCCGGGGCCGGGGTCGTCCTCGGCGGCCCCGGCCCCGGTGGGGCCCTGTTCCTCGGGCAGGGCGCCGGAGACGGGGAGCAGGTCGAGGGCGGTGCGTCCGATCGCCTCCTCCTTGGGGACGCCGAACAAACGACGTGCACCGCGGCTCCAGTGGGAGACGAGGCCGTCACGGTCGACCACGACGACGGCCAGGGGGACACGGCCGGGTTCGGCGGGTTCCGTTCCCGCGCCCTGCTCAGCCCTGTCGATGCCACGGTCCATGGCCCAGGCCCTCTCTCCCCACGGACGCAAGATCTGTGCCGGCGTCACCACCGTACGGCGACCGCCGCCGGCCATGTGAGGCAATGCGGGAATTGCCCCGCGCGGGACTCGCACCGGCGTACGACCCCGCGCGCCGGTGCCGTTCGCCCCCCGGCCGGTGCTCGCTCAGTCCTCGTGGCTCAGCTGGAGGTCCCGCTCGCTGCGGCCTCCTCCGGCGACCTGGAGCACGGTGGCGACGGGCGGGTAGCCGGCCGCGATGACCGTGTACTCGCCGGAGGACAGGTCGACGAAGCGGAACGTGCCGTCGGCGCCGGTGGTGAGGGTGTCGACGACGTTGCCCGCCACGTCGAGCAGCGTCACACGCGCGTCCTCCACGGGCCGGCCCCCGCCCGCCCGGACGGTGCCGCGCAGCACGGCGCCGCCGGCCAGTTCGATGTCCCGGCGGGTCTCGCGGGCGGCCTGGACGGTGACGGGGAGCGCTGCCGGGCGGAAGGCGGGCGCGGATGCGGCGAGGGTGTACTCGCCGGCGACGAGCTCGGTGATGACGTAGCCGCCCTCCCGGCCGCTGCGGGTGGTGGCGACGACCTCGCCGTGCACGTTGGTGAGGGTGACGGTGGCGTCCCGTACGGGCGTGCCGTCGGCGGTGACCACGGTGCCGATCAGGTTCCCGGCGCCGCCGAGGACGATGTCGAGCTCGACGGGACGCTCGCCGACGGTCACGGTGACCGCCTGCGGCTGGTGGCCGCCGGCGGCGGCGATCAGCACGTACGAGCCCGGTCCCGGGGTGGCCAGCGCGTAGCGCCCGTCCTCGCCGCTCGCCCCGCGCCCGGTCTGCTGCCCGGTGACGTCGATGAGCGTGAGCGCCGCGCGGGGTACGACGGTCCCGTCGTGATGCTGCACCGAGCCGCACACGGGCACACCGGCGCCGTACGCGGCGCGGGCCTGCGGGACGGGGGCGTTCCCCGGCGCCGTGCCCGGGTCGGTGACGGAGGCGTTGTGGGACACCAGGGGTTTCTCCTTGAGGAAGAGGGCGATGACCAGTCCGAGGACGAGCACCGGCACCAGGTAGAGGAAGATCCGCGGCATGGCGTCGGCGTACGCCCGGATGTAGTCGTCGCGCAGGGCCGGGGGCAGTGCGTGCACGAGCTGCGGGGTGAGGGATGCGGGGTCCGGGAGGGCGGTGCCCGCGCGCCCGGGGAGACGCCCGGCGAGGGCGTCGGCGAGCCGGTCGGTGAAGAGGGTGCCGAAGACGGCGGCTCCGACGCTGCCGCCGATCTGCCGGAAGTAGTTGTTGGCGCTGGTGGCGGTGCCGAGGTCGGCCGGGCGCACGGAGTTCTGCACGGCGAGGATCAGCACCGGCATGACCATGCCGATCCCGGTGCCGAGGACGGCCATCCAGACGCTGTAGTGCAGCCGGGGCGTGCCGACCTCCAGCCGCGACAGCAGCCACATCCCGACGGCGGAGAGGGCACTGCCGAGGATCGGGTAGGCCTTGTAGCGGCCGGTGTGGCTGATCAGCTGGCCGACGACGAGCGAGGCGCCGACGATGCCGGCCATCATCGGCAGCATGAGCAGGCCCGATGCGGTCGCGGAGGCCCCGTCGACCATTTGCAGGTACGTCGGCAGGTAGCCGGCCGCCCCGAACAGGCCCACCCCGATCACCAGACCCACCAGGCCGGTGACGTTGAAGACGGAGTCCCTGAACAGCCGCAGCGGGATGAGGGGTTCGACGGCGAAGCGCTCGGTGACCAGGAAGAGGACGGTGGCCGCCGTCGCCCCGGCCGCGAGCCCGAGGATCATGCGGGAGTCCCAGGCGTACTCGGTGCCGCCCCAACTGGTCAGCAGGACCAGGCAGGTGGAGGCGGCCGTCAGGAACAGCGCGCCGAGGACGTCGAGACGGGCCCGCGCGGCCGGCTTCGGGAGCTTCAGCGTGAGGGCGACGACGGCCAGCGTGACCAGCCCGAAGGGGACGTTGACGTAGAAGCACCAGCGCCAGGAGAGGTGGTCCGTGAAGTAGCCGCCGAGCAGCGGTCCGGCCACGGAGGCGAGGCCGAAGGCGGCGCCGATCAGGCCCATGTAGCGGCCCCGCCGCCGGGGCGGCACGATGTCCGCGATGATCGCCTGGACGCCGATCATGAGGCCGCCCGCGCCGACGCCCTGCAGGGCGCGGTAGACGATGAGCTGGTCCATGGTCTGCGCCCGGCCCGCGAGCGCGGAGCCGATGACGAAGACGACGATCGCGAACTGGAAGACGCCCTTGCGGCCGAGGAGATCACCGAGCTTGCCGTAGACCGGCAGGCCGACGGTGGCGGTGAGCAGGTAGGCGGTGATCGCCCAGGACATCCGGTCCAGGCCGTGCAGCTCACCGACGATCTTCGGGAGCGCCGTGGCGACGATCATCTGCTCCAGGGCGGCCAGGAGCAGGGCCAGCATCAGGGCGAAGAAGACGAGCCGCACCCGGCGGGGGCTGGGTCCGCTGTCCTGATCCGGCGGCGGCACGGGGGTGACGGGAGGCGCCACCGCCGGTTCGTCCTGCGCCAGAGTGATCCCGCCCACTCACCGCTCCCCTCGTCGCGCTGCCGCACAATTCCCGCGTAAAAGCGACAACTACGAGCAAGCGCGACGAGTTACGGCACAGGAGCGGGCCGCACGGAGATCACCCGAACCGGTGAGGGGGCCGCGCGCCGGGCAGGGAGCCGGGCGAGTGGCACCGGCAACAGCCCTCGGACATCCGCTGCTCGAGAGGGCTACTTCTCGACCTCGGCGGCGAGCTTGGTGAGCATCGCGTCGTAGATCCGGCCGAGGCCCTTGGGGGCGAAGGTCTTCTCGAAGAAGCCGCCGATGCCGCCGGCGCCGGTCCAGGTGGTGGTCACGACGACCCGGGACTTGCCCTCTCCGGCCGGAGTGACCCGCCAGGTGGTGACCATGGAGGAGTTGCGGTCCTTCTCGACCAGCTCGCCGTCGGTGGGCTCACTCACCTCCAGGAGGCAGTCGCGCACGCGCTTGCTGGTGGCCTGGAGTTTCCAGTGGACGAGGGTGCCCTCGCCGTCGCCGCCCTCCCGCACCTCGTACTCGCTGAACTGCTCGGGCAGCAGCTTCGCGCGGGTGCCGCTGTAGTCGGCGAGGGCGTCGAACACCGTCTCCGCGTCCGCCGCGACGATCCGCTCCGTTGTGGCCTCGACCTGCGCCATCGCTTTCCTCCAGGACCTGGTTGCTCGGGGGTCGGGGCAAAGCCAACCACCCCGCCACCCGGCGCCCCAAATCGGGGTGGCGCAACCCGGTCGATCGGTTTCGGAAAACACCCTCGCACGATCAAGGGAACATGTGTTCTATTCTGTGGTCAGTGCTACCGAGGAGGCGTCATGCGCTGGGAGAACCTCACCGTGGACTCCGAACACAGCCGGGCCGACGCCGCGCTGTTCGGCGCGGACGCGGTGGTCACGCGTACCTTCGACACCCCGGAGTTCCGCGGGATCACCTTCCACGAGATCCGGGCCCGCTCGATCATCAACCGGGTGCCGGCGGTCTCGCGGATGTCGTTCCAGTGGACGGTCAATCCCTATCGCGGCTGCTCACACGCGTGCGTCTACTGCTTCGCGCGCAAGACGCACAGTTATCTGGACCTCGACACGGGCCTCGGCTTCGACAGCCAGATCGTGGTCAAGACCAACGCGCCGGAGCTGCTGCGCCGGCAGCTCGGTTCGCGCCGCTGGCAGGGCGAGCACATCGCCATGGGCACCAACGTCGACTGCTACCAGCGCGCCGAGGGCCGCTACCGCCTGATGCCGGGCATCATCTCGGCCCTGCGCGACCACGCGAACCCCTTCTCGATCCTGACCAAGGGCACGCTCGTCCTGCGCGACCTGGAGTTGATCAAACAGGCGGCACAGGTGACCGACGTCGGCATCTCCGTCTCGGTCGGCTTCACCGACGAGGAGCTCTGGCGGACCGTCGAACCGGGCACGCCGGCACCCGAGCGGCGCCTGGAGGTCGTGCGCACCTTCGGCGACCACGGCATCGGCTGCGGAGTGCTGATGGCGCCGGTGATCCCGTTCCTCAGCGACAGCCCCGCCCAACTGCGTGCCACGGTACGGGCGATCGCGGCCTGCGGTGCCACGTCCGTGACGCCGCTGGTGCTCCACCTGCGGCCCGGCGCCCGCGAGTGGTTCATGGCCTGGCTGGGGCAACACCACCCGCACCTGGTGGCCCGTTACGAGCGGATGTACGCGGAGGGCTCCTACGCCCCGAAGTGGTACCAGCGGCGGATCACCCGGCAGGTGCACGAACTGGCCGAGGAGTACGGCATCGGTCCCACGCGCGCGGACACACCACGGCGGATCCGGCCGCCCGAACCGGCCGAGCCCCCTTCGTCCGAGCCGACCCAACTGTCGCTCCTCTAGGAGGGTTGGGGTAGGAGCGTTCGAGCGCATCCCGCGACCCAATCGGGTGGGGTCTCGACGGAACACGTTCTTTCAGCGCCCCGTGCCGGGACGAATCGGCGAGGACCGTGAGCCCCGCGGTCCGACGCCCCTCCGTCCTGGAAGGCCTCCATGAGAACACGCGCAGCCGTGCTGTGCGGCGCCGTCGCCGTCGCGCTGGCCGGGAGCCTCACGGCCGTGCCCGCCGAGGCGGACGCACCGCACTCCACAGGTACCTTTCGCCTGGCGAAGCCCGGCTGGAGGAAGTGCGGCACCACCGACTATCCGTCGCTCCAGTGCGCGTCCCTCAAGGTGCCGCTCGACCACGCGCACCCGGACGGCCGGCAGGTCACCCTCGCGCTGTCCCGCGTCCCGCACACCGCGAAGACGTTCCAGGGCCCGCTGCTGGTCAACCCGGGCGGCCCCGGCGGCGACGGCCTCGCCCTCGCCGGTTTCGTCGCGGACTCGCTGCCCGAGGAGGTCGCGGCCCAGTACGACGTCATCGGCTTCGACCCACGCGGAGTGGGGGCCAGCAGACCGGCACTGGACTGCGAGCCCGGCTACTTCGGCCCGGTGCGTCCGGACTCGGTTCCGAGCACGCCGGAGGCCGAGCGGGCCAACCTCGCCCGCGCCAAATCCTTCGCG
Organism: Streptomyces tibetensis; assembly: GCF_040647715.1. GTDB lineage: Bacteria > Actinomycetota > Actinomycetes > Streptomycetales > Streptomycetaceae > Streptomyces > Streptomyces tibetensis_A. The sequence continues at coordinate 156,090 of NZ_JBEZCR010000014.1, read as the reverse complement.
GCCGCCTGTACCGGGAAGTACGGGCACCTGTTGCCGTACATCGACACGATCAGCGCCGCACACGACATCGAGGCGATCCGGCAGGCCCTGGGCGCGAAGAAGATCAACTACTTCGGCTACTCGTACGGCACCTACCTGGGCGCGGTCTACGCCGGCCTGTACCCGCAGCGGGTCCGGCGCCTGGTCCTGGACTCGGTCGTCGACCCCACCGACGTGTGGTACACCGCCAACCTCAACCAGGACCACGCCTTCAACGACCGTCACCGCGCCTTCCTCGCCTGGGTCGCCAGGCACGACGCGCGGTACCGGCTCGGCACCGACCCGGAGAGGGTCGAAGCCACCTGGTACGCCATGCGGGCGGCTCTGGCCAAGAAGCCCGCGGGCGGCCGGGTGGGCGCGGCGGAGCTCGAGGACACCTACCTCCCGGGGGCCTACTACAACGGGTACTGGCCACCTCTGGCGGAGGCGTTCGCGGCGTACGTGAACCGCAAGAACCCCGAACCGCTGGTCGCGGCGTACACGGACTTCGGCGCGATGGACGCCGCGGACGACAACAGCTACAGCATCTACACGGCGGTGCAGTGCCGGGACGCCTTCTGGCCGCGCGACTGGCACCAGTGGCGCAAGGACAACTGGGCGGCGTACGAGAAGGCGCCGTTCATGACCTGGAACAACGCCTGGTACAACGCGCCGTGCGCGTTCTGGCCGACGGAGTCGCTGCGCGCGGTGAACGTGGCGAACGGCAAGCTGCCACCGGTGCTGCTGTTCCAGGCCACCGCCGACGCGGCCACTCCGTACGAGGGCGGTGTCACCATGCACCGTCTGCTGGCCGGTTCCAGCCTGGTGGTCGAGCAGGGCGGCGGCAACCACGGCATCACACTGAGCGGCAACGCCTGCCTGGACAAACACCTGGCGGCCTACCTGACCGACGGCACGGTGCCACGCGGCTTCGGCGAGGCGGACGCGGCGTGCGACGCACTGCCCGAACCGAAGCCCCCCGCGACGGCGTCGGACAAGGCGGCGTCGGCGTCCTCGAACGGCTCGGTGCTGCACGCCCTGCTCGGCTCCCGCGGCTGAACCGCCGCCCGCTGAGCCGAGAGCCGCAGAGCCGCAGAGCCGCAGAGCCGCTGAGCCGCTGAGCCGCTGAGCCGCTGACGAACCGTCGGGGGCGGTCGTCGTCTGTGCCATGGTCCACCATGGCCGCGTGAGTGAGCTGACGAGAATCCCCGCCACGGACCGCGTGGCCCCAGCCGCCCGGTACCGCCTCCCGGCCCCGGTCGCGTCATGAGCCTGCGGATACGTGAGATGACGCTCGCCGACTGCGACCGCGTCGCGGAGATCCGGGTCGGCGGCTGGCGCGGCGCCTACCGGGGCCTGATCCCGCAGTCGTACCTGGACGGGCTCAGCGTCGAGGCGGACGCCGAGCGCCGTCGCACGCACCTCTCGCGCAGTGACGGCAGCGTGGTGAACCTGGTCGCCGAGGGCACCGGCGGCGAGCTCGTCGGCTGGGCCTGCCACGGGCCGTACCGGGAGGGCGAAGTCCTCACCGAGGATGCCGAGTTGTACGCGCTCTACGTCCACCCGGATCAGGTGGGGCGGGGCGTCGGGCGGGCGCTGCTCGGGGAGTGCGTCGCGCGTTGCTCCGCCGCGGGCCACGGCCGTCTGCTGCTGTGGGTGCTCAAGGGGAACGACCGGGCCCGCCGGTTCTACGAGCGGGCGGGCCTCAGCGCGGACGGTGCCGAGGAGCCCTTCGAGGTGGACGGGGTCGCGGTTCCCGAAGTGCGGTACGCCAGGCCTCTGGACCGCTGACGTCACCTCTGCTTCGGGATCCGCCCCAGCGCCCGTACCGCCGCCTCGGCCAGCGCAGGATGTGCGAGGGCCTCGTTCAGCACCGGCCCCGCCCGGACGTCACCCAGCACCCCGAGCCCGTCCACACAGGCGAGGGCCACGCGGCGGTACGGGTCGTGCGGGCGCAGCCTGCGCCGGAGGGTGGTGATCAGCGCGGGCACCGCCTCGGGGGCGCGCAGCTCGACCAGGAGCCGTACCGGGTGCAGGGCGTAGGCGACGCGCAGTTCGTTGGTGGCGAGGGCCGCGGCCGCGCGGGCGGTGCGCGGGTCGCCGAGCCGGGCGAGGGCGTGGGCGGCGGAGGCGCAGCGCGGGGGGTCACGGTGGTTGAGCAACAGGACCAGGGCCTCGAAGGCCCGCCGGTCCCGCGCGAGCCCGAGCCGGAACGCCGCCAGCTCCCTCGCCCACAGGTGCTGCCCGGGCTCGGTCAGCATCGCGGCCAGGGCGTCGAGGTCGTCGGTCGCCACGAGCCGCTCGAACGCGGGCGACGCCCCCGACTCCTGCCGTAAGCGCTCCGTGAGTGATCGCAACTCTTCGTCCATGCATCAGAGGTTAGGGCGTCGCGGGCCGGGCGGGACGCACATCACAAAGACGGGGGGCTGGCGCGCTCGTTACCCGCCGGTTAAGCTCAGACGAGCGAGTTACCCACTCGCATTCCTCGCGGCGGTCTGGTGACGCGGCTGTCGCGGGAGCAGTCGGTTCGGTGCCTCAGGTACCGCAGTACGGCTCGGCCCCGGGACAGGGCCGGTCGGAATCACCGTTCATCCCGGGCGTGTGCACGCCCGTGGAGGCGGCACCGGGCGTGTGCGCTTCGCAGCCCGGCCAGCACCCGCACTCATCCACGCACCCGGTGCGTCCGTGGTTCGGCTCCTGCCGGCCCCTTGGGCGCACCCGGGGCGCGTTTCCCGTCGTCACCCTCATCCTGGAGTCCCGCGATGGCCTCTCCCCTTTCCGACCCGTCCCAGTCCACGCTGCAGACCGTCGCCGTCGTCGGCCTCGGCACGATGGGCACCGGCATCGCCGAGGTCCTCGCCAAGGCCGGCCGCACGGTCGTCGGCATCGACGTCAGCGAGTCCCAGGCTGCGAAGTGCGTCGCCGCCCTGGAGGCCTCCACCGCCCGCGGCGTCGAGCGCGGCCGGCTGACCGAGCAGGAGCGCGCCGAGATCCTCGGCCGGGTCAGCACCTCCGGTGACCTGCGCACCGCCGCCGACGCCGACCTGGTCATCGAGGTGGCCCCGGAGTCGTACGAGATCAAGCACCAGATCTTCCGGGAGCTGGACGGGATCGTGCGTCCCGAGACGATCCTTGCGACCGGCACCAACGCCCTGTCCGTGACGCGGCTGGCCGCCGACTCCTCCCGCCCCGAGCGGGTGCTGGGCCTGCACTTCTTCAACCCCGCGCCGGCCATGAAGCTGGTCGAGGTCGTCTCCTCGGTGCTGACCGCTCCGGCTGCCGTCACGGCGGTCACCGACCTCGCGCTCGACCTGGGCAAGGAACCCGTCGCGGTCGGCGACCGCCCCGGTTTCGTCGCGGACGGCCTGCTGTTCGGCTACCTCAACCAGGCCGCCGCGATGTACGAGGCGAAGTACGCCTCCCGCGAGGACATCGACGCCGCGATGCGGCTGGGCTGCGGGCTGCCGATGGGCCCGCTGGCGCTGCTCGACCTGATCGGCGTCGACACCGCGCGCACGGTCCTGGAGGCCATGTACTCCGCCTCCCGGGACCGGCTGCACGCCCCGGCCCCGATCCTCAAGCAACTGAGCGAGGCGGGGCTGACCGGCCGCAAGGCGGGGCGCGGGTTCTACACGTACGAGGCGCCGGGCAGCGCGGTCGTCGTGCGCGACGCGCTGACCCCGCTGGAGGGCGGTGACCTGGCTCCCGGCCGGGAGATCCGTTCCGTCGGTGTCGCGGGCTCGGGCACCATGGCCTCCGGTATCGCCGAGGTCTTCGCCAAGGCCGGGTACGAGGTGGTCATCGCCGCCCGCAGTGCGGAGAAGGCGCAGACCGCGAAGGCCCGGATCGGCAAGTCCCTGTCCCGCTCGGTCGACAAGGGCCGGATGACCGCCGAGGCGGCCACCGAGACCCTGGACCGCATCACGGCCTCGGGCAGCTACGAGGACTTCGCGGGCGTCGACCTGGCGGTGGAGGCGGTCGCCGAGGACCTGGAGGTCAAGCGGCAGCTGTTCGCGACACTGGACAAGGTCTGCAAGCCGGGCGCGATCCTGGCCACCACGACCTCGTCGCTGCCGGTCGTCGCCTGCGCCCGGGCCACCTCGCGCCCGCAGGACGTGATCGGCATGCACTTCTTCAACCCGGCGCCGGCCATGAAGCTGGTCGAGGTCGTCCGCACGGTGCTGACCGCCGACGACGTGCACGCCACGGTCCGCGAGGTCTGCGGCCGGATCAGGAAGCACCCCGTCGACTGCGGTGACCGGGCCGGCTTCATCGTGAATGCGCTGCTGTTCCCGTACCTGAACAACGCGATCAAGATGGTCGAGGAGCACTACGCGTCGCTCGACGACATCGACGCGGCGATGAAGCTGGGCGGCGGTTACCCGATGGGCCCCTTCGAGCTGCTGGACGTCGTCGGTCTTGACGTCTCGCTGGCCATCGAGAAGGTCCTGCACCGCGAGTTCCGCGACCCGGGGCTCGCTCCGGCGCCGCTGCTGGAGCACCTGGTGGCCGCGGGCTGCCTCGGCCGCAAGACCGGCCGCGGCTTCCGCGAATATGCCAAGCGCTGAGCGTCCAGGCGACTGGTTCCGGTCCGGCGCGGAGTGGGGCGGCCTGCTCGGCCCGGACCGGTTCCACCCGGCCGGCCCGCCCGCCCCTGACCCGCCCCCGGGCCCCGGGGAAGAACCGGGCCATGCGCGGCGAGCTGCGCACATGCAGTACGTTCAGGGCATGTCCCAGCCCGCCAGGTCCTCACGTACACCCGCCACTGCCGACGCGCCGGAAAGCGCCGCCGGCTCCCGCGCCGCCGCCCAGCGGCTCAAGATGCGCAGGGAACTGGCGGCCGCCGCGATGGAGCTGTTCGCGACCAAGGGGTACGAGGCGACCACCGTCGACGAGATCGCGGCCCAGGCCGGGGTCGCCCGCCGCACCTTCTTCCGCCACTTCCGCTCCAAGGAAGAGGCGATCTTCCCCGACCACGACGACACCCTGATCCGGGCCGAGGCGGTGCTCAACGCCGCGCCCGCGCACGAGCATCCGCTCGACACGGTGTGCCGGGGCATCAAGGAGGTCATGCGGATGTACGCGGCCCGGCCGGAGATCTCGGTCGCCCGCTACAAGCTGACGCGCGAGGTGCCCACCCTGCGCGAGGCGGAGATCGCGTCGGTGGCCCGCTACGAGCGTCTCTTCACCCGCTACCTCCTCGGCCACTTCGACGAGCGGGCGCACGCCGACGACGCCAACGACGACCCGCTGCTGGCCGAGGTCGCCGCGTCCGCGGTCGTCACGGCCCACAACCACGTGCTGCGGCGCTGGCTGCGGGCGGGCGGCCAGGGCGACGTGGAGGCACAGCTGGACCACGCCTTCGCGATCGTGCGCAAGACGTTCGGCACCGGCATCGGGGCGGGGCGCTCCACGGAACCGCAGCCGGCCGTGGCGACCGCCTCGGCGCAGGGCGAGGTACTGGTGACCGTCGCCCGCACCGACGCACCGCTCGACGAGGTCATGCGGACCATCGAGCAGGCGCTCAAGGAGCGCTGAGAGCCCCTTCACCCGTGTGATGACGGCCACCCCTCGGGGTGGCCGTTTTGGCATGTCAGGGGCCGTTTTGCAGGCCCTTGAAGAGCCCGTTCGATCGATCATCGCTCATTTGTTACGTAAAGATTTCATCTGAGGCCAAGTTCTGGCACTCAGTGCCTTGCGGGGTGACACGCGGTGTCATACGTTGAAGGAGTCCGGACGACGTCCCGGCAGGCCGAACCCGCCTGCACGCCCGGACGCCTGCGTCACAGGCAACCTCCCGCGCCACCATGCGCTGCCGAACAGCACCACCGCCGAACCGACGGCACACCCTCAACCCTCAGCAGCACCGACGAACCCATCGGCGCCCCTCCCTCAGGGCGCTCACCGCCGGAGGCAACACCGTGACCGTTAAGGACATCCTGGCCGCGATCCAGTCGCCCGACTCCACGTCGGAGGACTTCGCCGCCCTCCCGCTCCCCGAGTCGTACCGCGCGATCACCGTGCACAAGGACGAGACGGAGATGTTCGCGGGCCTCGAGACCCGCGACAAGGACCCCCGCAAGTCGATCCACCTGGACGAGGTGCCGCTGCCCGAGCTCGGCCCGGGCGAGGCCCTGGTGGCCGTCATGGCCTCGTCGGTCAACTACAACTCGGTGTGGACCTCGATCTTCGAGCCGCTGTCCACCTTCGGCTTCCTGGAGCGCTACGGCCGCACCAACGAGCTGGCCAAGCGCCATGACCTGCCGTACCACATCATCGGCTCCGACCTCGCGGGCGTCGTCCTGCGCACCGGCCCGGGTGTCAACGCCTGGCGCCCCGGTGACGAGGTCGTCGCGCACTGCCTGTCCGTCGAGCTGGAGTCCAGCGACGGCCACAACGACACGATGCTCGACCCCGAGCAGCGCATCTGGGGCTTCGAGACGAACTTCGGCGGCCTCGCCGAGATCGCGCTGGTCAAGTCCAACCAGCTGATGCCCAAGCCCGACCACCTGTCGTGGGAGGAGGCCGCCGCCCCCGGTCTGGTCAACTCCACCGCCTACCGGCAGCTGGTCTCCCGCAACGGCGCCGGCATGAAGCAGGGCGACAACGTCCTGATCTGGGGCGCGAGCGGCGGACTCGGCTCCTACGCCACCCAGTTCGCGCTGGCCGGCGGCGCCAACCCGATCTGTGTCGTCTCCAGCGACCAGAAGGCGGACATCTGCCGCTCGATGGGCGCCGAGGCGATCATCGACCGCAACGCCGAGGGCTACAAGTTCTGGAAGGACGAGAACACCCAGGACCCCAAGGAGTGGAAGCGCTTCGGCAAGCGCATCCGCGAGCTCACCGGCGGCGAGGACATCGACATCGTCTTCGAGCACCCCGGCCGTGAGACCTTCGGCGCCTCGGTGTTCGTCACGCGCAAGGGCGGCACCATCACCACCTGCGCCTCCACCTCGGGCTACATGCACGAGTACGACAACCGCTACCTGTGGATGTCCCTGAAGCGGATCATCGGCTCGCACTTCGCCAACTACCGCGAGGCCTGGGAGGCCAACCGGCTCATCGCGAAGGGCAAGATCCACCCCACCCTGTCGAAGGTGTACTCCCTCGAGGACACCGGCCAGGCCGCCTACGACGTGCACCGCAACCTGCACCAGGGCAAGGTCGGCGTGCTGTGCATGTCCCCCGAGGAGGGCCTGGGCGTGCGCGACCAGGAGAAGCGCGCGCAGCACATCGACGCCATCAACCGCTTCCGCAACATCTGAGACATACGGGGGCACAGATGACTGAGCGTCAGCCCGCCGCGGTCAGGCGGGAGAAGGACCGACCGTGGCTCATGCGCACGTACGCCGGTCACTCCACGGCCGAGGCGTCCAACGAGCTGTACCGGCGCAACCTCGCCAAGGGCCAGACGGGTCTGTCGGTGGCGTTCGACCTGCCGACGCAGACCGGCTACGACTCCGACCACATCCTCGCCCGCGGCGAGGTCGGCCGGGTCGGCGTGCCGATCGCGCACGTCGGTGACATGCGCCGGCTGTTCCAGGACATCCCCCTGGAGCAGATGAACACCTCGATGACGATCAACGCCACCGCCATGTGGCTGCTGGCGCTCTACCAGGTCGTCGCCGAGGAGCAGGGCGCGGACATCACCAAGCTCCAGGGCACGACCCAGAACGACATCGTCAAGGAGTACCTGTCCCGCGGGACGCACGTCTTCCCGCCGGGCCCGAGCCTGCGCCTGACGACGGACATGATCGCGTACACGGTCTCCCACATCCCGAAGTGGAACCCGATCAACATCTGCAGCTACCACCTGCAGGAGGCGGGCGCCACGCCGGTCCAGGAGATCGCGTACGCGATGTCCACCGCGATCGCCGTCCTCGACGCCGTGCGCGACTCCGGCCAGGTGCCGCAGGAGCGCATGGGCGATGTCGTCGCACGCATCTCGTTCTTCGTGAACGCGGGTGTCCGCTTCATCGAGGAGATGTGCAAGATGCGGGCGTTCGGCCGCATCTGGGACCGCATCACCCGTGAGCGCTACGGCATCGAGGACGCCAAGCAGCGCCGCTTCCGCTACGGCGTCCAGGTCAACTCCCTGGGCCTGACGGAGGCGCAGCCGGAGAACAACGTCCAGCGGATCGTGCTGGAGATGCTGGCCGTCACCCTCTCCAAGGACGCCCGCGCCCGCGCCGTGCAGCTGCCCGCGTGGAACGAGGCGCTGGGCCTGCCCCGCCCCTGGGACCAGCAGTGGTCGCTGCGCATCCAGCAGGTGCTGGCGTACGAGAGCGATCTGCTGGAGTACGAGGACATCTTCGAGGGTTCGAAGGTGATCGAGGCGAAGGTGGAGCAGCTCGTCGAGGACGCGTTCGCCGAGATCGACCGCATCCAGGAGATGGGCGGCGCGATGGCGGCCGTCGAGTCCGGCTACCTCAAGGCACAGCTGGTCGCCTCGCACGCCGAGCGCCGGGGCCGGATCGAGTCCGGCCAGGAGAAGATCATCGGTGTCAACGCCTTCGAGGGCACCGAGCCGAACCCGCTGACCGCCGACCTGGACACCGCGATCCAGACGGTGGACCCGGCGGTCGAGGCCCGGGTCATCGCCGGGCTGGAGCAGTGGCGCGACAGCCGCTACCAGCCGCCCTTCAACCACCCACGGCCGTGCAAGGCGCTGGAGCGGCTGAAGGAGGCCGCGCGCGGCGACGAGAACCTCATGGAGGCCACCCTGGAGTGCGCCCGCGCCGGCGCGACGACCGGCGAGTGGGCCGGGGCGCTGCGCGAGGTGTTCGGCGAGTTCCGGGCGCCCACGGGCGTCTCCTCGGCTCCGGTGGCCGTGCCCGTCGAGGAGGGCAGCGCGCTGGACCTGGTCCGCCGCAAGGTGGACCTGACGGCCAAGGACCTGGGCGTGGGCAAGCTGCGCTTCCTGGTGGGCAAGCCGGGCCTGGACGGTCACTCCAACGGCGCCGAGCAGATCGCCGTGCGCGCGCGCGACGCCGGCTTCGAGGTGGTCTACCAGGGCATCCGGCTGACGCCGGAGCAGATCGTGGACGCGGCCCTCGCCGAGGACGTGCACGCGGTGGGCCTGTCCATCCTGTCCGGCTCGCACGCCCAGCTGGTGCCGGACGTCCTCGAACGGCTGCGTGTGGCCGGTGCCACAGATATACCCGTGATCGCCGGTGGCATCATCCCGAATGGTGACGCCGAGCAGCTCAGGGAAGCCGGAGTGGCCGCGGTCTTCACCCCGAAGGACTTCGACATCACCGGAATCATCGGCTGCATCGTCGACGAGATCCGGAAAGCGAACAAGCTCGACCCCCTGGAGGTCCCCGCATGACCAGCCCTGCTCCGCAGGTCAACCGCCTTCGCCCCCGGCGTTCCTGCCTGGCGGTACCGGGCTCGAACCCGCGCTTCCTGGAGAAGGCCCAGGGCCTCCCCGCGGACCAGGTCTTCCTCGACCTGGAGGACGCGTGCGCGCCGCTCGCCAAGCCCGAGGCGCGGCACACCATCGTCAAGTTCCTCAACGAGGGCGACTGGACGGGCAAGACGAGGGTCGTGCGCGTCAACGACTGGACGACCGAGTGGACGTACCGCGACGTCGTCACGGTCGTCGAGGGCGCCGGCCAGAACCTCGACTGCATCATGCTGCCGAAGGTGCAGACGGCCCAGCAGATCGTCGCGCTGGACCTGCTGCTGACGCAGATCGAGAAGACCATGGGCTTCGAGGTCGGCAAGATCGGCATCGAGGCGCAGATCGAGAACGCGCAGGGCCTGAACAACGTCAACGAGATCGCGACGGCGTCCCAGCGCGTCGAGACGATCATCTTCGGCCCGGCCGACTTCATGGCGTCGATCAACATGAAGTCGCTGGTCGTGGGCGAGCAGCCGCCCGGCTACCCGGCGGACGCCTACCACTACATCCTGATGAAGATCCTGATGGCCGCCCGCGCCAACAACCTCCAGGCGATCGACGGCCCCTACCTGCAGATCCGCAACATCGACGGCTACCGCGAGGTCGCCCAGCGCGCCGCCGCGCTCGGCTTCGACGGCAAGTGGGTGCTGCACCCGGGCCAGGTCGAGGCGTCCAACGAGATCTTCTCGCCGTCGCAGGAGGACTACGACCACGCCGAGCTGATCCTGGACGCGTACGACTACTACACGTCCGAGGCGGGCGGCAAGAAGGGCTCGGCGATGCTCGGCGACGAGATGATCGACGAGGCCAGCCGCAAGATGGCCCTGGTCATCTCCGGCAAGGGCCGCGCCGCCGGCATGCAGCGCACCAGCAAGTTCGAGATTCCGGAGGGCTGACGCGATGCAGTTCGGGCGCACCTACGAGGAGTTCGAGGTCGGGGCGACGTACAAGCACTGGCCGGGAAAGACGGTCACGGAGTACGACGACCACCTGTTCTGTCTCCTCACCATGAACCACCACCCGCTCCACATGGACACGAACTATGCGGAGAAGACGACGGACTTCGGCAAGAACGTCGTCGTCGGGAACTACGTCTACTCGCTGCTGCTCGGCATGTCCGTACCGGACATCTCCGGCAAGGCCATCGCCAACCTGGAGATCGAGTCGCTCAAGCACGTGGCGCCGACCTTCCACGGCGACACGATCTACGGCCAGACGACCGTGCTCGACAAGTGGCCGTCGAAGTCGAAGAACGACCGCGGCATCGTCCACGTCGAGACCAAGGGCTACAAGCAGGACGGCACGCTGGTCTGCGTGTTCCGCCGCAAGGTGATGGTGCCGACCGAGACGTACATCAAGGAGCGCGGCGGCGAGCAGCCCGGCCGCCCCGAGCTCAGGGAGCAGGAGAAGTAGCCATGGCGCGACTCGCCCAGACCGCCGGTCTGACGGACGTCCAGCAGGAGATCCTGTCCACCGTCCGGGACTTCGTGGACAAGGAGATCATCCCGGTCGCCACGGAGCTGGAGCACCGCGACGAGTACCCGCAGCAGATCGTCGACGGCCTCAAGGAGTTGGGCCTGTTCGGCCTGATGATCCCCGAGGAGTACGGGGGTCTGGGCGAGTCGCTGCTCACCTACGCCCTCTGCGTCGAGGAGATCGCCCGCGGGTGGATGTCGGTGTCCGGCATCATCAACACCCACTTCATCGTGGCGTACATGCTCAAGCAGCACGGCACGCAGGAGCAGAAGGACCACTTCCTGCCGAGGATGGCGGCCGGCGACATCCGGGGCGCCTTCTCGATGTCGGAGCCGGGCCTCGGCTCGGACGTGTCGGCGATCACGTCGAAGGCGGTGAAGGACGGCGAGGAGTACGTCCTCAACGGCCAGAAGATGTGGCTGACGAACGGCGGAACGTCGTCCCTGGTGGCCGTTCTGGTCAGAAGTGACGAAGGTCACGCCGAGGGCACCGCGCCCCACAAGTCGATGACGACCTTCCTGGTCGAGAAGGAGCCCGGCTTCGGCGAGGTGCGCCCCGGCCTCACGATCCCCGGCAAGATCGACAAGATGGGTTACAAGGGGGTCGACACCACCGAACTCATCATGGATGGCCTGCGCATTCCTGCGGATCGTGTGCTCGGAGGGGTCACCGGCCGTGGTTTCTACCAGATGATGGACGGTGTCGAGGTCGGCCGCGTGAACGTGGCTGCGCGTGGCTGCGGCGTCGCTCAGCGTGCGTTCGAACTGGGCGTCCAGTACGCGCAGCAGCGCCACACCTTCGGCAAGCCGATCGCCCAGCACCAGGCGATCCAGTTCAAGCTGGCCGAGATGGCTACCAAGGTCGAGGCCGCCCATGCGATGATGGTGAACGCAGCACGCAAAAAGGACTCCGGGGAGCGAAACGACCTCGAGGCCGGGATGGCGAAGTACCTCGCCTCCGAGTACTGCAAGGAGGTCGTCGAAGACGCCTTCCGGATCCACGGCGGCTACGGCTTCTCCAAGGAGTACGAGATCGAGCGCCTCTACCGCGAGGCTCCGATGCTGCTCATCGGTGAAGGTACCGCCGAGATCCAGAAAATGATCATCGGCAGGCGGTTGCTCGAAGAGTATCGGTTCCAGGGCTAGATGTCCGGATACGGGGTGTTTTCTTGGAGAAGAAGATCACACCCCGTCAGCACTCTTCTGCCGCCGACTCGGCTGCCTGGCTTACCCAGTTACGGCCCCGAGCCGCTACGATCGCCGGAAAGCCGCCGTCCCCCGTCAGTGTGCGGCATCATCCGCTACGAAGGTCATCCATGCCCCACAGCCAAACCTCTGCACCTCGCGACAGCCGGGCCGGCGTACGCCTCGCGCGCGGAGCATCGCCGTGGCTCCTTCCGACCGTCGCCACCGCAGCCCTCAGCCTGGCGCGGGCCCGGCGCTCCGGCGCCGCCAAGGCCGTCGCCGTTCCCGCCACCGCGCTCGCGGCGGGGATGCTGTGGTTCTTCCGCGACCCCGAGCGCGAGATCACCCAGGGCCGGGTCATCTCGCCCGCCGACGGTGTGGTGCAGAGCATCATGCCGTGGAAGGACGGCCGCACCCGCGTCGCGATCTTCATGAGCCCGCTCAACGTCCACGTCAACCGCGCGCCGCTGGCCGGCACGGTGACGTCGGTCGAGCACATCCCCGGTGGCTTCGTTCCCGCCTTCAACAAGGAGAGCGAGAACAACGAGCGTGTCGTCTGGCACTTCGACACCGAGCTCGGCGACATCGAGATGATCCAGATCGCCGGCGCGGTCGCCCGTCGCATCGTCCCGTACCTGCCCGAGGGCACGAAGGTCGAGCAGGGCGAGCGGATCGGCCTGATCCGCTTCGGCTCGCGGGTCGACCTCTACCTGCCCGAGGGTGTGGAGGTCGCGGTCGAGGTCGGCCAGAAGACGGTGGCGGGGGTGACTCGCATTGACCGTGATTGATCCTGACACCAAGGCCGGCTGGGTCCCGGAGTCCGACGGGGTCGACGAGGAAGAGGAGATGCCCCTCTCTCTTCGCCTGTCGATAGCGGACACCCTGACGCTCGGCAACGCCACGTGCGGCTTCATGGCGGTGTACTTCACCACCACCGGCATCCTGATCCCGGACCTCATGGGCAGCCAGGAGTCCGGCATGGCGCGCAACAGCGCGGCCACGGCGGTCATCCTGATGCTGTGCGCGGCGGTCTTCGACCTGTTCGACGGCCTGGTGGCGCGCAAGCTGCGCTCCTCCCCCATGGGCGCCGAGCTGGACAACCTGTCCGACCTGATCAGCTTCGGCCTGGCGCCGGCGTACTTCGTCCTCGTCTACGGCATGGTGGCGGAGGGCGCGTACCAGCGGGTCGCGGCGGTCGGGGCGATCGTGGTGCTGCTGGCGGTGGTGCTACGGCTCGCCCGGTTCTCGTGCGTCACGGTCAAGGACGGCACCTTCCAGGGCATGCCGTCACCGTTCGGCGCGCTGACCGTGGTGTCGATCGTGTTGCTGGAGCTGCCCTTCGTGGCGACCCTGCTGGCGATCCTGGGGACGGCGTGGCTGATGGTGAGCCGCGTGGAGTACCCGAAGCCGCGGGGCCGGCTCGCCGTGGCGATGCTGTCGTGGATCGTGCTGGGCATGGGCATGATGGCCGCCTGGGCCTTCGACGCACCTGGCGGTCAGCTGCTGCTCCAGACGGGCTGCGCGCTCCAGCTGGTCATGGGGGCGGTGATCCCGCTGTTCGCGACGGCTCGGCGGGTGAACAACTTCCGGGACAACCGCCGCGAGGCGCGGGCGGCACAGCTGCCCTGATCTCGTCCCCGCACCACTGACGGGTGTGGCCCGGGCCTTCACGGCCCGGGCCACACCCGTTTCTCGTTGCAGTGGTCCAAGGAGGCAAGGCGGAGGGGCAGAGCTCCGGCAGCCACTTCCGGGACGTCGAACGGTGTGCTGAGCCCCTGCCCTGACGGTTCAGGTCAGGAAGTCCCGCGCGATCCGCTCCGCGACCCGCTCCAGGATCGGGCCCGCCTCGGCGATGCATTTCGCGACGTCCGGTTCCGCGTCCGTCAGGGGGTAGGCCCGGCGGAAACCTGCGCGGCCCAGGGTCTGGGGCGGCAGGGCCAGGCGGCCGCACACCGCCACGACGTCCTTGTCCGCGGCCCGGGCCGCGGCGGCCACGCCCGCCGGGGCCTTGCCGTGCAGGGTCTGCTCGTCGAGGGAGCCCTCACCGGTGATGACCAGGTCGGCGCGCTCCAGAGCGGGGGCGAAGCCCAGGACGTCGAGCATGACCTCGATGCCGGGCCGGAACCGGGCGCCCAGCAGCAGGGCGCCGTAGCCGATGCCGCCCGCCGCGCCCGCACCCGGCGATGCCGCGCACTGGGCGGCCTTCGCACCGGCCGGGCCCTGGAGCACCTCGGCGAAGTGCGCGAGGGCTTGGTCCAGCGCCTCCACGTCGTCGGGCGAGGCGCCCTTCTGCGGGCCGTAGACCGCGGGGGCTCCCTTCGGGCCGGTCAGCGGGTTGTCGACGTCGCTCGCGAGGACCAGCTCGATCCCGGCGAGGCGCGGGTCGAGCCCGGACAGGTCGGCGGTGGCCAGCCGGGCGAGTCCGCCGCCGCCCGGGGGCACCGGCTCCCCGTCGGCGTCCAGGAACCGGGCGCCCAGCGCCGACAGCATCCCGGCGCCGCCGTCGGTGGTGGCGCTGCCGCCGACCCCGAAGACGATCGTGCGGGCACCCGCGTCCAGCGCGGCCCGCAGCAGCTCGCCGGAGCCGTACGTGGACGCCGTGAGCGGGGCGAAGACCCCGGCGGGCAGCCGCTGCAGCCCGCTCGCCTCGGCCATCTCCACGACCGCGGTGCCCTCACGCAGCGCGAACGCCGCGGTCACCTCGTCGCCGAGGGGGCCGGCGACCCGTACCTCCCGGCGTTCGAACCCGGCCGCGACGGCCGCGGCCACGGTCCCGTCGCCGCCGTCCGCCACGGGCAGCGCCTCGACCTCGAGGTCCGGCAGGACGTGCCGCAACCCGGCCGTCACCCGCTCGGCGACCTGCACGGCCGTCAGCGACCCCTTGAACTTGTCCGCGGCGACGAGCACCCGCTGGGCCTTCCGGGTGCCGCTCACTGCAGCGTCCGCCACTTGCACTCCCCTTGCTTCCGGGCCCTCACGCACGTCAGGGCCAGTCGCGCCGCTGTGACCTTAACCGGAGGAGCGGTCCGCCGTCAGCCCGTGCCCATCCCATGGACCAGGGGGCCCTCACCCCAGGGGCGCGGGACTGCATCCGACAGGCGGCTGCCGCCGCGCGGGCGCGGCCGGCCACGGCGAAGCCGCGGCCCCGAACGCACCGCAGCCCCCACTCCCGAAACGGGTAGACCTCCACCATGACCCCCGCACGCTCCGACACAGACCTCGGCAACCGCATCCTCGGCGGCTGGACCGGCCGCATCGCGGGAAACATGCTCGGCAAGCCGGTCGAACAGGGCGAGGTGTGGACCCGCGACCGCATCGATCGCTACCTCAGACAGGCCTCGGCCCTGCCGCTCACCGACTACCTGCCCGAGCCGATCAGCGAGCACGACGGCTTCGCGCTGCGCCCCGAGTGGCGCAGCTGCGTCCGCGGCCGTATCCACGGCAGCTGCCGTGACGACGACGTCGACTACGCGATCCTCGGCCTCGACCTGCTGGAGACCCACGGCTTCGGCTTCACCACCGAGCAGGTCGGCGACCTGTGGCTGCTGCGGCTGCCGTACCTGCAGACGTTCACCGCCGAGCGGGCCGCGTACCGCAATCTCGCCGGCGGGCTGAAGCCGCCGCTGACGGCGACGTACGACAACCCGTACCAGGAGTGGATCGGCGCTCTCATCCGGGCCGACGTCTTCGGCTGGACCTGCCCAGGCGTCCCGCGCCGCGCCGCTCTGCTCGCCCGGCGGGACGCGGTGCTGTCGCACACCGGCAACGGGGTCTACGGTGCGATGTGGGCGGCGGCACTGATCGCGGCGGCGTTCACGGCACCCACCGTGCGGCACGCCGTCGACGAGGCCCTGGCCGTGATCCCGGCGAGCAGCCGGCTCGCCCGCGCGGTACGCCGGGTGGTCGCTCTGCACGACACCCGGATGTCCTGGGAGGACACGCTCACCACGCTGGCCGAGGAGACCGCCGGGATGGGCTGGATCCACTCCGTGCCGAACGCGGCCGTCCTCACCGCCGGTCTGCTCTACGGCGACGGTGACTTCACCCGGACCATCACGCTCACGGTCCGCGGCGGACTGGACACCGACTCCAACGGCGCGACCGCCGGTTCGGTGGCCGGTGTGTTCGGCGGGGTCGCGGCCATCCCGGACCAGTGGAAGGCGCCTTTGGAGGACACGGTCCGCAGCGCGGTGTTCGGCTTCGACGGGGTACGGATCAGCGAGCTGGCCGAGCGGACGCTGCGGCTGGCGGAACGGGAGGCCTGACCGTATCGAACCGGCCAATCCCGGGCGCGTGCGACGGTCGGCCCGGTGTTCCGCTTGGAGGCCCGCGCCCGGTGACCGCTCAGTATCGGCCACTGCCGCGGAGCTCAAGCGGGACCTCCGTTTGGCATCGCTTCCATCCGCTGATTCCGGCCACTCGACCGAGAGCCGCCAATATCGATCAAACCCGATCGTAAAGTGATCTAGCCATCGGATCTCCCGATCGTTTCCAGTCACTCGGCCCGCGTGCTCGCGCCCTCGCGCCCTCGCGCCTGACAGAAAGCATCTGATTGTCATGTCTCGTTTCAGAACCGCTGTCCGCGCCGCCGCCTCCGTGTCCGTTCTGACCGCCGCCGTCCTCACCGCCCCGCCGGCCGTCGCCGCCGAGCAGCCCGCGCCCGCCGCCGCGGCTGCCAACGTGTGCGGCACCGGTTACACCCTGCGCAAGGCGATCCCGCTGCCCCTCGGCACCGACCCCAGCGCCCGTCTGGCCACCCTCTTCGCCTACGAGAACGGCGGCAAGGGCTGCGTCATCCTCGACAACAACGTCGGCCAGTCCCGGTACATGCTCGTGCAGGTCTGCAAGGTCGGCGGCACCTCCTGCGACAAGGACTCGGGCAACTTCAGCGAGTACGCCGGCCCGGTGTACGTCTCCAGCTTCGCCTGCGCCCCGGTGACCGCCAAGATGGGCACTTCCTCCAGCAGCCTCTCCGTCAACTACAAGTCCGACTACGTCTTCCCCTGCGGCTGAGCCGGCGCCCGGTGGTTACCCTGCACCGATGACCACCTCTCCTGACTACGCCGCCTACATCGCGTCCCTGCCCCGCGTCCTGGCCGGCGCCGCCGTGCTGTTCCGGGACGACCAGGGCCGGGTGCTGCTCGTCGAGCCCAACTACCGGGAGGGCTGGGCGCTGCCCGGCGGCACCGTCGAGTCCGACGACGGCGAGACCCCGCGGCAGGGCGCCCGGCGCGAGACGGCCGAGGAGATCGGCCTCGACCGTGAGCCCGGCCGGCTGCTGACGGTGGACTGGGTGCAGGGCACGGGCCGTCCGCCGGTGGTGGCCTACCTGTACGACGGTGGGGTGCTGGGGGCGGACGAGTTCAAGGCGATCCGCCTCCAGGAGGAGGAGCTGCTGTCCTGGCGGCTGGTGGCGCGCGAGGAGCTGACCGAGTACCTGTCAGGCGCCCACAGCGGCCGCGTCCTGGCCGCCCTCGACGTCCTCGCGGAGGGCTCGGGGACGGCGGAGCTCGAGAACGGCAGGCGGGTGTCCTGACGTAGCCGGCCGTTCGCCCCTCGGCCGTCCCGTCCGAAATCCGTTCGCCGCCGCCAGGCGCACCGGCCTACCCTCGGCGACATGGCCAAGCCCCTTGTCGCCCTGCTCACCGGTGCCGGCATCAGCACCGATTCGGGCATCCCGGACTACCGCGGGCCGAACGGGCTGTGGCGGCGGGACCCCGAGGCCGAGAAGCTCGTCACGTACGCGTACTACATGGGTGACGCCGAGATCCGCCGCCGGTCCTGGCTCATGCGGCGCGAGACCGGGGCGCTGCGGGCCGAGCCCAACGCCGCGCACCGGGCGGTGGCGGAGCTGGAGCGGTCCGGGGTGCCGGTGCGGGTGATCACGCAGAACGTGGACGGGCTGCACCAGCTCGCCGGGATGCCCGACCGCAAGGTCCTGGAACTGCACGGGTCGGCCCGCAGTGTCGTCTGCACCGGCTGCCACGCGCGCGGCCCGATGACGGACGCGCTCGCCCGGGTGGACGCCGGTGAGGACGATCCGCCCTGCCGGGAGTGCGGTGGGATCCTGAAGCCGGCGACGGTGATGTTCGGTGAGCGGCTCGACCCCGTCGTCCTCGGCGAGGCGGCCGCCGTCAGCAAGGCCTGTCAGGTGTTCATCGCCGTCGGTTCGAGCCTTCAGGTGCAGCCCGCGGCCGGTCTCGCCGGTGTCGCCGCCGACCACGGCGCCCGCCTGATCGTCGTCAACGCCGAACCGACCCCGTACGACGACCGCGCCGACGAGATCATCCGCGATCCCATCGGCACGGCACTGCCGGAGCTGCTGCGTCGCCTCGGGGACACCTCCTAGCTTCGGGACCCCGCTAGAACAGCGCCGCCCCGCGTTCGAAGTCCAGCAGGCGTTGCTTGCGCTCCAGGCCGCCGCCGTACCCCGTCAGGCCGCCGTTCGCGCCGATGACGCGGTGGCAGGGGACGATGATGCCGATGGGGTTGCGGCCGTTGGCGAGGCCGACCGCGCGGGAGGCCGCGGGGGTGCCGAGGGTGTCGGCGAGCCGGCCGTAGGTGCGGGTCTCGCCGTAGGGGATGCGGCGCAGTTCCTCCCAGACGGCGCGCTGGAACGGGGTGCCGTTCAGGCGCAGGGGGACGGTGAACTCCGCGAGGTCGCCCGCGAAGTAGGCCTTCAGTTGCTCCTCCACCTCCGCGAAGAGGGTGTCGTCGCGGGTGCCGAAGGTGTCCTCCGCCGGGCGGTGGCGCTGGTCGGTCATGTACAGGCCGCACAGGACACCGTCGTCGGCGACGAGGGTGAGGGGGCCGTACGGGCTGTCGGTCACGGTGTGCTGCTTCATCGAACGTCCCTATACCGGAAGGAAGTTGATCGGGTGGCTGTCGGTCGCCCAGAGGTACTGGACCGCGTAGGCCCGCCAGGGGCGCCAGGCCGCCGAGCGGGCGGTGAGGGCGGCCGGGGTGGAGGGCAGGCCGAGTTCCCGGGCCGCGCGCCGGATGCCGAGGTCGGTGGGGAGGAAGGCGTCGGGGTCGCCGAGGGCGCGCATGGCGATGACGTCCACCGTCCAGGGGCCGAAGCCGGGCAGGGCGAGGAGCTCGGCACGGGTGCGCGGCCAGTCGCTCTCGACGCCCAGGTGGACGTCGCCGTCGGCGAGCCGGCCGACCAAAGTGGTGAAGGTCGTGCGGCGGGTGCGCGGCATCGCCAGCGTCTCGGGGTCGAGCGCCGCGAGGGCCTCTGGGGCCGGGAAGAGGTGGGTGAGTCCGCCCTCGGGGTCCTCGACCGGTTCGCCGTGCGCGGTGACCAGGCGGGCCGCGTGGGTGCGGGCGGCGGCGGTGGACACCTGCTGGCCGAGCACGGCCCGTACGGCGAACTCGGCCTCGTCGACCGTGCGCGGCACCCGCCGCCCGGGCGCCTTGTCGACCAGGGGCGCGAGGTCGGGGTCGGTGCGGAGCTGGTCGTCGATCGCGACGGGGTCGGCGTCCAGGTCGAGCAGGCGGCGGCAGCGGCTGATGGCGACGGTCAGATCGCGCAGGTCGCTGAGGGTGAGGCGGCAGGCGATGTGGTCCGGGTTGGAGGTGAGGGCCACGATGCCGTGGCCGTACGGGAGGCGGAGGGTGCGGCGGTAGGAGCCGTCGCGCCACTCCTCCACGCCGGGTACGGCCGTCGCGGCGAGGTGGCCGAAGAGGTTGTCGGGGTTGAGCGGGGCGCGGAACGGCAGCCGCAGGGACAGGGCGCCGGGGGTGCTCGCGCCCTGCCGTCTGGGAGCGCGGGCGCGCAGCTCGCTCGGGGGCAGGGCGAAGACCTCGCGGACGGTGTCGTTGAAGGTGCGGATCGAGGCGAAGCCGGCGGCGAAGGCGATCTGCGCCATGGGCAGTGCCGTCGTCTCGATGAGCAGCCGGGCCGTCTGGGCGCGCTGGGCGCGGGCGAGCGCGAGGGGGCCCGCGCCCAGCTCGGCGAGGAGCTGGCGTTCGACCTGCCGTGTGCTGTAGCCGAGGCGGCCGGCGAGGCCCGGCACGCCCTCGCGGTCCACGACCCCGTCGGCGATCAGCCGCATGGCGCGAGCGACGAGGTCGGCGCGCTGGTTCCACTCCGGGGAGCCGGGGCTGGTGTCGGGCCGGCAGCGCTTGCAGGCCCGGAACCCGGCCTGCTGACAGGCCGCCGCACTGGGGTGGAAGACCATGTTCTCCGGCTTGGGCGGCACCACTGGGCAGCTCGGACGGCAGTAGATGCCGGTGGTCAGGACGGCCGTGAAGAACCAGCCGTCGAACCGCGCGTCCTTGGACCGGACGGCGCGCACGCAGCGCTCGGTGTCGGTGTGCATCCCCATCTGCATGCCTCCAGCATCCGGCACCGGGCGGCGCTGGGCTGGCGAGAATCCGACATCGAGGTGCGGGGGCCGCCCTCCGGACGGCGTCAGATGAAGATTCATTCATGTGTTCGTGCGGGGCCGGTACGATGACGGCATGGGTCATGGAGCCGTCACTCCCGCGCAGGACGCCGCCGAGCGGGTACGCCTGGACGCGGACAACGTCGCGAAGGTCGCCACCACGCTCCAGGCCCTGTCCACGCCCTCCCGGCTGCTCATCCTCGCGCGGCTGCGCGAAGGGCCGTTGCCGGCCACGGAGTTGGCCGCCGAGGTGGGCATGGAGCAGTCGGCCTGCTCCCACCAGCTGCGGCTGCTGCGCAACCTGGGCCTGGTCGTGGGCGAGCGGCAGGGCCGTTCGGTGGTCTACGCGCTGCACGACCACCATGTCGCCGAGCTGCTCGACCAGGCCGTGTACCACGTGGAGCATCTGCGGCTCGGCATCAGCGACGCCGCCGACTGAGCATGCGCCACTGTTCCACCGTCGGTTCCGTTACCGCGGCAGGCGACGTCGCCCCGTAGGGCGGACGTCGCCTGCCGGGGGGCATCAGTCGGTGGCGGTCGGCCGTCGCGAGGCCTCCATCGCCTCGCTCACCCGCGTCAGCGGACGCAGCCGGTAGGTGTACGCGTAGTCGCGGTCGGCGAACAGCTTGAACTCGGCGTGCGTGTGCGCGCCCCAGCTGTCGTCGCCGCCCACGCCCATCTGGCGGTGGTTGACCCGCAGGACCACCGCGTCCCGGGGCGTGAGCTGGTAGTCGTGGCGGGCCCCGACCGACAGGTCCTCGGGGGTGAAGTGGGAGGCGTTGACCTCCACCAGCGGCTCACCGCTCACGAGCAGCCCGCGTCCCCGGCCGTCGGTCAGCGCGGCCCAGCGGACGTCGGTCTTGTTGCCGTTCTCCTGGGGGCGCAGGTAGGGGGTCCACTGCCCGGAGACGGTGGAGGAGTACAGGCCCACGTCGGTGGCGTCGTGGCGGTCCCACATGTTCTCCTCGGGGCCCCGGCCGTAGTAGTGCAGCCGGTCCAGGCTCCGCGGCAGGAACAGCAGGGTGCCGACCTCCGGGATGTACGGCAGGCCGGCCGCGCCCGGGTGCAGGGTGTTGTCGACCTTGATCTCGCCGTTGCCGAAGACCGTGTAGGTCGTGCTGTACGTGGACTCCGTGCTGGTGGGCAGCGTGCCGGTGACGGTGACCTCGACGGCCCGGTCGGCCAGGGGCCGGACGCGTACGTCGGACACCTTCCGCTTCGCTCCGGGGTCGCGCCAGGTCTGGTTGCGGGTGTGCTGGCCGTTGCCGCGGTCGTTGTCGGTGGGGGCCCGCCAGAAGTTCGGGACGGGTCCGGAGGTGAGGAGCCGGGTGCCGCCGGCCTCGTAGGAGGTGATGGTGCCGGTGGTCTTGTCGAGGGTGACGGCGAAGCCCTTGCCCTTGACGGTGACGGTCTTGTCCCCGTCGGTGTGGCTCAGGGCGGGCACGCTCCGCAGCGGGGCGGGCTTCACCGCCGGGCTGTCCGTGTCGAGGGCGAGCTGCTGCTTGGCCACCTCGAAGCCGGCCTTCGCCCACGGGGTGGCCTCCCTCGTGGTGAAGGAGAGCTGGAGGAAGTACTCGGTGCCGGGCTCGGGCCTGGCCGGGATCCGCACCGGGACCTTGATGTCCTTGGTGCTCAGCGGCGCCACGTCGAGCTGGTCGCGGGTCAGCCGGCCACGCTGGACGACCTCGCCGTCGGCGACCAGGGACCAACGTCCGTCGAACTCGCGGAGGTTGGTGAACAGGTACTCGTTGGTGAGCGTGACGGCACCGGGACCGCCCGGGGACGGCGTGGCGTTGACGGCCTGGTAGATCTGCTTGACCTCTGCGGACTTGCCGGTGAGGGTGCGGTCGGGCAGGACGATGCCGTCGCCGGCGAAGGCACCGTCGTTGGGGTTGTCGCCCCAGTCGCCGCCGTAGGCGTAGAACGTCCTGTCGCGCGGGCGCTTCTCGGTGAACCCGGCGGTGGCGGCGTCGAACCAGAAGCGCACGCCCTCGTCGTCGGGCCCCCGCGTGTCCGAGGCCAGCTCCGCGGCGCTCAGGGCGCGGCCGTACACACGGGCCCGGCGGACGGTGCCGCTGAACTCCCGGGTCGGGTTGTCGACGTCGGTGGCGAGCGAGAGAGGGGCGGTGTTGTCGGCGGGGCGGCGGGTGGTGGTCCTGGTGCCGCGCACCTGCCCGTCTACGTACAGGGTGAGCGTGCCCGAGTCCGCGTCGAAGACGCCGGCGATGTGGTGCTCCTCGCCGGTCCAGCCCTCGGGCAGCGCCCAGCTCGCGGTGACCCACTGGCCGCCGCCGTGGATGAAGAACTCCAGGTTCTTGTCGGTCTGCTTGAGGGCGTACTGGGTGTCGCCCTTGGCGACGATGGGCTGGTGGCCGCCGGTGACGTCCGGGGTGACCCAGGCCTCCAGGGTCAGGGAGCCGGTGAGGTCGAGGCGGGAGTCGCGGGGGAAGACGGTGCCGCCCGAAACGCCCTTGGCGCGGTCGAAGGTACCCGCGGGTGCCATGACCTCGCCGCGCAGCGCGCCCGGGCCGGACTCGGTCAGCAGCTTGCGCGTCGGGGTGGGCCAGCGCAGGGCCTGGTCGACGAAGTCCCAGATCCAGCCGCCCTGGAGGACGTCGTAGCGGCGGACGATGTCCCAGTACTTCTTGAAGTTGCCGCTGGAGTTCCCCATCGCGTGGGAGTACTCGATCATCACGTAGGGCCGGGTGTCGCTCGTGTCCTTGGCGCGCTGCTCGACCCGCTGCGGACTGTCGTACATCTCGGAGCGGATGTCGCTGATGCCCGGACGGTCGTCGCCCTCGTACTGGATGACGCGGGTGGAGTCGTAGGAGCGGATCCAGTCGTGCATGGCGTTGAAGGTCGTGCCGCCGCCGGCCTCGTTGCCGAGGGACCAGATGACCACCGAGGCGTGGTTCTTGTCGCGGTGGACCATGTTCTGGGCGCGGACCACACACGCCTCGGTCCACTCCGGGTGTCCGCTGCCGGGGAACTTGTCACGGATGCCGTGGGTCTCCAGGTTGGTCTCGTCGACGAGGTAGAGCCCGTACTCGTCGGCGAGTTCCAGCCACAGGGGGTTGTTGGGGTAGTGCGAGGTGCGGACGCTGTTGATGTTGAGGCGCTTGATGATCCCGATGTCCTCGACCATCTGCGCCCGGGTGAGCGCCGAGCCGGTGACGGGGTGCATCTCGTGCCGGTTGGTACCGCGGAGGGAGACCGGCTTGCCGTTGATGCGCATCAGGCCGTCCTTCAGCGCGAACTCGCGGAAGCCGACCCGGTGCGAGAGGGTCTCGACCACCTTGCCGGCGGGGTCGCGCAGGCGGAGCACGGCGGTGTAGAGGTTCGGGTGCTCGGCCGACCACAGCTTGGGTGAGGGGACGGCCCTGGACGCCTCGGCGGTGGCCTCCTCGCCGTCGGGGACGTCGACGGCCCGGTTCAGGGGACGGGACCACACGGCGTGGCCGCGCGCGTCGTAGAGCTGGGTCTCGACGGTGTAGCGGCCCGCGCCCCCGCCGCCGTAGTCGCGGACCTGTGCGGTGACCTTGAGCTCGGCGGAGGTGTAGTCGTCGCCCAGCGGGGTGTCCAGGCGGAAGTCGCGCACGTGCACGGCGGGCGTGGAGAACAGGTGGACCGAGCGGAAGATGCCGCTCAGCCGGATCATGTCCTGGTCCTCCAGCCACTCCGCGTCGGAGTAGCGGTACACCTCGACGGCGATCTGGTTGGTGCCCGGCTTGAGGTGGGGGGTGATGTCGTACTCGGCGGAGGTGTAGGAGTCCTCGTGGTAGCCCGCCAGCTTGCCGTTGATCCACACGTAGTGGGCGGACTTGACGCCCTCGAAGTGCAGGAAGGTGCGCCGGCCCGACCAGTTGCGGGGCACGGTGAACGTGCGGCGGTACTGGCCGACGGGGTTGTAGCGGGTCGGTGCGGCGGGCGGCTGGGCGTTCTCGCCGCGGCCGTTGGGGCCCCACCAGGGGTAGGTGATGTTGACGTAGATCGGGAAGTCGTAGCCGTGCAGCTGCCAGGCCGAGGGCACGGGGATGGTGTCCCAGCCGGAGTCGTCGACGTCGGTGCCGTAGAAGTCCGGGTCACGGTCGTCGGGACGGTCCGCGTAGGCGAACTTCCAGGTGCCGTCGAGGCTCAGCCGGTACGGCGAGCGCTCGCGGTCGCCCTTCAGGGCCTGTCCGAGGTCCGCGTAGGGCATGAGGGTGGTGTGCGGTGGCTCGGTGCCCAACCGGTACACGCTCAGGCCGTCGTTCCACTCCGGAGCGCCGTCCGCCGACGGGCGCCGGCCGGCCGCGTGCGAGAGGGTGGGCGACGCCGAGAGGGCGAGCGCGCCGAGCACGGCGGCTCCTCCCTCCAGCAGACGACGGCGGCTGACGACGGGCCGGTCGGCGGGGGACGGATGCGGGGGGTGCGGCATGAACGTGGCCTTCCTCGGTTCGACAGGTGCGGTGCTGCACGGACTGAGGGCACGTCAGATGCGATCCTCAACTGCGCACCCGTGGTGGGTGTTTCTGTTGATTCGACGGTCAACTGACGGTGACGGAGCAACTGCTGAGCAGGCACACCCTAGGACTCGCACACATTCGAAGCAATGACCGCGTCGGACTTTGTGCGGTCCTGATGGTTCAGGCCGTGGGGAAGGCGATGAGGTCGCTCGTCAGCCGCGCGGGCGTGTCCAGCGGGACGCGATGTCCGGCGTCGGGGAGGGGTACCAGCCGCGCACCCGGGACGAGGGCCGCGAGCCCGGGCCCTTGGTGAAGGGGATCCAGGTGTCCTCGGTGCCCCAGCACACCGTGACGGGCAGGTCGATCGAGGGGCAGAGCGGCTGGATCGCGTCGGTGCAGCACCGTGCAGCGGCACGACCGGCTCTGAGCCGGGGTCGCCCCGCCGGTCCCAGCGCACCGTCCCGACCCCGTGAGCAGGCTCTCCCGCAGCGGCCCGTCCTCCACGATGCCGCTCCCTCCACCGCGGGCGCCGACCCGCGCTTTTTTGCCTTTCGGCGCGACAGTGCCGCTCCTGCGACCGTAATGTGACCTCATCGGACAGCCCGCACAACAGATCATGGCGGTACCTTTGCCGCGCCGGAGGGAGCGGCCCGCATGAACGGCTACGCGACCTCGGACCGCGACGCGGTCACGGCCGCGCCAGGCGGGCTGCTGGATCTGCTCAAGGTCGCGGCCGTGGTTCTCGACGCGGGCGGGCACATCGCGCTGTGGAGCCCCGAGATCGAGCAGCTGCTCGGCTGGACCGCGGAGGAGGCCCTGCGGCAGCGGGCCGACACCCTTCTGGTCTCCCCCGAGAACCGCCCCCGGGGCAGGGAACTGTTCGCGCAGGTCAGCACGGGGGCGCGGTGGGCCGGGGTGTTCCCGCTGCGGCACCGCGACGGCACGGAACGGGCCGTGGAGTTCCGTACGATGCGCCTCCTCGACCCCGAGGGGCAGCCCCACCTGCTCGGGCTCGCCACCGATGCGACGACCGTGCGCAAGGTGGAGCGCGACCTCGCCCTGTCCCACAGCCTCGTCAACCAGACCCCGCTCGGCATCGCCGTCTTCGACAACGACCTGCGCTGGGTCGGCGTCAACCCCGCGCTGGAGCGGATCAACGGCGTCCCGGAGGAGGCCGTGCTGGGGCGCCGGGTCGGGGACGTGCTGCCGGACCTCGACGTGGCGACCATCGAGGCCCGGATGCGGCACGTCCTGGAAACCGGCAGACCGCTGTTGGACCAGCAGACCGTCGGGCGTACGGCGGCGTCCGCGCAGGAGCGCGCGTATTCGGAGTCGTACCACCGCATCGAGGACACCGACGGCCGGGTCCTCGGGCTCGCGATGGCGGTGCTGGACGTCACCGAGCGCCAGCAGGCCGCGGCCGAGGTCGCACAGGCGCGCCAGCACCTGTCGGTGATCGCCGACGCGGGGATGAAGATCGGCACCACCCTGGACCTCCGGCAGACCGCCCGGGAACTGGCCGACGTGGTCGTGCCGCATCTGGCGGACCTGGCCGCCGTGGACGTCCTGGAGTCGGTCGTCTCCAGGGGCACCATCGCGCCCGTGTCGGGCGGCTCCCCGGCCGAGTTCCGCGCGCTGGCCGTCGCGGCCGGTTACCCCACCGACGCCATCCACGCCGCCGACCCGGTGGGCGAGCTCGCCACGTACGGCTCGTCGCGGGTCATCACGCAGTGCGTCCGCAGCGCCCGCCCGGTCCTGGTCGAGCACGTGGACGGCAAGATGCTGCGGCGTCTCGCCCGGGACGCACGCGCCGCGCAGGCCCTGCACGAGGCCGGTGCCCACTCCTACCTGGCGCTGCCGCTGGTGGCGCGGGGCAAGGTGCTCGGGACGCTCTCGCTGTACCGCACGGTCAACGAGCGCCCCTTCGACGACCAGGACCGGGTGCTCGCCTCGGAACTCGCCGCGCGCGCAGCGATCTGCATCGACAACGCCCGCCTCTACGGCCGCGAGCGCGGCACCGCCCTGACCCTGCAGCGCAGTCTGCTCCCGAGCACGCCCGCGGAGCGGGAAGGGCTGGACATCGCCGCCCGCTACCGCCCGGCCCTCAGCGAGGTCGGCGGCGACTGGTACGACGTGCTCCCGCTGGGTCCCGGACGCACCGGGCTGGTCGTCGGGGACGTCATGGGCAAGGGCGTCCAGGCCGCGGCGATCATGGGGCAGCTGAGCACGGCGACGCGGGCGCTGGCCCGGCTGGACCTGCCGCCCGCCGAGCTGCTGCGGCACCTCGACGACATCGCGGGCTCGCTCGGCGACGCGATCGCGACGTGCGTGTACGCGGTGTGCGACCTGCGGCGCGGCACCTGCGAGCTGTCCAGCGCCGGGCATCTGCCGCCGGTGCTCGCCGGGGCGGACGGCGATGCGCGGCTCGTCGACGTGCCGGGCGGTGTCCCGCTCGGGGTCGGCGGCGTGGCGTTCGGCACCGTGGAGGTGGAGCTCGCCCCGGGCTCCCTGCTCGCCCTGTACACGGACGGCCTGGTCGAGAACCGCGGGGAGCCCATCGACACCGGCCTCGGCACCCTGACCCGGCTGCTCCAGCACGCGGGGCCCAGCCTTCAGCGCGCGAGCGACAGTCTGCTCAGCGCGCTGAGTCCGGAGCCGGACGACGACGTGGCCCTGCTGCTGGTCCGCGTCAGGGCCTGAGCCTTGCCGGGCTCAGGCGTCACCCCTGCGTGGCGTGCACAGGGCCCAGATGACGAACCCCGACATCGCGATCATGATCACGGACCAGACCGGGTAGGCCGGCAGGGAGAGGAAGTTGGCGATGATGACGAGGCTCGCGATGCCAACGCCGACGACGCGCGCCCACCCCGCCCCCTGGAACAGCCCCATGCTGACCAGCACGGCGACCACACCCAGGGCGAGGTGGGTCCAGCCCCAGCCGGTGAGATCGAACTGGAAGATGTAGTTGCGGGTCGAGACGAAGACCTCGTCTTCGGCGATGGCCGAGATGCCGCGCATGACGGCCAGGATCCCGGCGAGCATGAGCATGATCGCCGCGAAGGCGGTCATGCCGGTGGCCCAGCCGCGCTTCGCCGTCGAGCGCCCGTGCGTAGGGTGTGTGGCGGTCATCCTGCTCCTCGATTCTGCTGGGTCCGGCGCGGTCAGCGCCCGGAGGTGGGAGGGGCCGGGGTCCGGGGCGCCCGTGTGGGCGAGGCCGCCACGCACCGGTTCCGCGGTTCTCGGTCGACCCGGGTGGCTCGTGGGCCCCGGCTGAGCCGGTCCTCGCCGCCCCGAGAAACGCTCCTTGCGTCCTCCGTCCCGGTCGCCCGCCCGGCAGTGGCCCCCGTCGACCTCAGCCTGCCCGGGGCGCGAGCCGGGCTGCCTCACCCGTGACGGGTGATCCGTGTGCGGCGGCGGGGCGCTGAGGTGGTGGGACAGGCCTTCTGGGGCGCCCCGGTGCCGGAGGCAGGACCGCGACCGAGAGACGCGCGATGGACGATCCAGCGCAGCAGCCGCACCGGCGACGCCCGGGACAGCGACGGCGTGCCGCGGTCTCGGCCCTCGTACGGGCCGCCCTCGTCGCGGCCGGGCTCGTCACCGTCTACTACGTGCTGCCCCTGGACGGACGCGGCACGACCGGCGATTCGGTGATGCTGGCGTGCGGTCTGCTGCTGGTGGTCGTGGTGTTCTGGTGGCAGGTGCGGGCCATCGTGACCTCGCCCCACCCCCGGCTCAAGGCCGTCGAAACCCTGGCCACCACGCTGGCGCTCTTCCTGCTGCTCTTCGCGGGCGCCTACTTCCTGCTGGAGCACACCACCCCCGGCTCGTTCAGCGAGCCGCTGACCAAGACCGACTCCCTGTACTTCACGCTCACGACGTTCACCACCGTCGGATACGGCGACATCACGGCCCGCTCGCAGACCGGGCGGGTGCTGACGATGATTCAGATGGCGGGTGGCCTGATGCTGGTGGGCGTGGCGGCACGGATCCTCGCCGGCGCCGTCGAGGCGGGACTGCGCCGGCAGGGCCGGGAGCCCTCGGACGACTTCCCCGCGCGGCGGAAGGACTGAACCATGGCCGTACCCAGCCCCTTCACAGCCTTCATGTCACCGGCCGAGCGGGCGGCCGCCGGCCGGGAGGCGCGGCGGCGGGTGCCGCGCTCGGCACACGCCGCGTTCGAGGCGGGGCCGGACCGGTTCGACCCGGTCGACGTTCTGGAGCGCCAGTCGGCCACCCGGGTGACGGAGTTGGTGCCGCTGCGCTACGCCCGCATGCTGGAGTCCCCGTTCCGCTTCTACCGCGGCGCGGCGGCCGTCATGGCGGCGGACCTGGGTGCCACCACGGACACCGGGTTGCGGGTGCAGCTGTGCGGGGACGCCCACCTGCTGAACTTCCGGCTGCTGGCCTCACCGGAGCGCCACCTGGTCTTCGACATCAACGACTTCGACGAGACGCTGGGCGGGCCGTTCGAATGGGACGTCAAACGGCTCGCGGCGAGCTTCGCCATCGCGGGCCGCGCCAACGGCTTCAGGACCGCTGAGCAGAACAGTGCGATCGAGACCTGTGTCCGGGCCTACCGGCGGCGGATGCGGGACTTCGCCGGGATGCGGAACCTGGACATCTGGTACGCCCAGGACGACGCCGACCACATGCGGGAGCTGATGGCCGCGTCGATGTCCAAGGAGGCACGGCGCCGCACCGCGAAGGCCACGGCGAGTGCCCGGACCCGCACCCATATGCAGGCCTACGCCAAGCTCACCCGGGACACGGCCGAGGGGCGGCGGATCACTCCTGACCCGCCGCTGATCACCCCGCTGCGGGATCTGGTGAGTGACTCGGAGCACGGACGGGAAGCGGATCTGCGCGCCGTCCTGGAGGGGTACGCCCGCAGCCTGTCGTCCGAGCGCCGGCATCTGCTGCGCAGGTACCGCCTGGTGGACATCGCCCGCAAGGTCGTCGGGGTCGGCAGTGTCGGCACCCGCTGCTGGATCGTGCTGCTGCTCGGCCGCGACGACGACGATCCCCTGCTGCTCCAGGCCAAGGAGGCGCAGGAGTCGGTGCTCGCGGCGCACAGCGGCGGCGACCGCTACGACAACCAGGGCCGCCGTGTGGTGGCGGGACAGCGGCTGATCCAGACGACCAGCGACATCCTGCTGGGCTGGACGCACGCGGTGGGCCTCGACGGGCAGGAGCGGGACTTCTACGTGCGGCAACTGCGGGACTGGAAGGGCATCGCCCAGCCGGAGACCATGGACCCCGACCTGCTGCGGCTGTTCGGGCGGCTGTGCGGAGCGAGCCTCGCACGGGCCCACGCCCGCTCCGGCGACCCCGTCGCCATCGCGGCCTACCTGGGCGGCGGCGACCGCTTCGACCGCGCCCTCACGGTGTTCGCCCAGGCGTACGCCGACCAGAACGAGCGGGACTTCGCGGCGCTGCGCGCGGCGGTCCGCTCGGGACGTGTGCACGCGGCGGCCGAGTGACGAGCGGCTGCCGCCAGGTCCCGAGCCGAGCGACGACCGGCTGCCGCCAGGTCCCGAGCGGACCGGGGCGCGTCCTGCTCCCGACCCCGGTGGGGCGTCGCGCTCTCACCCGCCGCGGGCGATGCGCCCCGGCGCCACCCGCGGTTCCCTGAGGTCCACGGACACCACCTACGGAGCCGTCCGGGTCCGGCCCGGGCGCTCGGAACAGGGGTACGGCCATGTGCCGCTGGCTCGCCTACTCGGGCACCCCCGTGCTGCTCGACGACGTCCTCTACCGTCCGCAGCACTCGCTGATCGACCAGAGCCTGCACGCACGGATGGGGGTCGAGACCACCAACGGCGACGGCTTCGGCGTCGGTTGGTACGCGTGGCACCTGCGCACCCCCGCCGTCATCCGCGACACCGGCCCGGCCTGGAGCAACCGCAACCTGCGGGAGATCGCCGACCACGTCCGCTCGCCGCTGTTCTTCGCGCACGTGCGCGCCTCCACCGGATCGGCCGTGCAGCAGACGAACTGCCATCCGTTCCGCCACGGGCGGTGGATGTGGATGCACAACGGGGCCATCGACGGGTTCCGCGAGATGCGCCGGGACCTCACGATGGCGGTGGACCCGGGGCTGTTCGCCTCGATGGAGGGCACGACGGACTCCGAGGTGATGTTCCACGTGGCGCTCACCCTGGGGCTGGACGGCGACCCGCCGGGCGCGGTGGCCCGGATGACGGGACTGATCGAGCGGCTGGGCCGCGAGCACGGGGTGCCGCAGCCGCTGCAGATGACGGTCGCGGTGACCGACGGCGAGCGGGTGTGGTTCTTCCGCTACTCCAGCGCGGGAAAGTCACGGTCGCTGTACTACA
Source organism: Streptomyces tibetensis (assembly GCF_040647715.1). Lineage (GTDB taxonomy): Bacteria > Actinomycetota > Actinomycetes > Streptomycetales > Streptomycetaceae > Streptomyces > Streptomyces tibetensis_A. The sequence goes on along the minus strand of NZ_JBEZCR010000014.1, from coordinate 124,836 downwards.
GCAGCCGGGTGGAGGACGTGCGTGCCCTCCATCCCGACCTCGGCTTCCTGAACCATGTCTCCGACGAGACCCGGCTGGTCGTGTCGGAGCCGCTGGGCGATCTCCCCGGAGTGTGGAACGCCGTACCGGAGAGCACCTACGGTGTCGTGCAACCCGGGCGGGACCTGCTGCAGCACTTCGAGCCGGAGCCCGTCTGAGCCCTGCCGACGCCCGGCTCAGCGCAGCCGCGTGGCGAACGCCTCGTACGCCCGCTCGTCGAAGAGGACGAACCTGACCTCCTCGACGGTGGTGTCCGCTGCCCGGACCGTCTCGACGGCGATGCGGGCCCCGTCGTCCATCGGCCAGCCGTAGACACCGGTGGAGATCGCGGGGAACGCCACGGTACGGGCGCCCAGTTCACCGGCGACGCGGAGCGACTCGCGGTAGCAGGAGGCGAGCAGGCCGGAGCGGTCCTCGGTCGTGCTGAACACCGGGCCGACGGTGTGGACGACCCAGCGGGCGTCCAGGTCGCCCGCGGTGGTGGCGACCGCCTGGCCGGTGGGCAGGCCCTTGCCCAGGTGCGCGGCGCGGAGCCTGCGGCAGTCCTCGAGGATCGCGGGGCCGCCACGGCGGTGGATCGCCCCGTCGACCCCTCCCCCGCCCAGCAGGGAGGAGTTGGCCGCGTTGACGATCGCGTCGACGCTCTCACGGGTGATGTCGCCCCGGACCAGTCGGATGGCTGTCATATCTGCCTCAGTCGCTTCCAGACGGCCTTCGCCGCGTTGTGCCCCGACATCCCGTGCACGCCGGGGCCGGGCGGGGTCGCCGACGAGCAGATGAAGACGGCCGGGTGCGGCGTGCGGTACGGGAACAGCGTGGGCCTCGGGCGCAGCAGGAGCTGGAGGCCGGAGACCGCGCCGGAGGCGATGTCCCCGCCGACGTAGTTGGCGTTGCGGGCGGCGAGTTCGGGCGGGCCCGCCGTGGCACGGGCCAGGACGCGGTCGCGGAACCCCGGGGCGAAGCGCTCCAGTTGGCGCTCGATGGCGTCGGTGAGGTCGCCGGTCCAGCCGTGCGGGACATGACCGTAGGCCCAGAAGACGTGCTTGCCCGCCGGGGCCCGGGTGGGGTCGACGACGCTCGGCTGGACCGTGATCAGGAACGGCCGGTCGGGGGCCCGGCCCTCCCGGGAGGCCGCGCGCAGGGCCGACCCGATCTCCGCGCTGCTCGCGCCGACCTGCACCGTGCCGGCGGCGCGGGCCTCCTTCGCGGTCCAGGGCACGGGGCCGTCCAGGGCGTAGTCGATCTTGAAGACGCCCGGTCCGTAGCGGTATCCGCCGTAGTGGTTGCCGAACCCCGCGATGCGGGCCAGGGCGGTGGGTGAGGTGTCGAAGACGTACGCCCGGGCCGGCGGCAGGTCGTCGAGGCGCTTGACCTCGTAGTCGGTGTGGACGCTGCCGCCGAGGTCCTTCAGGTAGGCGGCGAGGGCGTCGGAGAGGGACTGGGAGCCCCCACGGGCGAGGGGCCAGCCGCGGGCGTGCGCCGCGAGGGCGAAGACCAGACCGACGGCACCGGTGGCGAAGCCGCCGAGGGGTGCCATGACGTGGGCGACGAGCCCGGAGAACAGGGCCTTGGCCGGCTCGTCGCGGAAGCGGCGCATCAGCAGCGTCGAGGGGGGCAGCCCGGCCAGGCCGAAACGGGCGAGGGTCACCGGGTCGCGGGGCAGGGCGGTCAGCGGCAGGGACATGAAGTCCCGGGCGAGGGTGTCCCACTTGGGCAGGAAGGGCTCGACGAGCCTGCGGTACGCGCCGGCGTCGCGCGGGCCGAAGGAGGCGGCCGTCTCGCCGACGGTCCGGGCCAGGACGGCCGCCGAGCCGTCCGGGAAGGGATGCGCCATGGGCAGCTCGGCGTGCAGCCACTCCAGGCCGTACCGCTCGAGCGGCAGGGCGCGGAACGCCGGGGAGTTGACGGCGAGCGGGTGGGCCGCCGAGCACGGGTCGTGCCGGAACCCGGGGAGGGTGAGCTCCTCGGTGCGGGCCCCGCCGCCCACGCTGCTCCGGGCCTCGAAGACGGCGACGGAGAAACCGCGGCGGGCCAGCTCCACGGCCGCGGTCAGTCCGTTCGGCCCCGCACCCACTACGACGGCATCGAGCATCGACGGCACCTTCGGACCCCTTCGTCAGCCGACGGCCACTGGGCATCAGGATATGCCCGGAGACTGACAGTCACCGGCCGCAGGGGATTTCCGCTGCGGAAGGGCACTTCACGGCGACTCGAACCCTCGCGCGCGCACCGTGCGTAATCACCTGTGTGCGACACGCAACGATTCTCCGTGCTCAGGCCCCTCCTGACAGCAGGTCCACCACCCTGCGGGCCGTGGCCGCGTCGCGGGCGGCGGTGAAGGGCAGGGCGTTGCCGCCCTGGATGCGGAACGGGTCGCCCGTGAGGGTGAGGTGAGCGCCACCCGCCTCCTCGACCAGGAGCAGACCGGCCGCGTGGTCCCAGGCCGCTTCCCAGGAGAACGCCACCGCGTCCAACTCGCCGCGGGCGATGGCGAGGTACTCCAGTCCGGCGGAGCCGCAGGGGCGCGGCGCCACTCCGTCGGCACGCAGGCCGAGCAGGGCGTCCTTCTGCTCGTCCGTGGTGTAGTCGGGGTGGGAGGTGGCCACGCGCAGGTCCCGGCCGGGCTCCGGCACCCCGGCGGACAGCGGCTCCCCGTCGAGGCGGGCGCCCTTGCCCCGCTGGGCGAAGGCGAGCCGGTCCGTGGCGGGCGCGTACGTCCAGGACGCGAGCAGGGTGCCGCGGTGGGCGAGCGCGACAAGGGTGCAGAACCCGGCCTCGCCGCGCACGAACTGGCGTGTCCCGTCGACCGGGTCGACGATCCAGACCGGGGCGTCGTCGCGTATCGCCTCGTATGTCGCGGGGTTGGCGTGCACCGCCTCCTCGCCGACCACGACCGAGCCGGGCAGCAGGGGGGCCAGGGCGTCGGTCAGGTACAGCTCGGCCTTGCGGTCGGCGTCGGTCACCAGGTCGTGCGGGCCGCTCTTCTGGTCGACCTCGTGCGCGGCGAGCCGGCGCCAGCGCGGCAGGATCTCGGCGGCGGCGGCCTTGCGGATCGCCTCTTCGACGTCGGAGCCGTGCTCTGCGAGAAACTCTTCGATGGTTTCGTTGCTGTCGATCACCCCTCCATGACAACACGGGCCACTGACAGGCCCTGCCCGCCGGGTGCACTCCGGGTGGCATCGCGATGAACAGCGGGGTCGCACGGGCGCGGCGGTGAGCGCGGCACGGCGGCGGACGGCGTCCGGGCCCGCCGACGACGTCGAGCAGCCGCCGAGGCGTGCCGCAGTCCGGCGCCGACGGATCCGCGCCGCCCCCGGCCACCGCGGGTTCCTGCTCACCTGCGGGCGCGGCTCCGCCGGATCACCGGCCCACCGCGTACCCCTGCATCCCGCGCGGGTTCGCCGCCGCCGACAGCACGCCCGTCTCCGGGTCCCGCGCGACCACGCACAGCCGGCCTTCCGACCAGGGGCCGCCCACGGTCACGTCGTGGCCGCGGCGGCGCAGTTCCTCGACGACGGCGGGGTCGGTGCGGGACTCCACGGTCACGCTGCCCGGGCGCATGCCGCGCGGGTAGAAGGAGCCGGGGAAGCTGTCGTTGTGCCAGTTCGGGGCGTCGATCGCGCCCTGGAGGTCGGGGCCGCCGCGCACGGGGCCGCGCAGGGCCACCGCCAGGAAGAAGTGCAGCTGCCACTGGTCCTGCTGGTCCCCGCCGGGCGTGCCGAACGCCATCACGGGCACGCCGTCGCGCAGCGCGATCGAGGGCGTCAGGGTGGTACGGGGGCGGCGGCCGGGGGTGAGGGAGTTCGGCAGGCCCTCCTCCAGCCAGGTCATCTGGAGCCGGGTGCCGAGCGGGAAGCCGAGTTCGGGTACGACGGGGTTGGACTGGAGCCAGCCGCCGCTCGGGGTGGCCGAGACCATGTTGCCCCAGCGGTCGACGACGTCGAGATGGCAGGTGTCGCCGCGGGTGGTCCCGTCGGAGAGGATCTTCGGCTCGCCCGGCACGGGGGACGCCGGGCTCTTGGCCACGGTCGGTTCGCCGACGCCCAGGGCGTCGAAGCCTTCCTGTGCGGCGGCCGCCACGCGTGCGTGCGCGCACAGCCGCGGGGTGCGTCCGCCGGGGCTGCCGGGCCGCAGGTCGTTCTCGGCCCGCTCGCCGACGAGGGCCCGGCGGGGCGTGTTGTACGCGTCGGACAGCAGGTCGTCGAGGGGTACGTCGGCGGCGTCCCCGTACCAGGCCTCGCGGTCGGCCATGGCGAGCTTGCAGTTCTCCACGAGGAGATGGACGTAGTCGGCCGAACCGTACGGGGGCAGTTCGGGCGGGAGCAGGGCGAGTTGCTGGAGGAGGACCGGGCCCTGGCTCCAGGGGCCCGGCTTGCACACGGTCCAGCCGTTCCAGTCGTACGTCGCCGGTGTCTCGTAGGTCGCGGACCAGGCGGCGAGGTCGGTGGCCGTGAGAGTGCCGGTGTGGAGTTCGCCGCTGGTGTCCCTCGTGGGGCGTCCGGCCTGGCGGACGAGGGCGTCGGCGATGAAGCCGGTGCGCCACACCTGCCGCGCGGCGTCGATCCGCGCCTCCCGGTCGCCCGCGCCGGCGGTCTCGGCGAGCAGGCGCTTCCAGGTGGCGGCGAGCGTGGGGTTGGCGAAGAGCTCACCGGGGCGCGGCGCTTTGCCGCCGGGGAGGTAGACGTCCGCCGAGGAGGTCCACTCCGTCTCGAACTGCTCGCGCACGGTCTCGACGGTCTCGCCGACCCGTTCCACGGGCGGGTGCCCGTGCTCGGCGTAGCCGATGGCGTACGCCAGGACGTCCTCGAGGGACTTGGTGCCGTGGTCGCGCAACAGGAGCATCCAGGCGTCGAACGCGCCCGGTACGGCGGCGGCGAGCGGCCCGGTGCCGGGCACGAGGTCCAGTCCGAGGCCCTGGTAGTGCGCGACGGTCGCGCCCGCCGGTGCGACGCCCTGCCCGCACAGCACCCGCACCTCGCCACCGGCCGGGGCGAGCAGGATCGGCGCCTCGCCGGCCGGGCCGTTGAGGTGCGGCTCGACGACGTGCAGCACGAACGCGCCCGCCACGGCCGCGTCGTAGGCGTTGCCGCCGCTCTCCAGGACGGCCATGGCCGACTGCGAGGCGAGCCAGTGGGTGGAGGACACCATGCCGAAGGTGCCCTGGAGGGTGGGGCGGGTCGTGACATGCATATCTGACCTCGAGGCTTACGTGTATCGGTCGGTTCGGAACGGGCCACGGGGAGAATGAGCGCGAGGCGTCATGCGCAGGACACGCGAAACTCGAATTCGGGGCGGTCCCACGGCACGGCGGGCGGGTTCGCGAGCACGGTCCCTACCCGCGCTGCACCTGCGCGGTGGTAGAAGCCCTCGGCGGGAAGATGCGACACGACCTTGACACGGTCGAGCCCGGCGGCACGGGCCTCGGACTGCATGTGCGCGACGAGCAGCCGCCCGATACCCCGTCCTTGCGCTTCGTCGGCGACGAACAGCAGGTCGAGCTCGGGTGGAGCGAGGACGAGCGAGTAGAACCCGAGGACCCGGCCTCCCTGCTCGTCGGCGCCGACCGCCGCGAAGACGCGGTGGGCCTCGATGTAATCAGGGCCGACCCGGTAGCCCGCGACTGCGGCTGCGTACCGACCCTCGTATGCGCCTGAGCCACGCACCAGCCGTGTGAGCCGTCTGGCATCCCGCGCGACAGCCCTCCGTATCGTGATCGGCGGGCTGACCGGAGAGGTGCGTGAACTCATCGCAAGAGTATTTCGCACCCGGGACCGCCTTCGCGCGACGGGTCGGCTGCTCACGCATCCCGTGGTGGGAGGTCAGGACGTCCGTGGGCGATGTGGATCACAGTCGGCGACCCAGCCGATCCCCTCGTCCGCGAGAAACCGCAGGTCAAAGCTCGAATGTCGTGAGGTTATGGATCTCCGTCATGCCAGGCATTGGACGCATGCCACACAGGGTCACAGTCTGGGAACGAGCCCCGGTACCGACATTCTGAGGAGTCATCATGGGCACAGAGAGGAGCACCGTCGACGGTGTCATCCGGACGAGCGCGCGCGGACACGCCGTCCTGAACAACCCGCGTCTGAACCGGGGTACGGCCTTCACCCGGCAGGAGCGGCAGGAGCTCGGCCTGACCGGTCTGGTGCCGCCGCAGGTCCTGACGCAGGACCAGCAGGCCGCCCGCGCCTACACACAGTTCCGGTCCCAGCCCGACGACCTCGCCAAGAACGTCTATCTGACGGCGCTGCGCGACCGCAACGAGGTGCTCTTCCACCGGCTCCTCGGTGACCATCTCGCCGAGATGCTGCCGATCGTCTACACCCCGACCGTGGGTACGGCGATCGAGCGTTACAGCTACGAGTACCGCCGCCCGCGCGGTGTGTACCTGTCGGTCGACGACCCCGAGTCCATCGAGAGCTCCCTGCGCGCCTCCGGACTGCGCGCCGACGACGTCGACCTGATCGTGGCGACGGACGGCGAGGCGATCCTCGGCATCGGTGACTGGGGTGTGGGCGGCATCGACATCGCCGTCGGCAAGCTCGCCGTCTACACGGCCGCCGCCGGCGTGGACCCGGCCCGCACCCTGGCGGTGATGCTGGACGTCGGCACCGACCGGCAGGAGCTGCTGGAGGACCCGCTGTACCTGGGCAACCGGCACCCGCGCGTGGACCGGGACCGCTACGACGCGTTCATCGACGCCTACGTCGCCGCGGCCACGAAGCTGTTCCCCGACGCCCTGCTGCACTGGGAGGACTTCGGATCGTCCAACGCCCGCCGGATCCTGGACCGTTACCGCGAGAAGACGCTCACGTTCAACGACGACATCCAGGGCACCGGCGCCGTCAATCTGGCCGCCGTGCTCTCCGGCGTGCGCGCCGGCGGTGCCGCCCTGCGCGACCACCGGGTGGTGCTCTTCGGTGCCGGAACCGCCGGCATCGGGATCGCCGAGCAGCTCCGCGACGCGATGATCGCCGACGGGCTGACGCCGCGGGAGGCCGCGGAGCGCATCTGGGCCGTGGACCGTCACGGCCTGCTGACCGAGGGCCAGCACGGGCTGCGGGACTTCCAGATGCCCTTCGCCCGCGGCCGCGCCGAGGTCGACGGCTGGCGGCACGACGAGAACCTCGGTGGCGTGCCGCTGGCCGAGGTCGTCGACCGGGTGCGCCCGAGCGTCCTGATCGGTGCCTCGGGCCAGGGCGGCGCCTTCACCGAGGACATCGTCCGCGCCATGGCCGCGCACACCGACCGTCCTGTCATCCTGCCCCTGTCCAACCCCACCCGGCTGGCCGAGGCCGTCCCCGCCGACCTGCTCGCCTGGACCGACGGCCGGGCCCTGATCGCCACCGGCAGTCCCTTCGAACCGGTGGAGACGGACGGCGTCACCCACCACATCGGGCAGGCCAACAACGCGCTGGTCTTCCCCGGGCTGGGGCTCGGCACGGCCGTCGCCCGGGCCGAGCGGATCACCGACGGCATGCTGGTGGCCGCGGCCCGCGCCATCGCGGACCAGACCGACCCCGGGGCACCGGGCGCGCCGATCCTCCCCCCGATCGACCGGCTGCGCGACACCTCCGTGGCGGTGGCCGTGGCCGTGGCACGCGCGGCCGTCGCCGACGGCGTGGCCCGGGAGAGCGCCGACGACACGATCGAGAAGCGTGTCCGCGCGGCCATGTGGCACCCGGTGTACCCGCCGATCGAGGCCGTCTGACGGGCCCTGGCCCGGGTATCGCTCCCCACCCCCAAGGGGGCACCGACCGGCTCCTCCCGGCTCTCTGACATACCGTCACCGGCCCGTACGGTCGCGCCCCCGCCTTGCTTCAAAGGATTGACGCAGTCATGTCTTTCGCCGAGATCTTCACCGTCGTGGTGCCGGTCTTCCTCCTCATCCTGGTCGGTTACGGCACCGGCCGCCGGGCCCTCTTCGACGCGGGCGGCGCCCAGGCACTGCGCGAGCTGACCATGCAACTCGCGCTCCCGGCCGCCCTGTTGCTGAGCATCTGGCAGACGCCACGGCACGTGCTGGTGGAGCAACTGCCCCTGGTGGGCCTGCTGGCCTTCGGCTTTCTCGCCGTGTACGCCGTCCTGCTGGGCGTGCTGCGCCTCGCGGCGCGCCGGCCGCTGCGGCGGGCGGCCCTGTTCGCGCTGGCGTGTGTCCAGCCGCAGTACGCCTTCATGGGCACGTCCATCCTGGGGGGCCTGTTCGGGACCGCGGAGGCCGCCGTGCCGATCGCCGTCGCGGGCATCATCGTCAACGTCGTTCTCGACCCGGTCGTCCTGATCCTCCTCGGCATGCCGGAACATCCGGAGCGCCGGACGGTCACCGCCGGGGCGGTGGCCCCCGCACGGCGGCGGCACGTCCTGGCCACCGTCGGCGGGGGTGCGCCCGAGGCGGCCGCCGGGCCGGCCCCCGCCGAGGCCGGATCGGCCGGCCCTCGCCCCTCCGTGCTGCACACCGTCGGGCACGCGCTGCGCGAACCGTTCTGCTGGGGGCCCCTTCTGGGCCTGGTGCTGTCGGTCGCCGGGGTCGGTGTGCCGGAGATCGCCGATTCCGCGCTGAGCCTGCTCGCGGGCGCCGCCTCGGCGACGGCCCTGCTGTACGTCGGCGTCTCCGTCGCCCGGATCGGCCGGCCCGCGCTGTCCCCCGCCGTGTGGGCGGTCTCGCTCACCAGCGTGGTCGTCCTGCCCCTGCTCGTGTACGGGACGGGGCTGCTCCTGACCTCCGAGGCGGTCGCCGCCCAGGCCGCGCTGATCCTGGCGTTCCCCGTCTCGCCCGTCCCCCTGATGTTCGCCGCCCGGCACGGCTCGGCCGAGGACGTGCGGACCATCGGCTCCGCCGTCGTACTGAGCCTGCTCCTCTCCTTCGTCACCCTGCCCCTGCTCATCGAGCTGGTCGGCTGACCTCGGCCGGGACGCCGCGCTGCCGGGGCCACGCCTCGCGCGCTCCGCACCCGTCTTCCGCCCGACCACCCGAAAGGACACGGCCTCATGACATCAGCCGCAGACACGCGACCGGGCCACCCGCGCCGCCCGTCGCGGCCGTGGGGACCGCGCTCCGTTCTCGGCCGCCTGCCCGGATCCCTGCCGTTCGCCGCGGCGGCGCGAGGGGCCGTCGCGCTCGCGCTGCCCCTGCTCGTCGGGCTCGCCACCGGGTGGGTCGTGCTCTCGGCGATCGCCGCCATCGGCGCCCTGTGGGGGGTGAGCCAGGACGGTTCCGACCCGTACCGGGTCCGGGTACGGCGGCTGGGCTGGACGGGGGTGTCCAGTGCGCTCGGCCTGCTCGCCGGTGAGGTCGCACTGCGCAGCGGGGAGCCTGCTGCGGTGGCGGTGTGTCTGGTGGTGGCCGCGCTCGTGGCGGGCGGTGTCGGGCTGCACGGACGGATCGCGTCCGTGTCGGGCATGCACCTGCTGCTCGGCGTCACGATCGGCAGTGGCATCCCGGTGCCGGGACCGTGGTGGCAGCCGCCGCTGGCGCTGCTCGCCGGTGTCGCCCTCGTCCTGGTGCTGTCCGCGGCGCCGTGGCTGTGGCGCCGGCACCACGTCGAACGGGCCGCCGTGCTGGCCGTGTACCGGAGCGCGGGCGAGGCCCTGGCCGCGGCGGGCACCGACGCCGCCGAGGAGGCACGCCTGCGGATGACGCTGGCCCTGAACCACGCCCACCAGGTGATGGCCCCCCACCTCTCCCCGCGTGGGCCGCGCCGGCGGGACGAAGCCGGTGACCTGGTCCGGGCGTTCCACTACGCCGTGCGGCTGGGCGAGGCCGTGACGGCGGTGGTGTGGGAGGGCCGTGCGCTGCCGCCCGCCCTGACCGGTGTACCGCGGCACCTGGCCGGACGTCTGCTGCCGGGCCGCCTCTCGGCCCCGGAGGAGCGTGCGGCGACGCCCGCACCGGTGACCGGCTCGCCGGGCAGCCGCGCCCTGGCCGACCTGGTCACCGCCGTGGACGGTGAACCGGACGGGGCGGACCTGGAGTTGCGTCTGCCGGCGCACGACGGACCCGGACGGGCGGCGCGCGTGCGGTACGCCCTGCTGCTGGCCGGGTGCGTGCTCGCCGCCCATGTGCTGGCGGAGGTGCTGCACCGCCCTCGCGGTTACTGGCTGCCCATGACGGTCGCCTTCGTCTACAAGCCCGACTTCGGGCCGCTGTTCCCACGGGCAGTGCACCGGTGCGTCGGCACGATCGTCGGGGTGGCCGCCATCGGGGCGGTGTCCGCGGCGGCCACCGGCACCTACGCCGTGGTGGGCGTCGTGGCGGTGTTCGGCGCGCTCATGGCCATCGGCGTGCGGCACCACTACGCGCTCGCCACACTGGGTCTGACCGCCGTCGTGTTCGTGCTGCTCGACCTGTTGGGCGACCACCGTCCTTTGTACGGCACGCGGGTGGTGGACACGGCGCTGGCGTCCGCGCTGGTACTCGTCGCGCACTTCGCGGTGTGGCCGGACTCCGCCGCCCACCGCGCCGAGGCACAGACCGAGGCCGCCGTCGCCGCCGCACGGCGCTACCGCGACGCCGCGGCGGAAGCGGGCCCGGTCCAGCGGCAGTCGCTGCGCCGTACCGCGTACCACCAACTGGCCGAGGCGCGCCGCACGGTCGCCCACGCCCGGCGCGAACCAGCCCGCCGCGGGCGGCCGCTGCCCGACTGGGAGAGCGCGATCACAGCGGCCGAACAGCTCTGTGACGAGGTGACGGCAGGCGTGGTCGCGGGTACGGCGAGGCCGGTCCGGTAACGAACTCGGGCATCGGCTCGTGGTCGCCGTCCCCTCTCGCCCGCTCCGGGGCTGTCCATGCTGTCGTCGCCTGGGTCATCCGCGACCCATGACGGGGAAGAATGGCACCATGGATCTCCAGGTGCTGCGTTCGTTCCAGTCCGTCGCGGAGGGGACGACGGTGACCGATGCCGCGACGGACGCCGGCATCACCCAGCCCGCCCTGTCCCGGGCCCTGGCCCGGCTGGAGGACGAGGTCGGCGCGGAGCTCCTCCAGCGCGTCGGGCGCGTGCTGCGCCTCACCCCGGCGGGCCGGGTGTTCAAGGAGTACGTCGACGGGGTGCTCGACAACTACGACCGGGGCCGGCGAGCCGTGGCCGAGATGGTCCACCCCGACTCGGGCGTGGTGTCGCTCGCCTTCCTGCACACCCTGGGCACCTGGCTGGTCCCCCGGCTCGTCACCGACTTCCGGCGGACCTTCCCGCAGGCGCAGTTCGAACTGCACCAGGACGGCGAGATGGGCCTGACCCGGCACCTCCTGGACACGACCGCGGATCTGGTCATCACCAGCAGCGACCCCGGCCACCCCCTCATCACGTGGCGGCGCCTGCTGGTGGAGCCGCTGCGGCTGGCCGTCCCGTCCCGGCACCGGCTGGCCAAGCGCCGCCGGATCCGCCTGGCCGAGGTGGCCGAGGAGCGGTTCATCCTGCTCAAGCAGGGATACGGGCTGCGTGACATCACCGCGGGGCTGTGCCGCGAGGCCGGCTTCACACCGCTCATCGCCTTCGAGGGAGAGGAGGTGGAGACCCTGCGCGGTCTGGTCGCCGCCGGTCTCGGGGTGTCCCTGATCCCGTCGTCGCCGGACGTCACGGCGGCCCCCGAGTCCCCGATCCGCTACCTGGAGATCACCGACGTACGGGGTGCCCGGGACATCGGCATCGCCTGGCTGAGCTCGCGCGCCGTGCCGCCGATCACCCGGCGCTTCCTCGACCACGCGCTGCAGGCGTCGACCGAGGAGTGAATGTCCCTTCCTGTCGCGGGAAGTTGGGGCATGTCCGGCCTTGTCCCGGGCGACGCGGGCAGGTCGGGCCGGGCGCAGCGCGACGGCGCCGACACGCACGGTGTTCCGGGGACCATGTCGGGGAGGCGGCACTTCCGCAGCACAGGGACGCATGTGACACTGTCGTCCCGTCCGCCGTGCGGACCCGTTCCGCACCGTCCGTCCCCACCTGAAGGGCGCCGTGCGTTCCCTACCTCTGCCCCTGGCCCTGACCGCCCGCCTGTCCCCGGTGGTGGTGCTCGCCGCGGTGGGCTGGGCGCTGTCGTCCGGTCCGCTCGCCGCGCCGCAGGCCGCCGAGCACAAGCCGGCCGAAGAGAAGACCGAGACCCGCTCGGAGTCCGCCCCGTCGACGTCGACGGTGCCGAAGACGTACTCGGCCTCGCCCGCCCCGTGCGAGAGCGTCGCCAAGAAGACCCTCGAGGCGCTGGTACCGGGCGCCAAGACGGCCGGCAAGGAGATTCCGTCCACGGACTCGAAGCTGCGCCGCACCTGCTCCTGGAACGCGCTCAAGGGCTACGACTACCGCTGGCTCGACGTGTCCTACGAGGTCATGGAGTCGGACGAGGCCGCGCAGAAGTCGTACGAGGCGCACACCGGGAAGCAGAGCGGCGGCGGGGCGGTGCCCGGTCTGGGCGACAGCGCGTACTCCGTCGTGAACCTCACCACCGAGGACAAGCAGGAGACCCGCGAGGGCGTGGTGTTCGCCCGCGCCTCCAACGCGCTGGTGACGATCACCTACAACGGCAGTGACTTCGAGTCGAAGAAGGCGCCCAGCACGGACACCATCAACAAGGGCGCCATCAAGGCCGCGAAGGAAGCGGTGGCCGCGCTGGAGAGCGACAAGGACTGAGCACTCTCCAGCGCGCCGGTCTTCCTCAGTCGGTGCGGCGTCCCCGGGTGGCCATCAGCGCCAGGTACAGAATCATCGAGGTGCCCAGCCCCACGGCCCAGCCGTAGTCGGCCAGACCGGCCAGCGCCGGGACGGGACGGCCGTCGATCAGCGGCTTGAAGCTCGCGCCGCCCACGGCGAGGACACCGCCGGCCACGAAGGCGACGACGGCCCGCCAGTTCCAGCCGCCCTCGTACCAGTAGCGGCCGCCGGGCCGGTACAGGTCGGCGAGGTCGAGCCGGGAGCGGCGCAGGATCCAGTAGTCGGCGATGAGGATGCCGGCGACGGTGCCGAGCAGGCCGCCGACCAGGCCGAGCCAGGTGAAGATGTAGCCCTGTGGGTCGGAGTACAGCTTCCAGGGGAAGATCAGCACGCCGAGGACGCAGGTGGCGAGGGCACCGGCCCGGAAACTGATGCGGCGGGGCGCGATGTTGGAGAAGTCGAACGCCGGGGAGACCAGGTTGGCCGCGACGTTGACGGACAGCGTCGCCACCAGCACGGTGACCAGGGCGAAGAGCAGGCCCACCGTGTTGTCGGTCTTGGCGGCGAGCTGGACCGGGTCCCAGATGGCCTCTCCGTAGACGGCCTGGGAGCCGGAGGTGACCATCACCGACAGGAAGGCGAAGAGGGTCATGGTGGTCGGCAGGCCGAGGGCCTGGCCCCGGGTCTGCGCCTTCTGGCTCCTGCCGTAGCGGGTGAAGTCGGGGATGTTCAGCGACAGCGTCGACCAGAAGCCGATCATGCCCATGAGGGCGGGGGCGAACAGCTTCCAGAAGTCGGCACCCCAGCCGAGCTTGGAGGGCTGGTCGAACAGCGGGCCGAAGCCGCCCGCCTTGTCACTCATCCACCACAGCATCACGAACGCGCCGACGAGCACGAAGGGCGCCGCCCAGTTCTCGAAGCGGCGGATCGTCTCCATGCCCCGGTAGATGATGACGACCTGGAGCGCCCAGAAGATCGCGAAGGACAGCCACATCGTCCAGGCGTAGCCGCCGGCCTTCGCGGCGTCCGTCCAGCCGGAGCCGATGAGCTTGCCGGCGAGGAAGTAGATGGCCTCGCCGCCGATCCAGGTCTGGATGCCGAACCAGCCGCAGGCCACCAGCGCCCTGACGACGGCGGGCAGGTTGGCGCCGCGGATGCCGAAGGAGGCCCGGGCGAAGACCGGGAAGGGTATGCCGTACTTGGGCCCGGCGTGCCCGGTGAGCAGCATCGGTATCAGCACGATCACGTTGGCCAGGGCGATGGTGAGCACCGCCTGCTTCCAGTCCATGCCGACGGCGATGAGCCCGGAGGCGAGGGTCCAGGAGGCCGTGTTGTGGGCCATGCCGACCCACAGGGCGGAGAAGTTGTACGTGGTCCAGGTGCGCTTGTCGACCGGGACCGGCAGCAGGTCCTCGTTGGCGTAGGGGCCGGTCGGGGCGGGGGCGCCCGGGGCGATCTCCACCCGGCCGTCGGCGAGGGTGACTTGGGCGGTCGGCGGTGGGGCAGTGGGAGCGGTATCGGTCATGGGCCGGGCCAATCAGGGGAGGTGGGACGGGAAAGGCCGTGCGGTGAGCCGATGGGGGGTGCGCTCGGGAGCGTCCTGGGCCCCCTTCCCGAGCCGCTGGGAAGGGGGAGTTCACAGGGGTGGTGCGCGGGAGGAGGTCAGCCGTTGACGGCCGGGATCACCTGGGAGCCGTAGGCCTCGATCACGGCCTCCTGCGCGTCGTGCATGTCGTAGACGGCGAACTGGTCCACGCCGAGCGCGCGCAGCGCCCGAAGTTTCTCGATGTGCTTCTCGACGGGGCCGATGAGGCAGAACCGGTCGACGATCTCGTCGGGCACGAACTGGGTGTCCGGGTTGTCGGCGCGCCCGTGGTGGGAGTAGTCGTAGCCCTCGCGGGCCTTGATGTAGTCGGTGAGTTCGTCGGGGACGGCGGCGGAGTGCTCGCCGTACTTGGAGACGAGGTCGGCGACGTGGTTGCCGACCATGCCGCCGAACCAGCGGCACTGCTCGCGGGCGTGGGCGAGTGCCTCGGGCGAGTCGTCCTCGGTGACGTACGCCGGTGCGGCCACGCAGACGGTCACCGCGGCGGGGTCCCGGCCGGCCGCGACGGCCGCGTCCTTCACGGCCTTGACCATGTACTCGGTGAGATAGAGGTCGGCCAGCTGGAGGATGAACCCGTCCGCCTCCTCGCCGGTCATCTTCAGGGCCTTGGGGCCGTAGGCGGCCATCCACACCGGCAGTTCGGCGCTGGGCTTGATCCATGGGAAACGGACGACGGTGCCGCCGCCGAGGTCGGCCTCCCGCCCGCCGGCGAGATCCCGGATGACCTTCATGGCCTCGCTGATGCGGGCCAGGGTGTTGGGCTTGCGGCCGGCCACCCGCATCGCGGAGTCGCCGCGGCCGATGCCGCAGACCGTGCGGTTGCCGAACATGTCGTTGAGGGTGGCGAAGGTGGAGGCGGTGACCTCCCAGGTGCGGGTGCCCGGGTTGGTCACCATCGGACCGACCTTCAGGGACGTGGTGTTGGCCAGGATCTGGCTGTAGATCACGAACGGTTCCTGCCACAGCACGGCGGAGTCGAAGGTCCAGCCGTACGTGAAGCCGTTCCGTTCCGCGCGTTTCATCAGGCTGATCACCCGCGAGGCCGGCGGGTCGGTCTGCAGGACGAGTCCGAAGTCCATCTGCGCCACTCCTAGTTGAGGTACTGACAGGTGGAACGCGGGGTGAACACACCGTGCCCGGCGTGCCCGGTGTACTCCCGCTCGGTGATGACGGGTTCGCCGCGCGAGAGCACCGTCTCGACCCGGCCGGTGGTGCGTTTGCCCTCGTAGGCCGAGTAGTCGACGTTCATGTGGTGCGTCTCGGCCGACATGACCTGCTCGGCGTGCGGGTCGTAGATGACGACGTCGGCGTCGGCGCCCGGCGCGATGGTGCCCTTCTTCGGGTACAGGCCGAACATCCGGGCCGGGGTCGCGCAGGCGATCTCGATCCAGCGGCGGCGCGAGATGTGCCCGTCGACGACCGCCTGGTGGAGGAGGTCCATACGGTTCTCCACGCCCGGCAGGCCGTTGGGGATCTTGGAGAAGTCGCCGCGGCCGAGGTCCTTCTGGCCCGTGAAGCAGAAGGGGCAGTGGTCGGTGGAGACGACCTGGAGGTCGTTGGTGCGCAGGCCCCGCCACAGTGCGGCCTGGTGCTCCTTCGGCCTGAGCGGGGTGCTGCACACGTACTTGGCGCCCTCGAAGTCCGGCTCGGCGAGGTTGTCGGTGGACAGGAACAGGTACTGCGGGCAGGTCTCGCCGAAGACGTTCAGCCCCTCGTCGCGGGCCCGGGCCAGCTCGGCGACGGCCTCCGTCGCGGAGACGTGCACGACGTAGAGGGGGGCGCCGGCCACCTGTGCGAGTTTGATGGCGCGGTGGGTGGCCTCCGCTTCGAGGAGCGCCTTGCGGACCTCCCCGTGGTAGCGGGGGTCGGTCTCCCCGCGGGTCAGGGCCTGCTCCACCAGCACGTCGATCGCGATGCCGTTCTCGGCGTGCATCATGATCAGGCCGCCGTTCTCGGCGGAGCGCTGCATGGCGCGCAGGATCTGGCCGTCGTCGCTGTAGAAGACGCCCGGGTAGGCCATGAACTGCTTGAAGGAGGTGATGCCCTCCTCGACCAGATGGTCCATCTCCTTGAGGGTGTGCTCGTTGACGTCGGAGACGATCATGTGGAAGCCGTAGTCGATCGCGCAGTTGCCGTCGGCCTTGGCGTGCCAGGCGTCGAGCCCCTCGCGCAGGCTGTGTCCGACGCTCTGCACGGCGAAGTCGATGATCGTCGTGGTGCCGCCCCAGGCGGCGGCGCGGGTGCCGGTCTCGAAGGTGTCGGAGGCGAAGGTGCCGCCGAAGGGCAGCTCCATGTGGGTGTGGGCGTCGACGCCGCCGGGGATGACGTACTTTCCGGTGGCGTCGATGGTGCGGTCGGCGGTGAAGGCCTCTGCGGTGGGGGTGTGGGAGGTCGCGAGGGCGGCGATTCGGCCGTCCTCGATCAGGACGTCGGCGTGGATCTCGTCGGAGGCGGTGATCACCAGGCCGCCGCGAATGACTGTACGGGTCATCGGTCGCTCCTCACGGTGTGCACGTGGCGGTTGTTCGTGGCTGGTCGCGCAGTTCCCCGCGCCCCTAGGTTTCTCAGGGTGCTGTCAGTGGCCCGTACGCCCCCGGCGCCCGGTCCCTGTAGAACTGCCAGCGGTCGCGGACCTCGCGGAGTTTGGCCATGTCCAGGTCCCTCACCACCAGTTCGGGCTCCTTGTCGCTGGCCACCTCGCCGACGAACTGGGCCTCGGGGTCCACGAAGTACGACGTGCCGTAGAAGTCGTTGTCGCCGTACTCCTCGACACCGACCCGGTTGATCGCGCCGACGAAGTACTCGTTGGCCACGGCCGCCGCCGGCTGCTCCAGCTGCCAGAGGTAGCCGGACAGGCCGCGGGAGGTGGCCGAGGGGTTGAAGACGATCTCGGCACCCGCGAGGCCCAGTGCCCGCCAGCCCTCCGGGAAGTGGCGGTCGTAGCAGATGTACACGCCGACGCGGCCGGCCTTCGTGTCGAAGACGGGCCAGCCGCTGTTGCCCGGGCGGAAGTAGAACTTCTCCCAGAAGCCCCTGACCTGGGGGATGTGCGTCTTGCGGTACTTGCCGAGGTAGGAGCCGTCCGCGTCGATCACGGCGGCGGTGTTGTAGAGGACGCCGGGCTGCTCCTCCTCGTACATCGGCAGCACCAGGACGATGCCGTGTTCCTTCGCCAGGGCCTGGAAGCGCCGGACGATGGGGCCCTCGGGGATCTGCTCGGCGTACTCGTAGAAGGCCGGGTCCTGGACCTGGCAGAAGTACGGACCGTAGAACAGCTCCTGGAAGCAGAGGACTTGAGCGCCCTGAGCGGCCGCGTCGCGGACCGCCTGCTCGTGGACCTGGATCATCGATTCCTTGTCGCCCGTCCAGGCGGTCTGGAAGACGGCGGCACGGATCACTTGGCTCATCGGGACCTCCGGTCGCTCGGTGTGCCGTGAGCCTAGGAAGTCGCGTGGTCGTCTTTGAGTTGCACCGTGTCACGTCCGAGGGGGTGCGGCGTGTCACCGTGTCACTCTGGTGCGGACCCATGTTTCACCGCCGTTTTCCCAGGTGGTTGCGTGTTTCACTGTTGTTGCGCGTCGTGCGCGAGGAGTGCGATGTGCACCGAGGCGGCCTGCTCGAAGTCGTCGAGGTCCACCCCCAGGCGGACCTGTATGGACTCCAGGCGGCGGTAGAGGGCGGGCCGGGAGACGTGGTGGAGCTGCGCCGTGCGGGACTTGTTGCGGCCGGTGGCCAGATAGGTGCGCAGGACCGACAGCAGGTCCTCGTCGCTCTCGCCCAGCAGCCCGTCCAGTTCCCGCTCCGCGAAGGACTGCACGTGCGGGTCGTCGCGCAGCAGCCGGATCAGGCCCCGCAGGTGGACGTCCTTCAAGCGCACCACCGGGGGGAGGTCGAGGACGGCGCAGGAGTCGGCCACGGCGTCCGACACGTGCTGCGCCTCGCGCAGTCCGGTGGGCACGTCGTCCCAGGCGGCGCGGGGTTCGGCCGCGGCGACGACGGTGTGGTCCGGGCCGGACTCGGTGCGCAGCCGGGTCGCGAAGTGCGCGGCGAGAGCGCCCGCGTCCTGGTCCCGGGGGACGCTCAGCAGCACGGCGGTGGCCCCGTCGGCGAGTTCGGCGACCAGTCCGGGCAGGCCGAGCAGCCGCAGGAGGCGTTCGAGCCGGGCGGGATCGCCGTCGCGGACGACCAGGGGCACGAAGGTGCGCCGGTTGACGGGCAGACCGGCCGCCCGGGCCCGCGGCAGCAGTTGCCGTGCCGGTACGACGCCGCTGACCAGGTCGGTCAGCAGGCCCTGCGCGGACTGCTCCTCCCAGGAGCACGCGGCGCCGCCGCCGAGCATGCGGTGCAGGACGAGGGCCTCGGCGGCGCGGTCGGCCAGCAGCCGTCCGGTGGCGGTGTCGCCGCGGTAGCCGCACAGCACGACCCGGCCCCACCGCTCCCCGCGTCCGCCCAGTTCGGCGCGGATCCAGCCGTCGCCCTCGGTGCCTCCGGCCTGCCGCGCGATGCGCTCCCAGTCGCGCAGCACGTCGTCCACCGCGGGCCGCTCCCCCGCCGTGCCGAGGACGCGGTGGGCGAGGTTGGTGACGACGACCGGGCAGCCGCTGTGCCGGGCGACCTCGTCGAGCAGGCGCTGCAGGGGTGCGCCGGCGGTGATGAGGGCGGTGAGTTCGGTGCGGACGGCCTCGGAGAGGCTGACGGCGGCGAACTTGCGCCGCACGAGCCGCGACTGGACCTCCTCGGTCAGGTCGGCGAAGGGGAAGGGCCGGTGCAGGACGACCATCGGCAGCCCGCAGCGTTCGGCCGCCCTGCGCATCACGTCCGGCGCCGCGGGAAAGGCGCGGCCGAGTCCGAGGACGACGGCGGCGGCTTCGGCGCGGTGCAGGGAGCGGACGTACTCGGCTTGTTTGTCCTCGTCGCCGGCGAGCAGCACGCCGGTGGTGAGGACCATCTCGCCGCCGCTGAGCATCACGCCGACGTCTGCGGCCTCGGCGACGTGCACCCAGCGCACGGGCCGGTCGAGGTGTCCCGCGCCGGCCACCACCTCGGGCTCCCCGGCGAGTACCCGCTCCAGGGCGAGGACCTGCCGCACCGACAGGGCGGGCTCCAGGGAATCCAGGGTGATGGTCATGGCGGGTCCCTTGCTCAGTGCACTGCTACGGGATGCTCCGCAGAGCGTTTTCGAGGATCGCGGCGCCCTCCTCGGCCTCCGCGACGTTGAGGGACAGCGGCGGGGCGACGCGCAGCGCACTGGTGTTGTGCCCGCCGCCCTTGCCGATCAGCAGGCCGCCCTCGCGGGCCGCCTCCAGCACGGCCGCGGCGGTCCGCGGATCGGCCTCGTCGGTCCCCGGTTTCGTGATCTCGATGCCGATCATCAGCCCGCGGCCGCGTACCTCCCGCACGGCCGGGACGTGTGCGGCGACGGCGCGCAGCCGCTCGATGAGCAGTCCGCCGACGCGCCGGGCGTTGCCCTGGAGGTCGTGTTCCAGGAGGTAGTTGAGGTTGGCGAGGCCCGCCGCCATGGTGATCTGGGTGCCGCCGAAGGTGGAGATGCTGTTGGAGTCGAGGCAGTTCATGATCTCGGCGCGGGCGACGACCCCGCCGATGGACATGCCGTTGCCGATGCCCTTGGCGAAGGTCATGATGTCGGGCGGTCCGCTCTGGCCGTGGGCCTGCCAGCCCCAGAAGTGCTCGCCGGTGCGGCCCCAGCCGGTCTGCACCTCGTCGGCGATCCACAGGATGCCGCGCTCGTGCAGCACCTCGCGGAAGGCGGCGTAGAGACCGTCCGGCGGGGCCGTGAAGCCGCCGACGCCCTGGACGGGTTCGGCGATCAGCGCGGCCGGCGCGCGGGTGTGGCCGAGCAGGTCCTTGAGGTCGTCGACGCAGGCCGCGATGTAGGCGTCGTCGCTGAGGGAGGCGAACGGGCCACGGGTGCGCACGCCGCCGTGGACGTACAGCGTCTGGAGCGGGGAGAGCGACGTCGGGGACCAGCCGCTGTTGCCGGTGATGCCGACGGCGCTGAAGGAGCGCCCGTGGTAGCTGTTGCGCATGGCCAGGATCGTGTTGCTGCGCCGGTAGGCGGTGGCCAGCAGCAGGGCGGTGTCGTTGGCCTCGGTGCCGGACGTGGTGAAGAAGACGCGGGCGTCCGGGATGGCGCTCAACTGGGCGATGCGCTCAGCGAGTTCGACCATCGGGCGGTTGAGGTAGAGGGTCGAGGAGTGGATGATCCGCCCGGCCTGCTCGCTCACCGCCTTGGTCACCTCGGGCAGCGCGTGCGCCGTCATGGTGGTGAGGATGCCGCCGAAGAAGTCGAGGTACCGGTTGCCCTGGGCGTCCCAGACGTGGCGGCCCTCGCCGTGGGTGATCTCGAGGGGCTCCTCGTAGTAGAGGGCGAGCCAGTCGGGGAGGACGGCCCGGTGGCGGCCCAGGAGGTCGTTGGTCACGGCTGCACCAGCCCTTCGTAGGCGTCGGGGCGGCGGTCGCGGTAGAAGGCCCACGTCTGCCGCACCTCTTCGATGAGGTCGAGGTCGATGTCCCGGACCACGAGCTCCTCCTTGCTGTCGCTGGCGACGTCCCCGACGAACTGCCCGCGCGGGTCGACGAAGTAGCTCGTGCCGTAGAAGTCGTTGTCGCCGTACTCCTCCTGACCGACGCGGTTGATCGCGGCGATGTAGTACCCGTTGGCGACGGCCGCCGCGGGCTGCTCCAGCCGCCACAGGTGGGAGGACAGGCTCCGGTGGGTCGCGGAGGGGTTGTAGACGAGCTGGGCTCCGGCGAGGCCGAGCTGCCGCCAGCCCTCCGGGAAGTGGCGGTCGTAGCAGATGTACACGCCGACCCTGCCGACCTCCGTGTCGAAGACGGGCCAGCCGAGGTTCCCGGGCTTGAAGTAGAACTTCTCGCGGAAGCCCTTGAGCTGCGGGATGTGGTGCTTGCGGTACTTGCCGAGGTAGGTGCCGTCGGCGTCGATCACGGCCGCGGTGTTGTAGTAGAAGCCGGGCTGCTCCGCCTCGAACACCGGCGCGACGATCACCATGCCGGTCTCGCGGGCGAGCGCCCGCATCCGCCGTACGGTCGGCCCGTCGGGGACGGGCTCGGCCCAGCGGTAGTGTTCCGGCTCCTCTACCTGACAGAAGTAGGGGCTGTTGAAGACCTCCTGGAATCCGATGATCTTCGCGCCCCGGCGGGCCGCCTCTCGGGCGTGCTCCTCGTGTTTCGCCACCATGGACTCGGTGTCGCCGGTCCAGGTGGCCTGGACCAGGGCGGCACGTACGACGTTGGCCATGAGCTGCTCCTTCGACGCGACGTCTGCGCCTCTACGCCCGTAGAAGCGGGCCGTAGAGCCACGAACGTAAGCCTCTGGCACGGGGTTGCCAAGACCATCGTCGCCAACCCGCGGGGCATTGCGCGATTCGCACTCCTGTGGGTGAGTCGCCCGGGGCGCGACGTCGCCGGTCAGGCGGGTAATCCGGCGACCCGCAGGGCGTGCACGAGATCCCAGCGGCGCTCGTCCGACACGCCCTGGGCGGCCCCCAGCAGGAGCGGCACGAGGCGCTGCGGATCGGGCTCGGCGCTGCGGGCGGCCTCCTCGGGGGTGCGGGCCCTGACATACGCGTCGAGCAGGACGCGCACCTCGCGGTGACGCCCCTCGGCGACCAGGCCGAGGACCGCCCGGCCGAGATCGGCCGGCGGCCGTGCGACCCCCTGCCGCAGCATCTGCCGGCCGTCAGCCGCCCGTCCGGCCTCGACCAGCGCGTCGGCGGCGGCGACCAGCCGTCCGGCGGGCAGCGAGGCTGCCTCCCACAGCAGGGTCTGCCAGTCTGCGTCCAGCCCGGCGAGGTGCAGCCGCTCCGCGAGCAGCGGAAACCGGCCGGGCTCCCACGAGGCGACCTCGGCCAGCAGCGCGTGTGCCTCCCCACTGCGCCCCTCTGCGCGCAACCTTGCCAGCGCCTCCACGGTCCTTGCGGCCTCGGCCCGGTCGTCGGCCCCGACCGCGCCGCCCTCCCGCACCGGGTGCTCCGCCGCCGCCTCCTCGGCGGCCCCGGCGAAGCGCGCGCCGCGCAGGGTGCGGCCGGTGGTCGTGGGGGCGGGCGCGGGCAGGGTGGGCAGGAGAGGCTCGGCTGAAGGCGGCACGACGACGGGTGCGGCTGCGGCTTCCTCATCCGCCATCCCGGCGAAGCGGGCGCCGCCCCGACGGCGCTTGCGCTGCTTGGGGACGGTGGCGGGTCGAGGAGCCGGGGGTTCGGGGGCGGCCGTGCCGTACCGGGTGACGTGCCCGGTGTCGCTTCGGGGGTCCTGGCGCGTGTCGTGCCGGGCGTCGCTTCGGGCGTCGTGGTTGGTGCCGCTTCGAATGTCCTGGCGGGTGTCGCTTCTGGTGGCCTGGCGGGTGTCGCGCCCGGTGTCGCTCCGGGTGGCCTGCCAGGTGTCTTGCCGGCCGGCGGCATCGATCGCGGCCGAGGGTCTTGCGGGGCCGGGCGGGTCATCAGGGGACGACGATGCCGCCCCGCCGCCCTGTGTTCTCTCGGCGGTGCCCCACGCCGCCGGGGGCGCACCCCGCTCACGCCCGTCCACGTAGGCCATCCGCGCCCGGAGTTCCGCACACCGCGCACCGGCCCGCTCGTGATCGTCCCGGGCCCAGGCCAGGTCCACGCGCAAGGCGTCCGCCTGTTCGCGGGTCGTGGCCGAGGCCAGGCGGCGGGCGAGGGCGGCCTGGCGTTCGGCGGCGTACCTCTGTTCGCGGAGCATGACGTCGAGGCGGTCACCGAGGGCGTCGCGGCCCCCGGGCAGGGTGTCGTACGCGGCGAGCGCGGTGGCGTGCAGGGCGCGGGCTCGGTGCGTCTCCAGGCCGGCTCCCCCCGGGCCGTACTGCCCGGCGAGGTCCTGCAGCAGCGCCTCGACCACGTCCCAGGGCGGCATCTCCCGCCCGTCGAGGCAGGCCCGCATCCCCTCCGGGTCGCGCCGCCAGAACACGGCGCACCAGCCGCCGGAGGGGTCGAGGCGTGCCAGCAGACCGTCCAGGTAGGTCGCGAACTCCCCGACTTCAGCCGGGAGTTGATCCGCCGCCATCGCTCAACTCCCGTGAGACCGGAGCTTGTTTGCCCGTAGGCAACACCAGTCGTGTTACCGGAGTGCTACGGGGAGTTTTCACGCGTGGCGCAAGAGCCTCAGACGGGCACCGGCGTGCACTGCCCGGCCAGGTCGTCCATGGACAGCCCGAGGACCCCGGCCAGCGCGGCCACCGTGAAGAAGGCCGGGGTCGGGGCCCGCCCGGTCTCGATCTTCCGCAGGGTCTCCGCGGAGATGCCCGCGCTCGCCGCGATCTCCGTCATGCTCCGGCCGCCACGCGCCTCACGCAGCAGCCGGCCGAGCCGCTCGCCGCGTTCGCGCTCTTCGGGGGTGAGAGGGGTGCGCACCATGCCCCCATTCTAATACCGGTATAGTAATTGGCATGGTGGAGCTGAAGACAGACACTTCTATCGACGCGATGTACGAAGCGGGCCAGGTCGTCGCCCGTGCCCTGACGGCCGTACAGAAGGCCGCCGGCGTGGGCGTCCCCCTGCTGGAACTGGACGAGGTGGCGCACGGCGTCCTGCGCGAGGCGGGCGCGAGCTCGCCCTTCCTCGGGTACCACCCCTCCTTCGCACCGACCCCCTTTCCCGCCGTCCTGTGCGTCTCGGTCAACGACGCGATCGTGCACGGCATCCCGGGCCGCTACCGCCTGCGTGACGGCGACCTCGTCTCCATCGACTTCGGCGCCGAACTGAGCGGCTGGGTCGGTGACTCGGCGCTCAGCTTCGTCGTCGGCACCCCGCACGCGGCGGACCTCCGCCTGATCGAGACCGCCGAGCGGGCCCTCGCGGCCGGAATCGGGGCGGCCGTCGTCGGCAACCGCATCGGCGACATCGCCCACGCGATCGGCACGGTGTGCCGGGGCGCCGGCTACGGCATTCCGGACGGCTTCGGGGGCCACGGCATCGGCCGCCGGATGCACGAGGACCCCGGGGTGCCGAACGAGGGCCGCCCGGGGCGCGGCATGCGGCTGCGGCACGGCATGGTGCTGGCCATCGAACCCATGGTCATCGCGGGCGGCACGGACGACTTCCACGCGGCGCCCGACGGCTGGACCCTACGGACGAACGACGGCTCCCGCGCGGCCCACGCCGAGCACACGGTGGCGATCACGGAATCCGGGCCGAGGATCCTCACGGCCCGCTAGACCCGCGCCCCGGGCCCGCCCCGTTAGTCCCGATACGCCCCGAAGGTGCCCCTCGTCGACGATCGTGCGAAGGTGTTCTACGAGCGCGCCCCAGGTGTAACCGGCTGCCACCCGGGTTACCCGACCCCGGCACGTCGACCAGCGAGGGCGTCCCCCGCCCGCGCGCCGGGGACGCCGGGAACGGAAGGCCCATGAGCAGCGGCTTCACCAGCCCGGAGGGCTACGGCTCGGATCCCTTCGGAGAATTCCTCGCACGCTTCTTCGGCGGACCGCGTCCCGGTCCCCGGCAGATCGATCTCGGCCGGCTGCTGAGCCAGCCGGCCCGGGAGCTCGTCCGCGGCGCCGCCCAGTACGCCGCCGAGCACGGCAGCCGGGACCTCGACACCCAGCATCTGCTGCGGGCGGCACTCGCCACGGAGCCCACCCGGACCCTGCTCACCAAGGCCGGTGCGAACCCCGACTCGCTCGCGTCGCAGATCGACGACCGGTCGGGCCCGGCCCAGCACACCCCGGACGACGCCCCGCCGCCGACCGCCCTGTCCCTCACCCCGGCCGCCAAGCGGGCGCTGCTGGACGCGCACGACATGGCACGGGCCCGCGGTTACGGCTACATCGGCCCGGAGCACGTCCTGAGCGCCCTGGCCTCCAACCCCGACTCCGCTGCCGGGCACATCCTCAACGCGGCCCGTTTCGCCCCCTCGGAGCCACCCGAGGCGCCGGAGGCCCCGCCGTCCGAGCGTCCGCGCGCCACGAACACGCCGACCCTCGACAAGTACGGCCGCGACCTCACCGAGCTGGCCCGCCACGGCCGCATCGACCCGGTGATCGGCCGGGACCAGGAGATCGAGCAGACCGTCGAGGTCCTCTCCCGGCGCGGCAAGAACAACCCGGTGCTGATCGGTGACGCGGGCGTCGGCAAGACGGCCATCGTGGAGGGGCTGGCGCAGCGCATCTCCGAGGCGGACGTGCCCGACGTGCTGATCGGGCGCCGCGTGGTCGCCCTGGACCTCACGGGCGTCGTCGCGGGGACCCGCTACCGGGGTGACTTCGAGGAGCGCATGAACAACATCGTGGGCGAGATCCGCGCCCACTCCGACCAGCTGATCATCTTCATCGACGAGCTGCACACGGTGGTGGGCGCAGGTTCCGGTGGCGGCGACGGCAGCTCGCTGGACGCCGGCAACATCCTCAAGCCGGCCCTCGCCCGGGGTGAGTTGCACATCGTGGGCGCCACCACGCTGGAGGAGTACCGCCGCATCGAGAAGGACGCGGCGCTGGCCCGCCGTTTCCAGCCGATCATGGTGCCCGAGCCCACGGCGTCGGACGCGATCGAGATCCTGCGCGGTCTCCAGGACCGCTATGAGGCCCACCACCAGGTCCGCTACACCGACGAGGCGCTGGTGAGCGCCGTGGAGCTGTCGGACCGCTACCTCTCGGACCGCCGCCTGCCCGACAAGGCGATCGACCTGATCGACCAGGCCGGTGCCCGGGTGCGGCTGCGGGCGCGGACCAAGGGCACGGACGTACGGGCCCTGGAGCGGGAGCTGGAGCAGCTGACCCGGGACAAGGACCAGGCCGTCGCGGACGAACAGTACGAGCAGGCCACCCAGTTGCGTGACCGCATCGTGGACGTGAAGCAGCGGATCACCGAGGCCGGAGGCGACAGCGAGGTCGACGAGGGCCAGGACCTGGTGGTCGGGGCCGAGTCGATCGCCGAGGTGGTGTCCCGGCAGACCGGCATCCCGGTCAGCAGCCTCACCCAGGAGGAGAAGGACCGCCTGCTGGGCCTGGAGGAACATCTGCATCAGCGGGTGATCGGCCAGGACGAGGCCGTGCGGGTCGTCTCGGACGCCGTGCTGCGCTCCCGCGCCGGGCTCGCGGCCCCCGACCGTCCGATCGGCAGCTTCCTGTTCCTCGGCCCGACGGGCGTGGGCAAGACCGAACTGGCCCGGGCGCTCGCCGAGTCACTGTTCGGCAGCGAGGACCGCATGGTCCGGCTCGACATGAGCGAGTACCAGGAGCGCCACACCGTCAGCCGGCTGGTCGGCGCCCCGCCCGGCTACGTCGGCCACGAGGAGGCGGGCCAGCTCACCGAGGTCGTGCGCCGTCACCCGTACTCGCTGCTCCTGCTGGACGAGGTGGAGAAGGCCCACCCGGACGTCTTCAACATCCTGCTCCAGGTCCTCGACGACGGCCGGCTGACCGACTCCCAGGGCCGCACGGTGGACTTCAGCAACACGGTCATCGTGATGACGAGCAACCTCGGCTCCGAGGCGATCACCCGCCGGGGTGCCACGACGGGCTTCGCGGCGGGCGGCGCCGACGCGGACGAGGAGGCCCGCCGCGAGCAGATCCTGCGCCCGCTGCGCGAGCACTTCCGCCCGGAGTTCCTCAACCGCATCGACGAGATCGTGGTCTTCCGCCAGCTGACCACGGAGCAGCTGCGCCGGATCACCGACCTCCTGCTGGACCGCACCCGGTCCCTGGTGCAGGACAAGGGCGTCACGGTGACCTTCACCGACCGGGCCGTGGAATGGCTGGCCGACCGCGGCTACCAGCCGGAGTACGGCGCCCGCCCGCTGCGCCGCACGATCCAGCGCGAGGTGGACAACGAACTGTCACGCCTGTTGCTGGACGGCCGGGTCGATGAGGGCGCCGGGGTGACGGTGGACGTGGAGGACGGGAAACTCATGTTCCGGACGCAGAGTCCCGCAGCGCCCCGTTAGGGGCGCGGGGCTGTGGCGATCTGCGGCTCCGCCGCGTGTGCGCGACCAGCCCCCACGCCCCCGCACACGGCGTCAGCGCACAGGCCGCACCACCATCGCCGACCCGCCACCCCGCCGCACGGTCTCCGCGGCTGCCAGCCACTTACCGCCCGGCAGCCGCTGAACACCCGTGGCCGCACCGATCTCCGGATTGACCTTGAAGGAGTGCCCGATCGCCTCAAGCTGCTTCCTCAACTCGGCGTTGTCGTACAGCCCGGGCTCCAGCTCGGTCTGCGCGGCGTTCCGCTGACTGGCCCGGGGCGCCGCGATCGCGTCGACCAGCGGCAGCCCCCGGTCGACGAACCCGGTGAGCGTCTGCAGAACGGTCGTGATGATCGTCGCGCCACCCGGCGACCCCAGCGCCACCACGGGCCGGTCGTGCCGGTCGAGCACGATCGTCGGCGAGATGGACGACCGCGGCCGCTTGCCGGGCCCCGGCAGGTTCGGGTCGTGCACGGCCGGGTTCGCCGGGGTGAAGGAGAAGTCCGTCAACTCGTTGTTGAGGATGAAGCCCCGCCCGGGGACGGTGATCCCGCTGCCGCCGGTCTGCTCGATGGTGAGGGTGTAGGCGACGACGTTGCCCCACTTGTCGGCCACCGTCAGGTGCGTGGTGCTGTCACCCTCGTACGTCGTGGGAGCCGCCTTGCCCCCCGAGCCGCAGCGTGCGGGGTTGCGCGGGTCCCCCGGCGCCACGGGACTCGTGAGCACCGCGTCGTCCTTGATGAGGCACTCGCGCGAGTCGGCGAACCGCTGCGACAGCAGTTCCTTCGTGGGCACGTCCTCGAAGGCGGGGTCCCCCACCCAGCGCCCCCGGTCCGCGAACGCGATCCGGCTCGCCTCGATGAAGCGGTGCAGGTACTTCGCCTTGCTCGCCTTGGACAGGTCGGTCCGCTCCAGGATGTTGAGCGCCTCACCGACCGTCGTGCCCCCGGAGGAGGACGGCGCCATGGAGTAGACGCCGAGCCCCCGGTAGGAGGTCCTGGTGGGCGCCTGGAGCCTGGTGCGGTAGGTGGCCAGGTCCTTCGCGGTCAGGTCGCCGGGGCGGGCGTTCCAGCCCGAGCCGGGATCGACCGGCGGCTTGTTGACCGTGTCGACGATGTCCCGGCCGAGGCGGCCGCGGTAGAGCGCGTCGACGCCCTTGTGTCCCAACTCCGCGTAGGTGCGGGCGAGATCGGGATTCTTGAAGGTGGAGCCGACGACGGGAAGCTGTCCGCCCGGCAGGAACAGCTCGGCGGTGTCCGGGAAGTAGCGGAAGCGGGTCTCGTTGGACGCCGTCTGCGAGCGGAACGTCTCGTCGACGGTGAAACCGTCCCGCGCCAGCCGCTCGGCCGGCTTCAGGACGCTCGCGAGCCGCTTGCTGCCCCACTGGTCGAGTGCGGTCTGCCAGGTGGCGGGCGTCCCCGGGGTGCCGACGCTCAGGCCGCTGCTGACGGCGTCGGCGAAGGCGAGGGGCTTGCCGTTCTCGACGAAGAGGTTCTTGTCGGCGCTCAGCGGCGCGGTCTCGCGGCCGTCGATGGTGCGTACGGTGCGGGACTTGGCGTCGTAGTACACGAAGTAGCCGCCTCCGCCGATGCCGGCGGAGTAGGGCTCGGTGACGCCGAGCGCGGCGGCCGTGGCGACGGCGGCGTCGACGGCGTTGCCGCCCTTCTTCAGGACCTCGATCCCGGCGGCGGAGGCGTCCGGGTCGACACTCGAGACGGCGCCGCCGTAGCCGACGGCGAGCGGGGTTTTCCCACCGCCGGTGTCCGGCGCGGCGGATGGCGGCGCCGCCGCTCCCACCGACACCACCACGGCGGCCGAAACCGCCAGGACCGTCAGATTCCGTGCGACAGGGCGACGCATCCGCACCTCCAGTCAAAGGCCGTCCGCGCAGCTTAATTCATCGCCATGGTCGCGTCAGGCAGGCGTCGAACACCGGTGCGTCGGGCCCGCTAGCATGCGCGCCCATGAATGACGACGTGCGCAACATCGTTCTAGGGGTGGTCGCGGCGGGCATCAGTGCCGCGCTCGGCTGGGTGGCCCGCACCTACCTGTGGAAGCGCAGGCTGCGCCGGAAGCAGCAGTTCTTCGGGCTCCCGGACAACTCCGAGTCCCTGCTGGTGGTCAACCGCGGCGCGGCCGGACCGGAGTTCGCGGTGATGCGCTTCGACGTGTTCGCGCTGCTCGAACTCGCCGCGCTGATCAAGGACTGCAACGCCCACGCGCAGATACTTCCGCACGACACGGCACGCCAGGGTTTCGGGGAGCGCACCGAGTTCTGCGTGGGCGGGCCGGCGTCCAACCGGCGGATGGCGGCCCACCTGGATTCCCTGCTGCCGGGTGTGCGGGTGAACGTCGACTCCGAACCGGGCCCGGACCGGGGCGCGTTCCAGGTCGGGACCGAGCGCTACCGCGTGGACCACGGCAAGGAGGAGTACGCGCTGCTCGCCCGGCTCACCGCGGACCGGAGCCGGAACACCCGTCCCGTCTTCCTCTTCTGCGGCCAGACGTCGATCACCAACCAGGCCACCACCCGTTACCTCGCCCGCAACCACGAGCGTCTGAGCCGCAAGTACGGCACCGGCTCGTTCGTCCTGCTGCTCAAGGTGATCAACTCGCAGGCGTACGGTCCGGACGTCGTCGAACTGGTGGAGGACGTGACGCGCGCGGCGCAGACCGCACCGCCCGCTGCGGCGACGCCGGTTCCACGCAACACACACCGCGCCTCCTAGACTCCTCCACGGCTCAACAATCGTTACTCGCACGTAACTTACCGACGGGTTACCTCTGGTAAGAGGCCGCGGTTACCGTTCGGTCACTTTGCACTGACACGAGTGAGGAGTGACCCGTGGGACACCACCGCAAGGCTCTGCGCACCACCACTGTGGGTACCGTCTCGGCGGCCCTGGTCGCCGGCACCGTCCTCGGGTTCGCCCCCACCGCGCAGGCGGCCCCGAACCCGGTCCGCTTCGTCGACATCGCCGGCGACGGCGGCACCGTCCTCAAGGCCAACGTCGTCACCCCGGCCGGAGCCCGCGGCACCGACCGCTACCCGCTGCTCGTCATGCCCACGAGCTGGGGTCTGCCCCAGGTCGAGTACCTGGCCCAGGCACAGAAGCTCGCCGATTCCGGGTACGTCGTCGTCACCTACAACGTGCGCGGCTTCTGGCAGTCGGGCGGCGAGATAGAAGTGGCGGGCCCTCCCGACGTCGCCGACGCGTCGAAGGTCATCGACTGGGCGCTCGCCCACACCCCCGCGGACGCCGGGCACATCGGCATGGCGGGCGTCTCCTACGGCGCGGGCATCAGCCTGCTCACCGCCGCGCACGACAAGCGGGTCAGGGCGGTCGCCTCACTCAGCGGCTGGGCCGACCTGATCGGCTCCATCTACTCCGGGCGCACCCAGCACCTCCAGGCCGCGGCCCTGCTGGACGGGGCGAGCGTGGTGACGGGCCGCCAGAGCGCGGAACTGCGGCAGACGTTCGACGACTTCTACGGCTCCAACCTGGCGAAGGAGCCGGAGCTCGTCGCCTGGGGGAAGAAACGTTCCGCTGCGACCTACGTCGACCGGATCAACGACAACGGCGCGGCGATCATGCTCGCCAACGCCTGGGGCGACAGCGTCTTCCCGCCCAACCAGTACGCCGACTTCTACGAGAAGCTGACCGGCCCGAAGCGGCTGGAGATGCGGCCCGGCGACCACGCCACCGCCGAGCTGACCGGCCTGTTCGGACTGCCCAACGACGTGTGGAAGGACACCGGGCGCTGGTTCGACCACTACCTCAGGGGCGAGGACAACGGCATCGACCGTGAGCAGCCCGTCCAGCTCAAGTCCCGTTCCACGGGCGGCTACGAGGGCTACCCGGACTGGAAGTCGGCCGGCGCGGCGGACCGGAAGATCGCCCTCGGAGGCTCGCAGACGATCCGCGCGAACGTGAACTCCGGGGCGGACGGCGGTGTCGTCTTCCTGTCCAGCATCCTCGACCAGGTGGCCCAGCTGCCGCCGATGGCCTCGATCCCGCTGCTCCCCCGCCGCTGGGCCGCCGTGTGGCAGTCGGAGAAGTCGGCCACGGCCCAGCAGGTGCGCGGAACGACGACGTTGCACACGACGCTCACCCCGACCAAGGAGAGCGGCACCCTCGTCGCCTACTTGTACGACGTGGGGCCGCTCGGCCTCGGCAAGCTGGTCACCCACGCGCCGTACACCTTCCACGGGCGCACCCCCGGAAAGCCGTTCGGCGTCGACCTGGAGCTGTACTCCACGGCCTACGACGTCCCGGCCGGGCATCGCCTCGCCCTGGTCGTCGACACGGTCGACCCGCTCTACATCGAGCACAACCCGTCCGGCGCGCAGCTGACCTTCTCCTCGCCGGCGAACGACCCGTCGTACGTGTCGGTTCCGCTGCGCGAGCAGTGATCTCCGGCTGCCGCCGGACGGGCCTGGCCGATGTGAACCGCCTGCCCCCGTGGCCTTCGGGCCGTGGGGGCCGCACCCGGTGGGAATGCCCCGTGGACCGGGCGGGCGGTCTGCTCCCCCTGGCGGGATCGGCGGCCTTCGGCGAAGTCCCCCTCTCCGACAGGGATGAAGGGCACATCGTAGTCGAGGTCCGATCCGATGAGCCGTCCGGTGCCTGCCCGTTCAGTGCTTGAGGATCTTGGAGAGGAAGTCCTTGGCGCGGTCGCTGCTCGGGTTGGTGAAGAACTCGTCCGGTGTGCGGTCCTCGACGATCCTGCCGTCGGACATGAAGACCACGCGGTTGGCGGCCGAGCGGGCGAAGCCCATCTCGTGTGTGACGACGATCATGGTCATGCCTTCGCGGGCGAGCTGTTTCATGACCTCCAGCACCTCGTTGATCATCTCCGGGTCGAGGGCCGAGGTGGGCTCGTCGAAGAGCATCGCCTTGGGCTCCATGGCCAGGGCGCGGGCGATGGCCACGCGCTGCTGCTGACCGCCGGAGAGCTGCGCCGGGTACTTGTCCGCCTGGTTGGCGACGCCGACCCGGTCGAGGAGCTCCCGGGAGCGCTTGTCGGCGTCCTCCTTGCGGCGCCCGCGAACCTTGATCTGCCCCAGGGAGACGTTCTGCAGCACGGTCTTGTGGGCGAAGAGGTTGAACGACTGGAAGACCATGCCGACATCGGCGCGCAGCCGGGCCAGGGGCTTGCCCTCCTCCGGCAACGGCTGCCCGTCGAGGACGATCTGCCCGGACTCGATGGTCTCCAGCCGGTTGATCGCCCGGCACAGGGTCGACTTGCCCGACCCCGAGGGGCCGATGACCACGACCACCTCCCCCCGGCCGACAGTGAGGTTGATGTCCTGCAGGACATGCAGCTCCCCGAAGTGCTTGTTGACGTCACGCAGCTCGATCAGCGGTTCGACGGCCATACCCAGCCCTACTCACTCTCAGCTGTGTGGTGGTTGCCGCAACGTATCCAGGCAAGATCGAACGTGGCGGGCGACACGCACTTTTCGATCATTAGCCGTATTTACGTCGGACTTTGGGCCAAAGCTTCTGGCCAGGTGCCTCATGACTCGGCGACTTCCGCGTACAGCTGCGACAGCTCGGGCACCCCGTACGCGGCCCACTCGTGGCCCGATGCGACCACGTCGAACTCGCGGCCGGAGTCCAGTCGTACGACGGGCTGGCCGTCGGGACGGATCTCCCAGGCTGCGCCCGGCACCGTGCGCACGATGACACTGCCCAGGTAGAGACCGGCGTCGTTGCCCAGCCAGGTCAGGGTTTCCTCGTCGTCCCGCCAGCGCGGCAGGAGCTGGTCCAGCGCCTCCAGCGAGGCCGCGGTGTCGTCCAGCCGGACCCCCGCCCGGGACGCCTGGGAGCGCAGCAGCTCACACTCGGCGAGGAGTTCCGCGATGCCCGCCGGATCGGGGAACCCGACCTTCTGGCGCCGGTGGCCCAGGAAAGGGATGTTCATACTCCCAGCGTGTCATTCGTACCGCCGTACGCACCACAGGGCGCGCGGGCCCGCCGATCCCGGTCGAGTTCAGGCCGAGTTCACGCGACGCGCGTTGACGGGTCACTCCCGTCTCCCTAACTTCACCGTGCGCCGTGCGTCTCGGCTGTCGTTGTCTCTTCGGTTCCGTCCCTGCGTTCGGGGTTGTCGCGTCGTGTGTCGCTGAGTGGGAGGAGTCGGCCGTGCGCCGATGTGTCCGGGGGATCCTGGTCGTCCTGGCCCTGTGCGGTTCGCTGGTCCCGGCGGTGTCCGCCCGGGCCGTCGCGGTGGGACGGGCCGCGCCGTTTCATGCCGGGGAGGCACTCGGCACGCCGCTGGAGCGGCTGTTCGACAACGTGGCCGTCAGCGACGACAGCCGGCCCGCGGAGGCCGACTTCGACGGGTCCGGGGCCTCCCTGTCGGCGCGGGACCTGACCGCCGCGGGCTGGACGCCCGGCCGCGCCCTCACGGTGCAGGGCGCCCGGCTGTCCTGGCCGCAGCGGCAGCCGGGCGAGCCGGACAACGTGCGCGCCGCCGGGCAGGACGTCCGGGTCACGGGGTGGGGTGACGCCCTCGCCTTCCTGGTGGCGGGCACCGGAGGCACGGAGGTGGGCGGCCCGGGGACGGTCGGGTACGCGGACGGCTCCCGCTCCCGCTACCGGCTGACCGCCCCGGACTGGCGCACCGGTCCGCTCGCGAGCAAGGCGGTAGCCCTGCCGCACATCAACACGCCGGGCGGCCAACTCACCGAGCAGGCCCGCCTGTACGTCGTGACGGTGCCGCTGGTGCCGGGGCGTGCGGTGGCCTCGGTCCGGCTTCCGCGCGCGGCCGGGCTGCACGTCTTCGCGGTGTCGGTGCGGTCCGCCACGCGGGGCTGGACGGGCAGCTGGACGACGGCCACGGGCGGGTACGCCGCGGTGGGGCCGTGGTCGGACCGGACGCTGCGGCTGGTCGTGCACACATCGGCCGGCGGTCCCCGGGTGCGGGTGCGGTTCGACAACACCTTCGCGTCGGCACCGGTACGGATCGGGAGCGCCACGGTCGCGGTGCGCGACTCGGGCGCCGCCCCCCGGGGCGCTCCGGCGGCGCTGGCCTTCGGCGGTGCGGCGGGCGTCTCGATCCCGGCCGGGGGCCAGGCCTACAGCGATCCACTCGGGTTCCCCGTCCCGGCGGACGCCGATCTGCTGGTGAGCTTCCACCTGCCCGGCACGGTGGCCGCGGCGCCCGTGCACGGGCTCGCGCAGCAGCGCTCCTACGTCAGCGAGCCGGGCGATCACACGGCGGACGGCTCCGCCGGGGCGTACACCTCGGTGATCACCCGCTGGCCGCTGCTCGCCGGGGTCGACGTGAGCGGCGGGCCCGGGTCCGTGGTGCTGCTCGGCGACTCGATCACCGACGGCGACAAGTCCACGCCGGACGCCAACCGGCGCTGGCCGAACGTCCTGGCCGCCCGGCTCCTGCAGCAGAGCGCCGTCCCGCGCTACGGCGTGCTGAACCTGGGCGTCTCGGGCAACCGCGTGGTCACCGACCGGTACCCCGGCGACGGGGTGTCCACGGACACGGCCGGGGTGAGCGCCCTGCACCGCTTCGACCGGGACGTCCTGGCGCAGCCGTCGGCGCGGACGGCCGTCGTCTTCGAGGGCGTCAACGACCTGCGGTGGGGAACGTCGGCGGAGCAGCTGATCACGGGGCTGCGCGAGCTCGCGGCGCGGGGGCACGCCCGGGGGCTGAGGATGCTCGCGGCGACGATCCTGCCCTGCGAGGGCGAGGCGCGGTGCACCCCCGCCGTCGACGCCGAGCGGGCCGTGGTGAACGAGTGGATCCGCTCCGGCGGGGTCTTCGACGGGGTGCTCGACTTCGACGCGGTGGTCCGTGATCCACAGCGGCCGGCCCGGATGCTCCCCGACCATGACAGCGGGGACCATCTGCATCCGGGCGACGCGGGGCTGGCTGCCCTTGCGGACTCCGTCGAGCTGGAGCTGCTGCGGCCCTAGACGTCCAGGTCCACGACCACGGGCGCGTGGTCGGAGGCGCCCTTGCCCTTGCGCTCCTCACGGTCCACATACGCGTCGCTGACGGCCTTGGCGAAGGGCGCGTTGCCGTACACCAGGTCGATGCGCATGCCGCGGTTCTTGGGGAAGCAGAGCTGGCGGTAGTCCCAGTACGTGAACGGCTGCTCGTACTTCAGGGGCCGCGGAACCACGTCCGACAGGCCGGCCTCGCGCAGGGAGGCCAGGGCGGCACGCTCGGCGGCGGTGACGTGGGTGGAGCCCTCGAAGAAGGCGGGGTCGAAGACGTCGTCGTCCGTCGGCGCCACGTTGTAGTCGCCCATCACCGCGAAGGGGCGGCTGCCCGCGGCGTCACCGGCGACGGCGGCCTTGAGCGCCTCGAACCACTGGAGCTTGTAGGCGTAGTGGGGGTGGTCCACCTCACGGCCGTTCGGCACGTAGACCGACCAGACGCGGAGCGGGCCGCAGGTCGCCGAGAGGGCGCGGGGTTCCACCGAGCCGTCGAAGCCGGGGTCGCCGGGCAGGCCCTTGACGACGTCCTCGATACCGACGCGGGAGAGCACCGCCACGCCGTTCCACCGGCCGGTCGCGTGGACCGCCGACTCGTAGCCCAGCTCGCGCAGTTGCTCCGCGGGGAACTGCTCCTCGGCGACCTTGGCCTCCTGGAGGCACAGCACGTCCGTGCCGCTGCTCTCCAGCCAGGCCAGGAGCCTCGGCAGGCGGGCGGTGATCGAGTTCACGTTCCAGGTCGCGATGCGCATGCCCCACAACCTACCCGGCGGGTCTGACAACGCCGCCGGGCCCCGTCAGACCTCGGCGGACTCCCCGGGCGTCAGCCGCAGGTGGTCCGAGCCGCCGAGCTGCCCGATCTGCCGGTCGTAGACGGGCCGGGCCAGGTCGGTGAGGTAGGCGTCGTGGATGTCGTAGGCGCGCTGCGGCTTCAGCTCGCGCACGTAGTCGATGACCTCGGAGATCTTGTTCCAGGGGGCCATGACGGGGAGCATCAGCGTCTCCACCGGGTGGTCCGGGACGGTGAGGGCGTCGCCGGGGTGGAAGACCTTGCCGCCGTCGACGAGGTAGCCGACGTTGGTGATGCGGGGGATGTCCGGGTGGATCACCGCGTGGAGTTCGCCGTGGACCTGGACGTCGAAACCGGCGGCGGTGAAGGCGTCGCCGTGGCCGACGGTGTGCACGCGGCCCGGGAAGGCGGACGAGATCCTCTCCGCGACCGCCTTCAGGGTCCAGATCTCGGCGGCCGGGTTGTGCTCCATCGCGGCCCGCAGCCGGGACTCGTCGAAGTGGTCGGGGTGCTCGTGGGTGACGAGGATCGCGTCCGCGCCGAGTGCGGCGTCCTCCTCGCTGAACCCACCGGGATCGAGGACGAGGGTCCGGCCGTCCTTCTCCAGCCGGACGCAGGCGTGCGACTTCTTCGTGAGCTTCATGAGTCCATCCTGCCTCCGCCCCTCCCCCGGGCTCACTCCTGGGGCGTGGTCTCCTCGCGAATCACCTGCTGGGCCACCTTGAACGCGCTGTTCGCGGCCGGGACACCGCAGTAGACGGCCGCCTGGAGCAGCACTTCCTTGATCTCGCCCGGGGTGAGGCCGTTGCGCAGGGCGGCTCTGGTGTGGAAGGCCAGCTCGTCCAGATGACCGCCCGCGACCAGGGCGGTGAGGGTGACGCAGCTGCGGGTGCGCCGGTCGAGGCCGGGGCGGTGCCAGATCTCGCCCCAGGCGTAGCGGGTGACGAGCTCCTGGAAGTCGCCGGAGAAGTCGTCGGCCTGGGCGAGCGCCCGGTCGACGTGGGCGTCGCCCAGAACCTCGCGGCGGACCTTGATCCCGGCGTCGTAGGGGTCGGGCCGCCCCTGGACCTGCGGCGCTACGGCGACCGGGGCGATCTCGGCGACGGGTCCCGTCTGCGGGGGCTGCGGCGGGGCGGGAGACAGGACCGGCTTGAGGGCGGCCTGGGGCAGGGCGGTCTGGCCGGTGGAGGTCTCGTACGCGGGCTGCCAGGCGGTGGAGAAGTGCCGCACCAGCAGGTCGGTGACGGCCGCGGGCTGCTCCACCGGGACCAGGTGGGAGGCGCCCGGGACGACGGCGAGGCGGGCGTCCGGGATGCCGGCGACCAGCGTGCGGGCCTCGGCGGGGCCGGTGACCTGGTCGTCCGATCCGACCAGGACCAGGGTCGGGACGCCGACGCGTCCGAGTTCGGGGCGGACGTCGAACGAGGCGAGCGCCTCGCAGGAGGCGATGTAGCAGCCGGGGTCGGTGGTGCGCACCATCTGCACGGCCCATTCGGTGATCGCGGGCTGTGCGGCGGCGAACCCGCCGGTGAACCAGCGCTCCGGGGCGGTACGGGCGATCGGGTCGAGGCCGTTGGTGCGGACGATCACGCCACGCTGCCGGAACTCGTCGGCCGTGCCGAAGCGGGGCGAGGCGGCGATCAGGGCGAGCGAGGCGAGCCGCTCGGGGTGGCGCAGGGCCAGTTCGATGCCGACAGCGCCGCCGAGCGCGCAGCCCGCGTAGCCGAAGCGCTGCACGCCGAGCCCTTCGAGGGTGGCCAGCAGCCGCGTGGTGATGTCACCCACGGAGCCCGCCGGGTACGCGGGAGCTCCGCCGTGGCCGGGCAGGTCGAACCGGAAGACGCGCCACTGCTTGGTCAGCTCGGGGATCTGGCGGTCCCACATGTGCCAGGTGGTACCCAGTGAGGGGCCCAGGATCAGGACCGGGGCCTCTTCTGGCCCGTCAAAGCGGTATTGCAGGGTGTTCGACGGTGTCTCACTCACGCCCCAGACCCTCTCACGTCTCACAGACGCCCCTGTAACGCGGGGCGAGTGGCAACCGGTCTGAGCGACTTGAATTCCTCGCGGGCGGCATATCGCCTTCGACAGCCGCTTCACCGACGCGGCATCGCCCCCGCAACCGCCCCGGCGTGTACGGAGTACGGTTGACAGCACCGAGGGCATTTCGCACACCGGCTTCCACGCCGGGTCGTTCTCGGCGAACGATGAAACCCGGGTCCCCACGAGGGCGGCTCGGAGACGGGTCCGCATCATGTCGGCGACCTTGCACGACCCCCTGCCACGCCCCGAGCCCGCCGCAGCCCCGGCCGCGCGTCTCGCGCTGAAGACCGACGGTGCCTCGCACGGCCTCCTGGACGGCGCCTGGTGGCCCCGCTCCCGGGACCTGCCGAGCGAGCTGCCCGCACTGACCGATGTGCTGGACCCCCTGTGGGGCCGCATCACCCGCATCGCCGTCAACCCAAAGTACTGGCCGGTCATCCCGCACCGGATCGCCGTGGGCGGCCACGTCGTCAAGGTCGGCTGGTTCACCCCCGAAATCGACCCGCACAAGCTGCTGCTGCTCTCCTACGGAACCGGCCGCTGGGACCTGCTGGTCGTCCCACCCGAGACCGGGGCGGAGTCCGCGGCCCATCTGATGGCCGCCGCGTCCGACTACGAGGGTCCCCCGCTGACCGCAAGCGCTCTCATCGCCGCGGACGAGACCCGGCGTGCCGTCTCCGCTGCCGGCCGGCCGCTCGAACCGGACGAGGCAGGAAGGTACGTGAGCGGCCCCTCCTCTGCGGCCGTTCCGGCACGGACCGGTCGCGTCAGTCGCCTGATCATCGGCATGTGACAGCCGCCGTGAACACTTCCTGACGACCGGCGTCCTCCTGGTCCTCATCGCAGTGGCGGCATTCGTGATCCACCGGCTCGACAGCGGGCACGCGCAGCACGACCCGCCTACGGTCCGCGCCATCACCGCGCACCCGCGGTGATGGTGCGGGCGAGCGATCCGTGCCACCAGAGCGGACCCGCGGCCGACGCCGGTCGCGCGCGTCCTCCGGGTGTCAGCTGATGATGGGAGTACGGCCGAACACGCGGAGCTGATCATGACGGGTTGGCGGGTGAGGGACTACACCCAGGACGATCTCGAAGCGCTGATCCGCGTCGACGTGGAGAGCGGCACGACCGAGGTGCCGCCGCTCTTCCCGCTCTCGGACGCCGTGACGGCTCTCCAGGCCCGCCATCCGGCTGTGGTGGCCACGGCCGACGACGTGCTGATCGGCGCCGCGGTGAGCAGGGTGGAGGGCGAACGGGCATGGATCCTGCGCATCTGCATGGCGCCCGGCTGGCGGCGGCGCGGGCTGGGCAGTGCCTTGGTCACCGCCCTTGAGCAACGGCTCTTCGCCTCCGGCGTCCGAGCGGTGCACGCCGTCCTGCCCGAGGGTGAGACCGGTGCCACCGCCCTGCGCAACTGCGACTTCGGCGCCCGCCCCGGGCTGGTCTTCTTCGAAAAGCGCGGGCCGGTGACTGCGCAGTCGGCCGACACGCTGTCCTCGCTCGGAGCGGAGCTGCCGCCAGGTGGACTGTGGCAGAAGGTCGCAGGCATGCAACGGGAGAAACAGCTCATCGAGCGGCGCCTGGTCCTGCCGCTGGCCCATCCCGAACTGGCCGCCCAGCACGGAGTGGAACTGCCACGGGCGGTGATGCTGTTCGGCCCGCCCGGGACGGGCAAGAGCACGTTCGCGCACGCAATCGCCAGCCGCCTGGGATGGCCCTTCCTCGAACTGTTCCCCGCCCGTCTGGCCGCCGAGTACGGCCTGGCCACCGGGCTGAACCGGCGCTTCGACGAGATCGCCCGGCTCGAGCACGTCCTCGTCTTCATCGACGAGGTCGAGGAGATCGCCGGCGAACGCGGCGGCGCGGACGCGACCGCAGTCGGTGTCGTCAACGAACTGCTCAAAGCGATCGTCCGGTTCCGTAGCCAGGACGGACGGCTGCTCGTCTGCGCCACGAACAACGTCAGCATGCTCGACTCCGCGTTCCTGCGCCACGGCCGCTTCGACTACGTACTCCCGATCGGCCCTCCCGACCACACCGCCAGGACCGCACTGTGGGAGAGCTACCTGGCCCGAGCGGGGGCGCAGGCCGACAGTGCGGTGCTCGCGTCCGCCAGCGAGGGGTTCACCCCCGCTGACATCGCCCATGCGGCGCGAACCGTCTCCCAGGCCCAGTTCGAGCTCACGTTCGACACCGGAACCCGGACCACCCCCACCACCGACGACTACCTGGACACGATCCGCGACACCAGGCCCACGGTCAGAGCCACCATGGCTCAGGCATTCGCCCAGCAGACCGAGAAGTTCGCCCGCATCTAGGTCCATGCCGACGGGGAGCCGATCCGCGTCGTCTCCAACCGCAGCAGGGCCGTCCCCGGTCTCACCGACCGGTGAACGGCGTCCGGCAGTGGCCGGGGGAGGTGGTCGGGGGTGCCTGAGTCGGCCATGATGTCCGCCCGTCCGCACAGGGCAACGGCTCCGGCGTAGACCCGCCGGAGCCGCCCTTCCGGGTCATTGCACGTGAGCGTGCGCCGACCCGCTTTCCACGTTACGCCAAAGGGAGCAATCCGACAGGAACCATCCTTGCGAAGGTTCACTTCGGTCCGAGGAGCCGACGCGGCGACTCAGCCACGCTCCTCCTCTTCCGCCTCCCTCTGCCGGATCCCCTGGCGCGTCAGCGTCACACGCCTTCCTCTGCCGCCCGCGGTCGGGCCGAAGTGGCTGTCATAGGCGGCCGCCGTCGCGGTGGGGTCCGTCGGAACGCTCGCGTCCGCCGGCGACCGACGGTGCCTCCGGGACCGACGCCCGATCCCCGGCAGAGCATCGCTGTAGTGGAAGGCAGCGATCCGTTCGTCGTGCTGGCGGTTGAGCTGGTGGATCAGAACGACTCCGACGGCGATCAGGACGAGGAGTACGGTCACGGCGATCACAAGCACGGGATCTCACCTCCGCCGGGCGAAGGTCTCGTCGAGCCGATGGGCCGGGGCAGGGACGACGGTCGGCCCGCTCCCCCGTCGGTCTCCCAAGCTTCTTCTCTTCGGGCGTCGATCCATTGTGCTGCTTGCTCCCGCGCCGGGACATCGACGCCGCCGCCGGCCATCAGCCGCGCACCGGCAGCCGCACCGGTTTCCGGCGGAATCACCAGCACGTCCCGCCGTCCGTCAGCGGAGAAGAGAGTGAGTCTGTGCGGATCCTGCTCCTCGGTGGACCAACCCACCTGCACGGTGCGCCCGGCGTCGGACACCCAGTGCGGCAGGACGGGCCAGTGGGCCGGGTGCACGGTGACACCCGTGATACGGCCCCAGAGATCGCCCAGTGCGGCCGTCAAGGACGGCAGCTCACGGGTGAGGGCACGGGATCGGGGCCACCACATGCCGTCCAGCCCGCCCGGCGCGGGCGTCAGGGACAGCCGGGCCGCCAGGGGCGGCGTGCGCCTTCTCGATGTCGTACGGTCAATGGTCACGGCCATGGCGCGGACCTGTCCCCGGGCTCGTGGGTGCGGCCCGGCGCTGTCGATCACCGGGAACGGCACCCGCAGCGGAGCCGGTGCGCGAAGAACTCCCGGTGTCTTCACACTACTCCGCTCACCGGCCCGAGAAGCCTGGGGCGACCAGGCGGTTTCCTGCCTTCGGGACCGGCCTGGTCGCCGGTGCCGATGCCGGTCAGAGCCAGTCCTTGCGTTTGAACGTCAGATACAGCAGGGCGGACAGGAGCACGATGACGGCGGCGGAGGTGACGAATCCGGACTCGCGGCCGAAACCGGGATAGGGGAGGTTCTGCCCGTAGTAGCCGGTGATCGCGGTGGGTACGGCGATGATCGCGGCCCAGCTCGTCACCTTCTTCATGATCAGGTTCATGCTGTTGGCCTGGACCGAGAGGTTCGTCTCCATGACCGAGGCCAC
Organism: Streptomyces tibetensis; assembly: GCF_040647715.1. Classification (GTDB taxonomy): domain Bacteria; phylum Actinomycetota; class Actinomycetes; order Streptomycetales; family Streptomycetaceae; genus Streptomyces; species Streptomyces tibetensis_A. The sequence goes on along the minus strand of NZ_JBEZCR010000014.1, from coordinate 82,901 downwards.
CAGGTCCCGCAGCGATTCCGTCCACTCGGTGGCACGCAGCACATGGTCGTAGACGTCCTGGTAGTACGGGACGAGAGGGTCGGTGATCAGGTGCAGGCCGGGGCGCATGAGAGTGTTGACCACCTCGCGCATCGGGAGCACGACGCGGCGGAGCTGGACGAGCGACTTACGCAGTGCGAAAACCCGGCGCTGCACGGCTTCGATCTCACGGCGCCCGGCCACGAAGAGCAGACCCTCCAGTTCCTCGATGCTGTCGTCCAGTTGCCGGACCGCGGCGAAGTGTCCGTCCACGAGATGGTCGAGCAGGCCGTGCAACAGGAATCCGACGCCGTGGCCGGCCAGGTCCGGGCTCTCGTCCCAGCGGGCGACGACGCCCTCGATGTCGAAACCGTCGTCCTCGCGGACGGTGATCATCGCCTGGCTGGTGAGGAATACGGCGATCTCGCTGTACGTCAGTTCCGCACCGTCCGGGCTCACGGTCACGGCGTAGGTGCTGAGGAACTCGTGGGTCCGATAGCGATCGACCTTCGGCCGCTGCCCACGCTGAGCGGCATCCTCCAGGGCAAGTTCGTGGATGCCGAACTCCTGGCCGAGCATGGTGAATGCAGCGGCTCCGGGCCGGTACAGGTCCAGCCACAGGACCGACGCCGGATCAGCGAGATGCGCAGGGACGTCGCTGACGGGGAAGTCCTCCAGGACCAGAGTGCCGTCGTGATACAGCCGGGTACGCGTCACCATGACCCGAGGCTAGTGTCTTACACCCCTGTCATGCCGCTTCGCCCCGATTGCCAGCGCGGCAGGTTCATCGACAGCGCCCACCCTGAGTGGGGGGCCTGGGGCGGCCTCACGACGAGCGTCGGTGCCGGTCGTCACCCTGGTTGAGGCGACGCGAGGTCCGGCGCCACACCGCGTCATGCCGGAGGAATGCGAAACTCGAATTCGGGACGGTCCCACGGCACGGCGGGTGGGCACGCGAGCGCGGTCCCGGTCCGCACGGCGCCGACGCGATGGTAGAAGTCCTCGGCGGGAAGATGCGACACGACCTTGACACGGTCGAGCCCGGCGGCACGGGCCTCGGACCGCATGTGCGCAACGAGCAGTCCTCCGATACCCCGTCCCTGCACATCGTCGGCGACGAACAGCAGATCGAGCTCCGGTGGAGCGAGGACGAGCGAGTAGAACCCGAGGACCCGGCCTCCTGACTCATCACCGTCGACGGCTGAACGGGGCCCGGTGGGCCTCGATGTAATCGGGACCGACCCGGTAGCCCTCGACTGCGGCTGCGTACTCACCCCTGTAGGCACCCGAGCCGCGCACGAGCCGCGTGAGCCGTTTGGCGTCCCGCGCGACCGCCCTCCGTATCGTGATCGGCCGGCCGATCGGGGAAGTGCGTGAACTCATCGGGAAAGTCGGGAAAGTATGTCGCACCGATGTCCCCTCAGGATTCCCTGGCGCGGCCTCGCCGTCTCACCCACTGCAACCTTGCCGTCTCACCCGCTGCAACAGAGAGATCACACAAGCAACGGATCATGCCGTCCCGCTCCACGGGTAACGTCAGGGTATGAGTCATCCACACCCCGAACTGAAGGCCGCCCCTCCTCTCCCCGAAGGAGGACTGCGCGTCATCGCCCTGGGCGGCCTGGGTGAGATCGGCCGCAACATGACCGTCTTCGAGCACTCCGGCAAACTGCTCATCGTCGACTGCGGTGTGCTGTTTCCCGAGGAGACCCAGCCCGGCGTGGACGTGATCCTGCCGGACTTCACCTCGATCCGGGACCGGCTGGACGACATCGTGGCCATCGTCCTCACCCATGGCCACGAAGACCACATCGGCGGCGTGCCGTACCTGCTGCGTGAGCGGCGCGACATTCCCGTCGTCGGTTCCAAGCTGACGCTGGCGTTCCTGGAGGCCAAGCTCAAGGAACACGGCATCCGGCCGCGCACGGTGCGGGTGCGGGAGGGCGAACGGCGGCGCTTCGGCCCCTTCGACTGCGAGTTCGTAGCGGTCAACCACTCCATCCCCGACAGCCTCGCGGTCGCGATCCGCACCGGCGCCGGGATGGTGCTGCACACCGGCGACTTCAAGATGGACCAGTTCCCCCTCGACGAGCGCATCACCGACCTGCGCGCCTTCGCCCGCCTCGGCGAGGAGGGCGTGGACCTGTTCCTCACCGACTCCACCAACGCCGAAGTGCCCGGCTTCACCACCTCGGAGCGGGAGCTGAACCCGGCGATCGAGCAGGTGATGCGCACCGCGCCGCGTCGGGTCATCGTCTCCAGCTTCGCCAGCCACGTGCACCGCATCCAGCAGGTCCTGGACGCCGCCCACCAGCACGGCCGCAAGGTCGCCTTCGTCGGCCGGTCGATGGTCCGCAACATGGGCATCGCCCGTGACCTGGGCTATCTGAAGGTCCCGTCCGGTCTGATCGTGAGCACCAAGGAGCTGGAGAAGCTCCCGGACCACAAGATCACTCTGGTGTGCACCGGCTCGCAGGGCGAGCCGATGGCCGCGCTGTCGCGGATGGCCAACCGCGACCACGTCATCCGCATCGGCAAGGGCGACACCGTCCTGCTCGCCAGTTCGCTGATCCCCGGCAACGAGAACGCCATCTACCGGGTGATCAACGGACTCACCCGGTGGGGCGCCCATGTCGTCCACAAGGGCAACGCCAAGGTGCACGTCTCCGGTCACGCCAGCGCCGGCGAACTGGTCTACTGCTACAACATCGTCAAGCCCCGCAACGTCATGCCCGTGCACGGCGAATGGCGCCATCTGCGGGCCAACGGCGACCTCGCCATCCGTACCGGCGTCGACCCCGAGCGGGTCGTCATCGCCGAGGACGGCGTCGTCGTGGACCTCGTCGACGGGCGCGCGTCCGTCACCGGCAAGGTCCCCGCCGGCAACGTCTACGTCGACGGAATGGAAGTCGGCGGCGCCACCGAAGCGTCCCTCAAGGACCGCCTCACCCTCGCGGAGGAAGGCGTGGTCACGGTGGTGGCCATCGTCGACGCGGACACCGGCGCCCTCGCCGAGGCTCCCGACTTCCTGGCCCGAGGCTTCGTCCACGACGACGCCACGTTCGAACCCGTCATCCCCGTCATCGAGAAGACCCTGGCCACAGCGGCCGAGGAGGGCGTCGGGGACGCGCACCAGCTCGAACAACTCGTCGCCCGCGCAGTGGCGAACTGGGCGTTCCGCACCCATCGCCGCAGGCCCCTCATCATCCCCGTCATCATCGACGCCTGAGCCACGGTCCCCGGCGCCCGGCCCCGGGGACCGGTCACGGTCTCGCCGGCATCGCGGCCGGGCACGGGAGTCAGCAGTGGCCCCGGAAGGCCGGAACGGCCGTCCGGCGTGCTCGGCGGCACCGCCGCGCAGCACGTCGGGCTGGGCGTGACCCCGCCGACCGCGCCGATCCAGAAGCGTCAGCGCTCTCCTCGCCCGCTGGCGTCACCGGGCAAGCAGCCGAAGGGCGGCGAATATAATCCCACGCATGTCAAAGCCTGACCAGCTGCTGGTTGCCGTTGCCGCCCTGGTGGAGTCCGGCCGGAGCAACCAGATGTCCCTGACCGTCGTCACCGGTGGTGCTGTCATCACCGGTCGGCTGGCCGCCGAAGCGGTGTGGCGGCAAAGGGTGTCGGATGTGCTGACGGATTCCGCCCGCTTGGGCGAATTCGCCGCCGTCTTCGACGCCCCCGTGAAGGAGGACGGGCCGCCCACGCATCTCCACTTCCATGTCGCCCGGATCCTGCAGGGCACGGTGGGGATCCCGGAGACGGGCGGGATGTACCGGGTTGCGATCGAAGACGTCAACGCCTGGACCGTGGGCGACTTCAGCTACTCCGACCACTGAGCGACGGCCTCACCAGCCACCGGGCAGGCCGAGGCCGGTGAGGGCGCCGACCGGGTCCAGGTCCGGGGTGCCTCTCGGCCACCAGTCGTCGTGGCCCGGCTCGGACTCGTAGGCGTACCAGAGGCCGTCGCGGCCGAGGCGGAGCTGGACGTGGCCCTGGGGGTGGGTGAGGTGGTTGCGCCAGGGCCGGAAGGCGGGCAGGTCGGCTGCGAGGAGCAGGGGCCTGGCACGGTCGAACCGGCCGGCAGGCGGGTCCCACGGCTCCTCCAGTACGGCGAGGCCCTCCAGTCCGCCCTGACGCCAGGCGGCTACCGCGCGGGCCAGCTCCGATGGGGTGCGGCCCGCCGCGGAGGCGAGGGAGGCGTAGAGCGCCCGGGTACCGGCGGTGAGTCCGGACCCGGGGCGGGCGGCGGCCAGACGGACCGCGTCCTGCCAGAAGGTCAGCTGCCCGACCGGGTCACGGCCGGTGCCGAGCAGGGCGTGGGCGCGGGCGGCGGCGTCCGTGGCCAGTTGGTCCAAAGCGAAGGGGTCCGGGCCACCGGGCGCCGCCGGATAGGCCGGCGGCTGCTCGGGATGCGCGAGCGGAGGCAGCGGGGCGGGGAGGGGCGCAAGGGCGCGCGAGGCGAGGACCTCGGTGGCCCGAACGCCGGGCAGGGGCGCCGGGCCCTTGTCCTGCGCGGCGCGCGCGGCGCGGGTGGCACTCAGCCGGGACAGCGCGTCGAGCAGCTCCCGCTCGCCCCGGCCGCGCAGGAGGAGCAGGACGAAGGGGTCTGCGTCCAGCAGCCGCGCCGTCTGGTAGCAGAGGGCGGCCGCGTGCTTGCAGGGGTGACCGCGGTCGGGGCAGCTGCACCGGGGCTCCAACTCGCCGGGGCCGGGCAGCAGCGGCACCCCGCACTCCGCGAGCGACTGGGGCATCTCCTTGTCGAGCAGCGCCGCGATGTGCCCGGGGCGTTCGGCGGCGGCGTCCAGGAACCGGTCCCAGTCGGTGTCGTCGAGCGTGCGCAGGTGCACCTGGACGCGGTACGGGCGGGGGCGGCTGCCCTGGACGTAGGCCAGCACCAGTCCGGGCGTCACGGTGATGGCGTCGACATGGCCCTGTCCCGCGTACCCCCGCCCGCGCTCCAGCCGCTTCACGTCCAGCGCGCCCTGCTCCAGCGCCCCGACCCAGGCGTTTCCCCACCAGCTCTCGGCGAAGCGGTCACCGTCCCGGGGCGGGAGGGGCGGGAAGGTGCGTCGGAGTTCGTGATCGCGCGTGGGGGCGGCCATGGAGCGGGGGGATCCAGGGGGCAGGGGGGTGGGGGTCGCGGAGATCGTGGACGGGGCAGGGACCGGGTCTCGGGGCGCCGGGTGGCTGGACCCGGCCGGAGCGAGTGAGGGCTCGCGCCGGACCGCCGGGCTCGGGGCACGGTGCGCGCCGTGCGGCGTATCCGCGCTCGGCAGGTCGTGAAGCAGGTCGGTCATGCGAGGGGATCGGTCCTCCTGCCCGGCCGTCTGTTCACGGTCGTCCGACGGCGCGTCCGGCGGGCTCGGCATCCGGAACGCGTCGGACAGCACCTGCCGTAGGTCATGCGCGCCCCGGCCGGGGGCGTCCGCGCCGGCCCGCCGCGCAGCCGCCGCCCTCTCGTCGACGGCGCTCTGCCGGGCCCGGCGCCTGCGGCGGGCGCCTTCCCGCTCGGTCTCCTCCCGGGCCCGGCGCGCGTCGTCCCGTGCCGCGCGCAGTGCCTCGCGTGCGACGTCCGCGGCATGGTCCCCTTGATCGGCAGTGGCCTCGGAGGAATCGCTGATCTCCACCGCTCCGCCGGCCTCAAAGGTGCCGGCGTCCTGCCGGTCATCGGCGTCTTCCGCCGCTTCTGCCCCGGCCGCCGGGCCCCCCGTCCCCCGCCGCTGCTCGGACACCGCCCTGCGCAGCGCCTCGCGTGCCACGTCCGCAGGCCTGGGCGCCTCCTGGCCGGCGGCTCCCCCGGCCGGGGACGGCTCCGGACGGGCCGGGTCCCGGGCCGCCCGCTCCCTGGCCTCCCGGAGGGCGCGGCGGGCCTCGTCGGCCGGGCTGGGCGTCATGACGACCTCCGCAGGGACACCAGGTCGGACAGCTCCCGGTCCGTCAGCTCCGTGAGGGAGGACTCGCCCGAGCCCAGGATCGCGTCGGCCAGGGCCCGCTTGGACTGGAGCATCTCGGCGATGCGGTCCTCGACGGTGCCCTCGGTGATGAGGCGGTGGACCTGCACCGGCTGGGTCTGCCCGATGCGGTAGGCGCGGTCGGTCGCCTGTTCCTCGACGGCCGGGTTCCACCAGCGGTCGAAGTGCACGACATGTCCCGCCCGGGTGAGGTTCAGGCCGGTGCCGGCCGCCTTGAGCGACAGCACCAGGACCGGCGTCGAACCGGCCTGGAAGCGGTCCACCATGCGCTCCCGCTCGGGGACCGGCGTACCGCCGTGGAGGAGGTCGACCGGGACGGCGCGGGTGGCCAGGTGGGAGGTGATCAGGCGCGCCATCCCGACGTACTGGGTGAAGACGAGGGCGGACCCGTCCTCGGCGAGCAGCGTGTCCAGCAGCTCGTCCAGCAGGGCCAGCTTCCCGGAGCGGGCGGCGAGCCGGTCGCCGGCGGCAGCGGTGTGCTCCTCCTTGAGGAACAGCGCGGGGTGGTCGCAGATCTGCTTCAGCGAGGTGAGCAGCTTCAGCACCAGGCCCCGGCGGGGCATGCCCTCGGCCGTCTCGATGGCGAGCATCCCCTCGCGGACCACCGCCTCGTACAGCGCGGCCTGTTCGCGGGTGAGCGGCACCGGGTGGTCGGTCTCCGTCTTGGGCGGCAGCTCGGGCACGATGCCCGGGTCGGACTTCCTGCGGCGCAGCAGGAAGGGCCTCACCAGGCGGGCCAGGCGCTCCACGGCCTCCTCGTCCTCGCCGTTCTCCACGGCGCGCGCGTGCCGGGCGCGGAAGGACTTCAGTGGGCCGAGCAGGCCCGGGGTGGTCCAGTCGAGCAGGGCCCACAGCTCCGAGAGGTTGTTCTCGACGGGCGTGCCCGTGAGCGCCACGCGCGCGGGGGCCGGGATGGTGCGCAGCGCCTTCGCGGTGGCCGAGTAGGGATTCTTGACGTGCTGCGCCTCGTCGGCCACGACCATGCCCCAGGTGCGCTCGGCGAGGGCGGGGGCCGCCGAGCGCATGGTGCCGTAGGTGGTGAGGACGAAGCCGCCGTCCAGGCCGTCGAGGCTGCGGTCCGGGCCGTGGAAGCGGCGGACGGGCACGCCGGGGGCGAAGCGGGTGATCTCCCGCTGCCAGTTGCCCAGCAGGGAGGCCGGGCAGACGACCAGCGTGGGTTCGCTGCGAGCCCGCTTCAGGTGCAGGGCGATGAGGGTGACGGTCTTGCCGAGGCCCATGTCGTCGGCGAGGCAGCCGCCGAGGCCGAGGGAGGTCATCAGGTCGAGCCAGGCCAGGCCCCGCAGCTGGTAGTCCCGGAGGGTGGCCCTCAGCTCCGGGGGCGGCTGGGCCGGGCGGATTCCCGCGGTCAGACGGTCGCGCAGGGCGGCCAGCGCGCCCACGGGGACGGCCTGGACCGTCTCGCCGTCCACGTCGGCGGTGCCGGTGAGGGCGACGGACAGCGCGTCGACCGGGTCGAGCAGCCCCAGGTCCCGCTTGCGGGCCTTGCGCACCAGCACCGGGTCGACCAGCACCCACTGGTCGCGCAGCCGGACGACCGGGCGGTGCGCCTCGGCGAGGGCGTCCATCTCGGCGTCGGTGAGCGGGTCGCCGCCGAGCGCCAGCTGCCAGCGGAACTGGAGGAGGTCCTCGCTCTCGAAGAAGCCGGTGCCGTCGGTCGCCGACCCGGGGGCCGGGCGGACCACCGCCGCGGCGGACAGGTCCTGCGCGAGGTCGCGCGGCCAGTGCACGGCGACGCCGGCCGCGGCGAGCCGGGTCGCCGCGACCCCGAGCAGATCGTTCAGCTCGTCCTCGGTCAGGGCCAGCACGTCGGGCACGTCCTGGTCGGCGAGCCGGTCGAGCGGCGGCCAGACACGGGCCGCGCGGCGGACGGCGAGGGCCGCGTCCACCCGCGCCCGGGAGCCGAAGGCGTCGTCGGCCGCACCCGCCCACAGGGCCGCCGCGTCGGCCACGAGGGTGGGGTCGGCCAGGCTGTGCACCTGGACGATCGCCGCGCCGGCGCTGCGGGCCCCACCGTCGGAGGCGTCGTCGAACAGGTCGTAGGCCGACAGGTCCAGGCGGAGCGAGATCCGCACGCCGGCGTCCATGCCGGCGGCGACCTCGGCGGCCCAGTCGTGGGCGGCGGGCAGAAGCTGGGCCTCTCGGGCCGCGAAGGGCCGGCCGGAGGTGTGGGGCGCGGCCGGGGTGCGGGGCAGGGTGTCGGCCACGGCGTCGAGGAAGGCCCGCACCAGCGCTTCCGGTTCGGGAAGCCGGATCGGGCCGGGGCCGGGCAGCGGCACGGCGTGGCCCTCGTAGGGCAGGGCGGCAGCCACCGCGCGCAGGTGGGCGATGTCGTCCGGGTCGAGAGGGCCGGCGCGCCAGGCGTCGTGGCCCGTGGCGGTCAGGCCGGGAAGCAGCCGGCCGCGGGCGGCCAGCCGCAGGGCGTGCAGGGCGGCCGCGCCCCAGCAGGCCGTGGCGGGGTGGGCCGCGGGGTCGTGCCGGGCGCGCACGAGGAGCGGCAGGGCGGCGTCGAGCGGGAGGGTCAGCGCGGGGGTGGTGCGCCGCCGGACGCCGGTGGCGCCGTGCCGTCGTACGACGGTCAGCTCCGTCTCCGCGGTGTGCCCGGTGTGCTCGGCGCCCGGCTCCCGGGCGGGCAGGGGCTCGCCCTCGGGGTCCCAGAAGGCGATGTGCCCCTCGCGCGGGAGGGGTGCGGGCAGGAAGACGGCCGGGAGCCGGACCGGGACCGCCGTGTCCTCCGCCCGCCCGGTCGTCGAAACCGTCTCTCCCATACGTCCTGTCACCTCCCGCCCCGCGTGTCGGATCAGTTGTCTCCGACTCTACGGGCGGGGTCTGACAATCGGCTCCGGCGGCCGGGTCAGGGCACGGTCCGGGCGACGACGTACACCCAGGGGTACGCCGGGTTGGACAGGTCCACGACCACGTCGTGGGTGGGCGCCGGGTTCTTCTGCCGGTGGACGAAGCCGTACCAGGAGTCGGTCGTGGCGAACTTCCAGCCGGTGACCTTCCGGTCGCGGGCGCCGATGGTGATGTGGCCCTGCTTCAGGTCCTTGCGGGTCACGCCGAGGCCGGTCAGGTAGGCGTCCAGGCCGGCCGCGTTGGTCTCGAACTGGGTGTAGAGGCGGCTGGTCTTCCAGTTGTTGGTCTCGTAGTACGCCACGTGCCAGGCGGGGTGCGGGACGGGCACCTGGTAGATCCGGCGCTGGAGCTTGGAGGGCCAGCCCTCGGTGAGGCCGGTGGCCGAGTACTTCGCCTCCTTGTCCTTGCCGCTGTCACGGCTCTGGTTCGCGGAGATCACGAGGTAGCCGGCCGGGATGCCGATGAGCAGCACGATGATCAGCAGGGTGAGGGACCTGCGGCGGATCATGTGGCGGCGGTCCTCGGCCGGGCGGTTTGGCTCGTCGGGCCAGGGGCCCTGGTGGGGCAGGGAGGCGGTCACGGCGTCTCCTGGGTACTGCGGAGCGACTGCGTGTACCGCTCGTAGCGCTCGTGGCGCTCCACACGGCGGCGCTTGGCGCGGCGGAAGCGGCGGGCGACCAGCCGGGCGAGGTCGGCGGCGCCGACCATGCCGGCCTCGGGGCCGAGCTGGGCCCGGACGATGCGGGCCTCGGGGCGGTAGCCGCGGCCGGTGAGGTGCCGCTTGAAGGCGTCCCTGGCCGGGCCGATCAGCAGGTCGTCGGCGGCGGAGACCCCACCACCAATCACGAAGCAGGAGGGGTCGAGGGCGGCGGCGAGGTTGGCGATGCCGACGCCGAGCCACTGGCCGATGTCCTGGAGCAGCTCGATGCACATGGCGTCGCCCTCGCGGGCCAGCTCGGTGATCATCGGGCCGGTGATGTCGCCGATGTTGCCCTTGACGTGCTCGATGATCCCGTACGCCACCGGCGAATCGGCCGCCGCCAGCTCGCGGGCCTCACGGACCAGGGCGTTCCCGGAGCTGTACTGCTCCCAGCAGCCGCGGTTGCCGCAGGGGCAGCGGTGGCCGCCGGGTACGACCTGCATATGGCCGAACTCGCCGGCGACGCCGTACTTGCCGCGCTTGACCTGGCCGTCCTCCAGGATCGCGCCGCCGATGCCGGTGCCGAGGGTGATCATGACGAGGTGGTCCTCGCCGCGGCCGGCGCCGAAGCGCCACTCGGCCCAGGCGGCGGTGTTGGCGTCGTTGTCCACCAGGACGGGAACGGAGAGCCGGCCCGACAGGCGGTCGCGGAGCGGTTCGTTGCGCCAGGACAGGTGGGGGGCGAACAGCACGCGGTTGCGGTCGGCGTCCACCCAGCCGGCCGCACCGATGCCGACGGCGTGCACGTCGTGCCGGTCGGAGAGGTCCAGGACCAGCTCGGCGATGGTGTCCTCGACGACCTTGGGGCTCTTGGACTTGTCCGGGGTCTCCGTGCGGAGCATCTCCAGGATGTTGCCGTCGGCGTCGACGACGCCCGCCATCACCTTCGTACCGCCGATGTCGATGCCGACCGTGGGCACGCGGGGGGCCGTCAGGTGCGAGCGGCGCTCCCGGGTGCCGACGGTGCGCAGGGCCGTGGCACGGCGGGAGCCGATGGGGGCGGTGAAGTCGCGGTAGGTGCTCATCGCCGCCGATTCTGCCTCACCAGGGCGCAGGGTGCGGAGCAGAGGGGTGGTGCGGATCCTCGCCGAGTGCGGGCCGACGGGGGCTTGTCGCGCAGTTCCCCGCGCCCCTCAGCAGCATGACCGTCACGTCCGTACGAGCAGCTGGAACTCGAACGAATAACGCGTCGGACGATAGGTGTGTGTGCCGTATTCCACTGCGCGGCCCGTGTCGTCGAACGTGACGCGTTGCATCGTCAGCAGGGGCGCGCCCGTCTCCTCCGCCAGGCGGTCCGCCTCCTCCGTCGTCGCCGCCCGGGCGCCGATCGACTGGCGGGCGCTGTGCAGGGTGATGCCCGCCGATCGCATCAGACGGTAGAGGCCGGTGGTCTCCAGCTGGCCGGTGTCGAGGTCGATGAGGCCGGGGGGCAGGAAGTTGCAGAGGTGGGCCATGGGCTCGCCGTGGGCGAGACGGAGCCGCTCGACGCGGTGGACGTCGCTGTCCTCGGCGACGCCGAGTGCCGCCGCGACCTCGGCGGAGGCGGGGACCAGCTCGTTGACGAGCACCCGGGTGGCCGGGCGCTGGCCCGCCGCCTCCAGGTCGTCGTAGAGGCTGCTGAGTTCTAGCGGACGTTTGACCTGGCTGTGCACGACCTGGGTGCCCACGCCGCGGCGGCGTACGAGGAGGCCCTTGTCGACGAGCGACTGGATCGCCTGGCGGACGGTCGGCCGGGACAGGCCGAGCCGGGCGGCGAGTTCGATCTCGTTGCCCAGCAGGCTGCCGGGGGTCAGCGTGCCGTGCTCGATCGCGGCCTCCAGCTGCTGGGACAGCTGGAAGTACAACGGCACGGGGGAGCTGCGGTCCACGCTCAGCTCGAGCTGCACGGTCGGGTCCACTTCTGGTTTCGGCACGGGCCGAGCGTAGCTCCGTGCGTTGTTGACGGGAAGTCGTGTAGTCAGATTGTCCGGACATGCCGATTGACAGCAGCGGGATGTGCACGCACTTTGTTCTCATGCGCATCGGCGTCATCGGCACGGGCCGCATCGGCACCATCCACGCGAACACGCTCAGTCGGCATCGCGACGTCGGCTCACTGATCCTGACGGACGCGGACCCCGCGAGGGCCCAGGAACTGGCGCACCGGCTGGGTGAGACGGCGGCGCCCGGCGTGGAGGAGATCTTCCGCTGGGGGGTCGACGCCGTGGTGATCACGACGGCGACGTCGGCCCACGCCGAACTGATCGGTCGGGCAGCACGCTCGGGTCTGCCGGTGTTCTGCGAGAAGCCCATCGCGCTGGATCTGCCGGGGAGCCTGAGCGCGATCGCCGAGGTCGAGACGGCCGGGACGGTTCTCCAGATGGGATTCCAGCGCCGCTTCGACGCGGGCTACACGGGGGCGCGCGAGGCCGTGCGGTCCGGCAGGCTGGGGCGGCTGCACACCGTGCGGGCCCTGACCAGCGACCAGGCGCCGCCGGAGGCCGCGTGGCTGCCGCTGTCCGGCGGGCTGTACCGGGACACGCTGATCCACGACTTCGACGTGCTGCGCTGGGTGACCGGCCGGGAGGTCACGGACGTCTACGCCGCCGGGTCCGACGCCGGCCCCCGGATGTTCCGCGAGGCGGGCGACGTCGACACCGCGGCCGCGCTCCTCACCTTGGACGACGGCACGCTCGCCACGCTCACCGGGACCCGGATGAACGGGGCCGGCTACGACGTGCGCATGGAGCTCGCCGGGGAGCGCGACCAGATCGTGGTCGGCCTGGACGACCGTACGCCGATCGCGTCCACCGAGCCGACCGGGCCGCCGGCCGCGGACAAGCCCTGGACGGGTTTCCTGGAGCGGTTCGGACCCGCCTACGAAGCGGAGCTGAACGCGTTCGTCGAGGTCGTCCGGGGCGAGCGGGCCAATCCCTGCGACGGGCGCGAGGCGCTGCAGGCCCTGCGGGTCGCGGAGGCGTGCGAACTGTCACGGCGCGACCGCAGACCGGTACACCTGGCGGAGATCCCGGGCGGTGGCATCCCGGGGCTCGCCTGACGCGGACGGGCCGAGATCCTCCGGAGGTCAGTGCTCTTCCTGTTCCTCCTCCAGGAGCCCCGCGTCGTGGGCGAGCAGCGCGATCTGCACCCGGTTGTTGAGGTCGAGCTTGGCCAGGATGCGCGAGACGTGCGTCTTCACGGTGGGGACGCTCATGTAGAGGGTGGTGGCGATCTCGGCGTTGGCCAGGCCCCGGCCGACCGCGACGGCGACCTCGCGCTCGCGATCGTTGAGGACGGTGAGGCGGTCCCGCGCGCGGGTGCGGCGCGTGTCGGCGGCGGTGCCGACGGCGTGCCGCATCAGCTGGCGGGTGACCGCGGGCGAGAGGACCGGGTCACCGGCGGCGACCCGGCGTACGGCCGCGAGGATCTCGGCCGGCGGGGTGTCCTTGAGGACGAACCCGGCGGCTCCGACGCGCAGCGCGCGCAGCACCTGCTCGTCGGCGTGGAAGGTGGTGAGCACCACCACCTGGGGGGCGTCCTCGCGGGCGCGCAGCCGCTCCGTCGCCGTGAGACCGTCCATCGTCGGCATCCGGATGTCCATGAGCACCACGTCCGGGCGAGTGCGGTCGACGAGGGTCTCCGCCTCGGCTCCGTCGGCGGCCTCGCCGACGATCTCGATGTCGTCGGCGCCGCCCATCATGAAGGACAACCCGGCCCGCACCAGCGGATCGTCGTCGACGAGGAGCAGTCTGATGGCAGTCATGGGGCTTACGTAATCACGACCGGGCCGGGCCGTGGCCCGGACGTGAGGTGCCAACGCCCGGCGCCCCGCGCGAGGTTGAGGGCCGGACGGCCGGACGGCCGGCGCACCGCACGCCGAGCGGCGATTTTCCGGGTTGCTGGTTGCTGGTTGCGAGGGATACTCACCCCCACGGCAGCCATGCCCGCACCTCGAACCCGCCCTGCGGGGCGGGGCCGTGCTCCAGCCGGCCCCCGGCCAGGGTCGCCCGTTCCGTGAGACCGATCAGGCCCTGCCCGGAGCCGGGGACGGGCGGCACCTCGCCCTCGGGCGGCGGGTTGTGCACGAGGACGGTGAGGCCCGTGCCCGGTGCGCCGGTGACGGTCACCCGGACCTCCGTGCCGGGGGCGTGCTTACGCGCGTTGGTCAGGCCCTCCTGGACGATCCGGTAGGCGGTGCGGCCGACGGAGGGCGGGACGCCGGCGGGGCCCTCGACGCGCTGGTCCAGGGCGACCTTCATGCCGGCCTCGCGGGACTCCGCGACCAGCGTGTCCAGCGCCGCGAGGGTCGGCTGCGGCCGACCCGTGTCGTCGGGTTCGCCCGCGCGCAGCACGCCGATGATCTCCCGCAGGTCCTGGAGCGCCTCGTGCGCGCTCTCCCGGATCACGCCCGCCGCCCGCGCCGTCTCCGCCGGGGGCGCGTCGGGCCGGAACTCCAGTGCGCCCGCGTGCACGCTCAGCAGCGTCAGGCGGTGGGCGAGCACGTCGTGCATCTCCCGTGCGATGGCCTCACGGGCGAGCCGCTGCGCCTGCTCGGCCCGCAGTCGGGCCTCGGTCTCGGCGCGCCGGGCGCGGTCCCTGAGGCTCACCATGAGCTGCCGTTTGGCCCGGACGAACATGCCCCACCCGACGATCGCCACGGTGAGCACCACGGCGAAGGGAACGCTCACGAGGTAGGGGAGGTCCGCGTCCGGGCGCAACCAGTAGTAGAGCGGCACCAGCGCCACGTTGACGCCGCCCACCCAGGCCACGTACCGGAAGGGCCGGTGCACGGCCAGGGTGAACAGGGCGATGAGGCCGGCGCCGCCCGAGGTGTCCGACAGGAGACTGACGGGGGTCAGCGCCACGGCCAGGCCCAGCGGCCAGCGGCGCCGGAGCCAGACGGCCGCGCAGGCGAGCGCACCGATCACCTGGTCGACGACGGCGAGTGACTTCGGCACATGGGGGTTGTCGGCGAGCGCCTCCATGGCGATCGCGCCCACCAGGACGGCCAGCAGGAAGCAGGAGAAGTCGACGACCCAGTCGCGGGCGGTACGCCGGGGGCGCCGGCCGGCCCGCGCGGCGTCGGGGTCGAGGTCGTGCAGGAGGGCCGACGGGAAGAACCATCGGCGCCGGGTGAACGGCGCGGGTGTCTGCCCCGCCGGTACCGGGGAGGCGTGCCCCGCGTCGTCACCACTCACGATCGCCCAATCTACGCAGCGCAGGCCCGGCGCACCCGCCCTCGCACGGGATCGTCGACCAAAGTCGCCGCAGCGCAGACTTTCGATGCCGTCGTGGCAGTGGAGCGGGTACTTCCGGCCCTGGGGGTTCGTCCCGCGGCCGATGTGCGTGGGGGGTCCGCGGGACGACGCTGGTGACATGAAGCAGGTACTGGAGATTCTCGGCTTCCTCGCCCTGGTCCAGGGCGTGGCGGGCCTGGTGCACGAGTTCACCGACTGGCACTGGGGCCTGGTGCAGCGCCTCGGATTCCTCGACGGCTACGAGGTCTACGCGAGCGTCACGCTGCTCGTGCTCGGCGTCGCCCTGTTCGCGGCGGCCGGGAGCCGGAAGTCCGTCTGACGTGCCGACGGACGTCCGGCCCGCGGTGTGCGTCAGGGCTCAGCAGCCGTGGTCGACCAGGTCGAACGACGCGTAGTGGTCGGCCGTGTAGTAGTCCTCCTGGTTCCGCTGACCGGTGACGATCCGCCGCGCGCCGCGGGTGGAGGAGCCCGGGGTGATGACCGTGTACTCGTGGTAGTAGCCCGACGACTTGCTCGGCAGGACGCCTTCCCGGTTCTGGAAGACGGTGCCGTCCTGGTCGAACGGGTAGGGGCCGCCCTGCTCGATCAGGTCGAGCGTGTCGTGGGCCTGGGAGGGAAGGTCGCTGTAGCAGATGTCGCCGACAGCGGTGGGGGCCGCGTCGGCCGTGGTCGCGGAGACGGTTCCGCCGACGAGGAGGACGGACAGGAGGGCGGCTGCTGCGCCGAGCCGCGAGGCGCGTGGGGGGACATTCATGACCCTCATGATGACGCGCGTAGACGCTGGCATGTCAATGACAAGCCCGGAGAATTTCCTGTGAAGCCCCGGGCGTTCGCGAGGAGTTCACCCGCCGACCCGCACCCTCTCGGCGCCGGCGATTCATCACCGGTCCGTACGCCCGCTCACTGGGCGTTCGTGGAGAACAACCCGCCCGTCGGGCCCTGCTTGTCGCCGCCCTGGGCCTTCCGCAGGGCGTTGGCGAGGCTCTCGATGGTGAGGGACTGCAGGATGACGCGGCCGTTGCCCTCCAGCGTGGCCAGGGACAGGCCCTCGCCGCCGAAGACGGCGTTCATCAGACCCTGCCGGTTGAGGCCGCCGACGCGCTGGACGCCGTACTGGATGCCCTCCTCGAAGGCGACGACGCAGCCGGTGTCGACCTCGATACGGCCGCCGAAGTCGGCCGGGTTCAGATCGATGAAATTCCCCGCGCCGGCGATGATCACCGTCCCGCGACCGGTGAACTTCTCCAGCACGAAGCCCTCGCCGCCGCTCCGGCCGGTGCGGCCGCCCTGGAAGGCGATGCCGAAGTCGACGGTGGACTCGGCGGCCACGAAGGCGTCCTTCTCCGCGAACCACGCGCGCGTGCCGTCCAGTTCCAGCGCGCGCATCTCCCCGGGGAGCACACCCGCGAAGCCGACGGTGCCCTCGCCGCCCCGGGTGGTGAAGTACTGGAACGCCAGCGACTCCCCCGCGAGGGCGCGCTGACCGGCCTGCATGGCCGTGCCCATGGCCTGACGCAGCAGCCCGCCCATGCCGCCCGAGCCGCTGCCGCCGGGCTGGGACTGCTGCCCGCCCGCGCCCGAGGGGCCGCCCAGGCGGGTCTCCATCGTCACGTTCGTGGTCTTGAACAGGAACTTTCCGGCCTCGCAGTACACCGTCTGACCGGGCTGCAGGCTGACGACCGCCATCTGCATGGCGTTGCCGACGATCTCTTGCTGAAGGGTCACGACCGGAGAACGCGGGAGGCGGAGGGAAAGGTTCCGCATGTGCGTCGGATCGGGTGTGCTCCGGCCGGGTGTGCCCCGGTCGGGTGTCACGGATGGCGTAGGGGCGCATCGGGTGGGTGCCGGGCCGTGGAACCTCCGCCGCGCGGCCGGGAACGTCGACGTCCGTTCGCCGCCGGCGTCAGTGCCGTGGGGCCGCTGGGATGGACCCATGACTTCTGAAGGAACTATGGACGGCAAGGTGGCGCTCGTGACCGGCGGGAGCCGTGGCATCGGCGCGGCGACGGCGGTGCGGCTGGCGCGCGAGGGCGCGGACGTGGCGGTCGGCTACGTGAACGGCAAGGAGGCGGCCCAGGATGTCGTACGGACCGTGGAGGCGCTGGGGCGCCGGGCGGTGGCGCTGCACGCGGACGCGGCGCGGGACGACGAGGCGGCCGGGGTGGTGGACGCGGCGGCGGAGGCGCTGGGTCGGCTCGACATCCTGGTCAACAACGCGGGCGTGGGGGTGCTCGGGCCGCTGGACGCCCTGTCGCTCGCGGACGTGGACCGGGTCCTCGGCGTCAACGTGCGGGGGGTCTTCCTGGCCTCTCAGGCGGCCGCCACGCGGATGCCCGAGGGCGGGCGGATCATCACGATCGGCAGTTGCATGGCCCAGCGGGTACCGGGGCCCGGCGGGACGCTGTACGCGACGAGCAAGGCGGCTCTGGCCGGTCTGACCAAGGCCCTGGCCCGGGAGCTGGGCGGGCGCGGGATCACGGCGAACCTCGTCCTTCCCGGTCCGATCGACACCGGCCTCGGGGGTTGGCGCTGAGAACGATCATGGTCGGCTAGCACACCGGCTGTGGGCTCCACTGAGGTTCGCGGAAAGATCACCGGACGGGCGCCGGGGCTGGCTACGGTCCGCTCGTGCCAGTGGAGTTTCTGACTGATGAGCAGGCCGAGGCGTACGGGAAGTTCGCCGAGGAGCCGACCCGCCCCGAGCTGGAGCGGTTCTTCTTCCTGGACGACGGCGACCGCGATCTGATCGCGCTGCGACGCTCCGCGCACCACCAGCTCGGCTTCGCGCTCCAGATGTGCACGGTGCGCTACATCGGCCGGTTCCTCCCGGACGACCCGCTGGACGCGCCGTGGCCGGTGGTCGAGCACCTGGCCGGGCAACTCGGCATCGAGGATGCGTCGGTGGTGAAGCGGTACACCGAGCGGCCGAAGACTGCGTACGAACACGCGTGGGAGATCCGGGACGCCTATGAGTACCACGAGTACGACGATGCGGAGTGGTCCCGGCGGTTCCGCACCTTCCTGCACGGGCGGGCGTGGACGCACGCCGAGGGCCCGAAGGCGCTGTTCGACCACGCGGTGGGCTGGCTGCGCCGCAACCGGGTGCTGCTGCCGGGCGTCTCGGTGCTGGCCCGGCAGGTGTCGGAGGTGCGGAAGGTCGCGGACAAGCGGCTGCACGCCACTGTCGCGGGGGCCGCCCGCCGCGCGGACCCGGCGCTGCCCGGGGATCTGGTGGCGACGCTGAAGACGCCGGAGGGCTCGCGGTTCTCGGAGCTGGAGCGGCTGCGGCGGCCGCCGACGCGGACGACGGGGACGGCGTTCGCCCGTGCGCTGGAGCGGGTGGACGAGATCGGCGCGTACCGGCTCGGGCGGCTGAGGCTGTCGCAGATCCCGCCGAACCGGATGGCGGCGCTGGCCCGGTACGCGCTGGGGTCGAAGGCGGCGCTGCTGGAGCGGGCGGCGGAGCCGAAGCGCACGGCGATGCTCACTGCGGTGATGCGGCACCTGGAGGCGAAGGCGATCGATGAGGCCCTGGACCTGTTCCAGGTCCTCATGGCCACCCGCCTGCTGAACACCGCGAAGCGCAAGACGGAGAAGGAGCGGCTGTCGACGCTGCCGCAGCTGGAGAAGGCGTCACGGGTGCTCGCGCGGGCGGCGAGGGTGCTCTTCGAGGAGCTGGAGCTGGTTGAGGAGCAGGAGGCGGACCTGGACGTGGCCGCGCTGTGGACGGCGGTGGAGGAGGTCGCTCCGCGTGCCGCCGTGATGAGTGCGGCGGCCACCGTGGTGACCCTGGTGCCCGAGGACGAGAACTCGGCCGACGTGGCGATGCGGGCTGCGCCGGCGAACCGGTACGCGACGGTCCGCCCGTTCCTTGCGCTGCTGGGCGAGTCGAAGGCGCTGGACGCGGCGAGCGCGGGCAAGCGGGTCCTGGCCGGGGTCCGGGGTCTTCCGGCGCTGGCGCGGCGGAAGGTGGGGGTCAAGCCGCTGCTGCCGCGCGAGGTGGACGACAAGCTCGTGCCGCCGGCGTGGCGCAAGGCGGTGTACGCCAATCCGGATCTGCCGCAGGGTGCGGTGGACCGGGACGCGTACGTGGTGTGCGTGCTGGAGCAGCTGCACCGGGCCCTGAACAACCGCGACGTGTTCGCCTCGCCCTCGCACCGCTGGTCCAACCCGCGGGCCCGCCTGCTGGACGGGCCCGACTGGGACGCGGTCGAGGAGGACGTCCTGGCGGCCCTGAGCCTGGACATTCCCGTCCAGGAGCACCTGGCGGAGCTGGTGCGGGGCCTGGATGCCGGATGGAAGCAGCTCGCCGAACGCCTTCAGGAAGCGGGGCCGGCGGCGAAGGTCTCCATCGAGGTGCAGGACGACGGGCGGGTGAAGCTGAACGTCGACAAGCTCGGCGCGCTCGGCGAGCCGAAGTCCCTGACCTGGCTGCGTAAGCGGGTCGAGAAGATGCTCCCGAAGATCGACCTGCCGGACCTGCTGTTCGAGGTGAACGCCTGGACCGGGTTCCTCGATGCCTTCGTCCACCTCGGCGACGGCACCACCCGGATGAAGGACCTGCCCACCTCGGTGGTCGCGCTGCTGGTGTCGGAGGCGTGCAACATCGGCCTGACCCCGGTGGTCAACCCCGGCTACGAGGCCCTGACCCGGGCCCGGCTCGTGCACGTCGACCAGTACTACCTGCGCGCCGACACCATCGCCGCGGCGAACGCGCGGCTCATCACTGCCCAAGCCGACATCCCGATCGTGCGTTACTGGGGCGACGGGCTGCTCGCCTCCGTGGACGGGCTGCGCTTCCAGGTACCGGTGCGCACCATCACCGCCGCCCCGTCGCCGAAGTACTTCGGGTTCGAGCGCGGCATCACCTGGCTCAACGCCGTCAACGACCAGGTCGCGGGCATCGGGCAGATGGTCGTCCCCGGCACCCCGCGCGACTCGCTGCACATCCTGGACGCGCTGCTGAACCTGGATGGCGGGGTGAAGCCGGAGATGGTGGCGACCGACAACGCCTCGTACTCCGACATGGTGTTCGGCCTGTTCAAGATCCTCGGCTACAACTTCAGCCCGCGGTTCCGCGACCTGGACGACCAGCGGTTCTGGCGGGCCACGATGCCCGGTGTCGAGACCGGCACCTACGGCGTGGTGGAGGACCTGGCCCGCAACCGTGTGAACCTGAACAAGGTGATCACGCAC
The DNA here is from genome assembly GCF_040647715.1 of Streptomyces tibetensis. Classification (GTDB taxonomy): domain Bacteria; phylum Actinomycetota; class Actinomycetes; order Streptomycetales; family Streptomycetaceae; genus Streptomyces; species Streptomyces tibetensis_A. The sequence goes on along the minus strand of NZ_JBEZCR010000014.1, from coordinate 62,904 downwards.
TGGCCGGACATGCTGAAGGTCGCCGGTTCTCTGGTCACCAATCAGGTCCGCGCCTACGACCTGCTGCGTATGTTCGGACGTGAGGGGCGTCCGACCCCGCTGGGGGCGGCGTTCGCGGAGTACGGGCGGATCGCCAAGACCGAGCACCTGCTGCGCGTGGTCGACCCGGTGGACGACACCTACCGGCGGCAGATGAACCGGCAGCTCACCGTGCAGGAGTCCCGCCACAAGCTGGCCCGCGACGTGTGCCACGGCAAGCGCGGCACCATCCACCAGGCGTACCGGGACGGGATGGAGGATCAGCTCGGCGCACTCGGCCTGGTCCTTAACGCCATCGTGCTCTGGACCACCAGGTACATCGGCGCCGCAGTCGCCCAGCTGCAGGACGGGGGACACGAGATCCGCGACGAGGACATCGCCCGATTTTCCCCCCTCAAGCACCGCAACCTGAACCTGCTCGGCCGCTACAGCTTCACCGCCTCCACGCCGGCTGCCGGCGCCCTGCGTCCGTTGCGGGACCCTGACGCGGTTGCACCTGACGATGACGACGACGCGGAAGAGTGAGCCGGCGCAGACCGTAGTCGAGGGTGTCGGCTACGACCGGATGCGCCGCGGGAGCCCGCTCAGTCGAGTGATGCTTCCGTCGATTCGTCCGAGACGGGGATGCGTCCCAGTTCGATACGGAACGCGGCTTCATGCCGCGGCTGAAGTGCTTCGAGATGGAGATCAGATGACGGCAAACACCAGTACGTGGCAAGCATCTGTCGAGGGCGGGCAGGAGCGCTTGGACCGGTGGCGGCGGATGCTGGCGGGAGCGCCGGCTGTCGCGTCACGTCGGCGGCAGCGGCGCCAGAACCCGGAAACGAATGTGGCGACAGGGGTATGGCTGCACGCTGCGGCGCGCGCGGAGATGGGGCTGGAGCTGACCGAGTGGGAGCAGTCGTTCTTGGCGCCGCTGGTCGGTGTGCTGGGGGAGGGCGAGGTGTGGGCGCTGGGGCGGGCCTACCGTGAGCAGCGGGATGTCGGCACGGTGGCGCTAGTGCCGCAGGCGGTCGCGCGGCGTGGCCTCGACGAGCCGTTCACGCCCGAGGACGTCGCTGCGCGCATCCGGGCCGTCGGGGAACTGGCGGCCAACCAGCCCAACGTCGCGTGGGTCAATCGCACTCGCCTGCTGGCGGGGGAGCAGTTGGAGACGGATGCGTTCAGCGAAGCAGCCGATGCCTACGGCTACGGCCTGACCCTGTTCGACGGCGCCCAGTTCGGTACCGCTGCTCAGGAACAGACAGACGGCAGCGCGCCCACGGATGAGGCGGCATCCAACACGCCGTTCAGGGCGAAGCTGGAGTGGGCCGGGTTCCGCTGCCGCCAGGCGGCCGGCGACCAGTGGGGCGGACGGGACGAGATCTACTGGACCGCGGCCTGTCAGTCCCACAACTACAAGTTCCACACGCGCACCGGCGAGACAGGCAGTGTGTCTGGCAACAACGACTACCCCATCCCCGGCGAACATGGCACCGGGAGGATGGCGTTCTTCGATGCCAGTTTCACCGGCAACCTCAGCGCCTTGATGATCACATGCTGGGAGGCCGACCAGTCCAACGACACGTGGTACACCGCGCTCGGGAAGGCGCTCGGGGACGCCGTCGACTCGCTGAGTCTGGTCGACTTCGCGCTGAACTTCGTCCCTGGTGCGGACATGCTCGGCTACATGATCGTCGCGATGGACCTCCTGGCGACGTTCTGGGAAGCCCTGCGCAACCACGACGACATGGTCCTCACCCGCGGCTTCGCCCTCAACCGATCGGATCTGAAGGCGCTGTACTACACCGAAGGCCGACGCATGACCCTGCAGTTCAATGCCCGCTCCTCGGGGATGGGCCACTTCGCCCTGAGTGTGAAGTACACGGGCGACACCCCTCCGGGACCTCCTCCGGAGGGGAGCTTCCAGTTCCTCGCCACCGGCTGGACCGGGCTGCTCGGCTCCTCTTTCACCCGCAACCTCGACGCCGCCTGCCTCGCTCCGGGCAGCGCCACAGACGTCTACCTGTTCCAAGGAGATCAGTACGTCCGCTACGACTGCCGCAGCGAGGACATCGGCTACGGCACCAAGAAGCTCTCCGACGGCTGGCCTGGCCTGAGGGGCACAACCTTCACCAGCAACCTCGACGCCGCCTGCCTCATTCCGGGCAGCACGACCCACGTCTACCTGTTTAAAGGCGACCAGTACGTCAACTACGACTGCCGCAACGAGCGGGCCAGCATCGGCAGGCTCTCCGACGGCTGGCCTGGCCTGAGGGGCACAGACTTCACCAGCAACCTCGACGCCGCCTGCAGCGTTCCCGGCAGCTCCACCGACGTCTACCTGTTCAAAGGCGACAAGTACCTGCGCTACGACTGCCGCAACGAACGGATCCGCAACGGCGTCCAGAACATCATCACCGGCTGGCCGCGACTGGCCGACACCGAGTTCGCCTACAACCTCCAGGCCGGCTGCGCCGTCCCCGGCAGCGGAAAGGACGTCTACCTGTTCAAGGGCGAGCGTTACGTGCGCTACACCATCTGACATGCCCTTCCCATGTGGTCCGTCCCCGCGTGGTGCAACGGCAGTGGGCCACGAAGCAGTAGAACCAACAGTGCGCCGCAGGCACGGCCGGCGCGCTACCGCCCGGGGCGAGCTCACGCGGGGACAGACGGACGGGCGCCAGCCGCCGGGGCAGCCCGGGTGTCCCCTGACATTGAACCTGGACCGATTGCCAGGGAAGTTGGACAACTACTACGTCCTGCCAGCCGCCGCCCGACCACGGCAAGGTCTCGGCATAGGCGCCTGATCGCTTCAACTGCGCGGGAACGCCGTGGTCTGATAGAGCCAATCACTACCCTCAGAGAGAGCGGCAATACATTGAGTAATCGCCAGCAAGGCACCGTGAAGTGGTTCAACGATGAGAAGGGGTTCGGCTTCATCACCCCCGAAGGCGGAGGTGATGACCTCTTCGTCCACTTCAAGGCGATCGAGGCCGACGGCTTCAAGAGCCTTAAGGAGGGACAGGCCGTGTCCTTCGTCGTCGAACGAGGACTGAAGGGCATGCAGGCCGCTCAGGTCCGGCCCGAGTAGCAGCCTCGCACCGTGTGGTCCTGTTGAGAAGCCAGCTTCAGCAAAGGGCGCCTCGCACCTTCTGACCGGGGTCCAGCTTCGATGGCAATCAGTCCAACTTCGATGTCAGAGAACACCGGGGCGGCGTTTGTCTCCATCGTTCTCCTCCTGTCGTCAAACGATCGTTTGACGACATGCGGGCGACGCGTCCAATGAACCCCCGCAATCCGGGGGTTCGCGGCGCCGCGAATCCAATCAGATCCGATGGTGATTGCTGACAGGGTTTGACGACAGATAGGGTCCGATCCTCCGTACGTAAGGGGCCCCGAGTGGCGAACCTGGTCTACAAGCGGGTCTCGACCGACCAGCAGTCCGCCGCCCGGCAGAACCTCGTCCTTCACGAGGCCGGCATCGAGGACCCAGTCGTCTTCGAGGAGGACCCGGGCACCTCCAGCCGCCTCCACCCCCTCCAGCGCCCGAAGTTCCGCGCGCTCCTCGACTACGCCCGGCCGGGCGACACCGTGCACATCTCCGAAATGTTCCGTCTCGTGCGCGGCAACCAGCACATCCTCGACGTGCTCGACGTCCTGCACCGCGACCGCCTCGCCCTACGCATCCACGACGGGGCGTTCTCCGCGATGGACCTCACCGCCCGCCACCCGCGCACCGGCGAGCTGCTGTCCACCGTGAAGTTCATGGTGCAGACCCTCGCCGCCGCCGGCGAACTCCAGCGCGACCTCCAGCGCGAGCTGACCTACGACGGGCTGCGCGCCGCCGAGGCCAAGGGCAGCAAGGGAGGGCGCCGCCCCGCCGTGGTGGCCGCGAAGGCCGGCGACGTGCGCATTGCGTACCTCGAAGGCCGCTCCATCGCCGCCCTCGCCCGCGATCACGGCGTCAGCCGCGGCGCGATCCGGACGGCCGTCGCTGACCTCCTGCCCGAGCACACCGCCAACGAGGTAGACGTGCCCGCCCCGGAGCTGCCGGTCACGCTCGATGACGCCGGACACGGACATGAACCCGGTGGACGGGCCGTTCGCGGCCGGTCAGGCGGCGATGACGGCCCTCGGGCGTTTCGGGACGGCGCAGGAGGTGGCGTCGATGGTCGCCTACCTGGCGGGGGCGACGTACGTGACCGGGGCGGAGTTCTCGGTGGACGGCGGGCACGCGGCGTGAAGCCTACGGGGCCGCGCGGTGCGGTGCGACACGTGGGGCGCGGGGTGCTGTCCCGCACGTGAGAGCGCAACGGGGTCGCACAGCACCTTCGCCGCAGGTGAAGGCGGTGAGAGCGCGGGCGGGAGACTGTCCCGCCGGTGAGAGCCGGCGCCGTACCCGCCGGTGAGAGTGTGGGGCGCACCCGGTGCTGTCCGGCCGGTGCGCCCCACGGGTCAGGGCGGGACCGCGTCAGCCACCCAGTTCCTGGTGGCGGGCCGCCAGCCGGTTGGTGCCCTCCTGGGTCAGAGAGCCGAACAGGCGGAGCCTGGAGATGCCCCCGTCCGGGAAGATGTCCACGCGCGCGTGCGTGCCGACCGCCGGAGCCGGGAGGACGAAGCGGTGGTTGGTGTCGGGCTGGAGGCGGGTACGGGGCAGGATCTCCTGCCAGTCGCCGTCCTCGCCGTCCTTCACCGATACCGACGCCCAGCCGGCGCTGTTGCCCTTGAGGTAGGCGGTGTCGATCTCCAGGGCGCGGATCTGCGCCTGGGCGGCCAGCCGGTAGCGGATCCAGTCGTGGCCCCGGTCGCGGCGGCGGCGGGTCTCCCAGCCGTCGTCCATCTTGCGGGAGCGGCCCGGCTGGATGGTGTTGGAGGCGGGCGAGTAGAAGCGGTTGGAGGCGTCCTCGGCCAGGCCGCCGTTCTCCAGGGCGACGACGTCGAAGGTGCCCAGCGCCGCCAGCCAGGCGGGGTCGGGGACGACCTCGCCGTGGACGCGCAGGCGGGCGATGCCGCCGTCGGGGTGCTGGTTGACCCGCAGGTGCGTGAAGCACTGCTCGACGTCGACGGCGAAACCGTTCGCCGCGTGGCCGCCGACCGCGGTGCGCGGCACGAGGGTCGTCCACTTCACGTCGTCCCCGAGGAGCTCCTCGGGCGACGGGGAGCCCGGCACGCACGTGCCCTCGACGGACACGGCCTGCGGGTAGTTGCCGCGGAAGTGCGCGGTGTCGACGACGATCCCGCGGATCACGCCCGGGGCGCCGAGACGGACCAGCGCCCAGTCGTGGTCCTCCTCGGTCGGCCAGGGGTGGCCGGCGGAGGCGCCGCGGCGGCGGCGGGTCTCCCAGCCGTCCATGATCTTGCCCTTGTGCCCGAAGTGCTCGGGGTCGAACTCGGCGGGCTCGGGCACCAGCAGGTTCTCGCGCTGGGCGAAGAACTCGTCGTTGGCGGCGATGACACCGGCCCCGAGGCGCCGGTCGGCGAGATCGGCGTACGAGGTGAAGGGGAAGTCGGCGGTGCGGTAGTCCGCGTACGGGTCGCCGCCTCCGTAGGGGTTCGCGTCGCCGGTGAAGCTGGGGATCGCCGTCACGATGATCAGGTCTTCCTTTCGGGTGTCCGGTAGGTGTTCAGTGGGACCGGGTGAGGAGGCGCCCCTTCGGTTCGGTGAACTCGCCGTCCGCGACGATGCGCTGCCCGCGCAGCCAGGTCGACTTCACGACGCCGTGCAGGGTCCTGCCCGCGTACGCCGTGACGCGGTTGCGGTGTTGCAGGGCCACCGGGTCGACGGTGAAGGTCTCGTCGGGGGCGAGGACGGCGAAGTCGGCGTCGCGACCCACCGCGATGGCGCCCTTGCGGTCGTCGAGCCCGACCAGTGCGGAGGTGCGCGCGGACATCCAGCGGACCACGTCCTCGAGGCCGTGTCCGCGTTTGCGGGCCTCCGTCCACACCGCGGCCAGGCTGAGCTGGAGGCCGGAGATGCCGCCCCAGGCCGTCGCGAAGTCGTCGGTCTTGAGGTCGGCCGTGGACGGCGAGTGGTCGGTGACGACGCAGTCGATGGTGCCGTCGGCGAGCGCTTGCCAGAGCAGGTCCTGGTTGGCGGCTTCCCGGATGGGCGGGCAGCACTTGAACTCGCTGGCGCCGTCGGGGACTTCCTCGGCGGTGAGGGTCAGGTAGTGGGGACAGGTCTCCACGGTGATGCGGACGCCCTCCGCCCGGGCCTGGGCGATCATCGGCAGGGCGTCGCTGGACGAGAGGTGCAGGACGTGCACGCGCGCGCCGAGGGCCTTGGCCTCGCGGATCAGCCGGGCGATGGCGGTGTCCTCGGCGTCCCGGGGGCGGGAGGCGAGGAAGTCGGCGTACTTCGGGCCCGGCTGCTGCGGGGCGGAGGCCAGCCGGTGGGGGTCCTCCGCGTGCACGATGAGCAGGCCGTCGAAGGCGGCGATCTCGGCCATGGCGCGGGCGAGGGGGCCCTGCTCCAGGTGCGGGAACTCGTCCACGCCGGACGGCGAGAGGAACGCCTTGAAGCCGAAGACGCCCGCCTCGTGCAGCGGCCGGAGTTCCTTGACGTTGTCGGGCAGGGCGCCGCCCCAGAAACCGACGTCGATGTGCGCCTTGTCGGCGGCGACCTGCTGCTTGGTCCGCAGGTGCGGGACGGTCGTGGTGGGCGGGAGGGAGTTGAGGGGCATGTCGACGAGGGTGGTGATGCCACCGGCGGCCGCGGCACGGGTGGCGGTCCAGAAGCCCTCCCATTCGGTGCGGCCGGGGTCGTTGACGTGCACGTGCGTGTCGACCAGGCCGGGCAGCAGGACGTGGTCGCCGAGGTCCTCCAGGCGGGCGCTCTCCGGTACGGGCGCGTCGTAGGGGAGGACGGCCGTGATCGTGCCGTCGGCCACCTCGACGGATGCGGCACGCGTTCCCTCGGGGGTGATGACGCGCGTCGAGCGCAGCACCAGTTCAGCGTCGGACACCCGAACCCCTTACTTCCAGCACTTCCGCGAAACGAAATTCAACTTTCTGTTGAAGGAGTCTTCACTCCCTCTTTCGCGCCGTCAAGGGCACACTTGGCGGCGGCGCCCTTTCGCGACTACTCCTGGACGTTTCCACAAAGCGGAATTAAGCTTCCAGCACGCAGAACGTAGCTACGTACAAGCGGGGAGTCAACCGACTGCCGGGTAGGCTTCTGCCCTTCCGCCCGCCCCGAAAGGAACGCGCCGTGCCGACGTCCAGCGCCAGCACCACCGACTCCGCCCGGTCCTCCGCCAACGGCGGCGTCCAGTCCCTGGAGCGCGCCTTCGACCTGCTCGAACGGATGGCGGACGCGGGCGGCGAGGTCGGCCTGAGCGAGCTGTCCGCGAGCAGCGGTCTGCCCCTGCCGACCATCCACCGCCTGATGCGCACGCTGGTGGTCTGCGGGTACGTGCGTCAGCAGCCCAACCGGCGGTACGCGCTCGGCCCGCGCCTGATCCGCCTCGGCGAGTCGGCCTCCCGGCTGCTGGGCACCTGGGCCCGGCCGTATCTCGCGCGGCTGGTCGAGGAGACCGGCGAGACGGCGAACATGGCCCTGCTGGACGGGGACGAGATCGTCTACGTGGCGCAGGTGCCCTCCAAGCACTCGATGCGCATGTTCACGGAGGTCGGCCGGCGGGTGCTGCCGCACTCCACCGGCGTGGGCAAGGCCCTGCTCGCCGGGTTCCCGCCCGAGGAGGTGCGGGCCCTGCTCTCCCGCACGGGCATGCCCGCCGCGACGGAGAAGACGATCACGACGCCCGACGGGTTCCTCGCGGCACTGGAGGACGTGCGCCGGCAGGGCTTCGCCATCGACGACAACGAGCAGGAGATCGGGGTGCGCTGCCTGGCGGTTCCCGTACCCGACTCCCCCACCGCCGCGGCCATCTCCATCTCCGGCCCGGCGGGGCGGGTCACGGAGGCGGCGACGGACAAGATCGTGCCGGTGCTCCAGCAGGTCGCCGGGGAACTGTCCGAGGCGCTCGCCAGCCAGAGCCCCGCGTGACGGGGTGAACCCGGGGCAGCGGGCGCACCGGCCCCTGCCCCTGCCCCGCGCTCGCCGACCCGGCTCCGCGCAAGGGGCACGCGCCCGCGCGACGCGGGCGAATCGACGTGGGTGGGACCCTAGCCCTGGCCCCGGACCGGCCCTCCGAAGAGATCCACCGCCCGCCGGACCTCCGTCAGTTCGGCGGACAGCGCGCTCACCGAGCCGATCGCGCCCGCGATGAGCAGGAGGGAGCGGCGCAGACGGGGGATCTCGGGGATGCCGTCGGCGGCCATGACGGCCACCGCGGCCAGTTCCTCCTCGGCGATGGTCCGGTCGGCGAACTCGCCGGGATGGGCGGCCAGTCGGCGGCGCAACCGGGACACGGCGGAGCGCAGCTCCGTCACGCGCGGGTCCTCGCCACCGCCGGTCACAGGCCCCTGCCGCTTCTGCTCGACGCTCCGCAACACAGTCCTCCCCCTCGCACCTCGCCGTGCGCGTGTCCGTCCGACACGAAGTCCCCCGCACCGGAGCCGTCGGGCGCCCGGCCGGTCGGTGCGGGCGACAGTAAACGACACGGACGGCCGGGCGCCAGTCCATTGCGTCATCGACTTGTTTCGCTGAGTGACTTTCTGGCCCGGGGCGCACGCCTGTCCGACGCGCGCCTCGCGCCGTCGCACTCCCGTACGGGGCGTGCGGTATGCAGGAGCCATGACGACACGGGAGACGACGGGCGGGGCACAGGCGGTTGCGGGACTGCTGCTCGCGGCCGGAGGCGGCCGGCGGCTCGGCGGGCGTCCCAAGGCGCTGCTCCCGCACCGCGGGCGGCCCCTGGTGGAGCACGCGGTGCGGGTGCTGCGGGAGGGCGGCTGCGCGACCGTCCACGTCGTCCTGGGCGCACAGGCCGAGGACGTGCGCGCACGGGCCTCGCTGCCGGGCTGCACCCTGGTCGACAACCCCGACTGGGCACAGGGCATGGGGAGTTCCCTGCGCGCCGGGCTCGACTCACTCGCCGGCACGGGCGCCCGGGCGGCCCTGGTGTCGCTCGTGGACCAGCCCGGTATCGGACCCGCGGCGGTGACCCGGGTCCTCGCGGCGTACGAGGGCGAGGAGACGCTCGTCTGCGCCGCGTACGACGGCGTGCGCGGCCACCCGGTGCTGTTCGGTGCCGCCCACTGGGCGGGCATCACCGCGACCGCCATCGGGGACCGGGGGGCACGCGCGTACCTGAAGGAGCACCGGCAGGCGATCGCCCTCGTCGAGTGCGGGGACGTGGCCCGGCCGTTCGACATCGACACCGAAGCCGATCTGGCCCACCTGGAGTGAACGGCGTGGCACGGAGCGCCACCTTGCCTCGACTCAGAGATTCTCGACATCAACAGACGATTGAACTTCCACCATGAGGAAACTAGTATCCACTGTTCAGAAGCGCCTGAGGGGTCTGAGGGCGCGGAACGCCGTATTCGGGAAGACTGGCACCCGGTGCCGAGCACGCCGGCTCGTCTTCACAGCTCGCTGAAGGAAGTGACCGTTCATGTCCGCTCCAGCGCCGTCCCCGCTGGCCATCGTCGACGCCGAGCCCCTGCCCCGGCAGGAGGAGGTCCTCACCGAAGCGGCGCTCGCCTTCGTGGCCGAGCTGCACCGGCGGTTCACGCCCCGGCGTGACGAACTCCTCGCCCGTCGCGCCGAGCGCCGCGCCGAGATCGCCCGCACCTCCACCCTCGACTTCCTTCCGGAGACCGCCGCGATCCGCGCCGACGACTCCTGGAAGGTCGCCCCGGCCCCGGACGCGTTGAACGACCGCCGGGTCGAGATCACCGGTCCCACCGACCGCAAGATGACCATCAACGCCCTCAACTCGGGCGCCCGGGTGTGGCTCGCCGACTTCGAGGACGCCTCCGCACCCACCTGGGAGAACGTGATCGGCGGCCAGCTGAACCTGAGCGACGCCTACACCCGGAACATCGACTTCACCGACCCGGGGTCCGGCAAGTCGTACGCGCTGAAGGCGAACGAGGAGCTCGCCACGGTCGTGATGCGCCCGCGCGGCTGGCACTTGAACGAGCGTCATCTCGTCGACGCCGACGGCACGCCCGTGCCCGGCGCCCTGGTCGACTTCGGCCTGTACTTCTTCCACAACGCCCAGCGCCTGCTGGACCTCGGCAAGGGCCCGTACTTCTACCTCCCCAAGACGGAGTCCCACCTGGAGGCCCGCTTGTGGAACGAGGTCTTCGTCTTCGCCCAGGAGTACTGCGGCATCCCGCAGGGCACGGTCCGCGCGACCGTCCTCATCGAGACGATCACCGCCGCGTACGAGATGGAGGAGATCCTCTACGAGCTGCGCGACCATGCCTCCGGGCTGAACGCCGGCCGCTGGGACTACCTGTTCTCCATCGTCAAGAACTTCCGTGACGGTGGTGCCAAGTTCGTCCTGCCGGACCGCAACGCCGTGACGATGACGGCCCCGTTCATGCGCGCGTACACCGAACTGCTCGTCCGCACCTGCCACAAGCGCGGCGCCCACGCCATCGGCGGCATGGCGGCCTTCATCCCGTCCCGCCGGGACGCCGAGGTCAACAAGGTCGCCTTCGAGAAGGTCCGCGCCGACAAGGACCGCGAGGCGAACGACGGCTTCGACGGCTCCTGGGTCGCCCACCCCGACCTGGTGCCGATCGCCATGGAGTCGTTCGACAAGGTCCTCGGCGACAAGCCCCACCAGAAGGACCGGCTGCGTGAGGACGTCGACGTCAAGGCGGCCGACCTGATCGCCGTCGACTCCCTCGACGCCAAGCCGACGTACGCGGGCCTGGTCAACGCCGTGCAGGTCGGCATCCGTTACATCGAGGCCTGGCTGCGCGGCCTCGGCGCGGTCGCCATCTTCAACCTGATGGAGGACGCGGCCACCGCGGAGATCTCCCGCTCCCAGATCTGGCAGTGGATCAACGCGGAGGTCGTCCTCGACAACGGCGAGCAGGTCACCGCCGACCTGGCCCGCAAGGTCGCCGCCGAGGAACTGGCGAACATCCGGGCCGAGATCGGCGACGAGGCCTTCGCGGCCGGCAACTGGCAGCAGGCCCACGACCTGCTGCTGAAGGTCTCCCTCGACGAGGACTACGCCGACTTCCTGACGCTCCCGGCGTACGAGCAGCTCAAGGGCTGAACGTCCGCTACCGCTCCGAGTGGCCCAGGGTCTTTCCCGGGGCCACTCGGTCGCGTACGGCCCGCTTCACGGCCGTGGGCTCCGGGAATCCCTGCTCGCGCCGGTCCCAGACGACCTCGTCGCCCACGCGGACCACGAACACCCCGCCGGTGCCGGGCTTCAGGGCCAGTTCCGTCAGTTCGGCCTCGAAGGTCGTGAGCAGCTCCTGCGCCAGCCAGGCCGCGCGGGGCAGCCAGCGGCACTGGGTGCAGTACTCGATCTCGACCCGCCGCGAGGCGCCCGGGGAGTCCCCCGCCACGTCGATCCCGACACGCTGAACGTCCGTCATCCGAGGTGCACCGACCAATCCTGCTCGGCCGCGGGCTTGCCGTGCAGGTCGGGCACCTGCCTGAGCCACGCGGGGCGTCCTTGCTGGTTCTTCGCCGCGCGCAGGGCCTCCTCGGCGGCGAGTTCGTCCCTGCTGGGGAAGTCGGTGGGCAGCCAGGCCGCGGAGGCCCGCACGCGCGCGTGGAGGTACGTGACGTAGGCCTCGCGCACCTCGTCCGCGTCGGCGAAGCCCGGCTCGTCCGCGAGCCAGGCGTCCGGGACCTCGGCGAGGATCCGCCGCAACAGTTCCCGGGTGACCCGGGGCGCCAGTTCGGCGTCGGCCGCCCGGACGTCGGGGCCGTGGTGGCCGAGGGCGTGGTGCCGGAAGTCGTAGGCCTTGGCCGGGTCGGTGGCGTCCCAGCGGTGGTGGAAGACCAGGGCGGCGCCGTGGTCGATCAGCCACAGGCGCGGGGGTGCGACGCCGAGCGTGGGCCAGACCATCAGGTTGGAACTGTGGACCGTGCGGTCGACGTTCACGGTCAGCGCGTCGAGCCAGACGATCCGCCCCGCCTCCAGCGGATCGACGGGGAAGACCCGGGCGATCTCCGGGGTGAAGTCCCGGGCGCCCGGCAGGTGGTCCATGCCGAGGTTGACGCCCGCGCTGGCCGCGTGCAGACCCCGCACCTCCTGGTGCGGCTCGTGGTCGGCGATCACCGGGTCGAAGCGCACCAGGACCAGCTCGGGGAAGCGCAGGCCGAGGGCGCGGGCCAGTTCTCCCACGATGACCTCGGCGACGAGCGCCTTGCGGCCCTGGGCGGAGCCGGTGAACTTGACGACGTACGTGCCGAGGTCGTCCGCCTCGACGACGCCGGGTACGGAGCCGCCGGACCACAGGGGTTCGACGTAGCGGGTCGCGGTGACCTCTCGCAGCATGGTCCTGGGCTCCCCGGGGGCAGAATCCGAAGGGACCATGGTAGCCAGGCGTGACGGGCACCCGGCGTCCCCGTCCGCCGGCGGATCGCGGCCGGGGCAGGGGCGCCCACGGATCGCGGCCGGCCTCAGGGCGCCGCGGGCGTGGCCGCGGGAGCGGGTGCGGGCGCCTTGACGGCGTCCATGACGAAGCCGCTGCGGACCCGGGCCGGCACACGGTTCAGCGGGATCCGCAGGTCCTGGTCGGGCACCTCGTACTCCAGACGGGCCAGCCGCGGCACGAGGGCGCGCAGCAGCGCGATCGTGACGTCCTCACCAGGGCAGCGGTGGCCGGTGGTCCGGTCGCCGCCGCCCTGGGGGATCAGGTCGTCGCCCGTCGGAGGCCGCTCGAGGAACCGGCGGGGCTCGAAGGTGTACGGATCGTCCCAGAGGGCGGGGTCGTGGTTCTGCCCGTAGAGGTCGAGCAGGATCAGCGTGCCGGACCGGATGGGCTCGCCGCGCCACTCCAGGTCGGTGACGGCCCGGCCGCCGAGGAAGGGCGCGAAGGGGTAGAAGCGCCGCAGCTCATGGGCGAACGCCACGGCGTGGGCGGGGTCGTCGCCGGTCAGGCGGTCCCGCAGCTCGGGCCTGAGGCGCAGTGCGTGCCCGGCGTAGGTGACGAACCAGCACACCGCGACGGTCGGGCGGATGACGTTGAGCAGTTCGACCGCGGCCGTGTGCGGGGCGAGGAGCCGGCCCTCGGCGTCCCGGTGCCGGGCGATCCCCTCCAGGGCCGAGCCGGCCGGCGCGGTGGCGCTCCCCGCCCGCACGTCCTCGACCAGACGTCCCAGCCAGGCCTCGCAGCGGGCCCGTGCGCGGCGAGCCCGCCAGTGGCGTGGGCCCGGCGTGGCGAAACCGTCGACCATGGCGACCAGGTCCCGGGCCAGTGGCCCTGCGTCCTCGACGACGATCCCGGCCCACTGGCACACGCCCCGGGCGAGCACGCGGCTCGTCTCGTCGAACAGCACGACCCGGCGGCCGGACCACGACTCCACCGCCTCGTCCCACTCCGCGGCGACACGGTCCACCAGGCCGGCGACCGCCTCCGCACCGGTGAGCAGGGACAGGAACATCTCCTTGCGCACACGGTGGTCCCGCCCGTCCAGGGTGTGCACGGCTCCGTGCCCGAACAGCGTGCTCAGCACCGGCCCGGGCAGCGCCGAGCTGCGCTCCACGTGCCGCTCGTCGTAGAAGAACCGCACCGCCTCGGGGCCGTGCAGGGCGACGACCGGCTGTCCCATGAGCCGGGCGCGCACGAGCGGGGCGGAGGTGCGGCGCCTCCGGTCGGGCAGCCATGCGTACCCCTTGGCGAGGAGAGCGAGAGAGCTGTCGGCGATCAGTGGACTGCGACCCGGATTCATGGCGCGGCGGGTGCCCGCCGGCCCTGCCTGGGAAACGCGACGCGCCGGGTACGGGCGGTGCCCGGGCGGACGGCCGGCGGCGCGCGGTCACCGGGCCGGCCGACCAGGGACGTTGCCGGGGCGCGGGCCGTTTGCCGCCGCTGGGGGTGGGGACCCGGCGGAGCATGAGCGCAATCTCATCTCGCCGGCTGATGCGTCAGAACCGGGTCCTGTGGCTGCTGGACCGCCTGGAGCGGGAGGCCAGGGCCGATGCGGTGATAGAGACGCTCCGCAAGGGCGTGCGGGCACTGCCCCTGGGACGCGGCCGGGACCTGCTGCACGGCAGGTGGCTGGGACACCCGCTGCATCCGCTGCTGGTGCAGGTGCCGATCGGGAGCTGGCTGTCGGCGGCGGTCCTGGACCTGCGCCCCGGCCGCTCGCGCGAGTCACGGCTGCTGGTCGGGGTCGGACTGGGCGCCGCCGCCCCCGCGGCCCTGTCAGGCTGGGTGGACTGGGCGGAGCTGCACCGCCCGCAGCAGCGCGTCGGACTCGCGCACGCCCTGTCCAACACGGCGGCCGTCGGCCTGTACGCCGCCTCGCTCGCCTGCCGGGTCAAGGGGCGCGAAGGAGCGGGCCGGGCGTACGGATTCCTGGGGCTGACCGCGGTCGGGATCGGCGGCATGCTGGGCGGCCACCTGGCCTACCGGCAGGCCTCCGGCGCGAACCACGCCGAGGAGGTCCCGAACGTCGTCTCCGAGGGCTGGCACCGGATCGGGGCCGTGTCCGAGTTCCCGGCCGGTGAGGCGGTGCGGCGCAGCGTGGACGACGTGCCGGTGCTGGTGGTGCGCGAGACCGGCGGGGCGATCCACGCGCTCGCCGACCGGTGCAGCCACCTCGCGGGGCCGCTGTCCGAGGGCACCGTCGCCGACGGATGTGTGCGGTGCCCGTGGCACGGCAGCGTCTTCCGGCTCTCCGACGGCTGGAACGTGCGCGGGCCGGCCACCGCCCCCCAGCCCTCGTTCGAGACACGGGTCGCCGAAGGCCATGTCGAGGTGCGGCTGCGTCACCGGAACGGCGGGGAGCCGGCCGGGCGGAGGAACGCGATGCGATCGGGGGCCGCCCATGGGCACGGCGACAGGGACTGACAGCCAACTCGCGCGCCGGCTGCACGGAGCGCTGCGGCGCACGCGCCGGGACTACGCGGCAGGTCACGACCGGCCGCTGGGCGGCTACACCGCGGCCATGGCCGGATTCACGGTGTTCACGGCGGCGTGGGCCACGGTGGTACGGCGCCGCGGGCGCCCGGTGCCGGAGCGGCCCGAGCCCTGGGACGTGGTCCTGACCTCGGTGGCCACCTTCCGGCTCAGCCGGCTCCTCACCAAGGCGTCGGTGACCAGCCCGCTGCGGGCCCCGTTCACCCGCTACGTCGGACCGCAGGGACCGGCCGAGCTGCAGGAGGAGGCTCAGCCCGAGCAGGGCAGGCACACCGTCGGGGAGCTCGCGACCTGCCCGTTCTGCATGAGCGTCTGGGTCGCCTCGGCGCTGACCGCCGGCCGGTTGCTCTGGCCGCGCGCGACCCGTACGGCCATGGGCACGCTCACCGCCCTGGCCGGGGCGGACGCACTGCAGCTCGCGTACGGCGCGCTGCTCGACAGGACGACCGGCGACTGACCCCGCGGCCCCGGGACAGCGCACCTAGGGCGACGGCGTCTCGGTGATGGCGCGTTGCCCCGTCACGGAGTGCACCTTGCGGATGCGGCCGGCGTCGTCGAACTCGAAGACGTCGATTCCGCCGACCGTCCGGTCCGGGCCGACCCGCAGGTTCCACAACGACACCGCGAAGTCCGCGCCGGGCTGCACGAAGGTGCGGACCAGGGTGAATTCCAGGTCGTCGTCCAGCGACTCCCGGAATGCGCGCACGAAGGGCTTCAGCTGTGCGGGTCCGGTGATGTCGTCCCCGTCATGCGTCGAGGCGTCACGGCCGAAGTAGATCGTGAAGTCCGGGGAGCAGATCTCGTCCGCGTTGGCGAGCGCCCCGTTCCACATGTCGTTCCAGAGGTCGAGCTTCTTCAGTTCGATCATTGCTGCGTCCTTACCAGGAATTCTGCTTCACGAGCCTTCGCCACCTAGGCGTGGCCGATGGTCGCCAGGTGGGCGGTCCCGGCGGGCGGCGCGGTCATCGCGCCGCCTCCAGGGCCACCACCGAGGACTGGCTGCCCAGCGCGAACGCGAAGGACAGCGCCGCCGGAAGGTCGGCGTCGCGGGCGCCGCCGAAGACCGAGTCGAGTCCGCACTCGGCGTCGGCCTCGGCGCTGTTGGCCGTCGGCGCGATCGTCTGCGCGTCGAGCATGGAGGCCGTCGCGGCGACGTTGACCAGCGCGGAAGCCCCGAACAGGTGCCCGAAGATGGGTTTCACCGATGTCAGCGGCACATCGGTGTCCTCGCCGAAGACGCGCCGGACCGCCCGGCTCTCGGCGATGTCGTTGGTCCGGGTACCCGTGCCGTGACCGCAGACGTACCCGATGTCGCCGATCGACAGGTCCGACCTCTTGATGACCCGCTCGGCCAGTGCCGCGGTCTTCTCGCCCGACAGCTCCATGGTGGTCGGGTGGGCCGCCTCGTTGGCGACGCCCGTCGCCAGCACGAACGCGTAGATGTGCGCGCCGCGGGCCACCGCGTCGGCCTCCCGCTCGAGGACAAGGGCCACGGCTCCCTCCCCGAGAGCCGTGCCGTCCCGGTTCACGTCATAGGGACGGATCGAGTCCGCGGCGGTCGTTCCGAGACTCAGCACGCGTGACCTGGGGTCGGTGTACACCCGCAGCAGGTTGGGCGTGAGCGGGAACTCGTGCCCGACGACGATCATGACGTCGGCTTCGTCGGAGCGGAGTTCCGCCGCCGCGGACCGCAGGGCGTGGGTGCCGCCGACGCAGGCCGACGACACGGTGGAGACGTAACCCTGGACTCCGGTGCGGATGGCCGCGATGCTCGCGGGGGCACCCGGCAGACCGCCGAGGACCCGTCCGATGCCGGACGCTGCGGCGAAGTCGCGTTCCCACCAGTGCAGCGGGCCTCGTGACGACGACGCGATGACGCCGGCGCGGTGCGGATCGAAGTCACCGACCCCGGCGTCGCCGAGCGCCTCGTCGATGCTGGCGAGGGCCGCGAGGATCTCGCGCGAGTACTTGCTCGCGTGGGCGGGATCGAGTCCCTCGACCACCGGGTCGTGGGTGAGCTGTCCCGCCATCACGGTCGGCACACCGCGGTCGTGGTAGGCCGACTGGGGTGTGAGCGCCGACTTGCCGGCCCGCACGCGCCCCCAGAAGTCGTCCGCGGTGCGCACACCGCCCGCGAGGGTGAACCCCATCCCGGTGATCGCCAGGCGCGTCATGCCGCACGCTCCAGCGGCACCTGGAGCACGGCGCACGTGTAGGAGTAGCCGCCGCCGGCCCCGAGGACGAGGACGATGTCGCCGGGCGCGAGGTCCCCCGCCGTCTCGGCCTCGGCGATGTTGGCGAGGAAGTCGCCCGCGCCGAGGTGGCCCGAGGCGGCGTAGTGGCAGACGATCCGGTCGCTGTACTTCTCCTCGATCGGCCCGATCATCAGCTCGCGCACCTTGTCGCTGAGCCGCGGCGCGAGCACCCGGGCGATCCGCGGGTCGCCGGGCGCCAGCCGGGCGCGTTCCAGGGCGGTGTCCACGGCCTCGGTGATGCACGCGTGGGACACCGCGCGCAGCCGGGGCCGTCCGCCCTCGTCGGAGAACTTCTCGGTGGGCATCGCGTTGATGTACGGCGGTGCCAGCGCCGGCTGAGGGCCGAAGCCGTCGTAGTCGTCGCGGGTGCGCCACAACTCCGGTGCGGCCACGTGCTCGACGGCCAGGAGGTGGAAGGCGTCGCCGGGTTCGGGCCGTCCGACGACGGCGGCCGAGGCGCCGTCGCCGTAGGCCAGCATGATGTGGCTGCGCCAGTGGTCGACGGCTGGGGCGCCGAAGCGGTCCGCCGCGACGATCAGCGCGTGGGTGTGCTCGTCCATCCGCAGCTGGCCGGCGGCCAGGGAGAAGGCCATCGCCGCGCCATTGCAGGCCTGTTGGATGCCGACCGGCGCACACGAGCGCGGCAGGCCCAGCCCCTCGGCGACGCAGTGTCCGGCCGTGAAGAAGGGGTTGCCCTGGTAGTTCGTCCACGCGTAGGCCAGCAGTGAGACGCCGTCGGCGGGCACGCCCGACGCCGTCAGTGCCGCGCGGCCGGCCGCCACGGCCATCGCGGGCGCGGACTCGGTCTCCCACGAGCGGGCGATGTGCAGGGTGACGTCACCCTGCCGGGCCGCCTGTTCGGGGGTGAGGTTGCCGATCCGCACCTCGTCGGCGGGTCTGCGGGTCTTCTCCGGGAACCAGCAGCGCGCTGCCCGGATACCGAGGATCGGCTCGGCGGTGCCTGAATGCGGTGCCATGGGATGCTCCTCGTGGTCTGGGATGGCTGCGGGTGGGCTCAGGTCGTCCTGGTGACGGCGCCCTGCGACCAGCACTCGGTGATCTGCAGCGACTCGTCGACCTGGAAGATGTCGACCCCGACGAAGATCGCCTCCTGGCCCGGGATGTCGTGCGGCCAGCCCGTGGCCCCGGTCCATCTGCCGGTGCCGATCCAGCGGTAGGCGAAACGGCGCTCGTCCTCGTCGACGAACGGCCCGAAGTCCGTCGTGTACCGGAGCCCCTCGAATTTGCCGGTGAATCCGGCGACCCATTTCGACATCTCCGCGGGGCCCGAGATCGTGGACGGGTCGATGGTGGCCGTGGCATCGGGCAGGTGCAGCACGTATCCGGCCGGGGAGATGATGTCGTGGGCGATGTCGGAGTCCTCGTTCCACATGCGCAGCCAGTTTTCCCAGATCTTGTCCGCGACGGACGTGTCCAGCGTGAGCATCTGACGTTCTCCCTAGTCGGTGGGTGTGGTGGCCGTCCGGCGCGAGCCGGCCAGGGCGGTCCCGGCCGCGACGACGGTGAGGACGGCGGCGACGATCCACGCTTCGCGCAGGGCCGGAACCGGTGACGTCCCGCGGTGGGTGGCGCTGTCGTGGATGACGAGGAGCAGGGCGACGCCGATCGCGATGCCCATCTGCTTGGCCATGGTGTGCACGGCGGAGCCCGAGGCGTAGAAGGACTCCGGGATGGTGGTGGAGACCCGGCCGGCGAACGCCGCCATGGCCACGATCGTGCCGATGGAGGTGAGTACGGAACCGGGCATGATCGCCACCACGTAGGGCAGGTCCGTCGGGGCGGTGACCGTCCACCAGACCATGCCGAGGCCGAGTACGAGGCAGCCCAGAGCCGCGGTGCCGGCCAGGCCGATGCTCCGGGCCATCCGCCCGGTGAACATGGCGAAGAGCGGCATCAGCACGGTTCCCGGCGCGATGGCCAGACCGGTCTCGATGGCGGAGTAGCCGCGCACGTTCTGGGTCCACAGCACGACCGACAGCAGCATCACCGCGAAGGCGGCGCTGTAGACGAACGCCGCGATGTTCGTCCGGACGTAGACCGGCAGCGTGAGCAGTTCGCGCGGGACGACCGGCGAGGCGTGCCGCAGGTTCCGGACGACGGCGACGGCGAGCATCACGGCCGAGCCGGCGAAGGCCGACAGCGTGGTCACCGAGGCCCATCCGGCGTCCGGTGCCTCGACGAGCGCGAAGACGAGGGCACCGACGAAGAGCGCGACGGCCAGGGCGCCGATCAGATCGGGGCTCGGCGCCGAGGAGCGCCGTGCCGAGGAAGGCAGCACACGCACCCCGACAGCGACGGCCAGGGCGCCGATGGGCACGTTGATGAGGAAGATCAGCCGCCAGTCGTACTGGACGAGCAGGCCGCCGACGACCGGTGCCATGGCCGCCGCGATGCCGCCGGCCGCGGTCCAGCTGCGGATCGCGCGCTGCTGCAGTTCGGGCGGGTTCACCTGCAGCAGCAGGCCCATGGAGGTCGGGGTGAGGGCGGCGGCACCGAGTGCTTGCAGGGCCCGTGCCGCGATGAGTACCGGCAGGGTGGGCGCGAGCGCGCACAGTCCGCTGGCGAGGGTGAAGAGCACCAGCCCGCCGAGGAACGTCTGCTTGCGGCCGAGGTGGTCGGCCAGCCGGCCGGCGGGGATCAGGGCGGCGGCGTAGAGGATCGTGTAGGCGTTCAGCGTCCAGCTGAGGACGGCGTTGCCGTGGCCGGGGAAGTCTTGCTCGATCGCCGGGAAGGCGACGTTCACGATCATCATGTCGAGGCTGGTCAGCACGAATCCGCAAGCCAGGACGGCGAAGACGATCCCCCGGCGGCGGTCGGCCGTTGTGTCCACCGGGGCGGCGGGGGCGGTGGTGGGCGTGTCGGCGCTCATGACAGGTTCTTTCGGTCGCGTTCGGGTGGGGGGTTCCACAGCGGCGAGGTCAGCGGATGACGCCCTTGGTCCTCATGAGGTGTTCGGACAGGTAGCCGTCGTGCGGCACCCCGGGCTTCATCCAGGTCGTGGTGTGGGAGCCGAGGTAGACGTTGGCGATGCCCGGCTCGTCGAGCAGCCGCCGCGCGAACTCCATGTCCTCGGTGATCGCGGCGACGACCAGGGAGCCGGCCAGCGGCGCGATCCCGTCGGCCCGGCGGAACGGCGCGACCCAGACGCAGGGGAAGGGCAGTTCCACGCCCAGCACGGGGGCCCCGGCGTCGGGGGCGACCCGCACGACCGGGTGCAGCACCGCCGTTCCGGGCCGGACCGTCTCGACGATGTCGTCCCGGCCGTAGGGGGTGGTGCCCTTCCCGGCCTGATCGACGTGGTCGGCGAGTTGACGGGCCGTCTCCTCGGGCAGCTCGATGCGGAGCTTGCCGGTCTCGGCCTCGGCGAGCCGGCCGGCGAGCGCGGCGGCGAAGGCGTGCGCCGTCGCCGTGTCGCCCTCGACGAGCACCGCGGTGGTGCAGGTGCAGGCAGCGCCGCCGAGGCCCGCGACCGAGGCGGCGATCGTGTCCAGGTGCTCGTGCCAGTCGACGTCGTCGGTGACGACCGTCTTCGACCGTCCGGGCCCCTGGGTGAGCACGGCCGGGTTCGCGGCGTACTTGTCCACGACCGACTGCCCGCCGTAGACCAGCGCCCGGTCGGCCTGTTCGACCAGGACGTCGGCGACGTCGTGGTCGGTGGGCAGCAGGGCCACGTGCGAGGTGAGGCCCGCCTCCCGGAACGCGCGCACGAGACGCTGCGGGGTGAACGGCTCGCGGCTCGACGGCCGGACCGCCACCGCGTAACCGAGGGCCAGGGCGCTGGGCCACAGGCTGTGCACGCCCGGGGTGTTGCCGGAGGCGTGGACCGCCAGCGTCCGCCCTCGGCGCGCCCAGTACGCCGCGCCCTCGCGCAGCCGGGGGTCGTCGAGGTCGGTGACGGCGCCCCGCGGGATCTCCTGCGCGAGGGTGTCCGGCAGGGCGCGCAGCGTCCGGGCGATGGCGGCGACCGAGGCGTGCGCGATGGCGCGCGGCACTCCGGCGCACAGGCTCACCAGGTCGAGGTAGTCGTCGACCGACTGCCCTTCGAGCACGGCGTTCTCGAACAGGTCGGCCGCTTTGGCGAGCATCTCCAGCCGCCTCGCGTAGGGCAGCACCGGGGCCTGGGCCAGCCGGGCGAACGCGCGGGTGACGTAGAGCCGGGGGACTTCGCTGACGGAGCCGATCTCGCGGCCGTCCGGCAGGCGGAGCGGTTTGCTCACCCGGGCCCGGTACTCGCCAGCGTCGGTGATCGCGTCGACGTGGGCGAACACGGGGGTGCCTTCGGAGGCGGTCATCGTCAGTAGACCCCTTCGGTGACGCGCGTGCCCTCGAAGGTCTGCACCGGCGCGACGTCGGCCACCGCGTCACCGATGTGGCCGTCCTCGGCCGGGACCCGGATCGCGGTGTCGCGTTCCAGGTTGTTGGGGACGAGCGCGAACTTGGTGATGTGGTTCATGACGATCTGCCCGCGCTCGCCGTAGGGAACGGGCAGGCCCGTCCCGGGGTCGACGACCCGGAAGAACACGTACGGGGAGAACGGGTCGAAGGTCGCGAGGCCCGAGGGCTGTTCCTCCTTGCGCTCCACGGCGACGCTGAGGATCGTCGTGCTGCCGTAGCCGCCGACGATCGGAATGCCGGGGAACACCTCCTCGCGCAGGATGGCGCGGGTGTCCGGGTCCATGTGCGCCCCGCCCCAGGCGATGCGCTTGACCTTGGAGCGGACGAGCTCGACGAGTTCGGGACGTTCGGCGATCTTCGTCAGCAGGATCGGGATGGTCTGGATCATCCCGATGTCCTGGGTCGCGAGGATGTCGGCTGTCTGGTCGACGAGGTGGTCGACGTAGGCGCGCAGCTCGTCGGTCTGGCCGCGCTCGATGAGTTTCTTGACCCAGCGCGGGTCGATGTCGATGCTGAACCGCTTGCCCCCCAGGGCGTGCGACTGCCGGACGGTGACCTCGCCGATCATGTGCGGGCCGGACGGCGTCGTGGCGAGCAGGTTGATGCCCGAACCGCCGAGACCCGACGCGGCCTTGCGGCCCGCCCAGGCCAGGTAGCGGGTGAACCAGTCCTCGAACATGACGAACCGCTTGGGCCGGCCCGTCGTGCCGCCGCTCTCGAAGACGGCCGCGATCTTCGGCGACTCGCCGAGGCCACGCGGGACGATCTCCTCGGCGGGGATGTCGCGGAACTCGTCGACGACGTTGGGGAACAGGGCGAGATCGTCGGCGGACTTCACGTCGGTGAGCGGGTCGAAGTCCAGGGTGGCCTTGCGCTTCAGCCAGAACGGCGACCCCGTCTCCGGCCCGAAGTGCCACTGCATGAGCGTGCGCACGTACGCGTCGGCATCGGTGACGGTCTGCTGCAGCGGATCGACATCCAGGATCGACCAGTCGCGGGCGCCGGGGTCAGACATCACGGGTCCTTTCAAGAGGGTGGTGCGGGGTGGAGAGGATGGGGGATCAGGGGCGCGGGGCAGAGGGACCGAGCTTTTGCACGAGCGCGGCCGACCAGGTGAAGCCGCCGCCGCCCCCGACGACGAGGGCGTACTGCCCGTCGGCGACGATGCCGGTGCGCCGCAGGTGGTCCAGGTTCGCGAGGAAGTCGCCCGCGCCGAGATGGCCGGTCGTGTCGCGCTCGCAGTGCAGCGTCGGCGCGAGCCGGGGATCGATGGCCTCGGAGTACATGAGGTCGAGCACCTTGGGGCTCAGCCGGGGAAGCATGGTCGCGGCCACGTCGCCGATGCGGACACCGGCTCGTTCGATGACCCCGGCGACCAGTTCGCCGATGGTCTTGACCGCTGCGTCACGGAACTCGGCGGTCCCGCCTGAGCGTTGGAAGAAGGCGCGTTTGGTGGCCTTCACGTCGACGGCCGCCCGCAGGGCGTGGGGCGTGGTGCCGAAGGCGTCGCCCTCGCGGTACATGGCCTCGAACTGCGGCCGGGCGCGCGAGTCCAGGGCGAGTACGCCGAGGGCGGGCCCGGTCCCGCGGTCGGCCCGCGGGGAAAGGATCACGCAGGTGGCTCCGTCCCCGTACACGGTGTCGTAGTCGCCGGCCCACCGGTCGAAACCGTCTCCGCCGAAGGTGTCCGCCGTGGTCACCACGTTCAGGGCCGGTTCTCCGGGGGCCGCGGAGCGGACCCGTTCGACGGCGATGCCGAGTGCGGCGGCTCCGCCGTTGCACATCTGCCCGACGGACATCGGGACGCAGGCCTCGAACCCGGCCTCGTGTGCGACGAAGTGGGCGGGAGACCAGAAGTCGTGCCCCTGGTAGTAGGTGTGGGCGTGCAGCAGGTGCGCGACCTGGTCGGGTGCGGCGCCCGCCCTGGTGGCGGCGGCGCGTGCCGCCGCCGCGGCGAGTAACGGCGCCGGCTCGTCGGCGACATGGACCCGCGTCACGCCCAGCCGCTCGCGTTCGGACTCGGTGATGCGCCCCGATCGCACGGCGTCCTCGGCGGACTCCGTCGCCGGTGGGAGCACGACGGCGCTGCCGATCACGAAGGCGCCCGGCTCAGCCGGCGACGGCATGCGACTGCTCCTGTCGTGCTCCGGTTGCGAAGGCCGTTGTGTTCATCGGGCTCGGGCCCCCGCCGGGATCGTCGCGCCGAGCTGGCCGTACAGGTCGAGCTGGTCGTCGCTGAGCCAGTACTCGGCGATGCGCCGGTTCTCGAGCCGCAGGATGTCGACGCCGCAGAGGGACACCTCGGTGCCGGGCGGTGCGGTGGCCGTGGCGGGGACGCCGCCCTGCCATGTCCCGGTGAAGCGCCAGCGGGCCACGACGTACTCCTCGCCGACGAGCCAGGGTCCGAGTTCGGCGGCGAACCGTGCGCCCGGGCGGTAGCAGCTCCGGAAACCCTCGATCCAGCGCGTGACGTCGTCCCGGGTGGTCAACGACGCCGAGGGCGGCATCCCGAAGACCGGCAGGTGCACGCTCACGTCGTCGGCGATGAAATCGGCCGGGTCGGACCCCCCGGTGCCGTTCCACAGTCCCGTCCAGAATTCCCAGATCTTCTGCCCGAGGTCGGTCGGCTCATTTCCTGCCGAGCCTGGTGTGGGTCGCATCGTTCTTCTCCCCCTGCGCATCGCACGAACGGGTTGACGGCCGCGTAAGTCACATGACGCCTTGCGCGTCTCGTGACGGGAAGACGGATTTCCGGGGTGAATTCCTCGGGATTTCGGCGCATTCACGCTCGTCGGCCATTTCGATCCCCCAGCTCACGCCTCCCGGGAACGCCCTGCCGCGGCCGTGTGACCCCGGCGGGCGGCGACGGCCTGCCCCCGGCAGCATCGACCATAGCCCAGCCCGACCTTCGCCGCAACCCCTAAGTAAGTAGGTGCATACAACTGACTAGCCGCTCCGAACAGGTACTTGAGCTCATACGCAGCAGGTTAGTTAGCGCTAGCATCCAACATGTCCGCGCCACCGCCCGCCGGCGAGCCGGGCGCGGAGCCGGTGCCGACGTGTGACCCAAGCCGGGGAGCCGTACGCGCGGATGTGACACAATGAACTATGCAAAAAATCCGCATGTCAGCAGCGCAGCGACGAGCCCAGATTCTCGAGGTCGCCATGCTGGAGTTCTCCCGCACGGGACTCTTCGGCACCCCTGTCGATGTGATCGCCAAGGCGGCGGGTGTGACGCAGCCGTACGTTTTCCGGCTATTCGGCAGCAAGACGAAATTGTTCACCGAGTGCGTGCGCATTTCCTTCGCGCAGTCGACGGCCCGGATGCTCGACGCGGCCGAAGGACTGTCCGGTGTGAACGCGCTGGTGGCGATGGGAAACCAGTACCGGTCGAACCTGGAGAACAATCCCGATGTGCTGATCCAGGTCCAGGCCTTCGCGGCGTGCGCCAACGACGAGGTGCGCGAGGCGGTCCGGGAGTGTTACGGCGACCAGTGGCAGCAGCTGGCCAAGCGGGCCGGCGTGGATCCGGTGCAGATGAAGATCTACATGGCGCTGGGCCTGCTCCTGAACGACCTGACGATGATCGGTGCCAAGCCGGCCGCAGGTATGGACGAGCAGTGGGTGGAGGACGCCTACACCGTCATCGACGCATCGGTCTTCGCCGCTCTGGGGACCGTGCCCGACCCGGAGGCGTGAGCGCGCACGGTTTTCGCCCATCCCTGCCCGCGCGGTGTATCCACCGCCCTCTCCGCGGCCTCTGTACGGGGGCCGGCGGGACGACACCCTGACAGGACGTCCCCCGGTGACCGGACCGCAGGGGGCCTGAGCGGCCCCGTCGAGGGAACCGTACGTGGAGGGAACCGTGGCCATGCAGGACAGTCAGCGCCGTGTCGTCATCGTCTCGGGGGGCTCGCGCAGCATCGGACGCGCCGTCGCCGTCCAGCTCGCCGCCGAGGGGTACGACATCGCCTTCTGCGGCCGCAGCCGTTCCGCCGCCGCGGAGGAGACGGCCGAACTCGTCCGCGCGCAGGGAGCGGCCTGCTTCCACGCGCCGTGCGACGTCGCCGACCACCAGGCCGTGGAGACGTTCGTCAAGCAGGCGGAGCACGAACTCGGGCCCGTGTACGGCCTCGTGAACTCCGCGGGCATCGTCCGGGACAGCCATCTGGTGATGATGCCGGTCGAGGACTGGGGGGCGGTCATCGACACCAATCTCACGGGCACCTTCCACTTCTGCCGTACGGTCGGCTTCGGCATGCTCAAGCGGCGGGCGGGCGTCATCGTCAACATCTCGTCCGTGGCCGGTGTCTACGGTCATGCCACCCAGGCCAACTACTCGGCGTCCAAGGGCGGAGTGAACAGCCTGACCCGCACCCTCGCCAAGGAGCTGGCCCGGCAGGGCGTCCGGGTCAACGCCGTGGCCCCCGGGTTCATCGACACCGACATGACCGATGAGATGAGCGACAAGGCGCGCAAGGAGGCCGTCGCCGCGGTTCCGTTGCGCCGCTTCGGCACCGCGCAGGAAGTCGCCGACCTCACTGCGTTCCTGATGTCGGACAAGGCCGGCTACATCACCGGGCAGATCCTCCAGGTCGACGGCGGCGTGGCCCTGTGACCCCGGCGCGTGCCCGCCCACGGCCCGGCGAGCTGCACGTGTGGTGGCTGCCGGTGCCGCCGGGCGCGTCCCCGGGGCGGGCCGGCTCGGTGCTCGACGCGGCCGAGTCGGCGCGCGCCGAGCGGCTGCGCGAGCCGGAGAGCCGGAACCGTTTCGTGCTGGCCCACGCCGGGCTGCGGCTCCTGTGCGCCCGATATCTGGGCACCGGTCCCGGCGAGGTGGTCTTCGAGCGTGCGCCGTGCCCGCGCTGCGGGGCCGCCGGGCACGGCCGGCCCCGGGTGCGCGGCGGTACCGGCCCGGAGTTCTCCATGACGCATTCCGGAACCGCCGTCCTGTACGCGTTCGCGGCCGCCCCCGTGGGAGTCGATCTGGAGGCGGCACCGGCCCGGCCGGGACTCGAGCGGACCGTCGGCGGCTGGCTGCACCCCGGCGAACGACAGGTCCTCGACGCGCTCCCCGAGGCCGAACGCCCGGGCGCGTTCCTGCGGACGTGGGTGCGCAAGGAGGCCTACCTGAAGGGGCTCGGCACGGGCATCGCCCACGGCGTGGACGGCCGGCCCGGCTCGGACGACCCCGCGTGGACACTGCTGGACCTCGACGCGCCGGGCGGATTCGTCGCCGCCGCGGCCGTCCGCCACGGTGCTGCGGGCCCGTTGCTCAGCGGCACGCTGACGGTGTCGGCGGTGGCGAGGACGACCCGCCTGTGAGGAGGCGCGCGATGCGGCACGGCGGCGAGCCGGACCTCTCCGCGGACGAGGAGTGGCTGACGACGATGGTGCGGCAGGCAGTCGGGGAGGTCCCGCGGCGCCTGCAGACGGAGGTGGCGAACTGGGCTGCTCCGGACGCCACGCCCCGGCGCAGGCCGCCCCCGGGGCCGGACATGCGGGAGACCTGACGGGGTCCCACCTCGGTGTCGGCCGCGAGGCGGCATCAGTTCCGCGGCTGCGGCGAGCCGGCCGGCCCCGGACGCCACGCCCCGGCACAGGCCGCCCCCCGGGGCCGAAGACCGCGCAGGCGGTGACGGGGTCACACCTTCGCGGGGGTCGGGGCGTCCTGGGCGCTGAGCCGGTCGGCGAGGCGGCGCAGGGCGCGGGCTCGCAGCGGCCCCACGGAGCCGCGGGCGATGCCCAGCCGGCGGCTCACCTCGTCGTAGCCGGGCGCGGGGTCCGCGCTGAGCAAGGACAGCAGAGCGCGGTCCCGGGCGGGCAGGCCGGACAGTGCGACGAGGACCTCGGAGCGGCGCTCCCGCGAGAGCAGGGCACCCTCGGGTCCGTGCTCCGCGGCGGGACGGTCCAGGACCGAGCCGTCGCCGACCGGCACGTACCGGCCCGCCTTGCGGTATTGCCTGAGGCTCTCCCGCCGGGCGCAGGTCGTGATCCAGGCGGGGAAGCGGTGCGGGGAGTGCAGCCGGGCCAGACTCTGGTACACCCGCAGCCAGGTGAGCTGGTACACCTCCTCGCAGTCGGTGGGGTCGAGGCGGTGCGAGCGGGCCACCGTCCACACCAGGGGTGAGTACTGCTCGACGAGCGCCGCCCACGCCCGCTGGTCTCCCGAAAGGCAGTCGGCGACGAGTTCGGCGGGCGAGGCGGGGGCGGTGCGCGGGGCGTCACAGGTACGCGGCACGGGAGCGGTGTTTCCTTCCAGCCGTCGGGCGACGAGGCCGCCTTCGCCGGGCGGCGGGGTGCCGTGCCACGGCACGGCACCCTTCGAGGGATCTGCGGTACGTCAGACGGGGGCGCCCGACTCCAGGACCGCGCAGCCGACGTTGCCGTCCCGGGCCACGGCGGTGACCAGGGCGAGTTCGCCGGCCGGTGCGGTGGTGTGCCGCCACACGCCGAGCAGTCCGGCGATCTGCAGCACCCCCGCGGCGCCGAAGCACTCGCCGACCGACTCCTTCACACGGACGCCGCGGCCGGGTGTC
This sequence comes from Streptomyces tibetensis, assembly GCF_040647715.1. GTDB lineage: Bacteria > Actinomycetota > Actinomycetes > Streptomycetales > Streptomycetaceae > Streptomyces > Streptomyces tibetensis_A. The sequence continues at coordinate 34,697 of NZ_JBEZCR010000014.1, read as the reverse complement.
CGTCCGCCCAGAGCCGCCCGCACCGCGCGTTCCTCGATGCGCTCCAGCCCCGTGAGGCCGGTGGCGCCGTACGACACCGCGCCGACCTCCTCGGGCCGCCGGCCGCAGCGCTCCAGGGCAGCGGTGACGACCGAGGCGAGCGCGTCGGCCAGCCGGCCGGGGGCGCCGTATCCCGTCTCGCAGGCGAGGATCCGGGCGAGCACCGGACGGCCGGCGTCGGAGGCCGTCGCCTCCTGCTCGACCATCAGCATGGCGGCGCCCTCCCCCACGGGCGCGTCGACACCGAGCGCGCCGGACAGGTGCCAGCCCCAGGCGCTCTGCGCGCAGAACTCCTCCACGCCGCCGACCAGGATGCGGTCGGCGTGTCCCTGACGCAGGGCGTTGCGCGCGTACCTGAGGGACTGGACGCCGGAGAGATGGCCGCCCGCGATCGTGGCGTTCACGCCGTGCAGTCCGTGCCGGATGGCGAGCTGGCCGGCCGCGCAGTTCATCACCGTGTTCGGGAAGAGGCTGGGGTTGACCAGATACGGCCGCTCCTGACGCAGGGTCTCCATGGAGAACTCGCTGGAGCTGCGGATGCTGCCGGTGCTGGTGCCCAGGACGACTCCCGAACGCTCCCCGGCCTGCCCGGGGTAGGTGTCGAGCGTCAACCGGCAGGCCACCAGGGCCAGTTTGGTCGTCCGGTCCAGATGCCGGGTGCCCTTGCGGCCGATCAGCTCGGCCACCGGCAGATCGGGGACGACCCGCACCGGGCGGGGCGGCAGGCTCTCCTCGCTCAGCCCCGCGGGGTCGGCGTGTCCGGCGAGGCCCTCGGCGACCGCGCGTCCGAGTGCCTCCAGTCCGATACCCGCGGCGCTCACCGCGCCGACCGCGGTGACGGCGAGGAGCGCGGCCGGCGGCAGCGGGCCGGCGGCCAGGGGGGCCGAAAGGGCTGCGGCCGAGGTCATGCGACCCTCCCGAGGATCGTGATGGCGTTGTTGCCGCCGAAGGCGAAGCCGTGGTTCTCGACGATCCGCGGCCGTGCCGTGCGGGCCCGGCCGGGGATCGGATCGACGCCCGGGCCGAGGTCGGGGTCGGTGCGCTCCACACCCGCGGTGGGCGGAAGGAAGCCGTCGTACAGCGCCCGGCAGCAGATGAGCGCGCCGAAGCCGCTGGCCGCTCCCATGGTGTGGCCGATCATGGACTTGATGGAGCTGATCGGCGGGAGCCGGTCCCCGAACACCTCGCGCGCGGCGGCGACTTCGGTGGCGTCGTTGGTGCGGGTGCCGGTGCCGTGGGCGCAGATGTAGTCGATCTGCCCGGGCTCGACCCCGGCGCTGCGATGGGCCGCGCGGATGCAGGCCGCGATGCTGGTCGGGTCGGGGTGCACCATGTGCTCGGCATCGCAGTTCACGCTGTAGCCCAGCACCTCGGCGTAGATCCGGGCGCCGCGCGCCACGGCCCGCTCGTACGGTTCGAGGAGCAGCGCGACCCCGCCCTCGGCGGTGAGGATGCCGCTGCGGTCGGCGTCGAAGGGGCGGCAGACCTCCTCGGCGAGGGCGCCGAGCCGGTAGAACCCGGCGTGCGCCCAGCGGTTGAGCGAGTCCGCGCCGCCCGCCAGCATGTACTCGGCGTCGCCGTCGGCGACCATGTCGAACGCGTAGCCCAGGGCGTAGTTGCTCGCCGAGCAGGCGGTGGCCAGGGTCAGCGCCTCACCGGTCAGGCCGAGTTCGCTGTTGACGGCGGCGGCGATCCGGCCGGCCGGCACCGAGCCGACCACATCCGATGGCAGGGCCTTGAGGCCGTCGGCGGCCCAGGCACCGACGAGTTCCTCGATGACGGCGGACTCGCCGCTCGTGGTGCCCATCACCGAGCCGGCCCGGGTGCGGGCCAGGTCGTCGGCGGCCAGTCCCGCGTCCTGGACCGCGAGCCGGGCGGCCGAGGCCGCGAACTGGCCGCTGCGGCCCCAGTGCGCGGGGTCGATGCGCTCCAGCCACCGGCGGGGGTCGAAGTCGTGGACCTCACCGGCGTGGACGTGCGGGAAGCCGCTGGGGTCGAAGGACCGTACGGGAGAGGTGGTCCGTCGCCCGGCCCGGATGGACGCGGTGAACGCGTCCGCTCCGATGCCCGCGCTGCTCACCGCGCCGAGGCCGGTGACGACCACCCGGCGTGCGCCGCGCTCAGACATCGCGGGTCTCCTTCAGGCTTCGGGACACCACGGCGCGCACTCCGTCGAGGTTGGTCATCTCGGTCAGGTCGTCCTGCGGAATGGTGACGCCGAGGTCCTTCTCGATGCGGGCGAGGATCTCGATGGCGAGCAGCGAGTCGGCGTCGTGGTCGTCGATGAAGCTGCTGGTGTCGGTGAGCTCCTCGGGCTCCAGCTCCAGGACCTCGATGACGATCGCGCGGAGGACTGCGTCCTGCTCGGCGGTGAGGACGGAAGCGGTGCTGGTCATGATGGCTGCCTTTCGTGACAGGAGCGTGGTGTGGTGCGTGCGGAAGGCGTCGTGACGGACCGGGCCCGGGCGGGCGGCGGGGGTCAGCGCAGCGGGCCCGCGTCGGCCATCGCCGGGCGGGCGGCGGTGCCGCGGTGGCGGAGGTTGACCGCGGAAGCCCGGGCCAGGGCCACCGGGTTGAGGAACCGCAGCGGGCCGATGAGGCGGGAGGCGAACATGTGCATGTGCCGGGCCATGTCCTCGTCGCGGGCCGCGGCCGAGAACATCAGCCGCTCGAAGGGGTTGAACGGACGGGACTTGGCGTAGTCGGCCGCGAGGTGCTGGTGCCCGGCCAGGGCCTTGCGGTGCCGGCGCCGGTAGGCGTCGAGGGCCGCGGAGAGGTCCCCGCGTCCGGTCACCGCGTCACCCACCGTCTCGGCGAGCCACTGCCCGGACTGCAGGGCCCAGCCGCAGCCGACGCCCCAGAGTGGGTCGCCGCACAGGGCGGCGTCGCCGATGAGGGCGACACCGGGCGCGGTCGGACGCCTGCTGTGCAGGGGGTAGTTGACCGTGCCGGTGATCTTGGTGATGCGCTGGGCGAGGTCGATCGGCGGTGCCTGCGGCAGGTCCCGGACGAACTGCAGGAAGCTGCCCTCGAGATCGTCGCGGAAGGCGGGGAGGCGCTTCTTGTCGGGGATGACGGCGACCACCGTCACGCCGTCGTCGTTGGGCATGGCGTAGGCCATGTCCGGCTCCAGGAACCAGGAGTGGGTGATGCCGTCCTTGAGCGGGAGGTCCCGGAAGTGCGCGAAGTAGCTGAAGCGGCCGTTGACGTGGGTGCGGCCGGGCACGCCCGCGAGCCGGGCGACGGCCGAGTCCTTGCCGTCGGCGCCGACGACGAGCCGGGCGCGGATCTCGCTCTCGCCCTCGTCCCGGTGGGTGACGCGCACGCCCACCGCACGGCCGTCCTCCTTCACCAGACCGGTCACGGCGTGCCCGAGCAGCAGGTCGACGCCGGGGGTCTCGGCCGCACGGCCGCGCATCATCGGGTCGAGCGTGCTGCGCCGCACGTTGTAGGCGTACGGCAGCTCCGGGCCGCCGGGGGACGCCTTGGGTTCGATCCAGCCCCAACGGGTGTACCAGCGGGCCTCGTTGCGTACCGCGCCCGCCTTCTCCAGTTCCCCGATCAGGTCGAGGTCGGCGAGCACCGGGTAGGCGCACGGCTGCAGGTAGTGGGTGCACAGCACCTTGTGGGCGGCGGGGTCGGAGCGGCGCTCCAGCAGGGCGACCCGGGCTCCGCGCCGGGCCAGCAGGATGGCGGCGGTGGTGCCCGCGATACTGGCTCCGCTGATGACGACGTCGTAGGAACGTTTCTGCAGGGTCATGCGCTGAGTGCCTCCGTGTCGGGCTCGTACAGGCCGAGCCGGCCGAGGAATTCGACGATGTGCGCCGCGACCGCCTCCGGCGCCTGGACCTGGCAGAAGTGCCCGAAGGACGGGTCCTGCGTGGCCTCGGCCGCGGGGAGGCGCCGCAGGAGTTCGCGCACCGCCTCCGGCGGCGCGGACGGGTCGTGCTGACCGCTGACCAGGCGCACCGGGGAGGTGATCCGGTGCAGCGGGAGGTCGGCCGTGCGGGCGAGGGCGGCGTAGAACTGCAGGAAGCCCTGCGGTTCCACGCGCTCGCGGACCTTGCCGGTCATCGCCTCGACGATGTCCGCGGGCACGGTGGCGGCGCGCCGTCCGAGCCGGGCGCGCAGCCCCTCGCCGAGCACACCGCGGAAGCGCCGCAGGGCCTCCGCGTAGAACTCCGGGTCCAGGGGCCGGTCGTGCGGCCGGTAGACCGGGGCGACGAGGACGGCGGGCGGCTGGTGGAAGGCCGGCCGGCGGGCGAGCAGGTCCAGCAGGGTCGTCGCGCCGAACGAGTGGGCGACGATCGTTTCCGGCCGGTCCGGCACCAGGGCAAGGGCCTTTTCCAGCCAGAGAGCCGGTCCGCCCTCGTCCGCCCAGCGGTGGGACGAACCGGAGGACCAGGGCAGTTGGAGGGCGTAGAGACGCAGGTGCGGGGGGAGTCGCCGGGCCAGGGGCGACCAGGTGTCGGGGCCGTCCTCGAAGCCGTGCACCAGCACGAGGGCCGGCGCGCCGGGAGAGGTCGAGGGCCGCTCCAGCACGCGTAACGGCTCGCTGCCCACCACACGCTCGGTGACCAGCCGCCATGCCCCACCTTTCGGTGAGCCGTGGTCTGCCAACAGCACTCGCATCACTCCTAGAGCGGGTCCCGGGAGGCGTCCCGGCGGGATCGGACGCGGCCAAAGCTACGAAGTCCGCTCGCCGGTGCGGGAGTTGCGTAGCGTGATCGTGGAGCCACGCTTTAGAACGGCTTTGGAACCCCCTGCGGAAGCAGCAGCTCCACTTGAAGGGTGTGCCAGATGAGTGTGGTTTTCCGGAAGTTCACCCGGCCGTGCCAAGAAGGAGTCAAGGGCGGGGAAACCGGCCCGGGCGGGAAGCGGGCAATGCCACAGTGCGGCCAGAGTCAAGACTTGGTCACCCGGCCGATCGTCGTTGACAGCCAACAAGCGGATTTCTAGGCTCGACTAAGTGGTAAGTAACCACTAATCAAAACGGGGGGCACCATGGACATTTGCATTCTCGGACCATTCGAAGCACGCATATCGGGCAGAAGACTCACGCCCACCGCGGCCAAGCCCGCCAAGCTGCTCGCCCTGCTGGCCGTCGAAAAGGGCCGCACGGTCGCGCTGGACGACTGCATACGCGAGCTCTGGCCCGGCCGCGTGCCCCGCACGGCCAACGCCGCGATCCACACCTACGTCAGCAAGATCCGCGAGACACTCACCGCCGCCGCGCCCGGCACGGACCCCAAGTCGGTCCTCAGGACCCGGCCGGGCGGATACATCCTGACCCCGCACACCTGGAGCAGCGACCAGGACGAGTTCGGGCGGCTGACCGAGCGCGGGCACCGGGCCGCGGCCGCGGGTGACGACGTGGCGGCCTCCGCCCAGTTCCGGCGCGCCCTCGCGCTCTGGAAGGGCACGGTGCTGTCCAACCTGGAGGCAGGCCCCCTGCTGGAGCTGCGCCGCACCGAGCTGGAGGAGCGCCGCAAGGCCGCCTACGAACGATGCGTCGCGGCGGAGTTGCGCCTGGGCCGGCACTACGAACTGCTGGGTGAGCTGGTCGCCCAGGCGGCTGCCGACCGGACGAACGAACAGCTCCACGCCCACCTGATGCTCGCCCTCTACCGCGTCGGGCGGCGCGTCCAGGCCCTTCGGGTCTACCGCGATCTGCGCCACCAGCTCGTGAAGGAACTCGGCCTGGAACCCTCCCCCGGCATCCAGGCCCTCCAGCGCGCGATCCTCGCCGCGGACCGCTCCCTCCACCACGGCTGGACTCCCGCGCAGGACCGCAGGACGGCGTAGGCCCACGGCAGACCGCACCCCGGGCGCGGCCGGCCGTGGACGCGTCCGGGAGTGCGGCCGGCCGTGGACGCGTCCGGGGTGCGGGTGCATCCGGCGGCGGGTGCCGGGGCTCTGTGTCACGGGAGCGCGGCGTGCCGGGCCGTAGGGGCACCGCTCCGGACGGCCCGGTCCGCCCGTCCGGCGGGCGACGACGAGTCGTTCGGCGATCGCCCGCGGCCGGAGAACGACATGAAGTCCTGAAAGGACATAAATAGCCAAAGCCCCCCGAAAGTGCCTGTTGTATGGACGCACACACAACGGGAGCGAGGGAGCATGGCCAAGGACACCACGGACCCGGGCCCGCCCGAGGAAGTGAGTCTGAAGCCCGACGCGATCGGGTTCGTCGACGCGCTGGTCATCGGACTCAACGCCACCTCCCCCGCGTACTCCGTGGCGGCGGTGATCGGCCCCGTCGTGGCACTGGTCGGCATCTACGCCCCCGGCGTCATGCTCGCGTCGTTCGTGCCCATGCTGCTGATCGCCTCGGCGTTCTACTACCTCAACAAGGTCGACCAGGACTGCGGCACGACGTTCTCCTGGGTCACCCGGGCCATGGGGCCGTGGGCGGGCTGGCTCGGCGGCTGGGCCATCACGATGACGGGCGTCCTGGTCGTCGGATCGCTCGCCGACGTGGCCGTGACGTTCTTCCTGCTCGCCGTCGGCCTGGACGGCTGGGCCGCCAACGACGTGGTGCGCCAGCTGCTGACGGTGCTGCTCATCCTGGTGATGACGGCCGTCTGCGTGATCGGCACCGAGCTGTCGGCCAAGGTGCAGAACGTCCTCATCCTGGCGCAGGTCGCCTGTCTGCTCGCCTTCGCCGTGGTGGCGCTCTACCGCGTCTACGCCGACACCGGCACCCTCGACGCCATCTCCCCGGAGTTCAGCTGGCTCGACCCCTTCGGAGCCGGCGGGGCGTCCCTGACCGCGTCCCTGCTGCTGGGCGTGTTCATCTACTGGGGGTGGGAGTCCGCGGTCAACCTCACCGAGGAGGTGGAGGACTCGGCCACCGCCCCCGGCAAGGCGGCCGTCTGGTCGACGGTGCTGCTGCTGGTGACCTATGTCGCGGTCGCCTTCGCGGTCGTGGCCTACGCGGGCACGGCCTACCTCGCCGAGAACGCGGCGGAGGAGGAGTTCATCTTCGCGCTGCTCGCCGAGGAGGCGATGGGAGACTGGGACTGGGTGGTGCTGCTGGCGGTGTCGACGTCCGCGCTGGCCTCCACACAGACGACGATCATCCCGGCCTCGCGCACCGGGCTGTCCATGGCACGCCGGTACGCGCTGCCCGCGCAGTTCGGCCGCATCCACCCGCGCTTCCGCACCCCCGACGTGAGCACCTGGTGGGTCGCGGCCATCGCCATCGTCTGGTACCTCGTCCTGTTCCACATCAGCGAGAACGCCCTCTTCGACTCCCTCACCGCCCTGTCGCTGCTGATCGCGTTCTACTACGCGCTCACGGGTCTGGCCTGTGCGGTCTACTACCGCCGCCAGCTGACCCGCAGCGCCCGCAACTTCTTCCTGATCGGGCTCGGACCGCTGATCGGTGCGGGGCTGCTGGCGTGGCTGCTGGTGGAATCCGTGGCGGACATGTCCGACCCCGAGAACTCCTACAGCGGCGTCTCGTGGTTCGGGCTCGGCCCGCCGCTCGTCATCGGCATCGGCATCGTCGTCGCCGGCGTGGTCCTCATGGTCGTGTGGCGGCTGACGGCGCCCGCCTTCTGGTCGGAACACCCGAGCGTGGTCGACCCGGCGCTCGTCGACGGCAAGGAGTCCTGAAGATGTCGGTGGTCCTCGGCTACGACGAGTCCCCGGGCGCCCTGAGCGCCCTGAGCGTCGCCATCGAGGTGGCGACCGCGTACGACGAACCACTGGTGATCGTCTACGGCGTCGCCGCCCCCGGTGTCACGGGTGAGGAGTACGGCGCTCATCACGAGGCCGTCCGCGAGGCCGGCTCCACCGCGCTCGCCCATGCGCTGCGGGTGGCCGACGAGGCCGGGGTGCGGACGTCGGTGGAGCTCATCGACGAGCGGCCCGCACAGGCGCTGATCGAGGCGGCGGCCCGTCATGGCGCCCGGGTCATCGTGGTGGGCACGTGGGGCGAGAGCCCGGTGCGCGGGGCGTTGCTGGGCTCGACCCCGCACAAGCTGCTGCACCTGTCCGGCGTGCCGGTGCTCTGTGTGCCGGCGACGCGGTCATGAGGCACTGACACGCCGGCCGTTTCGTGCGCGGCCCGTGTCATGTCATACGGCGGACCGTGTCATGCGGCCCGTGTCCCACGCCCTGCTTCATGAGCCGCCGGCGGCGCGTTTCTTGTGCGGGCTGAAGACGTACAGGTCGAGGATCTCGGGCACCGGCGCGACGCCGGGGCCGCCCGCCCGCACCCAGGAGACGACGTCCTCGGTGGCGGCCGGGTCGTTGACCAGGCCCAGCCACACCGGACGGCCTCCGGCGGCCCGGCCCTCGGCGGAGGGCTGGACGACGATGACGTTGGCCTGGTCGCAGACGTCGAGGCAGTCGGAGACGCGCACCGGCGCGGCCTCGCGCAGGCGGTCGGTCTGGGCGGCGTGATCGACGCCTCTGATCTTGCGGGTGCCGCAGCAGCAGTCCCGGCAGACGACGATGCGGCAGGGAAGCCCTGCGTTCGGCGTCGCGGACATACCGCTCCCTCCCTCTCTGCCTCTGCGCGTGGCGATGATCATGTCACGCGGACGCCGGGCCCGGCGCGTCAGGTCCCTTCCCTGAGCGGGTTGGGCAGCGGGCCGTAGCGGGCGTCGGCACCGTCCGCGCCGGTCCAGCGCAGCAGCAGGTTGGTCTTCGCGGGGAGGGCCGGCGAGGTGAGCAGGGCGGGGATCTCGGGGAGGTCGTGACGGGCGAGTTCGCGCCGGGTGGCGGGCCAGGGGTCGAAACCGGGGTGCCGTTCGGTGAGGGCGCCTGCGATCTCGATGAGGTGGTTGACGACCAGGCAGTACACCAGCCGCTCCCAGCCGGCCTGCCGCGTCACGTCCGGCAGCAGCTTCACGCCCTCGGCGTCCCGGTACAGCGCCTGCACCGGCAGCCCGTCGGCGTCCACGGCGACCAGCGTGTTCTGCAGATGGGCTTCGATGACGACACCGTGCTCGGCGAACGCCGTCAGCACCGGCGGCACGACCTGGGCCAGGTACGCCGCCCACCAGGCCCCCGGGTCGGCGGCGCGGTCGAGCGGGCTGCCGTCGAAGCCCTCGACGAGAGCGGCGGCGAGCACCGGGACCGCGCCGGGCAGCAGGCGGTCGGCGAAGCCGTCGCGGACGAGGACGGCCAGGGCCTCGAAGGCGAAGTCGGCGGTGCGGTAGCCGCGGTCGCCGAGCCAGGCCGAGGGGCCGCCGGACGTCTCGAAGGCGGCGCACACGGCCGCGTCCGTCCTGCGCAGGGCGAGCAGGTCGTGGCGCCACAGACGGCGGATGTCGTTGGTGATGCGCACGTCCAGGCTGAACTTGAGGAAGAGATCTGGCTCGGGCGTGTAGAGCGTGCGGATCGCGGCCGTGGGCCAGGCATCGGAGGCGGTGGTGCCGAGCCGGATCAGCCTGCCGTCCGCGAAGGCTCCGCCGAGCTCCCGCGCGGTCAGCTCGAGCTGCCAGGGGTGGGCCGGGAGCAGCCGGTAGCCGGGCGGGGCCGTGCCGAGGCCGTCCAGGGCGGAGGTGTCGCCCTCCTCGACGACGGTGTCCTCGCGCAGGCCGAGCAGCACGAGAGGGAAACGGGCGTACGCCTCGGGCGCGTACGGCAGCCAGCGGACCGTGGGGCCGCCCCCGCGCGCCTTGGGGGCCGGGTGGTGGGTGTGGCCGGTCAGGAGGGACTGCTCGGAGCGCAGGTAGGGATCGTCGGGCGGCGTGGCCCGGGCCCGGGCAGCGAGCAGGGCGGCCACGGCGTCGCGGCTGTCGAGCATCTCGGTGGGCAGTTCGTGGTTGGACAGCCCGGTGTGCCGGCGCAGCTCCTCGGCGACGAGCTTGACCAGCTCGGTGTGGCCGACGCGGTGCCAGGCGCCCGCGGCCTCGATCTCCGGTTCGGCGGGCCGCCGCGTTCCGCGCACCCGCAGCAGCCGGCCCGTGCCGGGCAGCCGGTGGACGCGACGGTCGCCCTCCCGGCGCACCGGCCGGGCGACCTCCCGCAGCAGGCAGTTCAGCAGGGGCACGGCAGCGTACGCGTCGGCGAGGGCTCCGGTGGCCGGGTCGTCACCGTGGGCCGAGTCGTCGTCGGCGGGCGGGGGCATGAGGTCCACGCGTTCCACTCGTCCCTATGGTCGTTCCAGCGTGCCGGGCGGAGATGATCAGTATGTCGGTCGTCGCCGTTCCGCTGTGACGCCCCTATTCGTACCCGAGGAGCCCGCCCGTGCACCGTCCCCCCACCGCCGAGGCCGAGGTCGCCGACGAGCTGTCCGTGGTACGGCCCGGGCTCGTGCCCCGGTACGAGGCCGCCCTGCCCGGCGCGCGGGCGGCCGTGCTGTCCCGGCTGTGGCGCGGTCTCGCCCACGAGCCGCTGCCCTGGGTCGCGGGCCGGGAGCAGGCGCGGAACGGTCTGACGCTGTCCCTGTCCGACGGCCGCCGGCTGCACGGCCCCCGGCCGGATCCGTACGCGACCGGCGCGTACGTCACCGTCGTACGGCTGGACGAGGCGGCGTACGCGGATCCGGCGCGGCTGATGACGGACCTCGCCGTACCGCACTCCGACACCTTCGCCGCCGAACTCGGTCACAGTGTCGCCTCGTTGGCGTTGTCGCGGGCGGGGCAGGAGGGGGGCCGGGAGGAGTGGCCGGAGAGCGACTGGGAGTGGGAGCAGCGGATCGTCGACGGACACCCCTTCCATCCGACGTGCCGGTCAAGGCCCGGCTTCTCGGTGGCCGAGCAGCTGGCCTACGGGCCCGAGCACCGGCCCGTCGTGGAGCTGGGGCTGGTGCCGGTGCGGGCGGAGGAGTGCCTGGTGACGGGCGTGTGGCCGGACGATATGCGGGACGGGGGGCGGGTGGTGCTGCCGGTGCATCCGTGGCAGGCGGCGCATGTGCTGAAGCGCACCTGCGAGGAGCGGCTCCCCGCGCATCCGCTGATGTCCCTGCGGACGCTGGCGCTGCCCGGCGGGCCGCAGGTGAAGACCTCGCTGAGCGCCCGGCTGACGTCCTCGGTGCGGGACATCTCCCTGCCCTCGGTCGCCGCCTCGGCGGTGCTGTCGGACTTCGCGGGCACGCCGGCGGCGCGTGCGGACGGTCTGCTGCACGTCACCCGCACACTGGGTGCGGCGGCGGCCGGTTCCCCGGACTTCGCGGCCGTGCTGCGGGAGTCGCCGCAGACGTACGCGGGCAGCGGTGAACGGGTCCTGCCGGTGGCGGCGCTCGCCACCACCGGCCTCACGCACTCCCCCGCCTGGCTGGCCGGTTTCGCACGGCTCACGCTCACCGTCGGGCTGCGGCTGCTGGAGCTGGGCGTGGCCCTGGAGGCGCACGGCCAGAACCTCCTGGTGATCCTCTCCGCGACGGGAGAGCCGCTGCGGCTGGTCTACCGCGATCTGGCCGACATCCGCGTCAGCCCGGCCCGCCTGGCCCGGCACGGCATCACGGTGCCCGAACTGCCCGCCCGTATGGTCACGGACGACGAACGTGCGCTCCGCCGCAAGCTGTTCGGCTCGCTCGTGGCGGGCGCACTGGCCGGCACGGCCGGGTCGGGTCCGGCCCTCGGAGCGGCGCTGGAGACGGCCGTACGGGACCTGCCGCGCACCCCCGACCTCGCGGCGCTGTGCGCGGATCCGCTGCCCACGAAGGCGCTGACACTGATGCGGCTCTCGCCGCAGACGCCCGGGGACCAGTGGGCGGAACTGCCCAACCCCTTGCGATGAAGACCGTTTTGGAACCGGAGCGGGGTGATCAATAGGATCCGGCGATGATCACAAGAACACGGCTGGCGGCAGGGGCCTGCGCCCTGCTCGCCGCGCTGACGGCCGGGCTCGCCTTCCCGGCCGGGGCGGCCGCCGGCGAACCCACGGGCCAGGGCGCCCCCAAGGTCGACCTCGTCCTCGATGTGAGCGGCTCGATGCGGGCCCGGGACATCGACGGCCAGTCTCGGATGGCCGCCGCGAAGCAGGCGTTCAACGAGGTGCTCGACGCGACGCCCGAGGAGGTCGAACTCGGTATCCGCACCCTCGGCGCGAACTACCCGGGCAACGACCGCAAGACGGGGTGCAAGGACACCGCGCAGCTCTACCCGGTCGGCCCGCTCGACCGCACCGAGGCCAAGACGGCCGTCGCCACCCTCACCCCGACGGGCTGGACGCCGATCGGCCCGGCCCTGCTGAAGGCGGCCGGTGACCTGGACGGCGGCGACGGCTCCAAGCGCATCGTGCTGATCAGCGACGGCGAGGACACCTGCGCCCCGCTGGACCCGTGCGAGGTGGCCCGCGAGATCGCGGCCAAGGGCATCGGCCTGACCATCGACACCCTGGGCCTGGTGCCGACCGCCAAGCTGAGCCGGCAGCTGAGCTGCATCGCCGAAGCAACGGGCGGCACCTACACCTCGGTCGAGCACCAGGACGAACTCACCGACCGGGTGAACCAGTTGGTGGACCGGGCGGCGGATCCGGTGGTGACGCCGGTGGCGGCCGAGGGTGCCGACCGGTGCGCCGCTGCGCCGACGCTGAAGTCGGGCCTGTACACCGACCGCGAGGAGTTCGGGCAGCAGCGCTTCTACCGGGTGGGCGTGCGGCCGGGTCAGGAGCTGCGCGCCTCGGTGAGCGTCGCCGCGGACCGGGCCGTGAACCCCGGCTACGGCGTGCTGATGCGGGCCGTGACGTCCACGGGCCGCGAGATCGTGCGCGGCGAGGCGGCGGGCAACGGCCGCACCGACGTGATCTCGACGGGCCTGCGCTACCCGAAGGCCGAGAGCGACGACGAGGACGCGCCCGCCGAGGCGGTCTGCCTCGCCGTCTCGCACTCCTTCTCGGCGGCCTCCGGCGTGAAGACCACGCCCGGTCTGCCGCTGGAGCTGACGGTGGACGTCGTGGACGCCCCGAACCAGGCGGGCGACGTGGCCGCCTTCGGCCTCGGCCGCGGCTGGTGGCTGCTCGGCGTGCTGATCCTCACCGGCTTCCTCGCCGGTCTCGTCTGGGGCTGGCTGTCGCGCTGGCGGGTCGCGGTCTGGAGGACCAACTGATGCGAGTGGTACGAGCGTTGAGCGCGGCGTTGCTCGCCCTCGGAGTGGCGGCCGGCCCGGCCGCGGCCGACGCCTCGCCGAGCCCGTCGCAGGACGAGGCGTCGGCACCCACGCAGGCCGGCACGTCGTTCCGCACGGCGACGGAGATCGAGCAGGGGCAGCGGGCCACGGCGAGCGGCTCCACGGGTGACTACCTGTACTGGTCGTTCCCCGCCGACACCGGGCAGCGCCCCACGGTCGAGGCGACGGTGAAGCTGCCGGAGACCCACGCTTCGCAGACCTGGCAGATCGACGTCTACGACGGTCTGCGCCGCCGTCAGGCCTGCCAGTACGGGGCGCAGACACGCACCGCGGCAGCCGACACGTCCTCCGTGAAGCTGGCCTGCGTCCTGCGCACGGTCCGGGCCTGGTCGGAGACGTGGGCGAACGACCCCCTGCCGGGCACCTACTACGTCCGGCTGACGGCCACCGGCGTCGCCACCGCCGACCTCGGTCTCCCGGTCGACACCGGGATACGGGTGGACTCCAAGGACATCGGCGGATCCGCGGCGGTGGACGGCTCGCTCGCCGAGCCCCTGGTGCCGGGAATCGCCTCGAAGCCCGCGGAGGAGCGGGAGGACGCGGCGGTGCTGGCCGGTCTCGAACCCGAGGACGGCTGGGCGTCCGGCTGGTGGTCGGACCGGTGGGTGTGGACCGCGATCGGCGGGGTCCTGGCCGCCCTGGCGGGTGTCGGCGGGTACGCGCTGACGCGCGGCACGGGCAGGCCGTCCCGGGTACCACCGGGCGCCTGACCGGGCCTCATCCGACCCGCCCCTGATCGGTCATCACCTGATCAATCGGCTCTCAGAAGGCCCGCCCCGTGCGGGCCTTCTCTCCTTCCTCCCGCAGCTCCTTGGCCAGGGTTCCCTCGCCGCCGACCTCGACCCGGCCCTCCCCCACGGCCCGGGCCAGACCCAGCTCCCCCCGGCCGAGAGCCGTGCACGTGGCGGTGTCCAGGACCAGCCGCGCGTCCGGCTCCCCCGGGGCGGGCCCGTCGCCGTACACGGGACCCTCCTCGGCACCGGCGTACAGATGGAACAGGCCTTCCTCCAGGCGGACTTCGACGAGCCCCTCGCCGTCCAGCAGGCGCAGCAGGGGCAGCGCGAACCAGTGGGCCCGGACCGCGTCCGTCGGCCGGCGCTCCCCGAGTTCGGCCTGCCCCCACTCCCCCAGCGCCTGCAGCACGGGCAGCAACTCACGCCCACGAGGCGTGACTTCGTACACGTACGCCGCCCCCGGCGGCGGCAGCCGGCGCCGGGTCGCGAGGCCGTCGCGCTCCATGTCCTTCAGGCGCGAGGCGAGGACGTCGGTGCTGACGCCGGGCAGGTCCGCGTGCAGGTCGGTGTAGCGGCGGGGACCGGCGAGCAGCTCCCGGACGATCAGCAGGGTCCAGCGGTCACCGACGGCGTCGAGCGCGCGGGCTGCGGAGCAGTACTGGTCGTAGCTTCGGCGAGGTGGCATGCGACGCAGTCTAGACAAGTTGTTGGACTTTCCAAGCGCGCACTTGGTAAAACCAAGCAACACGATCGGCAGAGGAGAGCGGCGCATGGAGTTCCGGCAGTCGAGCAAGCTCAGCGAGGTCTGTTACGAGATCCGCGGGCCGGTCATCGAGCACGCCAACGCACTGGAGGAGGCGGGGCACAGCGTGCTGCGCCTGAACACCGGCAATCCGGCGCTGTTCGGCTTCGAGGCCCCGGACGAGATCCTCCAGGACATGATCCGGATGCTGCCGCAGGCGCACGGCTACACCGACTCGCGCGGCATCCTCTCCGCCCGCCGGGCCGTCGCCCAGCGCTACCAGACGCTCGGCCTGGAGGTCGACGTCGACGACGTCTTCCTCGGCAACGGCGTATCGGAACTGGTGTCGATGGCCGTCCAGGCGCTCATCGAGGACGGCGACGAGATCCTCGTCCCCGCCCCGGACTTCCCCCTCTGGACGGCGGTGACGACCCTCGCGGGCGGCAAGGCCGTCCACTACCTGTGCGACGAGCAGGCCGACTGGTACCCCGACCTCGACGACATGGCGTCGAAGATCACCGACCGCACCAAGGCGGTCGTGATCATCAACCCGAACAACCCCACCGGCGCGGTCTACCCCAAGGAGATCGTCGAGGGCATCTGCGACCTCGCCCGGCGGCACGGCCTCATGGTCTTCGCCGACGAGATCTACGACCAGATCCTCTATGACGCCGCCGTGCACCACTCGGCCGCCGCGCTCGCCCCCGACCTGGTGGTCCTCACCTTCTGCGGGCTGTCCAAGACCTACCGCGTGGCGGGCTTCCGCTCCGGCTGGCTGGTGGTGACGGGCCCGAGGCAGCACGCCAAGGACTACCTGGAGGGCCTCACCATGCTGGCCTCCATGCGGCTGTGCGCCAACGCGCCCGCGCAGTACGCCATCCAGGCCGCGCTCGGCGGCCGGCAGTCCATCCGCGAGCTCACCGCACCGGGCGGGCGGCTGCTGGAGCAGCGGGACGTGGCCTGGCGGATGCTCAACGAGATCCCGGGCGTGACCTGCGTGAAGCCGAAGGGCGCGCTGTACGCCTTCCCGCGCCTGGACCCCAAGGTGCACAGGATCCACGACGACGAACGGTTCGTGCTGGACCTGCTGCTGCGGGAGAAGATCCAGGTGGTCCAGGGCACCGGCTTCAACTGGCCGTCACCGGACCACTTCCGCATCCTCACCCTGCCGCACGCGGAGGACCTGGA
Organism: Streptomyces tibetensis; assembly: GCF_040647715.1. Classification (GTDB taxonomy): domain Bacteria; phylum Actinomycetota; class Actinomycetes; order Streptomycetales; family Streptomycetaceae; genus Streptomyces; species Streptomyces tibetensis_A. Next base: position 18,906 of record NZ_JBEZCR010000014.1, on the reverse strand, counting down.
GGCGGCGATCGGCCGGATCGGGCGGTTCCTCGGCGGATACCGCCAGTAGACGCCGAGCGTTTCCCGCCGACCTGCGCGGGGACCGGAAAGGGTCTTTGAGCCGGATGGGGGCAGAGCGCAGGGCGTGAGCGCCGTACAGAAGGGAACGTCGTCTTCGGTCCTTCCCCCAAGGCAGGAGCGGAGACGAGTGATGGCCACCACGCAAGGCGAAGCCCGGGTCGGCACCCCACGACCGGCAGACCTCCGGTTGCCCGGCATCGTGCTCGGGGTCGGGATGGGCGGGTTCGCCGACGGCATCCTGCTGCACCAGTTGCTGCAGTGGCACCACATGCTCTCCAGCACCAACCAGGACCGCATCGGGGTGAAGTACTACGACCCCCACACCGTCTCCGGTCTGGAGATGAACACCCTGTGGGACGGCGTCTTCCACACCGTGTGCTGGCTCGCGGTCCTGCTCGGGCTGTCCGTGCTGTACGCGCGGGTCACCCACGACCGGCTGCGGGTGTGGACCTCCCGGGTGCTGTGGGGCTGGATGCTCGTCGGTTGGGGCCTGTTCAACCTCGTGGAGGGCGTGCTGGACCACCACGTCCTCGGCATCCACCACGTCCACGCCGGGGCGGGCCAGGTGTGGTGGGACATCGGCTTCCTCGTCCTGGGCGCCCTGCTGGTCGCCGGCGGCCATCTGCTGCGGCGCAGCGGCCGGTCCGTCGGCCCGGGTGCGGCGGCCGGCCGGCATGAGGGCCCGCGCGGCTGATGGGCCACCATCTGCACGGGCACGGGCACGCGGCGGGCGGCGGCACCCCGGACTGGCTGCCGCCGGCGCTGCTGCTGCTCGCCGCATGCGGTGTCTACGTGCTGCTCGTCCGCCGGGCATGCCGCCGCAATCCGGTCATCGGCTGGAGCCGGTGGCGGACCGGCTGGTTCCTGGTCGGGATGCTCCTGCTCGGCATCGCGCTGCTGCCGCCCGTGGCCCCCTTCGCCCACGAGGACTTCCGCGGGCACATGGTCCAGCACCTGCTCATCGGCATGTACGCGCCGCTCGCCCTGGTCCTGGCCGCTCCCGTGACGCTCCTGCTGCGCACCCTGCCCGCCACCGGGGGCCGACGGCTGACCGCGGTGCTGCACAGTCCGCCCGCCCGCCTGCTCGCCCGTCCGGCCGTCGCGCTGGCGCTCTCCACGGGCGGCCTCGCGGTGCTGTATTTCACCCCCCTGTACGACGCGATCACGGCCGCCCCGGCGGCGCACTGGCTGCTGCACGCACACTTCCTGCTCTCCGGATGCCTGTTCGCCCACGCCATCGCCGGCCCCGACCCGGCCCCCGCCCGGCCGGGGGTCAGGGCCCGGCTGGTCTACCTCGGCGTCGCGATCGCGGCGCACGCCGTGATCGCGCAGTTGATGTACGGCGGCTTCTGGGTGGACATCCACGCGCCGATCGACCAGGTGCAGGGCGGCGCGGAGGTCATGTACTACGGCGGCGACCTGGCCGAGCTGCTGCTGGCCGCCGCGCTGGTCGCCACCTGGCGGCCCGAGCCCCGGCGCGCGACGGGCCGGAGTGCGGCGGGGCGGGGTGCGACGGGCCGGAGTGCGGCGGGGCGGGGTGTGGGGCGGGGAGTCGTCCCGGCCCGGGATGTCAGTGGCGGGTCGTAGCCTTCGAGCAGGTGGGCCGTGAAGCCCCCGGGCCTGCCCGAGACCGGAGAGGAGCACGCCGTGACCCGACCGCCGACCGTCGCACAGCGGCGTGTCATCGACGCCGCCGATCCCGTCACCGGGCGGCTGCGTGGCACGGAGTCGCAGCTCGCGGCACTGGTGAAGCGGGGTCTCGCGTTCCGCCACCCCCGGCCACCGCACGATCACTTCCTGACTCCGGAAGGGCACCGGGTGCGGCAGGGCATCACCCAGGTGCCCGAGACGGCCGGGTCCGCTCAGGCCCCCGCGTCGACGGGCGTCTTCGCCGCACGCGCCGGCGGCGAGGAGGCCACTCTCGAGGCCGGTCCCGCCCGGCGCCGTGAGGTGCACAGTGCCTGGCAGGGGCTGCTGGAGCTGCGCCGCATGACCAACCCGGGCGGGGACGTGGACCGGCCGTGCGGCTGGGAGCGTACGCATCTGGTGCGCGCCGCGGCGCTGGCCCTGGAGGCGGCCGGTCACGCTCCCGCGGGCCAGGAGGGCGGGGGCTATCGTGTGCGGGAGACCCCCCAGCCGGAGGCCGTCGCCGTCCACGAGCCGGACGGCGAGGCACTGCGGGCCTGCGCGGCCACCCTGGAGGGGGCAGGCTGGCAGGTGAGCGAGCACCGTGAGCCGCGCACCGGGAGACGGTATCTGCTGGCTTCGCCCCGCCGGGCGTGATGAGCATGCCAAGATCGGTGGATCGGTGCGCGGTGCACGAGAGTCCGGTGGGAGAGATCCGGTGCGAGAAGGGGAAGCCGTGAGCAAGCCGTATTCCGTCCCAGTGACCGTCCGTGGATACGAGACGGACGTGCAGGGGCACCTCAACCAGGCGGTCTATCTGAACTACGCGGAGCACGCCCGCTGGTCGTTGCTCCAGGCCGCGGGGATCAGCCAGTCCGCCCTCATCGGCAGCGGCGTGGGCCCGGTCGCCCTGGAGACGACCATCCGCTACAAGCGCGAGCTGCTCGCGGGCGACGAGGTCGAGGTGACGTGCGCCTTCGAGTGGGGCGGCGGCAAGACGTTCCGGATCGAGCAGACCGTCGTGAAGGCCGACGGCACGGTGGCCGCGGAGATCACGGCGGTCGGCGGCATCCTGGACCTGGAGCAGCGCCGGCTGGTCGCGGATCCCGCGGAGGTCTTCAAGAAGCTGGCGTCGGATCCGGGGCTGTTCGGACTCGCGTAGGGCCGTGGGCCGCATCCACTGCGGGCGTGCGGGCGGTCGCGCGGCCCGGCCGGTCAGCGCACACCGCGTTCCTCCAGGGCCGCTCTGAGGCTACGCAGGGCGTAGTAGACGCGGGACTTCACCGTGCCCTGGGGGACGCCCAGCGCGGTGGCCGCCTGGTGCGTGGTGCGGTCGGCGAAGAAGGTGGCCTCCAGGGCCTCGCGGTGGGCCGGTGTCAGGGCCCGCAGGGCGTCGTGCAGCACGATGGACGACAGCATGCGTTCGATGTCGTCGGCGTCGGTGCCCAGTTCGGCCAGCCAGTCGGCGCCGCCTATCTCCTGCGGGCGGGCCATCTTCGTCCGGTGTGCGTCGATCACGATGTTGCGCGCGATGCGGAACATCCAGGGGCGTACGGCCATGCCCTCGCCGTCGGCGAGCGTCTGCTTGTTCCAGCAGCGCAGCAGCGTCTCCTGAAGGACGTCCTCCGTGCGGTGGGTGTCCCCGCCCAGCATGCGCAGCACGTACGCGTAGAGGGCCGGACCGTGCTCCAGGTAGAGGTCCCTCAGCGCCCGCTCCTCGGGCGACACCGCGCTCGCGGACCCGATCACCGTCACGTTCATGGTGTGCTCCTGCTCCTGCCGCTTGGGGCGGCCCGTCCCGCCAAGTCGGCTGGAATCGGGGCCTCCGGTGCGACGGAGTGTGGTCAGGGGCGTTCCACGCTCGTTTGACGCGCGGTCCACGGCTCGTACATCGCGGGTCCGGTCACACGCGGGCCGACAGCGACTCCACCCGGGCGCGCACCCGGCGGGCCAGTCGTTCGTCCGCCGGCGCGAGGCGGCCGCCGACGCGCAACCGGTCCCACATGTGCAGCAGTTCGCCGCCGTGGACGACCGCCGCCCTGCCGTCCTCCAGGCGCTGCCAGGCGGCCGCCGCCCGTGCGATCGCCGCCGGGGCCCCGGGGTCACCGGCGCCGCACAGAATCCGGGCCACCGAGAGGGCCAGGACGGTCGCCTCCCTGTGGTCTCCGCGCAGGTGCGCCAGGTACGCCTCCATGGCCCGTGCCTCCAGCGCGTCCGGGTGCTCCGTGCACGCCGACCGGGTCAGCTCCTCACGCAGGGCGGTCACCACGGCGGACGCCTCCTCGATCCGGCCCGTGGCCGTCAGCGCGTTGATGTGCGCGACCCGGGCGGCGAGTTCCGGCGGAAGGGGGCGGGACGGCTGCGGAGGCGGGGCGGGAACGGGGGGTGGGAGAGGTGCGGGGGGTGCCGTCGCTGCGGCCCTGGCCCGGGCGACCGCCGCGGCGACGGCCGAGACGGGGGCGGGAGCGGGGGCCGAGGCGGGAGCGGAGGCCGAGGCGGGAGCGGAGGCGGGGGTGGGAACGGGGGCGGGGGTGGGAACGGGGGACGCCGGTTCGGGGGCTTGGCTCATCGCCTCACCCCCCTCCATCGCATCGAGGAGGCGGCTGGAGCCGTCGGGTGCCACCTGGAGCACGAAGTGGGCGTCCGAGAAGCCGTCGTTCACCGTGGCCTCGACCGCGGCGGCGCGTTCCTGCGCGTGCCGTTGCAGGCGGTCCAACACGGCCTCGTGCACGGACCCGCCCTCCTCGACGACCAGGATCTCGCCGTTGATCTCGGCGAGTCCCTCACCCGGGATGCGCACCGCGAAGCGGGTCATGACTGGGAGTCCTCCTGACGCTCAGACGCCGGAAGCGGCGGACGCGGACGGGGAAGCGCTGGGGTCCGGGTCCGTTCCCGGTGTGATGCCCGGAGTGACTCCCGGTGTGGCGCCGGGAGGCGGGGCGGCCACACCCGCGTACTTGGCGAACTGGGCCCGGACGGCGAGGACGTAGCCCTGCGCCTCGTTCGTCTGCGGCACCCCCTTGGCAGCGCGCACGGCGTCCATCCCCACGTGGTAGCCGGCCAGCGCGAGGTCCAGGACGCTGCCGGTGGCCTCGTTCGCGTCGATCATCCGCTGGGCCTGACCGGCCAGATCGCACAGATGACGCCCCTGGGCCATGATCGAGTCCTCGGCGTCGAAGGCGGAGGTCTTGTCGTTGTCGTCGTCGTCCTCGCCGTACTTCTCGAAGACCTCGGGCGGCAGTTGGGAGATGCCCTCCTCGCCGTTCTCGCCGACCAGTTCCCGGTTGAAGCCGGACTCCCGCTCGAGCTGCGAGGCGATGACGACCGGGCCGACCGCCCCGCACAGCTCACCGGCCTCCTCGATCGGCTCCACCAGGTCCTCAGGCACCGTCGAGGAGTCCAGCTCACCGCCACCGTCGCCGTTGAAGACGGCGATCACCTCGTCCGCGTCGTCCGCACCGGCGGAACCGTCTCCGCCGCCCGAGAACAGAAGGATCAACGCGATGAGCGGCGCCAGCAGGACGCCGAAGCCGCCGATGATGACGATCACGACCAGGGTGCCGAGCAGCGCGAGCGGCGACAGCAGGCAGCCGCAGCCGGTGCCGGCGGCGATGGTGTTCCGGACGGCGGTGGAGGCGCCGCCCTCCCCGCTTTCTCCCGTGCCCGCACTCATGGGGCCCGCCTTCTTCCTCTTGCCTTGAACCGCGACGGCTGGACGGCCCGTTGTGCTGTCGACGGGCTCGGGAGATCGAAACGGGCCCGGGAGCAATTCAGTTCAAACCCGTGGACATCAGATGACACAGCACAGCCGAAGCGCCGGCGGAGAAGGAGGGCTGACCGCACATGAGCACTCCTGAGGCGACGCCGTCGAACCCCCAGTCATGGGTCCGGGGACCGAAGCCCGGACGGCCGGCGGCCCCCGCCGGCGGTACCTCCGGCACGGGCGTCCCGCCGAGCGCGGGGCAGGGCCCGGCGCCGTCGACGGGTCATGCGACCACGACGGCTCCGAACGCCGCGCGGGCGCCCCGCCCAGGTTCCGCGCCGGGGCCGGGCACCTCACCGGGGCCTGGCAGAGGGCCGGGGCAGGCCACCCCCGGGGGCTCGGTCCCCGACCGACTGCCGGGATCCGGCACGGCGCCGGGGCGGGCCACTCGCCGGGGCCCGGCCGTCTCCGCTCCGCGGACCTCCGCCCCGGCCACCGATGGCGGCGAGGCTCCCTGGGGCGACCCGGTGCGGCGTGCCCCGGCGCGCGGGAGGTCACGGGAGGAGATCGCGTGGGTCAAGGCCCACGGCGGGGCCGGTGCCACCTCGCTCGCCGAAGCGCTCGGCGGGGTCGACGTGGGCGCGCGCTGGCCGGAGCCCGCGCGGGGTGAGCCGCGCCGGGTCCTGCTGGTCGGCCGGACGAGCGCGCGCGGACTGCGCGCCGTGTCACGGGCGTTGGGCGCGCTGCGGGACGGCAAGGCCCCGCAGGGGATCGACCTGCTGGGTGTCGTCCTCGTCGCCGACGCCCCCGGGCGGCTCCCCCTCGGCCTGCTGCGCCGCATCCGGGTCGTCCGCTCGGTCGCCCGGGTGCAGCGCGTGCCGTGGATCCCGGCCTGGCGCGTGGGCGGTCAACCCGCGCGCCTGCCCCGGCAACTCAGCGTGCTCGCCGACCTGGTGGGCGCAGACGGCGAAGGAACCGAAGCATGACCTCCCCCCTCACGAGCCGCGCCCTGCCCTTCGGCGGGCGGCTCGCCGCCTACACCCCGAGCCCCGACGCGGGCGCCATCCTCGGTGTCCTCGCCTGGTGCGCCTCGGCCGCGGGCGTCGCCGGCCTGCTCATCGTCGGCATGCAGATGGCGATCCAGCTGCGGCGCGGCGAACCGGGCGAGGGCGGCACGTACTTCCGCGGCTTCTTCTTCGTCACCCTGGCCTGCCTGCTCGCCACGACGGCCGGTCCGCTCGTCGCGTTCCTCGGTGACCTGTCCCTCCACTGAGGGCCGGGCACCCCCTCCGCACCACTCACTCACCCGCTTCCCCGCGCCCGCCGCTCACGCGCGGCGCCGACCACCCGGAGATCCCATGTCCCTGCTCCTCGAAACCACCCACCTGCTCGCCGCCGGTGTGCCCCAGCCGAAGAGCAACGCCCCCGGCGCGCTCACCACCAAGGTCAACACCGTGCTCGGCATAGCCGCCTGGGCGGGCACCGCCGCCGGCGTCGCCGGGGTGCTGATCACCGGCACGATGATGGCCATCTCCCTCAAGCGCGGCGAGAGTTCCGAACACATGAGCCGGCTCGGCATGGTGCTCGGCGGCTGCGTCCTGGTCGCCACGGCCGGTCCGCTGGTCGGCTTCGTCTTCAAATAGGCACGGACGACGGGACGATCGAGATGTTCACGCGCAGGGAGTACCGGGAGCAACGCCGGTACCGGTCCGATCCGTCGGAGCCGTACTGGAAGCAGCGCGGCTGGCAGGTGTCGGCGGCGTTCCTCGGCGTCGTCGTCCTGCTGAGCGGGATCGTCGCCCTGACGGCGGGCCGGGGCACCGCGGACGACGGCGCGAGCAGCCCGCCGTCGAAGGGACCGCTGTCCGGTTCCCCGGCCATGAAGGACGGCCGGCCCGACGGGTGCCGCACCGACGACCGCAACGGCGCCGTCATGCCCACGGCCCCGCCGGACGACGTCGACTGGCGCGCCCTCGGCGTGACGCGCGTGCCCGTCTCGGCGTCGGCCGGTCCGACCCTGACCCAGGGCCCCGTGTGGTGGTGCTTCGCGCACACGCCGATCGGGGCCGTACTGGCGGCCCACATCATTCCCTCGCACATGAGCGGCCCCGACTGGCGGACCATCGCGCAGGAGCAGGTGGTGGCCGGCCCGGGGCGGGACCTGTTCGTCTTCAAGCGGTCCACCGTCCGGGACGACGCCCCGGGCAGCACCACGGACACCGGCTCCCGCCCGGACAGCGGATCCGCCTCCGGCTCCCGCCCGGACGCCGGGTCCGGCGGCTCGTCCACCGCCTCCTACGCCGGTTTCTCGGTGCCCGCCTACTCCGGCTCGGCGGCGACGGTGGAGCTGCTGCTCAAGACCGGTCAGGGCTACGCCACGACCTCGGTCGCCCTGCGCTGGAGCGGCGGGGACTGGAAGGTCCAGCCGTCCGGCAACGGTGCCCTGCACACCCCGGTGAAGGCGGTCCAGGGAACCAACGGCCATCTGATCTGGGGGGTTTGACGTGGCGTGCCCGACCGGTAATCCCATCGTCGACATCGCGGTCGGCTTCTTCAGCTTCCTCGGCGACCCCATCGGGACCATCGTCGAGGGCGTGGCCAACGCCGTACTCGCGGGTGCCATCGCGGTGTTCGGGGCCCTGACCACCGGCATCCCGACCCTCTCGGGGACCACCACCGCCCAGGACATCAACAGCCAGACCCAGTGGATCGTGGTGTACCTGGCGGTCGGCTCGCTGTTGTTCGCGTCGGCCCGGATGGCGATCGAGCGGCGCGGGAACGCCGGCACGACCGCGCTGAAGGGCATCCTGCGGGTCGTCCTGGTCTCGGGTGCCGCCACCACCGTGGTCACGGCCGCCGCCGCCCTGTCGGACGACTACTCCACCTATCTGTTCAACGCGGGTGCGGAGAAGCAGCTGAGCGCCGTGGGCGCCTGCTCCGACGGCAACGGCATCGAGTCGTTCCTGCTGCTGGTGCTCGCCTTCCTGCTGCTGATCGCCGGGATCATCCATACGATCCTGCTCTACATCCGCCTCGGCGTCATGATCCTGCTGCTGGGCACGCTTCCGCTGGCCGCCGCCGCCTCGATGACGGACTGGGGCGGCGGCTGGTGGCGCAAGCACCTCGGCTGGATGATCGCCTGGCTGTTGTACAAACCGGCGGCCGGGCTGGTGCTGTACGCGGGTTCGGCCATGATCAGCTCGGGTCGGGACGGCGGCAGCGACATCAACGAACGCATCGCCGGTATCGGCGTGATGCTGCTGTCCGCCGTCGCCCTGCCTGCCCTGCTGAAGCTCGTCGTGCCGGCCACCGCCGCACTCGGCGGGGCGTCCGCGATGTCCGGGGCGATGTCCACGGTCGGCGGGTCCCTGGCATCCGGGGCCCGCTCGCTCGGAACCAGCGGCGGCAGTGGCGGCGGCGGGCAGAGCGGCCCGCGCGGCGCGTCGGGGGCATCCGGTTCGGGCGGCTCGGGCGGTTCCCAGGGCTCGTCCGGAACCTCCGGCGCGCCGGGTGCGCCCGGCGCGGGTCGCCCGGGCGCCTCGGGCGCCGGGGCGGGCGGGGGTGCCGGCGGGGGCGGGGCGGCCGCGGGCGCGGGCCGGGCCGCCGCGGCGGCGGGCGGTCCGGTCGGTGTCGCCGTCGGGGCGGCGGTGACGGCGGCACAGATCGCCGGCCGTACCGCCTCCGGCTCGCTGGAGGGTGCCGACCCGGACAAGGGGCACAACACCTGACCCCTGCGGGACGGACGGTCCTGCGTACCTGCCGGACCGTCCGTCCCGCTCCACCCCGAACGGCCGCCGGGCTCCCGATCCCCCCGCGGAGCCCGGCGGTCCCGGCCCTCCACAGCCGTTCCACCCGTGCCCCGGCCCGTCACCGCACCACGCCGGCGCACTCCACGAAGGGAAAACGGACCCCCATGTCCACGGAAGCCGTCACCCACCCGACCTACGGGAACTGGCGCCGCCCCCGGCGTCCCGGGCTCGGCCCGCTCGGTCTCGTCGGCACCTTCGGTGTCTTCGGCGGGCTCGTCCTCACGCTGCTCGCGTCACTGATCTCGCTGTACGCGGCGATGGTGGTGTTCACCCCCATCGCGGTGCTCCTGGTCCCGCTCGCCATCCGCACCCAGGACGGCCGCAACGTCTACCAGTTGATGGCCCTGCGCATCGGCTGGCGGCGGCGCAAGGCCAAGGGGGCGCACCTGTACGTCTCCGGGCCGCTGTCCGCCCGGCCCGGCGGCCGGTTCCGTCCGCCGGGCCTGCTCAACAAGGTGACCGCGACCGAGGGCCGGGACGCCTACGACCGCCCCTTCGGCGTGCTGCACCACCCGAGCCGCAACCTCTACACGATCGTGCTCGGCTGCGACCCCGACGGCGGTGCGCTCGTCGACCCCGACCAGGTGGACGTCTGGGTCGCGCTGTGGGGCGAGTGGCTGGCCCGGCTGGCCCACGAGCCCGGCCTGCGCGGCGCGTCGGTGATCGTGGAGACGGCCCCCGACCCCGGCACCCGGCTCGCCCACGAGGTGCTGCCCCGCATCCGGGCGAACGCGCCGGCGGCGGCCCGGGCCGTGATGGAGGAGGTCGTCGAGCGGTATCCCACCGCGTCCTCCGAGATGCACACGTACGTCAGCCTCACCTACGGCGTGCCCGCCAACCAGCGGCGGAAGAAGGAGGACGTGATCACCGACCTCGCCATCCGCATCCCCGGCCTGCTCAGCGGCCTGGTGGCGGCGGGCGGCGGAGCGGCCTCCCCGCTGTCGGCGGAACGGATCGCGGAGGTCGTACGGGTGGCCTACGACCCGGCGGTCGCCCCCGACGTCCTCGATGCCCGCGCCCGGCACGGCGGCACGGGCCTGGAATGGGAGGACGCCGGCCCCGCGGCCGCCGTCGAGACCGTGGGCAGCTACCAGCACGACTCGGGGATCTCCCGGACCTGGCTGATGACGCTGGCGCCGCGCGGCACCGTCCGGTCCTCGGTGCTCCGGGGCATGCTGGAGGCGGCGCCCGGCACCCGCCGCAAGCGGGTCGCTCTGGTGTACCGGCCGATCGACCCGGCCACCTCGGCCCGGATCGTCGAGGCGGACCGGCGCAGCGCCCAGTTCATGGCGACGTCGGGCCGGGGCATGGTGCAGGCCCGCGCGGCCTCGGAGATGCGGGCGGCGGAGCAGACGGCGGCCGAGGAGGCGTCGGGCGCCGGGCTCGTGGAGTTCTCCCTCATGCTGACGGTCACCGTCGACACCATGGAGCAGCTCGCCGACGCGAGCGTCACCGTGCGCAACCTGACGGCCGCCTCCCGGGTGCTGATGCGGCCCGCGGACCGGATGCAGGCGGCGGCGTTCAGCTGCACGCTGCCCGCCGGGATCCTCCCGTGGGAGCAGACCCTGATCCCCCACGAACTGCAGGAGGCGCTGTGAGCCGCCGCGAGGAGAGGCGGGCCGAACAGGCCGACCGGCTGGCCGAGTTGCGGGCGCGCGAGGAACTGGGCGCGCTGCGCGCAGGAGCGGGTGCCGCCCGGCCGGCCGCACCCGGGCGCGGCGAGGGGGCGGGCGAGGACGGCGGCGGGCGGAGCGGGGGCCGCACGGGCCGGAAGGCCCCGAAGGGCGGGAAGAACCCCAAGGGCCGGAAGGGGAGCGGGGGTTCGCGGGCGCGCGAGCTGTTCGTGCCGCCGCGTGGCTGGTACGGGCCCGGGGGCGGGCGGGTCGGTTACCTGGACCCGCCGACCATGTGGCGGGCCACCACCGTGCAGGCGTGCGGCATGTGGCCGTTCGCCGCGGGTTCCGGCTCGCCCATGACGGGCGTGCCGCTGGGGCAGCACCTGTTCACCGGGGCGACGGTCTGCGGCGACCCGTTGAACTGGTTCACCCGGGCCCGCTACATCTCCAACCCCTCGCTGTTCATGCTCGGCATGCCGGGCCTGGGCAAGTCCACGCTCGTCAACCGCATGCTGATCGGTCTGTCCGCCACCGGGGTCGTCCCGCTGGTCCTCGGTGACCTCAAGCCCGACTACGCCGACACGGTCCGCGCCCTGGGCGGCCAGGTGATCTCCATCGGCCGCGGCCGGGGTGGCATCAACGTCCTCGACCCGGGCGCCATGGGCGCGGCGGCGGCCCGGATCGGCGGCGAGGCGGGCGAGGTGCTGAAGGCCGAGACGCACGGCCGGGTGCTGAACATGGTGGCCGCGCTGATCACCATCGTGCGCGGCCGGCCGATGGACGACCACGAGCAGTCGGTGCTCTCCGCGGTCCTGCACCACCTGCGCGAACGTACCCCGCAGGGCCGTACGGTGCTGCTGCCGGACGTGCTCAGGGTGCTCGCCGAGGGCCCCGACCGGGTGCGCGCGGTCACCCTCGACCGGGGCGACGACGCCCGCTACCGGGACGCCGTCGACCCGCTGCACCGCTCCCTGCTGGGCATCCTCGACGGTCCGCTGGGCGACACGTTCGCCTCCGAGACCTCCACGCGCATCGACCCGGCCGCACCGGCGGTGTGCATCGACATCTCGGGCATCGGTGAGGCCGACACCCAGCTGACCGCCGCCGCGATGCTCGCCGCCTGGTCCGACGGGCTGGGCACGGTGGCCGCCTCGCACGCGCTCGCGGACGCCGGTCTGGAGCCGCGGCGCTGGTTCTTCACGGTGCTCGACGAGTTGTGGCGCCCGCTGCGCGCCGCGTCCGGCATCGTCGACCGCATCGACGCGCTGACACGGCTGAACCGCTCCCTCGGTCTGGGGGACGCCAAGATCACCCACACGCTCAAGGACGCCGAGGCCCTCGGCACCGACGCGGACCGGGCCAAGGCCCGCGGGTTCGTGGAGCGGGCGGGCATGGTGGTGTGCGCGGGGCTGCCGAAGGCGGAGATGGAGGACCTCGGCAAGGTGGTGGGGCTGTCCCGGCGCGAGATCGAGCTCGTGTCGTCGTGGTCGTCCCCGCCCGGCTGGGGGGTCTCGGGTGAGCACGAGGAGCCACCCGGCCGGGGCCGTTTCCTCATCAAGGTCGGCGGGCGCCCCGGCATCCCGATCAAGGTCGCGATCACCGACGCCGAACGCAGGCTGCACGACACCAACACCCGGTGGACGGCGAACGAGCAGACCGTCGAGCGGGCCGTCGAGCAGGAACTCGCCCACACCGCCGCGCAGGTGGCCCGGGCCGCCCGGGAGGGGGCGTACGCGCTGCCCGGCCCGCCCGAGGGCCCGGCGCCCGGGGGCGACGCGGGGAGGTGGGGCGCGTGAGGGCTCCGGGCACCGGCAGCGCGCACGAGCAGCTGCCGTGGGCGATCGTGGCGCTCGCCGGGACCGGTCTGGTCATGTTCACCGTCGTCTGGTCCGGCGGGACCCTCGGGTCGGGGCTGACGGGCAACGGCTGGCAGGGCCCGCCGTTCGCCCTGTCCACCGTGACGCGGCTGGTCACCGGCGGGCCCGGCGGCCTGTGGCCCGGGACACCGGCCGCGGCGCTCTACGGAGGCATGCTCGGGCTGCTGACGCTCCTCGCCCTGCCCGCCGCCCTGCTGACGCGCTCTCTGCTGGGCCGGGCCGGCCGCACCAAGGGCCTGGCCGGGCGGCGTGAACTCGCCGGGATGTGCCCCAGGGGCATCGAGGCCCGCGCCCGCGAACTGCGTCCCACCCTGGAGGGCCGTGACCGGCTCCACCCGGACGAGACCGGCAACCTCCTGGGCGACCTCATGCCGAACGGGCCGGAGTTGCGCAGCAGTCACGAGGACGTGGAGCTCGACCTGATGGCGCCGCGGGCCGGCAAGTCCACCGGCATCGCGGTCCCCCGGGTGCTGCGCGCCCAGGGCGCGGTCCTGCTCACGTCCAACAAGTCGGACGTGTACGCCGTCACCCGCGCCGAACGCGAGAAGGCGGGCACGGTCTGGACGTTCGACCCGCAGGGGATCGCGCACACCCCGCGGGCCCTGTGGTGGGACCTGCTCGGCGAGTGCCACACCATCGAGGGCGCCCGCCGCATGGCCGGTCACTTCGTGGCGTCCGTCAACGACGACACGGCGAAGAAGGACTTCTGGATCTCGGCCGCCCAGAACACCCTCACCGCGCTCTTCCTGGCGGCGGCCCGCAGCGGGACCCATCTGCCCGAACTGCTCGGCTGGCTCGCCGACCCCGCCGACCGCACCCCGGTCGACCTGCTGCGCGACGCCGGGCTCGTGGCGATGGCCGAGCAGTTGCAGGGCACCGTCCGCGGTGCGGTCGAGACCCGGGACGGCATCTACGAGACCGCCCGCCAGACGGTCTCCTGCCTGCTCGACCCGGAGATCCTCGCCTGGGTCTCGCCCGACCCGCGGCTGCCGGAGTTCCGCCCCGACCTGCATGTCCTCGGCCGGGACACGCTCTACCTGCTCTCCAAGGACGGCGGCGGTTCCGCGGCCGGCGTGATCGCCGGGCTCGCTGACGCGACGATGCGGGCCGGGGTGGTCGCCGCCGAGCGCATGGGCGGCCGGCTGGATCCGCCGCTGACCGCGGTCCTCGACGAGGCGGCCAACGTCTGCCGCATCTCCGATCTGCCCGACCTGTACTCGCACTTCGGCTCCCGTGGCATCAACGTCGTCACGCTGCTGCAGAGTTACCGCCAGGGTGCCCGGGTCTGGGGCGAGGTCGGCATGGACGCGCTGTGGAGCGCGGCGACGGTCAAACTCCTCGGCGCGGGTCTGGACGACGCCGACTTCGTGCAGAAGATCTCCACGCTCGTCGGCCAGCACGACGTCCGCACCCCCACCGTCTCGCGCGGCAAGGAGGGCACGTCCCGGTCGTACTCCTACCGCCAGGAGGCCGTCCTGCCGCCGGACCGCATCCGTGCTCTGCCCAAGGGCACGGCCCTGCTGCTCGCCACCGGCGTCAAGCCCGCGCTGATCCGGCTGCGCCCCTGGTACAAGGAGCCCGGCACGGCGGGGATCTCGGCGGCGGCCAAGGCGGAGACGGCGGCCATCACGGAGCGGGCCGCACGCCGTCTCCCGGCTCCGCGCTCCGCCGCGGGTCCGGCCGGGACGCGGGGGGTGCCGCTGTCCAAGCGGGTTTCGTGACCGTCCGCGGCGGGCCTTCGGGGCGCCGGGCCAGCGTCACGGCGCGCAGCACCCACTCGGCCGGCCCGTACCGCGTCCGCGCCGACAGCCGTGCGCCGAGCGCGAGCTGGGCGGCGTAGAGCAGGACGCAGCCGGTCAGGACCGTGACCGTGCCGGCCCGGTCGTACAGGCCCAGTCCGTACCCGGAGAAGACGCAGGCGAGGACGAGTGACTGGGTGAGGTAGTGGGTGAGGGCCGTGCGCCCCGCGGCGGAGAGCACACCGGCCACCGCCCGCCGGCGGGTTTTGGTCCGGCCCGTGAGCAGCAGAAGCAGACCGCAGGCGTACGACGCGGCGAGCGCCGGGGCGGTCAGGACGGTGACCGCCTGCCCGACGAGGAACCAGCGGCCGTCCAGCGGCCCGCTCGCGCAGCAGGCGGCGACCACGGCACCGCCGAGACCGAGCGGGAGCAGGCGCAGGGCGGTCCGCCGCAGCCACGCGCGGTCCTTTCCGCGTCGCTCGGCCAGCCGGGACTTCGCCGCGGCCAGCCCGCCCAGGAACGCGGCCAGCATCGCGGGCGCGTACAGCAGATCGGCGCCGAGCGCGGCCGGCAGGTCACGCAGATGCGTGCCCACAACCGAGGCGGCGTCACCCCGGTAGGCGGCGGCCCGCGCGGCGTCCCCGGGTGTGCAGGAGGTGGCGGTGACCGATTCGGTGAGGGCGACGGTCAGCAGCCCGTACCCGAGCAGCAGGGCCGCCAGGAGCAGCAGCAGGGCGGCCGCCACCCGCAGCAGCGCCCGGACGCCGAGCCCGCTCAGCCCGTACAGCACGAGAGCGAGGACGGCGTACGTCGTCAGGACGTCCCCGGGGTACAGCAGGACCGCGTGCGCCGCGCCCAGGACGAACAGGCCCGCCGTGCGCCGCAGGTGACGGGGCGCGAAGGCGGCACCGGCCCGGCGCGCGGACCGGGCCTGGAGGGCGAAGCTGTAGCCGAAGAGGAAGGAGAACAGGACGTAGAACTTGGCCGTGACCAGGGCGGTCACCGCCCACGCTGCGACGCGGTCCGCCCCCGAGGATCCGGGCCCCCCTCCGAAGACCGTGTACGGGCCCGCCATCAGCAGGGCGTTGACCACCAGGATGCCGGACAGGGCGAACCCGCGCAGCACGTCGAGTTCGTCGATCCGCCGGGCGCGGGACGGGCTCATCCCGCCGTCACGAGCCCGGTGCCGAACGCCACGGTGGCGGACAGGAACCACCCGAACGACGGCGCCAGCAGATGCCGGGTCGTCCACAGCCTGGCCCGGGCGGGGCGCTCGCGCGCATGCACGACCGGCACGCTGCCGCCGACCGGCGGCACTCCGCAGAACGGCCCGAGCGGCCCGGGATCGAGGACGAAGTCCCTGCCCAGGTGGTCGGAGAACACCACCAGCCCGCCGCGCCCGCGGTCCGTCGACGCGCGCGCCGTCACCCGTCCCGTCACGCGCCGTCCGCGCGCCCACAGGGAGGCGGCCGTCGCCAGCGCCCGGACCGCGGCCAGCAGGAAGCCGAGGCCGAGCCCCGTGCACAGCGCGAGCAGCACCACCTGTGCGTTCACATCAACCCCTTCGCCGACGCCCTGTGGGCACAACGGCCCACGGGGGCCTCCCGGTTCACACCGTCCTTGAACCTCCACGGGGCACGGGTCCGTTGTGCGGGTGCCCCCGTGACCACGAAGGAGCCACGAACCGCATGACACAGAACCCGGGCGCGCACGGCCGCCGGACGGCGGCCGTCGTCACGCTGGCCCTGGCCCTGACGGCGACGCTCCATCCGCCCGCCGGCGCCGAACCGCAGACCCTTCCCGAGGTGCGCGCCGAACTCGACCGCCTCTACCACCGGGCGGAGGTCGCCACGGAGAAGTACAACGCGCTGGACGGCAGGGTCGCCCGGCAGGAGAAGCGCCTCGGTACGCTCCGGGCCCAAGTGGCCGCGGCCGAGCGGAAACTGAGCCGTCTGACCGCACTGGCCGGGGCGGCGGCCCGCTCCCAGTACCGCGGGGGCGGTGTCCCCGCCGAAGTGCAGTTCGCCCTCGCCCGCGATCCGGAACGCGCGCTGGACAACGCGTCCCTGGCCCGGCAGGCGCAGCTGGCCACCCGGCGGACGGTCGGCAGCCTGACCACGACGCAGGAGGAACTGCGCACCCGCAGCGACGCGGCGGGCGCGGAGCTGGGGCGGCTGCGGAGGAACCGCGGTTCCCTCGGCTCCCACCGCAGGACGATCCTGTCGCGCATCGACGAGGCCCGGAAGGTGGAGTCGCGGCTGGAGAGCACACAGCGCCGGGAACTGGCCGCGCTGGAGCGCAGGGCCGCCGACGAGGCGCAGGCGGACTGGGTGCGCACGGGTGTCCTCGACGACGCCGGCACCGAGGGCGGCCCCGCGGGCCGCGAGGCCGTCGCCTTCGCCCGGCGTGAGCTCGGCAAGCCGTACGTCTGGGGCGCCGAGGGTCCCGGCTCCTACGACTGCTCCGGCCTGACCTCACAGGCGTGGCTGAAGGCGGGTGTTCCGATCCCGCGGACCTCGCAGGAGCAGTGGCGGCGGCTGCCCCGCGTCCCGGTGACGAGGATGCGTCCCGGTGACCTGATCATCTACAACGCCGACGCGAGCCACGTCTCCCTCTACATCGGAGGCGGCCGGATGATCCACGCTCCCCGCCCGGGGCGGCACGTGACCGTGGCGCCGGCCGGGTCGATGGAGATCCTCGGGGTGGTGCGGCCCGACGCCTGACCACCCGAGGTCCTCCGAGTCCACCCCTCAGCAGGAGATTGCCATGTCCACCACTCAGACATCCCCCTCGGCCGCCGGGGGCCGGGCCGACACGTCCTCCCCCGCACCCGGCGGGGAGTCGCCCAGCCCGCCGCGCTTCATCCTCTACCTGGACGGACCCGCGTACGCGCAGACGCTGCGCCAACTGACCCTGTGGACGCACCACGTGCTGCTGCCGGTCTACGGCAGGGAGGTCAGCTCCCAGTCCCCCTGGTGCTCCGTCTGGTGGGAACACCCCGAGGCCGTGGCCCGGTTGCACGGCCTGTGGCTCGCCTGGGGCGATCTGACCGGGCCCGGCTCCGACATGACCGGACCGGCCGTCTGGCACCGCGACCACCTGTCGTCGGTCATGGACAGCCTGCGCGACCCGCAGGGCCCGTTCGCGGGCTGCAAGCCCGGCATGCACCGGCCGAAGGCGGCACCCACCGTCGAGACCATGGATCCCTTCGGACCGCCGCCGCCTCCCCCGCCGCCGTCCCCGTGGTCATGACGGGCCGCCGGGCGAACGCCCGGGTCCGGCGCGGCGCGTGCGGGGCGAAGGGGATGAACCGTCCACCCCCGCTGCCGCGTTGTGTTCGCGATCGGTGCAGCCATCCGGTCGGCGGTGCCGGTCCCGGCGCCGTCACAGGCTCCCCAGGGAGCGCTCACCTCCCGGAAGGAAGGGTGACATGGCAGGATCCGAACACTCGGACGACAGCGCCAATTCCAACGCCAGTTCCTACTCGTCCGTAAGGATCTCCGACGACGGACGGCGGGCGCGGGCCCGGGTCTCCAGCGCGGCGGTCCCGGACGACGCGCCCGCGCTGTTCACCGGTGCGGGCACCGGCGTGTACGACCAGACAGCCCGGCAGTTCTACGCGGTCAACACGGACCAGCCGCAGGGCCGGCAGGTCGCGCGGTGGAGCAAGAGTGCCGCCGCGTGGGTCGCGGAGAACAAGTCCCGCATCGTGAAGGCACTGGTCGACGTCACGCCGACGATCGTCCAGGGCGCCTCGCAGTTCACGTCCGGCCGGGCCGCCACGATCGTGAACGGCGTCGGCATCGCCGCGCAGGCGGGGGTGGCCGGCTACGAGCTCTACGGCCAGGTCCAGCAGCACCGGGCGGGCGGCCACGTGGACCCCGTCCAGGTCAGCGCGAGCCTCGGCCGGCTGGCGTCCACGGCGCTGAACACCTACGCCGCCGTGGCCGACCAGGAGTCGGCGACCACCAAGATGGTCGGCGGAGCGGGTTCGTGGGTGGCCGGCGGGGCCACGGCGGCCGACATCGTGCACCATGCCCACACCGACCCGGGCCGGGTCGCGGACGACCCCGGCTACGAGATGTACGGGATGCACCACAACCCGGTGCTCGGCAACCAGCCGGGGCAGTATCCGCCCGGGTTCACGCCCGTCCCGGCGCCGCCGTCCTCCAGCTCGTCCCTGTCGGCGCCGGCCACCAACACACCCGCCGGCAACACTGCGGCCAACACCGCACCGGTCAACAACGCCCCGGCCGGGAACTACAGTCCGGCCGTCGGCACCTCCACCGGCCGCAGCAGCCGGCAGCCCACGGATGCACAGGTGTCCAAGAAGGCCCAGGGCAAGAAGCCGGTCGGCCGCGGCCGCTAGGCACACGCACCACCGGCCCGGTGCACGCCGGCCCGGTGCACGCCGGCCCGGTGCACGCCGGCCCGGTGCACGCCGGCCCGGTGCACGCCGGCCCGGTGCACGCCGGC
>NZ_JBEZCR010000013.1:0-227571 GCF_040647715.1 Streptomyces tibetensis | reverse complement strand
GGGTGTGGACGTCGACCGCGAGGATGTTCGTGGCGGGGTCGGCGGCTGCCATCCGGGCCCCCCCCGCACTCTCACCCTGACAGCGTGACCCTTCCCGCTAGCAGGGAATGCAGCGTTTTCCCTGTGACGGGAACGATGCGGTCACCGTTCCTGACCGGAACGGCGAACACATTCCCCTTTCCAAGTTCAGAGATTCCTGACCCTTCGACAATAAACGGCTTAGCGGAATCCGCCTGGGGGGGCACATAGATGTACAACAACCAACCCCCATCCATAGACACTGCTTCTATCCTGAGATTCGCCATAGCCGGATAAATTTGACCCCGAAGCGTCGCATCGAGCGAGTTCTTCAATCGGGAATCTGGCGAGATCGGTGCGATTTTGCGGATTCTATCCCCATCGCCACTATTCTTCGTGAATAGGCCGTAGATCAAGAGTCCACCAAGTCGCGAATTAGCGAATTGCGCCACATCTTTACACAGTGTGAATTTCCCAGCCGCCTTACTCAAGTCCGGCAGCTGGGACTTGACCTCTAACCACTCATTTTCCGCCATGCCCATGAAGCGCCAAATTTCACCATCCGCAAGCGCCGCGGCAGCCGCCTTCGCATCCTTCAACTCGATTTCGAGGGGCTTGACGGTGCTCGCCTGCAGCTCGGTGGCAATGTCATAAAGTTCACCCATGGTTTTGGACGTGCCCTCGACGAAATGGCACGACAGCTCCCAGTATGAACCGTCATCGTCTGAGTTGCGCCTACATGACGCTACGGCAATGGCGTACCTCTTCAAGAACTGGGAGACGTACGGCTCCACTTCCCCATTAGGGACGGCTTCATGCAGCCTGACGATCAAGGAAAGGCTGGATTCCCTGGATGGGCTGCTGTACACATGAACTTCCGCATGCCTTGCTCCGCGCCGCCCCCAGTAGTGGATGTTTGCATCCTTACCGGCCAGAGCAGCCAGCTCCTCGGCCAACTCAATGGAAGGTACAGTTCGCCCACTTTCAGGTGTCCATGAAACGAACAGTTCCGCCAGTCCGAAAGTATCGAAAGTAAGGAATTCGCCGGACGTCAGGATGACCGTTCCCTGATCTCGGGACTGAGAACATGGGTCGACTTCGATTCGCTCAACATACGCCACCGTGGAATGATGACACGAACAGCTACATCCTGTGGAAGATTTTTCACACAGGTCGGCGGAGCGGCTTTGGGCTGGAGCTGCTTTGGGGCGAGTGATCATGGCCCCGTAAGCTTCCGGCGCGTCGGGCAGTCTGTGGACCTGCCCGTGAAAGCACGACGTTGGGGCCATGATCTTCGAGGCTCGCGCCAAAGTGGCTGCGTAAAGCCGTGGAGCCGACCGGCCTCAGCCACAGAGGGTTTCCCTGCCTCCGCCCGCATGCACGCAGCGCGCCGCCGGGCGCGGCCAGCCGGGGCGCAGACAGGAGGCAGGCCGCGCCGCAGAGGCGGCGAGCGCCCGCGCCATGCGCGGGCCTTGATGAATGTAGGGAAAGTCTTACCGCACTGCGATCAGTTCTGCATGATCACGCAGCTCGGCTCTCCGGCCTTTGGCCATGCTCCAAGTAGACCGGGGCAGACTCGGACTTGGCCTCGGCCGCCGCAAGGATGCGTCGGGCCAGTCGCGGGATGGTGCGCTCCGCGATCCGCTCCGAGGACAGAAAGTCGAAGCTCTTCAGCTCGTCGGCCTGCAGAACGATCGCCGCCAGGTGCTCCTGGCTCAGCTGGCCGCCGTCGAACAGGTACACCACCTTGTCGCCCTCGGCCTCGTTCGGGGCCCAGTCGACCGCGAGCAGACGCCGGATAGGCGGCCTGATCCCCAGCTCTTCCTGAACCTCTCGGACGGCCGCGTGCAGCGGAGATTCGCCGGTCTCGACGTACCCGCCGGGGATCTCCCAATAGTCCTTGTACGTAGGTTCCACCATGAGGACTCGCCCTGCGGCATCAAAGAAGAGCGCACCCGCTGCCATGCGCGGACGCGCCATCCTCGCTTCCTGTGCGTTCAGTGCCACGCAGCCGAGAGTACCCAGCTCAGATGACATGCAGCCTCTTGGCCAGGTCCGCCAGGCTGCGGCTCGGCCGGCCCTTTTGGTTCCGGACCCAGGTGAGCACGAATTCTCGCGCAAGGTAGTGGTTCCGCACCTTCTCAGGCGCCCAGCTATCCGCTTCAAGGATCTTCGCCATGGCGTCGTCCATACGGTTGTGGGCGCTGAGGGCTCGAGCCACTTCGAGGTTGTGACGTGTGCGGCGCTCGGTCGGCAGCGAGCTGGTGTCGATCTGCGGGCACAAATCCACCGCCACCTGCATGTCCCCCAGCACCACGACTCAGGCCTTCCTCGCCGAGGCTGACCAGGCAGCCCGGCGTCAGGGAGTCGATGCCAACCACGTGTGGACTGCTTTCGGCCCGACCAATGTGTCCATCCACCGCGTAGCCACCGCCGCAGACGACGGGTAAGTCAGCTTTCGCCAGGTGCCGGTGTCGATGCCTTCAGCTCGACTCATGCGGCGCGGCATACTCATGCATGTGAAGCCAAGGGCCCGACGGAACCAAGTGTTCCGGCCAGACACCCAGGGCACGCGCGAGCAATGACGTCCTTCTACACGGCATCGGCATCGGTACAGCTGGCGGAGAAGTGGCAAGGCCCCCCGTGGTTCAAGTGGGCCTTTCTCGGCGTGTGGGCGCTCTGCGGCGTGTTCGTCCTGTTCAAGCTGCGACAGAACGGCTGGAAGTTCCCCCGGCGGCGCTGAACCGAGCCGCCGCAGGGACGCCCTACTCGCCCGTGTGCTCCAGTCGGTCCTTGAGCAGTTGCTCGTTGCGCGGGAGTTCCTTGCGGACTTGGGGGCGCACGACGAGGGGGACCAGGACCTTGCCCATGCCGTGGCCCTCGAAGTCGATGTCGATCGTGACGTGTGAGCGGCGGCCCTCGTCGTAGGGCTCGACCTCGCCGTGCACCTGGGCCCGGACAGGGCCGTCGACACCGCGCATGCCCCAGCTGTGCGGCGGGTCGTACTCGGTGACCTCCATGGTCATCGGCATGACGCGACGGCCGACGTGCCGGGTCACCCGGACCTTGGTGCCGATACCGACGGGCCCCTCGTCCAGGCGCTCCGCGGAGACGGCGCTCAGCTGCCACTCCGGCATGCGCCCGGTGTCCATGACGTAGTCGTAGACCTCCTCGGGGCGGCGCTCGACGTCGACGCTCTCTCGGATGATGGCCATGATGACCCCCTTTGGGAGATACATCTGAATCGTCCCACTTCAGGCCCCCGGACGTCTCCCCGAGACGTCAGCGAGCCCCCGACCGGGAGGTCGGGGGCTCGCTGACGGAAGTAGCCTCAGCCGGACCCGACGAACAGCACGAGCAGCAGCCACACCACCGGAGCCGTGGGCAGCAGCGAGTCGAGCCGGTCCATGATGCCGCCGTGCCCCGGCAGCAGCGTGCCCATGTCCTTGATGCCGAGGTCCCGCTTGATCATGGACTCGCCGAGGTCGCCCAGTGTGGCGGTGACCGCGACCGCGAGGCCCAGCACCAGCCCTTGCCACCAGGCACCGTCGTCGATGAGGAACTGCATGCACAGGGCCCCCGCGACCATGGCGAAGGAGACCGCACCGAGCAGACCCTCCCGGGTCTTGCCGGGGCTGATGCGCGGGGCGAGCTTGTGCCGGCCGAACCGCCAGCCGACGGCGTACGCCCCGGTGTCGCTGACGACCGTCAGCAGCAGGAAGGTGAGCACCCGCTGCGGCCCGTCGTCCGCGGTCAGCATCATGGCGACGAACGTCGCCAGGAAGGGCACGTAGAACGCCGCGAAGACACCCGCGGTGACGTCCCTCAGATAGCCCTCGGGCGGTTCCGTCATGCGCCAGACCAGGACGGCCAGTGCGGTGAGCGCCATCGCCACCCACGCGCCCTCGGCACCCCGGACGTACCCGGCGACGACCATAGCGGCACCACCGAGCGCGAGCGGCACGAGCGGCGCCCGGATGCCCTTGCGCTCCTCCAGCCGCTTGGTCAGCTCCCACAGGCCCACCACCACGGCCACCGCGACGACACCGACGAACACGGCCTTGACGACGAACAGCGAGGCGACGATCACCACACCGAGCCCGACACCGACCCCTATCGCGGCACTCAGGTCGCGACCCGCGCTCTTCTTGGGCGGCTTGGGCGCCGACTGCGAGGCGTCGGACATGGGCTCCGGATTCGTGTCGTTTCGGACCGGGGTGCCGCTCAGCCGAGCAGTTCCCCGGTCGTCATCCTGGTTTCCGCCGAATTCGGGTACGTCGGGCACGATGGGCATGGGGCGAGTCTGAGGCGCTTCATACGCATCGTATGCGGGACCCGCCGGGGCGGCCCCTCGGACGTGCCCCTGGCCCGGGCCCTGGACGTGCCCGCGACCATGCCCTTGGTCGGTGGGCCCCCAGTACCCGGCCTGTGGCGGCGCCCCCCAGGAAGAGTCGTTCATCAGACCTCGAGCAGCTCCGCTTCCTTGTGCTTCAGGAGCTCGTCCACCTGCGCGACGTACTTCGCGGTGGTGTCGTCCAGCTCCTTCTCCGCACGGCGGCCCTCGTCCTCGCCGACCTCGCCGTCCTTGATCAGCTTGTCGATGGCTTCCTTGGCCTTGCGGCGCACGGAGCGGATCGAGATCTTCGCGTCCTCGCCCTTGCCCTTGGCGACCTTGATGTACTCGCGGCGGCGCTCCTCGGTGAGCTCGGGGAACACCACCCGGATGATGTTGCCGTCGTTGCTCGGGTTGACGCCCAGGTCGGAGTCGCGGATCGCCTGCTCGATGTTGCGCAGGGCCGTCTTGTCGAACGGGGTCACCACGGCCATGCGCGGCTCGGGCACCGAGAACGAGGCCAGCTGGTTGATCGGCGTCGGCGCGCCGTAGTACTCCGCCACGATCTTGTTGAACATCGCCGGGTGCGCACGGCCGGTGCGGATCGCGGCGAAGTCCTCCTTGGCGACCACGACGGCCTTCTCCATCTTCTCCTCGGCCTCGAGGAGGGTCTCTTCGATCACCACTTGCTCCTGCGTGTCTTGAGTAGGCCCGGCTGCGGTTCCATGTGGGCGGCGGCCGGCTGCGTCGCGTCTTCTTCCTGCACGGTTCCCGACCGGCGGGACATTGTCCATCCCCCGGCCCGGCTCCGTCCCGTCCGTCCCCCGGACGGGGTTGTACCCGGGGTGTCAGTCCCGGCTGCCGGGGTCCCCCACCAGCGTGCCGATCTTCTCACCCTTGACGGCACGTCCGATGTTGCCCTCCGCCAGCAGCTCGAAGACCACGATCGGGAGCTTGTTGTCGCGGCACAGGGTCACGGCCGTGGCGTCGGCGACCTTCAGATCGCGCGTGATGACCTCGCCGTAGCCGAGGTGATCGAACTTCACCGCGTCCGGGTTGGTCTTGGGGTCGGAGTCGTAGACCCCGTCCACGCCGTTCTTGCCCATCAGCAGCGCCTCGGCGTCGATCTCCAGGGCGCGCTGGGCGGCGGTGGTGTCGGTGGAGAAGTACGGCATGCCCATTCCGGCGCCGAAGATGACCACGCGGCCCTTCTCCAGGTGCCGTACGGCGCGCAGCGGGATGTACGGCTCGGCGACCTGGCCCATGGTGATGGCGGTCTGCACCCGGCAGTCGACGCCGACCTTCTCCAGGAAGTCCTGGAGGGCGAGGCAGTTCATGACCGTGCCGAGCATGCCCATGTAGTCGGAGCGGGCCCGGTCCATGCCGCGCTGCTGGAGTTCGGCACCGCGGAAGAAGTTGCCGCCGCCGATGACGACCGCGATCTGGGCGCCGTCGCGCACGACGGCCGCGATCTCGCGGGCGATCTTGTGCACCACGTCGGGGTCGACGCCCAGGCCGCCGCCACCGGAGAAGGCCTCTCCGGACAGCTTCAGCAGAAACCGGCCGCTCACTTTGCCGTCGTCGCTCTTCTGGGCCTTGGTGGTCATGGGGGATCCCGCCTCTTTCACGTGTTGCACATACCAAGAAGGCCATTGCCGGTGGGGCGTGTTTCGCATCCCATACGGCAATGGCCTCCTCGTCAGATCTGCTGTCGTCCGCCACTTATGTGACGGCGTACGCGGACGACTGCTGTCGACCCTATCGGGGCCGGGCGTCGAGCGCGGTACGGACTCAGATGCCGACCTTGATGCGCGTGAAGCGCTTCAGGGTGACACCGGCCTCGTCCAGGATCTTCTGGACGGACTTCTTGTTGTCGAGCGCGTACGGCTGGCCGAGCAGCGTGGCGTCCTTGAAGAAGCCGTTGAGGCGACCCTCGACGATCTTCGGCAGGGCGGCCTCGGGCTTGCCCTCGGCGCGGGTGGTCTCCTCGGCGACGCGGCGCTCGGACTCGACGACCTCGGCCGGCACGTCCTCCTTGGAGAGGTACTTCGGCGCGAACGCGGCGATGTGCTGGGCGACGCCCTTGGCGATCTCGGCGTTCGGCTTGTCCAGCTCGACGAGGACACCGATCTGCGGGGGCAGGTCGGGCATCGTGCGGTGCATGTACGCCGTCACGTAACCGTCGGCGAACTGCGCGAAGCGGTCCAGGACGATCTTCTCGCCCAGGTTGGCGTTGGCCTCGTCGACGAACGCCTGGACGGTCTTGCCGGCCTCGATCTCGGAGGCGAGCAGGGCGTCGAGGTCGGCCGGGGACGTCTTGGCGACGTGCTGCGCGATCTGGTTGGCGACGGCCTGGAACTTCTCGCCCTTGGCGACGAAGTCCGTCTCGCACTTCAGCTCGACGATGACGCCGGAGGAGTTGTCGTCGGCGATGATCGAGACCACGGCGCCGTTCTCGGCGGAGCGGCCCTCGCGCTTGGCGACGCCCTTCTGGCCCTTGATGCGGAGCGCCTCGACGGCCTTCTCGACGTTGCCCTCGGCCTCGTCCAGCGCCTTCTTGCAGTCCATCATGCCGGCGCCCGTGAGCTCACGGAGCTTCTTGACGTCGGCGGCGGTGTAGTTCGCCATGAGTCTGTGAATCTCTCTCGAAGTCTGGAAGATCGAAGATCTGCGGATGCGCTCCATGGAGCCGGAGCACGCTGTCCCTCCGCTGACCTACGGGTGAACGGCGGGAGCGGACTTCACCGCGCCGAGGGCGCTGGTGTACGCAGTACCGCTCCCGCCGTCACCACGGGACTGACGGGTCAGGCCTGCTCGGCCTCGGCCGGCTTGTCGCCCTCGGCCGGCTTCTCGGCCTCGGCGGCGGGGGCCTCAGCCGGAGTCGCCTCGGCGGCGGGGGCCTCGGCCGGAGTGGCCTCGGCGGCGGGGGCGGCCTCGTCGGCCTTCTTCTCGCCCTCGAGCAGGTCGCGCTCCCACTCGGCCAGCGGCTCGCCCGCGGCCTTCTCGCCCTTGCCCTCGGTGGCGACACCGCTGCGGGCGATGAGGCCCTCGGCGACGGCGTCGGCGATGACGCGGGTGAGCAGGGTGACGGAGCGGATCGCGTCGTCGTTGCCCGGGATCTTGTAGTCGACCTCGTCGGGGTCGCAGTTGGTGTCGAGGATCGCGACGACCGGGATGTTCAGCTTCCGGGCCTCACCAACGGCGATGTGCTCCTTCTTGGTGTCCACGATCCAGACGGCGCTGGGCACCTTCTGCATCTCGCGGATACCGCCGAGGGTCTTCTCCAGCTTGGCCTTCTCGCGCGAGAGCACGAGAAGCTCCTTCTTGGTCAGACCGGACGCGGCGACGTCCTCGAAGTCGATCTGCTCGAGCTCCTTGAGGCGCTGCAGACGCTTGTAGACGGTCGAGAAGTTGGTGAGCATGCCGCCCAGCCAGCGCTGGTTGACGTAGGGCATGCCGACGCGGGTGGCCTGCTCGGCGATGGCCTCCTGCGCCTGCTTCTTCGTGCCGACGAACATGACCGTGCCGCCGTGGGCGACGGTCTCCTTGACGAACTCGTAGGCGCGGTCGATGTACGACAGCGACTGGAGCAGGTCGATGATGTAGATGCCGTTGCGCTCCGTGAAGATGAAGCGCTTCATCTTCGGGTTCCAACGACGGGTCTGGTGACCGAAGTGGACGCCGCTCTCCAGCAGCTCCCGCATCGTGACGACGGCCATGGCCGTATCTCCTTGATTTTCTCGGTTGTGCCGCGGATGCCGGACGGCCTCCGCGCCTGACGCCCACTGCGCGCCGTTCCACGAGGGACCGAGGGGCGCTGACACGGGCCCGTTGTCGGGGTTCGTGTCGGGGCGTGCGAAGTCGACCCGATGGCTCGGGTCGCCACCAGAAGTGTACGGGACCCGCGGGGTGCCGGGTGACGCCGTTGTCCACAACCGGCGGGTGATCCCCAGCCGGGGCCGCGAGCAGTGATGGTCCGGGACGCTTTGCCCATGCGAGTGAACCGGTGTGTCCGCGTGTGTACGCGTCTGATCCTGCTGCTGCTCCTCACGGCGTGGGCCCTGCTGGCCCCGCCGCCGCGGCTGCTCGCGGCGGGCTCTGCCCTCAAGGACCCCGCCGTGCCGGCGGTCGGCCGCGCATGGCCGGTGGGCCTGCGTCCTGCGGTCCTGCGCGGGTGGGAACCCCCGGCGACGGTCTACGGCCGCGGCCACCGGGGCGTGGATTTGGCGGCGGCACCGGGAACGCCGGTGCGGGCGGTGGCGGCGGGCCGGGTCTCCTTCGCGGGCAGGGTGGCCGGAAAGGGAGTGGTCTCGGTGGAGCTGGCAGGCACCGGCGACCCGCCTCTGCGCACGACCTACGAACCGGTGACGGCGTCGGTGGAGGCGGGCGACGGGGTGGAACCGGGCGAGGTGATCGGCACGGTGGATGCGACCGGGTCGCATTGCACGGCTGCGTGTGTGCACTGGGGCTTACGGCGCGGGGAGATTTACCTGAACCCCCTGTCTCTCCTGCCGCCGTGGTTGCTCAGCCGGGGCCCGTCCAGGCTGCTGCCGGTGTACTGACCCGGCTGCGGGCAGTCGTGCCGCCGGGGCGACGGGGCTCCCACCTGCTCGGTCGGAGCGGACAGCTCGGGGAGGGTGTGCGCGCCGCACCCCGCTCCGTCAAGCAGCGGACCCCGCCCGCCCCGGTCGGGGACGTGGCTCAGCCCCGCACACCCCGCAGTGCCATGGACACCGCCGCATCCGCGATGGTCGCCGGCTCCTCCGCCGCCCCCAGTTCGATCCTGCGCACGGCCGCGTCCACGACGCCCTGCAGCAACATCGCTGCCAGCCGGGGCTGCTCATGCCCCAGCTCCCCCAGCGCCTCGACGATCATCGTGACCAGCCCGCCGTGCGCCGCCCGGATCTTCTCCCGCGCTCCCGCGTCGAGTTCGCTCGCGGAGATCGCGACCACGGCCCGGTGCCGCCGGTCCCCGACCAGCTCCAACTGCTGCCGCACATAGGCCTCGACCTTGGCCTCGGCCGTCTCCGCCCGCTCCATCGCGGCCGACACGTCCGCCGCCCAGACCGGGAAGTCGACCTCGCACAGTTCCTCGACCACGGCCGCCCGGGACCGGAAGTACTCGTAGACGGACGAGCGCGCGAGGCCCGTCCGCTCGGCGAGGGCCGGGAAGGTCAGCGCCTCCGTACCGCCCTCGGACAACAAGGAACGAGCCGCGTCCAGCAGGGCGGCTCGCTGCATCGACCGGTGCTCGGCCACGGAGGCCGCTCGAATCCTTGGCACGTCAACACTCTACGGACGCACCCCGCCACGCGGGAGTGGTTGACGCCGACCCGAGGACATCCGGCCAGGTCAGCGGCCGAAGCTCGCCAGTTTCGCTCTCAGCTGCAGCACCGACTTCGTATGGATCTGGCTGACCCGGCTCTCGGTCACACCCAGCACGTTCCCGATCTCGGCCAGGGTGAGGCCCTCGTAGTAGTACAGCGTGACCACGGTCTTCTCCCGGTCGGGCAGCGTGTTGATCGCCCGTGCCAGGAACCTCCTCAGCTCCCGGTCCTCGGCGACCTCGACGGGGTTGTCGGCGGCGGTGTCCTCGAGTGTGTCCATGACGCTGAGCCCGTCGCCGCCCTCACCGCCCCCGTGCAGCAGCTCCTCCAGGGCGACCACGTTGGCCAGCGACAACTGACTGAACACCGCGTGGAGTTCCTCGACGGCGATGCCCATCTCGCCCGCCACCTCGCTCTCCGTCGGCGTCCGCCGCAACCGCGCCTCCAGCGTGGCGTACGCCCGCTCCACGTTGCGCGCCTTCTGCCGCACCGAGCGGGGGATCCAGTCCAGCGCCCGCAACTCGTCGATCATCGCGCCGCGGATCCGGGTGATCGCGTAGGTCTCGAACTTGATCTCCCGGTCGATGTCGAACTTCTCGATCGCGTCGATCAGCCCGAACACCCCGGACGAGACGAAGTCCGCCTGCTCCACGTTGGACGGCAGGCCCACGCTGACCCGTCCGGCGACGTACTTCACCAGCGGCGAGTAGTGCAGGATCAGCTGCTCCCGCAGCCGCTCGTCCCCCGTCGCCTTGTACGACCGCCACAACTCGTCGAGCGTCGAGGGAGCGGGCGGCCGCACGCTGCCACCGTCACGGGCGGCTGGGGGGATCGCCGCCCGGTCGGACCCGGAGGTGTGCTGGGGCATTCGTCGCCTTGTGCCGTTCTGCTGCGAAGTGGTGCTGCCGGGGTGAGCTGTCTGTCTGATGTCGAGTTGCCTGTCCGTGTCGGGATCCTCGCGAGCGTAGCGTGACTGTGGCGTCGCGGTGTGCGAAGGGCGGAGGCCAGGGCGGGCGCAGATACGTTCCTCGGGACGCCCCGTCGGGGTGACGCGCTCGCTCCCTGTGATCACCACAAGGCCCCAACTGGGCGCATTTCCAAGGGATGTCGGGGTTCCCCCGGACGGCCGAACACAGGCCGTCAGCACAGCCCGCGAGCGTCGCGGACCGACATCACCGCCTGGCGTGTCAACTTCCAGCCGTCGCCGTGTCGTTCGACGTAACCGAGTGCTCGGAGTTCGTACAGTCTCGCGATCGCGTCGTCCGGTGCGGTCTGTGCGGAGCGCGCGATCTCGTCCGGCCCGGCCGTGCCGCGTCCCGGCAGCGCGTCGAGCACCTGCCGGGCGGCCGGCTCCAGCAGGTCCCGGGGCAGGACGGGGCCTCGCCGGTCGGGGGCCAGTTCCCCCATGCCACCGATCAGTTCCACGACGTCTGCGGCATCGGTGACCAGGACGGCCTCCCCGCGCAGCAGATCGTGCACCCCGGCGGACAGGGCGCTGGTGGCCGGGCCCGGCACGCCCATCGTGTGCCGGCCGAGGCGTTGCGCCGCCCGCGCGGTGACCAGGGAGCCGCTGCGGTAGGCCGCCTCCACGACCACGGTGCCGCGGGTGAGCGCGGCGATCACTCTGTTGCGCAGGATGAAGCGGCTCGGCGTGGGGTGGTCCCCGGGTGGCAGCTCGCCGATCACCAGTCCCTGTTCGGCGATCCTGCCGATCAGCTGAGTGTGGCCGCGGGGGTAGGGCCGGTCGACGCCGCAGGCGAGGACGGCGACGGTGGCGCCGCCGGCTCCTAGGGCTCCGCGATGGGCGGCTCCGTCGACTCCGTAGGCACCGCCCGACACCACGACCCAGCCCCGCTCGGCGAGCCCCGCGGCGAGGGTGGCGGCCATGTGGGCCCCGTACTCGGTGCAGGCCCGGGCGCCGACCACGGCGACCGACTTCAGCGCCCACATCCGCAGACCGGCCCGCCCGCGCACCCACAGCCCGAGGGGCCGGGCATCCCCGAGATCGTCGAGCTGCCCCGGCCACTCCGCGTCCCCGGGGGAAACGAACCGCACACCGGCGTCCCGGGCGGCCGCAAGATCCCTGCGCGGCCGAGCAGCCTCGGCCCTGGCCACCAGCCCCTCCCAACGCTTCCCACTCGCGCCCGGGAGGACGGTGCCGCCCCCTTTCAGCCGCCGCACCACTTCCCCGACCCCGAACTGCCGGACCCATCGCCCGCCGACTTCGTCACCGGGCTCGATGACCCGGGTGAGCAGGACCCGGCAGAGCAGGTCTTCGTCCGTCATGTGCGGAGTCCTTCCAGGATCGCTCCCCGGCGGACGCCCGTGCGCAGTTCCAACGCCCAGTTCACGTCGTTCGACGAGGGCTTGTCGCGCCCTCCCAGGTCGGCCAGGGTCCAGGCGACGCGGAGGACCCGGTCCAGCCCCCGTGCGGTGAGCAGACCGCGGTCCAGGTCCTGCTCGGCTTTGGCGAGGGCCCCGGACTGAACATGCCAACGGGTGCGGAGTTCGTGTCCGGGCACCTCGCTGTTGGTCCGCCAGGGCGTTCCCTCATAGCGGTGTGCCGCACGTTCGCGCGCCACCTTGACGCGTTCCGCCACGGTCGCCGACGTCTCGGCACCGGTGTGGAGCTGCAGCAGCTCTGCCCTGGAAACCGGTTCCACCGTCACCCGCAGATCGACACGGTCCATCAGAGGGCCGGACAGGCGAGCACGGTAGCGCTTGATGGTGGAGGGCCGGCACTCGCAGATGTCATCGCCCCTGCCGTGCCTCCCACAGGGGCACGGATTGGCCGCGAGGACCATGAGGAACCTTGCGGGCATCCGCAGCATGCCGGCGGCACGAGCGATCACGACATGGCCCGATTCCAATGGCTGGCGCAGGGCGTCCAGCACACTGCTGTGGAACTCCGCGGCCTCGTCGAGAAACAACACGCCGTGGTGAGCCAGAGAGACCGCGCCCGGCCTGGGCAGCCCGTTTCCACCGCCGACGAGCGAGGCCATGGTGGCCGAGTGGTGGGGAGCGCAGTACGACGGCCTGTCGACCAAGGGGTGTCCTGGCGGCAGCACTCCGGCCACGGAGTGAACGGCCGTGACCTCCAGGGACTCCTGTCGGCTCAGCTCGGGCAACAGCCCTGGCAGCCGCTCGGCCAGCATGGTCTTGCCTGCGCCCGGAGGCCCCTTGAAGAAGACGTGATGCCGGCCTGCCGCTGCCACTTCCAGGGCAGCCCTGGCCATGTGCTGTCCGGCCACGTCCGCCAGATCGGGCGGGTGATCACTGGTCACGGCGCCCAGCCCGGTGCCCGGCAGGGCCAGGCCCGCCAGGAAGGGGTCGGGACGGACCTCCCCGGGCACGGCCTCTTCCTCGGGTACCGGCTCGTCGGTCAGAACGGCGATCAACTGCCGAAGGCTCCGCACCCCCAGCACCGAAACACCTGGTACCAGCGAAGCCTCCGGCACCGCGCACTCCGGTACCACCACCTGCTCGTACCCCGCCTCGGCCGCCGCCAGCACCGCCGGCAGAACACCGCGCACCGGCCGCACCCGCCCGTCCAGCCCCAGTTCGCCGATCATCACGATGTCGGCCAGGACCCTCGGGTCGATGCGCTCCGCCGCGCCGAGGACCGCCGCCGCGACGGCCAGGTCGAAGCCGCTGCCGGACTTCGGTACCGAGGCCGGGCTCAGACCGACGGTGAGTTTCTTCTGGGGCCAGGCCGAGCCCGAGTTGACGACCGCTGCGCGCACCCGGTCCCGGCTCTCCGTGAGGCTCTTGTCGGGCAGCCCCACCAGCGTGAAGGCCGCGACGCCCGGTTCGAGGTCGGCCTGGACCTCGACGACCACTCCCTCGACGCCGACCAGGGCCACCGAACACGTTCGGGCGAATGCCACTCAGGCCACCCCCCGCACATGCTCGACCACGGCGGCTCCGCGGGCCGGGAGCAGCACGCCGACCACGTCGATGCGGACCCCGCCGGGCGGTGCGCCCCCGTGTGTCTGGATCCACCGCTCGGCCAGGCCCCGCAACCGCTCCGCCTTCTGCGGGGTCACGGCTGCCATCGGATGCTGGAAGGGACCCTCCCTGCGGGTCTTCACCTCGCAGACGACCAGGACGTCCCCGTCCCTGGCCACGATGTCGATCTCGCCGGTCCGGCCGGAGCGCCAGTTGCGCTCCAAGACCGTCAGACCGGCCTCGGTCAGCCGCCGTGCGGCCAGCGTCTCCCCGTACTTGCCCATGGCACTGCGTGCCAGATGTGCGGTCATGTCGGCACCACCTCCGGCGCCAACGATCACGCACCCGCCCCCATGAAGTGGATCTTGGTGGACGGCTCAGCGACTGTGGACAACTCCGTCACCCGCGCGAGGACCCTCAGCCGCTGGGCATCTCCAGGTCGCTCTTGTTCAGCTCCTCAATGTTCACGTCCTTGAACGTGAGGACCCGCACCTGCTTCACGAACCGCGCCGGCCGGTACATGTCCCAGACCCAGGCATCCGCCATGGAGACCTCGAAGAACACCTCACCCTGGACCGAGTGCACCTGCATCTCGTAGTCGTTGGTCAGGTAGAAGCGTCGCTCGGTCTCGATCACGTATTTGAACAGACCGACGACATCGCGGTACTCCCGGTAGAGCTTCAGCTCCATCTCGGTCTCGTACTTCTCGAGGTCCTCGGCGCTCATGGCATGTTCCCCTTCAGCCGTGCGATCCCCCCATTGTGCGCCAGTCCGGTGAGCCCCTAGACGATTTCCGGGTCAAGGATCACTGGCCTGGCCGGGGGACCTTCGTCGAGCAGCGTGCGCAGCAGCCCGGCGAGTCTGGTCGGATACACCGTCTCATGTGCCCGGCTCAATTCCGGACACGTCCACCAGCGCGCTCCGGCGACGCTGCGCCGCTCCAGCTCGGTCAGCCCGGTGGCGGCCACCGTCGTGCGGTCCGTACGCGCCAGGTAGTACCACTCGTCCTGGTCCCAGCGGCGGCCCGCGAACGGGAAGGAGCACTTGCGCCGCCACAGCACCGGGCCGAGTTCGACCTCGGTGATGCCCGTCTCCTCGGCGAGTTCCCGCAGCGCGGCCTGTTCACGGGTCTCCTCGCCCTCCACACCGCCGCCGGGGGTGAACCACCAGTCGTCGCCCGGGTCGTCCGGCTCGTGCCCGTGCAGCAGCAGGATGCGGTCCTGCGGATCGAGCAGCACGACCCGGGCGACCCTGCGCAGCCCGCCCTCGTAGGTGTCCTGGCCCGTTCCCATGGCCTCAGCGGACACCTGCGGGCTCCGCGGCGCTCTCCCGCCGTGCCCGGGCGGCACCCGCGCGCTTGGCGATGGGCCCGTAGGCGCCTCCGCCCAGGACGAGCACGGCGCCGGCGATCACGAGCGAGGTGATCGTCCGCAGCGGCCCGGGCGAGGAGAGGGCGCCGAGCGGTTCGAAGCCGGTGGGGCGCTGCAGCATGCCCTTCATGGGCCACACGACGGTGTCGACGCGGGCGTCCACCGCGGAGCGTGCCACCGTGCCACTGGCGGCGTCGGTCAGGTGGGCCGTGGAGTCCACGGAATTGCCCCGCTCGTCGCCGAGCAGGAAGAGCCGGCCCTCGGGGACGGTCACGGTCGGGAAGTTGCTCATCTCGGCCGGTGTGCCCTTGGGCAGGTACGTTTCGTCGATCTCCTTGCCGTTCACCTTCAGCCTGCCGTCCTGGCAGCAGGAGACCGTGTCGCCGCCGACGGCGACCACGCGCTTGACCATCGGCGCGTTGGCCCAGGTCGCGTCCTTGAAGACGACGACGTCACCGCGGCGGACCTCACCGCCGTCGACTCGCTGCGCCAGGATCCGGTCGCCCGCGTCGATCGTCGGGGTCATCGAACTGGTGGGCACGGTGTAGGGCCGGTAGACCACCGCTCCCCAGGCGAATCCGCCGAGAAACAGCACGAGGCCCAGTGCGACGGCCAGCCCGGACAACCGCTGTCCGGTCCGGCTGCCCACCGGGCCCGTGCCCGAGCCGCCGCTGCGCGGGGCCGTGTGCGTCACGCTCTCGCCACCCATGGGTCCGCACCCTACCCGGCGGTACCGGCCGGGGTCAGCCCATGGTCGGGATCACTGCTTCCGGCGACGCCAGAGCACCACCGGCACCACGCCGAGGAGCGCGATCCCCTGCGGCGCGACCGTCAGGCCCGCGGCCGCCGGCTGGGCGTTCAGCCCGGGCTGGTCGAAGGTGTCCGGGACCGGCAGGGTGGCCCAGCGGTTGATGGGCCAGGCGACGACGACGGCGCGTCCGACGACGTCCTTCACCGGGACCATGCCGTGGTGCTTGTCGGACTGGTTGTAGCGGGAGTCCCTCGAGTTCTGCCGGTGGTCGCCCATGACCCAGATGTAGCCCTTGGGGACCTTGACCTTGAACTGGCCGCCCTGGTCGTCGACGCTGCACGGAGTGTTGCCCGCGTAGACGTAGTCCTGCTCGTTCAGCGCCTTGCCGTTGACCATGAGCGGGCCGGTGTTCTTGCACTCGATGGTGTCGCCGCCGACTCCGATGACGCGCTTGATGAGGTCCTTCTCCTCCGCGGACGGCATGAGGCCGATCCAGCTGAGGAAGGTCTGCAGCGCGTTCGGGTCCGTGGTCGGCTCGCCCGCCAGCCAGTTGTCCGGGTCGTGGAAGACGACGACCTCGCCACGCTCGGGCTCGGAGCCGAACCAGGGCGTGAGCTTGTCCACCAGGACGCGGTCACCCTGCTGGAGGGTGTTCTGCATCGAGTCGGAGGGGATGGAGAACGCCTGCACCAGGAAGGTCTTGATCAGCAGCGCCAGAACCAGCGCGATACCGATCAGGATGGGCAGCTCCTTCCAGAAGGAGCGCGGCTTCTTCGGTGTCCCGGCCGTACCGCCCGGTCCCTGGCCCTCGCCTGACCTCTGCTCGCCCGTCACCCTGCCGTCCTCGGCTGCCCCGGAGTCATTCCCGGAGGTCACGGCGCTGTCCGCGGCCGGGACGGTGGATTCCGCAGGGCGCCCGCGGTGCTCCTCGCCGTCGTGTCCGGACCGTGCGCCAACCGCCACATCCCCCACGCCAACTCCTCACTCTGTGCCGCCGCCTGCCCCATACGCGGCGCAGGCCCACCACTCCCATAACGAGCGGGAGTTCCGCAGGGGTCGGGAGCTGGATCGTTCCGTTCGGATCGTAGGAGGCAACCCTATGCGACAGTTCGGGAGCAGCGGTCGACCCGGTGGCCGAGTCGGACACGGTGGCGTAGGTATTCGGCTCCTCCAGCATGTTCCAGTGGCCGAAGGGCCAGGCGATGACCATGGCGCGGCCCACCACCTCGTCCAGGGAGACCGTGCCCCCGTAGTCGGTGTCCTGGTGGGCGCGGGAGTCCGCGGAGTTGTTCCGGTGGTCGCCCATCACCCACAGCCGTCCCTGAGGGACCGTGATGTCGAACGGGGTGTCGGAGGGGGCGGCGCCGGGGTACAGGTAGTCCTCGTTCAGCGGGACACCGTTGACGGTCACCCGCCCTTGTGTGTCGCAGCACTTGACGCGGTCGCCGCCGACGCCGACGACCCGCTTGATGAGGTCCTTCTCGTTCTCGGACGGCAGCAGGCCGATGAAGGTGAGCCCTTCCTTCACCTGCTTGACGACGACGGGGTCGGACTTCTGCGAGGCGGGCTGCTCGTCCTGGAGCCAGCCGCCGGGGTCCTTGAAGACGACGACGTCCCCGCGCTGCGGCTGCGAGCCGAACCACGGGGTGAGCTTGTCGACCAGGACGCGGTCACCGATCTGGATCGTCTGCTCCATGGAACCGGACGGGATGACGAAGGCCTGGACGAGGAACGTCTTCAGCACGAGCGCTATCAGGACCGCCACGCCGACGAGGAGTGGTATCTCCTTCACGGCTCCGCGCCTGCGGCGCCGCTTGACCTTCCGCTGGAGCTTACGGCGCTCGGCCCGCGTACGGCCGCTGCCGGACGGGCCAGCGGCGCGCCGGGCGCCGGTGGGCAGCAGGTTCTCCGCGGGGCCCGCAGGGACGCCGCGCGGTTTGCCGCGGTTACCCATGGGCGCCCGCCCCACCGGCGTCGGGCACGCGCGCGTAGGCGTCCGGCCGGTGCAGCCGGGTGGCGTGACCGAACGGCCAGACGATCCAGTCGGCGCGGCCGATCACGTCGTCGACGGGGATCATGCCGCCGCCCGGCGAGCCGAGGTGGTCGCGGGAGTCACTGGAGTCGCTGCGGTGGTCGCCGAGGACGAACAGGGTGCCATGGGGCACGACGACGTCGAAGGGCACCGCGGACGGGCTGTCGCCGGGATGCAGGAAGCCCGACTCGTCGACCGGCCGGCCGTTCACCTGGAGCCTCCCCTCCCTGTCGCAGCAGACCACGCGGTCTCCCCCCACACCGACAACGCGCTTGACGTAGTCCGCGTGCCCGAAGTACCCGGTCCCGTCGAACACGACGATGTCTCCCCGCTGCGGCACGGCACCGAAACGGTACGCCAACTTATTTACGAGAACCCTGTCCCCGATCCTCAATCCCGGCTCCATCGATCCGCTGGGGATCTGGAACGGCCGCGCCACGAACGCGCTGAGCAACAGCAGGAACACCAGGCAGACCAGCAGGATGAGGGTGATCCGGCCGCCCGGGACCCAGGAGCCGACACGCGCCGCCAACGCGAAACGCGACCGGTCCTCCGGCCCTGCGGATTCCGAGGTCGTCTCGGAGCCGGAAGGGCGGGAGGAGCGGTCGCGCTCCGTGGGCTGTGCTTCGGTGTCCATCGGGGCCAGATGCTATCCGGCCCCGACGCGAACCCCGGAGAGCGCTCAGTTCTCGCGCTTCTCCTTGATCTTCGCGGCCTTGCCGCGCAGCTCGCGCAGGTAGTACAGCTTGGCGCGGCGGACGTCACCCTTGGTGACGAGCTCGATCTTCTCCACGATCGGGGTGTGCACCGGGAACGTGCGCTCGACGCCGACGGAGAAGGAGACCTTGCGGACCGTGAAGGTCTCGCGCACGCCGGCGCCCTGGCGGCGGATCACGACGCCCTTGAACTGCTGCACACGGGAGCGGTTGCCCTCGATGACGCGGACGTGGACGTTGACGGTGTCGCCCGGGCGGAAGGCGGGGACATCGCTGCGCAGCGACGCGGAGTCGACGGTGTCGAGCAGGTGAGACATTTCGTCTGCTTTCCTCGCTGATGCCACAGGTCATCAACGGAAACTAGGTTTCGGGATCAGGTGTGTGCGGGTCGGGGCGGACGTCGTCTCCCCCTGTGGCAGGGGCGCACGCCGGACGGACGCACAACAGCTGGCTATTCTTCCACGTCGTCGGTCCTGCGCCAAAATCGGCCGTAGGGCTCTGCCGACGGGTCGGGTGTCCAGCCCAGGATGGAGAGCATCTCGCGGTCCTTCTTGTCGAAGGCCTTGGGGTCGCAGCGCTCGATGAGGTCGGGCCGGTGGGCGGTGGTGCGCTTGAGGGCCTCGTCGCGGCGCCAGCGGGCGATCTTGCCGTGGTGGCCGCTGAGCAGCACGTCGGGGATGTCCCGGCCGCGCCACTCGGGGGGCTTGGTGTAGACGGGCCCTTCGAGCAGGTTCGCCATGGCGCCGGGCGCGAAGGAGTCGTCCCGGTGGGACTCGGCATTGCCCAGGACGCCGGGCAGCAGCCGCGCCACGGCTTCCGTGACGACGAGGACGGCCGCCTCGCCGCCGGCCAGGACGTAGTCCCCGATGGACACCTCGTACACCGGCATCCGTGTCGCGTACTCGTCGATCACACGGCGGTCGATGCCCTCGTAGCGGGCCGGGGTGAAGATCAGCCAGGGGCGCTCGGAGAGGTGGACGGCGAGTTCCTGGGTGAAGGGCCGGCCGCTGGGCGTCGGCACGATGAGGGCGGGCTCCCCGGAGCCCGTCTCGTAGCCGTCGGCCAGGACGGAGTCCAGTGCGTCTCCCCAGGGCTCGGTCTTCATGACCATGCCGGGGCCGCCGCCGTAGGGGGTGTCGTCGACCGTGTTGTGACGGTCGTAGGTCCAGGACCGCAGGTCGTGGACGTGCACGTTCAGCTGTCCACGCGCGCGTGCCTTGCCGACGAGGGAGACGTTCAGCGGTTCCAGGTACTCGGGGAAGATCGTGACGACGTCGAGGCGCATTACGACTCTTCCCGGCCGGAGACGTCGTCCCGGCCGGACGCGACCTCGGCGCGGTCGTCGATCAGGCCCGGCGGGGGGGTGATGACGGCCTTCTGCTCCTCGAGGTCGATCTCGGCGACGATCTCCTCGACGAAGGGGATCATCACCTCGCTGCCGTCGGGCCGCTCCACGATGAACAGGTCCTGGGTGGGCAGGTGCGAGATCTCCGTGATGCGGCCGACCTCCGTGCCGTCCGCGGTGACCACGTCGAGATCGATGAGCTGATGGTCGTAGTACTCGTCCTCGCCCTCGGGCAGTTCCTCCGGGTCGATCTCGGCGATCAGGAGGGTGTTGCGCAGGGCCTCGGCGGCGGTGCGGTCGCTGACGCCCTCGAAGCGCAGCAGAAGACGGCCGCTGTGGACGCGGCCCGTCTCGATGGTGAGCGGTCCCGCGGAGGCGGGATCGGTGGTGAGTACGGCACCGGGGCCGAGCCTCAGCTCCGGCTCGTCGGTCCGCACCTCGACGGTGACCTCACCCTTGATGCCATGGGCACGGCCGATCCGTGCGACTACCAGCTGCACGTGTCCATTCTCCTGTCATACGACTGCGGGCCGGGGACGGCCCAGTGGCCCTCCCCGGCCCGAGCCGGTGCTGCTGCGAAAGCGTCAGCGGACGTGGTCCACGTCGACGAGGTCGACGCGGACGCCCCGGCCGCCGATGGCGCCCACGACGGTACGCAGGGCGCGCGCGGTGCGGCCGTTGCGACCGATCACCTTGCCGAGGTCGTCCGGGTGGACCCGGACCTCGAGCACGCGACCGCGACGCAGGTTGCGCGAGGCGACCTGCACATCGTCAGGGTTGTCGACGATGCCCTTCACGAGGTGCTCGAGAGCCTCCTCGAGCATGCTCAGGCCTCGGTCGAAGCGGACTCGGCGGCCTCGTCCTTCTTCTCGGCCTTCTTCTTCTGGGTGATCGCCTCACCCTTGCCCTCGTCGTCGCCGCCGATGGCCTCGAACGACGGGCGCGCGGCCTTCTCGGGCTGCGTCAGCAGCGGAGCCGGGGCGGGCTCGCCCTTGAACTTCTGCCAGTCGCCGGTCTTCTTGAGGATGGCCATCACGGGCTCGGTCGGCTGGGCGCCGACACCGAGCCAGTACGCCACACGCTCGGCGTCGACCTCGATCACCGACGGGTTGTACGTCGGGTGGTACTTGCCGATCTCCTCGATGGCCCGGCCGTCACGGCGGGTACGGGAGTCGGCGACGACGATGCGGTAGTGAGGCGAACGGATCTTGCCCAGACGCTTCAGCTTGATCTTGACTGCCACGGGAGTGGGTTCTCCTGGATTTGACGTGGTTGGGCACGGCGAGAAATGCCGCGTGGGGTTGCGGTACCCGAGTGCCCGATGGACGCGTCAGCCGGAGGCGAGAGGGTTCCTGTGCGGCTGTCGAGTACAGCTAGCCATTGTGCCACACGCGGCGGGTCGCTCCGGGCCGGGGGCCTGATCCGCCGTGCGGGCACGCCGATGGCGCACCCGGCGTGAGAGGTGAGGCACGTCGGGTGCGCCATCGGCCCGAGCCCTGCGCCGAAGACCGGCAGCCACGAGATGCCGGTGCGGGGCGTCAGCTCGCAACCGCTCCGACGATGTCCGGGATCCGGAACGGCTTGCCGCAGCCGCCGCAGACGATCGGGGCCTGGGCCAGGACGGACGGGACGACCCGGACGTTACGGCCGCAGTCACAGACCGCCTTGACGCGGACACCGCCGCCCGAGGATCCGTGCCGGGCGGCCGGACCCCGGAAGGTGCGGGACGTGTCGGAGGAGGTCGCCGCGGTGTGGGCCTTCAGAGCGCGCTGGAGACGCTCCACCGTCGGGCGGTAGCGGCGCTTCGCCTCGGGGGTGAGCGTGACCAGGGAGAAGCCGCTGCTGGGATGCGGCTCCTCGGGATGGTCCAGGCCCAGCTCCTCGGCGATCGCGAGGAATCTGCGGTTGTGGTAGCGGCCGGCCCGGGAGGTGTCGCGGACTCCGCGCGCGGCGGCGATGCCATGGACTGCCTCATGGAGCAGTCGCTCGAAGGAGAGCTCGTGACCGCACGCGGACGACGACTCCCCGATCAGGGACTCTGGCGCGGCAAGGTCGGGCAGCTCGGGGTGGTACCGCTGAATGTCGGCCCACGCCTGTGCCAGCTCTGCGGCGAGAACAGGTGGTGTCTGTGTCGTGCTCACGTAATGACAACGAGCCGGGGTGCCCCAGTGTTCCGATTCCGGGCCATCCCAAATAATTTGCACGTACCCGTCAGTTGCCTCTGATGCGTCCCGACGAGGGCGGGTGCGCAGATCTGTGGAGAAGCCTCACAGCTCACCACAAGGTGGTGCGTAGTCTCGCGTACGCCCGCCCGTCTCCCGCCACCACCCTCAACCGAGGCCCTTCGGGCCACCTTCTTGCCCGGCGCGTACGCTCAATCCGCACGCCGGGGTAGCAGAGGGCCACGGGTACGCAAGAGGCGTTTCGGCCGCCTTGGGCCTCGCTCAGTAAGCGCGTGCCACGACCGCGACGTTACCCGGAGCGTCGTCGGCGTCCGGCACCGACCCGTCCTCGGCGACCAGACACCGTACGGTCACCGCGTGATCGGCCAGTTCGGCCTCGCCCTGCGCGCCGAGCACCGCCCACGGGATGCGCACCCAGCCGCCGGACGTGGCGGCCTCGACGGCCTCGGCCAGGGTCGAGACCTCGGCCGTCCGGGACTCGCGGCGCTCGCGGGACTGCCGGAGCAGCAGTGCCTGGTCCTCCTCGAGGACCTTCGGGAGCAGTGCGGCGAGGTCGTCCAGCGGCACCGGCTCCTTGCCCCCGGGGATGCGGCGGGCCAGCATCGCGGTGCCGTTCTCCAGGTCGCGCGGGCCGATCTCGATCCGGACCGGCACGCCCTTGAGCTCCCAGTCGACCGCGCGACGGCCGAAGGGGGTGTCGGTGCGGTCGTCCACGTGGACGCGGACACCGACCGCCTCGAGCCGGTCGCCGAGCTCGTGGACCTTGGCCAGAACCGTCTCGTCGCCCTTGATCGCGAGCACGACGGCCTGGATCTGCGCCAGCCGGGGCGGGACGCGCAGGCCGTGGTCGTCGCCGTGCATCATCACCAGGGCACCGATCATGCGGGTGGTGGAGCCCCAGGAGGTCTGCCAGACCAGCTCCTGCCGGCCGTCCTTGGACAGGTACCGGGTGTTGAAGGCCTTCGCGAAGTTCTGGCCCAGTTCGTGGCTCGTGGCCATCTGCAGGGCCTTGCCGTCGCCCATCATGCCTTCGAGGGTGAGGGTGTTGATCGCGCCGGCGAACCGCTCCCTGACGGTCTTGCGGCCGGGGACGACGTCCATCGCGAGGACGTTCAGCATGAAGTCCTCGTAGACCGCCCGGTGGATGTGCGCGGCGAAATCGCGCGCCTCCTCGTGGGTGGCGTGCGCGGTGTGTCCTTCCTGCCAGAGGAACTCGGAGGTCCGCAGGAACAGGCGGGGGCGCAGTTCCCAGCGCACGACGTTCGCCCATTGGTTGATGAGCAGCGGCAGGTCGCGGTAGCTCTGCACCCACTTCGAGAAGTACTCGTTGATGATCATCTCGGAAGTGGGCCGGACCACGGCGGGCTCTTCGAGCTCCTTGCCGCCGCCGTGGGTGACGACGGCCAGCTCGGGCGCGAAGCCCTCGACGTGGTCGGCCTCCCGGGCGAGGTAGGACTCGGGGATCAGCAGGGGGAAGTACGCGTTCTGGGTGCCCGTCTCCTTGATGCGGGCGTCCATCTCCGCCTGCATCCGCTCCCACAGCCCGTATCCGTACGGTCGGATGACCATGGTGCCGCGCACCGGCCCGTTGTCGGCGAGCTCCGCCTTGGTGATCAAGTCCTGGTACCAGCGCGGGAAATCGTCCGCCCGGGGGGTGAGAACAGGTGCCTTCGCCATGGCGGGATGCTACGGGCCCGGATTGCCGGAATGTGAAATCTCGCCATAGGCACATGACAACTCACAGACCCTGCCGCATTCCACTGGACGGCGGGTCGAGGGGGGAGTTTCCTGGCATACGGGGGTAGTGCGAGCGCACTGTCACGGGGGCCATGGAATCGGGCAAGAGGCAACTCTCGGCGGATTGGGGCGCTTACTTATGACACCTACGCTCGTGCGGCAGCACCTGCCTCACGCGGGGGCAGCACCCCGCGTGGACCTGCGTGCACGCGCGCGTGACTGGTCCGAGATCCAGGAGCGGATGCTCGTACCGCTCTACGAGGCCGTCTACGAGCGACTGGACGTGGGTCCCGCGACGCGGCTGCTCGGCCTCGGCTGTGGTTCCGGGCTCTCCCTGCTGATGGCCGCCGCCCGGGGAGCGGCGGTCACCGGTGTCGACGCTTCCCCCGAAAGAATGGCCCTGGCACGGGAGCGGCTGCTCCCCGGGGCGTCGGACACGCGTGCGCGTCCGCACGCCCGGCTCGTCGACGGCTCGCCCCGGGACACCGCGGAGCCGGGCGCTCCCGGCTACAGCCTGGTGACCGCCTTCGAGCCGATCGGGTGCCTGGCGGGTGACTCCGAGGGGCTGGCCGGAGCGCTCACGGAGGCGACACCGCTCGCGCGGCGCGGTGCGGCCGTGGTGCTGGCGGGCTGGGGCCCGCCGGAGCGCTGCGCCACGGCGTCCGTGATGCGGGTGGCGACGAAGCTGGCCGAGCCGCTGCGCACCTCGGGCAGCTGGCGCCCCGCCCGCCGCGACGACCTGGAGGACGTCGCCCACCGGGCCGGGCTCCGGCCCGACGGGTCGGGGCGGGTGGCGTGCCCCTTCGGCTACGCCGACGTGGACAGCGCGGTACGCGGCCTGAAATCGACGGGTCTGTTCGACGCGGCGATGACGGCGACGGACCAGGTGCAGGTCGACAAGGAGCTGACCGAGGCCCTGCATCCGCACCAGCGCCAGGACGGGACGGTGTGGATGCCGAACGTGTTCCGGTACCTGATCGCCCGGACACCCTGACGCACAGCGCTCCCGATGCAGGTGTGAATGGTGTGAAGGAAACACCAAGGGAAGCTTTTGGTTCCACCAAGTGGATCATGAACGCTTAAAGTGATCCACCGCTCGGGGGACCTATACATCTGCATACAGGAGCTGCTGTGCCGCACCACCAGACCACGCTGCGCCTCGTCGCGCCCGTCGCCGTCCTCGCCCTGACGCTCACCGCCTGCGGGGGCGGCGACGACACCGCCGACGCGAAGAGCACCGGCACCGCCCAGGCCAAGGCCTCGCCGTCGCCGGAGCCGACCTCCGGCGGCGAGATGGAGGCCGGC
Source organism: Streptomyces tibetensis (assembly GCF_040647715.1). Taxonomy (GTDB): domain Bacteria; phylum Actinomycetota; class Actinomycetes; order Streptomycetales; family Streptomycetaceae; genus Streptomyces; species Streptomyces tibetensis_A. Next base: position 202,506 of record NZ_JBEZCR010000013.1, on the reverse strand, counting down.
GAAGGCGCCACGGGCAAGGTCGCCGAGGACCCGGGCGAGGTCACCTACGAGGTGCTGGCGCAGAAGGTCGAGGTGGGCACCGAGGCCGAGGCGGCGAAGGCCGTCTCCGAGCCGGACAAGGTCAAGGGCAAGGCGCTGGCCGTCGCGTACGTGAAGTACACGCACAAGAGCGGGCCTGCCCTCACCGAAGGCTCCGACGTGCACGACGGCACGACGGTCTTCGCCGACGGACAGCGCGGCTCGGTCCTCATCGGCGCGTCCGAGGACGCCGCCGGCTGCGAGGACCCGTACGACGTCGAGAGCTGGAAGCAGGGCGAGAGCCATGTCTTCTGCGAGACGTACGTGGTGCCCGCGGACGCCAAGAGCGTCGAGGTGCACTGGTCCGAGGAGGACGGCGAGCCCTACGTCTGGAAGTTCCCGAACGGCTGACCGCCGAGCCGCCGGCACACCGCTGAGGGCGCCCTCCTCCGGACAAGGGGGGCGCCCTCAGCGCGGTTCCGAAGGGTGTCAGCCCATGAACTTCTTGAACTCGTCGGGCAGTTCGAAGTCCTTGCCGCCCTGCTGCGGCAGCCCGAAGGCGCTGCCGCCCTCGGCCGCTGCGGCCCGGCGGGCGGCCTCCTCCTGCTCCTGCTGCTTGCGCTTCATCGGGTTGCCGGAGCGCTGCTTGCCCTTGGCCTGCTTCTGCTTCTTCTTGGTGCGGCCGGGGCCACCGCCCATGCCGGGCATCCCCGGCATCCCGGGCATGCCGCCGCCCTGGGCCATGCGGGACATCATCTTGCGGGCCTCGAAGAACCGCTCGACGAGGTTCTTGACCGCGCTGACCTCGACGCCGGAGCCCTTGGCGATACGGGCGCGGCGCGAGCCGTTGATGATGGTCGGCTCCTGGCGCTCGGCCGGGGTCATCGACTTGATGATGGCGGCCGTGCGGTCGACGTCCCGCTCGTCGAGGTTGTTGATCTGGTCCTTCATCTGGCCCATGCCCGGCAGCATGCCGAGCAGCTTGGAGATGGAGCCCATCTTGCGGACCTGCTCCATCTGGGCCAGGAAGTCGTCCAGGGTGAAGTCCTGGCCCTTCTTGGACGCCAGCTTGGAGGCCATCTTCTCGGCCTCTTCCTGGCTGAACGTCTTCTCCGCCTGCTCGATCAGGGTGAGCAGGTCACCCATGTCGAGAATGCGGGAGGCCATCCGGTCAGGGTGGAACGCGTCGAAGTCGTCGAGCTTCTCGCCGTTGGAGGCGAACATGATCGGCTTGCCGGTGATCTGCCGGATCGACAGGGCGGCACCACCGCGGGCGTCACCGTCGAGCTTGGAGAGCACCACGCCGTCGAAGCCGACGCCGTCGCGGAAGGCCTCGGCGGTGTTGACCGCGTCCTGGCCGATCATCGCGTCGACGACGAACAGGATCTCGTCCGGGGAGACCGCGTCGCGGATGTCCGCGGCCTGCTGCATCATCTCCTGGTCGATACCGAGACGGCCGGCGGTGTCCACGATCACGATGTCGTGGACCTTGGACTTGGCGTGCTCGATGGAGTCCTTGGCGACCTTGACCGGGTCACCGACGCCGTTGCCCGGCTCCGGCGCGTAGACGCTGACGCCCGCGCGGTCGGCGACGACGCTCAGCTGGTTCACGGCGTTGGGGCGCTGGAGGTCACAGGCGACCAGCAGCGGCGAGTGGCCCTGCTCCTTCAGCCAGCGGCCGAGCTTGCCCGCGAGGGTGGTCTTACCGGCACCCTGCAGACCCGCCAGCATGATCACGGTGGGCGGCTGCTTGGCGAAGCGCAGGCGCCGGGTCTCGCCGCCGAGGATGGTGACCAGTTCCTCGTTGACGATCTTGAGGACCTGCTGGGCGGGGTTCAGCGCCTTGCTGACCTCGGCGCCGAGGGCGCGCTCCTTGACGTTCTTGATGAACGTCCGGACGACGGGAAGCGCCACGTCCGCCTCGAGCAGCGCGATCCGGATCTCGCGCGCCGTGGCGTCGATGTCCGCCTCGGAGAGCCGTCCCTTGCCGCGCAGGTTCTTGAAGGTCGCTGAGAGGCGATCGGAAAGAGTATCGAACACGGCGCTCGCGGTCCTCGGGGTCGGTGGCTACAGGGAATCGCCCTCCAGGGTATCCCGGCGTGACAAGTCGCCGGGTCGGCCTCACCCCCGCAGTGTCTCCTCCAGCTTCCGCGCCACCGCCGCCGCCTCGTCGCCGGGCAGCGGCGCGCCTTCCGGGCCGGTCACGTAGAAGGCGTCGACGGCGTTGGCGCCGAGGGTCGAGGCATGGGCGCTGCGCACCCGCACGTTCGCGTCCTCCAGGGCCCGGCCGATGCGGAACAGCAGGCCCGGGGCGTCCTGGGAGCGGACCTCGATGACCGTGGCCAGCCGGGAGGCGGCCGGGTGGACCGACACCCGGGCCGCGGGGGCGATCACGCCCCTGCGGCGCGGATAGGCCGCGTCCCGTTCGGCGAGGCGGCCGGCGATGTCCAGGGAGCCGTCCAGGGCCCGGACCAGGTCCGAGCGCAGCCGGGCGGCCTGCGGCAGCGAGCCGTACTCGGCCGCGACGCGCCAGTCCAGCAGCAGGACGGACCCCTCCACACCGTCCGGCAGGTGCAGGGAGCGCAGCTCGGCGGTGCGTACGGTCAGCCGGTGCATGGCCAGGACACCGGCCACCGCGGGCAGCACTCCGGGCTGGTCGGGTACGGCGATCAGCAGCTCCACGCCGAGCGGCTCGGGGTCGCCGGACGGCTCCTGACCGGCGGGCGGCTCGGTCTGGGCCCGCAGTGAGAGCACCGGGCTGCCCGTGGCGGCCGCCTCCAGGGCGAGCCGCTCCTGCTCGGCGGTCGGCGCGGCCTCCTCGGGGTCGTCCGGGGCGTCGCCTGCGAGCACCGCCGAGACCCGTTTGACCAGGTCGGCGACGAGTGAGCCGCGCCAGGACGACCAGGCCGCCGGGCCGGTGGCGAGGGCGTCGGCCTCGGTGAGCGCGTGCAGCAGCTCCAGCGTGCCCTCGGAGCCGACGGCCTCGGCGACCGAGCGCACGGTGGCCGGGTCCTCCAGGTCGCGCCGGGTCGCGGTGTCGATGAGCGTGAGGTGGTGCCGTACGAGGGTGGCGACGACGGTCACGTCGTGGCGGTCGAAGCCGATGCGGGTGGCCACGTCCCTGGCGATGATCTCGCCCGCCACGGAGTGGTCGCCCGGCCAGCCCTTGCCGATGTCGTGCAGCAGCGCGGCGACCAGCAGCAGGTCGGGGCGGCTGACCCGGCGGGTGAACTCGGAGGCGCGTACCGCGGTCTCGATGAGGTGCCGGTCGACGGTCCACAGGTGCACGGCGTTGCGCTGCGGGCGGCAGCGGACCCGCTCCCAGTCGGGCAGCAGCCGGGTGATCAGCCCCTCGGCCTCCAGCGCCTCCCAGACGTCGATGGTGGGGCGGCCGGAGCCGAGCAGGGTGACGAGCTGTTCGCGGGCCTCGGCGGGCCAGGGCGTGGGCAGCGGGCGCACGGTGGCCGCCAGGCGCCGTACGGCGTGCAGCGAGAGCGGCAGGCCGGCCTGCGCGGCGGCGGCCGCGGCGCGCAGCGGCAGCACGGGGTCGCGTTCGGGGCGCGCGGCGCGGGCGAGCACCACCTCTCCGTCCTGCTCCACCACTCCCTCGGCCAGCGGAGAGCGCTCGGCGGTCGGTTTCCCGCTGCCGAGAGCTCGCCCGCCGCCCAGCATGGCGCGCAGCCGGGGCCGCACGGCGCGCGACCGCAGGACGCGCCCCACCTCGCGCCACGTGACATCGCTGGCGTACGAGATGAGCCGGGCCGCCTCGTACACCTGTCGCAGCAGGGTGTCCGCGTCGAGCAGGCCCAGCTCGGCGGCCACCTGGTCCTGCTCCTGGAGGGCGAGCCGGTCGGTGGCGCGCCCGGTGGCCAGGTGCAGGGCGTCCCGGACGTCGAGGAGCCGGCGCCGGGCGTCGGCCAGGCCCTCGCGTGGGGCGTCGGCGAGCCATGAGGCGGCGACGGCGCGCAGCGCGGTGGCGTCGCGCAGCCCGCCGCGAGCCTCCTTCAGGTCGGGTTCCAGCAGGTACTGCAGTTCACCCTGGCGCTCGGCGCGTTCGGCGCACAGTTCCTGGAGTTCGGGGAGGCGCTTGGGCGCCTGGTTGCGCCAGTCGGCCAGGACCGCCGTACGCAGCGAGGAGGTGAGACCGAGGTCGCCGGCGATGTGCCGGGCGTCCAGCAGTCCGAGCTGCACCTTGAGGTCCTCACCGGCGGTCTTGCGGGCCTCGGCCGGTGTGCGGACGGAGTGGTCGAGGTCCAGCCCCAGGTCCCAGACGGGGTACCAGAGCCGGTCGGCGAGGGCGGCGACGGCCTTGGTGTCGCTGCCGTCGTGCAGCAGGAGCAGGTCGAGGTCGCTGCGCGGGGACAGCTCGCCGCGTCCGTAACCGCCCACGGCGACGAGAGAGGCCCCGCGCAGACCCTCGGCGCCCGCCGCGAACAGCCCGGTGAGCCAGTCGTCCGTGAGTTCGGCCAGGGCCGCACGGCGCGGCGGCCCGGACCGCGCCTCCTCGGTGAGGAGACGCAGCCGGGCCGCCGCGTAGCCGCTGGGTCCCGAGTCCTCTGCTTCCTTCTGCACGTCCGTACCCGTCACCCAGCGACTCCTGTTCCGTTGCCTGCCTCGAGGGTCTTCAGAGCGCGTCGGGACCGCGCTCGCCGGTCCGGACCCGTACGGCCGTGTCGACCGGGATCGACCAGACCTTGCCGTCACCGATCTTGCCGGTGCGGGCCGCCTTGACCACGACGTCGATCAGCTGCTCGGCGTCGTCGTCCTCGACCAGGACCTCGATGCGGATCTTGGGGACCAGGTCGACGGTGTACTCGGCGCCCCGGTAGACCTCGGTGTGGCCCCGCTGACGACCGTAGCCGCTGGCCTCGGTGACCGTCAGGCCGTGTACGCCGAAGGCCTGGAGGGCCTCCTTGATCTCGTCGAGCCGGTGCGGCTTCACGACGGCGGTGATGAGCTTCATGCGTCCACCTTCTTGCTCGCGGCTGCGGCGACGGGGGCCGTGACGGCCGTCTTGGCGGCGCCGCCACCGGCGCCGCTGAAGTCGTATGCGGTCTCGGCGTGCTCGGCCTGGTCGATACCGGCCACCTCGTCGTCCTCGGTGACCCGCATGCCCATGGTCTTGTCCAGGATGAAGGCCAGGATCGCGGAGACGATCAGGGAGTAGGCGAGGACCGCGAAGACGCCGGCGCACTGCTTCCAGAACTGGGTGAGGCCGCCGCCGTAGAAGAGGCCCTCCGCGGTGGACTGGCCCTTGCCGCTGGCGAAGAAGCCGATCAGCAGGGAGCCGAGCACACCGCCGACCAGGTGGACGCCGACGACGTCGAGGGAGTCGTCGTAGCCGAACCGGTACTTCAGGCCGACGGCCATGGCGCACAGCACACCGGCGATGGCGCCGACGGCGATCGCGCCGAGCGGGGTGACCGCGCCACCGGACGGGGTGATGGCGACCAGGCCGGCGACCGCGCCGGAGGCGGCGCCCAGCGTGGTGAACGCGCCGTGGCGGATCTTCTCGTAGATGAGCCAGGCCAGCATGGCGGCGGCGGTGGCGATCTGCGTGTTGACGAACATCAGCGCGCCGACGCCGTCGTCGTTGCCGAGCCAGGAGCCGGCGTTGAATCCGAACCAGCCGAACCACAGCAGACCGGCGCCGAGCATGACCAGCGGCAGGCTGTGCGGGCGCATCGGGTCCCTCTTGAAGCCGACGCGCTTGCCGATGACGAGGATCACGCCGAGCGCCGCGGCACCGGCGTTGATGTGGACCGCCGTACCACCGGCGAAGTCGATGACGCCCAGCTCGAAGGCCCAGCCGCCGGCGCCCCAGACCCAGTGCGCGACCGGGAAGTAGACGACCGTGGCCCACAGGGTGATGAACAGCGCCCAGGCGCTGAACTTCACCCGGTCCGCGAGGGCACCGCTGATCAGGGCGGGGGTGATGATCGCGAACATCAGCTGGAAGACCATGAACACGAACACCGGGATGGTGTAGCCGGGCCACAGCTCCGTCAGGCCGATCTTGTCGAGGCCGAGCCAGTCCGAGTTCCAGCCGATGAGGCTGCCGGAGTCGGTGCCGAACGCCATGGAGAAGCCGTACAGCACCCACAGGATGGTGACGATCCCGAGGCTGATGAAGCTCATCATCAGCATGTTCAGGGTGCTCTTGACGCGGACCATGCCTCCGTAGAAGAAGGCCAGACCCGGCGTCATGAGCATCACCAGGGCGGAACAGATGAGCATGAACCCTGTGTTCGCGGCAGACAGCTTGGGCGCTTCTGCGGCAAGGGTGATGGCTGGTGCCATCGGCGTCTCCTCGTCATTGGTACGGCCCCGTGCGGGCGAAGCCTCGAGCGGAATGAGGGGTGGGCCGGTTATGCGCCACGAGATTGACGCAGCGCGGTTTCCGTCGAAGCCCCTCGTTGTTTCGCGACCGTGACGAAGGCACCTTCTGTGTTACGCGTCGATGAACTGCCCGCCGGCGGGCAAGCCGATCGTTATCGTGGCGCAACCTTCGGCTTTCAGGCAGCCGTGGGCGCACGGACCGGCCGCGGTCGGCCTTCCGATGACCTGGCATGGGGGAGCCGAGTCGGGCAGTTCGGGAGGGCCGGCCGCGGCCGGGGTTCGGGAGGCCGGGCGGCTTCTCAGACGGCCTCGGCGGTCTCGGGCAGCTCCGCCGCGAGCCGTTCGGTGAGGTCGACGACCTCGCCGAGGTCGCCGAATTCACGGGCGGCGGTGTCGACCGTCTTGCGGATCCGGGTGTTGACGCGCTCGGAGCGAACCTTCTTGGCGACCTGCATGGCCTCGGTGGCGAAGACCGTGCTCCGCTCGGGCTCGCGCTGGAGGAGGTGCACCGTGGCCATGCCGATCAGGTTCAGTGCGTACGACCGCTGGTGCTCGCCGTCCTCGGCGAAGAGCTTCACGGCCCGGTTCATCAGCGGCTCGGCCAGTGAGGCGTACGTGGGGCTGCGGCCCGCGACGTAGGCCAGGTCACGGTAGGAGTGGGAGTTCTCGCCGTGCAGCTCGGCCTCGGAGAAGAAGCGGATCCAGTCGGGGTCGGGCTCGTCCCACTCGTCGGCCTCGGAGAAGGTGTCCTCGGCCATCCGCACCGCCCGCTTGCACTTGCCGGGCTGCCCCATGTTGGCGTAGGCGCGAGCCTCCATCGCATACAGCATCGACTGGGTGCGCGGACTGGCGCAGTCGCGGCTGCCGTACTGCGCGAGGTGGATCAGCTCCAGCGCGTCGTCGGGCCGGCCGAGGTGGATCATCTGGCGGCTCATGCTGGACAGCACGTACGAGCCGAGCGGCCGGTCACCGGCCTCCTTGGCGGCGTGCAGCGCGAGGACGAAGTACTTCTGCGCGGTCGGCTGGAGCCCGATGTCGTAGGACATCCAGCCGGCCAGCTCGGCGAGTTCGGCGGCGACCTTGAACAGGCGGCGGGTGGTGGACTCCGGCTGGGGCTCCTGGAGGAGGTCCGTCACCTCGTGCAGCTGGCCGACGACCGCCTTGCGGCGCAGGCCTCCGCCGCACTGGGCGTCCCACTGCCGGAACATCACCGTCGTGGACTCCAGGAGGTCCAGCTCCGGCTTGGAGAGCCGGCCGCGGGCACGCCCGGAGCCGCCCGTATGACCGGGCTCGTCGCGTGGGGCCGGGGGCGAGGGGACGAGCCAGCGCTGCATGGGCTCGATGAGGGCCGGGCCCGCGGAGAGGGCCAGCGAGCTCCCGAGGAAGCCGCGCCGCGCCAGCATGAGGTCGCTGCGCGAGAACTCGCTGAGCAGGGCCACGGTCTGCGGGCCCGTCCAGGGCAGGTCGACGCCGGTCGCGGAGGGCGACTGGCGGGCGGTGCGCAGGCCCAGGTCCTCGACGGAGACGACGACGCCGAAGCGCTCGGAGAACAGCTCGGACAGGATCCTGGGGATCGGCTCGCGGGGGTTCTCGCCGTCGAGCCAGCGGCGCACCCGCGAGGTGTCCGTGGAGATGTGGTTGGCGCCCAACTGGCGTGCCCTGCGGTTGACCTGGCGGGCGAGCTCGCCCTTGGACCAGCCGCTGCGCACGAACCAGGAGGTGAGCAGCTCGTTGGGGCGCTTGTCAGCGTGCGTCGCGCTCGCAGCGTTCGTCCCGCTTCCGCCGTTGCCGCTCACTGGAACGCCCCCATCCCTGAGACCACTTGTCGCCGAGTGCGCCAAGCCCTATCAGCATGCCGGTTCGTACGGCCGTCCGTCCGCCCCTTGTCACCCTTCGAACGGAATGACGACTTGCCTCCGGCATACCCACGAGCGCATGTGCCCCCAGGGCTCGTGCACACAGAGTAATTCTACGATCACCCGTCCAGCCACGGCTCACACGGAAACGCCACCATTCGCCACCCCTTCGAATGAACTCACGTACGTCTGGGCGCGATTCACTTGACACAGCGCAACCAGGAGTGGGTGCAGCGATGCACTCGGGGGCGCGCGCCGCCGGACGCGCCACCTCGGGCACACCCGGGCGCCGAGTAGGCGCCTGGTCGCCGGGCAGGCGGAAACAGAGAGTCACGCACCGCGTCCGCTGCGTAACCGCCGGGCGCCGGACCCGTTGGAGGGGGCATGGGGTTCACGATCGGCATCAACCGCGGCATGCGCGACATCCGGTCCGGCTCACGCCGCCGCCGCGCGTCGGACGGCACGGCCGTGGCCGAGTACACCGGGCTGTGGGGCTGGGACGTGGTGCCGGGCGCCCGGGCCTCGGCGGGTGCCTGCTCCTGCGGTCGCGGCGACTGTCCCGCCCCGGGCGCGCACCCGCTCGATTTCGCGCCGGTGCTCGCGGCCGGCGCGACGCTGGACGCCGTGACCGGGACGTGGGGCGAGTTCCCCGGGGCCTCGGTGATGCTCCCGGTCGGCCGGGCGTTCGACGTCATCGAGGTGGCCGAGCCCGCCGGCTGCCGCGCGCTGGCCCGGCTGGAGCGCATGGGCCTGCCCGTCGGCCCGGTCGCCGCGACTCCGGACGGCCGGGCGCACTTCTTCGTCGCCCCCGGCGCCGCCGCCGATCTCCCCGGCCTGCTGTACCGCATGGGCTGGGACGACCCGGACTCCCTCGATCTGCGCGGCCTCGGCCCGGGTGCGTACATCACGGCGCCGCCCTCCGACCGCGGCGGCCTGGGCCCGGTGCGCTGGCTGCGCTCCCCCGCCCTGGACTCGGCGTGCCGGCCACCGGAGGCCCGTCTGGTGCTGGGCACGCTGGCCTACGTGGCACACCGGTCGCGGGCCTAGCCACGGCGCGGCCCGGCCACGACACGGGCTGCACACGGCTCATGGACACACACTGCTCATGGACACACACGGCGAAGCGCCCGGCCCCGACCGGATCCCGGGGGCGGGCGCTTCGCCGTGCACACACGCATGTTCGTAGGTGAATCCTCGGTGGGTGCCGAGCTCACTCTCCGATAAGGGCGTCAACGAACGCCTCCGGCTCGAACGGCGCCAGGTCGTCCGCGCCCTCGCCGAGCCCGACGAGCTTGACCGGGACACCCAGCTCACGCTGGACCGCGACCACGATGCCACCCTTGGCCGTGCCGTCGAGTTTGGTGAGCACGATGCCGGTGATGTCGACGACCTCGGAGAAGACCCGGGCCTGCACCAGGCCGTTCTGGCCGGTGGTGGCGTCCAGGACGAGCAGCACCTCGTCGACCGGGGCCTGCTTCTCCACGACCCGCTTGACCTTGCCGAGCTCGTCCATGAGGCCGGTCTTGGTGTGCAGGCGGCCGGCGGTGTCGATGAGCACGACGTTCGCACCCATCTCCTTGCCCTCCTTGACAGCGTCGAAGGCCACGGAGGCCGGGTCGCCGCCCTCCGGTCCGCGCACGGTGTGGGCACCGACGCGCTCGCCCCAGGTCTGCAGCTGATCGGCGGCGGCGGCACGGAAGGTGTCGGCGGCGCCGAGCACGACGCTCTGGCCGTCGGCCACCAGGACGCGGGCGAGCTTGCCGGTGGTGGTGGTCTTGCCGGTGCCGTTGACGCCGACGACCATCACGATGCCCGGCTTGCGGTCCTCCGGCTCGGTCCTGACCGCGCGGTCCAGGTCGCGGCCGACCAGCGTGACCAGTTCCTCGCGGAGCAGGGTGCGCAGTTCCTCGGGGGTGCGGGTGCCCAGCACCTTCACGCGCTCACGCAACCGCTCGACCAGTTCCTGGGTGGGCTGCACGCCGACGTCCGCGGTGAGCAGCGTGTCCTCGATCTCCTCCCAGGTGTCCTCGTCGAGGTGCTCGCGCGACAGCAGGGTGAGCAGCCCCTTGCCGAGGGCGTTCTGCGAGCGGGAGAGCCTGGTCCGCAGCCGGACCAGGCGGCCGGCGGTGGGTTCCGGGATCTCGATCTCGGGAGCTTCGGCGGGCGGCTCCTCGACTACGACCGGAGCCGAGCCGTCCGGGAGATCCACCTCCTCTATCGTTCGCCGCGGTTCCTCCCGCGGCGTCTCGGCCTCGTCGCCGACGTGCGGCTCGGCCGGTGGGGCGGTGATGTCGGGCGCTGCGGGCGGGGGCGGGGGCAGCTGCTTCTTGCGCCGGCTGCCGACGATGAGCCCGCCGAGCGCGCCGAGCACGACCACGGCGATGACTACAGCAAGGATGACGATGTCCATAACGGGTCCAGTATCAGTCATGGGCCCCCGGAGCACCCCGCTCGCACCGCCCCGCCGGGCCGGGCGCCGCCGGATCTCCACACCCCTGGATGTCTGACGCCTCGTCAGCTAACGTCCCCCGGACACCCGCCCGGTGGAGGGAGACGCCCCATGCCCGTCACGGTCGCACGCTTCAACCTCGTCGCCCCCGGGGCGACGCCCGCTGAGCTCGGTGCCCGCTACCGGGCGGCCCTGGAGATGGCCGCGTACGCCGACGACCGTGGCGTCACCACGGTGCAGACGGAGGAGCACCACGGAGCGGAGAACAACTGGCTGCCGTCACCGTTCGCCTTCGCGGGGGCCGTCTTCGGTGCGACCCGGCGTGTCGCGGTCACCGTCTCGGCGGTCATCGGCCCGCTCCACGACCCGCTGCGGCTGGCCGAGGAGATCGCCGTGCTGGATCTGCTGAGCGGTGGACGGCTGGTGACGGTCGCCGGGATCGGGTACCGGCCGGAGGAGTACGAGCAGTTCGGGGTGGACTTCGCCCGGCGCGGCAGACTCCAGGACGAGCTGCTGGAGACGCTCTTGGCGGCCTGGACGGGCGAGCCCTTCTCCTACCGCGGCCGCACGGTCCGCGTCACCCCGCGTCCCTTCACCGAACCCCACCCGCTGCTCCTGGTCGGCGGCTCGTCCCGGGCAGCGGCCCGCCGCGCCGCCCGGCTCGGACTGCCCTTCTTCCCCAGCGCCCACCTGCCGGAGCTGGAGACGTACTACAAGGAGCTGCTCGTCGAGTACGGCACCGAGGGCTGGGTGATGATGCCCGCAGCCGAGACGCCCCTGCTGCACGTGGCGGAGGACCCGGACCGGGCCTGGGCGCAGTACGGGCGGCACTTCCTGCACGAGGCGCGGACGTACGCCTCCTGGCAGCCGGGCGGGATGCGCTCGGCGGTGAAGTCGGCCGCGGCGACGGTCGAGGAGCTGCGCGCGGAGGGCGTGTACCGGATCCTCACCCCGCAGGCGTGCGTGGCACTGGGGCTGGACTCCTACGTGCTGCATCCGCTGGCGGGCGGGATGCCGGTGGAGGAGGGGTGGCGGAGCCTGCAGCTGTTCTGCGAGCGGGTGCTGCCGGGCCTGGACCGCTGACGCTGCCGGAGATGCAGGTCCGGTGCACGACAGACCGCCGCCCCGGCTCGGGCAGTGGCCGAACCGGGGCGGCGGCGGGTTACGGGGAGAGGGGCAGCGGGGATTTGGCCCTTCTCCCCGAGTCGTGGGGCGGGTCTAGCCCATCTCCTCCAGGGCCTTGCCCTTCGTCTCCTTGACGAACTTCAGGACGAACGGGATCGAGAGCGCGGCGAACGCGGTGTAGATCACGTAGGTCGCGGAGAGGTTCCAGTCGGCCAGCGACGGGAAGCTCGCGGTGATGGCCCAGTTGGCGATCCACTGCGCGGCGGCGGCCACACCCAGGGCGGCGGCGCGCAGCCGGTTCGGGAACATCTCGCCGAGCATGACCCAGACGACCACACCCCAGGACAGGGCGAAGAAGAGGACGAAGACGTGCGCGGCGATCAGGGCGATCCAGCCCTGCGCGGCCGGCAGCTTGCCGTCGACGAGGTGGTAGGAGAACGCCCAGGCCTCCAGCGCCAGGCCGACGACCATGCCGACCGAGCCGATGATCGCGAGCGGCCGGCGGCCGATACGGTCGACGAAGATCATCGCGATGACGGTGCCGAGGATGTTGATGATCGACGTGGTGAAGGAGTAGAAGAACGAGTCGGCGGGGTCGACGCCGACGGACTGCCACAGCGTCGCGGAGTAGTAGAACGCGACGTTGATGCCGACGAACTGCTGGAAGACGGACAGGCCGATGCCGATCCAGACGATCGGCTTGAAGAAGAAGCCGCCGCCGAGCAGGTCCTTGAAGCTCGACTTGTGCTCGCTCTTCATGGCGCCCTCGATCTCGGCGACACGGGCGTTCAGGTCGACGTCCTTGCCCTCGACCTCGGCGAGGATCTCGCGGGCGCGCTCGTGCTTGCCGACGGAGATGAGGAAGCGCGGGGACTCGGGGATGGCGAAGGAGAGCAGGCCGTAGAGGACGGCCGGGACGACCATGACGCCGAGCATGACCTGCCAGGCCTCCAGGCCCATCAGCTTGCCGCGTTGGTCACCGTCGGCGGCGTTCAGGAGGCCCCAGTTGACCAGCTGCGACACGGCAATGCCGATGACGATCGCGGCCTGCTGGAAGGAGCCGAGCCGGCCGCGGTAGGCGGGCGGGGCGACCTCGGCGATGTAGGCCGGGCCGATCACGGAGGCCATGCCGATGGCGAAGCCGCCGACGACCCGCCAGAAGGCGAGGTCCCACAGCGCGAAGGGCACCGCGGAGCCGACGGCGCTGACGGTGAAGAGGGCCGCCGCGATCTGCATGCACCGGATGCGGCCGATGCGGTCGGCTATGCGGCCGGCGGTCGCGGCGCCGATGGCGCAGCCTATGAGAGCGATGGCGATGACCTGGGCCAGGGCCGCGGAGCCTACGTCGTAGCGGTCACGGATGGCCTCGACGGCGCCGTTGATCACGGAGCTGTCGTAGCCGAAGAGGAAACCGCCCATCGCGGCCGCCGCCGCGATGAAGATGACGTGCCCGAGATGATCGGGGTGAGCCGTCCTGGCTCCGGACTTGGGTGCCTGCGCTGTGCTGGTCACGTGTACTCCTCGGGCCACCGGCAACGCTGCCGGAGGGGATCAGCCCTTCGAGGTGCCACCTGAAGGTACCTGAAGGTAAAAGGAACGTTGCCGAGACTATGCCTTCAAGTTTCGAAGTCAATAGGTCAGTGACTCGAATCTGAGGCAGGAGTGTGGGGGCAATGTGTTCAAGTATTGAAGCCATGAAGAGCCGCAGGTGAGGCTGGTGTACCACGCACGCATCTAGCGGAGGCGCTGGCTGATGACCTTCGACACACCGTCGCCCTGCATGGAGACGCCGTAGAGCGCGTCGGCGACCTCCATCGTGCGCTTCTGGTGGGTGATCACGATCAGCTGCGAGGCCTCCTGCAGCTCCTGCATGATCCGGATGAGCCGCTGGAGGTTGGTGTCGTCGAGGGCGGCCTCGACCTCGTCCATGACGTAGAACGGACTGGGCCGTGCCTTGAAGATCGACACCAGCATCGCCACCGCGGTCAGCGACCGCTCCCCGCCCGAGAGCAGCGACAGCCGCTTGACCTTCTTGCCCGGCGGACGCGCCTCGACGTCCACGCCCGTGGTGAGCATGTTGTCGGGGTCGGTCAGGATCAGCCGCCCCTCGCCACCGGGGAACAGCCGGCTGAAGACGCCCTCGAACTCCCGGGCCGTGTCCCGGTAGGCCTCCGTGAAGACCTGCTCGACGCGCTCGTCGACCTCCTTCACCACCTGCAGGAGATCGGCCCGTGTCTTCTTCAGGTCCTCGAGCTGCTCGCTGAGGAACTGGTGGCGTTCCTCCAGTGCCGCGAACTCCTCCAGGGCGAGCGGGTTCACCTTGCCGAGCTGCTGGTAGGCACGCTCGGCGGCCTTCAGTCGCTTCTCCTGCTCGGCCCGGTGATACGGCTTCGGCCGGTTGCGGGGGTGCTCCGGGTCCTCCGGCAGCTCCTCGCCCTCGGCGGGGGGCGAGGGCGGCACGAGTTGGTGCGGCCCGTACTCCGCCACCAGCCCGGCCGGTTCGACACCCAGCTCCTCCAGCGCCTTGGTCTCCAGCTGCTCGATGCGCAGCCGCTTCTCGGCGCCGAGTACCTCGCCACGGTGGACCGAATCCGTCAACTTGTCGAGCTCGCCCTTGAGATCACGCCCCTCGGTGCGGGCGCGGGCCAGTTCCTGCTCGCGGTGTGCCTTCGCGGCCTCGGCGACGGTGCGCTCCTCGTCGGCGCGGGCCAGGGAGACCTCGACGTGCGCGAGCAGCTGCCGGGCACCGGCGCCGACGGCCTCGGCGACGGCCGCCTCGTGCCGCAGCCGGGCCCGCCGCTGCTCGGCACGGGCGCGTGCCTCGCGTTCGGCGCGGGCGGCGCGGTCCAGGGAGTCGGCCCGCCCGGCCAGTCCCTTGACCCGTTCCTCGTGCGTGCGGGCCTGGAGCCGGGCCTCCATCTCGGTCTGGCGCGCGTTGGCACCGTCGGCGGCGAGCCGGTCCCGTACGGAGGTGTCGGGCTCCTCGTCGATCGGCATCTCCTCGGCGACGGCGAGCCGCTCGGCGAGTTCCTCGACCTCTTCGAGTGCCTTGTCGAGGGCTTCCTGTGCGCGGGCCGCGGCGGCGGTGGACCGCTCGGCCTCCCCTGCCGCGCCCCGTGCCTGCCCCGCGAGGCGGCCGAGCTGCTGGGCGACGGCGGACTTCTCCCGGTCGGCCGCCCGGCGCCGCTCCCCCAGCTCCTCGACCAGTGCGGCGGCTTCCTTGCGCCGCTCGACCGCCGCGTGCTGCGTCTCGGTCAGCGCCTCGCAGCGGACGGCGAGCTCTTCCAGCTCGGCGGCGGCCTCGTCGACGGAGGCCTGGACCTCGAGGAGGCTGGGGGCGCCGGCGGAGCCGCCGTGGGCGAAGTGGGCGCCCAAGAGGTCGCCTTCGGCGGTGACCGCGGTGAGGTGGGGGTGGCCGTATACGAGGTCTTCGGCGTCTTCGAGGGTGCCGACGACGACGATGCCGTGGAGCAGGCGGCGGACGGCCGGCATGAGGTCGGAGGGGCCGCGGACCAGGTCGACGGCCAGGGTGTGACCTGCGGCTGCGGGTGCGTCGGGGCTGGTCGCGCAGTTCCCCGCGCCCCTGGGGGCGTCATCTCCTGCCAGGAGCAAAGTGGCCCGGCCCCCGTCCTGTTTGCGCAGCAGCCGGATCGCGTCGGCCGCCGAGGCCGGGGACGTGACCGCGATGGCGTCCGCCGCCGCTCCGAACGCGGCGGCGATGGCGGCCTCGTGGCCGGGGGTCACCGTCAGGAGTTCCGCCGCGGGGCCCAGCAGGCCGGCGAGCCGGTCCTTCGCCGCGAGCAGTATCCCGGTGCCGTCCTTGCGGCGCAGCCCCAGAGCCAGGGCCTCGTGGCGGGCCTGGGTCGCGGCGCGTTTGCGCTCCGCCGCCGTGGCCTCCTCGCGGGCCGCCGTGAGGGCGGCCTCGGCCTCGGTCAGCTGCTGCTTCGCCGTCTCGTGCTGCTCGGAGAGTTCCGCGTCGCCGGCGTCGAGGCCGTCGACCTCGGCCTTGAGAGCCTCGTACTCGCCCTGGGCGGCGAGGGCACGTTCCTGCGCCTCGTCGCGGGCGGCGGCCAGGCGTTCGATCTCGGCCTGGGCGGAGGCCGCGCGAGAGCGGGCGGCGTTGACCTGGCCGTTGAGGCGGGCCAGGCCCTCACGCCGGTCGGCGATGGCGCGGGCGGCGTCCTTCAGGCGCCGTTCCTCCTCGGTGAGCGCGCGCTCCAGCTCGGCGCGGTGGGCGACCGTGTCCTCCAGGGCGCGTTCGGCCGCCTCCAGGGCCGCCTCCAGCTCGGCCTCCTGCTCACGGATGCGGGCGGCCTCGCGCTCCATGTCCTCCGGGTCGCGGCCGCGGCGCTCCTCGGGGGGCGCCGAGGTGGCGCTCTTCACCCGGGCGTCGGCCAGCGAGATCGTGCCGCGCACGCGCTCGGCGAGCTGGGAGAGCTCGTACCAGGTCTGCTGGGCGCGCTGGAGTCGCGGCGTGAGCCGACGGACCTCGTCCTCCAGGAGGGCCTCGCGCTGGAGCGCCTTGCGCAGCTCCTGCTCGGCGGACTCCTTGCGCTCCTTCAGTGCCGCCTCGTCGGCGACCTCGGCCTTGAGGGCCTCCCGGAGCCGCACGAGGTCGTCGGCCAGCAGGCGCAGGCGGGCGTCGCGCAGGTCGGCCTGGATGACGGCGGCCCTGCGGGCGACGGCGGCCTGGCGGCCGAGGGGCTTGAGCTGGCGCCGGAGCTCGTCGGTGAGGTCCTGCACGCGCGCGAGGTTGGCCTGCATCGCGTCCAGCTTGCGCAGCGCCTTCTCCTTGCGCTTGCGGTGCTTGAGGACGCCTGCGGCCTCCTCGATGAAGGCGCGCCGGCCCATGGGGTCAGCGTGCAGCACGGAGTCGAGCTGGCCCTGCCCGACGATCACGTGCATCTCGCGGCCGATGCCGGAGTCGGAGAGGAGGTCCTGGATGTCGAGGAGGCGGCAGGTGTCGCCGTTGATCTGGTACTCGCTGCCGCCGTTGCGGAACATGATCCGCGTGATGGTGACCTCGGCGTACTCGATGGGCAGGGCCCCGTCGGAGTTGTCGATGGTCAGGGACACCTCGGCGCGGCCCAGCGGGGGGCGGCCGGTGGTGCCGGCGAAGATGACGTCCTCCATCTTGCCGCCGCGCAGCGACTTGGCGCCCTGCTCGCCCATGACCCAGCTGAGTGCGTCGACGACGTTGGACTTGCCCGAGCCGTTCGGTCCGACCACGCACGTGATCCCCGGCTCGAACCGGAGGGTGGTCGCCGAGGCGAACGACTTGAACCCGCGGAGGGTCAGGGCCTTGAGGTGCACGCCGCCGGACTCTACCGCCCGGGTGTGTCTCACTCCATGAACCCGCGGTTTCGCCGCTGAACGCGCAGGGCACATCAGACGTTAAAGACGGTGAAAGGATGCGGGGGCAAGAAAGAAGGGACGCCGACAGGGCGTCCCTTGCACTTCTGACAACCAGGCGGTTGTGACGGGTGGCCCAACCACTGCCGTGCTGTTGTGGAGCGGTGCAGTGATCAGGTGAGCGCAGGCTCCGCCTGGTGTGCGTCAACGCTCTCCATGATCCTGTCGTGAGAAGCGGCAGCCGTCAGCGCCTCGTTCTCCGCCTGGATTCGTCCGAGCTCGGATTCCAGGTCCTGGACGCGCTGCTGGAGCCGTCGCATCTCGGCGAGGAGTCGCGGGTCGGAGCCGCCGACGTAACCGAGAAGCGCCTTTGCCATGATGGATGGTCCTCCACAATGCGTGACCGACCGCTGCGGTGTGGGTCGTGAGGGATTCGCACCCGCGGTTGTGGCACGGCCTGGAGTTGTACTGCCGTTCAGCCATGCCAAACAGCTAAGGTGCGCGGGGCTTTCAGCGTCTCACCAAAAAGTTTGACGGTCAACACGATCACACCCCGTATTGGGGGGCGGCCCGGGCACGCGCGACCTGGATCGGCCGTACTGCGGCTTCTGCGGGGCCCTCGGGGCGTGGCGATCATCCTTGCGTGCGGAGCGTGCCAAGGCAAGCGGTTCCGGCAATCACCAGCGAGTTTCCTCTTCGGGCGGCCGTCGGCACACCGCCCGGGGCCGCATCGGGAGCCGCCCGCCCGGCGTGATCAGCGGATGGCGAAGCCGTCGTAGCCGCCGCGCGGTGTGTCCCAGATCTCGGTGACGCCGTCCACGCGGCCGGGCGTGTCGTCACCCTGGAGCCACTCCAGCAGGCCCTCGCAGCCCTCGCGTCCGCCCTCGGCGACCACCTGGACGCGGCCGTCGCCCAAATTGAGAGCAAAGCCACTCAGGCCGCCGATCTCCAATGCCTTGGCCCGCGTGAACCAGCGGAAACCCACACCTTGGACGCGTCCACGCACCCAGGCGACCAGTCGCACATCCTCGCTCATGACTGCAACCTAACCGCCCGAACTCTCTCCGGGCACTTCCTCCACTTGCGCCATGCGGTACCGTCCCCCCTCAACGAATCTCATATGAAACTCACACGATCGAGTGAGTTTGGTGTTGATCTCGAGGACGAGTCGACCGCCAGGACGAGGAAGGCCAGGACATGGGACGCCACCGACGCTCCGACGCCGGCCGCGCCGCCACGGGCCGCGCCACGGGGCTCACCCACGCCGACGGCTTCGCGGAGGGCCACGACCCGCTGTACCCCGCCGCGGACGACGCCCCGACGATGGGCATCGCGCCCTATCTGAACCCGGAGGCGTACGCCGACACCTACGCGAAGAGCGAGGCGTACCTGTTCGCCGCCGAAGGGTCCGCCACGGGTGACCGCTACGGCGACACGGCCGTCTTCGCGAGTGACGGATTCGCGAGCGACGGGTTCACGCCCGACGGCGGCGTTCGGCGCGCCGGTTCGCACCGCCGCCGCAAGAAGGCCACCCGGCCGGTGCGCACCGGGCTGCTCGGGGTCTCCGCCGCCGTCGCGCTCGGCACGGTCGCGGTCGCCACGGGCGCGGTGCCCGGCCTCGACAACTACAAGCTCGGCGGGGGCGGCGGGGCCGACAAGGTCCAGGCCGGGGACACGCCGACGAACACCCCGATCGAGCAGGGCGGCACCGCCGGCAGCGCCGACAGCCGGGACGAGACGCCCACCAGCCGGGGCGCCGAGCGTCCGGGCACCCCCTCGCCGTCCGCCTCGAAGACCTCGGCCGCGCCGACGAAGACGCCGGAGAAGCCCGAGAAGACGCAGGAGAAGGCTCCGGAGAAGAAGAAGCCGGCGGCCACCCCGAGCGAGAAGCCTGAGGCCTCGCCCTCCCGTACGGCGACGAAGGCTCCGAGGACGCCCAGCGCCTCCGCCGCCCTGTCCGGAGAGTCGGCCGCCGCGGCCCAGGTGCTCAGCCTCGTGAACGAGGAGCGGGCCAAGGTGGGCTGCAGCCCGGTCGCCGCGAACAGCGCTCTCACGGACCTGGCTCAGAGCTACAGCGAGGACATGGCCGCGCGCGGCTTCTTCGACCACACCGACCCGGACGGCCGCACCCCCTGGGACCGGGCCGAGAAGGCCGGGATATCCAACCTCGGCGGCGAGAACATCGCCCGCGGCCAGGCTGACGCCGCGGCCGTGATGGACGCCTGGATGAACAGCCCCGGCCACCGCGCCAACATACTGAACTGCGACTTCAAGACGCTGGGCGTAGGGGTCGAGCTCGGCTCCGGCGGCCCCTGGTGGACGCAGGACTTCGGCTACTGAGGCGTCCGGCGGCGCTCAGGCGGCGGCCAGGCCCTTGAGGAACACCCTGGCCGTCTCCGCCACGCGGCGGCCCAGTTGTTCGGCCGTGGCGATGTCGGCCTTGTGGACGGCGTCCGGACCCTCGTCGGCGTTGGTCTGAGCAGCCGCGCCGGTGAAGACGCCCAGGCGGTTCAGGTCGTGCTCGGAGCCGGTGCTGCTGTTCCAGCCCGGGAGCAGACCGAGGTTCACCCCGTGCATGCCGCGCTGCGCGGCGAGGATCTGGAAGTACTGCAGGGTGTGCAGCTTGTCGCCGCCCGAAGGAATGCACTAACTTTTGGTTAGTGCAACCTGTCGGTTAGCGCTGCGCTGGCGTACGCTGGTTTTATGACCACCACCGAGGGGCTCACGGAGGGCCTCGAAGACCTCCCGTTCAACGTGTTCGCCAAGGCCTGCCCGTCGCGCGGCACGCTGGAGCACGTCACGGGCCGCTGGGGCGGGCTCGCGCTCGGCGCCCTGTACGAGGGGTCGCTGCGCTTCAACGAGCTGCGCCGCCGCGTCGACGGGGTGAGCGAGAAGATGCTGTCCCAGACGCTGCATGCCCTGGAGCGCGACGGACTGGTCCACCGCGAGGCCCAGCCGACCAACCCGCCCCGGGTGGACTACGAACTGACGCCGCTCGGGCGGGACGTCGCCGAGCGGCTGCTCGCCCTGATCCACGTCGTGGAGGGCAGCATGGAGCAGGTGCTGGCCGCGCGCGAGCGGTACGACTCCGCTAGGGCGTGATCCGGGGCGGCCGCTGGCACTTCGGGCAGTAGTAGCTCGACCGGTTCATCCAGGGCCGCCGCCGCATGGGAGTGCCGCAGCGCCGGCAGGGCAGGCCCTCGCGCCCGTACGCGTCGAGCGACCGGTCGAAGTAGCCCGACTCGCCGTTGACGTTGACGTACAGGCTGTCGAAGCTGGTGCCGCCCACCGCGAGGGCCGCGTTCATCACGTCCCTCACATGCCCCAGCAGCATCAGTGTGCGCGGGCGGGTGAAGGTCGCGGTCGGGCGTTCGTAGTGGATGCGGGCGCGCCACAGGGCCTCGTCCGCGTAGATGTTGCCGACCCCGCTGATCAGGGACTGATCGAGCAGGGCCCGCTTGATCGTGGACCGCTTGCGGCGCAGCGCCCGGTGGAAGGCCTCGTCGTCGAAGAGCTCGTCGAGCGGGTCGCGGGCGATGTGCGCGATGACGTCCGGCAGGCCGTCGGGGGCGTTGTCGTGCAGCGAGAGGCCGCCGAAGGTGCGCTGGTCGACGAAGCGGAGTTCGGTGTCCAGGGCGTCGGTGAAGCGGACGCGGATGCGCAGGTGCTTCTCGTCCGGGGCGGTGTGCGGCTGGACCAGGAGCTGGCCGCTCATGCCGAGGTGGGCCAGGATCGACTGGTCGGTGTCCTCCAGCGGCAGCCACAGGTACTTGCCGCGTCGGCTGGGAACGCCGATGCGGTGACCCTTCAGACGGTGCGCGAAGTCGTCGGCGCCCGCGAAGTGGCGGCGTACCGCGCGCGGGTGCAGCACCTCGGCCTCGGCGACGGTCCGGTGGGCGACCCACCGCTCGAGACCGCGCCGTACGACCTCGACCTCGGGCAACTCGGGCATGGGCTCCCCCGTCACGGACCTGTGGATGACGCGAGCGCCCGCCCCGGGCAGGGGCGGGCGCTCGGGTGCGCTGTGCTTGCCGCCCGGTGAGGGCGGCGGCGGTCAGCCGCCGACGCTGCCGTCGGTGACCGTCTGGGCGGCATGAGCAGCTGCCGTCTGTGTCGCCTCGGCGTCCTTCGCCGCCTTGGCGCGCTCGTCCGCCGCGGCCCGGATGGACCGCCATGCGGACTCGGCGGCCTGCTGCTCCGCCTCCTTCTTGCTGCGGCCGGTGCCGGTGCCGTACGAGACGCCTCCGACGCGGGCGGCAGCAGTGAAGGTCTTCTCGTGGTCGGGGCCCGTCTCCGTGACCAGGTACTCGGGGACACCGAGCCCCTCGGTCGCGGTGAGCTCCTGGAGACTGGTCTTCCAGTCCAGGCCGGCTCCGAGGTTCGAGGACTTCTCGATCAGGGGGTCGAACAGGCGGTGCACGAGCTCCGCCGCCGAGTCCAGTCCCTGGTCCAGGTAGACCGCGCCGATCACCGCTTCGAGGGTGTCGGCGAGGATGGACGCCTTGTCCCGCCCGCCCGTGCCCTCTTCACCCCGGCCGAGCCGGATGAAGGAGCCCAGGTCGAGCCCGCGGCCCACTTCGGCGAGCGCACGCGAGTTGACCACCGCGGCCCGCAGCTTGGCCAGCTGGCCTTCTGGGAGGTCGGGGTGGGTGCGGTACAGCGTGTCCGTGACCACGAGGCCGAGGACGGAGTCCCCGAGGAACTCCAGGCGCTCGTTGGTCGGCAGACCGCCGTTCTCGTATGCGTACGACCGGTGGGTCAGTGCGCGCACCAGAAGGGCGGACTCGAGCTTGTACCCGAGCCGCCCTTCCAGAAGCGTGTGGGACGAGGCCTGGTTGTCCGCCGGAGCACTCCCGCTCGCACGGGAAGACTTGTTCTTAGGCGTGGACACAGTGCCTCTCACCAGCCGCTCAGACCTCGAGGACCTGGCGCTTGTTGTAGGTGCCGCACGACGGGCACGCGATGTGCTGCTGCTTGGGCTCGTGGCAGCGCTCGCACGCAACCAGGGTGGGGACCGCAGCCTTCCACTGCGACCGGCGGTGGCGCGTGTTGCTGCGCGACATCTTCCGCTTCGGAACAGCCACGGCTACTTCTCCTGCTTCTCGTCGACGCCCGCTTCCGCGTCAGCGCCGCTCATCTCGTCCTTCTCGCCGTCCTTCATGGTGCCGGCGAGTCCCTGCAATGCCGCCCAACGGATGTCGACGGCGTCGTGGTGGTGGTCCGGGTCGTCCGCCAGCCGTGCGCCACACTCGGCACACAGCCCGGGGCAGTCTTCCCGGCACACCGGCTGCATCGGCAGTGCGAGCACCACCGCATCACGCAGCACGGGCTCGAGGTCGAACAAGCCGTCCTCGAGGAAGAGCCTGTCCTCGTCGTCCTCGGCGTCGTCGCCCGGTTCCGCGATCACGCGGCCCCGGTCGTCGGCGTCAGGGTACGAGAACATCTCCTGGAACTCCGCTTCGAGCTCCTGCTCGAGCGGCTCCAGACACCTTACGCACTCCCCTTCGGCCGCGGCACGGGCGGTGCCTGTGACGAGCACCCCTTCCATGACCGACTCCAGGCGGAGTTCGAGCTCCACCGGGGCGCCTTCCGGCACTCCGATGACTCCCTTGATACCGAAGTCCTTGGGAGCGTCGACCGTGCGGGTCAGGCGCTGCAGCGCACCAGGCCGCCGGCCCAGCTCGTGTGTGTCGAACACGAGGGGGTTGCGGTGGTCGAGGCGGGCGTTCAGGGCCATTCCAACTTTCGGTCTGCTGAGCTCTGGGGGCGCTGCCCTTCGTTGTTCCGGGCAGCGTTGATCGCGGACGTACACGCGACCGAAGAGCCAGGATACTGGACCTTTCGCTCTCGGCCCAATCCGGGGCTCAGCCCTGACCGCGGCCCTGCTCGTACGCCCGCAGCTGCTCGGCGCTGATCATGCCGGTGTCGAAGAGGCTGGTCTCGTCGAGGGCGTATCCCTGATGGGCGTGGTGGTCCTGCTGCGGCTGCTGGTGGACCTGGTTCGGGTCGTAGGCGGCCTGCTGGGGGTCGTAGCCCTGGAAGGCGGCGTCTCCGGCCGGGGCGTAGCCGGAGACGGTGGCATAGGGATCGGCGTGCTGGTAGCCGTAGGGGTCCTGCTGGCCGGCGTAGGCCTGCTGCGGGTAGCCGCCGTACGGATCGGGCTGCTGGGCCGGATCGCCTTCTGCTGGGGCGTAGCCGGGGGCCTGGGCGTACGCCGGTTGCGGCTGTCCGTAGTCCGGCTGCTGGGCGGGCTGTCCGGCCGGGGGCTTCTGGTCGGCGAGGGCGGCCAGGTCGGCCAGGTAGTCGGCGTCGCTGGAGTGCTGGATGGTGCTCGCGTCGTCGGCGAGGGAGCCGAGGTCGTCGGTGGCGATCCGGCCGTGCAGCTTCTGCCGGCCGCGGCCGACGGCCTCCAGGGTCTTGGCGAGGACCGCCTCGAAGGCGCCGAGCTTGACGTCGACGTACTCGTCGGCGCTGCGGCGCTGGGTCTCCGGGTCGTGGCTGCGCTCGGGGGCGTCCTCGTCCTCGTAGCCCTGCCCGTCGGTGCCGGGGCCGGTGCCCAGGAGCTTCTCGCGGCCGCGGCCGACGGAGCCCAGGGTCTTGGTGAGCACGACCTCGAAGTTGGCGAGCTTGGAGTCGACGTACTCGTCGGCCTCGGCGCGGATCTCCTCGGCCTCCTGGCGGGCCTCGGCGAGGATCCGGTCGGCCTCGGCCTGGGAGCGGCGGGCGACCTCGGTGCCCGAGATCAGCGACCCGCGCTCGGCGTGCGCGCTCTCGATGATCTGCTGGGCCTCGTGGCGGGCCTGCTCGACCATCTGCTCGCGGCCGCCGATCAGCTCCTGGGCCTGGGCGAGGGAGTCGGGCAGGGCCGCGCGCACCTCTTCCAGCATCGCGAGCAGGTCGGCGCGGTTGACCACGCACGAGGCCGACATGGGCATGGACCGGGCGCCGGAGACCGCGGAGACGATCTCGTCGAGCTTCTTCTGCACGTCCACCGTGTGCTCGCCACTCTCTACAGATGCGTTGGAGACGGACGGGACGACTGTACGGCCATGGGGTCGCCCCGGAACACCGGGTGACGGGCCGTCAGCGCGTCAGTCCCGGCGCAGGCGCCGGGTGAGCGCCTCCAGGACCAGCGGCGGCACCAGGTGGGAGACGTCGCCGCCCCAGGTGGCGACCTCCTTGACCAGCGACGACGACATGAAGCTGTAGGTGGGGTTGGTGGGCACGAAGAGTGTCTCCACGCCCGAGAGGCCGTTGTTCATCTGGGCCATCTGCAGCTCGTAGTCGAAGTCGCTGACCGCGCGCAGGCCCTTGACGATGGCGGGGATGTCCCGCATCTTGCAGAAGTCGACGAGGAGGCCGTGGAAGGCCTCGACCCGGACGTTGCCGTACTCGGCGGTGACCTGGCGGATCAGGTCGATCCGCTCGTCGATCTCGAAGAGACTCTTCTTGGACTTGTTGATCATCACCGCGACATAGACCTCGTCGTACAGGCGGGAGGCGCGGGAAATGATGTCCAGGTGTCCGTTGTGGATGGGGTCGAACGACCCGGGACAGACGGCGCGGCGCACTTGTGATCCCTCGCTCTCCGGTCCGGTCATCGTGCGTCTTCGCACGTAGAGGCGGCGCGACCGTACCAAAACGTTCCCTCGCCGTAGCGACGGGCCCGGAGGGGTTCGAAACCCTCGGGCCAACGGAATTCACCGCCTCTGGTGCTGCGCTCCACGGTGACGAGGGCTTCTCCGGCGAGCCAGCCTTCGGTGCGGAGTGTGAGGAGGATCTCCCGAAGATCGTCGTCCGTGACGGCGTACGGCGGGTCGAGGAACACGAGGTCGTACGGGTCGCCCGGGGGTGCCGTGCGGATGATCTGTTCCGCTTTGCCCGCTCTGACCTCCGCGCCGGGGAGTCCGAGGTTCTTCACGTTCTCGCGGACCGTGCGAACGGCCTTGGCGTCGGCCTCGACGAGGAGGGTGTGGCCGGCGCCTCGGGAGAGGGCTTCCAGGCCGACGGCTCCCGATCCGGCGTAGAGGTCGAGGACGCGTTCGCCTTGCAGGGGGCCGCCGAGGAGGGATTGCCAGGTGGAGAAGAGGCCTTCGCGCGCGCGGTCGGAGGTGGGGCGGGTGCCTGTCCCTGGCGGGACGGCCAGGCGACGTCCGCCGGCTGTGCCGGCGATCACGCGGGTCATCTGTGGTCCTTGGTCGTGGGCGGCTTCGGGTATCAGTGTGGCTGGTCGCGCCCGCGCGGCGGTAGCCGCATATGGATTACAGACCCGCGCCCCCAAGAGAGTCGCTCGTCCTCACCCCTTCTCCAAGTACTGCTCCCTCTCCTCGTCCAAGAGGGCGTCCAGTGCCGTCTGCAGGGCGGGGAGGCCGGTCAGCTCCGGATCCGCGGCCACCACCGCCGCCGCCTCCTCCCTGGCCTCCGCGATGATCTCCTCGTCCTCGATGACGGCGAGGACCTTCAGGGAGGTCCGGGCTCCGGACTGGGCCTGGCCCAGGACGTCGCCCTCGCGGCGCTGTTCCAGGTCGATGCGGGACAGCTCGAAGCCGTCGAGGGTGGAGGCGACGGCTCCCAGACGCTGGCGGGCCGGGCTCGCCTCGGGCATCTCGGTGACCAGGAGGCAGAGGCCCGGGGCCGAGCCGCGGCCCACGCGGCCGCGCAGCTGGTGGAGCTGGGAGACGCCGAAGCGGTCGGCGTCCATGATCACCATGGCGGTGGCGTTGGGGACGTTGACGCCGACCTCGATGACCGTCGTGGCGACCAGGACATGGGTCTCGCCGGCGGCGAAGCGGCGCATGACGGCGTCCTTGTCGTCGGGGTGCATGCGGCCGTGCAGGACCTCGACGCGCAGGCCCTGCAGAGGGCCCTTGACCAGCTGGTCCGCCACATCGAGGACGGCCAGGGGCGGGCGCTTCTCGGCCTCGTCCTCCGGGGACTTCTTCCTGGCGGACTTCTTCGGGTCGTCCTCCTCGTCGCCGATGCGGGGGCAGACCACGTAGGCCTGGTGGCCGTTCTCCACCTCCTCGCGGACCCTTTCCCACGCGCGCGACAGGAAGTGGGGCTTGTCGGCGGCCGGGACCACATGGCTGGCGATCGGCGAGCGGCCGGCCGGCAGCTGGTCGAGGACGGAGGTCTCCAGGTCGCCGAAGACCGTCATGGCGACGGTGCGCGGGATGGGCGTGGCGGTCATGACCAGCAGATGCGGGGGTTGTTTGCCCTTGCCGCGCAGGGCGTCGCGCTGCTCGACGCCGAAACGGTGCTGTTCGTCGACCACGACCAGGCCCAGGTCGTGGAACTGCACCTTGTCCTCGATCAGCGCGTGCGTGCCGATGACGATGCCGGCCTCGCCGGTGGTGAGGTCGAGCAGGGCGTGCCGCCGGGCGGCCGTCCCCATGGAGCCGGTGAGCAGCACGACCTTGGTGGCCTGCTCGGCCCCGCCCAGCATGCCGCCCTCGGCCAGCTCGCCCATCATCTCGACGATGGACCGGTGGTGCTGCTGCGCGAGCACTTCGGTGGGCGCGAGCATGGCGGCCTGACCACCGGCGTCGACCACGGCGAGCATGGCGCGCAGCGCGACCATTGTTTTCCCGGAGCCCACTTCCCCCTGCAACAGCCGGTGCATCGGATGGTCGGTGGCCAGGTCGTCGAAGATCTCGCGGGAGACGCGCTGCTGGCCGTCGGTGAGGGTGAAGGGCAGGCGGGCGTCGAAGGCGGTGAGGAGGCCGTCGGGGGCCGGTTTGCGGGGGACGGCGGGGAGTTGGGCGTCGGCGTGCCGGCGGCGGGCCAGGGCGACCTGGAGGACGAAGGCCTCGTCCCACTTGAGGCGTGAGCGGGCGTCCTCGATGTCCGCCTTGGTGTGCGGGCGGTGGATCTTGAGGAGGGCTTCGGGGAGCGGGACCAGGCCGCGGCCCTGGCGCAGGGAGTCCGGGAGCGGGTCGACGGCCTCCTGGGCGGTGGGCAGGACCGTCTGGATCGCCTTGCCGATCTTCCAGGACTCGAGCTTGGCGGTGGCGGGGTAGATCGGGATCAGGGCGCCCGCCCAGGCCTCGACGGACTCCGCCGGATCGTCGTCGGTGCCGCGGAGCAACTCGTAGGCCGGGTGGGCGAGTTGGAGTCGGCGGTTGAAGACGGAGACCTTGCCCGCGAACATCGCGCGGGTGCCCGGCAGGAGTTCCTTGTGGGGCTTGTGGACGCCCGCGCCGAAGAAGACCAGTTGGAGCCGGCCGCTGCCGTCCGTGATCGTGACCTCCAGGCGCTGGCCCTTGCCGCGCGGGGCCTTGGCGGAGGCGAAGGTGTGCAGGCGGGCGTCGGCGACCTGCGCGACCACCGTGACGTGCTCGTCCATGGGGAGGTCGGCGAGGTGGGTGAGCTGGCCGCGCTCCTCGTATCTGCGCGGGTAGTGGTGCAGGAGGTCGCCGACGGTGAGCAGGCCGAGGTGCTCGGCCATCACCTTCGCGGTGGCGGGGCCGAGCACCGACTTCAGCGGTTGTCGCAGGGGTTCTTCCAGTGCGGGCACGAGATCCATTGCACACCACGCCACTGACAATGGCTTCCAGGCCCGCGGCCGGATCGCCGTAAAGATCCCGGAAACCCCTGGTCAGGCGGCTCGCCAGGGCCTTAGGATGACGCGCTCCCGGCCCTCTTCGCGGTCACCGCCCCACCGGGACCGCCCGACCCCGCGCCGTCGCGAGTCCCCCACCGGCGCCGTGATGATGGACTCCCAGACCTCACAGCCCTCCCCGGCACCCCATTCGCCCCCGTCACCTCATACGTTCCAGGTCGACCTGCGTGGTCTGGTGGACCTGCTCTCCCACCACCTCTACTCCAGCCCCAGGGTGTATCTGCGCGAGCTGCTGCAGAACGCCGTGGACGCCGTCACGGCCCGACTGGTGGACGAGCCGGACGCCCCTGCCCGGATCCGGCTGCACGCCGAGGGCGGTGCCCTGCGCGTCGAGGACACCGGCGTGGGGCTCACCGAGGCGGACGTGCACAGCCTGCTGGCCACCATCGGGCGCAGCTCCAAGCGGGCCGAGGGGCTCGCAGAGGCGCGGTCCGACTTCCTCGGGCAGTTCGGCATCGGGCTGCTGGCCTGTTTCGTCGTCGCCGAACGCATCCGGGTCGTCAGCCGCAGCGCCCGTACTCCCGGGGCGCCGCCGGTGGAGTGGACGGCGTCCGACGACGGTTCGTACACCGTGCGGACGCTGCCCGACGCCGAGCGGCCCGAACCGGGCACGACCGTGCACCTGGTGGCCCGGGCCGGTGCCGCGGAGTGGCTCGCGCCCGACCGGGTCGATGCGCTGGCCCGGGACTTCGGGTCGCTGCTGCCGTACGACGTCCGGGTCGGCGACGAGGCGGTCACCGACCTTCCGGCGCCCTGGGACCGTCCGTACCCGGGCCCGGCCGCCCGTCGCGTCGCCCTCGCCCGGCACTGCCACGACCTGTTCGGCTTCACCCCGCTGGACACGATCGACCTGGCCGTGCCGCTGGCCGGCATCCGCGGGGTGGCGTACGTGCTGCCGTCGGCGGTGAGCCCGGCCCAGCGCGCGGGTCACCGGGTGCACCTCAAGGGCATGCTGCTGACCGAGCGGGCCGAACAGCTGCTGCCCGACTGGGCGTTCTTCGTGCGCTGCGTCCTCGACACGGACAGTCTGCGGCCGACGGCCTCCCGCGAGTCGCTGTATGAGGACGAGACGCTGGCCGGTGTGCGGGAGGCGCTGGGCGAGCGGATCCGTGCCTGGCTGACGGGTCTGGCGGCCGGTGATCCGGACCGGCTGGCCGCGTTCTTGTCGGTGCACCACCTGGGCGTGAAGTCGCTGGCCCGGCACGACCGGGAGATGCTGCGCACGATGCTGCCGTGGCTGCCGTTCGAGACGACCGACGGGCGGCTTTCCCTGGAGGAGTTCGCCCAGCGGCACCCGGTGGTGCACTTCACGCGGACCGTCGAGGAGTACCGGCAGGTCGCGCCGATCGCGTCCGCGCAGGGCATCGGCGTGATCAACGGCGGTTACACGTACGACGGCGAGCTGGTGGAGGCGCTGCCGTCGGTGCGGCCGGGGACCGTGGTCGCCGAGCTGGACGCGGAGACGGTCACCGCGCATCTGGACGCCGTCGACCCGGCCGAGGAGCTGGCCCTGTCGGGCTTCCTGGCGGCGGCCCGGGCCCGGCTCGACCCGCTGGGCTGTGACGTGGTCCTGCGGGCCTTCCACCCGCTGTCCGTGCCCGCGTTGCACCTCGACGACCGGGACGCCCGGCACGAGCAGGCCCGGGCGGACGCCGAGGCGCAGGCCGACGACCTGTGGGCGGGGATCCTCGGCTCCCTGCGCGGCAGCGCACCCCGCGCGCGGCTGGTGCTCAACCACCTCAACCCGCTGGTGCGGCGGATCGGCGCGCTGCCCGACCCGGAGCTGGTCGGCACCGCCACCGAGTCGCTGTACGGGCAGGCGCTGCTGATGGCGCAGCGGCCGTTGAGGCCGGCCGATTCGGCACTGCTCAACCGCGCGTTCATCGGCCTCCTGGAGTGGGCCACGCACAGCGAGGACGGTCAGGCATGAGCGAGATCTTGGACTTCGACGCCCTGCGCGAGGCCATGGCGGAGAACTCCGAGCAGCCGGAGGGGCCGGCCCGCAACGCCCGCGCGGAGGAGTTGCTGGCGGCGGCCGAGAAGCTGGGCATCCCGCTCGCCGTGATCGAGGCGCTCGGCCACCAGCTGAAGGTCTACAACTACAGCTCCGAGAAGGGGAAGATGTTCGTCCCCTTCGCGCGGCTGCTGCGCATGTGGGACGAACGGCCCGAGGACTTCGACGCGTACGAGACCCACTCGCTGCACTGGGTCTTCAAATGGGTCTCGGCCGGCATGCTGGACCAGCCGCACATCCCGCTGGCGTCGATCGAGAAGTGGCTCGGCGAGATGGAGCGCCGCTACCGGCTCGCCGGGCACTCCGAACGGGCCGTGCGCAGCGCCGAGCACAGTGTGGCCGCGCATGTCGGTGACGTGGCGCGGGCCGAGCGGGCGTACGCCGCGTGGCTGGCCGCCGACCGGGACACCATGGCGGACTGCCACGCCTGCGAGTTGCACGGGCAGGGCTGGTGGCAGGCGGAACTGGGGCGGGACGCCGAGGCGCTTCGGCTGTGGCGGCCGGTGCTGGAGGGCGAGTACGCCTGCGCCCACGAGCCCCACACGGTCTTCGCGTCCTCCCTGGTGCCGCTGCTGCGGCTGGGCCGCCCGGACGAGGCCCGGGCCAACCACCTGCGGGGGTTCCGCCTCGTCCGGGCGATGGAGAGCATGCGCGGTGCGTACGCCGAGCACGTGGAGTTCTGCGCGCTGACCGGCAACGAGGCCCGGGGCCTGGAGCTGCTCGCGGAGCGGCCGGCGTACTTCACCGACGACGGGCATCCGCAGAGCAAACTGGACTTCCTGAGCGTGGTGGCCCTGCTCATGGACCGGCTGACCGGGCTCGGGCTGGGAGAGCGGCAGGTGCCGGGGCCGGCCGGGAGGGAGTGGACCGCCCGCGAACTCGCCGCGCACGCGCGCGGGGAGGCCCTCGCCCTGGCGGCACGCTTCGACGAGCGCAACGGCACGGCGCACGTGAGCGACCGGGCACGCGCGCGTATGGCGCGGCAACCACTCGCGGAACGGCTGCCGCTGGGCGTGCGGTCGGTACGCCCGGCTCCCCCGCCCGCTCCCCCTGCCGCGCCGGTCCGCGCCGCCGGGCAGCCGGATCTGCCCGCCCTGCTGGCCGAGGCTCGGCGGCTGTCGGACGGCCTGCGGCCGAACGCCGTGGAGGCGTGGGTGGCGGCCGCCGCGGCAGCCGGGGACGCCGAGCTGGACCCGCGCGACCGTGCCGAGATGGCCGACCACGAGGCGATGTCCCTCGGCCCCGAGGGCACCGGGCTCTTCGAGCGGGCGGCAGCCCTCTACGCCGAGGCGGGCGACCCGGGCGAGGCCCTCGCCGCACGCGCGCGTGGGGCCTACGTCCGTGCGCTCGCGGGTGACGTGGACGGCGCCGTCCCGGCAGTGGCGGGCCTGTACGACGAGGTCCTCGCGCTGTACGCCGCCGGGGGCACGGGGATGCGGCAGACGGCGTCCGTCGTGATGAGCCGGGCCCGGATCCTGACGCGCAGGGCGCACCAGGCCGAGGGCGAGGGGGCCGCTCTCGCCGAGGCCGAGGCAGCCGTCCGTGAGGTCCTCGCGCTCGTCGACGGCCGGACCGGCGAGGACGTACGGCTGGCCGCGCGGGTCGCCGAGGCGCAGGCGATGTTCGGGGAGCTGGCGGGGCTCGCCGGGGACCTGCCCAGGGCCGCGGAGCTGTTCGCGCGGGGCGCGGCGGCGTTCGTCGCGGCGGGGCTGCCGTGGTACGCGGTGGAGTACGAGGCCCGCCTGGCGTCCCTGGCCCACCACCTCGGTGACGCGGCAGAGACCGAGCGGGCGCTGCGGGCGGCCCTGGAGCACGGCGGAGCGCACCTGGAAGCGCCGGGCCGGGCCCAGCTGCACCTTCAGCTCGCCGAGGTCCTCGGTGGCCGGGACGATTTTGTGGACGCGGCCCGGCACGCCCTTGAGGCCGCCCACTGGGCCGACGGGGCGGGTGAGTCGGCGACGCTGGGTGCCTGGGCGCGGCAGCAGCTCGGCGGGTTCCTGCTGCGGCAGGGACGGTGGGCCGAGGCCGCGGAGGTGCTGGAGTCGGCGCTGCCCGACCTCACCGCCGAGACGCACGGTGACGGGGCGGTCGTGCAGACGCAGTGGTGGCTCGGCGACTGCCTGAGCGAGCTCGGTGAGCACCGGGCGGCGGCCGAACGGCGTCTGCAGGCGGCCGAGATCGCCCGGCACTGGCCCGAGCAGCACGACCACGCGACCCTCGCCCACCTGGCCGGGGAGTCCCTCGGGCAGGCCGGACTGCCCGACGAGGCGGACCGGGCCTACGCCCGCGCGGGCGACCTGTGGCGCACGCTGGGCAACTCCCCCGGCCTGATCCGCTCCCTGCGTGCCCGTGCCTGGCTGGCGTTGGAGACGGAGGGCGGGCCGGCCGAGGCACGGGCCCTGATGGCGGAGGCCGTCCGCGTGTGTGAAGCGGCACGGGAGTCGGCCCCCGACCAGGAGACCCGGCAGCAGCTCGTCGCCGAACTCGGCGACACCCACCGGCAGTTCGCCGACCTGCTGACGCGATCCGTCTCCGAGGGCGGCGAGGGCCCCGCCGGCCGGGCCGTGTTGGAGGAGGCCCTGTCCCGGCTGCAGCGGGCCGCCGAGGTGTTCACCTCCCTCGGGGAGGGCGCCCTGCACAGCCGTACCGGCACCGAACTCACCGCGGGCTGGCTGGAGATCGAGCTCGACCGCCCGGCCGACGCGAGAGCACGGGCGCGTGCAGTGCTGTCGGCATACGACGGCTACGACGGCTACGACAACGCCGGTACCGACGCCGACGCGGAGACCGGGTCCGGCGACGACGGCGACGGCGACGGCGACGGCGACGGCGGGGACGACGGCCGTTCGACGGTGCGGGCCCGGCGGGCGGAGGCGCAGCACATGCTCCGCGTCGCCTCGCAGGACTGACCGCCGCCGCTCACTCCACGCCGATTCACTCCCCGCCGGCTCATTCCACGCCGATGAGGAGCAGGGCCCCCTGCCGTCCGCCCCGGTACAGCACCGTGTCGACGGCGAGGTACCCCACGCGGACCCGGCTCTCCAGACGTTCGGCGACGGTGTCGGGGACGTCGTCGCCGAGGACCAGGGTGACCATCTCACCCCCGGCCGAGAGCATGCGGTCCAGGACGGTCTCGGCGGTCACTGCGACGTCCGAGCCGATCACGGCCACGTCCCCGTCGATCAGGCCCAGGACGTCGCCGGCCTGGCAGATGCCGGCCATCGTCCAGGCCTGCCGTTCGGCCACGGTGACCTCGGCGTAGCGGGTGGCCCCGGCGGCCGAGGTCATGGCCACGACGTCCTCGTCGAAGCGGCGGTCCGGTTCGTGGACGGCCAGCGCCGCGATGCCCTGGACCGCCGAGCGGGTCGGGATCAGGGCCACCCGGACGCCCTCCACGCGGACCTGCTCGGCCGCCGCGGCGGCGGTGTGGCGCAGGTCGGCGTCGTTGGGCAGCAGCACGACCTCGCGCGCGTGGGCCCGCCGTACGGCCTGGACGAGCTCACCGCTCGCGGGCGGCTCCCCGGGACGGGCGAGCACGGCCGTCGCCCCGGCCTCGGTGTACAGCCTGGCCAGACCCTCGCCGGGCACGACGGCCACGACCGCCCGCTCGGCACGCTCCCGAGGCGGCCGTTCGGCGCCGGTGGTGTGCACGTCACCGGCACCGAAGTGCGTGATGCGGATGCGGTGGGGCCGCCCGGCCTCGATGCCGGCCTCTACGGCCGCGCCCGCGTCGTCGACATGGACGTGGACGTTCCACAGCCCGTCGCCGCCGACCACGACCAGGGAGTCCCCGAGGGCGTCCAGCCGCCCCCGCAGCCGCTCCACGGCCGCGTCCTCGGCCTCCAAGAGGTAGATCACCTCGAAGGCGGGCCCTTCCCGGCCGGGCAGGGCGGCGGCACTGTCGGCGCACTCCCCCGGGACGCCGCCGGCTGAGGCGTGGCCGTCGGCGGAGGTGGGGGCGACGCCCGGGGCGGGGACGGCGGCCGGGGCGGGGCCGCCGGCTGAGGCGTGGCCGTCGGCTGAGGTGGGGGCGACGCCCGAGGCGGGGCCGCCGGCGGGGGTCTGGCCCTGGACGGCCTCGACGCGCGCACGGGGGCCGGGGCACGCGACGCGCGCCTGGGGGACGGGGCACGCGCTTACGCCGCCTCGGCCGCTGGGCCCGCCGGGTTCCGCCGCCCGCACCCTCTCCCCCGTGAACGTCTCCACCAACGCCCCGAGCACCGCGACCAGTCCCCGCCCGCCGGCGTCGACCACCCCGGCGCGTTCCAGGACGGGCAGCTGGCCCGGGGTCGCGGCGAGGGCCGTGCGGGCTCCGTCGTAGGCCGCCCGGGCCACGCTCCCGCAGTCGCCCTCCGCGCCGTCGGCCGCGTCGGCGGCGGCCGAGGCGACCGTGAGGACGGTGCCCTCGACGGGGTGGGCGACGGCCCGGCGGGCGGAGTCGGCCGCGTGCCGCAGGGCGAGCCGCAGGCCCCGGCCGTCGGCCCGGGGGGTGCCGTCGTCGGCCAGCACCTGGGCCATGCCGCGCAGCAGCTGGGCGAGGATCGTCCCGGAGTTCCCGCGAGCGCCGATGAGGGCCCCGTGCGCCATCGCCCGGGCGGCATCGGCGAGCGTCGGCTCTCCCGCGCCCCCGGCATCTGCGCCCCCGATGCCCGTGCTCCCGGCGTCCGCCCTGCCGGCACCCACCGCGGCTTCGGACCCCGCCGCATGCCCCGCGAACACCGCCTCGACCGCCGCGACCGCCGACTCCACGGTCAGATACAGATTGGTGCCGGTGTCGCCGTCCGCCACCGGATAGACGTTGATCGCGTCGATCTCCTCACGCGCCCGCCCCAGTGTCTCCAGCGCGAGCCCGCACCAGGTGCGCACCGCGAGAGCATCGAAGAATGTCTGCGGCACCTGCGCCACTACGCCTCCCTGAGCTGCCGGACGTGGCAGGCAGCGTAGACCCCGGGGCGGGGTTCACCGGAAGTGGGCGGGGACGGGCCCCTGAGCTGCCATGGTAGTTTCGCTCTACGGGTGCAGCCGTTGTATGCTGCTCCGGTTGCCCGATCTGATCGGGCCTTCCCCCTGGCAACGCCACTCAGATTTCGAACGGCTGTTCACAGCCCGAGAGTCTCGATCCCGGCCTGCCGGGATCAACCGTAAGTGCATCTGAAGTCTTTGGAGTGACCCGTGGCTGCCAACTGCGACGTCTGCGGCAAGGGGCCGGGCTTCGGCAACAACATCTCGCACTCGCACCGCCGTACGCCCCGTCGCTGGAACCCGAACATCCAGCGTGTGCGTACCGTGGTGGGCGGGACGCCGAAGCGCGTGAACGCTTGCACCTCGTGCATCAAGGCCGGCAAGGTCTCGCGCTGACGCTCAGCTAGCGCGCAACCACTGCTGGTTCGCTGCAGAGCCGGTCCACCTCTGGTGGGCCGGCTCTTTGCCGTGCCCGGACGTGCCGAAGTTCGCCGAGCCTGATCTTCGCCGTGCCCGCTCTTGCGTCGCCCCCTCTTACCCGTGCCCGCTGTTACCCGTGCCCGCTCTTCGCCCTGCCCGCTCTGACGATCAGCACCCTCACCGCGTCTGGCCGTCAGCGTCGTCGACGTCGTCAGCGCCCGGTGCCCGGCCGGAAGCGCCAGCCGTGATCCACCGGCCCGATCCCCCCGCCGAGGGCGAACCCGGCCGCGACGGCCCCCGTGACGTACTCCTTCGCCGCCGCCACCGCCTCCGGCACGGACTGCCCCTTGGCGAGCTGGGAGGCGACCGCGGAGGCGAGGGTGCAGCCGGTGCCGTGGGTGTGGCGGTTGTCATGCCTCGGCGCCCGCAGCCAGTGCTCCTCGGAGCCGTCGGTGAGCAGGTCGACGGCGTCCCCGGGCAGGTGGCCGCCCTTGATCAGCACCCAGCGCGGCCCGTACGCCAGCACCGCCGCGGCGGCCGTGCGCATGTCGCGTTCCGCCTCGACCCGTACGCCCGCGATCTGGGCCACCTCGTCGAGGTTGGGGGTGGCGACCGTCGCCACCGGCAGCAGCTTCGTACGAACGGAGTCCAGCGCGGAGGCGGCCAGCAGGGCGTCGCCGTGCTTGGAGACGCCCACCGGGTCGACGACCGCCGGGGCGTCCGTCCCGGCGATCAACTCGGCGACCGCCTCCACGAGTTCCGCCGAGGCCAGCATGCCCGTCTTGACGGCCTGCACGCCGATGTCGTCGACGACGCTGCGGTACTGGGCCCGCACGGCCTCCACGGGCAGTTCCCAAGCCCCCTGCACGCCGAGGGAGTTCTGCGCGGTCACCGCCGTGAGGACGCTCATGCCGTGCACGCCGAGCGCGAGCATCGTCTTGAGGTCGGCCTGGATGCCCGCGCCGCCGCCGGAGTCGGAGCCTGCGACCGTCAGGACGTTGGGGATCATGACTCTATGTCCCCGAAGTGGTCCCAGCCGCCCTTGCTGGTCCACGGCGCCCCGTCGACCGTCACCTGGGGCAGCGCCGAGGGGTTGAGGACCTCGCCGATGACCTTCCAGCGGGCGGGCAGCTTCACATCCGGCGGGAAGGTCGCCACGATCGCGTGGTCCTCTCCCCCGGTCAGCACCCATTGCATGGGGTCGACCCCGACGGCCTGCCCGATGTCGTTCATCTGGGACGGGATGTCGATGGCCCCGGAGCGGACGTCGATCCGGACCTTGCTCGCCTCGGCGATGTGCCCGAGGTCCGCGATCAACCCGTCGCTCACGTCGCACATCGCGGTCGCCCCGAGCCCGGCGGCGGCCGGACCCGCGTGATACGGCGGCTCCGGGCGCCGGTGGGCCTCCACGAACGCCCGCGGTGAGCGGAATCCCCGCGCCAGCACCGCGTACCCGGCGGCCGACCAGCCCAGCCAGCCGGTCACCGCGACGCGATCGCCGGGGCGGGCGCCCGCCCGCGTCACCGGCTCCTGGTTGCGCAGATCACCGAGCGCGGTGATCGACACCATGATCGAGTCGCCGCGCACGACGTCACCGCCGACCACGGCGGCGCCCGCCACCTGGCACTCGTCGCGCAGGCCGTCCATCAGCTCGCTCGGCCACGTCACCGGCAACTCGGCCGGGACGACCAGACCGAGCAGCAGCGCGGTCGGTACGGCGCCCATGGCGGCGATGTCGGCGAGGTTCTGCGCGGCGGCCTTGCGGCCCACGTCGTAGGCGGTCGACCAGTCGCGCCGGAAGTGCCGGCCCTCCACCAGGATGTCCGTGCTCGCCACGACCCTGCGGTCGGGCGCGGCCACCACGGCGGCGTCGTCGCCGGGGCCCACCCGGACCGCCGGGGTGGTGGTCAGACGGGAGGTGAGCTCCCTGATGAGCCCGAACTCACCGAGCTCACCAACAGTGCCCTTCATCGCCCTCTCTCCCCTTCTGTCCCTGTCCGTGCCCGGTCGCGAGGCATCTCGGTCCTCGCTACGGTCGAAGTGACCGTCACGTCCTGCCGGACCTGCACCCCGGCGCGCACAACCCCGCCCCCGCAGGTCTCCCCGCGGCGAGCGGCGACGCGATACCGTGGCGTTCCTTTTCCCCACATGATCCTCGTGGCCGCCCTGGAGGTTCCGTGGTACAGGCGTACATCCTGATCCAGACCGAGGTCGGAAAGGCCTCGGTCGTCGCCGAGACGATCGGCAAGATCCCTGGGATCATCCAGGCCGAAGACGTGACGGGACCCTACGACGTGATCGTGCGGGCCCAGGCCGACACCGTCGACGATCTCGGCCGCATGGTGGTCGCCAAGGTTCAGCAGGTGGACGGCATCACCCGCACCCTGACCTGCCCGGTCGTCCATATCTAGCCCCCGTCTACCCTGGGCCGGTGAACTCTTTCCGTCACCGGCACCGTTGTGTCTTCCGCGTGTTCCGCCTGCCCGCTGTCGCGCTGTTGATCACTGCTGCGGGCTGCTCCTCGGCAGACGACAGCGCGTCGGCGGCGGTTCCCAGTCCGGACGCGAAGGTCGTGGGACTGTGCCGGAACCTGGACAAGGTACTGCCCGCGAAGGTGGACGGTGAGCATCGTGCGGATCCCGAGCCCGCGTCGGCGCTGACGGCGGGCTGGGGCAGCCCGGCGATCATACTGCGCTGCGGTGTGCCGCAGCCGCCGAAGATGGTCGATCCCAGGGTGGCCGACGGACACGATCCGGATGCCGTCGCCGGAGGTGTGAACGGGGTCGACTGGCTGATGGAGAAGCAGGACGACGGGGGGTACGTGTTCACCACCGCCAACCGGGAGGCGTACGTCGAGGTCCGGGCGCCCGAGGGCGTGGACAGCTCGGGTGTGCTGATCGATCTGGCCGCGGCCGTGAAGAAGGCGATCCCCGAGGGGATCGCCTCCTGAGCGCCCTACCGGCGCCCTTGCCCTGAGTCCGCGGGTCGTTCGTGGCTGATCGCGCAGTTCGCGGCGCCCCTCGAGGGCCGGTTCAGCGCAGGCCCGTGGACCTGCGCAGTGCCGCCTGCACCAGCCGGTCGATCAGCTCCGGGTAGCTCACCCCGCTCGCCTGCCACATCTGCGGGTACATCGAGATGGGCGTGAAGCCGGGCATCGTGTTGATCTCGTTGATCACGAACTCGCCGTCCTCGGTGAGGAAGAAGTCCGCGCGGACCAGGCCCTCGCAGGACGCGGCCTCGAACGCCTCGACCGCCAGGCGCTGGACGTCGTCCGTCTCCTCGGGCGTGAGGGGTGCGGGGACCAGACCCGGAGTGGAATCGATGTACTTGGCCTCGAAGTCGTAGTACGCCTGGGCCTCGGGCGGGGGGATCTCGGCGGGGAGGGAGGCCCGGGGGCCGTCCTCGAACTCCAGGACGCCGCACTCGATCTCACGGCCGCGCAACGCGGCCTCCACGAGGATCTTGGGGTCGTGCCGCTGGGCCTCGGCGATGGCCTCGTCGAGTCCGGAGAGGTCGTCGACCTTGGTGATGCCGATCGACGAACCGGCCCGCGAGGGCTTCACGAACAGCGGCCAGCCGTGCTCGCCGGCGAAGTCGACGATCTTCTTGCGGGCGGCGGCTTGGTCCTGCTCCCACTCGCGCGGGCGCACCACCACGTACGGGCCCACCTTCAGCCCGAAGGAGGTGAACACCCGCTTCATGTACTCCTTGTCCTGGCCCACGGCCGAGGCGAGCACGCCCGAACCCACGTACGGGACGCCGGAGAGCTCCAGGAGGCCCTGGAGGGTGCCGTCCTCGCCGTACGGGCCGTGCAGCACCGGGAAGACCACGTCGACCTCGCCGAGCGCCTTGGGGACCGATCCCGACTCGCTGTAGACGACTTCGCGGTTGGCCGGGTCGACCGGGAGGATCACTCCGCCCTCGGCGGACTCGGCGAGGGCGTCGACGCTCGGCGGGCGCCGGTCCACGATCGCCATCCGCTCCGGTTCGTCCGCCGTGAGCGCCCAACGCCCGTCCTGGGTGATGCCGATCGGCAGGACGTCGTACTTCGTCCGGTCGATGGCCTTGAGGACGGCGCCGGCGGTGACCACGGAGATCCCGTGTTCGGAGCTGCGCCCGCCGAACACGACGGCCACACGCGGCTTGCGAGGCGGCTGCTCGGGGCTCTGGGGGAGGTTCTCGGTGCTCATATCGCGTTGAGAGTACCCGTTGGTAGGGCGGCTAGTAAGCGCCGTCGGCCTCGCGTCGCTCAGCGTCGTTCGGGCTTCGCGCTGCGCGACATCAGCTCCTTGAGGGCCACCACCGGAGGCTTGCCCTCGTGCACGATGCCGACGACCGTCTCCGTGATGGGCATGTCGACGCCGTGCCGGCGGGCCAGATCGAGCACCGACTCGCAGGACTTGACGCCCTCGGCGGTCTGCTTGGTGACCGCGATGGTCTCCTGGAGGGTCATGCCCTTGCCGAGGTTGGTGCCGAAGGTGTGGTTGCGCGACAGCGGCGAAGAGCAGGTCGCCACCAGGTCGCCCAGGCCCGCGAGTCCGGAGAAGGTCAGCGGGTCGGCTCCGAGGGCCATGCCGAGCCGGGTGGTCTCGGCGAGGCCACGGGTGATGAGCGAGCCCTTGGCGTTGTCACCGAGGCCCATGCCGTCCGCGATGCCGACGGCGAGCCCGATGACGTTCTTCACGGCTCCGCCCAGTTCGCAACCCACCACGTCCGTATTGGTGTACGGACGGAAGTACGGCGTGTGGCAGGCGGTCTGGAGCCGCTGGGCGACGGCCTCGACGGTGCAGGCCACCACGGCCGCGGCCGGCATCCGCGCGGCGATCTCCCGGGCAAGGTTGGGCCCGGTGACCACGGCGATCCGGTCCGGGCCGACCTTGGCGACGTCGTCGATGACCTCGCTCATCCGCATCGCGGAGCCGAGTTCGACGCCCTTCATCAGCGAAACCAGCACCGTGTCGGGGGCGAGCAGCGGGCTCCACTCGGCGAGGTTGCCGCGCAGGGTCTGCGAGGGCACCGACAGCACCGTGAAGTCGGCGTCCGCCGCGGCTTCGGCGGGATCGGTGGTGGCCCGGGCGTTCTCCGGGAGTTCGACGCCCGGGAAGTAGTCGGGATTGGTCCGCGTGGAGTTGATCGCCTGAGCGACCTCCGGGCGGCGCGCCCACAGGGTGACCTCGCACCCCGCGTCGGCGAGCACCATGCCGAAGGCCGTACCCCACGAACCGGCGCTCAGGACCGCCGCCTTGACCGGCTTGCTCACTTGCCCAGCCCCTCTTCCTGCACGGTGTGCCCGGCCTCCTTGTGCGTCTGCGTCTGTGCCTGGGTGCGGCGCCGCTGCTCGATCCGCTCCCGGCGCGGGTCGTACGGCGTCTCGGGTGCCTTCTCGCCGCGGATCAACTCCAGCTGGGCGGTGACGGCGGCCATGATGACCTCCGTGGCCTCCTTGAGCAGGTCCGCGGTCATCTCCCGGTCGTAGAACTGCGCGAGGTCCACGGGCGGCCCGGCGAGCACGCGGTGCGTCTTGCGGGGCAGGAGATTCGGCTTCTTCGCGTACGGCGGCAGCAACTCGTTGCAGCCCCACTGGGCGACGGGGATGACCGGGCACTTGGTCTGCAGGGCCACGCGCGCGGCCCCGGTCTTGGCGGTCATGGGCCAGCCGTCCGGGTCGCGCGTGAGGGTGCCCTCCGGGTAGAAGGCCACGCATTCGCCGCGGTCCACGGCTTCGATCGCGGCCCGGAAGGCACTCAGCGCGTCCGTGCTCTCGCGGTAGACGGGGATCTGCCCGGTGCCCCGCATCGCGGCCCCGACGAATCCCTTCTTGAAAAGCCCGCTCTTCGCGAGGAATCGCGGGACGCGCCCGGTGTTGTACTGAAAGTGCGCGTAAGCGAAGGGATCGACGTGCGAATTATGGTTCACCGCGGTGATAAATCCACCCTCGGCCGGAATGTGCTCCATTCCACGCCAGTCCCGCTTGAGCAGAACGACCAGCGGCGGTTTGCAGATCACCGCGGCGAAGCGGTACCAGAAGCCGATTCTGCGGCGGGGCACGCGGACACCTTCCTCTAGGGCCTGAAGCCGGGGCCACGGGGGGCCGCACAAGTGTCGCCCCAGGCCGCCGGTCTGTCGAGGACACCGTACGCCCCGGCACGCTGCCCGCCCGATGCCCCGGGTGACAATGACCGCGACAAGAGGAGGACGGAACACCCGTGCAGTGGACCTTGGTCGTACCCCTGAAGCCCCTGGCCCAGGCCAAGAGCAGGCTTGCGGACACCGCGGACGACGGGCTGCGGCCGGATCTGGCGCTGGCCTTCGCCCAGGACACGGTGGCGGCCGCGCTGGCCTGCCCGGGGGTGGGGGATGTGGCAGTCGTCACGGACGACGCCCGGGCGGGCCGTGAGCTGGCCGCGCTGGGCGCCGCGATCATTCCCGACGAGCCGGGTGGTGGTCTCAACGCCGCCCTCGCACACGCGACGCGGGCCGTACGGTCCGCCCGCCCGGCCCGGGCGGTGGCCGCGCTGAACGCCGATCTGCCGGCTTTGCGCCCGGCGGAATTGTCCCGGGTACTGGATGCCGCCGCCGAATTCCCGCGCGCATTTCTCCCGGACGCGGCCGCAATAGGAACGACCCTGCTGACCGCCGCCCCGGGCCGGGAATTGCACCCGGCCTTCGGCACGGACTCCCGGGCCCGGCACCGCGCGTCGGGGGCCGTGGAACTGCCTCTCACCGAGGTCGATTCCGTACGCCAGGACGTGGACACCGGCGACGACCTGCGCAGCGCGCTGGCCCTGGGGGTCGGCCCTCATACGGCCGCGGCCGCCGCGCGGTTGCTGATTCCCGGGCAGTAGGCTGCGGCCATGCAGGCGACCGCGTACACGTACGACCCCGAAAGCCGCAGCGGGCAGGTGCTCCTGGACGACGGCACTCCGGTGCCCTTCGACGCGGCCGCGTTCGACGCGGGAGGCCTCAGACTGCTGCGCCCGGGCCAGCGGGTGCGCATCGAGGTGGAAGGGGCCAGGGACGCGCTGCGGATCACTCTGGTGACCCTGCAGACCCTCTGACCACCACCGACCACGTGCGGAACACACCGCGGGCCGGACTCCGTGCGGAGTCCGGCCCGGCGCGTGAGTACCCCGGTGCCCTTACTTCTTGCGGGCGGTGGTCTTCTTGGCGGTGGTGGTCTTGCGAGCCGTCGACTTCTTGGCGGGCGCCTTCTTGGCCGTGGCCTTCTTCGCCGGGGCCTTCTTCGCGGTGGTCTTCTTCGCGGCGGTGGTCTTGGACGTCGCCGTGGTCTTCTTGGCGGGCGCCTTCTTCGCGGTGGTCTTCTTCGCGGCCGCGGTCTTCGTCGTGGCCTTCTTCGCCGTCGTCTTCTTGGCGGTGGTCTTCTTCGCGGCGGCCGACTTGGTGGTCGCCTTCTTCGCGGCGGCCTTCTTGACCGTCGCGCCGGCACCGCCGGTCAGGCTGCCCTTCGGCGCCTTCTTGACGGACACCTCGCCGCCGCGCGGCAGCTTCTTCGAGCCGCTGACCAGGTCCTTGAAGCCCTGACCGGCGCGGAAGCGCGGAACGGAGGTCTTCTTGACCCGAACCCTCTCGCCCGTCTGGGGGTTACGGGCGTACCGGGCCGGACGGTCGACCTTCTCGAACGAACCGAAGCCGGTGACCGACACCCGCTCGCCCGAGACGACCGCTCGGACGATGGCGTCCAGTACATGGTCGACAGCGTCGGCGGCCTGCTGGCGGCCGCCCATCTTGTCGGCAATCGCTTCTACGAGCTGCGCCTTGTTCACGTCTTCCCCTTCGGAGACATCGCCCGAACGAAAGTGTTCAAGCTTTTTCGCACGTTAGGCAGATATATACCGCAAATCAAACACGAAACGGGCTTATCACCCTTGTGCCGCAGCGAACTCGACGGTGTCGAGAGGTTCAGCGTTCCTCGACGGGGAGACGTCCCTCGTCGAGGTCCGTAGTGAACCGCTCCAGCCGCCTTGCCGCGTCGGCGAGATCGTGCTTGGCCGCGGCCGTAATGACCAGCAGCTTCCGGGTCAGCGCCATCCGTACGCCCTCCGGGACTTGCAGTGCGCGCACCCTTGTGTGCGCTTCCTTGAGTTGGTCCGCGACCGCCGCATAGAGCTCGAGTTGGCCGTCGTGTTCCATGCACAGATTGTGCCATCTGGGGCGAGTTGTCGCCTGCGCAGGGGACAACTGCCGCCTCAAACGGCCTTCCCGGCACACGTGGAAGTCACGGCTGTACCCCTCGCCTACCCCAGCAACCACGGGCTTAACGTGGGAAGTTGGCAGCCGAACAGCGGGTGGGCAGGGCCGTTCGGGTGCAGACACAGCTGTACCCCCGATCGGGCTGATCGGGGGTACAGAGGGGATGTTGCTGTGG
Source organism: Streptomyces tibetensis (assembly GCF_040647715.1). Lineage (GTDB taxonomy): Bacteria > Actinomycetota > Actinomycetes > Streptomycetales > Streptomycetaceae > Streptomyces > Streptomyces tibetensis_A. The sequence goes on along the minus strand of NZ_JBEZCR010000013.1, from coordinate 158,964 downwards.
CCGAAAGTCGCCTTGTTCTCAGGCGGCGGACCGTGCCGGGGTCAGACCGGGAGGGTGCGCGGCTTGAAGGAGGGGCGCTTGGCCTCGTAGGCGGCGATGTCGGCCTCGTTCTGCAGGGTGATCGAGATGTCGTCGAGGCCGTTCAGCAGCCGCCAGCGGGAGTTCTCGTCCAGCTCGAAGGCGGCGGTGATGCCCTCGGCGCGCACCTCGCGGGCCTGAAGGTCGACGGTGATCTCGGCCTGCGGGTCCTTCTCGGTGAGTTCCCACAGCGCGTCCACGGTCTGCTGCTCCAGAACGACCGTGAGCAGGCCGTTCTTGAGCGAGTTGCCGCGGAAGATGTCGGCGAAGCGGGAGGAGATCACGGCCTTGAAGCCGTAGTTCTGCAGGGCCCAGACGGCGTGCTCACGGGAGGAGCCGGTGCCGAAGTCGGGGCCGGCGACCAGGACCGTGGCGCCCTTGCGCTCGCTCTGGTTGAGCACGAACGTCTCGTCCTTGCGCCAGGCCTCGAACAGCCCGTCCTCGAACCCGTCGCGCGTGACCTTCTTGAGCCAGTGGGCGGGGATGATCTGGTCGGTGTCGACGTTGGAGCGGCGCAGCGGGACGGCCCGGCCGGTGTGGGTGGTGAAGGCTTCCATGGCTGATCAGACTCCAGCGGGCGTGCGGGTTGCGGTGTCGGACAGGTCGGCCGGGGAGGCCAGGTGACCCAGGACGGCGGTGGCGGCCGCGACCTGCGGGGAGACCAGGTGGGTGCGTCCGCCCTTGCCCTGCCGGCCCTCGAAGTTGCGGTTGGAGGTGGACGCCGAGCGCTCACCGGGGGCGAGCTGGTCGGGGTTCATGCCCAGGCACATCGAGCAGCCCGCGTGCCGCCATTCGGCGCCGGCGTCCTTGAACACCACGTCCAGGCCCTCGGAGACGGCCTGCAGACCCACCCGCGCCGAGCCCGGCACGACCAGCATCCGTACGCCGTCGGCGACTTTGCGGCCCTTCAGCAGCTCGGCCGCCGCCCGCAGGTCCTCGATGCGGCCGTTGGTGCACGAGCCTACGAAGACGGTGTCGACGTTGATGGAGCGCAGCGGCTGCCCGGCCTCCAACCCCATGTACTCCAGGGCCTTTTCGGCGGCGTAGCGCTCCGATGCGTCTTCGTACGAAGCAGGGTCGGGGACGGACGCCGAAAGCGGTGCACCCTGCCCGGGGTTGGTGCCCCAGGTGACGAACGGCGACAGTTCGGCGGCCTCGATGACCACCTCGGCGTCGAACACCGCGTCCTCGTCCGTGCGCAGCGTCTTCCAGTACTCCACCGCCGCGTCCCAGTCGGCGCCCTCGGGGGCGTGCGGGCGGCCCTGGAGGTAGGCGAACGTGGTCTCGTCCGGGGCGATCATGCCCGCGCGGGCGCCGGCCTCGATCGACATGTTGCAGATGGTCATGCGGGCTTCCATCGACAGCTTCTCGATGGCCTCGCCGCGGTACTCCAGGACGTAGCCCTGGCCGCCGCCGGTGCCGATCCTCGCGATGATCGCCAGGATCAGGTCCTTGGCGGTGACACCCTCGGGCAGTTCGCCGTTGACCGTGATCGCCATGGTCTTCGGCCGGGACATCGGCAGCGTCTGGGTGGCCAGCACGTGCTCCACCTGGGAGGTGCCGATGCCGAACGCCAGCGCACCGAACGCGCCGTGCGTGGAGGTGTGGGAGTCACCGCACACCACCGTGGTGCCCGGCTGGGTCAGGCCCAGCTGCGGACCCACGACGTGCACGACACCCTGCTCGACGTCGCCCAGCGGGTGCAGACGCACCCCGAAGTCGGCGGCGTTCTTGCGCAGCGTCTCCAGCTGCACCCGCGAGACCGGGTCCGCGATCGGCTTGTCGATGTCCAGGGTCGGGGTGTTGTGGTCCTCGGTCGCGATGGTGAGGTCCAGACGCCGCACCGTGCGGCCGCTCTTGCGCAGACCGTCGAAGGCCTGCGGGCTGGTCACCTCGTGCAGCAGGTGCAGATCGATGAAGAGAAGGTCGGGCTCGCCCTCCGCGCGCCGGACGACATGGTCGTCCCAGACTTTCTCCGCGAGTGTCCTACCCATCGCTGTTCCCTCCGGTCGGCGACGGTCCGCCGACCCAACTAGAGATCTTGAGGAGGCAGTGCCCGTACCCCTGATTCCGGGCACACACCGCCAGGCCCTTACGTCACGGGCCGTTGTGACTTCGTGATTCCAGGGTGGCGCGTTCCACGGAAAATTGAACTTGCGTTTCACAGAGTGAGACGCGAGTATCGTTTCATGGACAACAGTAGCGGCGTCGGCGTTCTGGACAAGGCGGCCCTCGTCCTGAGCGCTCTGGAGTCCGGTCCGGCCACCCTCGCGGGATTGGTCGGCGCCACCGGACTGGCACGACCCACGGCCCACCGCCTGGCCGTGGCCCTGGAACACCACCGCATGGTGGCGCGCGACATGCAGGGTCGTTTCATTCTCGGCCCTCGCCTGGCCGAGCTTGCCGCGGCCGCGGGTGAGGACCGTCTCCTCGCCACCGCGGGACCGGTGCTCACCCATCTTCGGGACATCACGGGCGAGAGCGCGCAGCTCTATCGCCGCCAGGGCGACATGCGCATCTGTGTCGCCGCGGCGGAGCGCCTGTCCGGCCTTCGGGACACGGTCCCGGTCGGTTCCACGCTCACGATGAAGGCCGGCTCCTCGGCGCAGATCCTGATGGCCTGGGAGGAGCCGGAGCGGCTGCACCGCGGCCTGCAGGGTGCGCGCTTCACGGCGACGGCCCTGTCGGGTGTGCGGCGGCGGGGCTGGGCCCAGTCGATCGGCGAGCGGGAGCCGGGCGTCGCGTCCGTGTCCGCGCCGGTGCGGGGACCGTCGAACCGGGTGGTGGCCGCGGTGTCCGTGTCCGGGCCGATCGAGCGGCTGACTCGGCATCCCGGCCGTATGCATGCGCAGGCTGTGATCGACGCCGCGGGGCGTCTGTCCGAGGCGTTGCGGCGCACCGGCTGAAGCGACCAGGTGTTTCGGGGAGAGCTCGCCTCAACGCCGCGGCAGGTTTTCCCCGACTCGGCGCCATGACAGGGACGGTTTCGTCGTCAAGTGCGGGCCGTCGGTGGTTGTTCGCGCAGTTCCCCGCGCCCCCAAAGACCAAAGAGGCCCTCCACCGAAGTGGAGGGCCTCTCGTTGATGTACCCCCGACCGGATTCGAACCGGCGCTACCGCCTTGAGAGGGCGGCGTGCTAGGCCGCTACACAACGGGGGCGTGGAGCCTGCGTTTCCGCAGGTCCGAGCTGGTCTACCTGGACTCGAACCAAGACTAACTGAACCAGAATCAGTCGTGCTGCCAATTACACCATAGACCAATGTGGTTTAGACCAGTCAGTACCCCCGACCGGATTCGAACCGGCGCTACCGCCTTGAGAGGGCGGCGTGCTAGGCCGCTACACAACGGGGGCCCTAGCAGTCCCGAGATGATCGTCGATCTGCCGATCTTCGGAACCAGTACCCCCGACCGGATTCGAACCGGCGCTACTGCCTTGAGAGGGCAGCGTGCTAGGCCGCTACACAACGGGGGCGATGCAGATGAGCTCTGCGAGCTGGCCTACCTGGACTCGAACCAAGACTAACTGAACCAGAATCAGTCGTGCTGCCAATTACACCATAGGCCACTGGAACGCAAGACCTGGAAGGTCTGTGTTCTAGCTGTGCGCCTGGGATTCCGGCCTTCCGGCCCGTTCCCCGCGGCGCAGGAAGAACATTACCCGAAGGTGGACGGGGCTCCAAAACGACTATCCGGGCCGAGCAGGGACGGCAGTTCGCCCAGGGACGCGATGCGGTGCGGCCCGACGGGCGGGTCGATCGTGGCGTACAGGCCACCGCGGTCGATCCACACCGACAGCAGTCCCGCGTCGGCGGCGCCCCGTCCGTCGATCTCCGGGTGGTCGCCGACGTAGGCGACCTGGTGCGGCGGCAGACCGAGGACATCGCAGGCCGCGAGGAACGCCCCGGCCTCGGGCTTGGAGACGCCGAGCTCGGCCGCGCACAGGATGGTCTCGAAGCGATCGTGGACGCCGAGGGCGCGCAGCTTGCGGTCCTGGACGTGGAGGCTGGAGTTGGAGAGCACGGCGTGCCGGTGGCTCGTGGAAAGGGCGTCGAGGACGGGCAGTACGTCCGGGAAGAGGGCCCAGACCGCCTCGTAGTGGGTGATGTACCGCTGGAACCACGCGTCGGCCTCGGCGTCGGTGAGGTCCCGGTCCAGGAACACCCGTACGCGGTCGCGCCGCTGCTCCTCGAAGGTGGCCTCGCCGGCCGAGAAACGGGCCCACTGCAGGTCGGTGATCTTCCGCCAGTGGTCGATGGCCTGCTCGACGCTGTCGTAGCCGTCGAGCAGGCCCTCCGCTGTGAGGTGGGCGCGCATGCCGAGGCGGTCGGCGGTGGTGTAGTCGAAGAGGGTGTCGTCGACGTCCCAGACCACGGCTTGGATGCTCATGTTCCGACCGTACCCACCACGTCCCGTGCTCAGCCCAGGGTCATGGTGCCGGTGAGGGTGAGGTCCGGACCCTGGTCGTCGCGGGGGTGGGCGGTGAGTTTCCAGGTGTACGCGCCGCCCGTGGCGCCGCCGCTGTCGGTGGTGCCGTCCCAGGCCGGGCGTACGGCGGCTCCGGTGGAAGCGCCGCTCAGGGTGCGGACGGTCGTGCCGAAGGCGTTGGTGAGGGTCAGGGTCCAGGTGGAGGGCTTGTTCAGCTGCCAGACCGGCGCCCAGGGGAAGGACTTGCCGATCACGGACGGCGAGTAGACCTGGGCTTCCATCTGCGCCAGGGGCGAGGTGGGGACGCCGCTCGGGACGATCGAGACCTCGCCGTACGTGCCGTTGAGGTAGGCGACGTGGCCGCCGAAGCGGTCGACCGCCCAGCGGCCGTTGCCGCCGCCGGTGTTCTGGTCCGTGGCGGGCAGCTTGACCAGGGTGCGGGTGGTGGCCGTACCCGTGTGGAAGTCGGTCAGCAGCAGTTCGTGGGTGGTGCGGTTCTCGCGGAGCAGGAAGCCGTCGGCGAGGCGGGCCGGGCCGAGGTCGGCCGGGACCGTGATCCTGCGGTCGGCGGCCCGGTCGTAGACGCCGGCCGAGGTGCCGCAGGACCAGTAGAGCCAGGTGTTGACGGCCTGGATGTCGGTGGGGGTGCAGGGGGCTCCGGTGGCGACGGTGGTGGTCGTGCCGGTCTTGAGGTTGCGGCCGGTGACCTGGCCCTGGGCGCTGCCCGGGGCCCACAGGGTCTGCCCCCACACCGCGGAGGCGCTGCGCTCGCGGGTGAGAGTGGTCTCGCCCGTGGTCGCGGCGCGCGGGAAGTCGACGATCCGCTGCTTGCCGGAGCCGCCGCTGTAGAGCACGTACCTGCCGGTGCCGCCGCCGATGCGACCGCGGGAGTCACCGTCCGTGGGCGCGCTGAGGACGGTGGTGGTGTCGAGGCCTACGGTGCTGACGGATTCCTGGCCCGCCTCGCTGGTCCACAGGTGGCTGACGCGGCCGTCGCCGAGGGCCTCCAGCTGGGGGCAGGCGGCGTCTCCGGTGAGGCAGGTCGGCGCGCTCAGAGCGGGGCTGCGGCGCGTCTGGGGGCCGGTGGGCCGGCCGGCGGCGTCCAGCTGGAAGCTGCTGTAGCGCAGCGAGGCGCCGGGCGTCGCTCCGTAGAGGAACAACTCGCCGCCGGCGACGGCCAGCCCTTGTACTGCGGTCGCGGCGGCGGGGACCCGCCGCCGGCGACGGCCAGCCCTTGTACTGCGGTCGCGGCGGCGGGGACCTGGGCCACCTCGGCGGTGGTGAGGCCGCCGCTGCGGTCGGGGGTGATGCGGTGGATGTTCCAGTCGAGGCTGGAGGGGCCCGCGGTGGCCAAGGCACCGCCGTCCGGGGTCGGGCCGATGCCGCCGAACGACGAGGGGAGCACGGTGGCCGAGGCGCCGGTGACCAGGGAGCGGGCGGTCAGCGCGGCCTCGGTGCCCCCCAGCACGAAGGTCGGGTTGCCGATCAGGAGCTGGTCCCCGACGACGGCTTCGAGTTGGGCGTCCGTGCTGGTCAGGGCGGTGGGCTCGGTGCCCGGTGCGGCGGCCACCCGGATCGCCTTCCAGTCGGCGACGAGCCAGCGGTCGTTGAAGGCGATCTGGGGGGTGGCGGTGTCACCGGTGACGTAGGTGCGGAACGTGCCGTCGGAGAGGTCGACCAGACCCACGGACGTCTTGCCGTCCAGCGCGTAGACGATCGCGAGGCGGGTGGCCGAGCCGCCGGTGCGGTAGAGGACGGGCCGGGCGCCCGCGGGGAAACCGGTGACCGGGGTGTCGACGGTGAGGGTGCCGTCGACGGTGCGCAGCACGTGCAGGGCGCCGGTGCCGTCCATGGTCAGCACGCTCCAGCCGACGGCGGCCCGGTAGGCCTGGCCGGTGGGGATCGTGACGGTGACGGTGACGCCCGTGGAGCGGTGCTTCTGGACCACTCTCTGGCCGTCACGGGTGTTCACCACGTCGGTTCCGGTGGCCAGGTCGTCGGGGCCCGCGTGGGCGGGCGGGACGGTGTCGGGGTAGTCCACGGTGGTGACCGAGGTGGTGCCCGGCCGGTACTGGAAGCCGGACGCGCCGGCCCAGGGGTAGTCGACGGTCACACGCTTCTCGGTGGCCAGCCGCACCGTGCCGGTCGGTTCGTCGACTGCGGGCGCCGCCTGTGCGGGTGTGGTCAGCACCGTGCAGGACAGCGCCATCGCCCCGCCGAGCGCCGCGTGGACGAGTCTTCGTGAACGGATCATGCTCTCTCCCCCTGCACCTGGGCGCACACGCGCACCGTGCACACAGGGGCATCCAACGTCCGCTCTTGAGACGGGAGTTGGCTGGAAGGGTGAACTCCGGGTGACGGCTGGGCGGACATGGTGAGGGCGGCGCCGGAAACCGGACGCCGCCCTCACCATGTGGTGCTTCGCGTTATGCGGCCAGCTTCGCCAGCGCCGCGTCGATCCGGGCCAGGGTGGTCTCCTTGCCCAGGACCTCCAGGGACTCGAACAGCGGCAGGCCGACCGTGCGGCCCGTCACGGCGACGCGGACGGGGGCCTGGGCCTTGCCGAGCTTGAGGCCGTGGGCCTCACCGGCGGCCAGGACGGCCTCCTTGAGCGACTCGGCGGAGGTCCAGTCGGCGGCCTCGAGCTTCTCGCGGGCCGTGCGCAGCAGGGCGTCCGAGCCCTCCTTCATGGCCTTGGTCCAGGAGGCCTCGTCCTCGGCCGGCTCCGGCAGGAACAGGAAGTCGACGTTGTCGGTGATCTCGGAGAGGACCTTGAGGCGGGTCTGCGCGTGCGGCGCGATGGCCTGCCACTTGGCCTCGTCGAAGGCCTCCGGGGCCCAGGGGGCGAACGGGGCCTGGAGCCAGGGGCGGCAGCGCTCGGTGAAGTCCTTCACGTCCAGCAGGCGGATGTGGTCGCCGTTGATCGCCTCGCACTTCTTCAGGTCGAAGCGGGCCGGGTTGGGCTGCACGTCGGAGATCTCGAACGCCGCGGTCATCTCGTCGATCGAGAAGACGTCCTGGTCGGCCGAGAGGGACCAGCCGAGCAGGGAGAGGTAGTTGAGCAGGCCCTCGGGGAGGAAGCCGCGCTCCCGGTAGAGGTTGAGGGAGGACTGGGGGTCGCGCTTGGAGAGCTTCTTGTTGCCCTCGCCCATCACGTACGGCAGGTGGCCGAAGGACGGGATCTCCTTGGCGATGCCCAGCTCGATCAGCGCCTTGTACAGGGCGATCTGGCGGGGGGTGGAGGAGAGCAGGTCCTCGCCGCGCAGGACGTGAGTGATCTCCATCAGGGCGTCGTCGACCGGGTTGACCAGCGTGTACAGCGGGGCTCCGTTGGCGCGGACGATGCCGTAGTCCGGAACGTTCTCCGGGGTGAAGGTCAGCTCGCCGCGGACCAGGTCGGTGAAGGTGATCGTCTCGTCGGGCATCCGGAAGCGGACGATCGGCTCGCGGCCCTGGGCCTGGTACTCCTCGACCTGGGCGGCGGTCAGCTCACGGCAGTGGCCGTCGTAGCCGGAGGGCTTGCCGGCGGCGCGGGCTGCCTCCCGGCGGGTGTCCAGCTCGTCCTGGGAGCAGTAGCAGCGGTAGGCGTGGCCGGCGTCGAGCAGCTTCTGCGCGACGTCCTTGTAGAGGTCCATGCGCTGCGACTGGCGGTACGGCGCGTGCGGGCCGCCGACCTCGGGGCCCTCGTCCCAGTCGAAGCCCAGCCAGCGCATCGAGTCGAGCAGCTGGGTGTACGACTCCTCGGAGTCGCGGGCGGCGTCGGTGTCCTCGATGCGGAAGACCAGGGTGCCCTGGTGGTGCTTGGCGAACGCCCAGTTGAACAGGGCGGTGCGGACCAGGCCCACATGGGGGTTACCGGTGGGCGAGGGACAGAAACGGACGCGTACGGGGGTACCGGATGCGCTAGCCACGCTTGACAACCTTGTTGGTGAGAGTGCCGATGCCTTCGATGGTGACGGCGACCTCGTCGCCGACGTTCAGGGGGCCGACCCCAGCCGGGGTGCCGGTGAGGATGACGTCGCCGGGGAGCAGTGTCATGGCCTCGGAGATGTTGACGATCAGGTCCTCGATGGAGTGGATCATCTCGCTGGTGCGGCCGAGCTGGCGCTGCTGGCCGTTCACCGTGAGCTGGATGGTGAGGTCGCTCGCGTCCAGGTCCGTCTCCACCCAGGGGCCGAGCGGGCAGGAGGTGTCGAAGCCCTTGGCCCGGGCCCACTGCTTCTCGCGCTTCTGCACGTCACGGGCGGTGATGTCGTTGGCGCAGGTGTAGCCGAAGATCACGTCCTTGACGCGTTCGCGTGGGACCTCGCGGCACATCCGGCCGATGACCACGGCCAGCTCGGCCTCGTGGTGCACCTCCTCGGAGAAGGAGGGGTACTGGATCTCGTCACCGGGGCCGATCACCGAGGTGGACGGCTTGAAGAAGGCGAAGGGGGCGTCGGGGACCTCGTTGCCCAGCTCGCGCGCGTGCTCCGCGTAGTTGCGGCCGAAGGCCACGACCTTGTTGGGGAGCACCGGCGGCAGCAGCCTGACCTTGCTCACGGGCACCTTCGTGCCGGAGAGCTCGAAGTCCGCGAACGGGATGCCCTTGATGATGTTCAGGACGAGTTCGTCCTGCTTGTCGCCCTCGATGGCGCCGAAGGCGACGTTCCCGTCGATGGAGAACCTGGCGATGCGCACGGGTTGCTTGGCCCCTTGACTGAAGCGGCTGGAGTCTGACGGTCCAGGCTAACGCGGGGAGGTGACCCCGCCCCGCGCATTAAGCCGGGGCGCCCCGCCGTGTACGGGTTAGGCGCCCCGTCACGCACGAAGGGGCGCCCTGTCATGGGGCGCCCCTCGGGAATCCGGTCCCGTCGCCGTGAGCATCCGGCGGCCGGCACACGTACTGGCTGGTGTCACTCCGCGGCCGCGGCGGCCGCGACGGGGATCTCCATGAGGATGGTGCGCTTGGGGTTTGCGGTCTGGGCCGGCAGTTCGACGGGGTGCTCCGGCTGCTCCGGCGTCTGCAGTTCGTCGGCGTCGTCCAGGTGTGCCAGCGTCGTGCGTCGCGGGTTGGCGATCTTGTGGAACATCGTCGTCGTCTTCACTGTTTACTTGACCCTGTCCTGTGACGGGCGCCCCGAGGGTGTGTGAACCCCCGTACGGGCGCGGGTTGTCGGTTGTGCCATCGCTGTAAAGCGTCAGGCTAAACATGCGATTCCCCGGCCCCGCCGCACGGGGGTCATGATCGGCATGTGAGTTTTCTCACGAATCAGAGGGCGAATCGGTCAATCCGGACTTGCGCTTCACCCCAACGAAACGGACATTGACCTACTGAAGCCATCATTCCGCTGCTGATCATGGCGACTGGGACACCCGACGGGGCTCATCGACTCGCGGGTTTATGCCCGAAATGGACGAACTCTCTTTCTACGACCGGTGATCCACCACTCACATGGTGTCACCTACATCACGGCTCGGCCTACGGGCCTTGTTGGAGATCCTGTGCTGTGCTGGAATCTCACGGACCGCCGCAGGATCGAGCCGGCGCACAGGGGGCGCACAGACGCGCCGAGTGGCGGTGAGAAGGGGAAGCCAGCGCCGGTCACTCACGACCACCACGGGGGCGTTTTTCAGGGCGTCCCCAGAACGCCGACACCGTGCCCCGCCGTTCAGGCGACGGGGTGCCTGGTCCAGAGGTTGCGACGCTAGTGCAGGGACGTTTCAAGAGGGATGGCAGCGCTTCGGCGGAGCCGGAGCCGCACGGCGGGACTGGCCCCGTGAAAGGCGGCCCCGCGCCCCAGCACGCCCAGAACCAGGGCCCGGCCGGTAACGGCGGTGAACGCTCCGCGCGTGCCGGCACGCCGGCCCCGTCGGGGGCCGCGGGTTCCTCCCCGGCGCTGAAGCCGCCGACGGGCCCCACCGGCCCGGGGTCGCGAATAGCCCTGCGCAACTGGCGCATCTCCACGCGACTGGTGTCGCTGCTCGCCCTCCCGGTGGTCGCGGCCACCTCGCTGGGCGCGCTGCGTATCGACCAGTCCATGGACGACATCCAGCAGCTGGACAACATGAAGCTGCTGACGGACATGACCAAGCAGGCCACCGAGCTGTCGGCCGCTCTCCAGGAGGAGCGCGACCAGTCGGCCGGCCCGCTGGCGCACGGCGGCAAGGCGACCGACTTCACGGTCAAGGGACTTCGCGAGAAGACCGACCGGGCGAGGAAGAACTTCCTCGACAGTTCCGAGGAGATCGACGGCGCCAGCAAGGACGGCAACCTCAAGGGCGTCCGCGAGTACCTCGTCCAGCTCGCCGGCGAGCTCGGCGACCTGGAGCAGATCCGCAAGGGCGCCTACGCCTCCGAGGGCAACTCCACGCAGACGATCGAGGCGTACCACCGTCTGATCGAGAACCTGATCGACCTCTCCCAGGACATGGCCGAGGCGACCAGCAACCCGGACATGATCCAGCGCACGCGTGCGCTCGCGGCGTTCTCCTCCGCCAAGGAGTACTCCTCGATCCAGCGCGCGGCCCTCGCGGCGGCACTGCCCGCGAGCAACACCACGACCGGCAAGCTCTCGCCCAACGACCGGCTCTACGCCGAGTCCGCCCTGGAGAGCCAGAACTCCGAGATCCGAAGCTTCAAGAGCATCTACGGCGAGGACGCCGCCGCCGAGCTGCTGAAGCCGATCGAGGACGGCGGCAACTCCACGATCAAGGCGACCGACACCTACGCGGGTCGCGCCCTGGTCTCCGCGAGCGGTCTCGCCCAGCAGGACAAGCGGTCCTACCGCGACTGGCTGGACGACAGCTCCACCAAGATCCAGCAGATGAAGAACATCGAGCACACGCTGCTCGAGGAGATGGAACAGAAGGCCCGCGAGCTGCGCAGCGCCACCGAGCGCGACGCGATCATCTCCGGTGCCCTGATCCTGATCGTGCTCGGTGTGTCGCTGGTCGGCGCCTTCGTCGTGGCGCGGTCCATGATCCGCTCGCTGCGCCGCCTGGAGGACACGGCCACCAAGGTCGCCTCCGACCGTCTGCCCGAGCTGGTCAAGCAGCTGTCCGAGTCCGACCCGCAGGACGTCGACACGTCCGTGGAGTCCGTCGGTGTGCACTCCCGGGACGAGATCGGCCGGGTGGCCGCGGCCTTCGACGACGTGCACCGCGAGGCGGTCCGCCTCGCCGCCGAGCAGGCCCTGCTGCGGGGCAACGTCAACGCGATGTTCACCAACCTCTCGCGCCGCTCCCAGGGTCTGATCCAGCGCCAGCTGTCGCTGATCTCCGAGCTGGAGTCCCGCGAGGCCGACCCGGACCAGCTGTCCTCGCTGTTCAAGCTCGACCACCTCGCCACGCGTATGCGCCGTAACGGTGAGAACCTCCTCGTCCTCGCGGGTGAGGAGCCCGGCCGCCGCTGGACCCGTCCGGTCCCGCTGGTCGACGTGCTCCGCGCCGCCGCGTCCGAGGTGGAGCAGTACGAGCGCATCGAGCTGGCCTCGGTGCCGACCACCGAGGTGGCCGGCCGCGTGGTCAACGACCTCGTGCACCTGCTCGCCGAGCTGCTCGAGAACGCGACCTCCTTCTCCTCGCCGCAGACCAAGGTCAAGGTCACCGGTCACGCGCTGCCCGACGGCCGGGTGCTGATCGAGATCCACGACACCGGAATCGGTCTGTCGCCGGAGGACCTGGCCGCGATCAACGAGCGGCTCGCCTCTCCCCCGACGGTGGACGTCTCCGTCTCCCGGCGCATGGGCCTCTTCGTGGTCGGCCGGCTGTCGCAGCGCCACGGCATCCGCATACAGCTGCGCCCGTCCGACTCCGGTGGTACGACCGCGCTGGTCATGCTGCCCGTCGATGTCGCCCAGGGCGGCAGGAAGCCCCAGCCCAAGCAGCCCGGTCAGCCGTCGGCCGGCGGCGGTCCGGCCGCCGCGCAGGCCGCCGCCGGTGCGGCCGCGGCCCGGCGTTCCGCCGGGGCCGGCCAGGGCGGCGGTGCCCTCGGCGCCGGTGCGTCCGGCGGGGCCTTCGGCGGCGGTGCCTTCGGCGGCGGTACGTCCGGCGGCGGCCGGCTCGCCTCCGGTCAGGGCCCGCGGGCCGCGCTGCCCGGACGTGACGCGGACGGTGGCCGTCCGGGAACGCCCGGTGGAGCGCGCGGACCGCAGGGTCCCGGGGCCTCGTCGTTCGAGCAGGGTGGTCCCTCGCAGGGCCGTCCCGCTCCCGCGGGCGCCGGGTTCGGCCAGCAGGCGCCGGGTGCCCCGCAGGGTCTGCAGGCGGCGGGCACCAACGGGCCCCAGGGACAGGACGCCTTCGGTGGAGGCCGGAGCCGCAAGAAGCAGGGCGGCGACTCCGAGCAGGGCGCGGGCCGCAGGCCGCAGTTGCCGCCGCGCGGCGGACCGCGGGCCGAGCTGCCCGGCGGTGACACGCAGCCGCGCGTGCCCAGCTGGAGCGACGAGAACGCCCAGCCGCCGGCGCCGCGCGCCTCGCTCGACGCTCCGCGCGGGCACGAGGAGCCGGACCTCTCCCGCACGTCTTCGCTGCCGCGCGCCGACGACCGGCAGGGACCGGGCACGACGGCCGAGATGCCGGCCGTGCCGCGCGACGACGACCGGCAGGGCCTCGGCTCCCCGGCCGACTTCGGCGCTCCCCAGCAGGCGGACCCGTTCGGCCCCGGCGCGAACACCTCGCAGGGCCAGGGCCAGTTCGTCCGCCCGGACGTCTTCGGCACCCCCGGCGGCCACCGCGACACCTCGTCCGCGTCGGGCCAGTACCCGGCACCGCAGTCCTACGACAACGGCTCGACGGGCCAGTACCCGGCGCCCCGCCAGGACAACGGCAGCCAGTACCCGGCACCGCAGTCCTACGACAACGGCTCGACCGGTCAGTACCCGGCCCCCCGCCAGGACAACGGCAGCCAGTACCCGGCACCGCACCAGGACAACGGCTCCACGGGCCAGTACCCCGCGCCCCGCCAGGACAACGGCAGCCAGTACCCGGCACCGCGCCAGGACAACGGCTCCGGGCGGCCCACCCTCCCGGCTCCGGCCACACCGGCCGACCCCGCGGGCACGGGCCGGTTCGAGCGGCCGCAGGCAGGTGGCGGCCGGGGTCCGGCCGACTTCGGTGCCCCGCGTCCGCCCGCCCCGCAGGCCCGGCCGGTCCGGCAGGAGCCCGAGGCCCTGCCGCCGGCGTCCGGCCCGGGCGACGGTCGTACGCCGCTGTACGACACGCTGGAGACCAACTGGTTCCACGGCCAGCAGGAGGAGCAGCCGCAGAACAACGGCTCCGCCCCGGCGGCCCCGCAGCAACCGCAGGGATCCACCGATCCTCAGCGGTCCGCACCCGCCGGCTGGCGCACCTCGCCGAACGACGACCTCGTCCGCCAGGCCGAGCGCGTCCGCCAGCCCGCCGCGGGTGGTGTCACCACCTCCGGCCTGCCGCGCCGGGTGCCCCGGGCCAACCTCGTCCCGGGCACGGCGCAGCAGCAGACCCACCAGAGCGGTCCGCAGATCTCGCGTGCGCCCGATGACGTGCGCGGCCGGCTGACCAATCTCCGTCGGGGAATCGCACAGGGTCGTCAGGCCGGGTCCACCCAGACCGGCAGCCACCCACGGCCCACTCACCAGCAGGAGCGTTAGTTGAGTCCGATGAGCCAGGCGGCACAGAATCTCAACTGGTTGATCACCAACTTCGTGGACAACACCCCCGGGGTGTCCCACACCGTCGTCGTGTCCGCCGACGGTCTCCTCCTGGCGCTGTCGGAGGGCTTTCCGCGCGACCGCGCCGACCAGCTCGCGGCCGTCGCCTCCGGCCTGACGTCCCTGACGGCAGGCGCCTCCCGGATCTTCGAGGGCGGTGAGGTCGCGCAGACGGTCGTGGAGATGGAGCGGGGGTTCCTCTTCCTGATGTCCGTCTCGGACGGCTCGTCCCTCGCGGTACTCGCCCACCCCGAGTGCGACATCGGCCTCGTCGGCTACGAGATGGCGCTCCTGGTCGACCGCGCGGGCGCGGTCCTCACCCCCGACCTCAGGGCTGAGCTTCAAGGCAGTCTGCTCCACTGATCGGCCCCGGCACCACCCGTCTCACCACATCACCGTCCGGCCGCCACACACCCCACACAGGCCCCGTCAGACGGCTTGCTGACCGACTTGCTGTCCCGCCCGGAGGACCCATGACCCCGCCCACCGCCTCTCATGATCCGTACGCGGAGCCGTACGAGGACGAGGGCGACCAGCCGCTGGTCCGGCCGTACGCCATGACCGGCGGCCGGACCCGGCCGCGCTACCAGCTGGCGATCGAGGCACTGATCAGTACGACAGCGGACCCCGCCGCGCTCATGGGGCTGCTCCCCGAGCACCAGCGGATCTGCCACCTGTGCCGTGAGGTCAAGTCGGTGGCCGAGGTGTCGGCGCTGCTCAACATGCCGCTGGGCGTGGCCCGGATCCTGGTCGCGGACCTCGCCGAGGCCGGTCTCGTCGCGATCCACCAGCCGGGCGGCGACGACGCCACCGGCGCGCCGGACGTGACACTGCTCGAAAGGGTGCTCAGTGGACTTCGCAAGCTCTGACGCGGGACGGTCCACCACCTCCGCGAAGATAGTGGTGGCCGGCGGCTTCGGCGTCGGCAAGACCACGTTCGTGGGTGCCGTCTCGGAGATCAACCCGCTGCGCACCGAGGCCGTCATGACGTCCGCTTCGGCGGGTATCGACGACCTCACCCACACCGGGGACAAGACCACCACCACGGTGGCCATGGACTTCGGCCGTATCACCCTGGACCAGGACCTGATCCTGTACCTCTTCGGTACGCCCGGTCAGGACCGCTTCTGGTTCATGTGGGACGACCTGGTGCGCGGCGCCATCGGCGCGGTGGTGCTCGTGGACACCCGGCGCCTGGCCGACTGCTTCCCGGCCGTCGACTACTTCGAGAACAGCGGCCTGCCGTTCGTCGTCGCGCTGAACGGCTTCGACGGACAGCAGCCCTACCAGCCCGAAGAGGTGCGCGAGGCGCTGCAGATCGGACCCGACACCCCGATCATCACGACGGACGCCCGGCACCGGTCCGATGCGAAGAGTGCCCTGATCACGCTGGTCGAGCACGCGCTGATGGCACGGCTGAGGTAGCACCCAATTCAGGAGTGCCATACGGCAGTTGTCGTAGATACACCGGAGCCGACTGTGTCCTTTGACACGGTCGGCCAAGGTGTTCATAACGTTTCGGCAGAGGAATCGGGTGGTACGGCCACGCGTCGCGCACATCCGGTCTCGCTGCGCGCACAATCGCCCCGCCTTTTGGCGGGGCTCGCTCTTTATGACCGTTTTATCTGGGGCTTACATCACCGGGAATCCGCCCTCGGGACTGTTTGGAAGAGCGCAGGTCGTCGTGCTGGAATGCCTGAACTGCCCAATAGTCAATGACGCCCTCGTCCGTCGCTGGCGTCTTGGGCTCTGAACACTGCGGCACAACGTTGGTGCCGACCGCCGAGAGGTTGTTGGTCGAGTGAGGCGAAGCAAGAACAGTCCCGAGCCGTCGGCCCGGGGCAACTTCACCCCGCCGCCGCGCACAGCGGCGCCCGCCCCCGTGCCCGGTTCGGAACCGACGGCCGCGCCCGCCGAGAGCGGCGGCCGTTTCTCCCCGCGCAACTGGCGGGTGGCGACCAGGCTGAACGCGATCCTGCTCATACCCGTGGTGGTCGGCCTCGTCATGGGCGGCTTCCAGGTGAAGAGCTCGATCGACACCTGGCAGGAGGCCGAGGACGCGGAGAACACCGCGCGCCTGGTCCGCGCCTCGCTGCTCTACGCCAACGCCCTCTACAACGAGCGCGACATCACCGCCGCCCCGCTGCTGCAGGGCAAGGGCAAGGACGACAAGACCGTCGTCGACGCCCGCAATCTCACCGACCGGGCCGCCGACGAGTTCGACGCCGCGGCGCAGAACATGCCGGCCAAGCCCGGTCTGGAGCGCCGGCTGGACCTGTTCCGCAAGGCGGAGCCGAAGCTGGCCACCCTGCGCCAGCTCGCCTACACCTCCAAGCTCAAGGGCGTGCAGACCGAAGAGGGCTACGTCGAAGTCGCCCACCCGCTGACGGAGTTCGCCAACGAGCTCGGCCTCGGCACCGGCAACATCACCAGCTACGGCCGGACCGTGTACGCCATCGAACTGACCAAGGCGGCCTTGTCGCTCCAGCGGTCCATCGGCATGCACATCCTGGTCAAGCCGGGCCCCGACGACGGCAACCTCTCCAGCCAGCGCATCGCCCTGTCCTCGTACGCCTACCTCGAGCGCATCGCCGTGCAGGAGTACATCGGCGGTGGCACCGAGCAGGACGCGGCCAAGCTCAAGACGGCGGAAGCCAAGATCAAGGCCGACGGTGCCGCGATGGCCCAGGAGGCCAAGGCGAAGAACCCCGACTACGTGCCGCCGCCGGCCAACCCGACGACGATGATCTCGGCCGTGGCGACGCTGCCCAGCACGGACCCGAGCGCCCGTGCCGCGCTCGCCCAGAAGGGCATCACCGCCGAGAACTGGTGGGCGGTCAACACGCTCAAGTTCAACGCGTACGAAAAGATCGAGCAGGACATGGCCGACAAGGCCGTGAGCGAAGCGTCCGACATCGCCGACGACGCCCAGCGTGACGCCTACATCACCGGTGCCGCCGTCGTGGTCGCCCTGCTCCTGGCCTTCATCCTGGCCGGTGCGGTCGCCCGCCAGATGAGCCGCTCGATGCGCCAGCTGCGCAACGCCGCCTTCGGCATCGCCGAGCAGCGTCTGCCGATGCTGGTCGACCAGCTCTCCCGCACCGACCCGGGCCGGGTCGACACCCGTGTCGCGGCCATCCCGATCGCCACCACGGACGAGATCGGCGAGGTCGCCCGGGCCTTCGACCAGGTGCACCGCGAGGCGGTCCGGCTCGCCGCCGAGCAGGCCCTGCTGCGGGGCAACATCAACGCGATCTTCACCAACCTCTCGCGCCGCAACCAGTCCCTGATCGAGGGCCAGCTGACCCTGATCACCGACCTGGAGAACAACGAGGCCGACCCGGACCAGCTGGAGAACCTCTTCCGCCTGGACCACCTCGCGACCCGTATGCGCCGCAACGGCGAGAACCTCCTGGTCCTCGCCGGCGAGGAGCCCGGCCGCCGCTGGGACCAGCCGGTGCCGCTGGTCGACGTGCTGCGCGCCGCCTCCTCCGAGGTGGAGCAGTACGAGCGCATCGAGCTCTCCGGCGTCCCGGAGGCCGAGATCCACGGCCGCGCCGTGACCGACCTCGTGCACCTGCTCGCCGAGCTGCTGGAGAACGCGACGACGTTCTCCTCCCCGCAGACCAAGGTCCGCGTGACCGCCACCCGTCTGCCCGACGGCCGCGTCATGATCGAGATCCACGACAAGGGCATCGGCCTGACCGCCGAGGACTTCGCGGACATCAACCACAAGCTGGCCAACCCGCCGACCGTGGACGCCGCGATCTCGCAGCGCATGGGCCTGTTCGTGGTCGGCCGGCTGTCCGACCGGCACGGCATCCGCGTCCAGCTGCGCCCTTCGGGCGAGCAGGCCGGAACCACCTCGCTGGTCATGCTGCCCGACGCGATCACCCACGGTGGTGGCGGCGAGCAGCACGTGGACCGCGACGAGTTCACCGTCTCGCAGATCATCCCGGAGCAGAACTTCGGCGGGGGCGGCGAGAACTTCAACCAGCAGCCCATGCGCACGGCCGCGGAACTCGGCTTCGACGACAGCCGCTACTCCGACGTCCCCGACGACATACGGGAGCTGGACCCTGTCGGCCGCTCCCTGATGCGCGAGGAGCGCCGGGCGGCTCTGGAGGCCCAGTCGCACGAGCAGCCCGAACTGCCGGGGCAGAGCGGCCAGGAGCCCTCCCAGGCGACCGGCTACCGCGACGAGTACAACGGGCAGCAGGGCTACGAGGGCGGCCAGGCCTACGACACCGGCCAGACCGGCTACCCGGAGCAGCAGCCGTCCGCGTACGACCGCCAGGCGCCGTACGAGCAGCAGCAGCCGTCGTACGACGAGCAGCGGCACACGGCGTACGAGGAGCCGCAGCGGTCTGCTTACGGCGAGCAGTACTACGCGCCGAACGGCAACGCGCCGCAGAACGACACCTTCTCGCCGAACGGCGGCTACCCGGAGCCCTCCTATGCGGAGCCGGCCCAGGAGGAGCCCTCGGGGCAGGGTGCGGGCGGCGCGGGCGGTTTCGCCGCGTTCGAGCAGCGACGTCACCAGGACGACTGGCCGCAGCAGGACGGTTACCAGAACGGCTACCCGAGCCAGTACCCTTCTGGAGCCCCGGAAACGGAATCTGCGCAGGCCGCTGACGTAAGTGAGCAGGACCGCGTAGGCTTCGACCGTCCGGGATCGGGCCCCTCTGCCGCTCACACGATGACCGACGCCGGGCTTCCCCGCCGTGGGCCCGCCGCGAGCGGTGCGAACGGTACGGGTGGCGCACGGCACGTGAGCCAGGAGCCGCCGGCCTCCGCTCCGGAGAGCAACGGCGACGACTGGCGCTCGGCCAACGACGAGCGGTGGCAGCAGGCCTCGCAGCTCCGGAAGCCCAAGGCGGGCGGGGTCACCTCCTCCGGCCTGCCGAGGCGGGTACCCAAGGCGAACCTGATCGAGGGTGCCGCCGAAAGCACCCCCCAGGGAGGCCCACAGGTCTCCCGCGCCCCGGAGGACGTCCGGGGCAGGCTGAGCAACCTGCGTCGAGGCGTCCAGCGCGGACGCAGCGCAGGCAGTGAAACGAACGGCCAGGGCTTCGGTCCTGACAGCACCTACAACCAGGAGCGTTAGTGTGAGCCCGATGAGCCAGGCGGCACAGAACCTGAACTGGTTGATCACCAACTTCGTGGACAACACCCCGGGGGTGTCCCACACGGTGGTGGTCTCCGCCGACGGACTCCTTCTGGCGATGTCCGAAGGCTTCCCCCGCGACCGCGCCGACCAGCTCGCGGCCGTCGCCTCCGGTCTGACGTCTCTGACGGCAGGCGCCTCCCGGATCTTCGAGGGAGGCGCGGTGAACCAGACGGTTGTGGAGATGGAGCGGGGATTCCTCTTCATCATGTCCGTATCCGACGGTTCGTCGCTGGCCGTCCTCGCTCATCCCGAGGCGGACATCGGCCTCATCGGGTACGAGATGGCGCTGCTGGTGGACCGAGCCGGTACGGTCCTGACACCGGACCTTCGTGCAGAGCTCCAGGGGAGCCTGCTCAACTAGTAGACGGACGGTGCGTTTTGGCGTCCCGGGGCCGTAAGGTTTCGGGACGCGGCTCCACAGCGATGGGTGCCAGGCACAGTCGGAGGAGGAGAAAGTGGCAACACCCCCAGGCGGTTCGTCTTCGGGCAACTGGTCGTACGGCCCTGCCCAGGGCCAGGGCGACGGTGGTCAGAACCCGAACCGTTACAACTTCCCCTCCGCACCGAGCCACCGGCAGCCGTACGCGCCGCAGGGCCCCGGCCCGTCGCCGTACGACCAGCCGCCGGCCCCGCGTATCCAGCCCGTGCAGCCGCAGCGCCGCACCCCCGAGCCGGCGCCCGCCGGGGCGTCGAACAACCCCCTGGTGCGTCCGTACGCCATGACCGGCGGCCGGACCCGCCCGCGCTACCAGCTCGCCATCGAGGCGCTGGTGCACACCACTGCGCAGCCGCACCAGATGCAGGGCCAGTTGCCCGAGCATCAGCGGATCTGCAACCTCTGCCGGGAAATCAAGTCGGTCGCCGAGATCTCGGCGCTCCTCACGATCCCTCTCGGCGTGGCCAGGATCCTCGTCGCCGACTTGGCGGAGGCGGGACTGGTCGCCATCCATCAGCCCGGCGGCGACGAGAACGCCGGCGGCCAGCCAGACGTGACACTGCTCGAAAGGGTGCTCAGTGGACTTCGCAAGCTCTAGCGGAGGGCCTTCCCGCTCCACCACGTCCGCGAAGATCGTGGTGGCTGGCGGCTTCGGCGTGGGCAAGACCACGTTCGTGGGTGCCGTCTCGGAGATCAACCCGCTGCGCACCGAGGCCGTCATGACGTCCGCTTCGGCGGGTATCGACGACCTCACCCACACCGGGGACAAGACCACCACCACGGTGGCCATGGACTTCGGCCGTATCACCCTGGACCAGGACCTGATCCTGTACCTCTTCGGTACGCCGGGCCAGGACCGCTTCTGGTTCATGTGGGACGACCTGGTGCGCGGCGCCATCGGCGCGATCGTGCTGGTCGACACGAGGAGGCTCGCCGACTGCTTCCCCGCCGTCGACTACTTCGAGAACTCGGGTCTGCCGTTCGTCATCGCGCTCAACGGCTTCGACGGACAGCAGCCGTACACGCCGGACGAGGTGCGCGAGGCGCTGCAGATCGGGCCTGACACGCCGATCATCACGACGGACGCGCGGCATCGGGCCGATGCGAAGAGTGCTCTGATCACGCTGGTCGAGCACGCTCTGATGGCACGACTGCGTTAGTTCTTCTGCTGTGGGACAGCCCCTGGCGGCCTCTGGGCTGCCGGGGGCTGTTGTGTGCCGGGTGCGGGTGGTGTGTGGCTTGTCGCGCAGTTCCCCGCGCCCCTGAGGCATGCATTCCTGGGCGCTGCCAGAAAAGAGGCCCCTCCGTGAGGAGGGGCCTCTTTTCGAGCTGTGGGTCAGCGCCAGCTGTGCGGGGCCCTGAAGCCGGGCTCGCGTTCCAGGCGGCGCCAGCCTGCCTTGATGCGGCCGCGGTGGGTCGGGGTCGGGTCCGTGGGGCGGGCGGCGGCGCGGGCCAGGAGGATGGCCGTGATGGCGGCGACCTCCTCGGGCTCGGCGTGGCCCTTCTCGACGCGGATGTCAGGCGATTCCATGGGTGTCAGTCTCCGTGAGGAAGATGTCCGCCGGGTTACTGCGGCGGGTTGCCGTGCTTGCGGGACGGCAGGTCCGCGTGCTTGGTCTGGAGCATGGCGAGGGACTTGATCAGCACCTCGCGGGTCTCGGCGGGGTCGATGACGTCGTCGACCAGACCGCGTTCGGCCGCGTAGTAGGGGTGCATCAGCTCGGACTTGTACTCCTTGACCATGCGGGCCCGCATGGCCTCGGGGTCCTCGGCCTCGGCGATCTGGCGGCGGAAGATGACGTTGGCGGCGCCCTCGGCGCCCATGACGGCGATCTCGTTCGTGGGCCAGGCGTAGGTGAGGTCGGCACCGATGGACTGGCTGTCCATGACGATGTACGCACCTCCGTAGGCCTTGCGCAGGATCAGCGAGATCCTCGGCACGGTCGCGTTGCAGTAGGCGTAGAGGAGCTTCGCGCCGTGGCGGATGATGCCACCGTGCTCCTGGTCGACGCCCGGGAGGAAGCCGGGGACGTCCAGAAGAGTGATGATCGGGATGTTGAACGCGTCGCACATCTGAACGAAGCGGGCCGCCTTCTCGGAGGCCTCGATGTCCAGCACGCCCGCCAGGGCCTGGGGCTGGTTGGCCACGATGCCGACGACCTGGCCGTCCATCCGGCCCAGCGCGCAGATGATGTTGCGGGCCCAGCGCTCGTGGACCTCCAGGTAGTCGCCGTCGTCGACGATCTCCTCGATGACCTTGGCCATGTCGTACGGCCGGTTGCCGTCCGCCGGGACCAGGTCCAGGAGGACGTCCGAGCGGCGGTCGGCCGCGTCCGAGGACTCCGAGCGGGGCGGGTTCTCGCGGTTGTTCTGCGGGAGCAGGGAGAGCAGGTAGCGGACCTCGGCGATGCAGGTCTCTTCGTCGTCGTAGGCGAAGTGGCACACACCGGAGGTCTCGGCGTGGACGTCGGCGCCGCCCAGGCCGTTCTGCGTGATCTCCTCGCCCGTGACCGCCTTGACGACGTCGGGGCCGGTGATGAACATCTGCGAGGTCTCGCGGACCATGAACACGAAGTCGGTGAGGGCGGGGCTGTAGGCCGCACCGCCGGCGCACGGGCCGAGCATCACCGAGATCTGCGGGATCACGCCCGAGGCCTTGGTGTTGCGCTGGAAGATGCCGCCGTAGCCGGCGAGGGCGGAGACACCCTCCTGGATCCGGGCGCCGGCGCCGTCGTTCAGCGAGACCAGCGGGGCACCGGCCGCGATGGCCATGTCCATGATCTTGTGGATCTTCGTGGCGTGGGCCTCGCCCAGGGCGCCGCCGAAGATGCGGAAGTCGTGCGCGTAGACGAAGACCGTGCGGCCCTCCACCGTGCCCCAGCCGGTGATCACACCGTCGCTGTAGGGCTTCTTGGCCTCCAGGCCGAAGCCCGTGGCCCGGTGCCGGCGCAGCTGCTCGACCTCCCGGAAGGACTCCGGGTCCAGGAGGAGTTCGATCCGCTCCCGCGCGGTCAGCTTGCCCTTGGCGTGCTGCGCCGCGGTCGCCTTCTCGCTCGGTCCGGCCACCGCCTGCGCACGGATCTCGTGCAGTTCGGCCACGCGTCCGCGCGCGTCGGTCGGCTCACCCGGCGCCTCATCCAAAACGGTCATGTAGCGACCTTACGAAGTCAACCGCGGAATGCGGGCCGTCGACTCCTCACAGTCTCCGGCGTGTTTTCCTGGTACCCCTGAACAGAACCCGGACGGGGTTGACCCTTTCTGACTGCTCAGGGGGCGTGTCGCTTGTAGGGGTCGCACAAAGCGGTCAGGCGAGGGTCACCTCGCAGAGATGTGTGGCGCATGCCGCCCCCGGAGTGACGCGCAGGCGCAGGCCGCGGCCGGCGGACAGCACCTCGACCGTCTCGTCCACGCGGCCGACCCGCCGGACCGGGCGGTCCCAGGCGATCTCCAGGGGCTCGCCGGTGCGGGGCGGTTCGCTCACGCAGAGGGTAGCGGTGCGGCCCCGGACCACGGTCAGCACGCTCGCGGCGGCGGAGGCGGTGAGGGGGCCCGCCGTGCCGGCCCGCCAGAAGTTCCCGGCCGTGCAGCCGAGTGAGGGCACGGTGACGGCCTGGCGGCCGGCGTCGTTGGCGAGCACCGACATCCAGCGGCGGTCGGCGGCCCGGCGGGCGACCGCCCGGCGGGACGCCCCGGGCATCAGGACGTAGGCGTACGTGGCGTCCTCGGGGTCGGTGCCGTGGTCGAGCCACAGGGTCTGCCAGCGGCGCGTGCGCCGCTCCCGCGTGCCGCCGGTGTTGATGTCGGACCAGGCGCCGGTGCGGTCCTCGCGCAGCGCCTTCGGCTCGCGGCCGAACAGGAGCCAGCCGCCGTGGTCCTCCAGGTGGGCCCAGTGGGGGCCCTTGACGAAGCGCGGGGTGCAGGACGCGCCGAGATTGCGGTTGTCGACGATCGTCTCGACCGGGACGCCGTCGGAGCAGGTGATCCCGGCACCGAGGCAGATCACCGCGTCCTCGACACAGAACCAGGACTTGCGGGCCTGAAGGGTGGAGCCGAGGCCCTTGAGGTGCTGGCCGAGGGCCGCGTACCTGCCGTCGGTGGTGCCGCCCACCCAGTGCGCGTCCGGGCGGGCCGTGCCCCATTCGCCGCCTTCGCGGTCGGCGAGCCGTCGGGTGGAGACGGTGGTGCCGGGCAGCCGGTACCAGTCGACGGTCGGCCAGAACCAGTCCGTGTACTGGTCGCTCGTGCCGGGCCACCAGCTGACCATGCCCGCGCCGGTGTGCCAGCCGCGGGGGTTCTCGCCGTTGCCGCACTCGTAGTGGGCGATGCGGTCGCTGGCCATGGCGATGTTCACGGTGAAGCCGGGGCCGCGGTGGACGGCACGGTCCATGGCGGGGAAGAGATGGTGCCCGGCGGGTTCGGGCGCGGCCGGGGCGGGTGAGGCGGCGACGGTGTGCAGCCGGGCCAGGTCGGCGACGCCGAACTGGGGTGCCGTCAGGATCGGGCTCACGGTGTCCCGTTCGATCCAGCCCTTGATGCGGGCGTGCCAGCGGTCCCGTTCCGCGGGGCTCGCTCCGGCCGCGAGGAGGGCGATGGCGGCGATGAGCTGGTGGCCGTGGTAGTGGTCGCTGCGAAGGATCTCGCGGTCGTCGGCGGTGAGGTGACCGCGGCTGATGGCCCGGCCGTTGACGCTGTCCATGACCAGTCCGTCGTGGACGAGCGGCACATAGGACCGCTCGACGCTGTCGAGGACGATCTGCCGGTTCGGGTCGGTGACCTCCCATGCGGATCCGGCGAGCAGGGCGAAGAGCCGGCCGAGGCCGTCGAGCATGACCTGGCCGTAGGTGCCCGAGTAGGCGACCCAGGTGTGCTGGACGAAGGAGCCGTCGGCGTAGAGGCCGTCGCCCCGGGTGACGTACGGGAAGACCGGGGAGAGCGCGTCCCGGGCGAGGGCGATCTTGGCGGGGTCTCGGCCGAGGACGCCGCGCAGGGCCACGGAGCGGCACAGGTCGACGCGGTTGGCGCCGGTGGAGGTGCCGCTGTAGTCGCCGAGGACCGAGTCGGGGACGAAGTGGTCGACGGCGGCACAGGCCGCACGGACGCGGGCCTCCCCCAGCTGTTCGTACAGGGCGGCCGTGATGTCGGTGAGCAGGCGAGGGCTGCCGATCTGCCACTCCCACCAGTTGCCGTAGGGGGTGGTGGAGGGGTGGTAGACGGTGGCGGAGAGGTGGTCGAGGCCGCGCAGGATGCCGGCGAGGAGGGCGGGGTCGGCGGTGGAGCCGGTGCCCTGCTGGACGTAGGCCCGCGTCATGGTCCACAGGCGGGCGTAGCCGAGGGTGATGCCGGCCGGTGGGTCGAAGGGATGGCCGGGCCAGAGGGAGTTCGCCGTCGGCGCCATGCTCGCGTGCAGGTCGCGGGCGAGTGCGCCGGTCTCGGCGAGCCGGGCGGCGTAGGGGTCGGCGGTCGGGTCGTAGCCGGTGCCGAGGGAGATGCCGAGCCAGCGGCGGCGGAGGGTGTCGTACGGGTCACCGGGCTCGTCGGCGGTCCGGCGACAGGGCGCCGCGCCGCCGGTCGCCGCGAGGGCCGCGGCTGCGAGCAGCAGGGCGCGGCGGCCGGGCCTGAGCAGGGCGGCGGCCCCGGCGGTGCGGCGAGGGAAGACGCGACGCTGGGGAGTCATGCCCATGCCCTACCACGGCGAGACGGTCACCTGAACGGTGGATCAGGCCGGAGTGACCGGAACGGGGGAACGGTCGTACGGGGGGGGCGGCCGCCGAGGCCCGGCGGACGCGCCTGCTCAGCCGAAGCGATGGAGCAGGCGGCGGTACAGGCCCGGTGCCAGGCCTCGGACCCGGCCCGGGAGGGTCAGCCAGGTGGGGACGTAGGCCTCGTCGCGGTTCTGCCGGACGGCCTCCCAGATCGTGCCGGCCACGCAGCCCGGCGAGAGGAGGCCGCTGCGGGTGCCGTGGTCGGGCCTGCCGCGGCGGATGTGGAAGGCCGTGTCGACGGCTCCGGGCACGACGAGGGTGACGCCCACGCCCGTGCCGCGCAGCTCTTGGCGCAGGGCCTCGGCGAAGGCGGCGAGGCCTGCCTTGGCGGCGGAGTACACCGCCTCTTCCCGCAGGCCCACGCAGCCCGCGACCGAGCCGAGCAGCACCACGCGGCCCCGTCCGGCGGCGATCATGGAGGGCAGCACCTCACGCACGAGGTGCAGCGTGGCGTTCAGGTCGAGGGTCAGCACCCGGTCGATGTCGGTGTGCGGCATGGCGGTGAAGGGGCCGGTCCAGCCCATGCCCGCCCCGGCGACCAGGACGTCGATGCGGCCGGTGGTGTGCAGCGCGGACTGGGCCAGCAGGCGTGGGCCGTCCGGGGCGGCGAGGTCGGCGGGCAGTACGACGGCCGAGGTTCCGGACGCCGTCTGCTCCAGGCGGCGCCGGTCGCGTCCGCTGAGGAGCAGCTGCCAGCCGTCCATCGCGAAACGCCGTGCCGTGGCCGCGCCGATGCCGGAGGAGGCGCCGGTGACCAGGGCCACGCGCCGGTCCAGGCGTCGCGGTGGACCGTACTGGTGCACGCGGGCCGGGGCGGGGGCCGTGGAGCGGCGCGGGGCGGGATCCGCCGGTGGGTCGTAGGCCGAGCCGGAGCCGGTGAGTGTCACGAGTCGCTCTCCCCTGCGCTGGGCGTCCGCCGTGGTCTCGTCTGTCTCCATGCGCTCCCTTGACACGGAACCCCGTCTCGCGGAGCGCCGCCACCGCACCGGGCACCGGCCGGGGGTGGCCGCTCCGGCCGCGATGGGTCCGCGACCCCTGGTCCGACCGGCGTGGGGCCGCCGTGCACCGCGTCCGGCGGTGACGCCCCGAGGGGCCGTGGATTGCGCCAAGCGGTGGAACGAGAAGGGGTGGCGGGCGCGAGACGGAGAAACCCCTCCCGAAGATGTTGAACATTGAACGGAATAGGTCTACGGTGGGTCGCGTTGGAGTAGTTAAACGTTCAACTTCACCTACGGGAGGCGTACACCATGAGCATCTTCAGCCGCACCGACAACCGGACCGCCGCCACCGACGCCGCAGTGAACCCCGAGCCGGCCGCCCTGACCGGCGACTACACGATCGACCCCGCACACTCGACGATCGGCTTCACCGCCCGGCACGCCATGGTCACGAACGTCAAGGGCAGCTTCCAGGACTTCACCGGCACGCTGCACCTCGACGGCACCGATCCGTCGCGCTCGACGGCCTCCCTCGACGTCGTGATGGACAGCATCGACACCGGCAACGCCGACCGGGACGGCCACCTCAAGAGCGCGGACTTCTTCAAGACGGACGAGTTCCCGAACATGACCTTCCGCTCCACCGGCGTCGAGGCCCTGGGCGGTGACGACTACCGGATCACCGGCGACCTGACGATCCTCGGCACCACCCGCCCGCTCGCCATCGACCTCGAGTTCAACGGCGCCGCCAAGGACCCCTTCGGCAACGAGCGCGTCGGCTTCGAGGGCAAGGCGCAGATCCTGCGCTCCGAGTGGGGTCTGACCTGGAACGCCGCACTGGAGACCGGCGGCGTCCTGGTCTCCGACAAGATCAAGCTGAACTTCGACATCTCGGCCATCAGGAACGCGTGAACCCTGGGGGACCGGCCCGGTGATTCATCGCCGGGCCGGTCTGGCCGGTTCCCGCCCCTTGTGCGGAGACTGTCGGCGTTCTCATAATCCAGCAGCAATATTTTGACCAGTCCATGCCAGCACATGGACGTTCTTTTTGCCTTGCTGCTGTCATGCGCTCGTCAATCTGATGCTCCGGTTGCACCTCCCCAGTCAACCCCCCACGGAAGGCATCACGTTGAAGAGACTCCTCACGGCCCTCAAGAGATGCGCGGTCCTCGGCGCCGCCGCGCTCGCGATCGCCAGCCTCCAGCCCGTCTCCGCCGCCCAGGCAGCCCCGTCGCCCGTCGTCGGCGGGACCCGGGCCGCGCAGGGCGAGTTCCCGTTCATGGTCCGGCTCTCCATGGGCTGCGGCGGCGCGCTCTACACCCAGCAGATCGTGCTCACCGCCGCGCACTGCGTGGGCAGTTCCGGCAACAACACCGGCATCACCGCCACCGCGGGGGTCGTCGACCTGCAGTCCAGCAGCGGCCGGGTCCAGGTCCGGTCCACCAAGGTGCTTCGCGCCCCCGGCTACAACGGCACCGGCAAGGACTGGGCGCTCATCAAGCTCGCCCAGCCCATCAACCTGCCGACCCTGAAGATCGCCACCACGACGCAGTACAACACCGGTGACTTCACCGTCGCCGGATGGGGCGCCAACCGGGAAGGCGGCTCCCAGCAGCGCTACCTCCTCAAGGCGACCGTGCCGTTCGTCAGCGACGCCGCGTGCAAGGCCTACGGCGGCCTCTACAGCGGTCTCGTCGCGAACGAGGAGATCTGCGCCGGCTTCGACGCGGGCGGTGTCGACACCTGCCAGGGCGACTCCGGCGGCCCGATGTTCCGCAAGGACAACGCCGGCAACTTCATCCAGGTCGGCATCGTGAGCTGGGGCGAGGGCTGCGCCCGGCCCGAGGCTCCCGGCGTCTACACGGAGGTCTCCACCTTCGCCTCGGCCATCGCCTCGGCGGCGTCGACCCTCTGACACGCGGCTGACCTGGGCCCGGCGCCGGAGGGTGCCGGGCCCGTTCGGCTGTGGGCCAGGACGGAGCGGACCGAGCCGGGGCTTCCCGCTCCAGCGCCGCCTTTTGACCCTCTGGCACCTCGGCCTCCTTCTGCTACGCGTACGCCGCCCCCACCGGCCGTCCGGCGGTCGTCATCGTCCATCGGCGGGGGCGGCCGGAGGGACACGACACTGACCGTCGCACGGGCGGAGCCTCGGGAAAACCGGTGGATCCGACCCCGCCGGCCCGGCTAGCCTGCCGCCCATGTCCAGCCCCGAGGCGTCCAGAGTGCGGCCACCGGCTCTCCGGTGGCTGTTCGTGACGCCGATGCCGGGCCGCTGAGGCCGCCCGCTCCGCTCCGCTGCCGGTTTGCCGTCCGACCTGTCGTGTCCGACGTCGACCTCCGGTGCGGAGTTCTTTCATGCCGTTCGCTCTTCTTCTGCTGGGCCTTGCCGTGTTCGCGCAAGGCACGTCCGAGTTCATGCTGTCCGGGCTGGTGCCGGACCTCGCGCGGGACCTGGGGGTGTCCGTCGCCACGGCCGGCACGCTGACCTCGGCCTTCGCGGCCGGGATGGTGGTGGGGGCGCCCCTCGTGGCGGGACTCGCGCGGCGCTGGCCGCGGCGGGGCGCCCTGCTGGCGTTCCTCGTCGTCTTCCTCGCCGTCCATGTCGCCGGTGCGCTCACCGGCAGCTTCGCCGTCCTGTTCGCCACCCGGGTGGTGGGGGCGCTCGCCAACGCCGGTTTCCTGTCGGTCGCCCTGGTCGCCGCCGTGGGCATGGTGCCGTCCGACGCGAAGGGGCGGGCGGCGTCCACGCTGCTGGGCGGAGTGACACTGGCGTGTGTCGCCGGGGTCCCGGCCGGGGCCGTGCTCGGCGAACTGTGGGGCTGGCGCGCCGCGTTCTGGGCCGTGGCGCTGCTGTCGCTGCCCGCGCTGTTCGCGGTGGCACGGTCCGTGCCGGGCGGTGCGGCCGAGGGCGAGCCGCCCGCGCTGCGCCGTGAACTGCGCTCGCTGCGCGACGGCCGGCTGCTCTTCACCCTGCTGCTGGGCGCCCTGGTGAACGGCTCGACGTTCTGCACGTTCACCTATCTCGCGCCGCTGGTCACCGAGGTGACGGGGCTGGGCAGCGCCTGGGTTCCCGGAGTCCTGGCCCTGTTCGGGGCCGGGGCGTTCCTCGGGGTGACCGCCGCGGGGCGTTTCGCCGACCGGCGTCCCGTGCCGGTCCTCCTCGGCGGGGGCCTGGCGCTGGGAGCGGGTTGGTGCGCCCTGGCCCTCGGGGCCGGGCACCCGGCCCTGGCCCTCCCGCTCGTCCTCGCGCAGGGCGCCCTGTCCTTCGGCGTCGGCTCCACACTGATCTCCCGGGCGCTGTACGCGGCGCAGGGCGCGCCGACCCTGGCCGGCGGTTTCGCGACGGCGGCGTTCAACGTGGGTGCGGCGCTCGGCCCTTGGGCCGGAGGGGTGGTGATCGACGCGGGGCTCGGGTACCGGGCACCGGTGTGGGTCAGCGCGGGTGTGGTGGGGCTGGCGTTCACGGTCGCCGGGGTGGCGGGGCGGACGCGGGAGCGGGCCGCGGGGCACCAGACGCCGCTACGACGCTGAGCTCGCGGGCCCATCCTGCCTTCACCGGCCCACGGGCCCCGCAGATCAGGCCCTCGCCAGGCGCCCCACCTGCCGTGCAGACAGGGCCCTGGTCAGGCGCCCCAGCCGCCGTGCAGATCGGGCCCTGGTCAGAACCCGCCCCCGAAGTCCCCTCCTCCGCCGAAGTCCCCGCCTCCGAAGCCCCCTCCGAAGTCGCCGGCGTCGAAGTCCGCGCCGGAGACGTCGCCGCCCTCGTAGCCGCCGAAGTCGCCGTAGCCGGAGCCGTAGTCGGCCGCGTAGGCGGGGCCGGCCATCATGCTGCCGAGCATGGTGCCGACGAGGAGGCCGGGCAGCAGGCCGCCGCCGAAGTAGCCACCGGCCCAGGGGCCGTACGCCGGGCCGGCCTCCCAGTAGGGGCGGCGGCCGTGGTCGGTGTCGACCTCGCGGATCGCCGGGTCACGGCCCTCGGCCAGACGCCTGTCGTCGGCCGCGCAGACGGGGACCTCGCGGGCGGCTCCGGCCGGTGGCGTCCAGGTGGCATCGGCGACGGACGGGCCGTGGCGCGGGTCGAAGAAGCAGGGCGGGCGGCGCTCCGGCAGGGCCCCGCCCTCGCGGCGGGCCGCGAGCCGGGCCAGGGAGAACCGGCCGTCCTCCACGGCCTGGGTGACGGCCCGGACGTCCTCCGGTTTCGCCGCGGCCGCCATCAGGGACTTGGCCTGCTCGTAGGAGTCCAGGGCACGCTCGTAGTCGGTGCGCATCGCGTCGTCCGCCCCCGGCTCCCCGGGATGGAAGTCGAGCCGGTCGAGCTCCTCGCCGAACGCGGTGATGTCCTCGTCGACGACCACCCGCAGCTTCTCCAGCGCGGCCCGCTGCTCCTCCTCGCGGCGGCGCCGGTTGCGGCGGGCCACGGCGTAGACGCCGGCGCCGCCGGCCGCCACCAGGGCGCCGATGGTGATCAGGCCGCCGACCGGCACGTCCGTGCCCGAGCCGTCGCTCCAGCTGCTCGGCGCCGAACCGCCCACGTTGCGCAGGGCGTCGTCGACGAAGTCGTTCAGCTGGGCCTTGGTGTCCCCCGCGTCCTGCACCGCCGTGACCAGGTTGGACACCGCCGTCCTGCTCATCACGGAGCTGTCGGCCCGGGCGTCGAACCGGTCGCCGAGACGGATGCCGTACAGGCCGGTGATGCCGGTCTCCGTGCGGAGGTTCCGGAAGAGGTCCTGCGTGGGGTAGCCGGCCGGGAGGACCGCCACGAAGACGGGCTTGCCGGCGTCCTTGATCTTGTCGGCGAGCGCCTCGGCGTCCGACGCCGCGAGCTGCCCGGAGGCGGCCGGGTCGACGTAGACGGGACTCTCGCGCAGTGCCCGGGCGACCTGGGAGACGTCGGTTGCGGCGTGCGCGCCCGGCGCACCGGCCAGCAGCACCGCCAGCACGGCGGCGAACGGCACGATCAGCAGACGTACGACGGTACGCACCAGTGCGGCCCTCATATGTTCGAAAGTACCTGAAACGGCGCAGAAAGGGTTATCCGTCGAGGCGGGGATTTGCCGGCGCGGCTGCGCCTAGGATGCCCCTGGCCATCCAGGAGGGCGGGAGCGGAGCATGTTCGGACGACGCAGGGCTGCGGACATGACGGTGTCCGAACTGACCGAGCTCGACCGGTCGCGGACGCGCGCCGACCTGCTGTGGGAGCTGTTCCGGCATGCCGAGGCGGAGGTGACGTCGGCGATCGGCTGGTATCTGTCCCGCCGCCGGGTGCCGTCGCTGTGGTCGCGTTCGCTGCGGGCGCTCGCCACGCTGCTGGGCATCGTCGGCACGATCACGCCGCTGGTGCACGCGGCCTCGCCCACGACCGTGCAGCCCGAGTGGGGGTTCGTGTTCCTGGCCGGCGGCGCGGGCTGTGTGCTCTTCGACCGGATCTTCGGGTTCTCGGCGTCCTGGACCCGCTACATCCGCGCGGAGATGGCGCTGCAGCAGATCCTGAAGAAGGCGCAGTCCGACTGGGCGCAGGCGTTCCTGAGGACCACCGACTCCCCCAGCGACAAGGAGCAGGCCACCCTGCTCGGGGTGATCGAGCGGCTGCGGACCGACGCGCAGCGGATCATCGAGGACGAGGGCGCGGCGTGGGTCGGCTATCTGGCCGACGGCGTCGAGGAGCTGACCCGCTCCACCAGCACCGCCACCGGCCAGCGCGCCCACACCGCGGGCCTCTTCCGTCTCGACCGGACCCCGGGCCGTGACCGCGGCGGCGACGTCCCGGGGCCGCGGTCCCGGGACACGGCGATCTGACACGCGCCCCGGGCCACCCGGCCCGCGGGGGCGAGCGCTACTCGGCCGGAGCGACGCCCGCCCGCAGCAGCCCGTAGGTGTACGCGTCCTCCAGGGCCTGCCAGCTCGCGGCGATGACGTTCTCGGCGACGCCGACCGTCGACCACTCGCCCGCGCCGTCGGACGTGGAGATCAGCACGCGGGTCGTGGAGTTGGTGCCGTGCTTGCCCTCCAGGATGCGGACCTTGTAGTCCACCAGCTCCAGCTTGGCGAGCTGCGGGTAGATCTTCTCCAGGCCCACGCGCAGGGACCGGTCGAGGGCGTTGACCGGGCCGTTGCCCTCCGCGGTGGCGACGATGCGCTCGCCCTTGGCCCACAGCTTGACGGTGGCCTCGTTGGCGTGGGAGCCGTCGGGCCGGTCCTCGACGATGGCCCGCCAGGACTCGACCTCGAAGTAGCGCAGCCGCCTGCCCTGGACCTCGGCGCGCAGCAGCAGTTCGAAGCTCGCGTCGGCGGCCTCGTAGGTGTAGCCCTCGAGTTCGCGCTCCTTCACCCGCTCGACCACCCGGCCGACCAGCTCGCGGTCGCCGCCGAGGTCGACGCCGAGCTCCTTGCCCTTGAGCTCGATGGACGCCCGCCCGGCCATGTCGGAGACCAGCATCCGCATGGTGTTGCCGACCCGTTCGGGGTCGATGTGCTGGTACAGGTCCGGGTCGACCTTGATCGCCGAGGCGTGCAGTCCGGCCTTGTGGGCGAAGGCCGAGAGGCCGACGTAGGGCTGGTGCGTGGAGGGGGTGAGGTTGACGACCTCGGCGATGGCGTGCGAGATGCGCGTCATCTCCCGCAGACGGCCCTCGGGCAGGACCTTCTTGCCGTACTTCAGTTCCAGGGCCGCCACGACCGGGAAGAGGTTGGCGTTGCCGACGCGCTCGCCGTAGCCGTTGGCCGTGCACTGCACGTGCGTCGCACCGGCGTCGACGGCGGCCAGGGTGTTGGCGACCGCGCAGCCCGTGTCGTCCTGGGCGTGGATGCCGAGCCGGGCGCCGGTGTCGGCGAGGACCGTGGAGACGACGGCCTGGATCTGGGCCGGGAGCATGCCGCCGTTGGTGTCGCACAGGATGACGACGTCGGCGCCGGCCTCGGCGGCCGTACGGACGACCGCCTTGGCGTACTCGGGGTTGGCGCGGTAGCCGTCGAAGAAGTGCTCGCAGTCGATGAAGACCCGGCGGCCCTGCTCCTTGAGGAAGGACACGGTGTCGCGGACCATCGCCAGGTTCTCGTCCAGGGTGGTGCGCAGCGCGAGCTCGACGTGGCGGTCGTGCGACTTGGCGACGAGCGTGATCACCGGTGCGCCGGACTCCAGGAGCGCTCTGACCTGAGGGTCCTGGTCGGCGGTGGTGCCGGCGCGGCGGGTGGAGCCGAACGCGACGAGCTGGGCGTGCCGGAAGTCGATCTCCTGCCGGGCGCGGGCGAAGAACTCGGTGTCCCGGGGGTTGGCGCCCGGCCAGCCGCCCTCGATGAAGCCCACGCCGAAGTCGTCCAGGTGCCGTGCGATGGCCAGCTTGTCCGCGACGGTGAGGTTGATGCCCTCCCGCTGGGCGCCGTCGCGCAGGGTGGTGTCGAAGACGTGGAACGAATCGTCGAGCTCGCTGGTTTCGGTCATGGTCTCAAGGCTCCTGAGGATGGGATCTCGGTCGTACCGGAATGACCGGCTCCACCGCCCTCACATACTCCCTCGCGCTCTCGCCTCCGGCTGTGGGTGGGCCAGAAATGCGAAAAACCTCTCGCGGGTGCGAGAGGTCTGCGCGCGGGTCGAGGACGACGGTGTCCACCCGTACCTGGTCGTACGTGATGGTCACTGCGGACCGGCGCGCCTGCTGCCAATAATCGTGGCGAACGAGAGCACGGGGGAAGTCTGGCACACCTCCCGCGCTCCGCTCACCGCCGTCTCAGGATGCGGTCGGTCACCTCGGGTGACGGACGTGGATACGACCCGGGCGGGCGTTCAGCCGTCCGTGAGGAGGCTGTCGGTGAGGAACTCGCTCACATGCCGGAGGATCTGCGCCCGGTCGGTGCCGCGCAGGCCGATCGCCACGTGGATGGCGAAGCCGTCCAGCAGGGCCCGCAGCCGGGCGGCGAACCGGTCCGGGTCGACGCGGCGGAACTCGCCCCGCGAGATGCCCTCGGCGAGCAGGGCCACCAGGTCGCGGTGCCAGGCGCCCTCGATGGCGGCCTGCCGGTCCCGGGCGTCCTCATCGGCGTTCTGCGAGCGGTTCCAGACCTCCAGCCACAGCGTCCAGTGCGGGTCGCGGTGGCCGTCGGGGACGTACAGGTCGACGTAGGAGTCGAGACGTTCACGGGCGGGCGCGGTCCGGGTCAGCAGCCGCCCCCGTTCCGTCCCGAGCCGTCCCTCGCTCCACTCCAGGGTGCGCAGCAGCAACTCGTCCTTGGAGCCGAAGTAGTAGAGCAGATGGCCGCTGCTCATCCCGACCTCACGGCCGAGGGCGGCCATGGTGAGCTTCTCCAGGCCGCGCTCGGCGATCATCTCCATGGCGGCGGCGAGAACGTCCTCGCGGGGCGGGGCCTGCCTTCGCCCACCGGCCATGTGCGCTCCTAGATCCTCGGCTGCTGTTGTGTGATGCAGTGGATGCCGCCACCGCCCGCGAAGATCGTACGGGCGTCCACCAGCGTCACGGTCCGCTCCGGGAACAGGCGGCGGAAGATGCCGGCCGCGATCTCGTCGCGCGGGTCGTCGAAACCGCACAGCACCACGCCGCCGTTGCAGAGGTAGTGGTTGATGTAGGAGTAGTCGGCCCAGTGGCCGTCGGCTTCCAGGACGGTCGGGGCGGGGACCTCGACGACCTCCAGGCGCCGCCCGCGGGCGTCCGTCTGCGACCTCAGCCGGCCGATGACGTCCTTGGTCACCTCGTGGTCGGGGTGGGCCGGGTCCGGCTGGGAGTGCGCCACGACGACGCCCGGGCGGGCGAAGGCCGCGACGATGTCGACGTGCCCGAGGGTGCCGAAACCGTGGGGAGGATAGTCGCCGGTCAGGCCGCGCGGCAGCCAGATCGCCTTGCGGGTGCCGAGCTGGGCGTGGATCTCGGTCTCGACCTGCTCGCGGGACCAGCCCGGGTTGCGCTCCGGTCCGAGCTGGACGGTCTCGGTCAGCAGGACGGTGCCCTCGCCGTCGACGTGGATCGCCCCGCCCTCGTTGACGAGCGTCGAGGCGTACGTCCGGGCCCCGGCGAGGTCGGCGACGTGCGCGGCGATCTTCGTGTCGTGCTCCCAGCGGGCCCACTCCTGGGCGCCCCAGCCGTTGAACGTCCAGTCGACGGCGGCCAGTCCGCCCTTCCCGTCGGTCAGGAAGGTCGGACCGATGTCGCGCATCCAGGCGTCGTCGAGGTCCCGCTCGACCGTGTCGACGCCGTCGCCCAGCAGAGCGCGCGCCTCGCCCGACCGTCCCGGCCCGCACACCACCGTCACCGGCTCGAAGCGGCGCACGGCCCGGGCCACCGCGGCCCAGGCGACCCGGGCGGCGGCCAGCTCCCCGGGGTCGTCGAAGGTCTGGTTCGGGCCCGGCCAGGCCATCCAGGTGCGCTCGTGCGGAGCCCATTCGGCGGGCATGCGGAAGCCGTCGGCGGCTGCGGGCATCGTTGATCCTCAGAGGAAGTAGAGACGGTTGAGGGAGACGGACTCGGCCGGTTCGGAGCGCAGCGGCTCGCCGTCGAGGGTGACGAGACCGGTGCGCTGGTCGACGTCGACGGCTCCGGTACGGGAGTTGAGGCGCAGGTCGGCCGGGCCGATGCCGCGAGTGCCGCGCACGGCGACCCTGCGGCGCCGGGTCGGCATGGTGTCGTTCCCCTGGTCGAGGGCGGCCTGTGCGACGAAGGCCACCGAGATGTCGGCCGGTGTCGCCCCGTGCGCGCCGAACTGCGGCCCGAGGACGAGGGGTTCGCAGGTGTCGGTCGCCGCGTTGGGGTCGCCGACCACGCCGTACGCGGGGAAGCCGGCCTTCAGCACCAGCTGCGGCTTCGCGCCGAAGTACTCGGGCCGCCACAGCACGATGTCGGCGAGCTTGCCGGTCTCGAGGGACCCGACCTCGTGCGAGAGCCCGTGCGCGAGGGCGGGGTTGATGGTCAGCTTGGCCATGTAGCGCAGGACGCGCTCGTTGTCGTGCTCGGCCTCGGGAGCGCCGAACTCTGCCTTCATCTTCCCGGCCATGGCGAAGGTACGGCGGACGGTCTCGCCCGCGCGTCCCATGCCCTGCGCGTCCGACGAGGTGATGCCGATCGCCCCCAGGTCGTGCAGGACGTCCTCGGCGCCCATGGTCCCGGCCCGGATGCGGTCCCGGGCCATGGCGGCGTCGCCGGGCAGGTCGGTCTTGAGGTCGTGGACGGAGACGATCATGCCGTAGTGCTCGGCGACGGCGTCCCGGCCGAAGGGCAGGGTCGGATTGGTGGAGGAGCCGATGACGTTGGGCACGCCCGCCATCTTCAGGACGTTGGGGACGTGTCCGCCGCCGCAGCCCTCGATGTGGAAGGCGTGGATGGTCCGGCCCTCCAGCACGCGCAGGGTGTCCTCCACCGACAGGCACTCGTTCAGCCCGTCGCTGTGCAGGGCGACCTGGACGTCGTGCTCCTCGGCGACGCGCAGGGCGGTGTCCAGGGCGCGGGTGTGGGCGCCCATGTCCTCGTGCACCTTGAACCCGCAGGCGCCACCCTCGGCGAGGGCCTCGATCAGCGGCGCCTCGTGGGAGGAGGAACCCCGGCCCAGGAAGCCGATGTTGACCGGCCAGGCGTCGAACGCGTTGAACGCGTGCCGCAGCGCCCAGGGCGAGTTGACGCCGACGCCCCACACCGGGCCGAACTCCTGCCCGATGACCGTGGTGACGCCGGAGGCGAGCGAGGCCTCCATGATGCGCGGCGACAGCAGGTGGACGTGGGTGTCGACGGCCCCGGCGGTCGCGATGAGCCCCTCGCCGGAGACGATCGAGGTGCCCGTGCCGACGACGACGTCGACGCCGTCGAGGGTGTCGGGGTTGCCGGCCCGCCCGATCGCGCGGATCCGGCCCTCGCGGATGCCGATGGAGACCTTCCGGACGCCCTGCACGGCGTCGATGACGACGACGTTGCTGATGACGACGTCACAGGTCTCGCGGACCGCGGCGGCCTTGAGGTGCAGTCCGTCGCGGGCGGTCTTGCCGAACCCGGCGAGGAACTCGTCGCCGTGGAGCTGGGAGTCGGACTCGACCCGGACGACCAGCCCCGAGTCGCCGAGACGGATGCGGTCACCGGCGCGGGGCCCGTGGGTGGCGGCGTACTCGTAGGGGGTGAGGCGGCGCGCCTCGGCGGGGTGTCCTCCTGGGCGGCTCATCGCTCGACCTCCTGATCAGGTGTTTCCGGTACGCCGAGGTAGCCGCAGGCGGCGGCCCGCCGCAGCGCGTCCTCCTTCGCGCCCGGCGCGTCCAGCGGCCCGTCGACGAGCCCGGCGAAACCGATGGCGATCCGCTCGCCCCCTATCGGCACCAGCCCGACCTCGGCGCTCTCCCCCGGCCCGAACCGCACGGACGACCCCGCGGGCACGGCCAGTCGCATGCCGTAGGCCCGGCCGCGGTCGAAGGCCAGCCGGGGGTTGGCCTCGAAGAAGTGGAAGTGGGAGGTCACCGAGACGGGCACCGTCGCGGTGTTGGTGACCGTGAGCCGCTCGGCCGGCTCGGGCTCGGGACGGTCCGGCCCGGGCAGCAGTGCGCCCGGCGCGTCCGGCCCCGAGCCGCCGCCGATGGGGTCGGAGACGACCGCGAGCCGGGAGCCGTCGTCGAAGACGGCCTCGACGTGCACCTCGGTGACCACGTCGGCGACGCCGGGCAGCACGTCGTCGGGCCCCAGGACGGACCGGGCCGCCTCGACGGCCTCGGCGAGCCGCCTGCCGTCCCGGGCGGCCTCGCACACCGTGTCGGCGATGAGCGCGGTCGCCTCGGGGACGTTGAGCCTCAGCCCCCTGGCCCTGCGGGCCCGGGCGAGCTCCGCGGCTCCGAAGAGCAGCAACCGGTCGCGTTCGGTCGGGGTCAGCCGCATGTCACTCCCTCCATTTAGAGCGTCACTCTAAACCTAAATTTCCCGTGCTCGTAAGGTTGACGACAGACCCGCGCACCGAGCACATTGAACGTCGCTCTAACCGAGGGAGACAGCATGCCGATAGAACAGCGCGGAGTCGACACCATCCCCGAGGAGGAACGCACCAGCGGGCCGCGGGACCTCGTCTCGATCCTGCTCGGCTCCAACCTCTGCCTGGGCGTGATCGTCTTCGGCTGGCTGCCGCCGTCGTTCGGCCTGGACTGGTGGTCCTCGGTCAGCGCGGTGCTCGCGGGCACGGTGGTGGGCGTGCTGTTCACGGCCCCGCTGGCACTGGTCTCGCTGCGCACCGGCACCAACCTGTCGACCTCCTCCGGCGCCCAGTTCGGGGTCCGCGGGCGGCTGGTCGGCTCGGTGGTCGGGCTGCTGCTGGCCCTCGGCTACACCGCGCTGACGGTGTGGATCGGCGGGGACGTGATGGTGAGCGTGCTGGGCCGGCTGGCCGGACTGCCACAGGGCGGGAGCTCGTACGGCGTGGTCTACGGGCTGCTCGCCGCGGCCACCGTCGCGGGCGCCGTCTACGGCTACCGAGTGCTGCTGGCGATGTCACGGGTGCTGGCCTTCGGCATGACGGCCCTGCTGGCGCTCGGCGTGATCGCCTACGCCCCCGGCTTCACCACCACCGCGCTGCCCGAGGCCGGCGGCTATCTGCTGGGCGGGTTCTGGCCCACCTGGCTGCTCGCGGCCGTGGCCGCCGGGCTGTCCGGGCCGGTCGCGTTCATCACGCTGCTCGGCGACTACACCCGCTACATCTCACCGGCCCGCCACTCCTCGCGCCGGGTGCTGCACGCGACCTGGCTCGGGCTGATGCTGGGCCTGCTGGTGCCGCAGCTGTTCGGCACGTTCACGGCGTACGCGGCCGGGGCGGCCCTCGACTACGCCGGCCCACTGGTCGACGCCGCCCCCGGCTGGTACCTCGTCCCGCTGCTCCTCGCGGCCTCGGCCGGCTCGGTCGGCAACGCGGGGCTGATGCTGTACTCGATGGGCCTCGACCTGGACGCGATCCTGCCGCGCGCCTCGCGGGCCCGGGCGACCTACGTGGTCGCGGCCGTCGCCACGGCCTGTGTCTTCGCCGGGCACCACTACTCGACCGCACAGGACGCGATGACGTCCTTCGTGCTGCTGCTGACCGCCATCGGCACGCCCTGGGCGGTCATCACCCTCATCGGCTTCGCCCGCTGCGGCGGGGTCTACGACGCGGACGCCCTCCAGGTCTTCAACCGCCGCGCCCGGGGCGGCGTCTACTGGTACCGCGCCGGCTGGAACGTCCCGGCGACCCTCTCCTGGGCGGCCGGAGCGACGGTGGGCGTCCTGGCCGTGTCCCTGCCGTCTCATGAGGGCCCCCTGCTGTCCCTGACGGGCGGGGTGGACTGCAGCTTCCTGCTGTCGGGGGTGGTGGGAGGGGCGGCGTACGTGCTGTCGGCCCCGGGCTCGTCCGCGGAAGAGCCCGGGGCCGCTGAGGCGACGCCCGCTTCTCACCCGGTCGATTCGCGCCCCGCTTCTTGAGCGGCGGTTTCCCGGCGGAGCGACGGTCCGTCTTCTTTGTCCGACTGATTCGGGCGGTGGTGGGGCAGAGGTCCGGGGGTCCGGGGGCGGAGCCCCCGGGACCAGGGCGGCTCAGCCCAGGCGGTGCATCCAGCCGTGCTGGTCCGACGCCGTACCCCGCTGGATATCGAGCAGCGCCTGACGAAGGCGGAGCGTGACCTCGCCCGGCTCTCCCCCGCTCTGCTTCCACTCCGCCGTAGCCCGCTTCACCGTACCGACCGGAGTGATCACCGCGGCCGTACCGCAGGCGAAGACCTCGGTCAGCGACCCGTTCTCCGAGTCCCGCTGCCACTGGTCGACCGAGACCCGGCCCTCCTCGGCCTCGTACCCGAGGTCACGGGCGACGGCGAGCAGGGAGTCCCGGGTGACGCCCTCCAGGATCGAGCCGGTGAGCGACGGCGTGACGATCTTGTTCCCGTACACGAAGTACAGGTTCATGCCGCCCAGCTCCTCGACCCAGGTGTGCTCCACGGCGTCGAGGTAGCAGACCTGGTCGCAGCCCTTCGTCGCGGCCTCGGCCTGCGCGAGCAGGGACGCCGCGTAGTTGCCGCCCGTCTTCGCGTCGCCCATGCCGCCGGGGACGGCGCGGACGCGGTCCTCGGAGACCCAGATGGACACCGGCTTCACACCACCCGGGAAGTACGCACCCGCCGGCGAGGCGATCACCAGGAACAGGTACTCGTTGGCCGGCTTCACACCCAGCCCGA
This sequence comes from Streptomyces tibetensis, assembly GCF_040647715.1. Taxonomy (GTDB): domain Bacteria; phylum Actinomycetota; class Actinomycetes; order Streptomycetales; family Streptomycetaceae; genus Streptomyces; species Streptomyces tibetensis_A. The sequence continues at coordinate 118,329 of NZ_JBEZCR010000013.1, read as the reverse complement.
CCTCAGTGGCGATCATGAAGGGGCGCAGGTAGAGGGACTCCTCGCCGCCGTGCGCCGGCACCCATGCCTTGTCCTGCTGCACCAGGACGTCGCACGCCTCGATGAACGTCTCGACCGGCAGCTCGGGCATCGCGAGCCGGCGGGCGGAGCGCTGGAACCGCTCGGCGTTCTTCTCGGGGCGGAACGTGGCGACGGACCCGTCGGGCTGCCGGTAGGCCTTCAGCCCCTCGAAGATCTCCTGCGCGTAGTGCAGGACCGTGGTGGCGGGGTCGAGGGAGATCGGCGCGTACGGCACGAGCTGACCGTCGTGCCAGCCCCGGCCCTCCGTCCACTTGATCGTCACCATGTGATCGGTGAAGTGGCGGCCGAACCCGGGATTGGCCAGGATCTGCTCGCGTTCGGCGGCGGAGAGCGGGCTGGCGGAGGGCTTGAGCTCGATCGTGGGCGTCGTCATGGGTTGATGTCCTTCACCGGTTGTAGTGACGGGCCGCGCTCGGTACTGCTCTGATGGTGACCAGTGCTAGGACGTCCGAGCATTCCCTCATGTCGCGGCCTCGCGTTCGATTATCGCCCGGAGGCGGCGGCGGAAGGAACGGGGTGACTGCGGCCCGGTGGTCGAGGGTGGCACCCGGCGGGAACATGCGGAAGCCGCCGGGCGCGGATGCGACCCGGCGGCTTGCGAAGAGCAGCGGCGGGTCAGCCGGCTACGCGTACGGCGAGCGCGTCGCCGATCTCCGAGGTGGAGCGGGCGGGCTTGCCGGTGCGCTCGCCGAGGTCGGCGGCGACCGCCTCGTCGATGCGGGCGGCCTCGGCCTCGTAGCCGAGGTGGCGCAGGAGCAGGGCGACGGACAGCACGGTGGCGGTCGGGTCGGCCTTGCCCTGCCCGGCGATGTCCGGGGCCGAGCCGTGCACGGGCTCGAACATGGACGGGAAGTCGCCGGAGGGGTTGATGTTGCCGGAGGCGGCGACGCCGATGCCGCCGGAGACGGCCGCGGCCAGGTCGGTGACGATGTCGCCGAAGAGGTTGTCCGTGACGATCACGTCGAAGCGCTCGGGCTGCGTGACGAGGTAGATCGTCGCCGCGTCCACGTGCATGTACTCGGTGGTGACCTCGGGGAACTCCTCCGCCACCTTGTTGAAGACGTTCGTCCACAGGTGACCGGCGAAGGTCAGCACGTTGTTCTTGTGGATCAGCGCGAGCTTCTTGCGGGGGCGGGCCTGGGCCCGGGCGAAGGCGTCCCGGACCACGCGCTCCACACCGAAGGCGGTGTTCACGGAGACCTCCGTGGCGACCTCGTGCTCGGTGCCCTTGCGGATGGTGCCGCCGTTGCCGGTGTACGGGCCCTCGGTGCCCTCGCGGACCACGACGAAGTCGATCTGCGGCTCGCCCGCGAGCGGGGTGGCGACACCCGGCAGGAGCTTGGAGGGGCGCAGGTTGACGTGGTGGTCGAAGGCGAAGCGCAGCTTGAGCAGGAAGCCGCGCTCCAGGACGCCGGAGGGCACGGTCGGGTCGCCGATGGCGCCGAGCAGGATGGCGTCGTGCCGCTTCAGGGCGTCGAGGTCGGCGTCGGTGAGGGTCTCACCGGTGGCGTGGTAGCGCCGGGCGCCGAAGTCGTACTCCTCGGTCTCCAGCTTCACATCCTGCGGAAGGACGGCGGAGAGGACCTTCAGACCTTCGGCCACGACCTCCTGGCCGATGCCGTCACCGGGGATCACTGCGAGATTGATGCTGCGAGACATGCGGGCACCCTACTCCTCGTCCCATGGGATGACACACGGCGTCCGTCATGCGGACACGCCCGGAGGCGCCCATCCGGGGGACGGCACGCGTCCGTCGGGTGCCGTTCACCCGTATGTGGTGCGGCCGTTGGCCTTTGCTGGGAAGTTCTCGGGACATGGAGATCCCCCACTTCGGCATCCCGCCCGAGCTCGCACGCCGGATGAGCATGGCCGAGCAGCACGAGTACCTGCGGACGCGGCTGTCGCGGCGGCGCACCCTGGTGACCGCGGGCGCGGTGGCGAGCGGGCTGCTGACCGGCTGCGGCTCCGGGTCCGGCTCCCGTTCCGGGCAGGGTGGCGCCACCGGGACCGGGAGCCCGTCGCCCGCCACGTCGAAGGCGCCCGGCTCCCTCGTGACCCCGTTCGGCCGTCATCTGGCCTTCGGCGCCGATCCGAAGACCCAGATGCGGATCTCCTGGCAGGTGCCGCTCGCGGTGCGGAAGCCGTACGTCCGTATCGGCCTGCGCCCCGACGACCTCGGCCGCAGGGTCGAGGCGGAGCTGCGCGACCTGCACACCCCGGAGCTGAAGGGCGTACGGGCGGCGGTCGAGCAGTACTACCTCCATGCGGCGCTGGACGGGCTGCGCCCGGACACCACCTACTACTACGGCGTCGGCCACGAGGGCTTCGACCCGGCCTCCCCGCGGCACCGGTCGACCGTCACGACCTTCCGCACGGCACCGGCGAGCCCGCCCGGGCGGTTCGTGTTCACCGCGTTCGGCGACCAGGGCGTCGGTGACGAGGCGGCCCTCAACGACCGTACGCTGCTGCGCCGCGAGCCCGCCTTCCATCTGCACGCCGGCGACATCTGCTACGCCGACCCGACCGGCAAGGGCAAGGAGTCGGACGTCTTCGACGCGACCCAGTGGGACCGGTTCCTCAAGCAGACCGAGCCCGTGGCCCGGTCGGTGCCGTGGATGGTGACGACCGGCAACCACGACATGGAGGCCTGGTACTCACCGGACGGCTACGGCGGCCAGCTCGCCCGCTTCTCCCTGCCGGACAGCGGCTTCGACGCGCGTACGGCACCGGGCGTCTACGCCTTCACGTACGGCAACGTCGGCGTGGTCGCGCTGGACGCGAACGACGTGTCGTACGAGATCCCCGCCAACTTCGGCTACACGGAGGGACGGCAGACGAAGTGGCTGGACGGGAAGCTCGGCGAGCTGCGGGCTTCGAAGGACGTCGACTTCATCGTCGTCTTCTTCCACCACTGCGCGTACTCGACGTCCACGCACGCCTCGGACGGCGGGGTGCGCGCCGAGTGGCTGCCGCTGTTCGCCCGGCACGAGGTGGACCTGGTGATCAACGGGCACAACCACGTGTACGAACGGACCGACGCCGTCAAGGGCGGCGAGGTGGGCCGGCCGGTGCCGGTCGGCGGCACGACGGACCCGAGGCGGGACGGGATCGTGTACGTCACCGCGGGTGGCGGCGGCAAGGAGCTGTACGGCTTCCCCGACGGCGTGAAGGAGAGTTACGAGGGCAACACCGCCGGCCACGAGGCGGTCAGCACGTTCCGGTGGACCAAGTCGCGGAACATCCAGGAGGAGTCGGCGCAGTGGTCACGGGTGCGCTACCGCGGGTTCTCGTTCCTCTCGGTGGAGGCGGTCAGCGGCGCCCGGCCGAGGCTGAAGGTGTCGGCGCTGGCGTCGAGCGGTGAGCGGATCGACCATTTCGAGGTGCGGCGCGGGGCGTGAGACCCCGCACCGCGCCTCGTCGGGCGGCTCCCGGTCCTGGTGACGCTGTGGCTCAGTGGCCGCTGGATCCGCCGTTGTCCCTGCGGTCGAGGGCGCGCTGGAGCGCGGCGGCGGCGTTCTTGCGGTCGGACTCGGTGGTGCGGGAAACGTGACGGACTCGGCGGCGGACGGTCGTCTCGGCCATGGGAAATCGACTCCTTCGACAGCACGGAGTGCAACAGGGAGGGATACGAGACGCCGGAAGAGGCGGGGAGCGGTGCCGCAGGGATTGCCTGCACGGGGCGCGGCTCACGACCGCCATTCGCTTGGTCGAGCGAGACGTTCGGCTCCTACAAAGCTAAGGGAGCGCGGAGCGTCTGTCTCCACAATTACTCGGACTTCCTACTATCTGAGACGGTGGACTGAGTCACACCGCGCTGACCTGCGGTGATTCCTAGAGCACGTCACCGTCGCGCCAGTCGAAGACCAGCTCGTGCGCGGGGTCGAGGAGGCCGGCGAGGGCGGGCCGCACGTACGTGCTGTCCTCTTCCTCCGGCAGGCGGACGATGCCGTCCCGCGGGCTGAGGGCGTGCACCGCGCCGTCCCAGAGCCGCCAGCCCCGGGAGGTGTAGAGGCGGGCGCCCTCGTCGCTCGCGGACAGGGCACCGAGGTCGTAGGCGCGGTCGACGACACGCTCCAGCTCCGCCATCACCCGTGCGCCGAGCCCGCCGCGACGGACATCGGCGCGCACGGCGACGTTCTCGACGTACCCGGCCCGCAGCCACCGCCCGCCGTGCCGCACCCGGCGCATCACGACCGCCCCGTGCGCGGCGAGCCCGGAGCCGTCGTGCACGAGGGCGTGCATGCCCCCGAGACCGTGGTCCCAGTCCTCGTCACCGAAGTCACCCTCGAACGCGGCGTCCAGCAGGCCGCGCACGGCGTCGAGTTCGGCGACGGTCAGATCGGCGGTGTGGGCGGTGCGCACTCGGATGCTCATCGGCCCAGTCTTTCCCCGGACATGCCGACGGGCCAGGTCTTTTCGACCCGGCCCGTCGGTTCACGCGGGGGATGTCAGCCCATGTGCGGGTAGGTGTAGTCGGTCGGCGGGACCAGGGTCTCCTTGATGGCGCGGGTCAGGGTCCAGCGCATCAGGTTCTGCGGGGCACCGGCCTTGTCGTTGGTGCCGGAGGCGCGGCCGCCGCCGAAGGGCTGCTGGCCGACGACGGCGCCGGTCGACTTGTCGTTGATGTAGAAGTTGCCGGCCGCGTAGCGGAGCTTGTCGGCCGTGTAGGCCGCCGCCGCGCGGTCGTTCGCGATGACCGAGCCGGTCAGGGCGTAGTCGGAGACGGACTCCATCTGGGTCAGCATCGCGTCGTACTGGTCGTCCTCGTAGACGTGCACGGCGATGATCGGGCCGAAGTACTCGGTGCGGAACACCTCGTTCTCCGGGTCGGTGCACTCGATGACGGTCGGGCGGACGAAGTAGCCGACCGAGTCGTCGTAGGTGCCGCCCGCGACGATCGTGCAGGTCGGGTCCTCCTTGGCGCGGTCGATGGCGGCCTTGTTCTTGGCGAAGGCACGCTCGTCGATGACGGCGCCGATGAAGTTCGACAGGTCGGTGACGTCACCCATCTTGATGCCGTCGACCTCGGCGGCCAGCTCCTCCTTGAAGCCGGAGTTCCAGATCGAGGCGGGGATGTAGGCCCGGGAGGTGGCGCTGCACTTCTGGCCCTGGAACTCGAAGGCGCCGCGGGTGAACGCCGTCTTCAGGACGGCCCGGTCGGCCGAGGGGTGGGCGACGAGGAAGTCCTTGCCGCCGGTCTCACCGACGAGGCGCGGGTAGGTGCGGTACTTCTCGATGTTCGCGCCGACCGTCTTCCACAGGTACTGGAAGGTGGGGGTCGAGCCGGTGAAGTGGATGCCGGCGAGGTCGCGGTGCTCCAGGGCGACCTTGGAGACCTCGATGCCGTCGCCGGTGACGAGGTTGATGACGCCCTTGGGCAGCCCGGCCTCCTCCAGCAGCTGCATCAGCAGCACGGCGGCGTGGGTCTGCGTCGGGGACGGCTTCCACACGACGACGTTGCCCATCAGGGCCGGGGCGGTCGGCAGGTTGCCGGCGATGGCGGTGAAGTTGAAGGGCGTGATCGCGTAGACGAAGCCCTCGAGCGGGCGGTGGTCCAGTCGGTTCCAGACGCCCGGGGAGTTCGCCGGGGGCTGCTCGGCCAGGAGTTTGCGGGCGTAGGAGACGTTGAAGCGCCAGAAGTCGATCAGCTCGCAGGGCGTGTCGATCTCGGCCTGCTGGGCGGTCTTGGACTGGCCGAGCATGGTGGAGGCGGCGAGCGTCTCGCGCCAGGGGCCGGACAGCAGCTCGGCGGCGCGCAGGATGATCGCAGCGCGGTCGTCGAAGGACATCGCACGCCAGGCGGGCGCGGCAGCCAGGGCCGCGTCGATGGCGTCCTGGGCGTCCGCCTGCGTGGCGTTGCGGTACGTGCCGAGCACCGCCTGGTGGTTGTGCGGCTGGACGACCTGGAAGGTCTCGCCGCCGCCCATCCGCTTCTCGCCGCCGATGGTGCAGGGCAGGTCGACGGGGTTGTCGGCCAGCTCCTTCAGCCGGGCCTCCAGCCGGGCCCGCTCGGGCGAGCCGGGGGCGTAGCCGTGCACCGGCTCGTTGACGGGGGTGGGGACCTGGGTCACAGCGTCCATGTTTTCCGTAACTCCTTACTGAGCGGTGATTCGGTCTCGGCCCTTGTCGGGCTCTGGCCCCTTGAGGGCTCTCAGCCCTTGGTGAGCATCGAACGGGCGAAGAAGCGCAGGTTGGCCGGCTTCTCCGCGAGACGGCGCATGCTGTGCCTTCCCGGGGGACGACCCCCGGACCCCCAGCAGACGCCGCAGCACAGCCACGTTCCCTCAGCCACGGGTGATCACGCTCCGGGCGAAGAAGCGCAGGTTGGCCGGCTTCTCCGCGAGACGGCGCATGAAGTAGCCGTACCAGTCGGTGCCGTACGCGGTGTAGACGCGCATCCGGTGGCCCTCGGCGGCCAGCCGCAGGTGCTCGTCGGTGCGGATGCCGTAGAGCATCTGGAACTCGTACTCGTCCGGCTTGCGCCCGGCCTGGTGGGCCAGCTCCTGGCCGATCGCGATCAGACGCGGGTCGTGGGACCCGATCATCGGGTACCCCTCCCCCGCCATCAGCGTACGCAGAATGCGGACGTATGCCCGGTCGATCTCGCGTTTGTCCTGGTACGCGACGGAGGCGGGCTCCTTGTACGCGCCCTTGACCAGACGGACCCGGCTGCCGCTCTCCGCGAGGCGGCGGGCGTCCGCCTCGGTGCGGAACAGGTAGGCCTGGATCACACAGCCGGTCTGCGGGAAGTCCTTCCGCAGCTCCTCGTGGATGGCGAACATCGAGTCGAGGGTGGTGTGGTCCTCGGCGTCGAGCGTGACCGTGGTGCCGATCTCGGCGGCGGCCTCGACGACCGGGCGGACGTTGCCCAGGGCCAGCTCGTGGCCACCCTCCAGCGCCTGACCGAACATCGACAGCTTCACCGACATCTCGGCGCGGGTGCCGAGCTCCAGCGGCTTGAGGCGGTCGACGAGTTCCAGGTAGGCGTCCCGGGCGGCGGCGGCCTGCGCGGGGCTGGTGATGTCCTCGCCGACGACGTCCATCGTCAGCTCCAGCCCCTGCTCGGTCAGGCTCCGCACGACGGGGACGATGTCGTCGACGTCCTCGCCCGGGATGAAGCGGTCGACGACCTGCTTGGTCACCGGGGCCGCCGAGATCAGGCGTCGCATCCGGTCGCTGCGAGACGCGGCGAGAATCACGGGACCCAGCACGGGGCACCTCCAAGCACCAGCAACGTGAAGGCCGGACCCCTCGCGGACGACGCGTCGGGTACGGCACGGAGAACCACCGTGAAACCTAAGGATCCCTCCGATCGTGGGCCATCGACAGCTGTCACGCATCCGTGCCGCAGATCTCAGACAGATGTATGAAGGGCTCTGTGAAGTGCGCGACAATGCCCGGGTGACGTCGGAACACAGGGGCGACTACGAGGAGCTGGTCGACGAGATCTCGGAGCTGCTCGGCGCGCCCGCGACCCTGGAGAACAGGGACTTCGAGCTGATCGCCTTCGGGGCCTACGACAGTGAGGGCGACCTGGATCCGTCGGCCCTGGATCCGGTGCGCACCCGCTCGATCCTCACCCGCCGTTCGACGGCGGCGGTCCGGGCCTGGTTCGAGGGCTTCGGCATCACCCGGGCGACGGCCCCGGTCCGTATCCCTCCGACACCGGAGGCCGGGGTCTACCGGGGCCGGATCTGCCTCCCCGTTCGCCATCGGGGTGTGGTGCACGGCTATGTCTGGCTCCTGGACGACGATCCCGGCCCGAGCGAGCACCAGCTCACCGCCGCCATGCGGGTCACGGCCCGCATCGGCGCCCTGCTCGCGGACGAGGCGCAGCACGGCGCCGACCTCAGCCGCGAACTCCGGGCCGTCCTCACCGCCGAGCCCGGCTGGCAGAGCGACATGGCCGTCGCCGAGCTCCGTACCGCCCTCGGTTCCCGCGCCGACGGCCTCCACGCCCTGATGTGCGTCGCCCCCTGGCCCTCGGCCGATCCGGACGACGCCCCGTCGGTCCGCGCGGTCCCGGGCGCGACGGCGCTGTGCACCCTGCCGTGGGGGGCGGCGGCCCAGTGCCTGGCGGTGCTGATCCGCTTGCGGTCCCCTGACGTCCTCACCCCGGCGACGACGGCGGCGGGGCGCCTGCTGGAGAGGGCGGGCGGGGGAAGCGGCCCGGAGGGCGGGGCCGGCGGAAGCAGCGGGGCGAGCGCACCCGGTGGGGCCAGCAGGAGCAGCGGAACCAGCGGGCCGAGCGGAGCGGGCGGGCCGAGCGGCCCGGGCCCGGCACCGGCCGCCGGTATCGCCACCCCGCGCTCCGGCCTCGCCGAGTCGGCGACCGCCTGGCGGGAGGCGTCGGCGGCCGCCCGGGCCGCATTGGCCGAGGCGCGCTTCGGGCCGGTCGCGCAGTGGGCGTCGATCGGGCCGTTCCGGCTGCTCACGGCCCTGCCACCCGAGGTCGCCCACGACCCGGTCGCCCGCGCACTGCTCACCCCGGTCCATCACGAACTCGCCCGGACCGCCGAGGTCTACCTCGACCGCGCCGGCCAGGCCGCCCGGGCCGCCGCCGAGCTGGGCATCCACCGTCAGACCCTGTACTACCGCCTGTCCCGGATCGAGAAGCTCACCGGCCTCGACCTGGACGACGGCGAGGACCGTCTGCTGCTGCACATGGCCCTCAAGGCACACCGACTGTGAGGACGGCCCGTTCATGCCCCTGCTGCTGCTCGACCTCGACAACACCCTGATCGACCGGGACGCCGCCTACCGCGCCACGCTGCTGGACTTCCTCGCCGACCACGGGCTGCCCGAGGACGACATCGACTGGCTCATGACCGTCGACGCCAGTGGGTACACACCCCGCCCGGAGGTCGCCCTGGCCATGCACGGGCGGTACGGCGACCGCGTCCCCCAGGACACGGTCCGCGCACTGCTCGACCGAGGCGCGGCCGACCGCGCCGTGCTGTCCGCGCCCGTCCGCAGCGCGCTCGAGAAGGCCACCGCCGCCGGCTGGACCCTCGCCATCGTCACCAACGGCCGTACCTCCCAGCAGGAGAGGAAGATCCGCGTCACCGGCCTCGACGCGCTGACCCACGGCTGGGCCGTCTCCGAGGCCGTCGGCCACAAGAAGCCCGCGCCGGAGATCTTCCACGCCGCTGCCGTCGCCGTCGGCGCCACGCTGGAGGGCGCCTGGGTGATCGGCGACTCCCCGCACGCCGACATCGCCGGCGCGGCCGGCATCGGCGCCCGCAGCGTCTGGGTGTCGGCGGGCCGCCCCTGGACCGGGACGGCACTCACTCCCACCCGGACCGCCCCCGACACCGCGTCCGCCATCGAGTCGGTCGTGGGCGTGCCCGGCTGAGGCGTCACTTCCCCTCGGCTGCCTCGATCACCCGGCGCAGCCCCGCCGTGAGGTGCTCGGCCTCGGGAGCGTGCTCCGGGTCGAAGGTCCACTGGGCCATCAGGCCCATCATCAGGGTCAGGTAGAAGTACCCGACGGTGTCCACCTGCTCGTCCGTCACATCGGCCTCGTGTCCGCCGAGGAAGAGGGGCAGGATGCCGCGCGCGCCCTCGCGCTGGGCCCGTGCGAGATGTTCCCGTACCTCCGGCAGCTGGTCCCCCATGGCCACGATCTCCATGCTGAGCCGCCACATCGAGCCGGGCTCCCGCATGGTCCCGATGATGTTCGCCCAGACGTCGGTGAAGCGCTCCAGCGACCCCGGCTCCCCGCGCAGCTCACCGCCGCCCTCGAAGGCGTCGGACATGCCCTCCACCATCTCCACGTACGCCTGTGCCAGCAGCGCGTCCTTGGAGCCGTAGTGGTAACCGATCGACGCCAGGTTGGTCCCCGACTCCTTGACGATGTCGCGCGCGGTCGTGCGCAGGAAGCCCTTCGCCAGCAGGCAGCGCTTGGCGCCCTCCAGCAGATCCTCACGGTGTCCCATGGCACGCCACCCTATCCCCAGATCCAGACGAGCGTATTAAACAGGCGTACTAGACAAGCGTTTAATACGCTCGTACAGTCCTGCCCATGACGACGAACCCCCCTCCTCCCGCCCTCGCCGGCCGCCGCGAATGGGCCGCCCTCGGCGTGCTGATGCTCCCGCTGCTGCTGGTCTCGATGGACGTCTCGGTCCTCTACTTCGCGATCCCCGCGATCAGTGCCGACCTGGAGCCGAGCGCCACCCAGCAGCTGTGGATCTTCGACATCTACGGCTTCGTGCTGGCCGGCCTGCTGATGACGATGGGCTCGCTCGGCGACCGCGTCGGCCGCCGCAGGCTCCTGCTGATCGGCGCCGCCGCCTTCGGCACGGCCTCGCTGGTCGCGGCCTACGCCACCAGCGCCGAGACCCTGATCGCCGCCCGCGCGGTCCTCGGCATCGGCGGCGCGACCCTGATGCCCTCCACGATGGCGCTCGTGCGCACGATGTTCACCGACCCGGCGCAGCGGACCAAGGCGATCGGTGTGTGGTCGGGGGTCATGACGGCCGGCATCGCACTCGGCTCGGTGATGAGCGGGGTGCTCGTCGAGCACTTCTGGTGGGGCTCGGTCTTCCTGGTCAACCTGCCCGCCATGCTGCTGCTCCTGCTGCTCGGCCCGGTCCTGCTGCCCGAGTCGCGCACGCCGGACCCCGGCCGCTTCGACCTGCTGAGCGTCCCTTTGTCGATGGCGGCGGTGCTCCCCGTGATCTACGGCCTGAAGGAACTCGCGGCCGAGGGCTGGAACGTGCGGTACGCGATGTCGGTGACCGTCGGCCTGCTCTTCGCCGCCCTGTTCGTCCACCGCCAGCGCACGGCGGCCTCCCCGCTGATCTCACCGGACCTGTTCCGGGCCCGCGGCTTCAGCCCGGCCGTCGTCCTCAACCTCGCCGCCGCCTTCGGCATGATGGGCTCGGCGTACTTCACGACCCAGTACATCCAGTCGGTCCTGGACAAGGGTCCTCTCGAAGCGGCGCTGTGGAGCCTGCTGCCGTCGGTGCCCATCGGGCTCGCGGCCCCGGTCTCCGCCCAGCTCGTGCGGCGGGGCGTTCCGCGTGCGCACGTCGTCGGCGGCGGCTTCGCGGTCGCCGCGTGCGGCTACGTGATGCTGGCCCTGGCCGGTACGGATTCGCTGTGGCTGCTGCTGGCCGCGTGCGCCGTCCTGACCTGCGGCATCGTGGCCGTCATGTCGCAGGTGGCGGACCTGGCCCTGAGCGCCGCTCCCGTGGAGAAGGCGGGTGCCGCGTCGTCCCTGCTGGAGACGGGCACGGAGTTCGGCGGCGCGCTGAGCATGGCGTTCCTCGGCTCCATCGGCACGGCCGTCTTCCGGCACGACATCCCGGACTCGGCACCCGCCGCGGCGCGCGAGACCCTGGGCGGCGCCCTGGCCGTGGCCGACGGGCTTCCGGGGCGTGCGGGGGACGCCCTGGCGACGGCGGCACGCGAGGCCTTCACCAGCGGCATGCACGCGGCGGCCGTCACGGGCGCGGTGCTGCTGACCGGTGCGGCGGCAGCGGCGGTGCTGACCCTGCGGCGGGTGGGGGTACGCGAAAACGCCGGACGGGCTGATCAGCTCAGCCCGTCCGGCGTCTGAGGACGTAGCCGTTCAGGACGAACGGGCGCCCGGGGGCGCGGCCCCCGGGAACGTCAGGCCAGGTTCACCGACCGGGCCGAGGTCGCCCCGATCTCCGCGGCCACCTCGGCCAGCACGTTCGCGGTCACGGTGTCGTCCACGGTCAGCACCGCCAGCGCCTCGCCGCCGGCCACCGAACGCGACACCTGCATGCCGGCGATGTTGAGGCCCGCCTCACCGAGGATGCGGCCGACCGTGCCGACGATACCGGGGCGGTCCTCGTACTTCAGGACCAGCATGTGGTCGGCGAGCGCGAGGTCCACGTCGTAGTCACCGACCGCGACGATCTTCTGGAGGTGCTTGGGGCCGGCCAGCGTGCCGGACACCGACACCTCCTCGCCGTCGGCGAGGGTGCCGCGCACCGTGACGACGTTGCGGTGCTCGGTCGCCTCGGAGCTGGTGGTGAGGCGCACCTCGACACCGCGCTCCTGCGCGAACAGCGGCGCGTTGACGTAGGAGACCGTCTCGTCGACGACGTCCTCGAAGACACCCTTGAGCGCGGACAGCTCCAGCACCTTCACGTCGTGCTGGGTGATCTCGCCGTAGACCTCGACATCGAGGCGGACCGCGACCTCACCGGCGAGCGCGGTGAAGATCCGGCCCAGGCGCTCGGCGAGCGGCAGACCCGGCTTGACGTCCTCGGCGATGACACCGCCCTGCACGTTCACCGCGTCCGGCACGAGCTCACCGGCGAGCGCGAGGCGCACCGAGCGGGCCACGGCGATACCGGCCTTCTCCTGCGCCTCATCCGTGGAGGCGCCGAGGTGCGGGGTGCAGACGACCTGGTCGAACTCGAACAGCGGGGAGTCCGTGCAGGGCTCCTTCGCGTAGACGTCGAGACCGGCACCGGCGACCCGGCCCTCCTTGAGGGCGGAGTACAGCGCCTCCTCGTCGACGATCCCGCCGCGCGCGGCGTTGACGATGCGCACGCTCGGCTTGACCTTGCGCAGCGCCTCGTCGCCGATGAGGCCGACCGTCTCGGGGGTCTTGGGCAGGTGCACGGTGATGAAGTCGGAGACCTCGAGCAGCTCGTCCAGCGACAGCACCTTCACGCCCATCTGGGCGGCGCGGGCGGGCTGGATGTAGGGGTCGTAGGCGACGACCTTCATGCCGAACCCGGACATGCGCTGGGCGACCAGCGCGCCGATGCGGCCGAGGCCGACGACACCGAGGGTCTTCTCGGCCAGCTCGACGCCCGTGTACTTGCTGCGCTTCCACTCGCCGTTCTTCAGCGCGGCGTTGGCCTGCGGAATGTGCCGGGCGGTGGCGACGAGGAGACCGCAGGCCAGCTCGGCGGCGGTCACGATGTTCGAGGTGGGGGCGTTGACGACCATCACGCCGGCCTTGGTGGCGGCGGAGACGTCCACGTTGTCCAGGCCGACGCCGGCTCGTGCGACGACCTTCAGCTTGTTCGCGGCGGCGATCGCCTCGGCGTCGACCTTGGTGGCCGAGCGGACCAGGATCGCGTCCACGTCGACGATGGCCGGGAGCAGCTCGGCCCGGTCCGCGCCGTTGCAGTGCCGGATCTCGAAGTCCGGGCCCAGGGCGTCGACGGTGGCGGGCGACAGCTCTTCAGCGATGAGTACGACGGGTTTCGAGCTCACGTGAGTCCTCACAAGTCCAGTGCTGCGGACGGCCGTCCCGACGGCCGCAGGCGGTGGAGGGGGGCTAGCCGCGGAAGACGCACGACGCTGTGGGCCTGACGCGTATGTGTGCAGCAGTCTAGTGGCGCACGGGGCGTCGTCCTGTGCCGCTGCGGAAGGATCACCCGTCCGTGGCCGGACGGGATGGACAACGCCGTACCACCGACGTTACCCGGGGTTCGCCGAAGGGGCCGGAGCGGGTTCGCTCCGGCCCCTCGGGCAGGCGGCTTACGCCTCCTCGTCGACCCAGCTCATGAGCTTGCGCAGCTCCTTGCCGGTGGTCTCCAGCAGGTGCTCGGAGTCCTGCTTCTTGTACTCGTTGTACTTCTTCAGACCGCCGTGGTACTCGTCCATCCACTGCGTCGCGAAGGTGCCGTCCTGGATCTCGGCGAGGACCTTCTTCATCTCGGCCTTGGTGGCGTCCGTGATGATGCGCGGGCCGGTGACGTAGTCGCCCCACTCGGCGGTCTCGGAAATCGACCAGCGCATCTTCTCCAGGCCGCCCTCGTACATGAGGTCCACGATCAGCTTCAGCTCGTGCAGGCACTCGAAGTAGGCGATCTCCGGCTGGTAGCCGGCCTCGGTCAGCGTCTCGAAGCCCGCCTTGACCAGGGCGGCGGTACCACCGCAGAGGACAGCCTGCTCACCGAACAGGTCGGTCTCGGTCTCCTCGGTGAAGGTCGTCTTGATGACGCCGGCGCGGGTGCCGCCGATGCCCTTGGCGTAGGACAGGGCCAGCGCGAAGCCGTTGCCCGTGGCGTCCTGCTCGACGGCGGCGATGCAGGGAACGCCGCGGCCTTCCTCGTACTGACGGCGCACCAGGTGGCCCGGGCCCTTCGGGGCGACCATGCAGACGTCCACACCGGCCGGGGGCTTGATGAAGCCGTAGCGGATGTTCAGGCCGTGGCCGAAGAACAGGGCGTCGCCGTCGCTCAGGTTGGGGGCGATGTGCTCCTCGTAGACCTGGGCCTGGATCGGGTCCGGGACGAGGATCATGATGACATCGGCCTCGGCGGCGGCCTCCGACGGGCTCACCACGCGCAGGCCCTGCTCCTCGGCCTTGGCCTTGGACTTGGAGCCCTCGTGCAGACCGACGCGCACGTCGACACCCGAGTCACGGAGCGACAGCGCGTGGGCGTGGCCCTGGCTGCCGTAACCGATGACCGCGACCTTGCGGCCCTGGATGATGGACAGGTCGGCGTCGGCGTCGTAGAACAGCTCGGCCACTTTGGGTTCTCTCCTCGGGAGTGCAGATGTTGCGTCCCACCGTATGACGGGGGGCGGAAGGGAAGTCTGCGGGTCTCGGAATACGGGCGGCCGACGGCGCGCCGACCGCCCGTTTCGGGTCTCAGGCCGACCGGTCCAGGGCGCGCAGCGACCGGTCCGTGATCGAACGGGCACCGCGGCCGATCGCGATCGTGCCGGACTGGACGAGCTCCTTGATGCCGTACGGCTCCAGCATCTTGAGCATCGCGGTCAGCTTCTCGCCGGACCCGGTGGCCTCGATGGTGACGGCCTCCGGGGAGACGTCGACGGTCTTGGCGCGGAACAGCTGGACGATCTCGACGATCTGGGAGCGCGTCTCGTTGTCGGCGCGCACCTTCACCAGGACGAGTTCGCGCTGCACCGCCTGCGACGGCTCCAGCTCGACGATCTTCAGCACGTTGACGAGCTTGTTGAGCTGCTTGGTGACCTGCTCCAGCGGCAGGTCCTCCACGCCGACGACGATGGTGATGCGGGAGATGTCGGGGTGCTCGGTGACACCCACCGCGAGGGAGTCGATGTTGAAGCCGCGGCGGGAGAACAGGGCGGCGATCCGGGCGAGGATGCCGGGGGTGTTCTCCACCAGGACGGAGAGCGTGTGCTTGGACATGGTCTTTTACGTCTCTCTCGCTCAGTCGTCTTCGTTGTCGCCGAAGTCGGGGCGGACGTCCCGGGCGGCCATGATCTCGTCGTTGGAGGTGCCGGCGGCGACCATCGGCCACACCATCGCGTCCTCGTGGACGATGAAGTCGACGACGACGGGGCGGTCGTTGATGGAGTTCGCCTCTTCGATGACCTTGTCGAGGTCGTCCGGGGACTCGCAGCGGATGGCGTAGCAGCCCATGGCCTCCGACAGCTTGACGAAGTCGGGGACGCGGGTGCCGCGGGCCTCGGGGTTGACGTCGTCCGGACCCGAGTGCAGGACCGTGTTGGAGTACCGCTGGTTGTAGAAGAGGGTCTGCCACTGGCGGACCATCCCGAGGGCGCCGTTGTTGATGACGGCGACCTTGATCGGGATGTTGTTCAGGGCGCAGGTGGTCAGTTCCTGGTTGGTCATCTGGAAGCAGCCGTCGCCGTCGATGGCCCAGACGGCCCGCTCGGGCGCTCCGGCCTTCGCGCCCATGGCGGCCGGGACGGCGTAGCCCATCGTCCCGGCGCCGCCGGAGTTGAGCCAGGTGCCCGGCTTGTCGTACTCGATGAAGTGGGCGGACCACATCTGGTGCTGGCCGACGCCCGCCGCGAAGATCGTGCCCTCGGGGGCGAGCTGCCCGATGCGCTCGATGACCTGCTGCGGGGAGAGCGAGCCGTCGCCGGGCTGGTCGTAGCCGAGCGGGTAGGTGTCGCGCCAGCGGTTCAGGTCGTTCCACCACGCGCTGTAGTCGCCCTGGTGGCCCTCGCCGTGCTCCTTCTGGACGGCCTGGATCAGGTCGGCGATGACCTCGCGGGCGTCACCGACGATCGGCACGTCGGCCGCGCGGTTCTTGCCGATCTCGGCCGGGTCGATGTCCGCGTGGACGATCTTGGCGAGCGGGGCGAAGCTGTCCAGCTTGCCGGTGACGCGGTCGTCGAAGCGGGCGCCGAGGGCGACGATCAGGTCGGCCTTCTGCAGTCCGGTGACGGCGGCGACCGAGCCGTGCATACCGGGCATGCCCAGGTGCTGCGGGTGCTTGTCGGGGAACGCCCCCAGCGCCATCAGCGTGGTGGTGACGGGGGCACCGGTGAGCTCGGCGAGGACCTTCAGCTCGGCGGTGGCCTTGGCCTTGAGCACGCCGCCGCCGACGTACAGCACGGGCCGCTTGGCCTGGGTGATCAGCTTGGCGGCCTCGCGGATCTGCTTGGCGTGCGGCTTGGTCACCGGGCGGTAGCCGGGAAGGTCCATGGCGGGCGGCCAGGAGAAGGTGGTCTTCGCCTGGAGGGCGTCCTTGGCGATGTCGACCAGGACCGGGCCGGGGCGGCCCGTGGAGGCGATGTGGAACGCCTGGGCGATGATCCGCGGGATGTCCTCGGCCTTGGTGACGAGGAAGTTGTGCTTGGTGATCGGCATGGTGATGCCGACGATGTCCGCCTCCTGGAAGGCGTCCGTGCCGATCGCCTTCGACGCCACCTGGCCGGTGATCGCCACCAGCGGCACGGAGTCCATGTGCGCGTCGGCGATCGGGGTGACCAGGTTGGTGGCGCCGGGGCCGGAGGTGGCCATGCAGACGCCGACCTTGCCGGTGGCCTGGGCGTAGCCGGTGGCGGCGTGACCCGCGCCCTGCTCGTGGCGGACCAGGACGTGGCGCACCCGGGTCGAGTCCATCAGCGGGTCGTAGGCCGGGAGGATCGCACCGCCGGGAATGCCGAATACCGTGTCGGCGCCGACCTCCTCGAGAGAGCGGATGAGGGACTGCGCGCCCGTCACCTGCTCGGGGGCGGAGTGTCCTCCGGATCGGGGCCGGGGCTGCGGGTGGTTGGCCCCGGTGGCCTGCTCGGTCATCGGCATTCTCTTCTCAGATGCTGAGGGTTTTTGCGAGGTTTGTACGGTCTTCGGCAGTTGCACGATAGGCGCCTGTGCAACAAAAAACCCCTCGTGCCATAAGGCAAGCGAGGGGAGCGCGCCGGGTGGGGTCGCTGAGCGGTCGAGGCTCAGCGTCAGCCGACGCGCTGTCCAAGTACGAGAATTCGGGTGCGCATGGCACTGACCCTCTCCCCGGCACGCACTCACTGTCAAGTGGGTGGGACGGGAGTCTCATTATGTGAGCGCAGTGTCGCGCCTCCTCCGATGACGGCGGACACGCCCGAGCTGTACACCCGCGGAGCGCCGCCCGCGAACGCGGGTTCGGACGGCCCGTTCGGCACCGGATAGCGGCCTGCGGCGAGCGCCCGGCGCAGCCGGTACTCGTCGAGCGGCCCGGAGAACGCCATGCCCTGCCCGTGCGTGCAGCCCATCGCGCGCAGGGCGGTGACCTGCTCGGGCAGATCCACCCCCTCGGCGACGGACTTCAGCCCGAGGTCGCCCGCGATGCGCAGCAGCCCGCTGGTGATCTTGTGCAGACGCGCGGACTCGACGACGCCCTCGACCAGACCGCGGTCGAGCTTCAGCACGTCGACGGGGAGCCGCCGAAGGGCGGTGATCGCCGCGTAGCCGCTGCCGAAGCCGTCGAGCGCGATCCGTACGCCGACCCGTCGCAGAGCGCCCAGACGCCGCTCCAGCTCGTCCAGCGAGACCCTCGGGTCGGCGTCCGACAGCTCGATGATCAGCGACCCCGGCGGCAGCCCGTGCCGTGTGAGCAGCGCCTCGATCGAGCCGAGCGGCATCGACCGGTCCAGCAGCCGGCGGGCGCTCATCCGCACGACGACCGGCACGGACAGCCCGGTCGCGTGCCGCTCGGCGGCCTGCTCGACGGCCTCCTCGATCATCCACCGGCCCAGCTCGGCGGTCCTGTCGCCGTCCTCCGCCACGCGCAGGAACTCCGCCGGGGTGAAGAGCACCCCCTGCGAGGAGCGCCAGCGTGCCTGTGCGGACACCGACGAGATCCGGCCGTCCCCCAGGGACACCACCGGCTGGTGCAGCAGGGCGAACTCCCCGTCGTGCAGCGCGGCCCGCAGTCGGGTGGCGAGCTCGGCCTTGCGGACGACGTCCTGCTGCATCTGTGGCTTGTACAGCTCGACGCGGCCCTTGCCGCCGGCCTTGGCCCGGTACATGGCCAGGTCGGCGTTGCGCAGCAGTTCGCCGGCGCCGAGGCCGGCTTCGGCGAAGGCCACGCCGATGGAGGCGTTGACACGGACATCGTTGCCGTCGATGAGGTAGGGCTGGGACAGCGTCGTCCTGAGCCGGTCGGCGAGCTCCAGTATGTGCCGCTCGCGGGCGTCCCGGTCGCGGGTGTTGTCCCCGGCGATCAGGGCGGCGAACTCGTCTCCGCCGAGCCGGGACGCGGTGTCGCCGTGCCGGACGGAGTCCTGGAGCCTGCGGGCGGCCTGGACCAGCAGCTCGTCCCCGGCCTGGTGTCCGATGGTGTCGTTGACGGCCTTGAAGCCGTCGAGATCGATGAACAGCACGGCCGTGTTCCGCAGAGCCACACCCCGGTCGGAGGCGCGGCGGCCCGAGAGGGCGTGCTGGACGCGCTTGGTGAACAGGGCGCGGTTGGGCAGGTCCGTGAGCGGGTCGTGCTCGGCGTTGTGCTGCAACTGGGCCTGCAGACGCACCCTTTCGGTCACGTCACGGCTGTTGAAGATGAGGCCGCCGTGATGACGGTTGATGGTCGACTCGACGTTCAGCCAGCCGCCGTCACCCGAGCGGAAGCGGCACTCGATGCGCGTGGTGGGTTCCTCGACCGGGTGGGCCGCGAGGAACCGGCGCACCTCGTGCACGACGCAGCCCAGGTCCTCGGGGTGGATGAGGTTGGCCAGTTCCGTGCCCACCAGCTCCTCCGCCGGGCGGCCGTACACACCGGCGGCTGCCGGGGAGACGTACCTCAGGACGCCACTGGGTGCGGCGATCATGATGACGTCGCTGGAGCCCTGCACCAGGGAGCGGAAGTGGTTCTCCTTCTGTGCCAGTTCCTGGGTGAGGGTGATGTTGTCGAGCAGCATGATGCCCTGGCGCACGACGAGCGCGAGGACCACCGTGCCGCCGGTGAGCAGGACCACGCGGTCGACGCTGCGGCCGTTGAGGACGTTGTAGAGGATCCCCAACGTGCACACGGCGGCCGCGAGATACGGCGTGAGGGCGGCGAGGGAGCCGGAGATGGGCCGGGCGGCCGGATACCGGCTGTGCTCGGCGCCGGGCAGGGGCGCCTGGTGGTGGGTGCCGCCGCGCTGCCCCGGCACGTGCTCGTGCACCACGCGGGTGTGCCCGGCGCCGTGCCGCTCGGAGCCGTGCCGGTCGCACTCCGCGCGCGACCCCGCCCACGGGGCGTACGCCAGGAGCAGCGAGCCGGCGAACCAGCCGGCGTCGAGCAGCTGTCCGGAGCGGTAGTCGTGGTGCATGAGCGGTGAGGTGAACAGGGCGTCGCACATCACGGTCAGGGCGAGGGCGCCGATGGCGGTGTTCACGGCGGAGCGGTTCACCGCCGAGCGCCTGAAGTGCAGGGCGAGGACCATGCTCACCAGGGCGATGTCGAGCAACGGGTACGCCAGCGACAGCGCGATGTGCGCCACGCCGGGCCCTTCCGATTTCGCGGCCTGGGCGAGGGCGAGGCTCCAGGCCAGCGTCAGCAGCGAGCCGCCGATGAGCCAGGCGTCCAGCCCGAGGCAGACCCAGCCCGCCTTGCTCACCGGCCGTTTGGCGAGCACGAGCAGTCCGACGATCGCGGGCGGCGCGAAGCAGAGGAAGAAAAGGTCGGCGTAGCTGGGACTGGGCACGGGCAGGCCCAGGACCACCTCGTACCATCCCCAGACGAGGTTGCCCAGGGACGCCATGGCCGAGGAGAGGCTGAACAGCAGCCAGGCGGGTCGAAAGCGGGTGCGGCGGCTGCGGGCGTAGAGGAGGCACGAGACGGCGGCGGTGCCGGCCGCGGCGCTCAGCCCGAAGTCGCCCATGAAGAGGGCCACTTCGTAGGAACCCCAGCCGAACGCGGCGCCGACGGCGTATCCCGCGCAGGCCAGGGCGAGGGCGAGTTGGAGGGCCAGGCCCGGCCGGCGGCGGGTGACCGGGGTGCGGGGCAGCGGCGCGCCCGTGGACGGAGGCTGTGCCCGCAGCGCTCCGTCCAGCGTGGGGGTGGGGGGCGCGCTCACCGGGTCCTCCCGGCGAGCGCGGCTCCCGGGTCCCGCGGGCCCCGGTGGACCGGCCGGGCATGCCTCCCGCTCCTGCCGGAACCGCCGGACCTGCCAGAACCGCCGGACCTGCCGGACCTGCCGGATCCGCCGGGCCTGCCGGATCCGCTGGACCTGCGGTGAGGATGGCCGTGATCCGTGTGGTGTGCGGTGTGGTGGGTGTGGTGGCCGACGTGATCGGCGTGCTGACCGCATCTGCTCGCGGCCGCCCGCCAGGGTCGCCGCCGGCAGCCCCGCCCCGTCGGATCGCTCGTCCAAAGGCCGTGCATCGCCTGTCGCCCCCCTCACAGTCCGAAGTGTCCGTCCCCGGCGCCGATTGGTCCCCGGCGCAGCCCCTGTCGGGACGATACACCAGTCTCGTCACTCAGGGACATAGGTTCTCTACGCTCCGTGACGATCAACAGATATATGAGTACCCACCGCACCCGGGGGATTGCGGACGGTACCCGAAGGTCTCTCAGTCGGTTGATGCACCCGTCGTGAGGATCACGTTGCGGAGCGGCTCCCGGTTCACATAACGGTTCAACTGGTCCACCAGGAGCCGCTTGGCGCGCGGAAGGAACGCGGAGGTGGGGCCGCCGACGTGGGGGCTGATGAGTACCCCCGGCGCACGCCACAGGGGGTGTTCGCGCGCCAGCGGCTCCGGGTCGGTGACATCGAGGGCGGCGGTGATGCGGCCGGTCTCCAGCTCGGCGAGCAGGGCCTTGGTGTCGACGACGGGGCCGCGGGCGACGTTCACCAGGAGCGCGCCGTCCTTCATCCGGGAGAGGAAATCCGCTCCGGCCAGGCCACGGGTGGCCTCGGTGAGCGGGGTGGACAGGATCACGACGTCCGCCTCCGGCAGCAGCGCGGGAAGGTCGGTGAGCGGATGCACCGGACCGCGCGCCGTGGTGCGCGCGGAGCGCGCGACGCGCGCCACCCGCGCCACCTCGAACGGAACGAGCCGGTCCTCGATGGCCTCGCCGATGGAGCCGTATCCCACGATGAGGACGTTCCTGTCGGCGAGTGCCGGCCGGAACCCTCCGAGCCACTCCCCCCGGTCCTGCGCGCGGACGAAGTCGGGGATCCCGCGCAGCGAGGCCAGGATCAGTGCGAGGGTGAGCTCGCCGGTGCTGGCCTCGTGCACTCCTCGCGCATTGCACAGCCGCACACCCGCGGGCAGCTGCCCGAGCGCCGGCTCCACGTGGTCGATCCCGGCGGAGAGGGTCTGCACGACCCGGATGTTGCTCATCCGCCCCATGGGACGTACGCACAGCGGGCTGGGCTTCATGTAGGGGACGACGTAGAAGGCGCAGTCGGCCGGGTCCGCGGGGAAGTCCTCTTCGCCGTTCCAGAAACGGTAGGCCGGACCCTCGGGGAGTCCGTCGATCTCGTCCGGCGGGATGGGCAGCCACACGTCAGCAGTCATGCTCTGGAGGCTATGTCAGGAGCGTGTGACGGCAGAGGTTAGGTTGGGGTGGCTCGAACAGGGAGGGTCACGACCAGGTGGAGCGCAGGACGATCGGCGCGGCGGCGCTCGCGGTGGGGGCCGTCGGACTCGGGTGCATGCCGATGAGCTGGGCCTACAGTGCGTCGCGGCGGCGGGGCGACGAGTCGCTCAGGGCGGTGCACCGGGCGCTCGACCTGGGGGCGTCCCTGCTGGACACCGCCGACATGTACGGCCCCTTCACCAACGAGCTGCTGGTGGGCCGGGCGTTGAAGGAGCGGCGGTCCGACGCGTTCGTGTCGACGAAGGTCGGGCTGCTGGTCGGCGACCAGCACATCGTCGCCAACGGCCGCCCCGGGTATGTGAAGCGGGCCTGCGACGCGTCGCTGCGGCGGCTGCAGACGGACGTCATCGACCTCTACCAGCTGCACCGGGCCGATCCCGAGGTGCCGGTCGAGGAGACCTGGGGCGCGATGGCGGAGCTCGTCCAGGCCGGAAAGGTACGGGCGTTGGGCCTGTGCGCGGTGGGCGCGCGGGCCGGTCGCCGTGCCGGGGCGCGGATGCACGACGGAACGATTCGGCAGCTGGAGCGGGTGCAGCAGGTCTTCCCGGTGAGCGCAGTGGAGGCGGAGCTGTCGGTGTGGTCGCCGGAGGCGCTGGAGGCCCTGCTGCCGTGGTGCCGGACGCGGGGCGTCGGCTTCCTGGCCGCGATGCCGTTGGGCAGCGGCTTCCTGACCGGCAGGCTGCGCCCCGGCGCGGGCTTCGAGGCGGACGACCCGCGTGCCCGGCACCCCCGCTTCACGGCCGAGATGATGGCCGCGAACCAGCCGTTCGTCGCGGGCCTGCGCCGCGTGGCCCGCCGGCACGGCACGGGTGTCACGGCCGCCCAGGTCGCCCTCGCGTGGGTGCTGGCCCAGGGCCCGCACGTGGTTCCGGTCCCCGGCGCGAAGCAGGAGCGCTGGGTCACGGAGAACACGGCGGCGACGGATGTGCGCCTGACCCCGGACGACCTCAGGGAGATAGCCGCGCTGCCGCCGGCCCAGGGATCGTGGGACTGAGGACGGTCTGCGCCCGGCGCGTTTCGGGCAAACGCCGTGTTCCCGCTATGGCGTTGCGAGATCGGGAACCCCGGAGCCGCCGGCGGTGTATGACAGGGAGAAGGACCTGCCCCGTCGAAGGGACCATGATCGTGCAACGTCGAGCCGTCCCGGCCGTGCTGGCCGCCGCCGTGCTCCTGCTGACGGCCGGTTGCTCCTCCGACGAAGGAGGCCCGTCCGGCAAGGACGACAGTGCCTCCCCGAGCCGTACGGCACCGGGATCGTCCGCGCCGCCGCGGCAGGCCGCCGAGGAGACGCCTCCCGCGCAGGGCTCCGTGAAGGTGGTGCGCACCGTCGCCGGGGGCCTGGACTCCCCCTGGGGGCTCGCCCCGCTGCCGGGCGGCGGTCTGCTCGTCGCGTCCCGGGACGAGGGGACGATCGTCCGGGTGGACGAGAAGACCGGCAAGAAGACCGAACTGGGCGAGGTGCCGGGGGTCTCGGCGGCCGGCGAGGGCGGCCTCCTGGGGATCGCCCTGTCCCCCGACTACGCCTCGGACCGCATGGTCTACGCGTACTTCACTTCGGCGTCCGACAACCGCATCGTGCGCATGATCTACGACGGGCGCAAGCCCTCCGGCGAGCAGCTCGGCGCTCCCGACACGGTCTTCAAGGGCATCCCCAAGGGCTTCATCCACAACGGCGGGCGTATCGCGTTCGGACCGGACAGGATGCTGTACGTGGGTACCGGCGAGAGCGGCGACACGGGCCTGTCCCAGGACAAGGACTCCGTGGGCGGCAAGATCCTGCGTCTGACCCCGGAGGGCGAGCCGGCGCCGGGCAATCCGTTCCCCGACTCGCCGGTGTACTCCTACGGCCACCGCAATGTGCAGGGCCTGGCCTGGGACGGCAAGCAGCGGCTGTTCGCCTCGGAGTTCGGGCAGGACACCTGGGACGAGCTGAACGCGATCAAGCCGGGCGGCAACTACGGCTGGCCGGAGGCGGAGGGCCGCTCCGACGACAAGCGCTTCCGCAACCCGGTCGAGCAGTGGACCACGGCCGAGGCCTCCCCCAGCGGTATCGCGCACGCCGAGGGGTCGATCTGGATGGCGGGCCTGCGCGGCAAGCGACTGTGGCGCATCCCGTTGAACGGCACGGCGGCCTCCGCGGAGCCACAGGCGTTCCTGGAGGGCGAGTACGGGCGGCTGCGCACGGTCGTAGCGGCGGGCGGCGACAGGCTCTGGCTCGTCACCAGCAACACGGACGGCCGCGGCAGCCCCGAGGACGGCGACGACCGGATCCTGGAACTGCGGGTGAAGTAGCCCCGGGAACCGCCGGCGGGTTGCCCCGGCCGCCGCCGCGCCGTCGAACCATTCCAGCAGCCCGGTCCCGGGCTCGACGGCGATGACCGGGTGGCGGACCCGGCCCGGGAGCGAGGGGGCTACTCACTCTCGCCGTTCGCGTCCTCCTCGCCGTCCGAGTCGCCCTCGTGCTCCTGCGGCGGGCGTACGACGACCTTCCCGGACGCGAGGTCTATCGGTCCGCGTCCGGGATCGCCGTCCCCGACGTCCTCACGGGTCAGTTCCAGGCGGTTCTGCTCGTCGCGGGTGTGTTTGCGGCCGGGCGAGAAGAGTTCCTCGAACACGTTGAACAACTGAACCTCCCTGCGGCCGCGGAGTCCGCGCCCTCTTCACAGCGTATGCCTCAGCCTGCGGTACCGGGCATGACCAGTTCGGCCGGGAACAGCCCCAGCCGGTGCGCCACCGCCGCCGCCTCGCCCCGCCCGGAGACGCCGAGCTTGCCCAGGATGTTCGAAACGTGCACGCTCGCGGTCTTCGGCGAGATGAACAGCTCCTCCGCTATGCGGCGGTTGGTGTGACCCGCGGCGACCAGGCGCAGGACGTCCCGTTCCCGGCTGGTGAGGCCGAGGGCGTCGGCGGGGTCGGCGTGGCCGGGTTCCGTGGCGGGTGCGAGCGGGAGGCGGGCGCGCCGGGCGAGCGCGGTGGCGGCGTCCTCGAGCGGCCGGGCGCCGAGGTGGCGGGCGACGGTGTGGGCGAGCCGCAGCAGTTCCGTGGCACGGTCGCGCTCGTTCTCGCCTTCGCCCGCCAGCAGGGACTCGGCCAGGCGGTACCGGACACGGGCGAGGTCGTAGGGCCGGTCCAGGGGTTCGAAGGCGGTGACGACGTCCGACCAGGTGTCCGGGTCGCTCCGGCCCTCGGCGCGACGGAGTTCGGCGCGGACCCACCGCTCGTGGGCGAACCAGACGGGGGCGTGGGTGGTGAGGCGCCTGACGGCGGAGAAGATCGCGTCCAGGATCTGCTCACGACCGTCGCGGGCGGCGGGCAGTGCCCTGGCGTCGGCCTCGGCGGTGGCCGCCTCGAGCAGCAGCGGCCAGGCGTAGCGCTGGGTGCCGAGCGGGAAGCCGGAGGCGAGGGTGCGGGCCAGTTCGGCGCGTGCGTCGGCCAGGCGGCCCTCGGCTGCGGCGACGGCGACGGTGAGGCAGGAGATGGGCAGGTCGTGCTGCGGCATCGGGTCGTGCGGGCCGTAGGAGGCGCGTGCCTCGGCGAGGTGGCGGGCCGCGTCGGACACTTCACCGCGGGCCAGGGCGAGGAACGCCTGGCTGTTGGCGCCCGACCCGTACGGCCCGGCCGTCTGCCCCAGCCGCTGGGCGCTGACGGCCGCCTCGGCCGCCTCGTCCCAGCGGCCGAGGGAGATGAGCGACTCGGCGAGGTTGCCGTGGACCCAGCCCTCGGACTCGGTCAGTCCCATCCTGCGGGTGAGCCCCAGGCCTTCACGCAGGATGGCCACGGCCTCCTCGGAGCGCCCGATGCCCTCCAGCGTGGAGGGCAGGTTCACATGGCTGCGGCCCACGACGACCGCGAGACCCCGGGCCACCACTTCGTCCCGGACCTCGTACATGTGGGCCAGCCCGGCTTCGATCTGCCCGGCCTCGACCATGAGCCCGCCGAGGGTGAGGCGGGCGTTGGACTCGATCTCGTCGGCGCCCACCATGCGCGCGTACTCGACGGCCCGCTCGGCGGCCGTCAGGGCCTCCGCGCCGGGCTCGCGCAGCATCGACCAGTGGGCGGCCGTGGCCAGTACCTCGGCGTGCACCTCGGACGGCGGCAGTCCGCGGACCAGTTCCTGCGCGGTGGCGATCTCCTGCCAGCCGTCGCCCCGGGCCAGCCGCTGGACCAGCCGGGAGCGCTGGATCCAGAACCAGGCTGTGCGAAGGGGGTCGTCCTCTTCCTCCAGGAGGCGCAGGGCCCGCTTGGTGATCTTCAGGGCGCGTTCGCGCTCCCCGCAGAGCCGTCCCGCCACGGCCGCCTCGGCCAGCAGGTCCAGGTGGCGCAGGGCGGTGGTGGCGGGGTCGCAGCCGCAGGGGGGATAGACCTCGGTGTAGTCGACGGGGCGCAGGGCGCCGCGTACGGCCTCGGGAGCGGAGTCCCACAGTTCCATCGCCCTCTCCAGGAGCCGGAGTTGCTCGGAGTAGGCGTGG
Organism: Streptomyces tibetensis; assembly: GCF_040647715.1. GTDB lineage: Bacteria > Actinomycetota > Actinomycetes > Streptomycetales > Streptomycetaceae > Streptomyces > Streptomyces tibetensis_A. The sequence continues at coordinate 92,024 of NZ_JBEZCR010000013.1, read as the reverse complement.
CGGCGGCGGGCCTCGACGGAGGCTTCGAGGACGGCGGGCAGGGCCTTGGCGGCGTCGTGGGCGTGGTACCAGTAGCTGGCCAGGCGGGTCGCCCGCTGGTCGGCGGGGACGAGGGAGGGGTCGGTCTCGAGGGCTTCGGCGTAGCGGCGGTTGAGGCGGGAGCGTTCGCCGGGGAGCAGGTCGTCGCTGACGGCCTCGCGGACCAGGGAGTGGCGGAAGCGGTAGCCGTCGCCGCCGGGTGCGGGGGCGAGGATGCTCGCGTTCACGGCGGCCCTCAGGGCCTCGATGAGATCGTCCTCGGCGAGGCGGGCGACGGCGGCCAGCAGCCGGTACTCGACGGTGGAGCCGCCCTCGGCGACGATCCGGGCGACCTGCTGCGCGGACTCCGGCAGCCCTTCCACACGGACGAGCAGCAGGTCGCGCAGGGAGTCGGTCAGCCCCGTACGGCAGCCCTCGTGGGCGGCCACGGCGAGTTCCTCGACGAAGAAGGCGTTGCCGTCGGAACGCTTGAAGATCGCGTCGACCTGGTCGGCTTCGGGTTCGTGGGCGAGGATGCCGGCGACCTGGCGGCCCACCTCGTCGCGGTTGAAGCGGGCGAGTTCGAGGCGGCGGATCGTGCGGAGCCGGTCGAGTTCGGCGAGCAGCGGCCTGAGCGGGTGGCGGCGGTGGATGTCGTCGGAGCGGTAGGTCGCGAGGACGACGAGGCGGCCGGTGCGCAGGGTACGGACGAGGTAGGAGAGCAGATGCCGGGTGGAGGCGTCGGCCCAGTGCAGGTCCTCCAGGGCGAGGACGACGGTGTGCTCGGCTGCGACGCGCTCCAGCAGGCGTGCGGTGAGCTCGAAGAGGCGGGCCATGCCCTCCTCGTCGTGCCGCCCGGCCCGCGACTCGCCCAGCTCGGGCAGCAGCCGGGCCAGCTCCTCCTCCTGGCCGGCGGAAGCCGTGGCCAGCTCGCCGGGGAGGTCGCGGCGCAGGGCGCGCAGCGCGGTGGAGAAGGGGGCGAAGGGCAGCCCGTCGGCGCCGATCTCCACGCACCCGCCGAGTGCGACCACCGCCCCGCGGCGGCGGGCGGCGGCAGCGAACTCCTCGACGAGGCGGGTCTTGCCGATCCCGGCCTCCCCGCCGATGAGCAGCGCCTGCGGCTCGCCCTCGCAGGCGCGTGCGAGGGCGTCGTACAGGGTGCCCAGTTCCTCGGCACGGCCGACGAACACGGGACTGACGGACCTGGTCTCCACAGGCCCGAGCATCGCATGCGGATCCGGCGGTGTGGCACCGGTTTTCCGTCGAACGGCCGGTGCGGCGGCCGCCGTTCCACTGCGAACGACGGCCGCTGCTCCCCGGACTGCGACAGCGGCGGCCGCGGGTTTCGTCCCGGTGGCCCCGGCGGCGGCCGATCTCGCCCCGGTGTTCACGCCGTCCGGGTGGACCGGAGCCGGCGGAAGCGGCGGCTATGGCTCTCGTGTTCGGCGGAGCCCCCTCCCTCTTCGTGGCGGGCCGCGCGGCGGGCCCGGGCGGCCTCGCGGACCAGACGGGCGTGGTCGGCCCGGCGGATGAGGTCGGTGGTGCGCATCTGCTGGAGCTCGTATTCGTACACGGTGTGTCCTTCGAGGAGAGGCCGGTCGCGGAGGGTTCTCCGCGATGACCTCACTCTCGTCTCCCAGGCGGGGCCCCCACATCGGGAGAGTTCCGCATCTTCGGCGGCGCACGGTGCCTTAGACGCGGCTGAGGGGCCTCAGGGACTCCGTAAGGTGCTCACGGAATCGCCTGAGGCCCCTCAGGACCTGCGGACTTGCAGCTCGCGGGCGCTCAGCTCGCGGACGGCAGGCCGAGCAGGATGCCGGTGTACTTGAGGACGGCCAGGAACAGGCCGATGACGCCGAGCGCGACTCCCGCCCAGGCGACGGACTTGATCCAGGGGGCCTGGACCCTGCCCGGCGTGCCGAACGCGGGCCGGGCCAGCGTCACGGCGCCGACGACCAGCGCGATCAGCGCGAACAGGCCGCCCCACAGGGCGGTGGTCTGCCAGGCGTCGCCGTAGACCGCCTGGATCTGCTGGGCCACGCCCGCGTTCTGCGCGGTCTCCAGCTGACCGACGAGGTTCTGGCGCGCGGAGGCGACGGTGCCGATCCAGCTGCCGGTGAGCGAGACGACGCCCAGCGCGGCGGAGACCACGGCGGCGGCGCCCTGGCCGACGCCGGACGGGCTCTCCTCCTTGGCCGGCGCGTCGTCGGCCGCGGAGGGGCTGTGGCCCTCGGCCGGCGCGTCGTCGGCCGCGGTCGTGACCTCGGTCCGGGGCACCTCGTCGGACGTGGTGGTGTCCACCGCCTTCTCATCGGTCGTGGCCTTGGTGGCCTCGGTCTCGTCCACTGCGTTCGTTGCCATGTCTCGCACCGTAGGGTCGCTGTCTGAGAAGTCTCTTAATGATCGTTGTGAGCCGCACGCGCGCGTGCGGCCCGCCACTCGGGCGCCAGCACGGACCAGACTTCGAGATCGTGCCGTACGCCACCATAGGGGTGGGCCTCGCGTCGGACACCGTCGCGGGTCATCCCGAGTCGGCGCGCCACGTTCAGACTGGGCTGATTGAGTGACGCGGCGACCCATTCGACGCGGTGGATGCCGCGCTGTTCGACGGCCCAGTCGATGAGGACCCGCATCGCGCGCGTGACCAGGCCCCGGCCCGTCGCGGCGGGCTCCAGCCAGCAGCCGACCTCGCAGGTGCCGGTGGCCGCGTCGAAGTTCAGGAACAGCACCCCGCCCACCAGGGTCCCCTCCAGCCACAGGCCGTGCAGGGAGCCGGTGTCGGCGGCGCGCATGTCGGCGTAGCGCTGGAGCTTCGCGCGGGCCGAGGACAGGTCCGTCTCGGTCGTCCCGAACGGGATGTACTGCCCGATGAACTCCCGCCCGCGCTCCAGATGCGCCAGGAACTCCCCGGCGTGCCAGGGTTCCAGGGGCCTCAGCTCGGCGTCGTCACCCAGGGATATCGCGTACATCCCGCTGCCGCTCCTCCGTGGCCAGGACGTCCGCCACCTCGGCGTCCGTCGCGGCGGCCAGCCTCTCATGGGCGGCCCGGCTCTCGGGCGGTTCGATGCTGATGCGCGGCATGCGCTTGTCCAGCCAGCGCGGCAGCCACCAGTTGGCCCCGCCGAGCAGGTGCATCAGGGCCGGGACGAGCAGCGTGCGCAGGACGAAGGCGTCCAGGGCGACGGCGGCGGCCAGGGCGATGCCGAACATGGCGATCACACGGTCGCCGCTGAGCACGAAGGCGAGGAAGACGGAGATCATGATGACGGCGGCCGAGTTGATCACCCGGCTGGTCTCGGCGAGGCCGACGCGCACCGCCCGCCGGTTGTCCCCGGTCTCCAGCCACTCCTCGTACATCCGGCTGACCAGGAAGACCTGGTAGTCCATGGAGAGGCCGAAGAGCACCGACACCATGATCACGGGCAGGAAGGGTTCGATGGGCCCCGCGCTGCCGAGGCCGAGCAGTTCGCTGCCCCAGCCCCACTGGAAGATCGCGACCACCACCCCGAAGGCGGAGGCCACGGCGGCGACGTTCATCGCGGCGGCCTTCAGCGGTATCCCGATCGACCGGAAGGCGAGCAGGAGCAGCAGACAGCCGAGGCCTATCACGACCCCGACGAAGACGGGCAGCTTGGAGACGATGACGTCGGCGAAGTCGTCGTAGCCGGCCGTCATGCCGCCCACCTGGACATCGAGCGTGGTGCCCGACTCGGCGCGCGGCAGCACCTCCTCGCGCAGCCGGTCGACGAGGTCGCTGGTCTGCTTCGACTGCGGGGAGGACTCCGGTACGACGGTGAGGTACGCGGCCCTTCCGCCGGAGTCGAAGGTCACCGGGGTCACCGAGGCGACTCCGTCGGTGGCGCGGAGGGTGGCGTCGAGGTTGTCCAGGGCGAGCTTGTCGTCGGCGCCGTCGACCTTCGTGACGAGGGTGAGCGGGCCGTTCACGCCCGGGCCGAAGCCGTCGGCCAGGAAGTCGTAGGCCTGGCGGGTGGTGGCCGTCTTCGGGCCGTTGCCCTGGTCGGAGGTGCCCAGGTGCAGGGAGAAGGTGGGCAGGGCGAGGACGGCCATGACCACCAGGGCGACCGCGCCGAGCATCTTGGGGTGGCGCTCCACGAAGGCCGCCCAGCGGGCCGCGAAGCCGGTGGGCACCTCGGGTTCCGGGCCGTGCTCCGCGAGGCGGCGACGCTCGCGGCGGCTGAGGGCGCGCATGCCGATGAAGGAGAGCAGGGCGGGCAGCAGGGTCACGGAGGCGGCGACGGTGAGGATCACGGTGAGGCTCGCCGCGACGGCGACGCCGTTGAGGAAGCTCAGCCGGAGGATCAGCATGCCCAGCAGGGCGATGCAAACGGTGGCACCCGCGAAGACGACCGCCCGTCCGGTGGTCGCGACGGCGTTCGTGGCGGCCTCGGTGACGGACAGCCCGCGCTTGAGCCCGCGCCGGTGCCGGGTGACGATGAACAGCGCGTAGTCGATGCCGACGCCGAGTCCGACGAGCATGCCCAGCATGGGGGCGAAGTCGGCGACGGTCATGGCGTGCCCGAGCAGCACGATCCCGGCGTAGGCGGTGCCGACACCGACCAGAGCGGTGGCGATGGGCAGCAGGGACGCGGCGAGCGAGCCGAAGGCGAGGAACAGCACCACCGCGGCGACGATCACGCCGACGATCTCGGCGACGTGCCCGCCGGAGGACTCCGTGAGCGCGACGGCGCTGCCGCCCAGCTCCACCTGGAGCCCGTCGCTCTCGGCGCTCTTCGCGGTGTCGACGACGGCCTGCGCCTCGCCCTTGGTGATGTCCTCGACCGGGTCGTCGAAGACGACCGAGGCGTACGCCGTGCGGCCGTCCTCGCTGATGCGGCCCGTGCCCGGCCCGCCGTAGGGACTGGTGACCGAGGCCACGCCGGGGAGGTTCTCGATCCGGTCCAGGGTGCGGGTCATCGTCTGCTCGACGTCGGCGGCGCGGACGCTGCCGGATGTGGTGTGCCAGACGACGGAGTCGCCGTCACCGCCGAGCTGCGGGAAGCCCTCGTGCAGCAGCTCGGTGGCGCGGCCCGACTCGGTGCCGGGGACCTGGTAGTCGTTGGAGTACGTGGTGCCTGCGACGGCGGCGCCCGCGGCGACCCCCGCGAACGCGAGGAGCCACAGCAGGACGCTGAGCAGACGGCGCTGGACACACCAGCGGGCGAGGGCTGCCACGAAACGTGCTCCCGGAGTTGCCGTGTGTGGATCTTTGACCGGGAACAGTCACGTACACGAACTGAACGGCCAGCAAAGAACGCATGAGCAATGCGCTGCCACTCTTACAAACCAACGAGATCATTTGTCGGTTTCGTGGGGTTATTCACAGCGGCCGGGCTCAGTCGGACTGATCCCCCAGCGCCATCACCATCACGCCCGCGATCAGCAGCCACAAGGCGCGCCGGGTGCGGCCGCGGGAGCCCAGCACGGCGGCGGCAGCGCATACGGCGGCCCCGCCGGCGTAGGCGGCCGGGACGAGTGCCGGGGCGGAGCGGGCGAGGCGGAGCAGCGCCGCGGCGAGACCGGCCAGGGTCAGTGCGGCGCCGGTGCCCGTCGCGGTCCAGCGGGCTCGGCGCGCGTCGTTCTCGTCTTCCGGCAGCTCCGCACCGTCCACCGGGTCGTCGCCGTCCGTCGGGTCGTCGGCCTCCGGCGGGCGGTCGGGCTGCGGCGGGTGGTCCGTCTCGTCCTGCCCGGCGACCGCCTCCGGGTCCGCTATCTCCGGATCGATGTCGGAATCAGAACGTCCACTCATGGCCGAGACGGTAGCGCGCCGCCTGGGGAAAACCGGGTGCGGGGTCGCCGGGCCGCCTGTTAGCGTCCCTCGGTCCCGAGGAAACGTCCGCGGCCTCCCGCCGCCCGGCCGAAGCAGGTGCATTGTTTGACGGTCCGACCGAGCTCCTCCGCATCCCCTTTCTTCCTCAAGGACTCAAGGAGCCCGTTCACCGATGCCGGACATCACTTCCCGGACCTCGAACGACCCCCTCGCTGACCGTGTGAGCCACCCCGGCTACCCGCGCAGCAACGGCTACGACGCCCGCTGGACCATCGACAACCAGATGGGCCCGCACGCGCTGTGGCTGCTGGAGTGGCTGGCCCCCGCTCTGGGGCTCGACACCCTGAGCCCCGGCTCCCGGGTGCTCGACCTGGGCTGCGGCCGTGCCATGACGTCGATCTTCCTCGCCAGGGAGTACGACGCCCAGGTCGTCGCCGCCGACCTGTGGATCAAGCCCGACGAGAACGCCGGGCGCATCGCCGAGGCGGGGGTCGCCGACCGGGTGCTGCCCGTGTTCGCCGAGGCGCACGACCTGCCGTTCGGGGAGGGCACCTTCGACGCGATCGTGAGCATCGACGCGTACCAGTACTTCGGCACGAACGACCTCTACCTGCCCACCCTGACCCGGTTGCTCAAGCCGGGCGGGCGGATCGGGGTCGTGATGCCGGCGCTGCGGGAGGAGCCGGAGGGCGACGAGCCGCCGGCGCACCTGAAGAAGTACTGGGAGAAGGACCCCGGCTTCTGGGCGTTCCACTCCCCCGCCTGGTGGCGGCGGCTGTGGGCCCGCAGCGGGGCCGTCGAGGTCGAGACGGCCGACTGGCTCGACGACGGCTGGCGCGACTGGCTGCTGTGGAGCGAGGTGTGCGCCGAGGAGAGCACGAGCGAGTTCATGGCCGACATGGCCCGCTGGTCGGTCGAGCTGATGCACGCCGACGTGGAGCACGTCCTGGGCTTCACCCGGGTCGTCGGCCGCCGCTCGTAGACGCCCGAGGGGGATGCACCGGGCTCGGTGCATCCCCCTGGGGTTCACACGTGCGGTGCTCAGCCCTCGCTGACGCCCAGCTTCTGAAGGATCAGTTCCTTCACCCGGGCCGCGTCGGCCTGGCCGCGGGTCGCCTTCATGACCGCGCCCACCAGGGCACCGGCCGCGGCCACCTTGCCGCCGCGGATCTTGTCCGCGACGCCCGGGTTGCCGGCGATGGCCTCCTCGACGGCGGTGGTGAGCGCGCCCTCGTCGGAGACGACCTTCAGCCCGCGCTTGTCGACGACCTCGTCCGGGGTGCCCTCCCCCGCGAGGACGCCCTCGATGACCTGCCGGGCCAGCTTGTCGTTCAGGTCGCCCTTCGCGACGAGCTCGGTGACCCGGGCCACCTGCGCCGGCGTGATCGCCAGCTCGTCGAGCGCCTTGCCCGACTCGTTGGCGCTGCGGGCCAGCTCGCCCATCCACCACTTGCGGGCGGAGGCGGCGTCGGCCCCGGCCTCGATCGTGGCGACGATGGGCTCCAGCGCACCGGCGTTGAGGATGGCCTGCATGTCGGTGGCCGTGACGCCCCACTCCTCGCGGAGCCGGTTGCGGCGCACCAGCGGCAGCTCGGGCAGCCCGGCCCGGATCTCCTCGACCCACTCGCGGGACGGGGCGACCGGGACGAGGTCGGGCTCCGGGAAGTACCGGTAGTCCTCGGCCTCCTCCTTCACGCGGCCCGAGGTCGTCGACCCCGTGTCCTCGTGGAAGTGCCGGGTCTCCTGGATGATCGTGCCGCCGGAGGACAGCACGGCCGCGTGCCGCTGGATCTCGAAGCGGGCCGCGCGCTCGACGGACCGCAGCGAGTTGACGTTCTTCGTCTCCGAGCGGGTGCCGAACTTCTCGGTGCCGTGCGGGCGCAGCGACAGGTTCACGTCGCAGCGCATCTGGCCCATCTCCATGCGGGCCTCGGAGACGCCGAGCGCCTTGATGAGCTCGCGCAGCTCACGGACGTAGGCCCGGGCGACCTCGGGGGCACGCTCGCCGGCGCCCTCGATCGGCTTGGTGACGATCTCGATGAGGGGGATGCCGGCGCGGTTGTAGTCCAGCAGCGAGTGCGAGGCGCCGTGGATGCGGCCGGTGGCACCGCCGACGTGGGTCGACTTGCCGGTGTCCTCCTCCATGTGGGCGCGCTCGATCTCCACGCGGAAGGTCTCGCCGTCCTCCAGCTGCACGTCGAGGTAGCCGTTGAAGGCGATGGGCTCGTCGTACTGGGAGGTCTGGAAGTTCTTCGGCATGTCCGGATAGAAGTAGTTCTTCCGGGCGAAGCGGCACCACTCGGCGATCTCGCAGTTGAGCGCGAGGCCGATCTTGATGGCGGACTCGACGCCGGTCGCGTTGACGACCGGGAGCGCGCCGGGCAGGCCGAGGCAGACCGGGCAGGTCTGCGTGTTGGCGTCCTGGCCGAGGGCGGTCGAACAGCCGCAGAACATCTTGGTCTTGGTGCCGAGTTCGACATGGACCTCAAGGCCCATGACGGGGTCGTACGACGCGAGTGCGTCCTCGTACGACACCAGGTCGGTCGTGGTGGTCACGGTGAGTACTTCCCTCTCAGCCCAGCAGGACGTCGTCGTCGCCCAGCCGCTTCAGCTCGCGGTAGAGAATGGCCAGGTTGGTGACGACGGCGGCTCCGGTCACGACCGCGTCGAGCAGCCGCAGCGTGTCGTTGTCTCCGCGGGCCTTCTTGATCTGCTTGTAGACACCGACGGCGCCGAACGCCGACGTGGCCATCGACACGTACAGACCGGACTTGGACTTCTTGAAGCCCTTGGCCTTGGACAGTGCGCTCACAGCGACGGAGCCTCCTCGATCAGCGGGTGGCCCCACTTTTCCACGAAGGCGGCCTCGACGGCGGCACCCACCTTGTACAGGCGGTCGTCCTTCATGACGGGGGCGATGATCTGCAGGCCGACCGGGAGGTTGTCCTCCGGGGCGAGGCCGCACGGCAGCGACATGGCCGCGTTGCCCGCCAGGTTGGTCGGGATGGTGCACAGGTCGGCGAGGTACATCGCCATCGGGTCGTCGGCGCGCTCGCCGATCGCGAAGGCGGTGGTCGGGGTCGTCGGGGAGACGATCACGTCGACCTGCTCGAACGCCCTGTCGAAGTCCTGCTTGATGAGCGTGCGGACCTTCTGGGCGCTGCCGTAGTAGGCGTCGTAGTAGCCACTCGACAGGGCGTACGTGCCGAGCATGATGCGGCGCTTGACCTCGGGGCCGAAGCCGGCCTCGCGGGTGAGCGAGGTGACCGCCTCGGCGGAGTTGGTGCCGTCGTCGCCGGTGCGCAGGCCGTAGCGCAGGCCGTCGAAGCGGGCGAGGTTCGAGGAGCACTCCGAGGGCGCGATCAGGTAGTACGCCGACAGCGCCAGGTCGAAGGACGGGCAGTCCAGCTCTACGATCTCGGCGCCCAGCTCCTTGAGCAGCGCGACCGACTCGTCGAACCGCTGGATGACACCGGCCTGGTAGCCCTCGCCGCGGAACTGCTTGACGACGCCGACGCGCATGCCCTCGACGCTGCCGTTGCGGGCGGCCTCGACGACCGCGGGGACGGGCTCGTCGATGGAGGTCGAGTCCAGCGGGTCGTGCCCGGCGATGACCTCGTGCAGCAGGGCGGCGTCCAGGACCGTGCGGGCGCAGGGGCCGCCCTGGTCGAGGGAGGAGGAGAAGGCGACCATGCCGTAGCGGGAGACCGCCCCGTACGTCGGCTTCACACCCACCGTGCCGGTGACGGCGGCCGGCTGCCGGATGGAGCCGCCGGTGTCGGTGCCGATGGCCAGCGGGGCCTGGAAGGAGGCGAGCGCGGCGGACGAACCGCCTCCGGAGCCGCCGGGGATCTTGGTGAGGTCCCAGGGGTTGCCGGTGGGGCCGTAGGCGCTGTTCTCGGTGGAGGACCCCATGGCGAACTCGTCCATGTTGGTCTTGCCGAGGATGACGACGTCGGCGGCCTTCAGGCGCTGGGTGACGGTCGCGTCGTACGGCGGGATCCAGCCCTCGAGGATCTTCGAGCCGACCGTCGTGGGCACGCCCTCGGTGGTGAAGATGTCCTTCAGCGCGAGGGGCACGCCGGCCAGCGGGCCGAGCTTCTCGCCCCGCTCGCGCTTCTCGTCGACGGCACGGGCCTGGGCGAGGGCGCCCTCGCGGTCGACGTGCAGGAAGGCGTGCACCTTCTCGTCGACGGCCTCGATGCGGGCGAGGTGGGCCTCGGTGACCTGCACCGCGGTGAGCTCGCCGGAGGCGATCTTCGCGGCGGTCTCGGCGGCCGTGAGCTTGATGATGTCCGTCATGGCTGTTAGTCCTCCCCCAGGATCTGCGGCACCTTGAAACGCTGCTGCTCCTGGGCCGGGGCGCCGGAGAGCGCCTGCTCGGGGGTGAGCGACGGACGGACCTCGTCCTTGCGCATGACGTTCGTCAGCGGGAGCGGGTGCGAGGTCGGCGGTACGTCTTGGTCGGCGACCTCGCTGACGCGTGCGACCGCGCCGATGATGTCGTCCAGCTGTCCCGCGAAGTGCTCGAGCTCTTCGGGCTTCAGCTCCAGACGCGCCAGCCGGGCGAGGTGGGCGACCTCCTCGCGCGTGATGCCAGGCATGCAGCGATCCTCTGGGGTGAGTGAATGTGGTGTGGCCCAATCCTATGGGGCGCGGGGCCGTGCCCGTGAAACGGTTTCGCCCGTCCGTCAGTGGCGGCGGTTTTCCCAGGCCTCGCTCTTCAGGAAGTGGTTGTCGTACAGCTCCTGCACCTCGAGGAGGCTCTCGGGCGTGACCTCGCCGAGTGCGACGCGCCGCAGGTGGCGGAAGTACTCGAAGCGCTCGACGCCGGGTGTGAGGACGATGAGCAGATCGGCGTCGGCCCCGGGGACCGCCGCGAAGGCGTGCGGCCTGCCGGGCGGGACGATGACGAGGTCGCCGGGGCCCGCGGTGACGATGTCGTCCCCGGAGAGGATCTCGGCGGCCCCGTCGAGCAGGAAGAACATCTCGGCCGAGTTGTCGTGCAGGTGCGGCCTGGCGCCGTCGGCGCCCGACACGAGGGTGACGCGCTGGGTGGACAGGGCGCCGCCGGTCGCACTGCTGTCGGCCAGCAGGCGCACGGAGACGGGGGCGCTGCCGACGACTTCGGCGTCGGCGGCGCGGACGATCACGGACTCGTCGAACCGCGGAACGAACAGCGACATCTCAGGACCTCCGGATCACGTGGGGGACGTGTTCAGACCGCGAAGAGCAGTCCGGCGCTGATCAGGATGACGACCGCGGTGGCGAAGTGGATCCCGAAGGCCACCGCCTTCGTCCCGCCGTGGCGCAGCACGATCACCGTGTCGCCGAGCGGTATGAGTGCCACGGCGAGCATGAACCAGGCCTCGGCCCCGGCTCCCGCGAAGGCGAGGAGCACCAGACCGACCAGCCCGAGGGCGCCGTCCCGCAGGCCCTTGATCGTCAGGTAGGCGCCGGCGTCGCCGCCGGGGTCTGCCGGGACGCCGTAGCCGGCGGCCGCTGGACCGGGCTGGAAGAGGAACCGGTAGCCCAGGAACAGGCAGAACACATTGAGCACGACAGCCAGGGTGTACGCGGTGATGGTCATGACTCTCCTCGAATTCCGGCAGGCGGCTTGCCGCCGCGTTTTCTAGCAGCGCTAGGAACAAGAGTGACGCTAACAGAGCATCGGCAGGAACGCTAGCGATGCTAGGATTTCTCTCATGACGATCCAGACGCGCCGGGAGCGCGAACGAGCGGAACGCGAGCGGCTGATCGTGACGGCCGCACGGGAGTTGGCGGAGGCGGAGGGCTGGGACGCGGTGACCACCCGCCGGCTCGCCGACGAGATCGAGTACAGCCAGCCGGTGCTCTACAGCCACTTCAAGGGCAAGGGCGCGATCATGGCGGCGGTGGCCGTGCAGGGGTGCGCGGACCTGGCCGGCGAGCTGCGTGCGGCGCGCACGGCGGCCGGGAGCGCTCGCGACGCACTGGCGGCGGTGGGCCGCGCCTACACCGCCTTCGCCCGGCGGCGGCCCGCGCTCTACGACGTGATCTTCACGCTCGACGTGGACCTGCCCTTCGCCACTCCCGAGGCGCCCGCGGCCCTCCAGGACGCCTTCGGCGAGCTGCTGCAGGCCGTCCAGCCGATCGCGGCCGAGGGTGAGGACCTGGGAGCGCTGACCGAGACGTACTGGGCCGGGCTGCACGGATTGGTGACCCTGATGCGCAGTGGCCGACTGCCCGAGGAGGCACACGAGCGACGGCTGGGGCTGTTCATCGGCCACTTCGTGCCGTCCGGCACGAGCTGAGCGCTCGCCCGAGGGGAACCGGCCGGCGGCGCCGTGCCCCAGAGGGTCTGCGGTCCGTGTCGCCCGGCGGTGGCGCGGCCGGGCGGGCGGACCGGAGGGAGGACGGCCCTACTCGTCGGCCGTCGCCGCGGGCAGCGCGGCACGCGGGCGCTGCCAGCCTCGGGGACCCCGCGCCCGCAGCCACGCCGTGGTCTCCTCGGGGGGCATCGCGGCGGCGACCAGCCAGCCCTGGACGGCGTCGCAGCCGAGGTCGCGCAGGCGCTCCCAGGTCTCGTCGTCCTCGACGCCCTCGGCGACGACGAGCAGGCCGAGGGAGTGGGCGAGGTCGACCGTGCAGCGCACGATCTCCGCGTCCTCGGCGTCGACCGCGAGCCGGGCCACGAACGAGCGGTCGATCTTCAGCTCGCTCACCGGCAGCCGGCGCAGGTGCACGAGCGAGGAGTAGCCCGTGCCGAAGTCGTCCAGGGACATCTTCACGCCGTGCGCCGTCAGTTGGTTGAGGGTGTCGGCGGCGCGCTGCGGGTCCTCCAGCAGCACGTGTTCCGTGATCTCCAGTTGGAGCGCTCCCGCCGGGACGCCGTGCCGGGCCAGCCGGGCGGCGACGGAACCGGCGAAGCCGGGGGTGTGCACATCACGCGGGGAGACGTTCACCGCGACCGGCACGAACAGGCCCTGCTCCCGCCAGCGCGCGACCTGGCCGAGCGCGGTCTCCAGCACGTACTCGGTGAGGTGGGGCATCAGGCCGGAGGACTCGGCGATCGCTATGAACTCGTCCGGCGGCACCTTGCCCCGCTCGGGGTGCACCCAGCGGACCAGCGCCTCCAGGCCCGCGACCTGCCCGTCGAAGCGGACCTTGGGCTGGTAGTGCAGATGCACCTCGTGCGCGTCCAGGGCTCGGCGCAGATCGCCCAGCAGGCCGAGGCGGTCGGGGGTGTTGGAGTCGCGCTTGGACTCGTAGACCTCGACGCCGGTGCGGTCCCGCTTCGCCTGGTACATCGCCACGTCCGCCCGCCGCAGCAGTCCCTCGGCGTCCAGGGCGTGGTCGGGGAAGACGGCGACCCCGGCGCTGGCCTCCAGCACGAGGGTGAGGCCGTCGAGGTCGAGGGGAGAGCTGAGGGCGGCCACGAGGTTGCGGGCGACCCGGGTCGCGGAGGTCGTGGAGTCGGCGACCGGGAGTAAGACGGCGAACTCGTCCCCGCCCAGCCGGGCGGCCTCCGCCCCGCGCGGCAGCGCCACCCGCAGCCGGTCGGCGATCTGCAACAGCAGCCGGTCACCGGCGAGATGACCGAGGGTGTCGTTGACCGACCGGAACCGGTCGAGGTCGATCAGCATCAGGGCGGCTCGGGCGTCGATCCGCTCCGCGTCGTCCAGTGCGGTCCAGATGCGCTCCAGCAGCCACTGACGGTTGGGCAGTCCGGTCAGCGGGTCACGCAGCTGCTCCTCCGCCCGGGCCCGGGCTATCCACAGGGTGGAGTCCAGGGCGATCAGGGGGATGGAGAACAACGGCAGCAGGATGGGCTTGGCCACGGCGACCACGCAGACCAGCGGCGCGATGCCCAACAGCGCGACGGCGACCAGGCCCTGCCTGACCAGGGCGGTGCGGGCGACGGTGGGCAGGCCGGGGCGCGGGGCGTGCAGGCACCAGAGCAGGACGCGGGTGACCATCAGGTAGGCGACGGCGACCAGGACGACCTGGGGTGCGGTGGCGAGGGTCCAGGCGGCGGGCTCCGCCGGAGTTTCGACGGACGGCACGGTCCCGAGGACGCCCAGCACGAGCGCGCCGGCGCCGATGCCGAGGAGGTCGACCGCGCCGTGCAGCACGCCCGGGCGCCAGCGGTTGCGGCGGGCCGTGCCGACCAGCACGACGACCGTGAGGCTGACCATGCCGGCCGGAACCCAGCCGTAGAGCAGCAGCACCGCGAGGGTGAGGACGGCGCCCGAGCCGGTGCCGCCCCACCAGCGGGAGCGGCCCAGCATCACGAGGTGACCGACGATGATGCCGGTGAGCACGGCCAGCGACCAGCCGGCCGTACCGGCCGGGAAGAGCGCGTGGCCGTGCGTGAAGGCCCGGTAGAAGCCGGCGCCCAGGACGAAGCCGGCCGCCGCGACGACGGCCGCGGGCAACGCGGGCCAGGACTGGTGCCGTTCGCCGTCCTCGTCCGGATCGGCGCCGGCCGGGCCGGGGGTGTGTTCGACGGCCGGCTGCACCCCGGGGCCGTCCACGGCGCGCCCCGCGCCGCCGCGCCCGTCCGGGGTGTACTGTCCGACGGCGCGCACCTCCGCACCCGGACGCCCCGCCGACCACACGGCCTCACGGACCGCACGCCATGCGGCCGCCATGCGGCGCAGGTGCAGCCGTGAGCCCGGCGCGGCGCTCTCGGTCGGTTCCATTCCCGTCCCTCTCACAGCCGGCGGTGCCCCACGCCCCGCGGCCCGGTGCCCGACAACCCTTGGGCGGCCCGCGTCGGAAGACCCTTCCCCGCGCTCTGCGCGAGCACGAAGATGCCCCGACCGCAGCTGGGCACGGCAGGCGCACATCTCAACAGTAGGCCGCTGATGGCTTCCACGGGCAGCGGTCGCCGACGGTTGCCCGAATGCGCCCCGGCCACCCGTATGCATCTGGTATGCGCCGAACGGGTGGCCTTCAACCGCTACTCCTCGGCCGAAAGGGCGACTTCGGCCGCCGCGTCCGGTCCCTGCTCCAGCAGGACGCCGAACCCGTCCTCGTTCAGGACCGGAACCTTCAGCTGCATCGCCTTGTCGTACTTCGATCCGGGGCTGTCGCCCACCACGACGAACGACGTCTTCTTCGAAACCGAGCCGGTCACCTTCGCTCCGCGGCTCTGCAGCGCCTCCTTGGCGCCGTCCCGCGTGAAGTGCTCGAGCGTGCCGGTGACGACGACCGTGAGGCCTTCGAGCGGGCGCGGCCCCTCGTCCTCGCCGGTGCTCTCGGCCTCCATGCGGACACCGGCGGCCTTCCACTTGCGGATGATGTCGCGGTGCCAGTCCTCGGCGAACCACTGCTTGAGGGAGGCGGCGATGGTCGGGCCGACGCCCTCGGTGACGGCCAGCTCCTCCTCCGTGGCCTGGTCGATGCGCTCGATCGAGCGGAACTCGTGGGCCAGTGCCTCGGCGGCGACGGGCCCGACGTGACGGATCGACAGGCTGGTGATGACGCGGGCCAGGGGGCGCTCCTTGGCCGCCGCGATGTTCTCCAGCATGGCGACCGCGTTCTTGCGGGGCTCGCCCTGCTGGTTCGCGAAGATCGTGGCGGTCTTCTCCTCGCCGGTCTTCGGGTCGCGCTTGGGCAGGCCGCTGTCCGGGTCGAGGACGTACGCCCTGATGGGCAGCAGCTGCTCGATGGTGAGGTCGAAGAGGTCGCCCTCGTCGACCAGAGGCGGGGTCTTGGGCTCCAGCGGGGCGGTCAGGGCGGCCGCGGCGACATAGCCGAAGTGCTCGATGTCCAGGGCCTTGCGGCCCGCCAGGTAGAACAGGCGCTCGCGCAACTGGGCCGGGCAGGTGCGGGCGTTGGGGCAGCGCAGGTCGACGTCGCCCTCCTTCATGGGCCGCAGCGCCGTGCGGCACTCGGGACACTCGCTCGGCATCACGAACTCGCGCTCGCTGCCGTCGCGCAGGTCGGCCACGGGGCCGAGGATCTCCGGGATGACGTCACCCGCCTTGCGCAGCACGACCGTGTCCCCGATGAGGACGCCCTTGGCCTTGACCACGTCCTGGTTGTGCAGCGTGGCGAACTCGACCTCGGAGCCGGCGACCGTGACCGGCTCGACCTGGGCGTAAGGGGTGACGCGGCCGGTGCGGCCCACGCCCACGCGGATGTTGACGAGCTTGGTGTTGACCTCCTCCGGCGCGTACTTGTACGCGATGGCCCAGCGCGGGGCGCGCGAGGTGGAGCCGAGGCGGCCCTGGAGGGGGATCTGGTCGAGCTTGACGACGACGCCGTCGATCTCCCACTCCACGGAGTGGCGGTTCTCGCCGAAGTACGCGATGAACTCCCGGATGCCCTCCAGGCCGTCGACCACCCGGTTGTGGCCGGATGTGGGCAGGCCCCAGGCCTTCAGCAGGTCGTAGGCCTGGGAGAGGCGGGTCAGGCCGGTGAAGCCCTCCAGGGCGCCGATGCCGTGGACCACCATGTGCAGGGGCCGGGTGGCGGTGACGCGCGGGTCCTTCTGCCGCAGGGAACCGGCCGCCGCGTTGCGCGGGTTGGCGAAGGGCTTGTCGCCGGCCTCCACCAGGCGGGCGTTGAGCTCCTGGAACTTCTCCATCGGGAAGTAGACCTCGCCACGGATCTCCACCAGATCCGGGACGTCGTCACCCTTGAGTCGGTCGGGGATCTCCGCGATCGTCCGCACGTTCGGCGTGATGTCCTCGCCGGTGCGGCCGTCACCGCGGGTGGCCGCACGGATGAGGCGGCCGCGCTCGTAGGTGAGGTTCACGGCGAGGCCGTCGACCTTGAGCTCGCACAGGAAGTGGTACTCCTGCTCGCCCAGTTCCCTGGCGATGCGCTCCGTCCAGGCGGCCATCTCCTCGTCGTTGAACGTGTTGTCGAGGGAGAGCATGCGCTGGCGGTGCTCGACCGCCGTGAACTCCGTCTCGTAGGACCCGGAGACCTTCTGGGTCGGCGAGTCCGGCGTGCGCAGCTCGGGGTGCTCCTCCTCCAGCGCCTCCAGGGAACGCAGCAGCCGGTCGAACTCCGCGTCGCTGACGACGGGAGCGTCCTTCACGTAGTAACGGAAGCGGTGCTCCTCGATCTGCTCCGCGAGGCGCGCGTGCTTCTCCCGTGCCTCGGCGGGCACCGTCGTCGTCTCCGCCTGCTTGTCGCCGGCCACCGTGTCGTCCTCCCGTTACTCTGGGTTGTCCGCGAGGGATCTCGCCGCCCGGGCGCAGTGCGCGAGAGCCCTGCGCGCGTACCCCGGGGAGGCCCCCGCGAGTCCGCACGCCGGGGTGACCGTGACCGCCTCCGCGAGAAGCCCCGGTGACAGCCCCAGCCTGCGCCACAGCGTCCTGACACCCATGACGCTACCGGCAGGGTCTGACAATGGACCCTCGGTGCCCGGCACGACACCGGTGAAGAGCCGGGTCCCGGCCTCCACGGCCTCCCCGAGCGCGTCGTCGTCACGCTCGGTGAGCAGCGAGAAGTCGAAGGAGACGGCGGCCGCCCCGGCCCGGCGCAGCAGGGCGAACGGCACGTCCGGGGCGCAGGAGTGGACCACGACCGGCCCCTCTTGGTGCACCCCGACGAGGTCGCGCAGCGTCTGCTCGGCGAGCTGCCGGTCGACGGCCCGGTGGGTGCGGTAGCCGCTGGCGGACTTCACCTGCCCGCGCAGGACCGCGGTGAGGGACGGCTCGTCGAGCTGGAGGACGAGCTGCGCGCCGGGGATCCGCCGCCGCAGTTCGGCCAGGTGCTGGCGCAGTCCCTCCGCGAGGGAGGCGGCGAGGTCGCGGCAGGCACCGGCGTCGGAGAGGGCCGCCTCGCCGTTCCTGAGCTCCAGGTTGGCGGCGAGGGTCCAGGGGCCGACGGCCTGGACCTTCAGCGGCCCCTCGTACTCCTGCGTGAACTCCTCCAGCGCGTCGAGGTCCTCGCCGAGCCAGGAGCGGGCGCGCTTGGTGTCCCGGCCCGGCCGGTCCCCGAGCCGCCAGCCGCTGGGCTCCACGCGCGCGTACAGCTCGACGAGCAGGCCGGCGGTCCGTCCGATCATGTCCGCGCCGGGTCCCCGGGCGGGCAGTTCGGGCAGGAAGGGGAAGTCTTCGAAGGTGCCGGTGACGGTCTTGGCGGCCTCACGGGCGTCGCCGCCGGGCATGGAGCCCACGCCGGTGGCGGCGCCGAACCTGAACTGGCTGTTTTCACTCACCGGAGAAGCCTACGCAGCGCCCCCGCCGGGGTCAGCCTCCCGGGCGGACCGTCAGGTCGTTGACCTCCGCGTCGCGCGGCAGGTCCAGGGCCATGACGATCGTCGTGGCGACCGACTCCGGGTCGATCCACCTCGAGGCGTCGTACTCCTTGCCCTCCTGCTGGTGGACCTTGGCCTGCATGGGGCTGGCCGTGCGGCCCGGGTACACCGAGGTGACACGCACCCCGTGGCCGTGCTCCTCGTGGCGCAGGGAGTCGGCGAGGGCCTTCAGGCCGTGTTTCGAGGCGGCGTACGCGGACCAGTCGGCGTGGGCGTTGAGGCCGGCACCGGAGTTGACGAAGAGCACGTGTCCGCGGGCGGCGCGCAGTTGGGGCAGGAAGTGGCGGGTCAGCTCGGCGGGGGCGATCAGGTTGACGTTGAGCTGGTGGCGCCAGGTCTTCGGGGTGAGCTCGCCGACCGGGCCGAGGTCGACGACGCCGGCGATGTGCAGCAGCGAGTCCACGCGGTCCGGCAGCGACTGGTGGGAGAAGGCCCAGGAGAGCCGGTCGGGGTCGGCGAGGTCTCCGACCAGGGTCCGCGCCCCGGGAAACTCGGCCGCCAGTTCCTTCGCACGGCCCGCGTCGCGCGCGTGCAGCACGAGCTCGTCCCCGCGCGCGTGCAGGCGGCGGGCCACGGCCGCGCCGATGCCGGAGCCGGCTCCGGTGATCACATGAGTAGCCATGCCCGCCATGCTCGCATCAGCCGAGGGGCACACCGGGTACCGGCCCGGGCCGCCGCCGGCCCCGTGCCCCGCGTCATGCGATGCCCCGGCTCTCCTCCAGGTACGCCAGCGCACCCACCGGCTCCTCGGCGAAGAACACCAGGTCGGTGAGCGGGCGGGGCAGGAAACCCTCGGCGTCCATGCGGCGGAACTGCTCCTTCAGGCCGTCGTAGAAGCCAGCGGTGTTGAGCAGGACCACGGGCTTGTCGGTGTGCCCGTGCTTCTTCAGTTCCAGGATCTCGGTCGCCTCGTCGAGCGTACCCGTGCCGCCGACCATGATCACCACGGCGTCGGCCCGCTCCAGGAGCAGCTTCTTGCGCTCGGCGAGGTCCTTGGCGACGACCATCTCGTCGACGCCCGGGCGGGCCTTGGCCGCGAGGAACTGCACGGAGACACCGGCCAGCCGGCCGCCCGCCTCCTGCACCCCGTCGGCGACCACCTTCATGAGGCCGACGTCGGAGCCGCCCCAGACGAGCGTGTGGCCGCCCTTGCCCAACAGCGTGGCGAACTCGCGGGCCGGGCCGGTGTAACGCTCGTCGAGGTCGGCGGCGGACAGGAAGACACAGATGTTCATGAACCCACCGTACGGGCCCGGTCCCCCGTCACGGTGACCCGTATTTTGGACTGCCGGTGCGGCAGGCGCTCCCAGTCGTCCATGAACCGGGCGTCCAGGCCGTGCTTCGCGGCGAGGTCGGTGAGCGTGCGGGTGCGGTAGTAGAAGTCCTCGTGCAGGACCTGGTGCTCCTCCCCCTCCGTGCGGTCGAAGGTGAAGTCGAAGAACCCGCCGGGCGCGAGGATCCGGCCGACGTGGGCGAAGCCCTCCTCGATGACGTGCAGCGGCGAGTGCGAGAAGACGCTGTGCGCGTGCACGACGTCGAAGTGGGCGTCCGGCAGGAAGGCGAAGGCGAGGTCGCCGGCGAGCGCCAGGTACGGCAGCTTGGGCTGCAGCTTCTCGGCCACGAGGGTGTCCTGGGCGGCGAGCAGGATGTGCGGCGAGATGTCGATGCCGTAGTAGTGCCCGGTGTCGAGGTGGTCGATGAACAGCCGCCCGGCGCGCAGGTTGCCGCAGCCGATCTCCAGCATCCGGTGGTGCGGCCGCAGGCCGTGGCCCACCAGGTAGTCGAACTGCATGCGGCCGATCCGCGCCCACTGTTCGCGCGAGGGGTTGTGTCCCACCGCCGCCTCGGTGCTGCGGGCCGCGTCCGAGGCCATCACGGCCCGGTAGTACGCGATGTGGTCGGGGTGGCGCAGCCGCAGCCAGGCGTCCCGCACCGCGCGCCGGGCGTGCGCGGGCACGCGCTCCGGGTGGCGCACGGCGTACCGGACCTGGTGGAGCAGGCGGGAGCGGTTTCCGGACGGTGCCGTGGCGCGCATGGGGCCTCCTGCGGCGAGGGAAGAACTCCGCTTCAGCGTGCGCTGTACCGGTGGAGTCGGCTACCCGAGGAGGGGCGATCGTGACCAGAGGACATCGCATCACCGTCGAGCGGAGCGACGCGCGCGTGCGCGTGGTGCACGGCGGGCAGGTGCTGGCCGAGAGCGACCGGTCGCTGGTGCTGCGGGAGACGGGGTGCCCCGAGCGGTACTACCTCCCGGCCGAGGACGTGCGCCTGGACCTGCTGACACCGTCCGCCACACAGACGTACTGCCCGTTCAAGGGCACCGCCTCCTACTGGTCCCTGCCGGACGCGGCGGACCTCGTCTGGGCGTATCCGGACCCCAAGCCGGAGGTCGCCGAGATCAGGGACCACCTGTGCTTCTACGAAGTCGAAGTGTTCTGATCGGCTGACGCGCCGCCCGCTTCACCGATGAACACCGCGCCGTGCGGCAGTCTGCATGAGCATGGACAAGAAGATCCTTTCGCGCGACGGCACCCGCATCGCCTACGAGAGCACCGGACAGGGCCCCGCGGTCGTCCTGGTGAGCGGCGCGATGTCGACGGGCGGCACCCTGGCGCCGCTGGCCGTGTCGCTCTCGGAGCGTTTCCAGGCCGTGGTGTACGACCGACGGGGCCGCGGCACCAGCGGTGACACCGCGCCGTACGCCGTGGAACGTGAGGTCGAGGACCTGGCCGCGGTGATCGAGGCGGTGGGCGGCGAGGCGCTGCTGTACGGCATCTCCTCGGGCGGGGCCCTGGCCCTGGAGGCGGCGGCGAGCGGGCTGCCGGTGCGGCGCGTGGCCGTCTACGAGACGCCGTTCGCCATGTCGGAGGAGGGCGCCAGGGAGCGTGCCGAGTACACCCGGCGGCTGACGGAGGCGCTCGGGGAGGGGCGGCGCGGGGACGCGGTCGAACTGTTCCTGCGGCTGACGGGGCTGGCCGAGGGCATGATCCAGGGCGCCCGCCAGTCCCCCATGTGGGCCGGGATGGAGGCGATGGCCCCGAGCCTCGCCTACGACGACGCCGTGATGGGCGACGGCACCGTCCCCCGCTCCCGGCTGGGCTCGGTCGGCGTCCCCGTCCTGGCGGCGGCGGGCGAGGCGAGCCCCGAGTGGCTGCGCGATGCGGCCCGGGCGATCGCGGAGGCGGTCCCCGAGGGCACCTGCCGCACGCTCCAGGGACAGACACACATGGTCGAGCCGAACGTGCTGGCGCCGGTGCTCATGGAGTTCTTCGGCCGGGCCTGAAAGAGGCGGCAGCACGGGGGCACGCGCACGCGGAGTACGCCCCCGGCCCCCGCGGCGGAAGATCGCGTGGAGCACGCCTCCGTCCCCGCGGCGAGACCGCGTGGGGCACGCCCGCGGTCCCCGCGCCAGGACGGCGTGGGGCACGCCCCCGGGCTTCGGGGCGGGATCGCGTGGAGTACGTCGCCGGGGCCCCGAGCCGGCTTCAGGCCACGCCCGCCGGCGCGCGGGTCGTCGACGCGATGGTCGCCGAGCCCACCACGCGCGTGCCGTCGTAGAGCACGATCGCCTGGCCGGGGGCGACGCCGCGGACGGGCTCGGTGAAGGTGACCTCCAGGGTGCCGTCGACGACGTCGGCGGTCACCTCGGTCTCGCCGCCGTGGGCGCGCAGCTGGGCCGTGTAGGTGCCGGGGCCGGCGGGGGCGGCACCGCACCAGCGGGGCTTGATCGCGGTGAGGGCGCTGACGTCCAGGGCGGACGCCGGGCCGACGGTCACGGTGTTGTCGACCGGGGAGATGTCGAGGACGTAGCGCGGCTTGCCGTCGGGGGCCGGGGTGCCGATGCGTAGGCCCTTGCGCTGGCCGATGGTGAAGCCGTACGCGCCCTCGTGGGTGCCGATCTTGGTGCCGGACTCGTCGACGATGTCGCCCTCCGAGCGGCCGAGCCGATTCGCGAGGAAGCCCTGGGTGTCGCCGTCGGCGATGAAGCAGATGTCGTGCGAGTCGGGCTTCTTGGCCACGGCCAGGCCCCGGCGCTCGGCCTCCGCGCGGATCTCGTCCTTGGTGGTGACGGTGTCGCCGAGCGGGAACATCGCGTGGGCGAGCTGCCGGTCGTCCAGCACGCCGAGGACGTAGGACTGGTCCTTGGCCATGTCGGAGGCGCGGTGCAGTTCGCGGGTGCCGTCCTCGCGGACGATCACCTGGGCGTAGTGGCCGGTGCAGACGGCGTCGAAGCCGAGCGCGAGCGCCTTGTCGAGCAGGGCGGCGAACTTGATCTTCTCGTTGCAGCGCAGGCAGGGGTTGGGGGTGCGGCCGGCCTCGTACTCGGCGACGAAGTCCTCGACGACGTCCTCGCGGAAGCGGTCGGCGAGGTCCCACACGTAGAACGGGATGCCGATGACGTCCGCGGCGCGGCGGGCGTCGCGCGAATCCTCGATGGTGCAACAGCCCCGCGCGCCGGTCCGGAAGGATTGGGGGTTGGCGGAGAGCGCGAGGTGGACGCCGGTGACGTCGTGGCCCGCTTCGGCCGCGCGGGCGGCGGCGACGGCGGAGTCGACTCCGCCGGACATGGCGGCCAGGACGCGGAGGGGGCGGGGGCGCTGCGGGGTCTCAGTCATAACCCTTCCAGGGTACGGGGGCGCGGGAACCGGGACCGCCGGGTATCCGTTGACGATCACATGGGACAGCGGAAGGCTTCGAGGGACGGCGACCGGAAGGTCGGCCGCCGCGCGCTGCTGATCGGCGGCACGGTGGCCGCGGCGGGCTCCGCCGTGCTCGCCCGGGACGAGCTGGCACGTCTGTGGTGGCGGACTCCGGGCGTCGAGAAGCCGCGCAAGGAGGGCGAGGTCGACTACGCGGGCGCCCGCTGGGTCGCGGCGTCGGAGGCGAACTGGCGCCGCGCGGACCGGCCCGACGACTACGGCATAGACATGGTGGTCGTCCATGTCACGCAGGGCAGCTTCGACAGCGCGGTGAAGGCCTTCCAGGACCCGGGGCACAGGGCGGCCGCGCACTACATCGTGCGGCAGGACGGGCATGTGGCACAGATGATCCGCGAGCTGGACGTGGCGTACCACGCGGGCAACCGCGACTACAACGAACGCAGTGTCGGCATCGAGCACGAGGGTTTCGTGGACCGCCCGCAGGACTTCACGGACGAGATGTACGAGGCCTCGGCCCGGCTCACGGCCCGGATCTGCGCCCGCTACGACATACCCGTCGACCGCGAGCACATCATCGGCCACGTGGAGGTCCCGGGCACGGACCACACGGACCCGGGGCGGCACTGGGACTGGGAGAAGTACATGCGCCTGGTACGCCGGGCGCGGACGAGCCCGGCCTGAGGCCAGGGCCGTTCTCCACCGCTGCTGCCGGGTCGTTCGCAACTGCCGCTGCCAGGACCCGGCTCGGCAGGCGCCGCCCGCACGACCTGCCCCGTCGCAGGCCCTACGTCAGCCCCGCCGCCCTGGCCCGTTCCACCGCCGGGCCGATGGCCTTCGCCAGGGCCTCGACATCGGCCTCGGTCGAGGTGTGGCCGAGAGAGAAGCGCAGGGTCCCGCGGGCCAGGTCGGGGTCGGTGCCGGTGGCGAGGAGGACGTGGCTGGGCTGGGCGACACCGGCGGTGCAGGCGGAGCCGGTGGAGCACTCGATGCCCTGGGCGTCGAGCAGAAGCAGCAGGGAGTCGCCCTCGCAGCCGGGGAAGGTGAAGTGCGCGTTGGCGGGAAGGCGTCCCTGCGGGTCCGGGTCGCCGCCGAGGATCGCGTCCGGCACGGCCGAGCGGACCGCTGTGACGAGGCTGTCACGCAGGGCGCCGATCTCGCGGGCGAACCACTCGCGCTGCTCGGCGGCGAGCCGTCCGGCGACGGCGAAGGAGGCGACGGCGGGCACGTCGAGGGTGCCGGAGCGCACATGCCGCTCCTGACCGCCGCCGTGCAGGACGGGCACGGGGGTGTGTTCGCGGCCGAGGATCAGCGCGCCGATGCCGTAGGGACCGCCGATCTTGTGGCCGGAGACCGTCATCGCGGCGAGGCCGGAGGAGGCGAAGTCGACAGGGACCTGGCCGAAGGCCTGGACGGCGTCCGAGTGCAGCGGGACCCCGAAGTCGGCTGCCGCGTCGGCGAGTTCACGCACGGGCAGGATCGTCCCGATCTCGTTGTTCGCCCACATGACGGTGGCGAGGGCCACGTCGCCGGGGTTGCGGGCGATCGCCTCGCGCAGGGCGCCGGGGTGGACCCGGCCGTGACGGTCGACCGGCAGGTACTCGACGGTGGCGCCTTCGTGTTCGCCGAGCCAGTGCACGGCGTCGAGGACCGCGTGGTGCTCGACGGGGCTGGCGAGGACGCGGGTGCGGGCCGGGTCGGCGTCGCGGCGTGACCAGTAAAGGCCCTTGACGGCGAGGTTGTCGGCCTCCGTGCCGCCCGAGGTGAAGACGACCTCGCTGGGGCGGGCGCCGAGGGCTTCGGCGAGGGTCTCGCGGGCCTCCTCGACGGTGCGGCGGGCCTGCCTGCCGGATGCGTGGAGGGAGGACGCGTTGCCGGTGGCACCCAGCTGGGCGGTGAACGCCTCAACCGCCTCCGGGAGCATCGGGGTGGTCGCGGCGTGGTCGAGGTAAGCCATGGTGAGCCCGATTCTACGGCTCCTTCTCGACCGGCCTCAGAGCAAGGCTGGCCGAACGTGAACCGCTTTCCGGCGCGGCGACGGCCCGTCGTCCCCGGGCCCGGCCGCGGCGTTCCGGCGGACGGCTGTGCGACGGCGGCTCAGAAGCTCCACGAGATCGTGCTGTCGAACTGCATGAAGGCCGCGAGGACCAGCAGGTCGGCGACGCCCAGGCCAAGACCCAGCAAGGCGCGGCCACGGCGCTCGGTGCCGCGCCACAGGGCGACACTCGCCAGCACGATGGCGATGGGGCCGAGGAAGAGGTTGAGCACGAGCAGGCCGAGCAGGCCGAGGATGAAGGACGCGACGGCCATGCCGTCGGTGTCACGGAGACCGGTGCGACGCGAGGCCGGAGCGGTGAGCTGCATGGTGATCGACTCCCGAAGTCGGATCGAGGGGACGGTGGACGGCGTCGGTGTCAGTGGGCCTGCGTGTGGCGACGGCGGCCGCGCTCGCGGAGCGCGAAGATGCCGAGCCAGACGGCGATGACGGCGCCGACGGCGACGGAGAAGGTGAGCGGTGCGTGGGCCACGGTGCCCAGGACGACACCCAGCAGCAGGAGTGCGGCGACGATGAACAGCACGGGAAACAACCCCCAGGGTTTCGGTGAACGTTTGTGGTTACAGTTGTTCACTGACTTCCCAGTCTAACGCCTCCCATGACTTTCCAATTCCAGAGAACAGTTGTTAACTGCATGGTATGAGTCACACCCTCGGCATCCGGCAGGCCCAGAAGCAGAAGACCCGGCAGGCACTCCTCGACGCGGCCCTCGGGCTGCTGGAGGAACAGAGCCTGAGCAGCCTGGGACTGCGCGAGGTCACCCGTGCCGTCGGCGTCGCCCCGACGGCCTTCTACCGCCATTTCCGCTCCACGGCGGATCTGGGCGTGGCCCTGGTCGAGGAGGCGCTGGGCAGCCTGCACCCGATGATCCGGACGACGGTGTCCACGACGGGCGACCACGAGGAACGCGTCGCGCGCGCCATCGACCTGATCGCCCGTCACGTCGACGGGTACCCCGCCCATGTCCGTTTCATCGCTCGTGAACGACATGGCGGAGTTCAGCCGGTCCGGGAGGCGATAAGGGACCAACTGGCCCGGTTCGCGCAGGAGGTCAAGGACGAACTGGCCAAGGACGCCGTCTCGGAGGGCTGGAACGAGGACGACCTGCTGATGCTCGCGCACCTCTACGTCGACCAGATGCTGAGCACGGCGTCGCTGTTCCTGGAGGCCCTCGAAGGACCGGAGGAGGAGCGCCCGGACCGGACCCGGCGCGTCACGCAGCTGGCGACCCGCCAGATGCGGCTGATCGGCCTCGGCCGCCACCACTGGCTGGACTGACTCTCGGCCGCCACCACTGGCTGGACTGACTCTCGGCCGCCGTCACTGGCTGGACCGGCCCCCCGGCCGCCGTCACTGGCTCGATCGACGCCCTCGGCCGCCACTGGCTCGACTGACGCCCCGGCCGCCGTCACTGGCCGGATCCGGTCCCTCGTTCGCCGGATCGACGCCCTCGTGACAACGCACAGGGGCGGCGCGCCCGTTCGCCGGACGCGCCGCCCCTGCCGTGCCCCGGGCGGATCGGGGCCCGCACTACGCCTACTGCTCCTTCCGGGACTGCCGGGGCTGCTGCCCCTGCCCCTGACCGCCTGCGGCCTGACCGCCGCCGCCCGGGCCGCCGCAGCCGCCGCCCTGACCCCCACCGGGACCGCCCTGGCCGCCCTGTCCGCCTTCCGGCGCACCGCTGGGCATCCCCGAAGGAGCCCCGGACGGCGTGCCCGTGGGCTTGGCGCCCGCGGAGGCGGCACCGGACGGAGCACCGGACGGAGCACCGGAAGGGACACCCGAGGCCGCCCCCGACGGTGCCTGGCAGGCCTGCTGCTGCCCGGACCCGCCACCGCTGTTCGGCGACGACGTGGAGTCGCCCGACCCGCAGGCCGCCAGGGCCAGGGGCGAGAGCGCCAGCAGGGCCACGGCGGGGAGGAGACGCGCACGCTTCATGAGAGACAGCTCCAGGGAGGGTGAGGAAGTCCTGAGGCGTGAACTCAACCAACCCTGTTTGGGCCCCTCTTGGGGTCGCCCTGTGACCTGCCTGTCAACGAGGCAAAGTTCAGCCCAACCGGACCCGCGCCAGCTGCCGGGACTGCGCGACCAGCCGGTCCGCGCTGTCCCACACCTCGGCGTCCTCCTCGAGGAAGCCGCCGGCGAGGTTGCGGGTGGCGATCGAGACCCGCAGTGGGCCCGGCGCCGGGCGGCACCGGACGTGCACGGTCAGTTCGACGGTCGGCACCCAGCCCTTCAGGCCGAGCTCGAACGCGGTGGGTGGCAGTGCGTCGACCGCGAGCAGCAGGGAGAGCGGGTCGTGGTCGCGCCCGTCCTTGAGCCCGAACCAGGCCCGCATCTCCCCCTTGCCGGAGGGCTGCCCGAGGGCCCAGCCGAGGGTGGAGGGGTCGAGCTTGAGCGTCAGGCGCTCCGTGATCGCCGAGCTGCCTTCGAAGGGGGCGGGCCCGTCCTCCGGGCCGAAGCAGTGCTCCAGCGGGGGGATCGCGGGCGGCCGGGCCGTGGTGCGGACGTCGTCCGGCAGGGCGTCCAGGTCGCCGTAGGAGGCGAGGACGCGGATGCGTTCGACCTCGCGGCCCTCGTCGTCGTACTGGAAGAGGGAGGCCTGACCGGTGGACAGGGTGCGGCCGGTGCGGACGACGTCCGTGCGGACGACCGCGGGGCCGGGCTGGGACGCGGTCAGGTAGTGCGCCGAGATCGTGAAGGGGTCGGCGTGCGGCAGGGCGTCCGCGAGGGCGCGGCCCAGGACGGCCAGCAGGTAGCCGCCGTTGACGGCACTGATGATCGTCCAGCCGGCGGAGAGGTCGATGTCGTAGACGCCCGGCGCGCGGCGGGTGAGCGCGGTGTCGCGGTCGAACTCGCTGTCGCCGATCGTGGCCCGGGCGGCCGGGGCGGTGGCTGCTTCTGGCATGGCTGAACAGTACAAGAACTAACTACTAAGCGGTAGCTTTCTGTCGGCGATCCGGGTCATACGCCCCCCGCGTCGTCCTGGGTCATGCCTTGGTGAGACACGGGCAATTCTTCGGTAAGTGTCGGACTCGTCCGTAAACCCGCGTTCGCCTTCCCTCCTCTGTAGGGGCATGAGCCTCACCGGAACGCCGTTCCTCTGCACGCTGGTCGTCCTGTCCGTCGCCGCCCTGGTGCTGCCGCTGGTCCTCTGGTCGCGCATCCGCGGGCACCGGGCCCTGCGTCTCGCGGCCCGGGCGCTGATGCTGCTGTTCGCGCAAGGGACGGCCGTGGCCCTGGTCTTCACCCTGGTCAACAACGCCGACAACCTGTACGACAACTGGGCCGACCTGCTCGGCACCGGCGACCACGTGGAGCAGGCGGCCGATCTGGGCGCCGACGGCACCGGCGGCATCGCGCTCACCCGGCTGCCCAAGGTGCGCCAGACCTTCGAGCCCGCCACCGGACCCGGCATGGGCGCGGCCGGCGGCGTGCGGGTCACCCAGCTCGCGGGCCGGGTGTCGGGGGTGAACGCCGAGGTCTACGTCTGGCTGCCGCCGCAGTACGGCGAACCGGCCTTCCGGCATCACCGGTTCCCGGTCGTGGAGCTGCTGCCCGGCTACCCCGGCTCGGCGAAGGCGTGGTTCGGCTCGCTGTACGCGCACGAGCAGCTTCAGCCGCTGATGCGCGACGGCCGGGTGGCCCCGTTCATCCTGGTCGCGCCCCGCACCAACCTGCTGGCCGCCGTGGACACCGGCTGCGCCAACGTCCCGGGCACGGTCAACGCCGACACCTGGCTGAGCGTCGACGTACCCAAGATGGTCATGGACAACTTCCGCGCCCAGCCCGCACCGCAGGGGTGGGCCGTCGCCGGCTACTCGGCCGGGGCGCACTGCGCGACCAGGCTCGCCGTCGCCCATCCCGACCGCTACCGGGCCGCCGTCAGCATGTCCGGCTACAACGACCCGAGCGGCGAACGCGACTCGCTCACCGCGCAGAGCCCCGCATTGCGTTCCGAGAACAACCCGCTCCTGATGCTGCGCAGGTCGTCCGTCCCGCCGCGGATCGCGCTGTACCTCTCCGGCCAGCCGCACGACGGCTACGAGGACGCCCTCGCCGTGCAGCGGGCCGCGAAGGCCCCGACGACCGTGCACGTCGTGTACATCCCCAAGAGCGCGGGCGGCCACGACATGGCGCTGTGGCGGCCGCAGGTGGTCCCGGCGTTCCGCTGGCTGACCCAGCAGATGGGCATCGGCCGGGTCACGGCAGGACGGGCTGCTCCTCCTCGCTCACCGTCGACCGCCGGTGCCACGCCCGCGGAGCTCGCCAGTGGTACCGCATCGCGAGCAGGCGCAGTACGAAGGCGGTGATCACCGCGGCACCGCTGGTCACCGGGTTCAGGGCGTCGTAGCGGATGCACAGGGCGGCCAGGGCGGAGCCCATGATCGCTGGGACCGCGTACAGGTCGCGGTCCCAGCGCAGCAGGGAGGGGACCTCGTTGGCGAGGACGTCGCGCAGCACCCCGCCGCCCACGGCGGTGGTCAGCCCCAGACCGGCGGAGGCGGTCAGGCCGAGCCCGTACTCGTACGCCTTGATCGTGCCGGCGACGCAGAACAGGCCGAGGCCGGCCGCGTCGAAGACGTTCACCGCGATCTGGATGCGCTCCACCTGGGGGTGCAGGAAGAAGACGAGGAGGGTGGCGAGCAGCGGGGTGAGGAAGTACCCCAGGTCCGTGAAGGCGGCCGGCGGTACGGCCCCGATGACCAGGTCGCGGAAGAGCCCTCCGCCCAGCGCGGTGACCTCGGCGAGGACGGCCATGCCGAACACGTCGAAGTTCTTGCGCACGGCCAGCAGGGCGCCGGAGATCGCGAAGACGAAGATGCCGATCAGGTCGAGCGTGTGCTGGACGGACGGGCTGAAGAGTTGCTGGAGCACCCGAACATTTTCACCCACGGGTGAGCCCCCGCCCTGATGTGCGAGGGCGGGGGCTCGGCCGGGCTCACTTCTCCACGGGCGCGGCGCCGTTGCCGGCGGTCTTGTCCACGCCGTTCTCGGCGGCCACCTCGGAGGCCGACGACAGCAGCTCGGTGTCCTGGGGCTGCTGGTCCTCGAAGTTCTCCGGGTGGTGGCAGGCGACCTGCTGTCCGGCCCTCAGCTCCACCAGCGGCGGCTCGGTCGTCTTGCAGATCTGCGTCGCCTTCCAGCACCGGGTGTGGAAGCGGCAGCCGCTCGGCGGGGCGATCGGCGAGGGCACGTCGCCCTTGAGTAGGATGCGCTCGCTCTTGACGCCCCTGCGCTTGGGGTCCGGGATCGGCACGGCCGACAGCAGGGCCTTGGAGTACGGGTGCATCGGCGACTTGTACAGCTGGTCGCGCTCGGCCAGCTCGACGATCTTGCCGAGGTACATCACCGCGATCCGGTCCGAGACGTGCCGGACGACCGACAGGTCGTGCGCGATGATCACGTACGTCAGGCCCAGCTCCTCCTGGAGGTCGTCCAGCAGGTTCACCACCTGCGCCTGGATCGACACGTCCAGCGCGGAGACCGGCTCGTCCGCCACGACCAGCTTGGGGTTGAGCGCGAGCGCGCGGGCGATGCCGATGCGCTGGCGCTGACCGCCGGAGAACTCGTGCGGATAGCGGTTGTAGTGCTCGGGGTTGAGGCCGACCACCGACAGCAGCCGCTGGACCTCCTTCTTCACTCCGCCCTCGGGCTCGACGCCCTGGAGCCGGAAGGGGGCGCTGACGATCGTGCCGATCGTGTGGCGGGGGTTCAGCGAGGAGTACGGGTCCTGGAAGATCATCTGCACGTCGCGGCGCATGGGGCGCAGCTCGCCGGTCTTCAGGTGCGTGATGTCCTTGCCCTCGAACTGGACCGATCCGCCGGTCGGTTCGAGCAGCCGGGTGATCAGCCGGCCCATGGTCGACTTGCCGCAGCCCGACTCGCCGACGACGCCCAGCGTCTCGCCCTTGCGCACCTCGAAGTCGATGCCGTCGACGGCACGCACCGCGCCGGTCTGCCGCTGGAGCAGGCCCTTGCGGATCGGGAAGTGCTTCTGAAGGCCGGTCACCTTCAGCAGCACCTCGCTGTCGGCGGTGGTGCCCTGGGTGAGGGTGCTCCCGCCGGTGTCCGGTGTGCTCACCGTTTTGTCGTCGCTCACAGCTTCGGCGCAATCTCTTCGGTCCAGATACGCTCCCGCTGCTCCTGCGTCATGTGGCAGGCGGCCCAGTGCGAGCCGCCGACCTCGGTCAGCTCGGGACGGACCGTGCGGGTGACGTTGTCCTTCGGGATGTCCGCGTACGGGCAGCGCGGGTTGAAGGCGCAGCCGGTCGGGAGGTTGATGAGGGAGGGCGGCGCGCCCTTGATCGGGATGAGCCGGTCGGTCTCCTCGCGGTCCAGACGCGGCATCGAGCCGAGCAGGCCCCAGGTGTAGGGGTGCCGGGGCTCGGAGAACACGTCCTCGGCGGGGCCGCGCTCCACGCACCGGCCGCCGTACATGACCAGCAGGTCGTCGGCCATCTCGGCGACCACGCCCAGGTCGTGGGTGATCATGATGACCGCGGAGCCGAACTCCTTCTGCAGGTCCCGGATCAGGTCCAGGATCTGCGCCTGCACGGTGACGTCCAGGGCGGTGGTCGGCTCGTCGGCGATGAGCAGCTCGGGGTTGTTCACCAGCGACATGGCGATCATGGCGCGCTGGCGCATACCGCCGGAGAACTCGTGCGGGTAGCCGTCGACGCGCTTGCCGGGCTCGGGGATGCCGACCCGGTCGAGCATCTCGATCGCCCGCTGCCTGGCGGCCTTCTTGCTGACGTCGTGGTGGACCCGGTACGCCTCGACGATCTGCTGCCCCACGGAGTAGTAGGGGTGCATCGCCGACAGCGGGTCCTGGAAGATCATGGCCATCTTCCGGCCGCGCAGCCGCCGTACGTCGTCGGGGTCGGCCGCGATCAGCTCCTGGCCGTCCAGCCAGACCTCACCGGAGACCTTGGCGCGCGCCGAGCGGTGCAGGCCCATCACGCCGAGCGAGGTGACCGACTTGCCGGAGCCGGACTCGCCCACGATGCCCAGGGTCTGGCCCTTGCGCACGTCGAAGCTGACGCCGTCGACGGACTTGACCAGACCGTCGTCGGTGTCGAAGTGGATGCGCAGGTCACGGACGGACAGGAACACGTCGTCCGGGACGGACGCGGCGGTGGTGTCCGGTTCGCCGAGCGCGGCTTTGTCGAGCTTGCTCACGAGTACCTCACCCGGGGGTCGATGGCGGCGTACACCAGGTCGACGATCAGATTGCAGAAGACGATGAAGAACGCGGCGACCAGGGTCACGCCCATCACGATGGGCAGGTCGTTGTCCTTGATGGCCTGGACCGAGTATGCGCCGATGCCCTGGAGGGAGAACACCGTCTCGGTGAGCACCGCGGTGCCGACCAGGGTGCCGAAGTCCATGCCGAAGATGGTGACGATCGGGGTGAGTGCGGAGCGCAGGCCGTGCTTCGCCACGACCGTGGTCTCCTTCAGGCCCTTGGCCCTGGCCGTTCTGATGTAGTCCTCACTCATCGTCTCCAGCATGCCCGCCCGCGTGAGGCGGGCGTAGAGCGCCGAGAAGAGGAAGGCGAGGCTGACCCAGGGCAGCATCAGGTGCCAGGCCCATTCGGCGGGATTGTCGGTGAACGGGACGTAGTCGACGCTGTCCCAGATCGGGATCTCGTAGACGAAGAGCGCGAGCAGGATCTGGCCGGTGAAGAAGATCGGGAGCGAGACGCCGGCGAGCGCGATGAACATGGAGATGCGGTCGATCGGCTTGCCCTTGCGCAGTGCCGAGATGACACCGGTCGTCACACCGGTGATCAGCCAGATCACCGACGCGCCGACAGCCAGGGAGAAGGAGACCGGGATCCGCTGTTCCAGCTGCGGCCACACCTCGATGTGGCTCTTGAAGGAGTACCCGAAGCAGGGGGCACCGCAGTGCGTCGCGTCGGGACCGAACGTGTAGTTGGCGCCTACGACGAGGCCCTTCAAGAAGTGCCAGTACTGCTCGTAGACCGGCTGATCCAGTCCCAGGTTCCTCTTGATCGCGGCGACGGACTCGGGGTTCGCGTCCTTGCCGACGTACTGGGTGGCCAACTGGTCGGCCGTCTGGCCCCCGAGGCGGGGCACCAGGAAGAAGATGGCGAAAGTGACTGCGCTGACCACCAGCAGCAACAGCACCGCGCCCATGACGCGTCGGAGGATGTACGCAGCCACAGCTGTACGGCCCCGGGTGGCCGCGACGGGATCGTCCGCCGCGGCCACCCGGTGCCTTCACCTGCCTTTCGAAAGGATCCGGCCTGCTGAATTACTTCGAGGAGCTCATCAGCAGGTAGTCGTACATGCCGAGGTAGGCCTGCGTGACCGTGACGTTGGTCGCGGAGGTCGGCCGCAGCAGCAGGTTCTTGCGGTAGACGACCGGGACGACCGAGGCGTTGTCGAGCACCATCTTGTCGATGTCACCCCAGGCCTTGGTGCGGGCCGCGTCGTCGGTGTTGGCGATCGCGTCCGTCAGGGCCTTGTTGATCTTCGGGTCGTCCAGCTCCATCAGGTTGTTGCCACCCGAGGGCTTGATGGCGGCACCGTTGACGATCTGGTCGAGGAAGCCGTAGCCGGTCGGCCAGTCGGCACCCCACGCCATCGACAGCATGCCGAGCTTGTTGTCGTGGACGTAGCTCGGGACACCGGCGAAGTTGGAGAAGTACTTACCGGCCGGGAACTGCTTGATCTCGACGTTGATGCCGATCTTCTTCAGCGACGCCTGGACGGCGGTGGCCTGCGCGACCTCGGCGGGACGGTCCGAGCGGGCGGTCAGGATCGTGTTGAAGCCGTTGGGCTTGCCGCACTGCTTCAGCTCTTCCTTGGCCTTCGCGGCGTTGCCCTTGTGCCCCTCGGTCGCGTAGGTGTCGAACTTGGTGTAGCCGTTGACCGACGGCGGCAGCAGCGTGGTCGCCACGTCACCCTTCGGCGTGCCGCCCATCGCGTCCAGGACGGACTGCTTGTCGAGACCCCACTGCACGGCCTTGCGGCAGTGGATGTTGTCGAAGGGTGCCACCTTCAGGTTCAGCGCGATGTACTGCGTGGCGCCCGCGTACGAGCTGTCCGTCTGGCCGGCGTTCTTGCCGGTCAGCACCTTCGGCTGGGTCTGCGGTGCCACACCGGTGCCCGCCGCGTCGCCCGTGATCTTGTCGGAGAGCAGGTCGTTGTCGATCGTGACCTGGTTGACCTTGAACTTGATCGTGATCTTGTCCGGCAGGGCCTTGCGGATCGGGTCCGTCTTGGCGTCCCACTGCTTGTTGCGCACGAGGGTGGCGCCGCGGCCCTCCTCGTAGGACTGGAACTGGTACGGGCCGGTGGACTGGATGGCCTGCACGTACTTCGCACCGGTGTCCTTCGCCTGCGGCACGGGGGCCGTCTGCGAGAAGGTCGCCAGGTAGTCGAAGTCGGCGAACGGCTGCTTCAGCTTGAAGACGATCGTCCGGTCGTCCGGCGTCTCGATGGACTTGATGCCCTCGGCGGACTTGTCCTTGTAGGGGCCCTTGTACTTGTCGCCGCCCTCCAGGTACGACTTGAAGTACGTCGGGCCGTTGGACAGTGCCTCAGGCGCGAAGTTGGAGCGCTCGATGGCGTACTTGACGTCCTTGGACGTCACCGGGGTGCCGTCCTGGAACTTCACACCCGCACGCAGCTTGTACGTCCAGGTCTTGGCGTCCGGGCTGGACTTGCCGAGCCCCTCGGCGAGGTCCGGCACGACCTCGAGGCCCGCCTTTCCCGCCGCCGGCTTGAACGTGGTGAGCGTCCGGCCGTAGAGGCGGGAGAAGTTCTGGACCCAGCCGTAGTACGTGTTGCCCGGGTCGAGGGAGTCCGGCACGTCCGAGTGCTCGTACGTGACCGTGCCTCCCTTCTTGTCCGACGCGTTGACGATCGAGTTCAGCGCGGCGTCCTTCTTGCCGCTGCCTCCCCCGTCGTTGTCGTCGCCTCCGCCGCACGCGGCAGCGCCCAGCGACAGTGCCAGGACCGACGCAACGCCGGCGGTCACCCTTCTCGTCTTCACCTGAGGAAGCCCCCTCATTCGATGGATCACTTGCTGCGAGGGTCGAGGGCGTCACGCAGCCCGTCACCCAGCAGGTTGAAGGCCAGGACGGTGATGAAGATCGCCAGTCCGGGCACGAACATGTACTGCGGATCAGCCGTGTAGAGATCCACAGCGTTGCTGAGCATGCCGCCCCAGGAAGCCTGCGGCGGCGCGATACCGACGCCGAGGAAGCTCAGCGCGGCCTCGAAAAGGATGTTCGTCGGGATGATCAGCGTCGCGTAGACGAGGATCGGTGCGACGAGGTTCGGGAGGAGCTCCCGGAACAGGATGTACGGACCGCGTGCCCCGAGGCTCGTGGAGGCCTCGATGAACTCCCGCTTGCGCAGGGTCATCGTCTGGGCGCGCACGATGCGGCCGATGTACGGCCAGCTGAAGAAGCCGATCACGAAGATCAGCACGCAGATGCGCAGCGGCAGGCCTTCGAGGCCGAAGAACCCGTCCTGCACGGAGGCGGAGATCGAGATGGCGAACAGCAGCAGGGGGAAGGCCAGGAACGTGTCCATGAGCCTGCTGATCACGCTGTCGATCCAGCCGCCGTAGTACCCGGCGACGACACCGAGCACGGTGCCGATGCACACGGACAGCAGCGTGGCGCCGCCCGCGACCAGGAGGGAGACCCAGGAGCCGTCGATGATGCGGGCGAGCATGTCCCGGCCGTACTGGGGGTCCACGCCGAGCGGATGGTCCCAGCTCATCCCGCCCCAGCCGCCCTTGGGAGCGAGCAGCGCGGGGTCGATGAGGTCCTGGTTGAACTGGTTGGGATCGAGGTTGAAGATCCACAGGATCGGCTTGGAGAACACCGCCAACAGCGTGAGCAGGATGACGACGACGCCTCCCGCCATCGCCACCTTGTCCCGCTTGAAGCGCATCCAGGCGATCTGGGTGAGCGAGCGCCCTTCGATCTGGCTCTTCTTGACCCCGGAGAGCACGGCCTCGGGCTGTGCTCCGGCTTCCGCCCCGGTGGTCTCGATCGGTGCGGTCACGGTGCGATTGACCCCTCTCGGGCCGGCGGTCGCCGAGCCCCTGGTGCCGCTGTAGCGGTTTTGTTTGTCTCGTACACAAGACCGACCCGGCCCGTGTCTTGCGGGGAGTCTTCAACGCTTTGGCGATCTGTTGCCAGACTTGGCGGTGAAAGGATGCGTAAACGTGATGCTGTCTGCAGGGTTCCGTTATCCGGACACGGGGTAACAGGGGCCGGACACCTCAGAACAGGTGCATTTTAGGACACCAACGGACGTTCTGCCCCTATCTACGCGCGCAGAGCTGAACGGTTGTCGCGTTCGAGGAGAGGTGGGGAAGGAGCTCCGGGGGGCTGCTCCCGGCCGCTCAGTACCTGCCCTGGGCCGGAGGGTAGCCGTAGCCGGAGGCCGGGGCCTGGACGGGGGCGGTGGCGTGGGCCTCACGGTCGTAGAACGGCCGGGCCTTCGCGCGCAGCCACATCGCGACCGGGTCGTGCTCGTCGGACATGGCGACGGTCGACACGGGCAGCCCGTCCGGTACGGCGCCGAGGGACTGCTGCATCATCGCGCGCACCGAGTCCACGGCCGGCGGCGAGGTGTCGTACACATCCAGTCCGATGGCGAGGTACGGCGCCCCGAGGGCGGGCTGCACCCAGGCGCGGCGCAGCGAGCGGACGGCCGGGGTGCGGTGGGCGTTCTGCGCGAGCAGCGCGTAGAACTGCGGGATCTCGATGGCGGGTTCGGACATGCGCAGGGGTCCGGCGGGCTGGCGGTCCAGGCCCGTGGCGATCCGGCGCAGATCGAGCCACGGGATGCCGACGCCGCCGCCGGGGGCGTGCGGGTTGAGCCAGAGGCCGTAGTGGTCGGGGTAGAGGGCGCGGGCGACGTCGAGTCCGTCGACCACCTCGTACGAGCGGTTCCAGCCGCTGGCGGAGAGCTCCTGGGCGGAGGTCACGCAGGGGGCGTAACCGTGGCCGTCGACGTCCATGTTGCCGTACTGGGCGTCCGGGGAACCGGCCTGGCCGTGCCACAGGAGCATCCAGATCTGGCCGGTGTGCGGGGTCGCGAGTGCGCGCAGGAGTGCCTCGTAGGCGTCGTAACGCCCGGGCGTGACCTGGCGCAGCATGTGCTCGACCTGTCCGGCCGCGGCCGTGCCGCTCGCGCTCACCTTTACCGCCCCTTCGTACAACGCCTCGACGGTGCCCTAGCTTAAGCCCGCAGCGGGGGGCCGGATCGGTGCCGTAGGGCGGGTGCGGGTCGTGCGGGGTTGATCGCGCAGTTCCCCGCGCCCCCGGGTCGGCCGTTCTACCGCTGGTAGAACGGCCGGACTCGTTCCCTCATCCAGTTCCCCACCGGGTCCTCCGTCACGTCCAGGAGGACCAGGTTGACCGGCCAGGGGGCAGGGGCGGCGGTGACGGCGCGGGTGAGGGCGTCCAGGGGGAGGACGCGCAGGTCGCCTTCCCACTGGGAGAGTTCGACGCCGACGAACATCACGGGGTCGGCGGTCTCGATCGCGGCGAGGCAGCGGCGGGCGGTGACGACGACGCCGGTCGCCTCGAACTCCGCGGAGGCGGCGGCGAGGAAGTCCACCGGGTCGTCCTGCCAGTCGGGCTCGAAGAGGCGGACCCGGCCGCCGCTCGCGGGGCCGTCCAGCGGGGTCCGGCCGGCCCGGCACAGCTCGGCCACGGCGGGCGGCGGCAGCGGGATGCCCACCACCCCGCCCGGGTTGACGGCTATCCCCGCGTGCGGGGGCAGGCCGCGGGCGAACTCCACGGCGGGCGCGATGGTGTACGACATGTGGGAGCCGGCGACCTGGCGGAACTGCTCCTCGGAGCTGAACACCGGCACGAACGCCTGGCCGTCGATCTCGATGCCGGGCAGGTCGAGGGGGCCGCTGTGCGGGCCGCCGCCGTTGGGCAGCGGGACCCACACGAAGCTCCGGCCGAGCACCTCGACGATCCGCCCGCCGGCCGCCGGTCCGGCGCCGAGGGAGGCCGAGAGCACCTCCTCCAGCTCGTTGCCGGGCCAACCACCGTGCGGGTGAGTCTGCGTCTGCGCCGGGAAGTCCGCGGAGAAGTCCGCCGGGATGTCCATCTGCCTACCGCCTGCCTGGAACCACTGCTGTGGGTCAAAAGGCTAACGGCTGAGGGACACCGGCAGGCAGGAGGAAGGCCGACTCGTGGAGCACCGAACAGGCGAACGGCTGTCGCACACCCGAGCGGCATGAAGACCGCCCCGCGGGCCCACGGCCGACGTACACCCGGGCGCCATGAAGAAGGCCGGCTCGTGGACGGACGCCGGGGTCAGCCCGTGAAGTCGATTCTGCGGAGGTTGTCGGCCGCGTCCCGGTCGGCCAGGACGGCCGAGGCGCAGCCGGCGGGGAGTTCGCCGCGCTCCACCGCGCGCAGGAGGCGGGTGCTCGCCCCCCGGTGGCGCAGGAACGCGTAGCGCGAGACGCCGCGGCCGCGGTCGCGCTGGCCGGCCAGGGCCTGTTCGGGACTGACGTCGAGCAGGAGGAGGTGCAGGGCGGCACCGCGGCGGCCGGCCTCGCGGGCGAGCCAGCGGCGGACCCAGGCCTGCGTGCCGCAGTCGTGCACGACGACGCCCTCGCCCGTGCGCAGGGCGCGCCGCAGCCCGGCGTAGTGGGAGAGGCGGACGAGCGGGCGGTAGAGCGCGTACGGCAGGATGCGCGGCATGCGGCGGGCCCAGCGGTCGCGGGTGTCCTGGGAGTCGATGCGCCGGCCCGGCACGGTGCGCCGCATCAGCGTGGACTTGCCGCTGCCCGGCAGGCCGGTGACCACGACGAGGTCGCGTGGGCCGAACAGCAGCGCGTGCGGGCTCCGGCCGGCACGGTCGCGCAGATCGCGGACGACCGGCGCCGGTGCCGCAGCGCGGACCGCCCGGGCCGGTGCGGCCGGCTGCTCGGGCAGCGCGATGCCCGTCGTCGCGTACGCGGTGGTCCTGTTCACCGTGATCGTCCTCCCCTGGGGCCAGGTACGGAGTCCCATCCCCGCCGAGTGTAAAGAGAAGGTAATGCGGCAGGCCTCTCATTTACGTTCTCGTCCTGCAACAGGGCTGCTACAGGTCGCTGTGCCCGGCACGCGGGACTCGTGCACTCCCTGTGAAAGGTCCCCCTGCCGCGCCGGAAGGATGCGTGCAATGATGTGCGCGCCAACTGCATACCGGCCGTTTGAATCCGCGCGGGAGAGTCCCCAGCACCGCAGGAGCTGGGGCGCCGAAGGAGCAAGTCCCTCCCTTGAATCTCTCAGGCCCCGTTACCGCGCGGGCGAGGCACATCTGAAAAGCGGGCCGCCCCTGTCCTGGACGGGGACGCGGCTCCACCCAAGGTGCAAGCCAGTGACCCGTGTGGTCATGGCGAACCTCTCAGGTTCCGATGACAGATGGGGAGGAACGACCTCGCCCGTCATTGCCTTGGGAGACGACCGACCGTGAGCAGTACAGGAGAACTCCGCCACACCGCGCTCGATGCCCTGCATCGTGTCCTCGGTGCGACGATGACCGACTTCGCCGGCTGGGACATGCCCCTGCGCTACGGCTCCGAGCGCGACGAGCACATCGCCGTGCGCACGAAGGCCGGCCTCTTCGACCTCTCCCACATGGGCGAGATCACCGTCACCGGGCCGCAGGCCGCCGCCCTGCTGGACTTCGCCCTGGTGGGCAACATCGGCGGGGTGAAGCCGGGCCGGGCCCGCTACACCATGATCTGCCGGGCCGACGGCGGCATCCTGGACGACCTGATCGTCTACCGGCTGGGCGAGACCGAGTACATGGTCGTCGCCAACGCCTCCAACGCCCAGGTGGTGCTGGACGCGCTGACCGAGCGCGCCGCCGGCTTCGACGCCGAGGTGCGCGACGACCGGGACGCCTACGCGCTGATCGCCGTGCAGGGCCCGGAGTCCCCCGGCATCCTCAAGTCCCTCACGGACGCCGACCTCGACGGCCTGAAGTACTACGCCGGGCTGCCCGGCACGGTCGCGGGTGTCCCGGCCCTGATCGCCCGGACCGGCTACACCGGCGAGGACGGCTTCGAGCTCTTCGTGAAGCCCGAGCACGCCGTCGAGCTGTGGCAGGCGCTGACCAAGGCCGGCGAGGGCGTCGGCCTGGTCCCGTGCGGGCTGTCCTGCCGCGACACGTTGCGCCTGGAAGCGGGCATGCCGCTGTACGGGCACGAGCTGACGACCTCCCTCACCCCCTTCGACGCCGGGCTCGGCCGGGTGGTGAAGTTCGAGAAGGAGGGCGACTTCGTGGGGCGCGAGGCCCTGCGCGAGGCCGCCGCCCGCGCCGAGCAGAACCCGCCGCGCGTCCTGGTCGGCCTGGTCGCCGAGGGCCGCCGGGTCCCGCGCGCCGGGTACGCGGTCGTCGCCGGCGGCGAGGTGATCGGCGAGGTCACCTCCGGCGCCCCCTCCCCCACCCTCGGCAAGCCGATCGCGATGGCGTACGTCGACGCCGTGCACGCCGCACCCGGCACGAGTGGCGTGGGCGTGGACATCCGGGGCAGTCACGAGCCGTACGAGGTCGTGGCGCTGCCGTTCTACAAGCGCCAGAAGTAGACACTGGCCGAAGGGCCGCGGCAGCGACCCCCGTGCCCGTCGTCCCAGCTCACCAGCAGTCCCCCCTTCCACAGCACTCCCGCGCGTACAGGAGAATCCAGGCCATGAGCAACCCCAACGAGCTGCGCTACAGCAAGGAGCACGAGTGGCTGTCGGCCGCCGAGGACGGCGTGTCGACGGTCGGCATCACGGAGCACGCGGCCAACGCGCTCGGCGATGTCGTGTTCGTCCAGCTGCCCGAGGTCGGTGACTCCGTGTCCGCCGGCGAGACCTGCGGCGAGCTGGAGTCGACCAAGTCGGTGTCCGACCTGTACTCCCCCGTCTCCGGTGAGGTCACCGAGGTCAACGAGGACGTCGTGAACGACCCGTCGCTGGTGAACTCGGCCCCCTTCGAGGGCGGCTGGCTGTTCAAGGTGCGGGTCACGGACGAGCCGGGCGACCTGCTCTCCGCCGACGAGTACACCGCGTTCTCCGCGGGCTGAGGGAGTCGTATGTCCGTCCTGAACACACCCCTGCACGAGCTCGACCCGGCCGTCGCCGCGGCGGTCGACGCCGAGCTGCACCGCCAGCAGTCCACGCTCGAGATGATCGCCTCGGAGAACTTCGCTCCGCTCGCGGTCATGGAGGCGCAGGGCTCGGTCCTCACCAACAAGTACGCCGAGGGCTACCCGGGTCGCCGCTACTACGGCGGCTGCGAGCACGTCGACGTGGTCGAGCAGATCGCGATCGACCGCATCAAGGAGCTGTTCGGCGCCGAGCACGCGAACGTCCAGCCGCACTCCGGTGCCCAGGCCAACGCCGCCGCGATGTTCGCGCTGCTCAAGCCGGGCGACACCATCATGGGTCTGAACCTCGCGCACGGCGGGCACCTGACCCACGGCATGAAGATCAACTTCTCCGGCAAGCTCTACGACGTCGTCGCCTACCACGTGGGCGAGGACGGCCGGGTCGACATGACCGAGGTGGAGCGGCTGGCCAGGGAGTCCCGGCCGAAGCTGATCGTCGCCGGCTGGTCGGCGTACCCGCGGCAGCTGGACTTCGCGGAGTTCCGCCGGATCGCGGACGAGGTCGGCGCGTACCTGATGGTCGACATGGCCCACTTCGCCGGGCTGGTCGCGGCCGGGCTGCACCCGAACCCGGTGCCGCACGCGCACGTGGTCACCACCACGACCCACAAGACCCTCGGCGGCCCGCGCGGCGGTGTGATCCTGTCCACGGCCGAACTGGCCAAGAAGATCAACTCGGCTGTCTTCCCCGGTCAGCAGGGCGGCCCGCTGGAGCATGTGATCGCCGCCAAGGCGGTCTCCTTCAAGGTCGCCGCCTCGGAGGACTTCAAGGAGCGCCAGCGCCGTACGCTGGAGGGTGCCCGCATCCTGGCCGAGCGTCTGGTGAAGGACGACGTCCGGGCCGTGGGCGTGGACGTGCTGTCCGGCGGCACGGACGTGCACCTCGTCCTGGTCGACCTGCGCCATTCGGAGCTGGACGGACAGCAGGCCGAGGACCGGCTCCACGAGGTGGGCATCACCGTCAACCGGAACGCCATCCCGAACGACCCGCGTCCGCCGATGGTGACGTCCGGTCTGCGGATCGGCACACCGGCCCTGGCCACCCGTGGGTTCGGGGCCGAGGACTTCGCTGAGGTCGCCGACGTCATCGCCGAGGCGCTCAAGCCGTCGTACGACGCGCAGGCCCTCAAGGCCCGGGTGAAGGCCCTGGCCGACAAGCACCCGCTGTACCCGGGTCTGAACAAGTAAAGAAGAAACCTTTCGGGTGCCGCCGCCCGTCACGAGCGGGCGCGGCACCCACCCCCTTGGCACCACCCCCGTAGTCAGGAGTTCCCCCGTGGCCATCTCGGTCTTCGACCTGTTCTCGATCGGCATCGGCCCGTCCAGCTCCCACACCGTCGGCCCGATGCGGGCGGCCCGGATGTTCGCCCGGCGGCTGCGCAACGAGGAGCTGCTGGCCCCGACCGCGAAGGTCCACGCGGAGCTGTACGGCTCGCTCGGCGCGACCGGGCACGGCCACGGCACTCCCAAGGCGGTGCTGCTCGGCCTGGAGGGCGACTCGCCGCGCACGGTCGACGTGGGCAGCGCCGACGAGCGGGTGGAGGCGATCAAGGCCGGCGGCCGGCTCAACCTGCTCGGTGAGCACGAGATCGCGTTCTCCTACGACGACGACATGGTGCTGCACCGCCGCAAGACGCTGCCCTACCACGCGAACGGCATGACCCTGTGGGCGTACGACGCCTCGGGCACGGAGCTGCTGACGAAGACGTACTACTCGGTCGGCGGCGGCTTCGTCGTCGACGAGGACGCGGTCGGCGCCGACCGCATCAAACTCGACGACACCGTGCTG
The DNA here is from genome assembly GCF_040647715.1 of Streptomyces tibetensis. Classification (GTDB taxonomy): domain Bacteria; phylum Actinomycetota; class Actinomycetes; order Streptomycetales; family Streptomycetaceae; genus Streptomyces; species Streptomyces tibetensis_A. Next base: position 49,289 of record NZ_JBEZCR010000013.1, on the reverse strand, counting down.
AAGTACCCCTTCCGCACGGGTGACGAGCTGCTGCGCCTGACCGAGGAGACGGGCCTGTCCATCTCCGCGCTGATGCTGGAGAACGAGCGGGCCTGGCGCTCCGAGGAGGAGATCCGCGCGGGCCTGCTGGAGATCTGGCAGGTGATGCGGGACTGTGTGGCGCGCGGACTGTCCCAGGAGGGCATCCTGCCGGGCGGCCTCAAGGTGCGCCGGCGGGCCGCGAACACCGCGCGCAAGCTGCGCTCCGAGGGCGAGCCGCTGGCCCTGGCCATGGAGTGGATCACCCTCTACGCCATGGCCGTCAACGAGGAGAACGCCGCCGGCGGCCGGGTCGTCACCGCGCCCACCAACGGCGCCGCCGGCATCATCCCGGCGGTCCTGCACTACTACGTCAACTTCGTGCCCGGCGCCGACGAGGAGGGCGTGGTCCGCTTCCTGCTCGCCGCGGGCGCGATCGGCATGCTCTTCAAGGAGAACGCCTCGATCTCCGGCGCCGAGGTCGGCTGCCAGGGCGAGGTCGGCTCCGCCTGCTCGATGGCCGCGGGCGCCCTGGCCGAGGTCCTCGGCGGCTCGCCCGAGCAGGTCGAGAACGCCGCCGAGATCGGCATGGAACACAACCTCGGCCTCACCTGCGATCCCGTAGGCGGCCTGGTCCAGATTCCCTGCATCGAACGCAATGGCATGGCCGCGGTCAAGGCCGTCACCGCCGCCCGCATGGCCATGCGCGGCGACGGCTCCCACAAGGTGTCCCTGGACAAGGTCATCAAGACGATGAAGGACACCGGCGCCGACATGTCGGTCAAGTACAAGGAGACGGCCCGGGGTGGGCTGGCCGTGAACATCATCGAGTGCTGAGGCTCTCTGACGGTGACCACGGGCGTCTGGTGGGCGTCCGGTGTGACCTCGAAGGTGAGAAGCACCCCGTCACCTCCGTCCGCTGGGTGAGCGACACCCCCGGGCCGATGCCCCGCAGTTCTGCGGTCACCGTGACATCCGGGCCCTGCCGCTCGATGCCGACCAGGTTTTGCGCGGGCCGAGCACGACGGGGCGTAGACAGGTCAAAGGGTCACGATCCCAAGCACGCGTTGCTCACCGGCTTCTACTGTCTCAGGTTTTGAGATGGCGGTACCGGAAATCAAGATGACTGACATCGTTGCATTACCCATGTTTCAAACGTGAAAGACCAGCGATGCCCGCACCAGCCACCGGCTCAGCCCCCACGCCCGTCAACCCGCGGTCCCGCGTGCTCGTCGCCAGCCTCATGGGCACGACGATCGAGTTCTACGACTTCTACATCTACGCGACCGCCGCGGTGCTCGTCTTCCCTCAGCTCTTCTTCCCGAGCAGCGATCCGACCACCGCGCTGCTGTCGTCCTTCGCGGTCTTCGGCGCCGCGATGGTGGCCCGGCCGGTCGGTGCCGTCGTCTTCGGGCACCTCGGTGACCGGCTCGGCCGCAAGAAGACACTCGTCGTGTCGCTGCTGACCATGGGCATCGCCACGTTCCTCATCGGGGTGCTGCCCACCTACGCACAGGTCGGCTGGCCGGCCACCGCGCTGCTCGTGGTGATGCGGCTCGCGCAGGGCTTCGCGCTCGGCGGTGAGTGGAGCGGCGCCGCCCTCGTCGCGACCGAGAACGCCCCCAGCGGCAAGCGCGCCCTGTACGGCACCTTCCCCCAACTGGGCGCCCCGCTCGGCTTCATCATCGGCAACGGCCTGTTCCTGGTCATGGGCGCGCTGCTGCCGTCCACCGCCGGCGCCGACCCCTCGCAGCCCTCGGACGCCTTCGTCAGCTGGGGCTGGCGCGTGCCGTTCCTGTTCTCCGCGGTGATGGTCGCGATCGGCCTGTGGGTGCGCTCCCGGCTCGTCGAGTCGGCGGTCTTCGCCAGGACCCGCGAGTCCGGCGGGGTGCAGCGGCTGCCGCTCGTGACCGTGGTGCGCGGCCACGGGAGGCAGTTGGTCCTGGGCACCTTCATCATGCTGGCGACCTACGTGCTCTTCTACCTGATGACCACGTTCTCGCTGAGCTACGGACGCGCCGCCAAGGACGCCGCCGTGCCCGGACTCGGTTACGACTACACCACGTTCGTCCTCATGATGATCTTCGGTGTGCTGTTCTTCGCCGCGTTCACCCTGGCCTCGGGTCCACTCGCGGACCGGTACGGGCGGCGCACCGTCCTGATCTGGATCACCGCCGCGATCATGGTCTTCGGACTGGTCTGGGTGCCGCTGATCGATCTCGGCACCCTCGGCGTGGTGCTGTGGCTCGTCCTCGGCTTCACGCTGATGGGCATGACGTTCGGACCGATGGGCGCGCTCCTGCCCGAGCTGTTCCCCACGAGCGTCCGCTACACCGGCTCCGGCATCTCGTACAACGTCAGCTCGATCCTCGGGGCGGCGGTCGCCCCCTTCATCGCCGTGGCGCTGTGGGAGGCGGGTGACGGCTCGCCGTGGCTGGTCGGCGTCTACCTCTCGGCGATGGCGGTGCTGACGCTGATCGCGCTCCTGCTCGGCAAGGAGACCAAGCACGCCTCCCTGGACGATCGCGAGGCCGCCTCCGGCGACGACGCGATCCGGACCCGGGCGGGCTCCCCCGCCTCCTGAAGCCGGCCTTCGAACCGACCCTCAAACCGACCGGCGCTCACCACCGCCGGGTCGCGAACCTCCTCGCGCCCGGCGTACGGCCACCGTCGCGGGGCATAACAACAGCCCCACGACTCAAGGGGACTTCACCCCACCCGCACCAAGGGAGCCCCCATGCTGCGCGGCATCGACGTGAGCGCCTACCAGTCCTCCTCCTACAGCACCGACGGCCTCTCCTTCGTCTTCGTCAAGGCGACGGAGGGGCGGTCCTACGTCAACCCCAAACTGGCCGCCCAGACCAAGCGCGCACGGGACGCCGGGCTGGTCGTCGGCTTCTATCACTTCCTGTGGCCCGGCAACCTCGCCGCCCAGGCCGAGTACTTCGTCGGCAAGGCCCCGGACCGGGCGGGTGACATCCTCGCCGTCGACTGGGAGACGACCGGTGAGGGGACGCACGCGAGCAACGCCGAGAAGGACCGGTTCCTGCGGAAGCTGAAGGAACTGCGGCCGCACAACCGGGTCATCCTGTATGCCAACCGCGACTTCTGGCTGAACGTCGACACGACGTCCTACGCGGGCGACGGCCTGTGGATCGCCGATTACGTCTCGGCGGGCAAGCCGCGCATCAAGGCCACGTGGCGCTTCCACCAGTACACCGACGACCCGCTGGACAAGAACGTGGCCCGCTTCGCCAGCAGAGCGGCGCTGCGGGAGTGGGCCGAGGACGCCTGACCCGTGCCGCGGCGGGCGACGTCCGCGCGACGGGGCGAACGCGGCTCGGCACGGCATCAGGGCCGGTCGCGAAAGCGGGCCTCGGGCCTCGCACGGCAGGCGCCGATCGGATCCCTCAGCCGCTGAACTCCGGCGTGCGCTTCGGGGACGCCTCCGCCAGGGCCTTCGTGACCGCCTCCACGCCGTCGCGCAGGCCGTAGACCGGGGTGCCGGGCTGCTGGCGCCAGGAGTCGTCGATGCCGCCCGCGTCGACGGTGTCGAAGCCGAGCGCGTCGATCAGCTCCCGTACCTTGCGCTTGGCCGCCTCGTCGTCTCCCGCCACCGGCAGGGCCATGCGGCCGGGGTCGCCGGCGGGGAGCGGGCGGTCCAGGATGTCCTGGGCGAAGGTGCCGTTGAAGGCCTTGACCACCGGGTGTCCGATGTGGCGTTCCGTCCAGCGGCTCTCGGTGAGGCCGTCGTCCTCGATCGCCGCGATCCTGCCGTCGCGCTGCCGGGGGTAGTAGTTGCCGGTGTCGATGACCGCGACGCCGTCCGCCGCGCCGTCGAACAGCCCGGAGGGAAGGTCCGGGACGGCCTTCAGCGGAACGGTGACGACGACGATCTCGGCGCCCCGGGCCGCCTCCACGACCGTCACGGGCGTCGCGCCGGTCTCCTCCGCCAGGGCCGTGAGCGTCTGGGGGCCGCGGGAGTTGGCGACGGACACCTCGTGCCCGAGGGCGGTGAGCCGCCGGGTCAGGTTGCCGCCGATGTTGCCCGCTCCGATGATGCCGATCTTCATGTCGTCGCCTCGCCCTTCCGCGGATGAACAGCGCCTCGTGGAGTCTCAAGACCGGTCAACCTCCCGGGCGGGTCGGCTATTCCGGGCCGGATATGCCGAGGGGCCCGGTCCGTGATCGTGGACCGGGCCCCTTCGCTCGCGGCCGGCGAGCGGTGTGCCTACTTGTTCAGGTAGGCCCAGAACTCGTCGAAGCTCAGCCGCTTGTCGCCGTCGAGGTCGCGGGTCTTGATGACGACCTCGGCGACCGACTCGGTGACGTTCCAGTCACCCGACTGGGCCAGGGCGGTCTTGAACTCGGCAGCGGTGATGAACCCGTCACCGTCCGTATCGATCCGCTCGAACTGCTTGCGTGCTTCCTCGATGTCCGCCACCGATCCGCCCCTCATCTCGTGCTGTGCGTCCTAGTGACGCAGGTCTGACGGAGGTCAGGTTAACCGGCCGTGCCCGCCCCCGGCGCGGCGGCACCGGGCGCCCCGGTGGTGTCAGGCGGCCTGCCCGGGGTGCGGCAGCCGGGACGGGGTGTCGCCCGTCGGCCATGTGCTGTCCTTGTTCTCGCCGAGCCGCTGCGGGCACACCAGGACCCCGGGCGAGCCGGTCCTGTCGTGCAGGTCGCCCAGCCGGTCGAGCAATTGGGCACGGACCCGGGTGAGGTCGTCGATACGCTGCTGGATCACCGCGAGCCGCTGCTCGAACACGGCGATCTTGGCACCGGGGTCCGCACAGCTGTGGTCGCTCAGCAGCTCGTCGCGCAGGCAGCCGTCGATGAGCAGCAGATCGTCCGTGGTGAGCCCGGCGGCCAGAAGCAGCCGGATGTTCTCCACGACCTGCACCGCGTCCGTCCCGTAGGTGCGGTACCCGTTGGAGGAGCGCTCGGGGTGCAGCAGTCCGTGCTCCTCGTAGTACCGCAGTGCCCGGGTGGTGGTGCCGGTTGCGTGCGCGAGTTCCCCGATGCGCATGGTGCTCCTTTCGGTTGCCGGTCAGACGGTGCTCTCGGCCGCTCGGTTGCCGGTCAGACGGTGCTCTCGGCCGCCTTCGGCGTCTCCGCCGCGGGGCCTGCCGGTTCCTGGTCGGCCGGTTCCTGGTCGGCCGGTCCCTGGTCGGCCACGGGGGTGCGGCGCCGCTCCCCGGCCGCCTCGACGAGCGCGAACACCAGGGCGAGCACGGCGACCACGCCGCCGACCGCGGGCAGCCAGCCCAGCGGGGCCCCCGCTGCGATGACCCGGCCACCGAGCCAGCCGCCCAGCGCCGTACCGAGGTTGAACGCCGAGCTCTGCACGGTCAGGGCCAGCGTCCGGGCCTGCTGCGAGGCGACGTTGAGCAGGCGCGTGTTCACCGCCGGCATGACCGCGTAGTAGGCGGCGCCGAAGAGGAAGAGGAAACCGACCGCCGGCGTCTTGAACGACGTGGTCGCGCCCAGGAGGAGCAGGGAGCCGGCCAGCGTGGCCACGCAGACGGACACGGCCCCGAGCACCGAACGGTCGGTCAGCCGGCCGCCGATGAGGTTGCCGACCGTGCCGCCGATGCCGAACAGCAGCAGCAGCGGGGTGACCGCCGACTCGCTGAACCCGACGGCGTCGGTGAGCAGGGGCGTGACGTAGGTGTACGCCGTGAAGGAGGCGGCGGCGCACAGCGCGGTGATGCCGGTGACGATCTGCACCCGGCGGTCGCCGAGGACCCGCAGCTCCGCCAGCCGCCCCCGGTCCTCGTCCGCGGAGATGCCGGGGGTGTTGGGTGCGAGCGCCGCGACGGGCACGGTGACCGCGAGGGTGAGCGCGGCGACCGCCCAGAAGGTGGCGCGCCAGCTCAGCCACTGCCCGAGGGCGGTGCCGATGGGCAGTCCCGCGATCATCGCCAGGCTGAAGCCCAGCGAGACCCGGGCCACCGCCATGCCCCGCTTGTGCGGCGGCACGACGTCGGCAGCGATACCGAAGAACAGTGGCATCAGGGCGGAGTGGGCGAGCGCGGCGATGATCCGGCCGATGGCCAGCGGCCAGAACGAGGTCGCCACGGCGGACACCACGTTGCCGAGGACGTAGGTGACCATCAGCGCGAGCAGCAGGTGGCGGCGGCGCGCCCGTCCGGTGGTCAGGGCGAGGACCGGGCCGCCGATGACCACCGTCATCGCGAAGGAGCTGACGAGGAGGCCCGCGGTCGACAGGGAGACGCCGGCGTCGGCGGCGATGTCGGGCAGCAGGCCCGCGATCATGATTTCGCCGGTGCCCAGGGTGAACGAGCACAGGGTCAGGACGGCCAGGGCCCAGGCGGAGCCCCGTTCGGTGGGGGGATTCGGTGAGGTGTGCATGAGTGGCAGCATCAACCTTGACGTCGGGGTGAAGGTCAAGTCGGGGACGGAAGACGGGGAGCGGTCAGGAGGCGCCGCGTGCGCCGCACGGGATCATCGCCTCGGCCGCCGGTCCCAGGGCGACGGACGCGGTGAAGCAGGGGCGCTCGTACTGCCGGGCGGTGACCAGCAGGTGGTCCGGGTCGGCGGGGTCGGCCTCGGTGTCGATCCAGCAGGGGGCGTCGAACTCGACGTAGCGGTGGAACCGGGTGGTCATGCCCGTGGTGCGGACCGTACGGGGCCGCGAGGCCGCGTGGGCGGCCTGGCGGGCGGCGTCGAGCAGCAACATTCCGGGGACGTGGTCGACCGGGTGGTCGAAGAGGACGGGGTGCCCGGTGTCGACGCGCAGCAGATGGCGTCCCGCGACCTGCGTGGGCGACAGGACGACGTCGTCCGGTCCCGGCCGGCCCGCCTCGTGCGCCGGCAGCGCGGCGGGCGGGGCCGGAGCGCGCCCCACGGCGCGGGCGATGTCGGCGTACTCGGCGCGCAGCCGCCGGTACACGGACGGCGTCTGGATGGTGAAGCGTGTGACCGCGCTGCCTATCAGGACGTCGCCGTGCAGGGCGCGGATGTGCAGCGTGACGGCGCTCGCCCGGGTGCCACGGCGGGTGACGTCGGTGCAGTCGGCCAGCAGCAGCAGCTCGCGGCGCGCCGTGCCCGGGTGGGCTGCAGGGTCGTCGGCCCGACCGGCGGCGAGGGAGAAGTCGTAGGTCTCCCAGAGCAGATGGTGGCCGAGTGGGACGTCGTAGGCGGCGTGCGACAGCATGGGGAGGCACTGCCGGACCGTCTCGCTGAACAGCAGCGGGTCGACGTCTTCTTCGGTGCTGTAGAAGGAGTGGGCCCTGGGCCAGCGGGCCTTGATCAGGAAGCTGTCGGTGCCGGTGCGTTGCCAGGACGTGAGTAAGGTCTCGTCGGCGTTGCGCTTGTGGACGTGGTCCTGTGGCACGGGAGCCCACGGCGACGATGTCAGATCCTGGGCGGGCCGGATCACGGTGGTACCTCTTCTCTGGCAGGACGAACCGCATGGGGGATGTCCGGTTGTGCAGCGCTCGTCTCGGCACTGGATGTCGCTACTATAAATGCGATCGTTCTGTTTTTTGTTCCTGTCACATTTCAACCTTGTGGAGCTGCCCGATGACACGGCCCAAGCAGGAACGCGCCGTACGCACCCGTGAGGCCATCCTGATGGCGGCGGCGGAGGTGTTCGACGAGTACGGCTACTCGGCCGCCGGCGTCAGCAAGATCCTGCAGCGGGCCGGCGTCACCCAGGGCGCGATGTACTTCCACTTCAAGTCCAAGGAGGACCTGGGCCGCGCGGTCCTCGTGGAGCAGGCCTCCACGCTCGCGCTGCCCGCCGAGCCGGCCGGGCTGCAGCAGTTGATCGACCTGACCCTGTACCTCGGCCTGGAGCTGCAGCGCAACGTGCTGCTGCGGGCCGGGGTGCGGCTGGCCGTCGAACAGGGGGAGGCGGGGCTGCAGGACTTCACCGTCTACCGCTGGTGGATCGACCGGTTCCGCGCCGAGCTGGAGGTGGCCGGGCGGCGCGGCGATCTGCTGCCCCAGGTGGACGCCCTTGAGTTCGCCCGGGTCCTGGTCGCGTCCTTCACCGGTACCCAGCTGATGTCCCACCTGGAGTCGGGGCGGGAGAGCCTGCCCTCCGAGATCGCCGTGCTGTGGGGCTATCTGCTGCCTGGCGTCGCCACGCCCGGGGCCCTGGCGCGGCTGACGGTGGACGTGGAACGCGCGAAGGCGATGCTGTGAGCGGCCCGCGCGTCCTGCTGACCGGCGCCACGGGGTTCATCGGCTCCGCGGTGCTGCGCACGTTGTCGCGGGCCGTTGCGGAGGAGGGCGCGGACCTGGCGGTGCGGGCCGTCGTGCGCGCGGCGCCCGCCGGACAGGAGTGGCTGCCCGGTGTGGAGTGGGCCCGCGCGGACCTCACGGACCCGGCCTCGCTGCGCGGACTGGGCGCCGGGTGCGACGTCCTGCTGCATCTCGCGGCGCGCGTCGGCGGCGACGCGGACGCCTGCGCGGCCGTGAACGTGGCCGGCACCTCGGCACTGATCCAAGAGGTGCGCCGGGCGGGCATCGCGCGGGTCCTGCTGCTGTCCACGGCCGCCGTGTACGGGGCCGGGCCGCACAGCGGCATCCCCGTGGACGGGGTCGAGCCCGCTCCGGTCTCCGCCGCCAGCGCCACCCGGCTGGCCGCCGAGCGGCTGGTGAGGGCGGTCGGCGGCACGGTACTGCGGCCGGGGCTGGTCCTCGGCCGCGGGGACCGTTGGGTGGTGCCCGCCCTGGCCGAACTCGCCGCCCGCGTGCCGGCCCGCTGGGACGGCGGGCGGGGCCGGCTGTCCCTGGTGGACGTGCGGGACCTCGCCCGGCTGATCGCTGCGCTGACCCGTGCCGGACGGCTCCCGGGCGGGGTGCATCACGCCAGTCACCCGGAACCGGTACGGGTCGCCGACCTGCTCGCGCGGCTCGTCGAGCACGGTGTGCTGCCTGAAGTGGCCGAGCGGGACTGGCCGCTGGACCGCTGCCTCGCGGAGCTTGCCCGCACCCCGGGGCGGGCCGGCGAGAGGCAGTTCCGGCTGCTGGCCGAAGACCACTGGTACGAGAGCCGGGAGATCTGGCGGCTCGCGGACTGCCCGCCCGGGCCGGGCCCCCTGGACGGACTGGCGGACACGGCGGGCTGGTACCGCTCCCTGCTCGCCGGGCGCTGACCCGCCACCGGCGGCAGGAGGCAGGACGCAGGCAGGGCGCAGGAGAAGGTAAAGGATTTGTTTTGCGATCGTCTCCGTCCGACCAAGACGATTCACAAAACGATCGTTCTGTTTGTAATTTGGCTCCGTGATCAGTGACCCTCTCCACGTGGCCGACCTCAGAGGAGGACACTGGACCGTGCACGGAATATCGCCTCACCAGGCGGCCATAGCCGACATCGGGATACGCCACCTCCGGGCGTTCCTCGTGCTCGCCGAGCAGTTGAGCTTCACCCAGGCCGCTGCCTCGCTGCGCACGACCCAGCCGTCCCTCACGCGCTCCATCCACCGGCTCGAAGAGGCCCTCGGCGCCCGGCTCTTCCACCGGACCACCCGCAGCGTGCGGTTGAGCGAGTCAGGGGCACTGCTGCGGGAGGAGCTGGAGGAACTGCTCCCCCGCCTGGAAGCGGCGCTGGCGCCGCAGTACGACATCCAGACCCTGCGGATCGGCTTCAACTGGCTGTTCCCCGACGAGCTCCTGCAGGACACCATCGCCGGCTTCGAGCGGGCGTACGGTGTCGCCGTTGACCTGGTGCGCCGTGACGAGCGGTGCGCCGGACTGGAGGAGGGCGCCGTCCAGCTGGCCGTGCTGCGCGGCAGACAGGTCGCCCGAGGGCTCACCACCGTGCGGCTCGCCCAGGAGGAGCGTGTCGCCGCCGTCGCCCGCAGATCGCCGCTCGCCCACCGGAGCGGCATCGCCTGGACCGAGCTCGCCGAGCACCCGGTACTGATCAACACGGTGAGCGGCGCCACCCAGCTGCGTGACTGGCCGGAGGAGGCCCGGCCCGGCAAGGTCACCCTGTGCGGCGGCTTCACCGAGTGGCTGGAGCTGATCGCCGCCGGTCACGGCGTCGGGGTCGCTCCCCACCTGGTGCAGCACCGCAACCCGCATCCCGGGGTCCGGTTCATCCCGCTCACCGGAGCCCCGCCCATGCCCCTCTGGCTGGCCCGCCCCGCGGCGGGCGCCCACCCGCTCGCCCTCCGCTTCGTCGAACGCGCGGCCGCGGTGGTCCAGGCAGCAGCCGCGTAGACCTGCCCGGCGGACGCGGGCTCGAGGGCGTTCCGTGCCCGCCGGAGGGCCCGCGAGCCCGAGGCGAACCGCCCCGGGCCCAGGACCGTCACTCTCCCCGCCATGCGGCGATCGCCCGTTCGTAGCGTTCCAGGTAGCGCTCGACCACGCTGCGGCCGGCTGCGGGGAGCAGCGTCAGGACCCGGGTGACGCCGGCCTGCTCGCAGAGGTCCAGGATCCGCGGATCGTGCGGGACGCCGGCCAGCACCACCGGGACCGGACCGCGCCCGGCGTCCTCGGCGCGGCGCTGCAACTCCGGGACGCGCCGCAGGGTCTGGGCGAGGGTGTCCTCGTTCGCGAAGTCGGGCAGCCACGCGTCGCCGTACGCCAGGACCCGTTCCAGCACGCGCGGGCCCATGCCGCCCACCATGACGGGCGGGTGCGGCCACTGAACCGGCTTGGGCCAGGACCAGACGCCCTCAAAGGAGACGTGCTTCCCGGCGTACGAGGCCTCACGCTCGGTCCAGACGGCCCGTACCGCCTCCGCGTGCTCCTTCATCCGCGCGAAACGGCGGTCCGGATGCACACCGTGGTGCCGCATCTCGTCCGCCGCCCAACCCGCGCCGATGCCGAAGTCGACGCGGCCGCCGGAGAGATGGTCGACGCTGGCGACGGTCTTGGCCAGCACCAGCGGATCGTGCTGGGCCACCAGGCAGATGGCGCTTCCCACGCGCAGGGAGCGGGTTGCGCAGGCGGCGGCCGTGGCCGCCACGAACGGATCCAGCGTCTCCCGGAACTTGTGCGGCATCCGCGCCGCCTGGGCGCCCGCCACGGCGTGCGTGTGCTCGGCGAAGTACAGCGCGGAGTGGCCGCGTTCCTCCATCATCCGGGCCAGTGGGCCGGGCGGCATGGTGGCGGGGGTGGCGAACACGGAGGCGCCGGTCTGCATGAGAAATCCTCCGGAGGAGAAGGGGGATCGGTCGAGCGTACGGAACCGGCGGGCGTCCGGGGCTTGTGGCCCGGACGCCCGCCGGTGGAGCCGTCGCCGGGGGCCGTTCGGGCCCGCGGCGACGGTCTCGTCACGCGCCGAGTCGGGATACCGACCGCGCGAGAGCCTTCAGGAGCGAGGAAGCCCGTTTGTCGTCGGGGCCCACCGCGATGAGCCGGTTGGTGATGTAGGAGACGCCCACTCCCGCGCCGGGCCAGGCCAGATGGGCCGAGCCGCCCCCGCCGTCGTGCCCGAACGAGTCCCCGTCCACGCCGTCGCGCGGCGTGGACCGCAGCCGGAAGCCGGCGCCGCCGTACACCATGCGGATGTCGATCAGCGGGTCCGTCTTGCGGACGTACTCGCGCCGCGCGTCGTCGAGCACCGCCCGCGACAGCAGCAGGGGCTCGTCCCCCGGCGCCCGTGTCGCGTCGGCGGCCAAGAGGGAGTACAGCCGCGAGATGGCACGTGCGGTGCCGATGACGTTGGCCGCGGGGATCAGCGACGTGCGCCGCTCCGGGCGGTTCCAGACCATCTCCTCGTGCGGGAAGGGGATGGGGTTCTGCCAGATCCGCTGGGTCATCGGCGCGTCACTGGTGAAGAACCCGGTGTACTGCTCCAGGAAGTGCGCCCCGTACTCCAGGCGCGCGACCTCCCCCGCCCGTTCGGCGGGAATGCCGTACGACATGTCGAGGTCGTGCGGCGCGGCGATCTCCTCGGCGAAGAACCGGTCGATGGTGCGCCCGTCCACCCGGCGGATCACCTCACCGGCGACCCAGCCCGCGGTGAACGGCCCGTACAGGATGCCCCCGGCCCGCTCGTCCTCCTCAGGAGCCTGGTCGGCGATCAGCCGTGCCATCTCCAGCGGGTCGTTGATGTCGTCCTGGTCCAGCGGCACGCGCACTCCCGGCAGCGCCGCGGTGTACGTCATCACCTGCCGCAGGGTGATGCGGTCCTTGCCGTGCCGGCCGAACTCGGGCCAGTAGTGGGCGACCGGGGTGTCGAAGTCGATCAGACCGCGCTCGACGGCGACGAGCAACGTGATCGCCACGATGCCCTTGCTGCCGGAGAACATCAGGGACTTGGTGCCGGGGTCCCAGGGGCGGCCGGTGGTGGAGTCGGCGGCGCCGCCCCAGATGTCCACCACCTTGGCGCCGCGCCACCAGGCGCAGAAGGCGCCGCCGAGTTCGTCGCGCTCACGCAGGTTCCGGTCGAACTCCTCGCGCACCTCCTCGAATCCCTCGGCGACGTACCCCTCGGCGACGAGACCGTGGTCGGCGGGACCGGCGATCCGGACGTCGGGGACAGCGGTGTCGGGCAGGGTTGTCATGAGTAGCAACGCTCCATCAAGTGCTGTGCGGACAAAGGAAGTGGCAGGTGTGTCAGCCGCGGGCCGGCTCGAGGTGCCCGAGGCTGACGCGCAGCACACCCCGGGCGGTACCGGTCACCGTCACGTCGCGCAGGTCGCGGACCCGGGGGCACCCCTCGGCGGCCGGACCCCGGTAGGTGCCGACGACCACAGCGGTGGCGGCCGCCGCGGCCGCCGCGCGCAGCCCGGCCTCCGCGTCCTCGAAGACGACCGCGGAAGCCGGGTGGACGTCGAGGGCCGCCGCGGCGGCCAGGTAGCCCTCCGGGCTGGGCTTGCCCTCGCGTACGTCGTCGGCGCTGACCAGCAGCGGCGGCAGCGGCAGACCGGCCGCCGCCATCCGGCGGTGCGTCAGCTCCCGGCCGGCGGACGTGACCACAGCCCAGCGGCCGGAGGGCAGGCAGGACAGCAGCTCCGCCGCGCCGGGCACGGGCACGATCCCGTCGACGTCCTCGACCTCCTCCGCGACGAGCCGTGCGGTCTCGGCGGCCACGTCGACGCCGGCCGGAGCGTACCGGGCGACCGTCTCGCCGGTGCGGCGGCCGTGCGCGGTGTGGAGAATGCGGTCCGCGTCCAGTCCGTGCCGCCGGGCGAAGCGGCGCCAGGTGCGCTCGACGACGACGGTGGAGTCCACCAGCGTGCCGTCCATGTCGAAGAGCAGGGCCTCGGGAGCGAGAGCGGTGTGGGACGTCATCCGGCTGACTCTTTCTGCTGCGTGGGGGCCTGGCGCGTGGAGGCCTGGCGCGTGGAGGCCTGGTGCGTGGGGGTGGAGGTCGGTGCGGGGCGTGCGGCGCGGGCCCGTGCCCAGGCGAGGTCCCGGAGCGGGGCAGCGGTGTCGCCGTCGCGGTAGTCGTTCTCCAGGACCAGCGCGCGCGGGGCGGGGCCGTGGACGGCCAGGGCGGCGATCACGTCCTCCAGCAGGCCGTCGCCGGTGCCGAGCGCGACGTTCGCGCCCGCGGCGGCGCTGCCCGGAGGACGGTCCTTGAGGTGGATCTGGTCGGCCAGGAAGGCACCGAGGCCGGTCACCCACCGCACCGGGTCGCGGCCGGCCACGCGCAGGTTGCAGGGGTCCAGCAGCAGCCGGAAGGCCGGTGAGGCGACCCCGTCGGCCAGGGCCCCGGCATCCTGCGCGTCCAGGTCGTTCTCGCTGGCCAGGAGCAGCCCGCGGGCGGCGGCCTCCCCGGCTGCCCAGGCCAGGATCCGAACGGTGCGCCGCAGGTCGTCCCGGGTGCCGATGGCGCTGCGCCGGAAGCTGGGCACGAACACCAGCGGTACGCCGTAGATCTGTGCCGCGTCGAGCAGCCGTACGATCACGGCTCGGGCCCGGGTGGCCTCGGCGCTGCCCGGCAGGGCGGTGAGCCCGATGTCGTTCAGGGTGTTGGCGGTCAGCCCGAGCAACTCGACGCCGGTCCCGGCACTCGCCCGGTGCACGGCCCGGACCGTTCCCGGGGCGTCGGCCCAGGGGCCACGGCCCGGCCCGCCGAGGTCCAGCTGCACCCCGTCCGCCCCGAGCCGCGCCGCGCAGCGCACCGCTTCCTCGGCACCGGTCACCGGCAATCGCCAGGACGCGAGGGCGACGAGGGCGTTCGACCCGCTCATGCCGGCACTCCGCGGCTCTGGGAGACCGGGCGCGTGTCGCGGACGGAGCGCCAGTGGCCCCCCTCGTCCACGACCAGACTGTCACCGTGATGCCCGGCGGCATCCGTGGTGACCAGTGTGTGGGCCAGCGCACCGAAGTGCTCGGGGCGCATGTAGGAGTCGTAGTCGAAGCCGGTGGGCCGGCGTCGCCGGATGCCGGGGGTGTCGACCATGCCGGCCGGGAGCGCCTGCACGACACGGACGCCGTCCGGGCCCTCCTCCTGGGCGACCGAGTCGAGCAACGCGCTGCCCGCGGCCTTGGTCGCCGCGTAGCCGGAGCGCCCCGGCCCGGCGTTGTAGACCACCTCGGAGGAGATTCCCAGGAACAGCCCGGCCGGCTCGGCGCGCAGCACGGGCAGCGTGGCCGCCAGGGTCAGCCACAGGCCGTGCAGGTTCACCTCCACCTGTCGGCGCCACTCGCCCTCCTCGACCTCGCCGAAGGGCGCGCGCCGGTTGCCGTACGACACGGCCGAGTAGCAGACGGCGTGCAAGGGTCCGGCCGCCGCGTCGGCGAGCACGGCGCGGGCCGCCTCGGCGTCGGTGAGGTCCAACGGGAACCAGCGCAGCAGGTCGGCGTCTTCACCGGCGGGCTTGTTGCGGCTGAGCACCAGGACATCGAGTCCGGCCCGCGCCCAGGCTGCGGCGACCCCGCGTCCGATGCCGGTCGAACCACCGACGACCAGGGCGCGGCGGGCGGCCGGCGATTGCTGGGGGAGGGTCATCCGTTCTCCTTGGTCAGACTTCGAGAGGCGGTCATGCGGGGGCGGCGATGGGGGCGGCGCGGTCCGCGGCGACGCGCACCGCGAGCTTGATCAGGCGGCGGCCCTGCCACGTGCGGTCGCGGTGGACCGCGAGGTGCCGCATGATGCGGGCGGCCTCATCGAGACCGGCCACATGGGTGACCAGGTCCCGGTAGCGCTCGGGAGCGGCCGCCAACTCGGCCGCCGCCTGCCGCAGGTGACGGCCCGCCACTCCGCGATGGCCGAACAGCCGTACCGGGGTTCCGGCGTCGGTGACGGCGCGCTCCACGCGGGGCACGGCGGGCAGGCCGCCGCAGTTGGCGGCGCGGACGGCGGCGAGTTGCACACCCGGCAGCAAAGGGCTGGTGGCGTCCGGGGGCAGCCCGCCGAGCAGGTCGACGACGAGCTCTCCGGGCAGGGCGCGCAGCGCCGTCTCGAGACAGCGCAGGGTAGCGTCGCGCGGTGTGGCGAGGACGACGGCGGCCGGTCCGTCGCCGACCGCTGCGCGCAGCGCCTTCGGACCGTCCGCCGCGGTGAGCAGGACGTCGGCCCGGTGCGCACACCGGGCGCTCCAGGCTCGCCCCGCGTCCGTGTGGTGCACGTGCACGGTCCGCACGCCGGACGGGAGCATGCGGCCTGCCGCCCGGACGGCCAGGTGACCGACCGTGCCGTCACCGAAGACGAGCAGCGTGCGGACCTTGACCGTCTCCAGGACGGAGTACGCGTACCGTACGGTCGCGAGCGGCTCCAGCAGGGCGGCCAGGTCGTCCGGCGCGAGCTGCTCGGGCAGCGGCGTCACGAGACCCGCGGCCACCGCACTCGCCGGGATGAGCGTGCGCTCCTGGAGCAGACCGTCGACGTGGTGGCCGAGCAGGAAGGAGGGGTCATCCGGGTGCGTCGGGTTGACCACGACACGGGTACCCGGCGCGAGGCAGGGGTCCACGCCGGGGCCGACCGCGGCGACCAGGGCCGATCCCTCGTGCCCGATCACGGGCGCCGGATCCCCGCGCAGCCCGCGCAGCATCTGCAGATCGGTGCCGCACAAACCCGCCGTCTGCGGGGCGACGAGAATCTCGCCGGCCACCGGACGGGGGGTCGGCCGTGGTTCGACCCGGACCCGGCCGCCCTCGCGGACGATCGCGCGGTGGAACACGGCGCTCATCGTGTGGCTCCTGTCGGCTGCCGGTCGGAGAGGTGGGTGAGGCGAGTGAGGTCGGTGACGGCCGGGGCACCGCCCCGACCACGCCGAGCGGCCAGTGCGGCACCGATCAACGGGTCGGCCTCGCCGGGCGGGGCCGTGGTCACCCGTCGCTCGGCCCAGCCGGGGCAGCGGTCACCGGTGAGGTAGAGGCCGGTGCGGGCCAGATGGGCCAGCAGCGCTCGGCGGACGTGGCCGCCGAGGCCGTACACCACCCCGCCCGTCAAGACGATCTCGTCGAGCTCCGGGTCCAGGCACAGGGCGGTGCGCAGCACGTCCGCGAGGGGTTCGACCGCCGCCGAGAGCAACTCCCGCGCCACCGTGTCGCCTTCGTCGAGTGCGGCCCGCAGGGCACCGTCGAATCCGGCCTCCTCGGTCCGTCCGAGCACCGACCCCGCCCAGCGCTCCGCGTCCCGCACCCGCATCGACTCGGCGAGCCGCCGGATGCCTGGTCCGGAGGAGTACGCGGCGACGTGCCCGGGGGTGCCGCAGTCACAGACGGGGACCGTGGCACGGGCCGGCCCCGTCGGGGTGGCGGCGAGGGTCGGCCGGGCCGCCGGGGCGACGTCCGGGGCCGACCGACCCGCCGTGGTGACGGCGGGCGACGGGGTGCGGGCGGACCCGGCCGCGAGGTCGCGGGGAGCCGGGCCCGCCGACGCGGTCCACGGGGCCAAGGCCGTCGGCAGGGCAGCCGGCAGGTGGCCTATTTCTCCCTGCAGCCCGCAGTCGTCCACCGCGACGGTGTCCGTGCGCAGATCCAGGATGCGACAGGCGACGCCGGTGCTGACGGTGACCAGGAGCAGTTTGCGCAGGCTGCGCCGGTGGGGTGCGGCAGCCGCGTGGAGCAGGGCCGCGGTCACGTCGTTGACGACGTGCCAGGCGACCTCCGGCCGGGCCGCGCGCAGGGCGCCGTGCAGGTCGAAGGGCTCGGCGTGCGGGCCCCACAGCGGGGCCGAGGCGTACACCGTTGCGGTGCGGTGGTCCAGGGCCGCGCCGAAGGACACCCCCACGCGGGCCGCCCCGGCGGGGACCGCCGCACACAGCGCGTCGACCATCCGCTGCCGCAGCTCGGGCACGGACAGCCCGGGCAGGGTTCGCATGCTCGGCGAAGGCCCGTCGACGAGGTCCCGCAGCCCGTCCTCGGGCGACCAGAGGGCTCGGCGCAGCCGCGTGCCGCCGACGTCGACGACCGCGATGTCCCCGGCCGGGGGTGTCCCCCCGACGCTGTCACTCGTGCCGGTCACGAGGCCACGGCCAGCAGCTCGGCGTCCTCCCGCCCGGCCAGCGCCGCCGCACGCACCTGGACGAACTCCAGCGCGCCGGCCAGCTCCTCGCGGGTGAGGTCGTTGACGAACCGCACCTGCCCGATGCCCTCGGTCAGCGGCATCCGCTGGCGGCCGTCCCGGTGCTTGACGGCGTCACGCAGGGCTTCCTCCAGCAGCTCGGCGGTGAACACGGGGTGGGCGAGCGGGAGGCCCGCGGTGTGCATCAGGCGCAGCGCGCGGTCGGCGTCCTCGGCGGACAGCAGGCCGCGCCGGTGGGCGAGGGCCACGCAGATCGCCATGTCGACGGCGACGGCCTCACCGTGCAACAGCGGGGGGTCGGCGCGCAGTTCGAGAGAGGGGCTGAAGGTGTGGCCGTAGTCGACGGACCGCTCCAGCACCTGCTCCCAGAGGTTGGGTTCCAGTTCGTCGAGCATGCCGGCGATGGCCCGGGAGATCACCTCGGTGGCTACGGGCCCGCCCATGGCGAGGCTCTGCGGGCCGGTTCCCGCCACGGTCGCCTCCAGCAGCTCGAACAGCACCGCGTCCTTCACCAGGGCCATCTTGATGATCTCGGCCAGGCCGTTGACGATGTGCCGCGGTTCGACGGTGGTGAGGAACTCCGGGTCGATCAGGGCGGTCTCGGGTGCGTAGTACGTGCCGAGGCGGTTCTTGTGGGTGCCGTGGTTGACGCCGGTCTTGACACCGATGCCCGCGTCGATCTGGCCCAGCAGGGTGGTGGGGACCCGGATGTAGGGGACGCCACGGCGGTACAGGCTGGCGGCGAACCCGGCCACGTCGAGGACGACGCCGCCGCCGATGGCGACGATCTTCTCGGTGCGGCGCAGCAGACCCATCGCCGTCATCGCCTCGGTCACCTCGACGGCGCTCTCCAGCTCCTTCGCCTCCTCGTCGCCGGGGAGCACCTTCCAGAAGGACTCGACGTGCCAGGCCTCGAGGTAGGCGCGGACGCGCTCGCCGTACAGGGCCTGCACCTTGTCGTCGACGACGACCAGGCAGCGGGTCGGGTGCTGTCCGTCGGCACCGCAGGCGCGGGCGAGGGCCGGGTTGGCCGGGTCCAGCAGGCCGCGGACGATGTTCACGTCGTATCCGACCGGCTCACGGGACTGCACCCGCCAGGTGAGGCCCGGCGGCTTGGGGAGGTCGACGGGCGTGACGAAGGCGGGAGCCTGGGGGGCGGTGGTGGACGGAGACATGGTGCATCCTCGTTCCTGACGGACCGGGCGCCCGGCAGGGCGCGCGTCCCGTCGATCGGGAAGGGGCGGCAGGTCGGTGGTCGCAGCGCGGTCCGGGGCGGGGCCGGAAGATCAGGCCCGCACGGACTGGCGGTGCCGGAAGACGTCGTTCGGGTCCCAGCGCCGCTTGACCTGCTGCAGGCGCCGGTAGTTGCCCTTGAAGTACAGGTCGTGCCAGGGCACGGAGGACCGGTTGTGGCGGGGGTCGCCGAGGTCCGAGTCGGGGTAGTTCACGTAACAGCCGTCGGTACGCTCGCCGGGCACCGGTACACCGCCGGTGGCGGCGTACACGTCGCTGTAGACACCGCGCACCCAGGCGATGTTGGCCGCGTCGTCGCTCTCGTCGTACCAGTACGTCTCATACGTGACCTTCATGATCGAGTCACGCTGGGCCACGGCCGTCGCGGCCGGGTCCACCTCGGCGATACGCCCGCCCGTCGACGGGATGACGAGCCCGGCGATCCGCGCGCTCTGCGGTGAACGGGTCAGGTGCTCGTAGATCGTCTCGATCTGCTGCCGGGTGAATCCCCTGCGGTGGTACGCGGATTTGTGCTTGCCGCGCAGGTTGGGGTCGGTCTGGGTGGGGCTGGACGTGCCCACGTACCGGGTGGCGCGCAGCCAGGGCAGCCGCTGGGTGGTGGCGTACGTCGACCGGTGGGTCCCGCCGGTCGCCTCCGGCACGCCGGGGGTGTCGCTGACGCCGAGGGCGCCGTTGAGGCCGGTGAGGAAGTCGGTCAGCAGCCGCGGTGCGTCCGGGAGGGTGGCGTCCAGCTGGGCGATCAGGGCGATGTCGCCGGTCGACTGGTGGTTCGGCATCAGCCAGACGCACATGTCCCGGTACGGGGAGGTGACGTCCTTGTGCCGCTCCAGCCAGGAGCCGTAGAACTCGAGCAGGGCGGTGAAGCCCGCCTTGCTGACGTCCTCCCAGGGCCAGGACGCCATCGTCACGAGCACCTCGGCGGGAGGTTCGGGCAACAGCGCGCCCGGAGCGGAGCCGGCCCTGCCCGGGGTGCGGAACCAGTACTTCGTGATCACGCCGAAGTTGCCGCCGCCGGCGCCCGTGTGCGCCCAGAACAGGTCGTGGTTCGGGTCGTCGGGATCACGGCCGGCCACGACACTGCGGGCTCTGCCGGAGGCGTCGACGACCACCACCTCCACGGCGTCGAGGTGGTCGACGGTCAGGCCGTGGGTGCGCGAGAGCATCCCGTAGCCTCCGCCGCTCACATGACCGCCTACGCCGACGGAATAGCACGCGCCGCCGGGAATGGTGACGCCCCAGCCCTCATAAAGGGTTTCGTAGACGCGGAGCAGGGTGGCCCCGCCTTCCACGGCGAATGCCTGGCGTTCCGGGTCGAAATGGACCCCGTCCATACGGGACATGTTGATGACGACCTCGACTTCTGAATTGAAGACGAAGTCCTCGAAGCAATGTCCGCCGCCTCTGATGCTGATGCGCTTGTCACGGTTCACCGCGTCCTGCACCAGCTCGACGACCTGACGCGTCGTCGTGGGCAGCACGATCTGCTCCGGAGCGGCGACCCACCGCTGATTCAGGCCGGATATCAGGTCGGCGTAGCGTGCATCATCCGGTTTTACGGAGACCGGACCCGGCCCGGCGGCCGCGGCCTCCCGGGCCGTCGCGGCAGGCGCCGGCAGCAGTCCGGCACCTGCGGCAGCACCAGCAGTCGAGAGCAGTGCCCGGCGGCGGCTGAAGGAACTCATGCGAGAAATACCCCCGTTCGCTTGCAGATCTCGCTGGGTGATTCCCGAGGAACTTAGAACAGCGCCGCGGGCGGGGACAAATACCGGATCCGTTCCGCCGATACGGCCCTCGCATCACTCGTTTCACTCATGCGCGAAGTGCAAGAATCCGGTGGCGTTCAGCGAGGACGACCACGTACGGCCTTCGCCTTCACTGTCCGGGCGGCGCCCATCGATACATTTCGGGAATGAGATTCCGTGCAGCCGGCGAGGCGCCGGACCGAGGACGCCGGACGCCGCTCATCTGAAGACGCCCGTGTGGCCGAGCGAGTAGCGGCCGGGCTGGGGGTAGACCGCGAGGCCGTGCGGACCGCTGCCGACCGGGATGCGGGCGAGCTGGGTGCCGGTGCGGGTGTCGACGGCGTACACCTCGGCGTCGTAGCGGCCGGACAGCCACAGCACCTTGCCGTCGGCGGAGACGCCGCCCATGTCGGGGCTGCCGCCGTCGGGCAGCTGCCACTTCTTGGTCAGTTTGCCCTGGGTGAAGTCGAAGACCGAGATCGTGCCCTCGCCGCGGTTGGTCACGTACATCTCGCGCGAGTCGCGGCTGACGTAGAGGCCGTGGCAGCCCTTGCCGGTGGGCAGCAGGGTGGGTTCGGTGAACCGGTCGCCGTCCAGGACCCACATGCCGTGGGCCATCATGTCGGCGATGTAGAACCTCTTGCCGTCGGGCGAGACCTTCACGTCCTGCGGCATGGCGCCCTCGAACGGCAGCCGCTGCTGCCCGACGACCTCCATCTTCTCGGTGTCCACCTTGAGCAGTTCGCCGCTGAACTCGCAGGAGACGATGAAGTAGCGGCCGTCGAGGGAGAAGTCGGCGTGGTTGACGCCGTAGCAGGAGACCGGGACGGTCTTTCTGATCTCCATGGTGTGCGGGTCACGGAAGACCAGTTCCCGGTCGAGGGAGGCCATGACGACGGCGTATCTGCCGTTGGGCGTGAAGTACAGGTTGTACGGGTCGTGGACCTCGACGTCCTTGCCCGCCTTGCCGGTCTTCGGGTCGATCGGAGTGAGGGTGTGGCCGCGGTTGTTGTTGACCCACAGCGTCTTCAGGTCCCAGGAGGGCACGACGTGCTGGGGCTGCCGGCCCACCCGGATCGTCTCGGTGACCTCGTACGTCTTCGGGTCGATGACGGTGACCGTGTCGGACTCGGTGTTGGGGACGTAGACCCGGGACGGGAAGTCCTTGACCACCGGGGACAGCTTGTTCGGGCGGTCGGCCGCGTACACGTCCTCGGGGTCGAGGACGGGCGGCATGCCGGGCAGGCCCTTCACGGGCTTCTTCTCGGGCGGAAGGGGCACGGCGGCCTTGGTGCCGTGCCCCTCGGAGTGCCGTTCCGCGCTTCCGGTGCCACAGGCGGCGACGGCGGCGAGGACGGCACCCGCGACCAGGGTGCTCTTGACGAGGTGAGGGCGCATTGCACCATTTAATGGGCGTCCCGGAGACAAACGCGTGATTCGTCCGTCCGGCGACCGGGTGAGGCATCGGGCGTGCTCAGCGGTCGGCGACCCGCATCTCGAACCAGGTGGTCTTGCCCCGTGGCAGGAGGTCGACCCCCCACCGGTCGGCCAGCTTGTCGACGAGGAACAGACCACGGCCGCTGATGTCCAGTTCCTGGACCGGCATCAGGCACGGCAGCCCCCGGGAGGGATCGCGGACCTCCACGCGGATCCAGCCGCGGCGCCGGTGCAGGCGCAGCCCGAAGACGCGGGCGCCGGTGTGGCGTACGGCGTTGCCGACCAGTTCGGAGACGAGGAGCACCGCGTCCTCGGTGGTCTTGGGGGTGAGTCCCCAGTGGCGCAGGATCACGACCTGGGTGAGCCGTCTCGCGGTGGCCGCGGACTCGGGGCGGGACGGCAGTGGAACCTCCGCCTCCGTCGGGTTGCCGTACAACTCCAGCGCTTTGAGCGCGTGTTCGTCCTCGACGGTCGGCGACCAGCGCGCCGCGGCCGCATGTGCGTGTCCCCGCGGCTGTTCCATACCCTCCAGCCCCGCCATGCCCCCCATCATGGCCGCCCGCGGCACCCGACGGGGCCGTTCCCGGGGAATACGCCCCGGGGAACGGGCGGCGGACCGGCGATCACCTGTCATATGCCGCAGGCATGACGAGGTGACTGATCCCCAGTCCGACCTGCTGGAACAATGCGTTCCGGGGTAATCGCCGGACTCTCCCGTTCCGGCACGCTTAAGGTTGTCTTAAGGCTGCCATAAACCGCCCCATCGAGGGGACCGCGGGTCGGACACGACGTCAATTGCAAGCCCCTGGACGGATGTTCAGAGGAACTTCGCCTTGCCCGGTCCCTCCTCCACGAAGCTGCGCATCCCGCGCTCACGGTCCTCGGTGGCGAACAGACCCGCGAACCAGTTCCGTTCGATCGCGAGGCCGGTGTCGATGTCCGTCTCCAGACCCGTGTCGATCGACTCCTTCGCGGCCCGCAGCGCGAGGGCCGGCCCCTGGGCCAGCTTCTTGGCCCAGGCGTGCGCCTGGGCGTACACCTCGTCGGCGGGGACGACCCGGTCCACCAGGCCGATCTCGCGGGCCTCGTCGGCCTTCACCATCCGGCCCGTGAAGATGAGGTCCTTGGCCTTGGAGGGCCCGACCAGGCGGGCCAGGCGCTGGGTGCCGCCGGCGCCGGGGATCAGTCCGAGCAGGATCTCCGGCTGGCCGAGCTTGGCGTTCTCGCCGGCGATGCGGAAGTCCGCGCACAGGGCGAGTTCGCAGCCGCCGCCCAGCGCGTAGCCGGTCACGGCCGCGACGACCGGCTTGGGGATCCGGGCCACGGCCGTGAACGAGTCCTGCAGGGCACGGGAGCGCAGCACCATCGCGGTGTGGTCCATCGCCTGCATCTCCTTGATGTCCGCGCCGGCCGCGAACACCTTCTCCCCGCCGTAGAGGACCACCGCCCGGACGTCCTCGCGGCGGGCGGCCTCCTCCGCGAGTTCCTTCAGCCGGTCCTGCGTGGCGATGTCCAGCGCGTTCATGGGCGGGCGGTCGAGACGGATCGTGCCGACGCCTTCAGCGACTTCGAGAGAGACGGTCATGGGCAGCAGGTTAACGGGGGCTAACAGGATTGGGGCCGGTGCGGTCGGTCACACCGACCCGGGGTCCGGTGGTTGCCCCCGGGGCCGACGCCCGGGGTGCGGTGGTCGCCCCCCGGGACCGACGCCAGGGACCCCGGTGCGGTCGGTCGCACCGGGGCCCCTCAGGTCGGCTGTGGGCTACTTCTTCCACTTCTCCCAGGACATGTTCCAGCCGTTGAGCCCGTTGTCCGGGTCGACGATCCGGTCCTTCGAGTTCTTGACGACCACCACGTCGCCGATCATCGAGTGGTTGAAGAACCACGCGGCCGGCACCTTCTTGTCCCAGCCGCCGCGCACGTCGCGCAGGCCGATGCAGCCGTGGCTGGCGTTGTAGTTGCCGAAGGCGCCGCTCGCCCAGTAGTTGCCGTGCAGGAACGTGCCGGAGGTGGTCAGGCGGACGGCGTGCGGAACGTCCTTGATGTCGTACTCACCGCCGTAGCCGACCGTCTCGCCGTTCATCCGGGTGACCGTGAGCATCTCGCTGACGACCATCTGGCCGTTCCAGGTCTCCATGCCGGGCTGGCCGGTGGTGACGGGAATGGTCTTGATGGTCTTGCCGTCCTGCGTGACCTTCATCGTGAGCTTCTTGGCGTCCACCACGGAGACCTGGTTGCGGCCGATGGTGAACTTCACCGTCTTGTCCTGCTCGCCGTAGACGCCGGGTCGGCCCTCGACGCCGTCGAGGTCGAGGTCCACGGTCACCTTGGTGCCGGGCTTCCAGTACTTCTCCGGGCGGAAGTCGAGGCGGTCGTTGCCGAACCAGTGGCCCTCGACGTCGACGGCCGGCTCCGTCCTGATGCGAATGGCCTTCTCGACGTCCTCCGGTGCGGTGATGCCCCGGGAGAAGCGGATGGAGAACGGCATCCCGACGCCGACCTTGGACCCGTCCTCGGGGGTGAAGGTGCCGGTGAAGGTGTTCTCCGGGGTCAGTGTGGTGAAGCCCGCGTCCTCGGCGGCCGTGCGGCCCTCGGAGTCCTTGGCCACCGCGTGGACCGTGTACTTGGTGGCGCCGGCCAGATGGGTGGACGGCGTCCAACGGGCGCCGTCCCCGGATATCTCGCCGTCGACCTTCTTGCCCTCGGCGTCCTTGACCTCGACCTCGGTCAGCTTCCCCTTCGTCGCGGTGACCTTCAGCGCACCGCTCGTGTCGACGGACTTCGCCCCGTCCTTGGGGGTGATGCCGACGACCGCCTCGGACTGCTTGCTCTGTGCGCTGCCCGAGTCCCTGCCCTTGCTGTCACCCTCACCGGAACCGGAGCCGCTTCCCCCGCCGCCGCACGCCGTGACGGCGAGGAGCAGCACGCCGATCGCCGACGCGAGCATTCCGTTCCTGCGCCCAACCGACGCCCCCGATATCGGTCGCCCGTTCACGTGGTTCTCCCCTCCCAGGGCCTGGTCAGGCCCGCACCCCGCGCGTCCCCCGCGCGTCGGCGCATAGTAACCACAAGGCACCGGGCACCGGCGGTCTGCGATTGTCACCGTTCGGTCCCAACGGATCACCGGTCAACCCGCCCCCCTGTCGGGTTACTTCACCGCACTGCCCGCCTTCCATGCATTCCAGCCCATATTCCATCCTCCGAGCCCGTTGCCCGGAGAGACCTCTTTGTCGTTGCTGTTGACGACCTCCACCACGTCACCGACGAGGCTGCGGTCGAAGAACCAGCCGGCCGGGGTGTCCGAGCTGCCGCCCTTCACGTCGCGCAGCCCGATGCAGCCGTGGCTGACGTTGGTGCGTCCGAACACGGAGTGGTGCGCCCAGTAGTTGCCGTGCAGGAAGGTCCCGGAGTCGGTCAGGCGCATGGCATGGGGGACGTCGGGGATGTCGTACTCGCCCTGGCCGTCGCGCTGCCTGAAACCCACCGTGGCGCCGTTCATGCGGGTGACGTCGAGCATCTCCGTGATCACCATCTTGCCGTTGTACGTGGTGTTCCCGGGGGCGCCGGCCGTGACGGGCACGGTGGCCAGGGGCTCGCCGTCGCGCCGGACCTCCATGGAGTGGGCGGCGGCGTCGACCACGGAGACCTGGCTGCGGCCGACGGTGAACGAGAACGTCTTGTGCTGCAGGCCGTAGACGCCGGGCGCGCCCTCGACATCGCGCAGCCGCAGGGCGACGGTGACCCGGGTGCCGGGTTTCCAGTAGTCCGCGGGGCGGAAGTCGAGGCGGGTCCGGCCGAACCAGTGCGGGCGGATCTCGACGGGCGGGCGGGCGGTGACCCGGACCGCGCGTTCGACGGCGGCGCGGTCGGTGATCTCGCGGCTGAACTCCAGGGAGACGATCATGCCGGTGCCGACCGTGGCGCGGTTCTCCGGGGCGACGTAGCCGATGAAGCGTTCCTCGGGGACGTAGGTGGTGAAGGTGGTGTGCCGGGCCGAGCGGCGCCCGTCGCCGTCCACGGCCACCGCGTCGATCGAGTACTTGGCGGCCAGCGCGAGCTGCTGCTCGTCGGGTTCCCAGGTCAGGCCGTCGGCGGAGAGGTGCCCGGCCACCGGGGAGTCCTGGGCGTCCCGCGAGCTGACGACCCTCACCTTCTCCAGCCGGCCGTCGGGCACGTGCACCCGCAGCTTCCTGTCGGGGCGCACACCCCTGCTGCCGTCGGCGGGCGAGACCTTGATGACGTCCTCGGGCGCCGGGGGCGCGCCGAACGCCCCGGTGACCCCGCCCGCGTCGTCCGAGGTACACCCCGTGGCCCCGGCCAGGAGCCCTGCCCATGTCACTACGGCGGCCAGCGCGGCCCTCACGCGCCGCGCGCGCCCTTGTACGTGCCTCACGCGGTGCCCAACGACCGGCCGCGTCCCCGGGAAACGACCATGCCCGCCCCCGGGGAAACGTGAGTGCGACCCACGCTCTGGGCAGAACAGTGGGGAGGACGACGCGCAGGGGAGCCGCGACCCGGGCCGCAGCACAGGGCCGCACCCCTCTGTCCCCCGTCGTCCCACGAGCCGGTGGGAGGCTGACAGGTGTCCAGCGCAGCCGAGCAGGAGGCGGTGGCCGGTCATCGGGCCACCGGGAACGGGCGCCAGGCCGCCGCCGTGAACGGCGCACGGAGGGCCGCGCCGCCGCCCACCGTGTCCGCGTGGCCGGGCGCGCCGACCCCGCTGGGCGCCCGGTTCCGGGTCGGCCCGGACGGGGTGGCGGGCACCAACTTCGCGTTGTGGGCGGGCGGGGCCGAGGGCGTCGAGCTGTGCGTGTTCGACGAGGCGGGCAAGGAGGCGCGGGTCCGGCTCGCCGAGCTGACCCACGAGATCTGGCACGGCTTCGTCCCGGGCGTGCTGCCCGGGCAGCGCTACGGCTACCGGGTGCACGGCCGCTGGGACCCGTGGACGGGTGCCCGCTGGAACCCGGCGAAGCTGCTGCTCGACCCGTACGCCCGCGCCGTCGACGGGGACTTCGGTCTGCCGCCGGAGGTGTACGGGCACGTCCGCGACTGGCCGCAGCAGCACGTCGCCGACACCGTCCGCGACGACCGGGACTCGGCGCCGTACGTGCCGAAGGGCGTCGTCGTCCACGATGACGACGACTGGGCCGACGACCGCCGCCCGAAGACGCCGTGGGCCGACTCGGTGATCTACGAACTGCACGTCAAGGGCTTCACACGGCTGCACCCGGGCATCCCCGAGGAGTTGCGCGGCACCTACGCCGGTCTCGCGCACCCGGCGGCGATAGAGCACCTGGTGAAGCTGGGCGTGACGGCGGTGGAGCTGCTGCCGGTGCACCAGTTCGCGCACGAGGACCACCTGCTGCGCAGAGGTCTGAGGAACTACTGGGGCTACAACTCCATCGGCTACTTCGCCCCGCACGCGGGCTACGCGGCCTCCGGCACGGCCGGGCAGCAGGTCGGCGAGTTCAAACGGATGGTGCGCGCCCTGCACGCGGCCGGGATCGAGGTCATCCTCGACGTCGTCTACAACCACACCGCGGAGGCGGGCGAGCTCGGTCCGACGCTGTCCCTGAAGGGCGTCGACAACCGGGGTTACTACCGCCTCCAGGACGACCCCCGGCGCTACACCGACTACACCGGCTGCGGCAACACCCTGCACGTGGTCCAGCCGCACGTGCTGCGCCTGATCACGGACTCGCTGCGCTACTGGGTCACCGAGATGGGTGTGGACGGCTTCCGTTTCGACCTTGCGGCGGCGCTGGCCCGCTCCATGCACGACGTCGACATGCTGTCCCCGTTCCTCGCGGTCATCGCCCAGGACCCGGTGCTGCGCCGGGTGAAGCTGATCGCCGAGCCGTGGGACGTGGGGTCGGGCGGCTACCAGGTGGGGGCGTTCCCCCCGCTGTGGACGGAGTGGAACGACCGGTACCGCGACGCCGTACGGGACTTCTGGCGGCACGCGCTGCCGGACGTGCGCGAGATGGGGTACCGCCTGTCGGGCTCCAGCGACCTGTACGCCTGGGGTGGGCGCAGGCCGTACGCGTCCGTCAACTTCGTCACGGCGCACGACGGTTTCACCCTGCGCGACCTGGTGTCCTACGAGCGCAAGCACAACGAGGCCAACGGCGAGGGCAATCGGGACGGCACGGACGACAACCGGGCGTGGAACTGCGGTGCCGAGGGCGAGAGCGACGACGAGGGCGTACGGGCGCTCAGGCGGCGCCAGCTCAGGAACCTCCTGACCACGCTGCTGCTGTCGACGGGCGTGCCGATGCTGGTCGCGGGCGACGAGATGGGCCGCACCCAGCGCGGCAGCAACAACGCCTACTGCCAGGACAACGAGATCAGCTGGCTGGACTGGGAGCTCCTGGAGGACCCGGCCTGGCAGGCCCTGTTCGCGCTGACCTCCCGCCTGATCGCGCTGCGTCACCGCCACCCGGTGCTCAGGCGCCGGGCGTTCTTCTCGGGCCGGGCGCAGACCGCGGACGGGCTGCGCGACCTGGCCTGGTTCACGTCCCGGGGCACGGAGATGACGGAGCAGGACTGGTACGCGCCCGCCGCCACGCTCGGCATGTACCTGTCCGGCCGGGACATCCCGGGCCGCGACGAACGCGGGGAGCAGATCCTCGACGACAGCTTCCTGGCCGTCCTGCACGCGGGCGAGGGGCCGGTGAACTTCGCGCTGCCGGGGCCGCCGTGGGCCGAACGGTACGAGGTCGTCGTGGACACGAGCCGGGAGGAGCAGGGAGAGGCACCGGGCGTCGAACACCGCGCGGGAACGGAGATCACCATGCCGGCACGGGCGGTGCTGCTGCTGCGAGTGGCAGGCTGAGGCATCGTTTCGCCACGGGCCGGGAGGGCTAGGCCGGGGCATGCCGGTGCGGGCCGGCCGCACTGCGAGTGGCAGGCTGAGGCATCGTTTCGCCACGGGCCGGGAGGGCGAGGCCGGGCACGCCGGTACGGGGCGTGCCTCGGCTGCCGGTGGCGGGCTGAGGTGCCGTTTCGCCGGGCGGTCGGGGCGGGGGTGCCGCGCGGTGTTGCGGCTCGTTGCAGGTCCGTGAACGCGGCGGGGATCTTCTTGACCCCTGCGTCGCACCGCTGGCAGCGTCGCTGCTGAGCCTCGGCTCTCCCTCACTGCCCCTCGGTCCTCCAGGATTCCGCATGCCCGAAATATCCCGTCGTGCCCTCGGTGCTCTCGTCGGCGGTGGTGCCCTGGGCGCCGTGGCCGGTACGGCCGGTGCCGCCGAGGCGGTTCCCGTCGAACGCCCCTTCCGGGCCCGCCCCGGCGCCGCCTCCGGGCAGCGCCCCAACATCCTCGTCATCCTCGGCGACGACCTCGGCTGGGCCGACCTGTCCTCCTACGGCGCCCCGCACATCAGCACGCCGAACCTGGACCGGCTGGCCCGCCAGGGGGTGCGCTTCACCGACGCCTACTCCGGCTCCTCGACCTGCTCCCCGACCCGGTTCAGTCTTTACACCGGCCGCTATCCGGGACGTACCGAGGGCGGACTGGCCGAGCCGGTCGCCGACCGGTCCCAGGGCCTGGACCCCCACCACCCCACCCTCGCCTCCCTGCTGAAGAAGGCGGGCTACGCGACCGCCCTCATCGGCAAGTGGCACTGCGGCTGGCTGCCCGACTACAGCCCCATCAAGTCCGGTTGGGACGAGTTCTTCGGCAACCACGGGGGCGTGCTGGAGTACTTCTCCAAGCTGGGGCAGCTCGGCGAGTACGACCTCTACGAGGGCGACGCCGAGTACAAGGACCTGCGGTACTACACGAACGTCCTGACCGAACGGGCCGTGGAGTACGTCAGCCGCGACCACGACCAGCCGTGGCTGCTCAACCTCAACTTCACCACCCCGCACTGGCCGTGGCTCGCGGAGGGCGACGAGGAGACCGGCGCCGAGATCGCGGAGGAGATCCGGAACGCGAAGAGCCAGGCGGAGGTGTCGGCCGCGCTCAACCACCACGACGGCGGCTCGGTCGCCAAGTACACCGAGATGGTGCAGAGCCTGGACGCGGCCGTCGGCGAGGTGCTCACGGCGCTGCGCCGCTCCGGACAGGAGGAGCACACGCTGGTGTACTTCGCCAGCGACAACGGCGGTGAGCGCTGGTCGTACCTGTGGCCGCTCAGCGGCGAGAAGTTCGTGCTGCAGGAGGGCGGCATCCGGGTGCCGACGATCGTGCGCTGGCCGCACCGGATCGACGGCAACCAGGTCAGTCACGCGCCCAACCTCTCTCCCGACTGGACCGCGACCTTCCTGGAGGTGGCCGGCGCGCGACCCGATCCGGCCTACCCGCTGGACGGTGCGAGCCTGGCCGGATACCTGCTGCGGGGCGAGCAGCCGCCGGAGCACGACCTGTTCTGGCGGGTGCGGGCCAACCGGGCGCTGCGGCGCGGGAAGTGGAAGTACTACCGGGACGCCAAGGGCACCGACCACCTGTACGACCTGGCCGAGGACCTGCGGGAACAGGCCGACCTCGCCGCGGACCGACCGGAGCTGCTCGCCGAGCTCAAGGCCGCCTGGGAGAGGACCGACCGAACCCTGCTGCCCTACCCGGCCTAGGGTGCTGTCCGGGCCGGTGGGTGACGCGTGGCCCTCTCCGGACGACGGGCCCTAGCCGAGGATCCCCCGCTGGTACGCCGTCGCGACCGCTGCCGCGCGGTCGTTGACGCCCAGCTTGGCGTACAGGTGGGTGAGGTGGGTCTTGACCGTCGCCTCGCTGATGAACAGTTCACGGGCGATCTCGCGGTTGGACGTGCCCCTGGCGACCAGGGCCAGCACCTCGCGCTCGCGGGCGGAGAGGGGCTCGTTGCCGGGGGCGCGCACCGCGGAGACCAGGCGCGAGGCGACCGCGGGGGACAGGACCGTACGGCCCTCCGCCGCCGCCCGCACCCCTGTGAACAGTTCGTCCCGCGGGGCGTCCTTCAGCAGATAACCCGTCGCGCCCGCCTCGATCGCGGGCAGGGTGTCGGAGTCGGTGTCGTAGGTGGTGAGCACGAGGACCTTGGCGCGGACGCCGGTACGGGCCAGTTCACGGATGGCGTCCACTCCCCCACCACCCGGCATGCGCAGATCCATCAGGATCACGTCCGGGTCGAGGGCCGCGGCGAGCGAGACCGCCTCGACGCCGTTCGGCGCTTCCCCGAGGACCCGGAAGCCCGGCGCGGACTCGAACATGCCGCGCAGGCCGTCCCGGACGACGGGGTGGTCGTCGACGATCAGCAGAGTGATCGGGGCGGCCCCCGTCGCGGCGTGTTCAGCCCCCGCCGCGGCCGCCGCACCGGGGCGCCGCCGCGTGCCGTGTCACCCCGTTCGCGCGGATGTCCTCGATCAGCTCCCAGGTGTCGCGGCGGGCGCGCGGGTCGAGTCCGGTGGTCAACTCGTCCAGGACGACGGCTCTCGGGTTGCCCACCAGGGCGAGTGCGATGAACAGCCGTTGCTTCTGGCCGCCGGAGAGTTTGGCGAACCGGGTGCCGAGCTTGGCGGCCAGGCCGAGGCGTTCGGCGAGGGGCCGCCAGTCGAGCGGGCTCGGGTAGAAGGCGCTGTACAGCTCCAGCGCCTCGCGGACGGTGAGCTTGGCCTGGAGTTCGCTCTCCTGGAGCTGCGCGCCGAGCACCCGGCGGGTGCCCTCGTGCTCGGTGACGGGGTCGAGCCCGGCGACCCGGACGCGGCCGGAGTCGGGCACGCGCAGCCCCTCGACGCACTCCACGGTGGTGGTCTTCCCGGCGCCGTTGGGGCCGAGGATCCCGAAGATCTCGCCCTCCTCCACGGCGAAGGAGACACCGTCGACGGCGCGGCGGCCGGCGTAGCTCTTGCGCAGCTCGGTGACTTCGATGACAGGTGCGGTCTGCATACGAAGAGGGTCCCGGTGAGGCCGGGCCCGGCACATCGGCCGTCGTGCTCGAACGGACATCCACCGATCGGCTGATGCCGCCGTACGACCCGACGGGTGCGGCCGTACGAGGGCGGGTGCGGCGTACGGGGCGGTGCGACCTCAGGGGGCAGAAGTGCGGCCGTGCCCGGGCGGGTGCGGCCGTACGGCCCGTCGAACGTTCTCCCAGGTCGTAGGACCAAGGACCGAGCCGTGTCCGGCGGAAACTCGGTGGGCAGTGTCAGTGGCGATCCGTAGGCTCGCTGCTGATGGCCACGACACCCGCCTTTGCCCAGGACCGTTCCGCCGTGCGCTCGTTGCTGCGCCTGTGGCCGTACGTGCGGCCCGCGCGGGTGCGGCTGTTCAGTGCCGCGTTCGTCGCGATACTCGCCTCCTGCGTGGGCCTGGTGATCCCGCTCGTCCTGAAGTGGATGGTCGACGGGCCGATCGCCGGGCGGGACCCGGCCGGGGTGTGGCTCGGCGCGCTGTACCTGCTGTTGCTGGGCTTCGCTGAGGCCCTGCTGTTCGGGCTGCGGCGGTGGCTGGTGGCCCGTCCGCTCACCCACGTCGAGGCGTCCATGCGGGCGGGACTGTACCGGCACCTCCAGCGGCTGCCGGTGGCCTTCCACGACCGGTGGGCATCGGGGCAGTTGCTGTCCCGCGGCACCACCGATCTGATGCTGCTGCGCCAGTTCCTCGCCTTCCCCCTGACGTTCCTGCTGGTCAACGGGGTGACGATCGTCGTGGGCGTGGTCATCATGCTGCTCCAGGACTGGACACTGGGACTGGTCGTCCTCGGACCCGCCGTGCCCGTCATGGTCACCTGCCTGGTCTTCGAGAAGCGGTACGCGCAGGTGGCCCGGCGGGCCCAGGACCAGGTGGGCGATCTGACGACGGTCGTCGAGGAGAGCGTGCTCGGCATCCGCATCATCAAGGGCTTCGGCCGCCACCGGAGCCAGGCGCGGGCGTTCCGGGACCTGTCGCGGACGCTGCGCGGTACGGAACTGCGCAAGGCGCGGCTGCTGGCGACGATCTGGGGCGTCATCGTGACGCTGCCGGAGGTGGCGATCGGTGCGGCGCTGGTGGTGGGGGCCGTGCAGGTGGCCGACGGTGCCCTGTCGGCGGGGACGCTGGTGGCGTTCCTGTCGACGGCGCTGGCGTTGCGGTGGCCGGTCGAGTCGATCGGGTTCCTGCTGGCGATGAGCCAGGAGGCGGCGACGGCGACGGAGCGGTTCTTCGAGGTGATGGACGAGGAAGTCGAGGACACCGCCTCCGGGCACCGCACCTCCGAGCCCACCGCTCCAGAGCGCCTGGCCTCCGGTACGCGGGCCGGCTCGAAGGACCCGCAGGACACGGGGCTTCGCTTCCACCACGTCCGGTTCCGCTACCCGGACGCCCCGCCCGGTTCCCCTCCCGTCCTGCAGGACGTCGACCTGCACATCCGCCCCGGCGAGTCCATGGCCCTGGTCGGGGCCACCGGCAGCGGCAAGACCACCCTCACCGCGCTCGTGCCCCGCCTCTACGAGCTGACCTCGGGCCGCATCACCCTCGACGGCACCGACATCACGGAGCTGTCCAGAGAAGCGCTGCGCGCCAGGGTCGCCGTGGCCTTCGAGGAGCCCACGCTGTTCTCGGCCGCGGTCCGCGACAACGTTCTCATGGGCGCCGCGAGGGACACCGCCGGCACCGCCGATCTGGAGCGTGCCCTCGCCGTCGCGCAGGCCGAGTTCGTGCATGCCCTGCCCCAGGGGGCGGACACCCAGGTGGGCGAGCAGGGCCTCAGCCTCTCCGGCGGCCAGCGCCAACGCCTCGCGCTCGCCCGGGCCGTCGTCGGGCAGCCGGAGTTCCTCGTCCTGGACGACCCGCTGTCGGCCCTGGACGTGCACACGGAGGCCGCCGTGGAGGCCGCCCTGCGGCAGGTGCTGGCGGACACCACGGCCCTGATCGTCGCGCACCGCCCGTCCACCGTGCTGCTCGCCGACCGCGTCGCGCTGCTGTCCGGCGGCCGGATCGCCGCGGTCGGCACCCACCAGGAACTGCTGCGGACGAACGCCGAGTACGCGCATCTGATGTCAGGGGAAACGTCCGGCAGCACGTCCGGGGAATTCTCCGGGAGAACGTCAAGGGAAACGTCCGGGGGAACGTCAGAGGAAGAGGAGGGCGCACGATGACGGCGGCCACCGGCGCACCGGCCGGCGACAAACCCGGCGACCGGCCCGACGAACGGCGTGACGACGCATCCGGCGATCGTCCCGCCGCCACCGGCGACCCCTTCGACCAGGACGTCCTGCCCACCCCGCCGGGCGCCACCGGGGCCCTGCTGCGCTCCCTGCTCGCGCCCATGAAGGCCCGGGTCACGGTCACGACGCTCCTGCTGCTGCTCCAGCAGGCGGTCGTGCAGGCGGGCCCGCTGCTCGTGGCGTACGCCATCGACCGCGGCGTGCCGGCGTTCCGCGCGCAGGACCACGGGCCGCTGATCGCGGTGGGCGTCGGGTATCTGGCGTGCGCGCTGGCCGCGGGCGGGCTGCAGTTCGCGTTCGTCGCCGCCGCGGCCCGGGTCAGCCAGGACGTCCTGCTGGATCTGCGCGGGCGGATCTTCCGCCACGCGCAGGCGCTGAGCGTCGACTTCCACGAGCGCTACACCTCGGGCCGGCTCATCTCCCGCTCCACGACCGACGTGGAGTCGCTGCGCGAGTTGCTGGACGAGGGTCTCCAGGAGCTCGTGACGGTGATCCTGTCCTTCGTCTACATCTCGGCGATGCTGCTCTGGCTCGACCTGGGCCTCGGGGGCGTGGCGGTGGCGTCCCTGGTGCCGCTGTACGCACTCGTGCGGTGGTACCAGCGGCGGGCCGGGCGGGTATACCGGGCGCGGTCGACCGCCATCGCGGCCGTGATCGTCAAGTTCGTCGAGACGATGAACGGCATCCGCCCGGTGCGCGCCTTCCGTCGCGAGTCCGCCAACGACGCGGACTTCGGCGAGCTCAACCGGCGGCACGAACGGGTCAACGGCGACGCGCTGCTGGAGATGGCCCGCTACGTCACCGGCTCCCGCCTGGTCGCCAACACGGCGGTCGCGGCGATCGTCCTGTGGGGCGCCCAACGGGTCGCGGACGGCACACTGGCCCTCGGTGTGCTGGCGGCGGCCGTGCTGTACCTGCGGCGGCTGTACGACCCCATCGACCGGCTCGGGATGTTCCTGAACTCGTACCAGTCGGCGGCGGCCTCGCTGGAGAAGATCGCCGGCCTGCTCGCGCAGACCCCGTCGGTCCCCGAGCCGGCCACCCCGCGGCAGCTCCCGCCGCTCCAGAGCGAGCACCCCGGCCGCGAAGTGGTCTTCGACGGCGTCCGCTTCGGCTACCGCACCGGCGGCGAGGTGCTGCCCGCGTTCGACCTCACCCTGCCGGCGGGGCAGACGGTCGCGGTCGTGGGGTCCACGGGCGCCGGCAAGTCGACGCTGGCCAAGCTGCTGGCCCGGTTCTACGACCCCTCCGGCGGCCGGGTGCTGCTGGACGGCGTCGATCTGCGCGACCTCTCCGTGCCGGAACTGCGGCGTGGGGTGGTCATGGTGACGCAGGAGGCGTTCCTGTTCTCCGGCACGGTCGCCGACAACATCGCGATCGGCCGCCCGGACGCCACCCGCGAGGAGATGGAGCAGGCGGCGAAGGAGATCGGCGCGCACGACTTCATCGCCTCCCTGCCCGACGGCTACGACACCGACGTGCGCAAGCGAGGTGGGCGGATCTCCGCCGGGCAG
This sequence comes from Streptomyces tibetensis, assembly GCF_040647715.1. Lineage (GTDB taxonomy): Bacteria > Actinomycetota > Actinomycetes > Streptomycetales > Streptomycetaceae > Streptomyces > Streptomyces tibetensis_A. The sequence goes on along the minus strand of NZ_JBEZCR010000013.1, from coordinate 13,794 downwards.
CGGCAACTGGTCGCGTTCGCGCGGGCGTTGCTGGCCGACCCGGCGGTGCTGATCCTCGACGAGGCGACCAGCTCGCTGGACATTCCCGGGGAGCGGGCGGTGCAGCGGGCCATGACGACGGTGCTGAAGGGCCGCACGGCGGTGGTCATCGCGCACCGGCTGTCGACCGTGGAGATCGCGGACCGCGTTCTGGTGATGGAGCACGGCCGGATCGTGGAGGACGGCGAACCGGCCGAACTCATCACGGGTACGGGCAGGTTCGCGGATCTGCACCGGGCGTGGGAGGACAGTCTGGCCTAGGGGCTCTTGCACGTCTCGCATCGTGCGATCGCGATTCCGCGGGAGCCGGTGCCGACGTTCGAAGGAACCTGCAGCCGCAGCGGAGGGCGGGCGGATGATCGACGCGTACGAGGACCCCGGCACACCCGATCACCGCGGCGGCGCCCGGTACCTGTGGTGGCTGGCCATGCGGCAGCCCGGGCGGTGTGCCGCCGGGGCGATGTTCGGCAGTGTGTGGATGGTGCTGCTGGCGGCCACGCCCTATCTGATGTCCCGGGCGATCGACGACGGTCTGGAGCCGGGCGACATGAGCGCGCTGGTGCTCTGGAGCGGCGCGCTGTTCGCGGTGGGGGCCTTCAACGCCTGGCTGAGCATCATGCGGCACCGCACCATGACCCGGGTCCGTATGGACGCCAACTTCCGCACGGTGAAGGTCGTCGTCGGCCAGGCGGTCCGGCTCGGGGCGTCCCTGTCCCGGCAGACGGTCGCGGGAGAGGTCGTCACGATCGGCGTGGGTGACGTCCAGACGATCAGCCAGTCCCTGACGGTCGTCGGCCCCGGCGTCGGCGCCGTCGTGGCCTATCTGGTCGTGGCCGCCCTGCTGATCTCGGTCTCCCCGCTCCTCGCCGCGGTCGTCCTGCTCGGCATTCCGGTCCTCGTCCTGCTGGTCGGCCCGCTGCTCGGCCGGCTGCAGGGCTCGGAGGCGGAGTACCGCGAACGCCAGGGCGTCCTGACCGCCCGCATCGGCGACCTCGCCGGCGGCCTGCGGGTCCTCGCCGGGCTCGGCGGCAAGGACCTGGTCTCGGACGCCTTCCGCCGGGACTCCGGGCGGCTGCGCGAACAGGGCTACCGCGTCGGCGCGGTGACCAGCTGGGTGCAGGCCCTGGGCATCGGCCTGCCGACCCTGTTCCTCGCGGTGGTGACCTGGCTGGCGGCGCGCCTGGCCGCGCAGGGCCACATCACCGTGGGCGAGTTGGTGTCGGTCTACGGCTATGTGGCGGTCCTGGTGGGCCCGGTGTCCTTCTGGGTGGAGTGCGGCTACCAGATCAGCCGCGGCCTGGTGTGCGCCCGCCGGGTCGTACGGTTCCTGCGCCTGGAACCGGTGCCCGACACCGGCACCCGGGACGCCCCGTCCGAGCCCTCGGTGCTGTACGACCCCGCCTCGGGCGTGCGCATCCGGCCGGGCCGTCTGACGGCGCTGGTGGCGGAGCACCCCGCGGACGCCACGGCCGTCCTGGACCGCCTGGCCCGCTACGCCCCGTCGAACGCCACGTGGGGCCACACTCGCCTGGACGACATCGCCCTGGCCCAGGTCAGGGCCCGCATCCTGCTGGCGGACCACGAGGCGGACCTGTTCGCCGGAACGCTCCGGGAGATGATCGCCCCCGCGTCGAGGGGCGCTGGGCGCGACGCGAGCCACCACGACGACCCCGCGCACGCGACACCAAAGGACCCGGCGACCCGGAAGGCGCTCCACACCGCCGCGGCCGAGGACATCGTCCAGGCCCTCCCCGACGGCCTGGACTCCCCGATGACCGCCCAGGCCCGCAACCTCAGCGGCGGCCAGCGCCAGCGCATCCGCCTGGCAAGAGCGCTTCTGGCCGACCCGGAGATCCTCCTCGCCGTCGAACCCACCTCGGCCCTGGACGCCCACACCGAAGCCACGGTCGCGTCCCGGCTCGGCGCGGCACGACAAGGCCGCACGACGGTCGTCACCACCACCTCCCCCCTGGTCCTCGACCACGCGGACACCGTCCTCTTCCTGAAGGACGGCAAGGTCGCAGCGACCGGCACCCACCACGAACTCCTGGAATCCACCCCCGGCTACCGAGCCGTCGTCGCACGGGACACCGAGGAGGCCCTGGGATGACCGGCACCCATCTCCCCGTCGCCGCGCGGCAGGACGTCCGGCGCGCGATGCTGGACCTCGTACGGGCGGACACCCGGGTCTTCTGCGGCGTCCTCGTGCTCAACGCCCTGGCCGCCCTGGCCGGTCTCGCGGGGCCGTGGCTGCTCGGCCGGATGATCGACGACGTACGGGCGGGCCACGGCGCCGGAGCCGTGGACCGGCTGGCCCTCGTCCTGCTCCTGTGCGCCCTCGCCCAGTTGCTCCTGGCCCGCTGGGCCCGCTACGTGGGCCACCGCTTCGGCGAACGGACCCTGGCCCGCGTGCGGGAGCGGTTCGTGGACCGCGCCCTCGCCCTGCCCGCCTCGGTGGTCGAGCGCGCCGGCACCGGCGACCTCACCGCCCGCGGCACCTCCGACGTCACCACCGTCGGCAACACCCTGCGCGACGCCGGGCCGGTCCTGCTCGTCAACCTCGTCCAGTGCCTGTTCCTGATCGGCGCGGTGTTCCTCCTGGACCCCCTGCTCGGCGCCCTCGGCGTACTCGGACTCGCACCGATCCAGGTGGCGTTGCGCTGGTACCTGCGCCGGGCCCGGGACGGCTATCTCGCCGAGGGCGCGGCCACCTCGGACGTCGCGGAGATCCTCGCGGCGACCGCGTCCGGCGCCCGCACGGTCGAGGCGTTCCGTCTGGAGAGGCAGCGCACGGCCGCGAGCCGGGACGCCCTGGAGACCTCCCGCCGCACCCGTTTCCACACGCTGTACCTGCGCAGTGTGTTCTTCCCGGCGGTGGAGGTGTCGTACGTCCTGCCCGTGGCCGGTGTGCTGGTGATCGGCGGCGTCCTGCACTCCTCGGGCGCGATGAGTCTCGGGGCGGTGGTGGCGGCGGCCCTGTATCTGCACCAGTTGAGCAACCCGCTGGACGAGATCCTGGTCCGGGTCGAGCAACTGCAGAGCAGCGGGGCCTCGTTCGCCCGGGTGGAGGGGCTCGCCCGGGCACCACACGCCGGTGGGGAGGGCGACTGCCCGGATCCCGACGGGGACCGGATCGACGTCGTCGGGGTGCGCTACGCCTACGACGGGGGCGTCGAGGTGCTGCGCGGTGTCGATCTGACCGTGCGCCCCGGGGAGCGGCTCGCCATGGTCGGGCCGTCCGGGGCCGGCAAGACGACGTTGAGCCGGCTGATGGCGGGCATCGACGCGCCGAGCGCGGGCTCGGTGACGGTCGGCGGCGTGCCGGTCGTCGGGCTGGGGCCGGAGCGGCTGCGCCGGCAGGTCGTCCTGGTCACCCAGGAGCACCACGTGTTCCTGGGTTCGGTCCGCGACAACCTGCGGATCGCCGAACCCGACGCGGACGACGAGCAGGTGTGGGACGCGCTGGCCGTGGTCGGCGCCGACGCGTGGGTGCGGGAGCTGCCGCGGGGGCTGGACACCCCGCTGGGCCAGGGCGGCCGCCGTACCGACGGCTCGCAGGCGCAGCAACTCGCCCTGGCCCGCGTGGTGCTGGCGGACCCGCACACGCTGATCCTCGACGAGGCGACCGCGCTGCTCGACCCGACGACCGCCCGGCACACCGAGCGGGCCCTGGCCGCCGTTCTCGAGGGGCGCACCGTCATCGCCGTCGCGCACCGGCTGCACACCGCGCACGACGCCGACCGGGTGGCGGTGATGGAGGACGGCCGGCTGAGCGAACTGGGCACGCACGAGGAGCTGGTGGCGGCCGGGGGTGCCTATGCGGCGCTGTGGCACTCCTGGCACGGGGATCTGCCCGGAGCAGGCGAAGTGCACGCATAGCAAAGCGTCCGCATAGCGAACATGAACTTCCGGACAACGAACCGTTTCCGGCCATACTTTTGACACGGTCCTGACAGAAAGCGCACTCCCCTGCCACGCTTCCCACGACTGCTCCACAGGAACCCCACAGCAACACCTCCACCTCCCCAGGCCGGGCGACCCCCGGTCCCGCAGAAGGAGTCAGTGTTGAGAAGCAGTTCCTCGCGAAGAGGCACCTCCCACAGACGCACTCCCCACACCACCGCGGCCGTGGCCCTCGCCGGCGTCGCCGCGCTGATCGCCGCCGCCGTGCAGAGCGGCACTGCCGTCGCGGCACCCGAGCAGGCGCCGCCGGCCGCGAGCAAGGCGATCCCCGGCTCGGAGTCGGTGAAGCTCAGCCCCGCCCAGCGCGCCGCGCTGATCCGCAAGGCCGAGGCCCGCAAGGCCCGGACGGCCCGGGAGCTGGGCCTCGGCGCCAAGGAGAAGCTGGTCGTCCGTGACGTCGTGAAGGACGCCGACGGCACCGTCCACACCCGCTACGAGCGCACCTACGACGGTCTGCCCGTCCTCGGCGGTGACCTCGTCGTCAAGGCCGCCGCGTCCGGTGCGACGAAGTCGGTCGTCAAGGCGACCCGCACCGCCATCAAGCCGGCCACCACCACCGCGGCCGTCCCGACCGCCAAGGCTCAGAAGCAGGCGCTGGCCGCCGCGAAGGCGGACGACACCAGGAGCCCCGACGTCGACAAGGCGCCGCGCAAGGTGATCTGGGCGGCGAACGGCAAGCCGGTCCTCGCCTACGAGACCGTCGTCGGCGGCCTCCAGAAGGACGGCACCCCGAACGAGCTGCACGTCGTCACCGACGCGGCCACGGGCGCCAAGCTCTACGAGTGGCAGGGCATCGAGACCGGCACCGGCAACACGACGTACAGCGGCACGGTGACGCTCGGCACCACGCAGTCCGGGTCGACGTACAACCTCACGGACGGCGCGCGCGGCGGCCACAAGACGTACAACCTCAACCGCGGTACCTCCGGCACCGGCACGCTGTTCTCCGGCCCGGACGACGTGTGGGGCAACGGCAGCGCGTCCAACGCCGAGACCGCGGGCGCGGACGCGCACTACGGCGCCGCGCTGACGTGGGACTACTACAAGAACGTGCACGGGCGTTCGGGTATCAAGGGCGACGGTGTCGGCGCCTACTCCCGGGTCCACTACGGCAACAACTACGTCAACGCCTTCTGGTCCGACAGCTGCTTCTGCATGACCTACGGCGACGGCTCGGGCAACACGCACCCGCTCACGGCCATCGACGTGGCCGGCCACGAGATGACCCACGGCGTCACCTCCAACACCGCGGGCCTCGTCTACAGCGGCGAGTCCGGCGGTCTGAACGAGGCCACCTCCGACATCTTCGGATCGACGGTCGAGTTCTACGCGAACAACTCCTCCGACGTCGGTGACTACCTCATCGGCGAGGAGATCGACATCAACGGCGACGGCTCGCCGCTGCGCTACATGGACAAGCCCAGCAAGGACGGCGCGTCCAAGGACAGCTGGTACTCGGGCATCGGCTCGGTCGACGTGCACTACTCGTCGGGCCCCGCCAACCACTTCTTCTACCTGCTCTCCGAGGGCAGCGGCACCAAGACCATCAACGGTGTCACGTACAACTCGGCCACCTCGGACGGCCTTCCGGTCACGGGCATCGGCCGGGACAAGGCGGAGAAGATCTGGTTCCGCGCACTGACCACGAAGTTCACCTCGAACACCAACTACGCGGGGGCCCGCACCGGCACCCTCGCGGCCACCGGTGAGCTCTACGGCACGGACAGCGCCGAGTACAAGGCGGTCCAGGACGCGTGGGCGGGCGTCAACGTCGGCACCCGCTCCGGCGGCGGCGGGGGCGGCGGCACCTCCTTCGAGAACACCGCCGACGTGGCGATCCCGGACCGGGGCGCGGCGGTCAACTCGCCGGTCACCGTCTCCGGCCGGACCGGCAACGCGCCGTCCAACCTCCAGGTCTCGGTGGACATCGTCCACACCTACATCGGTGACCTCAAGGTGGATCTGGTCGCCCCCGACGGCACGGTCTACGCGCTGAAGGGGTACGGCACCGGCGGAAGCGCCGACAACATCAACACCACCTACACGGTGAACGCCTCCTCCGAGGTGGCCAACGGAGTCTGGAACCTGCGCGTCCAGGACAACGCCGCCATCGACACCGGCTACATCAACAGCTGGAAGCTGACGTTCCCGTAGATCCGCAGGCCGGCGGGCCCTCAGTGCCCTAGGTACGCAGGCCCGTAGGCCCTCGTAGTCAGGGCGCCGCCCCGGTGGGTTCGAATCCCCCGGGGCGGCGTCCGTTTCACGTGTCCTCGCGTACATCTGGCCGTCGACTTCCGGCCAACATCACGTCGACTCCTGACATGTACGCGTCTGGAGTGCCACTCTTCCCCCACCCGCACAGCACCACCGCAGCACAGCACTTCCCCCACATCGAGGAGCTTGTGTGTCCACCCTTTTCTACGCGCGTCAAAAGCGCGCCACGCTCGCCATCGCCACCGCCGTCGCTGCAGGGGCCCTGCTCACCACCGGCCTGAGCTCCGGCAGCAGCGTCGCCGCGGACTCCCCGAGCAAGCCGGCCCTCGCCGCCGCCCCCGTCCTGCTCTCCGCGCAGGCCCGCACCGCGCTCGTCCAGGAGCAGCAGGCCGACGCCACGCGGACCGCCGACGCGATAGGCCTCGGCGCCAAGGAGAAGCTGGTCGTCCGTGACGTCGTGAAGGACGCCGACGGCACGGTCCACACCCGCTACGAGCGCACCTACGACGGCCTGCCCGTCCTCGGCGGCGACCTCGTGGTGCACCAGTCGAAGTCCGGCGCCACCAAGGGCGTCACCAGAGCCACCGAGGCGACCCTGAAGGTCGCCTCGCTCAAGCCCGCGGTCACCGCAGCCAAGGCCGAGAAGCAGGCCGTGACCCTCGCCAAGGCGGCCGGCTCGGCCAAGACCGAGGCGCACTCCGCTCCCCGCAAGGTCATCTGGGCGGCGGACGGCAAGCCGGTCCTCGCCTACGAGACCGTCGTCGGCGGCCTCCAGGAGGACGGCACCCCGAACGAGCTGCACGTCATCACCGACGCCGCCACCGGCAAGAAGCTCTTCGAGTACCAGGGCGTCGAGACCGGCACCGGCAACACCACCTACAGCGGCGCCGTCACCCTCAGCACCACCAAGTCCGGGTCGACGTACAACCTGACGGACGGCACCCGCGGCGGCCACAAGACGTACAACCTCAACCGCGGCACCTCCGGCACCGGCACCCTCTTCTCCGGCTCCGACGACGTCTGGGGCACCGGCAGCCCGTCCAACGCCGAGACCGCCGCCGCCGACGCCCACTACGGCGCCCAGGTGACGTGGGACTTCTACAAGAGCGCCTTCGGCCGCAGCGGCATCCGGGGCGACGGCAAGGCCGCCTACTCCCGCGTCCACTACGGGAACAGCTACGTCAACGCCTTCTGGTCCGACAGCTGCTTCTGCATGACCTACGGCGACGGCTCGGGCAACACCAACCCGCTGACCTCGCTGGACGTGGCCGCGCACGAGATGAGCCACGGCCTGACCTCGGTCACGGCAAAACTGAACTACAGCGGCGAGTCGGGCGGCCTGAACGAGGCCACCAGCGACATCTTCGGCGCGGGCGCCGAGTTCTTCGCGAACAACTCCTCCGACAAGGGTGACTACCTCATCGGCGAGGAGATCGACATCAACGGCGACGGCTCGCCGCTGCGCTACATGGACAAGCCCAGCAAGGACGGCGCGTCCAAGGACAGCTGGTCCTCCAGCCTCGGCAGCGTGGACGTCCACTACTCCTCCGGTCCCGCCAACCACTTCTTCTACCTGCTGGCCGAGGGCAGCGGCTCGAAGACGATCAACGGCGTGACCTACAACTCGCCCACCTCCAACGGCTCCACGGTCACCGGCATCGGCCGGGACAAGGCGCTGCAGATCTGGTACAAGGCGCTGACGACGTACATGACGTCGACGACCAAGTACGCCCAGGCCCGTACGGCGACCCTGAACGCCGCCTCGGCCCTGTACGGCGCCTCCAGCACCGAGTACAAGGCGGTCGCCTCCGCCTGGTCGGCCGTGAACGTCGGCTGACCGAAGCACGACCACGGGCGGTACCCGGACCCGAAGCGGGTCCGGGTACCGCCTTACCCTTGGGGACCGTGTCTTCTACGGATTCGCAGGACTTCACCTACGCCGATGTCGGCGCCACCCGTGACCAGGGTTTCTGCCCGCCGGGCTTCCGCCCCATGACCGTACGCACTCGTCTCGGAGAGGGCGAGGAGGTCTTCCGCCGGGCCGCGGAGGCCGTCCTCACCTGGGAGATGCACCGCGCCATGGGCGTCGGCCTCGACGCGAGCGCGGACCGGGCCGCCCCCGGCGTCGACGTCACCGTCACCCTCGCCGGCATGATCAAGGCCCCCTGCCGCGTGGTCTGGACGGTCGAGGAACCCCGCCGGGCGGGCTGGGCCTACGGCACCTTGCCCGGCCACCCGGAGACCGGCGAGGAGTCGTTCATCGTGGACCGCACGGGAGACGGCACGGTCTGGCTGACGGTGAACGCGTTCAGCCGCCCGGCCAAGTGGTACGCAAAGGCGGGCGGCCCGGCGACCAGGGGCTTCCAGCACGCATACGCCCGCAGGTGCGGCAGTGTCCTACGGAACCTGGCAACGCAGGGCGGCGAGCCCACCTAGGGGCGCGGGGCTGTATTCGATCTGCGGCTCCGCCGCGTGGGCGCGACCGGCCCCCACGCACCCGCAGACGGCGAACTACCGCATCAACAACCCCGCAGCCGCCACCAGCTCCTCAGAAGGCCCGGCAACCAAGCCCAACTCCGCGCTCGAAGCCATAAGCCGATGCGCGGGAAGGATCCGCACCGTGTACCCAAAAGGCCCGGTGCGATCCAGCGACAAGGGCCCTTCATACACCCAGCGCCCGTCCTGGCCGGGAGACCCCACCGGCTTCAGGGGAACAACCGTCGCGTCCCCGATCCGGTCCTCCTCGTCCACCCGCCCCGAAACCACCTGCACCTCCACGTCGTCCGGCCCCAGCTCACCGAGCCCGACCCGCACCCGAAGCCCCAGCGTCGTCCCGAGCTCCGCCAGCACCTCCGACGCCGACGTCTCCACATGGTCGACGGTGACGCCCGGCCACGCCGCCCGCACCCTCGTCTTCCACTCGGCGAGATCACGCGCCGCGTCCGGGCCCACGGCCCGGTGGGAGAGCGCAGCCGGTGCGTAGAGCCGCTCCACGTACTCGCGGACCATCCGCCCCGCCAGCACCTTCGGCCCGAGCAGGCTCAGCGTGTGCCGGACCATCTCGATCCACCGGTCGGGCAGCCCGCTGCGCCCCCGCTCGTAGAAGCGGGGCGTCACCCGCTGCTCCAGCAGGTCGTACAGCGCCGCGGCCTCTATGTCGTCCCGGTGGTCCTGGTCGGTGGCCACGCCGTCCGCCGTGGGGATGGCCCAGCCGAAGTCGGGCTGGAACCACTCGTCCCACCAGCCGTCGAGGACCGACAGATTGAGACAGCCGTTGAGCGCGGCCTTCATGCCGGACGTGCCGCAGGCCTCCAGCGGCCGGAGCGGATTGTTCAGCCAGATGTCGCAGCCGGGGTAGAGCTTCTGCGCCATCGCCATGCCGTAGTCGGGCAGGAAGACGATCCGGTGCCGCACCCGCGGGTCGTCCGCGAACCGCACCAGCTCCTGCACCAGCCGCTTGCCGCCGTCGTCCGCGGGGTGGGCCTTGCCCGCGACGACGATCTGGACCGGACGCTCGGGGTGCAGCAGCAGGTCCATCAGCCGGTCCCGGTCGCGCAGCATCAGCGTCAGGCGCTTGTACGAGGGGACGCGCCGGGCGAAGCCGATCGTCAGGACGTCCGGGTCGAGCACGTCGTCGATCCAGCCCAGCTCGGCCGTATGGGCGCCGCGCTGCCGCCAGGAGGCCCGCAGCCGCTGACGCACCTCCTCGACGAGCTGCTCGCGCAGCACCCTCCGCAGGTCGAAGATGTCCTGGTCGGGGATGTCGGCGACCGCGTCCCAGCGGTCCGAGCCGCCGACGGTCAGCGCGTCCTCGGCGCGCTGGGCACCGATCTGCTTGGCCCCGAGCCGGAACACCTCGGGGGCGACCCAGGTGGGGGCGTGCACTCCGTTGGTCACCGACGTGATCGGCACTTCGTCGGCGTCGAAGCCGGGCCACAGGCCGGAGAACATCTCGCGGCTGACGTTGCCGTGCAGCAGCGAGACGCCGTTGGCGCGCTGGGCGAGACGCAGGCCCATCACGGCCATGTTGAAGAGGTTGGGCTCCCCGCCGGGGTAGCTCTCCATGCCGAGCCGCAGGATGCGGTCGACGTCGATGCGGGGCAGCTCGGCCTCGGGGCCGAAGTGGCGGGCGACCAGCGCGCGGTCGAACCGGTCGATGCCGGCCGGGACGGGGGTGTGGGTGGTGAAGACGGTCCCGGCGCGGACCGACTCCAGCGCGGCGTCGAAGTCCAGCCCGCCGTCGCAGAGTTCGGCGATGCGCTCCAGGCCGAGGAAGCCGGCGTGCCCCTCGTTGGTGTGGAAGACCTCCGGCGCGGGATGGCCGGTCAGCCGGCAGTACGTCCGTACCGCCCGGACCCCTCCTATGCCGAGGAGCATCTCCTGGAGGAGCCGGTGCTCGCTGCCGCCGCCGTAGAGCCGGTCGGTCACGCCGCGCTCGCCGAGGTCGTTCTCCTCGACGTCGGAGTCCAGCATGAGCAGCGGGACCCGGCCGACCTGCGCCAGCCAGATCCGGGCGTGCAGCTGTTTGCCGCCGGGCAGGGCGAGGGCGACCTGGGCGGGGGTGCCGTCGAGCTCCTCGAGCTGGACGACGGGCAGCTCGTTCGGGTCGAGCACGGGGTAGTGCTCCTGCTGCCAGCCGTCCCGGGACAGGGTCTGGCGGAAGTAGCCGTGCCGGTAGAGCAGGCCGACGCCGATCAGCGGGACGCCGAGGTCGCTGGCCGCCTTGAGGTGGTCGCCGGCCAGGATGCCGAGGCCGCCGGAGTACTGGGGCAGGGCGGCCGTGATGCCGAACTCGGGTGAGAAGTAGGCGATCGCGGCGGGCAGTTCCTCGGGCTGCGTCTGGTACCAGCGGTCGCCGGTCGTGTAGTCGTGCAGATCGCCGGCGACCTCGGTCAGGCGGCGCAGGAACGAGCCGTCCCCGGCCAGTTCCGCCAGCCGGGCGGGCGGCACGCTGCCGAGCAGCCGGACGGGGTCGCCGCCCGAGGCGGCCCACCGCTCGGGGTCGACGGCCCGGAACAGGTCACGGGTCTCCGCGTGCCATGACCAGCGCAGGTTGCGGGCCAGGTCGCTGAGCGGCCGGAGGGGGTCGGGGAGAACGGGTCGGACGGTGAATCGACGGATCGCCTTCACGGGTTCCACCTCGGCGCGTTCGCTGGATCTCACAGGGCTTCGACGACGTCTCCTACGACAGTACCCACGTCGGCGCCCCCGCCGCCGAGGCTCCGCGACCCGACCCCCGATCGGCCTGAACAGCACCATCCGCGGATATGGCCGATTCCACACCCATAGGCGTCCTTGTGGTGCTTCACACGCCACGAGAGGCTGCCCCTGGCGTACCGGCCCGTGCCCGCCGCACGCGGCGCCGCGCGACCGCCGTACGCCGAGTCGAGGAGGGGACATCGGACCATGGCTCGGACGCGTGAGCGGCGTCTGCGCCGGACGGGGGGCCTGGCCGCGGCGGTCTGCGCCGCGGCGTTTTCGGCCACCACCCTGCCCGCGCACGCCGTACCGGAGGGGCGGATACTCGGCGCCGGATCACCCGGCTCCGTGCACGGAAGTTACCTGGTGACACTGAAGGAGGGCACGGCGGCCCGCTCGGCGGCCGGAAAGGGCATCGCCGGAAAGTACGGGGTGGAGATCAGCCACACCTACGGCACGGTCCTGAACGGCTACGCGGTCCGCGCGGACGCGAGACGGGCCGCGCGGCTGGCCACCGACCCCCGGGTCGCCTCGGTCGCCCAGGACACCCGCGTGCGCTTGGACGGCGTGCAGAAGGAACCCCCGTCCTGGGGGCTGGACCGCGTCGACCAGCCGCGGCTGCCTCTGGACCGGAGCTACGCCTGGCCCCGGTCGGCCGGTGCGGGGGTGACGGTGTACGTGATCGACACCGGCGTCCGTACCACCCACCAGGACTTCACGGGCCGGGCGGCCCACGGCTGGGACTTCGTGGGGAACGACCGGGTCGCCTCGGACGCGAACGGCCACGGCACGCATGTCGCCGGCACGGTCGCCGGCACGACCCACGGCGTTGCGAGGAAGGCCCGGATCGTCTCCGTGCGCGTCCTCGACGCCGCGGGCGGGGGCACCACGGCCCGGGTGATCGCCGGGATCGACTGGGTGACCCGGCACGCGAAGAAGCCCGCGGTCGCCAACCTCAGTCTGGGCGGACCGCGCAACGAGCGGCTGGACGCCGCCGTCCGCGCCTCCATCGCCTCCGGTGTCACCTACACGGTCGCCGCGGGCAACGACGGCAGGCCGGCCGGGCTGTACTCCCCGGGGAGCGTGCGGCAGGCCCTCACGGTCGGCGCGACCGACCGGGAGGATAAGAAACCGGCCTTCTCCAACCACGGTCCGGCCCTGGATCTGTTCGCGCCGGGCGTCGGCATCACCTCCACGTCCGCCGCGGGCGACACCGCATGGGCCACCTTCTCGGGTACCTCGATGGCGTCCCCGCACGCCGCCGGCGCGGCCGCGCTCTATCTGGCCGATCATCCGAAAGCCACTCCGGCGCAGGTCACAAGGGCCTTGACCGCCACCGCGGCGACCGGGAAGGTCTCCGGCCGGGGCATCGGTTCGCCGGACAAATTACTGCGGGTGCCGCGCGTGTAGGGCGAAGCAGCAGCCATCTCAGGGGCCGGCCTCGTCCGTCGCGGACGAGGCCGGTCTTGTGTGTCGACATACGCGTGAGTAGTTAACAAAGTGCCGGATTGTCCACCCGAATAGGGTGGGAAGGCTCCTGCGGGTACCCCTCTCAGGAGCACCATGCAGGACCCACCTCCCCACAGACATCCGCCTACCCACGTTGACGCGGACAGGAGCGGTCATGCCCGCCAAGCACCACTCGCCAGCACCCCCCAACCGCCGCGCCACCGGAGCGCGCGCGCCCGGCGGCGAAGCACGCCCCGCACGCCCGGCCGAGGCCGGCCCACCGGCCGCGCCACCCCTCGGCGTGAGCGACACGACCGCCGTCGGGCGCATACCCGTCCTGGACGTCCGTCCGGTGGTCCAGCAGGGACGCCGGCCGGCCAAGGCCGTCACCGGCGAGACCTTCGAGATCTCGGCGACCGTGTTCCGGGAGGGGCACGACGCGGTGGCCGCCAATGTCGTCCTGAAGGACCCCGAAGGCCGCCCCGGCCCGTTCACGCCCCTGCGCGAGCTGGCCCCGGGGACGGACCGGTGGGGTGCCACGGTCACCGCGGGGGAGCCGGGACTGTGGACGTTCACGGTCGAGGCATGGGGGGACCCGGTCAGTACCTGGCGCCATCACGCCGAGATCAAGATCCCGGCGGGCATGGACACGGACGTCGTCCTGGAGGAGGGCGCGCGTCTGTACGAGCGGGCGGCCGCCGGTGTGCCCGAGAAGGAGGGACTGCGCGCAGTGATCCTCACCGCCGTCGACGCGCTGCGGGACGAGGACCGCCCTGCGGCGGCTCGGCTGGCGGCGGCGCTGACGCCGGAGGTGGACGCGGTCCTGGCCCGGCATCCGCTGCGGGACCTGGTCACCAGCAGCGAACCCCTGCCCCTGCTCGTGGAGCGGGAGCGGGCCCTGTACGGCTCCTGGTACGAGTTCTTCCCCCG
>NZ_JBEZCR010000012.1:0-294845 GCF_040647715.1 Streptomyces tibetensis | reverse complement strand
GCGGCCAGGCCAACACCGTTGCGTTCCAGGGTCCGGATGAAGTCCTCGACGACCTTGTGGTCGAAGGTGTCCATCCGCCGGCTGCCCAGCAGCGGAAGCAGGTGAATGTTCAGCAGCGAGTCCAGGTGCACCACCGACGCCGGCCCCAAGTCCCGCTGTCCGGCCTTCCACTGCAAGGCGTACTCCCCGAACCGCATCGCCCCGTACTTCGCGACCCGCTCCGTCTTCGCCTGACCCCGCGGCGCAGCCCTCTTCGCGTTGTAGATTTCCGTCAAACGCACGATGGCCTTGTCCTGGGTCGAAAACCCGGACTCCTTCACCTGCTTCCCGGCCGCCGACCGATACCGGATCTTGTACGGGTGAGGACACTTCGACCACCGCGACCGCGGATGCTCACACTCCTTGAAGAACGACCCCATCCCACGAACCAGGGCAGTGGAACTCACGGTTGCAGACTCCTCCGGGACCGATGCTGACAGTTTGCTAACCGTCGGCGGTCCGGAACGCCGCTGACCTGCACTGATGCGGGCAGGGTTCGCTATGTTCTGGAACTGGATCGGACGAACGCAAGAGGAGATCGAGCAGGCGCGGCGGGACTGGATGGAGGGGACGCGGTTCGGGGAGGTGAAGGGATACGACGGGGCTCCACTGCCCGCACCGGAACTGCCACCGGTGCCCTTGAAGCCGCGAGGAAGGGTCCGCTGACCTGCGGAAACGCGCGAGCATTGGTGGCTGCGGGTCGGAAGACGGTCGGGCCATTCTCGCTGTCTTCCACCTGCTTGCCGGAAGGCGTCAAACAGCCGGCTGGCTCAGGCCGGTGCGGTTGGCGATTCCACAGTGTGGCTGTCTGTGGGTGGCTGTGGCAGGACTCTTGCTGACCGCTGGACGGCGGACACTTACGAGGCGGTCCTGACCGTGGAGCGCGAGCTCCAGCCCACCCGAACCCCGGAGACGAAGGAGACGATCTGGCGGACACCGGAGAGCCTGCTCAGCCAGCTCGGACGCACCGACGTCCAGGACCTCGTGGTCGAACGCGATACCCGGCCTCTGCCCCCACATCCCGCCGGACTGGCGGGCCCAAGTCACCGCACCCGCCACCCCCCGTCGTTCGCGGTCTCCGCCTCCCCTTCACCACCACCGAGTTCGACGTCACCCGCGCAGACTTCGCCAACCTGGAGATCCGCGCGTCGCATGACAACAGCGGGTTCCACTGTCTCTACGACACCCGCGCACGCCGGATGATCACCGACTTCGCCCTCGACGACCGGCCCCAGGTGGCCACGCTGTGCAGCGTCACCATCATTGCTCGTAGGCGGCTACGGTCCACGCGGTCTCGTGGGCGGGGGTTTCGTGGACGCGCTCGATACGCAGGGTCTGCGACGGGCGGCGACGCTGACGGCGATTCACTGGCGACCCCGTCGCCAAGAGCGGCAACTGTCGGCGCGGGGCGCCATGGGGGCGCGCCGCATGCTCGCGGCACAGTGCGCCGGGTGGCGAGTGCCAAGGAATCTTGGCCGCACCAGAACACCGGCCCTCAGGCCGTCGGTCTCCAGCAGTGCCAAACCCCTTTGAGAGCAGTGCCGGGGTCGCAGTGCGGCGACGCGCAGAGGTGCGGTCGTTACCGGGCACAACACCCACGGTGCCGTCGGGCCGTGCTCCGCGAACAACACCTCCGACGCCGCACGGCACGTGCGTACGGCCGTGCCGTCAGGTCGTCGTCTCGGTGGATCGGTTCGTACGTCGAAGCGCGCAGGTTGGCAGACTCTCAGATTGACTTGCGGACGAACGTTCGCCTCCGGCTCTTTCTGTCGTCTCGGCTGCGCGTTCGTGGGGCGCCTGGCTCACCGCGCCAGCGGGTCCGCAGTGGGCCTCCACGGGCGGCAGAGGGCGAGGAAGCTGCCTGACGCGGCCAGTGCGAGGCCGAGGACCGACGTGGCCATGGGCAGGGCTGTGCCCTGGCCGCCGAGACCGGCCAAGGCCGGTGCGAGGGCACCCATGAGGAACTGGGTGGTGCCCAGCAGTGCGGAGGCGTTGCCCGCCGCGTGTGGGGCGCGCTGGAGGCACAGGGCCGTGGTGGTGGGAAGGATCGTGCCGACGGGGCAGGCCGTGAAGAACAGCGCGGTGGCGATCCAGGGCAGACCCGCGTGTGTGGTGGTGACCAGGAGGAGCAGGGCGGTGCTGGCGGCTCCGAGTACGGCCAGGCCCGTTGCCAGGACGCGGTGCGAGGGGAAGCGGCCGAGCAGCAGCTTGCCGTTGAGCTGGCCGGTGGCGACCATGCCGATCGAGTTGACGGCGAAGAGCAGGCTGTAGGTCTGCGGGGAGGCGCCGTAGATACGTTGGATGGTGAAGGACGAGCCGGCGATGTAGGCGAACAGGGCGGCGAAGCCGAGGCTGCCGGTGAGCAGGTAGCCGGTGAAGCGGCGGTCGCGGATCAGGTCGCGCATGGTGCGCAGCGTGGTGGTCAGCCCGCCGTGCCGTCGATGTGTGGTCGGCAGGGTCTCGGTGAGCAGGGTGGCGGTGGCGGCGAGGATGGCGAGGCCCAGCAGGGTGAGGGTGACGAAGACGCCGCGCCATGAGGTGAGGCGCAGCAGTTGGGCGCCGAGCACAGGGGCGAGGATCGGTGCCGTGCCGGAGACCAGCATCAGCGAGGACAGCAGGCGGGCGGCGCCGAGCCCGTCGTACAGGTCGCGTACGACGGCTCGGGCGATGACGATGCCGGCGGCGCCTGCCAGCCCCTGGACCAGGCGCATGCCGATGAGCACCGCAGGGTCCGGGGCGAGGGCACACACGGCGCTCGCCACGACGTACACCGTCAACCCCGTCAGGAGGGGCCGTCGTCGGCCCAGGGTGTCGCTGAGCGGACCGAGGACCAGCTGACCGACCG
This sequence comes from Streptomyces tibetensis, assembly GCF_040647715.1. Classification (GTDB taxonomy): domain Bacteria; phylum Actinomycetota; class Actinomycetes; order Streptomycetales; family Streptomycetaceae; genus Streptomyces; species Streptomyces tibetensis_A. The sequence continues at coordinate 291,961 of NZ_JBEZCR010000012.1, read as the reverse complement.
CTATGCCGATCATGACGGCGGTCAGGGTGAGCTGGGTGACGGTCTGTGAGATATGCAGGTCTGCGCTGACCTGGGGGAGGGCCGGCAGATAGAGGTCGATGGTGAGCGGGCCGAGTGCGGTCAGGGAGCCCAGGACCAGGACGAGTGACAGACCGCGGGGCGTCGGCAGGCGGGGCACGTCTTCCGAGATGGCGGTGCCGGCCTGAGGGGTTTCGGGCATGTCAGTTTCCGGGGCTTCGGGGGCGAGTGGAGCGTGCGCGTCAGCGGTCGAGGTGCGCGACGAGGAGGTTGGGGTCCTTGTTCGTGAGGTACGCCGCGCTGGGGACGTACACCGTGTGGCCGTGGACGGCGACGGACGTGGGGGTCTGCAGGCCGTCGGCCGCGGTGAGGACCGCGGTGTGGGTGCCGTCCGGGCGGACCAGGTCGACCTGGTTGTCGTCGCGGGCGGCGAGGAGGGTGTCGCCGTGACCGGTGAAGGCGAAGTCGTCGATGGACGGCATGCCGGTGGCGCGGACCTGGACGGGGCCGGCCGTGCCGCGGGCGGTGACGGGGATGCGCAGGACGGTGCCCTTGTCGAGGTTGGTCGCCCACACCGCCCCGTGGTGCAGCTTGATCCCGTTGGCACCGGCGAAGGAGCTCGGCTCGAGGGCCTCGCCCTCGGCCCACACGACGGCCCCGCCGCCTCGTACGGGAACACGGTAGACGACGCCGTGCACGGAGTCGGTGACGTACAGCCTGCCGGTGCGCCGGTCCAGGGCGAGACCGTTGGGCAGTCCGTCGGCGGGCAGGGCGGCGATGCGGTGCGGGCGGCTGCCGGGGCGGACGGCCCAGACGCCGGTGAGGTCGGCGGTGCCGGTGGCGTAGGTGACGTAGAGGGTGCCGTCGTCCGCGCGGGCGATGCCGCCGACGAACGCCTTGCCCAGGTTGGGGGTGCCGGCCGTGGCCGGGGCGGGCAGTGTGGCCAGGACGTGAGGACGGCCGCCCGGAGCGACCCGGACGATCTGCCGGGCGAAGGAGAAGGTCAGGTACGCCGTTCCGGCGTGGCCGACGGTGATGTTCTCGGGCTGCTGCGAGGCCGCCAGGTCGAAGTGGTCGGCGATGCGGGGTGCCGTGAGGGGCTCGGTGGCCGCGGTGGCGGTGGTCGCGGAGGCCAGCAGGGCCGCGGCGGCAGCGAGCGTGGTCAGGGAGGTGCGCAGGTGCATGGGATGGTCCTCCTGGTGGGGGATCGGTGACGGTTCACCGCCGGCCCGTGCGGGTTGCAGGCCGGCAGCGGGGCGAAGGGAGTTGCGGCCGGGCGCTCAGGGGGCGACGATCTTGACCGTGCTGGCCCAACTGTGGCCGCCTTCTCGGGTCTGCAGGGCCATGTGCAGCAGCTGGAAGCCCTCCAGCTCGCGGGCGTGCTTCAGGGCGCCGACGTCGACCGGGTCCAGCCCGCCGGAGGTGACCAGGTCGGCGACCTGCCTGCGAGCGGCCTCGTCGTCACCGGCGATGAAGACGTCGAGCGGAGTCCCGCTCACCTGTCCGGCGACCAGGGTGGTGGCGAACGTGGTGTTGAACGCCTTCACGACCCGGGTGCCCGGCGCGACGGCCTTGGCGATCTCTTCGGCGGCGGAGGAGCCTGGGACGACGACGAGCGCGTCGAGCGAGGCGTCGACGGGGTTGCTGATGTCGATCAGCACCTTGCCGCTCAACCGCTCCCCGTAGGCCGCGGCGAGCTGCTTGGCGGCGTCGAACGGGACCGCGAGGACCACGATGTCCGCGTTGTCCACGGCCGATGCGTCGGCGGCGGCGATCCGGCCCTCGCCGGTTGCCTGACCGCGCAGTTCGTCGACGAGTCGTACGGCCTTGCCGGGGTCCTTGGCGGTGACGGTGACCGTGTGTCCGCCCGCCAGGGCGCGGGTGGCGATGCCGCGGGCCATGTTGCCGGCACCGACGATGGCGATCTTCATGAGGATGGTGTCCTTTCTGGTGCCTGTGCCTGGTGGCTGTCAGACGTGGACCCGCACCACGTTGAACGGGAGCTTCGGGGCGGCGATCTGGAACTGGAAGTTGACGATCAGCAGGTCGTGGCCGTCGACGGCGGCCGTGGAGGGGCTGTGCATGCCGTGGCCGTGGATCGTGCGCACGAGCCCGGCCTTGGTGTAGTCGTGGCTCAGCTTCAGGACGCTGATCTGGCCCTCGGGGTGGTCGAGTTCGGTGACGGCGGTCAGGGTGTGGCCCCGCAGCAGCAGACCGTCGCCTGAGACGCCCCTGGCGCCACCGAGGTTGATCGGGACGACCCGGTGGGTGTTGAGGTCGACGCGGTAGAAGGCGTAGTCGTTGTAGTCGGCGAGCAGGACGTAGCGGCCGTCGCCGGTGACCACCAGGCCGTTGCCGTTGAAACCGTCGTCGTAGACCATCGGGGAGCCGCTGAGGTCCACGCCCACGTGCAGCGGCTGCTGGACCTTCTTGCTCTTCAGCTCGGCGGCGCTGATGTGCCACAGCGCGGGGTGGAGCGAGTCGGAGATGTAGGCGTCGCCGTTGGGAGCGAGGGCAACGTCGTTGAGGAAGGTGTCGGTGCGGCCGGTGTCGAACACGTGCAGCAGGGCGCGGGTGCGGGTGTCGTAGACGAAGACCTTGCCGGTGGCGCCGCCGGCGACGATGAGCCGCCCCGCCCGGTCGGTCTTCATCCCGGCGACGGAGACGCGCCCGTCGTGGCCGCCGGGCAGGAACACCTGGGTCGCGCTCTGATGGACGTCGCCGCGGTAGATGGTGCCGTCGCTGGTGCTGCCGACGTAGAAGAAGGGCGTGCCGCTCTGACGGGCGATGCCCTCGGGGTAGGTCTTGTCGCCGGGGATCGTGTAGCTGGTGGGCAGGTGACCTCGGTGGTGCGGGAGGGGCGTGTGAGGAAGGTCGCCGCCGGGGGCGGCGAGGGCCTGGGCAGCGCCGCCCAGGACGAGAAGCGAGGCCACCGCGACGGCTGCGGCACGGGTACGGCGAAGACGGACTGACATGGCAAGTCTCCCTGGGGGGGGCGAGAGTTGAGGAGGGAGTCAGAGGCTCAGTGACCGGCGCCGAAGAGGGACCGGTTGGCGATGTCGATGATGAACGGGCCGACGTGGGAGGGGTAGCGGTCCACGATCGCCTTCTTGTACGCCTCGCCGTCGTCGCCGAGCAGTTCGCGGGCGTCGGCGAGGTACTGGCGGATCCCGGCGTAGACCTCCGGCCCCGCGGGCAGGCCGTGGCCGGCGAGAATCGTGTCGTAGCCGGTCTCGGCGGCCAGGGTGTCGACGGCCTGCTGCCAGCCCGTGATGTCGTTGTTGCCCAGGTAGAGGTGGACGTCGTTGTAGACGAGGTCCTGGGCGATCAGGACGCCCTGTTCGGGCAGCTTGACGAGGAGTTCGTCGGCGGCCTCTCCGCCGGAGACGGCCTCGAAGACGAACCGGATGCCGTCGATGACCTCGGTGCCCGGGGTGATGTCCACACTGGAGGGCAGGTCGGTGGCCGGGACGGCCAGGCCGCTCGGCAGCTGGGCGGCGGGGCGTGCGGCGATCTGTTCACGCACCTGGGGCAGTACGTGGACGGGGACGCCAAAACGGTCGGCGCCGTTGTAGTGGTCGGGGTGGGCGTGGGTGATGATCAGGCGGTCCAGCGGCTTGCCGAGCCCCTTGGCGTAGGCGACGGCCTCGTCGGCGTAGGCGGGGTTCAACTGGGCGTCGATCACGACGATCCGGGCCGGGGTCTCGACCAGCTGCGTGGTGGCGTGGAAGGTGTCCGCCGGGGACATGTAACTGTGGATGCGGACCGGGCCCTTGTCGAGGACCGTGACCGTGCCGTTCATGCGGATGCTCCTTGCGGTGGAGGCGGCCTTGCGTCGCCTTGACGACCTCCACTCTCGCCGCGAAACCGCAGGCAGACGAGATACGCTGAAGACCCCGCATGGTAAATCGAGGACATCTGGAGAGTGTGATGGTTCCCCCGGACCTGGAAAGGGGTGATCCCTGCCGGGGCGGTGCGATCCCCCGGCTCGACTTCAATCCGCCCGAGGAGCGGATCCCCGGCTTCGAGATCGTCGACCTGGCGACCCTGCACGAACGGCGCCGACGACGGAACCACCGTCCCGACGCGGTCCATCGGGTGGACTTCCACACCCTCACCCTGATCACCGAGGGCAGCGGGGCACACGCGATCGACTTCGTCACGCATCCCTGCCGCCCAGGGACGCTGATGTGGATCCGCCCCGGGCAGGTGCAGCGTTTCGTCGACCCCGGGACCACCAACGGCACGCACCTCCTCTTCACGCCCGCCTTTCCGCCGCACTTCAGCAGCGCCGAGAAGCTGGTGAACGAGTGGTACGGCCCCGCGTGCTGGCAACTCGGCGCCGACCCCTCGTACGCCGTCCTGTCCGCCCTGCTGGGCCAGCTGCGGGCCGAGTACGACCGCACCGGGCAAGCCGTGTCGGCGGAGATCCTCCAACTCCTGCTGGCCACCGTGCTGTTGCAGATCGACCGGCTGCCCCACCCCGACGGCGGCACCGACCCGCACGCCGGCGGCGAGGTGTATGCCCGCTTCCGCGCCGAGCTGGAGCGCTCCTACGCCACCACCCGCCGCGCCGCCGACTACGCCCACCGCCTCGGCTACACCGTCAAGACCCTCACCCGCGCCTGCACGGCCGCGACCGGACAACCCGTCAAGCACGTCATCGACGGCCGGGTCGCCCTGGAGGCCAGGCGGCTGCTCGCGCACACCGACGAGCCGGTGGCGACCATCGCGCGCCGCCTCGGTTTCCCCGAGCCCACCAACTTCGGCAAGTTCTTCACCCGCCACACCGGTGCGACGCCCGGCGCGTTCCGGCTCGCCCAGGGCCGGTAGCCAAGTCGGCAGACCCGCCGCTCTGCCGGTGCGACATGATCGGTGGGCGGATGGAAGCAGGAATGGGAAGGGGCGTCAGGAGGGTGGACGAGCATGCGGAAATCTCGACGTCGAGCGACGCCGCGAACAACGCGCTGATCCTGGCGTTCGGGCGCTTGCAGGGGGCCGCGAACCGGCTGGAGTACATCCTGGGGCGGGCTCTGGAAGTGGACTGCGGTATCAGCCACCTGATGTTCGAGGTGCTGCTCATTCTGGGCAGGGCGGGGGAGCCGGGGCTGTCGATGCGGGCCGTCGCCCAGGAGCAGGTCCTGACGACAGGTGGCGCCACGCGTCTGGTGGACCGTATGGAGGCGGCCGGCCTGGTCGAACGCGTCGAGGATCCCGGTGACCGGCGCGGGCGGCTGGTGCGCCTGACGCCGCTCGGCGAGGAGACCACGGTCTCCGCGTCCCGGATCCATGTCGAGAACATCAGGCGCTACTTCCTGGCGCCCCTCCCGGTGGAGGACGGGGACCGGTTCGCCGAAGACCTTCGCATCCTGAGCCACACGGCACGGGACATGTTGCCCCGGCTTCCCTGAGGGTTGTGGGCCGTCCCGGAGGCCCCTCCCGCATGCGTCGCTGCACCGGCGACGACCTCCAAGCCGCGCAGCACCTCATCGACCTGAGCCCCCGCGTCATGGCGCATGCCAGCCTGGCTGCGGGCCTGTCCCGGCGATCTCCCCCGCGCGGACAGCGCGCCCCAAGGCGAGATGCGTCCGAATGATCGCAAGGTTAGTCACTCCTCGACTCCGCGCTCGTGCTGGATTCATGAGCTGCGCGGACACGTGGAGCAAGGTGAATCGCCTGACAGCCGAACACCGGAATACCTGACTAGTCAGGTACTGTTGTCCTCGGTGAGAGGCCGGCCTTGACGCCGACGCTGTCGTTTCCGCCTTCGACTCCCCGAGGCGTACGACGCGGCGGCGGACGACTTCCGGCGCTGTGCCGAGTTGTGCGTCACCGGCTTCCCCACCCTGCTCGGCGTCGACGGCGACCGCGTCGCTGTCCTGGCTCACGGCCGCGCCACCGTCGGCGAGGTGGACAGGCGACTCGCCGCTCTCTCCTGACTGTGCCATCCCCTTCCCCGCAAGGAGCACCAAGCATGAGCACCCTCGATGTCAAAATCTTCGATCTGGACTTTCCGGCCGGCAGCAAGAACAAGACGGCCACCCTCGTCACCGGGGAGAGTGAGGCGCTGTTGGTCGACGCCGCCTTCACCCGCGCCGACGGCCACCGCCTGGCCGCGGAGATCCTCGACTCGGGCAAGACTCTGACCACCGTCTTCGTCTCCCACGCCGACCCTGACTTCTACTTCGGCGCCGAGGTGATCGCCGACGCCTTCCCCGACGCGAAGTTCGTCGCGACCCCGATCGTCATCGAGCACATCCAGCACTCCTACCGGGGCAAGCTCAAGGCATGGGAGGCCCTCGGCCCGAACCTGCCCACGCGCCTGGTCGACCTGGAGCCCCTGACCGGCGACCTCACCCTTGAAGGACACCGCTTCGAACTCAAGGGTGGCCCTGCTGGACTGCCCGACCGCCACTACCTGTGGCAGGCCGAGCACCGCGCCCTCCTCGGCGGCGTCCTGCTCTTCCAGCAGGAGCACGTCTGGGTCGCCGACACCCCCACCCCCGACGACCGCGCCGCCTGGGTCACCCTGCTGGACGAGATGGCCGCCCTCCAGCCGGAACTGGTCGTCCCCGGCCACCGCCTGCCCAACGCCCCGGCCAACGCCTCCGCGATCTCCGCCACCCGCGACTATCTGCTCGCCTTCGAGGAGGAGCTCGGCAAGGCCGCCGACGGCGCCGCGCTGACCGAGGCTCTGGTCGCCCGCTACCCGGACCACGGCATGCTCATCGCCGCCCAGATCGGCGCCAAGGTCGCCAAGGGCGAAATGAAGTGGGGCTGACCATGACCGACTTCGCAACGTCCACGGCCCCCGCCGACGTCGTACGCCGCCAGTACCTGGCCTCCGCGGCCGGTGACCTGGAGGCCCTGCGCGCCACCCTCGCCCCCGACGTGGAGTGGACCGAGATGGCCGGCTTCCCCGTGGCCGGCACCTACCGTACCCCCGACGGGGTCACCACCAACGTGATGGAGCAGCTGGGCAAGGAGTGGGACGGCTGGACCGCCCACGACGACACCTACGTCGTCGACGGCGAGAACGTCGTCGTCCTCGCCCGCTATACGGCGGCCAACAAGGCCACCGGCAAGAACATCGACGTCCGGGTCGCCCACCATTTCGTCGTGCGCGGCGGCCTGATCGTCCGTTTCGAACAGTTCGTGGACACCGCGCTGGTCCGCGACGCCATGACCGACTGACCCTGCGCTACTTGAGGACAGCTCAGATGAACCCCACTGTCGTTCTCGTGCACGGAGCGATGCACACCCCGTGGATCTTCGAACCCCTGCGTGAGAGGCTCAGCGCCCGCGGCATCGCCTCCCGAGCCGTCCAACTGCCCAGCAGTAGTCCAGACAGCGCGGCCGCCCGGGGGCTGGCCGAGGACGTCGAGGTGGTGCGCGCCGCCGTCGCGGCTGTCGACGGACCTGTGGTGCTCGCCGCGCACTCCTACGGGGGAGTGCCGGCGACCTGGGCCGCCGCAGAGTCGGACCAGGTGACGGAGCTCGTCTACATCGCCGCCTTCGCCCTCGAAGCGGGCACCTCGATGATGGAGTGGATGGGCGGCGACTTCCCGCCCACCTGGCACCACTCGCCCGACGGCCTGGCCGTCAAGGCGGGAGACGCCGAGGAGTCCATCTTCAGCGGCGTCGACCCCGCCCTGACCGCCGAGGCCGTCAAACGCCTCAACTGGCAGGGCGTGCGCGCCTTCACCGAGAAGCTGGGCGCCGCGCCCGCCCAGGTGTCCCTGACGTACGTCGTGGCCACCGAGGATCCGGCACTGCCGCCCGCGGTACAGGAACAGTGGGCCGCGCGTGCTGCCCACAGTGTTCGTGTTCCTTCCGGGCACTCTCCGCACCTGTCCCATGCCGACGAGGTAGCCGACGTTCTCGCCAAGGCCGTCGCGCGGGCCTGGTCCAACAGGTCCCAGTGATCCACACGGCTGGCTCCTGGCGTTCACCGCCAGGAGCCGGCCTTTCGTCATGAGACCGGCCTTGATCCCTGGGTCAGGGCCGGTGTACTTCTCAGCGTCGACATCGCCACGAGCCGTTTCCCGCGTCCCCCGGCACTGCCGGGGCACAGACGCCGAACAAGATTGTTGAACGATGCTACGATCCTGCTTCTAGGCTGCTGTGGCATTCGGACAGTGAGAGGAAGCCCGTGACAAGCGACGAGGATCACCGAGCACCCGCCTCCTTGGATGTCGTGCGTGCTTGTGCCATCCGAGCCAAGCAGGGTGGCACCGCTCTCGTCAGTGCCTCGGACGCCGAGATCGACTCGGCGCTGCGTGGCATGGCGGAGCGTCTGGGATCGGCGCAGTCGGCTCTCATGGCCGCCAACGAGGAGGACCTCGCGGCTGCTGTCTCCGCGGGCATGTCGTCCGCGCTGCAGGATCGCTTGCGACTGACCTCGACGCGGTTGGAGGCCATGGCGGCGGAGCTGCGCACGCTGGCGGATACGTCGCATGAGCCGAGGGACAGGGTCGTCGAGGTGCGCCCGGACGGCCTCACCCTGTTGGAACGCAGGCGTCCGGTCGGGGTCATCGGCGCCAACTTCGAGGCTCGTCCGAACGTCACGCTCGATATCGCGTCCCAGTTCCTCAAGTCGCGCAACGCGGGTGTGCTGCGCACCGGATCGGCGGCGCTCGACTCGTCCCGGGCCTTGGTGGATCAAGTGATCGCGCCGGCGCTCGCCGAGGCGGGGCTGGATCCGGACGCCATCCAGCTGGTGCCCAGCGAAGACCGCTCTGCGGCTTACGCGCTGGTGGCCCTGCCCGAGCTGATCCCGCTGGTTATCCTTCGCGGGAGCGGCGACAGCACCCGCGACCTCGGCCAGGAAGGCGCACGTCACGGTGTGCGGACCCTCGCCCATGCCGACGGCGGCGGAGTCCTGTACGTGGACTCGGCCGCCACCGAAACAACAGCGCACCGGCTGATCACCGACAGCCTCGACCGCCTGGGCGTGTGCAACCGACTCAATCTGCTGCTCATCGACCGGCCTGTCTACGAAGAGCGGCTGCCCGGCATTCTTCAGCTGCTGCACCGTCTGGGCATCACCGCATCTCTTCCCCCGCACACCCATCCGCGCGGATTCGAGTGGGCACTCGACTCGGAGCGTGCGGCAACCGTGACGATCGACGCCGCCGACGGTCCGTCGGGCGCGGCGCGGATCGCGAATGAGGAGACATCCGGGCTGGCCGCCGCCATCGCGACCGACGACCCTGCCGCCGCTGCCCGGTTCATTGATGCTTATGGCGGCTCCGGGGTCTTCTGGAATTCCCCCACGCGACTTCTCGACGGCTTCAAGCTGTTGCGACTGCCGGAGACCGGTATCAACATCGACCGGGTCCCCGGTCCGCGTGGGCCGGTGAGCTTCCGCGACCTGCACCTGCGGCAGTACGTGGTCGTGCCCAGTTCAAAGAATCTCGGCTAGAACCCTGGCTGCCGGAATGCTGGCCGCCGGTGGGTGGCAGGCTGAGGGTCCGTCGGGTTTGTCGTCCCGGTCATGCTCGGGCGTCCTGTCGTGTGGTGCCCGCGTCCTGGCCCAGGAGGGCCGGCCTCTGACGTCGTAGTGCCTCAGCCAGCATCTGGTGTCCGGACTGCTCGGCGTGCACGACTCTGTCGCTGGGCAGGGCGTGCTGCCACCACTCGCCGGCTGCGGTGTCGGCCGAGGCACGCAGTTCGACCAACGCGGCGCCGAGGTGACGTCGGGCGGCGTTCAGCGCGCTGGGTACGGGATCCGGCTCGGCGAGGAGAGCCGCCGTGTGCGCATGGGCGTGCTCGACGGCGGTGAGCGCGTTCTCGAGGCGGTCCCCTGCGCGCCGGTTGGTGACTGCCAGGGCTGCGACGAGGCCGACGAGCGTGCCGACGAGAGTGTCGGTGATCCGTCCGGTGATCAACTGGACGGAGTCCTGCATCCGGGCGAACTCGGTGATGAGCAGGGCCATCGGGGTGACGCAGACGGTATGGAGCCAGTAGTTGGGGCCGATCAGTGCCGCGGCGGCGAAGCAGAAGGCGAGGAAGCACAGCACGAGGGCCGCAGGATGCAGGTGGGCGACTGGAACGACAGCGGCGAAGGCGAGGACGCCGATGAGGTTGCCGACGACCCGCTCAACTGCTCGTCGCCGGGTGAGCGTGAGGTTGGCCTGGTACAGGGAGGCGGCGGTGACGAGGGCCCAGTACGGGCGCCCGATCCCGAGGGTGAGGGAGGCGTATCCGGCAAGCGCGCAGCCGATTCCGGTGCGCACCGCGATGGGGGCGAGCAGATTGTGCCGGCTCCACCAAGCCGCCCGGGGTGAGGCGGTCGTCTCGGCGTCGACGTCGAGGAGTTCCTCGCCGTCCGGCACCGGGGGGCCGACGTCCGGGACCGGGCCCGAGCCGCGCAGGTTGCGCGCCCACGCCTGCAGACGCTCCGGGTCGGCATCTCCAGGGGCGGTGACGGCGACTTCGGCGCAAGCGACGAGCCGTCTGAGGGAGCGGCGTGTGAGGTCGCCTCGGGCGCCGGCGGCCGGCATGCACTGCCAGGCGGCCTGCACAGCCGCAGCCGCGGCAGCGCGGGCCTTGACCTGGACCTCGGCCGTGCCGCTCACGGCTACGTACGCGGCGACCGTGTCCAGGGCGTGGGCGGTGGCGCGACGCTCGGGTCCGTGGGGGCGCAGCAGGCCGGGCGCCATGCAGACCAGCCAGGCCCAGACTCCCCCCAGCAGGGCCAGCCCGACATGGCCGGGGACCTGAGCGGGAGTCTGAGGCAAGAACAGCGCGGTCGAGCTGATGAAAGTCAGGACCACACTCGCGGGCGGGCCGATGCGGGTGGCGTCGCAGACGGCCTTCTGTAGAGCGGCCATGAGAGCGCCGACACCGACCAGGACGACTGCGTTGGTGGTGAGCGCCGCCGTGAGCAGCGCGACGGCGAGGCCACCGACCATGCCGAGCACCACCCAGACCAGGGCCTGGCACCGGGCAGCGTATGGGCGGTGGTGACAGTACAGCGCGGACATGGCGCCAGCTATCGGGTACATCGCCAGGTCGAGCCTGCCCAGCACGAGCAGAGACAGAGCAGGCAGGGCGGTAGCGGCGACCACGCTCAGCGCGGGCTTGAACCAGATGTCGGAAGGCCGGGCGCATCGCAGCACCCCGGCCTGGGCCACGCGGCGCAGGGCCGCACGCGTACTCATCGATTCTCTCCGTGAAATGCGCCGTCCCCCGTAACAGGGGCGATCGGCGCTTGGGGGGTGTCGTGCCGCGCGGTGAAGTGCGAGCCGCGACGGGGGGGGCGAACGCAGCCGGCTGTGAGCCTGCGCGCCGGGGCAAGCACCGAGATCGGAACAGTTCGCAGATGCCGGCGCGCGAGCACGACCCGGCGGGCGAGGGCGTCCGCGGCAAAAAAGCGTCCCTCGACCGGCGGGTGGTCGTCGAGCAGAGCGTTACCGCCCGGCGGCGGCCAGAGCGCGCTCCGCGATCCGGTTGGCAGCTGCCAGGGTGGTCGTAGCCTCTTCGGTACTCCGCCGCAGGATCTCGGCGGTCGTCGACTGAATCGACCTCAGCCGGCCCCGGGACTGCTCAGGGCTCAGGTGGTGCAGTTCGACGCCGGTCCCGTACATCACTCCGCCGGCGTTGGCCACGAAGTCGGGGGCCCAGGTGATTCCTGCCTTGGCGAGATCGGCGGCTACCTCGTCGGTGGCCAGCTGATTGTTGGCCGAGCCGACCACGGCGCGGCAGCGCAGCGCAGCCGCCAGCTCACTGGTGAACACTCCGCCCAGTGCGCACGGCGCCAGGATCTCCGTCTCCAGCGTGTAGGCGCCGTCGAGTTCCACCCACCGTGCTCCAGCCGTCTCCGCGGCTGCGCGACGGGTGATGTCGATGTCGGTTGCCCTGACCGTGGCTCCTGCGGCCACCAGGCGTCGGGTGAGTTCCTCGCCCACGGCTCCGAAGCCGACGACCACGACGTCCCGGCCGTGCAGATCGGCGGCACCCCACAGGTGCTCGGCAGTGGCCAGCATCGCGTGCTCCACGCCTGCGGCCGTGCCGAACGTTGTCGCACCCAGTCCGTTCTCGGTGGTCGAGTAGCCGCCGACGTACGGCGTGCGGCGACGGATGCGGAGCATGTCGGCGGTGCTGCTGCCCACGTCCGGCGCCACGTGGTACGCGCCGCCGAGTTCGTGCACCACTTCGGCCAGGTCCATCAGCAGCCCGTCGCGCAGCGCCTCGTCCAGTTGCTGCGGGCCGCCGGGAAGCAGCGGTACGACAGCCTTGCCGCCGCCCGTACCGTTGCCGACGGCGGCGGCCTTGTACGTCATGCCCCGACTCAGCCGAAGGCAGTCGACGAACGCGTCGGCCGGCGACGCGTAGCGGGTTATGCGGACGCCGCCCACCGCGGGCCCGAGGCGGGTCGAGTGGACGGCGATCATCACAGGGAGGCCGGTCCGGCGGCCTGACCGGACCACCACCTGCTCGTGATCGAGAGTTGCTTCCAGGGCTGCAGCTGACATGGGGAAACCTCCAGAGGTGGGCGAGATGGCTGACTTAACGTACCTTAAGTCAGGCTCCTCGTAGAGTGGGGTGGTGACGTCATCCCTGATTGGCCTGCTGGCCGACCGCGACAGCTGGCGGTCCGAGCGCTGTTCCGCCGCTCGTGCCCTGGAGGTGCTCGGCACCCCGGCGAACCTGCTGGTGCTGCGCGAGGCGTTCTACGGCACGACGTACTTCCAGGACTTCGTGCGGGAAACCCCGCTCAGCGAGCCCGCGATGTCCAAGCGGCTCAAAGAACTCGTGGACGTCGGGCTCCTGACCCGTGTTCCTTACCAGGAAGCCGGCCAGCGCACACGGCACCGCTACGAACTCACCCCGCCCGGCGAAGAGCTCATGGTCGCCTTCTTCGCCCTCATGGAGTGGGGCGACCGGCATGCCGCCCCTGACGGAGGTCCGGTACGTCTGAGGCACCGGGATTGCGGGGCACCTGTCCACCCCCGGCTTTCCTGCGCCGAGGGCCACATCCTGCCGCCGGGCGAGGTCGAAGTGGTCGCGGCACCCACCCTGCTGAGCACCGTGGCAGCCGACGACTGATCGATGCCCCGAGCGCCCCTGCCCGCCTGGCGCACGGGCGTCACGCCCAGCGGATCAGTGCGAGCGCGATGACGGAAGCGTTCAGTCCGTCGACTGTCTCGACGTCGCGGCCGGTGGGCTCCTTCCGTCGATCGAGGCGATCTCAGGCGCTGTTCGGATGGGTGTGCAGCCGACGGGCGCAGGCGCTCACGTAGTACCGGCATTCCGAGTGCGCCCGTACCGTCTCGGCCGGCTGTGGGGGCCGTAGTGCCACCCCGTCGTCGGTTGGAGGACAGCCTCGAACCGGGTGCTTACCGGCGTTGAGGCTGTCCTGGACGTCCCGGAGAGCGATCGCGGCGCTGGCGAGTCCGGTACGGGATGGCGACGCCCATCCTCGCTGCAGAGTTGATCGTCTCGACCACTGCACACCTCTGCGACACGTCGAGGCCGTGAGTGACGATGACGTCGTACTCTTTCTCGGTCCGTGGTTCCGCCGGGCGTTCGTGGCTCTGCGCGCGCTGAAGGTGCTGCGTGGGACGCCGTTCGGCCCCTTCGGCCTCGCCGGGGTAAGGAGTACCGAGCGAGCGCATCCGTGAATACCGGACCATACTCGAGGGGCTGCTGGACACCTTGAGTGAAGATTCGTACGCGCACTGCGTCGAACTTGCGTCGCTGCCGGACATGATCGTGGCTATGAGGACATCAAGCTGGCGACGGTGGACGCGATCCGCAGCAGGGTGCGGGAGCTCGGGGTGGAACCTCAAGGCGGTGATGCACCTGCGATGAGTGGACGGCCTGACATCCTCCGTTCCACGCAGGCTCCAGCGGAGTCGATCACCTGGCGGTCGGACTACGTGGTTGCGCGCACATGCGCCTATCCTGGAAGGCGGCATCCGGAAGGGACCACTATGACCGACAAAACGTCCGCGACTGCCGCCACCACAGTGAGGGCGGGCGACGGGCAGGCTCGACCGAAGGCGCCGTTCGCCGCGACCCTCGCCGAGATGGACGGTCGGTGCAACTGCACAGCCAGCCGACGGGCGACCCGGTATCTGACTGCCGCCTACGACAAGGCGCTGACCCCGGTTGGGCTACGGACGACGCAGTTCAACATCCTGCACCGACTGGCACTGGGAGGCCGCACAACGATCACGGCACTCTCCCAGCGGATCGCGATGGATCGCACGACCCTCGCGACGAATCTCAAGCCGCTGGAGCGTGATGGCTTGCTCGTCGTCCGGTCTTCGGACACCGACCGGCGCGCTCGCGCAGTCGAGATCACGGAGGCAGGTCTGAAGCGTCTGGAGGCGGCGGTGCCCCTGTGGAAGGCCGCTCAAGATCAGTTCGAGAGCACGTTCGGCGCGTCCGAGGCCGCTGAACTGCGAGCGGCGCTGCGGGCGGTGCTGGAGACGGGCTTCGACCCCTGGGCTGAGTGACGTCTTGGCGCACGCGTGCGGCGCTGTCGCGGCGCCGCCCGTGCGCATCGACTTCAACGACTGCGGGGGCTAGTGGCGAAAGGGATACGCGTATATGCTCCCTTCTGCTCAAGCGAGCATATGCTCCTTTTCCCTCGATGACCCGATTGCCGGAGACGAGATGCAGAACGACAAGATCCTCGCGGCGCTCAAGACTGCCTTCACCGGTTACGAGACGAACGACCGCGGTCCGTTGGTCGCGCTGCTGGCGGACGATTTCCAGTTCGAGATGTCGGACTCGCTGCCCTACGGCGGGGTCTACATCGGCGCGGTCGAGTTCACGGCATTCTGGAAGGAGGTCGGCAAAGAGTGGCGGTACTTCCGCTACGAGGCCCACGAGATCATCGATGCCGGCGACACGATCATCGTTCCGGTCCGCACGGACGCCCTGTCGATCCGCGGCATCCGTATGTGCAATGAGCACCTGTTCCTGTTCAGGGTCCGGGACGGCAAGGTCGTCCTCGGTCGGCTCTACGCAGACACGGCGCGCGGCCGGGACGTGATGGCGGGCCTGGAGCCGCGCCGGTACCCGCGGGCGACGCTCGCGTGAGCGAGCGATTTGCTCCTCACCAACCGGACGACTCGTCTCCCGTCGTCAGCGATACAGCGTCACCGTCGGGAGTCATCACGGTCGTTCAAGGAGAACCGCCATGACCGAACCCTCAGCCGGCATCACCTCCGCGGAAGAGCACCTGTGATGGCTCGTCGCACGGGCCAGGGCTCTACGGCGTTCGTCGTGCTTCCCGGATTCCTGGACGGCGCCACTGTCTGGACCGTGTTCGCCGATCTGATCGCCGGGGCCGGCATGGATGTGGTGCAGCTCGAGCCTGCCGGAGTCGGCGGTCGTGTGAACGCATCCGACCCGTTCACCCTGCGGCGCACGGCCGAGGACGCCGGCGCGGTCGTCGACTCGCTCGGCAAACCCTGTGTCATCCTCGGCCAGAACATGGGAGCCCAGGTGGCCGAACGTGTGGCCGCACCGCGCGGTGACGCCGTGCGGGGGCTGATCCTCCTCACACCTGTGCCTCTCGCCGGCGCCCGTCTTCCCGACCCGGACATCGCACCGTTGCGGGCACTCGGTGGGAACCCAGAAGTCCAACGCGCGGTCCGCTCACAGTTGACGGTGGCCCGTCAGTCAAACGGTCGACCTGAAGGTCGGAGCGGGGGCCCGCATCCCGCCCGCGGTTGTCTCCGCGCTCGCCGAGACCGTGCTGCCATTCGTCATCCAGGCGGCCGCCAGGGCGACGTCGCGCCTTTGACCCGGCCAAGGTTCCACTGGCGCAGTCACGCTCTACCGCTTGCTCGCCCGCGCGACCTGCGCGGTCAGGGGGGGTCTGTTCACCGGGACGGGGACGGACGCGAACCACCGCGCTGCATGCCTAGGGCTTCGGAACCGTCCCGAGCATGACGGGTGAGCTGGCCACTCCGCCGCAGAATTCAGATCCACGACAGAGTCAAGCTCACGGCGACCGCTGAGGTTGAGGGAGCGGCGGATCGTCGGTAGCACGGGCAGGCAGTCTTCGCCTCCTGCAACAGCGGCTTGCAGATCAAACAGTTACGAGCATATGCTCCTATTAGTGGTGGCCGCCGGCCTGCCACAGCCGATCGGAGGTTTACTCATGCCCGTCTTTGAGGCTCACGTCCCGGCCGGACGCTTCTCTGTCGAGAAGAAGCGCGCCTTGGCGGACGCTCTGAACCAGTCCCTTGTCCAGGGCCTGGGGATCCCCGCCGGGGACCGCTTCATAGTGATCACCGAACACGGTGAAGGGGAGCTGTATCTGGACCCGTCCTTCATGGAGGTGGAGCGGACAGGGGACGCCATGATCATCTCTGTGCTGTTCGGGGCGCACCGTCCGCTCTCGGACAAGCAGAAGGTTGTGTCAGCGATCAACCGGCTCGTTGTGGACGCGCTGGGCGT
The DNA here is from genome assembly GCF_040647715.1 of Streptomyces tibetensis. Lineage (GTDB taxonomy): Bacteria > Actinomycetota > Actinomycetes > Streptomycetales > Streptomycetaceae > Streptomyces > Streptomyces tibetensis_A. Next base: position 275,518 of record NZ_JBEZCR010000012.1, on the reverse strand, counting down.
GTCGCCCGACGACATCTTCGTGGCCCTTGTCCCTGTACCGAACGAGAACTTCTCCTTCGGCCGGGGAGAGCTGCAGCTGGCGAACGCGGCGCCGCAGTGGTGACCGGACCACCCGCTCGCCCCGAGGATGTGCCGGTCACGACGGGGATGAGTGATAGCCGTGTCGTGGAGGCTTCGAGGGCTGTGTCCACCGGACACGATCGGAACGACCAGTCCCGGCTGATCGAACTGCCTTCAGCCACTGGGGCGCAGCCGTGACCCGGCGGCATGAGGTCGAATTCCCTGGGGAGGATGGCAATACGCTGGCTGCCTGGCTGTACCTTCCCGCGCGGCCGGGGCCAAATCCGGCGGTCACCATGGCTCACGGGTTCGCCGCGACCCGAGAGCACGGGCTGGACCGGTTCGCCCGCGCATTGGCCGATGCGGGGTTCGTTGTGCTCGTCCATGACCATCGCGGTTTCGGCGGGAGTGGCGGCGCACCGCGGCATGACGTGGACCCGTGGGCTCAGATCGCCGACTGGCGACGTGCTGTCTCGTTCCTTGAAACACGGCTCGAGGTGGATCCGGAGCGGATCGGAATCTGGGGAACCAGCTATGCGGGAGGGCACGCGGTCATTCTCGGGGCGACCGACAGCCGTCTGCGCTGTGTTGTCGCGCAGGTGCCGACGACCAGTGGTTTTGAGCAGAGCAGACGGCGCGTGCCGGCCTCGGCAGTCGCACAGTTGGAGAGTTCCGTCTGCGAGGACGACCGTGACCGCTTCCGCGGGAAGCTGCCCGCGCGGATCGCCGTGGTGGCCACGGCCCCCGGGATGTCCGCGGCGTACGACGACCCCCAGGCAGTCGCCTTCTACACCCAGCCCGCCGCGCAACACGCCTGGACGAATGAGCTCACCCTGCGTTCTTCTCGAACGGCACGGATGTACGAACCGTCGATGTGGATCGCCCGGGTCTCACCGACGCCACTACTCATGATCGTCGCCCTGCAGGATGTGATCACCAACACCGACCTGCAGCTCGAGGCTTATGAGCGCGCGCTGGAGCCGAAGAGCCTGGTGACCGTGCCGGGAGGGCACTTCGCGCCGTACGACGCCCAATTCTCGGTCGCTTCTCGGGCTGCCGTGGACTGGTTCCTACGTCACCTCGATGCGCACGGCCACGACCCCCGAACTGAGTAGGCCCTTACACATGACGCCCGCCGCCGGGTGTTGAGGAACGCGCATCAATAGTCCCGCCATTCCTACGGTGGCGTCCCCGCCACCGGGCGAGTGCTTCTTTCCTTGCAGCTGACAGGATCCTCGAAAAGTCCCATCGTTGCAGTTCCGTCAGGGGGGCCGGTGATGGCGGTCGTGGTGGTGGGGTGCCATTCGACTGTGACCGTGGGCGGCAGCTGGGCCAGCGCCCTGCGGAACACCCAGTCCAGGGAGGAGCTCTGGGCACGGCGGTGGGAACGTCCCTCCCGGCGCGGGTGCGCAGTTCGGCGAGCACCTCCGGGTCAGCGGGCTCGGTGTACGGAGCCTGACACGGGCTCCGGCCGGAGAACTGGGCGGCCCATTCGGCCGGCGAGGGGCCGGGCCGCACCGGGCCTTCGCTGGTGGACGACTCGTCGGTGAACATGGTGACGTCCTCGGCCATGAGGTTCATCCGCAGCAGCGCGGACTGCTCGTGCCGCCAGACACGTCCCGGACCCGGCGGATGCGGGTCGACCGGATGGATGCGCAACTGCCTGACTTGTCCCACAGTTCGGTCGGGTCGGCGGCGATGCGCTCCAGCAGGCCCGTGGCGCGCGGCCCCGCGCCGACGACGACCAGGACGGCCGGGGAGAAGGCGGTGCTCACCGGTCACCGCCGATCGCCGGGCGGGCATCGGCGGCCGTGGCCGCACTCAGTCGGTGGTGAACGGCGGTCAGTTGGCCGCGCAGCCGTTGCGGCGGGGTCGGCGGCAGGGCACGGGAGTCCCCGCGCGCGTAGTACCGCTCGACGTAGAACTGGCCCGCGCTCAGCACCGTGGTGACCGCGATGTACCACAGGGTGGCGACCATCAGCAGCGGGATGACCTGGTAGGTCTGGTTGTAGATCAGCTGCACCGAGTACAGCAGGTCGTGCACAGCCAGCACGCTCACGATGCTGGTGCCCTTGAGGGTGCCGATCAGCATGTTCCCGGCGGTCGGCACGATGGAGCGCATCGCCTGGGGGACGACGATCCGGCGCAGGGTACGGCGCCGGCTCAGCCCCAGTGCCTGGGCGGCCTCGGTCTGCCCGGAGTCCACGGAGAGGATGCCGCCGCGGACCACTTCGGCGGCGTAGGCGGTCTCGTGCAGGGTCAGGCCGATGACGGCGGTCAGGGTGGGGCCGAGGAGGTTGACCGTCTTGACGGTGAGGAACTGCGGGCCGAACGGGACGCCGAGGCCGAGCGTCGGGTACAGGGCGCCGATGTTGAACCAGAACAGCAGCTGCACCAGCAGTGGTGTCGACCGGAAGATCCACACATAGCCCCAACTCAGGGTTCGCAGCACAGGGTTGGCCGACAGTCGCATCACCGCGAGCACGGTGCCGAGCAGGAAGCCGAGCACCATCACCAGTGCGGTCAGCCACAGGGAGAGCAGCAGTCCGTCGAGCACGGCGGCGGTGGTGAAGTACCGGCCGACCACGGCCCATTGGAAGGCGTCGTTGCGGACGACGGAGTTGAGCACCATCGCGAACAGCAGCAGCGTGACGACAGCCGTCAGCCACCGGCCGGTGTGCCGGCGCGGCACGATCCGCGGCATGTTGGGGCCAGGCGTGTTCGCCCGTTTCGGGGGTTTCGTCGCAGGGGCTGGCGTGACTTCGGAAGGCGTGACCATCGAGAGGCTCTCCGGGGGAGGGAATCGCAGGCGTGGGTGACCACCCGGTGGCACTCGCAGGGACGCAACGGCACAGGCGCTACGTGCGTACGGTGCTGCCGGGGCTCGGCGTCGTCACATTCGCCGCGTCCCTCAACGCGGCCGGAGAGGCTGCCGCGCACGGCGGCCGATCCGCTGTCGATCGTATGCGCCCTGGGCATCGTTGTGTCAACAGCGCCCTGGGCAGGGCCAGTCCCGGCGGTCCGGCATCCGGGCGCTGCTTGACGGGCGCCAGGATGTACTGCTCAATTAGTCGCATGAATGCCCAGCAGCGCTTGGTCTCGCGCGATCACATCGACTTCGGTCGAGTGTGGTCCGCCGCGTGTTGCGCCTGACTCGGCAGCGGGCCGTCTGACCGGCCCTTCCCTCCCTCGGTGACCCCGTCGCGGGCCGAGTTCTCTCCTCACGCGCGCTGCCGTACCTCTGCTTCTCCCGACGCTTGACGTCGTCACGACTGCACCGGCCCGTCTGCCCGACGGCCTGTGCGCTCATGCCTGCACCCAAGGCAATCCCGTCATGCCTGCGTGTCGCCGCACCCTGAAAGGCCATCTCCCATGCCCGTGGAGTTCCTCGGCATCGCCGCCACCAACGACGGCTCAGAGACCACACCGCGCTCCGGCGCCGCGTTCGACAAGGAGTACACGCTCCGGCTCGCCCGGGCGCACGAGGACCACGGCTGGGACCGGGTGCTGTTCGCCTACGGCTCCGGGGCGCCCGACCCCGCACCGGCCGCCGCGTACATCGCGAGCCGGCTGGAACGCCTGCAGATCCTGCTCGCCCACCGGCCCAACGTGTCCTACCCCACCTTCGCCGCCAAGACATTCGCCACCCTCGACCAGATCAGCGAGGGCCGGCTGACCGTGCACTTCATCACCGGCGGCAACGACCACGAGCAGGGCCGCGAGGGCGACACCCTCACCAAGGACCAGCGCTACGCCCGCACCCGCGAGTACATCCGGATCATCAAGAAGATCTGGACCACCCACGAGCCCTTCGTCCACGAGGGCGAGCACTACCGCTTCCACGACTTCGTCAGCGACGTCTTCCCGGTCCAGCAGCCCCGCCCGAACGTGTCGTTCGGCGGCTCGTCCCCTGCCGCGTACGCCGCGGGCGGCGCGGAGGCCGACATCTACTGCCTGTGGGGCGAACCCCTGGCGAAGACCGCCGAGCAGATCGAGAACGTGAAGGCCGCCGCGAAGGCCGCGGGCCGCACCGACGTACCGCGCATCCAGGTGGCGTTCCGCCCGATCATCGCCCCGACCGAGGAGCTGGCCTGGGAGAAGGCCCACCGCACGGTCGGCGCGATCAAGGCGCGAAAGGAGAGGGGCGAGGCGATCACCAAGCGCCACAACGGGCACGCGCAGCAGCCGGCTGCAACACCTCAAAACGTCGGCTCGCAGCGGCTGCTCGCCATAGCCGAGGCGGGGGAGCGCTATGACCGGGCCCTGTGGACCCCGACCGCCGCCGCGACCGGCGGCGCGGGCAACTCCAACGCCCTGGTCGGCACGCCCGACACCGTGGCCCAGGCGCTCCTCGACTACTACGACCTCGGCGTCGACATCCTCTCCGCCCGCGGCTACGACCTACTGGGCGACGCCATCGACTTCGGCCGGTACGTGATCCCGATCGTCCGCGAGGAGGTCGCCAAGCGCGACGCCGAGCGGACGGCACGCGGGACGCAAACCCTTGCGGCGGTGGGCGAATGACCTCAGTAGCCCAACCATCATCGTCAACAGTGGATGTGACGGTGCTTCATGTCCCTGTCTCCGACCCGCGAGTGAAACCCCTGCTGCGCGAACTCGGGCACGAATACTCCACGCGCTACGGAAAGGACGCCCACGCCGAAATCTCCCGCTACCCCGACGAGCAGTTCACCGAACCTCACGGCGGCCTGCTTCTCCTGTTGCTGGAGCGCGGCGAGCCCGTCGCGGGCGGCGCCTTCCGCCGGTACGACGAGGCCACAGCCGAGCTGAAGCGGATCTGGACCCACTCCGCCCACCGGAGGCGCGGCCTTGCCCGGCACGTCATCGCCGAGCTGGAACGCGAGGCGGGCGCACGCGGCTACCGGCGGATCTACCTGACCACCGGGCCACGCCAGCCCGAGGCCCGCGGCCTGTACCTGGCCACCGGCTACACACCGCTGTTCGACACCGAGGCCGACCCGGAAACCATCGGCCCGCTGCCCTTCGAGAAGCATCTGCCGGCCGAAGCACGCACAGCACGCACGGGAGCCGACCTGTGAACCTTCGCTCGATCAGAACCCGCCTGCGCATCGCCGCGACCATCGCGCACCTGCCCGTACTGGCGCTGACCGCCTGTGGCTCCGGCGACACCTCCGGCGCCACATCGGCGGACGCTCAGGCATCCCCCGCGCCGACCGACGACCCGGTGGCCGCGGTACGCAAGGTGGACTCCGTCGCGGCCCTGCTGCCCGCCGACGTCCGCAAGGCGGGCACGCTCCGCGTCGGCAGTTCGATCGGGTTTCCACCCGGTGCGTACTACCCGAACGGGCCGGACAAGCCCCCCGCCGGCCAGGACATCGACATCGCCGACGCGGTGGCCAAGGTCCTCGGCGTAAAGCTGGAGCGGCAGGACGCCTCCTTCGAGACGATCCTGCCCGCCCTGGGTAGCGGCAAGTACGACTTCGGGACCGGCAACTTCGGTGTCACCACCGAACGCTTGAAGACCATCGACTTCGTCACCTACATCAACGACGGCCAGGGCTTCGCGGTGAAGAAGGGCAACACCGTCCTCGGCAAGAAGGCCGCCGACCTCACCCAGCTGTGCGGGCTGACCATCGGCACCGGCGCCGGCACCACCTTCGAGTCGACCCTCACCGCGCAGAAGGGGGTGTGCGCCAAGGCGAGCAAGAAGCCGTACGACGTGAAGGTCTACTCGGAGAACGCGGCGACCCTCACCGCACTCCAGCAGGGCCGTATCGACGTGATCATGTCAACCATCAACGGCCTGCGCTACCAGGCGGCCCAGCCCGCCTCTCAGACCACCTTCCTCGGCGAGTTCCACCGCCTCGACGTCGGCTTCGCCTTCAAGAAGGGCTCCCCACTCACCAAGGCCTTCCAGGCCGCCGTCAACGAGCTGATCAAGAACGGCACGTACGCCCGGACCCTCGCCAAGTGGGGCACTACCGCCTCCGCGATCGACACGTCGCGAATCAACCCGCCCGAGCACACCTGAGAGTTGAGCAGGAACATCACGATGCCCTCCACCACCGACACCGCGCCGCCCGGCGCGGTCACCCCGGGCACCGGCCCACAAGCCCCGCCCGCCCCGGACGATCCGGCCTTCCTCAAGGTCGTACCCGCCCGCCACCACGCCCGCTGGGTGGCGGCCGTCGCCGTGATCGTGCTGGTCGCCCAGTTCGTGCACGGTCTGGCCACCAACCCCGTGTGGGAGTGGGGCGTCTTCAGCGACTACGTGCTGTCCGAGACGATCGTGCAGGCGGTGTACGTGACCCTTCAGCTCACCGCGTACGCCACCGTGCTGGGCTTCCTCCTGGGCACCGTCCTGGCCTTCATGCGGCTGTCGCGCAGTCCGGTACTGCAGACCGTCGCCTGGACCTACATCTGGATCCTCCGGTCCATCCCGATGATCGTCCAGCTGGTGTTTTGGTTCAACCTGAGCGCGCTGTACGAGGAGTTGGGCTTCGGCATCCCCTTCGGCCCGGTCTTCTGGTCCGTCGACAGCAACAGCGTCATCGGCACCATGGGCGCCGCCATCATCGGGCTGACGCTGCACCAGGCCGCGTACGCCGCCGAGATCGTGCGCGGTGGTGTCATCGCCGTCGACCACGGGCAGCTGGAGGCGGCCGCCGCGCTGGGCATTCCCCGGCTGCGGCAGATCCGCCGGATCGTGCTGCCGCAGGCCATGCGCGCCATCCTGCCCACGGCCGGCAACGAGATCATCGGCCTGCTCAAGGGCACCTCGGTGGTCTACGTGATGTCCATCGGTGAACTGTTCTACCAGGTGCAGGTGATCTACGGCCGCAACGGCCGGGTGATCCCGCTGCTCCTGGTCGCCACCGCCTGGTACGTCCTCCTCACCTCCCTGCTGTCGATCGCGCAGTACTACGTGGAGCGCCGCTATGCCCGGGGCGCCAACCGCACCCCGCCGCCCACCCCGCTCCAGCGCGCCCGGCGCTTCGTCCGCACCCTGCGCGCGGCCGCCGCCCAGCGCAATCAGCCCGTCGTACCCCTGAAGCCCTTGGGAGACAGCCGATGACCGACGTGACGGTGGCCGTCCAGGACGCGACGCCGACGGTCGACGACGTGATGGTGGACGTCCACGGCGTCCACAAGAGCTTCGGCCCCCTGGAGGTGCTGCGCGGCGTTGACCTTCAGGTTCGCGCCGGCGAGGTCACGGTGATCCTCGGCCCGTCCGGCTCCGGAAAGTCCACGCTGCTGCGCACCATCAACCACCTGGAGAAGGTCGACCGCGGCTGGATCAGCATCGACGGTGAACTCATCGGCTACCGCCGATCCGGGAGCAAGCTGCACGAACTGAAGGAGAAGGACGTTCTGAAGCAGCGCACCCACATCGGGTTCGTCTTCCAGAACTTCAACCTCTTTCCACATCTGACCGTGCTGGAGAACCTGATCGAGGCGCCCGTCTCCGCACTGCGCCGCCCGCGCAGGGCAGCGGAGGAGACAGCCCGCCGGCTCCTCGACAGGGTCGGCCTGGCCGACAAGGCCGACGCATACCCCCGGCAGCTCTCCGGCGGCCAGCAGCAGCGCGTGGCCATCGCCCGCGCGCTCGCCCTCGAACCCAAGGTGCTGCTCTTCGACGAGCCCACCTCGGCGCTCGACCCGGAACTGGTCGGCGAAGTCCTCGACGTCATCAAGGACCTGGCCCGCACCGGAACCACCATGATCGTTGTGACCCACGAGATCGGCTTCGCCCGCGAGGTCGCCGACAGGGTGGTGTTCATGGACGGCGGTGTCGTCGTGGAGCAGGGCCCGCCCGCGGCCGTCCTGGACGACCCGCAACACGAGCGAACCCGCGCCTTCCTCTCCAAGGTCCTCTGACCAACCCTCACCCCTTTCCGCAAGCAAGGAGCACGACCATGTCAGCCTCGATCACCCGCCGCACCGCCGCAGCCGCGCTCGGACTCGCCACCGCCCTCGTCCTTGCCGCGTGCAGCAACCCCGACGACGGCGGCACGACCGAGGTCGCGGCCACGTCGGACAGCAAGACGAAGATCAACATCAGTCCCGACCAGAACCGCATCGCTACCGACAAGGTCGACTCCATAGCCGCCGAGGTCCCGGAGAAGATCCGTAAGAGAGGCACCCTGGAGATCGTCGACTCGTCAGGCTCCGCTGCGCCCCTGACCTTCTTCGCCACCGACAACAAGACCGTCATCGGCGTCGAGCCCGACATTGCCTCTCTGGTCGCCGACGTGCTCGGCCTCAAGCTGCACATCAACACGGTCTCCTGGGAGAACATCTTCGTCGGCCTGGACAGCGCCAAGTACGACGTCGGCTTCAGCAACATCACGGTCACCGAGGAACGCAAGGAGAAGTACGACTTCGCCACCTACCGCGAGGACAACCTGGGCTTCGAGGCGAAGAGGGGCAGCGGACTGAAGGTCACCGGGCCCGAGGACGTGGCGGGCAGGACGGTCGCGGTGGGCAGCGGCACCAACCAGGAGAAGCTGCTCATCGAGTGGAGCAAGGAGAACGAGAAGGCCGGCCGGAAGCCGGTGAACATCAAGTACTACCAGAACGACAGCGACACCTATCTCGCCCTCCAGTCCGGCCGCATCGACCTCTACCTCGGCCCCAACCCGACCGCCGCCTACCACGCGGCCACCACCGGGAGGACCGAGGTCGTCGGCACCTACTCCGGCGCCGGCGCCACCCTCCAGGGCCTCATCGCGGCCACGACCAAGAAGGACAGCGGCCTCGTCAAGCCGCTCGCCGACGCCCTCAACCACGTCATCGAGAACGGGACGTACGCGAAGGTGCTGAAGCGCTGGGGCCTGTCCGACGAGGCGGTGACCAAGTCGGAGATCAACCCCCTCGGCCTGCCCAAGACCAACAAGTAGCCGGTCCAGGGCGTGGAGACGCATGGCCTCCGCGCCCTCAACCGCCCCTGTGCGAGGCGCGACCGCCCCGCACCGTCTTCGACCGTTGAGGATTCCCCCCATGTCACATCCGATCGACGCTCGTGGTGGCGAAGCCCTGGTCCTCCCGAGCACGCGCGTTCTGGACAACGCTGTCTGGGCCGCGCTGGCCGGCCCGCACGTCCACTTCGCCGAGCGAAGCGAGATGGGGGTCCCCCCGGAGGCTACGCGTGCCCGGTCTGGACGGAGATCAGCGCTGTCTGCACCGACCCAGCGCACCATGGCCGCGGCCTGGCGACCTGACTCGTACGTGCCGTCGCGGCGGGTATCCGCGACCGTGGTGACATCCCTTTCCTGCCCGCCGCCGCTACCAACACGAGGGCGATTCGGCTGTACGAGTCGATCGGCTTCACCCTGTGCCGCCGATCGGCGATCCTTCAGGTGCGCACGCCGGGAACACACCGTGGACCCAGGCTGTTGTGACTCACGACGATATGGGCACTTCGGAGCGGTGGAGGGAGGTCGCGGACGTGACGCACACATTCCACGCCGTGCACCTCCACTCCCGGCCGCACATCGACCTCCAGCGCGTGGCCGGCGCGCTCTGTTGCTCCTGACCCTTCCCTCAACCGCCGTGCCCAGCCTGTGCGAGGGCAGGCGTTCTCGTCACGGACCTCGAGGAAGGCACTCCACTCGTGTCCTCAACACCTGCTTCTTCCCTGCACCTTGCCGTCGCCCTGGACGGCACCGGCTGGCATCCCGCCTCCTGGCGCGAGCCGGTGGCCCGGCCCCGGGATCTGTTCACCGCCGCGTACTGGGCCGACCTGGTCGCGGAGGCCGAGCGCGGGCTCCTCGACTTCGTGACCATCGAGGACGGCCTCGGCCTCCAGTCGTCCCACTTCCTGGACCCGGACGAGCGCACCGACCAGGTGCGCGGTCGTCTGGACGCCGTCCTCATCGCTTCCCGCGTGGCACCGCTGACCCGGCACATAGGACTGGTGCCGACGGTGGTCGCCACCCACACGGAGCCGTTCCACATCTCCAAGGCGATCGCCACCCTCGACTACGTCAGCACCGGCCGCGCCGGTCTGCGCGTGCAGATCACCGCCCGCCCCAACGAGGCTTCCCACTTCGGCCGCCGTACGATCCCGCGTATCCAGGCCTACGACCATCCGGACACACGGGAGTTGGTCACCGACCTCTTCGACGAGGCCGCCGATCACGTGGAGGTGGCGCGCCGCCTCTGGGACAGCTGGGAGGACGACGCCGAGATCCGGGACGCCGCCACCGGCCGCTTCATCGACCGTGACAAGCTGCACTACATCGACTTCGAGGGCAGGCACTTCAGCGTCAAGGGCCCTTCCATCACACCCCGCCCGCCGCAGGGCCAGCCGATCGTCAGCGCGCTCGCCCACGACACCGTCCCGTACCGGCTCGTCGCCCGCGCCGCCGACATCGGCTACGTCACGCCGCACGACGCCGACGAGGCCCGCGCGATCGTCGGTCAGATTCGTGCCGAGCAGAGCGCCGCCGGTCGGGCCGCCGACCCGCTGCACATCTTCGGCGACCTGGTGGTCTTCCTCGACGCCGACCCGGCCGCCGCGCGGGCACGCCGGGAACGGCTCGACGCGCTCGCGGGCCAGCCGTATGCGAGCGACGCCCTGATCTTCACCGGCACGCCCGTCCAACTCGCGGATTTGCTACAGGAGTTGCAGAGCGCCGGGCTGACCGGCTTCCGGCTGCGGCCCGCCGTCGCCGGCCACGAACTCCCGGCGATCACCCGGGTTCTGATCCCCGAACTCCAGCGCCGGGGCGCCTTCCGACACACCTACGAGGCCGACACCCTGCGCGGCCTGCTGGGCTTGGCCCGCCCTGCCAACCGCTACGCCGCTGCCGCCACCGCCTGAGCCGAGGGACGTCCACGACCATGAGCAAGCCGCTGAAGCAGATCCACCTGGCCGCCCACTTCCCCGGCGTCAACAACACCACCGTCTGGAGCGACCCACGCGCCGGCAGCCACATTGAGTTCAGCTCCTTCGCGCACTTCGCGCGGACCGCCGAACGCGCCAAGTTCGACTTCCTGTTCCTCGCCGAGGGCCTCAGGCTCCGGGAACAGGGCGGGCGGATCTACGACTTGGACGTCGTCGGCCGCCCGGACACCTTCACCGTGCTGGCCGCGCTCGCCGCCGTCACCGAGCACCTCGGCCTGACCGGCACCATCAACTCCACCTTCAACGAGCCCTACGAGGTGGCCCGCCAGTTCGCCAGCCTCGACCACCTCTCCGGCGGCCGCTCGGCGTGGAACGTCGTCACCTCCTGGGACGCCTTCACCGGCGAGAACTTCCGCCGCGGCGGCTTCCTGCCGCAGGAGGAGCGCTACTCCCGGGCGAAGGAGTTCCTGGCCACGGCGAACGAGCTCTTCGACTCCTGGCACGGTGACGAGATCCTCGCCGACCAGGCCACCGGCACCTTCCTGCGGGACGCCAAGGCCGGCGCCTTCGTCCACACCGGACAGCACTTCGACATCCACGGGCAGTTCAACGTACCCCGCTCCCCGCAGGGCCGCCCGGTCATCTTCCAGGCCGGCGACTCCGACGAGGGCCGCGAGTTCGCCGCCGCGGAAGCGGACGCCATCTTCAGCCGGTACGGCACCCTCGAGGCGGGCCAGGTCTTCTACCGGGACGTGAAGTCCCGCCTGGCCAAGTACGGCCGCCACCCCGACCAGTTGCTCATCCTGCCCGCCGCGACCTTCGCCCTCGCCGACACCGACGCGGACGCCGAGGAACTGGCCCACGAGGTGCGCAGGCAGCAGGTCAGCGGGGCCACCGCTATCAAACACCTGGAGTTCGTCTGGAACCGGGACCTGTCGGCGTACGATCCGGAAGGGCCCCTCCCTGACATCGACCCCGACGTCAGCGACAACCACATCTCCAAGGGCCGCGCCCAGGTCCGCATGTACCGAGACCCGCTGGCCACCGCCCGCGAGTGGCGCGAACTGGCCGCCGCCAACAAGTGGTCCATCCACGACCTGGTCATCAATACCGGCAATCGTCAGAACTTCGTCGGCTCCCCGGCCACCATCGCCAGCACCATCAACGACTACGTCCAGGCCGACGCGAGCGACGGCTTCATCCTCGTCCCGCACATCACCCCGAGCGGCCTGGACGAGTTCGTCGACAAGGTGGTCCCGCTGCTTCAGGAGCGGGGTGTGTTCCGCACGGAGTACGAGGGCACGACTCTGCGGGACCACCTGGGTCTGGCGCACCCGGACGGCAGCCGCGGCGAGCGGGTGGCGTCGTGAAGTTCATCGCCATCACCCTGATCGTGCACCGCCCGGACCCGGTCACCGGCGTACAGAAGCCGACCCATGAGCGTTACCGTGAGGTCCTCGACAACGCCGTGCTGGCCGAGGAGCTGGGCTTCGACGGCTTCGGGGTGGGGGAGCGGCACGAGCGGCCGTTCATCTCGTCCTCGCCGACCGTGGTACTGAGCCATGTGGCCGCGCTGACGAAACGCATCCGTCTCTTCACCGCCGTGACGACCTTGAGTCTGCTCGACCCGGTGCGCGCCTACGAGGACTACGCCACTCTCGACCACCTCTCCGAGGGCCGGCTGGACTTGATCATCGGCAAGGGCAACGGCGCCGCCCAGCGCGAGCTGTTCCACGTCACGCCCGAGGACCAGTGGGACCGCAACGCCGAGAGCTATGAGGTCTTCCGGCAGATCTGGCGCCAGGACAAGGTCACCGCGCAGACCCGCTTCCGCCCGCCGCTGACGGACGCCGAGGTGTGGCCCCGGCCCTTCCAGCAACCCATCCGGGTCTGGCACGGCAGCGCCACCAGCAAGGAGTCGGTCGACCTCGCCGCCCGCTACGGCGACCCGCTGTTCTCCGCGAACGTCACCAACCCCATGGAGCCCTATGCCGAGTTGATCCGCCATTACCGCGAGCGCTGGGAGTACTACGGCCACGACCCGGCTGACATCGCGATCGGCGCCGGCACGGCGGGCATCCACGTGGCGCCGACCTCCCAGGAGGCGCTGGCCGCCTACCGGCCGGTCTTCGAAGCCGATCTGGCCTTCTACAAGCAGGCGGGGCTGCCCGTTGTCTTCGAGGACCTGGAGGACTTCGTCGAACGCAGCTCCGCCCTGGTCGGCAGCCCGCAACAGGTCATCGACAAGGTGCACCGCTACCACGAGCAGTTCGGCCACACCGTGCTCCATCTGCACGCCGACGCAGGCGGGTTGACGGATGCCCAGCACCGCGCATCCCTTGAGCTGTTTCAGTCCCAGGTCGCACCCGTGCTGCGCCGCGAGATCCCGGACCCGCCGTTCGCGTGGGGCCCCGTGTTTCCGGCGCCGCCCCTCACTCAGGAGTCCGCCCGTGTCTGACATCGCCCTCGGCGTCCTCGACCTCGTCCCGATCCCGTCCGGGTCGACGGCCGCGGACGCCCTGCGCAACTCGATCGACCTCGCCCAGCAGGCCGAGCGGCTCGGCTACGCCCGCTACTGGTTCGCCGAGCACCACCTCAACCCGGGCGTGGCGGGTACGTCCCCGGCGGTCGTCCTCGCCCTGACCGCCGCCGCGACCTCCACGATCCGACTCGGCTCAGGTGCTGTGCAGCTCGGACACCGCACCGCGCTGTCCACGGTCGAGGAGTTCGGCCTGGTCGACGCCCTGCACCCCGGCCGCCTCGACCTGGGCCTGGGCCGCTCGGGCGGCCGCCCGCCGGGGGAGAAGACGACCATGCCGACGGCCACTCCGGTCGACGACGGCCGCGCCCCGAACGGCCTGCTGATCCCGCCCCGCTTCTCCTTCGAGCACCTGCTCGGCTCACCTCGCGTGGCACTGCAGCGCAAGCTGCTCCTGCTCCCGGGTGCCGAGCCGCAGGACTACGCCGAGCAGATCGACGACATCCTCGCGCTGCTCGCCGGCACCTACCGCTCCCCGGAGGGCATCGAGGTGCACGTCGTGCCGGGCGAGGGCGCCGACGTGGAGGTGTGGATCCTGGGCAGCAGCGGCGGCCAGAGCGCCGAGGTCGCGGGTGCCAGGGGCCTGCGCTTCGCCGCCAACTACCACGTCAGCCCGGCCACGGTGCTGGAGGCGGTGGAGGGTTACCGCTCCTTCTTCCAGCCCTCCGAGTTCCTCGACAAGCCGTACGTCAGTGTCTCCGCCGACGTCGTCGTCGCCGAGGACGACGCGACCGCCCGGGAACTCGCCACCGGCTACGGCCTGTGGGTCCGCAGCATCCGCACCGCCGAGGGCGCCATCGAGTTCCCGACACCCGAGGAGGCGCGCGCCCACGCGTGGAGCGACGCGGACCGGGACCTCGTACAGGACCGCATCGACACCCAGTTCGTCGGCTCACCGGCCCGGGTGGCCGACCAGCTGGAACAACTCCAGGAGGCCACCGACGCCGACGAGTTGCTCATCACGACGATCACTCACGACCACGCCGACCGGGTCCATTCGTATGAACTGCTCGCCGAGGAATGGCGCCGCCGGGGGTGACTTCTTCGAGGCCGCGCGCCGCGCAGCCGCCACGTCTCGGTCAGCGCGGTTCGAGGCCACGCAGGAGCACAGCCAGTGACGGCTGCGGGCTCTGTCCCGCGGTGTCGACGACGACGCGCTCGCGGTCCCATGGCTCGTACTCCCGATCGACGACCTGCTGCCAGTCCGGCAGGGGCAGATCCGGAATGTCGACCGGCCACGAGGTCACGCGGCGCCGGTGCTCCGCCGGATCGGAGCACGTCACCTCCACCTCGACGACCGGCACACCCGCACCGAGGGCGCCGGCACGCCAGGCGTCGCGCGTCACGCTCAGCGGATTGACGGATTCCGCGATCACGGTGAGCCCCTGCCGTAGATGTTCACCGGTCAGGGCACAGCCGACGGCGTACCCCACGGGACCGACCGGGTGCCGGGCAACCCCGGAACGGACGATCGCCTGCTCGATCGTGTCGACCCGCAGGTGCACCGCGCCGATCCGGGCCGCCAGGAGACGGGCGAGCGCGGTCTTCCCAGCGCCGGGCAGGCCGCCCATGACGATGAGCACGGGATCATTCCTCCGTCACCTGCTGCGGGAGGTGCTTGCCACCCCGGCGAACGAATTGCGTGCCCGTCATATCCGTACGCCAGGCCGGTGCACTGCGCGGACCGCGTGCTGCTCGCACCGAACTCCCCTCCGGGCCGGGCACGGTGCTCGGCATCGCCCGCCCACCGGTCGTCCAGTACGGAGAGGGTGGCAGTGTTCACCGCGACCGACCTGGAAGGTGAGGCGGACCAACGCCGTACCTGGAAGCTGCTCGGAGAGCTGGCGAACAGCTGAGGCACAGGACCTCCATCACGAAGCGGCTCGGTACGCACGGGCGTTGCGCACGAACAGCTCATGCAGATCGCGGACGGCCCGTGGGACGGAACCGGAATGCCGGCGCTGCAGGACCAGCAGCACCTCGGTTCCGTCCCCCGCGAGCGGCCGCACCGTGATCGCGCCCCGGCGCTCCAGCGGGTCGCCGACGACGCTGAAGTCCGGCAGCACCGTGGCCCCCAGTCCCTCGGCGACCATCAGCTTGCCCATCTCCGCGCCGTCGGTGGAATACGAGAAGACCGGTGTCCGGCCACGGAGCAGACGGTGCAGGAAGCGATGCATGACATAGCCGGACCGCATGCCGACCAGCGGCTCGGCCAGGAGGCTGTCCGTGTCCACCGCGTCCAGGGCCGCCAGCGGACTGTCAGGGCGCACGCACACCACGGGGCGGCCGCGCAGGAGCTCGGTGGTCTCGAAGCCGGGCGGCATGTCGTCGCCCCGGAGGTAGTTCACCAGCCCCAGGTCGAACGCGCCCTCCAGCAGCCCACGGTGGATCTCGCTCTGCTGCGCGCCCACCAGCTCGACCTGCGTGACCGGGTGCGCGGCCCGGAACTCACGCACGGTCGGAATGACCAGCGGGACAGTGGCCGTGTTGACCGTGCCGAGCCGGACCATGCGGCTGATGCGGTGCTGCTCGTCGGCCGCACCGCGCAACCGGTCGACCGCGTCCAGCACACTCATGATGTGCGGCAGCAGCTCCCGGCCCTCGTCGCTGATCTTCGCCCCGGACCGCTTGCGCTCCAGCAGATCCACGCTCAGCTCGCGCTCCAGATTGCGGACGGTCTCGCTGAGCGCGGGCTGGGACAGATGCAGTTCCTCCGCGGCGCGCCTCAGCGAACCGAACCGGGTGACAGCGGCGATGTATTCCAGCTGTTCGATGCGCATGACAGGAGACTGGCGCCCGTCCCCCGCCGGGTTCAAGGGAAACCCTGTCACAACCTCGTGAATACCGACTCTCAGGATGTGGAATCACGGCCAGGAATTCTTGACCGGCAGGACTCTCCACTGGTTCTATCGGTGACATGAAGCGACAGGACCTCACGCGTCGACGCCACGTCGACCTCGCGCGTGTCTCCAGCTCCTGCTGTCGCTGTCGGGCCTGAGCGCACCGGCTGAGCCCCCGAGAGAAATCCTCGCACTCGCGCCGATCACCTCTCGTGCATTCCGCCGCCGGCCGTTTTCCGTAGTGATTTCGACATTCCCGGGAACAGTGCGCCCGCCCGCACGCCTGAATCCCGGTCACCGAACACGTTTCCCTGTCACCGCACGCGCATTTCGCATGCGCTCTCTTGCACGCCTGTCACCAGGAGTTCTCTATGTCCGAACCGCCCGGATCCGACCCCCTCCGCTTCGCCTACTGGGTGCCGAACGTCAGCGGCGGCCTGGTCACCAGCACCATCGAGCAGCGGACCGACTGGGGCTACGACTACAACCGCGAACTCGCCGTCCTCGCCGAGAACAACGGCTTCGACTACGCCCTCAGCCAGGTCCGCTACATGGCCAGCTACGGCGCCGAGTTCCAGCACGAGTCGACCAGCTTCAGCCTCGCCCTGCTGCTCGCCACCCAGCGGCTCAAGGTCATCGCCGCCGTCCACCCCGGCCTGTGGCACCCCGGCGTCCTCGCCAAACTCGGCGCCACCGCCGACCACCTGTCGAACGGCCGCTTCGCCGTCAACGTCGTCAGCGGCTGGTTCAAGGGCGAGTTCACCGCCCTCGGCGAGCCGTGGCTGGAGCACGACGAACGCTACCGGCGCGCGGAGGAGTTCATCACGGCCCTGCGCACCATCTGGACCGAGGACCACGCCGAACTCGCCGGTGACTTCTACCGGGTGCGCGACTTCTCCCTCAAGCCCAAGCCGCTCAACACACCCGAACGACCGCATCCGGAGATCTTCCAGGGCGGCAACTCCACCGCCGCCCGCGCCATGGCGGGCCGCGTCTCCGACTGGTACTTCAGCAACGGCAAGGACTTCGACGGCGTCACCGAGCAGATCAGCGACGTCCGCGCCTCGGCCGCCCGAGTGGGCCGTGCGGCACCGAAGTTCGGCCTCAACGGTTTCCTCATTGCCCGCGACACCGAGGCCGAGGCCCGCGACACGCTCCGCGAGATCGTCGCCAAGGCCAACACCGAGGCCGTCCACGGCTTCCGCGACGCCGTCCAGCAGGCCGGTCCGTCCACCGCCGACGGCAAGGGCATGTGGCAGGACTCCAGCTTCGAGGACCTGGTCCAGTACAACGACGGCTTCCGTACGGGCCTGATCGGCACGCCCGAGCAGATCGCCGAGCGGATCGTCGCCTACAAGCGGCTCGGCGTCGACCTCTTCCTTCTCGGCTTCCTGCACTACCTGGAGGAGGTCGAGTACTTCGGCAAGCGCGTGCTCCCTCTCATACGCGAACTGGAGGCACAGGAGGCCGAGTCGGAGCCCGTCGCCGCCGCCCGCGCCTGACCGCACCCGCACCCGCATCCGCACCCAAGACGAAAGGACTTCACCATGAGCACCGCCGCACCGGCCGACTGGAAGACCGCCCCCGCCCCGAGGACCGCCCAGGACTGGATCGCCCGCGCCGCAGAGGTCGCCGCCGTCCTCGCCACCGACGCCGTCGCCCGCGACAAGGCCGCGGCCACCCCGTACGCCGAGGTCCAGCTGCTGAAGGACTCCGGCCTGGTCACCCTCCTCGGCCCCGTCGAGCACGGAGGCGCGGGCCAGGAGTGGCCCACCGCCTACCGCGTCGTCCGCGAGGTCGCCAAGGCCGACGGCTCCATCGGCCAGCTGCTCGGCTACCACTACCTGTGGAACTGGGCCGCCCGTCTGGTCGCCACCCGCGAACAGTGGGAGCACGTGGAGGCCGAGGCCGCCCGCAATCAGTGGTTCTTCGGCGGCGCGGTCAATCCGCGCGACGAGGACGTGACGGTGAAGGACGAGGGCGACACCCTCACCTTCACCGGACGCAAGTCCTTCTCCACCGGCAGCAAGGTCTCCGACGTCACCGTCCTCGAAGGCGTCCTGGAGGGCACCGACGACCACGTCTTCGCCATTGTCCCGTCCGACAGCGAGGGCTTGGTCTTCCACGACGACTGGGACAACATCGGCCAGCGCCTGACCGAGAGCGGCGGCGTCACCATTGACGCCGTACGCGTCCCCTGGTCGGCCGCGGCGGGCTACGTGGACAAGCAGTTCCAGCCGCGCATCTACAACACCCTGAACGTGCCCACCATCCAGCTCGTCTTCGTCAACTTCTACCTCGGCATCGCCGCCGGCGCCCTGGAGACCGCCGTCACCTACACCCGGACCAAGTCCCGCGCCTGGCTGCACGGCGGTCAGGAACACGCGGTGGACGAGCCGTACGTCATCGACACCTACGGCGACCTCACCGCCAAGCTGTGGGCCGTCGAAGCGCTGGCCGACGCCGTGGCCGTCGAGGGCCAGAAGCTGCACGACGCCCCGGACGCGGTCACCGAGCAGGCCCGCGGCGAGTTCGAGGTGCGGGTGGCCGCGGTGAAGGCCCGCGCCACCGACGTGGCCCTGGAGGTCACCAACCGGATCTTCGAGGTGACCGGCGCCCGCGCCACCGCCTCCGCCGAGGGCCTCGACCGCTTCTGGCGCAACGTCCGCACCCACACGCTTCACGACCCGGTGGCCTACAAGCGCCGCGAGATCGGCCGCCACGTCCTCACGGGCGAACTGCCGCAGCCCACCTGGTACTCCTGAAAGGTCCTCCGATGGCCACCATCCTGTCCGTCTCCGGAAGCCCCTCCGCCACCTCCCGCACCGCCCGGCTGCTGCGCCACCTGGACGACCGGCTCAGGGCCCAGGGGCACGACGTGATCCCGTTCGACGTCCGCACGCTCCCGCCCGAGGCCCTGCTGCACGCCGACTTCCGGCATACGGCGATCGTCGAGGCCACCGCCCTGTTCGAACGCGCGGACGGCATCGTGATCGGCACGCCCGTCTACAAGGCCGCCTACTCCGGCCTGCTCAAGGCCCTGCTCGACCTGCTCCCGCAGTACGCGCTCGCGGGCAAGACCGTCCTCCCGCTGGCCACCGGTGGCACCACCGCCCACGTCCTGGCCATCGACTACGCCCTGCGCCCCGTACTGAACTCCATGGGCGCCGCCCACATCACGCCGGGCTGGTTCACCCTCGACAAGGACATCACCGTGGACGACGACGGCACCCTGACCGTTGCGCCCGGAGCTGCCGGGGCCCTGGCCCAGGTCACCGACCAGTTCTCGCTCGCCCTCGGGGGCCGCCCGACCCTGCTGGCGGTCACCGGATGAGCGCAGTGACCATGATCGGCAGCGACGACGAGGCCCTCGCCGTCGCCGCCGAACTGGCCGCCGAATTCCGGGAAGAGGCCACCGAGCGGGACGCGCTGCGCAGGCTCCCGCACGCGGAGGTGGAGCGGCTGTCCGCCTCTGGGCTGCTCGGTGTGACGGTGCCCGAGGAGTTCGGCGGCGCGGACGTCCGTGCGGAGACTCTCGCCGAGATCTTCCGGCTGCTGGCCGCTGCCGACGCCAGCCTCGCCCAGATCCCGCAGAGCCACTTCGTGTACGTCAGCGTGCTGCGCCGGCAAGGGACGCGGGAACAGCAGAAGTTCTTCTTCGGCGAGGTGCTGGGCGGCAGGAGGTTCGGCAACGCGCAGTCCGAGGCGGGCACCAAGCACGTCCAGGACATCAGGACCCGGCTCGTGCGGCGCCCGGACGGGACGTACGTCCTCGACGGCCTCAAGCACTACTCCACCGGCGCGCTGTTCGCCCACTGGATCCCGGTCCTCGCCCGCGCCGGCGACGACACCCTGCACGTGGCGTACGTACCGCGCGACGCGCCCGGCCTCACGGTCGTGGACGACTGGGACGGCATGGGACAGCGCACGACCGCCAGCGGAACCGTCCGCCTGGAGTCGGTGCCCGTCCCCGCCGACCGGGTCCTGCCGCACCACCTCACTTTCCAGGGCCCTCAACTCCATGGCGCCGTGGCCCAGTTGCTGCATGCCGCCATCGACGCCGGGATCGCCTCCGGAGCGCTCGCCGAGGCCGTGGAGTTCGTCCACACGAAGAGCCGCCCCTGGTTCGAGAGCGGGTTCGACACCGCCGCAGAGGATCCGCTGCTGATCCAGCGTTTCGGCGAGCTGGCGATCCGGGTACGTGCCGCCGACGCTCTGCTCGCCGCCGCGGCGAGGTCCGTGGACGCCGCCCGCGCCGACCTCACCGACGACTCGGCCGCCGAGGCGTCGATCGCGGTCGCCGCCGCCAAGGTGACGGCGGCGAAGGCCGCCGTGGAGGTCGGCAGTGCCCTCTTCGAAGTCTCCGGAACCCGAGCGGCGCTCGACTCCCTGGGCCTGCACCGCCACTGGCGCGACGCCCGCACCCACACCCTGCACGACCCGGCCCGCTGGAAGGTCCAGCACATCGGCCGCCACGTCCTGAACGGGACCAGGCCGCCCCGACACGGCCTCCTCTGACGAACAACCCTGATCGGAGCCCCACGTGTCCCTCACCTTCCACTGGTTCCTGCCCACCAACGGCGACAGCCGCCACGTCGTCGGCGGCGGCCACGGCACCCCCGCCACCGCTTTCGGCCGGGACCG
The DNA here is from genome assembly GCF_040647715.1 of Streptomyces tibetensis. GTDB lineage: Bacteria > Actinomycetota > Actinomycetes > Streptomycetales > Streptomycetaceae > Streptomyces > Streptomyces tibetensis_A. The sequence continues at coordinate 254,604 of NZ_JBEZCR010000012.1, read as the reverse complement.
GCCGCCCACGGTCGCCTACCTCAGCCAGATCGCCCGCGCCGCCGAGGACCTGGGCTTTGTCGGCGCGCTCACGCCTACCGGCGCCTGGTGCGAGGACGCCTGGCTGACCACCGCCATGGTCAGCCAGAACACCGAACGCCTTAAGTTCCTCGTCGCTTTCCGGCCCGGCTTCGTCTCGCCCACGCTCGCCGCGCAGATGGCGTCCACTTTCCAGCGGCAGACCGGCGGACGGCTGCTCCTCAACGTCGTCACCGGTGGCGAGGGCCACGAGCAGCGTGCCTACGGCGACTTCCTCGACAAGGACGACCGTTACCGCCGTACCGGCGAATTCCTGCAGATCGTACGAGGACTGTGGGAGGGAAAGAGCGTCGACCTGGACGGTGAGCACCTGCGCGTGGAGGACGCCACGCTGGCCCGGCTGCCCGACCCGGTTCCCGAGGTGTACTTCGGCGGCTCCTCGCCCGCGGCGGGGGAGGTCGCCGCCCGGTACGTCGACACCTACCTCACCTGGGGTGAACCGCCTGCCGCCGTAGCCGAGAAGATCGCCTGGATCCGGTCGCTGGCGGCGACGGAGGGCCGCACCCTCCGCTTCGGCATCCGGCTGCACGTCATCACCCGGGACACCTCCGAGCAGGCCTGGGCGGAGGCGAACCGGCTCCTCGACGGCTTCGACTCCGACATCGTGGCGTCCGTGCAGGCCGGGCTCGCCCGCAGCGAGTCCGAGGGACAGCAGCGCATGCTCGCCCTGCACGGCGGCGGCAGCCGGGACCGGCTGGAGATCCACCCCAACCTGTGGGCCGGCATCGGCCTGGTACGCGGCGGTGCGGGCACCGCCCTGGTCGGCAGCCACGACGAGGTCGCCGAGCGGATCAAGGAGTACGCCGATCTGGGCATCGAGGAGTTCATCCTCTCCGGCTATCCGCACCTGGAGGAGGCGTACTGGTTCGGCGAGGGCGTCCTGCCGAGGCTTCAGGCGCAGGGCCTGTGGCAGCACCCCTTCGGCAAGCAGGGAACCCCCTCCGCGCAGGTCCCCTTCGCCGGCGCCGGCAGACCGCGATGACCCACGTGATCGCCGACGACGCCGAGCCGGTTGTGCAGTTGTGGGTGACGCTGGTGCAGCTGGACACCGTGGACCGCCACCACCTGGACGCCGCCGCGGTTGACCGGATCGCCGGCCATCCCCGTCTGTGGGCGTAGGCACGACGGCTGGCGGCGCACCCCGCCTTCGGCTCTCACCTCGACCTGGACGGCATCGCCCGCAGGCATCACGCCCCCTGCCGGGGCACTGAGGCCGCCGGCGCGGCAGTACCGATCGTTGACTGGGCGGCGTACGCACGACGGGACGCATCGGAGCCGGTGCGCCAGTCCGGCTGACCGGGAGGCGGGGCGGACACGCAGCCTCCGGCGTTTTCATGGGACTGCAATACCGACACCGCGACCGTGAGGCGTAGGCACGGCCTCCCCCTCCGGCGCCGCCACGCCCGATGACACTCTGCTCGACCAGGCCCCGTATCACGTCGAGCACCTGCGTCTGGGCATCACCGACACCCCGGCCGAAGCGCCCGAGCCGGTCGCGATCCCCTGACACCCGCTGTGCGGGCAGCCTTCGTAGATGCGCGCCTTCTCGGCCTCGGCGAGTGGGACTTCCCGCTGAACCGGCTGCTGCACAAGGCGCTGGACGTCTCCATGGCCCGCCGTTGAACCACCGCCGAGGGCACACCCTCAGGATTCTCAAAGAAACCCCGGCCTCTCAAAGGAACTCCACAGCTCTCCAAGTAACTCATAGGTGCTGACAGGGAGTTCACAGTGCTCCTTTGCCATTTTTGCCGTTCGGCAGCACGAGAAGTGTGTAGGTTTCTCGATGTCGGGATCCGGACGCGGAATCCCGCGAACGACGGAACTACAAAGCACTTAGGAGTTGGAATGAGCTTCAAGAAGCTTGCCCCGCTGCCCCCGAAGCCCAAGTCGAAGCAGCTTCCCCCGCCGCCGAAGCCGAAGCCCAAGAAGCACGCCCACAAGCCGCTTCCCAAGCCGCTGCCCGGCCAGGGCCACTGATCCGGCGCTGAGCAAAAGGGGGTCGATGGTGCGCCGTCGACCCCCTTTTGTGCATTCCTGAATTCAAAAGAACCGGGAGATGGGAAAGCGGAGGGAGTCTGACATGGATATAGGTGACGACGAGGGCGACGAGCTCGAATACGAGGACACGCCCACCATCCCTGCACGAACCGCATTCCGTCGTTTCTGGCCGCTGACCAGAGGCCTGCGCCGCTGGCTCCTGGTCGTCTTCATCTGCACCGTGCTCGCCGCACTGGCCGAGACCGAGGCCATCCTCCTGTTCGGCGACCTCACCGACAACGCCCTGGAGAAGGGCTCCCTCGGCGCGTTCTGGTCCCCGGCGGTCAAGTGGCTGGGCATCGCAGTGGTCGGCGCGATCGTCGCGTACGCGGGCAACTCCCTTGCCGCCTGGGCGACCGAGCGCTTCGTGATGCGGCTGCGCGAGCACGTCTTCAACCACGTCCAGCAGATGCCGCCGCATTTCTTCCAGCGCCACCGCCAGGGCGACCTGCTCTCGCGCCTGACCGGCGATGTCGAAGCGATTGAGACGATGGTCGTGTCCGGCCTGGTGGGCGCGGCCTCGGCGGCCTTCTCCGCCCTCTTCTACGCCGCCGCGGCGTTCTGGCTGCGCTGGGACCTGGCCGCCGCCACCTTCGTCCTGGCCCCCCTGTTCTGGCTGGCGGCCCGCCGTTTCTCCGGCGCCATCAAGGACGTCTCCCGCGAGGGCCGGGTCGCCGACGGCGCGATCACCTCCGTCGTCGCGGAGTCCCTCGGCAACATCGTGCTCACCCAGGCCTACGACCGCCGGGACGCGGAACGGCGCCGCCTGAACGAGGAGGCGGCCGCCTGGTTCCGCGCCTCGGTCCGCTCCACCCGCCTGAACGAGGCGTACGAGCAGCTGGTGCAGGTCATCGAGACGGTCTGCGTCCTGGCCGTGATCGGTATCGGCGCCTGGGAGATCTCCACCGGCCGCATGACCCTCGGGCAGCTCCTCGCCTTCGCCGCCTTCCTCGGCTACCTCTACCCGCCCGTGCGCGGCCTGGCCCAGCTCGGCCTCACGGTCACGGCGGCCACTGCGGGCGCCGAGCGGCTCATCGAGATCCTGGACGTGCAGCCCTCGGTCACCGACCCCCGCCGCGGCACGGACACCGGCCGCCCGGACGGAACAGTCGAGGTGCGCAACGTCTTCTTCGGCTACCCCGGCACCGACAAGCCCGCCCTGAAGGACCTCTCCTTCACGGTGAACCCCGGCGAGCTCGTGATCATCACCGGTCCGAGCGGCGCCGGCAAGTCCACGGTCTCCAAGCTCCTCCTGCGCTTCTACGACCCGGACGCCGGCGAACTGCTGCTGGACGGCATCCCCCTGCGCGACTTCCCGCTGGCCCGCCTGCGCGAGTACGTCACCCTGCTCCCCCAGGAGACCCTGGTCCTGCACGACACGGTCCGCGCGAACATCGCCTGCGGCCGGCCCGGCTCCAGTGACCAGGCGATCGAGGAGGCGGCGAGGGCGGCCGACGCCCACGACTTCATCGTCCGGCTCCCCGACGGCTACGACACCAAGGTCGACCCCAGCTCGGCCCGCCTGTCCGGCGGCCAGCTCCAGCGCCTGGCGATCGCCCGCGCGATCCTGCGCGACGCGCCGGTCCTGGTGCTGGACGAGCCCACGACGGGTCTGGACGCGATGGCGGCCCGCCGTGTCGTGCAGCCCCTGCGCCGCCTGATGAGCGGCCGCGCGACCATCATGATCACCCACGACCTCAACCTCGCCCCCGACGCCGACCGCATCCTCGTCGTGGACCGGGGCCGCATCGTCGAGACGGGCCGCCACGAGGAACTCCTCACACGAGGCGGGGCGTACGCACGACTGCACCGCTCGCAGAACAGCGCGGTGATGGACACCGGCGAGCTGCGGCTGCCGCTGTCGTTCGACACCCAGGAGGGGGCGTTCGCCCAGGCTGAGTTCGCCCGGGACCCGGCCCAGGGATACCAGAACCCGCCCGGCCACAGCCCCCGGTACGACGCCTGCACCCCCACCGCACCCACCTGGCCCGAGCCGGCCAACGCCCCCGGCTATCACTATGACCACGACTACGGCCACAACGCCTACGCCCCCGTGCCCACCGCGTTCCCGGACGGCCGCCCCCTGTTCCGCGACGAGACGTCCTATCACCCGGGACCCGGCCCCCACTCAGGTCCATCACACTCCTGATGAGGACAGAGCTGGATGCGATCTCTCCGTTTCGTGTCAGTGGGATGACTGCCTGTGGCGGCTCTGCTCGGCGATGGATGCGGGCGCAGGTTCTTTGACACTGCAGGCTCCGCGTGCCTCCTCCACCGTCGGGGCCGCGGTGTGGGTGGGCTCGGCACTGTGGACATCAAGGCGCCCAGGATGGGCAGTGAGGAACGTGCCGCTCTCGAACCCTCAGGGAACAGCACAGGAACTTGCGTGTCGTCGAAGTCCTGCAAGGCCCATCCGTTGTAGTCGGCATTCACCGGATACTCCTGGCGTCTGATCAGGCCGGCCATGTCACCCACCCCTTGTCGTCATCTGGTGCGAAGGGCTCCGGCATCGTCGATCTTCGACGGCGAAATCACTGCGGAACCAGCCGTTGCACGGCGAGGCGGCGGCAGCTGCACAGGCAAGAGTTGGGCCTCGGCGCTCTTCGAAAGACCGCACAGGTGGCTTGAATCAGTCATTGAGATGGGCATCGAGGCGAACGTGGGCGTTGGTGGTGGGAGCACGTTTGGGTGCCGCTCTTCTGCCGGTGGCCGGGCCTTCGGGTCCGGCCACCGGCGTGTTCGGGGTGCTGTCGGGTTGCTCGCGCGGCGCGGCCGGTGTATGCGGCCGTCGTTGTCGGGGGGCTGGCATGGGTGGTGGGCGCCGGTCGCCGCCGCTGTGGCGGATGGCTTCGGTGGCGTGCTGCCCGCGGGTGGACGGCGGAGATGTCGGCGAGGGCACGGCGGGCGCCGACGATGCGCTGGACGGAGTATTCGCCGTGTCGCAGGCGTACGCCTCGATGCGCAGGGAGGGCTGGTCGACGCGACTGAGACGCGCCACGCCGTCACGGAGGCCCCGACCGGTCAACGGTCGGGGCCTCGCAGCTGCGTATCCGGGTTGTTCACCGCTGGTGAGAGGAGTGCCGATCAATCTGCCGGGCGACACCGCCACCGACGGCAACCCCAGGTACGCGCCCGGGGTCTCCGAGCGGAACCGGGAACATGCGCTGCAGCGGTAGGCCGCCGGCACCCGCTCAGGGGAGGAACCGTGGCTTCTTCCTCGCCGCCACGTCTTCCACCCACCCGCATGCCAGGACGAACCCGGCGATCAGGACCCAGCCGACGCCGAACATGAACCACTGGCTCTCCAGCGGCAGGTACGTTTCGAAGGCCGGCACCTTCCAGAACTGGTCGATCAGCGGTACGGCGAGGATCAGCGCGATCTCGTGCCAGAGGTAGATCGTCACGGCTCGGGCGTTGAAGACCGTCACGAGCCGGTCCAGCCGCTTGAGCCGGGTCAGTCCGGCGAAGTCGATCCGGAAGCGGGCCTTCGCCCACATCAGGAGCATCACGAAACCGGCCGACCAGAAGGCCTGCGCGAGCGGGTTCTCGTCGAGGTCGTACGTACCGGACTCGGCCTGGTGCGAGAGCGCGTACCAGCCGCCGTAACCCAGGGCCGCGAGCGAGAGGAGCACCACAGCGGCCGGTTTCATCCGCTGGAGCACCCCGTCGCGGTGGGCGAAGCCGAGGATCCAGCAGAAAAGGTACGTCGCCAGGTCCCACAGGGCGGTGCCGAGCCGGTTGTCCGGACCGGACCAGACGAAGTTCAGAACCAGGATGGGGCCCAGGGACAGCACCAGGACGGGGACGGGAGCGAGCCGGAACAGCTTCAGCAGGAGCGGGGAGAGCAGGACGAACCACAGGTACGTCCGCAGGTACCAGAGGATCTCCCAGGCCTGCTCGCCCCACGCGTTGCCCGGCGGGTCGCCGAGGGGGACGACCCAGTAGACGATCTGCCAGCCCGGCATCCAGCCGTGGACGAGCATCGCGACGACCACGAAGAGACCCCAGAACCAGAATGGGGGCAACAGGCGGCGCAGGCGGCTCTTCACCACCGTCAGCGCTGGGCGCTCCAGGGACTTCGCCATCAGGGTCCCGGCCAGGCCGAACATGATCCCCATCGACGGGAAGACCAGGCCGGCCCAGGCCCAGCCGAAGGTGTGGTACGCGACGACGCGGACGAGGGCCACGGCTCGGAGCGTGTCGAAGTAACGGTCCCGGCCGGTGGCCGTCGGCCGGAGTGCGGAATCCACCGCGGGCATCGGTGCGGTGTCCCCGGCACTGCCCGGGCGGACGGCTCCCTTGCTGTGCGCCCCCATCAGCCGACCCCCGCCGGAGTCCCGACCTCGCCCGTCCGCTTCAGCTTCTGCCAGCGCAGGCGGCCGCCGGTGAGGGCGGTGATGCAGGAGTGGATGAGGACGAGGTACATCATCTGGCGGTAGGCCAACTGCTGGAGCGGCATCATCAGCAGATAGCGGTACTTCTCGCGGTCGAGGCGGAAGGCGTACGCCGCGCAGAACAGCTGGACGCCGAGCACCGCCAGCCACGCCAGCAGCGCCGCGGTGAAGTCGACGAAGACCATCGAGTAGACCGTGAACACGTCGATGAGCGGGGCGAAGACCGGCGTGATGATCTGGAAGAGGACCACCAGCGGCATGCCGACCCGGCCGAAACGGCCCGAAGGTCCCTTGTCGGTCAGGGACTTGCGGTGCTTCCACAGGGCCTGCATCGTGCCGTAGGACCAGCGGTAGCGCTGCGACCACAGCTGCTTCAGGGAGCCCGGCGCCTCGGTCCAGGCGCGTGCGTGCTCCTGGTAGACGACCCGCCAGCCCTGCCGGTGCATGGCGATGGTGATGTCGGTGTCCTCGGCGAGGGTGTCCTCGCTCATACCGCCGACCTGGAGGACGGCCTCGCGGCGGAACGCGCCGATCGCGCCCGGGATGGTCGGCATGCAGCGCAGCAGGTCGTACATGCGGCGGTCGAGGTTGAAGCCCATGACGTACTCGATGTGCTGCCAGGCTCCGATGACGGTGTCGCGGTTGCCGACCTTGGCGTTGCCGGCGACGGCGCCGACGGCCGGGTCGGCGAAGGGCTGCACCAACTGCCCTACGGTGTCGGCCTCGAAGACCGTGTCGCCGTCCATCATGACGACGATGTCGTGGCTGGCGCTGCGCACACCGTTGTTGAGGGCCGCCGGCTTGCCGGCGTTGTCCTGGCGGATGACGCGGACGTTCGTCATGCCGAGCTCGTGGGCCGCCGCCCGCGCGATCTCCGACGTGCCGTCCGTCGAGCCGTCGTCGACCACGATGATCTCGATCGGGTGGGTGCTCCGCGCCAGCGACTCCAGGGTGTTGGCGATGCACTCCTTCTCGTTGTACGCCGGGACGATCACGGTCACCGGCCGGGTGACCGGCGCTCCCCAGCTGAACCGGCGTCTGTTGCGCTGCCGGTAGTGGCGGCGGGCGAGGATCAGCATCATCCCGAAGCGGCCCATGACCGCGACGCCCACGACCATCAGCCCGACCGAGAGCGTGGGCACCATCAACTCCGCGACGGCCACGGCCGCGACGAGCGCCTTGCCCTCGTAGAGGGTCGTTCCGGTGGCTTCGCGGTGCGCGGCCTGGAGCGGGGACGCGTTCGCGCCCTGGCCCCCCTGAGCGCCCTGGGCCTGTCCGGTCGGCAGGCCCGCGGGTTGTTCAGGCCCGGTCGCGCCCGACTGCTCGCCGCTCGTCGTCCCGGTCGTGCCCGCCGCCTCGGCTCCTGCTTCGGCTCCTGTTCCCGTTCGCGCCGCCTGCCGCTCGGTGGCGGTCCGCGCCTCGATGACCCCGCTGATGGTGGTGAAGGTGTACCCCTTCGCCCGCATCTTCTCGATGTACTGAGGCAGCGCCTTGATCGTCTGTTCGCGGTCGCCGCCCGCGTCGTGCATGAGCACTGATGCGCCCGAAGTCCCCTTCGGTGTGGCCCACTTGACGATCTTCGTGACGCCCGGTTTCTTCCAGTCGTCGCTGTCGGTGTCGACGAAGACGCTGGTGTAGCCGTCGGCCCCGAGCTGCTTGTAGACGGGCCAGCTGTAGTTGTCAACGGCGTCGGTCTCGGAGGAGTACGGCGCCCGGAACAGCGTGGTCGTGATGCCGGCCGCGCCCGCCAGCGCGAGCTGCGTCTGGGTCATCTCGCGCCGGACACGGGCGCCGCTCTGGTAGGAGAGGTCGACGTGGGTGAAGGTGTGGATGCCCACCTCGTTGCCCTGTTCGACCATGTCTCGCACGATGCCCGGGTAGCGCGAGACCATCGCCCCGACCACGAAGAACGTGGCGGGAACGTCGTACTTCTCCAAGACCCTGAGCACCTCGGGCGTGTACGTCGGGTTCGGGCCGTCGTCGAAGGTCAGCGCGATCGTCTTGTCAGGGACGGAGATCGTCGTGGCCTGGCCGCCCCGGAAGGTGACGATGGGACCGCCGTTGAGGATCTTGTCGGGTACCTTGCTCGAGCTGGCGCCTTCCCGCACGCGCTGGTCGCCGCCGACTTCGGCGCGCAGATAGCCGTCGAGCAGCATGATGCTGGTCAGGGCGAGCAGGAGCAGCAGGGCGAGGATGACCCGGGGTTTCTGCAGGGCCGCGGCCTTGCCCGCGGCCCGTTCGATCCGGGAGGGGGCGCGCCGGCGGCCGCGCGAGGGTGTCGTCGTCATGGGGGTATCGCGTTCTCGTCAGTCGGCGACCGCGGCGGGGGACGCGGTCGCGGCGGAGCTGGGCGGGGCATCGGTGGCGGTGCCGGTGGGCGGGGTTCCGGTCGGCTTGGCGGGCGGAGTGCCGGAGCCGCCGGGCGGCTCGGCGGCACCGGGGCCGGTGCCTTCGGGGCCGTTCCGGCCACCGCTGAACGGCACCAGCGAGGACGGGTTGATCGAGGTGCCGATGCCCATGAACGCCATGCCGAGCACGACCGCGTACCCGAGGCAGACGACACCGACCAGGAGGCCTATCCGGCGCAGCACCCTGGAACGGCGACCGGAGGTGTCAACGAACACGGGTCCTTCGGCGGACTCGTTGCCGCGTTTGCGGCGGCGCCCGCGCCCGGGGACGGCGGCGCGGTTTTCGATGGCAGGCTCGGAATGCATTCCCCGGATGTTAGGGAGTCTTTATGTGGCCTAAACTCTGGCTTTCTTGTGAGAGGCCTATGAGAAGCGCCTCAACCTGTCCTTATCCTGAGAGATTTCGAGAATTCCTGCGCGACGCGAGGTGGGGCGAAAAGAGTCGAACACCTTAAAAGTCCGCCCTGACAATGCCCTTTGACGGCTTCTGTCCATGCAGTCTCTGTGCGGTGACTGTGTGCCCTAGGGCCCGGCGAGTGTGAGACGTTTCCCCTCCGGAAGCGTTTTTTTGTTTCCGTCCTGAGACAGAAATGACGAGAGTGAGTGGATACGCCATGCGGAGCCTCCTGAAGCCGGCGGCCGGGCTCACCTGCCTTTTCGTGCTGGCCACCGCGGGGTGCTCCGCGGAATCCCACGGCACCTCGGACAGGGCACCGGCTGCGCCGGAACAGACGACGGCGGCCCCGGGCGGGGATGCCTCGGCGGCCACCGCCTACGCCCCCTACGTCAATGCCACCGACGCGTCCGACAACGACTCCGCGGGCTCCCCGACGACGTACAACCTGGCCTTCGTGATATCCGACGGCAGTGGCTGCACACCCCAGTGGAACGGCACGGACGCCATCGGTGACGCGGCCGTCGCGTCCCGAATCGAGCGGCTCAAGGAAGACGGCGCCTCGGTGCGCGTCTCCTTCGGCGGGGCCTCGGGCAAGGAGCTCGCGGCGACCTGCGGCAGCGCGGCCGGGCTCGCCGAGGCGTATGGCAAGGCGCTGGACGCAGCCGGCTCCGCACAGGCCGACTTCGACATCGAAGGAGATGACCTCACCGACTCCGACTCTGTGGACCTGCGCTCCGAGGCGATCGCGCTCCTTCAGAAGTCCCGCGACGACCTGACTGTTTCCTTCACCCTCCCGGTGATGCCGTCCGGCCTGGAGGCGGACAGCCTGGCCCTGCTGGAGTCCGCCAACCAGCACGACGTCCAGGTCTCCACGGTCAACCTCATGACCATGAACTACGGCGAGTCCTACGACGGCGACATGGGCGGCTACGCGCTCACCTCCGCCAAGGCAGCCCACACCCAACTCAAGGAGGTCTTCGGGCTGTCCACAGCTGCGGCCTGGCGGGGCATGGCACTCACCTCGATGGTCGGCGTCAACGACGTCGACGGCGAGACGTTCACCCTCTCCGACGCGGCCCAGGTACGGGCGTTCGCCGAGGAGAAGGAGATCGCATGGGTGTCGATGTGGGCCACCTTCCGCGACCAGCGGTGCGAGGAGGGCAACGCGGAGAACGACGACGCCAAGACGGACTGCAGCGGGGTGGATCAGGAGGCGGGGGCGTTCGCGAAGGCGTTCGCGGGCTGAGCGGGAGCGAGTTCAACCTCAGTAGCTGTGCGCCGACGGGTTACCGCAGGTCGGCGGCCGGCCCACAGGTTCTTCCTGCCCCGACCGGCTGTTCCGCTGGTGGTCTGGCCGCCGCAGGTGTTCTGGATGACGGCGGCGCCGTCGGAGGGCCGGACAGAGGCGGCCGAGTCGCTCGGCATGACCGGCGGCCAGAGGCATGCGGCACGTGCTCCTCCCACAGGCCCTGCGCGTCATCGCGCCCCCGTCGGCCAACCAGTTCATCAACCTCTTCAAGGCCACCCCTCTGGTCGCCTTCATCTCCGGCCTGGACCTGCTCTCGGCCGTCGCCCACATCTGTGCGAACACTTACCAGGTCGTGCTGCTCCTGATCGTGGCGAGCCCTTGGTACCTGGTCCTGGTCTCCCTGGTCACAGTGGGACAGCACTTCCTGGAGCGGCGCTCGTACCAGGGGAGCGGGCGCACGACCACGAAGGGAGCCAAACAAGGATTCCGATGCTGCAGGCCCGCGGACTCCGCAACTCCTTCGGTCCCCTCAGAGTCCTGAACGGACTCGATTTCGATGTCGCCGGCGGAGGGGTGGTGTGCCTGGAGCACCCCGGCGGCCGGGTCAGTTCGTCACGCGGAAGGTGGCGTCGCTGCGGGCCGTCGTGGTGGTGATCGGGTCGAGGCGGAGTTCGTAGGCGTAGTGGCGGATGTATCGGTCGGGGAAGTTGTACGACTGGAACGAGGACCAGGACGTGTCGGCGAGGCCGGCGACCTGGCGGAAGGTGGCGTCTGCCGCGAACTGGCCGGTGCCGTCGTTGTAGGCCAGTTGGAAGTCGAAGCCGGAGTGCCGCAGGAAGTATCCGGGGAAGTTCACCGACTCGAAGGAGACGGTGCCGGTGCCCGCGAGGCCGGGCCTCAGCCGGAACCTGGAGTCGTCGGCGGGGCTGACGTCGGGGTCGATGCGCACGTCCATGTTGGTGTGGCGCACGTACCGGTCTGGGAAGTTGTAGGACTGGATGCGGCTGGCCGTGGTGTTGGCCCAGCGTGCCTGCACGCGGCTGTCCTCGGCGGCCGTCAGGTTCAGGATGGAACCGTGTCGCTTCTTCGTTCCGCCCATGTTGTAGCTTCCCGTGGCCTGCTTCCGGTAGGTGGCTGGGCTGGACGGGTCGGTCGTCAGCACCGGCATGTAACCGCCGCTGGAGGCGTACTGGTCGAGGTAGAGGGCCCACTTGTCGCTGCCGTTGAACTTCATCCACATCGGGCCTTCGACCTGTGAGCCGGTCAGGCCGATGCCGGAGAGGTTGCCGAGGTGGGTCCAGGTCCCGAGGATCGAGTTGCTGCCTTCGAGCGTGATCTGGCCGTCGCCGGAGGCTCGCACGTAGCGGTAGTCGCCGATGCCTGTCGGCATTTCGATGATCTGGGTGTCGATGATCTCCTGGCTGCCCGGGCGCTCGATGTAGATCTGCGGGGTGGTGATGGAGCGGAAGTCGCTGGTGTGCGCGTAGTAGATGCGGTGCTTCGTCGCGCCGTTGAGGGGCTTGTTCGTCGCCCAGTACAGGATGTAGTCGTTGCTGGCGGGGTCCCAGATGGCCTCCGGTGCCCATGCGTTGCGGCCGTCGGGGATCGCGCCGGCGACGTTGAGCAGCCACGGCTGTGACCAGGTGACCAGGTCCGTCGATTCCCACACCACAAGATTGCGGCTGCCGTCGTTGATGGACTGGTCCCACGTCTGGCCGCAGCCGATGCACAGATCGGTGGCGATGATCCAGTACTTGTCTCCGCCTGGGGCGCGGACCAGGGAGGGGTCGCGCACCCCCTTCGTGCCGACCGTGGAGCGCAGGGCCATGCCTGCGCCGTTGAGGTCAGTCCAGTTGAGGCCGTCCGTGCTGTGCGAGAAGTAGATCTGCTGACCGGTCGCTCCCTCCCCGATGAAGTGCGTCATCAGGTAGCCCGGATCGGCCGCGGCCGCCGGTTGCGGTGTGGCCAGGGCCTGGCCGGCGAAGAGGAGGCAGGCGGCGAGCAATATCGCCGACAGCCGGGCGCGAAGCGCAGACATCTGCATCTCCTGTCGTTCTGCGAGTACCGCAACGGTGACGGCGGCACGGGGCACACGATGCCGGTGCGTGGTGTGCGGCTCGTGGGGTGAGGTCACGGTGGTCGCCCGGGTGGGGCGGTCGGGATTCGGGGCAGGCTTGGACGGTCGTTCCATCCGGCGGTGGACGAGGTGCGGCGAGGCGGTCTGTGGTGTTCCGGCTCTTGAGAGTGCTTCAAACCTTGCGGTGCTTCAGCGTCTTGTCGTGTGACTCCCGTTGTCGCTGTGTCAGAGAGGCTTCGGCGTAACGGAGATGTTCGGTTGATCGAACGATGTTCGCGCAATCGGCCAGACGCTAGATGTGGGAAGCGGAGGCGTCAATACCTCCGACAAGGCTTGGAGTGTTCCTCGCGGCCGCACGGGCGGTGGCGGCAGGGGCCGTGGCCCACCCGCACAGGCTCGGCCGGGGGCTGACGCGAGGTATTGACACCCGCACGGTCAGCTCCTACCTTCGCTTCACTCGAACCGGTTCGAGGACTTGTGCGCAGACGGCAGGCGCCGTGCGGTGCGGGCCAGGAGCCGTCGGCCGAGGGCGGTCGCGAGCGTGGCTCCCGTCACGACTCCCATGCTCAGGACGACGTGCGCGGGGCGGGGTGCCAGGGCCGCCGTCGCGCCCAGCACCGCCACAAATGGGCCGGCGAGGAACAGCGCGCTGCGGCCGCCGGCCGAGACGCGCCGTCCGGCGGTGTGACGTGCCAGGGGCGCAGTGCCCGCGAGGAGAGCCGTGAGGGCGGTGAGGAGGAGCGGAAGCGGGGCCGACGCGACAAGGAGTGCCGTCAGGCACAGCGCTCCCGTCGCCGCGTAGCCGACTGCCATCGTCCACCGGAACGCGGGGGACGTGCCGATGCCGTGCGGTCCGGGCCGCAGGCCCAGCACGATCGCCGTGGTGCGGAGCCCGGCGGACACGTCCGTCTCCAGGTCCTTGACATCTCCTCCCGCCACGTCGAACGCGGTGACCACCAGGGCCAGAGCGGTCGCCGCCGCCAGATGTCCGACCGTGGGCGATGGGGTGAACGCGAGCAGCGGCGCGGCCACGCTGACGCCCCAGAGCAGGTCGGACACCGGTGTGGGGACACGGGAGCGCTTCTGCCGCAAGTTGCCCCAGACGGTGAGGGCCAGGGAGACCCACAGCAGGGAAGGGTGCTCGCTGGGCAAGGTGAGCAGCGCGAGCGTGAACAGCGTGCCCAGGAGCAGCGACAGGACGACAGCGTGCCGGACCGGTACGCGTCCCGAGGTCAGGGGTCGGTTGGCTCGCCGTGGGTCCAGGGCGTCCAGTTCCCTGTCGGCGATGTCGTTGCTGGCGCAGCTCAGGCCGTGCAGGGCCAGACCGGCTGCGAACCAGGCGTACGCCGTCGCCGGTGAGCCGGTGGGTGACACGGCAAAGCCCAGCAGGAAGGGTGCCGACAGCAGGGGCAGGCACTCCAGCCGCATCAGACCCGTGTAGTCCCAGAGGTGTCCGGCGATCCCCGAGCCGTCACGGCTGGAGACGGCTGCGGCCGGTACGGCAGCGCCGTGCGCGGTCCTGGCGTTCCTCACGGTGTCTCTCGCCCGCCTGGCGGCGCCTCGCTCAGTGCGTCCAGAGCGTGCTGAAGCATCTCCCGGCTTCGCTCGGTTCCGGCCGCGGACAGCGCGGCGGCGGGGATCGGCTCGCCCCGGGCGACCCGGATGGTACTGAACGGACGGGGCACCGACTGGCCCTGGAACTTCCAGGCCCGGTCCGCGCGGACGCGCAAGGGGGCGACCGCCCTGCCGGTGTCCTTCGCCAGCGCTGCAAGGGAAGTCCTCACCCTGCCGTCCCGGCGGCCTCCGTCCGTGAAGATCCCGACAGGTCCCGTGCGCTCGCGGAGGAAATCCCGGACCTGCTCGTAGGGGCTGCGGTGTCCTCCACGGCCGATGCGGAAGACGTCCACTCCTGCGGCCAGAGCGGGCAGTGCTGCCGCGTAGCCGCCGACCGTGTTGTCGTTGACCCAGGCGAAATGACGGAATCCGCGAGCGGCGAAGACCCCGGGGACGAGGTCCCCGTGCGGCATGTAGTAGAGCACCGGGTCCGGGGGCATCACCGTGCACGGCACCCGCACGGTGGGGCGGAAGAGACCGATGCAGAGGGTGTAGTAGACACCGTAGGTGTGTCCGGTCAACCGGGTGCGGACCGCGGGCTTCACGCGGTCACCCCAGACGAGCATGGGCGCCTGATCCCTTCTCTGCTCGGTCGAGCTGCCGCGCGGCGCGCTCGGCCCATGTGTCGGTCAGTCCGAGGACGACTCCGGCGTCGGTCCGCGACAGCGCGGCGCGCGCCCGCTCCAGGCAGCGCAGTGCGAGTCGCAGCACCACGGCCGCTCCGCCGCTCAGATACAGCGCGTCGAGGAGGTCGTCCGCGGTGTGTGCGGCTAAGGGTGTGGGCGAGGGCTCGGCACTGTCCGGGGCGCTGGCGCTCAACGCGCTGATACCCAAGGAGACGGGGAAGGTGACGTTGCGGTGCTCCCAGTCCTCCCTCAGATCTTGCAGGTCGTCGAGCAGCTGGAGTCCGGAACACAGGTCCGTGACCGCCTGGGGCAGCTCCGCGAGGTGCCTTGACCGTCCGCAGCGCGCCGCCACGACAACCAGCGCCAGAATCCCGGGGGCAGCCTTCTCTCCCAGACGGAACACGTCTTCGGGGCTGTAGTCGTCTCCCGGCCGCTCGTTGTGCGCGATGTCCCGCAAGAGCGCCTCAGCGTAGGCGGCCGCACCGGCGGCATGGGACACCAGGAAGCGCTCGGTTCCGGCCCCGAGCCGTGCCCCGCGCGTCAGGTACAGGGAGAGCGCGGCGTCCATGAGCACCGCCTGCCTGGGGGAAAGCCGTCCGTGGTCGACGAGCTGGTCGTGCAGGACGTAGTACAGATGCCCGAGGCCGAAGACGGTGGCGACCTCCTCCAGCCACCCTCCGTCCTCCTCCCCCCAATGCATGGCCTGGGCGAGTGGCATGTAGAAGAAGCCGGAATCGAGGCCGAACACCTTGCGAGGGAGTTCCCGGACCGTGGGGTCGAGCGCGGGTACGGCGCAGGTGATCTCGCGGTGAATGCGAGCGACGACGGATTCCCAGGGCACGGCGGAGCGCGCCTCGTTCAGGGACGGCATCAGGCGATCTTCTCCTGCTCACGGGTAGGGAGGGCCACCAGGCCGCGGGTCAGCACGAGCCACACGGCGGTGAGGACAGCGACGACGACCGACGCGAGGGGTGCCCAGAGCAAACACGCCACCATCAACGAGAGGAAGTTCAAGCCGAGATAACGCTCCCTGCCGTTCGGGTCCACGGCTCGTGCCTGCCGCACCAGCGTCCACAGCGAATGGCCGGCCATGCCCTGGAGAACGAGCAGTACGGCCGTGGCCACCGCGCGGTGCCCGGCCGGAGACGGCGCGGCCAGGACCAGCGCGAGAAGGGAGGCCAGCGAACCGAGCAGCAGAACACAGAGCAGCAGCAGATAGGAGTGCGTCGGTATCAGCCGGCCTGAGTCGGTCAGCCGCACCCCCGCCCGGAGCGCCGTCGTGTCGTCTCCCACCGCCCGGTCGTGTTCGAGGTCCTTGAGATTTCCGGCGACGACATTGAGCAGGACCATGTGGATACCGAAGGCCACGGCCACCCACCAGGCGGGCGTGAGGTCACGCGGAGCCGTCACGGCACAGCACAGGACAGCCGGTGCGCCCATGTTCACGCCGAACAGGAGGTCCATCACCAAGGGATGGGCGACCCTGCGCTTCTGATGGGTGTTGGAAAAAGTGACAGTCGCGAAAAGGACGGTCATGCCTATGGCGAACAACCACCCCGATTCTCCGGCGACCGCGGCGAAGATCGTCAGTACGACGGCCAGAATCAACTGAACTCCGAGCGCCATACGCGCCCCGGCAATACTGACAGCACCACTGACCAGAACACTTCTGCGTCGCGCCGGGTTCCGTCGGTCGGACTCCAGATCGGCGAGGTCGTTGACCGTGCATCCATACGTATGACCGAGCACCCCGAGGGCCGAGACCGCGATCACCAAAGCTGGGGAGACGTCTCCCCCCGCGGCCACCAAGGGGCCGAGGGGGTAGACGAACGCCGCGGCGCTCGCGGCATGAACCCTGGTCAGCCGGCTGTACCGCCGGAGACCGGAATCCTTTCTCACCAAGTGACGCCTTCATCGGCGCGCGGTTCGAGAAGCCGCCGGCGTTCTCGTGTGCTGTCCGCCGTCTCCGCGGTACGCCAGTCCTGATTGATCGAACCGACGAGCTCTTCGAACAATTGGCGATCTTCGATGGTGGTCGAACTGTCCTGCTGCACACCCGCCCCCTTGATCAGAAATGCAAAGTTCCAACAGTGTGACCGTGCGCAGGGTGAACTGTCCATACTTACTGAGTAGTTCGATTATCTGAGATCGGAAAGTACATGATGATGCGGGAAGCTCACCGGAAAGATCTCGATCGCTCACGGCAAACGATCAGGACCGGACGGGGGACCCTAGAATTTTATGCATGTGCGTTCGGTTCCGAAGTGGTGGACAGCGCCGGTCCCATTCTCGACATCGGCGCCGGCGACTCACCCTTCGGGCGTGAGCGGCTGGATGTCGTGCGGGTCGACCCCGCGTACGCGGACGACCCCCCGGCGGGTTCGGGGGCGGTCGCCGCGCTCGGGCAGGCGCTGCCGTTCGGTGACCGCACGTTCTCCGTCGTCCTGGGGTGCTTCGTCGCCCAGCATGTTCGGGACGTCGACGAACTGCTGACCGAGTTGCTCCGGGTGGTACGGCCGGAGGGCTTGCTCGCGCTGCACCCGGTCTGGCGGCCGGCCGCCGGGCGCCGCGCGGTGGGGGAACTGGACGGGCACGCCCGCTTGTTGCCGTCCGCCAACATCCGGGCCTCCGGGTACTGCGATCTGCGCCCGCCCCCGCGAGGGACGCAGCGGAGGATGCTGCCTTCCTTGGTCCTGCGCCGGCCACCGCACGGGCGGCCGGGGGAACTCTGCCGGATCGCCGAGACGATTGCCCGCAGCCGCGCACTCGTCCCCCCTGCCGTCATCGCCGTACCGGCGCGCTGGGGCATGCGTGCCCTGGTCCGCGCGAGGGGTACGACACGGCTCACCCTGCCCGGCGCCCGGGACTCACTTCCCTAGTTCCCGGCAGCCTTCGGCGAAAAGGTCTCCGTCTTACGCTGCTGGGCAGCGCCGTGAGCCAGGACGGCGAGTGTCACTGCGGCGCAGGCGATCTGCAACGGCGCGCGCAGCACGAAGCGCGCCACGAGCAGGACGTCGGTATCGCCGCGCAGGTACAGGACGGTCATCACGACGGCTTCCGTGGCGAACCGTGCCGCCCACAGCAAGGTGAGCAGTGCGTGTACCCGCTTCGAACCCGGAACTCGGAACCGCCATCGTCCGGCGACGGCGCGCAGCACCACACCGATCAGGGGCCGCCGCAGCGCCACGCTCGCGGACAGCACCACCGCGTACAGCGCGTCGATCAGAATGCCCGGCAGGAAGTAGTCCTGCGCCCGGCCCGTGAGCGCCGCGAGAGCCACGGAAAGGGCCAGCAATCCCAGGGCTACCAGCATCTTCCGCGCATGCCCCAGGCGAGAGGCGATCAGTGTGGCGGCACAACCGACTGCCAGGGCGACGCACGCCGCCACGGTCAGGGACGCCGACGCGAAGCGCCAGAGGCCATACCAGACGAGGGTCGGCGTGCCGACCAGCGCCACCAGGCAGGCGTCGCTCGCCATCACCGAGCGCCGCGACTGCGCCGGCTCGGTCAAATCCGGGGACATCACGGCAGAGTTGCCCTTCTTCCATCCACTGATGCTTCCATCCGCAGTCGTACGGCCTCGAAGGGGTTGGCTACCCGAAGAGTGCCATGCCGAGGAACAGCACGCCCACGATGCCGCCCGCGACGGCGGCCGCCTGCGTCCCCGACGTCATGAACATCGCCAGGACGAGCCAGAGGACGAGGAACGTCACCGACGCGACCACCAGGGGGAATCCGAGATCGCTGGGCTTGGCCCGAGCGAGAGCCGACAGATTCTCGGCGACTTTTGCGACGATCGCGAAGAGGATGATGCCCCCAAGGATCACGCTGACGACGGCCGTGGCCACCGTCTGACTGCCGTCCGCGAGCCGCACGTACTCCACCGGTACGGCCCCCCTTTTCGCTGCCGGTCAGCTTCTTGACGTGCCGGCCAGTGTGCAGGGACCGATCGCCAACTGTCCCGACGTCCAAGGCTTGTTGCCCGTTTCGTGACCGAAGGGACGCCGCTTCCCGGCAGGCCGGTGCTGACGGGGACGGTGCTCGGCAAGCCGTAGGCATGAGGGACGAGGGTGCGTGCGCCCTCTCGTGCGGGGTTCGGCCTGTCCGGACCCCGCACGGGGCGACGTATCGTCAGAGAGTGCCGGAGTCGGCGATGGTGATCGTGGCCGAGGTGCGGCCGGACCGCGAACCGTAGCTCTCGATCTTGCGCACGAGCTCCATGCTGCTCTCGTCGGCGACCTCGCCGAAGACGACGTGCTTGCCGTCGAGCCACGACGTCACGATCGTGGTGATGAAGAACTGCGAGCCGTTGGTGTTCGGGCCGGCGTTGGCCATGGAGAGCTGGCCCGGCTTGGTGTGCTTGAGCGTGAAGTTCTCGTCGGCGAACTTCTCGCCGTAGATGCTCTTGCCGCCCGTGCCGTCGCCGCGGGTGAAGTCACCGCCCTGGAGCATGAACTCCGGGATGACGCGGTGGAAGGACGAGCCCTTGTAGCCGAAGCCCTTCTCGCCGGTCGCGAGCGCGCGGAAGTTCTCCACGGTCTTCGGGGCGACGTCGTCGAAGAGGTTCATGTTGATCCGGCCGGCAGGAACGCCGTCGATGGTGATGTCGAAGAAAACCTTGATAGTCATGCTTCCATCCTGTCATCTGCCACCCGCAGGAACCGCACGAGCATCTCGCAAGCGGCCCCGCATCGCTGGTACCGCCGGGCGCTCCCCCCCACGCCGTGCCCGACCTCGCGGTACCCCGGTACAGGATCAGACCCCGGTGTGGACTGCGCGGCGCGCCGGGCGGTGGCGCTGAGCGCCGTACCTCCGCACGGGGCAGACCCAAAAGCGCGCGGCGCTGCGGGCGTCGCTGGATCGCTGCCGTCGGGTCTGTCCGGTGCCGGACGACCCTCCGACATGGATCGGGGTCCGGCTGCGGGCGGTGGACCTGCGGGTGCAGGCCGGTCTCCGAATGAGCATGCGCACGGCAGCGCCGACCGACCCTGGTGATGAGTTTTCGCGCCCGCACCCGTCACACCTACGACGGGACACGACGAGGCGGAGGGATGACGTGATGAGTGCGGACACGCGGCTAGAGGATCTGGGCGTGAGCGGTCCTGGCGAGGTCGACGAGCAGGTGTTCTCGGGGCTGGCGGAGCGGCACCGGCGGGAGCTGCACGTGCACTGCTACCGGATGCTCGGGTCGTTCGAGGACGCCGAGGACACCGTCCAGGAGACGTTCCTGCGTGCCTGGCGGCGGCGGGAGACCTTCGAGAGGCGCTCGACCTTCCGGGCCTGGCTGTACCGGATCGCCACCAACGCCTGCCTGGACCTGCTCGCCAAGGTCCGCCCGGAGCCTGCCACCGGCGGCGAGGTGCTGTGGCTGCAGCCCTACCCGGACCGGTTGCTCGACGAACTGCCCGCGGGCGACGCGGACGAGCCGGAGGCGGTCGCCGTCGCGCGGGAGACGATCGAGCTGGCCTACCTCGTGGCGGTCCAGCACCTCGCGCCACGCCCGCGGGCCGTGCTGATCCTGCGGGACGTGCTCGGCTGGCCTGCGAAGGACGTCGCGGAATGCCTGGGCGACTCCGTCAACTCCGTGAACAGCGCATTGCAGCGGGCCCGCGCCGGCATGCGGGAGCATCTGCCCGCCGAGCGGCAGGACTGGTACGGCGGCGATCAGGACGCCGGGACGCGCGAACTGGTACGGCGCTACACCGACGCCAGCGTGGCCACGGACATCGACCGGCTCACCACACTGCTGCGCGAGGACGTCCGTTGTTCGATGCCGCCCACGCCGGGCCTGTCCATCGGCCGCGACACGGTGGTGAACGACTGGATCACCAGCGGCTTCGAGGGCATGAAGGGCCTGCGCGCCGTTCCCACCTCCGTGAACCGGCAGCCCGCCCTCGCCTTCTATCTCTGGAACAAGCAGCAGAGCGCGTACCTGCCGCTGACGATCGACGTCCTGCGCGTCACCGGTGGGCTGATCACGGAGATCATCACGTTCCACAGCGACCGGTTCGGGCGGCTCGGCCTGCCGGAGCGCCTGTCGGCGGAGGGCACTAAGTAGACAACATTTTTCGTACGTGCGTTTGGTATGGCGAATAGGGGTCATCCGCATGCCAAGCCTGTCTCCCGACGGGGCAGCGCCGACAGCGACATACGGGGACACGACGCGGGCGACGAGGAGTGAACGCGATGACCGTCGCGACACAGCACGGTGGCGGGGGCGGTTCCAGCGGCCTCTACGACGTTCTTGAGCTCATTCTCGACCGCGGGCTGGTGATTGACGCGTTTGTGCGTGTCTCCCTCGTCGGAATCGAGATCCTCAAGATCGACATACGGATCGTGGTGGCCAGCGTGGACACCTACCTGCGCTTCGCGGAGGCGTGCAACCGTCTCGATCTCGAGGCGGGGCCGCGCAAGCCGGCAGGGCTCACGGAACTCGCGGGGAAGGTCACCGAGTCCGGTGCCCGCGGCAAGACCAAGGGCGTGCTGTCCGGCGCTGCGGAGACCATCGCCGACGCCTTCCAGCAGACCCGAGACGCAGGCCGGGATCGTCAGTCTGGACGCGGCCGCCAGTAGGCGGTGCAGGGAGCGGCGGCCATGCCGGGGCGCCGCGGCGGGGCGCCCCCGCTGGGTTCGGGGAGTGCCGAGGCGCCTCCGGTCCGCAGGCAGTGGAGAGACGTACGCACAACGGTCTTCACCTTCGACGCTGGCGACTCCTGCTACCGCGTTGCGATGGCTTTGAGCCAGTCCTCGACAGTGAAGACATCTGCCCACTGCGGGAACAGCCTTTCCGTGAGCATCGTGTGCACCTCGGGGTCGGTGTCGAGGCAGGCGTCGGTCAGGACGGTGAGGCCGAAGTCCAGGTCGATGGCGTGCCACAAGGTGGACAGCACCACAGCACTGGTGGCGATGCCGGTGAGGACAAGGCTGTCGATGTCCCGCGTCCTGAGGACCAAGTCGAGGTCGCTGCCCGAGAACGCGCTTCCCCGCCTCTTGGTGATCACGACGTCGTCCTCCTGAGGCGCGACGTCGTGATGGATCTCGGTGCCAGGGGCACCCTCGGCGAACAGACCGGCCCGTACCACGTTGGTGATCACCTTGTTGCGAGGGCCGACCTCATAGTCACCCGGCCGTAACGCCATCTTGACGTAGATCACGGTGATGCCGGCAGCCCGGGCGCCGTCGATCGCTCTGCGCAAGCGCGGCAGATATCCGGACCCGTCGTCGGCGATGGCCACGACGTCCCGTTGGACGTCCATCACCAGAAGCGCGCTGTTGCCCATGCTCGCCGACCTCTTCTCCGTTGGGGAACAAGCAGAAGTCTGGCGGATGAGCCGAAACGCCGTGAAGGGTTCGTGAGATCCTCTTCAGGCCCCGCTCAACGTGCCTATCGACCTGCTGGTCGTGATCCGTACGGCAGTGCAGGGTGCTTGATCGGTTGCCTGCGGCCGCTGCTCAGTCCGGCTTGGGCCGGGAACGCAGGTGCTGCATCTGCGCGTGGCTGAGGTCGTGCGCCTGTCGCATGTGACGGGTGATCACCTCGAGCTCGTCCTCGGTGTGTTCGTCGAGCAGCGCCTGCCAGGCCACGCCGAGGTCGTCCCAGACCGCGGCGACGCGGGCCACGCGGTCGGGCACCGGCGCGACCAGGACGCGGCGGCGGTCCTGCTGATCGGGGGTGCGGGCCACGTAGCCGCCGCGCTCGAGCCGGTCCACCAGCCGTGTGGCAGAGCCCGTGGTCAGACCCGTCATGTCGGCGATCTGCTTCACGGTGAGCGGCCCGGGTTCGGCCGTCAGCAGGCTCAGACACTGCACGTCGGTCGCATGCAGTCCGAGGTGGTCGGCGAGAGCCTGGTTGAACAGCACGTACGCCGCCAGGTAGCGGCGGGACTCCATCGACAACTCCTCGTACAACCGGGCCCGACGCGACTTCGTCACCTGGATCGTCCTCCTATTGCTGCGCGACGCAGCTGTCTATAGTCTGCTGCGTGACGCAGTTAATGTGCCACGCAGTCAGTCTATCCAGGGGGATCCATGCTCACCATCGCCGTCACCGGGGCCACCGGAGCCCAGGGCGGGGCCACCGCCCGCGCTCTGCTTGCTGCCGGCCACCGGGTACGCGCGCTCACCCGCCGGCCCGACTCGCCCGCCGCCGTCACCCTGCGCGGCCTCGGAGCAGAAGTGCACCGTGCCGACTTCGACGACCGCGCGTCCCTCGACGACGCCCTCGCCGGGGCGGACTCGCTCTTCGCCGTCACCACACCCTTCGAAGCAGACACCGTGGTCGAAGCCCGGCAGGGCAAGGCCATCGTCGACGCCGCGGCGGCCGCCCGCATCGGGCACGTCGTACTCACCTCCGCCGCCCACGCCGACCGGGACACCGGCGTGCCGCACTACGAGAGCAAGTACCTGGTCGAGCAGCACCTCCGCGCTTCCGGCCTGCCCTGGACGGTGATCGCCCCGGCGGCGTTCATGGACAACTACGCCGGCGGCTGGACCCTCGACGGCCTGCGTGACGGCACTTTCGCCTGGCCCATGCCCACCGACCGGCCGCTCACGCTCATCCCCGCCGACGACATCGGCGCATTCGCGGCGCTGGCCCTCCAGCGCCGCGACGAGTTCGCCGGACGGCGTATCGACATCGCCTCCGACGAGTGCACACCGGGCCAGATCGCAAAGACCCTCGCCACGGCCACCGGCCGCCCGGTGACCCATCAAGAAGTGCCCCTGACCTACGTACGGACCTGGTCCGCGGACCTGGCCGCCATGTTCGAGTACTTCACCACCTCGGGCCTGGACGTCGATGTCGCCGGGCTGCGCCGCGACTACCCCGAGGTCGGCTGGCACACCTTCGCCGAGTGGGCCGACGCCCAGGACTGGACCACGCTTCTGGCATCTGCGCCGGCACATCGGTGACCCTCCAGGAGGTACCCCGGCACAGCCCCGCCGCGGTCGCAACCTTCCGCGGCCGACCACCCAGGAGGCGGGGGCACCGGCACGCAGCAGTTCCCTGGCGGGCCAGGGGGCATCCGACGCGTGCGGAACCGGCGTACCCGCAGGGGACAGGACGACCCCCTGGCCGACCATGCCTGCTCGATCCAACCTCAGGGACGTGCAGTCGAATCCGTCACGTATCCGGTCCGTCGTGCTGAGCGGCTCGGCGGGCGGCGACGACCATGACGACCCAAGAGGTCAGTGCGATACCAGCGCCGACGTAGAGCGGTGAGGAATAGCCGAAGCCCGCCGTGATGGCGAGCCCTCCGAGCCAGGCGCCGAGCGCGTTGCCGACGTTGGACGCGGACACGTTGGCGCTGGCCGCCAGTGCCGCCCCGTGGGCGAAGTCGGTGACGCGAGTGATCATGCCGGGCACACTGGCGAACCCGGTGACCCCCAGCGCGAACACCATGACCACCGATGCGACGGGGCTTTCGGCCAGCAGACCGAACAAGGTCAGGGTGACGGTGAGCGCGAGCAGGGCCAGCACCAGAGCTCGGTCCCGGTCACGGTCGGCCGCACGCCCGCCGACCAGGTTCCCGACGACCAGGCCGACGCCGTACACCATGAGCAGCCAGGAGACATCGGCTGGGGCGAAGCCGCTGACCTCGGTGAACGTGTAGGCGATGTAGCTGAATGCGCCGAACATCCCGCCGTAGCTGAGTGCGGTCGCCGACAGGGTCAGCCAGACCTGCCAGGACCGGAACGCACGGACCTGAACCGCCAGCCCGAGGGGCCGCACCGGGCTGGACTCATCTCCTCGCTGCGCCTGGGGCCGTCCCGCCCACGCGGGAACCAAGAGGGCGATACCCACCAGCGCCAGCGCACCGACCGCGGTCACCGCCCAGAAGGCCGCACGCCAGCCCCACCGCTCGCCGACCAGTGCGCCGAACGGGACACCGAGTACGTTCGCGACCGTCAGCCCGGCGAACATGACCGCCACGGCCCGGGACTTCATCTCCGGGGCGACCAGAGTGCGCGCGACCAAGGACCCGATCCCGAAGAACGAGCCGTGGCACAGCGCCGCGACGATCCGCCCGAGCAGCATCACCTGATAGTTCGGCGCGATCGCGGACAGCAGGTTGCCGATGACGAACAGCGCCACCAGGCCGACCAGGACCTGCTTGCGGGGCAGCCGTACCGTCGCAGCGGTCAGCGTGACGGCCCCCACCGCAACACTCAGCGCGTACCCGGAGATCAGCCAGCCGGCGGCCGCCTCGGACACCGCGAAGCTCGACGCCACCTGTGGCAGCAGCCCGGCGATCAGGAACTCGGTCAGACCGATACCGAAACCGCCGAGTGCCAGCGCGACGAGTCCGCTCGGCATCCGCCCCCGCTCGGTACCGGGCCTCTGTGACGCCAGCACGGAGTTGTCGTCGCTCATGCGCGTGTGATGACCTTTCGAGGGGGTGAGGGCGGATCGCGGCCGCGGTCAGCTCGGGCTGCACGGCCCGGGTGCGCTCATGGTTCCACGCGCGCTCCCGGGAGTGGAGGCCGTGAACGGACATAGATCACCCGAGCGTCAGGCCGGCACCGACCTTCTCCGGAATCGGCTCACCGAGCTCGTCGAGCACCACCCGGTGCAGCTTGGCCCTCCCGAGATCCGTTCCCCGGTCCGGGTGGCTCGGCTTCCTAGAGCTCCGACCAGGTGTGAGGCTCCGTGCAGGCGTGCTCCCCCTAGAACGGGGGCAAGAGGGGCCTCGTCTCGTGACCGGCTAGCGGTGGGCGGGCTCGTAGGCGCTGATGACGTACAGGGCTTCGTCGTCGACCGCGTTCTTCTCCCAGTCCAGGGTGATGCGTGCAGGGTGTCCGTCGGCGGCGTACTCCGCTTCAGCCGTGTCCGCGTTCTCGCGCCTGGCCTGGGCGAGTTCGTCCAGCAACACGGCGATGGTGGGCACCGCGGCGGGTGACTGCTTCACCACCCGCCGGCTGCTGTCGTCGAGCCCGGCTGCTTTCACCACCTTGTGGTCGCGGACGGTCACGTGGAAGGTGCCGATCAGAGCCCGCTCTCCTTCACTCGACGTCAGGGTGTAGGTGTACGAGGAGGGCTCCTTCCAGGCGGTCCCGCTCGGGGCCGGCGCAGACTCCGTTCCCGCTGTGCCTGAAGCAGCCTTCTCGCCGCAGGAGGTCGTCGCCCACGCAAGACCTGCGATCAGCAGGAGGGACGGAAGCGCGGCACGAGCTGCGCGACGCACGGCAGTCATAGGGGAGCCTTTCGTGAGTGGTCGTGACTGTGACGTGCCTGACCGGCTGAACGTTCGCCACCGGCTGGACGGCGGTACTGACCGTGGGGCGGAGGGAGGCCGCCTGCGGTGTGCCGGCCTCGACCTGCGCGCCTCTTTCGCGCGCTGTTCGCCATCGCCGACCGGAAGGGGGGGCATGGCGGCCTTCGTCGACGAACGACCTTCCCCATTGCGCCCGGGGTAAGCGTTCGGTGAGAACAGGCCCTCGCCCCTCGGCTCGGCATTGGTCATGTACCGGCCGAGGGCTACCGTCGCTCTGGTATCGACGACGGCAGAACGGAAGCCGGTGGGAATCCGGCACGGTCGCGCCACTGTGTGCCGGCCCCTGGGAACGGGGGCGGCGAGTCAGACCCGTAGCCGTCGTCACGTGCACCACCGAGATGGGACGCGAACTCCCAGAGGAGGCCCTGCCATGGCGCAGCATGTCGCCCCGCCGACCGCCACCACCCCCGCCCTCCCCGTCAAGCTGCCGATCGGCGCGATCGTCCCCTGGGCGGTCTTCTTCGGCATCCTGATGCTGGTCCTGCTGTACTTCGTCGGCGCCGAGCAGGGCGCCACCTCCGTCGTCTCCGGCGAGGACGTCCACGAGTGGGTGCACGACGCCCGCCACCTGCTCGGCTTCCCCTGCCACTGATCCGGGGGAACCAGCGCCCATGAACTCCGCAACGGTGAGAAACCTCCTCGTGCGGGGCATGCTCGCCGGCCTCGCCGCCGGCGCGCTCGCCCTGGTCGTCGCCTACTTCCTCGGGGAGCCGAACGTCGACAAGGCGATCGGCTTCGAGGAAGCCCACGCACCTGCCCACGAGCACGAGGTCGAACTCGTCTCTCGCGGCCTCCAGTCCACCGCCGGCCTGGCGACCGGTGTGCTGATCTACGGGGTCGCCTTCGGCGGCATCGCCGCCCTCGCCTACTGCTTCGCCCTCGGCCGCGTGGGCCACTTCACCCCGCGGGCCACCGCGCTGCTGCTGTCCGGTTGCGCGCTGCTCGCCGTCTATGTGGTCCCGTTCCTGAAGTACCCGGCCAACCCGCCCGCCGTCGGCGACCCCGGCACCATCGGCAAGCGGACCACCCTGTACTTCCTGATGATGGCGCTCAGCGTGCTCCTCGCGGTGGCCGCGGCCCTCCTGGGCAAGCGGCTCGCCCCAAGGCTGGGCACCTGGTACGCCACGGTCGTCGCGGTGACCGCGTTCGCCGTCGTGACCGGGCTGGCGTACGCGTTCCTGCCCGTCGTCAACGAGGTGCCGAGCGACTTCCCGGCCACCGTGCTGTGGCGGTTCCGGCTGTCCGCGCTCGCCCTGCAGGTCACCCTGTGGGCCGGCTTCGGACTCCTCTTCGGTGAACTGGCCGAACGGCTGCTGAACCCCAAGTCCACCGCCGCGGTTCCGGCCTCGGCGGTGGCTTCCCCCAGCTGACCGAGCTGCGACCACGTCCAGGGGCCCGCGCAACCGGGATCGGGCTGTGGGCAGGACGGGCCCCTGCCAGGGTCTGGCAGGGGCCCGTGACGTGGAGAGCCGAGGCGGGCCGGGAGCTGCTCCGGATGCAGGCATCCCGGCCGACGCGGTTACCGTCTGCTCGTGGCCTGACGGCCCGGCGTCACCTCAGGTGTCGGGCGAAGAACTGTGCGGCGGCGTCCCCCGCGAACGGAGGGACGCCGGTGTGGCCGCCCATGTTGGCGTGCAGTGTCTTCTCCTTCGAGCCGAAGGCGTCGAACAGGTCCAGGGCCGCCTGCCGGTCGTTGCCTTCGTCGTCCCACTGCAACAGGACGTGCAGGGGAATGGTGACCTGGCGGGCCTCTTCGAACATGGCCCGAGGCACGAAACTCCCGGCGAACAGCACGGCGGCCGAGATGCGCGGCTCGACCACTGCCAGTCGGGTCCCGATGGAGATCACTCCCCCCGAGTACCCGACGGGGCCGCTGATCTCGGGCAGCGACAGGAGGGCGTCCAGAGCGGCCTGCCATTCCGGGACCGCCTGGTCGACCAGGGGGAGGATGCAGGCGTCGATGATCTTGTTGCTCACCGGCTCGCCCGCTTCCACGGCCCGGCGCAGGTCTGCGAGGGCCCGCTCCGCGGCAGGCCGGCGAGGCCGGTCGCCCCGTCCGGGGAGCTCGATGCCGGCCGTGGCGAAGCCACCCGCCGCAGAGTGCCGCGCTCGGGCCACCAGTCGGGGGTACGACGTGCGCAGCCCGAGAGGCGGAGGGCTGAGCAGGATCAGAGGCACCGGTGCGGATGCGGATGCCGATCCGGGCGTCCACAGGATGCCGGGAATCTCGCCGAGGGTGAATTCGCGCTCGAGGACAGCGTCGTCGAGACGCTGCTCAGAAGTGAATTGCATCGTCGTGCCTTTCGGGAGTGCCATGGAACGGCGCTCCTGGACGACGACCTATCGCCCGACCGTGACCCCGGAGGGGAGCACCCATGTCGATTCTGCGTTCACGGGTACCACCTCCTCGCTCTGTCGCACGGCCTGAGGAAAGGTAGCAGTGGCCGCATGAACTCCACCAACGGTTTTCTCATCCGCGACGGAACGGCACCTGCCCGGCGCAGTGCCCCTGGCCTGCCGGCCTGCCCCTCAGTTGATCCGCGTGACGGCGTCAGACCTGCACCGGCCCGATCGATGACGAGGCCCACTGCCCCCGGGTGTGCGGCTACCTCGTTGTGGCACTCGGTGCTGGAAGACAGCGGCGTGCCCGGGCGTTGGCTTCGGACATGAAGATCAGCGAGGCTTCCCGGATCACTGGCGTGAGTGCACGGTCGTTACGGCACTACGAGGACGAGGGCCTGATCGTCCCTGGCCGCTTCAGCAACGGGTTCCGCGACTACTGCCAGTCCACGATCGACCGGGTGCTCGTCATCCGCTCGCTGCTGGAATCGGGGCTCCCGGTGCGGTTGATCAGGGAAGCCCTGCCGAGCCTCACCGACGGAACCGATGCCGGCACCGAAGCGGTGTGCGCGGAGTTCCTCCACGAGGTACAGCGCTATCGCGATCGGCTCGCCGCACGCGTCGCCGCTCTCAGCGATCAGCAGGCGGCCCTCGACACCTACCTCCGGGAGGCCCGCCGCAGCGGCCGATGAGCGCCGCTTGACCTTGACGTAAGTGTCAGGCTCCTACGTTCTCATGCATGGAGACCGACGAGCCGCAGCAGGCCACCGAACAGACGATACGAGCACTCATCCAGCACTCGCACCAGGGGCCGAAGGACCTCACCCTCGCCACCGATCACCGTCGTCCCACCCCGGGGCCCGGCGAGTACCTGATCCGCGTCGGCGCCGCCGGGATCAACTTCGCCGACGTCATGCAGACCCGCGGAACGTACGGCGGAGGGCCGCACGCGCCTTACGTGGCGGGCTTCGAAGCCGCCGGCGAGATCGTGGGGGCCGGTCCGGACGTCGAGAGTCCGCTTCGGCTCGGCACCCATGTCGTGGGAACCGGTCCGGGTGCCTTCGCGCAGTACATGACGATGTCCGCCGCGGGCGTACTTCCCGTGCCGTCCGGCTGGAGCGACGCCGAAGCTCTCGGCCTCGTGTTGAACTGGGCCACCGCATTGGCGGCGCTGAAGCCGTTGGGAGAGATCAAGAAGGGGGAGGTGGTGCTCGTCCATGCCGCGGCCGGCGGCGTGGGGCAGGCAGCCGTCCGCCTGGCGCGCCACTACGGAGCGCGTGTGACGGCCACGGCGTCCCCCGACAAGCACGCCATCGTCGAAGCGCTCGGCGCCGATGAGGTCCTGGACAGCAGGCGGCCCGACCTGGCCGCGGAGATCACCCGTCGGACAGGCGGCGTCGACCTGGTCCTGGAATCGGTGGGCCGCGCCACGTTCGAGACCAGTCTGTCGGTCACCAAGCCCTTCACCGGACGCGTCATCGTGTTCGGCGCCGCGTCCGGCGATGCCACCCTGACCACGCACGACCTGGTCTTCACCCACCCGGTCCAGGTCAAGGGCCTGCACATCGGTGCGCTGGCGACCGCCGCCCCGTCCCTCTACCGGACGCTGCTCGGCGAGATCGACGCCCTCATCGCCCGCGGCGTGTACCCGCCCGGCACCCCGGAACTTCACCCCCTGGCCGAGGGGCCGGAGGTGCTGAAGAACCTGGAAGCCGGCCGGACCCGTGGCAAGCACGCCCTTGATCCCTGGCGCTAGAACCGGCGGTGCGCCGCCCGACCGCGACCCTTCTCGTCAGCCGTTCAGGGGCGCGACGGTCACCTTGTCGATGTCCGGCGCGTACGCCGTCGGGTTGCCGAAGGTGATGGTGTTGGCGCCGGCCTCGAGGGTGACGGGGACCGGAAGGTCCCAGAAGTCGGACCAGCTGTAGGAGTTGCGGAACATCACCCTCCGGGAGGTGTCGTTGACGGTGATGTCCGCTGCCCGGGAGACGACATTGGTGTTGTAGTTCCCGGACCCGGCGACCTCGGCGTTGGCATAGCGCACGTTCATCACATATCGCCCGGCCGAGGGGGCGTTCACCGTGAAGGTGAGCGTGTTGCCGGCGCCCCGGCCGACGTGTCCGACGTACGTGCCGCCGGAGGCCCAGGAGTTGCGCGAGACCGACGCGGTGCCCCTGGGGGTGGCGTCCTCGGCCTCGTAGGCGGTGACCCCCGAGGTGCTGACCGCGCCGGTGACGCGCAGGTCGCGCAGGGAGAGGCTGCCGTTGCCCGGGACGGCGGCGGTGATGCGGTTGTTGCCCTGCGACAGGTACAGCCGCAGGGACTTGTCGGTGACCCGGCCCCGAGTGGAGGGGAGCGCGGCGGCGGTGGCGCCGTCCAGGCTCAAGGTGCCCCGGCCGGTGGCGGCGTAGTCGGCGTGCACGGTGTAGTAGCCGTCGGCCGGCGCGTGTAGGTCGAAGGCGGCCTTGTCGCCGCGGCCCAGCACCAGGGCGCCGGCGCCGCTGCGCCCGGAGGCGCTGTAGTCGTACGACGGGGACCCGCTGATGTCGGCGTAGGCCGCGGGGTAGACGGAGTCCGGGGTCCTGGACGCGGTGAGGTCGATCTTGTCGAGGGTGACCTCGTTGGTGCCCTTGCCCAGGGTCAGGGTGTGCGTGCCGGCCGTCAGGGACACGGGTGTGCTCGCCGTGGCGCGGTAGGTCCAGTTCAAGGTCGAGCCGTAGGTGAGGGTCTTCGGCGCGCCGCCGTCGACCGTGAGGGTCTGGGTGGCGGGCCCGCCGGACTGGTTGCCGTAGAAGACGTCCAGGTCGTAGGTGCCGGTCTTCGGGACGTCGACGGTGAAGGCGACCTTGCTGTCCGGCTGGTTCAGGCTGCCGACGTCCTTGGTGCCGGAGGTGGCGAAGCCGTAGGGATTGCTCAGCGAACCCTGGGAGTAGACCGTGCCGCCGGTGATCGCGGCGTTCTCCGCCTCGTACGACGCGGACCAGGGCAGGCTCGCCGCGGTGGGGGAGCCGCTGCCGGCCGGGTTGACGGTGACGCGGTACGCCGACATGGCGTCCAGGTTCGTCAACGGCACGGTGACACTGCCGTTCGCGGCGACCTTGCTGGTGGTGCGGGACACCACGCTCGGCGCGGCGCCGCCCTCGTAGCCGCTCCAGCCGATGCGCTCGACGGTGACGTCGACCTTCTTGCCGAAGCGCTCGGGAACGTGGCGGAGCACCGTCTCGACGTCGCCGGAGGTGCCGCCGAGCAGTACCTGGGCCTGTGTGCGGCCGGTGTCCAGTGAGGCGATGCCCTGGACCGTGTCGACCGTGTTCGGCTGCGGCGGGTCCAGCCGCACGGTCTTGCCGGTCAGGCCCGCGTACCAGCGCAGCAGCCACCAGGTGCCGTTGGGGATGTTGGTCTGCGCTGCGTTGTCGTTGAGGTTGCCCGCGACGTTCCAGTACGCCTGGTCGGCGTAGACCTTGTTGCGCTCGAACATCGAAAGCCACTGGACCATCTGGCCGGGCACGGACTGGTCACGCCGGTTGCCGTACTCGTTGATGCTGACCGGCCGCTCGGAGATGCCGGCCTTCTCCTCGACGGCCCGGTAGTCGGCGAGGTGGGACTCGAAGTCCCTCAGGGAGTCCGGGCCCAGCTCGTGCCATGTCGTGATGTCCGGGAGCACCTTGCCGGCCTCGGCCCACGGATAGAAGTCGCCCATGAGCCTGCCGTCGTAGTGGGTCTCGTTGGGCCCCGCTATCCGGGCGTCGGGGATGATCGAGCGGATCTTCCGGTAGACGGTGCGCCAGTCCTTGCGGAACCTGTTCAGGGCGCTCGCGTACTTGGCGCTGTCCGAACTGCCCAGGTCCGGATACCAGTTGCCGTCCGGTTCGTTGAAGGGCACCCACACGAAGTCGTCCCGGTCGGGGCGGGCGGCGACCTTGCGGACCATGGTGTCGACCTTGGCCAGGTAGTCGTCCAGGCCGAGGTTCTCGTACGGCCACTGGGCGTAGACGTCCTGCATGTAGATGTGGACCTCGCCGCCGCCGTTGCGGTCGTAGCCCTTTTTGATCGTGAGCGCATCCCCGTTGGGGTGCTGCGCACCGTCCGGCGCCTTCTGCACGACCGTGGTCATGTGCAGCGGGGCCACCAGCTCGTCGCCGGGGACACCGTCGTCGCTGAGTCCGTACAGCGTTCCGTTGGCGCCGTGCATCACGTCACCGGTGGTTCTGCCCAGGTCGACGGTGACCCGCGGGGTGGCCGCCTGGGCGGCCGGAAGGGTCATGGCGGTGCCGATCAGCGCGGCGGCGCAGGCGATGGCTCCCATGAGGCGCGCGGTCTTGCGTGAGGTGTGCTCGGTTCGGGGCATGTGCGTCCTCCGCCTCCCGCGTCGTTGCGGGAGGATGGTGAGTGGACCCGGGGGCCCGGACGGACCGGGCGGACCGGAGGGTGAGGGCCGGGACGCGGGGGAGCGCCCGGAAGTCGTGGGCGCGCGTTATTTGACGGCGCCGCTGGTGATGCCGGCGACGATCCGGCGCTGGGCGATGACGAAGACGGCCACCATCGGCAGGCTCATCATCACGACGTAGGCGAAGATGAGGTGCCAGTTGTTCAGGTACAGCTGGGCGCTCGCGACCTGGTAGAGGTTGAGCGGGAGCGTGGCCTTCGCCCCGCCGCCCAGCACGAAGAACGCGTAGAAGATGTCGCTCCACGCGAAGAGCATCACCATGATCGTCGCGGTGGCGATGACGGGGCGCAGGAGCGGCAGGATCACCTGGAAGAAGACCCGGGCCGGACCGGCGCCGTCCATGCGGGCGGCCTCCTCCAGTTCCTCGGGGAGGTTCCGGATGAAGCCGGTCATGAAGAAGATCGACGTCGACAGGTACATCCCCGTGTAGACCGCGATCATGCCCAGCTGGGTGCCGGCCAGGCCGAGTTGACGCAGTTCCATGACGATGGTGATGACGGCGGGCGGGAGCAGGAGGCCGCTGATGCTCAAGGCGTACAGCGTGCCGGACAGGCGCCCCGTGCGGCGGGCGAAGACCCAGGCGGCGCCGGCGCCCAGCAGCAGCACGAGGAGGACGGAAGGGACCACGACCAGCACGCTGTTGACGAAGCCCTGGACGACCTTGCCCTGGTCGAAGGTCTGCTGGTAGTTCTCCGCCGCCTGCACCCGGTGCGGCAGCGAGAGGTTGGGCTTGATCGCCTCCGCCTGGGGCTTCACGGAGGTCACCGCGACGAGCCAGAGCGGGATGCCGATGGTGACGGCCGCGATGAGCAGGACGGCCGTCGGCTGCAGCCGGCGCGCGGCGCTCCGGCGGGCGGGAGCGAACACGGTGGCGGTGGTCACTGGTTGATCTCCCTCCGGCGCAGGCCGACGATCACGGGCACGGCGAGGACGACGACCACGAGGAAGAGCACCAGGCTCATCGCGGACGCCTGGGCGTACAGTCCCTGGCCGAAGATGCGGAACATGTAGATGTTGAACACCTCGGTCTCGCTGCCGGGGCCACCCCCGGTGGTGGCCTGGACGATGTCGAAGGTGTTCATGGAGCCGATCAGGGCGGTCGTGACGTTGAACGTCACGGCGGGCGCCAGCAGCGGGAACCGGATCGACCAGAAGGTGCGCCAGGCCCCGGCCCCGTCGATCCGGGCGGCCTCCAGCACGTCACCGGGCATGCTCTTCAGGCCCGCGAGGTAGATCAGCATGGCCAGGCCCATCCACTTCCAGCCGTGGACGAGGGTCACCACGACCAGGGTCCAGGTCGTCGACCCCAGCCAGGGCGTGTCGACCTGGTGCCCCGCGAGGGCGGACAGCACGCCGTTGAGTGCCCCGTCCTGCGCGAGCAGGGCCCGGAAGATGTAGCCCACGGCCAGGGCGGAGATCAGTACGGGCAGGAAGAACACCGCCCGGAAGAAGCGGTTGAAGCGGGTGTCCCGCTCCAGCAGCCGGGCCAGGCCCAGACCGAACCCGTTCTGGAACACGGCCACCAGGACCGCGTACTCCAGGGTGATGCGGATGTCGCGGACCATCGAGCCGTCGTTGAGGATGGTCTCGAAGTTCGACAGGCCCACGAAGCCGATCTGCGGGTGGAACGCCGACCAGTCGGTGAACGGGTACACGAAGTTCAGCAGGTTGGGCAGCAGGAAGAACACGCCGAACACGGCGAGCGCGGGAAGCGCGAACCACCACGGCTGGTCGGCCTTCCTGCGGACGCGCTCGCGCCGGGCGCGGCGGGGCGATGCCCTCCGGTCCTTCGCGCGCGTGGCGTCGAGGGCGCCCCTGGTGGCGGTGTCCACCACTTTCTCACCTCCGAATGCGGGCCCC
The DNA here is from genome assembly GCF_040647715.1 of Streptomyces tibetensis. Lineage (GTDB taxonomy): Bacteria > Actinomycetota > Actinomycetes > Streptomycetales > Streptomycetaceae > Streptomyces > Streptomyces tibetensis_A. The sequence goes on along the minus strand of NZ_JBEZCR010000012.1, from coordinate 219,804 downwards.
GGGCGCGCCGCCGACGGCGGCCCGGGGGCGGTTTGGCGACAGGGGGCGCCGGTCAGAAGCTGGAGACGCCGCGCGCCTTGAGCACCTGCTCGAACTGGTCCTGGGCGGCCTGGGCGACCTGCTGGGGCGACTTCTTGCCGTAGATCATGTCGGCGAGGGCGAGGTGCATGTCGGGCGCGGTCAGTGCCTTGACCTGGAAGACGCCGGTGGCGGCGGACAGCGCCTCGGCCTGGGCGATCGCGGTCTGCGGCAGACCTTTGGGGTTGGGCACCGACGGCTGCACCGAGACGAGCTTGTTCGCCTTGATGTAGTCCGGGTAGTCCTTGCCGAGCCAGAAGGACAGGAACTGCCGGGCGGCGTTCTGCCGCTTGGTGTCGCCGGTCTTGAAGGCGACGACGCCGTTGGTCTGGTCGGGCGAGTACTCGGCCTTCGCGGCGCTGTTGGCGATGGGGAACCAGCCGAGCTTGTCGTCCATCTCCTGGGTGCTGGAGGTGGCCTGTATCTGGGCCTGGAGCGAGGTGACGTTGAGGGCCATCGCGGCACCGCCGTCCATGATCGCCTTGCCCTGGTCGACGAACGTGGCCGTCTTGTAGTTCTTCTGCGCCAGACCGCCGTCGAGGACCTTCGTCTTGTACTTCGTGATGGCGTCGACGATGGTCTTGTCGGTCCAACTGGCCTTGTTCTCGTTCAGCTTGTCCCAGAACGTCTGCGGCAGATCCGTCATCTGCACCTGGACCTGCCACTGCAGGGGCCACTTGTCGCCGCCGACCTCGAAGAAGGGGGCCACACCCGTCTTCGACTTGATCTTCGAGGCGGTGGCGAGGAGGTCGTCGTAGCTCTTCGGCATCGTGGTGATGCCGGCCTTCTTGAAGACGTCCTTGTTGTAGTAGACGCCGAGGACCGCGGGGCTGGTGACGATGGCCGCGTAGCGGTGGCCGTCCACCTGGCCGAGGCCCTGCTCCGTCTTGCCGAGCTTCTTCACCCAGTCCTCGTTGTCGAGCTGGAGCAGGTTCTGCTGCGGCTGGATGAACGGCAGGGTGCTGCCCGTGGGCTGCCAGAACATCAGGTCCGGCTTGACGCCCGAGGCGAGCTTGGTCGGGACGTTCGACTCGTACGGGTCGGGGATGACCTCGGTGTTGATCTTGGCGCCGGTGGCCTTCTCGAACGCCTCGATGGCCTGCTTGGGCTGCCCGACGCTGTTCTGGGCCGTCCACATGGTGAGTTCGACACCCTTGAGGTCGGCCGTCGGGTCGACCGGTCCCTCGGCAGCGGCGCCGGTTCCGCCGGCGGTGCTGTCGCTGCAGGCGGTGGCGGTCAGGCCGAGCAGACAGGCGGTGACAAGGACGGAGGCGGCTCTTCTCATGGCGAGATCCTTGGTCGTGAGGAGCGGGAAGGCGGTGCGGTGCTGCGGAGAGAGGCGATGACTGCGAGGAGGCGGAGGAGAGGTGGTGCGGGGGTGCGGTCCGGCTCACCTGCGCCGCGGGCCCGCGCTCTCCCGGAGGACGAGGGTGGGTGCGGCCGGCGGTGCCACGGGGGCCTGCTGATCGGGGTCGAGCCGGGTGCGCAGCAGCCCGAAGGCGGCGCGGCCCAGCCCCTGGAAGTCCATGCGGACCGTCGTGAGGGACGGTGTGACGTAGGCGGAGTGCGGAGCGTCGTCGAATCCGACGACGCTGACGTCCTGCGGGACCCGTCGCCCGGCGTGGTGCAGGGCCCGCAGCACACCCAGCGCCAGGTCGTCGTTGCCGCAGAGGATCGCGGTGGCCTCCGGGTTCCGGGCGAGTTTCCTCCCGGCCTCGTATCCGGCCTGGGCGTCCCAGCCCTTGCCGGACGGCTCGGGAACGGCGACACCGGCCGATTCCAGGGCCTGACGCCGGCCTTCGGCGCGCGGCCCCACCGAGCGAGGGGATCCGGTCGAGGCGGGAATCGCCACGTAGTGGACGGTGTCGTGCCCCAGCGACAACAGGTGTTCGGTGGCGGCACGGGCCGCCTCGCGGTCGTCCGCCCACACGGCGGGGAGCCCGGGTGTGCTCCCCGGTGGCGGAGCCTCCACCACCGCCGCGCACGGCACGTGTGCCGGTACGCGGTCCAGGGCGGCCGCGCCCAGGCGGTCGAAGCCGATGACCACCAGGCCGCCACCGGCGTCGGCGGCCGATGCGATCGTGCGGTCCAGGTCGTCCTCGGGGGTCAGGACCCGCACGCCGAGCGTGTGGCCCGCGGCGCGGGTCGCCTCCTCCAGGCCCTGCAGGGTGGCTGCGTAACCGTAGAGCAGGGTGTTCGACGTGAGGACGGTGATCGACCGGGTCACGCCGCTGGCCAGCGCGAACGCGGTGGCGTTGCGCCTGAATCCCAGGGCGGAGATGGCCTCCTGCACCCGCTTGCGCGTCTCCTCCCGGACGTTCGGGTGGCCGTTGACGACCCTCGAAACGGTCTGGTAGGACACGCCCGCCGCCCGGGCGACATCGCGGATGCTCGCGGCCTTCCGCCGTCCCTGAGGGGGGTCGGCGGAGTCGCACGACCTTGTGTGACCGGTCACAAACATGCGAGGATTGTGAGCGGTCACAACGCGGGCGTCAAGAGACCGCGGGAGCGGATTCGGCTCCCGGGTACATCCGCCACCGGGGCCCGGCCCCGCCGCCGTTGGTGAATCCCCAGATCAGCCCCCACACAGACCGCCGCAGGACCGAACATCCCGGAAGGGGAAGCGCGTTGACCGCTACCGTCGAAACAGTCGAGGGCTCCCGGGTCTGGTCGCATCCGGAAACCGGCCTGTACGCCGTCCTGGACGCCGGCGGAGCGGTGAGGCTGGGCAGACCCGGTCAGGACTGGACCCGCCTGGTGCCCCTCGTCGAGGTCACCGCCACCGGTCACGGGCGCATGTGGTCGGGGGAGCGCTTCATCGAGACCGCCATCGGTGAGCGCCTGATCTACCAGGGGCACGAGACGGTCCGGCACGACGGCGTGGACCGTACGACGATCCGGCTCACGGATCCCGGAACCGGTCTGGCCGCCCACGTCACCCTGGAGACGCGTGCGGGCAGCGGTTGCCTGCGCGCCCGGGTACGCCTCGTCAACGAGGGCGACGCGGTGCTGCGGCTGGAGAGCGTCTCCACCCTGGCACTCGGCGGCATCGTCGGCGGGGAGGGCGGCCTCGACGACCTGACGCTGCACTGGGCCGACAACGACTGGCTCGCCGAATGCCGGTGGCGGCAGGACGGGTTCCGCAAGCGGGTGGTCGCGCTGAGCCGTTCCGCGCACGGCCATGAGGGCCGGGGCTGCTTCGAGCGGTACTCGCAGGGGAGCTGGTCCACCGGCCGCCATCTTCCCGTGGCCGGTCTCACCGACGCGGACGGCCGTGCCTGGCTGTGGCAGATCGAGTCCAGTGCGGGCTGGCGCTTCGAGACGGGTGAACGCGAGGGGGCCGCCTATGTGGCCCTGTTCGGCCCCGACGACGCGCACCACCAGTGGTGGCACACCCTGGCTCCCGGCGAGGAGTTCCACACGGTGCCGGCCGTGGTCGTCCATACCGAGACCGGCGGACTGGACGCGGCCTTCGGTGAACTCACCGACCACCGCCGCAGCATCCGCCGCGACCACCCCGACCACCGCGCGCTGCCGGTGATCTACAACGACTACATGAACACCCTGATGGGCGACCCCACCACCGAGCGGCTCCTGCCGCTGATCGAGGCGGCGGGTGCGGCCGGTGCCGAGGTGTTCGTGATCGACGCGGGCTGGTACGACGACGACGCCCAGGGCTGGTGGGACGCCGTCGGCGCATGGGAGCCCGCTCCCCGCCGTTTCCCGGGCGGTCTGCCGGAGGTCCTGGACGCCATCAGGGCGCACGGGATGACCCCGGGGCTCTGGCTCGAACCCGAAGTCGTCGGCGTGCGCAGCCCCCTGGCCCGCACCCTTCCTCCCGAGGCGTTCTTCCGGCGCGGCGGCCTGCGTGTCACCGAACACGGGCGGCACCACCTGGACCTGCGTCACCCGGCCGCCCGCGCCCACCTCGACGGGGTCGTGGACCGGCTGGTCGGTGAGTGGGGTGTCGGCTACCTGAAGCTCGACTACAACATCAACATCGGTCCCGGCACGGAGAACGGCTCCGAGAGCGCGGGTGCCGGTCTGCTCGGGCACCATCGTGCCCACCTCGACTGGATGGCCTCGCTCCTCGACCGGCATCCCGGTCTCGTCCTGGAGAACTGCGGATCGGGCGGCCTGCGCATGGACTACGCGCAGCTGGCCGTGGCGCAACTGCAGTCCACCAGCGATCAGCAGGACCTCCTGCGCTATCCGCCCATCGCCGCCGCGGCCGCCACCGCCGTGGCACCGGAGCAGGCCGCGGTCTGGGCCTACCCCCAGCCGGATCACACCCCTGACGAGATCGCCCTCACCCTCACCGGGGCCCTGCTCGGCCGCGTCCACCTCTCCGGCTTCCTCAATCTGATGAGCCCCGAGCAGTCCGGCCTCGTCCGCTCGGCGGTCTCCGTGTACAAGGAGCTCCGGCCGGAGCTGGGCCGGGCGAGGCCGTTCTGGCCCCTGGGGCTTCCCGGCTGGGAGGACGAGTGGGTCGCTCACGGACTTCGGAGCCGAGGGGCCACGTTCCTCGTCGTCTGCAGGAGGGAACCGGACAACGGCGGGGCGGTACCTGCCCCGGGCGGCCCGGTCCGGAACGGATCCGGAGACACCGACCGCACGCTCGCCGTTCCCCACCTGCACGGGGCTCGGGTCGAGCCCACGGTGCTGTATCCACCTACGTCCGATGCCGTCGTGGAGTGGGATGCGGACGCGGGTCGGCTCACCGTCTCGCTGCCGCGCGGGAACACCGCCGTTCTCATCCGGCTGGACCCGGTGGCGGCGCGGTCGTGGACATGACGCGCCGCGGGACCGCGCGGCCCGTTCCCGGGCGGAACGAGCCGCGACCGCGTCGGCATGACGCCTCCCGCCGGCCCGGTGCCGGGGCGGAGGTCTCAGAACCGTGTGAAGAAGTTCCAGATCTCGCCCGGCACCCAGGTCCTGGAGCCACTGTCACCGGCGGCCCCGTCCTGGGGTGCGGCGATGTGGCCCTCGTCGAACGCGGCCCACACGACCGGGTGTCCGGAGGAGCATCCCGCGTACTGGGTGACGCGGTGCGCCCTGCTGCCCTGCGCGGGTTCGGGCGCGTTCTGGGCCGTGCACCCGTTGTTGCGGACGAAACGGTCACGCAGCGAACGTCCGCCGGCCACCCCGAGGACGGAGTCCCGGATGCCGTGGATGCCCAGGTACGCGACGGGCTGGGAGCCGCCGCTGCAGCCGCTGAGCTGACCGCCGGACTGCACCGCGACCGCGCGGAAGACCGTCGCCCGGGAGCAGGCCAAGGCGTAGGTCATGGCGCCGCCGTAGCTGAAGCCGACGGAGAAGCGCCGGGTGGTGTCGACGCACAGCGCACCGTCGATCTGGCGGATCATGGCGTCGACGAAGGCCAGGTCCTCGCCACCGGAGTTGGCCCAGCCGTTGTTCAGGCCTTGTGGTGCGATGAAGATGGCGCTGTTGTTCGCGAGCCGTTGCAGCCCGTAGTAGGCCCAGGTGCCGTTCTCGACGGTGCGGCCCGTGGCCACGTCGTCGGCGGTGCCGCCCAGCCAGTGGAAGCCGAAGACCATCCGGTAGGAGCGGTTGCGGTCGTAGTTGTCCGGCACCCTCAGGATGTAACTGCGGCTCTTGCCGTTGATCTGCAGGGTGTGGGTGCCGCTGTTGAGTCCGGGGGCTTTGCCGCACCCGGCCGTCGCCGCCGGGGCCGCGGCCCCGGCGGGCGCGGTGTGTTGCCCGCCCGTGCCGTCGTGCAGAGCCGTGGCGCTGGTGGCTGTCGCCACGGCGAGGAACGCCGCGGCGACGACGGACCACAACCTGGGTGACTTGCGTGCCGGCATCACATCACTCCTCAAGCTGGAGATGGGCGTGCGCATGACAAATGGGTGCAGGTGAGGGGCGCCCTCGGGCACTCCAGGAGGCCCCGGTTCTCATGGATCGTCCGATACCTCGAACGGCGCTCGGGGTGTCGATGGTTGGGATGATAGGAAGCTCGCGGCAACCGTCAATGCGTGGCACATACTTCCCGCGAGTTGTGGCCGAACCCGGGCTGTGGCGTCCGGTTCCCGCTCCCGGGAGGCGTCAGGCCTGAAGGTCGAGGGACTGCAGGTGCCGACGGAGCCAGTGCTCGGTGTTGCTGACGTGCAGCAGGGCAGCGGCCTGGCTGAGGGCGGGGTCACGGGTGCACAGGGCGTCGAAGATCGCCTGGTGCTCCGCCAGGGTCCGCTCGGACGACCGGTCGTCGACCTGCCCGCGCCAGATGCGCGCGCGCAGGGTGCGGCCGGAGATGCCCTCGAGCAGGGTGAGCAGGGTTTCGTTGCCGGTGGCCGCGACGACCGCCCGATGGAAGGCGGCGTCGTGCGCGTTGAGCTGCTCGACGTCGTCGCGTGCCTCGCGCATGGCGTCCAAGTGCCGCTCGACCTCGGCCAGTTGCTCGTCCGTGATCCGGTCGGCGGCGAGCCCGGTGGCGAGCGGTTCGAGCAGCCGCCGCACCTCCATCAGATCCTGCAGCGCGCCCTTGTCGCTCTGGAGGAGCTCCACCGCGCCGCCCAGGCCCTCCAGGAGCAGGCTCGGCTGGAGACTGGTCACGTAGGTGCCGTCCCCCCGGCGGACCTCCAGCACCCGGGCGACGGACAGAGCCTTGACCGCCTCGCGGGCGAGGTTGCGCGAGAGCCCCAGCTGCGCCGCCAGCTCCGGCTCCGGGGGCAGTTTCGCACCCGGGGGAAGCGCCCCCGAGCGGATGAGCTCACGGATCTGCTCTATGGCCTTGTCCGTCAGGGACAACCTGAGCTCCCTCCGTGAGCGCCGCTCCTCAGGGCCCCCGGCGCGCGTCCGCCAGGAGGGCCGTCGAATGTGACGCCGATGATACCGGCACGACCGGCCGAAGATCCCTGGACGGATCCGGAGCGAGGGCGTCGCGTAGACCCGCTCGTCCGGGACTCCCTGACGGTCCGCACCCGGCGTGGGCGGCCCTGGTCAGGAGGCGAGTCCGGCTGCCGGGCCGCTCCCGGACGAGCCGCCCGCGGACTCCAGGTGCTCCCGCAGCCACTGTTCGGTGTTGCTGACGTGCAGCAGTGCCGCCGCGTGGCCGAGCGCGGCGTCCCGAGCGGCCAGGGCGGCGTAGATCGCCTCGTGCTCCGCGAGGGTGCGCCCGTAGGACCGGCTGTCGTGGCACCCCGTCTGACCTCCAGGACGCGGGCCACGGCCAGCGCCTTGACCGCCTCCCGGGCCAGATTGCGGGACAGGCCGAGCTGGGCCGCCAGTTCCTGTTCGGGAGGCAGCTTCGAGCCGGGCGGGAGCGCACCGGAGGCGATGAGCTCGCGGATCTGCGCGATCGCCCTGTCGGTCAGGGACACGGGGTGCTCCTCTCGGGAATGCCGTCACCCTGCGTGACCCGCCCGAGGGGCACGTCGGACCGGATGAGTCCCTGGTCGAGGAGGTCGTTCCAGAGGCCGGCGGGAGTGCTCCGCCGGTGGAGCCGGGCGTTGCGGGTGACCTGGTCGGCGTTGCGCATGCCGAGGGTGACGTTGACGACGTGGGGGTGGGTGCGGGGGAAGGCGATGGCCGCGGCGGGCAGACTCGTACCGTGGGCCTCGCAGATCTCCGCGATGGCCAGGGCTCGCCGTACGAGGTCGGGCGGTGCGTCCTGGTAGTCGTACTTCATGCCGGCGGTGGGACGGTCGCGGGAGAGCAGGCCGGAGTTGAAGACACCGACGGCGACGACGCTCTTGCCGGTCTCCTGCGCGGCGGGCAGGACGTCGTCGAGGGCGCCCTGGTCGAGCAGGGTGTAGCGGCCGGCGAGCATGACGACGTCGGCGGCGGTCTCACGCAGGAACCGGGCGAGCATGGCGGACTGGTTCATGCCGGCGCCGATCGCGCCGACGACGCCCTGGTCGCGCAGCTCGGCGAGGGCGGGCATGGCCTCGTCTGCGGCCTGCCGCCAGTGGTCGTCGGGGTCGTGGAGGTAGACGACGTCCAGGTGGTCCAGGCCGGTGCGCTCCAGCGTGGCCTCGATGGAGCGCAGTACCCCCTCCCGGCTGAAGTCCCACTCGCGGCGCACGTCGTCGCGGACGACGAAGCCCTCACTGTCGACACCACGGGGGTTTGCGTTGGGGACGAGCAGGCGGCCCACCTTCGAGGAGACGACGTACTCGCTGCGGGGCCTGGCGCGCAGCGCGGTGCCGAGACGGCGTTCGGACAGGCCGAGACCGTAGTGGGGGGCCGTGTCGAAGTAGCGGATGCCGGCGTCCCAGGCGGCGTCGACCGCGGCAGACGCCTCCTCGGGGGAGGTGAGGCGGTACAGGTTGCCGATCACGGAGGCTCCGAAGCCGAGCTCGGTGAGTTCGACACGGGTGTTGCGGATGGTTCGGCGGCGCAAGTCGTGCTCCTCGAGATGACGGTTGCGAGCGGTCAGCGTCTGACGTGGGCCGAGCCGCCCGCGACGAGCGCTTCCACCTCGGCGAGGGTGGCCATGGAGACGTCCCCCGGGGTGGTCATGACGAGGGCGCCGTGGGCGGTGCCGTACGCGACGGCCTGTTCCAGCCCCGCACCGGTGAGCAGGCCGTAGACGAGCCCCGCGGCGAAGCCGTCGCCCGAGCCGATGCGGTCCAGGACGTGCAGTCCGGGCATCTGCGGACCGGTGACGAGGCCGGTCCCGGGTGACCAGGCGACCGCGGACCAGTCGTTGACGCCGGCGGACGGCACCTCGCGCAACGTCGTGGCCAGCACGCTCACCCCGGGCAGCAGACCGGCGACCTCGGTGAGCGCGTCGGGAACCTCGTCGGCCGTGAGGCGACAGGCGCCCGGACGGCTGCCCGCGAGACCGAGGGCACCCACGACGACGTCGGCGTGCCGGGCGAGGCGCAGGTCCGCCTCCCGGGCGCGGTCGGCGCCGCCACGGCCGGCCCAGAGGCTGGGGCGGTAGTTGGGGTCGTAGGAGACGGTCACGCCATGACGGCGAGCGGCGGCCATCGCCTCGTCGGCCACATCGACGGTGGTGTCCGACAGGCCGGCGAAGACGCCGCCGGTGTGGAACCAGCGCACCGGGCCGGAGAAGACGGCATCCCAGTCGACGTCTCCCTTCCGCAGCTGCGACACGGCCGTGTTCGCCCGGTCGCTGACGCCGAGAGCGCCGCGGATGCCGTAGCCGCGCTCCACGAAGTTCAGGCCGTTGCGGACGCTGCGGCCGATGCCGTCGTCGGGGACCCAGCGGATCAGCGAGGTGTCGACGCCGCCCTGCAGGACCAGGTCCTCGACGAGCCGGCCCACGGCGTTGTCGGCGAGGGCGGTGACGACCGCGGTGCGCAGGCCGAAACAGCGGCGCAGACTCCGTACCACGTTGTACTCACCGCCCCCCTCCCACACATGGAAGGAGCGGGCGGTGCTGATCCGTCCCTCACCCGGGTCGAAGCGCAGCATCACCTCGCCCAGGGCGATCACGTCGGTCACGGTGTGCTCCTCTCCACGGCCTCGGCGGTCAGCCGGCGGATCTCCGCGTACTCGCCGCGTTCCAGGTGGCCGCGGGTGGCCATCCAGCTGCCGCCCACGGCGAGGACCGCCGGGTGGGAGAGGTAGCCGGGCATCTGGTCCGGGCCGATGCCGCCGGTGGGCACGAAACGGACCTGCGGGAAGGGCGCCGCCAGGGCCCGGAGCATCCGGGTGCCGCCGAGCGGCTCGGCGGGGAACAGCTTGACCGTGTCCAGGCCCGCCTGCAGCGCGCGCATCAACTCGGTCGCGGTGGAGATGCCGGGAACGACCGGGACCCCCAACTCCCGACCCCTGTCGATGACTTCCGCGTCGAAGCCCGGGGAGACGAGGAACCGGGCCCCGGCCGTCACGGCCCGTTCCGCCTGCTCGGTGGTCAGGACGGTGCCGGCGCCGACGGTCAGGCCGCCGTGGGCCGCCATCGCCTCGAGGGCCTGCTCGGCGCCGGGCGTGCGGAAGGTGACCTCGGCGCACCGTGCGCCGCCCGCCGCGAGTGCGTCGGCCAGGGGGCCGGCACTCGCCACGGACGGAACGGTCAGCACGGGCAGGAGACGGGCCCCCGCGAGGACGGCCGCCGGATCGGTGCCCCTCCCCGCGCTCATCGGCCGAGCCATCCGCCGTCGACGGGCAGGGTGGTGCCGTGGATGTAGTCGGCCGCGCCCGACGCGAGGAAGACGGTCGCACCGGCGAGGTCGTCGGCGGAGCCCCAGCGGCCGGCCGGAATCCGCTCCAGGATGGCCCTGCTGCGCGCCGGGTCGTCCTGGAGCGCCCGGGTGTTGTCGGTGGCGATGTAGCCGGGCGCGATGGCGTTGACGTTGACGCCGTGCGGGGCCCACTCGTTGGCCAGGGCCTTGGTCAGGCCGGCGATGCCGTGCTTGGCGGCGGTGTAGCCGGGGACGGTGATGCCGCCCTGGTAGCTGAGCAGCGAAGCCGTGAAGATGACCTTGCCGTGCCCGCGTTCGACCATGCCCGCCCCGATCGCGCGGGTGAGCGCGAACTGCGCACTGAGGTTGACCTGGAGCACCAGCTCCCAGTCCGCGTCGGAGTGCTGGGCGGCGGGCGTGCGGCGGATGGTGCCGGCGTTGTTGACGAGGATGTCCACCGGGCGCTCACGCCCGGCGAGGTCGGCGCCGAGTGCCCGTACGGCCTCGGGATCGGCGAAGTCGGTGCGGATCGCCTCGAAGGCGCGGCCCGCGGCGGTGACGTCCTTCTCGACGTCGCTGCCCGCCTCCAGAGACGCGCTGACGCCGATGATGTCGGCGCCGGCCTCGGCGAGGCCCCGGGCCATGGCGCGGCCGATGCCACGACTGGCGCCGGTGACGACGGCGAGCTTTCCGGTGAGGTCGAAGGCGTTCACGCGGCGGCTCCCTCGGAGTCGGTGGTGCAGTCGACGAGGATCTTCATCACGTCACCGCCGCCTTCCAGGGCCTCGAAGGCGGCCGGTGCCTGGGTGAGCGGGACGACCTCGCTGATCAGGCGGTGGGCGGCGACGGTGCCGTCGGCGACCAGGGCGACCGCCTTCTCGAAGTCGGAGCGGTCGTACAACCGGGCCCCGACGAGGGTGAGTTCGCGCCAGAAGAAGCGGTGCAGGTCGATCTCGCGGGGCTTGGGATGGATGGCGACCAGGCACAGCCGCCCGCGCACCCCGAGGACCTCGACGGCCGTGTCGACGCCGCCGGCGGCACCGGACACCTCGAAGGCCACGTCGGCGCCCGCGTCGCCGGTCCACTCGCCGACCAGCGAGGGGATGTCGGCGGCGGCCGGATCCCAGGTGGTCAGACCGAGTTCCTCGGCGAGCAGGCGGCGGTGCGCGTTGAGTTCCACCACCCGCACATCGGCGCCGGCGGCCCGGGCGACCAGGGCGATGAGGATGCCGACCGGACCGCCGCCGACCACGACGGCCTTCTCACCGTGGCGGACACCGGCCCGGCCGACGTCGTGCACGGCGACCGCGGTGGGCTCGACGAGCGCGCCCTGGTCCAGGGGCAGCGACTGGGGCAGGCGGATGAGGGTGGAGGCGGGCACGGTCCAGCGCTGCTGCATCGCACCGGGGGAGTCGATGCCGATGAAGTCCAGGTGCCGGCAGACGTGCCGGTGACCGGAGCGGCAGGCCGGGCAGGTGCCGTCCCAGCGCAGCGGCATCACGGTGACCGCGTCCCCGGGGCGCCAGTCCTCCACGCCCGCCCCGACCGCGACGACGCGGCCGGACATCTCGTGCCCGAGCACGGCGGGCGTCGCCACGCGGGCGTCCATGTCACCGTGGAAGATGTGCAGGTCGGTGCCGCAGATGCCGACGTAGGCGGGGGCCACCTGCACCTCGCCCGGGCCGGGTTCGGCGCTTTCGGCCGGTGCGGTGTCGAGCGTTCGGGCGGCGAGATAGCGGACGGCGAGAGTCATCGCGGGGTCAGGGTCCTTTCAGCGCGGACGCCGATGGTCAGCAGCAGGTTGGCGTAGGTACGGATGTCGGCGGTGACGACGGCCAGGGCCAGGTCGGGTGAGCGGGCGGCGTCGTAGAACTCGAAGCGGCCGAGCGTCTCGACGGGGACGGGCGCCAGCCGCGAGCGGTACTCGGCGATGGCCGGGGGTTCCGGCTCCCCCTCGGGCGGCACCATCACCTGGGCCGTCTCGACGGGCAGGGCCCGCAGCAGGACGTCGAGGACGGTGCTGACGTCGAGCACGCCGGGGGAGAGGTTGAGGTGGACGGTCCTCGCCCGTTCCCCGACGGCCGTGCTGGCGGGGTAGTGGCCGTCGGCGAGCAGGACACGGGCCCCGTGCCCCGCTCCCGCGAGCGCTTCGAGGATGCCGGGGTGGAGCAGTTCGGTCAGCAGCATGAAAGGGCCTCTTCCTACGTCTGGTACAGCCGGTAGAAGCCGGCCGCCGTGTCGCACAGCAACGCCTGCTTCTCGTGCTCGGAGAAACCGTGCAGCAACTCCTCGACGGTGGCCGCCCAGCGGGCCCAGCCACCGGCCAGGACGCAGACGGGCCAGTCGGAGCCGAACATGAGCCGGTAGGGGCCGAAGGCCGCCAGCAGGGTGTCCCACACCGGCCGGATGTCGGCGATGGTCCACTCGCGGTGGTCGGCCTCGGTGATCAGCCCGGAGAGCTTGCACCGCACCTGCGGGAAGCCGGCCAGCACGCGCACCCTGCGCTGCCAGTCGGGCAGGGTGTCGCGGCGCGCGTGCGGGCCGATGGGCGGCTTCCCGGCGTGGTCCAGGACCAGGGGAAGCTCGGGGAAGCGCTGGGCGAGGCGGATGGCCTGCGGGAACTGATGGCTGCGGATGAGCACGTCGTAGCCGAGGCCCCGGTCCTGGACGGCGCGCAGGCCCCGTTCGACGACCGGCTGCTGCAACCACTCCGGATCGGGCTCCCCCTGCACCAGGTGCCGCACGGCCCGCAGGTTCGAGCCCCCCGTGCCGGCCAGCAGCACGTCGAGCATGTCCCCGACGTCGGCCCCGGCGAGATCCGCCCAGCCGACGACCGCGCCGACCAGCGGGTCCTGGTCGGCGAGCGCGAGCAGTTCCGCGGTCTCCGGCAGCGACGCGATGCACTGGACGAGTACCGTCCGCGTCAGCCACCGGCCCGCGATCGGCCGGATCGCCTCCCGCCGCAGGTCCCCGACGCCGTAGCTACGGCGGATCGGTTCGAGGCCCGGCTCGTCCAGCCAGGGCTGCGGGCGCCGGTTCAGGTCCCAGACGTGGTGGTGGGAGTCGATCAGGGGCAGGAAGTCAGACACGGGAGGACCAGACCGGGCCGTCGGGGTAGGAGTACTCCTTGAGGGACTCCGGGTGCATCTGCGCGCTCAGCCCCGGCAGGGCCGGGGCGAGGTAGTGACCGTCGACGATGCGTACCGGGTCGACGAAGTGCTCATGCAGGTGGTCGACGTACTCGATGACACGGTTCTCGGTGGTGCCGGAGACGGCGACGTAGTCGAACATCGACAGGTGCTGCACCATCTCGCACAGGCCCACTCCGCCGGCGTGCGGGCAGACCGGCACGCCGAACTTCGCGGCGAGCAGCAGGATCGCGATGTTCTCGTTGACACCGCCCACGCGCGCCGAGTCGATCTGCACGATGTCCACCGCGCCGGCCTGCAACAGCTGCTTGAAGACGACCCGGTTGGCGATGTGCTCGCCGGTGGCGACCTTGATGGGGCTGAGGGCCTTGCGGACGGCGGCGTGGCCGAGGATGTCGTCGGGGGAGGTGGGCTCCTCGATCCAGTACGGGTCGTAGCGGGCCAGCTCACGCATCCAGTCGATGGCGGGCTGGACGTCCCATCTCTGGTTGGCGTCGACCGCGACGCGGATGTCCGGGCCGACGGTCTCGCGGGCGACGCGCATGCGCCGGATGTCGTCCTCCAGGGACGCCCCGACCTTCAGCTTGATCTGGGTGAAGCCGTCGGCGACGGCCTCGCGGGACAGCCGGGCCAGCTTCTCGTCGGAGTACCCGAGCCAGCCCGGGGTGGTGGTGTACGCGGGGTAGCCACCGTCGATCAGCAGGCCGATGCGCCGCTCGCGGCCCGGCTCGGCGCGGCGCAGGATCTCCAGTGCCTCCTCGGGGGTGAGCGCGTCGGACAGCCAGCGGAAGTCCACCTGCGCGACGAGCTCCTCGGGGGACATCTCGCCGAGGAAACGCCAGACGGGCTTTCCGGCGCGCTTGGCCGCGAGGTCCCAGGCCGCGTTGACGACGGCGCCGGTCGCCATGTGGATGGCGCCCTTCTCCGGCCCCAGCCAGCGTAGTTGGGGATCGTGGACGAGGGAGCGGGAGAAGGCGCCGAGGTCGCCGCACACCTCCTCGACCGACCGTCCGACGACGTGCGGGGCGAGGGTGGCGATGGCGGCGGCCTGCGCGTCGTTGCCCCGTCCGGTGGTGAAGGCCAGCGCGTGGCCCTCCAGCCCGTCGCCGGCGTCGGTGCGCAGGACCACGTAGGCGGCCGAGTAGTCGGGCTCGGGATTCATCGCGTCCGAGCCGTCGAGATGCTCGGAGGTGGGGAAGCGGACGTCCAGGACGTCCAGGGCGATGATGCGGGCGGCTGAGGACACGGCGGAGGACATGGCAGCAACTCCTGTGGGGCGGGCGGGGCACGTGGCCCCCCTGCGGCGGGGAAGGGTGGTGCGGTGGTCGGTGCGAGGCGGCGGCCGCCTGGTTCAGTCCTGGACCTTGCCGCCCGTGATCCGGGAGATGGTCAGGGCGACCAGGATGATCAGGCCGTTGAGGGCGCCGATCCACTGGGCGGGGACACCGGCCAGGGTGAGTACGTTCTGGATCATGAAGAGCAGCAGGATGCCGCTGAAGGCGCCGAACACGGTGCCCTTGCCGCCGTTGAGGCTGATGCCACCGATGACGGCCGCGGCGAACACGGTGAAGATGTAGCCGTTGCCCTGGGCGGAAGCGACGGAGGCCAGCCGTCCGGAGAGCAACAGACCCGCGAGGGCGGCGAGCAGGCTGCCGGTGACGATGACGATCCAGAGCACCCGGTCGGTGCGGATGCCGGCCGCCTTCGCCGCGTCGACGTTGCCGCCGATGGCGTAGAGCGAACGGCCGAAGCTGGTCCAGCCGAGGACGACGATCGCGACGGCGAACAGGGCCAGGCAGATCCAGATCGAGGCCGGCATGCCGAACCATTCGGCGGTGCCCGGGTAGAGCATCGACGGCGGCAGCTGGAAGAAGGTCTGGCCGCCGGAGATGCCGGTGAGGATGCCGCGCAGCACGATCAGCATGCCGAGCGTGACGATGAAGCCGTTGAGGCCGAAACGGATGATCAGCACCGAGTTGACGACGCCGATCAGCAGACCGACGGCCAGGGTCACGGGGACCGACAGGCCACCGGGTATGAGCCCGAGCCCGTGCCCGGCTCCGGCCGGCACCACGAGCCAGGCGGCCACGCCGGGCGCGAGACCCATCGTGGACTCCAGTGACAGGTCCATCTTCTTGACGATCAGGATCATCGTCTGCGCGAGGACCAGCAGCGCCATCTCGGACATCGTCTGCAGGACGTTGATGAGGTTGTCGGCCTGCAGGAAGACCGGGTTGACGATCTGGCCGACGATCGCGATGGCCACGATCGCCGGAACGAGCGCGAGGTCACGCAGCCGGGCCAGCGGGATCCGGCCGCCGAGCAGCGCGGTCCGCTTCGCGCGGTGCGCGTCCGTCCCGGTGGCGGACGCGTCGGCGACGACGGTTTCAGGCATTGAGCTCCATTCCTTCCATCGCGGCGACGAGGTCGTGGTCGTGCCAGCCTCGGGCGATCTCGTTGGTCACACGGCCCTGGAACATCACCAGGACGCGGTCGCACATACGCAGGTCGTCGAGCTCGTCGGAGGCGATGAGTACTCCGGTGCCGCTCCGAGCGGTCTCCTCGACCTTGCCGAGGAGGAATTCCTTGGACCGCACGTCCACACCGGCGGTCGGGTTGATCAGGACCAGCAGCCGGGGGTCGTCGGCCAGGGCCCGGGCCATGACGACCTTCTGCTGGTTGCCTCCGGAGAGTCCGGAGACGGGCAGTTCAGGGCCGGGGGTCTTGATCGCCAGGTTCCGGATCATGTCCTGGGCGAGCCGGTCGCGGCGGCCGCGGTTCAGGAAACCGCCCCGGCCCAGGCGCTTGGGCACGGAGAGCGTGGCGTTGTCCGCGATCGACATGTCGGGCACGAAGCCCTGGTGGTGCCGGTCCTGCGGGACGAACCCGGCACCGGCGGCGAGTGCGGCGGGCACGCTGCCCGGCCGGGGCCGCCGCCCGGCGATCTCGACGTCTCCGGTCGTGGCGGCCCGCAGGCCCACGACGGTCTCGGCGACCTCGGTACGGCCGCTGGCGGCGGCCCCCGCGAGTCCGACGATCTCCCCGGCGCCCACCCGGAACGTCACGTCGCCGTAGGCGCCGTCGCTGCCCAGCGCGCGCACGGACAGCGCGGGCGGGGCCGCGCGGTCCAGGCTGCCGGGGCGTTCCTGGCTCCGGTCCGCCGCCGCCTCGCCGGTCATGGCGGCGACCAGCTCGGTGCGGGGGAGGCCGGCGACCGGGGTGGTCACGATGTGCCGGGCGTCGCGAAACACCGTGACCATGTCGCAGATCTCGTAGACCTCCTGCAGGTGGTGACTGATGAACAGGAAGGTCACGCCCTGGCGTTGCAGGTCGCGGATGCGGTCGAAGAGCCGGTTGATCGCCGCCCCGTCGAGTTGCGCCGTGGGTTCGTCGAGGATGATGAACCGGGCCCCGAACGACAGCGCCCGGGCGATCTCCACGAACTGCCGCTGCTCCACGTTCAGGTCGCCGGCCGGGGTCTGCGGGTCGACGTCCACCGACCAGGTCGACAGCAGTTCCTGCGCCCGGCGGCGTACGCCCGTCCAGCTGATCAGCCGACCCGGGCCGTGGTCGTGCCGGTTCAGGAAGAGGTTCTCCGCGACGGTCAGCGTGGGGATGATCGTGGACTTCTGGTAGACGCAGGCCACCCGCTGCCGCCAGGCGTCGCGGTCCGCGAGTCGCGGTGCGGGGCTGCCGCCGAAGGTGACCTTGCCCTCGTCCGGGGACTGCAGACCGGTGAGGACGGACACCAGGGTCGACTTGCCTGCTCCGTTGCGTCCGACGAGCGCGTGGGTCTCGCCGGCTCTGATGGTGATCCGGGCGCCGTTCAGGGCCACCGTCGGACCGAATCGCTTGACTATGCCCGTCGCCTCGACGAGGGGCAGGCCCGCGGAGGCCCGCCCATCGTCCGCCGGGGCGGGCACGGGGTCCGTTGTTCGCTCCCCGTCCTTCATCTCAACCGCCTAGATCTCGTCAGCCGTTGCTCTGCCGGGGAATGTCAGCCGAGGTTGTTGCCCCAGAGGGCCTTGTCGTCGCTCTTGACGCTGGGCACACCGCCGTAGGTGCCGCCGTCCGCCGTGACCAGCGGGGCGGAGAGCTGGTCCTCCAGCAGGCCGGGACGGACCTGGATGATGGTGCTGTCGTGGTCGGTCTTGCCGGGCTTGAACTTCTTCCCGTCGAGCGCGGCCTTCAGGTAGTACAGGGCGTACTTGGCGTAGAGGTCGGCCGGCTGCGAGACGGTGGCGTCGATCTTGCCCGCGGCGATGGACTTGAGCTCCTCGGGGATGCCGTCGTTGGAGACCACGAACACGTGCTTCTCGCTCTTCGGGTCGACCAGCAGACCGCGCTGCTTGAGCACCTGGAGCGTGCCGGACAGGGCGAAGCTGGACTGCATGTAGACGCCCTTGATGTCCGGGTGGGCCGTCAGGTCCGTCTGGAGCTTCTGGGCCGCTGTCGCCCCGTCCCAGTTGGTGGCCTCGCCGAAGACCTTGATCCCGGGGTAGTTCTTCTTCATGCAGTCGTTGAACGCCTCGGTGCGGTCACGGCCGTTGATCGAGTCGAGGCCGCCCTGGAGCATGACGACCTTGCCCTTGCCGCCCAGCTTGGTGCCGAGGAACCGGCAGGCCTTCTCGCCGTAGGCGCGGTTGTCGGCGCGGACGACCATGTAGACCTTGCCGCTGTCGGGACGGGTGTCCACGGTGACGACCGGGATCTTCTTGGCCTCCATCTGCGCCAGGGTGGGCGCGATGGCGGCGGTGTCCTGCGGGGCCATCGCGACGCCCTTGACCCCCTGGCTCATGAAGGTCTGCGCGTTCGCGGTCAGCTTGGCGACGTCGTTCTGCGAGTTGGTGGTCTTCAG
The DNA here is from genome assembly GCF_040647715.1 of Streptomyces tibetensis. Classification (GTDB taxonomy): domain Bacteria; phylum Actinomycetota; class Actinomycetes; order Streptomycetales; family Streptomycetaceae; genus Streptomyces; species Streptomyces tibetensis_A. The sequence continues at coordinate 201,607 of NZ_JBEZCR010000012.1, read as the reverse complement.
GTCCAGGCCCAGGTCCTTGGCGAACTGGGGCGTGTACTTGATGTACGAGTTCCAGAAGTCGGTGTCGGAGCGGGGGTAGTCGACACCCACGAGCGGCTCGCCGCTCGACGACGCGGCGGTGGTGGAGCCGCCGCCGCAGGCGCTGAGCAGCGTCAGTGCGCAGACGACGGAAGCGGAGCAGAGAGCGGATCTGAGTCTCATCGTTGGATTCCTCGCGCTGGTCCCGTAGCGGAAGTTGTTACGCCGATACGACAGCCGTGTGTCGCTCGTGAAGAGATGGGATGTTTATAGAGGGTGCTCGGCCGAGCCGTCTAGATGCTGGCGCGAAAGTCGCAGGTAATGCGTGCGAAGTGATCTAAGGGGTGGATGCAATGGAGCCAGAGAGATAGATCCATCCCATCAATAAGAGGATGGGTCCGTGACCCCCCTCACAGCCCCTTGCTGTTGTGGTTGACCAGCTTGAAGGTGCCGGTCAGCAGGGTGACCCGCCTGCATGGAATGTCTGCTCGGATCGGCCGGTGTGCTCAGGGCTGCTTGCCGGAGCGCTTGTCCCGGATTCGCTGGGCGACGTCGCGCAGCTTGACGTTGTGGTGCTGGGAGATGTTGCGCAGCACGTTGAAGGCGTCCTCGTCACTCATCCCGTGGCGCTCCATGAGGATGCCCATGGCCTCGCCGATGGCGTGCCGGGTCTCCAGCGCGTGTTCGAGCTGGTCGATGGTGCGGGCGTCCGCGAGGGCGACGGCGGCGTGCGAGGCCAGCAGCCAGCCGGCGGTCGCGATGTCCTCGGTGAAGGTGCCCGGGCGGCCGGCGTACAGGTTGAGCGCGCCGAAGTCCTCGTCGTGGGTGTAGAGCAGGACCCCGGACATGCTGCCGATGCCCAGCGCGCGGGCGGCCTCGGCGTAGCGGGGCCAGTCCGGCTGGGGACGACTCATGTCCACGATCCGGAACACGCGCTCGTCGTCCGAGCGGTCGGCGAGGTCGAAGCACGGCCCCTCGCCCAGCTCACCCTGAAGACGGTCGGACTCCTCGACCATGTCGCCGGACGAGGACAGCGTGACGGCACGGCCCTTGCGCACCGCGAGGATCCCCGCCGCGTCACAGCCGTCCACGAGCCTCACGGCCGACGCCACGATCTCGTCCAGAGTCTGCTGCACGGACTCCTGCTTCAGCAGGGTCCGTGCGAGCACGGCCATTTCCTCGGCGAACTTCTGCCACTCCATGTCGCACCGCCCGCGTCGATCATCAGTCCCGCCACCCTACGCACAGCCTCGCCCCTCACCGTCGAAGGCGCCAGGACCTCGGAGCGCGGCGCGAACCCGGGCGCCTTTCGGCCCTGCACGGAGCGCGGCGCGAGAAGTGTCCTCGGCCCCGCGCCCTCCCGCCGTGCCGTGGGCCGGGTGAGCGTGAACAGCGACCGCCGCAACGAGATCGCCCATCGCCTGGGTTGCCGACGATCCCGTCCCATAACCTCGTGCTGGGAGGCGTCGGAGGCCGGACGTGTCCCGAGTGAGGAGGCGATGGTGCTCGACAGGCGCACGGGCGCGCGATTGCTTGCGGGCGTCATGCTGGCGATCTGCGTGGTGCTCGTCGGACCCAGCGCACCCGACGGCGCCCTCTTCGCCGGGGCGCAGCCCGCCGTGGCGGCCAGGGACGTCGTCCCGAACCGGGTCATGACGTGGAACATCTGCAACCCCTGCGAGGCGAGCGACGTCGACAAGGCCGCGGAGATCGCCGCGTACGCGCCCCAGGTCGTCGGCCTTCAGGAAGCATGCGTGCGTGACGTCGAGCGGATCCGGGAGTATCTGCAGAACCTGCACGGGCTGTCCTACCACGTCGAGTACGGGTCGGTGCTGCGCAAGTGGGGCCGCTGCGGGGGGACGCCGTGGAGCCCCGGGGCCTTCGGCCAGGCGGTGCTGTCGGCCGCGCCGATGACGGACCCGGTCACCGTGGAGTATCCCGACGGCGGATCCGAGGACCGCGGGTACATGGCCGTCACCACCACGGTCGACGGCCGCTCCGTCCGGGTCTTCAACACCCATCTCGCCCAGCGACAGCAGGAGGAGGTCCGGGCGCGGCAGATCCGCGTGCTCGCGTCGGAGGTCGCCCGGCACGACCGCGCGATCGTCCTCGGCGACTTCAACGCCGTGCCGGACGCCCCCGAACTGTCCCCCATCTGGGAACTGGCCACGGATGCCGACCCGCAGTGCCGTCCGTCGCCCACCGGCAGCTGCGGGCCGACGACCGACTGGCAGAGCAAGTTCGACTACGTGTTCCTGCGAGGTGTCGTCCCGCTCAGGCACCGCGTGCATCCGACCGCCTACTCGGACCACAACCTGCTGCACGCCGACCTCGATCTGAGCTGAGGCCGTCCACCGGGCGGCCCCGCCACCGGGCGGCCCCGCCCCGGCGGGTACGTCCCCGACCGGACGGTCCCCGACCGGGCGATCCGTTTTCCCGGCCGGGTGCAGGTCAACGGCCTGCCCGCGGTGCACGCAGCAGTGACGTCGCCCCGACACGTGGAATCTTCCGCCGTATGGGCATACGGGGAAGGCAAGCAAGCAGGGGATGCCGGCGAGCGGGAGGCCGGCCCGATCAGCAGGGAGGCCGCGATGACGGGGCCGGAACACACGGAGACCGTTCAGGGGCCGTCCGTGCCGACAGCGTCCGTCGCCTCGACCGCCTCCCTGGAAGCCATCGGCGCCGGCGCCTACCTCGTTGACGAGCAGGGCTGCATCATCGCCGTGAACGCCCACGCCGAGCACCTGCTGGGCCGCCCGGCCGCCGACCTGATCGGGCATGACGCGCACGACCTGCTGCACCGCGGCCCGCAGGGCCAGCACCTGCCGAGAACCCAGTGCGCCATGCGGCAGGCCTTCCACGCCGGGCGCACCGCCCAGGCCGACGTGGACTACTTCGCCTGCGCCGACGGCACCGTGCTGCGCATCTCCTGGATGATCACACCGTACGACCTCGACGGCCGGCACGACGGCACGCTCGTCGTCTTCCACGCCCCCGACCACCCGCAGGCCGCCGAGCCGCAGCCGGAGCCGGAGCCGGCGGCGCGGCCGCTGTCGGAGCTGGCACGACTGGCCCTGCTGGCCGAGACCACCACGCAGCTGACCTCCACGCTCGACGTGGACGAGGCGCTGCAGCGACTGGTGACCCTGGTCCTGCCCCGCCTCGCGGACTGGGTGGTCGTCGACCTGATCACCGAGCGCGACGAGGTGTGGCGCACCGTCGTCGTCCACGCCGACGGCGAGACGCTCACGCACCACGAGGACCTGCAGGGACCCATGCCGCCGATCCCCGAGGAATCCCCGATGCCCCTGTCCAGGGCCCTGCGCGGGGTCGCCTCCAACCTGGCCGGCCCGCAGACCTACCAGGGGGCACCGGACTCCGGCATCGCAGTCGAGCAGCGCCGCCTGTTCGACGTCACCGGGATGCGCTCCGCTGCCATCGCGCCCATCCGCAGCACCCGCGCCGTCCTGGGAGCGCTGACCCTCGGCCGCGACGAGAGTTCGGCGGCCTTCACGCCCGCGGACCTCCCCCTGATCGAGGACATCGCGCGCCGGGCCGGCCTCGCTCTGGACAACGCCCGCCTCTTCCAACGCCAGCGCAAGGTCGCCGAGACCATGCAGAACCACCTCCTGCCGCAGATGCCGGGCGTCTCCGGCCTGCAGATGACCGTCCGCTATCTGCCCGCGCCCGACGCCTCCCAGGTCGGCGGCGACTGGTACGACGCCTTCCCCCTGTCCGACGCGTCCACCGCGCTGGCCATCGGGGACGTCGTCGGCCACGACCTGGAGGCGGCAGCCGGCATGGCTCAGGTCCGCAACATGCTCCGTGCCTACGCCTGGTCCCAGCACGAGCCTCCCAGCCGGATCGTCGAACGGCTCGACGAGGCGATCCAGCACATCACCGACGTCACCATGGCCACGACGATCTTCGCCCGGATCGAACCGGCCGAGGAGGGATGGCGGCTGTCCTGGACCAACGCCGGCCACCCGCCGCCGCTGCTGATCAGCCGGGACGGCCTGACCCGTTACCTCACCGACGGGCACGGCATCCTGCTGGGCACCCAGACCGGCACCCGGCGCCCGGACGCCACCGCGCTGCTCCCGCCCGGTTCCACCCTGGTGCTGTACACCGACGGACTCGTCGAAGCGCCCCGCCGCAGCCTCGACGAGGGACTGGACCGACTGCGCCAGCACGCCGCCGCCCTGGCCCATCGGCCCCTCGCCTCGTTCACCGACCAGCTCCTGCGCCGTGTCCGCCCCCCGGGCAACGACGACGACGTCGCCGTCCTGGCCCTGCGCGTCCCCGTCAGCTGACCCGAGGAGTGAGGACGGGCCTCCGGCCGAACGGCCTCAGCCGCCTGTCACGCTCCGCCAGAAGTCCCGCTTGCGTTCACGGCGCCACTGCGCCAGAGACCCGAGGACGCCCGCCACGCCGGCTGCCGATCGGGCGGGAGCGCCGGGCGCCGCGCTGTCCCGTCTCGTGAAGTGCCGGTGAAAACCCGGTGGAGAGCGTGTCGGTGGGTCCGCCTATGCTGCACCGGAAGATCACGCGGTACCAGGGGAGGGCGCGGCATGTTCGGCAAGCTGTTCGGTGGGGGCGGGGAGAGACCGACGGCGGATTCGCACGCCCTGCCCGTCTCGCGCAGGCAGAAGAACGGGGTGTACGCCCTGCGCGCGCTCGGGGACGCCCGGGTGCTCACCCTCGTGGAAGCGGCCGACGCCGGCGACTGGGCGGCGGTCAAGGCGGCCCTCGCCCCCTTCGACCTCGGCTACGACCAGGCGGTCCTGGGGCAACTGACCGAGGTGGACGGTCTGCAGGAGTGGATCGTCCGGGCCGCCGAGCAGGACGAGGACGACAAGGAGCTCCGGGCGACCGCCCTGCTGATCTCGGGCGCGCGCCATGTCGCCTGGGGATGGGAGGCGCGTACGTCCGCCCGTGCCGTGGACGTCAGCCGCGACCAGTGGCAGACCTTCTACGAGCGGCTGCGCATCGCCGAGGAGCACCTGCTGGAGGCCGCCGAGCTGCGGCCCGACTGGGTCACGCCGTGGCGCCACCTGCTCACCTCGGGACGCGGCATGTCCGTCGACGACAGCGTCCAGGAGGCCAGGCTCGCAGCCGGTCTGCGGCGTGACCCGCTGAACCTGGACCTCCACCTGGAGTGGGTGTCGCACCTCCAGCCCCGCTGGGGCGGAGAGCCGGGCCAGGCCCTCGACTTCGCCCGGAAGGCCTTCGCCGGCGCGCCCGACGGGCACCGGCTCGGCTGCGTGGTCGCCATGGCACACATCGAGGACTGGGTGGAATCCGACCACCGCGACTGCCTCCAGCACCCGCGAATCCGGACCGAGTTGAGGGAAGCGGCCGAGCGCAGCATCCTGCACCACGCCTACGAGCGCCGCCTGGGCTGGCAGGGCGACTACAACATTTTCGCCATGGCCCTCTCGCTGGCGGGCAGCAGCACCGCCTCCAATGTCTTCCGCGAGCTGGAAGGCGCGTTCACCCGGTGGCCGTGGACCTTCATGGCGGACCCGCAGAAGGTGTACGCGCGCTTCCGCAAGGCCTTCTGAGCCGTCCGCCCCGCCCCGGCCGTCCTCGGCCCGTCCCGCGGACCCTCGCCCACCCCGCCGTTCCCCTCACCCCGGACTGCCCCATGCCACTGCGCCACCACGCCACCGACCCCGCCGCCACCGACCGCACCTTCCAGGTCGACCTGCGCGGCCTGGTGGACCTCCTCTCCCACCACCTCTACTCCAGCCCCCGCGTCTACCTGCGTGAACTGATGCAGAACGCGGTGGACGCACTGACCGCCCGGCACGCCCTCGAACCGGCCGCCCCCGCCGACGCCTTCGGCGTGCGCCTGTACGCCGACGGCTCGGTGGTACGTGTCGAGGACGACGGCGTCGGTCTCACCGAGGCCGACGTGCACACCTTCCTCGCCACGATCGGCCGCAGCAGCAAGCGCGCCGAGCAGGTCGCCGAGCAACGCGCCGACTTCATCGGCCAGTTCGGCATCGGCCTGCTCTCCTGCTTCCTGGTCGCGGACGAGATCCACGTCCTGAGCCGCTCCGCCCGCACCCCCGACGCACCCGCCGTGGAGTGGCGCGGACGCGGCGACGGCAGCTACGCCGTCCGCACCCTGCCCGCATCCGCCCGACCCCGGCCCGGAACCACCGTCACCCTGACGCCGCGCGCCGACGCGGGGGAGTGGACCCGGCCGGCGCAAGTGCACGCACTGGCCCGCCACTTCGGCTCCCTGCTCCGCCACCCGGTCACCTTCGACGACGGCACGGGCGGCTCGGGGCGCTCCGCCACGTCCGTCAACCCCGAGCCCGCCCCCTGGGCGCGTCCGTACCCCACACCCGGAGCCCGCTCCCGGGCCCTGGCCGCGTACGGCGAGGAGGTCTTCGGCTTCAAGCCGCTGGACACCATCGAGCTGGACCTGCCGGCCGTCGGCCTGAAGGGCATCGCCTGCATCCTGCCCGAGACGGTTCCGGCCGGGCGCCGCCACGGCCACCGCGTGCACGTCAAGGGCATGCTGCTGTCCGAGCAGGCCGAGGAGATCCTGCCCGAGTGGGCGTTCTTCGTCCGCTGTGTCGTCGACGCCGAGAGCCTGCGCCCCACGGCGTCCCGCGAGTCCCTCTACGAGGACGCCACCCTCGCCGCCGTCCGCGACGCCCTCGCCGAGCGGCTGCGCGACTGGATCGCCCGCACCGCCGCCGGCGACCCGGACCTGCTCGGCCGCTTCCTCCAGGCCCACCACCTGGCCGTGAAGTCCCTCGCCGTGCACGACGACGACATCCTGCGGATGCTGCTGCCCTGGCTGCCGTTCGAGACCACCGACGGGCACTGCACCCTGGACGAGTTCGCCCGCACTCACCGCACCGTGCTGGTGACGTCCAGCGTGGAGGAGTTCCGCCAGGTCGCCGCGATCGCCTCGGCCGCCGGTCTCGGTGTCGTCAACGGCGGCTACACCTACGACCGTGAACTGGTCCACCGGCTGCCCGAGATCAGGCCGGAGGCCGCCGTCGCCGACCTCGACCCGGCGACCCTCACCGCCCACCTCGACCCCGTCGACCGGGAGACGGAGCTCGCCGCCGCGGCCTATCTCGCGCAGGCCCGCGACGCCCTCGCGGTCTTCGACTGCGATGTCGCCCTGCGCACCTTCCAGCCCGTCTCCGCGCCTGCCCTCCTCATCGACAGCCGAGAGGCCCGCCACGAACGCACCCGCTCCCAGCTCGCCCGGGAGCAGCAGGGCGGGGTGTGGGGCGACATCCTCGGCGCCCTGCGCCAGGAGGCACCGCGCGCCCAGCTGATCCTCAACCAGCTCAATCCGCTGGTCCGTACCGCCGTCACCATCGACGAACCCGAACTGGCCCGCACCAGCGCCGAAGCCCTCTACGGGCAGGCCGCGATGCTGTCCCGGCGCCCGCTCAGGCCCGCCGAGTCGAGCCTCATCAACCGCTCCTTCCTCGACCTGCTCGCCCACGCCCTCCGCAAGGACAGCTGACGATGCCCACCGCACCCCACCCCCAGAACACCGACGAGCTGTACCAGGCGCTCCAGGAGAACCAACGGCGCCCCTACGGCCGCACCCGCACCGTCACCGCCGAGGAACTCGTCGACGCTGCGGAGCAGTTCGCGCAGCCCCTGCCGCTCATTCGTACCCTCCTCGAACTCCAGGAGGCGTACACCTACGGCTCCGAACCCCGGAAGTCGCCCGTCGTCTTCGCGCGCCTGCTCACCCTCTTCGACGAGCAGCCCGACGTTTTCGACGAGTCCCTGCGCCACCTGTTGTTCTGGCGGTTCAAGTGGGTGTCCAACGCCCTGCGCGCCCTGCCCGAGATACCGCTGACCAGCCTGCGCCAGTGGCTGACGGAGATGCGCGACCGCTACGAGCGCGCCGGCCTCGGCCTCCAGCCCTACTACGGGGAGGCCTACCAGCTCGCCGCCCACGTCGGTGAGGACACCGCCCTCGCCTACGAGCTGTGGGCGGCCCGCACCCGCACCCGGCTCAGCGACTGCGAGGCCTGTGAGATCTGTCGGCGCGCCCGTCACCACCTCACCGCCGGCGACGACGAGCGGGCCCTGCGCGTCTGGGAGCCCGTCCTGGCCGGCCAGGAGTCCTGCCAGGAGGAGCCCGCCCGCTCCCTGTCGTACGCGCTGCTGCCCCTGCTGCGCACCGGCCGCGCCGACCGGGCCCGCGAACTGCACCTCTCCGGCTACCGCGGCTGCCGCCGCAACCCCTCGATGTCCGGGGAGGTCGGCCGGCACCTGGAGTTCTGCGCGCTGACCGGCAACGAGGCCCGCGGCCTGGAACTGCTCGCCGAGAACCGGAACCTGTTCGACGAGGTCGACTCGCCCCTCGACCAGCTCGACTTCCTCACCGGCGTGGAGGTCCTCCTCCAGCGCGTCGAGCTCCTCGGCCACGGCGAGCTGCCCGCCGCCGGATACGCGGGCCGCACCTGGACCGCCGCCCGCCTGCGCGCCGAGGTGCGAAGCCGCGCCGACGACCTCGCCGCCCGCTTCGACGCCCGCAACGCAACCACGGCCCACACCGACCGCCGCAGGGACCGCCTGGACCGCGCCCCGCTCCTGGACACCCTGGAGCTGACCCTGCGCACCCGCAGCCTCGACGACGTGACCCCGGCCGCCCCCGCCGCCCCGGCGGCCGCCCGCCCGGCCCCCGCCGTCCCCGAATCGCTCACCGAACTCATCCTGCGCGCACGGACGCTGGACGAGCAGGGCCACCCCGACGCGCGGGCCTGCTGGACACGGCTGCGCACCCTCGTCGCCGCCCGCGACTACACCCACCCCGACGACCCGGCCGTGGGACCGGTCGCCCGGCTGCGCGCGGACCTGCTGGCCGAAGAGGCGAACCGGGCGCACGAGAAGGACCGGTTCACCGAGGCCGCCGCCCTGAACGAGGAGGCAGCGGCCCTGTACGACGACGTCGGCGCGCCGGGCGACGCCGCGCTCACCCGGGCCCGCGTCCTGCTCGCGAACGCCGAGATCCTCGCGGAGGGCGCCGTCGGGCCGGAGGCCAGGGCCGCCGCCCTCACCGACGCCCACGCGGCCCTGGTCCGCACGCACGAGGAGACACCCGGCCTGACCCCGCACCAGGAGGCACGCCTGCTGCGGCTGAGGGCGACCGCGCTCGCCCTGCGTCTGCAGGCGACCCGCAGCCAGGAGCACCTCGCGCCGGTCTTCGCCGAGGCGGACCTGCTCCGCGAGTTCGCGGCCCGGCACGACATCGCCGGGCAGATCTCGGGCGCACACATGCTGCGGGCCACCACGCACGCCCTCTCCGGCGACCTGCCCGCCGCGGTCGCCGAGGCCGACGCCCTCATGGACCGGCTGACGGCGCAGGGCCCCGCCTGGCACCTGCCCCGCACGCTCGGACTGCGCGGCAGGCTCCGGCTCCTCCTCCAGGACGCCCAGGCCGCGTACACCGATCTGGCCGAGGGCCTGCGCCTGGCCGCCGACTGGCCCGCCGAGGCGGTCGGAACCACCCGCCTGCACACCGACCTGGCCGAGGCTTGCATGCACCTGGGCCGGCCAGAGGAGGCGCTGCGGCACCTGACGCGCGCGGCGGAGCTGGACCTGCGACACGGCAACCGGACCGACGCGTACTGCACCTACAGCAACGCCGCCCAGCTCAGCCTCGACCTGGGCCGCGTCGAGGACTGCATCGCGCTGCTCGACTCCCTGCTGGCGGAGCCGGACGTGGCCGCCGGAGAGCTGGACGACCGGCTCGTGGCCCAGTTGCGTCTGACCCGCGCCCGTGCGCTGCACACGGGGGAGGACCTCAAGGCCGCCACGGCCGAGTTCGTCGCGCTCGCGGCCGAGTCGGCCGGCTGGGACGACGACCGGGGCAGCCACGCCATGATCGCCGCGGAGACGGCCGTACTCCTCGCCGAGTCGGGTGAGTTCGGCCGGGCCCGGGAGGCCGCCGACCAGGCGCTCGCCGCCCACGCCGAGGACCCGCGCTACGAGTACCTCAGCAACTCCCTGCGTGAAGTCGCCCGTCTGCAGGCCCAGCAGCAGGGCGCGGCAGGGCTGCACGACGCCCTCGCCGTCCTCGCCGACGCCGGCCGGGTCGCCGACGAGGCCCGCGCCGCCGGGTACGAGGCCCACGGCCGCTCCCTGGACACGGCCCTGGCCTACGAGCACGGGCGGGTCAACGCCTTCGCCGGCGCGTACGAGGACGCCCTGGCCGCTCTGGACAAGGCACTCGGCCTGCTCGGCGAGCCGGGGCAGGACGACGACCGGGCCGGCGAGTGGGCGGAGTGCGTGCGCCTCGCCGGTGTCGTGGAGGGCCTCTCCCTGGAACGCCCCGCCGCCGCCCTCGCCCGGCTGGACGCGGCCGTCGTCCGCCTGACCGCCCTGGGGCACACCGAGGAGACGGCGGAGCTGACCTCACTGGCGGCCCGGCTGCGCGACGAGGAGTGACCGCGGAGCCGGGGGCGGGGCGGGGCGCTGCCCCGCCCCCGGCCCTCCGCCGTTCTCAGCCGCTGCGGGTGTGCCGCGGTGCGCCGCCGGCGCTGTCGCGGTGCTCGCGCACGGCGATGCGGGCCAGTTTCGTCAGCATCATGCCGTTGCGGATCGAGACGAGGTAGTCCACCGGAAGCCCGTGCATCCGGGTGCCGGGGCCGCGCAGGGGATGCCAGTCGAGGACGAAGAGCGTGTTCTCACCCCAGGGGATCAGGTTCATGGCGATGCGGGCCGCGCCGAAGGGGTCAGCCTTGGCCTCCAGTTCCAGACGGCGTCCCGGCTCGCAGATGCGTACGATGCAGGTGTCGTCCAGGACCAACGGGCCCAGTCCGACCCTGACGTGCAGGCGGGCGCCCACCTCCGGCCAGTGCGGGTCGGCGGCCGTGACCTGTTGCGTGCCGGAGACCCACTCGCCGTAGCGACGACCCTCGCACAGCAGGTCCCAGACCTCGGACGGCGAGCTGAGGATCAACCGGCGGTTCCGGGCCACACCGACCACGCTCCTCGTCGCAGGGATCGGTGCCGAGATCCGGCACCGCGTCGGCCTCGTCCGTCACGCGACACCTCCTCGCACCTTAGGCGGGCCACACGGCTCCGGCACCCGCAGAGCATCCCGCGGTGACGCATCCAGCGGTGATATTCGCTGGTCGTCGTCCCTGGGCGGCGCTCATACTGACGCGGTGGATCCAGTGACACTCGAGACCCGGCGGCTGGTGCTGAGGGCTTTCGAGCCGGGCGATGTGGAGGCGGTGCACGACGCCTGCCAGGACGAGGACATCCAGTTCTACACGCCCGTGCCCGTGCCCTTCGGACGGCAGGACGCCGAGAAGAGGGTCCGCGAGGAGTGGCCCGAGGGCTGGGCCGCCGACAAGGACTACGTCCTCGGGGCGTTCCGCAAGGACAGTGGAGCGCTCGTCGGCTCGTACTGCCTGACCAAGGTGAGCGCGGGCGTCTACGAACTCGGCTACTGGGCGGTCAAGGAGCAGCGCGGCCGGGGCTACTCGGTCGAGGCCGCGCGGGCGCTGTGCGCATGGGGCTGGGCCACGCTCGACGTCCACCGCATCGAATGGTGGGCCATGACCGGCAACACCGGATCGCGTGCCGTCGCCGAACGGCTGGGCTTCACCCTCGAAGGGACGCTGCGCAACCGCAGCATCGCCAACGACGGCAAGCCGCACGACTGGTGGGTCGGCGGACTGGTACGGGCCTGAGACCATCCTCGGTGCCGACAGCGCCCTGTCGCAGACCGTGGACCGCATCATGCTCGACACGGGACCGGCCGCTCTACCCGGGACCGGCCGCCGGCCCGACTCACCCGTCCGTACGCGCCGGGTAGGGCGTGCGCGGTGCGGCGCGGCGAGGATGGACGGTGCCGGACGCCCGCGCCGGCAGCTCGGTGCTGCCCGATGGGACGTGCGGCTGTCGCTGCCCGTACGCGCGAGGGAGAGGTATGACCGAGACCGACGAGGCCGGGACCTTGACTGCCGGGGCCGAGTGGCCGGCGGCGCACCGTGATCCGGGTACGGGCATCGTCGATCTCCGGCGCGTCGGGGCGAACCCGGACTTCTGGTATCCGGTCGCCGTGTCGAAGAACGTGCGGCGCGAGCGGGCGTTCGCGGCCGCCTTCGCCGGCGAGCGCATCGCGCTGTACCGCGGGAAGAGCGGCACCGTGTACGCGCTGGAGGACCGGTGCGCCCACCGGCAGGTGCCGTTGAGCATGGGCGTCGTGGAGGGCGAGACACTCCGCTGCTGCTATCACGCCTGGGCCTATCGCGGCGACGGCCGCATCTCGCAGATCCCGTACCTCGCCAAAGGCGACGGCCGGCCCCCGCGCGGCGTACGCGGCTACCCCGTGCGCGAGGCCTACGGCCTGGTCTTCGTGTTCCCCGGCGACCCGGACAAGGCGGCCGACACTCCGCTGCCCGACCTGCCGGCGTACGGCTCGCCGCTGTACAGGACGATGACGTACTCCCGGACCGTGCGCTGCCACTACTCCTTCATGCACGAGAACCTGCTCGACATGAACCACCAGTTCCTGCACAGGGGCGTGGTCGGAAGGCTCCACCCCGAGCTGCTCGACTCCCGCACCGACGAGCGGTCGGTGGAGGCGAGATACCTGTTCAGCCACACCGGGGGCAAGCGCAACCGGGGGGCGAGCCTGCTGGCCGCCGAGGGGCTCGGCGGCAACGACTCCCGCGACGTCATGACGATCCGCACCGAATACCCGTACCAGACCCTCGACCTCGTCCCGGAAAACGCCGAGCGGCCGGCCTTCCGCCTCTGGGCCGCCTACGTGCCCGAGGACGCCGAGCAGCGCCGCTGCCACACCTTCGGCCTGCTCATGATCGAGAAGCCGCGCGTTCCCGGTGCCCTGCAGCTGGCCTGGCCCTTCATCAGGCGCTTCACCGAGCGGGTGTTCGCCGAGGACCGGATGGCCGTCGAGGCGGAGCAGCGAGCCTGGGACGAGCAGGGCGGGGACCGCAACCGTGAGGTGTTCTCCCTGATCCTGGACGTCCGCGAGGTGCTGCGCACCAACGGCGTCCCCCTGCGCCCCCGGACCGCCGCGTGCGGTGCCGCCACGGTGTGCACCGGCCAGGACCGCTCTCCGACTGGCGCGTAATGACCGTTTCCGGGTGACCCCCGCCCGGCCATGCTCCCTGAGACAGATGTGGGCCCGGTGGCATGAGGGGGACGTGGGTGCCGCGTAGAGAACGTCCGCTGGACGTGGGGGAGAGTTCGTTACTCAAGTTCGCCGCCGATCTGCGCCGACTGCGGCAGAAGGCGGGCAGCCCGACCTACCGGAACCTGGCCGAGCGGGCGCACTACTCGGCGGCGACCCTTTCCGAGGCGGCCGCGGGGCGCCGACTGCCCACGCTGTCCGTGGCCCTGGCGTATGTCGAGGCGTGCGACGGCGATGTACGCCAGTGGAGGCAGCGGTGGCAGGAGGTCGCGGCCGAGCTGGCCGCGGCCGACAGCGAGGCGGAGGGAGCGGGGCAGGACGGGCCGGCCGACGGCACCGGCGAGGCGGTCCCGTACCGCGGGCTGGCGGCGTTCGAAGCGGAGGACGCCGACTGGTTCTTCGGACGGGAGCGACTGGTCGACGCGGTGACCGCCCAGCTGGAGAAGAGCCGGTTCGTCGCCGTGTTCGGCGCCTCCGGGTCGGGCAAGTCCTCCCTGCTGCGCGCGGGTGTCGTGCCGCGCTGGCAGAGCGCACACGGCCGGCGGCGGACCGTGGTGCTCGTTCCCGGCGCGCATCCGTTGCGGACGAGCGCGGCCGCTCTGGTCCCGTCCGCCGCGCGTTCGTCCGAGACCCGGCACGTCGATTCCGCCTCCGGCGACCAGGCCCTGCACCGGGCGGTGCGGCAAGCGCTGGCCGACCACGGCGACGGCGCGGAACTGCTGCTGGTCGTGGACCAGTTCGAGGAGGTCTTCACGCTGTGCCGGGAGGGCGACGAACGGGTCCGCTTCATCCGCGCGTTGGTCGCCGCCGCGCATGCCGAGGACAGCCGTTGCCGGGTGGTGCTGGGCGTACGTGCCGACTTCTACCCGCACTGCACCCGTCACCCGGAACTGTCGGAGGCGTGCGGGGGGGCCCAGGTCGCCGTGGGTCCGCTGACGACCGACGAACTGCGCCGGGCGATCACCGGGCCCGCCGTCCGTGCCGGGTGCACTCTGGAGGGAGCGCTGCTCGCGGAGCTGGTGGCTCACGCACACGACCGGGTGGGGGTCCTGCCTCTGCTGTCGCACGCCTTGCTGGAGACCTGGCGGCGAAGACGGGGCAACACGCTGACACTGACGGGATTCCAGGCCGCGGGGGGAATCGAAGGTGCCCTGGCCCGTACGGCCGAGAGCGTCTACACCGGTCTGACCGCGTCCGGACAGCGGGTCGCCAAGGGGGTGTTCCTGCGCCTGTGCGCGCTGGGGGAGGGCACCGAGGACACCAAGCGGCGTATCACCCGGGACGAGGTGGACGGCACCGACCCCGACATCGCGGTGACCCTGGAACGGCTGGCCGCCGCACGACTGCTGTCCCTGGACCAGGACAGCGTCGAGATCAGCCACGAGGCACTGATCCGCTGCTGGCCCCGCCTGCGCGACTGGCTCGCCCAGGACCGCGACAGCGTGCGGGTCCACCGCCTGCTCACCGAGGCCGCCCAGACCTGGGCATCGGTCGGCCGGGACCCCGAGGTCCTGCTCCGCGGATCGCGCCTGGCCCTGGTCGCCGAGTGGTCAGCCGGTGCCGCGCGAGACCTGAGCGCTCTGGAGCGCGAGTTCCTCGATGCCTCCCGTGCCGCCGGCCTGGCCGAGCAGGCCGCCGCCCGACGGCGGGTGCGGCGCATGCGCCGTCTGATCGCGCTGCTCAGCCTTCTGCTCACCCTGGCGAGCATCGCCACGGGCGTCGCCGTGCGAGCCCAGCACAGAGCCGACCAGCAACGGGACATCGCCACCTCCCGGCGGGTCGCCGAGCAGGTCCGGACGCTGCGGTCGGCCGACCCCGCCCTGGCACTGCAGTTGTCGCTGGCCGCCTATCGGCTGGCGCCCACGGTCGAGGCTCGCAGCAGCGTGCTCAGCGCCTTCACCACCCCGTACGCCACCGAACTGTCCGGCCACCGGGGTGACGTGCCGGTGCTGTTCAGCCCCGACGGTCGTCTCCTGGCCACCGGCCACGCCGGGGGAGTACGGCTGTGGGACGCCACCCGCCGGCACCGGCCGCGGGCCCTCGGCACGGTACCCGCTGTCCAGGGCAGTCCTGTTCTCGAGGAAGCCACGCGTGCCACCGCCTTCAGTCCGGACGGCCGTCTGCTCCTCGCCGCCGGCGGGCCCGGCGACCCCAAGGCGACGGACGGGTCCGCCACGGTGCAGCTGTGGGACATCACCGATCCCCGGCGCCCCCGGCGGCTGTCGACCCGTCACACCGGCGTCCCGCTCTCAGCGGCCTTCAGCCCGGACGGTCGCACCCTCACGACCGTCGGGCAGGACGGCGTCCTGCGCCTGTGGTCTCTCTCGCGGAGGCAGGGTCTGCGGCCGATGACCGGTCTGCGTCCTGCGACCGGTGAGCCGGGAGGGCACGTCAGGGGCGTCGGCCGTCTGACGTCCGTCGCCTTCAGCCCGGACGGTCGTACGCTGGCCGCCGGGAGCACCGACCGCACCGTCCGCCGGTGGGACGTCACCCGCCCTCGCCGTCCACGGCCGTTGCCGCCGCTGCGGGGGCACCACGGCGTCGTCGCGTCCGTGGCCTTCAGTCCCGACGGCCGTACCCTGGCGGCCGGTGGCTGGGACCACACCGTACGTCTCTGGGCGGTCACCGACCGCCGGAGTGCTCCGCGGGCGGCAACCCTGAAGGGTCACACGGACAAGGTGTACGCGGTCGCCTTCAGCCCCGACGGCCACAGCCTCGCCTCGGGAGGTGTGGAAGGGGTGCGGCTGTGGAGCCTGCACGGTGCCGGCCGCCCCTATCAGGCGGAGCACCTGACGGGGCACGACGGGGCGGTGATGTCCGTGGCGTTCGCTCCGGACGGCTCCACCCTGGTCTCCGGCAGCCAGGACGGCACCGCACGGCTGTGGGACCTGGCCACCGACACCCTTGCCGCACACAGCAGTTCGGTCTACGGGGTGGCGATCGACCCGCGGGGCGGCGTGCTGGCGTCGGCCAGCTATGACGGCACCGTCCGCCTGTGGTCGACCGCACGCCCACGCGCCGTACGCGAACTGGCCTCCCTCGCCGGGCACACGGCCGCGGTCAACGCGCTCGCCTTCACCGCGGACGGCGAGACCCTGATCTCGGGGAGCCTGGACGGCACGGCCCGTCTGTGGTCCGTGACCGATCCCCGTCGGCCCCGTTTCCTGGCCGCTCTCACGGCGCACGGCGCGGTCGACGCCGTCGCCATCAGTCCCGACGGCCGTGTGGCGGTGACCGCCGACGACGAGGGCGCTCGCCTGTGGAACATCACCGACCCGCACCGCCCGCGTTCCCGGGCTCTCCTGCCCGGCACGGCGGAATCGCTGGCCTTCGCGCCCGACGGTCGCAGCCTGGCCTGCGGAGGTGCGGACGGCGTCATCCGGCTGTGGGCGCTCACCGCGTCCCTGCCGTCGCGGAGGCCGGACACGCTCCGAGGGCACACCCAGGTCGTCAAATCCCTCGCCTTCCGCGGCGACGGCCGGACGCTGGCCTCCGCGAGCGACGACCGCACGGCACGGTTGTGGCCCCTGTCCCATGGCCGGTTCCGGGGCCGGTCCACCGTCCTCACCGGTCATGCCGAGCCCCTGCACGCGGTCGGCTTCAGCCCCGACGGCCGGACCCTGGCGACCGCGGGCAACGACGACACGGTGCGCCTGTGGAAGGTACCGCCAGGGCGGCGGCCTCCCGAGGAGTTCGCGACGCTGACCGGCCACACGGGAGACGTCAACGCCGTCGCCTTCACCGCCGACGGTCGCACCATGGCCACCGGCTCCAACGACCACACGGCGCGACTGTGGGACCCCGACCCCGAACGGGTGTCGGCCCGTGTGTGCCGGACCGCGCGTCCGCATCTGAGTCGCGGTCAGTGGAGCCAGCACTTTCCGGAGTTGCCCTATCGGCCGCCGTGCTGAGCGGTGATCGGCCTGCGGGCCGCCCGCGAAGAGCGGCCCGCAGACCTCGTCACGACCGTCGGCTACAGGTTCGTCCACTTGTGGGAGGAGATGTTGTCATTGATCGACTGGCCCGCTCCGGCGCCCGTCCCCGCGTCGAACGGGTACGGCCCGAGGTCGGAAATCGCGACACCGTTGTAGACACCCCGTCGCGCGCCGCCGTAGTTGATGCGGTAGTACACCCAGACGTCGTCCAGGTTCCCGGGGTATCCGTTGTTCCACAGGGAGGAGATCACGTTGCGGCAAGCACCCCAGTTCGCGGAGTTGCCGACGTACCCCGTGCAGTAGTCGCGGTAGTCGGTGCCGCTGTACAGGTGGAGGTAGCCGTCGGCCTGGACGCCCGCGGGCACGGCCGGGACGGCTGACGCGGACGCGGTCCGGGAGGTGTCGGGGGCCGCGTGGGCGGTGACGGCGGGAAGGAGCCCGGTGCCCAGGGCGACCAGGGCCGTCCCGAGGACGAGCGAGCGTGATACGCGCATGGCAATGCCTTTCATGGGTGTGGTGACCTGGCCGTGAGGTACGGCCGTTCTCGGTTTCTTGGTGCGAGTGGTGCGTTCTCTTTTCGCCCCGACGGGTCAGCGCGCGTCGGCGATGACCTTGTCGGCACGCGGAAGGGCTCCCCGCTGAAGCCGTTGCGCGGCGTCCAGCTCGGAGCGGTACTGGTGGCGAAGCCGGATCGCATACGTCCGGTCCAACGCCTGTGCCGTACGGGCGAGGCCGCTGTCGGCGGCACAGCGGGCCTCGGCCACGGCGAGGCGGATCTCCTTCCGCGGGGCGAGCGCGGGTTCGCCCGGACCCGGCAGCGCCTCCTCCCGCAACTGGGCGGGACCGGCGTAGGGATGGCCGGCGGCGCGCATGCAACGGGCCCACTGCTTGACGGCCCGCCCGAAGGCCGGATCGGTCATGACGCGCATGTGGCGTACCTCCGGCAGCGAATCCTGCGTGACCTCGGCCTGGAACCACGCCGCCAGATCGCCGTAGAGGACGCGGTCGGCCTCCGACTGACAGCCTTCGGTGCTGCGCCGCAGCACCGTGCCGTCCAGCGTGCGGGCGGTGACGCCGTTCGGATCCCGACCGTTGGCCGCACGCAACGCCTGCGCCCGGCGCTCCGGAGGCAGGGAGCGGAAGTACCGCTGGTTGACGTCCTTCTCGCGCAACTGGGCCATCTCGCGCTGGATGTCGCTGCCGTAGCCGTGTTTCCGGGCCCAGCCGACATCGTCCACCACGTAGGGGAACTCCCTGGCCTGCGGTACGGGATTTCGCGGCACAGGGCGGTACTCGAAGCCGTGGTCCCGCATACAGGAGCGCAGCAAGAGCTGTTCCGCCCGGTACAGCCGGTTCTTCTCCTGAGCCGTGAGGGCCCGTACGGCGACACCGGCGGCCTGTCCGGCGTCCGGCGGCCGTTGCTCCGCCGCGGCGATCACGGCGCCCGCGGCCACACAGCCGAGCGCCACCGCCAGCAACGTCCCCCGTTTCACCCGGCGCCTTGTCACGACCAACCCGCCCCCCTTCCAGGCGGGCCCCGGTCGGTGCCCGCCGACCAAGGGATAGCGGTATTGGTTGTTCGACGTCGGCCCGAGCGGGCTGAACAAACAGACTCCGAACAAGAACCCGGGCTGCGTGGGCCCTGACCTGCACGTGCCGAGTCGCTCATGCGCAGGATGCCGGTGCCGTCGGCGACCGGGCCGAGCCGCACCAGGGGTGTGCGAACACGGACCCCCCGGGCATTCAGGCGAAGAAGCCCTGGAGCAGGCGGCCGAGTTGAGCGGGTTGCTCGGTGGGCAAGGAGTGGTGGGAGGCGCCGGGCAGGGTGACGACGCTCGCAGAGGGCAGGAGCCGGCGTGCGGCGGCCGCCGCACGCAGCGGATCGTGGGCACGGCTGCGTTCCGCGAAGAGCACCAGCGTCGGGACGGTGCACGCCGCCAGCTCCGGCGCCTTGGGGCGCCGCATGGCCACGACCTTCGACCGGCGGGCGGTGGCGGTGCTCCCCAGGAACGCCCGCCACACCGGATCCTCGGGGTCACGGCCGATCTCCCAGCGGTGGAAGGCACGCACCCGCTCGGCGCTGGGCCTCAGCAGCATCGGCAGGGCGTGCGCGAGGTAGCGCGGGCTCATGCCGGTGAAGCAGTTGACCGGGTCGAGCAGTGCGAGCCTGCCGAGCCGACGGGGCGCGTGCAGGGCGTAGCGGAGGGCGATCCAGGCGCCGTAGGAGTGCCCGCACAGGTGCGCGCCGTCCAGGTTCAGCGCGTCGAACAGGGCATCGAGCCAGGCCGTCAGGTCCGCTGCGCCGCGCAGCGGTGCTCCGTCGTGGACGCTGCGGCCGATGTCGCCCATGAGATCGACGGCATGGATGCGATGGGTGGGGGCCAGGGCGCCGACGGTGGCGAACCAGGCGGTCGAGGTGGCTCCGCCGCCGGGCAGCAGGACGAGCGGGGTGCCGCTCTCGCGCCCGCTGATGTGTACCCGGGTGCTGCCGTAGGGGGTGGGGACGTCGACGCCGCGCACCTCACCCGGCCACCGTCGCAGGACGTCGTCGTACGCCCTGGAGAACGCTGTCGTGTCATCCATGTCCCCACCCGTATGGCTCGTTCACCGATATTCTCGAACAACGAGATATTAGGGGAGTGAAGTATGGACGACCAGGATCCCGCTCTGCGCATGGTGCATCTGCTGCGGGCCGTGACGATGGAACTGGACCTGTTCGCCGCCGAGTTCGCGGGTCGCAACGGTCTTCATTCCACGGACGTACGGGCGTTGATCCACCTGCTGGACGCCGGCCGGCAGGGCGTACGGGCCACCCCGGGGTGGCTGGGCGCGCAGTTGGGGGTGAACTCGGCGTCGACCACGGCCCTGGTCGACCGGCTGGAGCGGCTGGAACTGGTGCGCCGGGAACGGGACACCGAGGACCGCCGGCGCGTGCTGCTGGTGGTGCGGGACGAGGCCGTCCGGCTGGGCTGGTCCTTCTTCGGGCCGCTGATCCACGAGATGGTCGACTCGATGGGGTCCTTCGACGAGGCGGAACTGGCCGTGGTCCGGCGTTTCCTGCTGGCCATGCGAGACGTCGCCGCGGCCGGGCGACGCGCCCAACAGGACGGTTCAGGGCGAGAGTGACGTCCCGCAACCGACGCACAGCGCGGGCACAGGCGCCGCCCCCGGTCCGCGGCGCCGCCCGACTCCGGGAAGGTGTCCGGCCAGCCCACGTGCGGGAAGCGGGCCAGCCGGGAACGGCTGAGGGACGGGCCGCAGACCGTCTCGTTGCGGCCCGGCTCCCAGGCGTGCACCTCGCCGGAGGGCAGCCGGCGCCGCCCCTCCTCCTCGTCGGTCCACTGCCCGGACGCCGCGACCGCGTACTGCCTCGCGCGTGCCACCAGGGGTCAGCCGGCCGCGTGGTCGACGTGCAGTCGCACCTGTTCCTCCAGCCGTCGCAGGCTGCTGTCCAGGGCGTCGGCGGCGGCCCGCTCGCCCGGGTCGTGACGGTCGTCGAAGAACGACAGATGCACCGTCACCTCACTGGCTCCGCCGTCGAGCCCGGCGACCTGCAGCCAGCCCGCGTAGCCGCCCTGCTCACGGGTGCCCCACTCGAGCCGCATCTGCTCCGGACGGGCGCGCAACAGGGCGTCGGTGTCCTCGTCCGTGCGGTCCTCGTGGACGGTGACGGCCGGCAGCTCCCCGGCCTCCACGTGCAGGGCCTCCGGCAGCCAGCTGTCCAGCCGTCCGACGTTCGCGGCCTGGTCGAAGACGTGCTCGGGCTGTGCGGGCATCGTCCGGGAACGTTCGTACTCGGTCATCGCCTTACCGGCCTCGCCTCGGGGGTCGTAGCGCGCACCGTGTTCCCCGGTCTGCCGGGCCCAACCGCGAAAGGCCCCGTCCGCAACGCCCCCGGACGGGGCCTTCACCTCGGTCAGAACCTGGGCTGGGGCGACTGCGCCTGGACGAGTTCCTCCGCCTCGGCCTGCGTCTCCACGGACGGCGGGGAGCCGGCCAGGGGCTGGTTGGCGGTCTCGCGCATGCACAGCACGGCGATGACACCGATGGCCGCGGCGCCCATGGCGTAGTACGCCGGCATCAGCGTCGAGTCGAAGGTGCTGATCAGAGCGGTGATCACCAGCGGTGTCGTACCGCCGAAGATCGAGGTGGCCAGGTTGTAGGCCACCGAGAGCGAGCCGTAGCGCACCTGCGTGGGGAAGATCGCCGGGAGCGCCGCCGACATGGTGCCGAGCATCGCCACCAGCGAGAGCCCCATCAGCAGCAGCCCCAGGGTGATGAGCACGACGCTGCCCTGCCGGATGAGCAGGAACGACGGCAGGGAGAGGAACAGGAATCCGAGCATCCCCGCCATCAGCAGCGGCTTGCGCCCGAAGCGGTCCGAGAGCCTCCCCACCTGGTTGATCACGCACATCTGCAGCACCATCACGACGAGCAGGATCAGCAGCCCGTGGTTGGTCCCGTAGCCCAGCTCGTCGGACAGATAGGTCGGCATGTACGACAGCAGCATGTAGTCGGTGATGTTGTACGCCGCGACCAGCGCCAGGCACAGCAGCAGCGGCCGCCAGTACCGGGTGAAGATCTTGCCGAGGTCGGCGGCCGCCGAGGTCTCCACGGCGTCGGCCGCCTCGCTCGCCTTGGCCTGGCCGCCCTCCAGCTTCTGGAAGGCGGGCGTCTCGTCCAGCTTGAGCCGCAGGTAGAGGCCGATGAGGCCGAGCGGGGCCGCGACGAGGAACGGCACGCGCCAGCCCCACGACAGCATCTGGTCGTCGCTGAGGAACATCTGCAGCACGACGACGAGGCCGGAGGCCCCGACGTAGCCGGCGAGCGTGCCGAGCTCCAGGAAGCTGCCGAAGAAGCCGCGCCGCTTGTCGGGCGCGTACTCCGCGATGAACGTCGAGGCGCCGCCGTACTCCCCGCCGGTGGAGAAGCCCTGCACCAGCCGGAAGAAGATCAGCAGGGCCGGGGCCCACAGCCCGATCGCCGCGTGCGAGGGGACCAGGCCGATCGCGAAGGTCCCCACCGCCATCATGATCATGGTGAGGGAGAGGATGCGCTTGCGTCCCACCTTGTCCCCGAGCGGCCCGAAGACCATGCCTCCGAGCGGACGCACCAGGAACGCCACCGCGAACGTCGCGAAGGAGCCGAGCAGCTGGGCGGTGTCGTTGGTGGACGGGAAGAAGACCCGCCCGATGGTCGACGCCAGATAGCTGTAGATGCCGAAGTCGTACCACTCCATCGCGTTGCCGAGGGCGGCGGCCTTGGTGGCGCGCTTGACCGCCGCATCATCGGTCACCGTGATGTCGCTGCGGCGCAGCTTGGGGTTGCGCCGCTTCTCGATCGCCCGGAACAGCACCCGGTGCCGTCTGACCGCCGCGGGGTCCACCGACTCGTCGTTGTCGGTCTCCGCCATCACGTGGTTCCTTTCGCCGTTCGCATTCCCAAAGACCACGCCTGCACAGATCTCGCGCGCTCAAACAACCCCGTTCGCGCAGCGGCCGGTTGATCACGGAACGTGACACGCGAATGCTCGGGGCGAGAGGCGGGACGCCGCGCCGTCCGGGAGGATGTCCGGGACGCGTGTGTGCCCGTGCCGCTGCGGGGGAACCTGAGTCGCCGGGTGAGTTCTGGGTGAGAGGAGCCCACGTGACGGCGTCGGCGGCGGGCGGCCACGACCAGGGTGCCCGGGAGGACGGCTACGAGCCCGACCCCAAACGGTGGCGGGCCCTGTGGGTCACGCTGGTCGCCGGCTTCATGAGCCTGCTGGACGTGTCGATCGTGGCCGTCGCCCTGCCCACCATCCAGCAGCAGTTGCACGCCTCCGCGGCCGAGGTCCAGTGGGTGGTCTCCGGCTACGCCCTCTCCTTCGGCCTCGCCCTCGTCACCGCCGGCCGCCTCGGTGACGCGCTCGGCCGGCGCCGTATCTTCCTCGTCGCCCTCAGCGGCTTCGTGCTCTTCAGCGCGGCCTGCGGAGCGGCCCCGAACATCACGCTGCTGGTGGTGGCCCGGCTCGCCCAGGGCCTGGCCGCCGGCTTCATGGCCCCGCAGAACTCCGCGCTCATCCAGCAGATGTTCCGGGGCGGCGAACGCGGCCGCGCCTTCGGTTTCTTCGGCGCCACCGTCGGCGTCTCCTCCGCTGTCGGCCCCCTCACCGGCGGCCTGATCCTCGCCCTGGCCGAGGGCGCCCAGGGATGGCGGTGGATCTTCTACGTCAACGTCCCCATCGGCATCCTCGCGGTCCTCCTCGGCCGCCGCCTGCTGCCCCGCACCCGGCGCTCCGGGAGGGAACACGTCGACCTGCCCGGCGTCGTGCTGCTCGGCCTCGGCGTCCTCGCGCTCATGTACCCGCTGGTCCAGGCGGAGACCGGCGGCCTCGCCCGGCTGTGGTGGATGTTCCCGGCCGGCGCCGGGCTGCTCTTCGCCTTCACCCGGTGGCAGCGCCGCCTGCTGGACCGCGGTACCGAGCCGCTGCTCGATCCGCGGCTGTTCACGACCGTGCGCGGCTACGCCGTCGGCGCGGGCGTCGGCACGCTCTACTTCATCGGCTTCAGCGGCGTCTGGCTGGTCTTCGCCCTCTTCTACCAGCACGGCCTGGGCTTCTCCCCGCTCGAGTCGGGCCTCGCCGTGACCCCCTTCGCCCTCGGCTCGGCCCTCGCGGCCGGGGTCTCCGGGCGGCTGGTGGACCGGCTCGGCCGACTGCTCACCGTGGGCGGACTCACGGGCGTACTCCTCGGACTGGGCGGCGCCGCGTTGCTGCTGCGCTTCGCGCCCCTCGACATCGCGCCCTGGATCGCCGCCCCCGTCCTGTTCCTCGGTGGCGTGGGCGGCGGGTGCGTGATCTCCCCCAACATCACCATGACGCTGCGGGACGTGCCCGTGCACATGGCGGGAGCGGCGGGCGGCGCCCTGCAGACAGGGCAGCGCCTCGGCGCCGCGGTGGGCACCGCCGCGCTGCCCGGTCTCTACTACCTGGTCCTCGGCAGCAGGAGCGACGACTACCGCGGCGCCCTCTTCCTGGCTATGGGCGCCGGGCTCGTCGGCATGGCCGCTTCCCTGGTCCTCGCGGCCTACGACTGGCGGCGCGACCGGCGAACCCGGCGACCGCACCGCCCGTGCCCGGACGATGTCGCCCACAGTCCGGTGCACGCCCGGCAGACCTGAGCCGCACGCCCTCAGGAGACCTGCGGCGAAGGCTCCTGCCGGGCCGGCGGGTCGTCGTCCAGCTCGCCGCGCAGCGCGCCGAGGGCGAAGGCCGTCATGGACGCCAGGACCAGCAGCGCGATCGGCCCCCAGATCGCCGGAAGGGCCCACAGCGGCCAGCCGTTGGCCGCCTGCGCCCAGAGCGTCAGGATCGCCGTCGCGCCCAGGCCGACGCCGTGCCACCGCACCATCTTCGCCGCCGTCACACGACGCTCCTCGCCCCGGGCGAAGAGCGGCCACACCCCGCCCACGAGGGCCGCCAGGCCGAACGAGATGCAGGCCAGCGCACCGCCCAGACGGTCCTCCGGCCAGCCCACCGGTCCGTCGGACGTCTGCTGCCG
This sequence comes from Streptomyces tibetensis, assembly GCF_040647715.1. Classification (GTDB taxonomy): domain Bacteria; phylum Actinomycetota; class Actinomycetes; order Streptomycetales; family Streptomycetaceae; genus Streptomyces; species Streptomyces tibetensis_A. The sequence continues at coordinate 176,945 of NZ_JBEZCR010000012.1, read as the reverse complement.
TCGGCCCTCGCCGTCCCGCACCTCGACGATCTGCCCGTGCCAGATCACACCGACGACCTTCTCGTCGGGCGCCATCTCGGACATCACCGGCTCGGTCCGCAGGAACGTCACCTCCCACGGCTCGCCCGACGGCAGCACCAGCTCCGCCTCCGGAGACCCGCCCCGCTTTCCGTGGTTCGGGGCGGCGCTGCGGACGGTGAACTCCTGCTCCCACACGCACCCCGACGCCTTCACGGGAGCAGCGGCACACGCGGGCGCGCCGCGGTACTCCCGCTCCCGATCCAGCGCTCCGCGGACCTCGTGGGCCGACGCCGCACCGACGCCCAGTGTCACGACAGCGATCAGCACCCACAGCACGGACCGCATGACTCCGTCCCCCGACGACCCCACCGCGTGTCATCCCCCTCCGTACGGAACTTCCCCGGAGCATTGCACCACGGTCAAGCGCCGGCGTGGACCCGCCTGCCCTCGACGAAGGTCTCCAGAACCCGGGTGGCGGCGATCTCCCCGGTCGGACCCGCGAACGGGTCCCGGTCGAGGACGACCAGGTCGGCCGCCTTGCCGACGGCGATGCTGCCGGTGACGTCGTCGAGGTGGTTCATGTACGCGCTGCCCGCGGTGTAGGCGGCGATGGCCGTGCCCAGGTCGAGGCGCTGCTGCGGGACGAAGGCCGGGGTGCCCCCGGGTGCCTCGGGGGAGACCCGGTTGACGGCGACATGGATGGCCTGGAGCGGGTCGGGGCTGCTGACGGGCCAGTCGCTGCCGGCGGCGAGGGTCGCACCGGCGCGCAGCAGATCGCCGAAGGGGTACTGCCACGCGCCGCGTTCCGCCCCCAGGAAGGGCAGGGTCAGCTCGTCCATCTGCGGCTCGTGGGCGGCCCACAGCATCTGCAGGTTGGCGCTCGCGCCCAGCGCCCGAAAGCGTGGCAGGTCGGCGGGATGGACGACCTGGAGGTGCGCCAGGTGGTGCCGCGTGTCGCGATTGCCGTTGGCGGCCCGGGCGGCCTCCACGGCGTCGAGTGCCTCCCGCACCGCGCGGTCGCCGAGCGCGTGGAAGTGGACCTGGAAACCGTGCGCGTCCAGTTCGGTGACGTACTTCCGCAGCTCACCCGGTTCGACGAAGCTGATGCCGCTGTTGTCCGAGGCACAGCCGCAGCCGGTCAGGTAGGGGGACAGCATGGCGGCGGTGTGGTTCTCGGCGATGCCGTCCTGCATGATCTTCACGGTGCCGGCCTGGAACCGGTCCCGGCTCAACTCCTCCCGCCGGGCCACGAGTTCGCCGATCTGCTCGGCGCCCCGCTCGCGGTCCCACCACAGGGCGCCGACGACCCGCGCGGTGAGCAGGCCCCGGTCCAGGGCCGTCAGGTAGGCCGGGGCCGGGTCGGTCAGGTTGGCGTAGGTGCCGACGATGGCGTCCTGCCAGGCGGTGACGCCGTGGGAGTGCAGCACGGCCTGGGCGCGCAGCAGACCGGCGAGCTGCTCCTCCGGCGTGGGGTCCGGCACCAACCGGCCCACCAGGTGGACGGCGCCCTCCTGCAGCATCCCGGTGGGGTTGCCCTCGGCGTCGCGCTCGATCCGGCCGTCGGCGGGATCGGGGGTCCGGGCGTCGATGCCGGCGCGCTCCAGGGCCCGGGTGTTGACCCAGGCGCCGTGGTGGTCGCGGTTGGGCAGGAAGACGGGCCGGTCCGGGACGATCGTGTCGAGGGCGGCGGCCGTGGGGGAGCCGCCGGGGAACGCCTCCAGGGACCAGCCGCCCCCCGTGATCCATTCGACGTCCGGGTGCTCCCGTGCGTACGCCGCGATCCTGCGCAGGTACGCGTGCGCGTCGGTGGTGTCGCCGAGGTGGCACAGGCCGAGTTCGAGGCCCGCGCCCATCGGGTGGACGTGGGCGTCCTGGAAACCCGGCAGCAGCAGCTTCCCGGCGAGGTCGACGACCTCGGTGCGCGACCCGATCAGCTCGCGCACCTCGTCGTGGCCGACGGCGACGATCCGCCCGCCGCGCACGGCCACCGAGGTGGCGCGGCTGCGGGCCGGGTCGACGGTGTGCACGGGACCGCCGGTGAACACGAGGTCGGCGGGTCCCGGGACAGGGGGGTGCGACATGGGGATGAGCTCCATGGGGGTCAGACCGCCGTGCGGTCCATCGGCAGGGTGAGGGCCTCGGCGTCGGTGCCGCGCCCGGTGGTGAAGTAGGGCGAGCGCCGGACGTACTTGGCGACGGCGGCCATGCCGAGGCCGGCGAGCACGGTCACGGCTGGCAGCGAGAACATGAACCACCCGTTGTCCGGGCTCAGTTCGAAGTGGTCGCTCATGGTCAGGTACGAGTATCCGAGGTAGGCGCCCAGGCCCAGCAGCACCAGCCCGGACACGGCGGGCACGCCGACGGCGAGCAGCGCCTCGCGCGCACCCTCGTGCCGCGCGGAGCGGAAGCGCACGGCGCAGGCGAGCGCGGTGAGGCCGTAGTAGAGGGCCACGATCAGGCCGATCGCGTTGACGGCGGCCAGCAGCATGTCGCTCAGCTTGGGGATGGCGAAGGCGAGCACGGCGATCACCGCGGCGACGGACATCACGACGGCCGTTCCCGCGGCGGGCGTGCCGTAGCGCGGGTGGACCCTGGTCCACAGCGGGCCCATGGTGCGGTCGCGGCCCATGGCGAGCAGGCCGCGCGCGGTGGGGATCAGGGTGGCCTGCACGGAGGCGACGGCGGAGAACATCAGGGCGACCAGGGGCAGGGTCGCCCACGGCTCGGCGGCCAGCTTCTCCCCGAGGTAGGGCAGGGCCTGGGGGCCGTTGCGGACGAGTTCGGCCAGGCTCATCTCCCGCTGGAAGGCCACCGAGGCGAAGAGGAACAGGCCGAGCATCGCGAACAGGGCGATGAGTCCGCCGCGGGCCGAGTCGCCCGGGTCCTTGGTTTCCTCGTTGACGCTGAACGCCGCGTCCCAGCCCCAGAAGAAGAACACCGCGAGGACCATGCCCTGGGCGAAGTGGGTGCCGCTGGAGATCTCGAACGGGTTGAACCAGGACAGCGAGACGGCGTGGTCGCCGGTGATCAGGGCCCAGCCGCAGAACCCGAGCAGCACCGCGTACTCGAACACCAGCAGCGCGAACTGGAACCGGGTCGCGCCCCGGACTCCGGTGACGGCCAGGACCGTGAGGGCGAGCAGGATCACCAGCCCGACCGCCGTGCAGACGCCCGTGGACGTGGGGTCGAGGGCGATGCCGGCCAGGCTGCGCAGGCCGGCCTTGTTGGCGAAGGCCAGCACGACCGAGCCCATGATCGCGCTGGTGTAGGCGCAGAAGATGACCGAGCCGACCAGCGTGACCCAGCCGGTCAGGAAGCCGGGCCAGGGACCGAGGGATCTGCCGACCCAGGTGTAGCCGTTGCCGCAGTTGGGTTCGGAGCGGTTGAGCCGGGCGTACGCGAGGGCGATGCCCAGCACCGGCAGGAAGGCCAGCAGCAGGAGCGCGGGTGCCTGCAGGCCCACGACCGTGGCGATCGTGCCCATGCCGATGGCGATGCTGGTGGTGGCCGCGGTGCTGGACGCGGCGATGGCCACGCCGTCGACCACGCCGAGGGATCGGCGCAGCGCGGGGCGGGACGAGGGCGGTGCGGACGACATGAAGGGCTCCTCGGGGGACGGGGTGGGAAGAGCCGCGCGGGACTGTGATGGAACCGCCGGGGGCCGCATTGGGTCAACCCTGTTGACGTAAGGCGTCGGGGGTCGTTCACTGCGTACGCGAGGAACCACCGGCGCAGGGGGAGAGGAGTCCACGTCATGACCACCCGTGTCCCGCAGGAACGTCGGCGTCGAAGGCCCACCCGTTCGGGAGTGCTGCTGTCGGAGGAGCTGATCGTGCAGACCGCGCTGCGGCTCATCGGCGAGCACGGACCCGAGGCGCTGAGCGTGCGCCGGCTCGGCGCGGCCCTGGGCTGTGACCCGACCGCGCTGTACCGCTACTTCCACGGCACCGACGACCTGGTGCTCGCCATCGCCGACCGGATCATCGGCGACGCCATGGCCGGCTTCGTCCCGGGGGACGACTGGGTGGCCTCGCTGCGGGAGATGGCCCTGAGGGTCCGTGCGGGATACCTCGCCCATCCGCGGGCGGCCGCCATGGCGGCCCACCGCGTGACCCGGCGCCGGAACGAGATCCACGCCGTCGAGACGGGGATCGGCCTGCTGCTGACCGCGGGCTTCCCGCCGGCCGACGCCGCACGGCTCTACCTGGCCTTCATCGACACCGTACTCAGCCACGCCGCCACGGAGGCGGCGTTCCACGCGCTTCCCCCGCAGCGGCGCGAGGCCGACCACGGGTCGTGGCGCGACGTCTACCAGGGCCTCGACCCGGCGACGTACCCGTCCCTGACCGCGGTACGCGCGGAGCTGCCCGCCATGGCGGACAGCTCCTTCGAGCAGGCGGTGGACCTCCTGCTGGAGGCCCTGGCGGCCCGGGCACGGGCCCTCGGACAGAAGTGAGTTCCGGGCACGCCGCGGACAGGGATGAGGCCCGGCCACGCCGCGGACAGGGGTGAGGCCCGGCCACGCCGCGGACAGGGATGAGGCCCGGCCACGGCCCTCGGAAGGCAGTGAGCGAACCCGCGCTACAGCACCTCGGCCCGCCCGGAGGTGTCGTCGAGGAACCCGCCCGACTGGTGCTGCCACAGCTTCGCGTAGGCACCGTCGATCGCGAGCAACTCCTGGTGGGTGCCCTGCTCGACGATCCGGCCGCGGTCGAGGACGACGAGCTGGTCCATGCCGGCGACCGTGCTCAGCCGGTGCGCCACCACCAACGCGGTCCGTCCGTCCATGAGCCGCCACAGCGCCTCCTGGACCAGCAGCTCGCTCTCCGAGTCCAGGGCACTGGTGGCCTCGTCGAGCAGCAGGATCGGCGCGTCCCGCAGGATCGCCCGGGCGAGGGCGACCCGCTGGCGCTGACCGCCGGACAGCTTGACGCCCCGCTCGCCCACCATGGTGTCGAAGCCGTCCGGCAACGCGTCGGCGAACTCCGTGACATGGGCCGCCTCGGCCGCCCGGAGGATCTCGGCGTCGGTGGCGTCAGGCCGGGCGAAGGCGATGTTGTCCCGCAGGCTGCGGTGGAACATCGCCGGGTCCTGCGGTACGTACGCGATCCGCCCGCGCAGCTCGCACTGGCGCACTCGGCTGATGTCCTGGCCGCCGATCAGGATGCGGCCGCCGTCGATGTCGGTCATCCGCAGCAGCAGCCGGGTGAGCGAGGTCTTGCCGCCGCCGGACCGGCCCACGAGGCCGATCTTCGCCCCGCTCGGCACGGCCAGGTCGAGTCCCTCGAACAGCGGCCGGCCACCCCGGTGGGCGAAGGTCACCTTCTCGAAGCGCACGTCGGCGGCCCCGGACGGCAGCGGTTCCGGGGTCGGCGGGTCGAGCACGGTCGGCGGCGTCAGCAGCAGCTCGGTGAACTGCGCGGCCTCCGTCATCGAGCTCTCCAGCCGCCGGTAGATCTGGTTGAACTCGAACATGATCCGGGTGGCGTTGTTGTAGTAGGCGAAGGCGACCACCACCGCCTCCACCCCGTGCGCGCCGCCGCCCAGCGCCACCGCCAGGAGCAGGCCCATCGCGTTGGTCAGCACGGACATCGGCGCGACCAGTGTGTCGATGCGCAGGTTTCCGTAGTCCCACGACCGCATGGTGAGCCGGCGGGACGTTGCGACCAGGGAGCGGTGTTCGGCGGCCTCGCGGCCCTCCGCGGCGAACGCCCGCACCGTGTCCATGTTCATCAGGCTGTCGGCGACATGGCCCGAGACCCGGGCGATCGCCTCCTCGCGCCTGTCGACGAGCGCCTGGCGGCGCCGCACGAGCGGCACGACGAGCACCGCCGTGATTGCGATCATCACCAGGAGTCCGACGACGAGCAGCGGTTCGTAGCGCCACAGCACCACCGCCCCGAACGTCAGCGGCACGAAGCTGCCCACGATCTGGAAGGTCAGGGTGTCGACGAACTGCTCGAAACGGGAGGCGAAGCTGAGGACCCGCTTGGTCAGCGAACCGGCGAAGTTGTCGTGGAAGAACGCGGCGTCCTTGGCGAACAGTTCGTCCATTCCGATCACGTACAGGTGCTCGATGCCCAGGGCGCCGAGACGGGTGAGGCAGTGCAGGGCGACGCGCCACAGTGCCTCCGCGACCAGCAGGACACCGGCGAAGGCGAGCACGTACGGCAGGGTCGAGCCGGCCGTGACGCCCTTGTTCCCCGCGATGTCCGCGACGAGCTTGGCGACGATCAGCGGCGCGACGTAGTTGATTCCGATGTTGCCCAGCGCCGAGAGCAGCATCGTGGGCGCCGTCCACCGGCGCAGCCGGGACAACTCCCGTCCGTAGTAGCCAAGTGCGAGGAGCACCGAGCGCTTGCCCGGTAATACCCTGTGTGTTTCCGGCGTTTCCATCCCACCCCTGTGTCGTTCTGTGGCCGCCCGCCACGCCGCGCGTGCGGGCAGGGGCCATCGCCGCAACGGATGTGTGAGGTTTCGGGTCGAGTGCGGAAGTGTCCCGCGATGCCGGCCGCGGAGTCCAAGCGTTTTCCGGCCGGAGGGTGGTGTGCGGGGAGCGCCATGGGGCGCGACGGGCGGATTCGGGGCGGGACGGTGGCGTGCGCCGGTGAGCGGCCCCTAAGACGCCCCTGCCGGTGGGCCGGGCGAGGTCGGAGAGGGCAGGGAGTGCGCGGCGGAGGCGGTCAGTCCCGGATCGCGCCGGCGATGAGCGCCTCTGGCTGAGCAGCCGTGTGACCCAGCGGTTGTGTACTGCGCTTGGCGCGGCACATGGCCTGACGCCCGAGGGGATCTGCGAGAGCGCGGAAACCACTTCCGCCCCGGCGAACTGCCTCTGCTCGACATGCACCTCACCGGAGTCAGCCTGCGCGTCGCCCGCGACAGCGTACGCGCCCACATCCCCGACGCCCTCGCACTGGCCGGCTCCGTCTCACCCGGCAAGGTCGTCTCCCACGTCATCGACTGGGAGGACCTGCCGGCCGCGCTGCCGGAGAAGCACCTGGAACCGGTCTTCGTCCGGGCCGGGTCATGACGCGGCGCTGGAGTACGGGCGCAGCGTGAAGACCTGGTCGAGGCCGACCAGGGTGAGGACGCGCATCAGGTTCGCCGGTACGGCGGCCAGGGCGATGTCGGCGTCGGCGGCCAGGGCGTGCTGGCGTGCGGCGAGCAGGGCGGTGATGCCCGAGGAGTCGCAGAACGCCAGGCCCGACAGGTCGAGGACCAGGCACTGCCCCGGCGACAGGGTCAGCTGGTCCAGCCGGCCGCGCAGGACGGGGGCCTGGTCGAAGTCCAGGTCGCCGGCCACGTACAGAACGGGTCCCGTGGCGGTGTCGAGCTGTCTGATGGTGAGCGCGTTCATGAGGTGTGACTCGTTGTCGGGGCTGTGACGGAAGGGGCGGCGGGAACGCCGAGGGCGAGCAGGGCGGTGTCGTCGTCGAGACCGTCGCCGAAGCCCTCGAGCAGTCCGGTGAGGGCGGTGATCACCTCGTGCGGCGACGCGGGAGCGTGATCGGTGGCGAAGGCGTGCAACGCGTCCTCGCCGTACAGGTCGTCACGGCCGGGGCCGAGGCGGGCCTCGGTGAGGCCGTCGGTGTACAGCACGAGCGTCTCACCGGGCGCCAGGACGGTCTCGGCCGTGCCGATCGGAGCACCGGGCACGACGCCGATGAGCAGGCCGCCGGGGGTGGGCAGGAACTCGGCTCGGCCGTCCGCCCGCAGGACGAGCGCCGGCGGATGGCCGCCGGAGGCGAGGCGCACCACGGTCCGGCCGTGCTCGCCGCCCGGCTCGACCGTCCCGAAGATGCACGTGCAGTACCGCGGGTTGCCGCCGCCGGTGTACCGCTCGTGCAGGACGGCGTTCAGCGTGCTCAGCGCCGAGGCCGGATCCGGGTCGTGGTGGGCGGCGGCACGCAGGGTGTAGCGGGTCAGGGACGTGAGGGACGCGGCCTCGGGGCCCTTGCCGCACACGTCGCCGAGGAAGAACGCCCACCGGCCGCCGGCCACGGGGAACAGGTCGTAGAAGTCGCCGCCCAGCTGGTCCGGGGACGCCGTGTGGTAGTGGACGGCCGTCTCCAGGCCCGGCACGGCGGGCAGCGAATCCGGGACGAGGGAACGCTGCAGGACGGCGAGGGCGTCGGCCAGCCTGGCCCGGTCGGCCTCGGCCTGGCGCCGGGCCTCGTCCGCCTCGACGCGGGCCCGCTCGGCCTCCTGGCGCCGGTGCAGGAGTTCCTTCTCGTAGGAGCGGCGGTCCGAGGCGTCGAAGACGGTGATGCGGATGAGCAACGGTTCGCCCTCGGTACCGTGCTTGATCACGGCGGAGACCAGAACCGGCAGCGGGCCACCGCTCCGGCGCCGCATGTCCAGGGCGATGCCGCGCAGCTCGCCCTGCATGCGCAGCAGCGGGGCGAAGTGCGTCTCGTGGTAGAGCTTCCCGCCGATGGTGAGCAGGTCCGCGAAGCGCTTGCGGCCCGCCACGTCCTCGCGGTCCAGACCGAGCCAGTCCAGCAGCGTGTTGTTGATCTTGGCGATGGTGCCGTCCATCATCGTGGACAGGTAACCGCAGGGCGCGGACTCGTACAGGTCCTCCGAGCTGTCCTCCAGCAGCGCGGAGAAGGCCGCGTCCGTGCTCGCGTCGTCCCCCGTCTCGGCGGGCTCGGGTACGCCGCCCGTACGGCACATCACTTCAGGGACTCCAGGAAGTCGAGGATCGCCCCGGTGGTGGCCTGCGGCGCGCTGAGCTGCGGGCAGTGCCCGGTGGCGTCGAGCGTGACCAGGCGGGAGGCGGGGATCGCCGCGTGCACGTAGGCGCCGACCTCGCGGGGCGCGATCGCGTCCTGCTCGCACTCCAGCACGAGGGTCGGCACGGACACGCCCTTCAGGTCCTCGCGGCTGTCCGTGAGGAAGGTCGTCCGGGCGAAGACGCGGGCGATGTCGGGGTCGGTGGCGCAGAAGCTGTTGGTGAGTTCCTGGCCCAGCTCCGGCCGCTCCGGGTTACCCATGATCACCGGGGCCATGGCGGACGACCAGCCCAGGTAGTTCGCCTCGAGCGAGGCGAGGAGCTCGTCGATGTCCTCCGTGCTGAAGCCGCCGCGGTAGCCCTCGTCGTCGATGTAGCACGGCGAGGGAGTCACCATCACGAGCGCCCCGATCCGCTCCGGCGCGGCCTGCGCCGCCAGCACTCCGACCATGGCACTGACCGAGTGCCCCACGAACACCGCCTGCCGCAGGTCCAGCTCCTCGCAGACGTCGACGACGTCCGCGGCGTAACCCTGGAGCGAGGAGTACCGCTCCTCGCTCCATGCCGCGAGGTCCGAGCCGCCGGAGCCGACGTAGTCGAACAGCACCACCCGGTAGCGTTCGGCGAGCGCCGGTACCACCAGCCGCCACATGTTCTGGTCGCAGCCGAAGCCGTGGGCCAGGAGCAGGACCGGTGCGTCGACCGGGCCGATGACGTTGACGTTGTTCCTGCGGCGGATGTCCATGGCGGCCATGCTCCCACCCCGGTCGAAGTGGCCCGACGGCGGCCCTGCGAACAGCGGCTTCGCGACCGTGAAGGTCAGCCCAGGTACAACGGGACCCTGGAGGCCAGGTCACCGAGGTCGGCCTGCTCCGCCCCGGTCGGGGCGCGCCGCCCGGTGCCGATCAGCAGTGCGTCCGCATCGGGGAAGGAGGCCGGGAACGGGCCCCCCAAGATCCGCTCCAGCATGTCCCGGGACCGGACGAGCCCCTCCGCGGGCGGCGGCTTCGCGCCCGGCACGTGAGCGATCAGGTCGAGGTGGTGCAGCGTCCACTCCATGACATAGGTGGAGAGGAAGTCGCTCACGGTGAGGACCTCGTCACGGGTGCCGACCCGGCCGGCCGGGTCGGCGAGCAGGGCCGCCCGCCCGGCGGCGGAGCCGACGTCGTCCAGATGGAACTTCAGCAGGCCCGGATCCTCGTACGCGGCGGCCAGCCGGACGGTCAGCGCGTCGAGCGGGTCGTCACCGGTCGGCGGAGTGTCCGAGACGTCCCAGTACGTGAGCTCGTCACGGGTCGGCTCCCGGTCGGAGGGGGTGGCCAGGGTGATCAGGACGTCCTGGGCGTCGACGATCAGATGGCACACCAGGTCCCGCACCAGCCAGCCCGTACAGCCGGAGGGCCGCCCGAAGTCCTCGTCGGAGAGGTCGGCCACGGCCGCGCGCAACGCCGACCAGGTGCGGGAGAAGAGATCCACCCCGGCAACGTAGTGCCGTGCGGCGACGCCGGGCAAGCGCGCTTCGGCCGGCGCCGCGCCATGGTGCGAGAACCGCCCGCGCCGGTCGCCTCCGCCCTGGCCGGCAGGGCGCGGACGGGGGTGAGTAACCGTGCCTGGCCTGGCCGGCAGGGCGCGGATGGGGGAGTCACCGTGCCTCGCCTTGGCCGGCAGGGCGCGGATCCGGGTGAGCATCCGTGCCTCGGTGGCGGCTTCCCCTGGCGCCGCCCCCGGGAGAGGCCGTGCTCACCGCCGCGTCACTCTCACCCGCCCGACGCCCGCAGCCGCCCTCCCACGAGCACGGCGAGCTCGTCCGGAGTACGCGGGCCCGGCTCCGTTGCCGTCAACAGCCCCTGGGCCCTCAGAAGTCGGGTCACCGCGGCACCCCACGGCAGACGCAGCCCCGCCTGTCGGAGGAGATCCGTGCGGGCCAGTGCCGTGGCCGCCGGCCCGGTGCGGACACCGGACGGTGTGAGGAGCGCGGCGTCGTCGGCCCAGCGCAGGGCGAGATCGACGTCGTGGGTGGCCATCACCACCGTGGTGCCGGCGGCCCGCAGTCCGTCGAGAGCGGTGAGGAGCCGCTCCTGGCCGTCGGGGTCGAGCCCGGCCGTCGGCTCGTCCAGGACGAGGACACGCGGCCGCATGGCGACCGCGCCCGCGATGGCCGTGCGTTTGCGCTGTCCGTAGGAGAGCAGATGAGTGGGCCGGTCGGCCAGGGCCGTGATGTCCAGGGCCGCCAGCGCCTGGGCCACCCGTGCCCGTACCTGCGTGTCGTCCAGGCCGAGGTTCAGCGGACCGAAGGACACGTCCTGCTCGACGGACGCCGCGAACAACTGGTCGTCCGGGTCCTGCACCACCAGCTGCACGGTGGTCCGCAGCCGGGTCAGCCCCTTGCGGTCGTACGCCACCGGCCGCCCCTCGACCGTGAGCTGCCCCTGGTGCGGCTTCAGGCCGCCGCTGAGCAGCCGCATCAGCGTGGTCTTGCCGCTGCCGTTGCGGCCGAGCAACGCCAGCGCGCGGCCTTCACGGATCTCGAAGTCGAGGCCGCTGAGCACGACCGGGCCGTCCTCGTAGGCGAAGGACGCGCCCCGCAGGGCGACGAGGGCGGCCTCGCTCATGTCAGCGGCCTTTCCAGTACGAGGGTGAGGACGGCCAGCGCCGCGAGCAGCGCGCAACTGGCCGCCGTGAAACGGACGGACACCCGGGCCTCGGGCACCAGGACCCGCAGGGTGCCGTCGTAGCCGCGCCCGGCGAGCCCCGCTTGGAGCCGTCCGGCCCGGTCGAAGGCCCGGACGAAAGCGGTGGCGCCGAGCCCGGCCAGGGACCGCCACTCCGCGGCCCGGCCGGTGTGCCCGAGCCGCGCCGCCTGGGCCTCGCGGATGCGCCGCATGGAGTCCAGCAGCAGGAAGCTCATCCGGTACGTCACGAGCGCGACGTCGACGACCGCCGCGGGGACCCCGGCCCGGACCAGCCGGGGCAGCAGGTCGGACATGGGCGTGGTGAAGGCGAACAGCAGCACCCCCAGGGAGGCCGCCGAGGTCCGCAGCAGCAACTCCCCGGCCCGCAGCGGCCCGTCGCCGGCGAGGGAGACGAACCCCCCTGGCCCGCCCACCTGGACGAGCAGCGTGAGCGCGCCGGTCACACAGAAACCCAGCGGCACCCGGTAGGCCCGCCACAACCGCCGCCCGGGCACACCGGCCGGCCCCAGCAGCACGACCAGGGCCGTCAGAAGGACCAGGGCCGCGCCCGGCCAGGGCGGCAGGGAGATCGCGAGCACGGTGAGACCGAGCCCGAGCACGGCCTTGTCCACGGGATGGCGGCGGCGCCAGCGACTGCTGTGCGCCGCCGCGTCGATCGGCAGCACCCGGGCTCAGTCCCGTTCCGCGGCGGACTTCCCGGCGGCGCCCGGGAGCGCCCCGTCGGCCTCCCGCTCCAGCGCCCGCTGCTCGCCCTGCCTGCGGCCCCGGCGCAGGCCGAAGTAGTAGGCGAGGACACCGGCGCCGAGAGCCGCCTGGAGGGCGAACAGCGCCGACTCGATCTCACCGGACGGCGGTTCGTAAAGCGGCGAGAACCACGGTTCGTAGTCCGGCTTCAGCTCGGTGATCGCCGTCTCGGCCTCGGCGTCGGCGCCGGTGAACGGCTCCTTCTTGTGGTCGCCGAGACCGAGCGCCAGGGGCAGCACGGCGAGGGCGGCCACGAGGAACAGCAGCAGCAGGTTGATCTTCGTGTTCCGCTTCATCGGGCAGCCACCTCGGTCTCGGTCCCGGTGCGCGCCTGCTTCCGGGCGAGGAGCACGCCCAGCCGGGTCAGTTCGCCCTTGCTGGACTGCACCAGCAGCCGCATCACGAGCACGGTCAGCAGGCCCTCGCTGATCGCGAGCGGGATCTGCGTGACGGCGAAGATGGAACCGAACTTGCCGAGCGCGCCCAGGAATCCGCTGCCCGGGTCGGGGAACGCGAGCGCCAGCTGCACGCTGGTGACGCAGTAGGTGGACAGGTCGGCGACGAACGCGCCGCAGAACACCGCCACCATCAGCGGCGCGTTGGAGCGCCGCAGCAGCTTGTAGACGGCGTATCCGGCCCAGGGCCCGACGATCGCCATGGAGAAGACGTTGGCACCGAGCGTGGTCAGGCCGCCGTGCGCCAGCAGCAGCGCCTGGAACAGCAGGGTGATGGTGCCCAGCACCGCCATGATGGGCGGCCGGAACAGGATGGCGCCCAGGCCCGTGCCGGTGGGGTGCGAGCAACTGCCCGTGACGGACGGAAGCTTGAGGGCGGACAGGACGAACGTGAAGGCGCCGGACGCCCCGAGGAGCAGGGTGCTCTCGGGGTGCTCGCGCACTTCACGGGTGAGCGACCGGACTCCGTGGACGACGAACGGCGCCGACGCGACGCTCCAGGCGACCGCGTGCGCCGGAGGAAGGAAACCCTCGGCTATGTGCATGGCTCAGCAGACCCTCTCCAGCACCTCGTGGATGGTTGACGCGCCTTGGCCGGTCTCCTGGCTGACGGGTACCACCGCCCGGACTCCGCCTTCCCGGGTCGCAAGGACCCAGTGGCTGCCCGTGAGGGCCGGAGCCGGACTTCCCGATTCACAGTGGCGAGGGCCGCACCGGCATCACACCGGATTTCCCGTTCACCAAGGCCTGGTGACAATAAGGCCGGGATAAGGGCGATGACAAGCCACCCAAGGGGCGCGCGAGGGGGCGCCCGTTCGCACACCGGCGCATCCCCCGGCCGGTCCACACGCTCCGCACAGGGCTTCGCCGCACGGCATGCCGGGCCTTGTCAGTCGTCGCCCCCGTCGTCCCCGCCGTCGTCGCTCTCCCCGTCCTCCCCGGCCTGGCGGGGCTTCTCCGGCTTCGGCTGCCCGGGGCCGCCGTCGACCGCTTCCTGCGTCGGAGTCGCGACGTCCGGCGCGGACGCGGGAGGGGTCGGGGAAGGGGGCGGCGTGGACGGAGTGACATCGGCCACGGTGCCGGTGGCGGGCGTGTCGGCCGGCCCCGGGTCGGCCGCCGGGCCGGCCGCCGGGTCGGTCTGCGGATCGGAGGAGTCGGACGTGGCGGAGTCGGTGGACGGCGTGGCGGCGGGGCTGCTCGCACTCGGCGACGCGTCGGGTTCCGTCCCCTCCGCGGTCGTCTCGGGTGAGAACCAGCGCATGCCGATGAGCATCGCGGCGACGAACAGTGCCGCGGCGGCGGCCGTCGCGGCCAGCTTCGACCGGTTGCCCTGACCGCCGCGCCCGCGCGAGCGGCCCGAACGCCCCGTCTGGGCAGCCCGGGCAGCGGTGCGGTGACCCGTGGTGGCGGGCAGCGCGTAGGTGGTCGGGCTGCCGGTCTCGGCGGTCGCGTACGGTCCCGGCCCGGCGGGCATCGCACTGGACGCGCTGTTCGGCCGCAGCGGCCTCGAGACCTCCGGCAGCGGCTCGGGCAGGCCCCGCCAGGCGCCCTGGGCGAACCACTCGGCGGCCTGCTGGGCGGTGGGGCGGTCCTCGGGCTGCTTGGCGAGCAGACCTAGGAGGTAGTTCTCGAACGCCGGCGGAAGCCCGGCGACCCCGAGCTCGCGCGGTGGCACGGGAGCCGAGTCGAGATGCTGGTGGAGCAGGGCGACGGCGGTGTCGGCCTCGAACGGCGGTCGTCCGCTGAGGAGCTGGTAGAGCACGCAACCCAGGGAGTACATGTCGGAGGCCGGCCCGGCGGGCTTGCCCAGGGCCCGCTCGGGCGCGAGGTAGAGGCCGGTGCCGATGATCTGGCCGGTGGCGGTGAGCGCGGCACCGGGGTCGTCGAGGAACCGTGCGATGCCGAAATCGCCGATCTTCAGCGTGCCGCCCGCGTCCAGCAGCAGGTTGGCCGGTTTGACGTCCCGGTGCACGATGCCCTGCGCGTGCGCGGCGGCGAGCCCCGCGGACGCCTGCGCCGCGAGCACGGCCACCCGCTCGGCGGGCAGCGCGCCGGAGCCGGTCAGCACCCCGGCGAGACTGTCGCCCTCGACCAGCTCCATCACCAGGTACAGCCGGTTGTCGTACTCACCGAAGTCCAGCACACCCACCACGTTGGGGTGGTTCAGACGTCCGGCGGTCTGAGCCTCCAGACGGAACCGGGAGGTCGCCGTGGCATCGGTGTCCTGGGGCAGCAGCAGCTTGAGGGCCACCGCTCTGGCGAGCGTCTCGTCGTACGCGCGCCAGACCTCTCCCATTCCACCGCGCCCGATCTCCACATCCAGCCGGTAGCGGCCCGCTAGCAGCACTCGTCCTCGTCTCACGCATAGGGGAAGGTCGTCGCCGCGGGCCGAACTCCCCGCTTGCGCACGGGGCTTGACGGGGGGTGCCGCAGCCGACCCAGGATACTGGCGCGGCACGGCCCCCGATCTCCGCGGCCGTGCCCTCGCAAGGGCAGCCCCGACGCGGAAACGCCCGAGCGAAGGAGTCGCCCGCCGGGGTGACACTCCCGGTGCCCGGTTGCCGCGGGAGGCCGCCGGGCGTCAGGCCGCCGCGCCCGCCTCCTTCTCCCGGTGCGGCAACAGGGCCACCGCCAGGGCCGGTACGGCCGCCAGGACCAGCCACGGCACGGCGGCCGGCAGGCCCAGGTCGAGCAGGAAGCCGGTGGCCGCGCTGCCGGCCAGGACGATCAGACCCGAGACGGACGACAGCGCACCCATGTAGAGCCCGAGCCGGCCCTCCTCGGCGAGGTCGGGCACCCAGGCACGGGCGGCGGGCACGACCAGCATCTGCCCCACGGTGAGCAAGATCACGAAACCCCCGGCCGGGAGCAGCCCGGCCGTGCCCGTCCAGCCGCCGGGACGGGCCGCGGCCACCACCGCGAAACCGGACGCGATCAGCAGTAGTCCCGCGGTCATGGAGCGGCGCAGATCCAGCCGGTCGCCCGCCCAGCGGGTCACCGGCAGCTGGGTGAACACCACCAGCACGGAGGACAGCGCGAAGAGCCACGACAACGGCGCCTGGGAGCCCGCCGCGCGCTGCACCTCGTCCGGCAGGGCCAGATACAGCTGGTTGTAGGCGAGCAGATAGGTGCCGTACGCACAGCACAGGACGAGGAAGCCACGGTTGCGCAGCAGGGCGCGGACCCCGCCCCGCTCCCGCACGCGGACCCGGCCGGGGATGTGCTGCGGCATCAGCCACAGGTGCCCGGCGAGGACGAGTACGAAGACCCCGGCACCGGCCAGACAGGCGGTGCGGAAGTCGACGGCGAGCAGCAGCGCGCCGAGCAGCGGCCCCACGAACGCCCCCACCTGGCCCGCCACGCTGAACAGGGCGAGGACCCGGGTGCGCGGACCGTGCCCGTCCTCCTCCCACACGACCGCCTGGCGGGCCACCTCGGACTCCACGGCGGGGGAGAAGAGCGCCGCGGCGAAACCGATCACCAGCACCGCACCGATCACGGCCCCGCCCGTCTGTGCGAAGCCGAGCCACCCGAACCCGGCGATCCGCAGCGTGCAGCCCGCCAGCACGACCGGCCGGACCCCGAACCGGTCGACGAGCCAGCCGCCGACCACGAACAGCCCTTGCTGGCTGAAGGTGCGCAGCCCGAGCACGAACCCGACCAGCCACCCCGCCATGCCGATCGCGGTGCCGAGGTGCTCGGCGAGGAACGGCAGGACGGCGTAGAAGCCGATGTTGAAGGCGAGCTGGGTGAGGATCAGCAGCCGCAGCAGCGGCGACAGCCGCCTGATCAGACGCCACGTGCCGTCACGGCCTTCGGCGCGGGTCGCACGGGCGGCCTTGCGGGTCGGCACCCTGGAAGCGGAGTCGGTCATCGTTCGTCTGTCTGTGAGGCGGACACGGGAGTCAGGAGGTCCTCGGGGCGCTCCGGGTGCCGTCGCGGGGCCGGCACGCCCTCACCGACGGGTGGGACGGCCGGATCCGCGGGCCGGGCGCGCCGTCTGGGCAGCCGTACCCCGCCCGCGGCCGTCACCGCGAGTGCCCCGAGCAGGGCGAGCACGGCGGCCGGGAAGAGGACGGCCCACGGTGCCCGTTCGGCGTAGGGCTGGTTCTCGGAGAGCAGCAGGCCCCACTCGGGGGAGGGCGGCTGGGCGCCCAGGCCGAGGAAGCCGAGCGCGGCGAGGCTCAGCGCGACACCCGGCAGCCGGAGCAGGGCGTGCCGGGCGACCGGGGGCACGACGGCGGGCAGCAGTTCGTGCCGGAGCAGGTACCAGCGGCCGGCGCCCAGCGCCCGGGTGGCGACCAGATGGGTCGTGGCCCGTTCCTGCCGCAGCAGCGAGGAGGCGTGCGCGGCGAGCGGGGACCAGGCCACGACGCCCACGGCGAGCGCGGGCGTCCAGGGGCCGCTCCCGGCGATGCCGGTGACGAGCAGCCCGGCCAGTACGGGCGGTACGGCACTGAGCGTGTCGACCAGTGGCCCGGAAAGCCTCGGCAGGAGCCCCAGCAGCAGCCCGGTGACGAGCGCGGCGGCGCTCACCGCGAGGGCGGTGCCGAGGGTGGTCACCGCCCCGTGGGAGATCCGGGCCAGGACGTCCCGGCCGAGCGCGTCCGTGCCGAAGGGGTGCTCCGCGGAGGGGGCTTGCAGCCGGGCGAGTGTGTCCAGGGCGAGCGGGTCGCGGGGGAGACCGGCCCCGATCACGGCGGTCAGCAGTCCCCCGTAGAGCAGCGGGAGCGTCCGGGGCGCGGGGGGCCGGGGCCGGTGCAGGGACTCCAGGGCGCCGTCGCGCAGCGCCGGTCCGATCAGCAGCCGGGCGGCGATCCGGGCGAGGAGCCCCGCCGCCGCCGCGAGGAGCACGAGGGCGAGTGTGCCGGTCTGCAGGACGGGCAGGTCCTGGGCGAGTGCGGCGTGCAGGGTGAGCCGGCCGAGGCCCGGGATGTCGAAGATCTGCTCGACGGCGACCGATCCGCCGGTCAGCCCCACCACGAACAGCCCCAGGTTGGGCAGCAGTCCGGGCACGCAGCGGCGCACCGCCTGCCGGGCCAGCGACCTCGGCGGAACACCGCGTGCCGCGGCCGCCCTGGCCCAGGGTTCCGCGAACGCGCCGGGCAGCAGGTCGTCGAGCATCCGGCCGAGGACCGCGCCGGCGGGCAGGCCGAGGGCGAGCGAGGGCAGCACCATCCACTGCGGCCCGTACCAGCCCAGAGCGGGGAGCCAGCCCAGCTGCACGGCGATCACCGAGGCCAGCACCGAGGCGACGAGGAACTCGGGCAGGGAGGCCAGCACGGCGGTCGCCGTCCCGCCGGGACGACGCGCGCCGAGACGGCCTCGCGCGCCGAGCCTGAGGGTGGGGGCGCAGACGGCGGCGGCCGTGCCCGCGGCGACCACCAGCGCCCCGCACATCAGCAGCAGTGACACGCCGAGCGCCTGCACGGCACCCGGCAGCACGGGGGCGCCGGACACCCAGGACGAGCCCGCGTCCGCGTGCGGCAGGCCGCCCAGCCAGCGGGCGAGCAGGGCCCATGGTCCGTCGTCCAGACCGAGTTCGGCGCGGATCGCGTGCAGGGTCTCCGGTGTCGGGTCACGGTCCGCGGAGCGGGCCTTGAGGACGGTCAACGCCGGGTCGGTACGCGACAACCACGGCAGCAGGCCGATCGCACCGACCAGGGCGGCCGTGAGCACGGCACGCCACATCAGCGTCGGGCCACCGCCCCGCGCGAGGGCGCGCAGGGCGGTCAGACCCCGGGTCGTCAGGGAGGTCTCGGTGTTCAGGGCCGCGTCCCCACGCCGACGAGCTCCCGCTCGTACGGGTCGAGTCGAGCGCCCCGCACGGACGGCCGGACCCCGGTGACGGCCTTCAGGTGCACCAGCGGGATCACCGCGTCGGTACCGAGGATCGCGGCCTCCGCCTTCATGGCGGCGTCCTGACGCTGTACGGGGTCGGACTCCGTCCGGGCGGTCGCGACGAGCCGGTCGACGTCCCGGTCGCACAGGAACGCCAGGTTGTAGGAACCGTCGCAGGTGAAGTCGCTGTCGAGCACGGTGACCGGGTCGCCGGTGTCCGTCATCATGTTGCGGGCGACGACGGCGGCGTCGAACTTCCCGTCCAGCAGATCCCCTTCGAGGCGCGCGTACGTCCGCACCTCCAGCTTCACCTCGAACCCGGCCTTCTCCAGCTGCTGTTGCAGCACCTGCGCGGTCTCCGCCAGTTCGGGCCGGTCGTTGTAGGTGCCGATGGTGATGCTCCTGCCGTCGGGGTCGGTCGCCGCGGCCCTCCCGGACGGCTGGAGGCGCTTGCCGGCGGCCCAGGTCAGGGCCGGGCCGTAGATGCCCTGCGCGGGTTCGGCCGAGCCCTCGTAGACACCCTCGGCGACGGTCGCACCGTCGACCGCCGCACGCGCGGCGGCCCGCAGCCCGGCGTCCGTGAAGGCGCCGGACCCGGTATTGAGGTACAGGCTGGTGTTGCGGGCCGTGCTCGATGCGTGGACGGTGCCCCTGCCCAGGGAGGCGGCCTGGGCGACCGGGACCGCCTCGGCGAGGTCGACGTCCCCGGTGCGCAGGGCGTTGGCGCGGGCCGTGCCGTCGGAGACGTACCGGACGTCGATGCCCGAGGCCTGGGCCCGGCCGCCCCAGTAGCCGTCGAAACGGTTCAGCACGGCCGACCGGTCACCGGTGACCTCGGTGAGTTCGAAGGGGCCGGTCGCGGTGCCGACCGCGTTCACCGTGCCCTTCTTCCCGTACGCCTTCGGGGAGAACATCGCGAGGCTGGGGTTGGTCAGCCGCAGCGGCAGCACCGGGTCGGCTTCGCCGGTGGAGACCCGCACCCGGTTCTCGCCGACGGCCTCGGCGGTCAGCTTCACGCCGGATATCGCGGCGGGTGCCGGCTTCGCCGCGGCGGCGTGGGTGAGGGCGGAGGCGGCGGCCTCGGCGGTGACGTCCTCACCGTCCTGGAACTTCGCGTCCCGGAGGGTGAACAGCCAGCTCTCGCCGCCCTGCTCGCTGCTCCAGGACTCGGCGAGCGCGGGTGCCGCTGTGCCGTTGGCGTCCAGGCGGGTCAGCCCCTCGGCGACCCCCAGCCGGGACAGGTTGTAGGCGTCGTACCCGTACGGCGAGTAGTTCTGCGTCGGCGGGAAGGCCAGGGCCACGCGCAGCCGTCCGCCGTCACCGGAGCCGGCGGAGTCCGAGGTCTCGGCGGAGCCGTCACCCGAGGACGCGAAACAGCCGGCGAGCAGCGGCAACAGCAGCAGGCCGGCTGTGAGCCGGCGGCGGGGGATTCTCATAATGTATATGAATACCATTTTCGTTAAGCGAGCGGTATCTCGAAGTGCACGACGCCGCTGCCCCCGCCCGGCACCTCCTCCCGCTCGTCGCACACCACCTTGCCCAGCGTCTCCCACAGGCCCATCGCGCCGGGGGACTGCGGATAGGTGTGCAGGTAGGCGGACCGGTAACCGCCGTCGGCCCGGGCGAACTCCAGGAGTTCGTCCACCAGTTGCCGTGCGAGCCCGCGCCGCCGGTGTTCGGGGCGCACGTACACCCGCCGCAGCTGTGCCGTCTCGCCCGAGGGGAACCGCTCGGCCAGCCACTGTGGATTCGGCGGGTGGGCCGGGCCGCGTGCGTCCAGTGCCGCCGTGGCCGCCACCGTCCCGTCGCGCTCGTCCACGGCGACCAGGAGGGTGTGCCGGGGCGGCGTGACGTAGAACGGCACCGGATCGATGATGTCGCCGTGCCAGCGCGGCACGTAGCCCGTGCCGAAGTCGCGGTACACGGCGTCGAGCATCACCGCCCGGGCCCCGTCGATGTCGCCCGGCGTGGCTTCCCTGATGCTGTACTCACGCATTTGCGCATCATATGCAAGAAGGTGTGAGCGGTGGCCGGTGGCCCGCTTCCCGATGGTGGCTCGCCATGCGGGTGATCGGGGCATCGGTGGCGAGCGCCCGGCCCGCGGGGACTCGGGCCGGGCGCTCGTGCCCTGGCGTCAGGCCTCGGACGGGGCGAGCACCACGAAGTCCGCGTTCGCCGGGTCGAGACAGACGGCGAGCCGGCCGACGCCCTCCATGTCCGCCGGCCCCATCTGCACGCTGCCGCCGTTCGCGGCGACCTGGGCGACCGCGGCGTCGCAGTCGCCGACGGCGAAGACCGGGTGCCAGTACGGTCGCCCGCCCGTCAGTGCCAGGTCCTCCTTGCCGAGCTGCATGAGTCCGCCGTGCATCCGGTCCTCGGAGAGCCCCGAGGGGGTGATCAGCGTGTACGTGCCCCCGCCGCCGGGGAGTGGCATGTCGCTGAACTGCCAGCCGAAGAGGGAGCCGTAGAACCCCCGCGCTGCCGCGGCGTCGGTCGTGTACAGCTCGGTCCACGACAGTGAGCCCGGCTGGTCGACCAGCTCCAGACCCTTGTTGGTGCCCGGCTGCCAGACGGCGAACTGGCCGCCCAGCGGGTCGGTGTACTGCGCCATCCGGCCCCAGTCGTCGAGGTCCATCGGCGCGACCCGTACGGTGCCGCCCGCCTGTTGCACGGCCTCCGTCGTGGCGTCCGCGTCGGTGACGCTGTAGTAGAGCATCCAGGCCGGACGCGCGCCTTCCTCGGTGAGCTTGCCGAGCCCGGCGACGGTCTTGCCGTCCTTCTTGAACATCCCGCCCTCGAAGTCCTCGCTCTCGCCCATGGGCTCGTAGTCCCATCCGAGGACGGCGCCGTAGAAGCCGGCGGCGGCCCGGACGTCCGGAGCGCCCAGGTCGAGCCAGCAGGGGGAACCGGGGACGTACTCCGTCGTGATCATGGCGATGCTTCCCTTCCGCGGGTCCTGTGTGCCCAGCGTGACACCGGGAACCGGGCGGCGCCCCTCGGTCGCTGTCCGTTCGGGGGACCCGGCGGACGCGGAGGGAGGGCTCAGTGGACGGACAGTCCGCCGTCGACGAACACCGACTGCCCCGTGACGTAGGCGGACGCCGCGCTCGCCAGGAAGACCGCCGCGCCCGCGAAGTCCTCGGCGAGCCCGTTCCGCCCGATCATCGTGCGGGCGGCGAGGGCGCTCACCTTCTCCGGGTCCGACGACAGCCGCGCGTTCAGCGGTGTCATGACGAAGCCCGGCACGAGCAGGTTGCAGGTGACACCGCGCGGCGACCACGCCTCGGCCTGGGAACGCGCCAGTGCCTCCAGTCCGCCCTTGGAGGCGCCGTACGCGCCGCTGTGGACGAACGCGCGGTGCGCCTGCTGCGAGCTGATGTGGATGATCCGCCCGTATCCGCGCTCCGCCATGGAGGGGCCGAAGCGCTGCCCCAGCAGGAACGGCGCCTCCAGGTTGACGGCCATCGTGGCGTCCCAGACGTCCTCGCCGAGTTCGTCCATCGGCGGACGCAGGTTGATCCCGGCGCTGTTGACGAGGATGTCGGGCTCCCCGAACACCTCGACCGCCCGCTCGGCGGCCGTCCGCACGCCCTCGCGGGTGCTCAGGTCCGCGCCGACCCACGCGACACGGCAGCCGAGGGCCGTCAACTCCTCGGCGGTCGCGGCCAGCCGGGCCTCGCCGCGGGCCACGGTCACCACGCTCGCCCCGGCGCGGGCGAGGGCGTCGGTGATGGCGCGGCCGATGCCGGAACTGCCGCCGGTGACGACCGCGACCCGGCCCTCCAGCGAGAACAGTTCGGAGAGGTAGGCCCGGGACGAGCGGGGCGACGGGATCGCCCCGCTCGGCTGGGTCGGCTCCATGGGCGGGGTGGGGTGTGTCGTCATGGCGACCACTCTAAGTCGATCATCCGACCGCCCCGCGGGCCGTGGTTCACCGTCCGGCGGTTTCCGTACCGCCGGCGCGACGTCGGCCTCTGGTGTGTATACCCCCAGGGGGTATATAGTCCGGGTCATGGACCACACCGCTCACGAACCTGAGAGGCAACCGCACGGGACCGCGTCCTGGGGGACCGCGGTGAAGGCGACCCTGCACTGTCTGACCGGGTGTGCCATCGGCGAGATCCTCGGCATGGTGATCGGCACGGCGCTGGGGTGGGGCAACGTGCCCACCATGGTGGCGGCGATCGCGCTCGCCTTCCTGTTCGGTTACTCCTTCACCTTGTTCGCGGTCCTGCGGGCCGGCCTCGGGCTCAAGGCCGCGCTCCGGGTCGCCCTCGCCGCGGACACCGTCTCCATCGCGGTCATGGAACTCGTGGACAACGCGATCGTCGCGCTGACGCCGGGCGCGCTGGACGCCCATCTGTCGGAGGGCCTCTTCTGGGCCGCGCTCCTCGGCGGTTTCGCCGTCGCCTTCCTGATCACCACCCCGGTCAACCGGTGGATGATCGGCCGCGGCCGGGGCCACGCCGTGGTCCACGCCCACCACTGACGCGACGTCACCGCGTCCGCCCGCCGAGGGAACCGGCCGGAGCCACGGGCCGTTGTCCGGGCATGAGGCACACCATGTGGACGGGGCAGCTGCTGCCGGTTCTGATCGTCGCGGCCACCCTGGCGGTCGTCATGGGCCTCTTCGCCTGGCTCGCGTCCGTGATCCGGCGTCGCGGCCTCGCCGGCTCCGGATTCCGCGCGGCCGTGGCCTCGTGCGAAGAGGCCTTCCGGGTGACGGCCCACGACGCCCACTACGAGATCCAGGCGCAGGCCCAGGCGCAAAGCCCGGCCGCAGCCCCCGGCGACCCCTGGCGTCCCGCCCGGGACACCGCGGGCGGCGCCGGGCGAGCGCGACACCCCGGCCACCGGAGCGGGGTGCGCCGCCGACTCGGGGCGTGGCGGCGGAGGGCTGCTCGCGGAAGGTGACCGGCCGGTGCGAGGCATGAGTGACGACGCTCTGTGCGCGGTGGCTCGTGCCGGACTACGGGCGTGGCTGCATGCCGGTCGGGTTCAGCCCCTGAGCAGGCGCACCTGGCCGGCGGGGAGTTTCGGCCACCAGTGGTGATAGCGGCGGTAGACCTCGGTGTCGCGGTCGGCCAGCAGCGCCATCAGTGACGCGGCCTCCGCGGCGAGTGCGTCCCACACGGTGGTCGGCAGGTCGTGGAACGCCGTGGCCTCCACACCACCGTCGACCGCCCGCCACACGCCGGCGACCCGGCCGTCGATCAGGAGCGTGGGCAGCACGTCGCCGTTCACCCGGATCACCAGACGGCGATACGCCGGGGGAATCACGCGGCTGCGGTCGGCGTGGGCCAGCAGGACGCTGTCCCACATGGCCATGAGCCGGGGCGGGGCCGGCGTGTCCGCCGGCGGACGCGAGGCCCCCGGCACGTCGTACAGCAGGGTTCCTTCGGGCCCCCGGAGCTGCTCCACCTCGTCGCCGAGGGCCGACAGAGCCTGGCGTACGGGTGCTCGCGGCACCATGACGAACTGCGCGACGTCCGCCACCGACGCGGGCCCGAAACCCCCCAGGTACCGCAGGACGAGGTGGCGCAGCGCCTCCGGCACCGGCGCCCGCCCCCGGGGCACGGGACCCGTCCGTGCCGCGACGAACGACGACCGGACGCCGAACGACCACGGCCCGCCGGTCGGGACGTGCAGCAGCGGCGCGTACGCCTTGAGCCCCCACCACGCCCCGGCCATCTTCTCCGCCCCGACCCGCTCCGCCAGCCAGTCCTGCGCCTCGGCGGCCGTCCGGGGCCGGTCCGCGAAGTCCAGCAGTTCGGGGACGAGCGCCTCGCCGTCGGCCGGCGTGAGCCCCGCCGCGGCGAAGCGGTACCCGAGCCGCGAGGCGTACAGCGTCTGCTGCATCGCCTCCCGGAAGACCTGGTAATCGTCCCCGTGGACCGCGTGCAGCGTGATCCGCATCAGCGTCGCCTTGACCACCGCGCGCTCCGCGAAGGCGACGTCGAGCTCCTCCGGCGCGAAGCCGGCCAGCCGGTTCCACAGCGCCACGTACGGCGAAGCGGCATGCTGCGCCTGCAACGCCACCACGCGCCGCACCGCCTCCCCGGCGCCCAGCGCCTCCCGCCCCAGCAGCAACTGGCGTCCGAGCGTGGCACGGTTGAGTTCCTGCGCGGTGATGTCCACGCCGGGGATTCTGCCGTGCCCCCACCGGAGGCACCGGCTCCGGCGCCGTGGCCTGGATCACATGGCTTGGATTGAGTGGGCGGCGGGGGAGATGTCCGTACACAGGGGTGTCGGGGCGGTGCCGGATGCGAGGATGAGGCGCCATGACGGTCGGGTGGTGTGTTCGCGCGATGCGGGCCGCGGTGTTCGCGGCCGTCTGTGTCGTGCTCGCCGCCCTCGGGCACGTGATGATGTCCGGTGACCACGTGCCCCTGCCGACGCTGCTGGCCGGCTGGGTCGCGGCGGGCCTGGCGGGCTGGTGCCTCGCGGGCCGCGAGCGCGGACTCCTGCTGGTCGTCACCGTCGCCGTGACCGTCCAGACGGCGCTGCACTCGGCGTTCTCGCTCGGACCGCCGGCCGCGGCCGGATCCGGGTCCGGGTTCGACTCCATGGACACGCCGCCCATGCGCCATGCCGTGGGATCCATGCGTCACGGCATGAGCCACGTGACGACCCCGGGCGCCATGGACTCCATGGGCTCCGTCGCCCCTCACACAGGGCATCTTCCCGGCGGTGACTCGTCCCTCGGCATGCTCGCCGCCCACCTCCTGGCCGCCCTGTTGTGCGGCCTGTGGCTGGGCCACGGAGAACGGGCCGCCTTCCGGCTGCTGCGCGCCGTGGGCAGCCGGCTCGCCGCACCGCTGCGGCTCCTGTTCGCCCTGATCGCACCGCCGCCCCCGCCCGTACGCGAACGACGGCGGCCGGCGCACCGTACGCCGCACCGGCTCCTTCTCGTCCACGCGATCACCACCCGGGGACCGCCCGCGGGGGCCGCTGCCGCCTGACGGCAGCCGGTGGTACCCCGGGGCAGCCCCTGCGCGTCCCGGCCGGGGCCGTGCGTCCGTATCCGCGCGCACCCGCAGGCGCTCAACGCCTCGCCCGCGCCCTACGGGACGCCCGCCCCCCTCCCCGCTCACGGGACCGTTCAGCCATGCGCGCACGCCGGGCCTCAGGGTCCGCCCACCCGCGTCCTCGCGGTCCCGCACGACGAGAAGGACATCAGGTGATCACTCCTGCCCCGCCCCTTACGCACGCGAGACCGGCGCCGGCCGACGAGTCGATAACCGCCTGGGCGCTGGCCGCCCGCGGCGGCGACTCCGTGGCCGTCGACCACTTCGTACGGGCCCTGCACCGTGACGTCACCCGGTACGTCGTCCATCTGTGCGCCGACCCCCAGGCGGTGGACGATCTGGCGCAGGACACGTTCCTGCGGGCGCTCGGCAGCCTGCACCGGTTCGAGGGCCGCTCCTCGGCGCGGACCTGGCTGCTGGCGATCGCCCGGCGCGCGGTGGCCGACAGCATCCGGTCCACCGCGGTGCGCCCCCGCCCGGCGGACCTGCCGGACTGGGAGCCGGCCGCCGAACTCGCCCAGCCGCGCGGCCTGCCCGGTTTCGACGACGGCGTTGCGCTGCTGGAGTTGCTGGCGGGACTGCCGTACGAACGCCGTGAGGCGTTCGTCCTCACGCAACTGCTCGGTCTGCCCTACGCGGAGGCCGCCGTGCTGAGCAAGTGCCCCGTCGGCACGGTCCGTTCCCGCGTGGCCCGCGCCCGGGCGACGCTCCTCGCCCAGCTCGCCGCCGCGGAGGAACCGGACCCGGCTCTCGTGGCGGCCTGACACCCGTCGAAGAGCGCACGGTGCCCGCCCACCGCCGTCCGGCGGGCACCGGCGGTGAACGGACACCCGGGATCGTCAGCGTTGCCGGTCGGCACTCCCGTCGGTCCGTGCCTCCACCTCCCTCCAGAAGGGGCCGACCCGCGCGTTGAACACCTCCGGCACCTCCTGGAACGGCTGATGCGCCTCCCCGGGCAGCAGGTCGAACACGGCACCCGGGATGCTGTCCGCGACCGCCCGGCCGAGGCGCGGCGGTGTGGCGAGGTCGAGTTCCCCGGCCAGCACGAGGGTCGGGACGCCGATGCCGCCGAGGCGGTCGAGGGTGTCGTGACCGGCGAACGCCACGAGTTGGCGCTGGAAGGCCTCGGCGGACTGCGGATGCTCGAAGGCGAGGGTCTCGTCGATGAAGCGGTCGACCGTGCCGTCGGCGTGGGCGCGCGGGGTGTAGATCCACAGGTAGAACGCCTCCAGCATGGCCCGCTCGTCCGGGGCGCGTTCGACCATCCAGTTCCAAAAGCGCGTCATGGTCCGGAAGTAGGGATCCGGGCGGGCCATCGTGCTCATGAGGACGAGACTGCGGACCGGGCCGGGATGGCGGAGGGCCAGCTCCTGGGCGATGAAACTGCCGCCCGAGAAGCCCGCGACGTGCGCCGTCGGAATCCCGAGCGCGCGCAGCAGCGCCGCCGCGTCGTCGGCCATCTGCGCTACGGAGAGCGGGCCGTCGGGCAGCGGGCTGCGGCCCGCGCCGCGGTTGTCGAACGCGGTGAGCCGGTAGCGGTCCGCGAACCCGTCGAGCTGTGCCCGCCACGCCTCGGCGGGGTCTCCGAGCCCCGCGACGAGCAGGACGTCGGGTCCCTCGCCCCGCTGCTCCGCCCAGAGGTGCACCCCGTCGGCGTCGACCATTCGACCCATGGCCGTCACCCTCGCGCCGGACGGATGTTCTGATTGGCGTGGAAGAAGTTGTCCGGGTCGTAGGTCCGTTTGACCCGGGCGAGCCTGTCGTAGTGGTCGCGGTACGTCGCCCGGACGCGTTCCTCCCCCTCGCCCGAGCCCATGAAGTTCACGTACGAGCCGCCCATCGAGTACGGGTGCAGCGCCTCCTGGTAGTCCACGCACCACTGCCTGATCATCCCCGCGTTGGCGGGGTCGGGGTCGACGCCGGCGAAGACGCCGGACCAGAGCGCGTCCCGGTGGCTCCACGCGGTGTCGTCCGGGGCGACCCGGTGGACGGCCCCGTCGATCGGGTAGAGGTGCATCAGTGACAGCGGCGTCGGGATGTTCCGGCCGTACTCGAGGTGCACGTCCAGTGCGGCGTCGGGAATGTGGTCGAAGAAGTCGCCCCGCCAGTACCACTGGTAGCCGGTGGGGATCAGCTCGTCGAACATGCTCTGCAACGCGTCGTACGGCATCGGCGTCGTGAAGTGGAAGGCGGGCCGCCCTGGGTCGTTCACCACCGACAGCGTCTCGTCGAGCCGGGCTGGATCACCCGTGCAGCACCACACGACGGCGCACACCTTCCGCCCGTGGAGCTCCACGGGGAAGGGCGGGCCGGACGGGACGACGAGGACGGCGAAGAAGCCGTAGACGTCCTCGGGGGCGGCGGGGAGGAACTCGCGGTACCAGGCCAGCACCTCGCGCGTGCTGTCGACCGGCCAGACCGTCACCCCGGCCCCGACCGTGCCCACCGGGTGCAGCCGGTAGGTGAGGGAGGTCGCGATGCCGAAGTTGCCGCCGCCGCCCCGCAGGGCCCAGAACAGGTCCGGGTGCTCGGTCTCGCTCGCGGTGACGAAGCTGCCGTCCGCCGGCACCACGTCGGCGGCGATCAGGTTGTCCACGGTCAGCCCGTACTTGCGGGTGAGATAGCCGTGGCCGCCGCCGAGCGTCAGACCTCCCACCCCCGTCATGGAGATGATGCCGGTGGGAGTGGCGAGGCCGAAGGCCTGGGTGGCGTGGTCGAGGTCGCCGAGGTGACTGCCGCCGCCGACCTCGGCGGTCCGCGCCTCGGGGTCGACCCGGACCCAGCGCATCGGCGACAGGTCGATCGTGACGCCGTCGTCCACCAGGCAGAGGCCGGGGCCGCTGTGGCCGCCGCCCCGCACGGCGAGTTCCAGGCCGTGGTCACGCACGTAGGCGACCGCGGCCATCACGTCGGCGGCGTCCGTGCACGGGACGAAGGCGGCGGGCCGTTTGTCGATCATCGCGTTGTAGATCTTGCGGGCCTGGTCGTAGCCGGAGTCCGCAGGGCCGATCACCGGCCCCCGCAGCGCGGTCCGCATCTCTTCCAGGATGGCGGTGTCCATGGCGATCTCCCCGGGAGGCGTGACCATGCCGACCTCACCAGCGTCCCGCTGACCGCCCCTTCCCGCACATCCGGGGGATCCCCGCCGTCCGGAGTCCGGCAATGACTCGGAAGGTATGCGGCAGGGGCCGGCGGCATCAGGCGAGGGTGACCTCCACGGGCAGCTTCTTGATGGCGCCAGGGCGTGGCCGCGATGGTGCTGCGCGAGTCCAAGGCATGGGACCAGTCAGGTTCGAGCGGGGAGATCCGCTCGGGCCGCCCGCACCACCGTGCGCCGCACCCCCCACCGCCGGTTGCGGTACCGGCCGGCCACCCGGCACACCGCGTAGATCGTGAACGAGATCGTCGTGACGTAGGGGCTGATGGGGATGCTGCTGCCCAGGGCGAGCAGGATGCCGCCCTCGATGGAGACCACGGCGAACACCACGCTCAGCGTGGGCAGCAGCACCGGCGACGCGGTGACGCGGGAGGCGGCAGCGGCCGGGGTGACGACCAGGGACAGCACCAGCAGCGCGCCGACGATCTGCACCGACAGGGCGACCGCGAGCCCGAGCACCAGCATGAACGCGAAGGACAGCGCACGCACCGGCACCCCGCGGGCCTGCGCCACGTCCGGATCCGTGCTGGCGAAGGCCAGCGGACGCCACATGACCGCCAGGGCCGCCAGCACCAGGACGGAGGTGCCCAGCAGCCAGGACATCTGCGGGGTGTCGACGGCGACGATCTGCCCGGTGAGCAGCCCGAACTTGTTGGCCGCCCGGCCCTTGTACAGAGCGAGGAAGAGCACGCCGAGTCCCAGGCCGAACGGCATGATGATGCCGATCACCGAGTTGCGGTCCCGGGCCCGGGACCCGAGGACGCCGATGGCACCGGCGGCCAGGAGCGAACCGGCGATCGAGCCGGCCACGATGTTCGCGTCGAGCAGCAGGGCCGCCGAGGCGCCCGCGAACGACAGCTCACTGATGCCGTGCACCGCGAACGGCAGGTCCCGCATCAGGACGAACACCCCGGCGAGCCCGCCCACCAGGCCCAGTGCCACGCCTGCGACGAGGGAGTTGCGGACCAGGGCGAGGAGTTCGCCGTAGTCGGTGAAGTCGAAGATCTGGTGCCAGATCCCGTCGGCGAGTGTCATGCGCGCACTCCGTCGCTCTCGTGGGCCCGCTCGGGGTGGTGCGGCGGGCGGGCGGTCTCGTCGGGAGCCCCCGCGACCACCACCCGGCCCCGGACGCGGAGCACGTCGACCTGCGTGCCGTAGAGGCGGGACAGCGACTCGGAGGTCAGCACCTCCTGCGGGGTCCCGGCCCGGTGGCCGCCGGGGGCCAGGTACAGCACCCGGTCGGCCATGCCCAGCACCGGGTTGATCTCGTGCGTCACGAACACGACCGCCGTGCCGTGGGAGCGGCGCCGGGCGTCGATCAGCTCGGTGACGGCCCGCTGGTGGTGCAGGTCGAGCGACAGCAGCGGCTCGTCGCACAGCAGGAGACGAGGGTCGGTCGCCAGGGCCTGCCCGATGCGCACGCGCTGCCGTTCGCCGCCGGAGAGCATCCCGAGCGGGACGTCGGCGTAGGCCGAGGCGCCGACCGACTCGAGGATCTCGTCCACCCTGCGGCGGATGCCGGCGGTGCGCAGCCGCGGCCCGAAACGGTGGCCGTCGACGCCGAACCGGACGAGGTCCCGGGCGCGCAGCACGGCCTGCGTGGACAGGGCCGCCTGCTGCGGGACGTAGCCGATGTGCCGGGCGGCTTCGCGTGCCGGCCGGCCGAGGACGGTCAGCGTGCCGGCGGACAGCGGCCGACGGCCTAGCAGCGCCCGCACGAAGCTGGTCTTGCCCGCGCCGTTGGGCCCGAGCACGGCGAGGAACTCCCCGGGCCGCACGTCGAGATCGAGGCCGCTCCACACCTCGCGGTCACCGTAGGACAGGGCGGCGGCGCGCAGCGAGATGACCGGCGTGCCGCCCTGCCCGGGTATCGGGGTCACTTGGCCAGCGCGCTCGCGAGCGCGTCGACGTTGGCGGTCATCCAGCCGACGTAGTCCTTGCCGCTGGGCAGGGTCTCGGTGACGGGCACGACGGGGATGCCGGCCGCCTTGGCCGCCGCCTCGGCCTTCTCGGTCTGGGGGCCGGAGGTCTGCTCGTTGTAGACCAGGGCCTTCACCTTCTTGCCGCTGAACAGCGCGAGGCTCTGCTGGAGGACGCGCGGGGCGACGTCGTCGCCCTCCTCGACCGCCTCGCTGAACTGCGCCGGCGTCCGGTTCACCAGGCCGCTCGCCTCGGTCATGTACAGCGGTACCGGCTCCGTGATGGCGATGCCCTCACCGCCGTGCGCCTTCTTGATCCCCGCTTCCGCGGCCTCCAGCGGAGCGAGCTTCGCCTTGAAGGCGGTGGCGTTCTTCGTGAACGCGGTGGCGTCGCCGGGGTCGGCCTTCGCGAGGGCGGCGGAGATCCGGTCGGCGACCTTGGCGACGGTGGGGAAGTCGTACCAGACGTGCTCGTTGAGCTCGCCGCCCTCGGGCGCGGTCTTGCCCGACACGTCGACCGCGTTGATCACTTCGGCGGTGCCGTGGTGCCCGCCCTTGAGCATGTGGTCGACGAAGTCGTCGTAGCCCCCGCCGTTCTCGACGACGATCTTCGCCTTGGACAGGGCCAGCTGGTTCTGGGGGTCGGCCTCGTAGGAGTGCGGGTCCTGGTCGGGGTCGCTGATGACCGACGTCACGTCGACCCGGTCGCCGCCTATGCGTCGGGCTATGTCGCCCCAGACGTCCGTGGAGGCGACCACGGCCACACGGGCCGGTGCGCTCTTGCCGCCGGAGGAGTCCGACGAGCTGCCGCAGCCCGCGAGCAGGGCCAGTGACGCGCTGGTCAGCAGCGCGGCGCGGCGGGACGTGGACAGGGGCATGGCTCCTCCAGGACGGGCGTGCACAAGGGGGTCGACGGGAAGGCCGTCGGCAGGCAACACGCTAGATGGGAATGAATGTCAGAAGCGTGTAGCGGTCGAAGTCATGTGAAAACCATTGCCAACTGTTGATGTCTTCTGGACTGACTATCCAGGTTCTGGACTTCTGGTCTAAAGTGATGACGCGAGAGGGGGCGACCATGGGTGACGCTCTGAGCGCCGAGCGGGACGCGATCCTCGCCGCGCTGAAACCGGTCGTGCACGGGATCGCGGCGACCTTCGGGCCCGTCTGCGACGTCGTGCTGCACGACTACCGGATCCCGGAGCGATCGGTGGTCGCGGTGGCCGGAGCGGTGACCGGGCGTACGGTCGGCGGCGCCATGAGCGAGATCGGCATGCGCGTCCTCGCCGGCGGCGACGAGGCGTCCGACGAACTGAACTACGTCAGCCGCACCCGCGACGGCACGCCGGTGAAGTCCTCCACGATGGTGCTCCGGGACTCCACGGGAGCCGTGTTCGGCGCCCTCTGCATCAACGTGGACGTCGGCGCGGTCACCCGGGTCCACGACCTGCTCGGCGCGCTCGCCGGAGCCGGCGCCGCCGCTCCGGCCGAGCTCCCGACGACCACCTTCGGCAACGACATCGACTCCGTGGTCGACGCCCTCGTCGACGCCCACCGGTCCCGGCAGCGGGGCAGCTGGGCGGAGCTCGACCGCGCGGAGCGCGTGGAACTGTTCAGGGGGCTGGACACCCGCGGGGTCTTCGCCGTGCGCGGCGCCGTCGAACAGGTCGCCGCCCGGCTCGGCATCTCCCGCGCCTCGGCCTACAACTACCTCTCCCGGGCCCGGGCGGCCCACAGCGCTTCCACCGGAGGATCCGCGTGACGACCACCACCCCAGCGGTCACCCTCGACGACGTCCGGGACGCCGCCGCCCGGCTCGAGGGCGTCGCCCACCGCACGCCCGTGCTGCGCTCCCGCACCCTGGACGCGCTCGCCGGCGCCGAGGTCTTCCTCAAGTGCGAGAACTTCCAGCGCGTGGGCGCCTTCAAGTTCCGCGGCGCCTACAACGCCGCCTCCCGTCTCACCCCCGAGCAGCTGTCCCGGGGTATCGCCGCCTACTCCTCCGGCAACCACGCCCAGGCCGTCGCCCTGGCCGCCCGCGAGCTGGGCACCACCGCCGTCATCGTCATGCCGGAGGACGCCCCGCCCTCGAAGCGGGCCGCCACCGTCGGCTACGGGGCCGAGATCGTCACGTACGACCGCTACACCGGGGACCGCGTCGCGATCGCCGAGGCCCTCGCCGCCGACCGCGGCCTCGCCCTCATCCCTCCCTACGAGCATCCGCACGTCATGGCCGGGCAGGGCACGGCCGCCCTCGAACTCCTCGAGGAGGTGGGGGAGCTGGACGCGCTGCTCACACCGGTCGGCGGCGGCGGGCTGATGGCCGGCAGTGCCACGGCCGCCAAGGGACTGCACCCCGGCATCCGGACGGTCGGTGTCGAGCCGGAGGCCGGGGACGACACGAAGCGCTCGCTGGAAGCGGGGCGGCGCGTCAGCATCCCGGTGCCGCACACCATCGCCGACGGCCAGGCCCTGCACACCCCGGGAGAGCTGACGTTCTCGGTCAACCGACGGCTCCTCGACGAGGTCGTCCTGGTCGGTGACGACGAGATCCGGGACGCGATGCGGTTCGCCTTCGAGCATCTGAAGATCGTCGTCGAGCCGAGCGGCGCCACCCCGCTGGCCGCCCTGCTCACGGGCAGAGTGGGGCCCCTTCCCCCGCGCGTCGGTGTCGTCATCTCCGGCGGCAACATCGACGCCGGACGCTTCGCCGAGCTCTGCGGCGGCGCCACCCACTGAATGGCGCCGCCCGGAGAGCCGACGGAGGATGGAAGCAAACCTCACCGAGGAGGAGCGTCATGCTTGAGGTGAAGACGCTCGACAAGCCGGACGAGCGGCGCGACTACCCCCGGGGCCATCTGGAAGCCGTCCACATGACAGGGCTCGACTTCGCCGTGGCCACCTTCGAGCCGGGCTGGCGCTGGTCCGAGTCCGTGGCCCCGATCGCGGGGACGGACAGCTGCCGGATCCACCACAACGGCTACGTCGTCTCGGGCCGTATGCACATCCGCATGGACGACGGCGCGGAGAGCGAGGTGGGACCGGGCGACGTGTTCGTCTGCGCGCCCGGCCACGACGCCTGGGTCGTCGGCGACGAGCAGTGCGTGGTGTACGACTTCGCGGGCAGCATGGCCAAGGAGTACGCCAAGAAGGACTAGTGCCGCGACGGGGGCGACCTCGCCTGCCGCTGCGGCACTGGGCGCCGTCATCCGGTCACACCGGCAGCAGCCGGGCCACCAGTGCGCTCAGCTGCCGGGCGTTGCGGCACTCGTGCATCTCGACCATTTCGGCGTAGGCGGGCGCGACGGAGTCTCCCGTACCCCAGCGGGAACGCTGCTCGGGGTTAAGCCAGTGGACGCGTCGGGCGCGCTCGGCGATCTGCCGCAGGGCGGGCAGATTCGGGTCGCTCCGGTTCGTACGGGCGTCACCCAGGACGAACACGGTGGCGCGGGAACCGGCCGCGTCCGCGTACCGCTCGGCGAACTCGCCCAGAGCCATGCCGTAGTCGCTGCTTCCGTGATAGCCCGTGACGGCCGCCTCCGCCTGGATGCGGGCGCCCAGCCCTTCCGGATCGGCCCGCCCGTGCTCCAGCAGGCCCGTCACCTCGTCGATCCGGTTGACGAAGGCGAACACGCGCACCTTGCTGAACTGGTCGTGCAGCGCCTGCACCAGCAGCATCGTGAAGTCGGAGAAGCCGGAGACCGACCCCGACACGTCGCACAGCAGCACCAGTTCGGGTCGGGCCGGCCGCCTCCGGCGCAGCACCGGCTTCATCGGCACCCCGCCCGTCGACAGCGAACCGCGCAGGGTCCGCCGCAGATCGATCGTGCCCCGGGAGGCGCGGCGGCGCCGGGCCGCCAGCCGGGTCGCGAGCTTGCGGGCCAGCGGCTGCACCGTCCGGCGCAGCTCGGCCAGCCGGTCCTGCCCGGCGAACAGGAAGTCCACCCGGTCCGCGGTCGGGGCCACCGCCCGCCGGGCGATCTCGTCCCGGCCGCGCCGCTCGGCCACCCGCCGCCGTGCCTCCGCGGCCACGAGGTCGCGGAAGGTGTCGATGCGCCGCCGGATCTCGTCCTCCAGCAGCCGGTCCGCGAACCCCCGCCTCCCGCCCTGCCCCCGGACGGTGTCCCGCACCCGGGCCAGCAGCGTCTGCGGCCGTAGCCGTTCGAGGGCCTGGTACGACGACCAGCCGTCCGACTCCGGCGAGGAACCGTAGCCGCCGAAACCGTCGACCGCCTCGATCGCCAGCCGGCCCAGCATCTCCCGGTCGTCGGCGGCCAGGGCGTCGGCCAGCCGGTCCCGCAGCTCCTCGCGCCCCACCGCCCGGTGCTCGGGGCCGCCGACTCCGCGCGGGAAGTACAGGTCGAAGACCGCATCGAAGACCTGCCGTTGCGCGGGCCCGTGCAACAGCGTCGCCGCGAGCCCCTCGCGCAGCAGCTCCCGGTCGGCGAGCCCGAGTTCCCCGACCGCCCGTGCCGCGTCGACCGTCTCGCCGGTGCCGATCCGCACACCGTGCGCGCGCAACGCCCCGACCAGCGACGTCAGCCGCTCGGCGACACCCGCCGGGGCGGTCCCAGGGCTGTTCACAGGGCGTCCAGGTCGAGCTTGGCGGACGCCTTGAGGACGTCGTCCTGATGCTTGAGGAGCACCCCGAGCGTGGCCTTCACGACCGTC
Organism: Streptomyces tibetensis; assembly: GCF_040647715.1. Lineage (GTDB taxonomy): Bacteria > Actinomycetota > Actinomycetes > Streptomycetales > Streptomycetaceae > Streptomyces > Streptomyces tibetensis_A. The sequence continues at coordinate 141,685 of NZ_JBEZCR010000012.1, read as the reverse complement.
TCGTCCAACGACTCGGCGCCGAGCGCGAGCAAGGTGTGCGCCCAGTCGACGGTCTCGGCGACCGACGGCACCTTGCGCAGGTCCATCGCCCGCAGCGCACCCACGACCCGGACGACCGAACGGGCCAGGGTCTCGTCGAGCCCCGGCACCTTCAGCCGTACGATCCGGCGCTCCAGCTCCTCGTCGGGGAAGCCGATGTGCAGGAAGAGGCAGCGGCGGCGCAGCGCCTCGGACAGCTCCCGGCTCGCGTTGGAGGTGAGGACGACGAAGGGACGGCGCGTCGCGGTGATGGTGCCGAGCTCGGGGACGGTCACCTGGAAGTCGCTGAGCACCTCCAGCAGCAGGCCCTCCACCTCGACGTCGGCCTTGTCGGTCTCGTCGATCAGCAGCACCTTGGGGTCGTCGCCCCGGATCGCGGTCAGAAGGGGCCGGGTCAGGAGGAACTCCTCGCTGAAGATGTCCGTACGGGCCTCGTCCCACGTCTCGTCGCGGCCCGCGCTGATGCGCAGGAGCTGCTTGGCGTGGTTCCACTCGTACAGCGCCCGGGACTCGTCGACCCCCTCGTAGCACTGCAGGCGCACCAGCCGCGCCCCGGCCACCTCGGCGACGGCCTTGGCGAGTTCCGTCTTGCCGACGCCGGCCGGGCCCTCCACCAGGAGCGGCTTGCCGAGGCGGTCGGCGAGGAAGACGGTCGTGGCGACGGCGGGCGAGGCGAGGTAGCCGGTCGCGGCGAGGCGTGCGGAGACGTCGTCGACGGATGTGAACAACGGTGGCCTCCAGGACGGCGGCGTGGGAAGGACGGGCAGGCACTATCTAAGCGCTTGTTCACCCACGCTGTCACGGGGTGCCTGCCCGGCCCGACGGTAAAGCCGAACGGTTTCCTGGAGATGGCGTTGAGGGATGGCGGCGCGCCGCTCCTGCAGCGACCGCTCGGGAACCGGAGGTGATCGCGATCCTGCCCTGAGCACGAAGGCGGGCTCAGTCCTCGCCGACGAGGATCACCTCCAGCGTGCGCGGACCGTGCACCCCCTCCACGCGGTCCAGCTCGATGTCACTGGTCGCCGACGGCCCGGAGATCCACGTCAACGGGCGTGCCGGGTCGAGGCGTTCGAGCCCCTGCGGCACCGACGACACGACCTGGCCGGGCACCCGCACCACACAGATGTGGTGGTCCGGGACGAGGGTGATCCGGCGCCGGCCCTGGTCGGGCGAGCCGTCCAGCACGATGGTGCCGGTCTCCGCGATCGCGACCGCACAGGCCGTCACCACACTGTCCACCCGGTCCAGGTCACCCGGACTGCTCCCGGCCCGGTCGTCCACCCGCGTCACCCCGGTCACCGCCAGCCACTGCTCGTCCAGCCCCGGCGGCACCAGCACCGAAGCGGCCCCGCGCTCGTCCAGCAGCTCCGCGATCAGACCGGGCAGTCCGGCGGGGTCCGTGCGGTGCACGAGCGCCCGGTAGTCCGCCAGGTTCTCGGCGAGCAGCTCCACCGTCTCCGTGGCGGTCCGCTGCCCGTGCTCGCGCAGGTAGTCCCTCACGATCGGCGTCTCGTCGGCCGGTGCGTCCGCCAGCGCGCGCCGCACCCGCCCCAGGATCCGTTCCCTGCTGTTCACCTGTCCCCGTCCTTCCCGTCACGCGTGCGCTGCCACCAGTCCCGGAACGGTTCGGAGGGCACCGGCGGCAGCTCCCGGGTCCCGCTCCAGGCCCGGCCGGGGCCGGGCAGCGTCCTGGGATGGAAGCGACGGGTCCGGGAGGCGGCGCGCTGGCCCGTGCGCAGTGCGCCCGCGTGGAGGAACGCCCAGCGGGCCGCACGCATCGCCGCCCGCTCGGCGGCATGCCCCTTCGCGGGCCGCAGCACCACCTTGTTGCCGGCCTGCGTGACCTCACCGCCCTGCACCACCCGCTCCCGCAGGTGCACCAGCACTTCCGGGATGTCGATGGCGACCGGGCACACCTCGTAGCACGCCCCGCACAGCGACGAGGCGTACGGCAGCGAGGCGTCGATCTCGCTTCCCGTGCCCCGCAGTTGAGGGCTGAGGATCGCGCCGATCGGCCCCGGGTACACCGAGCCGTAGGCGTGGCCGCCCGCCCGCTCGTAGACGGGGCACACGTTGAGGCACGCCGAGCAGCGGATGCAGCGCAGTGCCTGCCGGCCGACCTCGTCGGCGAGGGTGTCGGTGCGGCCGTTGTCCAGCAGCACCAGATGGAAGTTCTGCGGGCCGTCCTCGTCCGTGGTGCCGGTCCATGTCGAGGTGTAGGGGTTCATGCGCTCGGCCGTCGAGGAGCGGGGGAGTGTCTGCAGGAAGACCTCCAGGTCCTGCCACGTCGGCACGATCTTCTCGATGCCCACGACCGAGATCAGCGTCTCGGGCAGGGTCAGGCACATCCGGCCGTTGCCCTCGGACTCCACCACCACGAGCGTTCCCGTCTCGGCGACCATGAAGTTGGCGCCGGAGATGCCGACCTTGGCCCGCAGGAACTTCTCCCGCAGGTGCAGACGGGCGGCCTCGGCGAGTTCGGCGGGCGTGTCCGTGAGATCCTCGGGAGCAGGACGGCCCCACTCGCTCATCTCACGGGTGAAGATGTCCCGGATCTCGCCCCGGTTGCGGTGGATGGCCGGGACCAGGATGTGCGAGGGCCGGTCCCTGCCCAGCTGCACGATCAGCTCGGCCAGATCGGTCTCGTAGGCGCGGATGCCCTCGGCCTCCAGGGCCTCGTTCAGGCCGATCTCCTGCGTGGCCATCGACTTGACCTTGACGACCTCCGACTCGCCGGTCATCTGCACGAGCCGGGTGACGATCTCGTTGGCCTCGTCCGCGTCGGCGGCCCAGTGCACGACACCGCCCGCGGCCGTCACCGCCTCCTCCAACTGCACGAGGTAGCGGTCGAGACGGCGCAGCGTGTGGTCCTTGATCCGCTTCCCCGCCTCGCGCAGCTCCGCCCAGTCGGACACCTCGGTGACGGCCTTCGCCCGCTTGGCGCGGATGGTGTGTGTGGCGTGCCGCAGATTGCCGCGCAGGGTCGCGTTCCCCACCGCCTCCCGGGCGGCCTCCGGAAACGCCGGCATGCCGAGATACGTCCCGCTCATACGGCCGCCTCCTCCTCCGTGCTCGCCAGGATCTCCGCGATGTGCACCGGCCGCATGCCGGTCCGCAGCCGGGCCATCGTCCCGCCGATGTGCATCAGACAGGAGTTGTCCGCCGCGCACAGCACCTCGGCACCCGTCGACTCGGCGTTGCGCACCTTGTCCGCCCCCATCGCCGCCGAGACGTCGGAGTTCTTCAGCGCGAAGGTGCCGCCGAACCCGCAGCACTCGTCCGCGCCCGGCAGCTCGACCAGCTCCAGGCCCTTCACCGCCTGGAGCAGCCGCAGCGGCCGCTCACCGAGTCCGAGTCCGCGCAGCCCGTGACAGGTCGGGTGGTACGTCACCTTGTGCGGGTAGTACGCCCCGACATCCGACACACCCAGCACGTCGACCAGGAACTCCGTCAGCTCGTACGTCTTCGGCACCACCGGCGCCACTGTGGCCGCGAGCGCGTCCCCGCGCCCCTCCGCCCGGGCCCGTTCGCCCATCCGCGGATACAGCTCCCGCACCATCGCCCCGCACGACCCGGACGGTGTCACGATCGCCTCGTACTCGCCGAATACATCGGAGAAATGCCGGGCGAGAGGCTCGGCCTGACGGCGGTACCCCGTGTTGTAGTGAGCTTGCCCGCAGCAGGTCTGCGTCATCGGGAAGTCGACGTCGACACCCAGCCTGGTCAGCAGTTTCACCACAGCGCGCCCGGTGTCCGGATACAGCGTGTCGTTGACACAGGTCAGGAACAGGGCGACACGCATCGCGGCTCCTCGTGGTCGGTCATCGGATGAGTGCAGAGTAGTCCGGGCGCGGGGCCGACGGGAGACCCCATCAACGCGCCGAGATCCATGCATGTGAGATCGATGCGCCCGGAACACAACGCGCCGAGAAATCCCACACACGCGGCGACATCAACGCGCGGCGAGCCGAGCCTGCGCGGCGCGCCACCGCTCGGTCCCGCCGCGCGGCTCGTACCGGGTGAGCGGCTGCGTGTTCACCAGCAGCCGCCGCATCCCGGCCAGGTCGCCGACCAGCCCGTCCGCCCGCGCCTGCACCAGGACGTTCCCCAGGGCCGCCGCCTCGGTGGGCCCGGCCACCACCGGCAGGCCGCACGCGTCGGCGGTCAGCTGGCACAGCAGGGCGTTGCGCGTACCGCCCCCCACCACGTGCACGACGTCGACCGGGTGACCGGCGAGCCGCTGGGCGTCCTGGACCGCCCTGCGGTGGGCGAGCGCGAGGGAGTCGAGGATGCAGCGCGTCACCTCGGCCGGCGACTCCGGCACCGGCTGCCCCGAGACCCGGCACGCATCGGCGATCCGCTCCGGCATCCGCCCGGGCGCGAGGAACGCCGCGTCGCCCGCGTCCACGACCGACCGCAGCGCCGGCACCTTGGACGCCTCCAGCAGCAGCGCGCCTAGATCCGGGTCGCCCCAGGCCCGCAGGCACTCCTGGAGCAGCCACAGCCCCATGATGTTCCGCAGATAGCGGACGGTGCCGTCCAGCCCCAGCTCGTTGGTGAAGTTGGCGGCCCGGCTCTCCTCGGTGAGCACCGGCGCGTCCAGCTCCAGACCGGCCAGCGACCAGGTGCCGGTGCAGATGTAGGCGAACCGCTCACCCGACGCGGGTACGGCGGCTACCGCGGACGCCGTGTCGTGCGACCCGACGGCCGTCACCGGCACGGGACCGGTCAGCCCCGTCTCCTCCAGCACCTCCTGCCGCAGCACCCCCGCCGGATCACCGGGCCGCCGCAGCGGCGCGAACAGCCCGAGATCGACACCGAGGCGCTCCGCGACGCCGTGCGCCCAGTCGCGGGTGCGCGGGTCGATCAGCTGGGTCGTGGACGCGTTGGTGAGTTCCGTGCCCTGCTCGCCGGTCAGCCAGTACGTCAGCAGGTCCGGCATCAGCAGCAGCCGCCGGGCCTGGGCGAGCTGGGCCGTGGAGCGGGCGGCGACGAGCTGGTACAGGGTGTTGAAGGGCGCGTACTGCAACCCGGTCGCGGCGTACAGCTCCCCGGCGGGCACGCTCGCCCACACCTTCTCCGGGACACCCTCCGTACGGGCGTCCCGGTAGTGCACGGGATTGCCGAGCAGCGCCCCGTCGGCGTCCAGCAGCCCGTAGTCCACGGCCCAGCTGTCGATGCCGAGGGAGTCGACCTGTCCCGCTGCCCGCAGCCCGTCCAGCACTCCGGCGTACAGGCCGAGCACGTCCCAGCGCAGGCCCTCCGGGACACGTACCGGCCGGTTCGGGAAGCGGTGGGCCTCGCTGAGCTCCAGCGAGTCGAGTCCGACCCGGCCGACCATGACGCGCCCGCTGGACGCGCCCAGATCGACCGCGGCGTACGACTTCACGGCCGCGCTCATCGCAGGAAGGCGGCCGCGACGCCGGCGTCGACCGGGATGTGCAGACCGGTCGTGTGGGTGAGGTCCCCACCGGTCAGCGCGAAGACGGCGTTGGCGACGTGCTCGGGGAGCACCTCGCGCTTGAGGATGGTCCGCTGGGCGTAGAACTCGCCCAGCTTCTCCTCCTCCACCCCGTACACGGCGGCCCGCTGGGCGCCCCACCCGCCGGCGAAGATCCCCGAGCCACGCACCACGCCGTCCGGGTTGACTCCGTTGACGCGGATGCCGTGCTCGCCCAGCTCGGCCGCGAGCAGCCGCACCTGGTGGGCCTGGTCGGCCTTGGTGGCGGAGTAGGCGATGTTGTTGGGCCCGGCGAACACGGCGTTCTTCGAGGCGATGTAGACGATGTCGCCGCCCAGTTCCTGGGCGGTCATCACCCGGGCCGCCTCCCGCGACACCAGGAAGGAACCGCGGGCCATGATGTCGTGCTGGAGGTCCCAGTCCTTGGCGGAGGTCTCCAGCAGCGGCTTGGAGATCGAGATGCCCGCGTTGTTGACGACGAGATCGACTCCGCCGAAGGCCAGCACGGCCGTCCGGAACGCTTCGGCGATCTGCTCCTCGCAGGTGACGTCCACCGTCACGGCGACGGCCTTGTCGGGACCGCCCAGCTCCTCGGCGACGGCGGCGGCGTTCTCACCGTTCAGATCGGCCACGACGACACACGCGCCCTCGGCCACGAGCCGGTGCGCGATGGCCTTGCCGATCCCGCTGCCGGCACCCGTCACCAGCGCCACCCGGGTCGCCAGCGCCTTGGGCTTCGGCATCCGCTGGAGTTTGGCCTCCTCGAGCGCCCAGTACTCGATGCGGAACTTCTCGGACTCCTCGATCGGCGCGTACGTGGACACGGCCTCGGCCCCGCGCATCACGTTGATGGCGTTGACGTAGAACTCACCGGCCACCCGGGCGGTCTGCTTGTCCTTGCCGAACGAGAACATGCCCACCCCGGGCACGAGCACGATGGCCGGGTCGGCGCCGCGCATGGCGGGGGAGTCGGGCTCGGCGTGCCGCCGGTAGTAGGCGGCGTACTCCTCGCGGTACTCGGCGTGCAGCTCCTTCAGCCGGGCGATCGCCTCGTCGAGCGGGGCGCTCGGCGGGAGGTCCAGCACCAGCGGCCGCACCTTGGTGCGCAGGAAGTGGTCCGGGCAGGACGTGCCGAGCGCGGCGAGCCGCGGGTGCTCCGCGCTCGCGAGGAAGTCGAGCACGACCTCGGAGTCGTCGAAGTGCCCGACCTGAGGCCGGTCCTGGGAGGCCACGGCCCGGATGTGCGGGGCGAGCGCGGCGGCCCGCTCCCGACGCTCCGCGGCACCCAGCGTGGTGTACCCCTCGATCACCGGCCCGAAGGGCTCGGGCTTGCCCCGCTCGGCGAGGAACTGCTCGGCGGTCCGGATGATGTGCAGCGAGTTCCGCTCGCACTCCTCGGAGGTGTCCCCCCAGGCGGTGATCCCGTGCCCGCCGAGCACGCACCCGACGGCCTGCGGGTTGGCCTCCTTCACAGCGGCGATGTCCAGACCCAGCTGGAAACCGGGCCGTCGCCACGGCACCCACACCACGCTGTCCCCGAAGCACTCGGCGGTCAGCTTCTCCCCGTCGGCGGCGCAGGCGAGCGCGATTCCCGAGTCCGGGTGCAGATGATCGACGTGTGCGGCCTCGACCAGCCCGTGCATGGCGGTGTCGATGGAGGGAGCGGCCCCGCCCTTGCCGTGCAGGCAGTAGTCGAACGCGGCGACCATCTCGTCCTCGCGCTCGACGCCCGGGTACACGTCCACGAGCGCCCGCATCCGGTCCAGCCGCAGCACGGCGAGCCCGGCCTCGGTCAGGGTCCCGAGATCACCACCGGACCCCTTGACCCACATCAGCTCGACATCACCGCCGGTGACGGGATCGGTCTCGGTGCCCTTGGCGGAGGCATTGCCGCCGGCGTAGTTGGTGTTCCGGGGATCGCTGCCGAGCCGGTGCGACCGGGCGAGAAGAGCGGCGGCTTCGGGATGGACAGCCATGATCAGTTCCTTTTCAAGAGACAGGGGTGTGAGGTGCCCCCTTGGGGGCGCGGGGAACTGCGCGACCAGCCACAACCGGCCCGCAGCCCGAATCAGACAGAACCTGGCAGACGCTTACGCACCCCACCCCGCCTGCTGCCCGCCCACGCGCTCGGCAACGATCCGCTCACCCCACCCGGACCGCCGATACGCAGCGAGCGGCTCGGGGTCCAGCCCCATCTCCTCTCGCACCTCACGCAGCAGAGGCCGCACATCCGTGTTGTACGCATCCATCACCACGGCATTGGCCTCCAGCACGTCCCCCGCCCGCTGCGCCGCGGCCAGCGCGTCACCGTCGACGAGCAGCGCCTTCGCCGTCGCCTCCTGCACGTTCATCACCGACCGGATGATCGCCGGGATCTTCGCCTCGATGTTGTGGCACTGGTCGAGCATGAACGCGACCTCGGGCGAGAACCCACCGCCCCGCACGACCTCGTACATGATCCGGAACAGCTGGAACGGATCCGCCGCCCCGACCATGAGGTCGTCGTCCGCGTAGAAGCGCGAGTTGAAGTCGAAGCCCCCGAGCTTCCCCTCCCGCAGCAGCGTCGCCACGATGAACTCGATGTTGGTCCCCGGCGCGTGGTGCCCCGTGTCGACGACCACCTGCGCCTTGGGTCCGAGCTTCAGACAGTGGGCGTAGGCGGTACCCCAGTCCGGCACGTCCGTCGTGTAGAACGCCGGCTCGAAGAACTTGTACTCCAGCAGCATCCGCTGCCCGTCCCCGAGCCGCTCGTAGACCTCGGCCAGCCCCTCCGCCAGCCGGTCCTGGCGCCCCCGGATGTCGTCCTGGCCGGGATAGTTCGTACCGTCGGCGAACCACAGCTTCAGGTCCGTCGAGCCCGTCGCATCCATGATGTCGATGCACTCCAGCAGATGATCGACGGCCTTGCGCCGCACGGAGGCCTCGGGGTGGCAGATGCTTCCGAGCTTGTAGGCGTCGTCCTGGAACGTGTTGGAGTTGATCGCCCCGAGCTTCACGCCCCGCTGCTCGGCGTGCTTCGCCAGCGCCGCGTAGTCGTCGACCTTGTCCCACGGAATGTGCAGGGCCACGGTCGGGGCGACCCCGGTGAACTCGTGCACCTTCGCCGCGTCGTCCAGCTTCTCGAACGGGGTGCGCGGCACCCCCTGCTGCGCGAACACCTTGAACCGCGTGCCCGAGTTCCCGTAGGCCCACGACGGCGTCTCGACGGCCTGTGTCTTGAGAGCGGCCTTCGCCGCGGCGAGCTCGGTCACGTCAGGCTCCTGTGACATCGGGTCGTGACGACCACTGAATGAAACGATTCAGGACGCGAAGTTATGGGCCCCCCGAAGGGGTGTCAACCCCTCCGGCCGAGACGGTTTCCCGTGACCCATGCGTGACCTTCTGTCCTCGAAACTTTTTCGACCGGAACCCATTGACGTGACATGCGCGGCCCGCCTAACGTCCCGGCAATCCAGTTGAAACCTTTCACGACGCCGAGAGGGCCGACCCGCCGGCGTCGTCGAGGAGCCCTCATGACCCACCCGTCCACCACGGGTCCGGCCCCGGTTCTCGCGCTGAGGGACGTCTCCAAGTCCTTCGGCGCGGTCCGCGCACTGCGGGACGTCTCCCTGGAGCTGTTCCCCGGGGAGGTGCACGCACTCGCCGGCGAGAACGGTGCCGGCAAGTCCACGCTCATCAAGACGCTCGCCGGAGTGCACCGCCCGGACGCCGGCCAGGTGCTGCTCGACGGTGCGCCCGTCGCCTTCCACGGACCCGGCGACGCCCGTGACGCCGGCATCGCCGTGATCTACCAGGAGCCCACGCTCTTCCCCGACCTGTCGATCGCCGAGAACATCTACATGGGCCGCCGGCCGCGCCGCGCCCTCGGCCGGATCGACCACAAGGCCACCCACAACGCGACCGCCGCCCTGATGAAGCGCCTCGGTGTCGACCTCGACCCCGACCGGCCCGCCCGCGGCCTGTCCATCGCCGACCAGCAGATCGTCGAGATCGCCAAGGCCCTCTCCTTCGACGCCCGCGTCCTGATCATGGACGAGCCGACGGCCGCCCTCACCGGCAGCGAGGTCGCCCGCCTCTTCAACGTCGTCCGCACCCTGCGCGACCAGGGCGCCGCCGTGCTCTTCATCTCCCACCGCCTGGAAGAGATCTTCGAGATCTGCCGGCGGGTCACCACCCTGCGCGACGGCGCCTGGGTCGCCAGCGAGCCCCTGGACGGCATGACCGAGGACGACCTCGTGCGCCGCATGGTCGGCCGCGACCTCGACGAGCTCTACCCCAAGCAGGAGGTGACGCCGGGCGAGGTCGCCCTGAGCGTGCGCCGGCTGACCCGCGAGGGCGTCTTCACCGACGTCTCCTTCGAGGTCCGGCACGGCGAGATCGTCGGCCTCGCCGGACTCGTCGGCGCCGGGCGCACCGAGGTCGCCCGGGCCGTCTTCGGCATCGACCGCTGGGACGCCGGCGAGGTCTCCGTCCGGGGCAAGGCCCTGGTCAACGGCGCCCCGTCCACCGCGATGGCCGCCGGGCTCGCCCTGGTCCCCGAGGACCGGCGCGCCCAGGGCCTGGTGATGGACATGTCCATCGAGCGGAACATCGGGCTGACGGGCCTGCGGACGACGGTGAGGGCCGGGCTGATGGACCGCGGCGCCGAGCGCAGCCGCTCCCTCGACTGGGCCGTCAAGCTCCAGGTCAAGTACGCCCGCATCGCCGACACCGTCAACACGCTCTCCGGCGGCAACCAGCAGAAGGTCGTGCTCGCCAAATGGCTGGCCACCGGCCCCGAGGTGCTGATCGTCGACGAGCCGACCCGGGGCATCGACGTCGGCACCAAGGCCGAGGTGCACCGGCTGCTGTCACAACTGGCCGCCGACGGCGTGGCCGTCCTGATGATCTCCTCCGACCTGCCCGAGATCCTCGGCATGGCCGACCGCGTGCTGGTGATGCACGAGGGCCGCCTCACCGCCGAGATCCCGCGCTCCGAAGCCACCGAGGAAACCGTGATGGCCGCAGCCACCGGGAGGGCCGCCGCATGACGGTCGTCACCCCGCAAGAGGCCCCCGTGGCCGACGTGCCCAAGTCCAGCGGCACCCGGCTGGTCGACCGCGTCTTCAAGATGCGCGAACTCGCCATCCTGCTCGTCTTCCTGGTGATGATCGGCGTCACCCAGGCAGGCAACAGCCAGTTCCTGTCCGAGCAGGGCATCAAGGACCTGCTGCTGAACGCGACGATCCTGGTCCTGGTCGCCACCGGCCAGTCCCTGGTGGTCATCACCCGCAACGTCGACCTGTCCGTCGGATCCACGCTCGGGATCAGCGCGTTCGCCGCCGGAACGTATCTCCAGGGCGGCGGCAACCCCGTCGTGGCGATCGCGCTGGCGGTGCTGCTCGGCATCGGCTTCGGACTGCTCAACGGACTGCTCGTCAGCCTCGGCCAGGTGCCCGCGCTCGTCGTCACCCTCGGCACGCTCTACATCATCCGTGGCATCGACTCCATCTGGGTCGGATCACGCCAGATCACCGCTGCCGATCTGCCCGGCGGATTCGTCGACTTCGGCTCCGGCGGCATCTCGGCGGTCCCGTACCTGGCGTTGATCGCGCTGGCGGTGCTCGTCGCCACCGCCTATTACCTCAAGCACTTCGGCAGCGGCCGCGAACTGTACGCACTCGGCTCCAACCCCGAGGCCGCCCGCCTCGCCGGCATCCCCGTCCGCAAGCGGATCCTCGCCGCGTACACCTTCTGCGGCGCCCTCGCCGGACTCGCCGGCGCGATGTACCTCGCCCGCTTCGGCAACGTCGACTCCGGCACCGGCAACGGCTACGAACTGACCGTCGTCAGCGCGGTCGTGGTCGGCGGCGTCGTCTTCACCGGCGGCTCCGGCAGCGTCTACGGCGCGGCCCTCGGCGCGCTGCTGCTCACCTCCATCAACAGCGTGCTGCCCGCCCTCGGCGTCAGCTCCGTGTGGGTGCTCGCGATCAACGGCATCCTGCTCATCCTCGCGATCGCGGTCGACCGGATCGTCGCGCTGCGCGTGGCCTCCGCCCTGAAGAAGAGGAACGCCCGCCATGGCTGACATCTCCCTGAGCCGAGCGGCCGGCTTCTCCGGCCTGAAGAGGTGGGACTCCGCCGTCGGCGCACTCCTCGTCGTGGTCCTGCTGTTCTCCTTCGGCTTCGTCGACGGGTTCGGCAACGCGCTCAACCTGTCGTTCCTGATCGGCAACACCCTGCCCATCGCGCTGATCGCGCTGCCGATGACCCTGCTGGTGGTCTCCGGCGAGATCGACCTGTCGGTCGCGTCCACGGCCGGTCTGTCCGGTGCCGTGATGGGCGCGCTGTGGAACCAGGGCATGGCCATCGAGACGATCATCCCGATCTGTCTGCTGCTCGGTGTCGTGTGCGGGCTGGTCAACGGACTGCTGGTGACCCGGCTGGGGCTGCCGTCCCTCGCCGTCACCATCGGCACCCTCGCCGCCTACCGGGGCATCGCGCAGATCGTGCTCGGGTCCGACGCGGTGACCGACTTCCCCACGCAGTACCTGGACTTCGCGGCCGGGCGCGTCGGTGACACCTTCATCCCTTACGCCTTCCTGCCGTTCCTCGTCCTGCTCGCCATCGCCGTGGTCGCGCTGCACGCGACGCCGTTCGGACGGTCGCTGTTCGCGATCGGGGCGAGCGAGGAGGCCGCGCGGTTCGCCGGGATCCGCGTCAAGCGGCAGAAGCTGATCCTGTTCACGCTGACCGGGCTGATGGCCTCGCTGACCGGGATCTTCTGGGCGCTGCACTACGCCAGTGCCCGCTACGACAACGCCACCGGCCTCGAACTGTCGGTCGTGGCCGCCGTGCTGCTCGGCGGGATCGACTTCGACGGCGGCAGGGGCACGTTGGGTGGCGCGATCGCCGGGGTGTTTCTGCTCGGCGCACTGCAGAACGTGATGAGCCTTCAGGATGTCTCGGCACAGTCGCAGATCGTCGTGACAGGTGTGTTGCTCGTGCTTTCCGTTCTTGGGCCGCGGGTGGCTCGGCAGATCGCCGTGTTGCGTGCTCAATCGTCCGGCTGACCGGCCGTCCGTAGCTGGTCGCGCAGTTCCCCGCGCCCCTGAAAGCAAGGGCGTTCCCCTCAACCTCGTTCAAAGGAAAAGCCATGCGTAAGTCAACTCTCCGCCGCAGCTGCGCGGCTCTCGCCACCGCCACCTCCCTCGCCCTGGCCCTCACCGCCTGCGGCGGCGGCACCACCAAGAAGGACGTCGCGAACGAGGGCGGCAGCGCCGCCACCGCCGGCAAGGCCGACCCGAACGCGGCCACCAAGAAGGGGCTCACCGTCGGGTTCCTGCCCAAGCAGGTCAACAACCCTTACTTCACCAGCGCCGACAAGGGTGGCGAGAAGGCGCTGAAGGAGCTGGGGTCCAGCTACAAGGAGGTCGGGCCGTCCAGCGCGACCGACACCGCCGGGCAGGTCAGCTACGTCAACACGCTCACCCAGCAGCAGGTCGACGCCATGGCCGTGTCCGCGCAGGACCCCGGCGCGCTGTGCACCGCGCTCAAGCAGGCCATGAAGAACGGCATCAAGGTGGTCACCTACGACTCCGACACCACGGCCGACTGCCGCAACGCCTTCGTCTCCCAGGCCTCCGCCGAGGACCTCGGCCGTACCGAGGTGCAGCTGCTCGCCAAGCAGATCGGCTACAAGGGCGAGATCGCGATCCTGTCCGCCGCGCAGACCGCGACGAACCAGAACACCTGGATCGACTTCATGAAGGACGAGCTGAAGAAGCCCGAGTACAAGAACGTCAAGCTGGTCAAGACCGCGTACGGCAACGACGACGCCCAGCAGTCCTTCCAGCAGACCCAGGGCCTGCTGCAGGAGTACCCGGACCTGAAGGGGATCATCTCCCCGACCACCGTCGGTATCAAGGCCGCCGCCCAGTACCTGTCGGGCTCCAAGTACAAGGGCAAGGTCAAGCTGACCGGCCTCGGCACCCCGAACGACATGCGCAAGTACGTCAAGAACGGCACCGTCGAGGCGTTCGAGCTGTGGGACCCGGCCAAGCTCGGCGAGCTGGCCGCCCGCACCGCCGTCGCCCTGTCCTCCGGGCAGATCACCGGCAAGGAGGGCGAGACGTTCAAGGCCGGCTCCATGGGCGAGTACCCCATCGGCAAGGACGGCGTGATCAGCCTCGGCAAGCCCACCGTGTTCGACGCCAAGAACATCGACCAGTTCAACTTCTGATCCCGGAGATCTGTTGATGCAGCGCGTGTGCTTCCTGCTGAAGGTCCGGCCGGACCGCCTCGACGAGTACCGCGAGCGGCACGCCGCGGTATGGCCCGAGATGCTCCAGGCGCTCTCGGAGACCGGCTGGCACAACTACTCGCTCTTCCTGCGTGAGGACGGACTGCTCGTCGGCTACCTGGAGACCGAGGACTTCGCCGCCGCCCAGGCCGGTATGGAAGCCACCGACGTCAACGCCCGCTGGCAGGCGGAGATGGCGCCGTTCTTCGAGTCGCTGGACGGCGCCCGGCCCGACGAGGCCATGAAACCGCTCACCGAAGTGTTCCACCTCGCATGACGATGGAGTCCACGAGATGCACAGACGTACGTTGCTGGCCGCCGCCCTCGCGGGAGCAGTGGTGACCCCCGCCCTCGCCTCCGGCACCGCGCGGGCCGCCGACCCCGGTCCCTCCGTCACCCGGACCGGCACCACCACACTCGACGGTCAGGCCGTCTTCTTCGTGTCGTACGACGGGCTGGTCAACAACAACGCGTTCCAGAAGAACGGCCTGCTGACCTACAAGGGCTACCAGTACGCCGTCTGGTACACCGCCGACAGGAACGCCGTCGTCGGCCGCCGCGTCCTCGGCGGGAGCACCTGGTCCACCGTGAAGGTCGGGCACATCCTCAAGGCCGACGACTCCCACAACGTCATCTCCATGGGTGTCTCCAAGGTCGACGGCCGGCTGCACCTCAACATGGACTCCCACAGCGACGGCTTCACCTACGTCAAGTCCGTCGCGGGGCTCATGGACAACCCCGCCGGGCTGAGCTGGAGCGCCTCTCGCTTCGGGGCGCCGCAGTCCACCCTGGACGGGCTGGCGCCGACCTCCCAGTTCACCTATCCGCAGTTCATCTCCACGCCCGACGGAAAGCTCCAGCTGAGCTACCGCGTCGCCGTCTCCGGCAACGGGCGGAACGCCCTCGCCGAGTACGACGGTACGAAGTGGACGAACCTCGGCGAGTGGTCGAGCTCCACCGGCACGTACACCAGCGAGCACGGCTCCTCGACGGCACGCAACATGTACCTGCACGGCATCGACTACGACCGGGGCGGCCGGCTGCACTCCTTCTTCACCTGGCGCGAGCAGAACGGCGCCGTGATGTGCAACGGCGGCGGCATCACCAACCACGACACCGGCTACGTCTACTCCGACGACCGGGGCCGCACCTGGCGCAACAACGACGGAACCGTCGTGGGTGTGACGGGCGGCTCCGACAAGGTGTCCGTGACCGACGCCGGACTGGTGATCGACCCGCTCAACCCCGACCACTCCCTGATGAACCAGGAGAGCCAGTTCACCGACTCCGCGGGCCGGCCGCACGCGATCATCTCCTACGTCCCGGGCCGCTTCGGCCAGTGCACCACGAACTACGTCGCGGACCGCACCGCCAACGGACGGGCCTTCCACGTCCGCAAGAACGCCTCCGGCACCTGGCAGAAGACCGAGATACCGGTCCCGCTGAACTCCAGCCAGCGCACCAAGCTGATCCTGGACAAGTACGACAACGCGTACGCGGTCTTCCCCTTCGGCCGGATCGCCGGGGCCTCCGCCGCCTCCGGGTACACGGACTGGAAGATCCTCTTCGACGGCAGCGGCCTCAACGCCTTCGGCGAGGTCGTCATCGACGAGACGCGGGTCGCACAGGACGGGGTGCTGTCCTTCATGTACCAGGAGAAGTCCAGCGGCACGACGCCCTCGGCGCTGCACGTGACGGACTTCCGCCTGCCCGCCTGACCGCATCCGGTCCCCGGGGCGGCGTGCCGGTAATGTGAAGCCGCCCCGGACGCCGCCCCCCCCGTGTCTCCCCCTGGAGGTCCCTGCCCGATGGCCCAGTCGGTGGGTATCAAGGACGTCGCCCGCGTCGCCGGAGTCTCCGTCGGCACGGTCTCGAACGTGATCAACCGCCCGGACACGGTCGCGACCGAGACCCGGGCCCGGGTGCTGTCCGCGATAGACCGGCTCGGGTACGTCCGCAGCGAGTCCGCACGCCAGCTGCGCGCGGGGCGCAGCCGCATCATGGGGCTGCTCGTCCTCGACATGGGCAACCCCTTCTTCGTCGACGTCGCGCGCGGCGCCGAGCGCGCCGCCCGGCAGGCCGGACTGGGTGTCATGGTCTGCAACAGCGCCCAGAACCCGGGCGAGGAGGCCGAGTACCTGTCGCTCTTCGCCGAGCAGCGGGTGCGCGGCGTGCTGCTCACGCCGGCCGACGCGACCGGCCGCAACATCGAGACGTTCCGTCGGCACGGCATCCCGTTCGTGCTGGTCGACCGGGTCGCCGAGGGCACCACCGAGTGCTCGGTCTCCGTCGACGACGTGGCGGGCGGTGCCCTGGCCGTACGCCACCTCGTCGACGCCGGGCACCGCTCGATCGCCTACGTCAGCGGCCCGCCCGGCCTGAACCAGGTCCGCGACCGCCGCACCGGTGCCCTCGAAGCGCTCGCCGAGGCCGGGTTCGGTCCCGACGCCCTGCGCGAGCTGCCGACCGAACGGCTGGACGTCGCCGCGGGCCGGGACGCGGGGGCCCGGCTGCTCGGGCTGGCCGACCGGCCCACCGCCGTGTTCTGCGCCAACGACCTGCTCGCCCTCGGGGTCCTGCAGGCCATGTACGCGGCCGGTGTCGGCGTCCCCGACGACCTCGCCATCGTCGGCTACGACGACATCGAGTTCGCCGCCGCCGCGGCCGTCCCGCTCACCTCGGTGCGGCAGCCCGCCGTCACCATGGGCGCCATGGCCGCCGACCTGCTCCTGGAGGAGACGGAGGAGGAGGGCGCGGCGCGCGCACACGAGCACCGCAGGGTCGTCCTGCAGCCCGAGCTGGTGGTCCGCCGCTCCAGCCTGTCCGCCCGCTGAGCCTGAACGGCCGTTCAGCAGGGTTTCATGATCGAAGGGCTCACCCACGGGCGATCCTTGTGATGAACTGGGACGCGGCCTGAAGATCCGTCCGTCCCGGGAGCCCTGTTGACCGTCAGCTACCGCCAGCCCGGAGTCCTCCTCACCGACCGCCGCTTCACCGTCCCCCTCGACCACGGCCGCCCCGACGGCGAGACCATCGAGCTGTACGCCCGCGAGGTCGTGGCGGGCGACAAAGCGTCCCAGGACCTGCCGTGGCTGCTCTACCTCCAGGGCGGACCCGGCTTCGGCGCCGACCGGTCCGTCGGACGGCCGGGCTGGCTCGGCAGGGCCCTGAAGGAGTACCGCGTCCTGCTCCTCGACCAGCGCGGCACCGGCCACAGCACCCCCGCGAACCGCCAGACGCTCCCGCTGCGCGGCGGCCCGGCCGAGCAGGCCGACTACCTCACGCACTTCCGTGCCGACTCGATCGTCCGCGACTGCGAGGCCGTCCGCACCGAACTCACCGGCGGCGAGCCCTGGACCGTCCTCGGCCAGAGCTTCGGCGGCTTCTGCGCGACGACCTACCTGTCCCTGGCCCCCGAAGGCCTGGCCACCGCCGTGATCACCGGTGGCCTGCCCTCCCTGGACGCCCACGCCGACGACGTCTACCGGGCCGCCTTCCCACGCATCGAACGCAAGGTGGCCGCCCACTACGCCCGCTATCCCGAGGACGCCGAGCGCGCCCGCCGCATCGCCGAGCACCTGCTCCACCACGACGTGGTCCTGCCGAACGGCTACCGGCTCACCGTCGAGGCGTTCCAGTCCCTCGGCATCGCCCTCGGCACCGCAGACGGCACCCACCGCCTGCACTACCTCCTCGAGGACGCCTTCGTCCGCACCCCGCAGGGCTCCGCGCTCTCCGACGCGTTCCAGGAGCAGGTGCAGGCCATGCTCTCCTACGCCCGTCACCCGCTGTACGCCCTGGTCCACGAGTCGATCTACGGCCAGGACGCCCGGCCCACGGCCTGGTCCGCCGAGCGGGTCCGCGCCGAATTCCCGCAGTTCGACGCCGCCAAGGCCCTCGCCGGTGACGAGCCGCTGCTGTTCACAGGGGAATCGATTCACCCCTGGATGTTCGACTGCGACCCGGCGCTGCGCCCGCTGCGCGAGACCGCCGACCTGCTCGCCGCCCGCACCGACTGGACGCCCCTGTACGACCCCGCCCGCCTCGCCGACAACACGGTGCCGGTGGTGGCGGCCGTCTACCACGACGACATGTACGTCGACACGGCCCACTCCCTGCGCACCGCCCGCACGATCCGGGGGCTGCGCACCTGGATCACGGACGAGTTCGAGCACGACGGCATCCGCACCGGCGGCCCCCGCGTCCTCGACCGGCTGCTGGCGCTCGTACGGGGTGACGCGTGATGCCGTGCCGTACGCCCGGTGATGTCGGCGGCGCGGGCTAGTCTGCGGGCATGACGACCCCTCAACTGCAGCCCATGCCCGGCGACTGGCGGCGTGCCCTCGCGGTCGTGGCGCATCCCGACGACCTCGAGTACGGCTGCTCGGCGGCGATCGCGGCCTGGACCGACGAAGGCCGCGAGGTCGCCTACGTCCTCGCGACGCGGGGCGAGGCCGGCATCGACACGCTGGAGCCGGAGCGGTGCGGGCCGCTGCGCGAGCGGGAGCAGCGGGCCAGCGCGGCGGTGGTCGGCGTGTCGGAGGTGGAGTTCCTCGACCACAAGGACGGGGTCATCGAGTACGGCACCGCCCTGCGTCGCGACATCGCCGCCGCCATCCGCCGCCACCGGCCCGAGCTGGTCCTCACGCTCAACCACCGCGACACCTGGGGCGGCGTCGCCTGGAACACCCCGGACCACGTGGCCGTCGGCCGGGCCACGCTCGACGCGGCCGGCGACGCCGGCAACCGGTGGATCTTCCCCGAGCTCGTCGAGCAG
Source organism: Streptomyces tibetensis (assembly GCF_040647715.1). Lineage (GTDB taxonomy): Bacteria > Actinomycetota > Actinomycetes > Streptomycetales > Streptomycetaceae > Streptomyces > Streptomyces tibetensis_A. The sequence continues at coordinate 123,127 of NZ_JBEZCR010000012.1, read as the reverse complement.
GGCCTCGACCCCTGGGACGGTGTGCGCTGGGTCGCGGTCGCGGGTTCCAGCACGCCCACGCACGCGGTCGACGCGACAGCCGGGATGGAACGGGCCGTGCGCTCCCTGCTGGAACACCGCACGTACATCGAGGTGCTGACCAGCGAGGACCCGGAGACGTACGTGCGCGGCTTCCTGACGGAGAACGCGGAGCGGACGGGGGAGCGGTTCGGGGGCCGCCCCGCGGTGGCGTTCGAACTGTTCAGCAGATGACCAGCGGTTGATCAGCGGTTGATCAACGGACGACGGGGGAGACCATGACAGGCGACGAGGAACTGGCGCACCGCTTCGAGGAACACCGCGGGCACCTCGAGGCGGTGGCCTACCGCATGCTCGGATCGCTCTCCGAGGCGGAGGACGCCGTCCAGGAGGCCTGGCTCAAGCTCAGCCGCACCGACACGGGCGACATCCAGAACCTCGGCGGCTGGCTGACCACGGTGACCGGCCGGGTCTGCCTGGACATGCTGCGCTCGCGCACCGCCCGCCGCGAGGAGCCGATGGGCGACACCCAGGACACCGTGCGGGTCTATGTCCCGGACCCGGTGCTCCGGCCCCTGTCGCACATCGATCCGGCCGAGGAGGTGCTCCAGGCCGACTCCGTGGGCCTGGCCCTGCTCGTCGTACTGGAGAACCTGACGCCCGACGAGCGGCTCACGTTCGTGCTGCACGACATGTTCGCCGTGCCGTTCGACGACATCGCGCCGATCGTGGAGCGCAATCCGGCCGCGACCCGGCAGCTGGCGAGCCGCGCTCGGCGCCGGGTGCGCGGGGCCGCCCCCTCGGCCGAGCCGGACCTGGGCCGGCAGAAGGAGGTGCTCGACGCCTTCCTGGCCGCCTCGCGTGCCGGGGACTTCGAGGCGCTGGTGGCCGTACTGCACCCGGATGTCCTGCTGCGGGCCGACTCGGGCGCGCTCGTGCGGGGCGCCGCCGCCTCCAAGGTGGTCCAGGGCGCGAAGGCGGTGGCGGAGCAGGCGCTCATGTTCGCCCCGTTCACGCAGGCCGCGGAGCTGGTCCTGGTCAACGGCTCGGTCGGAATGGTCAACGTGCACGAAGGCCGCGTCCAGTCGGTCATGGGCGTCACGATCGTCGGCGGCCGCATCACGGACATGTACATCCTGGCCGACCCCGAGCGGCTGGATCGTCTGGAGGCGCCCGGACCGGCCGCGTGACCGGAACGCGCCCGTCGATTGTCGTTTCGTATGCTGAACGGCATGCGAGAACACCAGGCCGAGCAGGCGGAACTGCGCGGCGACTGCGAGCGGTGCTTCGGGCTGTGCTGCGTCGCCCTGCCCTTCGCCGCCTCGGCCGACTTCGCGGTCGACAAAGCCGCCGGCACGCCCTGCCGCAACCTCCGGGAGGACCACCGCTGCGGCATCCACGCCCGGCTCCGGCAGAAGGGGTTCACCGGCTGCACGGTCTACGACTGCTTCGGTGCCGGGCAGCAGGTCTCGCAGATCACCTTCGGCGGCCGGGACTGGCGCACCGGGCCACCGCAGGACGCCCGTCGCATGTTCGAGGTGTTCCCGGTGGTCCGCCAGCTGCACGAGTTGCTGTGGTACCTGACCGAGGCGCTCACCCTGCCCGCGGCCCGTCCCGTCCACGCCGACGTGCGCGAGGCCCTGGAGAAGACCGAAGAACTGACCGGCGGGACACCCGAGGAGCTCGCCGCGCTGGATGTGGCGGCACACCGCCAGGAGGTCAACGTCCTGTTGCTGAGGACGAGCGAGCTGGCCAGGGCGGGCGTCAAGGGCCGTAAGAAGGACCGCCGGGGCGCGGACCTCATGGGCGCCCGTCTCAAGGGCGCCGACCTGCGCGGAGCCTGCCTGCGCGGCGCCTACCTCATCGCCGCCGACCTCACCGGGGCGGACCTGCGGGGAGCCGACCTGATCGGTGCCGACCTGCGTGACGCCAACCTCACCGACGCCGATCTGACCGGGGCCTTCTTCCTCACCCAGCCACAGCTGAACGCGGCCCGGGGAAACGCCGGGACCCGGCTGCCCGGGTCAGTCACCCGCCCCGGGCACTGGACGGCGCAGGTCTGAGGCCGGCTCCCGCACTGCCGTGCGGCGCTCCGGGTGCAGCCGCAGGCCCTCCGGCATCAGCGTCAGCCGTTCCGTCACGCGCAGCCGGTAGGCCGGGTCGGCACGCAGGTCGTAGCGCCGCAGCAGCAGTCCGAGCACCAGCGTGGCCTCGTGCAGCGCGAACTGCCGCCCGATGCACGCCCGTGCGCCCGTCCCGAACGGCTTGAAGGTGTGCGGGGGCCGGGACCGTACGGCGCCGGCGTCGAAGCGGTCCGGGTCGAACCGTTCGGCGTCCGCTCCCCACACCTCGGGGTCCCGGTGCAGCATCGGCGTCAGCACCAGCGCCCAGGCGCCCCGCCGCATGGGGTGCTCCCCGGCCAGCACCGTGTCCTGCCGGGCCTCCCGGGAGAACGCGGGCGCGGTGGGCCACAGCCGCAGCGACTCGTCCAGCACCCGGCGGACGTAGCGCAGCCGGGCCACCTGCTCGTAGGCGGGTTCGCTCGTGTCCCCCCACACCCGGTCCACCTCGGCGCGGGCCCGGGCGGCGATCTCGGGGTGGCGGGCGAGGTAGTGCAGGGCGAAGGAGAGCGCCCCGGAGGTCGTCTCGTGGCCGGCGACGAGAAACGTGATGACCTGCCGGCGGACGTTCTGCGGTGCCAACCGTTCCCCGGTGCCGGGATGGGCCGTCTCCAGCATGCGGTCGAGGAGGTCGCCGTCGCCGCCGCCCCCGGCGCGCCGGGCCCGCACCAGTTCGTCGACCGTCTCGTCGAGGTGGGCGATGTCGGCCGCGTTGCGGCGGCTCGCGCTGCGCAGCAGCAGAGGCGCCAGCGGGAAGGGCACGGTGTTGAGCCGCTGGGCGTAGGTCAGCGTGCCCACCATCGCGGTCACGAAGGGATGCGGCCGGGAACGTTCGAACGAGCCGAAGTCGTGCCCGAAGCCGGTGCGCGCGATCGTCTCCAGCGTCAGCTTGGTCATGTCGCCGGGCACGTCCACCGCCCGGCCCGCAGCGGCCGCCCGGTCCCAGTGCTCCGTCAGCCGCTGCGCGACCGACAGCATCATCGGGTGGTAACCGGCCATGGCCTCGCGGCTGAACCCCGGCGCGAGCACATCGTGGGCCAGCTGCCAGTTCGGCTCGTGGTTGTACGCCGTGAACAGGCCGTCCCCGGCGACCGGCCGCAGGTTGGCCACGCCGAGTCCCACGTGCTTGGCGAACCGCGACTCGTCCGCGAGGTCGGCCGCGTGCCGGGCACCCCACACGAACACGAACTCCTTGCCGAACGCCTTCCGCCGGAACACCGGACCCAGTTCGCGGGCGTAGCGCAGCGAGTCCTGCAGGGGAGTGCGCCGGTTCACCCCCACCACGTCCCCGAGCAGCGGGATCCGGCGGGGCGGATGCGGAATGCGGTCCAGCTCCGGCCAGCCCAGCTCGGCACTGCGGAAACCCTTGGGCTCCCCGGTGCGTGTCGGCGCCTCCGTCATGACGCGATCTCCCTTGATCCGACGGCGGGTTCGCAGGTGTTGTACGTGGGTTCAATAGTGCGGTTCAGTGTGGTCCCGTTGTTGAACCGGCGTCAAGTAAAGTGCGGGCATGGCTGCGAACCAGGACGGGCGCACGCGCCGCCGGCTCAGCACCGGGGAGCGCCGGGAGCAGCTCCTGTCGGTCGGTGCGCGGCTGTTCTCGGAGAGCCCTTACGACGAGGTGTGGATCGAGCAGGTCGCCGAGATCGCCGGGGTGTCGCGCGGGCTGCTGTACCACTACTTCCCGACGAAGCGGGACTTCTTCGCGGCGGTCGTCGAGCGCGAGAGCGAGCGCATGCTGCGCATGACGGCGGCGGTGCCCGGCGTCCCGGTCCGCGAGCAACTCGGGGCAGGCCTGGAGACGTTCCTGGAGTACGTCCAGGCGCACGCCCACGGTTATCGGGCCTTCCACCGCGCCGACGCGGCCGGGGACCAGGCGGTGCGGCGCGTCTATCAGCGGGCCCTGGCCGCGCAGGAGCGGCAGATCCTCGCCGCGCTCGCCGCGGATCCCGAGTTCGGCCCCGCCGTCGAGGGGCGGCCGGAGGTCCGGCTGGCCGTGCGCGGCTGGCTGGCGTTCACCACGGCCGTCTGCCTGGAGTGGCTGCGCGGCACGGAGTTGGGCCGCGAGCAGGTGCGCGAGGTGTGCGCACGCGCTCTGCTGGGTGTGCTCACACCCTGAAGGATGCCGCAAAGGAGACGCGCCGTGGTTGGCGCACACCCGGATCTTCGATAGGTTAGCTTAGGCTTACCTAAGGAGGTCTGGGATGGCTGACGACAGCCACAGCTGGACGGCGGCTCCCGCCGCGGCGGAGCGGGCGCGCTCGGTGCTCGCCGCCGCGTGGTCCTGCTCCGTGACCGCGGAGGGCACACGGGAGGAACTGGTCGGCGCGCACAGCGTGGACGAGGACGGCCGGGTGCTCGTGGACGTGCCCGCGGACAGCGCCCTGCTCGCGGCCGCGATCTGCGCACCCCGCGGCGAGCCGTCCGCGGTGCTGGAGTTCGCCGACGTCGCTCCCGTCCCGGTGCGCAGCCGGATCCGCGCCCGGCTGTGGCTCGCGGGCTGGTTCGCCGTCGAGGGGGAGAGGCTCGCCTTCACGCCCACCCGTGTCGTGCTGCGGCAGCCGTCCGGCTCCGTGACCGTCGACCTCGCCGAGTTCGCGGCCGCCGTCCCCGACCCGCTCAGCATGGCCGAGGCCCGGCTGCTGACCCACCTCGCCGACTGCCACGCCGACGCCGTGGAGCGCCTCACGCGGCTCGTCGACTCCGACAGCCTGCACGGCGCGGTGGGCGTCCAGCCGCTCGCCGTCGACCGGCACGGACTGACGCTGCGCATCGAACGGGTCCGCGCCCACGGCGACGTACGCCTCGCCTTCCACGCACCCGCCGACGACGTCGCGCAGCTCACGGAGCGCATGCACGTCCTGCTCGGCCAGGCCGCCGCCGCATCGTGCCCGCGGGCCCTACAGCGGCAGCGCACAGACGGCGACGGGTGAGGGGAACGCCGCGCCCGCCCGCCGCAGTGCGCCGTCGCCCTCGTCCACGTGGAAGACGGTGACGGTGGAGGACTTCTGGTTCGCGGCGAACAGCAGCGTGCCCTCCGGCGAGAACGCGATCTGCCGGGGGAAGTCGCCGCCCACCGGCACCGTGTCGAGCAGCCTGAGCCGGGCGCCGTCGGCCTCGACGGCGTAGCGGGTGAGGCTGTTGTGGCCGCGGTTGGCGAGATAGGCGAACCGGCCGTCGGCGGTCACCAGGATCTGCGCCGGGTAGTTCGTACCCGAACCCGTGCCCGTGGACTGCGCCTCGCCGACGGTCAACCGGCCGGAAGCCTTGTCGTAGGAGCAGACCGCCACCGTGTCGTCGACCTCGTTGGCGAGGTACGCGTACCGGCCGCCCGGGTGGAACGTGAGATGGCGCGGTCCGGCGCCCGGCCGGGTGTGCGCCTGCGCGACCTCGGTGAGCGTGCCCGCCTTGTCGTCCAGCCGGTACGTGTAGACGGTGTCCGTCCCCAGGTCGACGGCGAGTACGTGGCCCCCGTCCGGGCTCGGGACGACCTGGTGGGCGTGCGGGCCCTCCTGGCCCGGGCCGGGTGGGGGAGTGGAGTGCCGGACCAGGGCGGTGCGTTCGCCGAGGGCGCCCGAGGCGTCGATGGGATGCACGGCGACGCTGCCCGTCCCGTAGTTCGCGCTGAGCAGCCAGCGCCCGCCCGGATGCACCGACAGGTGGCAGGGGGCCGCGCCGCCGGTACTCCGGCTGCCCAGCACCTTCCGGTCGGACAGCCGGACGGCGGTCACGGCACCGTCCGCACGCTCGTCCACCGCGTAGAGCGTGCCGCGGTCCGGGTGGAGCGCGAGGTACGACGGGTCGCCGACGCCGCCGATCGTGCCGACGCCGGTGATCCCACCCGTCGCCGCGTCGTAGGTCGCCAGACCGATGCCCTTGCCGCCGCCCTCGACGGAGGTGTAGGTGCCGAGGTACAGCGGACGGGGCCCGGAAGGGCGCCGGGCCTCGCGCGGCGGGCTCGTGGCCGCCTCGGGCGTCGCTGCCGGGGTCGACGGGGGCGCGGGCGCCTTGTCGCAGGACGGCAGCGCCGCCGCGGCCGCCCCGCCCGTCAGTGCGCCGACGAACCGGCGCCTGCTCCAGCCACCACTGCCCATGTCGCCCCTCAGGTCGTCACTCGTCCCCGTCGTGACTGCCACCCTGGCGTTCACCTGCCCTCGGGTGCAACAAACGGCAGCGGGTGTTGCGTGCGGCGCAACGCGCCGCGAGGGGAGGCGGCCGACGCGTCCCACCGACCGCCGCGCCGGTCCCGTCCGCGATGCTCACGGCCGACTACCAGTCCCCGTCCGCGACCGGTCGGCCCGGGGCGTGCTTCAGCTGGTGCGTCTGTCCCGGCGTGGGCGGCTGCCAGGGCTCGTGGTCGTCGCCGAGCCAGTCGCCGACCGGCTTGACGGACTGGAGCGTGTCCGTGGGGGCGAGGTCCTCCGCATCCTGGTCGAAGTAGTCGAACCAGGGCAGGCCCGCCCGGGTGTAGGCGGCCCGGTCCACCGGCGACGGTGGTGCGGCCTCGCCGGTGATGCGGCGCCACTCCGGCGGTGTCACCAGGTGCACGAACACCCGCCCGGCGGGCTTGTCCGACCAGTGCGAGAGGGGCCGGTCGTCCTGGTAGACCTCCTGCCGCATGGAGCCGCCGACGCCCAGCCCCATCGCTGCGGCCGCGCGCGGAGCGCTCGCCGGCGCCGCGGGCGCGGCCCCGGGGGCCGACGGGGCCGCACCGGTCGCGGCCGGTGGCGGGACGGCGCCCGGCGCGGCCGGGGCCGCCATCGGCATCGCGGAGCCGTAGCCACCGGTCGCGGGCGCCCCGTATCCACCGGCGGCAGGACTGCCGAAAGCGGCCGGCATCGCGGCGCCGTAGCCGCCGGGCGGCGCGGGCACGGGGGGCACCTGCCGCAGCCGCTCCTCCTCACGCCACCGCGCCAGCTCCCGGTCGTTCAGCGCGAAGGACTGCAGCTGGACGCCGCCCCACACCTCCTCGCCCGTGATCTGCCCCTCGACGGTGGCGCCCAGACCGAGCGGGACGGCCACGAACTGCCGGACCGTGCCCGTGCCGGAGTTGATGCCGTCCAGCCAGGGCTGACGGGGAAGCACCACGTAGTTCTGCGGCCCGCGAGTCGGCCGGTCGCTCCAGGGCCGGCCCGAGACCGCGCACACCTTGCCGACACCGACCTGGAGCGCGGCCGGCTCCGAGGTGCCCGCGAAGCTCAGCCACATCGCCTCGCGCAGATACACCGGCAGCATCACGCCGCCGCGAGCCCGCCACTCCTCGGGGACCCGGTCCGCGTAGTCCGCGACGCGCCGCACCGGGAACTCGCCGAGGCCCGGAGGCAGCGGATGCGTACCCGACTCCGGCAGGCGCAGGGTGCGGATGAACCGCACGGCGACCCCGCCCGGCAGCCGCAGTGTGTTCCCGTCGATCCGGACGCTCGTGTCGGCCATGTCCCGCTCCTCGCCTCGGGTGCCGGCCCCCTGCCGGCGTTCCCCTCAGCGAGAACGCCCGTCGAACCCCGCGCGGTTCCGCCACATCTGCTCCGTGACGCCCAGCCGCTCCCTCAGCCGCGTCAGACGGGGCATCCGGGCCCGCTGCTCGCCCGACACACGGTCCAGTTCCTCGAACAGGCGGCGGGTGCGGTGCTCGGTGTCGAGCTCGTCGAGGATGCGGTTGACCTCCGTCAGGACCGCTCCCGGAAGCTGCCAGTGCCGCGGGTCGCGCTCGGCCTCCTCGCGCAGCAGCAGGGCCAGCTTGTCGCGGGTGCCCGCGGCGGTGCGCAGCTCCGCGGCGAGCCGCTCCTCCGCCGACTCGGCGCTCGCGCTCAGGTGCGTGGTGACCAGCACCGCGAAGCTCACCACGGCGTCGGCGATCTCGGACAGCAGCTGCGCCAGGGCGGCGCCGGTCTCCGCCTCGAACAGCGGCTCGGGCTCGCGTTCCTTCGCGAGGTCGGTGAGGGAGCGGGCCAGCACCCGCAGGACGACCGTGCAGATCTCCAGCGTGTCCAGGCCGGTGCGCATCACGACCCGGTGCAGCACGCTGTCCTGCACGCGCGGGTTGAGCCGCAGACTGTCCTCGGCCTGCCGCAGCGCCGCGTCCACCTCGACGATGTCGTGGTCCAGGCGGCGTGCCTCGTGCAACTGGCTTTCCGCGCGGTCCACGGGCGTGCCGCCCGCGGCCTCCTCGCCCATCCGCAGCATCAGCTGCCGCAGCCGGCGTGACAGGCCCTCGATCGACTCGCCCGCCTCCTCCACCCACACCGGCGGAGCCAGCAGCAGGTTGCAGGCGAGCCCGACGGACGCGCCGATCAGCGTCTCCACCACCCGGGCCCAGGCGTAGTCCCCCACGCTGGTCACGCCGAGGACGAGCATCGCGCTGATCGCGACCTCCGGTACGTACTCCTCCACCCGGACCAGCCGCCCCACCACCAGCGAGGCCAGCAGGAGCATGGCCAGGCTCCACCAGGTCAGGCCCACCAGCAGGCTGAACGCGATGGCGACGAGCACGCCCGTCACCACGGCGTTGACCCGCCGGAAGCCGTTGGTGATCGTGGCGTACAGCGTCACCTGGACGACCAGCAGTGCGGTCAGGGGAGCGGTGAGCGGGGCCGGCTCGGGGCTCAGCCGCAGCGCGATGACGTACGCGATCGTCGCCGCCGTCGCGGACCGCAGCGTCTGGACGACCACCGGATCACGACGCTTCCTCACGATCCGCTCGGCGCGCGCCGTCCACTCACGTACCTCTCGCATCCTCGGGCTGTTCCCCTTCCCCGGCGCCTCGAACGCATCCACCGAACACGTCCATGAAGGACGCTCATGAAGGACGTTAGTGCCGGGGCAAACCGCGGGCGACCGAGGGGCTCAGGCGTACACCTTGTCGAGGAAGGCGGCCAGATGGCCTCTGGTCCGCGCGATCTGCTCCTCCAGGGTGAGGCTCTCCTCGAAGCGGGACCCCGCCTCCGGCGCCTTCTTCCCCCGCACGTACAGGGAGCAGGCGAGATCGGTGCACATGTACGCGCCGACGGAGTTGCCCTCACGCCCGGCCGGCCCGGCCTTGCGCGCGGTCATCAGCGAGACCCCGCCCCGCGGGTGCGTGGTCAGGCACAGCGAACACATGCTGCGGTGCAGGAACCCGCGCTGCCCGGCCTGGAACCGCATCGCCAGCCCCACGAGCCGCCCGTCCCGCTCGGCCACCAGATAGCTCCGGTCCGGCGCCCCCGGATCCCGCCACCCGAGGAAGTCGAGATCACCCCAGGGCCGCCTGTCGAGATCCCTGGGCACGACGAGCCGCTTGGCCTCGCCCTTCGAGCAGTTGACGAAGGAGGCGCGGATGTCCTGCTCGGTGAGCGGCTGCATGGGAGCTCCTCGGAGTTGTCTTTCGCAAACCTAGGGGTCCTAGGTTTTGAGGGTGGGATCAGACTAGACAGTCGCGACGCGAGGGGCGACCGGATTTCCGTCAGGAGCCGGCGCCCGCGACCTCCGGCGGCCAGACGCCCGGTCTGAGTACCCCCAGTGCATAGGCCCTGGCCACCAGTTCCGTGCGGTTGGACGCGTCCCAGCGGGACGACAGGCGGCGCAGGTGGTAGGTCACGCCGTCGGTGGTGAGGCCGGTCTCCCGGGCGGCTCGGGCCGTGGTGGTACCGGCGGCCAGGAGGGCCAGGATGCGGGCCTCCGTCGGGGTGACCCGGGCCTGTTCCGCGGGGGCGGCGGGGGAGGGGGTGCATGCGGGGTCCACCCTGAGCATCACCAGCAGGGCCGGGGTGTCCTCCGCCGTGTCGCTGACCGGGTCCGCCGTCAGTTCGCCGGTGCGCTCCGCGCCGCCCGGGGCCCGCCAGCGCACCGACACCTGGTAGCGCGAGCGGTGCCGCAGGCGCAGGGCCTCGGCGATGCGCTCCACCTGCGTGGCCTCCCGCGGGCTGAACAGCTCCAGCACATCGCGGCCGCGCAGCCGTCCCGGCGTCCTGCCGCACTCCGCCGCCATCGCCGGATTGGCCAGCAGTACCGCCCCGTACACGTCACACACCGCGACCGGCATCGCGACCCGGTCGAACAGCAGCAGCGCGCGGTTGCGCCACGTCACGGCCTCGTGCCGGGCCAGGTCCACGGACTTCTCCTGCCACGCCGGGCCGCTCCCGCGCAAGAGCGGCGCATCTGCTCGCACTACACAATCATGTAGGGCAGCGGCGTCGCCGCCCGGGCCCTGTGGATCACGCTGGATCGCAGTACTTCCGTACCGTGAAAGGCAGTTGCCGCGTCATGCCCCCCACCGGACAGACTCCCCTGACCGCCGACGACCTCCCCGGCGTCCCCGTCGCCGACATCTCCGCCACCGGACCCGGCGGTGCGCCCATCCAGCAGGTCATGGACCTGATGCGCGAGCACGGGCCGGTCCTCGTGCGGCGGCTGTACGGGCGGGACACCCTGTTCGTGAGCGACCTGGACCTCGTGGCCGAACTCGCCGACGAGCAGCGGTTCGCCAAGCACATCGGTCCCGGCCTGGGCAACGTCCGCGAGTTCGCCGCCGACGGTTTGTTCACCGCGTACAACGACGAGCCCAACTGGGCCAAGGCGCACGACATCCTCATGCCCGCCTTCGCGCTCGGCTCGATGCGCACCTACCACCCCGTGATGCTGGAGGTGGCCCGCCGGCTCATTGCGTCCTGGGACCGCGACGCCCGCGCCGGGCGGCCGGTGAACGTGCCCGACGACATGACCCGCATGACGCTCGACACCATCGGACTGGCCGGCTTCGGCTACGACTTCGGTTCCTTCGAACGGGCCGAGCCGCACCCCTTCGTCCAGTCGATGGTCCGCTGCCTGGAGTGGAGCATGACCCGCCTGGCACGCGTCCCCGGCCAGGACTACACGGCACAGGACGCGGCCTTCCGGGAGGACTCCGCCTACCTCGCGCGGGTCGTCGACGAGGTCATCGCCGCGCGCACCGGCACCGACCAGAGCGACTCCGACGACCTCCTCGGCCTGATGCTCACCGCCCGGCACCCGGCCGACGGCACCACGCTCGACACCGCCAACATCCGCAACCAGGTCATCACGTTCCTGATCGCCGGTCACGAGACCACCTCCGGCGCAATGTCCTTCGCGCTGTACTACCTGGCCAAGCACCCCGCCGTACTTCAGCTGGTGCAGCGCGAGGTCGACGCTTTGTGGGGCGACCGGGCCGACGTCGAGCCGACGTTCGACGAGGTCGGCCGGCTGACCTACACCCGTCAGGTCCTCAACGAGGCGCTCCGGTTGTGGCCCACCGCCGCCGTGTTCTCCCGTGAGGCCCGCGAGGACACCCTGCTCGGCGGCCGCATCCCGCTGCGCGCCGGGCAGGGCGTCCTGGTCCTCTCGCCGATGCTGCACCGGCAGCCCGTATGGGGTGACAACCCGGAGCTGTTCGACCCCTCCCGCTTCACGGCCGAGGCGGAGGCCGAGCGGCCGGTGCACGCCTTCAAGCCGTTCGGCACCGGCGAGCGGGCCTGCATCGGGCGGCAGTTCGCGCTGCACGAGGCGACCATGCTGCTGGCCATGCTCGTCCACCGCTACCGGGTGGGCGACCACGCCGGCTACCGGCTCGACGTCAAGGAGACCCTCACCCTCAAGCCCGAGGGCTTCACCCTCGCCCTGACGCCCCGCACCTCCGCCGACCGCGTCCACAGCCCGCTGCCCGGAGCGGTCCCGGCCCAGGACACCGCCTCGGACGAGCCGCACGACCTGCCCGCCCGCGTCCGCCCCGGCACCGCCGCCCTCTTCCTGCACGGCAGCAACTACGGCACCTGCCGTGAATTCGCGGCCCAGCTCGCCGACGAGGCCGCCGCCATCGGCTGCACGACCGAAGTGGCCCCTCTCGACGCCTACGCGGGCGGCCTGCCCACCGACCGGCCCGTCGTCATCACCGCCGCCTCCTACAACGGCCGCCCCACCGACGACGCCACGGCCTTCGCCGCCCGGCTCGAGGAGACCCACGACTTGTCGGGCGTGACCTACGCCGTCCTCGGGATCGGCGACCGCAACTGGGCCGCCACCTACCAGCACGTCCCCACCCGCATCGACGAGCGGCTCGCCGAGTCCGGCGCCGCCCGGCTGGTGGAGCGCGCCGCCGCCGACGCCTCCGGCGACCTCACCGGCACCGTCCGCGCCTTCACCGCGTCCCTGCGCACAGCACTCCTGGAGCGCCACGGCGACCCGGACGCCACGACCCCGGACCCCGAGCCCGCCTCCGCCTACGAGGTGCGCACCCTGACCGGCGGACCACTGGACGTCCTCGCCGAACGGCACGGCCTCGTCCCCATGCGCGTCACCGAGGCGCGCGACCTCACCGCCCCCGGCTACGCCCGGCGCAAGCGGTTCCTGCGCGTCGCCCTGCCGGACGGCGTCACCTACCGCACCGCCGACCACCTCACCGTGCTCCCCGCCAACGCCCCCGGCCTCGTCGCCCGCGCCGCCGCCGCGCTCGGCGCCGACCTGGACACCGTCCTGGACATCCGCGCCACCCGCCCGCGCCGCGACGGCATCGCCGTGGACCGCCCCGTGACGGTACGGCAGCTCCTCACCCACCACGTGGAGCTGCAGGAGCGCCCGAGCGCCGGGCAGCTGGCCGCGCTCGCCGCCGCCAACCCGTGCCCGCCGGAGCGCATGGCCCTGGCCGCCCTCACCGACGACCCGCGCACCCTGGTGGAGATCCTGGAGGACCACCCGGCCCTGCGCGGCGCCCTGGACTGGCCCCGGCTCCTCGACCTCTTCACCCCGCTGCGCCCGCGCCACTACTCGATCTCGTCCTCGCCTGCCGTCGACCCCGGCCACGTGGACCTGATGGTCTCGCTGCTGGAAGCGCCCGCCCGCTCCGGCAAGGGCGTCTACCGCGGTACCGGCTCCGGCCACCTCACCACCGTCGAGCCCGGCGACACGGTGTACGCGCGTGTGCAGCCCTGCCGGGAGGCCTTCCGCATCGACGTCACCGGCGACTCGGCACCGGTCGTCATGGTCGCTGCGGGCACCGGCCTCGCCCCGTTCCGCGGCACCATCGCCGACCGTACGGCCGCCCTCGCGAGCGGCACCGAACTCGCCCCGGCCCTGTGCTACTTCGGCTGTGACGCCCCCGACGCGGACTTCCTGCACGCCGAGGAACTGCGCGCCGCCGAGACCGCCGGCGCCGTCCTGCTGCGACCCGCCTTCAGCCGGACGCCCGAGGGTGAGGTGCGGTTCGTGCAGCACCGGATCGCCGCCGAGGCCGAGGAGGTCTGGGGGCTGCTGGACTCCGGGGCGCGGGTGTACGTCTGCGGTGACGGTTCCCGAATGGCGCCCGGGGTACGGGAGGCGTTCCGTACCCTGTTCCGGAAGCACACGCCGGGCGCCGACGAGACGGCCGCCGAGCAGTGGCTCGACGGAATGATCGCGGACGGGCGTTACGTCGAGGACGTGTACGCGGCCGGCTGACCGATGCGGCAGGGGAGGGGTGGGCACACGGTGGTGGACTCCTGGGAACGGGCCCGGCACATCCTTCAGGCGGCGGGCCTGGACCCCGGCCGCCTCGCCCACCTCACCCCGCTGACCGGCGGCACCTACAACACCGTCGAGGAACTCCGCCTGACCGGCGGCAGCCGCTACGTGCTGAAGATCCCGCCCGCCCCCGCCGTCCCCGGTCTGCGGCACGAGAAGCGGCTGCTCGTCTCCGAGGCCGAGTTCTACCGCTCGGCCGCCCGCGTCGGGGTCCCCGCGCCGCGGACGGTGTCGGCGGGGGACGACTTCCTGCTGATGACGGCCCTGCCCGGCGAACCGTGGGACGGCACCCTCACCGACCCGGAACAGACCGCCCTGCGCACGGACCTGGGACGCCAGGTGGCCCGGCTGCACGAGGTGACCGGCCCCGGCTACGGCTATCCCTCCGGCGCCCTCGGCCCGCTCGCCCCCGACTGGCGAACGGCGTTCACGGCCATGCTCGACGCCGTCCTCGACGACGCCCGGCGCTACGGCGCCCGGCTGCCCCTGCCCCCCGACGCCGTGGCCCGTACCGCCGCGTCCGCGTACGGCTCCCTCGACGAGGTGACCCGGCCCTGCCTCGTCCACTTCGACCTGTGGCGGGGCAACATTCTCGTCGACCGCGTGGACGGCCGGGCCCGCATCGGCGGCCTCATCGACGGGGAGCGCATGTTCTGGGGCGACCCCCTGGCCGACTTCGTCTCCCTGGCGCTGCTCGGAGACATCAGGAAGGACGAGGACTTCCTCGGGGGCTACCGCGAGGCCGGCGGCCGGGCCCGCTTCGACGCCCCGGCCCGTCAGCGACTGGCCCTGTACCGGGTGTACCTGTACCTGATCATGCTGACCGAAACGGTGCCCCGCGAGGCCGGGGTGGAGCAGCAGCGCTGGGTGCAGGAGACGGTCGCCCCCGAACTCGTCGCGGCCCTGGACGAGATCGAGCAGACCTCCTGAGCCCGCCGACCGGACACCGGTGACCTGCTGAGCGCGCCCACCGGACACCGGTGACCTCCTGAGCCCATGGACCGGACACCGGTGTATCCCTGAGCCAGCCGATCGGACACCGGTTAGCTCACCTCGTGAAATAAGGAGTGGAGGAATCTCGCGCCCGGGTCGGCACCGCCGGTATGTTGCAGGTCGGACAGGGGACGCGAGGGGAGCCACATGGCTGCGCGGAACGGGCGCACGGTACGCGATCTCAGGCGGGCCAACCGCACGGCCGTGCTGCAGAGGCTCTACTTCGACGGCCCGCTCAGCCGCTTCGAACTCGGCCCGGCGACCGGCCTGAGCTCCGGCTCCGTCAGCAACGTCGTCGCCGACCTGGTCGCCGACGGACTGGTCGAGGAAGCCGGCACCGTCGACTCCGACGGCGGCCGCCCCCGCACCCTGCTGCGCGTCGCACCCGGCAGCGGCCACATGATCGGGGTCGACGTCGGCGAGACCCGGGTCCGGGTCGAACTCTTCGACCTGACCCTCACCGAACTCGCCCGTGCCGAGCACCCGCTGGCACCCCAGCGCTACGAGGTCGAGGCCATCGTCGGCCACATCCGTCAGGGCATCGCCGAGGTGCTGGACACCGCCGGCCTCGCGCCCGAGCTGCTCCTCGGCGTCGGGATCGGGGTCCCCGGCATCGTCGAGCGCACCGCGGACCGTGGCGCGCTCGTGCACGGGCAGACCATCGGCTGGGACGCCGTCCCCCTGGAGGCGCTGCTCCGCGCCGGTTCCCCGCTGCCGGACACCGTCCCGTACTTCATCGACAACGGCGCCAAGACACTGGGCCAGGCCGAGATGTGGTTCGGCGCCGGACGCGGCGCCCGCAACGCCGTCGTGGTGCTGTTCGGCTCCGGCGTCGGCGCGAGCCTCGTCACCCCGGACGTGGAGCAGGGCCGCGCGGTCGAGTGGGGGCACCTGACCGTACGGGTGCGGGGCCGCCGCTGCCGGTGCGGGGCGCTCGGCTGTCTGGAGGCGTACGCGGGGGCCGAGTCGCTGCTGGCCCGCTGGCGGGAGGAGGGCGGCCGGGTCCAGGACGGCGCCGACGAGGAGACCGCCCTCATGGCGATGCTCGCAGCGGCCCACCCGCCCGAGGGCGGCGCGGCCGACCCCGTCGCGCTGGCCGTCCTGGAGGAGACCGCCGAGTACCTGGGGGCGGGCCTGTCCGACCTGATCAACCTCTTCCAGCCCGAGCGCATCCTCATCGGCGGCTGGGCCGGCCTGGCGCTCGGCTCGCGCTTCCTGCCCGCCGTACGCCGGCACGCCGTGTCGTACGCGCTGCGCCACCCGGCCCGAAGGGTGACCGTCGACCTCGGCCGGCTCGGGCCCGACGCGGTCACGGTCGGCGCCGCGATCCTGCCGCTCGCCGACTTCTTCGCCCGCGGCGGCCGGCGCCCCGACCCGGCACCGGAGTACCCGCTCCCCGCGTGGCGCACGGCACTTCAGGAGCGGACCCCGAGCTGAGGTTTCGCCGATCACCGCGGAGGTACTCGCGTGGCGCCCGGACCACAGAAGGGAGCACGCCGTGACCGACCACCGCCTCGAAGGACCCGGCGAGAACGGTGAGCCCATCCCGCGGGACATGCCGGACCAGCAGGCAGACGTCGGCGAGGACCCGTGGGAGGTCGCCCCGCGCTTCACAGGCACGGGCGAGGGCGAGAAGACCGAGCGCCGAAGCGGCGACGAGACCGACGAGCCCACCGGCGACGTCCCCGACACGGACGAAGCGGGGACGGGTCGGCAGGGAGCACCGCACTCGGGAACGGTTCACCCCGAGCATCCGGTGCCGGACGAGCCCTCCGCCTGAGGAGGGCATCCCACCGAGGGCCGCAGCCGACTGTGGGGGTCGGCTGCGGCCCTCGGGCATGTCCCCCTCGGACATGCCCGGCTCGAACATGTCCCTCGAACATGTCAGGAGCCG
The DNA here is from genome assembly GCF_040647715.1 of Streptomyces tibetensis. GTDB lineage: Bacteria > Actinomycetota > Actinomycetes > Streptomycetales > Streptomycetaceae > Streptomyces > Streptomyces tibetensis_A. Next base: position 106,618 of record NZ_JBEZCR010000012.1, on the reverse strand, counting down.
CTCAACCGGTCCTGCGCGGGTCCGGATGGCAGAGCCGCTCGCCCGGTGGTGAGCGGATCGGGACGCCCACGGCCGCTCGCCTCGTGCACCGCCCGGCCGCGATGCCCTGCGCCGGTCGCCCGGTGGTGCATGGCTCGTCCGCTGCTCGCGGGGCTCAGCGGGGCTCAGCCCACCTTGCGTCCCCGCAGCGGTTCCGTCGGCGCCCCCGCGCCTTGCTGGAGGCCCAGCAGGAACTCCTCCAGCACCTCGGGAGCCGTGTGCTCCGGCCGCCAGCCGAGTTCCGTACGCGCACGCGTGCAGTCCATGAGCGGCAGCCGCAGCACCGCGTCGAACAGGTGCGGGGAGGCGGGCAGCAGATGCAGACCCCAGGCGGCGGCGATCGCCGACCGCGCCACGCCGCGCGGCAGCCGCACCGGACGTGCGTCGAACATCTCGCCCAGCAGCCGCGCGTCCACCGGCGGGTCGGCCGCCAGGTTGAAGGCGCCGCGGACGTCGGCGCGCAGCGCCAGGCGGTACGCGTTCGCCGCGTCGTCCGTGTGCAGCGCCTGCATCCGCAGCCCCGGGATGTCCGGCAGGAACGGCAGCAGCTCCGGGCGGACCGGCGGGCCGGGCAGGAACCGGCCGCCGAAGATGCGGCGCTGCTCGCTCGCGGACTCCCGCTGGAAGAGGAAGGCGGGCCGCATCCGCACCACCCGCGTCTCGGGGTGGTCGCGCTCGAAGGTGTCCAGCGCCCGTTCGAGGTAGGCCTTCTCCCGGCAGTACGCGGCGTCGGGCCAGCCGTGTGTCGGCCACGACTCGTCCACCGTCTCGTCCTTCGGTCCGGGCGAGTACGCGCCGACCGAGGAGGCGTGCACCAGAGCCGGGACGCCCGCCCCGGCCACCGCCTCGAAGACCCGCATGCTGCCGAGCACGTTCGTGCGCCAGGTCGTCGCCGGGTCGTGCGTCGGCTGGAACGCCCAGGCCAGATGGACCACCGCGTCGGCGTCCGAGAACCGCTCCACGAGGTCGGACCGCTCGGAGGCCAGATCGACGGCGGCCCAGTCCGTCCTCGGCGGCGACCAGTCGGGGATCCGCCGGGCCAGACCCAGCACCGAGGCGACCTCCGGATCCTCCGACAGCAGCCGCACCACGCTCGTGCCGACGTTGCCGGTGGCGCCGGTGACGACGACCCTCATGCCCGTTCCGCTGCTCACGTCGTGCTCCTCCCGGCTGCCCGGTTCCATGAGAGGTGACCGAGTACCCGGGACGCACGGATTGCATGTGGGGGAGAGGACCGCCCCGGCCGGACGGCGGAATCGCGGCCGGGGCGGCTCAGGGGCCCGGGTCCGGTCCGGACCCAGGCCTTGTGCGACGGACGACCATCTGCGGCTGTTCCGCACCCGGCACCCGGCACCCGGCACCCGGCACCAGGCCCGGTGCGGTGTGTCACTGCTCCTGGTCGCCCGGCACGGTCTCGGCCCAGAGGTTCTCCGCCTGGAGCAGCAGCGTGCCCAGGACAGCGGTGTGGGCCGCCCCCTCCCCGGCGTGCCGGCGCAGTCCGTCCTGCAACTCCTCGTGCAGCTCCTGCATGGCCTTCTCGGTCTCCTCACCCGGCCGGGCGGTCACACTGCCGTCGCACAGACTGTCGGCCTCCGCGCACAGGGCGTCCCCGATCAGCTCCAGCAGGCGGGCGTACGAGCGCAGGGCCGGGCCCTCGGGCGGGGCGGGAGTGCGCTTGTCGTCCACGGACACCGCGAGCGCCCGGGTCAGCGTGGCGACGTGCCCGGTGACCCTGCTGAGCCGCTCGTCCTCCTCCACCGCCGGCAGGACACCGTCGTGCGGCACCCGGTGCAGTGCGCGCAGTGGGGCATAGGTCAGGCGCAGGCTCTCCTGACTCCACCGGCGTGCCGAGCGAAGCGCCTTCAGGCGGTGGTCCAGCCGGTTCGAGGCGCTGACCCAGCCGGCCGCGGTCTGCGCGTCCCACTCGCCCTCGCGCAGGTCGCCGGCGATGAGGTGCAGCACGTCCCCCGTCTCCCGGGCGAGCGCCGCCAGGTTCGTCCGTACGTCCCGCAGGTGGATCGGCGGCAGGACGAACGCGTTGACGGCGACGCCGATGACGGCGCCGATCGCCGCCTGCTCCACCCGATGCCCGACGGCGGACAGACTCACCATGCCCGAGGAGATGGTGAACAGCGCCGTGGTCGCCGCGTAGATGCCCTGGTCGCCGAAGCGGGGCCAGTTCGCGAGCAGCATCAGCACCGGTACGGACAGGGCGATCGCGCCGAGCGTGTCGTCGGTGATCGCCTGCGCCGCCGAGGCCACCAGCGTGCCGACGCAGATGGCCCCGAACTGCCGCGCCCCTTGCACCAGGGAGCTGAAGACGGTGGCCTGCACCAGCACCAGCGCCACCCAGGGCGCCATCAGCGCCAGCGGGTCGCCCATCCAGACGCCGCCCACCACCCAGGCGAGCACGGCCGCCCCGGCGGCCTTCAGCGACTGGACGACCAGGTCCCGCTCCCGCCCGGGCCCGCGCCAGGCCGCCCGCACGGCCTCCCAGGCCGACCGCGAATCCCGCCGCACGGCATCCATCGGCCGCACGCTCCGCGTTCTCTGCTGCAGATGGTCCATCCGCCCCCGAGCCGTGGATGCTCCTTGGGGCGATGCGTCCGAGGCCGCCCCCGTGTCTCCGTTCATGTCCCTCCGCCCGCGGAGGGCTCCCGCCCTCCGCCGTACCGCACTGGTCACACGCGTCATGCGCTGTGGGTATCCACCTGACCGGCGGTTTCACGTCCGTTCATGCCAGCGGGCTGTCGCCGAGGGCGGACAGCAGGTGCGCCGGGTCGGCGTAGACCGCGTCCGCACCGGACTCCGCGAGGTCGGCGCGCGGAATGCCGCCGCACAGGACGCCCACACAGCGGACCCCGGCCCTGCTGCCCGCCCGCATGTCCCACACGGTGTCGCCGACGAACACCGCACGCTCCGCCGGCACCCCCGCCAGCTCCAGGGCGTGCTCCACCGGCTCGGGGGCGGGTTTGCCCTCGTTGACGTCGTCGGCGCTCGCCGTGGCGGCGATGGCCTCGTCAGCGTCGATCGCCCGGCGCAGCGCGCTCAGCTCCGCCCCGCCCGCCGAGGTGGCCAGCACCACCGTCCAGCCGTCCCGGTGCAGCCGCCGCAGCAGCGCTCCGGCCTCCGGCAGTGCGGGCAGCCGGTCGAAGTACTGCCCGTACAGCGCCTTGTGACCGGCGCTGATGTCGGCGTCCTGGCCGGTGTCCCGGTCATCGCCCAGCAGATGGGCGACCAGGTCGGTCGACGGCAGGCCCACGGCCCGGTGGATGGCGTGCATCGGCACGTGGTGGCCCGCCTGCCGGAACGCCTCCCACCAGGTCACGACATGCAGATGGTTGGTGTCGACCAGAGTGCCGTCGACGTCGAACACGGCCGCCCGTCCCGCGCTTCCCATAGGTGCGTTCCCTTTCTCTCGGGTCAGGCGGGTACCACGTCAGCCGCCCGCCACGCCGGACGGAATCCGACCTTCACGGGTCCAGGCCAGCAGTTCGTCGAGGGACCACGTGGTCACCACCCGCTCGGGCGGCACTGCGCACTCCTCCGCCCGTGCGCACCCGTTGATCTGCCAGTCCAGCTGCCCCGGCGCGTGCGCGTCGGTGTCGATCGAGAACAGCACCCCGGCGTCCACGGCCCGACGGAGCAGCCGCCGTGGCGGGTCCAGCCGCTCCGGCCTGCTGTTGATCTCCAGGGCCGTGCCCGTCTCCGCGAGCGCGGCGAACACCTCGTCCGCGTCGAACTCCGACTCCGGCCGTCCCCGCCCGGTCACCAGCCGCCCCGTGCAGTGCCCGAGGACGTCCGAGTGCGGATCGCGCACGGCGGCCACCATCCGCCGGGTCATCGACCGGGCGTCCATGCGCAGTTTGGAGTGCACCGACACCACCACCACGTCGAGCCGGTCCAGCAGCTCCGGCTCCTGGTCGAGCGTGCCGTCCTCGAGGATGTCGCACTCGATGCCGGTCAACAGGCGGAAGGGTGCCCAGGTCTCGTTGAGCCCCGCCACCACGTCCAGCTGCTCCCGCAGCCGCTCGGGCGACAGCCCGCGAGCCACCGTCAGCCGCGGCGAGTGATCGGTCAGCGCCGCCCACTCATGGCCCAGCCCGGCGGCGGCCCGGCCCATCTCCTCGATCGGGCTGCCGCCGTCCGACCAGTCGGAGTGCAGATGGCAGTCACCGCGCAGCAGGGCCCGCAGCTGCTCCCCGCCCCGCACGGCGGGCTGTTCCCCCGCCTCGCGCTCCAGCTTGTCCAGATAGCCGGGGACCTCGCCGGCCAGCGCCTCCCGCACCACCTGGGCGGTCTTGGGGCCGACGCCCTTGAGCTTCTCCAGCGAGCCGTCCGCCGCCCGCAGGCGCGTCTCGTCCCCGCCCAGGTCCTTCAGTACGCGGGCCGCCGTACGGAAGGCGCGCACGCGGTAGGTCGGTGCCAGGGACCGCTCCAGCAGGAAGGCGATCCGGTCCAGTGCCTCGACGGGATCCATCGTCACCTCCACCTCAAGCGTTGCCCAGCGCCCGGCGGGCCGCACGGCGGGCGGCCGACCGGGCACACCGGCGGCCCCGTCGGCCGCACGACGGGCGGCCCGGTTTGCCCGGTGTGCCCCCGGGTACTGCGATGCCTCGCCCCCACCCCTCGACGAGGAGACCTGCCATGTCCGCAACCACCGCGCCCACCAGCAAAGTCGCCGTGATCACCGGCGCCGACTCCGGCATCGGCCGCGCCACCGCGGTCCACCTGGCGCGGGCGGGAATGGACGTCGGCATCACCTATCACTCCGACCGGAAGGGGGCGCAGGAGACGGCCGAGGAGGTGCGTGCGCACGGGCAGCGGGCCGAGGTCGCCCGGATGGACCTCACCCGGCTGCCCGACGCCGCCGACACCGTCGACGAGCTGTGCGAGCGGCTGGGCCGCATCGACGTGCTGGTCAACAACGCCGGCACCGGCACCATGACGCCCTTCCTCGACCTGGAGCTGGCGGACGTGCGCGAGGTGCTCGACGTGGATCTCGTGGGGCCCTTCCTGTGCGGGCAGAAGGCGGCCCGGCACATGATCGGGCACGGCGAGGGCGGCCGCATCATCAATGTCACGTCCGTCCACGAGCACCAGCCGCGGGTGGGTGCCGCCCCCTACTGCGCGGCCAAGGGCGGCCTCGGGCTGCTCACCCAGGTCATGGCGCTCGAACTGGCCGAGCACCGCATCACCGTCAACGCCGTCGCCCCCGGTGAGGTCTCCACGCCCATGACCGGCCAGGAGGACACCGACCCGCACACCGAGAGCCGCCCGGGCATCCCGCTCGGCCGGCCCGGAGACGCCCGGGAGGTCGCCGCGGTCATCGCCTTCCTCGCCGGTCCGGACGCCTCGTACGTCACCGGCGCCTCCTGGAGCGTCGACGGTGGCATGCTGCGCATGGGCCCGCAGGCCGGGTCCCACCTGACCGGCCACGACTGGCGCCGCCCCTGAGCGGCCGGCCGGCCCGGCGGGAGCCCTGGACCCGCGTCGGCGCCGGTTGCGTTCTAGGCTCGATGCATGACCGAAAGCGCGAGCCCGTACATACCGCACCCGCGGATCCTGGTGCTCGGGGTACAGCCGGGCACACCGCCGTTCCGGATCGTGCAGATCGACGGCCAGGTGGTCGGGGAGGCCCGGGCCGTCACCGACGTGCTGGCGGCCGCGGCCGCGTTCGGCATCCCCGTGCACGACATGGACGATCCGGACGTGGTCCGCTGGGTCGGCGGAGACAAGTTCACCTGGACCTTGCATTAGCGCCGCACGCGGCGTGTGCCGCCAGACGGCCCTGTTCTCGTATAGCTACGGCCAGGTGGTGTGTAGCGCTGAGTGACGGTCCCGGGCCGTCGTTTCCCCTCGCCGGCCGCCTTGTTGAGCTGAACGAGTGATCGTGGGTGGGCGGAGGGTACGGTGCGGCAGGACTGGGAGCCGGAGGACCTGATCGACGTCTGGACGCTAGTCGAAGACGACATGAAGAGGGTGCGGAACAAGTCCGGGCCAACCCGGCTCGGGTTCGCGCTGCTACTGAAGTTTTTCGAGGTGGAGGCTCGGTTCCCGGAGTCGCCCAAGGAGGTTCCGGCCGCCGCGATCGAGTACGTGGCCCGACAGGTGAAGGTGCCGACCGAGGCGTGGGCCCGCGGCGCACGGGTTCCGGGCGAACACCGAGGAGGACCAGGAGCGGCTGGCCGGGTGGCTGGCCACCGAGCTGTGTGCGCCCCGGGCCTGGAGAGTTTGCTGGCGGAGGTGAACAAGCTGGAGCGGGTGAGGCGGCTGGAGCTGCCCGCCGACGTGTTCGCGGACGTGTCGGAGAAGCTGGTGGACGCCTGGCGGGCACGGGCGTCGAAGGAGTATCCGGCGAACTTGGAGCGAATGAAGCCGCCCCGGCGCCTGACGCTGGTTGCCACGCTGTGCCACGTTCGGCAGACGGAGATCACTGACTCGTTGGTGGACCTGTTCATCCAACTCGTACTGAAGATCAACACCCGCGCGGAGCGGAAGGTCGACAAGGAGCTGAACAGCGCACTGGCGGCGGAGGCTCTCGCCGCTGCTGAAAGCGCTGGAGCTGAAGTGCAACAACACCGCATACCGGCCGGTGATGGACGCGATTGACCTGCTGTAGCGGTACCTGGAGCAGCCGCTGAGGGAAGGCGCGTTCTTCGACCCGGCGGAGACGGTATCGCTGGAGGGTGTCCACGGGCGGGGTTGCGATCGTCAAGAAGCACGGCGAGCCGTGGATCAGGGTATCCCCGCGCGGCAAGCAGGAGGAACCGGAGTCCCTGGTCGCCATCAAGGGCGAGATCGAACGGCGTTGGGGGACGATCGACCTGCTGGACATCCTGAAGTACGCCGAGTTCGACACCGGCTTCACCGCCGAGTTCACCTCGGTGGCCACCCGCGAGAACCTGTCCAAGGACGTGCTGCGGCGCCGACTGCTACTCGTGCTGTTCGGGCTGGGCACCAACATGGGCATCAAACGCGTCGCGGTGACCGGCAAGCACGGCGAGAGCTCGGGCCCTGCACGCCTACCTGAGCTGGCGCAATGCCAACTCCTGCCACCGCGACGTCCTGGCCGCCGAGCGCAAAGAACGCGCCCGCATCCGAAGCGAGAAGGGCATCCGCCGGGGTGGCCGACCGCTCTCCGCAGCAGCCTGACCAGCCAACCGCGGCCGAACCTCTCCTCTGTGGCGGAAACGCCTGAGCCTATGCCCGGGGTGTACCGTCCCAGCGCCATGCGGTGAGACGAGGGTGCCCGGGTAGTTCGGCGCGTCCGGTGGCCCACAAGAGGGTGGGCCAGGTATCCGTGGACAACGGTGCGTTCGGAAACAGCCGGGCGAGCACCCGAGAGCACAGATCGGCAGGCGGGCTCCATGCGAGATCGAGTCCTTGTGCCAGGTCGTGCGTGTGCACCAGGGTCTCCACGATCCCCATCGCCGCGAAGCCCTCGGCGTCCGAGACGCCGAAGACGTGGTGAGCGCGAGTCTGCGGAGGCGTCGTGCGCACCATGGCGACCAGCAGCGCGCCGCTCGCTTCCAGCACCTGCAGCAAGCCGGCGGGCCCCGCCTTGCGGTTCGCGTGAATGGCGTTCGCTGGGCCGCCAGGCCGTCGGCTCTCCCATACGAAGGGCACCTCGCCGTCCAGGGGCGGTGTTTTGGGACCCAGTTGCGCAGCGTAGGCGAAGAGGTCGTCGCTGAGGTGCTCGACGGTTTCCCAGCAGTCCCATTCCAGCGAACCGGCCTTGCCTTCCCAAGCAGCTGGGGGCGCCTCGCGAAGGACTGCCACAGCGAGCTGCACGGCAAGGTCGAGGTCATCCGCGGTGACGGGGGGCTGGGAGAGGCCAACATCGGCTGATCGGGACATGGCAGGACCGTACCGCGACCGGAAGGAGCCACCCCTCCCATTAATCACCAGTCCACCAACCCGGCGAACGTATGCGGTCACAGCACTGGAAGCGGAACGACGAGTAGCTGTCAAGACCTGTGGATGGGAGCCGCGCTGACCCAGCGGTGATAGGCGTCTACGTCGACGTTGCTACCACACACGATGGTGACGACGTGTCGGCCAGCGAAGCGGTCACGGTCTTCGAGGATCGCCGCGATGCCGAGCGCTGCCGACGGTTCGACGACGAGGCCAGCGTGGTCAAGCAGCATCCGCATGCCGGCGATGATCGACGCCTCTTGGACCAGGACGGCGTCGTCAGCGACCAGAAGGAGGTCGTCCAGGACGGCCGGGATGGGAAGTCGGCCGGCGACGCCGTCAGCGATGGTGTTGGTCGAGTCGGTGGTGACGACACGTCGTTGGCGCCACGAGTATGTCAGCGCTGGTGCGCCCAGCGGCTGGACGCAGATCACCTCGACCTCGGGTGCCAATGCCTTCACCACATGGCCCACGCCGGTGGCCAGCGCCCCACCGCCGAGAGCGATCAGGACAGTGTCGAACGACGGCACGGTGTCCACCAGTTCCAGGCCGATGGTCGCCGCGCCCTCGCAGGTCTCGATGTCCAGGCTGTCTTCGACCAGCCGGATGCCGTCGTACCGCGCGATGGCCACCGCCCGCTCGCGAGCCATCTCGTGGTCGCCGTCCACCAGCTCCAACCTGGCGCCCAGCGCGCGGATGCGATCAAGCTTGGCCGCAGTCGCGAAGCGGGATGCCACGACGGTGACATCGAGCCCTCGGCCGCGACCGGACCACGCGAGGGCTTGGCCAAGGTTGCCCGCGCTGGCGCACACCGCGGCTCGCGAGGCATTGTCGGCCAGCAGGCTCGCGACGACCTCGGTGCCGCGGGCCTTGAAGCTGCGGACCGGGTTCGCCGTTTCGAGTTTGATGCTCACCGCGCACCCGAGGCCGGGCTCCAGCGCCTCGCAGCGGTAAAGCGGAGTGTCGAGAAACACTGGGTCGATTACCCGGCGAGCCGCCCGGATCCGAGCAGTATCGAGGCGCGTCTCCTGCACGACACAGCAGCGTAACGCCACCAGCGCTGGTTCCATGAGCAACTCGGAGCGTTCGACGAGGTGACCATGCTCGAAGCGGGCGTCGGCCCGGACGAGGGCGACGAGGTGGGGTGCGGTGACCGCACGCCAGCGCGCCTGGGCGGACTCGACAACTTTGAACACCATCTCCAGGGCGGCGGCCAGCATCCGCCTCCCGCCCTCGCGGACGATTGCTTGCTCCGGAATCGACTGCTACCGCTGTCCGCCGACCCTCGCACCGACCGCAGACCGCAGACCGCAGACCGCAGACCTGAGTGTTACGCAGGGGTACACGCGTCCTGGCCGCAGCTATACGAGAACCGGGCCTAGACCTTGCCCGCTGACGGCTTCTGCTCCGCCCGGGCCGGGCGGGGTTTGCGTGCGTGGACGGCCCTGCTGAGGCGGCGCCCCAGCAGCAGGTAACCGATGAGCGCGCCCGTGGTGTTGAGGATGACGTCGTCGATGTCGAAGGCGCGGCCGGTGACGAGAGCCCCTTGGGCGAACTCCACCAGGAGCATCACGATCGCGGTCAGGAGCAGCACGCGCAGGATGCCGCGGGTGCGGGGGGCGACCACGGGCACCAGGACACCGAAGGGAATGCCGAGCAGGATGTTTCCGCCGATCTGCTTGTACGCGTCCCGAAGTTCGGGCTGGTCGAGATAGGCCTTCAGGGAACTGCCCGGTTGCAGATTGCTGTGGGTCAGCGCCTCCGAGGCCGGCGAGGGCTGCAGGGTCAGCCGGGCCAGCACCACCGCGAAGGCGACCATGAACAGGAACGCGCACAGCATCGCCAGCAGCCGGACGGGCCACGGGAGCGGGCGTCGCTCGCTCCCGTGCCCGGTGGTCCGGGAACGTGAGGCAGCACTGGCCATGGGGGGTCCTCCACTCTTCAATTTCCCTGCGTGACAGGGCGGTTACCCCCGGACACACCGACGATGCCGTGGGGGGCGGGCCACGGTCCCGGGCGGTGTCGCCCGGGACCGTTCCCACCCTCGGTTGCCCCGCGTTCCGCCCCGGCACTCCCGGACGGTGTGACTCCCGATGAGCACGACGCCGCAGGGCGCACGGGCCCTGCGGCGCCCCGGAAGCCGGTCAGCTCCCGTACGAGACGCGCACCTCCTTGAACCCCAGCGAGCGCAGCAGGCCTTCGAGCATGCCGGTGGTGTTCGACTCGGCGCGTGCGGTCAGCTCGCTCTCCTTCGCCGCGTCGCCGATGTGCCGCACCGCGAGCTTCTGCACGGCCTGCTCTCCGTTGGGGTTGTCCGAGAAGAGGTCGCCGAGCCGGTCGAAGAGACCGCGTTGCTTGGAGACCGCGTAGGAGCGATCGGGGTCGAGGGCGGGCCTGCCCAGTTGCGCGTGGGGCAGCCGGAGTGTGGCGGACGTGCGGTCGGCGTTGACCCGCACGTCGTTCTCGCCGACCTTGCCCAGGTCGACGTAGGCGTCGACGGTGCCCGCGCCGACGTACAGGGTGCGGGTGCCGCGGATCGCGTCGGGCAGGAGCTTGGCGTCCTTCTCCAGGTCCACGACGACCTGGAAGTTGCCGGACGCGGCGTCATAGCGGCTGATGTCCTGGATGGACTTCAGCAGCGCGGGGCCGGACCGGTCCTGGGTCTCGGTGCCGAACAGGTCCTTCAGGCCCGGGATCACGCTCAGCCGGAGTCCGGCGAAGAACACGACGAGCAGCAGCACGAGCGCGGTCACCACCTTCGCCCAGCCGGGCATGCGCCCGGGGAGGCGCTTGACGGGAGTCGTCATGCGACGGCCCTCCTTCCTACTGACCGGATGCCCGCCACACCCCCTGCCAGACCGCCGAGTTCGGGATGGGGCGACTCCGGCGGAAGCATGCGGGGCGCATAGCCGTCAGGGGCGGGGCGTCGCCTCAGGCTGCTCCAGCGCCGCGTCCAGCGTCGGCTGTGGAGGCAGCAGCCGGGACAGGCCGGTGATCCGCAGGACGCGCAGCGTCAGCGGGTGCGCGCAGACGAGGAGCACCTGGCCCCGCCGCTCGAGCACCCGGCTGCGGGCTCGGTACAGCAGCCGCAGTCCGGAACAGTCGAAGAAGTCGATCCCGCTGAGGTCGATGACGATCCGGGCGGCCGGGCGGTCCGTCTCCCGGTCCAGGTGCGGTGCGATCTCCGAGGCCGCGGCGAGATCGATCTCGCCGCGGAACTCCAGCACCGTGTGTCCCGGTTCCCGGCGCACGCGCAGATGCCGGGTGAGCGGTGCAGGTTCCTGCCGCACGACGAGATCGCCTCCAGCCTGCTCCGTGCGTGGGGAGGGGCTACGGCCTCAATGCCGGTCCCCGCCCTGCAAGTTACCCTCCAACGAGTGAATTTGAGCATGTTCGATTGACATATGTCTTTGAATTCCTGCCGAGTTGGCCGAGGTTCGCGCCGGGGCGTGCGCGGGCGTGGTTCCGAGGCGTGCGCGGGCGTGGTTCCGAGGCGTGCGCGGGCGTGGTTCCGGGGCGCGTTCCGAAGTCCCGGCGGGTCATGACAGGGCGTGCCAGGCCTGGGTGAGTGCCTTGCGGAACTGCTCGGTCTGACGGGTGGTGAGGTCGCGCACCATCCGCTCCTCCAGGGCCCTGACCGGCCCGGAGTACTCGGCGAGCAACTCGCGGCCGGAGTCGGTGAGCAGGATCAGCAGCTCCCGGCGGTTGCGGGGGTTGCGCTCCCGGCGCACCAGTCCGCGGCCTTCCAGGGAGCGGACCACGTCCGCGACGGACTGGGCGGTGACGAAGGAGTCGCGCGCCAGCTGGGCCGCGGACAGTCCGTCGTGCCGCTCCAGCACGGTCAGCGCCGTGTACTGAAGCGCGGTGATCCCGGAGGGCCGGACCAGCTCGTCCAGATGGGAGCGCACGACGAGCTCCACCTGTTTGACCATGTAGAGCAGGGAGGGGGGCGCCTTGGAAGCCTGTGCGTCCAGCATGGAGACAGGCTAGAGCATTGACAGGATTCCTGTCTCTCATGAGACTGCGCACAGACAGGAATCCTGTTTATTGAAACTTGGCGCAATGTGGCGACGAGGCTGAGGAGCGGCGATGACCCCCTTCGAGAGCACACCCGGTCGACTGTTCATCGGGGGCCGATGGCGCGAAGCCGCCGACGGGGCGCGCACCGAGGTGATCGACCCGTCCCGGGGCACGGCCGTCACCACCGTCGCCGAGGCGGGCCCCGCCGATGTCGACGCGGCCGTCCGCGCCGCCCGTGAGGCCTTCGACGACGGTGCCTGGCCGGGTCTCAGCGGCCGCGAGCGGGGCCGGGTGCTGCAGCGCGTCGCCCAGCTGATCCGGGAGAACGCCGACGAGCTCGCCGCGCTGGAGAGTCTGGACGTCGGCAAGCCGATCACGCTGTGCGGCGCGGTCGACGTCACCAACGCGGCCAACGACTACGAGTACTACGCCCACCTCGCCCAGAGCCAGGACGGCGCCCTGCGCGACCTCCCCATGAACGCCCTCGCCTACACCAGGCGCGAGCCCCTCGGCGTGGTCGCCGCGATCACCCCGTTCAACTTCCCCCTGATCCTGGCCGGTTCCAAGCTGGCCCCGGCGCTGGCCGCCGGCAACACCGTCGTCCACAAGCCCGCCGACGAGACCCCCCTCAGCGCCCTGTACATGGCCCGGCTCCTCCAGGAGGCGGGTGTCCCCGACGGCGTCGTCAACGTCGTGACCGGCAGCGGCCCGGTGGCGGGCGAGGCGCTGTTGCGGCACCGCGGTGTCGACAAGGTCGCCTTCACCGGCTCCACCGCCATCGGCCGGCACGTGGCCGGCGTCGCCGGCGAAGCGCTCAAGCCCGTCACCATGGAACTCGGCGGGAACGCGGCCCACATCGTCTTCGAGGACGCCGACCTCGAGAAGGCGGTCGGCGCCGTCATCAAGGGATTCGTCTTCAACACCGGCCAGTTCTGCATGGGCGGCCCGCGCCTGTTGGTGGCCCGCTCGGTGTACCCGGCACTGCTCGGCATCCTCGCCGAGGCCGTGCCCGGTGTACCGGTCGGCGACCCACGCGACCCGGCCACGGTCGTCGGCCCGATGGCGGCCGGGAAGCACCTGAGGAAGGTCGAGGAGTACGTCGCCCTGGCCCGCAAGGAGGGCGCCCGCATCGTCTGCGGCGGCGAACGGCTCGACCTCGACGGCGGCTACTACTACAAGCCCACCGTCATCGCCGACCTGGCGAACGACTCCCGCGTGATCCAGGAGGAGATCTTCGGCCCGGTCCTCACCGTGCAGCCCTTCGACGACGAGGACGAGGCCGTCGCCCTCGCCAACTCCACGCCCTACGGCCTGGCCTCGGGTGTCCAGACCAGCAACCTCGCCCGTGCGCACCGGGTCGCCGGCCGGCTCCAGGCGGGCATCGTCTGGGTCAACGACTGGGCGATGCTCGACCCGGCGGTGCCCTTCGGCGGGGTGAAGGACTCCGGCTACGGCCGCGAGTACGGGCCCGAGGCCCTCGCCGGTTACACCAAGGTCAAGTCCGTCGTCGTCTCGCTCGACTAGACACCGTCAAGGAGTCATCGCGATGTCCCACACCACCCGTGCCGCGGTCGTCGAGTCCGGCGGCGCGCCCTTCACCCTCTGTGACGTCGTCCTCGACGCGCCCGGCCCGCACGAGGCGCTGGTCCGCATGGCCGCAACCGGCCTGTGCCACACCGATCTCGGGGTGGCGAGCGGCGGGCTGCCCTTCCCGCTGCCCGGCGTCCTCGGCCACGAGGGCGCGGGCGTAGTCGAGGCCGTCGGCCCCGCCGTCACCGGCGTCGCGCCGGGCGACCACGTCCTGCTCTCCTTCACCTCCTGCGGCGACTGCCGCAACTGCCGCGGCGGGCACCCGGCGTACTGCGCGACCTGGCTGCCGCTGAACCTGATCGGCGGCAGCCGGGCCGACGGCACCAGCACCATCAGCCGGGGCGGCGAGGCGCTGGGCGGCCACTTCTTCGGCCAGTCCTCCTTCGCGGAGCTGGCGCTGGCCGACGAGCGCAGCCTGGTCAAGGTCGACCCGGACGTGCCGCTGGAGTCGATCGCCCCGCTGGGCTGCGGCGTCCAGACCGGTGTCGGGGCCGTGTGGAACGTCCTGAAGCCGCAGACCGGCACCACAGTCGTCGTCCTGGGCGCCGGAGCGGTCGGCCTGTCGGCCGTGATGGCGGCGGCGCTCACCCCGGCCACCAGGATCGTCGCCGTCGACCGGGTCGCCGAACGCCTGACCCTGGCGCGGGAGCTGGGCGCCACCCACACCGTCGACACGAGCGGGACGGACCTCGCCCCGGCCCTCGCCGAGATCACCGCGGGCCAGGGCGCGGACGGCATCGTGGAGACCACCGGCAATGTGGGCGTCCTGCGCCAGGGCGTCGACGCGCTCGCCGCCCGCGGCACCCTGGTCGTGGTCGGCGCCCCGCCCTTCGGAACCGAGGTCGCCCTCGACGTCAACGGCCTCCTCGGCGGCAAGCGCGTCGTCGGCCTCACCCTCGGCGACAGCGAGACGCAGACCATGATCCCCGCCCTGGTCGCCCTGGTGAAGGACGGGCGGCTTCCGCTGCACCGCCTGATCGGCACCTACCCCTTCGAGGACATCGACCGGGCGGTCCAGGACATGAGGTCCGGCAAGACGATCAAGCCGGTCCTGACGTTCTGACACCGCCCGCGACGCCGGCTCAGTCGTTCAGCAGCACCAGCTTTCCCGTCGTACGACCGGTGTCGCCGAGGGTGTGCGCCTCGGCGGCCCCGGCCAGCGGGAAGGTCCCGGCGATCGTGGCGCGCAGCTTCCCTGCCTCCACGAGTTCCGCGATCGCCTCCATGCCGCCGCGGTCGGCGTCCACCAGCATCCGCAGCGCCCGCACGCCGAGCCGCTCGGCCTCCTCGTAGAGCTCGTCCGAGCCGCCCGGGAGGATCGAGACCAGGACACCGCCGGGGCGCAGCACGCGCAGCGAGCGCAGGGCGTTGTCGCCGCCGATCGTGTCCAGGACGACGTCGGCGTCCTTCACGGCCTCGGTGAAGTCCGTCTCGCGGTAGTCGATCGTCTCGTCGACGCCGATGCCGCGCAGGAACTCGTGCTTGCCCGCGCTCGCCGTGCCGATCACGTAGGCGCCGCGCGCCTTGGCGATCTGCACCGCCACGTGCCCGACCCCGCCGGCCGCGGCATGGACCAGCACCCGCTGCCCGGGCCGGAGGTCCGCGTGTTCGGTCAGCGCCTGCCAGGCGGTGAGCGAGACCAGCGGGAGCGCGCCCGCCTGGGTGTGGTCGACGCCGGCCGGCTTGCGAGTGAGGGCGCGGACCGGGGCGATGACGTACTCGGCGTGCGAGCCGTGCCCGTACGGGTAGGGCAGCATGCCGAAGACCTCGTCACCGGGCGCGAACGCCACGACGCCGATGCCGACCGCCTCCACCACCCCGGAGACGTCCCAGCCGAGGACGAAGGGCGGTTCGCCCAGGAATCCACCGGTGGCGCGGTGCTTCCAGTCGGTCGGGTTGACCCCGGCGGCCCGCACCCGGACCAGCACCTCGTTGGGCTTCGGTACCGGGCGCTCGATCGCCACTTCCTTCAGGACCTCGGGGCCGCCGAGGACGTCCTGGCTGATGGCTCGCATCGTGTTCTGTGTGCTCATGGTCAACCAGCGTGCCGGTCGGCGGACCCCGCGCCAATGGCAAGATTGCCAACATTCGATACGATCGTGCCATGCGACGTGAACGAGTGGTGGTCCTGGCCCTGGACGGGGTGTACCCCTTCGAGCTGGGCATCCCCAGCCGGATCCTCGGTGCGGCCGACGGCCGCTACGAAGTCCTCACCTGCTCGGTCGACGGCCGTGCGGTGCGCACCAACGCGGACTTCGGTGTCACCGTCGAGCACGGCCCCGAGGTCCTGGCCACGGCGGACACGGTCGTGATCGCGCCTGCCGCCCCCGGCCATCTGGCCGACGAGGTGTCCGGCGACGTCCTGGCCGCGCTCGCGCTCATCCGCCCGGGCACCCGCATCGTCTCCATCTGCACCGGCGCCTTCGTCCTCGCCGCCGCAGGCCTCCTCGACGGGCGCCGGGCGACCACCCACTGGCAGGTCGCCGACCAGTTCCGGCGCATGTTCCCGCGTGTCGACCTCGACCCGGACGTGCTGTTCGTGGACGACCATCCGTTCCTGACGTCCGCCGGGGCCGCCTCCGGCGTGGACATCTGCCTGCACCTCGTCCGCAAGGACCACGGCAGCCGGCTGGCCAACAGCGTTGCCCGTCGCTGTGTCGTCCCTCCCTTCCGGGACGGCGGCCAGGCCCAGTACATCGAGCAGCCGGTCCCCGAGCAGGGCGCCGCGAGCACCGCGGCCACCCGTGCCTGGGCCCTGGAGCGCCTCGACGAACCGCTGACCCTGGCCGATCTGTCCGGCCACGCGCGGATGAGCCAGCGCACCTTCGCCCGCCGCTTCCAGGGCGAGGTGGGCCTCAGCCCCGGCCGCTGGCTGATCCAGCAGCGCGTGGTCCGGGCCCGGCATCTGCTGGAATCCAGCGACCTGACAGTGGATCAGATCGCGGGCCGGGTCGGCTTCGCGACCGGTGCCTCCCTGCGTCAGCACCTGAACGCGGCGATCGGGGTCTCCCCGCAGGCCTACCGCCGCACGTTCCAGACCGCCCGCTGACCAGCACGGCAGCCGCCCGGTGTGGTGCGCGGCCGACATGTGGCCCGGCATCCGCCCAAGTCCGCTGACTGCAAAGCCATTTGTCGACCTGTTGTCTTCTGTCGGAGCGTGACGGAACCCTCACGTCCGCCCGGGGGGTCGAGATTGATCCTTTCGGGTCCAAACCCGATAAGGTTCCGATCGGCGCTGCGAGTTGACGCGATCGCGTCCAGTCGACCCGCGGTGCGTACTCATGAGTGCGGTCCACACACCCCCCTGTTCGTTCGTGTTGCTTCGAAGGATGCAGATGGAACTCGCCACTCCGCCACCGGCGGCGCGGGCCCCTGTCGCCTGGTACAGCTGGTGGTTGATGCCGCTGGGCCTGGGAGGCGGGACCGTCGCCGCCACGTTCATGAGCTCGGAGCGAATAATCACGGCCGTCGCCGGAATCGCGGCGACGGCGGCCGGTGCCGTGTGCGTACGGCTGCTGCTGCGCACCCGGGCCCAACTGCACCGGGCGGAAGGCTCCTTCCGCGCCACGCAGGCCGAGCACACCATGCAGTGGCAGCAGCACGTGGCGGGCCTGGAACGCAAGTTCTCCGCCGATCGCACCGCCCTGGAATCCCAGCTCAACGAGCAGAACGCGGCCTACGAGCGGCGCCTGGCCGACCAGAGCGCCGGCTACGAGTCACAGCTCGCCGAGCAGAGCGCCACGTACGAAGCGCAGCTCGCCGACCGCTCCAGGGCCTATGAGGAACGGCTGACCGAGCAGGCCACCTCGTACGAGGCCCAGCTCGCCGACCAGGCCGAGGTCTGGCAGGAGCAGCTCTCCCACCAGCTCGCCGCGGTCGCCCGGCTCGCCGACGAGCAGCTGCCCGACGCGATGGCCAAGCTGCGCGCCGGCGACGCCATCGACGACCTGCTGCCCACCGTCAACCAGTGCGCCAAGGTCAGTTCGGAACTCCAGGCCGAGCTGCGCAAGCTGCTGCGCACCTCCCTGATCGGCCTGGAGGCGGAGTTCGACCGCTCCACCTCCGCCGAGCAGGCCGTGATCAGCATCGGCAACCGCATCCACGTCCTGACCAGCAAGCTCCGCGGCCGGCTGCACGAGATGCAGGGTGAGCACGGCCGGCTGCCTGCCGTCGCCCGGGGCCTGATGGAACTCGACCAGGAACTCGGCCCCGCCGACTCGCTCGCCGCGAGCATCGCCGTGCTCGGCGGCTCGGACCGGCCCGGCCGGCAGTGGCAGGAGCCGCAACGGCTGCTGAGCGTGGTGCGCGGCGGCATCGGCCGCATCAAGGACTTCCACCGGATCCAGGTGCGCCACCTGCCCGAACTGGGCGTCGACGGAGGCCTCGTCGACCACCTCACGCTGATCCTGGCCCACCTCCTGGACAACGCGGCCCGCTATTCGCCGCCCACCGAGCCGGTGCTCATCTCCGGCAAGGAGGTGCCCAACGGCGTCGGCATCGAGATCCAGGACTCCGGCAAGGGCCTCAGCGAGGAGAAGAAGCGCGAGGCCGAGCACGCCCTGGCGGGCACCGCGCCCGGCGCCGGCATCGGCGGCATCACCGAGGACGCCAACATCGGCCTGCGCGTCGTCGGCGCCCTCGCCCGCCGCTACGGCATCCGCGTCACCTTCGCGGACTCCCCCTGGCTCGGCACCTCGGTGGTGGTCGTCGTCCCGCACAAGTACTTCAGCCCGCTGCCCACGGCCGCACCCGCCCCGGAGGCCCGCACCGCCACGGCCGCACCGGCCCGCGAGACGGCCCCCGCGCCCGCACCACGGGCCGACGAGGCCGCCACCGGGCAGACCACACCCGGCGGGCTGCCCAGGCGCCGCAGCAAGCGCAACGAGACGGAGGCGCCCCAACCGGCCGAGCGAAGCGAGCGGGTCACCGTCGCCGCCGTCCCCCCGGACGCGTCCTTCTCGGGACTCGCCGCCTTCGCCACCGCCGGACGCGAGGCGGCGGAGGCCTCCGAGCCGGCCGACGACCGCGACACCCTCGCCGGCCGCGAGTACACCGAGCACCGCACCGAAGAGAGCGACCACTCCTCATGACGCAACAAGGAACAGACGTGAGCTGGGCGCTCCGCGATCTCGTCGAGAGCATCCAGGAGATCCGTTTCGCCCTCGTGGCCTCCAGCGACGGCAAGGCCATCACCTCCTACGGCGCCGAAGACCCCGACGACGTCGACCGCTTCGCCGCCGTGGTGGCCGGCCTGCAGGCGCTGGCCCAGCCGGTCGCCGAGCAGTTCCCCAAGTACGCCGGGCAGTTGCGCCTTGCGATGATCGAAGTGGACGGCGGGCACCTGTTCGTCGTGCGCGCCGGTGTGGAGACGTACCTCGGTGTCCTCGCCAGGGAAGGCCTCGACCAGGGCCTGCTCGGGCACCAGATGAGGGACCTGGCCCGCAGGATGGGTGAGCTCCTCGGCACCACTCCGCGCCTGGAGGAGCACTCTGGATGAGTGCTCCCCGCAGACCGTCGGACCCGTCCGGTCTCGAGCGCTACTACGTCCTCACCGGAGGGCGCAGCGGACCGGGCGGTTCGGCGTCGAGCCTCGACGTGGCGACCCTGGTCGTCGCCCGCGCCGCCCCGTTACCGGGCATGCAGCACGAGCACGAGGAGATCCTCCGCCGCTGCCGCGACCCGCTGTCGGTCGCCGAACTCGGCGCTCACCTCGGGCTCCCCTTCAACATTCTCGCGGTGCTGCTGTCGGACCTGCTGGACGCAGGTCGCGTCGAAGCCCGTAACCCCATCCCGGCACACGAAGCCGGCCGCGGGCCCGACCTCGCGCTCCTTGAGGAGGTACTCAGTGGACTTGAAAGGCTTTGACCAACCCGGAGGCTCGGCGGGCGACACCCGCTCGGTGAAGGTGATGATCGCCGGCGGGTTCGGCACCGGGAAGACCACCATGGTCCGGTCGGTCAGCGACATCAAGCCGCTCACCACCGAGGAGACCCTCACCCAGGCCAGTGCCGACGTCGACCATCTCATCGGCGTCGCCGACAAGACGCAGACCACCGTCAGCCTGGACTTCGGCAAGATCGGCATCAACGAGAGCCTGGTGCTGTACCTGTTCGGCACGCCCGGACAGGAGCGGTTCTGGTTCCTGTGGAACGGCCTGTTCAAGGGCGCGCTCGGGGCGATCGTCCTGGTGGACACGCGCCGGCTGGAGTCCAGTTTCCGGGCGATCGAGGAGATGGAGCGGCAGGAAGTACCCTTCGTCGTCGCGCTGAACGTCTTCCCCGACTCCCGGAACTACCCCGTCGAGGAGATCCGGGACGCCCTGGACATCCCCGAGCGGACCCCGGTCGTGGCCTTCGACGCCCGCGACCGTGCCTCCAGCCGGGACGTCCTCGTCGCCCTGATCCACCATCTGAAGGAACGCTCCGCCGTAACCCTGGAGCCCCGATGAACGACTCGACCGAATCCAGCCTCCAGGCCGTGCGCGGTTGCCCCGTCGCCCATCACGGAGCGGACCTGACCCGGCTGTACGGACCGGACGCCGCGACCGACCCGGAGGGCATCTACGAGCGGCTGCGCAAGGAGCACGGCTCGGTCGCGCCGGTCCTGCTCGAGGGCGACGTGCCCGCCTGGCTGGTCCTCGGCTACCGCGACAACCGCCGGGTGCTCGACAACCCCCGCCAGTTCAGCCGGGACGCACGGATCTGGCGGGACTGGCGGGAGGGCCGGATCGAGGAGACCTCGCCGATCATGCCGATGGTCGGCTGGCGCCCCGACTGTGTGTCCCAGGACGGCGAACCGCACCGCAGGCTGCGCGGCGCCGTCACCGACGGGTTGCAGGCGGCGGCCGCCCGGGGCATCCGGCGGCACGTCACGTACTTCGCCAACAAGCAGATCGACGCGTTCGCCGACACCGGGCGCGCCGACCTCGTGGCCGACTACGCCGAGCAACTGCCGATGCTCGTGCTCACCAGGATGCTGGGCCTTCCCGCGGCGGACGGACTGCGTCTGATCGAGTCGTGCGCCCAGGTCTTCAAGGGCGGTGAGGGCGCCCTCGAGCACAACGACCGGATCATGGAGATCCTCGCGGAACTCGCCGAGCGCAAGCGGGCCGAGCCGGGCTCCGACTTCGCCACGGCCCTGCTGGAGCACCCGGCCGGCCTCGACCACGACGAGGTCGTCAGCCATCTGCGCCTGGTGCTGATCGCCGCGCACACCACCACCAGCAATCTGCTGGCCCGGGTCCTGCAACGGGTCCTCACCGACGCCGGCCGGCTGTCCGGTCTGGTCAGCGGAGAGCTGAACGTCTCCTCGGTGGTGGAAGAGGTCATGTGGGACGCCCCGCCGCTGTCCGTGCTGCCGGGCCGGTTCGCGACCGCCGACCTGGAGCTCGGAGGCCACCACCTCCAGGAGGGAGAACTGCTCATCCTGGGCCTGGCCGCCGGCAACCTCGACCCGGAGGTGAGGCCCGACTCGGCCGTCGCCGTGCAGGGCAACCAGTCGCACCTGGCGTTCAGCTCCGGCCCGCACGAGTGCCCGGGGCAGAACATCGGCCAGTCCATCATCGAGATCGGCGTGGACGTCCTGCTGCACCGGCTGCCGGACCTGCGCCTGACCGTACCGCCGGAAGAACTCAGCTCGACCGCCTCCACGTGGGAGTTCCGGCTGGACAGCCTGCCGGTCGAGTTCGCCGTCTAGACGACGCCGGCAGACCGTTGCCCGGCCGGTGTCCGGCCGGGCGACGCCGTGCGTGGGTGCAGGTCCCCGGCGGTGCTTTCGCGTCCGCGGTGGGGCCGGGCAGAGGCCGGGCCGTCACCACCACCTGACGGGTGCGAGCAGCGGCCCCGGCCTTCGGGATCGAGGCGTCAGCCGTCCAGCCAGTCGCCTGCGACGCCCGTGGGACGGTATCCCGTGGCGTTCCACAGGAAATGCGGGTGGGCGCCGCCGAACATGTAGGCGAGCAGGGCGGTGTCCTCCCTGCCGGTCCGAGGGTCGTGCAGGGTGTGGAACTTCTCGGAACCCACCACCCCGGCGTCCTCCTGGATCTGACGGGCGCGCTCCAGGGACGGTTCGGTGCTGGACGCCTCCACGGCGGCGATGTAGGTGCGGCGCAGGATCTCCCACGCGCTGTCGGTGTTGCCGTGCCAGGGGCCGTGCAGTGCCTCGAAGGCATGCAGCTCGGCGTCGAACAGGTTCCAGACCTGCGGGTGTTGGACCCGGCAGCGCGCGGACAGCTCGGCGGCCCGGGGGCTCAGGCCCGCTGCGGTGCGCCGCGGGGCGATGGTGAGGGTGGTGCCGTGGGTGAGGATGCCGCTGCACGAGTTGGGCTGCAGGTCGCACAGCGGGCAGTCCTCGGCTGGGGGAAGGCCCTGGGTGATGCCGTCGAACCACAGGGCGTGGCGGCCCGTGAGCCCCATCCAGACGACGGTGGTGGTCATCAGCCAGGTGTTCCACATCGGGTCGTGCGCCTCGGGCATGCAGCCGTACTTGACGATGGCTATGGCGCAGGCGGCGTAGAGGGCCTTGGTGTGGGTGGGCATGTCGGCGAGCCAGAAGTTGCTGATCTCGCCGGTGAGGGCGTCGGCCCGGACGTCGGCCATGTCGTCGATGGCGCGGCACAGCAGCAGGGAGGCGAGGTTCTCCTCCTGCCAGAGTTCGGTGTCGGGCGCGACGTGCCAGAACAGGCAGTCCAGCATCTGCAGGATCGAGTAGGTGCTCTGGGTGAGGGGGTTGGTCTGGGGGAGTACGACGTTGCCGGCCTCGTGCTGCTGGAGCCAGTACTCGTCGACGGACCGCTTGTGGGCCGCGAAGAGGCCGGAGACCAGGGCCCGTGCGCTGTTGGTGCTGAAGTTCTCGGCCAGGCGCTCTTCGACGTGCTGGGTGAGGCGGGTCGTGTCGATGGTGTCGATCACGCGTTTGTATTCGTGGAAGACGAGGATGTCGTCCTCGAAGCGGTGGCGGTGACCGAGGTCTCGCTCGAGGTCGTTCATCTGCCGGGTCCAGGACCAGCCACCGGTGAGGACACTGTCGAGTTCCCGCCGGTACGGCCAGTTCTTGACGGCGAGGGGGCGTCCGGCGCTGTGCCGCCAGCGGTAGTCGTCCAGCGTGCGTGCGGGCGGAGTCGGCAGGCGGCGGCACAGCGGGCAGGTGCAGGCGGCTGTCTGCTCCTGCTCGCGCGGCGGGGCGAGTGCCCGGGTCCTCCAGGCCCCCTCCAGCATCGTGCAGGTCAGTCTGCAGACCTCGATATCGGTGCCGACCTGCGGGAAGGCCTCTTCTATCACGCGCAGGCCGGCGTCCAGACGCCTCAACCTGGCGTAGCCCTGCTCGTCGGGCGGGAGGAACGCGGGCCGCGCCAGATGCAGGGCACCCTCCACGCGTAGCGCGGTGCCGGATTCGGCGGATCCCCATGCGTCCAGCCGCTGCTGGGCGGCGTCCTGGCATCTGCGGTACTCCTCCGTGCTCCCGCCCACACGTTCCACCAGCAGGCGGGCCAGTGCGGTTCCCGCCTCCGTGGGCTGGAGCTGGGCGCCTGGCTGCGCTGGAATCAAGCTGTCGGCGGACGCCTTCGGAACAGCACCTGCGACTCGAGATTTCACACCGGTCTCCCCATGAGCTGTGGTTCTGGCAACGGAATCGATGGACCGTGGTCGTTGACCGGCCGTGTCCGGGAATCTTCTGTGCGTTCCGCGACGGCCTCGCCGGACAGCCGGACTCACGCGACCGGTGCGCGACCACCGGATCCGGGATGCGCTGCTTCGCCCGAGGCGTGTGGGTGGCTGACAGGGGTGCCGAAGGGCAGGTCGAACCGGACGTTCTGACGCATGCGTTTCCTTTCGGGAGACGGAACTCGGAGTCCCCCCACCCCTGCGAGCGGACGGTCACCGGGACCGCCCGCACACTCGAACTTGCTGTCTCGGCTCGAAAGTTGAAGCGAGAAGCGGTACGAGGCTGCCCAAGGCGCTAATGAGCCATTCGTGACCGGACCGTGATCTCGGTTACTGCCGAAACCTCGTGAGCTGCGTACACTCCCACCTCCCTCGGCCAACCGGAATCCCCGGTCGGGCGGCGCGGGGGAGAGGCCGTCACACCGGAGCGACGGCCGTGAACTCATGCGCGACGGACAGTGGTTGAAGACCGACTGAATCCTCCGGTCCGGGATATCCGCAAAGTACGGGTCCGCGGCGCACGACCGCCCCGCGGCCGGAATCCTGCGGAGGAGACATGGCACTGGTGAAAGCGGGGGTCCTCGTGCTCGACTGCGCCGAGCCCGAGAAACTCGCCGTGTTCTACAAGGAACTGCTGGAGGGGGAGGAGTCGGACGCCACCGCCAACCGGGTGGAGATCAAGAGCGCCGACGGGTTCCGGATCGCCCTGCGCCGGGACGTCAACGCGACCCCGCCCAGCTGGCCACGTCCTGAGAACTCCCTCCAGGCCCACCTGGAGTTCGTGGTCGACGACCTCGACGCGGTGGAACGCCGCGTCATCAGCCTCGGCGGCCGCCCCCTGGAGGCCAAGGAGCCCTCGGGCCCTCTGGAGGAGCGCGGCTACGCCGACCCGGCCGGCCACTCCTTCATCCTGCGGCGCACCGCGCCGACGGCACCCAAGCAGGGCTGAGCCGGGCGCCCGACGGACAGCGGAGGGCGGCAGCGCGCACAGGACGGCCCCGCCCGGCAGGAGCCGGGCGGGGCCGTGTCGTCGTCAGTCCCGGCCGCCCTTCTCGCCGACCGGCCAGGTGCCGGTCGAGCGCTCGATGGCCTTGGCGCCCGCGCGGTCCACGGCACTGCGTACCACCGCGAAGATCGCGCCCTGGATCGCGGCGGCCAGCAGGACCTCGCCCCAGCCGCGGTCCTTGTCCAGCGCGTCCGGCGCGTCCTCCTCGTGCCGGATCGCCATCCACGTCTTGCGGAAGGCGAGCCCGGCGAGCCAGCCGCCCGACCAGCCGAGCACGAACCCGAGGGGCTGGTACGCGAGGGACATCTTCTTCTTCTTTGCCACGGGAACTCCTTGGTAGCCGAGGGGGTGAGGATGGTCAGGGGGTGTGCGCCGCCGGGATCCGCTCCTCGGCGCGGACCGGCCCGGGGGGTGTGCCGTCACCGAACGGCCGGCCGCCCAGCTCCTCGCGGTGGTGCGGGGTCAGCCAGCCGGACAGGTCCGGGCCGAGCGGCACGATGCGGGTCGGATTGATGCCCGTGTGCACCTGGTAGTAGTGGCGTTTGATGTGGTCGAAGTCGACGGTGTCGCCGAACCCGGGCGTCTGGTACAGGTCGCGGACGTAACCCCACAGCACCTGGTTCTCCGTCAGCTTCCAGCGGTTGCACTTGAAGTGGCCGTGATAGACCGCGTCGAAGCGGACCAGTGTGGTGAACAGCCGGATGTCCGCCTCGGTGATCGTGTCGCCGACGAGGTACCGCTGCCGCTCCAGCCGCCCCGCGAGCCGCTCCAGCCGCCGGAACACCCCGGTGCAGGCGGCCTCGTACTCCTCCTGCCCGGTGGCGAACCCTGCCCGGTAGACGCCGTTGTTGACGTCCTCGTAGACGTCCGCCATCACCTCGTCGATCTCGTCGCGCAGCTTGTCCGGGTACAGATCGGGCGCGCCCTCCCGGTGCAGGGCCGTCCACTCGGTCGCCAGGTCGAGGGTGAGCTGCTGGTAGTCGTTGGTCACCAGCTGCCCACTGGGCACGTCCACGATCGCCGGCACGCTGACGCCGCCCGGGTAGTCGCTCTCCCGGCGGTCGTAGGCCTCACTCAGGTAGCGGATGCCGAGAACCGGGTCGCGGCCCTCCTCGTCGAGGGTGAAACGCCAACTGCGGTCGTCCTGGATCGGGTCGGCGACGGCCAGGGACAGGGCGTCCTCCAGGCCGAGCAGCCGCCGGGACACCAGGGACCGGCTCGCCCACGGGCAGGCACGGCTGACGACCAGACGGTAGCGCCCGGCCTCCGCCGGCCAGCCGTCCCGGCCGTCCGCGGTGATCCGGTCCGCGAAGTGTGCCTTGGACCGTTTGAACGCCCTCCTGCCGTAGCCGGTGTTGCCGTCGTCGCCGTCGTCGCGGCTCATGGGGGTGACCTCCTTGCCTTACGGGGACCCTGGTGAACGCGTTCCCCGTTTTCCGTGGACGGCACGGTGTGAGTACCCCCGACCGGGGCAATCGGCGTGGGTGACTGATGAAGGAAGTGATCACAAGACGCGCGTCACGGTGCTGGTGGCGCTCGCGGCCAATCTGGTGATCGCCGTGGCCAAGGCCATCGGCGGCCTGGCGGCGGGGTCACCGGCCCTGCTGTCCGAAGCGGCCCACTCGGTGGCCGACAGCCTGAACGAGGTGTTCCTGCTCGCGGCCCTGCGCCGCAGCCGCCGCCCCGCCGACCGGCGTCATCCCTTCGGGTACGGCAAGGAGCGGTTCTTCTGGTCGCTCCTCGCGGCCGTCGGGATCTTCGTCATGGGCGGCTGCTTCTCGTTCTTCCAGGGCTTCGAGGCCCTGACGAGCGAGACGGAGGAGAAGCTCAGCGGCTATGTGGCCGGTCTGATCGTGCTCGGCGTCGCCCTCCTCGCGGAGGGCGGCTCGCTGCTGAGGGCCCTCTACCAGGTGCGACGGCAGGGCGGTGCGGGTGCCGGGCTGCGCGATCCGGCCCTGCGGACGGTCGTCGCCGAGGACGGCACCGCCGTGCTCGGCGTCACCCTGGCCATGGTCGGCATGGCGCTGCACATGGTTACCGGCCAGGCGGTGTGGGAGGCGTCGGCCTCGATCGCGATCGGGGTGCTGCTGGTCTTCGTGGCCTTCCGGCTGGGCAGCGACGCCCGCGACCAGCTGATCGGCGAGGCGGCCGACCCCGAGTCCAGCGGGCGGATCTGCGCGCTGCTGCGGGCACAGCCGGAGATCGACAGCGTGGAGGCGTTGTTCACGATGAAGACCGGACTGGACACGGCCCTGGTGGCCGCCCGCATCGACCTGGTGCCCGGCCTGGACAGCGAGCGCGTCGAGGAGGTCGCCGTGCGCATCAAGCGATCCATCGCCTCCACGGTGCCCGAGGCCGACGAGATCTTCCTCGACGTGACCGACCGTCCCGCCCGCGAGGCAGCGGAAAGCCCCGCCGCGACGGGGGAGCGCGGCGGGGCCTGAACCTCGCGTGCCCCGACGCGGCCGGTTCACACACCCGGGGCGAAAGATTTTTCGCCGACTGCCGTCACGCACGGTCCGTCGGCTGCCGGCAGGCGTTCCGCCGCCTGCTCGCACGGCCCGGCTGTCCGCACCTGCGTCGACTGCAGGTACGGTCCGCCGGCTGCCCGCGCAGGGCAGCCGGCCCGCTGTCAGCCGCCCTCGGTCGGCTCCAGGACGAAGACCGGTATCTCACGGTCCGTCTTCTTCTGGTAGTCGGCGTACGCCGGGTACGCCGCGACGGCCCGCTCCCACCAGGCCGCCTTCTCCTCGCCGGTGACCTCACGTGCGGTCATGTCCTGCTTCACCGGCCCGTCCTGGAGCTCCACGTGCGGGTGGGCGAGGATGTTGAAGTACCAGACGGGGTGCTTGGGCGCCCCGCCGAGGGAGGCCACCGCGGCGTAGCGCCCCTCGTGCTCGACCCTCATCACCGGTGTCTTGCGCAGTTTCCCGCTCCTGGCACCTCGTGTGGTCAGGACGACGACCGGCATCTTCGAGCCCTGCAGCGTCGTCCCTTCGGTACCACCGGAGCTCTCGTACAGTTCCACCTGGTTGCGCACCCACTGTGTCGGGCTGGGTTCGTACTCGCCTTCGAGAGGCATGGCATCCGTCCCATCGTCGCGTCCGTGGCTCATCGCCACCTGCCATCAACACCGGTGCCCCGGGGAATCATCCGCACCCGCGGGATCCGGCCGGACGCGGACCTCATCCCGGTGCGAGCGCCATCCGTACGGCCAGCGCTGTCATCACCCCGCTCGCCACCCACGCCGTCGCCAGCCGCCCCCGGCGGCCGGTCAGCGCCCGGCCCAGCAGTGCCCCGCTCCCGGCGAGCAGCACCTGCCAGCTCGCGGAGGCGGCGAAGGCGGCCACCACGAACACGCCCTGCTCCACGGGGCCGGCCGGGCCCGTGGCCCGGGAACCGAGCACGAGGGCGGCGAAGTAGACGACGGTGGTGGGGTTCAGCAGGGTGATGCCCAGCAGACCCAGATAGGCCCGCGCGGGGCTCGGGGGAACCGGGGCCGACCGGGTGGCGGGCCGGTGGCCGCGGTACTCGCGTACCGCGGCCACCGCGCCCCGTGCCGCCAGTACGAGCAGCACCAGCACGCAGACCCATCGCAGCGGCCCGAGCACGGGCCGCAGCGCGGCGGCCAGGGCCGTGCCCCCCAGGGTGGCCGCGAGGGCGTAGAGCCCGTCGGCGGTGGCGACGCCCAGGGCGGCGCAGACGCCGGTGCGCAAGGTGGTGCGGGCGGTGAGGGAGACGAGGTAGGTCCCGACGGCCCCTACCGGTACGGCGATGCCGTACCCGGCGAGGAGCCCCGCGACCAGCGCGGCCGTCATGACCGGGGCGGCGTCGGTCCTCCGCGGCGGCCGGACTGCTGCTGTCGGCGCGCGGCAGAGGCGGCGGCGGACAGCGGCAGGCGAACAGTGAACGTAGGCATGGCCGGATCCTGCGGCTTGCCCCGCCGTGCCGACAACCGGTTTTCGCATCGGGCGCCCCGCGCCCGGGCTCCGGGAGGGGCGCCGATCCAGGGTCACCCTCCTCCCGCCCGTCGGTCGAACGGGAGGACGGCATTCTCCGGCCATGTTGCCGGCGTCGGCGATCTGGCCGAACTTCGCGTCGCACCATAGGTGCCTGAGGCATCTAATGAAGATCGGCATGACGCACTACTCGTCTGCGAGGTCTTCATGACGGACACGACCGCACCCGTCGCGTTCCCCCAGAGCCGGACCTGCCCCTACCACCCGCCCGCCGCCTACGACGCGCTGCGCACGGAACGCCCCCTGACCCGGATCACCCTCTTCGACGGCCGCGAGGCCTGGCTCGTCAGCGGGCACGCAATCGCCCGTGCCCTGCTGGCCGACCCGCGCCTGTCGTCCAATCGCGACCGGCCCGGCTTCCCCGCCCCCACCAAGCGCTTCGCCGGGATCCGCAACCGCAGAACGGCCCTGCTGGGCGTCGACGACCCCGAGCATCGAGCCCAGCGGCGCATGGTCGTCGGGGACTTCACTCTCAAGCGGGCCGTCGAACTCCGGCCACGCATCCAGCAGATCGTGGACGAGCGGCTCGACGCGATGATCGCCCAGGGTCCGCCCGCGGATCTGGTGAGCGCCTTCGCGCTGCCCGTGCCGTCCATGGTGATCTGCGCCCTGCTCGGCGTCCCCTACACCGACCACGACTTCTTCGAGGCCCAGTCGCGACGGCTGCTGCGCGGCCCGGAGACCGCCGACGTACTCGACGCCCGCCACCGGCTGGAGACGTACTTCGGCGAACTGATCGACCGCAAACAGCGGGACCCGGGCACCGGCCTGCTGGACGACCTGGTGCACCGGCAGCTGCGCGAGGGCGACCTCGACCGCGAGGGTCTGACCGCCATGGCCCTCATCCTGCTGGTCGCGGGCCACGAGACGACCGCGAACATGATCTCGCTCGGCACCTTCACCCTGCTCCAGCACCCCGAGCGGCTCGCCGAACTGCGTGCGGATCCGCGGCTGCTGCCGGCCGCGGTCGAGGAGCTGATGCGGATGCTGTCGATCGCCGACGGCATGCTGCGCCTGGCCGTCGAGGACATCGAGGTGGCGGGGACGACGATCCGCAAGGGCGAGGGCGTGGTCTTCGCGACCTCCGTCATCAACCGCGACGAGACCGTCTACCCCGAACCGGACAGGCTGGACTGGAGCCGCCCGGCCCGTCATCACGTCGCGTTCGGCTTCGGCATCCACCAGTGCCTCGGCCAGAACCTCGCCCGCGCCGAGCTGGAGATCGCCCTGCACAGCCTCTTCGACCGGCTGCCAGGCCTGCGCCTGGCCGCCCCGGCCGAGGAGATCCCCTTCAAGCCGGGCGACACCATCCAGGGGATGCTGGAACTCCCCGTGACCTGGTAAGGGCCCGTCCACATGCACATCGACATCGACAAGGACGTCTGCATCGGCGCGGGCCAGTGTGCCCTGACCGCCCCGGACGTCTTCACCCAGGACGACGAGGGATACAGCACCCTGCTGCCCGGCGGCGAGGACAGCGGCAGCCCGCTGCTGAGGGAAGCGGCCCGCGCCTGCCCGGTCGGTGCCATCACCGTGTCGGGACCGTGAGCTGACCCCGGATCTCGCCCGGCGTCCAGGAGTCGCCGGGCCGCCTCCCGCGGCCCGGCCGCGGGGCATCGACGACGTGCCGATCGAGGACGAGCGCCGCTTCTTCGGTCCCGGCCGGAGTCGGAACGCGAAGACATCTTTCCCGTCCGATGGCCCGGGGGAGTCGCTAGGGTTTCCGGGATGACCGAACAGGCCACCCGCAAGCCCTTCCTCTACGTCGTCGTCTGCGCCGCCGGCATCGCCGCGGACGTCGGCGAACTGATCGCCGCCGCGCAGGAACGGGACTGGGAGGTGGGCGTCATAGCGTCGCCCGTCGCCATGAACGGCTTCTTCGACACCGCCGCCGTCGAGGCCCGAACGGGCCGCCCCATACGCTCCGCCTGGCGCACGCCAGGCGAGCCCCGCCCGTTCCCGGCGCCCGATGCCGTGGTGGTCGCCCCCGCCACCTTCAACACCGTCAACAAGTGGGCGGCCGGCATCGCCGACACCCTCGCCCTGGGCACCCTGTGCGAGGCCGTGGGGCTCGGGGTGCCGATCGCCGTTCTGCCGTGCGTGGCGGACGCCCTCGCCGCCCACCCTGCCTACGGGGACAGCCTCGAACGGCTGCGGGGGATGGGCGTGCGGTTCGCAGAGCCGTACGCGGGAGAGGGGGGACAGGACGGCGGGCGGCCGGAGTTCGGGTGGAAGCGAGCCCTGGACCTGGTCGAACACCGCTGACGGACCGGTCCCGCACCGCACGCGGACGGTCCGTCAGCAGGCCAACCCGGACTCGCCTTCGAGCGCACACGAAGACGTACGCTCCCCGTGGAACCTTCCCACAGGCAGGAGCAACAACGATGCAGTACGTGAAGCTCGGTTCGACGGGCCTGGACGTCTCACGGATCTGTCTGGGGTGCATGACCTACGGGCTGCCCGACCGCGGCACCCACGAATGGACCCTAGACGAGGAGGCCTCGCGCCCACTGATCCGCCAGGCCCTCGACGCGGGCGTCAACTTCTTCGACACGGCCAACGTCTACTCCGACGGCACCAGCGAGGAGATCGTCGGCCGAGCCCTGCGCGACTTCGCCCACCGCGACGACATCGTCCTCGCGACCAAGGTGCACGGCCGCATGCGGCCCGGGCCGAACGGCGGCGGACTGTCCCGCAAGGCGATCATGACCGAGCTGGACCAGAGCCTCACCCGCCTCGGCACCGACTACGTCGACCTCTACCAGATCCACCGCTTCGACCCGCACACCCCGGTCGAGGAGACGATGGAGGCCCTGCACGACGTCGTCAAGGCGGGCAAGGTCCGCTACATCGGCGCCAGTTCGATGTACGCCTGGCAGTTCTCCAAGATGCAGTACACCGCCCGTCTGAACGGCTGGACCCCCTTCGTCTCCATGCAGAACCACTACAACCTGATCTACCGCGAGGAGGAGCGCGAGATGCTCCCCCTGTGCGCGGACCAGGGCGTGGGCGTCCTGCCCTGGAGCCCGCTCGCCCGCGGCCGCCTCACCCGCGACTGGGACACCACGACCCAGCGCAGCGAGACCGACCCCTTCGGCAGCAGCCTGTACCAGGAGGGCGACCGCACCATCGTCGAGGCGGTCACCCGCATCGCAGGTGAGCGGGGCGTCTCCCGCGCGCAGGTCGCCCTCGCCTGGCTGCTCCACCAGCCCACGGTGACCGCCCCGATCATCGGCGCGTCCAAGCCCGGTCATCTGGAGGACGCGGTGGCCGCGGTGGAGATCCGGCTGAGCGACAAGGAGCTGGAGGAACTCCAGAGCCCGTACGGCCCCCACCCCATCGCCGGGCACTGAACGCGACGTCCCGAAGGTCAGTGGGGCCCCTGCGGCGCGAACTCCGTTCCGCAGGGGCCCGCCCCCTCGCTCTCCGCCAGCTCCACCCTCGCCCCGCTCATCGCCAGCGTCCGGTAGAACCGCCCGATCCGCTCCGCCGACCGGCCCACGTAATGCCCGATGAACGACCGCCGGAACCGCTCGGCCGCACGGTTCGGCTGCGATCCGTGCACCAGGCTCCCGTTGAAGAACAGGACGTCGCCCGGCGCCATGTCCACCGGCACCGGCGCCAGCCCCGCCGGCGGCGGAACGTACTCCCGGGCGAAGGACACGTCCGCGTCGGCCTGCTCAGGGCAGAACAGGTCCATGCGATGTGTGCCCGGCACGACCTCCAGCCCGCCGTTCTCCCGGTCGATCACGTCGCAGGCCACCCACGCCGCGACACAGGTGCCCGGCTCCACCCTGAGGTAGAAGTTGTCCTGGTGCAGCGCCTGGCCCCGGGCCCCCGGCGGCTTGAAGTAGAACATGCTCTGCGCGGCCAGCACCTCCTCCCCGAGCAGCGCCTCCAGAACCGTCCGCAGCCGGGCGTCGAGCAGGACCCCGCGTGCGAGGCCGTTGATCTCGTGCGGGTGCATCACCCGGGGCCACACGTGCAGGGGGTCCACCTCGGGCCCGTCCACCGCGCGCGGCTCGAAGTGCCCGGGCACCGGACCGGCCGCCCGCAGTGCCGCGAACTCCCCGCACAGCCGGTCGATCTCGTCGGCCCCGAAGAGCCCCCGCACCACCGTGAAACCGTGGCTCTCGAACTCCTCCCGGTACCGCCGGAGCGCTTCGGGGTCCACGATGGATGCGCCGACGGCGCCCTTGCCCGTGACTGTCATGAACGTACTCCTCGGTCGGGTGTCCTCGGTCGCAAACGCTAGGCCGTGAGGCCACCGAGGAGGATGCCCGTGCGTGCTGACCGATTGCCCCCGACTGCTGCGACGGGACACACCGGCAGCGCCGGGGAGCCCGTGAACACAGCGACCGCCGGGGATCCCGCGCCGCCGGCCGGGCTGGTCGTGCTGGGCCACTTCGACCAACCGCCCGGGTACGGTGTCAACCGCCCGCAGGGTTCCGCGAGCTGGCTCTTCACCTGGACCACCGGAGGCCGGGGCCGGCTCTGGCAGGGCGGTGCGCACACCTCGGCCGGCGCGGGCGCACTGGTCGTGCTCGCCCCGGGCGTCCCGCACGGCTACGGCGTCGAGCCCGGCGCCCGGCACTGGCGCTTCTGGTGGGCGCACTGCCAGGCCCGCCCGTCCTGGGCCGCCTGGCTGCGGCCGTACGACACCGGTCACGGGATGTACGTGGTCACCTCCGCTCCGGCCGGGGTGCACGGTCGCATCGGGACGGCGTTCCGGCGGATGCACGCCGACGCCCGCTGGACCGGCACCGAAGCACCGCCCGGCGGGCCGCCCCCGGCGGGACAGGTCGCCGTGGCCCACGGCAGCGCTGCCCGCGAACTCGCCCTGTGCGCACTGGAGGAGATCGTCCTCCTCACCACCGCCGCCGCCCGGCCGACGGCTCCCCGGCCCGGCCTCGACGCACGGATCCGTCGCGCACAGGATCTGATCGACGCCGACCCGGGCGCCCCGCACACCGTCCGCTCGCTCGCCGAGGGCGTCGCGCTGTCGCCGTCCCGCTTCGCCCACCTGTTCAGCAGCCAGCTCGGCCGCTCGCCCATGCGTGCCCTGCGTGAGGCGCGGCTGCGCCATGCCGCCCGGCTGCTGGAGAGCACCGACCTGCCGGTGGAACGCGTCGCGCTGGCCTCGGGTTTCATCAGCCCGTTCCACTTCAACCGCGCCTTTCGCGAGCGCTACGGGGCACCGCCCGGGGAGTACCGCACGACACACGGCGGTCGGCCCGGCTGAGCACCGCCATTGGTTCCGCCGCAGACCCGAAAGGGCCGGTGCCCAAACGCCGCCGACCGTGTGAGCTGGTGCTCAGGGGGTGACTCAATGGTTCCCGGGCGACCGGCGGGGCGGGTAAATGTCAGCCGTAAAGAAAGGGGGAGGCTGCACGGAAATGCCTTTCACGCCACTGGCTGACTTCTTGTCAAAAGGCGCCGCCGGTCCACGCAATGCGCGAAACCGCAAGATCTCTTGTTCCCGTCCCCTGACCTGTGCAAAGGTGTGCCTTGTCGGCGTGCCCCCACACGTCTTTCTTTCGTATGCGCGCGGCCGCCGGTCGGCATACCCCTTGGTACGGACTTTATTCCGCATGTCCTTGAGAGGAATGCAGCCGTGAAAGACGCAGGCCCGTCGAATTTCCCGGCCTCGCCCGGCGGGTTCGGCGCGACGGACGAGCAACTGAGCGCGGAGCTCAGGAAGTGGACCGGGGCGACGCCGGCGCTCCACCCCGTCGGCGAACTGCTGGACCGGCACTGGGAGGCGGCCTTCGCCTACGCCCGGCTGTGCACCGACGGTCCGCGCTCCGCGGGCATGCTCACCACCGCGGCTTTCACCCGGCTCTTCGGGGAAACCATCCGGCAGAACGGCCCGACCTCGGCGTGGCGGTCCCATCTGCTCGTCACCGTGCGGCGGATCGCGGCCGAGTGGGCGGGCGACCACCGGTGCGACATGCTCCACCCGGAGCTGCTGGCCGGCACCGGCGAGGGGGAACGGCCCGCTTCCCGTCTGCTGCCGTCGCGGCACCGGCGCCTGCTGTCCGGGGCCTTCCAGCGGCTGCCCCAGTCCGCCCGCTGCCTGCTGTGGCACGTCGAGGTCGAGGCCGAACCGCTCGAGTCCCCGGCCGCGTTGCTCGGCCTGGACGAGGAGGGCGCGCGCGTCGAACTGGACCGGGCCCGGGACCGGCTGCGTGAGGAGTGCCTCCAGCTCCACCGTGAACTGGCCCCCGACGAGGAGTGCCGGCGCTATCTGCGCCTGCTCGACGTGACGTACCGGCGTGGGGGCCTCGACATCGATCCCGATCTACGCGCGCATATCGAGGGCTGCGGGCACTGCAGTGTCGCAGCGGACCAGCTCGACCAGTTCAACCACGCCCTCGGCGTCGCCCTGTCGGAAGGGGTGCTGGGCTGGGGCGGGCGGGATTATGCGGAGAGCCGGATCAGCGAGGCGGGGGATCACGCCGGGGGTGGGCGCACCGCGGCGCGCGAGCGGCTCGGGGGAGTGGCCGGTGCGGCCGCGGCCGGGGCCCCGGCCGCCGCGGCGCGCGAGCTGTTCCCGGATCCGGTGGCCCTGGCGCGTGAGGTCTTCCCGGAGCCGGCCGGTATGGCGTACGAGATCATTCCGGACCCGGTCGGTGCGGCGCGCGAGGGCGTGACGGATTCCGCCCTCGGGGCGCGCGAGGGCCTTGCGGATCCGGCCGGCGTGGTGCGAATGGGTCCTGTCGCCCCGGCTCGCACTGCGGGTCAGGTGTTCCCCGCACCGCCGCATGCAGCGCGTGAGGTTTCTCCAGGGCCGGACGGCCAAGGGCGTGAGGTGTTCCCGGACCCGGTCGCGCTCGCCGGTGCGGTCGGGGAGTCGTTCACCGAGCCGGGGGGCCCCGGGGCCGTACCCCCGCCCGTTCCCAGGGCCGAGAGCGGCGACCCGGCCTGGGACACGGCACGGGGTGCGGCCGACGCGGGCCGCACCCTGCCGACCAAGACCCTGACCCCGGCCCAGCGGCCCGAAGGCTCCCGCACCGCCGCCCGGAGGTCGGCCAGGTCCGCTCACAAGGCGGCCCGCCGTCTCGCCCGGCGGCGCAACCTCACCGCGGGCATCCTGACCGTCGGCGGCCTCGTCGTCCTGCCGCTGGTCCTGTGGTCCACCGGCGACTCCGGTGACAACGCCCCGGCCGGCGCGGACCGACCCGCCGGGGAGGCACCCGGCCCGGACGCCGGCGACGGGAACACCGACCCCTCCCGGACCGGCACGGGCGACGCACGGCAGGGAGCCCTGCGCGGCCGGCTGCACAACGTGGCCTCGGACCTGTGCGTCGGCATCGACGGCAAGAAGGCCGTCGAGGGCGGCGAGGCCGAGCTGACGACCTGCTCCGCGGACGCCGCCCAGCAGTGGACGTACGAGACCGACGGACTGCTGCGCAACGGCGCAGCGCCGGACCTGTGCCTGGACTCGCAGCTCGGCTACTCGGTCCGGCTTGCCCCCTGCGCGGGCACCTCCCGGCCGGACCCGAAGAACATCCGCTACGACTTCACCCTGCAGGGCGCCCTCGTGCCACGGTGGGACCAGGACCTCGCCCTGGCCCCGGCGGCGACCGACGGCTCCGGATCGCTGGTCCTCAAGGCCCGGACGGACGACGAGGTCCAGGGGTGGGTGATCGACACCTCCAAGGCCGACCTCAAGATGCAGGCCGTCAACTGGAACGCCACCGTTCCGGCACCCCGCTCGGCGCCCGCACCGGCCCCGGCTCCCACACCGTCCAAGACGCCCGAGCCCACCCCGACCCCGCCCCCGGCCTCCTCGGCTCCTGAGCCGACGCCGAGCAGCCCCGCCGCCACCGACTCGTCCTGCTACCGCTACGGCTACTACTGCGACTCCGACGGCCGGTACGGCAACCCCGGCTACGGCTATCCCGGCCACGGATACGGCCGCCGCTGACCGGGCGTGGGCTCAGGTGCCGACGACGGTCAGCGACAGCCACAGGGCGGCCACGGCCGACACCAGCGCGGCCGGTACGGCGAGCAACCCGAGCCGTGTGAACTCGCCGAGCCCGACCCGGTGCCCGCCCTGCTGGACGATCCGCCGCCACAGCAGGGTCGCCAGCGATCCGGCGTAGGTCAGGTTGGGGCCGATGTTCACACCGAGCAGCACCGCCAGCACGACACCGGGACCGGACCCGGCGGTCAGGGGCAGCAGCACCAGCACCGCGGGCAGGTTGTTGATCAGGTTCGCCAGGACGGCAGCCAGCGCGGCCACGCCCAGCAGTGTCAGCAGCCCCGAGCCGTCGGGCAGGACGTGCCGGAGCGCGTCGGCGAGCCCGTGGTCGACGACCGCGCGCACGACGACGCCGAGCGCGAGCACGAACGCCAGGAACGCCGGTTGCGCCGACCTGACCACCGTGAGCGGCGTGGCCCGGCGCCGCACCAGCGCCCGCCCGGCCAGCACCAGCGCACCGGCCGTCGCCGCCCAGGCCGGGGCGATCCCCACGGCGGAGGCGACGACGAACCCGGCGAGCGTGCAGCCGACGGTGACGAGGGCGAACAGCGGGAGCGGTTCGGGACGCGGGGCGGGGTCGGCGGTGGGCTCGGGCGCCGCGAGTTCGTCGTCGAAGAAACGGCGGAACACCAGGTACTCGGCGGCGATGGCGACCAGCCAGGGCAATGTCATCAAGGCCGCGAAGCGGGTGAAGGTCAGCCCGCTCGCGGTGAAGGCCAGCAGATTGGTGAGATTGGACACCGGCAGCAGCAGCGAGGCGGTGTTCGACAGATGGGCGCACGCGTACAGGTGCGGCCGCGCCTGCACGCCCATGCGGGTGGCGGTGGCGAGCACCACCGGAGTCAGCAGGACGACCGTGGCGTCCAGACTGAGGACGGCCGTGATGACGGACGCCAGCGCGAATACCGCGGTCAGCAGCCGGGTCGGGCGCCCCGCCGCCCAGCGGGCCATCCACGCCCCGCAGGCGGTGAAGAGCCCTTCGACGTCACAGAAGTGGGCGAGCACCAGCACGGCGGCGAGGAAGCCGACCACGGGCCCGAGCCGCTGGATCTCCTCCCAGGCGTGCTCCGGTGAGATCACCCCGAGGGCGACGGCCAGCCCGGCGGCGGGCACGGCCAGCACGGCCTCGGGCAGGCCCTTCGGGCGGGCGACGGCCCAGACGAGCACGGCGGCCAGCAGCGTCACGGACAGGACTTCGGCGAGCGGGGCGTTCAGGGCGGGGTCCTCCGGAGCGTGAGCTGGGCGTGCCCGCCCATGAAACCAGGCGCTGGTAAGAGAACCTTCGCGAGCCCCGCACCGGGTAGGGGCCGGACCTGGTCACGGACGCCGTCGGGGGCACCGACCGACGCGGGCCGCCCGCCTGGGCCGGCGCGGAGCGCGCGCTCACATCCGGCCGTCGGGCAGACCGGCTCCTGCCGGGACGGTCCGCGACCTGTGACCGTGCACCAGGCTTTTGGCCGTCGAGCAGACCGGCTCCCGTCGGGATCGTCCGCCGGCTCGCGACCGGGCGCTTCGCTCGGCGTCGAGCAGGCCGCTCCCTCCGGATCGTCCGTGGGCGCCGGGCGGGTGCTCAGAGCTCGTCGCCGAGCAGGGCCAGCTCCGCCCAGATCGTCTTGCCCTCGCCGGTGTGCCTGCTGCCCCACCGCTGGGTGAGCTGGGCGACCAGGAGCAGACCGCGGCCGCCCTCGTCCCAGGTCTTCGCCCTGCGCAGGTGCGGTGCCGTGTGGTTGGTGTCGGACACCTCGCAGATCAGCGTGGCCGCGTCATGGATCAGCCGCAGCCGGATGGGCGGGGCGCCGTAGCGGATGGCGTTGGTGACCAGCTCACTGACCACCAGCTCGACGGTGAACGTGGCTTCGAGCAGCCCCCAGCGTTCCAACTGGTCGACGACCTGCTTGCGGATGGGGGCCACCAGTGCCGGGTCGGCGGGGATGTCCCAGGTGGCG
Organism: Streptomyces tibetensis; assembly: GCF_040647715.1. GTDB lineage: Bacteria > Actinomycetota > Actinomycetes > Streptomycetales > Streptomycetaceae > Streptomyces > Streptomyces tibetensis_A. The sequence continues at coordinate 68,432 of NZ_JBEZCR010000012.1, read as the reverse complement.
ACCTGGGCGGTCGGCAGGCCGCGGGTGCGGGCCAGCAGCAGGGCCACGTCGTCGGTGGAACCGCCCGGCGGGAGGAGGGTGTTCAGCACGCGGTCGCAGGTCTCGTCCAGGGAGCCGGAGGAAGCCGACAGGGCCTCACGGAGCATCCGGCCGCTCGTGTCGACGTCCCGCTCGCGGCTCACGAGCAGCCCGTCCGTGTGGAAGGCCAGCACACTGCCCTCGCGCAGCTCCACCTCGGCGGACTCGAACGGCAGCCCCCCGACTCCCAGCGGTGGCCCCGAGGGCAGATCAAGCTGGTGGGCCGGGCCGCCCGGCGGCACCAGCAGGGGCAGGGGATGCCCGGCCCGGGCCAGGGTGCAGCGCCGTGACACGGGGTCGTACACCGCGTACAGGCAGGTCGCGCCCACCTCTCCGGTGCCGTCGCCCCCACCGGACTCCTCCGACAGCCGGACGACGAGGTCGTCGAGGTGTGTGAGCAGTTCGTCCGGCGCCAGGTCGATGTCGGCGAGCGTACGGACGGCGGTGCGCAGCCGGCCCATCGTGGCCGACGCCTGGATGCCGTGGCCGACGACGTCGCCCACGATCATGGCGACCCGCATCCCCGACAGCGGAATCACGTCGAACCAGTCGCCGCCCACGCCGGAGCGGGTGGCCGGCAGGTAGCGGGAGGCGGCCTCCACCGCCGCCGTGCGCGGCAGGGTGCGGGGCAGCAGGCTGCGCTGGAGCGTGAGGGTCGTCTCACGCTCACGGGAGTAGCGGCGTGCGTTGTCGATGCAGACGGCGGCCCGGGCCGTGACCTCCTCGGCCAGCAGCACGTCGTCGGGGGTGAAGGCCTCGGGGCGCCGGAAACGGGTGAAGACCGCCACGCCGAGGGTCGCGCCCCGGGCCTGGAGCGGGACGGACATCGTGGAGTGGATGCCGTACTCCTGTATCCGCTGGAATCGCGCCGGGTCCCAGGACAGCCACCGCTCGAGGTCGCCCGACGCGCCCGAGGCCACGACCGTGTGCCCGGCCATCAGGGAGGCGGCCTGCGGGGAGTTCTCCGGGTAGACGTCCACCTGCCCCGGCTTGGCCACGGCCTCCGGGCTGCCCTTGTTGACCGACCGGTGGGCGGACCGGCGCAGACTCAGGGGCGGGATGGGCGGCCCGGCGGGTTCGCCGGCGAGCTCCCGCGGGTCGAGCAGGTCGACGCTGACGAAGTCGGCGAGCGCCGGAACGCACACGTCCGCCAGCTCCTGGGCCGTTCGGGTGACGTCGAGGGTGGTGCCGATGCGCACGCTCGCCTCGTTGACCAGCAGCAGCCGCTCCCGCGAGCGGTACTGGTCGGAGAAGTCGTGGGCCGTCACGCACACACCGCGCACCCGGCTGGTGCCGTCGGTGAGCGGGGCCAGCCTGGCCAGCCAGGCGTGGGCCCCCCGGCTCTCACCGGTCGCCTTCATGTAGGTCTGCATCTCCTGCCGCCCACCGGTGTCGAGTACCCGGCGCAGATACTCCTCGAACTCGGCGTTCTGCGGCCGGCTGCCGATGTCGGTGGGCTTCAGGCCCAGCAACCGCCCGGCGGGCAGTCCCAGAAGGTCCGCCATGGCCTCGTTGACGCCGCGCAGCCGCAGCCGCTCGTCGAAGATCATCGTGGCGCAGGGCGACTGCGTCAGCGCCATGCGCACCAGCGGGTCGTCGGGAAGCCCCTGGTCGGCGACCTCCGGCGGGGACACCGCCAGCCAGTCGGTCGCCTCGGCTCCGTCGGGCGGCCTGCGGTGGGCGAGCACCCACAGGGACACCGGGTGGCCGTCGCGATGACGCAGAGTGAGTGTGCCGCTCCAGCGAGAGCCGTCCCGCACGGACGGCGGGTCCGCGCCGTCGGCCAGCAGCGCGGCGGCCGGGCGGCCCACGACCTCGTCGGCCGTATGTCCCAGCAGACGGCGGGCGCCCTCGCTCCACTCGGTGAGCGTGCCGTCGACGGCGATGACGGCGCGGGCGGCCACGCCATCGTCGAACGGCTCGTCCGGACTCATCGTCGCGACTCCATACGGACACTCACAGTGAACAGGGAAGTCAGTTGAGTTCCAGCGTAGTCCGTAGGCGCCCGGCGTGGATCGGTAACCCCGTGCCGCCTTCCCGGCACGGGGCGAGGCGCACATCCGGCCGAAGTGATCGCCAGGGCAGAAGGAACCCGCCGCACCCTTGACGTCCGGGTATGACGCCTCGACAGAATCTGTTTGGTCACGATCAGTTGTGAGTACTTCTGGGCCCTTGTGAGGGAGAGTTCCATGTCGGTCACGCGTAGATCGGTCCTGCTCGCCACCGCTGCCACGCCCGCGGCCGGAGCGCTGCCCGGTGCCCCGGAGGCATGGGCCGCCGGGGAAGTCCGCGGCGCGCCCGGCCGCCGGACGGTGGCGCTGCGCGACGGCTGGCGCTTCGCGCTGGTGAACCCGGGCGGCATCACCGACCCGACCGGCGCCTACGCCGACGCCCACCGTCCCGGCTACGACGACTCCGGATGGCGCGAGACGGCCGTCCCGCACGACTGGAGCATCGAGCAGACCCCCACCACCGAACACGGCACCACCAGCGGCACCGGCTTCCTGCCCGGCGGCCTGGGCTGGTACCGCCTGGCCTTCACCCTGCCGCCCGCCCTCGCCGGCAAGCGCGTCTCGGTGGAGTTCGACGGCGTCTACATGGACTCCACCGTCTACTGCAACGGCACGGAGGCCGGCCGCCATCCCTACGGCTACACCGGCTTCGCCCTCGACCTCACCGACCTGGTGCACACCGACGGCACCACCGAGAACGTGATCGCCGTCGAGGTCCGCAACCGGCTCCCCAGCAGCCGCTGGTACTCGGGCAGCGGCATCTACCGCGAGGCCCGCCTGGTGATCACCGAGCCGGTGCACGTGGCCCGCTGGGGCACCCGCGTCACCACACCGGAGGTCTCCGCCGAGCGGGCCGTCGTACGGGTGGCCACCTCCGTCGTCAACGCCTCCGGCGAGGGCGCGGACGTCGAGGTCGTCTCCCGGATCGTCGACCGCAGGGGACGGACGGTCGCCCGTACCTCCACCACCGCTGCCGTCACCGGTGAGCACACCGAGAACCACGAACTGACGGTCAGGAATCCGCAGTTGTGGGACTTGGCCACACCCCACCGCTACACCCTGCACACCGAACTGCGCGTCGGCGGCCGAACCACCGACACCTACCGCACGGTCTTCGGCTTCCGCACCTTCCGCTTCGACCCGGACGAGGGCTTCTCCCTCAACGGCACCCACCACAAGATCAAGGGCGTCGACCTCCACCACGACCTGGGCGCACTCGGCGCCGCCGTGAGCATCGACGCCGTCCGGCGGCAGCTGGAGATCATGCGCTCCATGGGTGTCAACGCCCTGCGCACCTCCCACAACCCGCCCGCACCCGAGGTGGTCCAGGTCTGCGAGGAGCTCGGCATCGTCATGCTGGTGGAGGCGTTCGACTGCTGGCGCACCGGCAAGAACCCGTACGACTACGGCCGCTTCTTCGACGAGTGGTGCGAGAAGGACGCCACCGAGATGGTGCTGGCGGCCCGCAACTCGCCCGCCGTGCTGAGCTGGTCCATCGGCAACGAGGTCCCCGACTCCACCTCCACCGCCGGTCTCGCCATGGCCGACCGGATCATCGGGGCGATCAGGGCCGCCGACGACACCCGCCCGCTGGTCATCGGCTCCGACAAGTACCGCCGCCTGCCCGCCAAGGGCTCCGCCGCCGACCTGATGCTGGCCAAGCTGGACGGCCTCGGCCTGAACTACAACACCGCGAAGTCGGTCGACCAGCTGCACGCGGCCTACCCGCACCTGTTCCTCTTCGAGTCCGAGTCCTCATCGGAGACCTCCACCCGCGGCACGTATCAGGAGCCCGAGCACCTCAACACCGGCGAGAACCACACCCCGGGCAGACGCGCGACCTCCTCCTACGACAACAACCTCGCCTCCTGGACCATGAGCGGCGAGTACGGCCACAAGAAGGACCGGGACCGCAAGTGGTTCGCCGGGCAGTTCCTCTGGTCCGGCATCGACTACATCGGCGAACCCACGCCCTACGACGTCTTCCCCGTCAAGGCGTCCTTCTTCGGGGCGGTGGACACGGCGGGCTTCCCGAAGGACATGTACCACCTCTTCCGGAGCCAGTGGACAAGCGAACCGATGGTCCACCTGCTGCCCACGACCTGGAACCACGACAAGGGCGACACGGTCGAGGTCTGGGCGTACGCGAACGTCGACACGGTCGAGCTGTACCTCAACGGGAAGTCCCTCGGCGTACGGCGGTTCGACACCAAGAAGACCGTCGACGGCCGCCCGTACCTGGAGACGACCGAGGCGACCGGCGACGACAAGACCTTCACCGACGGTCCCTACCCCGGCAGTTACACCAGCCCCAACGGCAGTGCCGGGAAACTCCACCTGACCTGGCGGGTGCCCTTCGAACCGGGTGAACTGAAGGCCGTCGCACGGCGGGGCGGCAAGGTGGTCGCCACCGACGTGCTGCGCACCGCGGGAGCCCCGCACGCGATACGCCTCACCGCGGACCGCGAGTCCGTCGCCGCCGACGGCCGCTCCCTGGTCTTCGTGACCGCAGAGGTCGTCGACCGGCGCGGAGTGGTCGTGCCCGACGCGGAGCACCTGCTGTCCTTCACGGTGGCGGGAGGCTCCCTCGCCGGACTCGACAACGGCAGGCAGGAGAGCGCCGAGCGCTACCAGGCGAGCACCCGGACCGCTTTCCACGGCAAGGCCCTCGCCATCGTCCGGTCCGGCACGAAGGCCGGAACGGTGAGAGTGACCGCCCGCGCCGAGGGCCTGCGCGCGGGCACGGTGACCGTACGGGCCACCCGGGCCGCAGATCGGGCTGAGACCGCGCCGCCCGCCTTCGGGCCCGAGCACCCGGCCCCCGTCGGTCACCCGCACGCGGACGCGAGCTACTCCGGCCGCCCCGACACCCTCCCCGCCGCCATGCTCGACGGCGACCCGGCAACCGGCTGGTCCAACGGCTTCTTCAAGCAGGCCACGGCCCTGTTGCCGGCCTTCGACGGTGCGCGGGCCGAGGACTGGGTCTCGGTCGACCACGGGCGCACCCGCGGCTACGACCGGGTGGACGTCTCCTTCACCGTGGACGCCGCGCACAGCCTGCCCGCGACGATCGAGGTGGCGGTGTGGAACGGCCGCGCGTGGCAGGCGGCGCGGGGCACCGAGATCGGCTGGGCGGCCGCCACCGACACCCCCACCGTGATCACCTTCAAGGCCCTCCGCGGCTCCCGGATCCGGCTCACCCTGACGAGCCGCCACCCCGGCGAGCCCAGCGGAGCGATCCGCATCAGCCGGCTGGACGCCCCGGCCGCCTGAGCCCCGGCGCCAACGGTCCGGACCGGCGGCGACAGCCAGTGCTGTCCGGACCGTTGACGGGGCGTCACATCTGCCACAAGCATGTTCTGCGTCCGCATCTGGGAGCGCTCCCACGCCGAGCGCCACCCGCACCCCCCGGAGGAGCCCAGACGTGAAACGACGCAGAACCGCCCTGCTGTCCCTGACGGCACTGCTGACCACCGCGCTCGCCGCGCTGCCGTCGCAGCCCGCCGGGGCCGACGAGGTCGAGCAGGTCAGGAACGGCACCTTCGACACCGACACCGCGCCCTGGTGGACGACCGCCAACGTCACCGCGGGCGTCTTCGACGGCCGGCTCTGTGCCGACGTCCCCGGCGGCACCACCAACCGCTGGGACGCCGCCGTCGGGCAGAACGACATCACCCTCGTGAAGGGGGAGTCGTACCGCTTCTCCTTCAGCGCGACCGGCACACCCGCCGGGCACGCGGTGCGGGCGATCGTGGGCCTGTCGGTGTCGCCGTACGACACGTACCACGAGGTGTCGCCGCAGCTCAGCGTCTCCGGCGACACCTACTCCTACACCTTCACCTCGCCCGTCGACACCGCACAGGGCCAGGTCGGCTTCCAGCTCGGCGGCAGCGCGGAACCCTGGCGCTTCTGCATGGACGACGTGTCGCTGCTCGGCGGGGTGGCGCCGGATCCGTACGAGCCCGACACCGGTCCCCGGGTCCGCGTCAACCAGGTCGGCTACCTGCCGGCCGGGCCCAAGAACGCCACGCTGGTCACCGACGCCACGGCGAAGCTGCCCTGGCAGCTCAAGAACGCCGACGGAAAGGTGGTCGCCCGGGGCACGACCCTCCCGCGCGGCGTCGACGCCTCCTCCGGGCAGAACGTCCACTCGATCGACTTCGGCGCCTACCGCACGAAGGGCTCGGGCCTCACGCTCGTGGCCGACGGTGAGACCAGCCGGCCCTTCGACATCGACGCGAGCGCCTACGAGCGGCTCCGCCTCGACTCGGCGAAGTACTACTACACCCAGCGCAGCGGCATCGCGATACGCGACGACCTGCGGCCCGGCTACGGCCGCCCGGCCGGACACGTGGGCGTGGCGCCCAACAAGGGCGACACCGCCGTGCCCTGCCAACCGGGTGTCTGCGACTACACCCTCGACGTCAGCGGCGGCTGGTACGACGCCGGCGACCACGGCAAGTACGTCGTCAACGGCGGCATCTCCACCTGGGAGCTGCTCAGCACCTACGAGCGCGCCCGGCACGCCCGCACCGGGCAGGCGGACAAGCTCCGGGACGGCACGCTCGACATCCCCGAGAGCGGCAACAAGGTCCCGGACATCCTCGACGAGGCTCGCTGGGAGCTGGAGTTCCTGCTGAGGATGCAGGTGCCCGACGGCAAGCCGCTGGCCGGCATGGCACACCACAAGATGCACGACGAGCAGTGGACCGGCCTGCCGCTGATGCCGGGCGACGACCCGCAAAAGCGCGAACTGCACCCGCCGTCCACCGCCGCCACCCTCAACCTGGCCGCCACGGCCGCACAGGCCGCCCGTCTTTACCGGCCCTACGACCGGACGTTCGCCGGCAAGGCCCTGGCCGCGGCCCGCAAGGCCTGGTCGGCGGCGCTCGCCCACCCCGACCGCCTCGCCTCGGAGAGCGACGGCATCGGCGGCGGCGCTTATCCCGACAGCGACGTCACGGACGACTTCTACTGGGCGGCGGCCGAGCTGTACCTGACCACCGGGGAGAAGCGGTACCAGGAGTACGTCCTGACGTCCCCGGTCCACACGGCCGACCTCTTCAAGCCGCTCGGCTTCGACTGGGCCCGCACCGGCGCGGCGGGGCGGCTCGACCTCGCGACGGTGCCGAACCGGCTGCCCGGCCGCGACGCGGTGCGCAGGTCCGTCGTCGAGGGCGCCGACCGCTACCTTGCCACCCTCAAGGCCCATCCCTACGGCATGCCGTACGCACCGGACGGCAACACCTACGACTGGGGCTCGAACCACCAGGTCCTCAACAACGCCGTCGTCCTCGCCACCGCCTACGACATCACCGGCGCAGCCAAGTACCGGGACGGCGCGCTGCAGAGCATGGACTACATCCTTGGCCGCAACGCCCTGAACATCTCCTACGTCACCGGCTACGGCGAGGTCAGCGCGCAGAACCAGCACAGCCGCTGGTACGCCCACCAGCTGGACCCCGCCCAGCCCAACCCGCCGAAGGGCACCCTCGCGGGCGGGCCGAACTCCGGCATCCAGGACCCCTACGCGCAGAGCAAACTCCAGGGCTGCGTCGGCCAGTTCTGCTACATCGACGACATCCAGTCCTGGTCGACCAACGAGCACACGATCAACTGGAACGCCGCCCTGACCCGCATGGCCTCCTTCGTGGCGGACCAGGGGTAGGGGCCAGGAGCAGGGACCGGGCGCAGGGGCCAGGCGGAGGGGCCGGGCAGGTGCCGCGTGCCGGGGGAGTCCGCCCGGGAGGACGCCCTCGGCACGCGCGCGTAGCCTGGTGTCATGCCAGCGGTGCGGGTCGACGGCATCGAGGTCGCGTACGACCGGGTGGGCCAGGGCCCGCCCCTCGTGCTCGCGCACGGCGCCACCGCGGACGCCCGGCTGTTCCGCCCCCAGGCCGAGGACCTGGCCGACGAGTTCACCGTCGTCGCCTGGGACGAGCCGGGCGCGGGCCGCTCCTCCGACGTCCCGCCCGCCTTCACGCTGGCGGACTACGCCCGCTGCCTGGCTGCCGTCATCGAGGACGTGGACCTCGGACCCGCCCACGTCCTCGGTGCCTCCTGGGGCGGGACCGTCGTGCTGGAGCTCTATCGGCAGCACGCCGCACTCGTCCGGACGCTGCTCCTCGTCGACACCTATGCGGGCTGGAAGGGCTCGCTGCCGGCGGCGGAGGTGCGGTCGCGGGTCGAGGGGGCGGAGCGGATGCTCGCGGTCCCGGCCGAGGCGTTCGCACCGACCATGCCGGGTCTGTTCGCCGGGCAGCCGCCCGCCGAAGCCGTACGCCTGCTGTCCGTGATGTCGGCCGACACCCGGCCCCAGAGCGTACGGACCGAGCTCACCGTCATGGTCGAGGCCGATCAGCGGGACCTGCTGCCGCGGATCGCGGTACCGACGCTCCTGCTGTGGGGCGAACTCGACACCCGCTCTCCCGTGGAGCCCGTGGCCCACCAGTTCCTCGAAGCGGTGCCGCGGGCCACGCTGGTCGTGCTCCCGGGCATCGGCCACCTCAGCAACCTCGAGGCCCCGGAGCCGTTCAACCGGACCGTCCGGGAGTTCTGCCGCGCCCACTCCTGACCGGCGGCGCGGTCCGGCCGCCTGACCGCGCCGCCGGCCGCCCGCGGGGCCCGGCAGACGCAGGCGGCACCCGGACACCTCCGCTCGGCGCTTCACTCGGCCGCCCTCGGCAGGTGGGCGAGCTTGTCGGGGTTGGCCACGACGTAGATGCCGCGCACCCGGTCGCCCTGGGGGGTGAGGTCCAGGACCAGGACGGCGAACGGCGCGTCACCGTCGAACAGCACCGCCGCGTCGTCGCCGTTGACGCGCCGGTGGCGCCAGACCGGGTGGTCCGGGCCACCCCGCCCGGCGGTGAGCAGACGGGCCACCTTGTCCCGGCCGTGTACCGGGCGCAGCCCGGCCCGCCGGCGCTTGCCGCCCGCGTCGGTCCACGCCGTGACGTCCGGCGCCAGCACCTCCATCAGTTCGGCGATGTCCCCGCCGAGCGCCGCCCGCACGAACCGCTCGGTCGCCTCCCGCCGCACCCGCGGATGTGCCTCGTACCGCGGCCGGCGGGCGTGCACGTGCTCCCGGGCCCGGTGCGCCAACTGGCGTACGGCGGCGGGGGAGCGGTCGATGATCTCCGCGATCTCGGCGTGCGGGTAGCCGAACACCTCGCCCAGGACGAACACGGCCCGTTCCAGCGGTGTCAGCGACTCCAGGACCACCAGCATCGCCAGCGACACCGACTCGGAACGCAGGGCCGGGGTCTCGGCGCTCCCGGTGTCCTCCGGGGCGACCAGCGGCTCGGGCAGCCACGGACCGACGTACGTCTCCCGCCGGCGGCTGATCACGGCACGGCGGCGCAGCGCGTGGTTGACGGCCACCCGGACGAGATAGGCGCGGGGGTTGTCGACGCCGGCCAGGGGGACACCCCCGCCGCGGGCCGTCCAGGACAGCCAGGTCTCCTGCAGGACGTCCTCGGTGTCCGCGACGCTGCCGAGGACGTTGTACACGACGCCGAACAGCAGCTCGCGGTGGTCGACGAACACCCCGGTCGCCGCGTCGAGCGGGGCGTCGGTGCCGGGTACGGAGATCTGGGTCATGTGCGGGCCCTCCCTTGGACGTGCTCACCACTGCGAGCCGGACAGGGACCCGGAATGTGACATCCGAGAGCCCGTTGTGACCCACATCTCGGGCGGTGCCCTCCCCGGTACCTTGCGAGGGTCGCCGTGACCTGCGGGTATTTACGAGTCAGTACCCGAGCGGTACCGTGATGGCATGCCAGCTCTCAACGTGGAGTTCAGCGACCGCGAACTTGAGGACCTCAGGCAGATCGCCAAGGAGCGCGGTACGTCCATGAAGGCGCTCGTGCGGGAAGCAGCCGCGGCCGACATAGCCCGTCACCGGGCCCTGCAGGAGGGTGCGGAGGCCTTCCGCCGGTTCTTCGCCACCCACGCCGACGAGTTCGCCGCCGCTTTCCCCGACGACGAACCGCCCGCCAAGGGCGAAGGGCGGGCCGCCTGACCCATGGCGCCCGTGATCCACATCGACGTGCCCTGGCTGCTTCAGCGCCATGAAGAGGTCCTGCCGGACCAGCCCACCGTCAACGACTTCTCCGCACTGGTCGCCGCCGTCGCCCGGCACCGCGTCGACCCGCCGCGCCTCGGGGTGAACTCCGACCCGGCCTGGCGGGCCGCCGCGCTGCTGCACACCATCACCGTGCTCCGGCCGCTGCCCTCGGCCAACGCCCGCTTCGCCTGCGCGACCGCCGTGGCGTACATGTTCGTCAGCGGCGTCGGCATCGACCCGCCCTACGGCGCCCTCGTCGACCTCGCGCGCGACCTGCTGTCCGGCACCACCGACGTCTACGGCGCGGCGGACCGGCTGCGCTCCTGGCAGATCTGAGGAACGGGGCCGGATGCCCGATTCACACAGGCCGCAGGGAAATGTCGAAAACGGGTGCGAGGAGCGCGCATCCGTTCCCCGTTTCTGACTTCCTGTCAATGGTGGGGATGTTGTCCTGGCGCCTTGTTGGCCGTGTGGGGGTTGTGCAAGAGTGAAACGCGCGTGCGGGGGGAATGGCCGGGTGTCGCACGTGATTTGTGGACCGCGTCCGATTCGCCGTCGGTGATTTCTCACCTCCCGCGCTGTGCCAAAAGAGGAACGCACCAACCGGGCCTCCTTTTTGGGCGACAGAACTTCTGTGTGTCACATGCGTGGGAAGGAACCATCTCAGTGCCCACCCCCCACCCCCCTCGTCCTCCGTATCCCCCGCCCGGCGGGGATCCGGGGGAATCCGATGAATCACTCGCCGCCCCGCTGAGAGGCAGTCCGGAGGGCCAGGTCGCCGCCCATTCCGTGGCGCTGCTGATGGCGCGGCACTACCAGCCGGTGCACGACTACGCGGTGATCTGTCTCGCCTCGTCGGCGCAGGTCGCCGCGATGGTGACCGGGACTGCCTTCCACCGGACCCTCAACCGCCTCGCCTTCGGCGAGTCCGCCGTCGCGCTGCGCCCGGCGCTGCTGGTGACCGTGCGCGACACGATCCGCGAGTGGTCCGCCGACGATCGAATATCGGCCGTTCTGCCCGCCTTGCAGAAACCGGCCGGAGGGCGCGGGTTGCGCGCGGCGACGTCCATGACGCCCGAAAATCGGATCCTCGCGGAGCGGGCATTCCAGGCACTTCCCGCGGACTCGCGCTGTTTGCTCTGGCACGTCGAGGTCGAGGCAGATCCTTTAAGCGTCCCGGCCGGACTGCTGGGCCTGGACACCGACATCGCGTCGGCAGCCCTCGAACAGGCACGGGACACATTCCGTGAAGGCTGTGTACGCGCACACCGCGAACTCGCGCCGACCTCGGATTGCCGGTTCTACAACCGCCTCCTCGACGTGCCGATCCGCCGGGGCGGCGCACTGCTGCCGGACGTCCAGCAGCATCTGGACGAGTGCCGCTACTGCCGGAACGCGGCGGAACAACTCAGCCACTTCGAGGGCACGCTGGGGCAGTTGATCGCCGATGCGGTGCTCGGCTGGGGCGCCCGCCGCTACCTCGACTCGCGCCCGGGCCGGGCCTCCCCCGGAACCAGGGGCGCTCGCGCGGGGCGGCGCGGCGGACGGCGGGGCGGCGGACGGCACGGGCTGCTGTCCCGGCTCCCCGGGCCCGCCCGCCGCGTTCCGGAGGCACTGCGCTCCCCGCGGGCGCTGCTCTCAGGCGTCGGCGCGGTCTCGGCCGGGGTGCTGGCGACGGTGCTCATCATCAGCGCGTCCTCCTACGACGGCGGGGAGGCCGACCCGGCCGGCTCCAACAGCGCCGCCGGCAAGGGCTCCCCGTCGGTGACGCCACCCGGCAAGGCCGGGCTCCCCGCGGCCAAGGGCGTGACGCGGCTGCGCAACGTCGGTGCCGGTCTGTGCCTCGACATCCGCGACCTGCCGAAGGAGGGTTCGGGCGTGAAACTGGCGGAGTGCTCGACGGTGTGGACCCAGCAGTGGACGTACGAGGACGACGGGCTGCTGCGCAGCGTCGCCGACCCCGGGCTGTGCCTGGACTCCCACAAGGACGCCGGTGTGGTCGTCCTCGGCACCTGCGCCCACGAGGCTGCCGAGCGGGGCGAGGACGTGCGCTACGACCTCACCGTGCAGGGTGAGCTGCTGCCCCGCTGGGACGAGCAGCTGGCCCTCGCCCCGGCCGGCGACGACCCGGACGCCGACATCGTCGTCAAGGTCCGCGACCGCTCCTCCGACGCCCAGCGCTGGCAGTCGGAGCCGCTGCCGACGGCGGAGGGCTCCCTGTCGATCGAGGAGCAGGACGACCCGGCCGCCCGGCAGGTGACCCTGTCCGAGGGCCGTACCGCGTGACGGAGGGCCCCGGGGCCCGAGCGGGGCTGCGCGGCGAACGCGCCGCGCAGCCCACTCCTCACGCCGGGTCCTCGACGAGGTCGGCCGGGCCGACCGTGCCCGGCGTCGCATGCCCCGACAGGGCGAGCGTCAGGTCGAGTTCGGCGAGCAGGCAGCGGATGACGTGCTCGACGCCGGACCGGCCGTCGAGACCGAGGCCATAGACGTACGGGCGGCCGACGAGGACCGCGCGGGCGCCGAGGGCGAGCGCCTTGACGATGTCGTCGCCGGTGCGGATGCCGCTGTCGAAGAGGACGGTGAGCCGGTCGCCCACGGCTTCCGCCACGCGGGGGAGTGCGTCGGCCGCCGCGACGGACCCGGCCACCTGGCGGCCGCCGTGGTTGGAGACGACCACGCCGTCCATGCCCGCGTCGGCGGCCAGGCGCGCGTCGTCCGGGTGCAGGACGCCCTTGAGGACGATGGGACCTTCCCAGTTCTCCCGCAGGAACGCCAGGTCCGGCCAGCTCTTGGCCGGGTCGGAGAACATCCCGACGAAATGCAACACGGCCGCGTTCGGATCCTCGTGCACCGGCTTGGCCAGACCTGCCTGAAATGCCGGGTCCGAGAAGTAGTTGGCCGTGCCGACGCCGTGCAGGAACGGCAGGTACGCCTGGTCCAGATCGCGCGGCCGCCAGGACAGCAGCGGCGTGTCCAGGGTGACGACCAGGGCGGTGAACCCGGCCGCCTTCGCCCGCTTCAGGAAACTGCGGGCCACCTCCGGGTCCTTCGGCCAGTACAGCTGGAACCAGCGCTCGGCGTCTCCCATCGCCTCGGCGACCTGCTCCATGGGGGTGCTGGACGCGGACGACAGGATGAACGGCACGCCCTGCGCGGCGGCGGCCCGGGCCGCGGCGGACTCGGCGTCCGGGTGCATGATCGACAGCACGCCGACCGGCGCCAGCGCGAGGGGCGCCGGCAGGGCACGGCCCAGCACCTCGACCGACAGGTCCCGCTCGTGCACGTCCCGCAGCATGCGCGGCACGATCCGGCGGCGCTCCAGGGCCGCCCGGTTGGCCCGGGCCGTACTGCCGTTGCCCGCGCTGCCCGCCACATAGCCGACCGGGCCGGGCCCGAGTCGCTGCTGGGTGAGCTCCTCCAGCCGGGTCAGATCGGTGGGCAGCCGAGGAACGGCGCCCGTCATCCCGTTCAGATAGATCTCGTACTGGAAGTCCGCCCAGTGCTTGGCCACCGCACGCCCCGCCTCTCGTCGTCTCCTCGTCGGGACCGCCGTACGGGCGACGATACCGAGCGGTATGCGCTGGGGTGGATCAGGGGCGGGCCGCTGCCTCGCGCAGCACACGGGCCAGGGCACTGGGCTGCGAGAACATCGGCCAGTGGCCGGTGTCCAGCTCCACCAGCTCCCAGCTGTCACTCCCGAGCAGCGCGGCCACCGCCGGCATCGGCTCGGCCCCGTCCAGGAGGCACTTCACGTAGGTCGCCGGCAGCTCGCCCAGCGGGCGGTCGAGGACGGCCGGTTCGGTGAGCGTGATGCCCACGTCTGCTGCCCGGCCGGCTGTGTGTCCCGTCTCTCGGCGAGGCCCGACAGCGTCAGCGCGTGGACGTCATGCCCGGCGCCGCGCAGCTCCGCGGCCACCTCGTCCCACGCCCACGCCCCGAGCCATGCCCCTGCCACCCGTACGAAGTCGGTCATGCCGGCAACGTGGCCGAGGGGTCTGACAACGCCTCACTCCTCCTCGTCCGCGCGCGGTGCGGGGTCCGGCTCGGTGTCCGGGCCCTGGGCCCTGACGCGCTGCACGTGTTCGAGGGACTCGCGCAACTCGGTGAGCCAGTCGTCCGTGTGGCGCTGCACCAGGCGCACGCACCAGGCCAGCGCGTCGCTGCGGCTGCGGGCGACGCCACCGGCGATCAGGGTGTCGAGTACCTGGCGTTCCGGCTGGCGCAGCCGCGTCATGACGGGCGCGGCCACGTGGGTGAAGAGCGTTTGCCGTCCACCGCACTCCACACCCCAGGACACCTTGCGGCCGAACCGGTGCTGGGCCTCCCGGGCCACGGCCATCCGGTCCTCGCGGGTGCGCTCCCGGAACTCCTGCGCCCGGCTCTCCAGGGCCGCGTCCCGTTCGGCGGCCGGGGCGTCCTCGGCCAGCCTCGGTGCCGGGATGCGGCCGATGACGGTGATCTCCTCGCGGTCGACGGTGATCTCGGTCAGCTCCTCGAAGAGGTCATCGGGCAGGCGGCCGGCGAACCAGCCGCGAAGCTTCTCTCTCTGCTCGTTCGTAATCATGTAATGACGATTACTCGGCCGGTTCATGAACACAAGGGGTCACCGAGCAGTCGGCCGAGAGCGGAATCGGAATGTTTCAGGCCTATTAACGAACACGCGGAAATCGGCCATCTGGCCGCTTCGCGCCCCCGGCAACCGCGCAGTTACGGGCTTCACCCGCGTCGATTCTGTAACTTCGCGCCACTGATTCAACACGCAAGGTTACTGAAACCCGTGGGGTCGATGTGTGTTTCCGCAGCGGACTCGGCAGACTCGCGCTCGCCGCTCCGGGCACCGACCGAGCACGGGACGGCACCCCCTGTAATCGATGCGGAAGGATGCACACAATGCGGACCACCGCGCGCTGGGCCATGACCATCGGCATGACGGCCACCGCCGTCTGCGGACCCCTCTCCGGGGCCGCGCTCGCCTCTCCGGGTCAGGCCTCCACCGCGCTCTACGCCCCGTCGGCCCTCGTCCTCACGGTGGGCCACGGCGAGAGCGCGATCGCTGCGACTCCGGAACGCGCGGTCACCCTGACCTGTGCCCCGAAGGCCGCCGGCACGCACCCGGCAGCCGGGGCGGCCTGTGCGGAACTGCGTGGTGTGGGCGGCGACTTCGACGCCCTGACCGCGAGGGACGGCGTGATGTGTACCAAGCAGTACGACCCCGTCGTCGTCACCGTCGAGGGCGTGTGGCAGGGCAAGCGCGTCTCCTATGAGCGCACCTTCTCCAACGACTGCATGAAGAACGCCTACGGGACGGGCGTCTTCTCCTTCTGAGAGGGCTGAACCCACAGACCGGGATCGCGCTGGAACCGTGAGCGCAGCGGGCCGTGGCTGGGGAGCCGGGCCGTTGTCACGTGGAGTCGCGATCTCGCGCAAGGGGGCCGGCGGGCAGTGTGGGGCTGCCCGCCGGCCCCCGACCCTTTCCCGTGCCGGCGTCGGGGCCTCAGGCCCGGTCGCGGTGGCTCGTGTCGCACCACGGGTAGCGGCGGCTGCGACGGCACGTGCACAGGGCCACGCGGAAGCGGTCGGAGGTGACCACGGAGCCGTCCTCCAGCTCCACCTCCACCGGGCCCTCCATCAGCAGCGGGCCCTTGCGCTGGACGGTGACGCGGCGCGGCGCCGTGGGCCGCTCAGACGGGGAGTTCGGCACGGACGACCACCAGCTCTTCCTTGTCATCGGCGGCGGGCAGCAGCCCCCGCTCCCGCAGCCAGCGTTCCCGGCCGCGCAGCACGGGCCCGAGCGCGATCCGGTGCCGACGGGTCACCGCGGCCTTCAGACCGGCCGCGCGCAACTGCCCCACGGTCAGGTCCGGGCCGCTGAGCGCCGACTGCACGAGCAGCAGCACACCGCCCGGCCGCAGCAGACCGGGCGCCTCCCGGCAGATACGGTCGACGACCAGGCGCCCGTCGGCGCCCGCGTCCCAGGCCCGGGCCGCGCCTCGCGGCGGTCTGTGATGGCCGTCCGGCGCCGGCACGTACGGCGGGTTGGCCAGGATCAGGTCGAACGTCTGTCCGCGCACGGGGTCGAAGAGGTTCCCGTGCCGGATACGGACCGGGAGCCCCGCGAGCCGGGCGTTCAGCCGCGCGGCCCACACGGCGCTCCAGGACACGTCCACGGCGGTCACACGGCTGCCCCGGCGCGCGGCCTCCAAGGCCAGGGCGCCGCTGCCGGTGCCCACGTCGAGGACTTCCGCGCCGGGCTGCAGCGGCTCGTCGGACAGGGCACCGGCCAGCAGCTCGGTGTCCTCCTGCGGGGCGTACACGCCCGGGGGTACCAGTGCGATCACGGACGCCGAGTACCCAGGCCGTCAGGAGATATGAGCTGCTTCCTGAGCCAGCGGTGCACGCAGTGACGAACGGGAGGCACGCCAGTCGGCCAGCAGCCGGGCGCCGAAGCGTTCCTCGACGAACTCCGTGGCGTCGATGCCGAAGGCGATGTCCGGGGCGAGATACGGCTCGTGCTCCAGAAGGCCACCGATCACGTCGTGGCGCACCACCTGCTCGTGGACCGCGTCGGCCTCGACATGCTCGTCGTAGAAGTGCTCGGCGGCGGGCCCCGCGCCGGTGCGGCGCATCGCCTCGGCGAGCCGCCGCGATCCCGGTGACGAGGTGATCTCGACCGTCGCGAAATGACCGACCAGGGCACCCCGGAGGGCCCGGTGCAGTCCGAAGAGGGACATCATGTTCACGGTGACCAGGGCTTCGGCGGACGCCGCGTCGAGATAGCGGCCGTACGCGGTGTCCAGGCCCAGGTCCGCCATCAGGTCGGCGAACAGACGGGCGTGGACACGCTCCGCGCGGCCGCCGCCCCACTCGTCGAACTCCACCGCGGCCATCGCCGCCTTCGCCCGGCCCGACAGCCGTGGCAGCACCCAGGCGTGCGGGTCCGCCTCCTTGAGGTGGTACAGGGAGCGCTGGGCCGCGTATTCGCGCACCTGCCACAGCTCACCCTCGTCACGCAGGAAGTGGCTGACGCCGGTGCCCTCGAGGGGCTCGACCAACAAGCCGGCCAGTGCCTCGTCCACGCTGTCGTGCACGTGTGCGTCGGTGCGCAGCGCCGACAGGAAGCGGTGCTCCATGGCCGCACGGACGCGCAGCAGGTCCGGGTCCCACTCGCGCTCCGGGGGGACCCCCGCGAAGCCGCGGTAGTGCAGCTCGTAGCACAGGTAGAGGGCGAGCTGGAGGTCGTCGCCGTACACCTCGGCGCGGGCGACCTCCTCGAGGCGGGGCAGGCGGCCCGCGCCCCGCAGATACGCGTCCACACTGCGGCTCAGGGGGCCGCGCGGGGTGGGCAGTGCTGGTCCTTCGTGCTCCATGCGCGCCGGGTACCCACCCGGCGACCGGGGTCACCCGCCGAGGGGGAGCGATCACGCGGGGACGCCGGTGGTGCGGGCCCTCGGGCCGCTGCCCCGGTGGCCCGAGGGCCCGCACGGTTTCCGTCAGTCCCCTTCGGACTCCTCCTGCGCGCGCGTGTTGGGGGTGGTGGCATCCCCGGCCTCGCCCCGGTGGCGGCGTTCCTCGGCGGAGTCCCCGATGCGGTTCTCGGCGTTCTCGACCTCGCGCAGCACCTCTTCGAGTGCCGTCTCGGCCGGCTTGCCGTGCTGGTCCTCGGCGTGGTCGTGGTCCTTGTGCTGGGACACGGATGTCTCCTTTCCCTGTACGGTTCGTCCGCTCTGGGCGGGGGTGTTCAGCTTCCGGCGCGGGCGAGGCGCAGTGGCACCGGATCGGCGGGGGCGGCCTCCTCGCTGCGCAGGGCGACCTCCGCCCACCAGGAAGGGCCGTCCTCGATGTGGCGCAGCAGGACGCCCTCGCGGATCGCCCAGGGGCAGACCGTGACGGCCTTGATGCCGGTGAGTTTCAGCGCGGTGTGCCCGACCACCGCTCCTGCCAGGCTCTGGGCGGCGCGGGGTGCGGAGATGCCGGGCAGGTGGGCGCGTTCGGCCGCGGGCAGGGCGGCCAGCTGTGCGATCGCCGCCCGCAGATCGGAGCGGTGCATCTGCCGGTCCACGAACGGTCCGTGGCGTCCGGGCGCCGCACCGCACAGCCGCCCCAGCTGCTGGAAGGTGCGGGAGGTGGCGACCGCGGTGCGCGGGCCCTCCCAGCGGATCCGCGCCGCGACGTCCCGCAACTGGTGGCGGACCTTGCGGCGCAGCGCCCGCACCCGCTCCGGCGACGGCGGGTCCTCCTCCTCGAAGAACTCGTGCGTCAACCGCCGCGCCCCCAGCGGCAACGACGCCACGAAGTCCGGCAACCGGCCGCGTCCGAAGGCGACTTCGAGCGTGCCGCCTCCGATGTCGAGCAGCGCGAGCGGCCCCGACCGCCAGCCCATCCACCGCCGGGCCCCGAGGAACGTCAGTTCGGCCTCGACCTCGCCCGGCAGGGTGCACAGCTCGACGCCCGTACGGGCGCGGACGGTGCGCAGCACCTCGCGCCGGTTCGGCGCGTTGCGCACCACGGCGGTCGCGAAGGCCGGCGGGCTCGCCGCCCCCCACCGGGCGGCTGTCCTGTCGGCCTCGGCCACCGCGTCGACGAGTTGCGCCACGGCCTGCTCCGGGATGGGTCCCCCCGGTGTGACCTGCTCGGACAGCCTGAGTCGCCATTTGGCGGTGTGCACGGGCAGCGGCACCCCGTCCGCCGCGTCCGCGACCACAAGTCTGACCGTGTTCGATCCCACGTCCACCACGCTCATTCGCATGGCCGGTGGGTACCCGTTTCGCGGCCCGTCCAACAGGTCGGGGGCGGCGGACCGGCGAGGACGCGCCACCAGCGGCACACCAGCGGCAGGGGAGGAGGGGCAGCGGACAAGGGACCGGGAAAGGGACCGCCGTGTCCCTGCGCACGACGGCCCCCGGCTCTCGCGTCGGTCACATGTGCACGACCGGCGCCGCCTCCGGGTCCTGCTGCGGCACCCCACGCCGGTGCAGCACGAGGGTGATCAGCGCACCCGCGGCGAAGAACCCGGCCGACCACCAGAAGGCGGTGGTGTAGCTCTCGATCGTGGCCTGGGCCTGCACCAGTTTGCTGCCCGGGTCCTTGCCGGCCAGGTAGTCGGTCGCCGCGCTCGCGGCGAGGGTGTTCAGCAGCGCCGTGCCGACCGAACCGCCCACCTGCTGCATGGCGTTGACGGTCGCGGAGGCCACGCCGGCGTCCTCGGCCGCGACGCCGCCCGTGGCCAGCTGCATCGCCGACGGCATCACCAGGCCGAGGCCCACGCCGATCACGACGAGCTGCGGCAGCACCGCGCTCGTGTAGGAGGAGCCGACGCCGATGCCGGTCAGCCAGGCCATGCCGGCGGTCGCGACGGCGAAGCCCAGCGGGACGACGGTCTTCGGGCCGAGGCGCGGGAGCAGCACGGTGGTGCCCAGCTGGGCCATCACCATCAGGGCGCCGACCATCGGCAGGAACGCCACACCGGTCTTCGTGGGGCTGAAGCCCAGGTGGAGCTGGAGGTAGTAGGTGAGGAAGAGGAACACTCCGAACATGCCCGCGCCACTGATCAGCACGGCCAGGAAGGACGCCCCGCGGTTGCGGTCGAGCAGGATGCGCAGGGGCAGCAGCGGGTGGGCGGCGCGGGTCTGCCACCAGGCGAAGGCGGTCAGCAGTACCGCACCGGCGATCAGGAAGCCCCAGGTGAGCGGCGAGTCCCAGTCGTGCGTCTCCGCGTTGGAGAAGCCGTAGACGACGGAGAACAGGCCGGCGGCGACCAGGATCGTGCCCGGCACGTCCAGCTTGGCGTTCGTGGCGTCGCGGCGGTTGCTGAGCAGGAGCCAGCCGCCCGCGAAGGCGGCCACGGCGATGACGACGTTGACGTACAGCGTCCAGCGCCAGTCGAGGGCGTCGGTCAGGATGCCGCCGAGGAGCAGGCCCACCGCACCGCCGGCACCGGCGATGGCGCCGTAGACGCTGAAGGCCCGGGCGCGTTCGCGCGTGTCGGTGAACGTGGTGTTCAGCAGCGACAGTGCCGCCGGTGCGAGCAGCGCGCCGAAGACGCCCTGGAGGGCGCGGGCGACGACCAGCATCCCGAAGCCGTTCGCGGCACCGCCGAGCGCCGAGGCCGCCGCGAAGCCGACGATGCCGACGAGGAAGGCGGGCTTGCGGCCGAAGAGGTCGGCTGTCCGGCCGCCGAGCAGCAGCAGGGAGGCGAACGCCAGCGCGTAGGCGGTGACGATCCACTGCCGGTCGCCGTCGGAGAAGTGCAGGTCGGCCTGGGCCGAGGGCAGGGCGATGTTCACGATGGTGGCGTCCAGCACCACCATCAACTGGGCGAGGGCCACGACCGCGAGGATCCACCACCGCTTGGGCGAGGCCGCAGGGGGCGTCGTCCGGGCGGTGGTGCTCTCCGGCGCGCTGTCGGTGAGGGATTTCTGAGGCATGGGAGACCCGTTTCCAGGGACGGCGTACGAGGGAAGTGGTGAGCACGTAAACGAAACGGTTTCGTACACGTCGAGGCTAGACCAGTCCGAACGAAACGGCAACGTTTCGCTTGCGCTCTCCCTCGGGCTCATATTCCTTGACGGGCATATAACGATGGAGGCATATTGGATCCATGCCCGACACCGCCCTCTGGACCGCGCTCGCCGACCCCCACCGGCGGGCCATCGTCGCCCTGCTCCTGGAGCGGCCCCGGTCCGTCGGTGAGATCGTCGAGGCGTGCCAACTGAGCCAGCCGAGCACCTCCAAGCACCTGAAGGTCCTGCGTGAGGCGGGTCTGGTCCGGGTACGGCAGGACGCCCAGCGCCGTGTCTACGCCCTCGACCCCGGCCCGATCGCCGCCCTGGACGCCTGGCTCGCCCCCTACCGCGCGCTGTGGAACAAGAGCCTCGACGCGCTGGGCCGCCGCCTCGACGAGAGGCCGGACACCCCCGAACCGCCCGCAGCGAAGGACTGATCACCGTGACCACGGACCTCACCGGCACCTATGTGACGCTGGACGACGGCCGCCCCGCCGTCCGTTTCAGCCGGGTCTACGACCACCCCGTCGACCGTGTCTGGCGGTTCGTGACCGACCCGGACGAGCTGGAGCGCTGGTTCCCCTCCCGTGCCGAGATCGAGCTGCGCCCCGGCGGCGCGGTCAGGTTCAGCGCAGACCCGCACATGGAGGACGCCACCGGCCGGGTCCTCGCCGTCGAGCCGCCCCGGCACCTGTCGTTCGACTGGGGCGGCGACGAAGTCCACTTCGACCTGGAAGACGTCGACGGCCGGCGCACCCGCTTCACCCTGACCAACGTCCTCGCCGCCGAGGACACCGCCGCCCGCAACGGCGCCGGCTGGGAGGTGTGCCTGACCATGCTGGACGCCCGGGCGCGCGGCGAGCGCACCGCCGGTCCGCACGCCGGGCCCGACGCACCCTGGAAGGACCTCTACGCCGCCTATGTCGCCGCCGGCCTGCCCTCCGGCGCGCCCGTGCCCGGACAGGACTGACGGCTCACGCCAGCTGCCGCCGCACCAGCTCGTGCAGCCGCCCGTTCGTGTCGGCGAGGAGCTGGGCGGGCGGGCCCTGCTGGATGACCTTGCCGTCCTCCATCACCACGACCCGGTCGGCGTCCATCACGGTCGACAGCCGGTGCGCGATGACGACCCGGGTCGCGTTGAGGGCCTTGGTGCTCTCGATGACCGTGCGCTGCGTCTCGTTGTCGAGCGCGCTGGTCGCCTCGTCGAAGAAGAGGATGCGCGGCCGGCGGATCAGCGCCTGGGCGATCATCAGCCGCTGACGCTGGCCGCCGGAGACGGCTCCGCTGCCCGCGACGATGGTGTGCAGCCCCATCGGCATCCGCTTGATGTCCTCGGCGAGACCCGCCATCTCCGCCGCCGCCATCGCCTCCTCCGGCGTGTACGGCTCGGTGCCGCAGATGACGTCCAGGATCGATCCGCTGAACGGCTGCGCGTGCTGGAGCACCACACCGCACTGGCGGCGCACCGCCGACTGGTCCAGAGCCGCCAGGTCCTGCCCGTCGTACAGCACGCTCCCCGACACGGGCCGGTCGAAGCCGATCAGCAGCCGCAGCAGCGTCGACTTCCCGCAGCCGCTCGGACCGACGACCGCGACGAACTCGCCCGGCCGTACCTCGAACGACACGTCGTCCAGGACCAGGGGGCCGTCGTCCGCGTAACGGAAGGACACCCGCCGCGCCTCGATCGCCCCGGTCAGCGGACCCGGCCGGGTGCTCGCCGTACGCACCTCGGGTGTCGCGTCCAGCACCGGCTTGATCTCCTCGAACAGCGGCAGCGCGGCCACCGCCGAGACGAACGAGCCCGTCAGTTGCGTCACGGAGGTCAGCACCATCGTCACCGAGGTGTTGAAGGTGAGGAAAGCCGCCGCCGACATCGAGCCCCGGGCCGGACCGGCCAGCAGCATGAACATCAACAGGGTGCACAGCGGCAGGTACACCGCGCCCAGCACCGTCGTGAGGTTCTTGATACGGCCGACCTTCTGCTGGAGCTCCCGGCTGCGCGCGAACTCCGAGGCCCACGCGGCGTACGCGTAGTTCTCGGCGGCCGCCACCCGCAGCTTCGGCAGCCCGCGCAGCGTCTGGAAGGCCTGGTTGTTCAGCTTGTTGGCCAGCACCACGAGACGCCGCTGCCAGCGCACCTGCCACAGCCCGAGGGCCAGGAACACCGACGCGATGACGACCAGCATGCCGATCGCGGCCATCGCCATCGGCACGCTGAACCAGAACAGCAGACCCAGGTTCATCACGCCGACCGTCACCGACTGGGCGACCGTCGGCCCCACACCGGCCAGCAGCCTGCGGATCGAGCTGATGCCCATGGCCGCGCTGGCCAGTTCGCCGGTGGAGCGCTCGGTGAAGAACTTCGTCGGCAGTCTCAGCAGCCGGTCCCACACCGCCGGCTGGAGCGTGGCCTCGATCCGGCCCTCGATCCGCAGGATGGTCAGGTTCTGCAGCAGCATGAAGGCCGCGGCGACCACACTGCTCAGCATCACCGCGAGACACACCTGCACGATCAGGCCGGTCTGCGCCTTCGGTACGAATTCGCCCAGCACCTTGCCGGTGGCGACCGGCACCAGCGCGCCGATCGCCACCGTCACCAGACCGCTGAGCAGCAGGCCCGTCAGGTCGCCGCGCATGCCCTGCAGGCAGAACCGCAGCAGCCCCAGCGGGCCGAGCCCCCGCTCCGGCAGCG
Organism: Streptomyces tibetensis; assembly: GCF_040647715.1. Classification (GTDB taxonomy): domain Bacteria; phylum Actinomycetota; class Actinomycetes; order Streptomycetales; family Streptomycetaceae; genus Streptomyces; species Streptomyces tibetensis_A. Next base: position 45,080 of record NZ_JBEZCR010000012.1, on the reverse strand, counting down.
GACGGTAGAACATCACCGCGCGCGGCTCGAACTCGTCGGCGTTGGCCTTCTCGACGGGCGTCTCGCGCCCCGTCGACGGATGCACCGCGACATAGCCGCCGCGCCGCCACAGCAACGCCACCGGCGCCCCCGACAGGGCCCGCTGACCCACCAGCGGCCCCACGTTGTCCCGCCACCAGCGGCCGTCGAGCCGTACCGCCCGGGTCCGGACGCGGGAGGCCAGGGATACCTGCTCGACCGGGTCGAGACGGTCGCCGCCGGTGCCCTTCTGGGTCGGCTCGGTGATACGGATCCCGGCCGCCTGGCCGACCAGCTTGCAGGCCGCGTACGTGGCGTCCGCGTCGGCCGAGGTCGTGCGCTTCGAGGAGCGCTCGCCTATGGAGGCGAGCAGCGTCCGGTCGGCCTGGGCGCGCACCGCCTCACCGGCCTTGATGCCCTCGGCCGTACGCGTCTCGTGGGTCTGCTCCAGTTGCTCGATCCAGCGGTCCAGCGTGGTCAGCAGCCGGTACTGCTGATCGACCATGGACTGCCACAGCGCGGGATCCATCAGCAGGTCGGCCGCGGCCTCCGCGCCGTACAGCGAGCCGTACTGCACGCTGCCCGGCGGCACCTGCATCCAGAACACGTCGTCGTCCGTGGGGGCCGCGGCCCGCTCGGTGGCCATCGGCGCCTGGAAGAGGATCGACAGGCTGCGCCCGACCCCGAGGGCGAGCGCGTACTCCAGCGGACTCGTCGTCGGCGGCACGTACTGCGGGTTGCCGTACTCGTCGTACGACCAGGTCGCCGTGCTGGCCGGCTGGTACAGCTCGCGCAGGCCGATGCGGTGCACCACGCAGTCCCGCAGCGGCCGGGCCACCAGGGTGTGCTGGGGGCCCGGCACCGGGCCGAGCACCAGCGAGCCCGCCTCCAGCCGGCCCAGATGGTGCCAGTGGCCCTGCTGCCCTGCGTCGACCGCGAACAGGTCCACGGCACCGGAGGCGACCAGCCAGAGCACCTGCGGGCCTTCGAGGTCGAGGCGGTTGAACCCGGCGCAGTCGATGCGCGAGCCCATCTGCCCGAAGGCGCCCAGCACCAGGTCGCCGTCGTGTCCTTCGTGAACGGCCGTCATCTCACCGCTCCCTGACCAGTGCCGCGTACGCGCCGCCGCGGGCCACCAGGTCCTCGTGCCGTCCCCGCTCCACGACCGTGCCGTGCTGCAGGACGACGATCTCGTCGCTGTCGCGCACGGTGCTCAGCCGGTGCGCGATCACCACACAGGCGCAGCCGCGCCGGCGCAGGTTGTCCATCACGACCTGCTCGGTCTCCGCGTCCAGCGCACTCGTCACCTCGTCGAGCACCAGGATGCTCGGCCGGCGCACCAGCGCCCGCGCGATCTCCAGGCGCTGGCGCTGCCCGCCGGAGAAGTTGCGGCCGTCCTGCTCCACCTTGCTGTGGATGCCGCCCGGGCGGCGCGTGATCACGTCGTACAGGGCGGCATCGCGCAGGGCGTCCTCCACCGCGTCGTCCGGGATCGACGGGTCCCACAGGGCCACGTTGTCCCGGACCGTACCCTCGAAGAGGAACACGTCCTGATCGACGAAGGAGACAGAGGCGGCCAGCGCACCGCGCGGGATGTCCTCGATGCGCTGCCCGTCGATACGGATCACGCCCTCCCACGGCGCGTACAGCCCGGAGATCATCCGGGACACCGTGGACTTGCCGCTGCCCGAGCCGCCCACCAGAGCCACCTGCTGCCCGGGGCCGACCGTCAGGTCGAAGCCGGAGAGCAGGGGCTTGTCGAGGGGGCTGTAGCCGAACGTGATGTTCTCCAGCTCGACATGACCTTGCAGCCGGCGCGTCGACTCGCCGGAGCCGGGGCGGCCGTACAGCGGGTCGGCCTGGAAGTTCTCCACGTCCTTCAGCCGGGCCACGTCGGCGGCGAAGTCCTGGATGCGGCCCGCGACGCCGTTCAGCCGGGTCAGCGGGGCCGTGAAGCGGGTGACCAGGGCCTGGAAGGCGACCAGCAGACCGACCGAGATGTGCCCCTCCACCGCCCGCATGCCGCCGATCCACAGGATCAGCGCGCTGTTGAGGGTGGCCAGCGTCGGCGCGACCACGCCCAGCCAGGCACTCGGCACGCCGAGCCGCTGCTGCTCCTCCAGGGTGGTGGCGTGCTGCCCGGCCCACTTGCGGAAGTAGCCGTCCTCGCCGCCGGTCGCCTTCATCGTCTCGATGAGCTGAAGGCCCGTATAGGCGGTGTTGGTGAGGCGTGCCGTGTCCGCGCGCAGTTTCGCGGTGCGGGTCGCCCGCAGCCTGATGACGACCCGCATGGCCACGACGTTCAGCAGGGCCACGCCGATGCCGACGAACGTCAGCTGCGGGTCGTAGGTGTACAGCAGCACCGCGTACAGCACGACCACGATCGCGTCGACGCCCGCCGCGGCGAGGTCGCGGGACAGGGTCTCGGACACCGCGTCGTTGGACTGCAGGCGCTGCACCAGGTCGGCCGGGCTGCGCTGGGAGAAGAACGTCACCGGCAGCCGCAGCAGGTGCCGCAGGAAGCGGGCGCTGGAGAGAGTGGAGGAGATGATGCGGCCGCGCAGCAGGTTGGCCTGCTGGAGCCAGGTCAGTACGACCGTGAGCAGCACGCAGGCCGCCATCGACGTGAACAGCACGCCGAGCAGCGAGGTCTGGTTGCCGATCAGGAACTCGTCGATGTAGGTGCGGCTGAGCGCGGGAACCGCCGCGCCGACCGCCACCAGCAGCAGGCTCGCCAGGACCGCCGCGGGCATGGTGCCCGCCGTGCCGCGCAGCCGTGCCGGCATCGCGCCCAGTACGCCCGGCTTGCGGCCGCCCCGGGTGAACTCCTCGCCGGGCTCCATCACCAGCACGACACCGGTGAAGCTGCCGTCGAAGTCCTCCATGGGGACGAAGCGGCGGCCCTTGCCCGGGTCGTTGATGTAGACGCCGCGGCGTCCGAATCGCCGGCCCATGCCGTCGTAGACGACGTAGTGGTTGAACTCCCAGAACAGGATGGCCGGCGACTTCACCTCGGCGAGGGCGGCCAGGTCCATCTGCATGCCCTTGGCCGTCAGGCCGTAGGAGCGGGCCGCCTTGAGGAGGTTGCTGGCCCGTGAGCCGTCCCGGGAGACGCCGCAGGCGATGCGCAGCTCTTCCAGCGGGACGTGCTTGCCGTAGTGGCCGAGCACCATCGCCAGGGAGGCGGCGCCGCACTCGACGGCTTCCATCTGGAGCACGGTGGGGGTGCGGACGGTCTTCGCCCGGGCCTTGGGCACCTTGCGCTTGGGCGGCGCGGCGCGGCGCCTGCTCCGCGGCTCCTGTGCGGTCGCGCTCATGGCAGCAGCCAGTCGACGGGTCGCTGGTCGGCCAGCCGGATCGAACCGGAGGCCAGCGTCATGGAGGTCAGCTTGAACGGGGGGCCGTCCGCCGACGACCACCGGTAGCCGCTCTTCGTGGCGGAGGACTTGTCCAGCCGCACCGTCACGGCCACCGGCCTGCCCTTCTTGGTGAACTGCTCGCCCAACTGGCTGTCCCCGAGGAACGCGGCGATCGTCTGCGGGGACTGGGCCGAGCGGTCCACCGACTTCACATGGCCGCGCAGCACGCCGTACTCCTGCGTCGGCACCGACTGCACGGTCAGGTCGACGGAGGCGTCGTCGGGGATCGAGGCGGCGTTCTCCGCCGGGACGTACACGGTGGCGTAGAGCGGGTCGCCGGGGTGGGCGACCTTCTCGACGGCGGCGACGTTCGCGCCGGTCCGGATGATCTGCCCGACGGTCGCGGCCAGCGCCGAGACCCGGCCCGCGGCGAGCGTACGGACGACCGCTTCGCCCTTGGCCGTGCGGACCTTGAGCACGGGGGAGTCCGCGGGCAGCTGCTGGCCCTGCTTGGCGAGCACCGCGGTGACCTGGCCCGCGACGGGGCTCTGCAGGACATAGCTGCCCTGCCCGTGCGTGATGATGGCGGGCGCGCTGACCGTGGAGGTCACCGAGCCGGTCACGGCCCACACCGAGGCGGCCGCCATGGCGACGACCGTCACCGAGAGCACGAGCCAGCCCTGCGGACGGGCGAAACGCACCGGAAGGTCGAGTTCCTCCGGTGATTGGAGCTTGGCGAGGGCCTGTTGGCGGAACTGCAAGGAACTTCCCTCACCCGTGGAAGAGGTGGTAACGGAACCCGAAGAACCCGGAACCGCCGGCTGCGGTTCCGGGAATCATCGGCGCAAAGGCTCGATCAGAGGCCGGAGACCAGGCCGGTGACCGGGGCCGTGTTCAGGCCGGTGACGCCCTCGACGGTGCCGACGGCGGTGTCGACCAGGCCGGAGACCGGGGCAATGCCGTCGACGGTGTCGGTGACGGTGTTCACGGCGTTCACGGACAGGCCGCCGGAGATGGCGTCGAGCTGGGCGTCAGCGATCTCGGCGGTCTCAACCTGGGGGGTGGAGTTCATGATGGAACTTCCCTTCATATGGATATCTCACAAGGGGGGAGCGGCCCCCTCTGGGGACAGATGACGGCCGCGACCACGAGCGCCGGACATTCGTTTCCGAGTGCCCTGAGCGGCCCCCGCGGTGCGATGGATCAAAGCACGCCGCTGCTCCGCGCTTCCAATCAACCACCCCTCTCACCAGGCAACTTGCGCCCCAGCGGCACCGATCCGTGGAGGTCTGCGCACGGCTTGGGGGCGAGTTCTTCACATGCGCCACCGCATCGGCGCATCCCAGCCCTTGAGTCGCCGGGCGGCGAATCCGGCACTCCCGCCCCAAAGGCGTGACCCACACGGCCGGGCTGTGGATAACCCTCCTTTCGGTGACCGGGTTGAGCAGTCGATGTGCAGATTCGCTGAAGCCGGGGTTTGACTCCGCGATTGCGACAGATCGTTTCCAGCCGAACACGGAGCGTGTCGTTCCGCCGTCCCGGGGCGACGCCCGTCCTGAAAGGCCGTCATCCGGTCATGGCTCACCGCGGGCCGGCCGGGTCCGCCCTGCCGGACCGGCCCCTGTGAACAGGGCGGTCGCGGGATGAGCGGTCGGTCGGTGTGCGGGGGGAGTTGGCTGATTCCTCGATGCGAAGCGATCACTTGCAATCGGAATTGAACGCCCCGTCCGGCACGTGCGTACCAACAGCCATCCAGACGCCCCCCAGAAGCTGCCGGACGGCGGCACCTACTCCGTTCCCCAGGAGGAGAGAAGTTTGAGTCACAAGCGAATTCCGAAGCGCAAGGCCGCGATAGCGGCGGGCGGCGTGGTGGCGCTCGGCGCGGCCGCGATCCTGCTCCCCAACGCCAACGCCTCGCAGGACGGTTCGTCCGCCGGCGCGGCTGCCGCGCCGAAGACCCTGAAGGCGGGCGACGCCTCGGATCTCGCCTCGCAGCTCTCCGGGCTCCTCGGTGAGGCGTTCGGCGGCTCCTACTACGACGCCGACAGCAAGCAGCTCGTCGTCAACGTCGTACCGGGCGACGACAACAACGTGATCGTGCAGGCGAAGGCGGCCGGTGCGAAGGTGCGCGAGGTCGACAACAGCTGGTCGGAGCTCCAGGACGGCGCGTCGACGCTGAAGTCCGAGGCGACCATCGCGGGCACCTCGTGGTCGATCGACCCGCGCACCAACAAGCTCCTGGTGACCGCCGACAGCACCGTGACCGGTGCCAAGTGGGACAGACTGCAGAGCACCGTGCAGGAGCTCGGCTCCGGCATGGCCACGCTCAAGAAGTCCTCCGGCACCTTCAAGCCGTTCGTCTCCGGAGGCGACGCCATCTTCGCGGGCGGCTCGCGCTGCTCCCTCGGCTTCAACGTCACCGCCGATGACGGCTCCCCGGCCTTCCTGACGGCCGGTCACTGCACCCTCGGCGGCAACGAGTGGTCCGACACCCAGGGCGGTCAGCCGATCGCCACGGTGGACCAGGCGACCTTCCCCGGCAACGGCGACTTCGCACTCGTGAAGTACGACGACCCCGCGACCGAGGCGCCCAGCGAGGTCAACACCGGCGACCAGACCGTCCCGATCACCGAGGCGGCCGAGGCGACCGTCGGGCAGCAGGTCTTCCGGATGGGCAGCACCACCGGGCTCAACGACGGCCAGGTCCTCGGCCTCGACGCCACGGTGAACTACCCCGAAGGCACCGTCACGGGCCTCATCCAGACCGACGTCTGCGCCGAGCCCGGCGACAGCGGCGGCTCGCTGTTCACCCAGGACGGTCTCGCCATCGGCCTGACCTCCGGCGGCAGCGGTGACTGCACGGCCGGCGGCGAGACGTTCTTCCAGCCGGTGACCACCGCCCTGGAGGCGGTGGGCGCGACCCTCGGCGCGGGCGGCGGCGCCGGTGCCGGTGACGAGGCCGGTGCTGGTGCGGGCGAGGAAGCCGGTGCGGGCGAGGAAGCCGGTGCGGGCCAGGAAGCCGGTGCGGGCCAGGAGGCCGGTGCGGGCGACGAAGCGGGCGCCGGTGACGAGGCCGGTGCCGGTGCGGGTGCCGGTGAGCAGGCCGGTGCCGGTGAGCAGGCCGGAGGCGACGAAGCGGGCGCCGGAGCCGGTCAGGACGCGGGTGCCGGTCAGGACGCGGGTCAGGGTGTCGAGGACCACTCCGGTCTGACCGAGTCCCGCTGACCCCCGCAGAGCCGTCGGCAGCCGGTCCGACGCAGCCGGTCCGGTTCCGCCCCCTTCCTGGCGGAACCGGACCGGCTCCCCTGCGTTCCGGGCCGGTTGCCGATGCCCACCGGCCCTACCCCTGCTCGAGGGCCCGGATCAGCAACAGGGCGATGTCGTCGAGCCGTTCCTCCCCGTCCGCGCGGTGCCGCTCATGCCGGACGAGACCGTCGGCCAGTTCGTCCAGCGGCTGGTCCCCGGCGTCGGCCAGCCGCCGGCCCAGATCCGCGAGGGCCTCCTCGAAGTCCGTACCGGGGGACTCCACCAGCCCGTCGGTGTAGAGGACGAGCAGCGAACCGGGGGGCAGGGCGACCACCGTCGTCGGGTACACCGCCGAGGCGTCGATGCCCAGCAGCGGGCCGCCCGCCAGATCGAGGACCCGCACCCGCCCGTCCGGCCGTCTCAGCAGCGGCGGGGGGTGCCCCGCCCGGGACATCACGGCCCGCCCGTGCTCCGGGTCGAGCCGCAGGTACAGGCAGCTGGCGAACAGGTCGGACCCGAGGTCGAGCAGCAGCCGGTTGGTGCTGCTCATGACCTCCTCGGGCGCCTGCCCCACGGTCGTGTACGCCCGTACCGCGGTGCGGACCTGTCCCATCAGCCCGGCCGCCGTCACGTTGTGGCCCTGCACGTCCCCGATCACCGCCGCGGCACGCCCCTGGGCGCCCACCAGGTCGTAGAAGTCGCCGCCGATGTCCATGCCCTGAGTGGCCGGCACATAACGGCCGACCGCCTCGATGCCGGGCAGCGACGGCAGGGAGTGCGGCAGCAGCGCCTCCTGCAGACCGTGCGCGAGCCGGTGCTTGGCGTCGTAGAGCAGCGCACGCTCCAGCGCCTGCGCGATCAGCCCCGCCATGCTCGTCATCACCGCCCGCTCCTCCGTCGGGAACGGGTGCGGCTCGCTGTAGGAGAGCACGCACGTCCCCACCGGACGGCCCTGGGCGATCAGCGGCAGGAAGGCCCAGGCCGCGAACCCGTCGGGGGTCGCGAGCCGCGCCGGGTACAGGCGCTCCAGCTGCTCCTGCGACTCGAAGAACGCGGGCACGCCCGTCCGCAGCACCTGGGTGCCGGGTGTCGACTCGGTCAGGGGCATCCCGTCGAACCGCTCCACCACGTGCGGGTCCCGGTACCCGCGGTGCCCGAGCACCCGCAGCCGCTTGGCCCGCGAGCCCAGCACGACCAGGGCCTGGCTGCCCACCGCCGGGGCGATCTCGTCCGCGACCAGCTGCACCACGTCCTGCACGCCCACCGCCTCGGTGAGCGCCCCGGCCAGGTCCAGCACCTGCGTGATGGTGACCAGCCGGGACGGTGCCCCGTCGGGCGGCGGAGCGGTCCGGTTCATCCGGGACACGGCCCTGGACCTGGTGATGCGCACGCTCAGGCCCGTCGTGCTCGGGTACAGCCGGAACGACAGCCATTCCCCGGGCGGGCGCAGCGCCACGAACGAGGTGACGTGCTGGCTGAGCAGAGCCGCCCGGTAGCGGTCCTCGTAGACCGGGTCGTTGAGCCAGGGCACCGACGCCCACAGCTGGGTGCCGAGCAGCCGGCTGACCGGGACGTTCAGCAACTCGGCCGCCGCCGCGTTCACGAAGCCGACCCGTCCGTGCAGGTCGAGCGAGACCAGCCCGTAGGGGAGCCGGCTCACCATCCGGGCCGCCTCGACCGTGCCGAGCGTGCCGGCCATGCCGCCCACCAGGGGCGAGGCGAGCAGATCGGTCTCGGGGTGCGGCGGGATGCTGTGCTCGGCGGCCCGCTCCAGCCGGACCGCCAGCCGGCCGCAGGCCGCGGTCAGATGATCACGCTCGTGGTCGGACATCTCCGCCGCGTGCGCGCCCGGCCACGTCACGAAGACCGCTCCGTAGACGGTCGACTCGGTGGCGACCGGCACGGCGGCCAGCGCGAACGAGTAGGGCAGCACCACGGCGATCCGCGGATAGAGGCGGGCCATCTCCTCCTCGCCGCCGACCCACACCAGCCGCCGCTCGCGAGCCGCGTCGGCGACCGGGATCGGCGCGCTCAGGCCCACCCGCTCCCAGGGCGCCGCGAACGCCCGGGGCAGTCCGGCCATCACCGCCATCTCCAGCACCGGCTGATCCGGGGCCATCAGGTACACCGCTCCGGAGTGGGCGTGCACCTCGTCCATCATCGAGGCGAGTGCCAGCGACAGCAGGGGACGGCCGACCGGCGTCCGGGCGGCTGCCGGCGCCTGCGCGGACGACTGCCCGTCGGACACGCCGACCACCTCCTCGCACGGCCGCGCGACCGGGTTCAGGAACAAATCTCCCCCCTGGCGGCCCGTCCCGCACGACGAGCGGTTCCCGAACGGTGCCGGTTACCGTCGGTCACACCTGCGCCGGCCTCACGGGGGGCACTTCCGTACCCCGAGCGACCCGACCCATGCCCCCGTAGTCGAAGCGTGGGCAGGCGTACGGGCGCCGGGCGTGCGCCCCCGCGCCTCCTGATGGCTGGTTTCTCGTGTCCACGCAGGGTCACCGTCGCGAACAATGGGGCACGCGCTCAACAGACGAGGGGGCGTACGGCGAGCGTAGGGGGTGGCAGTGATCCGGGTGCTTCTGGTCCACGACGAGTGTCTGGTGCGGTCGGTGCTGGCGGAGTGGCTGCGGCAGGAGTCCGACCTGGCGGTGCACGACACGTCGTGGCGCGGCGCGCCGGGCACGGTGCGGTCGGTCAGGCCGGACGTGTGCGCGGCGGACCTGGAGTGCGCGGACTCCTACGGCATCCCCCCGCTGGGCGAACTGTGCCGGCCGGCGCCGGACCGTGCACGCCCCCGATTACTCGTGCTCGCCAGCGCGAACCGGCCGGGCCTGCTCAAGCGGGCGGTCGAGGCGGGGGCGCTCGGGTACGTCGACAAGGAGGGATCCCCGCAGAATCTGCTGCGCGGGATCCGTCGTGTTGCTGAGGGGGAACGTTTCGTCAACGACTCGCTGGGCTTCGGGTTCCTCAAGGCGGCCGAGATGCCGCTGACCCGCAGAGAGCTGAGCGTGCTGACCCTCGCGGCCGAGGGAGCGTCCATAGCGGAGATCGCCGGGAGCCTGCACCTGTCCCACGGGACGGTGCGCAACTACATGGCCGCCATCACCCGCAAGACCGGGGCCCGCAACCGCATCGACGCGATACGCATCTCGCAGGGCCAGGGCTGGCTCTGACCGCTGGGCCCTGTCGTTCGGACACCTCGGCGTCTCGTGGCAGGGCTCGCTCGGGCCGGCTGAGAAGAACCGCACCTCATGGCCGAGCCGATCCGAAGGACGGGACCTACCGGGCCAGTGCGGGAGACCAGCTCCCGACGAGGTCCCGGTACAGCGCCGAGGACCGCAGCAGCTCCTCATGCCCGCCGTACGCCGTGCTCCGGCCGTCCATCACCAGGACGTGACCGGCGCGGCGGGCCGAGCTGATGCGGTGGGCCACCACCACCAGGGTCCCGCCCGGCCGGGCGGCGAACGCCCGCTCCGCGCGTTCCTCCGTCTCCGGGTCCAGATGGCAGGTCGCCTCGTCCAGCAGGGCGAGCGGGGCGTACGACAGATAGGCCCGGGTCAGCGCGACCAGCTGCCGTTCGCCGGCCGACAGCGCCGGGGGGTCGACCCGGGCGCCGAGCCCCCCGAGCCGCTCGGCCAGCGGGGCGAGACCCACCGCCTCGGCCGCGGCCAGCAGCTCCTCCTCGGGCACCGCATCCGGACGCAGGTAGCCGAGGTTCTCGGCCAGCGTGCCGCTGAAGACGTACGCCTCCTGCGGGATGAGCACCCGCGCGGCGGCCGCCGCGGGGCCGGGCACGGGGTGCCCGCCCACCCTGACGCTGCCGCGCGTGGGCGTGAGCAGCCCTGCCACGAGCGCGGTGAGCGTGGACTTGCCGGTGCCACTGGGACCGACGACGGCCAGGTGCGCTCCGGGCGCAAGGTCGAGGTCGAGGTCGTGGACGACGGGCGCACTGGCGGGGCCGTAGGCGAAGGTGACGGAGGCGAGGGAGACGGCCGGGGGCGGCTCCGCGGCGGCTTGGTTCCGGGAAGGGGCGTCGGGGGCCGGCACGGCGCAGCCGTCGTTCGAGGGGGAGCGGCTCCCGGCGGGGTGGGGCTCGCCGCCGCCGGGGAGGCTGTGACCGGCCAGGACGGCACCGCCTCCCGGTCGGGGCCTGTCGGCGGCGGTCATGGTGTGCGCCGGGCGGGTGTTCCCGTCCGGGTGGGGCGCGCCCGGGCGGTGGGCGGAACGGGGTTCGCCGGTCGGCCGGGACCTGTCCGCCGTGGTGGCGTCCGGGCGGGGGTTCGTCGCCGGGACAAGCGGGGCGGTGTCGTCGGCGGTGTCCGGCCTGGTCAGTCTGCGCAGTACCACCGTCAGGCGGGAGCCGCTCGTGCCCAGACCGTGGATCAGGTTGCGCAGGGCGGGGAGCAGGGACTGGGTGACGTAGGAGAGGGCACCGACCAGGGCGCCCGTGGTGACGCCGTGGGCCAGGAGCCAGGGGGCGGCGGCGAGCAGCAGCACGATCGGCAGCTGCCCGCCGATCGTCAGGGACGCCACCCGCAGCACGCCCCAGCGGGCGAGCGCGCGCGCCGCCCGCAGTTCAGCCTCGACGCGTTCCCCGGTGCCGGCGGCGACCTGCTCCTCCGCGCCGGTCGCCGTGATGTCGCGCAGGCCCGGGCAGACGGTGCCGAGATCACCGGCGAGCGCCTCGTCGGCGACGAGGAAGGTCTCCTGCCGCCGGGCGAGGGGCCGCAGCGTCGCGGCGAACAGCGCCATACCGGCGGCCAGGGGCGGTCCCACGACCAGCAGAAGCGGCGGCGCCAGCGCGAACAGGCCCGCCAGGGCGCCGACGGCGGTGAACACGAAGGAGCGGGAGACCATGACCAGTCCCGCGAAGGTGTCCCGGGCGATCTCCACCTGCTGGGTGAGCCCGGACAGCGATCCCGCGTCACCGCCGCGCACCCCGCGCGCGACCACCCGTTCCACGAGCCGGTCACGGAGCGGCTCGACCAGGTCGGCGACGGCGGCGTAGACCCGGGCGGTGCCGTACGCGCCCAGCAGGACCCCCAGACCGGTCACCGCCAGCCAGAGCAGTCCGACGTCCGCCCGGCCGCGCAGGAACCCCTCGTCCAGGGCCCGGGCGGGGCCGTACCCGATGAGGAACGTCTGTCCCGTCTCCAGCACGGACCAGACGGTGAGCCGCACCAGGACCCGCCGGTGGGCCAGCAGGAAGCGCAGGCCCCGGGCGGGGAGACCGGTGGAGGACGTCATGAGCACTCCCGTCCCCGGCAGCCGCACCCCGCACACGTCCGGCCGCTCACGCCGTTCACGTCCTTCTCCCCGCTCGTCCCGCCCCGGGGGCCGGGGACCGGTTGTGAACCGCCGTCTTGCGCGGGGGAGTCGGCGGGGCCCGCCCCGTCCGCGAACACCGCCCGGTACTCCGCCAGCCGCCACAGCTCCTCGTGCCGTCCCACCGCCCGCACCCGCCCGCCGTCCAGCCACGCCACGGCGTCGGCGCACGCGGCCGTCGCGCCGCGGTGGGCGACCAGGAGCCGGGTGCTGCCGGGGCCGTCGCCGAAGAGGGCGTCGGTGATGCGGCGTTCGGTCACCGTGTCGAGGCTGGAGAGGGCGTCGTCGAGGATCAGCAGACGTCCCCCGTGGGCGAACGCCCGGGCGAGGCCCAGCCGTTGGGACTCGCCGCCGGAACGGGGGGCGTCGGCGACGGCCGTGTCGTATCCGTCGGGGAGGCGGCGTACGAAGTCGTCGGCGAGGGCCGTGCGGGCCGCCTCACGGATCCGGCCGGGGGAGGGGGACGGCAGGCCGAGGCCGATCGCCTGCCCGACCGTGCCGCCGAGGAGGGCGGGGCGGGCGAAGGCGTAGCCGACGGCGCCGCGCAGGTCGTCGTGCGGCAGCTCGCGCAGCGGCACTCCGTCGAGGAGCACCTGGCCGCCGTCCGGGTCGGCCAGCCGTCCGGCGAGCGCGGCCAGCAGCGACTTGCCGGAGCCGGACCGGCCGACCACCGCCAGCGTCGTGCCGCCCGGCACGTCGAGGTCCACCCCGTCGAGCACGGTGCGCCCGCCGCGCCGGGCCGTCACCCCGCGCAGCTCCAGCCGCCCGGGGCCGTCGGGCAGCCGGCGGGCACCGTACGCGGTGGCGGGCTCGGTCCCGACCTCGCCCAGACGCCGGGCCGCGGCCCGGGCCCGGGCCAGGCCCGCGAGCTGCCCGACCAGCATCCCTACGCCGGTGGCGAGCACCGCGTACCGCGAGGCGGCGAGCACCTCGCCCACCGAGAGCCGGTCCCGGCCGAGCAGGACCCCGGCCACGGCGACGACCGCGAGCTGCAGCAGCGGTGCCACGGCGACCGCCCGGGCCGCGGCCCGGCCCTGCACCCGCCACATGCGGTGCCCGGCCCGGGACAGATCGGGCAGCGGCCGCAGCACACGGGCCGCCTCGCGGCGCTCCGTACCGGCCGCCCGGACGGTGCGGACCCCTTCGACGGCCTCGGCCAGCGCGGCCGCGATCCGGCCCTGGGCCTGCTGATAGCGCGACGCGCTCTCGGAGGTGTCCCGCGAGACGGCGCGCAGGAGAAGGGCCAGCACGGGTGCCCCGGCGAGGAACGCGGCCGCGAGCCACCAGTCGATCAGCGCCAGTGCGACCAGCCCGCCGACGGGACCGGCGAGTGCGGCCGGCAGCGCCGCGCGGGCCGCCGGGCCGGTGCCCGCCTCGGCGGCGTTGCCGACCAGGCGCGCGACGAGGTCACCCGAGCCGAAGCGGTCCGCGGCGCGTGGTCCGACGCCGAGGACGTGCCCGGTCAGCCGGCGGCGCAGCCATGCGGTGGTCCGGGCGTCGACGGTGCCGGTGAGGACGGTCTGGGCCGCGTCGAGCAGACCGAGCAGCAGGACGAGGCCGGCGCAGCAGAGCACCCAGCGGGTCGCCGGGGCGTGCGCCAGCAGAAGATCGAGGGCCCGGCCGAGCACGACCGGAAGCAGCAGTCCGCCACCCGTCGCGGCGATGCTCACCAGGCACAGCGCCACACAGCGGGACCCGCTGTACCGGGTGGCCGTGCGCAGCAGCGTGCGCGCGTGTCCGGCCGCCGGGTCGTCGTCGCCGCGCGAGGTCATACGGGCCTTTCCTGGAACGGGAAGGACCCCGGGCGGCCCCTCCCCGAAGGAAGAGAGCCGCCCGGAGCGAGCAGACCGTAGATCAGAGACAGAGCAGAACGCTCGCGGCGCTGATGCAGGAGAGCAGGCTCACCGTGCTGTTGCCGCCGCCGGTGGAGAGCTCTTCGGTCTCGATGGTCTGCAGGTCGAGAAGTGCCATGGTGATTCCTTCCGGTTGGGTGTCCGTCCGTGGTCATCCGTGGGGACGGGGTGGTGTCACGACTCCGCGGGATCGCGGAACCGCGTCAGTGGGGCCGCCTGTTCGGCGGCGGGAGGAACGGCAGATGGGCGCCGGTCGTCGGGTCGAGGGCCGCGCCGAGCGCCAGCAGGCACCCTGCCGTTCCGGTGGCGAGGTCCATGGAGAGCCGCATCATCTGGTGGCCGGGGAAGGCCAGCTGGCCCTCGTAGGTCATCGCGAACCAGCCGAGCCCGGCGACCTGCGCGGCCAGCCGGTCCCCGGTCGCGCCCGGCGTGGTCGTGCGGCTGAGATGCAGGATCATTCCGGCGCGGCCCTGGAACAGTCCGGGCTGCGCGTAGAAGCGCGAGGTGGCCGCGGTCAGCACCCCGGAGCGCGCGGTGTCGAACTCCTCGGCGAGACCGGGGGAGTGGAACACGAGGTCGTCGAGGACCATGCCGAGGCCCGCGCTGCCGTCGCCGAGGTAGGGCATGGTCCGCCAGCCCTCGTCGACCTCCAGCGACCCGTTCTCGCGGGTCACGCAGGACGCCAGGTCCCGGCGCAGGGCCACGGCCGCCGCCTCCAGCCAGGCCTCCTCGCCGGTCCACTCGTACTGCCGCAGCATCAGCAGGGCGGCACCGCTCGCGCCGCGCAGCAGCCCGGCGCGTGGCCGGGACGTGGCCGGGACCGGCTCGGTCAGGCGCTGGACGAGGATCCGCGCGGCCTCGTGGGCCCGCAAGCCCAGTTCCGTCTCGCCGGTCGTGCGGGCCAGGTGCCCGAGGACCAGGCCCAGCCCGGCCAGTCCGCCGTGCAGGTCGGAGGAGAGGTTCTGCCACCGCTCGGCGAGGATGCCCTCGACCAGGTCCAGCGCCCGCTGCCGGTGCCCGAGCCGGTCGAGGAGCAGGGCGACGCCGGCGAGCCCGTCGTACAGGCCGAGCGGGGTACCGACCGGGGCCGGTGCCGTGTGATCCAGCAGCCAGCGCTCGCCCTCCTCGTACCGCTCGGCGCCGGCCGCGTCCAGTGCGAACAGCACCCCCGCGGCGCCGTGTGCGAGGCCGAGCCCGCCGCCGTCGGAGAACTGGGCGACGTCACCCGGAAACAGCCGGTCGTCCCGCTCCGGGGTGGCCGAGGCGAGGATGGCCTTGACCATCGAGTCGCGGCTGTACGGCCAGTCGCCCGGATCCACCGGCGCGGAGGGAGGGGCCGCCGTACGGCCGGACACCTCCCGCGTGATCTCGGACACCGCCTGGTCGAGGAACTCCCGCGGCACGTCCGGGAACTGCTGCGAGATCACGTCGGCCAGATGCGCCGCCTTGCCGCGGTCGACCACGAACAACGTGGTCACCGGCAGGAACAGGGCCAGCCGCAGACAGGCCAGCGCATAGCGGTCGATGTCGGCTCCCCGGCGGTCCGGCGGCGCGAAGAACCCGGGGTGGGCGACGACCTGACGGCCGTTCTCCTCGGTCGGGGCCGCGGCCTCGAAGTCGAGGAGGAACACCGTCTCCTCGTCCGGGGCGACCATGATGTTGAAGACGTGCAGGTCGTTGAAGACGATGCCCCGGGCGTGCACCGCCGCCACGGCCTCCTCCACCTTGCGGTGGATGCGCAGCGCCCAGGCCGTGTAGGAGGCGACCGCCTCCGCGTCGGGGTCCTGGGTGAGCAGGGGATGCCGCTCGGCGAAGAAGGAATTGAGCGGGCGGCCCTCCAGGAAGTCCATCACCAGGAAGCGGTGGCCGCCGAGCTCGAACCAGTCGCGCACCTCCGGCACCACGCCGGTGCCCGCGACCTGCTCCAGCGCCCGCTTCTCCCGCTCCAGCCGGGCGATCGCGTCGGCGCCGTCCGAGGCGAGACCCGCGTGCGGGCGGCCCTCCTTGAGGACGACCTTGCGCCCGTCACGGGTGTCGGTGCCGGCGTACACCCCACCGCCGTTGGAGAAGTGCAGCGCCTTCTCGATGCGGTACGGCAGCTCACCCGTCGTCGTGTTGTTCCGCGCGTCGAGGTGCGGCTTGAGGAACGCCGGCAGCGTCACCCACTCGGGCACCTGGAAGGACGGCGACCGCCGGTCCGGCACCAGCCGCCCCTCGCCGTCGCGCACCGCCGGCACCAGCGAGCCCCGGTCGTCCACGACGAACGCACGGGCGAAGGCGCCGTAGCGCACGTACAGCGGCCCCTCGCCCCAGCGCAGATCGGTGAGGATGTACGGCCCCTCGAACCCCTCCAGGAGGGCGCCCAGCTCACGCAGCACCTGATGCAGCTGGTCCTCGTCGCCGGGGTAGACGGTGACGAACTTGCCGCTGCCGTCGCGCGGCGCGTATTTGGTGTTGCGCAGGTGGAGCAGGTGCGGTCCCGGCACGAACTTGAAGGGGACGCGCCGCTCGACGCAGTAGTCCCACACGATCCGGGCGATGTCCTCCGCGTTCGCCCGGGTCGCCGAGGCGTGGATCTTCCACCCCTGGGCCGGGCCCTGCAGCGGTTTCCCGTCCGGGCCGAGCGGCGTCATCGTCTGCCAGTCGCCGATCCGGGCCGACTCCCAGCCCTCGGGCAGCGGCCGGCGGGCCGTCTCGTAGAGGTGGGCGGCCGTCCCTTGCGCGCCCCGCGCCAGCCGGTCCGGCGTCTCGTAGAAATGCCGGTCGGCGAGCGCGTACACCTCGTACCGCTTGTCCATGCGTCCCCCTCCTGACGAGCACCGAGCTTTCCAGCCACCCGCCGTGCACGCACAGTCACGCCTGTCACGAGAACACCGTGCGGAACGCATGCGTCAAGACATGTTCGGTTTCATTCGAGCGACCGCGTCGGCGCCGGTCCACGGAACGCCCCCAGGGGCTGCGCAGGTGTCTCATTAGCGCTGTAATGGCCAACGTGGTCAGTCAGGGCGCCCAGGAGCGCGGAACGCGGACACTGCGTGCCGAAGGTGCCCTCAAGGCGATCGCGATCGATCAGACGTCGCCCGAACGGCTGCGCCGCGTCCTCGAACAGGCCCTCGTCTTCGCCGGTGCGGCGCTCGCCGCCGTCTACGCCCCCAGCGAGGACGGCGAGCTGCTGTGCCTGATGGAGTCGGCCGGGGTCCCGAGGACCCTGTACGGACTGCGCGACAGCTACCCGCGCGCCGGGCGGTCCCCCGTCGCCGAGGCCCTGCGCCGTGGACGGCCGGTGTCACTGGGCCCGGCGGAACTCGCCGAGCACGCCCACGCGCGGCGCGTGCCCTCCCGGGACTTCTTCCTGACGGCCCTGCCGGTACAGGGGGACGGCGGCTGCCTGCTGGCCGTGAGTGAACGCCCCGACGGCTTCGCCGCCGACGACCTCAGGTGCCTGGAGCTCATCTCCGACGCGGTCGCCTTCACCGCCCCGGCCGCACCCGCGGAGGCCGGCGACCTGCCACCGAGCGCTTTCACCCTCGCCATGGACACCGGCCGCGTCCGGGTCGGCGACGACCTGCTGGACCTGTTCGGTCTGGAACCGGTGGAGTTCGACGGCCGGGTCGAGACACTGCTCGGCCTCACCGTCCCCGAGGACCTGCCGTCGCTGATGTCCGTGGTGGAGGCCGACCACATGTCGATCGGCGACCGCGAGCTGGAGTTCCGGGTGCTGCAGCCCGCCGGTCCGCCGAAGTGGCTCCGGCTGCGCGGGCGCCTGCTGCCCGGCGGCGAGGGCCGTCCGGCACGGCTCGTGGGCACGGTCGTCGACGCCTCCACGCTCCGCTCCGACGTCACCGACGTGGCCCGGGTCCAGCGCCTGGCCGCCGCGCTGGCCACCGCCGTCACCGTCCGCGACGTGGGCAAGGCCGTGGTCGCCGCGCTGCGCAGGCCGCTGCGGGCCGACCGGATCGCCCTCGCCGAGCTGGAGAGCGAGCGTCTCGTCGTCACCGTCCTCGACCCGCCCGAACCCGAGGCATGGCCCGAGCTGTGGCGGTCGGAGTGGCGTACCGAGTGGCCCGACGCGCCCGTGCGCGCGATGCCCACCCTCGCCGCCGCACTGCGCGAGGGCCGGGCCCGCATCTGGCCCGCGGGCAGCCCCCTGGAGCGCGCCCTGGCCGAGGTGGGCCCCGGCGGCCTCGCCGTCCTGCCGCTGCCCGCCGGGAACCGCATGGCCGGCGCCTGCCTGATCGGCTGGGACACCCCGCACGACTTCGGCACCGACGAACGCGCCCTGCTCACCGCCTGCGCCGGCCTCGCCGGACAGGCCCTGGTGCGGGCCCGGGCCTTCGACGCCGAGCACGAACTCGTCGGCATGCTCCAGCGCCAGCTGCTGCCGCGCAGCCTGCCCCGGCTGCCGGGCGCGGTGGCCGTCGCCCGCTACCTGCCCAGCACGGCCGGGCTCGAACTCGGCGGCGACTGGTACGACGTCATCCCGCTGCCCGACCACCACGTCGCCCTCGTCATCGGGGACGTCCAGGGCCACAGCGCGGGCGCCGCCACCCTCATGGGCCAGATGCGCACGGCCCTGCGCGCCTACGCCGTCGAGGGGCACCCGCCGGACGTGGTGGTCGCGCACGCCAACCGGCTGCTGACGGACATGGAGAGCGACCTCTTCGCCACCTGCTGCTACGTCGACGTGGACCTGGAGGAGGGCGCGGCCTGGTGTGTGCGGGCCGGGCATCTGCCGCCGGTGCTCCGCTACCCCGACGGCCGGACCGAGATCGCGGAGTCCGAGGGCGGCCCGCCTCTCGGAGTGGTCACCCGGGCCGACTTCCCCATGAGCCCGCTGCGGCTCCCGCCCGGCACCGTGATCGCCCTGGCCACGGACGGGCTCGTGGAGACGCCCGAGACCGACATCGACGAAGGCATGGACCACTTCGCCGGGCGGCTGGCGGACGCAGCCCCCGCCGACCTGGGGCTGGTCGCCGACGCCCTCCTGGGCGACGCCCCGCGCAGCGACGACGTCGCCCTGCTCCTGCTGCGCTACGACGGCATGGACCTGCGCCCGCTGCGGGAGAGCTGGACGGTCTGGCGAGTGCCGCAGGCCGTCGGGCACGCCCGCCGCTTCGCCCGGCGCACCCTGCGCTCCTGGGGCGTCACCGCCGAGTACGACGCCGCCCTCCTCGTCGTCTCCGAACTCGTCACCAACGCCCTCGTGCACACCGACGGCAAGGTCCGCATGGACCTCACCCTCGTCAACAACCGGCTGCGCATCGCCATCGCCGACGCCTCCCCCCGCTCACCGGTCAGACCGACCAGCATCGGCTGGGAGGCCACCGGCGGCCGGGGCATCCTCCTCGTCGAGGCCCTCGCAGCGACCTGGGGCACCCTGCCGGTCAGCGGCGGCAAGCAGGTATGGGCGGAACTGGTGCTGGGCCGCTGAGCACCTCCGGCCCGGGCCGGGCGTTGGGCTGGGCGCCCTTCGGCCGGGCGGGCTGCTGAGCACCTCCGGTCCGGGCGACTGCTCAGGCCAGCCGCTTCAGGAGTTCCTCCGCCAGCGGCGCCGACG
The DNA here is from genome assembly GCF_040647715.1 of Streptomyces tibetensis. GTDB lineage: Bacteria > Actinomycetota > Actinomycetes > Streptomycetales > Streptomycetaceae > Streptomyces > Streptomyces tibetensis_A. Next base: position 25,713 of record NZ_JBEZCR010000012.1, on the reverse strand, counting down.
ACGCGGGGTTCTGGCCCGTGACCAGATTGCGGTCGGTGACCACGTGCGGGGCCCACGGCTCCCCGGCCCGCACGGTCACGCCGGCCTCGGTGAGACGGTCCTGCAGCAGCCAGGCGGCACGGTCGGCGAGGCCGCCCTGGACCTCCTCGGCGTTGGTGAACGCCGCGACCTCGTAGCCGGCGAAGACATTGCGGCCGTCGGCCCCGACGGCGGCCAGCAGCGCGGCCGGGCCGTGGCACACGACACCGAGCGGCCTGCCCGACTCAAGGGCCCGGGCGAGCAGCCGGCCGGAGTCGGAGTTCACGGCGAGGTCCTCCATCGGGCCGTGGCCACCGGGGTAGAAGACAGCCGCGTAGTCCTCCAGCCGGACGTCCTCGAGCCGCAGGGGATGCCGCAGCTCGGTGAACGACTCCAGTGCCTTCGCGATCCGGTCGGCGTTCTCCTGCCCCCCGTTCACCTCCTGGGCCAGGGACGCCCGGTCGACGGGGGGCTCGACACCGCCGGGCGTGGCCACGACGACCTCGTGCCCGGCGGCCCGGAACGCCTCGTACGGGGCGACGGCCTCCTCGGCCCAGAAGCCGGTGGGGTGCCCGGTGCCGTCGGCCAGGGTCCAGGTGTCGGCGCCGGTGACGACGAAGAGGATCTTCGGCATGGTGGGTGCATCTCCAAGAGACGGGCCGCGGTCGAACAGTGCGGCGATGACTCGGGCGAGGACGACCGTAGGCGCCGCGGACCGCAGGTTTTCCCCTGGTCTGCCCTGTGGCAGCCATAGGTCTCCCCATGGCGCGGCGCACTGGTGCCGGACCCCGTGGGGCCCATCGTCCCCCTCGGCACCACCTCTACCCGCCCCGCCCGACCTCACCCCGCTGCGCACGCCGGCGCCGGGCTCGGTGTGCCGCCGAGCCCTCGTCCGCGACCGGCTGCCGACGGCCGGCCACACGTGGTGATGCCGCGCGACGGCCGGGTACCCGGCGTGGCACAGGACGGAGAGACCGCCACGAGCCGAAGAAGGAAAAGGTAGAGACACATCATGGCTCAGCATGTCCGCGACATCATGACCGTCGACCCGGTCACCGTCGAGCCGCAGACCTCCGTCGCCGAGGTGGCTCGCATCATGCGCGACGAGGACCTCGGGGCCGTCCTGGTGACGGACGGCGACCACCTCCGGGGCCTGGTCACCGACCGTGACCTCGTGGTGCGGTCGGTCAGCAAGGGCGGCGACCCGGAGCGGATCAGCGTGGCCGCCGCGTGCAGCGACGAGCTGGTCACCGTCGGCCCCGACGAGGACCTGACACAGGCGGTGGAGCTGATGCGCGAGCACTCCGTGCGCCGCATCCCGGTCGTCGACCACGGGCACCCCGTGGGCATCGTCTCCCTGGGAGACATGGCCATGGAACGCGACCCCGAGTCGGCGCTCGGCGACATCAGCGCCGCGCGCCCCAATGCTTGACAGAGCACCCCATCGGACGGTCCCGCGCCCCTGCTGGGGGCGCGGGACCGTTGCATGCGTCCGAACGCCAGGCCGGGGAAAAGAAGTTCGATCGCGGTCGTGCGAGTGTTTCGCGCCGGGTTTGTTCGGTTTTTCGCCGGGCACTCGAACAGCAGCGGAACCAGAAGGAAGATGATGAGTCGTGGAGTCCATGGACACCAGTGAGAAGCCCGTCGTCCGCCAGTACGAGACCGGCTGGTCGAAGGCACGCCGTCTGCGCGGAAAGGCCGCGCTGCGGACCTGCCTCCCCGCCGTGGGAGACCGGGGAACCCCCGGCACGATGCGCTCCGGCTCGGAGTGGAACATCGTCCGGGGCGAGGACTGATCCCCCCTGACGCTCCTCCGCAGCACGGCGCGGTGACGATCCCGGTAACTCCGCGCTTCGGCAACCAAAAGAAGTGATGTTCACATCCGTCGGTTCACGACTAAGGTGAACCGAATGAAGGCTCTCGTGCTGTCCGGCGGCGCAGGAACAAGACTGAGGCCGATCACGCACACGTCGGCCAAGCAACTCGTCCCCGTGGCCAACAAGCCCGTGCTGTTCTACGGGTTGGAGTCGCTCGCGGACGCCGGCATCACCGATGTGGGCATGATCGTCGGGGAGACGGCCGCGGAGATCCAGGAGGCGGTCGGGGACGGCTCGAAGTTCGGCCTGGACGTCACCTACATCCCCCAGGAGCGGCCCCTCGGGCTTGCTCACGCCGTACTGATCGCCCGGGACTACCTCGGCGACGACGACTTCGTGATGTACCTCGGCGACAACTTCATCGTCGGCGGCATCACGGGCCTCGTCGACGAGTTCCGCGGCAACCGGCCCGACGCCCAGATCCTGCTCACCCGCGTCGCCGACCCGCGATCCTTCGGAGTCGCCGAACTCGACCCGTCCGGCCAGGTCATCGGCCTGGAGGAGAAACCCGACCAGCCCAAGAGCGATCTCGCGCTGGTCGGCGTCTACATGTTCACGCCCCTCATCCACGAGGCGGTGCGCGCCATCGAACCCTCCTGGCGCGGCGAACTGGAGATCACCCACGCCATCCAGCACCTGATCGACACCCGCGCCGACGTGCGCTCCACCGTCATCAAGGGCTACTGGAAGGACACCGGCAACGTCGGCGACATGCTCGAGGTGAACCGCACGGTCCTCGAAGGCATGGAGCGCCGCATCGACGGCGACGTCGACGAGGCCTCGGAGACCATCGGGCGCGTCGTCCTGGAGGAAGGCGCGCGGATCGTGGGCTCCCGCGTCGTCGGACCGGTCGTCATCGGCTCGGGCACCGTCGTCAGCAACTCCTACATCGGTCCCTTCACCTCCCTCGCCGAGAACTGCCGGATCACCGACAGTGAACTGGAGTTCTCGATCGTGCTGCGGGACTCCTCGATCCAGGGCGTCGGCCGGATCGAGTCCTCGCTCATCGGCAGGCACGTCGAGGTGACCCCCGCCCCCAGCGTCCCCAGCGCCCACCGCCTCGTCCTCGGAGACCACAGCAAGGTGCAGATCACTTCATGAACCTCCTCGTCACCGGCGCCGCCGGGTTCATCGGCTCCCGCTACGTCCGCGCCCTGCTCGCCTCGGACGCGCCCGACGCGCCGCGCATCACCGTGCTGGACAAGCTCACCTACGCCGGCACCCTCGACAACCTCGAACTGACCCACCCGCGGCTGGAGTTCGTGCAGGGCGACATCTGCGACGCCGAACTGGTCGACAAGCTGATGGCCGTTGCGGACCAGGTCGTGCACTTCGCCGCCGAGTCCCATGTGGACCGCTCGATCAGCGGCGCCGCCGACTTCGTCCGCACCAACGTCCTCGGCACCCAGACCCTGCTGGACGCCGCCCTGCGCCACGACGTGGGCCCCTTCGTGCACGTCTCCACCGACGAGGTCTACGGCTCCATCGAGTCCGGCTCCTGGCCGGAGGACCACCCGCTCCAGCCGAACTCCCCCTACTCGGCCTCCAAGGCCTCCTCGGACCTGCTCGCGCTCGCCTACCACCGCACCCACGGCCTGGACGTGCGCGTCACGCGCTGCTCCAACAACTACGGCCCGCACCAGTTCCCCGAGAAGGTCATCCCGCTGTTCGTCACCAACCTCCTCGACGGCCACACGGTGCCGCTGTACGGCGAGGGCCGCAACATCCGCGACTGGCTGCACGTGGACGACCACTGCCAGGGCGTCGACCTCGCCCGCACGAAGGGCCGGCCCGGCGAGGTCTACAACATCGGCGGCGGCACCGAACTCACCAACAAGGAGCTCACCGGCCTGCTCCTGGACGCCTGTGGGGCGGGATGGGACCGGGTGGAGTACGTCGAGGACCGCAAGGGCCACGACCTGCGCTACTCCGTCGACTGCAGCAAGGCCCGCGACGAACTCGGCTACCGCCCCCGCCACGACTTCACCACCGGCCTCGCCGAGACCGTCGCCTGGTACCGCGACAACCGCGCCTGGTGGGAGCCCCTGAAGCAGCGCGTCGCCCAGGAGCGGTCATGAGGTGGCTGATCACCGGTGCGGGCGGGATGCTCGGCCGTGACGTCGTCGAGGAACTGACGAGCCGCGGCGAGAGCGTCGTCGGCCTCGACCGCGCCGCCCTGGACATCACGGACCCCGCGGCCGTCGACGCCGCCGTACGGCAGCACCGCCCCGACCTCGTCGTGAACTGCGCCGCCTACACGGCCGTCGACGACGCCGAGACCGACGAGGCCCGCGCCCTGGAGATCAACGGCGTCGGGCCGCGCCTGCTGGCCCGCTCCTGCGCCGCGCACTCCGCGCGCCTGATCCACGTCTCCACGGACTACGTCTTCTCCGGCGAGGCCCGCACCACCCCCTACCCGGAGGACCACCCGACCGGCCCGCGGACCGCCTACGGCCGCACCAAGCTGGCCGGGGAAGAGGCCGTCCTGGAGGAACTGCCCGGGGCGAGCGCGATCGTGCGCACGGCGTGGCTGTACGGCGTCCACGGCGCCAGTTTCGTGCGGACCATGATCGGACTCGAGGCCCGCCGGGACACCCTCGACGTCGTCGACGACCAGCGCGGTCAGCCCACCTGGAGCGCGGACGTCGCCGCTCGGATCGCCGGCCTCGGCCCCCGGCTCGGCCCCGACGCGCACGGGATCTTCCACGCGACCAGCACCGGCGAGGCCACCTGGTACGACCTCGCCCGCGAGGTGTTCTCCCTCATCGGCGCCGACCCGGACCGGGTGCGCCCCACCAGCAGCGCGGCCTTCCCCCGGCCGGCGCCCCGACCGGCGTACAGCGCCCTCGCTCACGGACGGTGGCAGGAGATAGGCCTGCCGCCGCCGCGCGACTGGCGTTCCGCCCTGCACGAAGCACTGCCCCGCATCCGCAAGGAGATGTCCCAGTGAGACGGCACGGGTTCCCGCCCCGTGCGGCGTGGCGTGCCGAGCGACGCCGAATGTCGGCCGCGGCGGCGCGTACGACGCGTCGACCCGCGTGAGGCGTACCCGCCCGCCCGGCGTCGGCCACGCCACCTCGCAGCCCGCCGACAGTGAGTCGCTCCACCGTCCGGTGTCCGACCGCTAGGCCCCCATGAAAGGAAGCGCCCCCGCGATGTCGATGCGTACGATTGTGAAGTCTGCCTTGGGCGAGAAGAACCTGAGGGTTCTGCGCCGGCTGAAGAAGCGCCTCTCCGGCCAGCCGGCCAAGCCGACCGGACTCGCAGCGATCTCCGGCGATCTCAACAAACTGGCCGTGCACTTCAAGACGGACAAATGGGGAACGCACCGGTACACCCAGCACTACCAGCGCCATCTCCAGCACCTGAAGAACGAGTCGTTCAACCTCCTGGAAATCGGAATCGGCGGTTACAGCCGGGCCGGGCAGGGCGGGGCATCGCTGCGCATGTGGAAGCACTTCTTCCCGAAGGCGCAGATCTTCGGAATGGACATTCACGACAAGTCTTTTGTCGACGAGGACCGCATCACGACGTTCGTCGGCGACCAGTCCGACCCCGCGTCCCTGAACGCCGTCGCCGACAAGATCGGCGAACTGGACGTCATCATCGATGACGGCAGTCACCGCAGCCCGCACGTGATCACGACGTTCGAGACGCTCTTCCCCCGGCTCAAGGACGGCGGCATCTACGTCGTCGAGGACACGCAGTCGTCCTACTGGCCCGAATGGATGGGCAGCGAGGACCTCGACGCCCGGCACACCAGCATGGCGATGCTGAAGCGGTTGACGGACGGGCTGAACTACGAGGAATTCGTGGATGAAAGCTATGAGCCGACCTACACGGATCTCAACGTCGTCGGCGTGCACTTTTACCACAACCTGGTGATCATCGAAAAAGGCAGGAACGCCGAGGGCAGCAACAAGCGGAGTGCGCTGAAGCAGCGCTACGCCAAGTCCTGACCCCGGCGAGTGCGAACGACACCCTCCCGCCGGGTCTGCTCGCCGGCTGTTCCGGCGGCATCTCCCAAGCGAGGCCGGGCCGGCGACGTCACTCCGGCCGGCAGCGGGCGGAGTCCGGCAACCGCCGGGCTCCGCCCGCTCAAGCAGCTCAGCTGTCGAGCCGCCCCCGCAACCGCTCGTAGTGGGCGGCGCAGTCCGCGTACGCGGGAAGCAGTTCTGACCGCTCCGCCTCGGCCAGGGACGGCGCCGCGGCGTCCTTGTCGGACAGCACCGGCGTGATGCCCTCGGGCCACTCGATGCCCAGGGCCGGGTCGAGCGGGTAAATGCCGTGTTCGCGGCCCGGCGCGTAGCCCTCCGAGCAGACGTAGACCACCGTCGCGTCGTCCGTGAGGGCCATGAAGGCGTGCCCGAGGCCCTCGGCGAGGAACACCGCGTGGCGTGTGTCGTCGTCGAGCCGTACGGCCTCCCACCTCCCGTAGGTGGGGGAGCCGACGCGGATGTCTGTCACCACGTCCAGGACGGCACCGCGTACACACGTGATGTACTTGGCCTGGCCGGGCGGCACGTCGGCGAAGTGCACGCCCCGCAGCACGCCGCGCCGTGAGACCGAGCAGTTCGCCTGGGCCAGCGACAGGTCGTACCCCGTCGCCTCGCGGAACTCCGCAGCGCGGTACCACTCGTGGAAGCTGCCCCGGTCGTCCGGGAAGATCTTGGGTTCCAGGACCCAGGCGCCCTCTATCCCCAGGGGTCGCATGCCGTCACCGTCCTCGGGTCCTGATACGGGAGTCCACCTTCCGGCGCGCGGCGCCGAGCACGCGTCGCGCGCGCCGGGCCAGCCGCAGCGCGACACCGGGCCCCGGCGGCGGCGTCACCAGCACGCTCCCGCCCCCGGTCCGCAGCGCGAACGGCAGGCCGGCGAAGCGAGCCCCCTCGGCGCCGGGGTTCAGGCACACGGCCATCCGCCAGACGTCGCCCGAGGTCTCCTCGGCGGGCAGGTCGGCCACCAGCAGCGAGCCCCTTCCGTCCGCGTCGGGGGAGAGAGTGCCGGACGTCTCCAGGATCCGGCTGGAGGAGACGAACCTCAGCCGGACATCCCTGTCGCCCGTGACGTACACCGGGAGCACGACACGGAACCGCCCGTCGGAGACGGTGACGTCTCCCAGCTGCACCCGGCCCAGCCCGAGCCGCTTGCCGCGCGCGCCGAGCTCCAGGGAGAGGTTGCCGTGCGGCTGGGTCCAGTACGGCAGCACCGGGAGGTCGCCGACGACTCCCGCGTGGGGCGTGGGCCGGTCCTCGCACGGCGCCGGGCCGAGCCGGCACTCCTTGGTCCAGCCGCCCGACTTCACCCGGACGAGCGCGTCCCAGGCACCCTCGCGGGGCAGGTCGGCCGGGTCGACCGTGGCCGTCGCCCGCAGCACGAGCCGGACCTCCTCGCCGTCCCCGACCGGCACGGTCTCGCGCGTGAACTCCACCGGCTGGAAGTACTGCGCGGCGCTGGAGCGCTCCCGCAGCAGCAGATCGGCCGTGGCCTGCCCGAACCGCGCGGCGGTCTCCGAGGCCACCCAGCGGACCGCCTCGGTGACGTCCTTGGGCACGTCGCTGAGCGGCGCGGCCCCGGCGCCGGCGGGGAACAGCATCGGCTCGCCGCCGGACAGGTACTCGGCCGTGAAGCCGATACGGAGCGAGCCGTCGCGCCACTCGATGTCACCGGGGGTCGCCGCGGGGGCGACGCCCGCCTCCCACTCCGCGAAGGCCACCACGTCGTCGTAGCGGTCGGCCGCCGTCAGCGCGGCGATGACCTGCTGCGTCGGCTGCAGTCCGGCCGCGACACCCGGCCCGAAGCGCTCGACGACGACCTGGTGGATCTCCCCGAACAGCTCGCGGCGATAGTCGTCCGGCAGGCTCAGCAGCCGCCGCGCCCGCAGCCGCTCCACCATCTCCACGCGCAACCACCGCCGGAACAGCCGGTCCCGCACCGCACCGGGCTCCGTGTACCGCTCGACGACGTCGAGGGCCTCGCGCAGGTTCCTGAAGTAGCCGACGGGGTCGAAGCGTTCGAAGCCGGCGTTGGAGCCGTCGTCCCGGCGGATGTGGTAGTAGCAGACGTAGTCGCTGAGCACCGAGACGTTCTCCGCGCGCAGATACGCCTCGGCGATGAAGACGTGGTCCTCCAGACGCCGTCTGCCCTCGGGGAAGCGCAGGCCGATGCGGTCCAGGAAGGCCCGGCGGACCATCTTGTGCGGGGTGAGACTGTCGATGAGCGGGGCGTTCTCGACGGTGGCCCGCGGACGGTTGCGGCGGAACAGCTCCACCGGCACCCCGCGGTTCCTGCCGGCCATCTTGCCCACGACGACGTCGGCGCCGTTGGCCACGCCGTAGTCGTACATCCGCTCCAGGGCCTCGTCGCCGAGGTAGTCGTCATTGTCGACGAACATCACGAACTCGCCCCGGGAGGCCTCGATGCCGACGTTGCGGGGCTTGCCCGACCAGCCGGAGTTCTCCTGGTGGATGACCCTCATCCGGGGGTCCTCCGCCGCGAGCGCGTCGAGCCGGGCCGGGGTCTCGTCGGTCGAGCCGTCGTCGACGAAGATCACCTCGAACTCGTCGGGAGGCAGCGACTGCCGCTGCAGCGAGGAGATGCAGTCCTCGATGTAGATCCCCGGGTTGTACACGGGGACGATGACGCTGACCTTGACCGGCATCGGGTTTCCGGGCCCCTTCGGGTCGCTTGCCGTAGACGTCCTGTTGTACTGCGTGTTGCCCGATGCTAACCCGCTCGGCGAAGTCGTCTCACCTTCCGAGACCTCGCCGTGATCATCTCCGCCCACGGGGCAACTGAGCTGCTGCCTCTGTCTGTTCGCGGTCAAAGCGGTCGTCGGCCGGAGACGTCCACACCGTGGCCCGGGGCCGGAGCGACCGGCCCTCGGCCGTACCCCTGCCCCGCCAGGGGCTTCCTCACCTCTCACTTGCCATGGAGTGCGCTCGAAGTCATAGCGTCGACGACGAACGGCGCACGAGGCCGTCTCGGCGCCCGCTCCTTCCGGGGTGCCGGGCGGTGGCATCTGTGCCTGTATGGACGGGAGACTTCGTGCCGCCCGAAGGACGATCAAGCGTGCAGGGAAGGCTGGGACACGACATGCAGAAGCGTAGTCTGCGGGAATTGCAGGTATCGGCCATCGGCCTGGGGTGCATGGGCATGTCCGCCTTCTACGGAACCTCCGACGAGGAGGAGGGCGTCGCGACGATCCGGCACGCCCTCGACCTCGGGGTGAACTTCCTCGACACCGCCCAGATGTACGGCCCGCTCACCAACGAGTCACTCGTCGGCGAGGCGATCCGGGGGCGCCGCGACGAGTATGTGATCGCGACGAAGTTCAACTACCGGATGGACGACGCCGTACCGGGCGACATCAGCACGGTCGGCCCGCAGGACGGCTCGGCCGAACACGTCCGCAGCTCCGTCCACGGCTCCCTGAAACGCCTGGGAACCGACCACATCGATCTGTACTACCAGCACCGGGTCGACCCGAACGTGCCCATCGAGGAGACGGTCGGCGCACTGGGTGAACTGGTCGCCGAGGGCAAGGTGCGCTACATCGGGCTGAGCGAGGCGAGCGCCCGGACCATCCGGCGTGCGCACGCCGTGCACCCGGTCACGGCCGTGCAGAGCGAGTACTCGCTGTGGTCGCGGGACGTGGAGGCCGAGGTGCTGCCGGCCTGCAGGGAGCTGGGCATCGGCTTCGTACCGTACTCGCCCCTCGGCCGCGGCTTCCTCGCCGGGCGGTTCGCCTCGCCGGACGACCTGGACGCCAACGACTGGCGCCGCCAGAACCCGCGCTTCCAGGACGACAATCTGGAGGCGAACCAGCGGCTGGCGGCGAAGGTGAAGGAGATCGCCGCCGAGAAGGACGTGACGCCGGCTCAGCTGGCCATCGCGTGGGTGCTGGCTCAGGGCGAGGACCTGGTGCCGATCCCGGGCACCAAGCGCCGCACCTACCTGGAGCAGAACGCCGCGGCCGTCGACATCGACCTGTCGAAGGACGACCTGGCGCGCATCGAGGCGGAGCTGCCCGAGGCGGCCGGTGAGCGGTACGACGAGGCAGGCATGCGGTCCGTCAACCGGTAGGCGGAGAGGCCCGCACCACCGGCGCGCGGGGGGTGAAGGCATCCCCCGGGCCCGGTGTAGGGGTCTTTCGGCGAGGCCGCGCCGGAGGGCCGTCGGGGGTGTCCGTCTGCAGCCTGGTCGCGGGCCACGGTGCCGACGCCGAGCAGGCGAAGCCGTCGGGCAGGAAGTCGGGGAGGACGGGCCGGCGGCCGAGGGTGCGGGCCACCTCCGCCAGGGGGAGCCGGTGCGCGAAGATCCGGCGGATGTGCCGTTCCTGCTCGGCGGTGCGCCCACCGGTCGGGGCCGCCGGCTCGTCCGGCCGGCTCTCCACCTGCCAGACGGGCAGGTACTTCCACTCCTCGACCCGGGACGCAACGTCGTCGGGCAGCTCCGGTCTGCGGGGGTGCCATCGCCGCCCTGGAGACGGTCCCGTACCAGGGCCGCGCGGCCCGCATCCACGTCCGAGTGGATACTGAACGGGACCCTCTAGGGTGATGATGTGCGACTGCTGCTGATGTCCGACACCCACCTGCCCAGACGGGCCAGGGAACTGCCCGCCCCCCTGCTCGCCGCACTCCCGCACGCCGATGTCGTGTTCCACGCCGGGGACTGGGTCGACACCGGCACCCTCGATCTGCTGGAGGCGCGCTGCCGCAGGCTCGTCGGGGTGTACGGCAACAACGATGGGCCGGATCTGCGCGCCCGGCTGCCCGAGGTGGCGTACGCCGAGCTGGGCGGGCTGCGCTTCGGCGTGATCCACGAGACGGGCGCCAAGCAGGGCCGGGAACAGCGGTGCGCCGCCCGCTTCCCCGATCTGGACGTGCTGGTCTTCGGGCACAGCCACATCCCCTGGGACAGCACGGCCTCCACCGGCCTGCGGCTGCTGAACCCGGGCTCCCCGACGGACCGCCGCCGGCAGCCCCACTGCACGTACATGACCGCCGCCGTCACCGACGGGCGGCTCACGGACGTGGAACTGCACCGGCTGCCGCCCCGCACACCGCGCTGAACCGCCCCACCGGGCCCGTGGCATGATCGCCTCATGAGTCAGGACGAGGGGTACCTCCTGGACAACCGGCAGGCCGAGGCGGGCACGCGCTTCGACGCGCTGGCGGCCCTCTTCGACGCCTCGACGTTCCGCCACTTCGAGGCGGCCGGGATCGCCGAGGGCTGGCGGTGCTGGGAGGTCGGGGCCGGCGGGCCGAGTGTCGCCGCGTGGCTGCGCGAGCGCGTCGGGCCCTCCGGGCGGGTGCTCGCCACCGACATCGACGTGTCCTGGACCGGGACGGACGCCACCGCGGGAGTCGAAGTGCTCCGGCACGACGTCGGCCGCGACGCCCCTCCGCCGGGCCCCTTCGACCTGGTGCACGCCCGTCTCGTCCTGGTCCACGTCCCCGAGCGCGAGGCCGCGCTGCGCTCCATGGTGCGGGCCCTGCGGCCCGGGGGAGTACTGCTGGTCGAGGACGCCGACCCCGCGCTGCAGCCGCTGATCTGCCCCGACGAGCACGGCCCCGAGCAACAGCGGGCCAACCGGCTGCGCACCGGCTTCCGGGAACTGCTGCGGCAACGCGGTGCCGACCTCTCCTACGGGCGCAGACTGCCCCGGCTGCTGCGCGAGGCGGGCCTCGTGGACGTCGAGGCCGACGCCTACTTCCCCCTCACCTCGCCCGCCTGCGACGTCCTGGAGGCGGCCACCGTCCGGCAGGTCCGGGAGCGGCTCGTCGCCGCGGGTCTCGCCACGGACGAGGAGATCGACGGGCATCTCGCCGCCGTGGAGGCGGGACGCCTGGACCTCGCCACCTCGCCGATGATCTCGGCGTGGGGCCGCAGGCCGGCAGCCGACGGCTCGTAGCGACTCACCCGGAGCCGTTCCCCTCCGGGAAGCCGGTGCTGTCGAAACCGGGCTCCAGTTCGACACCGGTGGCATTCAGGAAGAAGGCCACCATCTGGTACTGCCCCACCAGCATGACGACCTCGATCAGTTCGGCGTCGCCGAAGTGCCCGGCCAGACCCTCCCAGGTCGCGTCGGACATCGTGGCATCCTCGTGCAGCTCGTCCGCCGCGCTGATCAGGTGCCGCTGGAGGTCCGTCCAGCCGGGCGCCTCAGGCCCCTCGCCGATGCGGTCGATCTCCGCGTCCGTGACGCCCGCGGCCCTGGCCAGGGGGAGGTGCCGCCCCCACTCGTACCGCGCGCCCGTGTTCCATGCCGTGCGCAGGATCAGTAACTCCCGCACTTCCCCCGGCAGCCGGCCCCCGGCGAGCAACAGCCCACCGAAGGGCAGGAACCGCTCGTAGAGATCGGGGTGGCGCACGAGCGTGGTGAAGATGTTCGGGATCCCGCCCCCGGGGTCGTGGGGAGCGGCGGCCAGCAGTTCCCGGGTCCGCGGATCCCACTGTTCTTCGGGGAGCGGCTTCAGCCGCGGACGGGCCGGTCGGGCGGCTTCGTGGCGCTGTGACATGGCTGCCTCCAGTCTCCGAGGGACTCACCCTAGGAGACCGGAGGCACGCCCGGCAGGGGAGAGCGGTGAACAGTCAGCCCGTCGGGTCGAGAACGATCTTGCGCACGCCGTCGGAGCGGCCTGCGAACAGTTCGTACGCCGCCGGTCCTTCGGAAAGGGCGAAGCGGTGCGAGACCACGACCTCGGGCTTGAGCCGTCCGGCACGGGTGAGGGCCATCAAGGCGGGGAGTTCGTAGTGCACCGAGCACAGCCCGATGGCGAACTCCAGTTCCTTGACCTGCGCCAGGTACATGTGGAACGGGAACGCCTTGTTCTGGCTGACCCCGATCACACTGACCCGGCCCGCCTGCCGGACGGCCTTGACGGCGAGCTGGATGGTGGCGTCGGAACCCACCGCCTCCACCACGGCGTCCGGCCCGCGACCGGCGGTCATGTCCCGGACGGCCGACCGCACATCGTCGCCCTCCACCGGCTCGACGCCCAGACCCGCGGCGAAGGCGCGGCGCTCCGCGACCAGGTCCACCCCCAGCACCCGGGCCGCGCCCATCGCGAAGGCGGACTGGGCGGCCATCAGACCGACCGGGCCGAGGCCGACGACCAGGACGGTCTCACCGGGCTGGATGCGGGCACGACGGCAGCCGTACCAGGCAGTGGGGGCGTTGTCCGTCAGGACGACGGCCGCCTCGTCGGAGATGTCCTCCGGCAGACGCACCAGATTGACGTCGGCACAGGGCACGGCCAGGGCCTCCGCCTGACTGCCCGGCAGCTTCGGACCGACTCCGTAGCAGAGCTCCGTGCTCGACGTGGCGCGTTCGCAGCGGGCGGTGAACCCGGCCGCACACTGTCCGCATTGAGCACAGCCGACGGAGGCGGGCACCAGAACCCGGTCACCGGGCTTGAAGCGGGTGACCTGGCTGCCGGTGTCGACGACCACGCCGACGCACTCGTGCCCCGGCGTGTAGCCCAGTTCGGGGCTGAACGCGTTGCCGCCGTAGATGTGCAGGTCGCTGCCGCAGATGCCGGCCGCGGTCACCCGCACCACCGCGTCGGCGGGGCTGGTGACGGCCGGGCCGGGGACGTCCCCGTAACGGATGTCGTGACGGCCGTGGTAAGTCAGCGCCTTCATCGGCTCTCTCCCTCCCTCGGCCCGGTCAGTCCGCGATCTTCAGCACCAGCTTGCCGCGGTTGTCACCACGGAACAGGCGCATCAGGGTCTCGGGGAACTCCCTGACCGAGCCGGACACCACGTCCTCCAGGGACTTCAGCCGGCCCTCCGCCCGCCACGCGGCCATCTGCGCGATGCCCTCCGCGTACCGTTCGGCGTAGTCGAACACGACGATGCCCGTCATGGAGGCCCGGTTCACCAGCAGCGACAGGTAGTTGGCGGGGCCTTGCGGCTTGGTGCTGTTGTACTGGGAGATCGCGCCGCAGACCACGACGCGGGCACCGCGCGCCAGCCGCAGCAGCACGGCGTCCAGAACGTCGCCGCCGACGTTGTCGAAGTACACGTCGACGCCGTCGGGGGCGTGCTCGCGCAGGGCCTTGCGGACGTCCTCGCTCTGGTAGTCGATCGCGGCGTCGAACCCGAACTCGTCCACCACCATCCGGCACTTGGCCTCGCCGCCGGCGATGCCGACGACCCGGCATCCGAGGATCTTGGCGATCTGCCCGACGACGCTGCCGACGGCCCCGGCCGCTCCGGAGACCACGACGGTCTGCCCCGGCTCGGGACGCCCGACCTCGATCAGTCCGAAGTAGGCCGTCAGGCCCGACATGCCAAGGGTGCCGAGATAGGTCGGCAGGGGAGCGGCCGCAGGGTCGACCTTGGTCACGCCGCGTCCGTCCGACACGCAGTACTCCTGCACGCCGAACGTGCCCGACACATGGTCCCCGACCGCGAACCCGGGGTGCCGGGAGGCGACCACCCTGCCCACCGCGCCGGCACGCATCACCTCGCCGATCTCCACCGGCCGGATGTAGGACCTGCCCGCGTTCATCCAGCCGCGCATCGCCGGGTCGATCGACAGACAGAGCACCTGCACCAGGAACTCCCCTTCGCCCGGCTGCCCCGCCGGCTCCTCGACGTGCTCCCAGTCGGTGGGGCGCGGCTCTCCCACGGGACGTGCGGCCAGGCGTATCTGGCGGTTGATCGTGCTCATCTTGGCGACTCTCCTCGGCTGCATACCGCCCAGTCGGTACGGCCGTGAGCGTACGGGTGCCCGCCGGCCGGGGCAAGGGCCGGGCCGCTACGACTTACGGCCCGTGCGGGCGGCCGGCCCGGTCGTGGCCGACGCGCCGGGGCTCCGGCTCGGCCTAATCGTGGCCCGGCACCGCCATCTCCCCGAGGAGCGACCAGTCGTCCTGCGGGACGTTCGCGTTCACGATGCGCGGCGTCTCGGCCAGGTGCGGAGGCAGCGTCTGCTGCGCGGCCTTGAAGTGCGCGGACTGTACGTGTGCGGCTCCGGCCTCGTCGTCGCGGAAGGCCTCGACCAGGACGTACTCCGACGGCTCGTCCACGCTGCGCGACCAGTCGAACCACAGACAGCCGGGCTCGGCGCGCGTCGCCCGGGTGAAATCGGCGGCGATCTCGGGCCAGCGGTCGGCGTGCTCGGGGCGGACACGGAACTTGGCGGTGATGAAGATCATGGGGTTCCCTCCGGTGGTGTGTCGGTGCGCTGTCGTGATCACTGTTTCAGGAGGACCGGCGCGGATGTACCGCCCCCTCCGTCGTGGTGAGCGGCGCTCCGGTGCCACCCCAGCGCAGGGCCACGATCTCGGCGGCGACGGACACCGCCACCTCCTCGGGTGTACGGGCCCCCAGGTCGAGGCCGACCGGTGAGCGCAGCCGGGACAGCTCGCCTTCCGTGAGTCCGGCCTCGGCCAGCCGTGCGGCCCGGTCGGTGTGGGTGCGGCGGCTACCCATCGCCCCGATGTAGGCGGCCGGGCGGCGCAGGGCCTCCGTCAGCAGCGGCACGTCGAACTTCGGGTCGTGCGTGAGAACGCAGATCACGGTGCGCTCGTCGGTGTCGGTGTCGCGCAGGTAGCGGTGCGGCCACTCGGCGACCACCTCGACGCCCTCGGGGAAGCGCCGGGGCGTGGCGAAGACGGGGCGGGCGTCGCAGACGGTGACCCGGTAGCCGAGGAAGCCGCCGATGCGGGCCACGGCCGCGGCGTAGTCGATCGCGCCGAACACCAGCATCCGTGGCGGCGGCGCGAAGGACTGCAGGAACACGCTGACGGCGTCCTCGCGGCGCTGCCCCTCGGACCCGTAGTGCCGCATGCCGGTGGCGCCGAGGGCGAGTTCGCCGCGGGCGTCGGCGGTCACGGCCGCGTCCAGGCCGCTCGTGCCGAGGGTGCCGAGAGTGCGGTCCGGCCACACGGCGAGGGCGGCCCCGCGCGGCGCCGGTCCGTCGGCCACGGTCGCCGCCGTGACCGGCTCGCCCGCCGCGACCGAGTCCGCGACCGAGCCGAAGCCGGGATCGCGCTCGGGCGTGACGGCGCGCACGAGCAGCGTGATCTCACCGCCGCAGGTCAGGCCGGCCGCGAAGGCGTCCTCGTCGCTGTAGCCGAAGGTCTCCAGCCGGGCCTCGCCGCCCGCGGCGACCTCCTGGGCCAGCTCGAACACCGCTCCCTCGACGCAGCCCCCGGACACGCTGCCCACGACCTCCTCGTCCGGGCCCACCGCCATCGCCGCGCCGGCGTCGCGCGGCGCGCTGCCGCTGACCTCGACGACCGTTGCGAGGCCGAACGGCACCCCTGCCGCGTACCAGCGGCCGAGCACCGGGAGAACGTCACGCACGAGCCACTCCTGTCCGTCGGGCACTCGCCGGGTACCCCCGCGGCGGTTAATTCCGTTGTGGCCCCCCCGCCGGTCTGCTGCACTGCTCGGGACAGCGACGTCGAGCAGTCCCGAGGAGTTCCGAATGCGCACTGCGTGCATGTCCCCCCAGCCAGGAACGGATCTCTCTCCGAAGGACATGACGCTTCGTGCACATGCTCAACCTTGGAATTCTCGCCCATGTCGACGCCGGTAAGACCAGCCTGACCGAGCGGCTGCTCCATTCGGCCGGGGTGATCGACGAGATCGGCCGCGTCGACGACGGGAACACCCGTACCGACACCCTCGCCCTGGAACGGCAGCGCGGCATCACCATCAAGTCCGCCGTCGTCTCGTTCCCGCTCGACGGCGTGACCGTCAACCTCATCGACACCCCTGGCCACCCCGACTTCATCGCCGAGGTGGAGCGCGTCCTCGGCGTGCTGGACGGCGTCCTCCTGGTGATCTCCGCCGTGGAGGGTGTGCAGGCACAGACGCGGGTGCTGATGCGGACGCTCCAGCGGCTGCGCATCCCGACGCTGCTCTTCGTCAACAAGATCGACCGGAGCGGGGCGCGCCACGAGGCGGTGCTGCGGGAGATCTCGGCGCGGCTGACGCCCTCGATCGTGCCGATGGGGACCGCCACCGGCCTCGGCACCCGCGCGGCCCGCTTCACCCCCGGCCATCCCGCACCCGCCGGCGCCCTGGACGTCCTGAGCGGGCACGACGACGCGCTGCTGGCCGCGTACGTCGAGAACACCCTCACGGACGAGCTGTTGCACGGCTCCCTCGTCGCCCGGACCCGGGAGGCGCTCGTCCACCCGGTCTACTTCGGCTCCGCCGCCACCGGCGCCGGGGTGGAGGCGCTGCTGTCCGGCATCGAAACCCTGCTGCCGGTGGCCGACGGGGACGCGGACGGGCCGGTCTCCGCCACCGTGTTCAAGGTCGACCGGGGCCCGGCGGGGGAGAAGGTCGCCTACGCCCGGATGTTCTCCGGGACCCTGCGCACCCGCGACCGGGTCCCCTTCGGAACGGACGGTGCCGAGGGCCGGATCACCGGCATCAGCGTCTTCGGTGACGGCACGGACCTGCGCGAGGACTCCGTCGCCGCCGGCCGGATCGCCCGTCTCACCGGGCTCGGCGACATCCGCATCGGCGACGCGATCGGCGAACCGCGCACGGCGTCCCAGCACTTCTTCGCTCCGCCGACGCTGGAGACGGTCGTCGTCCCCGGCCCGCACGCCGACCGGGGAGCGCTCCACCTGGCGCTCACCCAGCTCGCCGAACAGGACCCGCTGATCGGACTGCGCCGCGACGAACTCCGCCAGGAGACCTCCGTCTCCCTGTACGGCGAGGTGCAGAAGGAGGTCATCCAGGCCACCCTCGCCGGGGAGTACGGCCTCGAGGTCACCTTCCGCGAAACCACCCCGCTCTGCGTCGAACGGCTCGTCGGCACCGGGCAGGCCGTGGAGTTCAACAAGAAGCACCCCAACCCGTTCCTGGCGACGGTCGGCCTGCGCGTCGAGCCCGCACCGGTCGGCTCGGGCGTCGGCTTCCGGCTGGAGGTGGAGCTCGGGTCCATGCCGTACGCCTTCTTCAAGGCCGTCGAGGACACCGTGCGCGAGACCCTGGAGCAGGGCCTGCACGGCTGGCGGGTCACCGACTGCGTGGTCACCATGACCCACAGCGGCTACTCGCCCCGCCAGAGCCATGCCCACCAGGGCTTCGACAAGAGCATGTCCAGCACGGGCGCCGACTTCCGCGGCGTGAGCCCGCTGGTGCTCATGGAGGCGATGCGGCGGGCCGGGACACGGGTCCACGAGCCGATGCACCGCTTCCGCATCGAGGCGCCCGCCGACACCCTCGGCGCGCTGCTGCCGGCCCTCGCCCAGCTCGCGGCCGTACCCGAGACGACGCGGAACCGGGACGACCTCTGCGTCCTCGAAGGCACCGTGCCGGC
Organism: Streptomyces tibetensis; assembly: GCF_040647715.1. GTDB lineage: Bacteria > Actinomycetota > Actinomycetes > Streptomycetales > Streptomycetaceae > Streptomyces > Streptomyces tibetensis_A. Next base: position 7,518 of record NZ_JBEZCR010000012.1, on the reverse strand, counting down.
CGCCCGGGTGCACGCCCTCGGGCAGCGGCTGCCCGGGCTCACCCGGGGCGAGGGCGAGCTGGAGAGCTCGTTCGCCCACTACGCACCGGTCGTGCACGGCACCGTCCCGGAGCGCCCGCGCACCGACCACAACCCGCTGAACAGGAAGGAGTACTTGTTGAACGTGACACGGAGGGTAGGTGGTTGACGTGTGCAGGTTGTCCGGACGGGAACTTACTCTGGAGTCAGAGGTGTTGACGGTGTCCTGATATCGCCGGACTGTAGTGGACATGCCGACTATCCGAGCGCGCCTGCTGGTTGTCCTGGTCGTCCTCTTCGGCTCCGTCTCGGTGGCGGGCGTACCACCGGCCACCGCCGCGCCCCCGCCCGGTTCCCTCTGGTTCGACGATCCGACGGTCACCGTGCGGGACGGCCGCTTCACCGACGCCCACGGCCGGGAGATCGTGCTGCGCGGCTACAACGTCTCCGGCGAGACCAAACTCGCGGAGAACAAGGGCCTGCCCTTCGCCTCGGTCGCCGACGCCCGTAAGTCGGCGACCGCGCTGCGCGCCCTCGGCGGCGGCAACACCGTCCGCTTCCTGCTCTCCTGGGCGTACGCCGAGCCCGAGCGCGGCCAGGTGGACACGGCCTACCTGGCCGCCGCGACCGACCAGATGAAGGCCTTCCTCGACGCCGGCATCCGCGTCTACCCCGACTTCCACCAGGACCTCTACTCCCGGCACCTCTTCGACACCGACAGCTGGTACACCGGCGACGGGGCCCCCAAGTGGGCGGTGGACGCCGGGAACTACCCGGACGAATCCTGCGGGATCTGCCTCTTCTGGGGACAGAACATCACCCAGAATCAAGCGGTGACACGTGCCACGTACGACTTCTGGCACAACGCGCACGGCGTGCAGGACGCCTTCCTCGCCACAGCTCAGAAGACCATGGCGTACGTCCAACAGCACCTGAGCGCGGATCAGTTCAAGGGCGTCGTCGGCTTCGACCCGTACAACGAGCCGCACGCGGGTGTGTACGACTCCGGGCAGACCAGCCGCGCCTGGGAGAAGGACGTGCTCTGGCCCTTCTACGAGAGGTTCCGGGCCCGCATGGACACGGCAGGGTGGCGCGACAAGCCCGCGTTCGTCGAGCCGAACCTCTTCTGGAACGCCAACCTCGACTTCCAGAAGCAGGAGGGCGGCCTGCTGGACGCCGGTGCTCTCGGACCGCGTTACGTCTTCAACACCCACTTCTACGACCAGAAGGCCATCTCCGGCGTCTTCATGTGGGGCAAGGCGGCCGACGGCCAGTACACGGGCGACTTCCGCACCGTCCGCGACCGGGCCGCCGCCGCGCGGACGGCCGCCGTGGTCAGCGAGTTCGGGCACCCGCTCGCGGGCAACGTCTCCGACAAGGCACCGACCGTCCTCAAAGCGATGTACCAGGCACTCGACTCCCGCCTCAAAGGGGCCGACTGGTGGTCCGACCCGGCGGCCTCGGGGCCCGTGCTCTCCGGTTCCCAGTGGCAGTGGGACATCTACAACGGCCGCCATCGCGAGCAGATGAACGACAACCCCGACAAGGTGCTCACCGCCGGCGACGCCTGGAACGACGAGGACCTGTCCGCCGTACGCCTGGACGATGAGGACAAGCCCGTGCTGCGCCAGGACGCCCGGCTCCTGGACCGTCTCTACCCGAGCGCCACGGCGGGTGAGACCGTCGGCTTCACCTACGAGGACCGCTCCCGGGACGGCTCGACGACCCTGACCTGGAACCCGGTGCCCGGCTCCCTGCCGAACGTGCAGCGGCTGGTGGGGTCCGGGCAGTACGGGCTGCTGCTGTGGCGCTCGAACGGCGGCCCGGCGCCCACCGAGATGCACCTGCCGGCGAGCTTCCCGACCGCGTCCACCACGGTCGTCTCCGACCTGGACGCGGTCCACGCCCCGCCGGCCTACACCTCGACGACCCCGGTCGGCGTGGCACAGGAGCCCGGAGGCACGGGAAGCCGCCGCCTGCTGCTCACCGCGCCGGACTCGGGCGTCCTGCACTACGCGCTGGTGACCAACGGGGCGACGGCTCCCTCGGCGGACCTGCTCGCCGCGGCCCGCTCCGAACTGGCGGCGTGGGCGGCGAGGGAGGTCACCTAGGAGGTGCGCCGTCCGGAGAGGTGGGTGACGCGGCCGGCCCGCGGTCGGCCGCCGATGCCGGTGTGGGGCCGGTGGTGGTGCCGGCCCAGGGGTTGCCGGTCAGCACGCGCGCGACGGTGACGCACTGGCCGTTCCGAGTGACGCCCTGGTCGGCGAAGCAGGCGGTGGCCCGGCGCAGGAAGCCGGCGCGGGTGGCGGCCTTCTCGGACTTTCTCGCGGTCGCTCGGCGCGGGTTGTCGATCCGGGGGTGTGTCGTTCGTGTAAGAGGTGCAAGGACACCCGGACGACCAGAGGCCGAGGAGGCCTGTCATGAAGTACTACCTGCTCAGCGTGATGCAGCCGGTCGGCGACCCGCCCGCCCCCGAGGCCCTCAAGGAGATCGGAGACAACCTCGAGGCCTTCCACCGGGAACTGAGGGAGGCGGGCGCGTGGGTCTTCGCCGGAGGGCTGCACGGTCCGGAGTCCGCCACCGTGCTGCGGCCCGGCGACGGCGACGTCCTGATCACCGACGGCCCGTACGCCGAGGGCAAGGAGATGCTGGGAGGCATCTGTCTGGTCAAGGCACCCGACCTGGACGCCGCCCTGAAGTGGGGGCGCAAGGCGGCCCTGGCCACCACCCTGCCGATCGAGGTGCGCCCCTTCATGGGAGACGCCGACTGATGGATGTGGATGTCGAGGCGGTTTTCCGCGCGGAGTACGGCCGCGCGGTCGCCGTCCTCGTCCGCTTCCTCGGCGACATCGACCTCGCCGAGGAAGCGGTCCAGGATGCCTTCACCACGGCGGTCCGGCGCTGGCCGGAGACCGGCGTCCCGCCGAGCCCGGCCGGATGGATCATCACCACCGCCCGCAACCGGGCCGTCGACCGTCTGCGCCGCGAGTCGTCCCGGCCGGCCCGGCACGCCGAGGCGGCCCTGCTGCACGCCGCCGGCGCGCCGTCCGAGGAGGGTCCCGTGCGTGACGACCGGCTCCGCCTGATCTTCACCTGCTGCCACCCCGCGCTCGCCCTGCGGACCCGGGTCGCCCTGACTCTGAGACTTCTCGGCGGCCTCACGACGGAGCAGATCGCCCGTGCCTTCCTGGTGCCGGAACCGACGATGGCGCAGCGGCTGGTCCGCGCGAAGGCGAAGATCCGCGACGCCGGCATCCCGTACCGGGTGCCCCGCGACGCCGACCTGCCCGACCGGCTGGGCGGAGTCCTGGCCGTCGTCTACCTGATCTTCAACCAGGGGTACGAGGGCTCGCCCGAGTTCTGCGCGGAAGCCCTGCGGCTCGGCCGGCTGCTGGCCGAACTCATGCCGGACGAGCCCGAGGTGACCGGCCTGCTCGCGCTGATGCTCCTGGTCGAGTCACGCCGCGACGCCCGCGAGAGCCTCCGGGGCGAGCTGGTGCCGCTGCCCGAGCAGGACCGGACCCGCTGGGACCGGGACCTGATCACCGAGGGACAGTCGCTCGTCCGCCGCTGCCTGCGCCGGAACCGGCCAGGGCCCTACCAGTGCCAGGCCGCCATCCAGGCCGTGCACAGCGACGCGCCCAGCGCGGAAGCGACCGACTGGGCCCAGATCCGGGATCTGTACGACCAGCTCATGGCGATCGCCCCCAGCCCGGTCGTGGAGTTGAACCGTGCTGTCGCCGTGGCCGAGACAGACGGTCCGGGACCGGCCCTCGCCCTGGTGGACGCCCTCGGCCTGGACGGCTACCACGTCTTCCACGCCGTCCGCGCCGACCTGCTGCGCCGGCTGGGCCGGAACGCCGAGGCCGTCCAGGCCTACGGGAAGGCTGCCGTGCTCGCAGGGAATCCGGCGGAACGCGCGTTCCTCGACAGCCGCCGCAGGGCGCTCACCCGGCGAACTGGACCGGACGAGCCGTTCAGCGGCGCGGATCCTGCTCCGTGAGCACGTCGAAGTCGAGGTCGGCACGGCCGCCACCGCCTCCGCCGGTGTCCCGGCACGCCTGCGCGTTCCCCGACGCCGCGCCCGGCCACGCACCGGACGTGGTCGCGGACAAGACGTACTCGTCCGGTGCGATCCGCGACCACGTGCGCGAGCACGCCATCCGTGCGGTGCTCCCGCCCGGTCGGCCCGCCGCCGTCCACCTCGCCGGACTTCACATAGCGGGTGTCTTCCCCTGGTCCGCGCGGTGATCCGACGCAGAGCCCGCAGCGGCCGGGCTCGTCCAGTCGGCCGCCACACGGCCCAGCCGGACGCGCTGCGGGTGGTCGCCGACCGGCACGGACACGACCTTCTTCCCGGAGGCGAAGTCGATCGCCGTGACCTGGTCGGTGCCGCTCTCTGACACCACGCAGGACTTGCCGTCACCGCTGACCGTGGCCCAGTAGGGCTTGGAGGCGGTGACGAGCGGGCCCTCCTGGAGGGTGGCGCGGTCGACCACGGTGGCGTAGTCGTCCATCGTGCCCGCGACGCACAACTTGCGCCCGTCCGGGCTCATCGAGATGCCGTGGTGGCGCGAGTCGTTGACGAAGGTGGTGCGGTCGTCGCTGGTCGCCGGGTTCTTCGGCAGCGTCTTGGTGCGGGTGATCTTGTCGGTGGCGATGTCGTACTCGAAGAAGCCGTTGAAGAAGGAGACCTGGAAGTACAGCTTCGACTCGTCCGGCGAGAAGACGGCCGGGCGGACGGCGTCGGAGTAGTCCTTGAGGCCGAGCGCGTCCAGCTGCGAGCGCATGTCGATGACCTTGACCTGCTTGAACGTCGTGGCGTCGACGACCGTGATGCGCCGGTCGCCCTTCGTCCAGTCCAGCCACGGGGCGTCGGTCTGCGTGTTCACGTCGCCGATCGCCATGTTGTAGATGTACTTGCCGTCCTGGGTGAAGATGTTCTCGTGCGGCTTGTCGCCGGTGCCGAACGTGCCCAGTTCCTTGCCGGAGACGATGTCCAGCACGTGCACGGTGTTGGAGGTCGACGCCGACACCGCGACCCGTGTGCCGTCGGGGGAGACCGCCATGTGGTCGGAACGGTAACCGGACACGGGAAAGCGCCAGTTGAGCTTCCCGGAGGCGAGATCGATCGAGACGACGTCGGCGAAGCTCGGCCGGGAGACGACCACCGACGTCCCGTCCGGCGTGGAGTACATGTCGTCGACGAACTGGTCGTGGCCCTCGCCGACGCTGTTGCGGATCGCCATGAAGTAGATCCACTTGATCGGATCGGCGTTGATCGCCGCCATTCGCTCGTCCTTGTCGGGGATGACGTTGATCCGCCCGATCTTCGCGAAGTCACCGGAGGACCGGATGACATCGGCGGTGCCGTCCCAGTTGTTGCCCACGAACAGCACCTCGCGCAGCGCGGCGGAGGAGCCGGGAGCGGCCGCGGTGGCGGCGGTCGCGGGAGCGGTGACGGTCAGGGCCAGGGCTGCGGCTACGGAGCACAGGTGCCGGCGTCGGAAGACGGGCATGACGGCTCCCCTCTCTGCTGTGGGGTCGCTGCTACAGGGGCGAGCGATGAGTGGGACATGCCAAATCGGGCTGCGTGTGCAAAGTGAACACACGTGCTTTCAGAGTCAACTTACTGCAAAGTAAGGAAGGGGCGGCCTTCTCCACAAGACCGCGTGCACGACAAAATCAGTGTTCGAACGACGAAGGGAGAGCCGGTGCCGGGCAGACTCAGAGCGCCGACCGGCCGCTACGGTGGCAAGACAGCCGAGGAGCGGCAGGCCGAGCGCCGCCGGCGGTTCCTCGACGCCGCGCTCCAGCTGTTCGGCGACACCCCGGGCTTCCGCTCCACCACGGTCGCGGCCCTCAGCGAGACGGCCGGGCTGTCCACTCGGCAGTTCTATGAGGAGTTCCGCACCCTGGAGGACGTGCTCGCCGCACTGCACCTCCAGGTCAACGGCTGGGCCGAGGCCGCGGTGCTGGAGGCGGCAGCGGGCGCGGCGGGCCTGCCGCTCGTGGAGCGCGCCACGGCCATCTTCCGCGCCTACGCCGGGAACGTCACCGCCGATCCGCGCCGGATCCGCATCACCTTCGTGGAGATCATCGGCGTCAGCCCGCGCCTGGAGGAGCAGCGGCTCGCCCGCCGGGCCGGCTGGGTGGACCTCATCTGCGCCGAGGCCGACGCGGCCGCCGCACGGGGAGAGGCCGCCCCCCGCGACTACCGCCTCCCCGCGACGGCCTTCATCGGCAGTGTCAACGGCCTTCTGCACGACTGGAGCGCCGGCTGGGTCGACGCGACCCTCGACGAGGTCGCCGACGAACTGGTGCGGCAGTTGCTGGGGATCCTGTGGCCGCCGGGCTGGGAGCGGGACCGTGACGGCGGGACCGCGTAGGGGGCTTGGACCCCGGGGGCGGGGTCGGGCCGACTAGACCGACACCAGCACCGCCAGATCCGCCGCCACCACCAGCGTGACCCCCAGCAGCGCCAAGGCGAACAGCCGGGCGCGGAGCCTTCGGTACAAGGCCTCGTACTCGCCCCGCAGTTCCTCCCCGCGCCGGGCCGTGTGCTGCCACGATGCCCGGGCGAGGGCGAGATGCTCCGCAGCGAACCGCCCTTCGACCTCCGCCCGTTGCGCCTCCGACAGCCAGTCGAGGCCGGCGGTGAAGCGGGCGGCGGCCGTCCGGGACTCCTCGTGTGCGGCGGCGGCCAGCAGGTGGCCCTCGACCTCGTTGTGGAACGCCCGCAGGTCCAAGGGAAGCCCCTCCCCGGCGGTCATCGGTGCGTCAGCTCCCGCTCGGCCGCCGCGACGGCGTCGTGGTGCAGGTCGAACGCCGGTGACTCGCTGCGGATCTTCGGCAGGGCGACGAAGTTGTGCCGCGGCGGCGGGCAGGAGGTCGCCCACTCCAGGGAGCGGCCGTAGCCCCACGGGTCGTCGACGCCGACCGGCTTGCCGTACTTCGCCGTCGTCCACACGTTGTAGAAGAACGGCAGGATCGACATGCCGAGCAGGAACGAGAAGACGCTCGACACCGTGTTGAGCGTCGTCAGGCCCTCCACCGCCAGGTAGTCGGGGATCCGCCGCTGCATGCCGTTGGCGCCCAGCCAGTGCTGGACCAGGAACGTGCCGTGGAAGCCGATGAACAGCGTCCAGAAGGTGATCTTGCCGAGACGCTCGTCCAGCATCCTGCCGGTGAACTTGGGCCACCAGAAGTGGAAGCCGGAGAACATCGCGAACACGACCGTCCCGAAGATGACGTAGTGGAAGTGCGCGACCACGAAGTACGAGTCGGAGACATGGAAGTCCAGGGGCGGCGAGGCCAGCAGCACACCCGTGAGCCCGCCGAAGACGAACGTGACGAGGAAGCCCGTCGCCCAGAGCATGGGCGTCTCGAACGAGAGGCTTCCGCGCCACATCGTGCCGATCCAGTTGAAGAACTTCACGCCGGTGGGTACGGCGATGAGGAACGTCATGAAGGAGAAGAACGGCAGCAGCACACCGCCGG
>NZ_JBEZCR010000011.1:0-322125 GCF_040647715.1 Streptomyces tibetensis | reverse complement strand
CTTGCGTTTCCGACTCTATCAGATCTTTCCGATCCGATTTCCTCGGTGCTTTCCAGGTTCCCGCTTCCGCGTTTCCCTTTCCGGCGGTTCCGACTCTATCAGATCCTTTCGGGCCTGATCCCCGGTCAGCGGGGTTTGTCTTTGCGGCTGTTGGGCCGTTCCGACGAGTGAGACTTTAGCGGATTCCCCGGCTCCCGAGCGAATCGGGGGCCGCGTCCTTTCGAACGTGGATTCCTCATTCCGCAAATACACATACCAATGAAGCGACGACAGATGTTCTGCACATCGAAAAGTGGTGAGTACCTGCGGAGTGGCTGCCCGGGGACCGACCGGAGTCGGCGCTCACGTCGGGCAACTCGGAGAACACTACGGATGGGGGTAGGGCGTGTCAAACCAGGGGCGGACAGCTCTCCCGGGGCGTAGCCTGGGCTGCATGACGACGCGTACGTGCACCCAGCTGTGGTGGGCCGCCTGAGGGCGGCCGTGCTCACGTATGCACTCAACGGCCGCCGCTTCGGCGGCCGTTTTCGTTTCTCCCTCTTGGAACCGCGGAGGGGCGGCCGCCCGGGGCGGTGGTCCCGACCGGGAGGTGGAGGAGAGATGACACGGGTCTTCAGCGGGGTCAAGCCGACGGGGCATCTGACGCTGGGGAACTATCTGGGGGCCATGCGGCGGTGGGCTGCCGTGGACCAGCACGAGGCGGAGGCCTTGTTCTGTGTCGTCGACCTGCATGCGCTGACCGTGGACCACGATCCCGCGCGGGTGCGCAGGCTGAGTAGGCAGTGCGCGACCTTGCTGCTGGCGGCCGGGCTGGATCCGGGGCTGTGCACGGTGTTCGTGCAGAGCCATGTGGACGAGCACGCCCGGCTGTCGTACGTGCTGGAGTGCGTGGCCACCGACGGTGAGATGCGGCGGATGATCCAGTACAAGGAGAAGGCCGCGCGGGAGCAGCGGCGGGGTGGGAGCGTGCGGCTGTCGCTGCTGACGTATCCCGTGCTGATGGCGGCGGACATCCTGGCGTACGGGGCCGACGCGGTGCCGGTCGGGGACGATCAGCGCCAGCATGTGGAGCTGGCTCGGGACATCGCCGTGCGGTTCAACCAGCGGTACGGGCACACGTTCGTGGTGCCCCGGGCCACGCGGCCGGAGGTGGCGGCGCGGGTGATGAACCTGCAGGACCCGGCGTCCAAGATGGGCAAGAGTGACGACGTGGGGCCGGGGATCGTCTATCTGCTGGACGAGCCCGACGTGGTGCGCAAGAAGGTGATGCGGGCCGTGACCGACAGCGGGCGGGAGGTCGTGTACGACCGGGAGGCCCGGCCGGGGCTGGCGAATCTGCTGGAGATCCTCGCGGCGTGCACGGGTGGGGAGCCGGAGCGGTTGAGTGGTGCGTACGAGTCGTACGGGGCCTTGAAGAAGGACACCGCCGAGGCTGTGGTCGAGGTGCTGCGGCCGTTGCAGAAGCGGCACAAGGAGCTGTGTGCCGATCCCGGTCATGTGGAGGGCGTGCTGCGGGACGGGGCGGCGCGGGCTCGGGGGATGGCCCGGCCGACGGTGGATGCCGCGTACCGCGCGATCGGGTTGCTGCCGGCCGTGACGGAGGCGGCCGGGGCCGTGGTGGCGGTGTGAGGTGACGCCGCTGTGGGGGCGGGTTGCGGGCCCGCCCCCAGTGCTCAGCTGTTGTTGCCGGAGGCCAAGGCGCGGCTGCGGTCGCGGGCGGCTTCGAGAGCGGCGATGAGGGCGGCCCGTACGCCGTGGTTCTCGAGTTCGCGGATGGCGTTGATCGTCGTGCCGGCGGGGGACGTGACGTTCTCGCGGAGCTTGACGGGGTGTTCGCCGCTGTCGCGGAGCATCGTCGCGGCGCCGATGGCGGACTGGACGATCAGGTCGTGGGCCTTGTCGCGGGGCAGGCCGAGGAGGATGCCGGCGTCGGTCATGGCTTCGACCAGGTAGAAGAAGTAGGCCGGGCCGGAGCCGGAAAGGGCGGTGCAGGCGTCCTGCTGGGACTCGGGGACGCGGAGCGTCTTGCCGACGGCGCCGAAGATCTCCTCGGTGTGGGTGAGGTGGTCGGCGGTGGCGTGGGTGCCCGCGGAGATGACGGACATCGCCTCGTCGACGAGGGCGGGCGTGTTCGTCATGACGCGAACGACCGGGGTGTCGGGAGCGAGGCGCTCCTCGAAGTAGGCCGTCGGGATGCCGGCGGCGCCGCTGATGACCAGGCGGTCGGCGGGGACGTGCGGGGCGAGCTCGTCGAGGAGGGTCCCCATGTCCTGCGGCTTGACCGTGAGGATCAGGGTGTCGGCGGTCTTGGCGGCTTCGGCGTTGGTGACCGGGGTGACGCCGTAGCGGGTGCGGAGTTCTTCCGCTCGTTCCCGGCGGCGCGCGGTGACCAGGAGGTCGGACGGGGTCCAGCCGGCGCGGATCATTCCGCTGAGCAGGGCTTCGCCGATCTTGCCGGTGCCGAGGACTGCGACTTTCTGGGTCATGGCGCGGGGTGCCTCCGAAGGGTGCGTCGTCCGGGGTCCATCCTCGCACCGGGGAGTGGGGGACGGCTCGGGTGTCCGCTGGGCGGGATGTCTCGTCGGGCGGCTACGCGGTCCGGCGCCTCAGGGTGGCGGCGCCCAGGGTCAGGACCAGGAGGGCGCAGCCCGCGACGATCAGGGTGTCCCGGACGAAGGTGGCGGTCATGTCGGTGTGGCGCAGGACCTCGTTCATGCCGTCGACGGCGTACGACATGGGGAGTACGTCGGAGAGGGCTTCCAGGGCCGGGTGCATGGTGTCGCGCGGGGTGAACAGGCCGCACAGGAGGAGCTGCGGGAAGATCACGGCCGGCATGAACTGGACCGCCTGGAACTCGGAGGCGGCGAAGGCCGAGACGAAGAGGCCGAGGGCCGTGCCGAGGAGGGCGTCGAGGAGGGCCACCAGGAGGAGGAGCCAGGGGCTGCCGGTGACGTCGAGGCCGAGGAACCAGACGGCGAGGGCCGTGGCCAGGGCGGACTGGATGATCGCCAGCGCGCCGAAGGCGAGGGCGTAGCCGGCGATGAGGTCGCCCTTGCCCAGCGGCATGGCGAGGAGGCGTTCGAGGGTGCCGGAGGTGCGTTCGCGCAGGGTGGCGATGGACGTCACCAGGAACATCGTGATGAGCGGGAAGATGCCGAGGAGGGACGCGCCGATGCTGTCGAAGGTGCGGGGGCTGCCGTCGAAGACGTAGCGCAGCAGGAACAGCATCACGCACGGGATGAGGACCAGCAGCGCGATGGTGCGGGGGTCGTGGGTGAGCTGGCGCAGGACCCGGGCGGCGGTGGCGGTGGTGCGGGAGGCGTTGAGGGCCCGGGGTGGGGCGGGCGGCCTGGTGGCCGGGGTCGCCGGAGCGGTCTGGGTCGTCGGGGTGGTCATCGGGTCGTCTCCTTCGTGCGGGCTGCTGCCTTCGCTTCGTCCACCAGCTGCAGGAAGGCCTCCTCGACCGTGTCGGCGCCGGTGCGGGTGCGCAGGGCGTCGGGGGTGTCTCCCGCGGCCTGGCGGGAGGTGCTCCCGGCGAGGAGTTCGCCGTCGCGCATGAGGAGGAGGCGGTGGCAGCGTTCGGCTTCGTCCATGACGTGGGAGGAGACGAGGAGGGTGGCGCCGCGGCCGGTCGCGATGTCGTGGAAGAGGTGCCACAGGTCGCGGCGCAGGACCGGGTCGAGGCCGACGGTCGGTTCGTCGAGGACCAGGAGTTCGGGCGCGCCGAGGAGGGCGACGGCGAGGGAGACGCGGTTGCGCTGGCCGCCGGAGAGCTTGCCGGCGAGGGAGTCGGCGTGGGTGGTGAGGTCGACGTCGGCTATGGCGCGGGCGACGTCTTCGGCGCGGCGGTCGGCCGCTGCCCGGCCGGGGTCGAGGATCGCGGCGAAGTAGTCCAGGTTCTGCCGGACCGTCAGGTCGTCGTAGACGGACGCGGCCTGGGTGACGTAGCCGATGCGGGTGCGCAGGGCGGGGTGGCCGGCGGGGTGGCCGAGGACGTCGAGGGTGCCGGTGACCTTGGCCTGGGTGCCGACGAGGGCGCGCATGAGGGTCGACTTGCCGCAGCCGGAGGGGCCGAGGAGGCCGGTGATCTGGCCTCGGGGGACGGTGAAGCCGAGGTTGCGCAGGACCGTGCGGGGGCCGCGGACGACGGTGAGGTTCTCGGCGTGGACGGCTGGGGTGTGGTCGGTCGGCGTGGCCGGTGTCGGGGCACGGTCGGGGGCGGGGCCCGGGCGTGGTGAGCCGGGAGCATTATTCATCATGCGATGAATAATGCTCCCGGGGATCGGGCGCGTCAAGCCGCCCGTGGTGCTGCCTTCGCGGGCGGGTGCGCGTCAGGCCGGGTCCCGGCGAGGAAGAGGACGACCTCGTAGACCTCCTCCACGAAACCGTCCGGGAAGGTGCGCAGGAGGTGTTCGCGTTCCTCGGCCAGGAACGACGCGGTGCTCTCCGGGTCGTGCACGAGGAAGACCGAGTGGCTGCCGATGTTGGCGAGGTGGGTGTCGACCGGGACGCGGCGGCTCCAGCGGACCGTCCGGCGGGTGAAGTCAAGGAGGCCGGTGGGGTCGGCGGCGCGGGCGTTGACGTTGCGCTTCTCGGCGGAGACGTCGATGCCGAAGTGGCGCTCGGTGCGGGCGGCGGCCTCGGCGATCCAGGGGACGTCGAGGGCGTCGGTGTTCCACCACAGGGCGAGGGCGCCGCCGGGGCGCAGGACGCGCAGGGCTTCCGGGACGGCGCGGGCGGGGTCGGTCCAGTGCCAGGCCTGGGCGTAGGTGACGAGGTCGACGGAGTCGTCGGCGAGGGGGAGGTCGTCGCCCGTGCCGCGGACGATCGGGATGCCCGGGAGGGTGCGGCGGAACTGGGCCGCCATGCCGTCGCCGGGTTCCACGGCGATGACGTTCGCGCCCCTCGCGTGCAGGAGGGCGGTGGCGATGCCGGTCCCGGCGCCGATATCCGCGACGCGGGTGCCGGCAAGGGGGCGGCCGGTCAGGTCTTCCATCGCGTCGAAGAGGGCCGGGGGGTAGGAGGGGCGGTTGGCCGCGTACTGGGCCGCGGCGGCGTTGAAGGAGTGGGCTCGGGCGGTTCGGGCGGGTGCGGGGATGGAGTGCTCGCCGGGGGGTTCGGGGGTGTCGTCAGGGGGCTGGGGGGTGTCGTCAGGGGCTTCGGGGGTGGGGTGGGCTCCGGTGGGGTGGTGGGCGGAGGGAGGTGTGGTCATACGGCCATGGTGGCCGGGGGCGGGGTGAGGTGCGGTGAGATTTCGGTGAGATCGGCGGGGCCGGGCGGGTCCCGTCGGGCGAGGCGCCGTTGCCGGAGCGGATGCCGAAGTGGGCCGAACGGTAGGGCTGTTCGGCCGGGGAACGGGGATCGCCGACGCCCCACACCGGGCCGTGACCGCGAAGCCCGTCGCTCGGCCGAAGGACAGGGCGGGCGGCGCCGCAGGGAGCCCCTGCGAGCAGCGGCGAGAGCGCAGGGGGGCTAGCGGCGGACGAGGCGGGTGAGGGTGACGCCGTTGGGGAAGGCAGTACGCTCGGCGACGTCGAAGACGGTGGGGTCGAAGGCGCCGTCGAACGCCGGTACTCCGGCGCCGGCGACCACCGGGTAGTTCTTGACGACCAGTTCGTCGATCTCGGGAAGGACGGCGCCCGCGAGCTTGCCGCCGCCGCAGAGCCACACGTTCAGACCGGAGTCCTCCTCCTGCTTGAGTGCGCGGACGAGGCCGAGCGGGTCGCCCGGGACGACGGTGACGGCCGGGTCGGCGTCGGGTCGGAGCGTGCTGGACACCACGTACTGGCGCAGGTGCGCGTAAGGGCTGGTGACCCCGTGTTCGAAGGGAGCGCGGTAGGTGCCGAAGCCCATGACGACGGTGTCGAAGTACCGGTTGGGGGTGTCGGCGAGGCCGACGGCGGCGCGGTAGGCGGTCGGGACCGTCTCGGGGTACAGGGTGTTGACCCAGGCGCTGTAGGCGGTGCTCTGCCGTTCGTCGCCGGCGGGGAAGAAGTCGTACTCGCCGTCGGGGCCGGCGATGCGGCCGTCGAGCGTGACGGCGATGTAGTACACGAGCTTTCGCATCCCTGATAACTCCATACGTAGTACTCTCCTTGAAGTGGTTTGAAAGTAGTACTACATCTGGAGTGGTGTCAATGGTGCGACGGAACGACCAGCGGCGTGCCGCGCTCGTCGACGCGGCGATCGAGGTGCTGGCCAGAGAGGGTGCACGGGGTCTGACGTTCCGGGCGGTGGACGCCGAGGCCGCCGTGCCGGCAGGGACCGCGTCCAACTACTTCGCCAACCGGGACGACCTCCTCACCCAGGCCGGCGCCCGGGTCTACGAGCGGCTCCAGCCCGACGACGCGACCATCGCCCGCCAGCGGGAGGCCGGCCACGACCGGGAGGCCTACGTGGTGCTGATGCGGGAGCTCGTCGGCCGCGTCGCCGGGTTCCGCACCGGGTACCTCGCCCTGCTCGAGCTGCGCCTCGAGGCCACGCGCCGTCCCGAGCTGCGCAAGGTCCTCACCGAGCGGGTCCGCGCGGATGTCGATGCCAACGTCGCGTACCACGAGGCCTCCGGCCTCCCCGGCGACGCCATGGCCGTCAAGCTGCTCATGCTGACCCTGAACTGGCTGATCGTCGAGCAGCTCACGCTGCCGGACGTCTTCACCGAGGCGGAGCGAGAAGAGCTGGTGACGGCGGCGGTCGAGCGCATCGTGGCGGAGCGGTAGACGGCAGGGCCTCGCTGGTGGCGGCTACGCGCGGCGGCGGTTCTTCGGGTTGCCCGAGCGGCGGGTCGTGCGCTTCTCGTACTGCTTGCGCGCCTCTTCGTACTCCTGGCGGTGGAGCTTCTCGCCGGGCGCCTCGGTGAGGGAGCGGAGGAAGTAGGCGAGGAGGGAGCCGACGAAGCCGACGGTCAGGAGGCCGCGCAGGGAAGCCTGGCGCTCGGGGTCGGGGCGGCTGGTGAAGCCGGCCCAGGTGTGGCGGAAGGCCATCGCGCTGCAGATCGCGAACATCGCGACCATGAGGACCGTGACGAAGCCGCCGATCGCGGCGATCTGCAGGCCCTGGTAGGCGAGGCGGAGGACGAGGCAGGAGAGGGCCGCGATGGCGAGGGAGCCGACGGCGACCGCGATACGACGGGGCGTGTAGCCGTCGTCGTGGTTCAGCCAGGCCGTGCCGAAGAAGCGCAGGGGCTCGGGGCGGGGGCCGGGGGCGTCGGCACTGGAGCCCGCGGGGGTGACACGGGTGCTGTCTTCTGCACTCACGGGACGATTATCACCCTTGCCGGCCGCGGGCTCTGTGCGGGCTAGGAGCAGCGCGGGCGGACGTAGCCGTCGCTGCCGGTGTTCACGTAGGCGTCCGCGACGTACTCGCCGTCGTCGATGTTGTCCCAGATGTTCGAGCTGCCGTACGGGCCCGCCACCGTGGTGCCGGGGCGCTGGCAGAAGATGGTGACCCTGGCTCCCTCGGGCAGGACGCGGACGATGCCGTAGCCGGTGCCGGGTCCGCTGCGGACGTTCAGGCGGACGCCCGGGGCGACGGCGTACGAGCGCAGGCCCGACGCCGCCATGGTGGCCGTCTCGCCCTCGCTTGCTCCCTCGAGTTCCTCGACATGGTCGACAGACATGTGTTCTCCCCCGTTGAGCCCCGTGGCCGACGCCATGGGGTGCTGTTGATTCCCCCGAGTCACACCATGAGACACATGTGCGCAACTCGTGCGTGGAGGCTAGCAAGCCGCCTCTGTCCCGTACGAGTCTTCGACTAGGCTCCGTGCGTCGCGCGCGCGGACGGACAGCACGGGGGTGGTTCCATGGCGCCACAGCGCAATGCCGGAGCGGGCGCGGAAGCGGAACTTCCCGAATACGCCGGCCACTACCGTCTGGAGTCCCGTCTGGGCTCGGGCGGGATGGGTGTCGTGCATCTGGCCCGGAGTACCTCCGGGATGAAGCTCGCGGTGAAGGTCGTGCACGCCCAGTTCGCCAAGGACCCCGACTTCAGGGGGCGTTTCCGGCAGGAGGTGGCGGCGGCGCGCAGGGTGAGCGGCGCCTTCACGGCGCCCGTCGTCGACGCCGACCCGGACGGTGGACGGCCCTGGATGGCCACGCTGTTCATCCCGGGCCCGACCCTGTCCGACCACGTCAAGCGGAACGGCCCCATGGAGCCGGCCCAACTGCGGCGTCTGATGGCGGGGCTGGCGGAGGCACTGCGGGACATCCACCGCGCCGGGGTCGTCCACCGGGATCTGAAACCGAGCAACGTCCTGCTCGCCGACGACGGACCGAAGGTCATCGACTTCGGCATCTCACGGCCGGTGGACAGTGAACTGCGCACCGAGACCGGCAGGTTGATCGGCACGCCGCCCTTCATGGCGCCCGAGCAGTTCCGGCGCCCGCGCGAGGTGGGTCCGGCCGCCGACATCTTCGCGCTGGGGTCGGTGATGGTGCACGCGGCCACGGGGCAGGGGCCGTTCGACTCCGACAGCCCGTACATCGTGGCGTACCAGGTGGTGCACGACGAGCCCGACCTGACCGGTGTGCCGGACGAGGTGGCGCCGCTGGTGCTGCGGTGTCTCGCGAAGGAGCCGGAGGAGCGGCCGACGCCTGACGAACTGATGCGGGAGCTGCGGTCGGTGGCCGCCTCGTACGACACGCAGACGTTCATACCGGCCCAGCGGACCTGGGACACCGAAGGTCTGCGGTCGCCCGCCGGGAGCCCCGTCCATGAGGGGGAGGCCGGTCGCGCGGTGGCGGCCGATCGCGCGCTGCAAGCCGGTCTTGCGATGGAGGCCGATCGTGCCGTGCCGGCAGGTCGTGCGGGGCCAGCCGGTCGTGGCAGGGGGCTGCGGCTCGGCAGGCGGGCGGCCCTGGCAACCGGGGCGTTCGGCCTGGCCGTCGTCGGCGCCCTGGCCTCGCTCCCGTTGCTCGACGATGACGGCGGCCCACCACGGCCCGCCTCCCCGCGGACCACGTCCGCCGCGTTCAGCGGGTGGCAGACCACACCGGCGGCCGGGGACAGCGCACCCCTGTGCTCCCACGGGGCGGGACGGCTGCTCTGTGCCAGGTCCGGACTGGTCTTCGCCCTGGATCCGTCCGACGGGCACCTGCTGTGGCGGCACCCCGTCGGCAAGGGGCCCCGGGGGGAGCCGCCGGTGCCGGTCGGTGGACTCGTACAGCCCTCGCCGGACCAGGCGCGTCACCTGGAGGCACTCGATCCGGCCTCGGGCGAGGTGCGCTGGCAGCGGGACACACCCGGCGCCGCAAGTGCGGTGCACGCCGGCGGCATGCTCCTGGTCACGGGTGCCGACGGAAAGGTCACCGGTGTGGACGGCGCCTCCGGTGACGTGCGCTGGAGCCACCGGATCCCCGGCCATGAGATGCCGTACTTCGCCACGTTCGGCGGTGATCCGCTGGCGTACCTCGCCGGCGCGTCGGAGGACGGGCGGAGCACCCGGCTCACCGTGGTCGACCCGCAGACGGGCGACGTGCGCTCGGACGTCCGGCTCGACGGGACGCTGACGCCCTTCGACGCGACGGACGGTTCGGTGTTCCTCCTGTCCCTCGACGCGGTGTACGGCGATGCGCGGGCCGTGGTCCGCTACACCCCGAAGACGGGTGAGACCCGACGGGTGCCCCTCGCCGTCCCCCTCCAGCAGGCCCATGGCGCCGTGCGCGGGAACCTGGCCTATCTCATGGGGACCGGGGGGTCGTTGGTGGCCGTCGATCTCGAGGCGCGTGCGCAGGTGTGGGATCTGGAGACGGGAACGATGCGAGGCTCCACGCCGGTCGCCGGTGACCGGTACGTGTACGTGACGACGTCGGACGGGCGGCTGCTCGCCGTCGACGCGCGGCGCGGGAAGGTCGCCGGGCAGACGTCCCCCCGGCTGGGCGACCGGTCGGACCGGATTCCGGCCGCGCTGCCCGAACCCGTGGTCGTGGGCGACCGGGTCTACGGCGGTGCGCAGGACGGGACGGTCTTCGCCGTGAACGGGGACGACCCGGCGGCCTGGTAGCCGGCGGGCCCACCAAGCACCACGCACGAGAGCCGCCCCCGGCACGCAGCGCGCACGCACGAGAGCCGCCTCCGGCAAGCGGGAGGCGGCCCTCGGCGTCAGTCGGCGGTGGGTCAGCCCAGTTTCGACACGTCCCGCACCGCGCCCTTGTCCGCGCTGGTCGCCATCGCCGCGTAGGCGCGCAGTGCCGCCGAGACCTTGCGGTCGCGGTTCTTCGGGGCGTACACGCCGTTCAGCGCCTGTTCGCGGCGGGTCAGTTCGGCGTCGTCCACCAGCAGTTCGATGGAGCGGTTCGGGATGTCGATGCGGATGCGGTCGCCGTCCTCCACCAGGGCGATGGTGCCGCCCGCGGCCGCCTCGGGCGAGGCGTGGCCGATGGAGAGGCCGGAGGTGCCGCCGGAGAAGCGGCCGTCCGTGACCAGCGCGCAGGTCTTCCCCAGGCCCCGGCCCTTCAGGTACGAGGTCGGGTAGAGCATCTCCTGCATGCCGGGGCCGCCCTTGGGGCCCTCGTAGCGGATGACGACGACGTCGCCGTCCTTGACCTGCTGGGTGAGGATCTTCTGGACGGCCTCCTCCTGCGACTCGCAGACGACCGCCGGGCCCTCGAAGGTCCAGATGGACTCGTCGACGCCGGCCGTCTTCACGACGCAGCCGTCGACCGCCAGGTTGCCCTTGAGGACCGCGAGGCCGCCGTCCTTGGAGTAGGCGTGCTCGGCGGAGCGGATGCAGCCGCCCTCGGCGTCCTCGTCGAGCGCCTCCCAGCGTTCGGACTGGGAGAAGGCCTCGGCGGAGCGGACGCAGCCGGGGGCCGCGTGCCACAGTTCCACGGCCTTCGGGGAGGGGGAGCCGCCGCGGACGTCCCAGGTCTTCAGCCAGTCCGCGAGGGAGGGGCTGTGGACCGAGTGCACGTCCTCGTTGAGCAGGCCCGCGCGGTGCAGCTCGCCGAGCAGGGCGGGGATGCCGCCGGCGCGGTGCACGTCCTCCATGTAGTACGTGCGGTTCTTCGCGACGTTCGGGGCGACCTTGGCGAGGCAGGGGACCCGGCGCGAGACCTCGTTGATCTCGTCCAGGCCGAAGGAGACACCGGCCTCCTGGGCTGCGGCCAGCAGGTGCAGGATCGTGTTGGTGGAGCCGCCCATGGCGATGTCGAGGGCCATGGCGTTCTCGAAGGCCGCGAAGGACGCCACGCTGCGGGGCAGGACCGTCTCGTCGTCCTGCTCGTAGTAGCGGCGGGTGATGTCCATGACCGTGTTCGCCGCGTCGACGTACAGCTGCTTGCGGGCCGTGTGCGTGGCGAGGACCGAGCCGTTGCCCGGGAGGGACAGGCCGATGGCCTCGGTCAGGCAGTTCATCGAGTTGGCGGTGAACATGCCGGAACAGGAGCCGCAGGTCGGGCAGGCGTTCTCCTCGATACGGAGGATGTCCTCGTCCGAGATCTTGTCGTTCACGGCGTCGGAGATCGCGTCGACCAGGTCGAGGGTGCGGACCGTGCCGTCGACGAGGGTGGCGCGGCCGGACTCCATGGGGCCGCCGGAGACGAAGACCGTCGGGATGTTCAGCCGCAGGGCGGCGTTCAGCATGCCCGGGGTGATCTTGTCGCAGTTGGAGATGCAGATCAGGGCGTCGGCGCAGTGCGCCTCGACCATGTACTCCACACTGTCCGCGATCAGGTCGCGGGAGGGCAGCGAGTAGAGCATGCCGCCGTGGCCCATCGCGATGCCGTCGTCGACGGCGATGGTGTTGAACTCGCGCGGGATGCCGCCGGCGGCGACGACCGCCTCGCTGACGATCCGGCCGACCGGCGCCAGGTGCGTGTGCCCCGGCACGAACTCGGTGAAGCTGTTGGCGACCGCGATGATCGGCTTGCGGCCGATGTCGCCGCCCGGTACACCGGAGGCGCGCATCAGGGCGCGGGCGCCCGCCATGTTGCGGCCGTGGGTGACTGTGCGGGACCTCAGCTCGGGCATCGTCGCTCGCTCCTTCAAAGACGGCGTCAGAGAGTTCGGAGATTTCTGACTGCTACCGAGCGTACGCCGGTCATCCAGTGGGCGGGACGAAGTGTCCGGAATGCGGGACGGCTGTCTCGGACGACGGCATCCGCGACAGCGCCCTCAGGCCTTACGGATCGGTCAGGTGTCCCTGGACGACCGGGGCCAGCCGCGCGATGACCTGCTCCGGGTCCGCCGAGGCCAGCGGCTCGACCCTGAGGACGTACCGCAGGATCGCGGTGCCCACGAGCTGGGCGGCGGCGAGCTCGGCCCGCAGCTCGGCGTCCGGCAGCTCCAGCCGCACGGCGATGCGGCGCAGCACCTGGGTGGCGATGATCCGCCGGAAGACGGCGGCCGCGGTGTCGTTGGTGAGGGCGGAGCGGACGATGGCGAGCAGCGGCGGGCGGGTCGCCGGGTTCTCCCAGATGCCGAAGAAGAAGCGGGCCAGCCGCTCCCCCACCCCGTCGAGCGGGCCCTCCTCGATGGCCTTCGGGGCCTGCAGGGCGGGTCCGAAGGACAGGGTGATCGCCGCCTCGAAGACCTGCTCCTTGGTGCCGAAGTAGTGGTGCACGAGCGCGGAGTCGACCCCGGCGGACTTGGCGATGCCGCGCACGGACGTCTTCTCGTAGCCGCGCTCGGAGAACTCGTCGCGGGCGGCGGTCAGGATCCGGTCGCGGGTGTCGGCGGACTCCGTGCGCGGGGGGCGGCCGCGGCGGCGGGCGGTGGTGCCGGACGCGCTGCCCGCCGGGGGCCGGCCGGTCATCGCCGGGGCACCTTGACCGCCGAGGCCAGGTGCAGGCGGGTGAAGGCCAGGGCCTCGGCGAGGTCGGCCTCGCGCTCGGCGCTGGACATCGCGCGGCGGGTGTTGACCTCGATGACGACGTGCCCGTCGAAGCCGGTCAGGGCGAGCCGCTCCAGCACCTCGGCGCAGGGCTGGGTGCCGCGGCCGGGCACCAGGTGTTCGTCCTTGGCCGAGCCCCGCCCGTCGGCGAGGTGGACGTGGCCGAGCCGGTCCCCCATGCGGTCGACCATGTCGAGGGCGTCGGAGCGGGCCGTCGCGGTGTGGCTGAGGTCGATCGTGAAGTGGCGGTAGTCGTCCTTGGTGACGTCCCAGTCGGGGGCGTACGCGAGCATCTCGCGGTCGCGGTAGCGCCAGGGGTACATGTTCTCGACGGCGAACCGTACGTCCGTCTCGTTCGCCATGCGCCAGATGCCGGCGACGAAGTCCCGGGCGTACTGACGCTGCCAGCGGAACGGGGGGTGGACGACGACCGTGCTCGCGTCGAGCTTCTCGGCCGCCGCACGGGCCCGCTGGAGCTTGGTCCACGGGTCGGTGGACCAGACGCGCTGCGTGATGAGCAGGCAGGGGGCGTGCACGGCCAGGACCGGGATCTGGTGGTAGTCGCTGAGTCTGCGCAGGGCCTCGATGTCCTGGCTGACCGGGTCGGTCCAGACCATGACCTCGACCCCGTCGTAGCCGAGGCGCGCGGCGATCTCGAAGGCCGTGGCCGTCGACTCCGGGTAGACCGAGGCCGTCGACAGGGCGACCTTCGCGTCCGGGATCTTCACGGCTGGCTCTGCCATGCAGGACAGATTACGGGGTGTGGTCGGGGTGGGGTGGGGGGTCTCCTGGCCGTTGTGGTGTTTGCCATAGCGTTAGGCCCCCCGGGATTCGCCCTACTCGGACTCCATGTGGTCCAGGCGACGCAGGATCACGCCCTCCCGCAGCGCCCAGGGGCATATCTCCACGCGCTCCACGCCGAAGAGGTCGAGCGCGGCCTCGGCGACCAGGGCGCCCGCCAGGAGCTGGCCGGCCCTGCCCTCCGAGACGCCGGGCAGCTCCGCGCGCTCCCGCTCCGTCATGGCGGCCAGCCGCGGGACCCAGCCCTCCAGGGACTCCCGCTTGAGCTCGCGCTGGACGTAGAGGCCCTCGGCGGAGCGGGCCGCGCCGGCGATGCGGGCCAGTTGCTTGAAGGTCTTGGAGGTGGCGACGACGTGGTCGGGGGTGCCGAAGCGGCTGAACTCGCCGACGGTGCGGGCGATCTCGGTGCGGACGTGGCGGCGCAGGGAGCGGACGTCCTCCGGGTCGGGCGGATCACCGGGCAGCCAGCCGGCGGTGAGGCGGCCGGCGCCCAGCGGCAGCGAGGCGGCCGCGTCGGGCTCCTCGTCGATGCCGTAGGCGACCTCGAGGGAGCCGCCGCCGATGTCCAGGACGAGCAGCTTCCCGGCCGACCAGCCGAACCAGCGGCGGGCGGCGAGGAAGGTCAGCCGGGCCTCCTCGGAGCCGGTGAGGACCTGCAGCTCGACGCCGGTCTCGGTGCGCACGCGCTCCAGGACCTCGTCGGCGTTGCGGGCCTCCCGTACGGCGGAGGTCGCGAACGGGAGGACCTCCTCGACGCCCTTGTCCTCGGCGGCCTGGAGCGCCTCCTTGATCACCGAGACCAGCCGGTCGACGCCGTGGGGGCCGATCGCGCCGTCGTCGTCGAGGAGCTGGGCGAGGCGCAGTTCCGCCTTGTGCGAGTGCGCGGGAAGCGGGCACGCGCCGGGGTGCGCGTCCACCACGAGCAGATGCACCGTGTTCGATCCCACGTCGAGGACACCGAGTCTCATGTACGGAACGCTAGCGCCCTGTGGGCCGTCCGCCGTCCTCGGCGGGGGTACAAGGCCCGTGGCGGGGCCCGTACCCTGGACTCGTGCCAAAGACGAAAAAGGCGAAGCGCGACAAATCACCGGCTGTCGTGGACTCCGACGAGAAGGGCCTCGACTTCGCTCGCGCGTGGGTGGAGTTTCCTGATCCGGCGGACGACGAGCAGGTCTTCCGCTGCGATCTGACATGGCTGACCTCTCGCTGGAACTGCATCTTCGGCAGCGGCTGCCAGGGCATCCAGGCGGGCCGCGCGGACGACGGGTGCTGCACGTTGGGTGCCCACTTCTCGGACGAGGACGACGAGAAGCGCGTCGCCGAGCATGTGGCCAGGCTCACGCCGGACATCTGGCAGCACCACGCCGAGGGCACGCGGAACGGCTGGGTCTCCGAAGACGAGGACGGCGAGCGGCAGACGCGGCCCTTCCAGGGCTCCTGCATCTTCCAGAACCGGCCCGGTTTCGAGGGCGGCATGGGCTGCTCCCTGCACATCCTCGCCCTGAAGGAGGGCCGCGAGCCGCTGGAGACCAAGCCGGACGTGTGCTGGCAGCTGCCGGTGCGGCGGACGTACGAGTGGATCGACCGGCCCGACGACACCCGTGTGCTGCAGGTGTCGATCGGTGAGTACGACCGGCGCGGCTGGGGCCCGGGCGGCCACGACCTGCACTGGTGGTGCACGTCGGCGACCTCGGCGCACGGCGCGGGCGAGCCCGTGTACGTCTCCTACCGGCCCGAGCTGATCGAGCTGATGGGCAAGGCCGGCTACGACCGGCTGGTCGAGCTGTGCGAGGAGCGGCTGGCCTCGCAGCTGCCGCTGCTGGCACCGCATCCCGCGGATCCCGCTGGTCCGGGCGGCCCTGGGGCCTGAGGGCCGGGTCCCGCGCATCCGGCCGGCTCCGAGGGCCTGTGGGCCGGAGATCCCGCGCATCCGGTCGGCTCCGAGGGCCTGAGGGCCGGGTCCCGGGCATCGTCCCGGCTCTGGGGCGTGACCGGTTATGACGTGACCGGGCTCGGGTCGCCGCTGTCCGAGGGCGGTGGCGTCGAGCCCTCCGGGGCGGTCGGGTCCGGTTGCGTCGGCGTGGGTGTGGGGTCCGGGTCGTTCGACGGGGGCGGGGTGGTCGGCGTCGGGTCGGGGTCCGGGGCGGAGGTCGTGGGCGTCGGGTCGGGGTGGGTCGGCACCGGGTCGCCCGGGTCGCTGGGGCGGGGGTCCGGGCCGGAGGGGGTGGGCGCGGTGCCGTAGCCCTCGATGTGGACGACGGCGCCCCCCGGTGCGACCGCCACCTGCGCGTGCCAGGGGCCGGCGGGCTCCCGCAGGTGGTCGACGTACACCTTGATCGTCAACGACTCGCCCGGCCGGAGCGTTCCCGAGGACTGGCTGAGGTAGAGCCAGGGGGCTCCCGTGGACGCCGACCAGCGGACCGGTGCCGGGCCGCTCGCGGTCAGGGTGATCAGGGTGGTGTCGCCGCTGTTGTCGGCCGTGATCTCCAGGGCGCTCTCGCGTCCCGCGCCGGCGACGCCGATGACTTCCACGGAGACGTCGGTCTTGCCGTCCTTGCCGAAGCGGGGGCCGGGGCGGGTGCTCGCGTTGCCCGTGTTCTCGTAGCCGCCGCCCGCCATCTCACCGTCCAGGCCGAACGGGTCGTCCACCTCGAGCGCGGAGGCCGAGCGGCCGTCCTGGCCCTCGCCGATCGGGGTGCCCCGGTAGGCGGCCCACAGGGCCAGCACGGGGGCGGCCACGACGGTGGCGACGACGGTCGTGGTGACGGCACGCGCGCGGAGGCGGTCTCTTCGGGCGGCGTGGTCCTTGGGGTCCATCGGGAAGCCCCGCCGGTCGAAGCGGGGAGCGGCGTGCCGCGCGCGCGGCTGGTGCGCCATGGCGATGTGCACGGCCGCGCGGGGCGCCGGCAGGACGGGCAGTTCGGCGGGCGTGACGCTGGTGCCGGGCCAGCGCCCGGGGATGGCGCGCTCGGCGGTGCGGCGGCAGCGGGGGCAGTCGTCGACGTGCCGCACGAGTTCGCGGCGCAGGGCGGTGCCGAGGACGAGCCGGTCGTCGCCGACGAGGTGCGCGACGCTGGGGCACGCCCCGGTCTCGACCACGGCGAGGGCGGCACGCGTGCGTTCCACCTCGCACGCGGCGGAGGCGAGCAGATCGCGGGCGGCGGCCAGGTCCATGCCGAGGACGGCGGCGACCTCGTGGGCGGCGAGGTGGTGGCGCACGGCCAGTTCGAGCGCCTCGCGCTGCTCCGGGGTGGTGCCTGCGGCCTCCGGCCAGGCCAGCAGGGCCAGTTCGTCACGGCGCTGCTCCTGGACCTCCTCGGAGGGGGCGGGGGCGGCCGGACGGTCGGCGCGCTGCCGGTGGGTGCGGCCCGCCGCGTGGCTGCTCAGACGTTTCTGCTTGGCCTCGGCCAGCTTGCGCAGGCACGCCCAGCGGGCCAGCGCGTACAACCAGGCCCTGCGGTCCGCGGGTGCCTCGGGGGCCTGCCGGCCGCGGCGTTCGGCGAGGGCGAGGACGTCGCCCAGGGCGGTGGTCGCGGCCTCGTGGTCACACAGCACCGACAGGCAGTAGGTGAACAGGCCGTCCAGGTACGGCTCGTAGCGCGCGGGCGGCTGCTGCGCCAGCGTGCGCGCCGCTCCGCGGTCGCGCGCTTCCCGGTGCGCCCGATGCGCGCCGGCCGTGCGGGTCGAGCGGGTCGAGATGTCCGGAGTACTGCTCATCATTCGGCGACCGTAGGGGGCCGGGAGTGGCACCTTCCTACGGCTTGAGCACATTTAATCCGTACGGGTGAAACGATCCCTCAATCGGGGACATGAACCGGTTGTTCCGCCGCCGGCGCGGGGTGGCGGACCCCTGGCGCGCAGCCGGCCGCCGCCGGCCGGGACTCGCTATGTCAGTGCCTGCGGCTACGGTTCCGTCCATGGCTGCCCGTACGAAGACCACCAAGGACCGCCCGTCCTACCGCTGCACGGAGTGCGGCTGGCAGACGGCGAAGTGGCTCGGCCGCTGCCCCGAGTGCCAGGCCTGGGGGACGGTCGAGGAGTACGGCGCGCCCGCGGTGCGTACGACGACACCGGGCCGGGTCACCACCTCCGCCCTGCCGATCGGCCAGGTGGACGGACGCCAGGCCACCGCCCGCCCCACCGGCGTGCCCGAGCTGGACCGCGTGCTCGGCGGCGGGCTGGTGCCCGGCGCGGTGGTGCTGGTCGCGGGTGAGCCGGGGGTCGGCAAGTCCACGCTGCTGCTCGACGTCGCGGCGAAGTCCGCGAGCGACGAGCACCGCACGCTGTACGTCACGGGCGAGGAGTCGGCGAGCCAGGTCCGGCTGCGGGCCGACCGCATCGGCGCCATCGACGACCACCTGTACCTGGCGGCCGAGACGGATCTGGCGGCGGTTCTGGGCCACTTGGACGCCGTGAAGCCGTCGCTGCTGATCATGGACTCGGTGCAGACGGTGGCCTCCCCCGAGATCGACGGTGCGCCCGGTGGCATGGCCCAGGTGCGGGAGGTCGCGGGCGCCCTCATCCGGGCCTCGAAGGAACGCGGCATGTCCACGCTGCTGGTGGGCCACGTCACCAAGGACGGCGCGATCGCGGGCCCGCGCCTGCTGGAACACCTGGTGGACGTGGTCCTGCACTTCGAGGGCGACCGGCACGCCCGCCTGCGTCTGGTGCGCGGCGTCAAGAACCGCTACGGCACCACCGACGAGGTCGGCTGCTTCGAGCTGCACGACGAGGGCATCACGGGCCTCGCCGACCCGAGCGGGCTCTTCCTGACCCGCCGGGCCGAACCGGTCCCGGGCACCTGCCTGACCGTCACCCTGGAGGGCCGCCGCCCGCTGGTCGCCGAGGTCCAGGCGCTCACGGTCGACTCGCAGATCCCCTCCCCGCGCCGCACCACGTCGGGCCTGGAGACCTCCCGCGTGTCGATGATGCTCGCGGTGCTGGAACAGCGCGGGCGGATCAGCGCCTTGGGCAAAAGGGACATCTACTCCGCGACGGTCGGCGGTGTGAAGCTGTCGGAGCCGGCCGCCGACCTGGCCGTCGCCCTCGCCCTGGCGAGCGCCGCGAGTGACACACCTCTCCCCAAGAACCTCGTCGCGATCGGGGAAGTGGGCCTCGCGGGCGAGGTGAGACGCGTCACTGGCGTGCAGCGCAGACTGGCCGAAGCCCACCGTCTGGGCTTCACACATGCCCTGGTACCGGCCGATCCGGGCAAGGTCCCGCCGGGCATGAAGGTCCTGGAAGTCGCGGACATAGGGGACGCCCTGCGGGTCCTTCCGCGCTCCCGTCGCCGAGAGGCCCCACAGGACGAGGAGGGTCGCCGGTAGACTTTGCCCTGGTCTCGCCCGTCCGTGCGAACCGAGCGCGCGACACGGGGGCGCCCAGAACCTGCGACCGGAGGAGTGCAGTGGCAGCCAACGACCGGGCATCGGCTCCCGGAAAGTCCGGCGGGAGTGCCGGTACCGATGGCCTGATGCGTGCCTCCCTGAGCGCCGTGGCGCCCGGCACCGCCCTGCGTGACGGCCTGGAGCGGGTACTCCGCGGCAACACCGGCGGGCTCATCGTGCTCGGCTCCGACAAGACGGTCGAGGCGCTGTGCAG
The DNA here is from genome assembly GCF_040647715.1 of Streptomyces tibetensis. Lineage (GTDB taxonomy): Bacteria > Actinomycetota > Actinomycetes > Streptomycetales > Streptomycetaceae > Streptomyces > Streptomyces tibetensis_A. The sequence goes on along the minus strand of NZ_JBEZCR010000011.1, from coordinate 302,897 downwards.
CGGCGGTTTCGTCCTGGACGTCGAGTTCACCGCCACCCGTCTGCGCGAGCTGTGCAAGCTGGACGGCGGCATCGTGCTGTCCTCGGACCTGTCGAAGATCCTGCGCGCCGGCGTGCAGCTGGTCCCGGACCCGACGATCCCCACGGAGGAGACGGGCACCCGGCACCGCACCGCGGACCGTGTCAGCAAGCAGGTCGGTTTCCCGGTGGTCTCCGTCTCCCAGTCGATGCGGCTGATCGCCCTGTACGTCGACGGCCAGCGCCGCGTGCTGGAGGACTCGGCGGCGATCCTGTCCCGCGCCAACCAGGCCCTCGCGACCCTGGAGCGCTACAAGCTGCGCCTCGACGAGGTCGCGGGCACACTGTCGGCGCTGGAGATCGAGGACCTGGTGACCGTCCGGGACGTCTCGGCGGTCGCCCAGCGCCTGGAGATGGTCCGCCGCATCGCCACGGAGATCGCCGAGTACGTGGTGGAGCTGGGCACGGACGGCCGGCTGCTGGCCCTGCAGCTCGACGAGTTGATCGCGGGCGTGGAGCCCGAGCGCGAGCTGGTCGTCCGGGACTACGTGCCCGAGCCCACGGCCAAGCGCTCCCGCACGGTCGACGAGGCCCTCGCCGAACTCGACGCCCTCAGTCACGCCGAGCTTCTCGAACTGTCCACGGTGGCCCGGGCGCTGGGTTACACCGGCGCGCCCGAGACGCTGGACTCGGCGGTCTCCCCGCGCGGGTTCCGTCTGCTGGCCAAGGTGCCCCGCCTCCCCGGCGCGATCATCGACCGCCTGGTCGAGCACTTCGGCGGACTGCAGAAGCTGCTCGCCGCGAGCGTCGACGACCTGCAGACGGTGGACGGCGTGGGCGAGGCCCGGGCGCGCAGTGTCCGCGAGGGCCTGTCGCGCCTGGCGGAGTCGTCGATCCTGGAGCGGTACGTTTGACATGCTCCTCGCCCTGAAGGGACGAGAATTCTGGCCTTCTCTACCGGTTGCCGTGGCCGCTACGCGGCACGGTTCCCGGTCGGGAATCCGTGGCTTCCTGTTTCTTCACGCTGTGCCGAGATCGCTCCCGGTCTTACCGGCGCTCCGCAGGCCGATACCGCCAGTCCGGCGGCCGTCTTCACATTGATCGCGGCGTTGCGGTCCCGGTCGTGGACCGTGCCGCAGGCGCTGCAGGTCCATTCCCGCACGTTCAGGGGTTTGGGCCCGTCCACGACGCCGCAGGCGTGGCAGGTCCGGGAGGTCGGTTCGAACCGGCCGACCTTCACCAGAGTGCGCCCGTACCGTTCCGCCTTGTACGTCAGCATGCCGATGAACGAGGACCATCCGGCGTCGTGCACGGACTTGGCCAGCCTGGTACGCCCCAGTCCCGCCACCGACAGGTCTTCCACGGCGATCCCTTGGTTCTCGGAGACCAGCCTGGTGGAGAGCTGGTGGTGGAACTCACAGCGAGCGTCGGCGACCTTGGCGTGGGCGCGGGCGACCGCCAGACGGGCCCTGGCCCGGTTCTTCGATCCCTTCTGCTTACGCGACAGCTCCCGCTGTGCCTTCTTCAGCTTCTTCTCCGCGCGCCGCAAGTCAGCTTCCTCGACAGCTCACCGGTCGTCGGGACCGGCTCCCCGGCCTTGCGGGCTTCCTCGCGGGCACGCACAGCGTCGTTGAACACGACACGGGCACACCCGAACGCCTTCGCCAACGCGGCTTGCTGGACGGTGTCGGGGTACAACCTGAAGGCGTACCGAAGTTGCATGACGATCACCTTAGAAGCCCGAACATCCACTGTCGTCGAGAACGTTTGCGCGAGATGTCATCGTGGCGTGCCCTGCCCAGCTCCGCCGGAACGACACCGCGACGCTCCGCGTCGCTACCACGAGATTCGCTGCACCCCCCGGCCTGAAGGCCGGAGCACTGCGAATGAATTCCGGAGCGACGCGCAGGACACGTGCTGACGGCCGAGGACGGTACCCGAGATCGGGGGTGCCGCCCTCGAACGTGTCCGCTGTGGCCTCTCCTTCGGTCTCTTGCTCGCCTGACCGGCGCCTGTCGCCGGCTCGACTGCCCGGCCTCCGCCGCCGGGGGCCGGCCGCCCGGGAGTCAGTCGGCGGGGAGTTAGTCGGCCGAGAGCACGAACGACGTCTGGACCTTCGCGAAGCCCGGGGCCTTGGCTTCCACCAGGTACGTGCCCGCCCCGGCCGAGCCCGCGGGAGGCGTGGCGCACTTGGGGGCGCTCGGCTTGCGGTCCCACTTCACGGTGTAGGTGATGTCGCTGCCGGCGGCGACCCGGTACAGCTGGTGCGCGGCGGCCTTGGGGCAGTCCTCGGAGGACCAGTAGTCGTCGTCGCTGCTCGCCGGGGCGATGGTGAACACCGCGTTCTTCGGCCCGAGATCGATCTTGCAGTCGCTGCCGGAGACGTTCCGTGCGGTCAGCAGGAACGTGGGCGTCTGCTCGGGGTCGTAGGTGTTGTGCCGGCTGCGCAGGCTGAACTTGACCGCGCTCGCGGTGCAGTTGGGGAGGGTGGAGCCGGACGGCAGGGTGTCGCCCGCGCCGACGCCGCCCGCGGTGACGCCGCCGGCCGAGCCGCCGTCGCCGTCGGCCCCTTCGGAGCCGCCGGAGCCGGAACCGCCGCCGGAACCGGAGCCGTCTCCCGACCCGTTCCCCGAGCCGTCGCCCGACCCGTCACCGGAGCCGGAGGACGAGCCGCCGGAACCGCCGGGGCCGCCGGAACCGCCGCCGCCCGACTCGTCCCGTCCGCCGGGTGCTTGGCTGATCGCCGGACCCGAACTCGACGGCCCGGGCGTGATGGAAGGCGCGGGATTCTTGCCGTTGGCGCCGTCGTCACCGTCCTTGCCGCCCCCGCCGCCCATCATCACGATCCACGTGGTCAGCAGCGCCAACACGGCGACCACACACACCAGTACGACCCTCCGACGCCAGTAGATGGAGGAGGGAAGCGGACCGACCGGATTGCGCAGAGATCCCACGGCCCAAACCTTACGAGAGATCGGCTCGTCAACCCGTCCCACCCGCCGCTCGAAGCGACAACTTTTCCGGATCATCATCCCGGAAGTCACGTCCCCACCCCCGTCTTTCGTCAGGTGCGCGGCATGACGATCGCCGGGTGTGACCGAACAGGCCTTCCGCTTACGGTCCGTGACCATGACCTTCGAGGACACGACGCTCTACCGCGAGATCACCGACTTCGCCCACACCACCCCGTCGTGGGTACAACACGGGGCCAGGACATGGACGGAGGCCGGACTGCTCGTCTTCGTCGCGCTGTTCGCGGCCTGCTGGTGGCGCGCTCGCCGCGACAGTCCCCACGCCTTCGCGACAGCGGTCCTCGCACCTCTGGCCACCGCGGTGGCGTATGGGTGCAGTGAGGTCCTCAAGTCCGTTGTCACGGAGGAGCGTCCGTGCCGTGCGGTGGCCGACGCGGCCGTTTCGCTGGCCGAATGCCCGCCGCACGGCGACTGGTCCTTCCCGTCCAACCACGCCACGATCGCGGGTGCTTCGGCGGTCGCGCTGGCCCTGGTCCGGCGTGCGCTGCTGTGGCTGACCGCCCCGCTCGCCCTGCTCATGGCTCTCTCCAGGGTCTTCGTCGGTGTGCACTACCCACACGACGTCGTGGCGGGCCTCGGGCTCGGCGCACTCGTCGCCCTCGTCGCCGTACGGTCGGCCACCGAGCCGATGACGCGGCTGGCCGGGGCACTGCGCACCTCGTCGGCACCGGCGGTGCGGTGGGTGCTGGGGCCGGGCCCGGCGCTCGTACCTCGGTACGAGACGGCCGCGCGCCGGTGAGCCGGGACGCGCGGCGCACCGCCGGACCGGGACGCTCGCGCGCCGCTCAACCGCTGGCGCAAGCGCGGTCGTCTACGGCTCCACCAGCCCCGCCTCGTACGCCACGATCGCCGCCTGTACGCGGTTGCGGACGTCCAGCCGGTCCAGGACCGCGCTGACGTAGGCCTTCACCGTGCCCTCGACCAGGTGCAGCCGGGCGGCGATCTCCGGGTTGGACAGGCCGGCGCCGACCAGGCCGAGCACCTCGCGCTCGCGAGGACTCAGGACAGCCACGCGCGCGCGTGCCCGGGCCTCGCGGGTGAGACGACCGCCACCGAGACCCTCGTCGATGACGTACCGGGCCACCTTGGGAGAGAGGAACGCGGCGCCCGCGGCCACTGCCCTCACTCCCGCCACGAGTTCGTACGGATCCCCGGACTTCAGCAGGAAGCCGGTGGCGCCACCGCCGAGGGCGCGGGTCACATAGGCGCCCTCCGAGAAGGTGGTGAGCATCGCGACGGCCGTGCCGGGCACGGACCGCACGATCTCCTCCGCCGCCGCGAGGCCGTCCAGGCGGGGCATGCGGATGTCCAGCAGAGCGACGTCCGGGCGGTGTCCGCGGGCCAGCTCGACCGCCTCGCGCCCGTCGCCCGCCTCGGCGACGACCTCCGTCCCCGCGTCACTGCCCAGGATGGCGCGCACCCCGGCCCGGACCATCGCCTCGTCGTCGGCCAGCAGCACCCGGATCGGTGCCCCGCTCGTGTTGCCCGTGATCACCGTGCGAACTCCTCGTATTCTTCCCGGCCTTCGCCGGACAGGCCGACCCCGGGGACCACGTCCTTGGCGACCAGTCGCCCGGCCTCGAAGCACAGTCTGAAGTGGTCGACGGAGACGAAGAGTTCGCCGCTCGCGCGGTAGTAGCGGCACTCGGCTCCCGCGGGCGGAACGGGAGCCCGGTCGTCGGGTGGGTCGTTCACATCGCGATCGGGCAGCACGCGCTCGACCTCGACGGTGGGCGCACCCGGGCGCAGTTCCGCGAACGCGGCCGGTTCGAGCACCGAGTGCGTCTCGGCGTACGCGTACCAGCCGAAGGCGGCACCGACGAGCACGACGCCCACACCGGCCGCGGTGCCGAGGCCGACGGCGACCCGGCGGCGGACCTTTGTGAACGGCGCCCGGACGGGGGGCATGGGCACGACGGCGGTCCGCTGCGCGGGGACGTACGCCCGGACCCGGAAGCCTTCTGCGTGACGGCCCGCCTCGAACTCCCCGCCGACCGAGGTGACCGCGGCCCGCAGCCCGAGCAGGCCCGTACCGCCTCCGGAAGGCGGGGAACCCTCCTGGGTCGCCCGGCCGCTGGTGATCGTGACGCGGGTGCCCCCGGCGTGTCCGGTGACCGCGACGACCACGGGGGCGCCCGGCGCGTGCCGTGCCGCGTTGGTCAGCGCCTCCCGGGTCACCCTGTGCAACAGCCGCTCGGCGACGCCCTGGGGGTTCGCGGGCCGGTCGTGCGCGGCGGGGTCCCAGCGCACGGGGAGGCCCGACTCGGCCGCGCGGGCGACGAGTTGCTCCAAAGTCTCGCCCGCCGGCGTCAACGGCACCGGCTCGTCGTCCTCGCGCAGCACGCCGATGATGCGGTGCAGCCGGTCCGTGGCGTCGGCGGCGGCCGCGCGCAGGTCGGCCGCCGCGGCGCGGTGTTCGTCGCCGAGGCCGTGGGCGACCTGGAGGGCACCCGCGCGCAGGGCGATGAGGCTCAGCTCGTGGCCGAGGGAATCGTGCATGTCCTGGGCGATCCGGGCCCGTTCGCGCAGCCGGGCGCGCTCCTCGGCGAAGCCGGCCTCGTCCTCCAGGCGGGCGGCGCGGAGCCACCCCGCCTCGGCCAGCTCACGGCTCTGCCGCCAGTAGCGCCCGCCGAGCCAGGGAAAGACACAGCCGAAGAGCAGCGTGCCCGCCATGACGAGGCACTCGGGGGCCGGGTCGACCCCGACGAGCGCGCTGCGCACGGCGCCCGCGCAGCCGACGGCCGCGAAGCACGCCAGGGCCGGGCGCGCCCGGCCCGCCCGCAGGCCGAGCAGCAGTGCGCACACGCCGAGGGCGGGGCCGTAGGAGACGGTGAACAGGGCCGGGGCGGCGGCGAGGCTCAAGGTCGCCACCAACCCGAAGGCGACCAGTGGCAGCCGCCGGGACAGGGCGGCTGCCCCGGCCAGCACGACCACACCGACCGCCTGCTGCCAACCCGGCCGCGGCTCGTTCAGCCCGACCCGGTCCGCCGTGAGCGCCGGGGCGGCGAAGGCGGCCCAGAGGAGGGTGCCGCGGGCGAGAGAGGCCGGGCCGGGACGTCGCATGCGTCTGACGCTACAAGCGCCCGGCCCGCTCGCACTGCTGTCGATCGTCAGGTAGCTGTCTCCTTCAGGGGTGGCGGTTCAACCGAACAGGGGCCTCGGCGTGGCACCATCGAAGGGCCATGACTGCTCCCACGAAACCCCCGCACCCCACCGCCGCCGCCTCCCCCGCCCCTTCCGACACCTCCTCGGGCGACGCCCCCTCCGGGCCGGCCCTCGGAGAGAACCTGCACTCCCCCGTCATCGACTGGTTCGGCGAACACGCCCGTGACCTGCCGTGGCGGCGCCCCGAGGCCGGGGCGTGGGGGGTGATGGTCAGCGAGTTCATGCTGCAGCAGACCCCGGTGAGCCGTGTTCTGCCCGTCTACGAGCAGTGGCTGGAGCGCTGGCCGCGCCCGGCCGACCTGGCCAAGGAGGCACCCGGCGAGGCCGTTCGCGCCTGGGGGCGGCTCGGTTACCCGCGCCGTGCGCTGCGGCTGCACGGCGCCGCCGTCGCCATAACGGAACGGCACGGCGGTGACGTACCGGCCGACCACGCGCAGCTGCTGGCGTTGCCCGGCATCGGCGAGTACACGGCCGCCGCCGTCGCCTCCTTCGCCTACGGGCAGCGGCATCCGGTGCTGGACACCAATGTCCGCCGCGTCTTCGCCCGCGCGGTCACCGGGGTGCAGTACCCGCCGAACGCCACCACGGCCGCCGAGCGCAAGCTGGCCCGCGCGCTGCTGCCCGAGGACGAGCAGACCGCCGCCCGCTGGGCGGCCGCCTCCATGGAGCTGGGCGCGCTGGTGTGCACGGCGAAGAGCGAGTCGTGTCACCGCTGTCCGATCGCCGCGCAGTGCGCGTGGCGGCTGACGGGCAAGCCGGAGCACGACGGGCCGCCGCGCCGGGGCCAGACGTACGCGGGCACCGACCGGCAGGTGCGCGGGCGTCTGCTCGCCGTGTTGCGGGAGGCCCACGGGCCCGTGCCGCAGGCGGCCCTGGACCGGGTGTGGCACGAGCCGGTGCAGCGGGCCCGGGCCCTCGACGGTCTGGTCGCCGACGGCCTGGTGGAGCCGTTCGCGGACGGTTGGTACCGGCTGCCGCTGGCCTGACGTACAGGAGGGGCACAGCCGTGTACCAGCGCCCGTAACAGAGCTCGGGGTGGACAAATCACCCCGAACCAACCTCAACACCCCCACCCCTTTACCCCGTTCGGATTTCCGTTACACAACCGACGGACAGCCGAGCGCTGGCCGCAGGCTGCTTCGGACAGCGCCGTGACAACGCCTCCGTACCTTCAGATGCGTTCCCGGAAGACACGGGAGCACGGAAGACCACGGGCAGTACACGGGCGGCGGGGAGCCGGCCCGCAACGGGGAAACGGGAGGCGGTTCACCATGGCGCAGGGCGAGGTGCTCGAGTTCGAGGAGTACGTCCGCACCCGGCAGGACGCGCTGCTGCGCAGTGCCCGCCGCCTGGTTCCGGACCCGACGGACGCGCAGGACCTGCTGCAGACGGCGCTGGTACGGACGTACGGCCGGTGGGAGACCATCGAGGACAAGCGGCTGGCCGACGCCTACCTGCGCCGGGTGATGATCAACACCCGCACGGAGTGGTGGCGGGCGCGGAAGCTGGAGGAGGTCCCGACCGAGCAGCTCCCGGACGCCTCGGTCGACGACGCCACCGAGCAGCACGCGGACCGCGCCCTGCTCATGGACATCCTGAAGGTCCTCGCCCCGAAGCAGCGCAGTGTCGTGGTGCTGCGACACTGGGAGCAGATGTCCACGGAGGAGACGGCCGCCGCCCTCGGCATGTCGGCCGGAACGGTCAAGAGCACGCTGCACCGGGCGCTCGCCCGGCTCCGCGAGGAGCTGGAGTCCCGCGACCTGGACGCACGCGCGCTGGAGCGTGAGGAGCGGGAGCGGTGCGCGGCCTGACCGGCGCGGGTTCTGCACGGGCCCGGGGCAGTATCCAGGCGGTGAGCGCGGCCCTGGCCGTGCCCACCGCCCTCGCCCTTTTGGTGTCCGGGTGCGGTGCGGGCGGCACCGGCGCCCGTGACGAGGGCCCGGCGCACGCCGACTCGGTGGCGGGTGCCGCCGCGACGCCGTCCGCCGCCGCACCGTCCAAGTCACCCGACGCCGTGGACGCGGTCAAGCTCGTCAAGGACGACCCGAAGGTCGCGCCCGAGGTCAAGCGCGAGCTGAAGCCGTGCGTGGCGAACGAGTACCCGGTCGACGTCTCCTACGGCAATCTGACCGGAGGTTCCGCGGACGACGTCGTCGTCAACGTGCTGACCTGCGGTGACGCGGTCGGCGTCGGCAGTTACGTGTACCGCGAGCAGCACGGCTCGTACGAGAACGTGTTCTCGTCCGAGGAGCCGCCGGTCTACGCGGAGATCGACCGCGGCGACCTGGTGGTGACCAAGCAGGTGTACGACAAGGGTGACCCGGTGTCGAGTCCCTCCGGGGAGAACGTGATCACGTACAGATGGGCCTCCGGCCACTTCGCCGAGAAGTACCGCACGCACAACGACTACGGGAAGGTCGCCGGCGACAGCGCGACGCCGGCGCCGACGAGCTGACGCGGGCGGAGGGCCGCGTGAACCGATCGGGCCACTCGGACCGATTCCTCGGTGAACGCATAGCGTGAGCCGTGCGTCCCAGCAGGAGAACGCACCTCCGACCACCGCACATGTGTCGCGGCAGCCGAAGGCACCCCACGGATCACAGAGGACAGAGAGCACCGGGATGGCAGACCAGACCCACGTCCTGTTCGTCGAGGACGACGACGTCATCCGCGAGGCCACGCAGCTCGCCCTGGAACGGGACGGCTTCGTGGTCACCGCCATGCCCGACGGGCTGTCGGGTCTGGAGGCGTTCCGGGCGGACCGCCCCGACATCGCGCTGCTGGACGTCATGGTTCCCGGCCTCGACGGGGTCAGCCTGTGCCGCCGGATCCGGGACGAGTCGACCGTGCCGGTGATCATGCTGTCGGCCCGGGCCGACTCCATCGACGTCGTGCTGGGCCTGGAGGCGGGCGCCGACGACTACGTGACCAAGCCGTTCGACGGTGCCGTCCTGGTCGCCCGGATCCGCGCCGTGCTGCGCCGCTTCGGGCACGCCGGCGGGGGCCGGGGCGAGGAGCCGGAGGCCCCGGCCGGCGGCGGGGTGCTGGCCTTCGGGGACCTGGAGGTCGACACCGAGGGCATGGAGGTCCGCCGCGCCGGGCAGCCGGTGGCGCTGACGCCGACCGAGATGCGGCTGCTGCTGGAGTTCTCCTCGGCTCCGGGCACGGTGCTCTCCCGCGACAAGCTGCTGGAACGGGTGTGGGACTACGGCTGGGGCGGGGACACCCGCGTCGTCGACGTGCACGTGCAGCGGCTGCGGCAGAAGATCGGCCAGGACCGGATCGAGACGGTCCGCGGGTTCGGCTACAAGTTGAAGGCCTGAGCAGGGGCAGGGGTATGAGGGGGCACTTCCGGCGACTGGTCGCCGCGGGCCTGGAGCGAGCGGGCATCCGTACGGGCCTCAGATGGAAGCTGAGCGCGGCCATCGCCCTGGTGGGCGCGCTGGTGGCGATCGCGCTGAGCCTCGTGGTGCACAACGCCGCCCGGGTCTCGATGCTGGACAACGCGCGTGACCTGGCCGACGAGCGGATCATGATCGCCCAGCGCAACTTCGAGCTGTCCGGGCGGATGAACTTCCCCAACACCAAGATCAACGACCCCGCTCTGCCGTCCGCGCTGCGGGAGCGGGTCGAGGCGGGCCAGCGGGCGACGTACGTGGCGGACCGGCCGGGTGACGTACCCGACATATGGGCCGCCGTGCCGCTGAAGAACGGGCAGGTGATGTCGCTGCACTCGGGCTTCACCGACCGCAGCTCGGACATCCTCCAGGACCTCGACCAAGCCCTGCTCATCGGGTCCATCGCGGTCGTCCTCGGCGGCAGCGCGCTGGGGGTGCTCATCGGCGGGCATCTTTCGCGGCGGCTGCGCAAGGCGGCCATCGCGGCGAACCAGCTCGCCGGCGGCGAGACGGACGTACGCGTTCGGGACGCGATGGGCGGGGTCGTACGGGACGAGACCGACGACCTGGCCAGCGCGGTGGACGCCATGGCGGACGCGCTGCGGCAGCGCATCGAGGCCGAGCGACGGGTCACCGCCGACATCGCTCACGAGCTGCGCACCCCGGTGACCGGGCTGCTGACCGCAGCGGAACTGCTGCCGCCCGGGCGCCCCACCGAGCTGGTGCTGGACCGGGCGAAGGCCATGCGCACGCTGGTCGAGGACGTGCTGGAGGTGGCCCGGCTGGACGGGGCCTCCGAGCGGGCGGAGCTGCAGGACCTCATGCTGGGGGAGTTCGTCGCCCGGCGGGTGGCGGCCAAGGACCGGGCCATCGAGGTGCGCGTCGTGCACGAGTCGGAGGTGACCACCGACCCGCGCCGCCTGGAGCGCGTGCTGTTCAACCTCCTGGCCAACGCGGCCCGGCACGGCAAGCCGCCCATCGAGGTCAGCGTCGAGGGCCGGGTCATCCGGGTGCGCGACCACGGCCCGGGCTTTCCCGAGGACCTGCTCGCCGACGGACCGAGCCGCTTCCGCACCGGCAGCAAGGACCGGGCCGGGCAGGGCCACGGGCTCGGCCTGACCATCGCGGCCGGACAGGCCCGGGTGATGGGCGCCCGGCTGACCTTCCGCAACGTCCGCACGCCCGGGACACCGGAGCACCTGCCGGCCGAGGGCGCGGTCGCCGTGCTGTGGCTGCCGGAGCACGCACCGACGAACACCGGGAGCTATCCGATGCTGCCGGGCGCGTAAGCCTTCCAGACCTTCGGGACCGGCCGCGCCGGCGGGATCAGCAGGACCAGTCCTGCTCCATGTCGAGGCCGCCCTCGCGGGGCTGGGTGAACGAGAACCAGTTACCGGAGTCGTCGCGGAACAGCGCCTCCGTGCCGTACGGGCGCTCCTGCGGCTCCTGGAGGAACTCCACGCCCTTGTCCTTGAGCTTCCTGTAGTCGCCGTGGATGTCGTCGGTGGTCAGCACGCCCGCGCCGAGCGCGCCCTTCGTCACCGGGCACCATCAGCGTCAGCTCGACGTCAATTGCGCTGCTTCACTGCTGCGGGTTCGCCGGAATCCACGGGCTCTCCGGGTTCTTGCGGCTCTCCCGGCTTCCCGGGTTCTCCCGGCTCGGGCTCTCCGGGCTCTGCGGGCTCTCCGGAGGGGCGCTGCCTGCCGGCGCCGGGTGCGGAGCGGAAGCCGCCGGCCCAGAGCATGGCGTAACAGCCGGGTATGGGGGCGGCTCCCCGGGGCGTCGATGGTGGCACGGGGGTCTGACAGCGGCCCCCGCCTGCGGCCGCGCATCTCACGGCCGGGCATGACGAGGCCCCCGGGCGGACACTCCCGGGGGCCTCGTGCGGTGCGGTCAGACGGCCTCGACCATGGGCGGCTGCGCCGCCGGGGTGCCGGGCTCGCCGTCCTGCTTCGGTCCCGCTCCCTTCAGCGGCACCTCCCTCACGAACACGGCCGCCACGAGGGCGACCACCGCCACCACGGCCCCGAGCAGGAACGCCGAGTGCGTGCCGGCGGACACCGCGTGCTGGTACGCCTCCCGGACCAGCACCGGCAGCTTCTCCAGGCTCTTCGCGTCGAGCTGCGCCGACTGCTCGGTCACCTTGGAGCCCAGCGCACCGGCCCGCTCGCTCATGACGTCCTGGACGCGGTTGTTGAACAGCGCACCCATGATCGCGACGCCGAAGGAGGAGCCGAGGGTGCGGAAGAGCGTGGTGGAGGAGGACGCGACGCCCATGTCCTTCATCTCCACGCTGTTCTGCGCGACCAGCATGGTGATCTGCATCAGACAGCCCATGCCCAGTCCGACCACGGCCATGAAGACGCCGGACGTCAGACGGGACGTCCCGGTGTCCATCGTGGACAGCAGGTAGAGGCCGACGATCATCAGCGCGCTGCCGAGGACCGGGAACACCTTGTACTTGCCGGTGTTCGTGGTCACCCGCCCGGCGACCATCGACGTCACCAGCATCGCGCCGAGCATCGGCAGGAGCAGCAGCCCGGAGTTGGTCGCGGAGGCGCCCTGCACGGACTGCTGGTACAGCGGCAGGAAGAGCGTGGCACCGAACATGACGAAGCCGGTGATGAAGCCGATGACCGACATCAGCGTGAAGTTCAGGCTGCGGAAGATGTGCAGCGGCACCACCGGCTCCGCGGCCCTGGTCTGCCAGAACACGAATCCGACCAGCGCGGCCACCCCGATGCCGATCAGCTCCATGATCCGCGCGGAGCTCCACGCGTACTCCGTGCCGCCCCACGTCGTCACCAGCACGATCGCAGTGATGCCGACGGTCAGCAGCGCGGCGCCCAGGTAGTCGATCCGCGCCTTGGAGCGCTTCTTCGGCAGGTGCAGCACGGCGGTGACGGCGATGAGCGCGACCACGCCGAGCGGCAGGTTGATGTAGAAGGCCCAGCGCCAGCCCCAGTTGTCGGTGATCGTGCCGCCGACCAGCGGTCCGCCGATCATCGCCAGCGCCATGACGCCGGCCATCATGCCCTGGTACTTGCCCCGCTCCCGGGGCGGGATCAGGTCACCGATGATCGCCATGACGCCGACCATCAGACCGCCGGCGCCGAGGCCCTGGACCGCGCGGAAGCCGATCAGCTCGCCCATGTTCTGGGCCATGCCGCTGAGCGCGGAGCCGATCAGGAAGATCACGATGGACGACAGGAACGTGCCCTTGCGGCCGTACATGTCGCCGAGCTTGCCCCACAGCGGCGTGGAGGCCGCGGTCGCGAGGGTGTAGGCGGTGACGACCCAGGAGAGGTGTTCGAGCCCGCCCAGCTCACCGACGATCGTCGGCATCGCGGTGCCGATGATCATGTTGTCGAGCATCGCGAGCATCATCGCGATCATCAGTGCGAGCAGCACGACCCGTACGCTCTTGGGCTGTTTTTCCTCGGCGTCTGCCGCCGGTGTGTCCGTCTTGTCCGCCATCGCTTCCCACTCCCCCAGCTACCGCTACTTACTTGTCGACCGGCTAGTGACTACACTCGGAAGCTAGCCGCGGAACTAGCCGGGCGTCAAGTAAGTTTTATGGAAAGCGGGCGGCGTAGGAGGATGGGCCACACCATGGACGGCACCAGGCAGCGGCGCCGCGGGGACACCCGCCGGCGCATCCAGGACGTGGCCCTCGAACTCTTCGCCGAGCACGGCTACGAGAAGACCTCCCTGCGCGAGATCGCGGAGCACCTGGAGGTCACCAAGGCGGCGCTCTACTACCACTTCAAGACCAAGGAAGAGATCCTCGTCAGCATCTTCGAGGACCTCACCCAGCCGATCGAGGACCTGATCGAGTGGGGCCGGCAGCAGCCGCACACCCTGGCCACCAAGCAGGAGATCATCCGCCGCTACGCCGACACGCTCGCCGAGGCGGCGCCGCTGTTCCGCTTCATGCACGAGAACCAGGCGACGGTGCGGGACCTGCGGATCGGCGAGTCCTTCAAGGCGCGCATCCACAGTCTGCGCGACATCATCGTCGACCCGGACGCGGACCTGGTCGACCAGGTCCGCTGCGCCAGCGCGATCTTCACGCTGCACGCCGGCATGTTCCTGCTCCAGGACCTGGGAGGCGACCCCGGGGAGAAGAACAAAGCCGTCCTCGAGGTCGCCACGGACCTGGTGACCCAGGCCCACCGGGGAGCCGGGGGCTCCTAGCCGGCCTGCGCCGTCAGGCGGGTCAGACCGTCACGCCCTTGGCGCGCAGGAACTTCACCGGGTCGACCGCCGAGCCGTAGTTCGGGGTCGTACGGATCTCGAAGTGCAGGTGCGGGCCGCTGGAGTTGCCGGTGTTGCCGGACTTGGCTATCTCCTGGCCGGTCTTGACGATCTGGCCGATGCGCACCTCGACCTTCGACAGGTGGGCGTACTGGGAGTACGTGCCGTTGCCGTGCCTGATGACGATGGCGTTGCCGTACGCGGGACCGTCACCGGCACCGTTGCCGCCGGCCTTGACCACGGTGCCGCCGTGGGCGGCGACGACCTGGGTGCCGCTCGGCACGGCGAAGTCCTGGCCGCTGTGCTTGTGCGCCCACATGCCGCCGTTCTGGGCGAAGGTGGCGGAGAGCGTGTACTTCTTCACCGGGTCGACCCAGGACGGCTTGGCCTTCTTGGCAGCCGCCTTCTTGGCCGCGGCCTTCTTCTCGGCCGCCTTCTTGGCGGCGGCGGCCTTGGCGGCCTTCTCAGCCTTCGCGGCCTCGGCCTTGGCGACCTTGGCCTGCGCGGCGGCCTGCGCCTGGACGGCACTGGCGGCCCCGGACGCGGCCGTGGTGTCGGCGGCGGACGCGACCCCGGCTCCCAGTGCGACCGAGACACCAAGGCCGGCGGCCAGCACGGTCGCACGGGTGCGGAGCTGGGACGTACGGGAAGAACGGGACGTGACGCGCTGGGACATCGAAACCTCGTATGGCAGGGGACGGAGAAAACCACCCGGCGCACAACCGCTCGCCGTGTGGCCATCCCTTGGTAACCCGAAGTCCGACAAACGCCCAAAAGCGTGATCTACGACGCTAGTTAGTAATTTGGTTCAGTGTTCTACGTCTCTTGACACAGCTGCCATTCGGCACGAATCAGGACACTAGGCAGCACTTCCACCCGAACTACGGGGGGAGAATCCCTTTTCTCCCGGTCCGTTATCCACTAATCCGGTTAGTAACGGACATTTCACCTGTGCGCCATGTCACCGGGGGCCCGCTTCGGCCATTCAGAAAATGTGGCGCAGGCCTCTATGCGCCTACCGTCCGGTAACCCTACGGTTCCCCTCACGCCACCCTCGAGCACGAGCATGCACACGACATGTTGGCAGCGTCACGGACGTGAGAGGACCCCCACGACATGCAGACCCGACGCCCCTGGTTGCGCCGCGCATCAGTGACCGCCGTCTCGGCGGCTGCCCTCGTGGCGATGGCCGCACCGGCCGACGCCGCGACCGCCGCACAGGCCTCCACGACCACCGCCACCGCCGCGGACGTCGACTACAACACCTGGCAGAAGGACTGCCAGGCCGTGATGGACCAGGCGCTGCCCTATCTGAAGCAGCGGATCGCGGCCCAGAAGCCGGGCGAGAAGCAGGCGATCGTCTTCGACATCGACAACACGACGCTGGAGACGGACTTCGGCTTCGCCTATCCGCAACCGGCCAACAAGCCGGTCCTGGAGGCCGCCAGATACGCACAGGAGCGCGGCGTCGCCCTGTTCTTCGTGACCGCCCGGCCCGACATCATCGCCTCGTTCACCCAGTACAACCTGAAGCAGACCGGCTACCAGGTCTCCGGACTCTATGTCCGCAACTTCATCGACCTCTTCAAGAACGTCGCCGACTACAAGACGGCCCAGCGCGTCGACGTCGAGAAGAAGGGCTACACGATCATCGCGAACATCGGCAACAGCGCCACCGACCTCTCGGGCGGCCATGCCGAGAGGACGTTCAAGCTGCCGGACTACGACGGGCAGCTGTCCTGACGCAGGGCATGAAAAAGGGGCCGGTGCTTTTCAGCACCGGCCCCTTTCACTCTGCCGTGACGCTTACGCGTCCTTGCTCAGGTTCGGACCCGAGCCGCCGGCCGCCTGCTCGATCGGCGGGACGTCCGGCAGGGCCGCCTTCTCCTCGCCGCGGAAGGTGAAGGTCTTGGTCTCGCCCTCGCCCTCCGTGTCGACGACCACGATGTGACCGGGGCGCAGCTCGCCGAAGAGGATCTTCTCCGACAGCGAGTCCTCGATCTCGCGCTGGATGGTGCGACGCAGCGGACGCGCACCCAGCACCGGGTCGTAGCCCTTCCGGGACAGCAGCTCCTTGGCGGACTGGGAGAGCTCGATGCCCATGTCCCGGTCCTTCAGGCGCTCGTCCACCTTGCCGATCATCAGGTCGACGATCTTGAGGATGTCGTCCTGGCTGAGCTGCGGGAAGACGACCACGTCGTCGACGCGGTTGAGGAACTCGGGCCGGAAGTGCTGCTTGAGCTCGTCCGAGACCTTGTTCTTCATGCGCTCGTAGTTGGACTTCGTGTCGCCCTGGGCCGCGAAGCCCAGGTTGAAGCCCTTGGAGATGTCCCGGGTGCCGAGGTTGGTCGTCATGATGATGACCGTGTTCTTGAAGTCCACGACCCGGCCCTGGGAGTCGGTCAGGCGACCGTCCTCCAGGATCTGCAGCAGCGAGTTGAAGATGTCCGGGTGGGCCTTCTCGACCTCGTCGAACAGGACCACCGAGAACGGCTTGCGCCGCACCTTCTCGGTCAGCTGGCCGCCCTCTTCGTAGCCCACGTAGCCGGGGGGCGAACCGAAGAGCCGCGAGACCGTGTGCTTCTCGCTGAACTCCGACATGTCGAGGGAGATCAGCGCGTCCTCGTCGCCGAAGAGGAACTCGGCGAGCGCCTTGGACAGCTCGGTCTTACCGACACCGGATGGGCCGGCGAAGATGAACGAGCCACCGGGGCGCTTCGGGTCCTTCAGACCGGCGCGCGTACGGCGGATCGCCTTCGACAGCGCCTTGACGGCGTCGTTCTGGCCGATGACCCGCTTGTGGAGCTCCTCCTCCATGCGCAGCAGGCGCGAGGACTCCTCCTCGGTCAGCTTGAAGACGGGGATGCCGGTGGCGGTCGCGAGGACCTCGGCGATCAGCTCGCCGTCGACCTCGGCGACGACGTCCATGTCGCCGGCCTTCCACTCCTTCTCCCGCTTGGCCTTGGCGGCGAGGAGCTGCTTCTCCTTGTCGCGCAGCGAGGCGGCCTTCTCGAAGTCCTGCGAGTCGATCGCGGACTCCTTGTCCCGGCGGACACCGGCGATCTTCTCGTCGAACTCGCGCAGGTCCGGCGGCGCGGTCATCCGGCGGATGCGCATCCGGGAACCGGCCTCGTCGATCAGGTCGATCGCCTTGTCCGGCAGGAAGCGGTCCGAGATGTACCGGTCGGCCAGGGTGGCGGCCTGCACCAGCGCCTCGTCGGTGATGGAGACGCGGTGGTGGGCCTCGTACCGGTCACGCAGACCCTTGAGGATCTCGATCGTGTGCGGCAGGGACGGCTCGGCGACCTGGATGGGCTGGAAGCGGCGCTCGAGGGCCGCGTCCTTCTCCAGGTGCTTGCGGTACTCGTCCAGCGTGGTGGCACCGATGGTCTGGAGCTCACCGCGGGCCAGCATCGGCTTCAGGATGGAAGCGGCGTCGATGGCGCCCTCGGCTGCACCCGCACCGACCAGCGTGTGCAGCTCGTCGATGAACAGGATGATGTCGCCGCGGGTGCGGATCTCCTTGAGAACCTTCTTCAGGCGCTCCTCGAAGTCACCGCGGTAGCGGGAGCCGGCGACCAGGGCGCCGAGGTCCAGGGTGTAGAGGTGCTTGTCCTTGAGGGTCTCGGGCACCTCGCCCTTGACGATGGCCTGGGCGAGGCCCTCGACGACGGCGGTCTTGCCGACGCCGGGCTCACCGATCAGCACCGGGTTGTTCTTGGTACGGCGGGACAGCACCTGCATGACCCGCTCGATCTCCTTCTCGCGCCCGATGACCGGGTCGAGCTTGGACTCACGAGCGGCCTGGGTGAGGTTCCGGCCGAACTGGTCGAGGACCAGGGACGTGGAGGGGGTGCCCTCGGCAGGACCGCCGGCGGTGGCGGTCTCCTTGCCCTGGTAACCGGAGAGCAGCTGGATGACCTGCTGCCGCACGCGGTTGAGATCTGCGCCCAGCTTCACGAGGACCTGGGCGGCGACGCCCTCCCCCTCGCGGATCAGGCCGAGCAGGATGTGCTCCGTGCCGATGTAGTTGTGGCCCAGCTGAAGGGCCTCGCGGAGCGACAGCTCCAGGACCTTCTTGGCACGGGGGGTGAAGGGGATGTGGCCGGACGGGGCCTGCTGGCCCTGACCGATGATCTCCTCCACCTGCTGGCGGACCGCCTCGAGCGAAATCCCGAGGCTCTCAAGGGCCTTGGCGGCGACACCTTCACCCTCGTGGATCAGGCCCAGGAGGATGTGCTCAGTGCCGATGTAGTTGTGGTTGAGCATCCGGGCTTCTTCCTGAGCCAGGACGACAACCCGCCGCGCGCGGTCGGTGAACCTCTCGAACATCGTTAATCGCTCCTCAGAGCGGTCAGGCAGTGGGGGGAACTTCCCCTCCCTGTCCTTCCGCAGCTTAGTCCCGCAAGCGGGGACCGCTCATTCCAACTGCCGACACCGTCCTTGGCCTCCTGACCCCGAACGCCGACATCTGCTCCAACCCGATGGTGCGAGACGATGTTCCCGCAGGCCAGGCAGATACCCCACTCGCCAGTACGCCGATGGCGAACGTGAGACGTCCTTTTCTGCGTGTCGCCCCCTCCCACTAGGGATGTCTTACCCGCGAGGAGCGGAAGTCCATGCCGAGCGCCCCCGTTCCCTCCGCTACGGGCGAACAACCTTGCGCCTCCCCGCACCACCCGCGCGCCCCCGTTTCGCGACCGTGGGCATCCGGGTTGCGACCCAGCGTAACCAGCGCGGCCTTCCGGCTGTTGCACGTGGCATGTTCGGCGCCTCTCAGCCCGTGACCGCATCCTCGTCCCCGCTCGTTCCGCTCCCCCGTCGGCCGCTCGCCCCGGCCGACGCGAGCGGTCAGGTCCGGCGGTGGTACGAGAACGAACTGGGGTGGCCCACGGTGCCCGGCGTTCCACTGCGCCTGGTGGTGGGGGTGCGCTACGACGTCCTGGACGTGCCGGCCGAGGCGGGGCACGCGGCGCTGCGGCACGCGGCGCCGGGCTCTCCCGTCGCCCTGCGCGGTGACCGGATGCTGCTCTGGGTGGCCGCGGGCAGCGCGGAGGAGCTTCCGGGGCTGCTGGAGTGGCTGGACTGGGGGGACCTGGCGCTGGATCTGGTCGCGATCGGCGCGGGCGGCCTCATGGAGGCGCCGTCGCTCCCGGAGCCTCACGGGGAGAGGGCGGTGCCGTCGGCGTGCGCGTCGCACGCCGCGGCGCCCTGCGGGGCCGGTGTCGCGCCCGCTCCGCGGGGCCGGGTCGGTTCCCAGGGGGCCGCCGTGTGGCTGCGGCCCCCCGAGCCGGGATGCGAGGTCGAGGCCTCGCTGCCGACGCTGTCGGCGCTGGGGGGCGCTGGGGACGCCCCCGATCTCGTGCGGCTGGTGAACGCGGTGGCCACACAGTGCCACCGGGTCCGGCTGCGGCGCGTGTGCGCCCAGCCGCCGGCCGTGCGTGTGCAGGGTCCGTAGTGCCGCTGTTCAGCCGTTGGCCTTCTCGTAAGCCTCGCGGATGGTCGCGGGAACACGGCCGCGGTCGTTGACCTCGTAGCCGTTCTCCTTCGCCCAGGCGCGGATCGCCGCGGTGTCCTGGCTGCCGCTCGAAGCCGCGCGCGTCTTTCCGCGCCCGCCCGAAGCACGGCCTCCGGTACGACGACCGCCCTTCACGTAAGGCTCGAGAAGGCCACGGAGCTTGTCCGCATTGGAGGTGGTGAGATCGATCTCGTACGTCTTGCCGTCCAGCGCGAACGTCACGGTCTCGTCCGCCTCGCCACCGTCGAGGTCGTCGACAAGAAGGACCTGAACCTTCTGTGCCACCGGATTTCCTTTCATCGATATCTTCAGGGCCGGGGTGTGCCGGCGTCCGCCGTATCGCCGTCCCCCTGTTATATGCAGTACTGCAGTACCTCGGAAAGCAAACCGCTTTTGCCGGAAAAACACAAACCCCCGGGGGAGACCGGCAGCCCGGCCTCGGTCCGGAAACGTGCGCGTTTCGGACATAGGGCACCGGGGCAGGGGCGGCCCGCGGAATATGCCTTGACGAACCCGCCCGGCCCTTGCGACGACTAGCGCCGGACGATCACAGATGCAGAAGCATCCGGCTGTTGCCCAAGGTGTTCGGTTTCACTCGTTCGAGTCCCAGGAACTCCGCGACACCCTCGTCATAGGAACGCAGCAGCTCCGCGTAGACATCCGTGTCGACGGGTGTCTCACCGATCTCCACGAAGCCGTGCTTGGTGAAGAAGTCGACTTCGAAGGTCAGACAGAAAACCCGGCGAACACCGAGCCAGCGGGCGGTCTGCAGCAACTTCTCCAGCACCCGGTGCCCGACGCCCGCGCCCTTCAGGCCGGGCTTCACCGCGAGAGTGCGGACTTCCGCGAGGTCTTCCCACATCACGTGCAGCGCGCCGCAGCCGACGACCTCGGCGTTGTCGTCCCGTTCCGCGACCCAGAACTCCTGGATGTCCTCGTAAAGCGTCACCGTCGCTTTGTCGAGCAGGATGCGGCCGCGCACGTAGGCGTCGAGGAGGCCGCGCACGGCCGGGACATCGCTGGTGCGGGCCCGCCGGACGGTGATGGCTTTTGCGGTGGCTTCGGGGCTCTTCGCGGACATGGCGGGACGCTATCGCCCGCCGGGGCCCTGAGCGGAGGCGGGGTTCTCCTCGGGGCCTTCCCCACGTTCCGGCCGTTCGGCCCGTTCGGCCCGTTCCGCGGATTCCGACGGTTCGGTCGGTTCCTGGGTTTCCGGTCCCTGCACGATCCGTACGGCATCACTGAGAGACTGCCGTTGTTCCTCGCTCATCATGCCGAAGAAGGCGACGAGAGCGGCGGCGGGGTTGTCGCTCTGCGACCAGGCGTCGTTCATCAGGGCGGCTGCGTAGGCGGCGCGGGTGGAGACCGCCTCATATCGATAGGCACGGCCTTCCGCCTCGCGGCGCACCCAGCCCTTCTGATGGAGATTGTCCAAAACGGTCATCACGGTGGTGTACGCGATGGACCGCTCCTTCTGAAGATCTTCCAGGACTTCTCGAACGGTCACCGGGCGGTTCCACTTCCACACCCGCGACATGACCGCGTCTTCGAGTTCTCCCAATGGGCGAGGCACAGCTCAGAACAATAGTGGGAGATCCCGGTAATGGCGTGGCGGACGTGCGTTTCACCGGCGAACGTGAACAAAAAGGGCGTACGGCTCGAAGGTGCGGGCGCCGCGGGGTGCGGGTCCGCCGAGTCGTACGCCCTCGGGGGTGTGGGTCAGGCGTCGGTCTTCGAAGGGGCCGCGCCGGGCTGGCGGGCGCCCTCCACGCGCGCGAGGGCGGCGTCCACGGCCGCGTCCTCCTTGGCCTTGTTGGCGCCGCCCTGGGTCTTCACGATCACCCGGATCACGCCGATGAAGAAGACGGCCATGACGGCCGGGGGCAGCAGCGCGGAGACGTAGTCCATGGACCCAGGGTAGCCACGTCAGCCCGCGGCGAGCTGCTGGGGGTTCGCGGGTGGCGGCGGGGCCGGCTTGCGGCGTGGGAAGACCTCGCCCGGGGTGGGGATCGGGCGGGAGGGCTTCGGGGTGCTGCCGGGGGTCGGGGCCGGGGCGGGCTTGGGGGGTGCCGGCTTGCGCGTGGGCTTCTTCTCGGGCTGCTTCTCCGGGCCGTCCGCGGCGGCGTCTTCGGAAACGTCTTCGGGGGCGCGGCGGCCGCCCGGGATGGCCAGGAGACGGGAGCGGGAGGGGGTGCGTGAGCGGGAGCCGGGGACGACAGCCGCGGCCGGGGCGGGCGCGGCCGGCATGGGGGCGGGCGCGTCTGCCCTGGGGGCGGGCGTGCAGCGGTCCAGGAGGGCCGCGGCTGCGGGGTGGCCGCGCAGGGCGTGCAGGGCGGCCAGGTCGTCGGGGAGGGGGCGGTAACCGGTCCCCAGGGCCTCGTCCAGGAGCGCGAGGTAGCCGGCGGCGGTGCCGGGGAGGGCGGCGCGGTACCGGCCCAGGTCGGCCACGAGGAAGGCACGCAGCCTGGCCCCTTCCCGCAGCGCCTCGTCGAGCGACTCTGCGAGACGGAGACAGTCCTGGACGTCGTCGGCCGAGGCGGGGGTGGGGTGGAGGGCGAGGGCGAGAGCGCGGCGGAGCACACGCAGCTCCTCCACGCCGAACGCCATGCCGCCGCGGGATCCGTATGGCGTGGGCATGCGGCGACGATACGCGCTAATCAGACAAATTGCGCATAGGGGGTGGGTGTGGCGCGGGGGACCACTCGGGTGGGCGGGGTGAGCACAGCGGCTGCGGGTTGGGTGGTGGGCCGGGGCCAGGGCCGGGTGCGGGTGCGCGTCCTCGCCTGGCGCCGGGTGGGGGGGGTGGGCGTTCTCTCCTGGCGCCGGGGGTGGGGCGGGGCCGCGCCGGGCGAGGGGGGTCCCCCTGCTCGAGCGAAGCCGAGCAGGGGGGAGGGTGGGCGCAGCGGCATCCCGTTCCGCCGGGTTGCGGACCCCTGCGGCAACGCCGGGCGCGGCTCACATGCGGGACACGTTGCGCTCGTACACCAGGCGCAGGCCCATCAGCGTCAGCCACGGTTCGTGCTCGTCGATGACCGACGACTCGCCCAGCACCATCGGCGCCAGCCCGCCCGTCGCGATGACCGTGACGTCGTCGGGGTCCTCCGACAGCTCGCGGGCCATGCGGTTGACGACGCCGTCGACCTGGCCGGCGAAGCCGTAGATGATGCCCGACTGCATCGCCTCGACCGTGTTCTTGCCGATGATGCTGCGCGGCCGGGCCACCTCGATCTTGCGGAGCTGGGCGCCGCGGACGCCGAGGGCCTCGACGGAGATCTCGATGCCGGGGGCGATGACCCCGCCGACGTACTCGCCGCGCGCGCTCACCGCGTCGAACGTCGTCGCCGTGCCGAAGTCGACGACGATGGCCGGGCCGCCGTAGAGCTCGACGGCGGCGACCGCGTTGATGATGCGGTCCGCGCCGACCTCCTTGGGGTTGTCCGTGAGGATCGGGACGCCCGTCTTGACGCCCGGTTCGACGAGGATCGCGGGCACGTCACCGTAGTAGCGGCGGGTCACCTCGCGGAGCTCGTGCAGCACCGAGGGTACGGTCGCGCAGATGGCGATGCCGTCGATGCCGTCGCCCAGTTCGTCGCCGAGCAGCGGGTGCATGCCCATCAGGCCCTGGAGCAGGACCGCCAGTTCGTCGGCGGTGCGGCGCGCGTCCGTGGAGATGCGCCAGTGTTCGACGATCTCGTCGCCGTCGAACAGGCCGAGGACGGTGTGGGTGTTTCCTACGTCGATCGTCAGCAGCATGGCCCGTACCGCCCCTACTCCGCCGGCCGCAGGTCCAGGCCGATGTCCAGGATCGGCGAGGAGTGGGTGAGGGCTCCGACGGCGAGGTAGTCGACGCCGGTGTCCGCGTACGCCTTGGCGTTGTCGAGCGTGAGGCGGCCGGAGGCCTCCAGGGCGGCCCGGCCCTGGACGATCCCGACGGCCTCGGCGCACTCGGCCGGCGTGAAGTTGTCCAGCAGGATCAGGTCGGCGCCGGCGTCCAGGACCTCGCGGAGCTGGTCCAGGGTGTCGACCTCGACCTCGATGGGCACGTCCGGGAAGCGTTCGCGCACCGCCTGGAAGGCCTGGGCGACACCGCCCGCGGCGACCACGTGGTTGTCCTTGACGAGGGCCGCGTCCGAGAGGGACATGCGGTGGTTGACGCCGCCACCGCAGCGGACCGCGTACTTCTCGAGGCTGCGCAGGCCGGGGGTCGTCTTGCGGGTGTCGCGGACCTTCGCCTTGGTCCCGTCGAGCGCGTCCGCCCACGCGCGCGTGGCCGTCGCGACGCCCGACAGGCGGCACAGGATGTTCAGCGCGCTGCGCTCCGCCGTGAGGAGGTCGCGGGTGCGGGTGGTGACGGAGAGGAGCTTCTGGCCGGCTTCGACGCGGTCGCCGTCCTCGGCGTGGCGCTCGATCTCCAGCTCCTCCTCGCAGACCACCGAGATGACCGCCTCGGCGACGCGCAGGCCGGCCACCGTGCCGGCCTCGCGTGCGGTGAAGTCGGCCGTGGCCACCGCGTCCTCGGGGATGGTCGCCACCGTCGTCACGTCCACGCCGTGGGCCAGGTCCTCCTGGAGGGCCACGTTGGCGATGTCCTCGACCTCGACGGGGTCGAGGCCGGCGTCGGCCAGGAGCTGGGCGAGTGCGGGGTCCAGGCCGCACTCCAGGTACGCCTCGTCGTCCGCGCCGCAGGCGCAGCCGTCCGAGCAGCCTCCGGAGGAGGCGAGGGGAAGGTCGGGGGTGCTCACGTCGGTCACTGCTCCTGGAGGGCCTGGGTCGGGAGGGTCGGAGGGAAGTCTGTGGTGTCCGTGGTGTGCACGGCCAGCGTGCGGTCCGGATTCAGGGTGACGACGATGTGGCGCCGCCAGGCGGTGTCGTCGCGCTCGGGGTGGTCCTCGCGCCAGTGGCAGCCCCGGGTCTCCTCCCGCAACAGCGCGGCGGCGACCAGCGCGCGGGCCACGCACAGCAGGTTGGTGGCCTCCCAGGTGGCGACGCCGGCCTCGGCCGTCCTGCCGTTCTCGGCGAGGGCCTCCCGGGCGTCGGTGTGCAGCCGCTGGAGCTGGTCGGCGGCCTTGGCGAGGGAGCCGGCCGAGCGCAGCACGCCCGCGCCGCCCGTCATGATCCGCTGGATCGCGAAGCGGGCCTGAGGGGTCTGCAGGGGGTGCTCGGGGACCTCCGGGTGCTCGACCGGCTGGGGCACGCGCGTGTGGAGGCCGTTCGCCGCGATGTCGGCCGCGATGCGCTCGGCGTAGACCAGGCCTTCGAGCAGGGAGTTGGACGCCAGGCGGTTGGCTCCGTGCACGCCGGTGCAGGCGACCTCGCCGCACGCGTAGAGGCCCGGGACGGTCGTACGGCCGTGGGAGTCGGTGCGGACGCCGCCGGAGGCGTAGTGGGCTGCCGGGGCGACCGGGACGGGGGCGGTGACCGGGTCGATGCCGTGGGCGCGGCAGGCGGCCAGGATCGTCGGGAAGCGGTGCTCCCACATCTCGGCCCCGAAGTGCCGGCCGTCGAGGTACATGTGCTCGGCGTCCTGCTCCTGCATGCGGCGCAGGATGCCCTTGGCGACGATGTCGCGGGGGGCCAGTTCGGCGAGTTCGTGCTGTCCGACCATGAAGCGCACGCCGTCGGCGTCGATCAGGTGGGCGCCCTCGCCGCGCACGGCCTCGGAGACCAGGGGCTGCTGGCCCTCCGCGTCCGGGCCGAGGAACAGCACGGTCGGGTGGAACTGGACGAACTCCAGGTCGCTGACCTCCGCGCCGGCCCGCAGCGCGAGCGCCACGCCGTCGCCGGTGGACACCGACGGGTTGGTGGTCGCGGAGAAGACCTGGCCCATGCCGCCGGTCGCGAGGACCACGTTGGGGGCGTGGACGGCCCCGACGCCGTCGTGCCGGCCCTCCCCCATGACGTGCAGGGTCACGCCGGCGGTGCGGCCCTCCGCGTCCGTGAGGAGGTCCAGGACGAGCGCGTTCTCGACGGTGCGCATGCCCCGCGCGCGGACTGCCTCGACCAGGGCACGGGAGATCTCCGCGCCGGTGGCGTCACCGCCGGCGTGGGCGATGCGACGGCGGTGGTGGCCGCCCTCGCGGGTCAGTTCCAGGTCGCCCTCGGAGGACTCGTCGAACCGGGCGCCGGTCTCGATGAGGCGGCGTACGGCGTCGGGGCCCTCGGTGACCAGGAGGCGGACGGCGTCCTCGTCGCAGAGGCCGACGCCCGCGACCAGGGTGTCGTCGAGGTGCTGCTCGGGGGTGTCGCCCTCGCCGAGGGCCGCCGCGATGCCGCCCTGGGCCCAGCGGGTGGAGCCGTCGTCGAGGCGGGCCTTGGTGACGACGACCGTGTGCAGGCCGGCCGCCTCGCAGCGCAGGGCAGCGGTCAGGCCGGCGACACCGGAGCCGACGACGACCACGTCCGCGGAGATGGACCACCCGGGGGCGGGCGCGTGCAGTCGTATGCCTGTGGTGGTCACGAGGCGGCTCCGAAGCGTGTGAAGGTGAGCGGGACGTTGTCGATCAGCCGGGTCGCCCCGACCCGGGCGGCGACGGCGAGGATCGCGTCGCCGGTGAAGTCGTCCTCGATCTCGGTGAAGTCGGACGGGTCCACCAGGGCGAGGTAGTCCAGCGCGAGCGGCGGTTCGAGGCGGGCGGCCTCGTCCAGGACCTGCCGGGCGGCGGCGCGGACGGCCGACGGGCCGCCGGGGACGGCCGTCGCCACGGCGTGCGCGTCGGCCGCCGCACGGGACTCCCCTATGGCGCTGAGCGCCTCGGCACGCGCGCGCGTGGCGGGAACCTCGCGCGCCCTGGCCCGCAGCGCCTCCTGTGCGGCGTGCCGGTCCTGGCCCGCGAACAGGGCGCCGGACAGGGCGAGGGCGGTGCGCCGCTCGGCGGCCGACAGGTAGCGGTTGCGGCTGGACAGGGCCAGGCCGTCCTCCTCGCGGACGGTGGGCACGCCGACGATCTCCACGCCGAAGTTCAGGTCCCGCACCATGCGGCGGATCAGCGCGAGCTGCTGGGCGTCCTTCTGCCCGTACAGGGCGACGTCGGGCCGGGTGAGGTGCAGCAGCTTGGCGACGACGGTGAGCATGCCGTCGAAGTGGCCGGGGCGGGAGGAGCCCTCCAGGCGCTCGCCCATGGGGCCCGCGGTGATGCGGACCTGGGGCTCGCCGCCCGGGTAGACCTCGTCCACGGCGGGGGCGAACACGACGTCCGCGCCCGACCGTCCGGCGAGTTCGACGTCGGCGTCCAGGGTGCGCGGGTAGCGGTCGAGGTCCTCGCCCTGGCCGAACTGGAGCGGGTTGACGAAGACGGTGACGACGACCTCGCCGTCCGGCCCGGCGAGGGTGCGCGCGGTACGGATCAGCGTGGCGTGGCCCTCGTGCAGGGCGCCCATGGTCATCACCACGGCGCGGCGGCCCGTACGCGCGCGTGCGTGCAGCTCGCCGGCGGTGCTGAGCAGGGTGGTGGTCATCGGGCGTCCCTTTCGGTGCCGTCGGTGCCGTCGGTCCCGTGGGCGAGTACCCCGAGGAGGTCCTCGGCCAGTTCCGGCTTCAGCAGGCCGTGGGCCAGGGCCCGGTCGGCGGTCGCGCGGGCCATCGCCAGGTAGCCGTCGACCGCCTGGGGTGCGTGCCGGCGCAGCTCGGCGACATGCGCGGCGACCGTGCCCGCGTCGCCGCGCGCGACCGGGCCGGTGAGGGCCGCGTCGCCGGAGCGCAGGGCGTTGTCCAGGGCCGCGCCGAGCAGCGGGCCGAGCATCCGGTCGGGTGCCGTGACGCCGGCGGCGCTCAGCAGCTCCATGGACTGGGCGACCAGTGTGACCAGGTGGTTGGCGCCCAGGGCGAGCGCGGCGTGGTAGAGCGGCCGGTTCTCCTCGGCGATCCACTCCGGCTCGCCGCCCATCTCGATGACCAGGGCCTCGGCGGCCAGGCGCAGCTCTTCGGGGGCGGTGACGCCGAAGGAGCAGCCGGCCAGCCGCTGGACGTCCACGGGCGTGCCCGTGAAGGTCATCGCGGGGTGCAGGGCGAGCGGCAGGGCGCCCGCGCGCAGGGCAGGGTCGAGGACCCGCGCCCCGTACCGCCCCGAGGTGTGTGCGAGGAGCTGCCCCGGCCGGACGGATCCGGTGTCGGCGAGGCCGGTGACGAGGTCGGGCAGGGCGTCGTCGGGGACGGTCAGCAGCACCAGGTCGGCCCGCTTCAGGACCTCGGCGGGCGGCATCACCGGCACGTCGGGCAGCAGGTGCGCGGCGCGGCGCCGGGAGGCGTCCGAGACGGCGGAGACGGCGACCGGGCGGTGCCCGGCGAGCTGCAGGGACGCGGCGAGCGCGGGCCCTACACGGCCGGCGCCGACGACGCCGACGGTGAGCCGCGCGGGGCGGTCCTTGGGGTCTGGCTGTGGGGTTGTGTTCACTCGACGGCGGCCTTCCCGTTCCAGTCCGCTCCGGGTACCGGACGATTTCTCGTCATGTTAACGCGATCGGTTCGAGGGGCGTTCGGTCGTCCACAGGCTGTGCATGCCCGTGCGGCGTTCCCCCGACGGCGTCCGGAAATGCGGATGCCCCGCCGCCCGCGCGCGGGGCAGGATCCGGGGCATGACCGACACGGCGGAAAGCGACGACCAGCTGACGGACGAGACCCGGGGCGCACGGCTGCGCGAGCGGCGGCTGGCCGCCCATCACGGGGCCCGGCGCGTCTTCGCGCGCTTCGGCTTCCACCAGACCCTCCGGGAGCGCCTGGCGCTGCTGGAGGAGGCGGCGGCCGTCCACGACCTCGACCAGTTGTCCGACGTGTACGGCGACGGCGTCGTCGAGGCGTTGGAGACGAAGGTCGCGGGGCTGCTCGGTACCGAGGCCGCCGCTTTCTTCCCGACGGGCACGATGGCCCAGCAGGTGGCCCTGCGCTGCTGGGCCGGCCGCACCGGGAACCCGACCGTCGCCCTGCACGCGCTCAGCCATCCCGAGGTGCACGAGCGGAACGCGTTCAGCGAGGTCGGCCGGCTGCGCCCGGTGCGGCTGACGAGCGAGCCGCGGCTGCCGACCGCCGACGAGGTGCGCGACTTCGAGGAGCCCTTCGGGGCGCTGATGCTGGAACTTCCCCTCAGGGACGCCGGTTTCGTGCTGCCCTCCTGGGAGGAACTCACCGCGGTCGTCGAGGCCGCGCGGGAACGGGACGCGGTGGTGCACTTCGACGGGGCCCGCCTGTGGGAGTCCACCCTCCACTTCGGCCGCCCGCTGGTGGAGATCGCTCGCCTGGCCGACAGCGTCTACGTGTCGTTCTACAAGTCCCTGGAGGCGTTCGGCGGCGCGGCACTCGCCGGCCCCGAGGAGCTCGTCGAGGAGGCGAAGACCTGGCGGCACCGGTACGGCGGGATGGTCTTCCAGCAGTTCCCCACGGTGCTGTCGGCGCTGGTCGGGCTGGAGCGGCAGCTTCCCAGGCTGCCGGAGTACGTCGTCCACGCGCGCGTGGTGGCCGCCGCGATGCGCGAGGCGTTCGCGGCGGCCGGGGTGCCGTGGGCGCGGGTGCACCCGGAGGTGCCGCACACCCATGACTTCCAGGTGTGGCTGCCGTACGAGCCGGACGTCCTCGGGGAGGCGGCGGTCCGCATGGCCGAGGAGACGGGCGTCGTCCTGTTCGGCAACGGCTGGGACCGGGGCGGTCCCGGGCTGGCGCTCACGGAGGTGCATGTGCGGGCCGACGGGCTGGAGTGGAGTGCCGAGGACGTGAAGGCGGCGGTGGCGGACTTCGTGGCCCGCCTGCCGGAGCAGGTCAGGTAGGGCGCCGCCACCGCGCCAGGGCGTCCCGGAGCAGGTCAGGTCGGGCGCCGCCACCGCGCCAAGGCGTGCCGGAGCAGGTCAGGTCGGGCGCCGCCACCGCGCCAGGGCGTCCCGGAGCCGGTGGCGGACCGGGCGGACCGCGAGGGCGGCACGGAAGTGCCGTTCGTCGCGCCACTCCCGCACGACCCTCCAGTCGTCGGTGCCGGGGGCGGGCGGACCGGGCTCGCCGAGGGACCGGGCGCGGTAGCTGTCGAGGAGGTACTGCTGCGTGATGCTCATGGTGAATCGCCTCTGCGGGACGGAGTGATGGGGGTCCGAAGGCTCCGCGGCTGCCCCGGTGGTCCCACCGTGCGTCCCAACCGGGAACGGCGTCGCGTCGATTGACCGGGCTCGTCAATCGACGGGGGCGTTGTCGGTGGCCGGGTGCACCATGAGGGCATGAGCGTGCACATCGACATCGAGGGGCTGCGGCCCGAGGCGGTCGCCGTCGTACCGTCGCCCCTGGCCGAGCTGGGCATGGCCCTGCACGCGCTGTCCGAACCGGCGCACCACCCGGGCCTGCAGGGCTGGGTGACGGGGGTGACGGCCCGGCTCGACCCGCATCTGGCCGACCGGATGTGCGAGGCGGACTTCCTGTGGCGCACGACGTTCTCGGACCTGTTCCTGCCCTGGGCGGGCCTTCCGGACCGGCGCACGCTCCCGGGCGCGACCCTCGCCGAGGAGCTGGACCAGCTCGACAAGCTGTCCGACGAGCAGTTCGTGGACGCGGCACTGGAGTTCACCTGTGGCACCGGCTACGGCGAGGGCTCGAAGGCGGCGCTGACCGACCCGGAGACGCACCGCCGCGCCCTGGAGCTGGCCGCCGCGCGCGGGCCGCGGCAACTGCACTTCGGTGAGCGGCTGCTGGCGGACCCGCCCGGGATCCGGGCCTGGCTGCGGCAGTTCCTGCGGGACTGCGACGAGGCCTTCTTCGCGGAGGCCTGGTCCCGGCTGCGCCACCAGCTCGCGGCCGACGCCCGGCACAAGACGGACCTGCTGCGGCGCAAGGGCCTGGCCGAGGGGCTGGCCGCGGTGTCGCCGGCGATCACGCTCGACGCGGCCGGCACCCGGATCACGGTCGACAAGCTGGGCGACGGCCGTACGGCCACGGGCGACGGCGGCCTGCTGCTCGTCCCGACGAGTCTCGGCTGGCCGCATCTGATGGTCCTGCACCGGTACGGCTGGCAGCCGGTGCTGCACTACCCGGTCGGCTCCCCGGAGCTCGCCGCACCGCAGACGGTCGAACAGCTGGCCCTGCGGATGACCGCGCTGTCCCATCCGGTGCGGATGCGCATGTGCCGCCATCTGGCGCGCAGCGCGCACACCACCAGCGAGCTGGCGCGGGTGCTCGGCATGACGGCCCCCGAGATATCCCGGCATCTGGCCGTGCTGAAGAAGGCGGGCCTGATCACCACCCGCCGCCGCGGCCGCTACGTGCTGCACCAGCTGGACGTGACGGTGGTGGCCCGGCTCGGCAGCGAGTTCCTGGAAGGGATTCTCAGGTGACCGTCCCGCGCCGACGGATCAGCGTCCCCCGCCGGCGGATCAGCGCGGTGGGGTCACCGTCGTCGCGTCGGCACAGCCGGGTCAGCCGTGGCCGCCGGCCCGTACCAGTCCCGTCTCGTAGGCGAGCACCACGACCTGCACCCGGTCCCTGAGCCCGAGCTTGGTCAGGATGCGGCCCACGTGCGTCTTCACGGTCGCCTCGGACAGCACCAGCCGCGCCGCGATCTCGCCGTTGGACAGGCCCTGCGCGACCAGCACCATGACCTCGCGCTCGCGGTCGGTGAGCCGCTCGAGCTCCTTGTGCCGGGGCTGCTGGGTGCCCGGCAGCATCGGTGCGAAGCGGTCCAGCAGCCGCCGGGTGGTGGAGGGCGCGACGACCGCGTCCCCGCTGTGCACGGCCCTGATCGCGGTCAGCAGCTCGGCCGGCGGGACGTCCTTGAGCATGAAGCCGGAGGCGCCCGCCTTCAGCCCGGAGAAGGCGTACTCGTCGAGGTCGAAGGTGGTCAGGATGAGCACCTTCGGCGGGTCGGTCTCCGCACAGATCCGGCGGGTCGTCTCCACCCCGTCGAGCTTGGGCATGCGGACGTCCATCAGCACCACGTCGACCTCGGTCGTCCGCAGTTCCTGGAGGGCCTCGACGCCGTCGCCCGCCTCCGCCACGACCTCCATGTCGGGCTGGGCGGCGAGCACCATCCGGAACCCGGTCCGCAGCAGCACCTGGTCGTCGACGAGCATCACGCGGATCGTCATCGGGCCTCTTCCATGTCGGGTCGTCTCGGGGGCGTCACAGGGGTCGTCACAGGTCGTTACAGGTGTCAGCGAGGGGCGTGCGGCGCTGTCAGTGCGCGGGTTTGAGCGGCAGCAGGGCACTGATGCGGAATCCTCCGCCCGGGCGCGGGCCCGCGTCCAGGGTGCCGCCGACCATACCGACCCGCTCGCGCATGCCGATCAGTCCATGCCCCTGTCCGTCGAAGCCGCCCTCCTCGTACAGCTCGTGCGGGGCACCCTTGCCGTCGTCCTCGACGAGCAGGCCGAGACCGTCGTCGAAGTAGACCAGCCGCACGCTCGCGCCCGCGTTGGGCCCGCCGTGCTTGCGGGTGTTGGTGAGCGCCTCCTGCACGATGCGGTAGGCGGTGAGCTCGACGCCGCTGGGCAGCGGCCGGGGCGTGCCCTCGATCTTGAAGTCGACGGGCAGTCCGTGTCCGCGGCACTGCTCGACGAGGTCCTCGATCTGCTGGACGTCGGGCTGCGGCACGTACTCGCCGGCCTCCTGGTGCTCACCGGTGCGCAGCACGCCGAGCAGGCGGCGCATCTCGGCGAGGGCCTGGCGGCCGGTGGAGGAGATGGTCTCCAGGGCCTTCTTCGCCTGCTCGGGCGCGGCGTCCAGGACGTAGGCGGCGCCGTCGGCCTGAACCACCATCACCGAGACGTTGTGCGCGACGACGTCGTGCAACTCGCGTGCGATCCGGGCCCGTTCGGCGGCGACCGCGACCTTGGACTGTGCCTCGCGCTCCTTCTCCAGGCGGGCGGCCCTCTCCTCCAGCTGGGCGAAGTAGGCGCGGCGGGTGCGGATGGAGTCGCCGAGCACCCAGGCGAGGGCGAAGGGGACGGTCTGGAGGACCGCCAGGGCGATGTCGCCCGCGATCCCCGTCTGCTCGTTCGACCAGCGCAGCTGTGCCAGGGGGGCCGCGCACAGGCCGGCGACCAGCGCGAAGCGGGAGGCCCAGCGGGCCCCTTCCACCGCGACGGTGTAGACGATCACCAGCATGGCGAAGTCGGCGGGCAGGATCGCGACGTCGGCGACCAGCTGGGCCACGCCGACCGCCGCCGCGAGCAGCAGCATCTTCTCCGGCATCCGGCGGCGCAACGCGACCACCAGGCTCAGCAGCACCGTGATCGGAACGACCACGGACCAGGGGCCGATCCGCTCGCCCGCCGCCCCGCCCAGCACCGAAATCCCGAGGAGAACGACGGCCCAGGTGCCGTCGACCCACGTCGGGTGCCTGCGGAGGAAGTCATAGAGGCGCTGCACGTCACCCAGCGTAGGCAAGCGCGATAGGTGCAGGGGTCAACCGGAGGGCCGATCCGCACCGGGCGCGCGTACTCCGCAAGGTGGAGTTGCGTTCGTTGTGTCCACATAGCCTGGCCCGGTGACGGCAGGGACGAGGAACGAGCGGAATGAGTGGCGCGAGTGGCGCGGGTGGCGTGCGGCGGCGCAGGACGCTCTGTACGCGCCGGGGGGCTTCTACCGGCGCGCGGAGGGTCCGGCCGGGCATTTCCGGACGTCCGTGCATGCGTCGCCGCTGTTCGCGGGGGCCGTGGCCCGGCTGCTGTGCCGGGTCGACGAGGCGCTGGGGCGGCCCGCGGTGCTGGACTTCGTCGACATGGCGGCCGGGCGGGGTGAGCTGACGGGCGGGGTGCTCGCCGCGCTCCCCGCCGACGTGGCGGCACGTACGCGCGCGTACGCCGTCGAGATCGCCGAGCGGCCCGCGGGGCTCGATCACCGGATCGAGTGGCTGGCCGCGCCCCCGGAGGGGACGACCGGGCTGCTGTTCGCCAACGAGTGGCTGGACAACATGCCCGTGGAGGTCGTGGAGGTGGATGCCGGGGGTGTCGCCCGGCTGGTCATGGTCCGCGAGGACGGGACCGAGCGGCTCGGGGAGCCGGTGGGCGGGGCGTCGGCGCGGTGGCTGGAGCGGTGGTGGCCGCTGCCCGGCGAGGAGGGGCTGCGTGCCGAGGTCGGTCTGCCCCGGGACGAGGCCTGGGCCGGGGCGGTCGCGACGCTGCGGCGGGGGCTCGCCGTGGCCGTGGACTACGCGCACACGGCAGCCACCCGCCCGCCGTTCGGCACGCTCACCGGGTTCCGGGAGGGCCGCGAGACCACCCCCGTCCCGGACGGCTCCTGCGACCTCACGGCCCATGTCGCCCTGGACGCGTGCGCGCTGCCCGGCGGACGCGTGCTCCCCCAGCGTGAGGCACTGCACGCCCTCGGCGTGACCGGCGCACGCCCCGGGCTCGCGCTGGCCTCCGCCGACCCCGCCGCCTACGTACACGCCCTCGCGAGCGCCGGTGAGGCCGCCGAGCTCACCGCGCCGGGCGGGCTGGGCGACTTCGGCTGGCTGGTGCAGCCCGTGGGCGTCGAGGACCCCTTCCGGGCGCTGTGCGAGGACTCCCGCGAGGCACGGCCGGAAGACCCCCGCGAGGCACGGCCCGAAGACCCTCGCTAGGCGCGGCCCGAAGAGGCCCGCTGGGCGCGGCCCGAAGAGGCCCCCTCCGGGCGCGACGGGAGGGCCCCTGCGCTATTTGTCGATGTCCCCGACCACGAAGAACATCGACCCCAGGATCGCCACCATGTCCGCGACCAGCGTCCCCGGCAGCAGCTCCGTCAGCGCCTGGATGTTGTTGTACGACGCCGAGCGCAGCTTCAGCCGGTACGGGGTCTTCTCGCCCTTGCTGACGAGGTAGTAGCCGTTGATGCCGAGCGGGTTCTCGGTCCAGGCGTACGTGTGTCCCTCGGGCGCCTTCAGGACCTTCGGGAGCCGCTGGTTGACCGGCCCGGGCGGCAGCTCGGCCAGCCGGTCGAGGCACGCGTCGGCCAGGTCCAGCGCATTGTGCGTCTGCTCCAGGAGGCACTCGAAACGGGCGAGGCAGTCGCCCTCCTGCCGGGTGACCACCTTCAGGACGTCGGCCAGCTCGCCGTAGGCGAGGTACGGCTCGTCCCGGCGCAGGTCGAAGTCGACGCCCGAGGCCCGCCCGATCGGCCCGCTCACCCCGTACGCGTGCACGGCCTCTGCGGTGAGGGTGCCGACGCCCCGGGTCCGGCCCCGGAAGATCTCGTTGCCGAGCACCAGGTCGTCGAAGCGGTCCATCCGGGAGCGCACGTCGGCGACGGAGGCACGCGCGCGCGTGGTCCACCCGGCCGGCAGGTCCTCCTTGAGGCCGCCGACGCGGTTGAACATGTAGTGCATGCGCCCGCCGGAGATCTCCTCCATGACGTGCTGGAGCTCCTCGCGCTCCCGGAAGGCGTAGAAGATCGGCGTGATCCCGCCGAGTTCCAGCGGGTACGAGCCGAGGAACATCAGGTGGTTGAGCACCCGGTTCAGCTCGGCGAGCAGCGTGCGCAGCCACACCGCGCGCTCGGGCACCTCCATGCCGAGCATCCGCTCCACGGCGAGGACCACGCCCAGCTCGTTGGAGAACGCCGACAGCCAGTCGTGCCGGTTGGCGAGCATGATGATCTGGCGGTAGTCGCGCGCCTCGAACAGCTTCTCGGCGCCGCGGTGCATGTAGCCGATCACCGGCTCCGCGCTCCTGATGCGCTCGCCGTCCAGGACGAGCTTCAGCCGCAGCACGCCATGGGTGGACGGGTGCTGCGGCCCGATGTTGAGCACCATGTCGGTGCTCTCCGCGGCGCCGCCGATTCCGACCATGGTCTCCGTCGTAGGAGTCATGAACACAGTCTCTCCTACGTACGCTGACCCCATGGATACGGGGAGTCCGCACGAGGTGGGGCCGGACGGAACGCAAGGCACGGCCGTGGTTGCCGGGGGCGAGCCGGTGTGGATCGCGCTGCCGCCCGGCCTGCTGAGGATGCGCAGGCTGCTGCTGGTCGTGTGGCTCGGGCTGATCGCCCTGGCGGCCGGGCTCCTGCCGGGGCTGCTGGCGGGGCCCGCCTGGGCCGCCTTCGCGCTGCCGCCCCTTGCCCTGCTGGCCTGGGGCTGGGTGATGATCGAGCGCAACTGGCGTTCCTGGCGGTACGCCGAGCGTGCCGACGACCTGCTGATCAGCCGGGGCGTGCTGTGGCGTGAGGAGACGGTCGTGCCGTACGGGCGGATGCAGCTGGTCGAGGTCACGTCCGGACCCGTCGAGCGGCACTTCGGGCTGGCCAGCGTGCAGCTGCACACGGCCGCCGCGGCCACCGACGCGACCATCCCGGGCCTGGACCCGGCCGAGGCGGAACGGCTGCGCGACCGGCTCACCGAGCTGGGCGAAGCCCGGTCGGCGGGGCTGTGACGGCGCCGGAGGCCGCCGAGGCCTCGCAGGCCGCCACCGAGGTGACCGAGCGGCGGCTGCACCCCGTCACACCGCTGCGCCGCGCCTGGGCACCGGTCGCCGTGGTCATCGGCTGGGCCGTGCACGACCCGGACGGGGCGCAGCGCCATCTGACCCGGCTGACCACGACCACGCTGCTGATCGGCCTCGCCGTGCTCGTCCCGGCCGCCGCCCTCTACGGTTTCTGCTCCTGGTGGTTCACGCACTTCGCGGTGACCGGCACCGAACTGCGCATCCGTACCGGGCTCGTCTTCCGGCGCACCGCGCACATCCGGCTGGAGCGGATCCAGGCCGTCGACATCACCCAGCCGCTGCTGGCCCGGGTCGCTGGCGTGTCCAAGCTCAAGATCGACGTCATAGGCACCGACAAGAAGGACGAACTGGCCTTCCTCGGCGCCGACGAGGCTCGCGCGCTGCGGGCCGAACTGCTCGCCCGGGCAGCCGGTTTCGCGCCCGAGACCGCCCACGAGGTCGGCGAGGCCCCGTCCCGGCAGCTGCTGCGGGTGCCACCGGGTGTGCTCGCCCTGTCGCTGGTGCTGACGGGCGCCACCTGGATGTCGCTGGCTGCGGCGCTCGTCGTCCCGCCGGTGCTGTGGCTGGTCACCCACAGCCTGTGGACGATCCTCGCGGTCGCCCTGCCGTTGCTGGGCGCGGCGGGCGCGAGCAGCGTGGGGCGGTTCGTCGCCGAGTACGACTGGACGGTGGGCGAGTCGCCCGACGGGCTGCGCATCGACCACGGGCTGCTGGACCGGGCCCACGAGACGGTACCGCCGGGGCGCGTGCAGACCGTGCGGATCGTGGAACCGCTGCTGTGGCGGCGGCGCGGCTGGGTCCGGGTGGAGCTGGACGTGGCCGGTTCGTCCAACTCCGTGCTGGTCCCGGTCGCTCCGCGTGAGATCGCCGAGGACGTCGTCGCGCGGGTGCTGCCGGGGGTGAGCGTGCCGGGGCCCGCGGCCCTGTCACCGGCGCCGCGCGGCGCCCGCTGGTGCGTGCCGCTGTGGTGGCGCGGGTACGGACTCGCCGTCACGGACGCGGTGTTCGCGGCCCGGTCCGGGCTGCTGCGACGGAGCCTGGCGCTGGTGCCGCACGCCAAGGTGCAGAGCGTGCGGTTGACGCAGGGGCCGTGGGAGCGGGCCCGGGGCGTCGCCGACGTGTGTGTGGACACGGGCGCGAACAAGACGGTGCGGGCCCGGCTGCGGGACGCCGGTGAGGCGCGCGAGCTGCTGGCGGCACAGGCGGAGCGGTCCCGTACGGGCCGCAGGGACGCGCGACCGGACCGCTGGATGGTGTGACCCCGGGAAACGCCGGGTGACGTAACGCCGGGCGGCCTGACCGCGCAAACGCCGGGTGACGTGACTACAGGGAACGCGGGTGGCCTCACCGTGGGAAAAGCCGGGTGGCCTCACCGTGGGAAAGCGAAGGGCCTCCCGCCGCAGCCGGAGGCCCTTCGTCATCTTTGGCTTCAGGACACCGCGCTGCGCAGTCCCTGTACGTCGATCTGCTCGGTCTCGTCGTGCGCCGTCAGGTCGATGACCTGGCCGATGCCCCGCGACTCCTCGTCGGCCGGCTTGTAGCGGGCCTCGGTCTCGGCCTTGTGCAGGGCGAGCGCCTCGTGGCCGACGACGTCGGCGAGGTCTTCGTTCTGCACGGCCTCCAGGGCCGCGCGGGACGTACCGGCCTTCGTGCCGAAGAAGTCGAACCCGCCCCCGGTCGGCGGACGCCGCACCGGCGACTGCGGCGGGACGGCCACGGCGGTCGGAACGGTGTAGTGCCCGGAGATCCGCCCCGCGGGCTGCTCGGGCCGGGCGGCCTGCTCCGGGCTGGCGGGCTGTTCGGCCCGGGCGGACGGCTCGGCACTGACGGGCTGTTCGGCCCGGGCGGACGGCTCGGCACTGACGGGCTGTTCGGCCGGAACGGTCGTTTCGGCCGCTGCGTGCTCGTGGCCGGCGGCCGCCTCGGACCGCTCCTGTACCTCGTCCTCGCGCGCCTGCTCCCGCTGCTCCGCCTGCTCCCGCTTCGGCTCCTGCGGGGCCTCCGCGCCCTCGCCCTTGCCTTCGCCCTCGCCCTTGTCCTCGTCCTTCGGCACGCCGTCACCGTCGCCGTCGCCGTCCGGGTCCGTGACCCTCTCACCGTCGAACCGGGCGAGCGCGGCCGCGGCCCGCAGGAACAGCCGGGAGCCCTCCGGCGAGAACACGGCGGGAACCGCGGGCTGCTCCTCCACGCCGAGAGCGCCAGGCGTGCCAGACGTTGCAGACGCGGCAGGCGCCTGGTCCGACTCCGGCGAAGCCTCCGCCGCCCCTGCCGGCAGCGCGGCCCGGACCGGGGCGGTCGCCTCTATCTCGAGGACCCGGCGGTCCTCCAGGACGCTCGCGCGTTCCGCCTCCGCCGTGGCGTACCGGCGCAGCAGCGCGGCGTGCTCGTTGCGCAGTCCGGCCAGTTCCGTGCGCTTGGCGCGCAGCCGCTGCTCCAGCTTCCCGCGCAGCTCGCGCGACTCCTCGAGGTCCGCCTCCAGTTCGGCCACGCGTTCCTCGAAGCGCCACTCGTCGCTCGCACGCGCGCGCGTGAGGTCGGCGACGCGCTTGCCCGCCTGGGTGTCCCAACGGCGCAGCACGACCGCGCCGATGACCGCCGTCGCTGCAGCGGCGGCGGCCAGACCGCGGAGCACCATCGGCTCCGTGAACACCCAGGGCCCCAGGGCGCAGACGAGGGAGACGCCTGCGATCGCCGACGGGGGCAGCATCCTGTGCAGGGGCGGGGAATGGCGGTGACGTCCACGTGGCATGGCCAGAAACTTACCGCGCGTAGGCGAATCATGGTGACCCACCCCGCAAAAACAAAGCCGTACCGAAACGTTCACACCACTTCAGAACTCGGGAACAACCGGAATCGGTCACTCACCAATTCCCAAGATCATTTTCAGGGGCCGGTCAGCCGCCCGCTCATCCACTCCAGCGCCGCCGGAATCTCGCGCCGCCAGGTGTTGAAGTTGTGCCCGCCGCTTTCGAGGATGATCGACGAGATCCGTGTCCGCCCGGTGCCCTCGACCCGCTCGATGAACCTCAGCGTGTCCTTGTAGTTGGTCTCTCCCTGTTTGCTGCTGCTGACCAGCAGGGAGGTGTCGGGAGCGGGCTCGTGCGCGAGGAACCACCGCAGGTCCGCGCGATTGCGCAGCGCCTTGTCGCCCTGGAAGAGATCGCCTGTCGTGGCGTCGATCGGCGCCTTGTAGTAAGCCGACAGACCGGCCCCGGCGCCGTACACACCGGGATGGTGCAGGGCGATCTTCAACGCGCAGTAACCGCCCGTGGAGTTGCCGATGATGCCCAGGCCGCCCGGCTTTTCGGCCACCCTGTAGTGCGTGCGCAACGCGTCGGGGAGATCCTTCGCGAAGAACGACTCGGTCTGCGGACCACCCGGGATGTCGACGCACTCCGTGTCCCGGGGAGGGGCCACCGTCGGCCGCAGCATCACGAGGATCATCGGCTTCGCCCGGCCCGCCCGGGCCAGTTCCAGAGCCGTACGCGGATAGCGGAGCTTCTCCACCAGCGCCGACGCCGTACCCGGATAACCCGTCAGCACGACGGCGGTGGGAAACCGGTGGGTGCGGTACCGCGGCTGGAAGTACTCGGGCGGCAGATAGACGTACGCGGGCGAGGCGATGTGCGTCGTACGACCCACGATGTCGACCCGCTGGATACGGCCACCGGCCTGCGGCAGCGCACCGCCCACCCCCGGCACCCGGCGCGAGCCGACCACCTCCAACGGGCCCCCGCCCGGCAGGTGGTCGACGACCACACCCTGGTCCTTCTCCTGCCCGAACAGGTCCGCCCAGCTCGCGTAGAACCCGAAGGACTGGTTGGCGGCCAGGCCCACCGCGGCGAACAGCGCCACCTGAGTGCCCAGCAGCAGGGCGACCCGCCCACTCACGGCACGCAGGCTGCGCCGGGCCAGCCGCGGCCACAGCCAGACCGTGCCGGCGAACAGCAGCACGGCGGACAGCACCACCAGGACCAGCACCTTGTTGCTCGTCAGACCCATACGTCGGTTACCTGCTCGCGCTCTCCGTCCGGACCCTCGCGGTCACACCTTCGCAAGGGCTTGTCCCGGACTTTCCTCGGCCTTTGAAACGGCTTTGACATGGGGAGTGAACCTCTCTCCCCGAGACACCGTCCTAGAGGGCGCAATGTCGCCGGATGCCCGAATCGGCACCGGATCCAAGGTCTCTCGCAGAACTACGGGATGCGATGTCTGTCAGGACAGATGAGGAAATGTCGGGCGAGGTTCCGCGTCGCAGCAGCGGTGCGGCACGTCCGGGCCGGCTGAGCCGGATACCACGCGGGCCACGCCCCGAGGCCGTCCCCGTCCTCGTCGGCAGAGCCTGCGCCCTGGTCGGCGTCCTGGACATCGCCGCGGGCGTCTTCCCCCGCTTCCGGCACAGCAGGATGCACGCCATCGCCGAGGTCCTGCCCGGCGCGCTCGGCCCGTTCGCGGCCGCCCTGTCCCTCAGCACCGGCGTACTGCTGCTGCTCCTCGCCCACGGCCTCAAGCGCGGCAAGCGCCGGGCCTGGCGGGCCGCGGTGGCGCTCCTGCCCGCCGGTGCCCTCGCCCAGTTCACCTACCGGCACTCGCTCGTCGGCACCCTGATCTCCCTGGCTCTGCTGACGCCCCTGCTGCGCCACCGCGACCAGTTCAACGCCCTGCCCGACCCGCGCAGCCGCTGGAAGGCCCTCGCCAACTTCGTCCTCATGAGCGCCGGTTCGCTCGCACTCGGACTGCTCGTCGTCAGCGTCCACAGCGGACGCATCATCGGCGACCCCAGCCTCGCCGACCGCATCACCCACGTCATCTACGGCCTGTTCGGCTTCGAAGGCCCGGTCGACTACCGGGGCGACACCTCCTGGACCGTCGCCTTCTCCCTCGGCGCCCTCGGCCTGCTCACCGCCGTCACCACCATCTACCTGGCCTTCCGCCCCGAACACCCGGCCGCACAGCTCACCGAGGAGGACGAGGCCGCGCTGCGCGCCCTGCTGGACAAACACGGACGCCGCGACTCCCTCGGCCACTTCGCGCTGCGCCGCGACAAAGCCGTCGTCTTCTCCCCCAGCGGCAAGGCGGCCGTCACCTACCGCGTCGTCTCCGGCGTCATGCTCGCCAGCGGCGACCCGATCGGCGACGTCGAGGCCTGGCCCGGCGCCATCGAACGGTTCATGGACGAGGCCAGGGCCCACTCCTGGACCCCCGCCGTCATGGGCTGCTCCGAGACCGGCGGCGAGGTGTGGACCCGCGAGACCGGGCTCGACGCCCTCGAACTGGGCGACGAGGCGGTGGTGGACGTCGCGGATTTCTCCCTCGCCGGCCGCGCGATGCGCAACGTGCGCCAGATGGTCAAGCGCATCGAGCGCGCCGGTTACGAAACCCGGGTACGACGTGTCCGTGACCTCGGCGAGGCCGAGCTGGAGCGCATCCGCCGCGCCGCCGAAGACTGGCGCGGCACCGACACCGAACGCGGCTTCTCCATGGCGCTCGGCCGCGTCGGCGACCCCGCCGACGGCGACTGCCTCATCGCCACCGCCCACAAACAGGACGAACAGCCGGGCCCCTACGGCGACCTGAAGGCGATCCTGCACTTCGTACCGTGGGGCACCGACGGCGCCTCCCTGGACCTGATGCG
The DNA here is from genome assembly GCF_040647715.1 of Streptomyces tibetensis. Lineage (GTDB taxonomy): Bacteria > Actinomycetota > Actinomycetes > Streptomycetales > Streptomycetaceae > Streptomyces > Streptomyces tibetensis_A. The sequence continues at coordinate 261,491 of NZ_JBEZCR010000011.1, read as the reverse complement.
CCGCGACCGCTCGGCCGACCCGGGCATGAACGAACTGCTCATCGTCGCCGCCCTCCAGGCAGCACCCAGGTTCGGCATCACTCGCGTCTCCCTCAACTTCGCCATGTTCCGCGCGGCCCTCGCCCGCGGCGAGAAGATCGGCGCCGGCCCGGTGCTGCGCGCCTGGCGCGGACTGCTGGTCTTCCTCTCCCGCTGGTTCCAGATCGAGTCCCTCTACAAGTTCAACGCCAAGTTCCAGCCCCGCTGGGAGCCCCGCTTCGTCGTCTACCGCGCTCCCGCCGACCTGCCCCGCATCGGCTTCGCCGCCATGCAGGCCGAGGGCTTCGTCAACCTCGCCCTCCCCCTGCCGCGCTTCCTGCGCCGCCGGCGCCTGGCCACCCCACGCCCCTGCGCCCACACCACCACGGCCGAACCCGACGTCCGGGCGGCATGACCCGTCCCCCGCCCGGGGCCGTCCCCCGGGCCGCAGCGCCTGGCGGCCCCCGCCGGGGCCTACGCTGAACATATGAGCAACCAGAGCGGACGCGGGCGCGTGGCGGGCCTACCGGAACGGGACCGCTGCGCGGTCATGGGAGTCGTGAACGTCACCCCCGACTCCTTCTCCGACGGCGGCCGCTTCTTCGACACCACGGCCGCCGTCAAACGCGGCCTCGGCCTGGTCACCGAGGGTGCGGACCTGGTCGACGTCGGCGGCGAGTCCACCCGCCCCGGCGCCACCCGGGTCGACGAGGACGAGGAACTGCGGCGCGTCATCCCCGTCGTCCGCGGCCTGGCCTCCGAAGGCGTCACCGTCTCCGTCGACACCATGCGCGCCTCCGTCGCCGAACGGGCCCTCGCGTCCGGTGCCGCCCTCGTCAACGACGTCAGCGGCGGCCTCGCCGACCCCCGCATGATCCCGGCCGTCGCCGACGCCGGCGCCCCCTTCGTCGTCATGCACTGGCGCGGCTTCCTCCAGGGCGGCAACGTCAGGGGCGAATACGCCGACGTCGTCACCGAGGTCGTCGACGAACTGCACGCGCGCGTGGAGGCCGTCCTGGCCGGCGGCATCGCCCCCGACCGCGTCATCGTCGACCCCGGCCTCGGCTTCTCCAAGGACGCCGAGCACGACCTCGCCCTCCTCGCCGGCCTCGACCGGGTCCTCGCCCTCGGCCACCCGCTGCTCGTCGCCGCCTCCCGCAAACGCTTCCTCGGCCGGGTCCTCGCCGGCCCCGACGGCCCCCCGCCACCCGCACGCGAACGCGACGCCGCCACCGCGGCCGTCTCCGCACTCGCGGCGCACGCCGGCGCATGGGCGGTCCGCGTCCACGAAGTGCGCGCCACCGCGGACGCCGTACGGGTCGCCCGCGCCATCGAAGGAGCACGCACCGGCGCAGAAGGAGCCCGGTGAGCGCCCCGCACACCGACGTCGAACAGGTCGAGGCCGCCAACACCGCCTTCTACGAGGCACTGGAACAGGGCGACTTCGAGGAACTGGCGTCGCTCTGGCTGACCCCCTCCGATCTGGGCGTCGACGAGACCTACCACGACCCGGCCGACACCGGCGTGGTCTCCTGCGTGCATCCCGGCTGGCCCGTCCTCACCGGCCGCGGCGAGGTCCTCAGGTCGTACGCGCTGATCATGGCGAACACCGACTACATCCAGTTCTTCCTGACCGACGTGCACGTCTCGGTCACCGGCGACACCGCCCTGGTGACCTGCACGGAGAACATCCTCAGCGGTGGCCCCGCACCCGAGGGCGCCGGCGAGGAGCTCGGCCCGCTCGTCGGACAGCTCGTGGTCGCCACCAACGTGTTCCGGCGCACGCCCCAGGGGTGGAAGATCTGGTCGCACCACGCTTCCCCCGTCCTGGCGGAAACAGACGAGGACGAGCAGGACGACACCCCCTCCTGAGTGGGTACGCGCCAGGAAGTGGTTGGAATCACCTACGCCCGGGTAGGGGCGGCTACCGACCTGTGCACCGACGGGTTCCCCCAGGGGAAACGCTGGATGAACCCTGCCGGGCCCGGGCGCAGCCCCCACCCCGTGACCCGGATCCGCCCGTGCGCGCAGGTAGATTCGACCGAGGCCGGTGTGCCGACCGCACACGGCACCCACCGGCCCTGACCGACGATTGCAGGAGTGATTCGCGTGGATCGTGTCGCGCTGCGCGGCCTGAGGGCCCGCGGGCACCACGGCGTGTTCCCCGAGGAACGCGCGGAGGGCCAGACCTTCATCGTGGACCTCGTCCTCGGCCTGGACACCCGTCCGGCCGCGGCCGACGACGACCTGGCGAAGACCGTGCACTACGGCATCGTGGCGGAGGAGGTCGTGGCCGTCGTCCAGGGCGAGCCCGTCGACCTCATCGAGACGCTCGCCGAACGCATCGCCCAGGCCTGTCTGAAGCACGAGGAGGTACAGGAGGTCGAGGTCTGCGTCCACAAGCCGGACGCCCCGATCACCGTCCCCTTCGACGACGTGACCGTCACCATCACCCGGAGCCGAGTATGACCGCGCCCTTCATCAAGGGTCCGACCGACCCGACCGTACAGCCGGTGCCCGCCTCCGTCGTCGAGAAGGTCGACGCCGCCGACACGACCCTGTCCAACCCCAAACGCGCCGTGGTCGCCCTCGGCTCCAACCTCGGCAACCGCCTGGAGACCCTCCAAGGCGCCATCGACGCCCTGGAGGACACGCCCGGCGTCCGCGTCAAGGGCGTCTCCCCGGTCTACGAGACCGAGCCCTGGGGCGTGGACCCCGGCAGCCAGCCCGCCTACTTCAACGCCGTCGTGGTCCTCAAGACCACCCTTCCGCCGTCCTCGCTCCTGGAGCGCGCGCACGCGGTCGAGGAGGCCTTCCACCGCGTCCGGGACGAGCACTGGGGCCCGCGCACCCTCGACGTCGACATCGTCTCCTACTCCGACGTCGTCTCCGACGACCCGCAGCTCACCCTCCCCCACCCGCGCGCCCACGAGCGCGCCTTCGTCCTGGCCCCCTGGCACGACCTGGACCCCGAGGCGCAGCTGCCCGGCCGCGGCCCCGTAGCCGGTCTCCTCGACGCCGTCACCCGGGCGGGGGTCGCGCCCCGCCAGGACCTGGAACTCCGGCTGCCCGAGTAGCCGTTAAGGTCAAGACGGCCGCGAACCGGGCCGAAGCCGGGGGAACCGAAGGGACACCGTGAGAGAGCTGCGTATCCGGGTGCTGGCCGGCGTCTTCGTCGTGGCCGGAGTCCTGTCCTGGGCGGGCGCCCGCCTGTGGAACTCGGTCGGCACGCTCCCGAGCGTCCCGCTGGCCGCGCCCATCGTCCTGGCCGTGATCGCCGTGGTCCTGCTGGCCACGGCGCTCTCCATCCGTGCCCGTCTCAAGGCGCAGCGCGAGCGCCGCCCCGAGGCGAAGGGCGTCGACCCCCTCATGGCGGCCCGCGCGGTCGTCTTCGGCCACGCCAGCGCCCTGGTGGCCGCCCTCGTCGCCGGCATGTACGGCGGCACCGGCGTCTTCCTCCTGGAATCCCTCGACATCCCCGCCCGCCGCGACCAGGCCATCTACGCCGGCCTCTCCGTCGTCGCGGGCATCGGCGTCATAGCGGCAGCGATCTTCCTGGAACGCGTCTGCAAACTCCCGGAAGACGACGAGAACGACGGCACGGGCGTGGCACCGACGGTCTGACGCGGACCGTCAGCGCGCCATGATGAGGCTCATCGCCTCGTTCCGCGTCGCCATGTCCCTCAGCTGCCCCCGCACGGCCGACGTCAGCGTCTTGGCGCCCGGCTTGCGGATCCCGCGCATCGACATGCACATGTGCTCGCACTCGACGACCACGATGACCCCGCGCGGCTCCAGTATCTCCATCAGCGAGTCCGCGATCTGCGTTGTGAGTCGTTCCTGCACCTGCGGGCGCCGGGCGTAGACGTCCACGAGCCGGGCCAGCTTCGACAGCCCGGTGATCTTGCCGCTGGTGGACGGGATGTATCCGACGTGGGCGACGCCACGGAACGGCACCAGATGATGCTCACAGGTCGAGTACACCTCGATGTCCTTCACGAGCACCATCTCGTCGTGCCCGAGGTCGAACGTCGTCGTCAGCACGTCCTCCGGCTGCTGCCACAACCCCGCGAATATCTCCTTGTACGCCCGCGCAACCCGCGCCGGTGTCTCGCGGAGGCCCTCGCGGTCCGGGTCCTCGCCGACCGCGATCAGGAGCTCGCGTACGGCGTTCTCGGCGCGCTTCTCGTCGAACTCGCCGATCTGGCCGTCGCCGTCCAGCGCCACGGGGTCGGTCATCTGCTGCCTCGTTCCTGTGTCCTTCACGGGGCGGCCTGCACGAATGGCGAAAAGCCGCGCCCCCCAGGCTAAAACCTGGGGGGCGCGGCATCCATTCCGGGGCGGTGGGCCGCCGGGAGAGCTCGGGTCAGCTCTCGGGGCGGTCCTCCGGGGTCCGCTCGGGCGCCGGGGCGGGCTCCGCCGCGGTGCTCTTCGCGGTGGAGATGGCCGGCGTCGCGCCGTTCGCCCCGTTCGTCAGGGCCAGCTCCTTGGGGGAGAGGACCGGCGGACGGGTGGAGGGCGTACGGCGGGAGGAGCCGGTCCAGGCGGGCCTGGGCGGGCGCTTGACGATGGGGGCGAAGATCTCGGCGATCTGCTCCTTGCCCAGCGTTTCCTTCTCCAGCAGCTGCAGCACGAGGTTGTCGAGGACGTCACGGTTCTCGACGAGGATCTCCCAGGCCTCGTTGTGCGCCGTCTCGATGAGCTTCTTGACCTCTTCGTCCACGAGCGCGGCGACCTCTTCCGAGTAGTCGCGCTGGTGAGACATCTCACGGCCGAGGAAGGGCTCGGTGTTGTCGCCGCCGAACTTGATCGCGCCGAGACGCTCGGTCATGCCGTACTGCGTGACCATCGCGCGGGCCAGGCCCGTGGCCTTCTCGATGTCGTTGGCGGCACCCGTGGTCGGGTCGTGGAAGACGAGCTCCTCGGCCGCGCGGCCGCCCAGCATGTAGGCCAGCTGGTCCAGCATCTCGTTGCGCGTGGTCGAGTACTTGTCCTCGTCCGGCAGCACCATCGTGTAGCCGAGGGCGCGGCCCCTCGACAGGATCGTGATCTTGTGGACGGGATCGGAGTTGGGTGAGGCCGCCGCGACCAGGGCGTGACCGCCCTCGTGGTACGCGGTGATCTTCTTCTCCTTGTCCGACATGATCCGGGTCCGCTTCTGCGGCCCCGCGACCACGCGGTCGATCGCCTCGTCGAGCATGTGGTTGTCGATCAGCTTCTGGTCGCTGCGGGCCGTCAGCAGGGCGGCCTCGTTCAGCACGTTGGCCAGATCGGCACCCGTCATGCCGGGGGTGCGGCGGGCGACGGCCGACAGGTCGACGTCGGGCGCGACCGGCTTGCCCTTCTGGTGGACCTTGAGGATCTCCAGACGGCCCTGCATGTCCGGGCGGTCGACGGCGATCTGCCGGTCGAAACGGCCGGGGCGCAGCAGCGCCGGGTCGAGGATGTCGGGCCGGTTCGTCGCGGCGATGAGGATCACGCCGCCCTTGACGTCGAAGCCGTCCATCTCGACGAGGAGCTGGTTCAGGGTCTGCTCGCGCTCGTCGTGGCCACCGCCGAGGCCGGCGCCGCGGTGGCGGCCGACCGCGTCGATCTCGTCGACGAAGACGATCGCCGGGGCGTTCGCCTTGGCCTGCTCGAACAGGTCACGGACTCGGGAGGCACCGACACCGACGAACATCTCGACGAAGTCGGAACCGGAGATCGAGTAGAACGGGACGCCGGCCTCGCCCGCGACGGCTCGCGCGAGCAGGGTCTTGCCGGTGCCGGGAGGCCCGTAGAGCAGGACGCCCTTGGGGATCTTGGCGCCGACGGCCTGGAACTTGGCCGGCTCCTGGAGGAACTCCTTGATCTCGTGGAGCTCCTCGACGGCCTCGTCGGATCCGGCGACGTCGGAGAAGGTGGTCTTGGGGGTGTCCTTGGTGATGAGCTTGGCCTTGGACTTCCCGAAGTTCATGACCCGGGAGCCGCCGCCCTGCATCTGGTTCATCAGGAACAGGAACACGACCACGATCAGCACGAAGGGCAGCAGGGAGAGCAGGATGCCGACGAACGGGTTCTGCTTGGACGGCGAGACCGTGTAGCCGTCCGGGATCTGCTTGTCCTGGTACTTGTTCTGCAGCGTGTTGGCGATGTCGACGCCCTGGTCGCCGATGTAGCTCGCCTGGATCTTCGAGCTGCCCTCGACCTTCACACCGTCTTTGAGCGTGGCCTTGATGGTCTGCTCGTCACCGGTGGTCAGCTTGGCCGACTCGACCTTGTTCTGGTTGATCGCCTGGACGACCTGGCCGGTGTCCACCGTCTTGTAGCCGCCGGACGAGCCGACGACCTGCATCAACACGACCACGGCAAGGACGGCCAGCACGATCCACATGACCGGCCCACGGAAGTATCGCTTCACGTCCATCCATACGGAGCGGTGCCGCCCCGTCCCTCCTGCCATAGTGAGTTTGATAAAGACTGTTCTTCGGACGGTACCCCAGCATTGTCACCTGAAGCCGCGTGGGACGGCTGGCGATCCGCCTACGCCTGCTCCAACGGCGGGAGGCCCGCTGGGGTTCCCGATCACCGTCACGGCACTCCGGCCGGGTTCTCAGCCGCCGTACACGTGGGGCGCGAGCGTACCGACGAACGGGAGGTTGCGGTACTTCTCGGCGTAGTCGAGTCCGTATCCCACGACGAATTCGTTGGGGATGTCGAAGCCGACCCATTCCACGTCGATGGCGACCTTCGCGGCCTCGGGCTTGCGCAGCAGCGTGCACACCTTGAGGGAGGCGGGCTCGCGCGAGCCGAGGTTGGAGAGCAGCCAGGACAGGGTCAGGCCGGAGTCGATGATGTCCTCGACGATGAGGACGTGCCTGCCCTTGATGTCGGTGTCGAGGTCCTTGAGGATCCGCACCACACCGGAGGACTGGGTGCCCGCCCCGTACGAGGATACGGCCATCCAGTCCATGGTGACGGGGGTGGACAGGGCCCGCGCGAGGTCGGCCATGACCATCACCGCGCCCTTGAGGACTCCGACGATCAGCAGGTCCTTGCCCGCGTACTCCGCGTCGATCTTCGCTGCCAGCTCGGCCAGCTTGGCGTCGATCTCTTCCTTGGTGATGAGCACCTTCTCGAGGTCGGCACCCATGTCTTTCGCGTCCACCCGCATCACTTTCGGTCGTCCCACCGGCCGATCGGCCCCTCCGCCGGCTGCGGGGAGGGGTCGTGGTTCAGCCTTGCCGAATCACCAGTCTGCCACCCTGCCGCCGGGCCACGACCTTGCCGGGGAGGTTGATGGCTCCCTGACCGCGCCAACCGGTGATGAGGCGGTCGACTTCCTCGATGTGGCGGGCGAACAGCGAGCCGGCGGGCGCACCGGCCGCGATGGCGGCCCGGCGCAGGATGCGGCGGCGTACGGCGGGCGGCAGGGCGTAGAGCTTGGCGCACTCCAGGAGCCCGGCGGCGTCGCGGACGGTGGGCTCGGCCTGGCCGGCCCAGGAGTCCAGGGCGTCGGCGTCGTCGCGGGAGAGCTGGGCCGTCCGGGCGAGGGCCTCGACGACGCCTTTGCCGAGGGCCTTCTCCAGGGCGGGCAGGCCTTCGTGGCGGAGCCGGGAGCGGGTGTAGGCCGGGTCGGCGTTGTGGGGGTCGTCCCAGACGGGCAGGGACTGGACCATGCAGGCCTTGCGGGCGGTCTGCCGGTCGAGTTCCAGGAAGGGGCGCCGGTAACGGCCGCCGGCCCCCGAGACCGCGGCCATTCCGGACAGGGAGCGGGTGCCGGAGCCCCGGGCGAGGCCGAGCAGGACGGTTTCGGCCTGGTCGTCGCGGGTGTGGCCGAGCAGGACCGCGCTGGCGCCGTGGCGTTCGGCCGCGGTGTCGAGTGCGGCGTAGCGGGCGTCGCGGGCGGCGGCCTCGGGTCCGCCGGTGCGGCCGACGGTGACGGTGACGGAGTCGACCGGGTCGAGGCCGAGTTCACGCAGGCGCTGGACGACTTCCGCGGCGCGCAGGTCGGAGCCGGTCTGGAGGCCGTGGTCGACGGTGACGCCGCCGGCTCTGATGCCGAGTTTGGGGGCCTCGAAGGCGAGGGCGGAGGCGAGGGCCATGGAGTCGGCGCCGCCGGAGCACGCCACGAGCACGAGCGGCGGGGGTGGGGGTACCTCCCGGCTCGAGTGCCGCCGGGAGCCGGGGGGAGGCTCGTCCGGCGTGGAGTGCGCGTGGGCGTGCGGGACCGCGGCGGGGGCGCGGTGGTGTTCGGTGAGGAGGTCGTGGAGGACGCGGCGGACCGCCAGGCGTATCGCCGCGACCGCAGGATGGGGACCCATGTCCGGTTCCCTTCATGAAGTTTTCGGGGGGTGAGCCCGCGTGCCGGTCACGCAGAGTGTGTAGATGGTGACAGAACCGGGCCGTTCCCCGAGCATTGCACGCCTACCCCTGCCTCACGGTCCCTCGGACGGGTGATTGGAGGGGCGTTCGCCTGCCGTCGGCCGGTTTCCCTTCACGACCTTCCCGCGAAGTTCACTACTCGGCCCTGCGGTGCACCCGCGCGACCCAGTCCGCCGGTTTGGCGATCTCCGACTTGGTGGGGAGGGTGTTGGGCGAGGTCCACACGCGGTTGAAGCCGTCCATGCCGACCTCGTCGACGACGGCCCGTACGAAGCGTTCGCCGTCGCGGTACTGGCGGAGCTTGGCGTCCAGGCCGAGCAGCTTGCGCAGGGCCAGGTCGAGGCGGGAGGCGCCCTTGGCGCGGCGCTGCTGGAACTTCTCGCGGATCTCCCCGACGCTCGGTACGACGTCCGGGCCGACGCCGTCCATCACGAAGTCGGCGTGCCCTTCCAGCAGGGACATCACGGCGGTGAGGCGGCCGAGGATCTCGCGCTGGGCGGGGGTCTGGACGATCTCGACGAGGGAGCGGCCGCCGTCGTCCTCCTCGGCCTCGGGGCGGCCCCCGGCGAGGCTCTGGGCGGCTTCCCGGACGCGTTCCAGGACGGTCATGGGGTCGACGTCGGTCTCCTGGAGGAACGACTGGATTTCACCCTCCAGGTGGTCCCGGAGCCAGGGGACGGCGGTGAACTGGGTGCGGTGCGTCTCCTCGTGCAGGCAGACCCAGAGCCGGAAGTCGTGCGGGTCGACGTCGAGTTCGCGCTCCACGTGGACGATGTTCGGGGCGACGAGCAGGAGCCTGCCGCCACCCGGCGCGTCGGGGGAACCGCCGGAGGGGAGGTCGCCGGTGGCGGGGGCGAAGGTCTCGTACTGGCCGAGGACGCGGGAGGCCAGGAAGGACAGCAGCATGCCGAGTTCGACGCCGGTGACCTTGCCGCCGACGGCGCTCATGACCGCGCCGCCGGTGGTGCTGCCGCGCCGTTCCTGCATCTTGTCGAGCAGGGGCCGCAGGATCTCCCGGAACCCTGCGACGTTGGCCCGGATCCAGCCTGGCCGGTCGACGACGAGGACGGGGGTGTCGTGCCCCTCCTCGGTGCCCAGACGGGTGAATTCCCGGACGTGTACCTCCGAGGCCTTGGCATGCCGGCGCAGCTCCGCGACGACGGCCCGGGCCTCGTCGCGACTGACCTCGGGGCCCGGCCGTACGAGCCGGGTCGCGGTCGCGACCGCGAGATTCCAGTCGACCATGCCGGTTGAAGCACCACCGATGCTCGTCATGCGTCAACCGTACGTGAGGGCCGCCCGCTGGGGCAGGGCGGCGACGGGCCGGAGGCCACCGGCGGGCACGCCCCCGACCGGGGCAGCGCGGCGAGCCATGTCGGCAGTACGCCCCCGATCCGGGCAGCGCGGCAAGCTCTGTCGGCGGGCCCGCCCCCGGTGCCGGGGCAGGTGCGGGTGGCCGTGGCGCGCCGGGCCGGTCCCGTCCGTCACCTGCAGCCGCACGCCGCCAGGGCCGTCGCGATCCGGTCCAGGGCCTGTTGGGACGCCGTAGCCCTGCCGGGGTCCGTGCCGGAGGCCATGAAGGCGAAGGCCAGCAGGCGGCCGTCCTCGTCGACGAGGGTGCCCGCGAGGGTGTGGACGCCGGAGAGGGTGCCGGTCTTGGCGCGGACGACACCGGACGCCCCGTCGCGGTAGCGGGTGGTCAGGGTGCCGGTGAAGCCGGCGACGGGGAGGCCGGTGAGGGCCGGGCGCAGCTCCGGGTGGGAGGGGTCGGCCGCCTTCGCGAGCAGCGCGGTGAGGAGGCCGGGGGTCAGCCGGTCGGCGCGGTCGAGGCCGCTGCCGTCCTTGAAGGCGGCGCCCTCCAGAGGGAGGCCGAGCTCCCGCAACCGGGAGCCGATGGCCCGGCCGGCTCCGGCGAAGTCGGCCCGTTCGCCCGTGGCGATCGCCGTCTGGCGGGCGAGGGCCTCGGCGATGTCGTTGTCGCTGTTGGTCAGCATGCGCTCGACGAGAGCGGACAGCGGGGGTGAGGAGACGGCCGCGAGGGTCTTGGCGCGGGTCGTGGCCTTGGACGGGCCGGGGGCGGTGGTCGTGATGCCGTACGACGCCAGGAGCTCCGCGAACCGGTGGGCCGCGTCCGCCGCCGGGTCCTCCACCCGTTCGACGGGACCGCGCGTCGAGTCGTTCGTGCGGCCTTCGTCGGCCATCAGGGGGCTGACGAGGGCGAGGTTGGGGTTGTCCCCGATCGGGTGTTTTTCGTCGCCCGTGTAGAGGGTCGTGTCGTAGGAGAGGGTCACCTCGCGCACTCCCCGGTCGGCGAGCGCGGCGGCCGTCCGGGCGGCCAGGGTGCGCAGACTCGCCGATCCTGCGGGGTTCTCCCGGGCGGTGAGGGTGGGGTCGCCGCCCCCGACCAGGACGACTTCCTTCGTGTCGGGTTCCAGCGCGGCGCGGGTGGTGAGGCGGTGGTCGGGGCCCATCGCGGACAGCGCGGCGACGGCCGTGGCGATCTTCGTCGTGGAGGCCGGGGTGAGTCCGGCGCCCGCGCCGGAGCCGAACAGGCGCCGTCCGCTGGTCACGTCCAGGACCGCCGCGGCGGGCCGGGGGCCCAGGGCGGGGTCTTTGAGCAGGGGGCGCAGGGCGTCCGCGAGGGCCTTGCCGTCCGGGGCGGACCTCACGGTGCTGACGCCGCCGAGGCCGGTCAGCACGGGTCCGGCGCTGGGGGCGGGCCGGGGCCGCCCGGGTGCGCCGGGGGCGCTGCCGTGATCTGTGCCACCCGCGCGGCCCAGGGCCACTGCCCGGTCCCGCTCGGCCGTACGCTGACCCGAGGAGTCCCAGGGACCGGCGGCGGTCACCACACCGGCGGTCAGTGCGAGTCCGGCGGTGGCGGCGCCCGCCGTGTACTGCCAGGTCTTCGGCCGCGTGACCTTTGCGACCTGCGGTTTCCCGGCTCGTGCGAGCCGCGCGAGCCGTGGTTTCGTGGCTGCCGCGGCTCTGGCCAGGCGCGGTCGTACGGCATCCGCGAGCCGCACCACGTGCGGTTTCGCGGCCCGCCAAGGCCTCAGCTCTGGCACGACCACCAGCCCCTTTCGCGATCACACACCTGCGTGAGGGACACTTAACCACCAGAACTATGTGTTGATCATGGAGGAGCCACCGGTGGAGTTCGACGTCACGATCGAGATTCCGAAGGGTTCGCGCAACAAGTACGAGGTGGACCACGAGACCGGTCGTATCCGCCTGGACCGGCGACTCTTCACCTCGACCGCCTACCCGACCGACTACGGCTTCGTCGAGAACACCCTCGGCGAGGACGGCGACCCGCTGGACGCGCTGGTCATCCTCGACGAGCCGACGTTCCCGGGCTGCCTGATCCGCTGCCGCGCGATCGGCATGTTCCGCATGACGGACGAGGCCGGCGGCGACGACAAGCTGCTGTGCGTGCCGTCGACGGACCCGCGCGTGGAGCACCTGCGGGACATCCACCACGTGTCGGAGTTCGACCGCCTGGAGATCCAGCACTTCTTCGAGGTCTACAAGGACCTGGAGCCGGGCAAGTCGGTCGAGGGTGCCGACTGGGTGGGGCGCACCGACGCCGAGGCCGAGATCGAGCGGTCCTACAAGCGTTTCAAGGACCAGGGCGGTCACTGACCTCCTCTCCTTGATGCTCACGGGCCGCACGCCTGCGTGTGCGGCCCGTTGGTCCGTCTGTGCGCATACTGAAGCTGTGGGGGGTACGAGGCTGACGTGTCGTACAGGGAGCGCCAGGCAGTGACGGACGCGGAGGACCGCAAACCGAAGTCGGACGAGGCAAGGAGTGCGTTCGTCCCTCCGGCCGGGACCGGCGTCGACGGGGACATGTCGACGACGTCGGAGTTCGCGATCCCCGAGGGGCTGGCGCTGCACAGAACGGCCGGTGCGGAGTCCGACACGACGTCCGAGTTCGCGGTGCCGCAGGGGCTGGACGTTCACCATGCGCCCTCGGGGGAGCAGGAGGGGTCGGCTTTCACCCCGCCGAGCACGTACAGCTCCAAGCACGCCCCGTCGGCATTCACGCCGCCGAGCGGGATTCCCGTGGTCAGCCTGACCAAGGACGTGCCCTGGCAGGACCGGATGCGCACCATGCTGCGCATGCCGGTGGCGGAGCGGCCGGCGCCGGAACCGAGCCAGCGCAGCACGGACGAGGCAGGTCCCGCGGTGCCGCGCGTGCTCGACCTGACGCTGCGCATCGGCGAGTTGCTGCTGGCGGGCGGTGAGGGCGCCGAGGACGTGGAGGCGGCGATGTTCGCCGTCTGCCGGTCGTACGGGCTGGACCGTTGCGAGCCCAACGTCACCTTCACGCTGCTGGCGATCTCGTACCAGCCGTCCCTGGTCGACGACCCGGTCACGGCGTCGCGGACCGTGCGGCGCCGGGGCACGGACTACACGCGTCTGGCGGCCGTGTACCAGCTGGTGGACGACCTCAGTGACGACGAGACGGCGGTCTCCCTGGAGGAGGCCTACCGGCGGCTGGCGGAGATCCGCCGTAACCGGCACCCCTATCCGGGCTGGGCGCTGACCGGGGCGAGCGGGCTGCTGGCCGGTGCGGCGTCCGTGCTGGTGGGCGGCGACCTGATCGTGTTCGTCGCCGCGGCGCTGGGTGCGATGCTCGGTGACCGGCTGGCGTGGCTGTGCGCGGGGCGCGGGCTGCCGGAGTTCTACCAGTTCACGGTGGCCGCGATGCCGCCGGCCGCGATCGGGGTCGCGCTGACGATCGGCCATGTGGACGTGAAGGCCTCCGCGGTCATCACCGGTGGGCTGTTCGCGCTGCTGCCGGGGCGGGCCCTGGTGGCGGGTGTGCAGGACGGACTGACCGGCTTCTACATCACCGCGTCCGCGCGGCTGCTGGAGGTCATGTACTTCTTCGTCGGCATCGTCGCCGGTGTGCTGCTGGTGCTGTACTTCGGCGTGCAGCTGGGCGCGCGGCTCAACCCCGACCAGGCGCTCGGCGCCTCCGACGACCCGGTGATGATGATCGGCGCGTCGATGCTGCTGTCACTGGCGTTCGCGGTGCTGCTCCAGCAGGATCGATCCACCGTCATGTGGGTGACGCTGAACGGCGGTGTCGCGTGGATCGTGTACGGCGCGATGCACTACGTGGGTGACATCTCGCCGGTGGCGTCCACGGCGGCGGCCGCCGGGCTCGTGGGGCTGTTCGGGCAGTTGCTGTCCCGGTACCAGTTCGCCTCCGCCCTGCCCTACACGACGGCGGCGATCGGGCCCCTGCTGCCCGGTTCCGCGACGTACTTCGGGCTGCTGGCGATCGCGCAGAGCGAGGTGGACGAGGGGCTGGTGTCGCTGTCGAAGGCGGTGGCGCTCGCCATGGCCATCGCCATCGGGGTGAACCTGGGGTCCGAGATCTCCCGGATGTTCCTGAGGATCGGCTCCGCGGAGAAGCGCCGGGCCGCCAAGCGCACGAGGGGTTTCTAGCGCCGAGAAGGTCGGGGCTGGGGTACGTCGGCGGCCGCGGGCCGGTGGGGGTGTTCGCGCAGTTCCCCGCGCCCCCGGGACAGTCGGGTCAGTAGCCGTTGCTGTAAGGCCCCTGCTGCGTGCCGTACGGCTGCTGGTGGCCGCCCTGCTGCGGGTGGCCGTAGCCCGGGGCAGGCTGCTGGTGCCCGCCCTGCTGCGGGTGGCCGTAGCCCGGGGCAGGCTGCTGGTGGCCGCCCTGCTGCTGCCCGTAGCCCGGGCTCTGCGGGTACTGGCCGTAGTACTGCTGGTCGTCGTAGCCGTTCTGGTTGCCGTAGGGGGGCTGCTGCCGCTGCTGGTGGGGCGGCTGGTCGTCGGGGGTGATGCGGCGGAGCTGGGTCGTCGCGTCGTCCATGGCGGGGGGCTGCTGCTGCCGCTGTTCGGGGGCCTCGGCCGCCGCGCGCTTCTTCTTCGAACGGTCGCGCAGGTACTCGATGAGGATCGGGACGACGGAGACCAGGACGATCAGGACGAGGATCGCCTCGACGTTCTTCTTGATGAAGCCGATCTGGCCGAGCCAGTAACCCGCGAGGGTGACGCCGGTGCCCCAGGCGACGCCGCCGATGACGTTGTACGTGAGGAAGGTGCGGTACTTCATGCGGCCGGCGCCCGCCACGATGGGGGCGAAGGTGCGCACGATGGGGACGAAGCGGGCCAGGACGATCGCCTTGGGGCCGTGCTTCTCCATGAACTCGTGGGCCTTGTCCAGGTTCTCCTGCTTGAAGAGCTTGGAGTTGGGACGGCTGAAGAGCTTCGGGCCCAGAAACTTGCCGATCATGTAACCCACTTGGTCGCCGAGGACGGCGGCGAGCACGATCAGCATGCAGACCAGCCACAGCGGCTGGGTGATGTAGGTGCCCTCGGCCACGAAGAGCCCGGCCGTGAACAGCAGGGAGTCGCCCGGCAGGAACGCGAAGAGACCGGACTCCGCGAAGACGATGAGCAGGATGCCGGGCAGGCTGAACGTCGAGATCAGGTAGTCCGGGCTGAGCCACTCGGGGCCGAGCGCAAGCGTGGTCACGGGGATGTGGCTCCTGCTGCAGTGGGGTACGGGCGGGGGCTGGCTGCCTCAAAGTATCAACGCAGCCGTCATGGCCCAGGTTCCATGGGCGTACTCAGGATGCACTGTGCCCGGCCCCGGTCAAAGCTGTGCACCATGGGCATCGATGAGTACGGCGGTGGACAGGGACCGGAGCCGGAGGTTCTCGTCGTCACGACGAACGACGTACCCGGCTACCACGTGCGGGAGGTGATCGGCGAGGTCTTCGGCCTGACCGTGCGGTCCCGGCACGTGGGGAGCCAGATCGGCGCCGGGCTGAAGTCGATGGTCGGGGGCGAGCTGCGCGGGCTCACGAAGACGCTGGTGCAGACCCGCAACCAGGCGATGGAACGGCTCGTGGAGCAGGCACGCGCGCGTGGCGCCAACGGCATCCTGGCGTTCCGCTTCGACGTGACGGAGGCGGCGGACGTCGGCACCGAGGTGTGCGCGTACGGCACGGCGGTGGTCCTGACCCGGGAGTGAGGCCTCCCGGGCCGGGGATCACGAGGTGTGACGTGCCGCGTTGGCGACGATCGCGTCCCTCAGGTGCTCGGCGAGGCCCTCGCGCATGGAGTCGTAGAACGCCTTGAAGCGCTCGTCCGAGACGTACATCTCGGCCAGACCGATGTGCATCTCGTACGGGCAGTCGTAGAACCAGCCGCAGATGTGCTGCCGGTGCTCCTCGGCCATGTCCATGGCCGCCCGGGAGGTCGGCGGTTCACCGGCGGTCATCAGGGCGTCGTAGCGCTCGCCCCAGTCGGCCACCTCTGCCTGCATGCGTTTCCAGTCGTCCTTGGTGTAGCGCGCGGCGCGGCGCTGCGACTCGGCGTACGCCTCGGTGCCGCCCCAGCGCTGCTCCGCTTCCTCGGCGTGCTGTTCCGGGTCCTTGTCGCCGAACACCTCGAAGCGCTCTTCGGGGGTGAGGTTGATGCCCATCGTGCGTGCCTCCATGGCGTGTTCCACGGCCGTCGCCATCTTCTGCAGTTTCTCGATCCGGGCGGTCAGCAGGTCGTGCTGGCGGCGCAGGTGCGCGCGCGGGTCCGCGTCGGGGTCGTCGAGCAGGGCGGCGACCTCGTCGAGCGGGAAGCCGAGCTCCCGGTAGAACAGGATCTGCTGCAGCCGGTCGAGATCGGCGTCGCTGTAGCGCCGGTGACCCGCGTGGCTGCGTTCGCTCGGGACGAGCAGGCCGATGTCGTCGTAGTGGTGCAGCGTGCGCACCGTGACGCCGGCGAAGCCCGCGACCTGTCCCACGGAGTAGCCCACTTCCGCGCCCTCCTTCTTCCGTCTTCTTCCGTGCTCCACGGTCGGGCCTCACGCCACGTGAGGTGCAAGCGTGTTGCCCATGTATCCCGTTTGTGCGGTTTGATCCGTTTATCGTGTGCCCCGTGGTCCAGGACTCCGAAGACCAGGCTCCCGCCGTCCATCCGTCGACACCCGCCCGCACCCTGCTGCCGTCGATCGTGCCCGCCGTCGTCGTGGGCGTGATCTCCAGCCTGATCCTGGTGGGGGTGGAGGTCGCCGCCGAGCAGTTGCAGGACGTGCTGTGGGAGACCGTGCCGGACGCGATCGGGGTCGGCCGGTACTCGGTGGCGTGGATGTTCGCGGTGCTCACCGCGACCGGCGTCGCGGTCGGGCTGGTGGTGTGGAAGGCGCCGGGACACGCCGGCCCGGATCCGGCGACCGTCGGACTGGACGCCCCCGTGCTGTCGCCCGTCGTGCTCCCGGGGCTGCTGCTGGTGACCGCGCTCATGCTGGCCGGAGGGCCCAGTCTCGGCCCCGAGAACCCGATCATCACCGTGAACGTGGGCCTCGCGGTCTGGCTGGGTGGCTGGTTCATCCCCCGGGCGCCGGGGCGGATCTGGCCGGCGCTCGCGGAGTCGGCGACCATCGGCGCCCTGTTCGGCACCCCGGTGGCGGCCGCCCTGGCGATCTCCGAGCTGCTGGCCCGCCGGGAGACCCGCGGCATGCTGTGGGACAACCTCTTCGCGCCGCTGACCGCCGCGGCCTCCGGTTCCCTGACCATCACCCTCCTCGACCACCCGAGCTTCGCCCTGAACCTGCCGTCCTTCGGTCGGCCGGGCTGGTCCGACCTGCTGGCGTCGATCGTGGTCGCCTCGGTGGGCGCGCTGCTCGCCCTGTGCGCCGTGCGGGCCTTCCCGTACGTCCACGCGGCGTTCCGGCGGCTGCGGCACCCGATGCTGATGCTCCCGGCGGGCGGGATCGTGCTCGGCGCTCTCGCGGCCCTGGGCGGTCATCTGACGCTGTTCAAGGGGCTCGACGAGATCGCCACGCTGGCGCACGACCCGAACGGCTGGTCGGCCGGGGAGTTCGCCGTCATGACGGTGGTGAAGCTGGCCGCCCTGGTCGTCGCCGCGTCCTGCGGTTTCCGGGGCGGGCGGATCTTCCCCGCCGTGTTCGTCGGCACCGCACTCGGCCTGTGCGCGCACGCCCTGGTGTCCGGGGTGCACCCCTCGGTGGGGGTGTCCGCCGGGGTGCTCGGGGTGCTGCTGGCGATCACGCGGCAGGGCTGGATCAGCCTGTTCGTGGCCGCGGTACTGGTCGCCGAGCCCGGGATCATCGCCCTGCTCTGCATCGCCTCGCTGCCGGCCTGGCTGCTGGTCACCGGCCGGCCGCAGATGCAACTGCGCAAGGACGGCACATCGGTCCACTGAGCTCCTGTCGAAGTCACGCTCCCCCCGCAGAACTCACCCCTGGAGGCACCCATGCCGCTCCACGAAGGCCCCCGCCGAGCCGCCGAGAGCCGCCTGTCCGTCAACCCCTTCTACGGCCCCGCCAACCCACTCGGCGACATGGCCGAGGCTCCGCCCACCCACCGGCTCTCGGACCAGCCCATCGCGCCGGCGACCGCCCACCAGCTGGTGCGCGACGAGCTGATGCTCGACGGCAACGCCCGGCTGAACCTCGCCACCTTCGTCACCACCTGGATGGAGCCGGAGGCCGGGCTGCTGATGGCGGAGTGCCGGGACAAGAACATGATCGACAAGGACGAGTACCCGCGCACCGCCGAGCTGGAGCGGCGCTGCGTGGCGATGCTCGCGGACCTGTGGCACGCGCCCGACCCGTCGAGTGCCGTGGGGTGCTCGACGACCGGGTCGAGCGAGGCGTGCATGCTCGCCGGGATGGCGCTGAAGCGGCGCTGGGCGAAGCGCAACGCCGACCGCTACCCCGGTGCCCGGCCCAACCTGGTGATGGGCGTGAACGTGCAGGTCTGCTGGGAGAAGTTCTGCACCTTCTGGGAGGTGGAGGCCCGTCTGGTGCCCATGGAGGGCGAGCGGTTCCACCTGGACCCGCAGGCCGCGGCCGAACTGTGCGACGAGAACACCATCGGGGTCGTCGGGATCCTGGGCTCCACGTTCGACGGCTCCTACGAGCCGATCGCCGACCTGTGCGCGGCACTCGACGCGCTGCAGGAACGGACCGGGCTCGATGTCCCGGTGCATGTCGACGGGGCGTCGGGGGCCATGGTCGCGCCGTTCCTCGACGAGGACCTGGTGTGGGACTTCCGGCTGCCGAGGGTGGCGTCGATCAACACCTCGGGGCACAAGTACGGGCTGGTCTACCCGGGCGTCGGCTGGGCGCTGTGGCGGGACGCGGAGGCGCTGCCGGAGGAGCTGGTGTTCCGGGTGAACTACCTGGGCGGCGACATGCCGACGTTCGCGCTGAACTTCTCCCGCCCGGGCGCACAGGTCGTGGCGCAGTACTACACGTTCCTGCGGCTGGGCCGGGACGGCTACCGGGCCGTCCAGCAGGCCGCGCGGGACGTGGCCACGCAGCTGGCCGGGCGGGTCGAGGCGCTCGGCGACTTCCGGCTGCTGACCCGGGGCGACGAACTGCCCGTGTTCGCCTTCACGACCGCCCCGGACGTGACGGCGTACGACGTCTTCGACGTGTCCCGGCGGCTGCGCGAGCACGGCTGGCTGGTGCCCGCGTACACGTTCCCCAAGAACCGTCAGGACCTGTCCGTGCTGCGGGTGGTGTGCCGCAACGGCTTCTCCGCCGACCTCGCCGACCTGCTCGCGCAGGACCTGGAGCGGCTGCTGCCGGACCTGCGCCGGCAGCCGCGCCCGCTGACCGAGGACAAGGGCGCGGCGACCGGGTTCCACCACTAGGGCCTGTCGGGACCGCGCGGGCGCTCCCTAGCGGCTCAGCCGCGCGAACCGGCGCACCGCCAGCGGGAAGAACACCGCCAGCAGGGCCAGGGGCCAGACGACCGCGGCCCAGGCGTGCCCGGACTCCGTGCCGGGCACGCCGAACAGGTGCCGGACGGCCGTGGCCGTGTGGGACATGGGGTTCCATTCGACGACCGTGCCCAGCCAGCCGGGCATGGAGCCGGGTGCGGCCAGTGCGTTGGAGAGGAAGCCGACCGGCCAGACCAGGATCTGCACGGCCTGGACCATCTCCGGCTTGCCCGCCACCAGGGCCAGGTGGATGCCGATCCACAGCATCGCGAACCGGAACAGGAGCAGCAGTCCCACGGCGGCGAGGAGAGCCGCCGGACCGCCCCCGGGCCGCCAGCCGAGCGCGGCGCCCACTCCGATGAGCACGACCAGGCCCAGCGCCGACTGGAGCATGTCGGCGGCCGAACGGCCCACCAGCACCGCCCCATTGGCCATGGGCATCGAGCGGAACCGGTCGATGACGCCCTTGTCGAGGTCCTGCGTGACGGCGAGCATCGTGCCCTCCAGGCCGAAGGCCATGGTGAGCGCGAGCATGCCGGGGATCAGGTAGTCGCGGTACTCGCCGCTCACCCCGCGGCCGCCGCCGACGAGGTAGCCGAACATCAGCAGCAGCATCACCGGGAAGACCAGGTTGACGACCACCTGCACCGGCTGCCGTCCCCAGCGGGCGAGTTCCCGGCGGGTCATGGTCCAGGAGTCGGTCAGGGCGTGCGCGCTCACGCGGTCTCCTTCACTCGGTGGTCGTCCCCGGTGAGGTGCAGGAACACCTCGTCCAGCGTCGGGCGGCGCAGGGCGACGTCCTCCGCCTCGATCCCGGCTTCTCGAAGGGCCCGTACGACCCCGGAGAGCGCCCCCATGCGGTCGGTGACCGGGGCGCTCAGCAGCCGTCGGTCGGCGTCGACGCTGATCCCCGTGAGCGGCAACAGGGCGACCGCGGCCCCCAATTGACCGGCGTCGCGCAGGACCACGTCGATGCGGTCGCCGCCCGTCTCGGCCTTCAGTTCGTCCGCCGTGCCCTCGGCGATGACCCGGCCGGCGTCGACGACCGAGATGCGGTCGGCGAGCTGGTCGGCCTCCTCCAGGTACTGGGTGGTGAGCAGGACCGTCGTGCCGCCGCCGACCAGGGAGCGGACGGACGACCACACCTCGGCACGGCCGCGGGGGTCCAGACCGGTGGTGGGCTCGTCCAGGAACAGCACCTCCGGCTCCGTGATCAGGGACGCGGCGAGGTCCAGGCGGCGCCGCATGCCGCCGCTGTACTGCCGCACCGCCTTGCGGCCGGTGTCGGCCAGGCCGAAACGCTCCAGGAGTTCGTCCGCACGCGCGCGTGCCCGCCGCGTGCCCAGATGGTGCAGCCGGCCGAACAGCTCCAGGTTCTGCCGTCCGCCGAGCTCCTCGTCGAGCGCGGCGTGCTGGCCGAGCAGGCCGATGCGCAGCCGCACCGCGTAGGCCTCACGCACCACGTCGTGCCCCGCCACCTCGATCCGGCCCGCGTCGGGCCGCAGCAGGGTGGCCAGGACCCTCACCAGGGTGGTCTTGCCCGCGCCGTTCGGGCCGAGCACCCCGTGCACCGTGCCGCGCCCGACCGTGAGGCCGAGCCCGTTCAGCGCCTTCTTGCCGCCGTACCTCTTCTCCGCGCCTTCGACGATGATCGCCGTGTCGGCCACCGGGCCTCCCTCGCTAGTCAAACTTGACTACATGCTCGAAGGTAACCCCGTCCGAGCCAGTCGTCAAACTTGATTAGCGAGCATCCCCGGGGTGTCGTTCCCCCGTCGCGTACGGGTTCTCCTGGTCGTCGGCCAGCACGCCGACGAACGGTTCGCCCTCGTCGGCGAAGGTGTAGGCGCCGCCCTCGATGCGCTCGATGAGGCCGCGGGTCCACTCGCCCTCGGAGTCGGCCGTGTGGACCCACATGTTCATGATCTCGCCGATGTGCCCGAGCTGCCCGGGCCCCTCCTCGGGCACGTAGTGCTCCAGGACGGCGGCCCGCCACTGCTCGATCCGCAGGGTACGTTCCTTCAGCAGCGCCACCGCCTCGGCCCGTGGCAGGTCGACGACGAAGCCGACGGCGGCCGTCTTCATGTCCCCGCGCTGGTCGTAGGTGACCAGCGCCTCCCGCAGCAGCCGGAAGTACTCCTCGGTGCCCTGCCCGGTGATCTCGTACTCCGTGCGCGGCGGGCCGCCCGCGGTGGACGGGGCGGTCTCGTGCGCGTCCAGCAGCCCCTGCTTGGCCATCTGCTTCAGGGCGTGGTAGATCGAGCCGGGCTTGGCGGTGGACCACTCGTGCGCGCCCCAGTACTCCAGGTCGTTGCGCACCTGGTAGCCGTGGGCGCGACCGTGCATACGGACCGCGCCGAGCACGAGGAGGCGGATCGCTGACATGCGGTCCAGGTTAGGACGCGGCCGCCGCCCGCTGTTCCTCGGCCACCAGCTCGAAGGCGGTCCTGCCGTCCAGGGACTCGCGGATGATGTCGGCGTGACCGGCGTGCCGGGCCGTCTCGCGGATGAGATGCAGGCAGAGCCAGCGGTGGGAGACCCGGCCGTCCGGCGGGAACCAGGGCTGGGCCGGCAGCGCGAAGGTGTCGTCGAGACTCGGGACCGAGCGGATGTAGGCCTCGGTCCCGGCGGCGACCTTCTCCCAGTAGGCCAGCTGCGACGCGACGGTCTCGCCCTCGACCAGCTGGAAGCACTCGTGCCAGTTGGTCTGGTCCCGCACGATGGCCGGCGGCTCACCCTTGGCCAGCGAGACCCACATCTGCTCGACCTCGGCGACGTGCTTGACCAGCCCGGCCAGGGACAGCTCACTGGCGCTGGGACGGGAGCCCGCCTGCTCGTCCGTCAGCCCGAGCACCGCCCGGCGCACGCCGCCGCGCTGCTCGGCGATGAAGGACAGGAGCGCTCCCCGCTCGTCGCCGTGTGCCTCCGCCGGAACGTGAGTGACCATGACCGCCGCCTTTCGCCGGGCCCGGGGGGCTCTCCCCCTGACACCGACCAAGCTACGGACCCTTGCGGTCAGGTTCTGTCCGCAAGGACCCGGGGCGGCGAAAGACGCTAGAACGGGAAGCCGCTCCGGCCGTGCTGCACCGAGATCCACTTGGTCGTGGTGAACGAGTCGAGCATCGTGTCGCCGTTGAGCCGGCCGATGCCCGAGTGCTTCTCACCGCCGAAGGGGACGATCGGCTCGTCGTGCACGGTGCCGTCGTTCACGTGGAACATGCCCGTGTCGATCTGCTGGGCGAAGGCGACGCCCCGCTCGACGTTCCCGGTGTGGACGGCACCGCTCAGGCCGTAGGGCGTGTCGTTGACCAGCCGTACGGCCTCCTCCTCGCCGTCGAACGGGACGAGGAAGGCGACCGGCCCGAAGACCTCCTGGCGCAGCAGCGCCGAGTCGGCGGGGACGTCGGTCAGCACCGACGGCTCGACGAGGTTGTCGGTCCGCCCACCGCGCACCAGGGCCGTGGCGCCCTCGGCGAGGGCCTGCTCGACCACGCCGGAGACGGCGTCCGCCTGCGAGGAGTTGATGACCGGGCCGATGACGGTCTGCGGGTCGCGCGGGTCACCCGTCTTGAGGGTCTTCACCTTGGCGACGAACTTCTCGGTGAACTCGTCCGCGATCGAACGGTCGACGAGGACGCGGTTGGCCGCCATGCAGACCTGGCCCTGGTGGACGTACCGGCTGAAGACGGCCGCGTCGACCGCGTAGTCGATGTCGGCGTCGTCGAGGACCACCAGCGCGCTGTTGCCGCCCAGTTCGAGCACGGAGCGCTTGAACAGCCGGGCGCAGACGGTCGCCACGTGCCGGCCGACCTGGTCGGAGCCGGTGAAGGAGATGACCTTGGGGACCGGGTGCTCGAGGAAGGCGTCGCCGATCTCGGCGATGTCGGTGATGACGACGTTCAGCAGACCGCCGGGCAGCCCCGCGTCCTCGAAGATCTTCGCGACCAGGGAGCCGCCGACGATCGGGGTGTTCTGGTGCGGCTTGAGCACCACGGCGTTGCCGAGCGCGAGCGCCGGGGCGACGGACTTGATCGACAGCAGGAAGGGGAAGTTGAAGGGGCTGATCACGCCCACGACGCCGACCGGCACGCGGTAGACGCGGTTCTCCTTGCCGTCCACCGGCGACGGGATGATCCGGCCCTCGGGGGCCAGCGCCAGGTGGACCGCCTCGCGCAGGAACTCCTTGGCGAGGTGCAGTTCGAAGGCGGCCTTCAGGCGGGTGCCGCCGAGCTCGGCGATGATGGCCTCGGAGATCTCGGCCTCGCGCTCCTCGATCAGGCGCAGCGCCTTCTCGAAGACCGCCCGGCGGGCGTAGGGGTTGGTCGCGGCCCACTGCTTCTGGGCGCGGGCCGCCGCCCGGTAGGCCTGATCGACCTCGTCGACCGTGGCTATGGTGATCGACGCCAGCTTCTCGTCGTCGTACGGGTTGAAGTCGATGATGTCCCAGGAACCGGTGCCCGGGCGCCACTCACCGTCGATGTACTGCTGTGCAAGGTCGGTGAAGCAGGACGACGACAATGTGATCCCTCGATCCCTAAGCAGACCCCTGATCGCGCCTTCACGATCTGATCACACGTCATCGTACTGACGTTTCAGGCGAGTTGGAGGAGTACTTCAGGAGAGCTGGAGGAGGCCCCGCAGAAGGTCCCGGCTCTCCGACGGGCCCGGGCTGTCGCTCTGGAGCTCCTTGAGCGCCTTCTCGTACTGGGCGACGTCCTCGGCCTTGTCCAGGTACAGCGCGCTGGTGAGCTGCTCCAGGTAGACGACGTCCGAGAGGTCGGATTCCGGGAAGCTGAGGATCGTGAACGCGCCACTTTCGCCGGAGTGGCCGCCGAGGCTGAACGGCACCACCTGGAGCCGGACGTTGGGCCGCTCGGAGATCTCGATGAGGTGCTGGAGCTGGCCCCGCATCACCTCGCGGTCGCCGTACGGGCGGCGCAGGGCGGCCTCGTCCAGGATGATGTGGAAGTCGGGCGCGCGCTCGTCGAAGAGGTACTTCTGCCGCTCCAGCCGCAGCGCCACACGGCGTTCGACGTCGGCCTCGCTCGCGCCCTGCATGCCCCGCCGGACCACCGCGTGGGCGTACGCCTCGGTCTGCAGCAGACCGTGCACGAACTGCACCTCGTACGCCCGGATCAGCGAGGCGGCGCCCTCCAGGCCGACGTAGGTCGGGAACCAGCTGGGCAGCACGTCCGAGTAACTGTGCCACCACCCGGCGACGTTGGCCTCCTTGGCCAGGGACAGCAGGGAGGAGCGCTCCTGCTCGTCGGTGATGCCGTACAGGGTCAGCAGGTCCTCGACGTCTCTGGTCTTGAAGCTCACCCGGCCCAACTCCATCCGGCTGATCTTCGACTCGGAGGCGCGGATCGAATAGCCCGCCGCCTCGCGCGTGATACCCCGCGCCTCACGCAGTCGCCTGAGTTGTGATCCGAGCAGCATGCGCCGCACCACCGATCCCGGCTCTCCCGCGCTCACGTTCGCCAGCCTCCCCAACGTCTTCAGGGGCCGCAGTCTGCCACTAAAACACTCCGAGCAGTACTCGTCCGGTTACGGAAACGGAATCGGGTCGGTCGACGCTCGCGCGCGGGAGCAAGAAGAAGGCAAGCGAACGGCCAAAGGGCGACGCGAAGATGACGGAAAAATTTCCCAACAACCGGTACGGGGCATCTCATTCCGGTCACGTGCACGTGCATCTGCCCTTGCATCTGCTGTACGCATCCGAAACCATGGTCCCGCACCACCGCCGCATCGCACCGACCGCGAATCCCGGGAGTGCCTCGCATGGGGACGAATGGATCGACCATGCTCGAGCCGTTACGGCAGGGCCTTCCGCCGCTGGATCCCGCGGCCGTGTCCGACGCCGCCTCCTGCGCCCTGCCCGCCCGCTACGAAGCGGTGCGCGAGGCACGGCGGTTCACCCGCAGAACGCTCGACCAGTGGGACATGGGCGACCGGTTCGACGACGTCTGCCTGGTGGTCTCGGAACTCGTCACCAACGCGCTGCGGCACGGCCTGCCGACGGGCAATGCCTGTACCGGCGACCGCGAACCCCCTGTGCGGCTGCACCTGATGCGGTGGTCCGAGCGGCTGGTGTGCGCGGTGCGCGATCCCAGCCACGACAGTCCGGTCGCCCGGGAGACCGACGACTTCTCGGCCGAGTCGGGCCGCGGGCTGTTCCTCGTCGACTCCTTCAGCGACAGCTGGGGCTGGCACCCGCTCGCGGGCGCGCTCGACGGCAAGGTGGTCTGGGCGCTGTTCCGGCTGCCGCACGCCGGTTCACGGCCCGGCGGGGAATGAGGGACCGCGGCGCATTCTCGCGTCGCGGTTCTACGCGCGTCACCGCGCACTGAGGGCGCTTCGCCCCGATTTCTACCGGGGCCGGCGGTGTCTCAGCCGCCGACCAGGTGGTCGAACTCGCCGTCCTTCACGCCGAGCAGCATCGCCTCGATCTCCGCACGGGTGTAGACCAGTGCGGGACCGTCGGGGAAGCGCGAGTTGCGTACGGCCACGTCACCGCCCGGCAGCCGGGCGAACTCCACGCACGAGCCCTGCGAGTTGCTGTGCCGGCTCTTCTGCCAGGCCACACCGCGCAGTCCGGCGGCCGCCATACCGTTGTACACGTCGTGGTCCACAGGTCGCTCCCCGGTGGTGCACTGGCTGGTGTGGCCATTGGTGCAGTGGTCAACTGACCCGGATCATAGCCCTGTTCATGTGCAGATGCATGGGCAGATGCACGTGCACGCGGGGTGGTCCCACGGTTACAGCTTTGACGACCGCTTGACCGAAGCTCTCGACTGTTTGACGGCTCGTCCCCTCCTCTCGTTCCCTGCGGCCTGCGTCGAAGTGGCCCGGTTCGGGGAGAGCCGGTGGAGGCGGAGCATCCGCTCGGCGGTGGGTCGAGGCGGCGGCGCGGGGGCCGCACCGGAGAACCGGGAGCTGGGACGCACGGCCCGGCGAAGGGCGTTCGGCCGGCCGACCCGCATCCGGAAGCCGGCCGTGGCCTGCGAGGACGGGGAGAAATGGGCCGGTCGCAGGAGGCCGGGGTCCTCCTGGTGGCCGGTGCGCGGTCCGGACCGGCGCGAGGGGTCCCCCACCCGTCCAGCGTGGGGAAACTCACCCGGGCCGGACGGGCTGTCGGCGTCAGCGGCCGGCGTACGGCAGGAGTGCCATCTCGCGGGCGTTCTTGATGGCCCTGGCGAGTTGCCGTTGCTGCTGGGACGACACCCGGGTGACGCGGCGGCTTCGGATCTTGCCGCGGTCGGAGATGAACTTCCGCAGCAGGTCGGTGTCCTTGTAGTCGACGTACGTGATCCCGGCCTGGTACAGGGGGTTGGGCCGGTCCTTGGCGGGCTTGCGGTCGGGCTTGCGGGGCATGGGGTCAGACCTCCAGGAGGGTGTCGAAGGCGTGCGGCAGGCGCTGCCAGGCGTCGGGGCCGGCGGCGTACTCGGCGTCGGTCAGCAGGCAGGACTCCAGCAGGCGTTCCAGGCCGTCCCGGTCGAGGCCGGGCGAGGTGAAGACCAGGTGCTGGCCGCGGTCCCCGTGCTCGGGGTGCCAGTCCAGCGCGGCGGCGGCTCGGCGCACCGGCGGGACCAGTTCCCAGGCCGCGTCCGGGAGGGACGCCAGCCAGGGGCCCGCGCTCTCCACGCACAGGGCCCCGCCCGCCGCGTCCCAGTGGAACAGCGTGTCGGGCTTGTCGGCGAGCCAGAACCGGCCCCGGCTGCGGGCGGCCGCGCAGGTCAGGTCCTCCAGCGCGGCGTACAGCCGCTCCGGGTGGAAGGGGCGGCGCCGGTGCCACACCAGGGTGGAGACGCCGTGCGCGTCGGCCTCGGCCGGGAGCAGCGCGCAGGCCGGGTGCTGGGCGGCGGCGGCCGCCTCGACGTCGAAGCCGGCCAGGGCGGCCTCGGCCAGATTCGAGGGCGCAGGCCTGCGCGGGGTCGGCACGGTCAGGCGGTCGTCGGCCGGGCCCGCGGGGGCGTGCTCTCCGATCGGGGCCAAGCGCGCCGTCGGGTGCAGCTGCGCGAGCAGCTCGTGGTCCTCGTCGTCGGCCTCCGGTGAGTCGGCGACGGCCAGGACGGGGGCGTACTCCAGCTGGCGCGCGAAGGTGTCGGCGACCGTGCGCTGGTCGTTCGCGGCGGCGGCGAGACCGGCGTCGGCCAGGTCGTCGCCGTTGCCGAGGTACGGCAGGACCAGGGCCGGGTCGACGGCGGTGATCACGCCGGTGACGGTGAGCCCGCCCGCCGTGACGACCTCGGCCATGGCCTTGGGCTCGACGGAGTCCCACAGCTCGACGACGGCCAGCCGGGTGGATCCGGCGTCCCGGAGCCGCTCCAGCTCCGGCACCAGGTCCTCGCGCAGGGCGCAGCACGCGCAGTCGTTGACGAGCGGCGCCTCCCCCGCGTCGAGGACACCGGAGGCGTCCCGGACGGTCCGTACGACCGTGCCCGTGGCGGCCGTCGCCAGGTCGTGGTGGAGGACGACACTGCCGGGCACGTCGGCGAGCAGCCGCGCGACGGCCGCCCTGCGGGCGTCGGCGTGCAGCCCGCCGACGATCACGACGGGGAGCCCAGGGGGGACAGCCACGCGATCAGCCCTTCTTCCCGTACCGGCGCTCGAAACGCTCCACGCGGCCGGCGGTGTCCAGGACGCGGGCGGTGCCGGTGTAGAAGGGGTGGCTGACGTCGGAGATCTCGACGTCGACGACCGGGTAGGTGGTGCCGTCCTCCCACTCGACGGTCTTCTCGCCCGCCGTGGCGGACAGGGTCGAGCGGGTGAGGAAGGCGTAGTTCGCGGCACGGTCGCGGAAGACGACGGGACCGTACTCCGGATGGATTCCCTGGCGCATGGTCAGCGCTCCTCTCGGAAGTCGACGTGGCGGCCGGCGACCGGATCGAACTTGCGCAGGGTCATGCGGTCCGGGTCGTTGCGGCGGTTCTTGCGGGTCACGTAGGTGAAGCCGGTCCCGGCGGTGGACCGGAGCTTGATGACCGGACGGAGTTCGTTGCGTGCCATGCCGCTATGATACTGAAAATGAAATCCATTTCCACTGTTCGACGCAGAGAGGTACGTCACCACCCATGTCCGCGCACTGCATGCTGACCGGCGCACAGCCGGGCTTCGGCAACCGCATCTCCCACTCCCACCGGCGCACGCCGCGCCGGTTCGACCCCAACGTCCAGTCCAAGCGCTACTGGCTGCCGAGCGAGGGCCGGCACGTCCGGCTCCGGCTCAGCACCAAGGGCATCAAGACCGTCGACACGATCGGGATCGAGGCGGCCGTCGCCCGGATCCGCGCCCGGGGAGTGAGGATCTGATGGCGAAGAAGAGCAAGATCGCGAAGAACGACAGGCGGCGGGAGGTCGTCGCGCGGTACGCCGCCCGGCGGGCCGAGCTGAAGGAGATCGTCCGACGGCCGTCGTCGACGGACGCCGAACGGCTCGCCGCTCAGGCGGAGCTGCGCAGGCAGCCGCGCGACGCGAGTGCCACGCGCGTACGCAACCGCGACCAGGTGGACGGCCGGCCGCGCGGCTACTTCCGCGCGTTCGGACTGTCCCGGGTGAGTCTGCGGGAGCAGGCACACGCGGGATATCTGCCCGGCGTGCGAAAGTCATCCTGGTGAGGGGTGGTTTCGAGGCTCTTGACGGGCCTGGGTAGCCGGCTGCGGGGGCTCTTGAGGGGCCCCGATAGCTTGCCGCGGTCGCTCCCTGGGCTCTTGACGGGCCCTGGTAGCTTGCTGCGATCGTTCCGGCCACGGGGCCGGCCGGTGCCGTCCGGGCCGGTCGGCCCGGTTACAGCTTGGGGGCTTGCAGTGACTTCGGTGATCTTCTCGCGCCGCTCCGGCGCCGTGCGCGTCGCCGCGGCGGCCGCGGGGCTGGTGGGGGCGCTCGTGCTGAGCGCGTGCAGCAGCGGCGGCGACTCGGGCGACGACGCGTCCGCCGCCCCCTCCCCGTCGGCCTCGGCGTCCGCCCCGGCGGGCGGAGACTCCGGCTCCGGTTCCGGTTCCGACGGGACGTCCGGCGGCGCGCTGGCGGGCAGCTGGCTCGCGACGACCGGCGGCAAGGCCGTGGCCCTGGTGATCACCGGCAAGCAGGCGGCACTGTTCGCCACCGGCGGCAGCGTGTGCAGCGGCACCGCGGGCGAGGAGTCCGGCATGCGGATGATCCGCCTGAAGTGCACGGACGGCTCCAAGGGCCGGGCGACCGGCATGGTCGACTCGGTGAACAGGAACAGCCTGAAGGTCACCTGGGAGGGCGGCCTCGGCACGGAGACGTACACGAAGGCCGAGGGCGGCAAACTGCCGACGGGCCTGCCGACGGCGAGCCTCGGCTGACCCACCGACCCCGGACGGACGGCCGCGGATCGCCCGGGCACCGCGGCCTGCCCGGCGTCGGGGCGCGGGGCTCATGGACTTCACGGATTACCACGCGTACGTCTGGCGGCCTGTTCGGCGTCGGGGGCGCGAGCCGCGTGGATTCGACGGACTACCACGCGTACGTCCCGGAGTCCGGCGTTCGGGGGAATCGCAGGGGGTGCGTGGCCGTGCGGTGCGCGTGTGCGTGATGATCCAGGAGCCCGATGCCGCTTTCGTTCGACACGTCCAGAGGACCTCATGCGCACCTACCCCCTCACCCTGGCCGCCGCCCTCGC
Source organism: Streptomyces tibetensis (assembly GCF_040647715.1). Classification (GTDB taxonomy): domain Bacteria; phylum Actinomycetota; class Actinomycetes; order Streptomycetales; family Streptomycetaceae; genus Streptomyces; species Streptomyces tibetensis_A. The sequence continues at coordinate 231,733 of NZ_JBEZCR010000011.1, read as the reverse complement.
CGCGACGGCCCTGCTGACCGGCTGCAGCGATGACAAGGCCGGTGGTGACGACGTCAAGAACGCGGACCGGCCGGGCGATGCGGCCTGTGCGCTCGGCGACATGGGCGTGGACGTCGCGCCGGCGCCGCCCCGGCCGCCGGGGACACCGGCACCGTCACCGTCACGCTCACCAACAAGGGCGCGCAGTGCACGCTGAAGGGCTTCCCCGGCGTGGACCTGCTGGCCGACAGCAAGACCGCGTCCGTCTCCCCGGACGAGGGCGCGAAGGCCCAGTCGCTGACCCTCGGGAAGGGCGGCACGACGTCCTTCACGATCACCTACGTCCGGGGCGAGGCGGGCTCCGCGGAGAGCCTCGCCGTGCGCAAGGCGTCCTTCACCCTGCCCGGCGACACCAAGACCGCGCACGAACTGAAGTGGTCGTACGGCGAGGTCGCTCTGGCGGCGGACAAGAAGCCCTCGGTGAGCGGCTTCGAGACGTCGAGCGACTGACGGCGCGGACGACACCGCCGGCGCCGATGTCACCGACCGCACCGACCGCACCGACCGCACCGACCGCAGGTCAGCGCAGCGGCGGCCGGTGGCGGACCTGGGCGCCGTCCGCCGCCCGCGCGCCCTGCGTCCAGCCCTCCTCGTCGCGCACCCCGCGCAGCCGGGTCGTGGTCGTCTCCGGGAACATCCGCTCCAGCCGCCCGGTGACGGCGACCTCACGGGAGGCGAGGACCGGCAGCAGGTCGTCGGTCACCTGGGTCTCGGCGGCTGCCGCCAGCCGGGTGCCGATGCGATGGGCGTAGGCCGCGAGGAACGACTGCCGGAACGTCTTGGTGCGCTTGCGGCCACCGGTCCTCTGTGCGGCCTCCGCCCTGGTCATCGCGGTCGTGGCCTGCACGAGGAGCGAGGTGTAGAGGAGTTCGACCGCCTCCAGGTCGGCCTCGAAGCCGACGACGGTGGAGAAGCCGAGCGGCTCGTTCCACACCGCCCGGCAGTGGTTGGCACCGGCGACGGCGTCCAGCAGCACCGCCTTGGCCTGTTCGTACGGCGGCTCGACCCCGACCCGGCAGGCCCCCGGCGTGTCCGGTGAGGGTGCCCGCGCCGCGAGCAGCGCCTCGTCGACGCTGTGCCGTGCCATCAGCTCCTGCGCCTTGGCGCTGAGCGCCTCCGCCTCCTCCGGGAACCCGGTCGCCTCCGCCTTGGCCAGCAGCGCGCGGATGCGGGTGAGCATCCGCGATTCGGCGCCGGCCTCCCCGGGCGCCCCGGGCTTCTCGTCGAGGGCCTCCAGGGCCGGCAGCCGAAGCAGCAGCCGGTACAGCTCCAGCACGGCCGTGGCGTACGAGAAGCGGTCGGTGCGGGGCGGGGCGTCGGCGGGGAGGTCCGCGAGTTGCCCGTTCCAGCGGCGGCCCCGGGGGCCGTCGCCGGGCGCCTGTGCGCGGATCAGCGCGGCCACGAGGAGCACGTGGACGTCGTCCAGTTCACGCCGGACGATCCGTACGACGTCGGCCGGCTGCCAGCCGCGCCGCCAGGCCGCCGCGACGAACTCCTCTCCGCGCCGGGCGAGTTCACGGTCCGCCGACGGGTCGGAGGCGAGCAGGGAGGCGCCGGTGTCGAGGGCCGTCACGCCGGTCTCGTAGAGGGCCGCTGCGAACGCGCGGTCGACGGTGCTGGACGTACTCACGGGCCGATGGTGCCACGCCGTCCCGCCCGGCCCGGAAACCGCGACCGGCTGTCAACTCGCGGTTGACAGCCCTGGGGGTGCAACCTACGGTTGACACATGACGAACCCCGACACGACGTCATCCATCCGTCTCGACGACCTCATCGCGGCCATCAAGAAGGTCCACGAGGAGCCGCTCGACCAGCTCCAGGACGCGGTGATCGCCGCGGACCACCTGGGCGACGTGGCCGACCACCTGATCGGCCACTTCGTCGACCAGGCCCGGCGCTCCGGCGCCTCCTGGACCGACATCGGCAAGAGCATGGGCGTCACCCGGCAGGCCGCGCAGAAGCGGTTCGTGCCCAAGGAGTCGGCCGATCTCGACCCGAGCCAGGGCTTCAACCGGTACACGCCGCGCGCCCGCAGCGTGGTGATGGCGGCGCACAACGCGTCCAAGGCCGCGCACAACGCCGAGGGCCTGCCCGAGCACCTCGTCCTCGGCCTGCTGGCCGAACCGGAGGGACTCGCCGCGAAGGCGATCGTCGAGCAGGGGGTCTCGCTCGACGCGGTCCGCGCGGCGGCCACGGCGGCGCTCCCGCCGGCCGTCGAGGACGCCCCGGAGCTCGTGCCGTACGGCCCGGCCGCCAAGAAGGTCCTGGAACTCACCTTCCGCGAGGCCCTGCGCCTCGGCCACAACTACATCGGCACCGAGCACATCCTGCTCGCCCTGCTGGAGCACGAGAACGGCCAGGGGGTCCTCAGTGGCCTGGGCATCGGCAAGGAGCGGACCGAGCGGTTCGTGGCCGAGGCCCTGGAGAAGATCGTGCAGGCGCAGAAGGACATGCCCGACGAGTCCTGAACCGCGTCGGCGGCGACAGGGGGCGATGTCAGACCCTCCTGTCACACTCACCGCATGGCCGACCGATGGGCGCTCGCCCCGGCCGAGGACGGTGGCGTGGACGTCGCCCCCCTCGGCCCGGACGGGCTGCCCGCCGGACCGGTGCGGCGGGAGCCGGATCCCGCCGAGGCCGTGCGGAGCCGTCCCGGCGTCACGCGGTGGGTGTGGCGGTCCACCGCCGAGGTCTACCCGCGCCTGCTCGCCGCGGGGGTGCGAGTCGAGCGGTGCTACGACATCGAGGCCGCCGAGACGCTCCTCCTCGGCCACGAGGGGCGGTACGGGGAACCACGCTCGGCCGCGGCCGCCCTGGCCCGGCTGCGTGGCGGACCCGTGCCGCCCGATCCGCCGCAGCGGTCCGCGGAACCGGGCTCCCAGTCCTCCCTGTTCGAGCCGCAGGGCGTCCACCTGCCCCTGGCGGACCTCCTCGCGGTGTACGCCGGGCAGCAGCGGCGGCACGACAGCGCCGAGCACCCGGACCGCATGCGGCTGCTCACGGCCGCCGAGTCGGCGGGCATGCTGGTGGCGGCCGAGATGAACCGCGCGGGGCTGCCCTGGAGCGCCGAGGTGCACCGCACGCTGCTGCACGACCTGCTGGGCGAGCGGTACGCGGGCGGTGGCGAGCCCCGCCGGCTGGCCGAGCTGGCCGAGGAGGTGTCCACCGCGTTCGGCCGCCGGGTCCGCCCCGACCTGCCCGCCGACGTGGTCAAGGCCTTCGCGCAGGCCGGCATCAAGGTCTCCTCGACCCGTAAGTGGGAGATCGGGGCGGTCGACCATCCGGCCGTGAAACCCCTGCTGGAGTACAAGAAGCTGTACCGCATCTGGGTCGCCCACGGCTGGTCCTGGCTGCAGGACTGGGTCCGCGAGGGCCGCTTCCGGCCCGAGTTCCTCGCGGGCGGGACGGTGACCGGGCGCTGGGTCACCAACGGCGGGGGCGGGCTCCAGATCCCCAAGGTGATCCGGCGGGCCGTGGTCGCCGACCCCGGCTGGCGGCTCGTCGTCGCCGACGCCGACCAGATGGAACCCCGCGTCCTCGCCGCGATCTCCCGCGACCCGGGCCTGATGGAGGTGGCCGGGCGGGAGAGCGACCTGTACCAGTCGGTCTCCGACCGGGCCTTCTCCGGCGACCGCTCCCAGGCCAAACTCGCCGTGCTCGGCGCGGTCTACGGCCAGACCTCCGGCGACGGCCTGAAGAACCTCGCGGCACTCAGACGCCGCTTCCCCAGAGCCGTGGCCTACGTCGACGACGCGGCCCGGGCCGGTGAGGAGGGCCGGCTCGTGCGGACCTGGCTCGGCCGCACCTGTCCGCCGGCGGCCCGGGGGACGGACGACGCGACCGAGGAAGCGGGCATCCCGACGGCTGCCGTAAGTTCCGGCTCCGGTTCTGGCTCCGGGGGTTCCGGGGAGGACGACCAGCCGGACGGCGGACAGTGGGTGCCCGGGTACGCCTCCACCAACGCCCGCGCCCGAGGCCGCTTCGCCCGCAACTTCGTCGTCCAGGGCAGCGCCGCCGACTGGGCGCTGCTGCTGCTCGCCGCGCTGCGCAGGACCTGTGCGGAGCTGGCGGCCGAGCTGGTCTTCTTCCAGCACGACGAGGTGATCGTGCACTGCCCCGCGGAGGAGGCCGAGACGGTCGTGGCGGCGATCCGCGAGGCGGCGGCCCTGGCCGGGCGGCTGACCTTCGGGGAGACGCCGGTGCGGTTCCCGTTCACGACAGCCGTGGTGGAGTGCTACGCGGACGCCAAGTGATCCTCCGGACGCCAGGAGCTCGCGCGGCTCCGTGTTCACGCAGCTGCGGATCCGGGAGGGATGTCGTCCTGGCCGAGGCCGGGTCCCACGGTGGCGGCGAGGATCTGCTCGGCGGCAGCGGCGTACCAGTGCAGCGCCGTGCCGGCGGTGACGACGGCGCCCCGCTCTCCGGCCCGTTCACGGGCGAAGTCACGCACCAGGACGTGCGGAACGTAGCGGCCGTACGCCGTCTCCTCCAGCAGGGCCACGTCGAGGAGGCGGTCGAGGGCCGCCTCGGTGCGGGGTTCGCCGATGCCGGTGAGACGGGCGAGGAGGGAGACGCCGTAGGTGGGCAGGTCGAGCGTGCCGATACCGCGCAGGGTGCGGGCCGCGTCCCGGTCGGCCTCGCGCTCGGAGGCGGCGAGTGCGTCGTAGGCGACGGCCAGGGAACGGCGGACGCTCAGGTCGTCGTACTCCAGGTGGCGCAACCGCCCCTCAGCGGTCGCGAGTTGGCCGGCGAGGGTCTCGGGGGTCAGGGCCCGGCGGGCGGCGAGCCGCGCGGCGAGGGCCCGCAGGGCCAGCGGGAGCCCGCCGGTGAGCTCGGCGAGGCGCCGGGCGGCGTCCGTGCCGTCCAGGCCGTCGCGGCCCGAGGCGCTGCGCAGGAGTTCGGCGCTCTCCTCGTCCGGCAACGGGACGAGCGGGATCCGGGCCGCGCCGTCGAGGGCGGTCAGCGGCGAACGGCTGGTGACGATCACCGCGCAACCCGAACCGCCCGGCAGCAGCGGCCGTACCTGCGCGGCGCTCGCGGCGTCGTCCAGCACCAGCAGCGTGCGGGTCGGCGCGAGCAGCGACCGGAGCAACGCGGCGGCGGAGTCCGGCTGCTCGGGGATGCGGCAGGGCTCGGTGCCGAGGTCGCCCAGCAGCGCGGTGAGCGCCTGGCCGGGGGTGAGAGGCGTCCGGCCCGGGGAGGCGCCGTGCAGGTGGAGGTGCAACTGCCCGTCAGGGAAACGTTCCGCCACCTGGTGGGCGACCTCCAGGGCGAGCGCGCTCTTGCCGACGCCGGCCATGCCGCTGATGACGGCGACGGGGTGGGGGCCGGGTGCCGTGAGTGCCCGGTGCAGGGAGCCGCGTACGGCGCCGCGGCCGACGAAAGGGGCCGGAGCCGGGGGCAGTTGGCCGGGGGTAGGCACGGGTCCGCCCGCGCCGGGTGGCACAAGGGGAGGCACCCGCTCGCCCGATACACCGGGTGCCCCGGCGCGAGACACCTGCCCGCCCGGGCTACTGGACGGGGCGGCTTGAGACAGCGACCCGCCCGGGTCGTTGGGTGACCCCGGGTGAGGCACGGGTCCGCCCGGGTCGCCGGGGGACGCGGTGCCGACCGGACGCATCCGCGTCCTGCCGTTGTCGCCCGGTTCCTCCGCACCTCCCTCGCCCACGGCCCCCCGCAGCACCTCGACATGCGCTTCCCGCACCCCCGCCCCCGGCTCGATGCCGAGCCGGCCGACGAGGCGAGTCCGCAGGTCCCGGTGGACGGCCAGGGCCTCGGCCTGGCGGCCGGTGCGGTGCAGGGCGAGCATCAGCTGCCGGTGGTAGGCCTCCCGCAGCGGATACTCGCCCGTCAGCGCAGCCAGCTCCGGCACCAGCCCGTGCAGCCGCGGCCCGCCCAGCGCCAGCTCCGCGTCGTAGCGCCACTCCAGCAGCAACAGCCGGGCCTCGTCCAGCCGCTGCGCGAAGGCGTACCCGCCCACCTCGGGCGCCAGCCCGGCGAGCGGCGCGCCCCGCCACAGCCCGAGCGCGGCCGCGCACTCGCGCACGACCTGCTCCCATGCCCGGCCGGTGTGCGCGGCACGCGCTGCGGAGAGGTGCCGCTCGAAGACGTGGACGTCCAGCTCGCCCTCGTCCAGCCGCAGCACGTATCCGGACGGCACGGTGCGCAGCCGTCCTGGGTCGTCGAGCAGCCGCCGCAACCGGGCGATGTGATTGTGCAGCGAGGCCCGGGCGGAAACGGGCGGCGCCCCGCCCCACAGTGCGTCCTCGAGCGCTTCAGCGGGGACGACACGTCCGGCGTCGAGGAGCAACGTGGCGAGCAGGGCACGGGACTTGGCGCTCGCCACGGGCGTGGCGTCGCTGCGGGACCCGCTTTGATCGTCGCGGAACAGCACCGGCGGCCCCAACAGCCCGAACCGCATCATCGCGCCACTACCCCCCGTGCACCCCGCCTTGGCGGGTTTCCACCCCCGGGCGACGGAATTCCGCCACCCGGCCTTCACCTGCCGCGTCGGGAACAGCCGGTACCCCTGGCCGTCCTCCGCCTCGGTTCGGCGACTTCCGGCCGATCGGCGGATGACCCAACGGCGAAGCGTTGGCCACATGTTAGCGATCCGTTGGCAAAGCCTGATGTGATCACTGCATCGGATCTGGCCCGGCGGTGCGCGCGTCTGGACGCGCAACTCGGGGGAGTGTCGCCGCCGCGGCCGGGTCCGGGTCCCGGTCGGCGAGGTGAACGGCCGGGGCCCTCTCCATCTCTCCGCCGCGGCACGTCACCTGACAGACGGCGCGTCACCTGACAGACGGCGGGTCAGATCACGGGTGGCCGTCCCAGCCGGGTCAGCCGCCACACTGTCCGCCACCGCATGGGCCGCCGCTCCCCCGCCGGTTCCCGTACGCCCTCCACGAATCCGCCGAACCAGGCGCGCAGCCCGGCGCCGGACCGGTTGCGGGCAAGGGTGAGCAGCACCCACACGCCCAGATGGACGGGAACGAGCGGGAGCGGCAGCCGGCGCCGGGCCAGCCAGACCCGGTTGCGGGCGTTCACCCGGTAGTAGATGGCGTGCCGGGCGGGTGAGGTCCTGGGGTGCCGGAGCAGCAGCTCGGGCGCGTACAGGATCCGCCACCCGGCATCCACCGCCCGCCACGCGAGGTCGGTCTCCTCGTGCGCGAAGAAGAACTCGGCGGGCCAGTCGCCGACCTCGTCGAGCATCGCCATCCGCAGCCCGTGTCCGCCGCCGAGGAAACCGGTGACGTAACCACCCCGGTGGGGATCGGAGTTGCCGAGGCGGGGCACGTGCCGCTGCTGCGTCTCGCCGAGTTCGTCGGCGATGCGGAAGCCGACGATGCCGAGCCGATCGTCGGCGGCGAACAGATCCCGCACGCGGCGCAGCACGTCGGGGTCGACGAGCAGTCCGTCGTCGTCCAGGTCCACCACGACGTCGATGTCGCCGAACTCCCGCAGCCGCGCCAGGGCGGCGTTGCGCCCGCCGGGGCAGCCGAGGTTCTCGTCGAGCTCGACGGTGGTGACCTCGCCGGGCAGCGAGAGCCGGCGGGCGAAGTCGGGCAGCGGGCAGCCGTTGCCGACGACGACGATCCGCTCGGGCGGCACGTCCTGCTTGGCCACGGACTCCAGCAGGGCGTCGACCTCGTCGGGCCGATTGCCCATCGTCACCACGGCGACGGCGATCCTGGGCGCCCCCATGTCCTCACCTCGTACCGGTCGGCAGCTGACTGATTGACGGGCGATGCTAGCCGTTCACGGTAGGGACGTCTCAAGGACGCCTGCCGGACGGCGGTGCGCCTACGCCGTTCAGCGCAGGGGGGGACCCGACCAAAGCGGGCACAGGAGGTCGGGTGCGGCAGGGCACGCGCTGCCTAGCGTGAGGGACGGAAGGAAGGAGACCGGACGTGCTGGACCGGCTGAACCAGGCGATGGACCGGATAGAGCGGGACCTCGCCGACACCGTCGACGTGGCGGACCTGGCGCGTACGGCGTGCACCTCGGAGTACCACCTGCGCCGCATGTTCTCGGCCCTGGCCGGCATGCCTCTGTCGGAGTACATCCGCCGCCGTCGGCTGACCGTCGCGGGGGCGGAAGTGCTGGCGGGGGACGCGACGCTGCTGGAGATCGCGGTCCGCTACGGCTACGGCTCCGGCGAGGCGTTCGCGCGGGCGTTCCGCGCGATGCACGGCGTGGGCCCGGGCGAGGCCCGTCGCACCGGCGCCGCGCTCGTCTCCCAGCCCCGGTTGACCTTCCGCCTCACCGTCGAAGGGAGCAACAGCATGCACTACCGCGTCATGGACCGCCCGGCCTTCACCGTCACGGGCTTCAAGACCCGGGTCCCCCTGATCCACTCAGGCCCGAACCAGGCGATCATCGACTTCGTCCGGGGCCTCGACAAGGCCGCCGTGGACCAGCTGGAGAAATGGTGCGACCAAGAGCCGCAAGGTCTCGTCGCGGTCTGCGACGACCTGGACCCGGGCCGCGCGGAGGGCACGGAACTCGACTACTACCACGCCGTGATCACCTCGGACCCGGCTCCGGGCCCGGTCCCCGAAGGCACCACCACCCTTCCGGTACCGCCGGGCACCTGGGCGGTCTTCACCACCTCGGGACCCGCGCCTGAGGCCATCCAGCGCCTCTGGCACGACGTGTACACCGAGTGGTTCCCGTCCAACCCCTACCGCACCCGCCCCGGCCCGGAGATCCTCCGCACCCGCCTGTCCCCCGACGGCGGGGAGGCGGACGCCGAACTGTGGCTGCCGGTCGAACGGGAAACCACCCGCTGAAGCACGCAAGAACCCCGGGCCGGATGCCGTCGGCCCGGGGTTCCATTGCTTCGCGCTCGCACCGGATCCCTTCTCGCTCACACCGTGGACAGCCCCGCCGGACAGGGACTTTCAAGCACCCGGGCCGTCGGCCCCCGCCCTGGTGGCCCACTCGCCCGGGAGGTCCTGCTCGGCCCAGATGATCTTTCCGGCCGGGGTGTAGCGCGTACCCCAACGGCGGGTCAGCTGCGCGACCAGGAACAGCCCCCGGCCGCCCTCGTCGGTGGTCCGCGCATGGCCCATCCGAGGCGAGGTGTTGCTGGTGTCGGACACCTCGCAGATCAACTTGTCGTGCCGGATCATGCGCAGCCTGACGGGTCCGGTGCCATGCCGGATGGCGTTGGTGACCAACTCGCTGACCACGAGTTCCGTGGTCGTCACCAGGTCGTCCAGCTGCCATCCGAGCAACGCGCGGACGGCCAGCTCCCTGGCGCCCGCGACGATCGCCGGATCCGTCGGCAGGTCCCACGAGACGACCCGGTCGGCACCCAGCGCATGCGGCCGGGCCAGGAGCAGAGCGACATCGTCGGTCTGCGGGCCGATCAGCAGATGGTCCACGACCACCGAGCACAGCTCCTCCGGCGGCAGGCCGGACTGCGCGAGCACGTCGCTGAGGCGGGACAGCCCGACGTCGATGTCCTGGTCGCTGGACTCGATGAGGCCATCGGTGTAGAGGGCGATCAGGCTTCCCCCGGGGAGGGAGATCTCGGCGGACTCGAAGGGCAACGAGCCGAGGCCCAGCGGAGGACCCGCCGGAAGGTCCGGGAAGACGACCTTGCCGCCGGGCAGGACCACGGCGGGCGGCGGATGTCCGGCCCGGGCCATGGTGCACAGCTGGGTGACCGGGTCGTAGACGGCATAGAGGCAGGTGGCGCCCAGCACCGCGGTGGCGATGGGCTCGTCGTCGCCGCCCTTCTCCTCCGTCAGGCGGATCACCAGGTCGTCCAGGTGAGCCAGCAGCTCATCGGGTGGCAGGTCCATGTCGGCGAGCGTCTGTACGGCGGTACGCAGCCTGCCCATGGTCGCCGCGGCGTTGAGGCCGTGCCCGACGACGTCACCGACGACCAGGGCGACCCGGGCGCCGGACAGCTGGATCACGTCGAACCAGTCGCCGCTCACCCCCTCCCGGGCATCGGCCGGCAGATAGCGCGAGGCCACCTCCATGGCCGTCCCGCCGTTCAGCCCCCGCGGGAGCAGACTGCGCTGCAGGGCCAGCGCCGCGGCGTGCTCACGGGTGTAGCGGCGGGCGTTCTCCACCCACACAGCGGCCCGGCCGACCAGCTCCTCGGCGAGCAGCAGGTCGTCCTCCTCGAACGGCTGCGGATGCTCCGTCCGGACGAAGGTGGCCACCCCCAGCACGGCGCCGCGCGCGGACAGCGGCACCCACATCACCGAGTGCATCCCGAACTCCGCGATGCTCCTGGCCCGCGCCGGGTCCTGCGCGACCCACGGGGCGGTGGCCGGGTCCATGAACGGTTCCAGCACCGGCCTGCCGTTGACCATGCTCTCGTAGTACGGCGAGGACCTGGGCGCGTCGATCAAGTCGCCGGTGTCGATCACCGACTCCGGGCAGCCCTCGTGGATCGACTGCTGCCCGGCACGCCGCACCAGGGACGTGCTGTCGGCCGGCCCCGAACCGGGTTCATCGCCGTGCAGCACCGCCTCCAGCAGATCGACGGTCACGAAGTCGGCGAGCCTCGGCACCGAGAAGTCGGCCAGCTCCTGGGCGGTCTGCATCACGTTCAGCGTGCCCCCGATGCAGGCGCTGGCCTCGCTGAGCAGGGCCAGGCGCTCCCGGGCCCGCCATCTGTCGGTGACGTCCATACCCATGTAGCACACGCCCAGCGGGCTGCCGTCCGGGGCGTCGAGACGGAAGAACGAGGTGGAGTAGGCGTGTTCCTGGTGCGGATCCGCCCAGGTCCAGCCGCGGTACTCGTAATCGATGACCGGCACGCCGGTCTCCAGCACCCGCCGCATCTGCGCTTCGAGCGCCTCGGTGTCCAGGCCCGGCAACGAGTCCGACATCCGGCGCCCGAGCCGCTCATCGCGCGGCACGCCGCCGTAGCGCTCCAGGGTGTCGTTCAACCACACGTACCGCAGGTCCGGGCTCAGCACGGCCATACCCAGGGGTGAGCGGGTGAGAAAAGCCTCCAGCACCTCCCCGCTGACCGCCCAGGTCGGGGCCTTCGACACATCGATCGCCGATACGAGCCAGGCTTTGCGGTCGTCGGTGTCGGACATCGCGGTCACCCGCAGCCCGACCTCGAGACGGCGGCCGTCCCGGTGCCGGGCGCCCACCAGGCCGCCCCAGCTCTCCCGGGTCCCGCACTCCTCGGCGACCCCGGCCGCCCGTGCAGCGTCTTCGGACTGCGCCAGCAGCGTTGCCGCGGAGCAGTCGAGGATTTCCGCCGCGCCATACCCCAGGAGCCGCTCAGCTGCCCCTGTCCAGCCGATGACCTTGCCCTTCGCGTCGATCACCGCGGCAGCCACGTTCGCCGTCTCGAACGGTCCATGCGTTCCGTCCGGTGTTACCTCCCTGTGGAACACCATGGCAGCCGTCCTATCTGGCGGATGGCATATCCGACATTCTAGGGCGTATGACACGTCGCTGCGCCCTCCGAACTGTCCGGCGAGTGCGCCACTCGCTGCCCGGCCCGTGCGCTACTCCTGGCCCTCGCCGGTGGTGAGCCGGGCGATCATCAGCGCCACCAGGATGATCGCGCCGTAGATGGCCTGGATCCAGAAGGACGACACCTGCGCCAGGGTGAGCAGGTTCTCCAGCATTCCCAGCAGCAGGACCCCGAGCAACGCCCCGGCCAGGGAACCCTTGCCGCCGTTCAGGCTGATGCCGCCGATGACAGCGGCCGCGAACACGGTGAAGATCAGGTTCTGGCCCTGATTGGCGTTGATCGCCCCGACCCGTCCGGCGATCACCAGACCCGCCAGCGCGGCCAGCGTCCCGCCGATGACCAGAACTCCCCAGGCCACCCGGTCGGCGCGGATGCCGGCCGCCCGCGCAGCCGGGGCGTTGCCGCCCACCGCGTACACCGCGCGTCCCAGACGGTGGTAGTGCAGCGCCCACCCGGCGCCGGCGAAACAGGCGCCGGTCACCCATACGGAGACGGGGATGCCGAGCCAGTTGTCGGACCCCAGGGCGAAGAACGCCGCCGGGGCCTCGAACAGGGTCTTGCCGGACACCATGCCGACCAGGACTCCGCGCAGCACGATGTTCATCGCCAGGGTCACGATGAAGGCGTTGAGCTGGAGCTTGACGATCAGCAGACCGTTCACGCCCCCGATCAGCGCTCCGGCGAGCGGAATGATCAGCAGGCCGAACCAGGCGGGCAGCTCGCTGCCGAAACCCGCCGAGGCGGCCGGGATCACGGTCATGAAGCCGAGGGCCGGAGCGATCCCCGCGACCGACTCCAGCGAGAGGTCGATCTTGCCGCTGATCAGGATCACCGCCTCGGCGAGCACCAGCAGCCCGAGCGCCGAGGAGGCACTGAGCACGTTCAGCAGGTTGTCCCGCTCGAGGAAGCTCTCGTTGCTGACCGCACCGATGACCAGCAGCAGAAGCACCGCGGGCAACAGCGCCAGGTCGCGGATCCGGACCAGGGCGATCGCGCGGACGGGGCGGTGGACCGCCGGATCAGGCCTGCCACCGGGCATCGGGCCGTTCGGCGCGGTGTCATTCATGGCCGGTGCTGACCCCTTCGATCGAGGCCACCAGTTCTTCGTCGGTCCAGCCGACTGTGTACTCGGCGGCGACAGAGCCGTTGAACATCACCAGGACGCGGTCGCAGGTCCGCAGGTCCGCCAGTTCGTCCGAGACGACGATCGCCGCACGTCCCGCGGCCCTGGCCCGGTCGACGACCGCCAGCAGCGCCCGCTTGGACTTCACGTCGACACCCGCCGTCGGGTTGATGAGCACCAGCACCCCCGGCTCACTGGCCAGCGCCCGGCCCATGACGACCTTCTGCTGATTGCCGCCCGACAAGTCCTTGACCGGCTGGGCCGGACCGTCCGTCGTGATGTCGAGACCCGTGATCGTCCGCCGGGCGAAGGCGTCCCTGGCCCGGTGCGAGATCACGCCCAGTCGCCCCAGCCGGTCCGTGATGGTCAGGGAGGCGTTCTCTGCCACCGACAGTTCCGGTACCAGCCCTTCGTGGTGCCGGTCGCGCGGCACACAGCCCACGCCCGCCGCGAGTGCCGAGGCGACGCTGCCCGGCCGCGTCGGACGGCCGAGCACCTCGATCCGCCCGCTGTCGGGCCGGTACAGCCCTGCCACCGCCTCGGCGACCTGACGGCTCCCCGAGCCCGCGAGCCCGGTCAGCCCCACCGTCTCCCCGGACCGGACGGCGAAGCTGACGTCTGTGAAATGCGGGCCGCTCAGCCGGTCCACCCGTACGGCCACGGGCGCGTGGTCCGTCGGCCGCGACCGGACCACGCCGGATCCGGGGCCCGCGCCCACGCCCCGCTCTCCGGTCATCGCCTGGACGAGTTCGCTCCTGCCCAGCTCGCCCACGGGCGCCGTGGTGATCCAGCGGGCGTCCCGCAGGACGGTGACGACCTGGCAGACGTCGTAGACCTCCTCCAGATGGTGGGAGATGTAGAGAAAGGTGATTCCGGCCCGTTGCAGCCGCCGGACATGGGTGAACAGCCGGTCGATCGCCCGGCTGTCCAGATGAGCGGTCGGTTCGTCCAGAACGATGAACCGGGTTCCGCGCGAGATCGACCGTGCGATCTCCACCATCTTGGCGTCCTCGACGGTGAGCCCGCCGGCCGGCACGTTCTCGTCGACCTCCACACCCCATTCGTCCAGCAGTTCGCGGGCCGCCGCGCGCATCCGCCGCCAGCTGATCACCCGGCCACGAACCGTGGGTTGCCGGTTGACGTAGAGGTTCTCGGCGACCGTGAGATCAGGGATGATCGTCGACTGCTGGTAGACGCAGGCGACCCGCCGCTGCCACGCCTCACGGTCCGCCAGGCCGGGCGCGGGTTCGCCGTCGAACAGGACGACGCCGCGGTCCGGCCGCTGCAGTCCGGTCAGGATGGCCACCAGGGTCGACTTGCCGGCCCCGTTCCGGCCGACCAGGGCGTGCGACTCACCGGCCCGGACGGCGATCCGCACGTCGTCCAGGGCCACCGTGGGCCCGTAGCGCTTCCCGATTCCGTGGGCCTCGGCCACCACGCGGCGACCGGCGCCGTCGCGGGGGTGGGTCGGTGGCGTCCGGTTCATCGCGCTCTCGCTTCCTGGGGCCCCGGGGAGGCGGTCTTCCGGGTGATCAGGAGCTCTTGCCGATCTGGTTGCCCCACAGCGACGCGTCGTCGGCATTGGCCTCGGTCACCAGCGGTGCCGGGAGCTGGTCCTCCAGGATTCCGCTGGGCAGCCGGACGATGGTGCTGTCGTGGTCGGTCGGGCCGGGGCGGAAGGTCTGGCCGTCCATCGCCCGCCTGATGTAGAAGATGCCGTACTTGGCGTACTGGTCGGCCGGCTGGGAGACCGTCGCGTCGATCAGCCCCTTGCGGATCGCATCCAGCTCCTGCGGGATGCCGTCGTTGGAGACGATCGCGATGTGCCGGGGACTGCCGGCCGCCACCAGCGCGTCGTGCCGCCGCAGCGTGCTCAGCGTGGGGGCCAGATACACGCCGCCGGACTGCAGGTAGATGCCCTTGATGTCGGGGTTGGCGGTGTACAGCGCCTCCAGACCGGACGCCGCTCTTTCCGCCTTCCAGACGGCGGGGATGTCCAGCACCCTGATGCCGGGGTAGTTCTTCTTGATGCACGCGCTGAACGCCTCCGACCGGTCCCGTCCGTTGACCGACGCCAGATCTCCCTGGATCTGCACGACCTTGCCCGTTTTCACCGCGTCGCCGAGCTGCCGACAGGCCTTCTCGCCGAAGGCACGGTTGTCGGCCCTGACCACCATCGCGACCTTGCCCTTGTCCGGCGCCACGTCGACGGCGACCACCGGCACGCCCTTGCGCCGCGCGGCATCCAGCCCGGCGACGATCGCCGCGGAGTCCAGCGGCGACACGACCAGGCCCTTCACGTCCTGGGCGAGCAGATTCTGGATGTCGGTGATCTGTTTGCTCGGATCGGAGTCGGAGTTCACCGTCCGAAGCACACGGACGTCCTGGTCGGCGGCCTGCTCGGGGACGTAGGAGTCGTAGGACTCCCAGAACGGTGAGGTGAGCAGCGGCAGCACGACCCCGACCTTGCCCGAAGCGGTCTCGGTGGTGCTGCTCGTGCCGCCACCACAGGCGGTGACGGCCGGCCCGCAGCCGAGTGCGAGGGCTGTTCCGACAGCAGCGATGCGTCGCTTCATGGTGCTCGGCTCCGAGTAAGCGGTCAGTGGCTGGTCATGTCAGTGGAAGGAATCCGGACGCGTGCGGATGCCGTGTATCCCTCCGTCCACGGCGAGTGCCGTCCCGGTGGTGGCACCGGCCAGCGGCCCGGCGAGATACGCGATGGCGTCCGCGACCTGCTGGGCGGTCACCAGACGGCCGGTGGGCTGACGGGCGGCGAGAGCGGCGCGTTCGGCCTCCGGGTCGTCGGAGTGCTCGAGCAGCCGCTGCACCCAGGGGGTGTCCACGGTTCCCGGGTTGACGCAGTTGACGCGGATGCCCTCGCCGCTGTGGTCGGCGGCCATCGCCAGGGTCAGCCCGAGCACCGCGCCCTTGCTGGCCGCGTACAGCGCCCGCTGCGGCAGCCCGGCCAGCGCCGCGACCGAGCAGGTGTTGACGATGGACGCGCTCGGAGACCGGCGCAGATGAGGCAGTGCCGCCCGGGTGGTGCGGACGATGCCGAGCACATTGATGTCCAGCACGTGGTGCCATTCCTCGTCCGCGTTGTCCTCGACGGTGCCCAGTGCGCCGATGCCGGCGTTGTTGACCAGCACATCCAGGCCCCCGAACAGGTCCGCCACCCGGCTCACGGCGTCGGCCACCGAGACGGCCTCCCCGACATCGGCCTGTACCGGGTGCAGCCATGCGGGCACGGACCCAGGACTCCGGTCGAGCACGGCCACCCGGCACCCCCTCGCGGCCAAGGTCTCGGCGGTGGCCAGGCCGATCCCGGACGCCCCGCCGGTGACGACCGCGGCCAGTCCCTGGAATTCTCCGCCGGGGTTCATGCCGGGCGGCCCTCGGCCGGAGGCACGTCGTACGGGCCCTGCCAGGCGGCGCCACCGGGGAACGCGTACGCGGCGAGCGACTCCCGCCGCATCTCCGAGCTGAACCCGGGGACGGCCGGGGCCGCGTACCGCCCCCGGACGATCACGGCGGGGTCGAGGAAGTGCTCGTGCAGATGATCCACATACTCGATGACCCGGTCCTCGAGGGTGCCGGAGACCGCCAGATAGTCGAACATCGCCAAGTGCTGCACGAGCTCGCACAGGCCCACCCCACCCGCGTGCGGACACACCGGGATCCCGAACTTGGCCGCGAGCAGGAGGATCGCCAGGTTCTCGTTGACTCCCCCGACCCGGCAGGCGTCCACCTGCAGGAAGTCGAGCGCCTCCGCCTGGAGCAGCTGCTTGAACATCACGCGGTTGTGCACGTGTTCACCGGTCGCCACCCGCACCGGCGCCACCTCCCGGCGGATCGCCGCGAGACCGAGAACGTCGTCCGGGCTGGTCGGCTCCTCGATCCAGTACGGGTCGAACTCCGCCAGCCGCCGGATCCACCCGACCGCCTCGTCGACCCCCCAGCGCTGGTTGGCGTCCAGCGCCATCCGCACCTCGGGGCCGATCGTCGCCCGCGCGGTACGGCACCGCCGCTCATCGTCTTCCGGATCGGCGCCGACCTTGAGTTTGATCTGCCCGAACCCGCTGTCCACGGCCTCCCGGGCCAACCGGGCGACCTTGCCGTCGGGGTAACCGAGCCAGCCGGGGGACGTGGCGTACGCCGGATACCCCGCAGCGAGCAGCCGCGCCTCCCGCTCCTGCCTCCCGCCCCGCGCCCGCCGCAGAATCCCCAGCGCCTCATCGGGGGTCAGCGCGTCTTCGAGATAGCGGAAATCGATCAACGCGACCACCTGCTCGGGCGACAGGCCGGCCAGCACCTTCCACAGCGGCTTCCCCTCCCGCTTGGCGTACAGATCCCACACGGCGTTCACGACGGCCCCGATGGCCATGTGCATCACGCCCTTCTCCGGCCCCAGCCAGCGCAGCTGACCGTCGCCGACGAGCGAGCGGCAGAACCCCCCGAGGTCGGACAGGACCTCTCCCAGCCGCAGCCCCACCACATACGGGCGCAACGCGTCGATCGCCGCCACCTCGACCTCGTTGCCCCGGCCGATGGTGAAGCAGAAACCGTGCCCCTCCAGTCCGTCCCCGGCATCGGTGCGGATGATCACATAGGACGCCGAGTAATCCGGATCGGGATGCATGGCGTCCGACCCTTCGAGCCGAAGCGACGTGGGAAACCGGATGTCGTAGGCGTCCAGCACCGTGATCCGCCCCCGTGTCGGGTGGGGGCTCATGGCAGCTGACTCATCGACGTCATCGGGAGGACTCCAGAGCATCAGGCCTGACGGCAAACGTGGTCCCCAAATGCCTGTATATCGCACAAAAGCCTCGTCCGCGCTACCGCACGCCCGTGTCTCCGGCTGGTCCGGCACCTCCTGCTGCCCGCGCTCGGCACTGCGGCCGTCCTGGTCCCGCGGCACCGCCTCACCAAGCCCGGCCGGCCCGCGCCGCACCACTGGTTCCCCGACGCGACCCTCGCCGCCCTGCCCGCCGCCGTCGTCCGTGCCACCCTCCACCTCGCCGCAGCCGACACCTGCGCCCACCAGGTCGCGCCGACGCCCGCGCGCGCCACGTCGTCACGCGCCCCCGCCGAGGTCCTCATCGACCCGGTGGAGAAATCCATGCAGAACTGGTCGTTGGGCACCATGTCGCCGGGTCGGGAGGTGGCTACTCTGCGGTGGACAGGGGGGTGCAGATGGGCGAGCACGGAACCGATGCTCCTCGGCTGGTCTTCGCCGCGGAACTCACCCGGCTGCGTCGCCGACTGCCGGACATGTCGGACGAGGCCCTGGCCCGGCGGGCCGGCGCGGTGGTCCTGCCGTCCGGGCGCCGCGTCGCCGTCAACGCACGCCGGCTCGGCGAATGGACCAGCGGGCAGTCACGTCGGCGGGACGCCACGCTGCTTCGCCCGGACGTCCGGGTGATCCCCGTGGGCGTGTTCACCGCCGAGGAACACGTCGCCCTGTGTCGCGGCCTGTCGGGGGACGCGGAGGGCGCCCGCGAGGCCTACGCCGCTCTCGCCCTGGACCTGGAGCGCAGCCTCGGACCACGCCATCCGTCGACCCTCCGGGGCCTCGCCGACCTCAGCCGGTGGATCGGGGAGACAGGTGACGTGCGATCGGCCGTCGCCACCTACCGAAGGGCGGTGGACGGACTGATCGGCGTCCTGGCCCGACTGCACCACGACACCCTCGTCGCCCGGCACAACCTCGCCTACTGGCACGGGATGGCCGGAGACCACGGCCTGGCGGTCGAGCAGCTCGTCACGGCGGCCGACGACGCCGAACTCGCGCGGGGTCCCGAGCACCCCACCACCCTGACCCACCGCGCCAACCTGGCCTTCTGGCGCGGTGTGGCCGGAGAGACCGCAGCGGCGGTGGAACAACTCGAGCAGCTTCAGGAAGCCGTCGAGCGGGTCTTCGGCACCGATCACCCACGCTCGCTGCGCCTCCGGCGGCAGCGGGCCGAACTGCTGTACAGCGCCGGGGATCACACCACCGCGACGACCCGACTCAGGGATGTGCCGGCCGACATGGTCCGCGTCCAGGGAGCCCACCATCCACGCACCCGCGAGACCGGTCAGCTGCTGGCCGACTGGTCCGAGAGCGGGCCGGCGAGTTTCTGCTCGGCCAGGATCCGCTCGTCGTTGTCGGCGTACGTCACCATGCTCAGCACCGCGACGAAAACACCCAGCAGGAGCCAGGGCCTCACAACGGTGGGTTGCCGTGCTTACGAGGCGGCAGTTCCGCGTGCTTCGTACGGAGCATTGCCAGGGCGGAGACGAGCGCCTGCCGGGTGCCGACAGGATCGATGACGTCGTCCACCAGGCCGCGCTCCGCCGCGTAGTAGGGATGCATGAGTTCCGCCTTGTACTCCCCGACCAGCCGGGCACGCGTCGTCTCGGGATTCTCGGCCTGCGCGATCTGGCGCCGGAAGATGACGTTGGCGGCTCCTTCGGCGCCCATCACCGCGATCTCGTTGGTGGGCCAGGCGAAGGTCAGGTCGGCGCCGATGGACTGGGAGTTCATGACGATGTACGCGCCGCCGTACGCCTTGCGAAGGATCACCGAGATCCTCGGCACGGTGGCATCGCAGTAGGCATACAGCAATTTGGCGCCGTGCCGGATGATCCCGTCGTGCTCCTGCTCGACTCCGGGCAGGAAGCCAGGAACATCCAGCAGGGTGACCAGCGGAATATTGAAGGCGTCGCACATCTGAACAAATCGGGCCGCCTTCTCGGACGCCTTGATGTCCAGCACGCCCGCGAGGGACAGCGGCTGGTTCGCGACGATGCCGACCGTCTCGCCGGCCAGGCGGGACAGGACGCACAGGACGTTGGGGGCCCACCGCTCGTGGACCTCCAGCACCTCGCCGTCGTCGACCAGTTCGGAGATCACCTCACGCATGTCGTACGGCCGGTTCCCCTCTGCCGGCACCAGGTCCAGCAGAGCAGGTGACCGCCGGTCGGCCGGGTCGCCGGTGGCGGCCCGGGGCGGGCGCTCACGGTTGTTCTGCGGCAACAAGCTCAACAGGTAGCGGACCTCGGTGAGACAGGACTCCTCGTCGTCGAAGGCGAAGTGGCATACCCCGGACGTCCCCGCGTGCACGTCCGCGCCACCCAGGCCGTTCTGGGTGATCTGCTCGCCGGTGACAGCCTTCACGACGTCCGGGCCGGTGATGAACATCTGCGACGTGCCGCGCACCATGAACACGAAATCGGTCAGCGCCGGGCTGTAGGCCGCTCCCCCGGCGCACGGGCCGAGCATCACGCTGATCTGCGGAATCACACCCGAGGCCCGAGTGTTGCGGCGGAAGATGCCGCCGTACCCGGCGAGCGCCGAGACACCCTCCTGGATACGGGCGCCGGCCCCGTCGTTCAGCGACACCAACGGGGCGCCGGCGGCGAGCGCCATGTCCATGATCTTGTGAATCTTCTCCGCGTGTGCCTCGCCGAGCGCGCCGCCGAAGATGCGGAAGTCGTGGGCGTAGACGAAGACGGTCCGGCCCTCGACCTCGCCCCAGCCGGTGACGACCCCGTCCGTGTACGGTCGCTTCGACTCCAGGCCGAAACCTGTGGCCCGATGCCGGCGGAACGACTCCACCTCGTGGAAGGTCCCCGGATCCAGCAGCAGGTCGATCCGCTCACGGGCGGTCAGCTTCCCACGCGCGTGCTGGGCCTCGGTGGCCTTCTCCCCCGGCCCCGCGTGCACCCGGGTGCGCAGCGCGCCGAGTTCGGCGACCCGCTGCCGTACGTCCGGCACGAGTGGTGTCGTGGGCGCCGGCGCGAAGGCCGGGGCCGATGTCTCCGTGGTCGTCATCGCAGCCTCTCTACAGGGGGACCGGGCGGGAAACCCGGTCGGCCGGATACGCGAGCCGGTCAAGCGACGGAGGTCAGGACGGATCGCGCCGCGGCCAGACACTCGCGCGCTTCGGCCCGATCTGCCGGTCCGGAGGGCAGCAGCGGCAGCACCTGGCTGCGTCCGGCCAGCACGGCCGGGTGCCTGCGGGCGACGGCGGTCAGCCCCCGGCCGGGTCCGCACTCCACGAGGAGCCTGCCCGGGCCGCGCAGCAGATGGTCCAGCGCGGGCCAGAACCGGACCGGCGCGGCCGGATGGGAAGACCACCACGCCGGGTCGGCGGCCTGATCAGAGGTGAGCGGGGCGGCCGTATAGCCGGAGATCAGCGGGAGCGCGGGCGGCCGCGCCCGCACCGCGGCGAAGACCGGCTCGGCGTGGGCGGCGAGCGGCGCCAGCACCGGGCTGTGGAACGGCGTCGAGGACGGAACGGTCCTGCACACCAGGCCCTGCTTCCGCAACACGTCGGTGACCTCGCCCAGTTCCGGTTCCGGGCCGGCCAGCACCGTCTGACGGGGTGCGTTGTGCGCACCCACCACCACGTCGCCGCGCAGGTAGGGCGTGAGCGTGTCGGGAGCCGCCGCCACCGCGACCATCCCGCCGGCCGGCCCCTCGGCGAGCCGGGTCACCCGGTCCCACATCAGGCGGGCGGCGTCAGACACGGTGAACACGCCTGCCAGGACCGCTCCGGCCATCTCTCCGACGCTGTGGCCGAGCAGCGCGGCCAGGCGCACCCCCCACGACTCGACCATCCGCCCGAGGGCGTAGTCGATCGTGAACAGCAGGATCTGGGACCGGGTGACGTGGTCCACCGGTACCCGGGGCCGCTCCCCGAGCCAGTCGTCGCGCACCCTGCCGCCCTCTGTACCGAGTGCCGTGAACACAGCGTCCGCCGCACCGGTGAAGACCTCGTCGTGACCGTACAGGCCGGTGGCCATGCCGGGATGCTGGGCTCCCTGACCGGGCAGCAGCAGCGCCACGGGAAGCCGCTTCACCCGGTCGGCCGGTGCGGAGCTCGACATGGTTCCTCCTCCTGGCGCACCGCACCGAGCGGTCCGCCGCGCCGATCCTCGCGGCGCCCGCTGGAGATTCACTCGACCGTGGATCGAGGTCCTCCGAGTCCTCGAGTGGGCCTCCATCCACGGTCGAGAAGCGAGCTGGACGATCTGAGCGGCGCCCGTGGGTCCGGGGCCGGAGGGGAAGCGTCCATGAGGTGCGATCAGCTGTACATCGCCGGGCTCGGCAGTTGGCTGCCCCCCGCGGTCCCGGTGGCCGAGGCGGTGGCCCGGGGGGAGTGGGAGGCAGCGGCGGCCTCGCAGAGCGGCATGCGGTCGGTGACGGTCTGTGCGGACGACGGCGAGGCGCCCGCCGAGATGGCCGTGCGGGCCGCCGGCCGTGCGCTGGACCGGGCCCGTACGGACGGTTCGGAGGTTGGCCTGCTGCTGCACGCGAGCCTGTACGACCAGGGCAACGACCTGTGGGGCACTGCCTCCTACGTGCAGCGGCGGGCCTTGCGCGGCTGCTGTCCGGCACTGGAGGTTCGCCAGGTGTCGAACGGGGGCATGGCGGCGCTCTTCCTGGCGTCCGCCGTGCTGTCGTCCGGGCCCGCGCCGGGCCGCGGGCAGGCGCTGATCACCACGGCCGACCGGTTCTGCCCGCCGGGCTTCGACCGCTGGCACAGCGACCCGGGCACGGTCTACGCCGACGGCGGCACCGCGATGGTGCTGTCGGCGCGGGAGGGATTCGCCCGGGTGCGTTCACTGGTGATGGTCTCGGACCCGGAGCTGGAGGGGATGCACCGCGCCGGCGCCCCCTTCGGGGTGGCGCGGACCGCGCCACCGGGAGTGCTCGATCTGGAGGGGCACAAGAAGAGGTACGTCGCGGGGGCCGGGATGTCGTTCAGCGTGGCCCGGGTGACGGCCGGGCAGCGCGACGCGGTGAAGGAGGCCTTGGCGGACGCCGGGGAGAGCTCGGCCGACATCTCCCGATGGGTGCTGCCGCACTTCGGGCGCCGCCGCCTGGAGACCAACTGTCTGCGCCCGCTGGGGATCGACGCCGACCGCACCGCCTGGGAGTTCAGCAGCAGGGTGGGGCATCTGGGCGCCGGAGACCAGATCGCCGCTCTGGAGCACCTGGTGCTCTCCGGCGCTCTCGGGGTTGGGGAGCGGTGCGTGCTGATGGGCGTGGGAGCCGGTTTCACCTGGTCCTGCGCGGTGATCGAGATGATTCAGGCGCCGGGCTGGACGGTGTGAGGCCGCGTTGAGTGAACGGTCGGCGGCACGAGTGACGGAAGTGGGGCGGACACGGTTGTCCGCCCCACTTCCGGTGCTTGAGCGGGCGTCAGCTCTGGTCGATGGTCCGCATGAAGTGCGCGGGGTAGCGCAGCCCGGCCGTGGCGCCGACCGGGAAGAGGTCGGAGAGCCGGGTGACCTCCTCGTCGGTCAGCCTGATCTCGGTGGCCGAGACGTTCTGCTCCAGGTGGGCGATGCGCCGGGTGCCGGGGATCGGCACCACGTCACCGCCCTGCGCCAGCACCCAGGCAAGCGCCAGCTGGCTGGGGCTGACGCCCTTCTCCCCCGCCAGTTCCTCGACCGCGCGCACCATGGTGCGGTTGTGATCGAAGTTCTCGCTCTGGAACCGGGGGTGGTTGCGGCGCTGGTCGTCCTCGTCCAGGTCGTCGGCGCTGTCGAAGGCTCCGGTGAGGAAGCCGCGGCCGAGCGGGCTGTAGGCCACGAAGCCGGTGCCGAGTTCACGGCAGGTGGGCAGGATCTCCTCCTCCACGTGCCGTTCCCACAGCGAGTACTCGGTCTGCAACGCCGCGATCGGGTGGACCGCGTTGGCCCGCCGCAGGGTGCGCGCGGAGACCTCGCAGAGACCGATGTGCCGCACCTTGCCCTCGCTGACGAGTTCGGCAAGGGCGCCGACGGTCTCCTCGACGTCGACCTTCGGGTCCAGCCGAGCCAGGTAGTAGAGGTCGATGTGATCCAGGCCCATGCGCTGCAGGGAGGCTTCGCAGGCCTGGCGGACGTATTCGGGGCTGCCGTCGATGTAGGGCGGTCCCGCTGCGGGACGCCGCATGCCGAACTTGGTGGCGACCACGGCGTCGTCCCTGCGGCCGGCGATGGCCTGGGCCACTGTCTTCTCGGCGGTGCCCGGCCCGTAGAAGTCGGCCGTGTCGATCAGAGTGACTCCGAGATCCAGAGCCCGGCGGATGGTGGCAACGGCCCCGTCGGTGTCCGCCGCCCCGTACGCTCCCGCCATCCCCATGCTGCCGAGGCCGAGGGCCGAGACGCCGAGGCCTGCGGAACCGAGTTTCCTGTTCTCCATGAATGCCTTTCTGCTGCCCGTCCGTCGAGCAGTGCGAGGGAACCGGCGCAGGGTGCACGCCACAAACGCTGCGGGTCCGGGCCCGCACCGTTCGAAATATAGTCGACTAACTAAATGCCTGTCAGGTGATCGCGGAGCCGGCCCCCGGGACGTTCCACCGCGTGCCGGCCGGTGTCTCACTCCTCGATCAGTGCCACCACCCGCGACCAGCCCGCACCGGCCCCGGCGATCTTCACCGGCAGACAGCTGACGGTGAATCCGGTCGAGGACGGCAGGTCCTGCAGGTTGGCCAGCCGTTCGAGCTGGCAGTACTCCTCCCGACGCCCGGCGAAGTGGGCCGGCCACAGCACGTCCCGGTTCCCGGTGCGGTGGTACTCGCGGATGATGTGGGTGAAGGGCGCGTCGAGGCTGAACGCGTCGGTGCCGATGACCCGCACGCCCAGGCCGAGCAGAAGCCGGGTGGCCGGCCCGTCGAGCCCGGTGAACTCGGTGAAGTACTCGGGCTTGCCCAGGTGCTGGTCGGCGCCGGTGTACAGGAGGACGATGTCCAGCGGCCGCGGCCGTCGCCCCACACGCGCGAACTCGCGCTCCAGGTGCTCGACCCCGACGGCGCCCGTAGCGGCGTCACGCAGATCCAGCACCATGGCCGGCCGCACGAACCAGTCCAGCGGCATCTGGTCGATGGTCCGGGGGACGCGTCCGCCCTCCGCCGGGCCGTAGTGGGCGGGGGCGTCGACATGGGTGCCGGTGTGCGCCGTGAGCGTCAGGTAGTCGTTGGTGAGGAAGGCGCCGTCCGGGAAGACGTCCGGGTCGAGTTCCAGGCCGAAGTGCTCCTTCATCTCGTCGCGGACGTGCAGGGCCGCCTGGTGCGCGTCCAGCACCCGGTGCACGACCTCGTCCGGCTCCCAGAACGATGCGTCGATGGGCGAGGACAGATCGATGATTCTCATGCCTCGGCAGCCTCCCGTCGTGTCGGTTCCGCTTTTTCGAAGAGGTCCGAGCGCACGGTGATCGGCCGGGCCCCGAACGCGATGGCGCGCAGGATCTTGCCGTAGAGCGGGGTGTGCGCGAGGGCGCGGGCCGCCAACGGCCGCACCGCCCCGGCGATCCGGCCTCCGCCGCCGAGCATCGCCTTGCTCTGCCTGGCCTGCAGGGCGAAGACCTTCTCGATGTCCTTGCGGCGGGCGGGGACCCAGGCCGACAGCGCCTCCTTTCCGAAGTCGCCGGTCCGCAGTGCCGTCAGCAGGACGGGATGCAGCAGAACGGCGTCCTGTACCGCCAGATTGATGCCCTGGGCTCCGATCGGACTGTGTGTGTGGGCGCTGTCGCCGAGCAGGACGAGTCCGTCGGCGGTCCACTCCTCGGCATAGCCGGAGAAGACGTCGAGCAGGGTCAGGTCGGTGAGCTTCGTGACCCGTTCCAGGACTTGATCCGCGTACGCCGGGACCGCCCGCGCGATCCGTGTCCGCAGTCTCTCCACTCCTTCCTCGGCGATCCGCCGGTAGCCGTTGTGCGGCAGGGTCCAGCCAATCTGCACGCAGTCCGGGTAGGAGTCGTAGATGAGCACCGGATCGCCGGCGGTGCGGTGCACCCGCACCGAACGGTCCCGGCGGTCCCCGGCCGGCACCCGGAACCACAGGATGTCGTGGGCGAAGGCGTCCAGCCGATGCTGTCGGATTCCGGCCAGCTGCCGGGTCTTGGAGTACCGGCCGTCCGCGGCGACCGTGACCGGGGCGGCGATCCGGCGCCGTCGCTCGCCCTGGCCGCACACGATGCCGGTGACGGCGTTCCCGTCGCCGACCAGCTCCCGGATGCCGCAGCCCTCCAGGTAGGCGAAGCCGGGATGCCGGGAGCAGGCCTCGAACAGCTCCTTCAGCAGGTGCTGCTGGGGCAGGCTCAGCAGGAAGCCGTAGGGTGGCGGGAGGGTGCCGTAGTCGATATTCATGAGCAGGCGCTCGTTCTCCAGGAGCTGGAAGCGGCCCAGTTCGTAACCGCCGCGGGCGCGCGCACCGGCGAGGATGCCCAGGTCGTCCAGCAGCGTCATCGCGCCGGGCTGGAGGATCTCGCCCCGATACTCGCGCTCGAAGGAACGGGTGCGTTCCACGACCGTGACCCGGGCGCCCGAACGCAGCATCAGCAGGGCCAGCGTCAGACCCGCCGGGCCCGCGCCGACCACACAGACGTCGGTTTCGATGTCCATGCCCGCCCCTCAGGCCCGCAGGCCCAGGCCGCCGTCCGCCACCACTACCTGCCCCTGGATCCAGGCGGCCTCCGGCGCGCACAGCAGGGCGATCACATCGGCGACGTCCTCGGGGCGGGTGAGACGCCCGTTGGGGGTGCGGGACGCCAGCAGCCCGGCGATGGCCTTGTTGGATGTGTGCTCCCCCTTGTCGAGCAGATGGGTGGAGACGGCGTTCACGGTGATACCGAACGGTGCCAGGTCGACGGCGAGATAGCGCACCAGGTTCTCCAGCGCCGCCTTGGCGACTCCGGTGGCGAGGTAGTGGGGAATCACCTCGAACGCTCCGTTGCCGGAGACGGCGATGATCCGGCCGCCCTCAGGCATCAGTTTGGCGATCGTGCCCGCGCCGTGCAGGAGCGGGTTGAGGGCGAGGGCGATCTCGTCGAAGAGGGTGCCGACCTCCGGTGCCACCGGGAGCATCGGGTGCATGGTGGCGGCGTTGTGCACGAGGATGTCCAACTGCCCGTGCTCGTCCCGGATCCGGTCGAGCAGGCCCGCCAGGAACTCGGCCGAGCGGATGTCCCCCTTGACCGCTGTGGTGCTTCCCGGCAGATCCGCCGCCGCCTCGACGGCCTCGGCGGCGGCCGCGTCGTCGGTGGCGTAGTTGAGGTAGACATGGCAGCCGCCTGCGCGCAGCCGGTGGGCGACGGCCCGGCCGAGTCCGCGGGAGGCTCCGGTGACCAGCGCGATCCGGCCTGCCGGGAAGAGGCACGGGGCCGGGTCGGCGTTGTCCGGGGTGTCGTGCGGGGGATGCTCGCTCATGTGCGGAACCGCCTTCGCTTGGTCATGGCCGGCCGCCGTTGACCACCTGGACGTGGCCGTTGACGGGGGTGGACAGGTCGGAGGCGAGCGCGAGGACGCAGCCCGCCACTTCATCGGAGGTGGTGGGGACGATGCCGGGACCGAGTGGCCCGGTGTGCGTGACCCCGGGCCTCTGCACAGGGCCGGGGGCGACGCAGTTGACCCGCACCCCCTCGCCCGCCAGATCGTGCGCCAGGGCCAGGGTCAGACCGGCCACCCCCGCCTTCACCGCGCACAGATGGGCGGCGGCCGGCCGGCCGCGGACCCCGGCGAGCGAGGACAACAGCACCACCTGAGACCGCCCGGCCGCGGCCAGGAACGGAAGCACGGTGGTGACGAGGCGGAAGACCGCGACCAGGTCGGAGTCCAGCAGCGCGCGGAACTCCTCGGCGGTGAGCGCAGCGGCCGGCCGGGGTCGTCCGTCATAACCGGTGACGCAGTTGACGAGGACGTCCAGCCGGTCCACCCCGGCCGCGTCGAGTCCCGCACGCAGCGCTTCGGGGCCGTCCGGCACGGTGAGGTCGGCGGTCACCGCATGCGCCTGGACGCCGTGTTCGGCAGTGATCCGGTCGGCGAAAGCGCGTGCCACCTTCTCGTCGCGGCCGTGCACCACGACGTCGGCGCCCACCGCGGCGAAGGCGCGCACCACCGCGCCGCCGACCAGTCCGGTCGCCCCGGCCACCAGCACCCGGGCGCCGGCCAGGCCCAGCGGGTCAGCCGCGTTCAACGTGCGACACCACGCTGTGCAGCTGCGGCGTGGCCTTGGCGACCCCCGCGAGGTCCCGGATGTGCTCCTGGAAGCCCTCGGACTGCACGACCTGCATGTGAGCCGCCGCGTCCGCCCAGCGCGCGATGTTGGTGTAGACGTTCGGGTTGGTCAGTGAGCGGATCAGGGTGTGGTCGATGAACCCGGGCTGCTTGCGCATGTACACCGAGCTGGCCTCGAAGACCTTTTCGAACTCCTCGGGCGCCGAGGTCAGGATGAACTCGTTGATCAGGATCACCATCGGGGAACCTCCGTCGAGTCGTGCGTGGAAGGAAGCCCGCAGCTCGCGCCGCGGGATCTTGCCGTTGGGGGTACGGGGAAGCCGAGCGACGACCTCGTGACTGCGGATCTGCTTGTAGTAGGGCAAGCGGGCGTTGAGCCGGCCCAGGATCCGCTCGGCCTCTCCGGGGCGGTCCGGTTCGGTGAGGACGAGCAGGGCATGGGCGACCGCGCCGGACACCGGGTGCGGCCGGTCGAGTACGACGCTGTCGGCGACCGCCGTGTCCTCGGCGAGGGCGGCCTCTATCTCGGTGGGCGAGACGAGCCAGTTGTCGCACTTGAAGACGTCCTTGATGCGGTCGGTGAGGTACAGCCTGCCGTCGGCGTCGATCCGGCCGACGTCACCGGTGGCGAGCCAGCCGTCGGCGTCGACTGCCGGGCCGTGCCCCGCGTCGAGGTAGCCGCGCATCACCTGAGGACCTCGGACCTGGATCTCCCCGTTCTCGCCGGGCGGCAGCGGCCCTCGTCCGTCCAGGGACACCACCCGGTGCTCGGTCCCCTCGACCGGGGTGCCGACCGAGCCGGGACGATGGTGGCCGGGCCGGTCGAAGTGGGTCAGGGGCGAGGTCTCGGCCAGCCCGTAACCCTGGACCACGGGGACGCCGAAATGCCGGGAGAGCCTGTCGGCCAGAGCGGGCGCGAGTGCGGAACCGCCGGAGGCGATCATCCGGGCGTCCGGCAACCGCAGTTCGGGCAGCCGGGGATGAGCGGCCAGCCGGGTCAGCCGGGCGGGCAGCGAGTACACGTGACTGGCTGCGTGCGCGCGGGCCTGTTCGATCGCCTCCACCGGATCGGGTGCGGGCACCAGGACCTGGGTCGCTCCGGCGGCGAGCGCCGAGTTCATGTGCATGGGGTGATAGCTGGGAAAGTGCACGAGGGTGACCGAGGCGCTGTCCAGACCGTGCGCCCGGGCGGTCTGCACCGCGTTGACCGTCACGTTGCGGTGGCTGAGTACGACGGCCTTGGGCATCCCCGTGGTGCCGCTGGTGAAGTGCAGCGCGGCCGGATCGTCCGGGTCCCCGCGGTGTTCGGGTGTTCCGGGACCGGCGGCGTCGAGCAGGTCCGCGAAACGCGGCGCCCCCTGACCGGCCTCCCCCGGGTCCTCGCCGAGAACCCCGATCAGCTCCAGCCCGGGCAGCCCGCCTCCTACCCGGCTCAGCCGCGCGTGGAGGTCGGCGCCGACCAGCGCGGCCCGCGCGCCCGACGCCTCCAGCACGTACTGCAGTTGCTGTTCGCGCAGCAGCGGGACCATCGGAAGAGCCAGGTTCCCGCTGCGCACGGCGCCGTGGTAGGCGATCACCACGTCGGGGTGCAGATCCGCCCCGATCGCGATGACCGCGTTCCCCGCGCCGAACCGCTCCCGCAGCAGCGCGGCGCACCGGTCCACCGCCGCGTCGAGTTCCGCGTATGTGACGGTACGGCCGCCGAGGACGAGTGCGGGGTGGTCGCCCGACCGTCGGGCTGCGGCCCGCAGCAGCAGATCGGCACGGGCCGGGAGCCCGTCCAGGAGGTCAGGCACCGGGCATCCCCTCCACGAAGGCCTTGGCCTGCCGCAGCGTCGCCGAGCTGTTGCGGCTCAGCGCGTCCTGGACGAAGGCCCGGGCCTGCTCCTCGGTGGCGGCGGCTCCCAGCACCCTGCCGATGGCGTCCGTCTCCAGTACGACGGTGTGCTCGGCGGTGGCCGTGACGCCCTCGTCGTCCTCCGTCAGCAGCCAGCTGCCGGTGTGCACGCGCAGCAGGGCCGGGGTGAGGAGCTGCTTGTAGTGGATGCTGTGGGGCGCCGCGCAGACCCGGACCGACCTGGTGGTGTGGGACGAGCCGTCGGCGGTCCGGGTGTCCATCTCCAGAATCTGCACGCCGGGCAGATCCTCGGTGAGCTCCACCCGGGCGACGTGCGGGAGCCGCTCCACCCAGTGCTCGGCGCGGTCCAGGAAGGCGTGGACCGCGGCCGCGGTGCCGTCGATGTGCAGGCTGTCACGGAAGGTGAAGCCGGTCTCCCGGCCGGTTGCGGCGTCCGAGGCCGCCTCGGCCAGTGCGGCCAGCTCTGCGCGGCTGTTGCTGTCGACCGCCTTCTCCAGCCAGGCGAGCGTCTCGGTGTCGTCGCCGACCGCGGCGTAGGAGTGGGTGAGGACCACCTCGCTGCCGCCGGGCGCCGCGCGCACGATCCACTCCCCGCCCATGGCCGAGATCGGTGCCACCGGGCGGTCCTGACCGAAGGCGATGCGATGCCGCACCGGGTCGACCACCCGGCGGGACGTCCAGGTGCGCACCCCGCCGTTGGCGGTCGCCCACAGCTGCAGCCGTTCCGGGCCGCCGTCGTCCGGTGCCCGCTCCAGGAAGCGGGCGTGCACGGTGGGCGGGAAGATCAGCGGCCACCGCTCGACATCGGCGAGCAGGGCGAAGACGACCGCCGGAGCGGCTGGTACGGCGACTGTGTGCGCCACGTCGACGCTGGAGGGGTCACCGGGCCGCTCGCCCGGCGTGCGCCGAGAAGGGCCGACGACGACGTCCGGGGCGGGGGCGGTGAGGGTTCGGGGCGTGCTCTGGGACACGGTGTACACCTTCCGAAGGGGGCGGCGGGCGGGTCAGTAGTTGCCGAGGCCGCCGCAGACGTTGAGCGCCTGCGCGGTGACCGCGTCCGCGGCCGGCGAGGCGAGGTAGCCGACCATGGCGGCCACCTCCTCGGGGGTGGTGTAGCGGCCGAGTGGGATCTTGGCCTCGAAGCGCTCGCGGATCTGTTCCTCGCCGGTGTTCCACGCCTCGGCGTAGGCCCGGCGCACCCGCTCGGCCATGGGCGTCTCCACGTAACCGGGGCAGACCGCGTTGACGGTGATTCCGGAGGCGGCGAGTTCCAGTCCCAGGGCCTTGGTCAGGCCGACCACGCCGGCCTTGGAGGCGGAGTACGGGGCGGCCAGGACGACGCCCTGCTTGCCCCCGGTGGAGGCGATGTTGACGACGCGTCCTCGCGGTCGGCCG
This sequence comes from Streptomyces tibetensis, assembly GCF_040647715.1. Classification (GTDB taxonomy): domain Bacteria; phylum Actinomycetota; class Actinomycetes; order Streptomycetales; family Streptomycetaceae; genus Streptomyces; species Streptomyces tibetensis_A. Next base: position 200,867 of record NZ_JBEZCR010000011.1, on the reverse strand, counting down.
AGCATCCCGCCGGCTGACAGGACCTCCCGGGTCACCAGGAAGACGCTGTTGAGGTTGGTGTCGACGACGTCGTACCAGATCTCGTCGGGGAGTTCGGCGGTGACGCCGCCGCCGTTGCGGCCGGCGTTGTTGACCAGGACGTCGATCGGTCCGTACGCCTCGACGGCTGCGGCGACCAGCGCCGTCACCTCCGCGCGGGAGCGCACGTCACACGTCGTTCCGTCGGCCTCGTAACCCTGGGCACGCAGTTCCTTGACGGTCGCGGCGACGTTCTCCGCGGAACGGGCGCACAGGAAGACCCGTAGTCCGCCGGCGGCCAGGGCGCGGGCGACCGCGAGCCCGATTCCGCTGGTGGCGCCGGTGATCAGGGCCGTACGCCGGTCCGCCGGGGTGCTGGTATCGCTGGCAGGCATCTCGCTCCTCGTTCCTGGCCGCTGCGCGGCGTCCTCGGGGGGGATGTGCCGGTGCGTGGGGCCGGTGCCCGGCGTCGCCAGCGAGGCTGCCGCGAGCCGGTCGAGGCCCGCTCGAACACGGGTGGAGCGCTGTCGCGGACGTGGACTGGTTTTCAAGCGCCTCTCCAGCGGCCGCTCCTAGGTTGTCCACGTCCTGGCGTCCGCCGGGGCCAGGGGGACGCGATGAAGGAGTGGGGATGGAGTTTCCTGCCGACCAGCCGATGCGGGTGCAGGCGACCCAGGAGGTCGTCGACTACGTGGTCGCCAGCGGCATCGCACCGCTGCCCGCCCACCACGACCTGGTGGTGCGCACCGAAAAGGAGACCGGCGACAAGGCCGGCATGCGGATCGCGCCCGAACAGGGCGCCCTGATAACCCTGTTGACCCGGCTGACGGGTGCCCGGCGGGCGATCGAGGTGGGCACCTTCACCGGGTACTCCTCGCTGTCGATCGCTCGCGCCCTGCCCGCCGACGGACATCTGCTGTGCTGCGACACCAGCGAGGAGTGGACGCGCATCGCCCGGGACGGGTGGGAGTCGGCCGGACTGGCCGACCGGATCGAGCTGCGTATCGGCCCCGCCCTGGAGACCCTGCGGTCCCTGCCGCGCGAGGAGAGCGTCGACTTCTCCTTCGTGGACGCCGACAAGACCGGCTACGCCGCCTACTTCGAGGAGTTGGTGGTCCGGACCCGGCCGGGCGGTCTGATCGTCTTCGACAACGTCCTGTACGGCGGCCGTGTGCTCGGTGACGAACCGGTGACCGGCAACGCCGCAGCGCTGCGGGAGTTCAACCCCGCGCTCGCGTCCGACCCGCGGGTCGAGGTGGTGATGCTGCCTCTCGCCGACGGCCTGACCATCGCCCGCAAACGCTGACCCCCTGACCGCCGCCGTGCCCTCCGTGCGGCGGCCCACCATGCCGGGCCCCGCCTCGGGCCCGCACGCGGGCCTCGGCGGCCTACAGCTCGGCCTCGTCGACCGACGCACTGAGCGCGGTGGCGGCCGGGCGGCCGGATCGTCGGCCGCCGCCCGTCCCAGCACCTGTTCTTCGCTCAGCAAGGAGTGGTATGTCAGGCAGAAACGGGCTCTCCCGTCGCCGCTTCCTCACCGGTGTCGCGGCAGGTACCGCGCTCGGAGTCCTTCCGCTGCGGTCTGCCGCCGCCGCGGAATCCGTCAAGATACTGATCATCGGCAGTGGTTACGCCGGCAGCGTCGCCGCGCTCCGGCTCGCGCAGGCCGGGCTGGACTCCGTGGTCCTGGAACGCGGCAGGCGGTGGCCGATCACCGCGCAGGGCGGCACCTTCGCCACCCCCGCGGCACCGGACGGCCGGGCCTCCTGGCTGAACTCCTGGAGCCCTTTCGTCAGCCAGCAGCTCGACGTGTACCCCGGGGTGCTCGAGGCCGTCCAGGCCGATGGGGTCATCGCCCTGGCCGGCGCGGGCGTCGGCGGCGGTTCGCTGGTCAACAACGCCGTCATGCTCAAGCCCTCCAAGGCAGCGTTCAACCGGGCGTTCGGCACCCATATCGACTTCGATGAGATGAGCGAGCAGTGGTACGCCAGGGCCCGCTCGCTGATCGGTCCGGCACCGATGCCGGACGACGTGTACAAGTCCACGCACTACACCGCCGCCCGCTCGTTCACCGCCGAGACCACGGCCGCGGGACTCGCCCCGTTCCGGGCCGACATGGCGGTGGACTGGCAGACGGTGCGCGAGGAGCAGGCGGGCACCAGGGAGGCGTCGCTGATCATCGCCCGCTCCATCTGGGGTGCCAACAGCGGTGCCAAGCGCAGCGTCGACCGGACCATCCTCGCGGCCGCCGAGGCCACCGGCCGGGTCTCGGTCAGGACGCTGACCCGAGTGGTGGACGTGGTGCCCTCGGCCGGCCGCTATCTGGTGCGGTGCGAGCGCATCGACGACACCGGCGCCGTGGTGGCCCGGCCCGAGTACAACGCGGAGCACGTCTTCTTCGCGGCAGGTTCTCTGGGCACGAGCCGGCTGTTGGTGCGCGCCCGGGACCGTGGCAGCCTGCCCGCCCTGCGCGCCTCGGTGGGCAGGGGCTGGGGCACCAACAGCGACCGTCAGACGGTACGGGTCGGCATGCCCTGGAACAACCCCACCCAGGGCGGCCCGTCGGGCATCGTCGCCCAGGACCTCGACAACCCGTATGAACCCGTCACGATGATCAACTTCCCGTGGCCGAGGCCGCCCGCGGACGGTACCGGAGCGCTCGGTGCCCTCGCGATGACCACCTGCTCCGCCGACGGGTACTTCAGCTATGACGCGTCCACCGACGCCGTCTCCCTGACCTGGCCGAGCAGCGGGGCCGCAGCAGTACGTGCCACCCAGGCGGTGACGGCCACCGTGGACCGGATCAACGCCGCCAACCCCGGCACCTCCACACTGCGGTTGAACGCCGACACCACTTCCCACTCGCTCGGTGGCGTCGTACTGGGCCAGGCCTGCCGGCCCGACGGCCGGCTGTACGGCTACAACAACCTCTACGTGATCGACAGCTCGCTCATCCCGGGAACCATGGCCACGGTGCCGCCGGCGCTGACGGTCACCGCGCTCGCCGACCGATGCGTGCACCAAGCGCTGCAGCGCATCCTGGGCTGAGGTGATGCCGCCCGGCCGGGCTGCTCGACGGCGGCCCGGCCGGCGACACAAGCGGCGTACAGAGTCGTACCGAAGCGACCGCTGCCTGTTGGAAAAAACCGGCACCACGTCATTGGCGCAAGCAACGTTCGGATCGCTTATCGCCGCCGCTGGAATCATTCGCCCATACGCTCGAATATCGGGCGCCATTTACGGGTAACTTGCAACGTAAGGCATCGCACGCGCAGCGCTCGGGCGGTGTCGGGAATCTGGGGAAAAAGCAGACACGCAGCTCGACTCAGGTGACGCACACGGGGGGCAGAACGTGGAATTTTCCGTCGGCCTACTGGGAATTCTGGAATTACATTTCGGTGAGATATTCTGCGTTCCCAGCGCACCGAAACCGAAAAAAGTCCTGGCGCTACTTCTCGTCTACTGCAACCAGATAGTCCCGGTCGCGGACCTGGTGGACGAACTGTGGGAGGACCAGCCGCCACCGAGCGCCAAAACGACACTCCAGACATATATCCTGACGCTGCGCAGGCTGTTGCAGCGCGCGGACCCCGCTGCCGGCGAGTGCCTGGTGACGGCGGGGCCCGGGTACATGCTTCGCATCCCCGACGACGCCTTCGACCTGTACAGCTTCGACCAACTCGCCAAACAGGGCCGGGAGGCGATAAGTCAGGGTGACGACGCGGGGGGCGTGATCCTGCTGCGCCGAGCGCTGGCTCAGTACCGGGGCCGCGTGCTGGCCGATGTCGACACCGGCCAGCTGCTCAGCGCCCACACGACCAGGCTGGAGGAACTCCGGCTGACCAATCTCGGGTTGTGCATCGACGCCGAGATGAGACTCGGCCGGCATCAGGAACTCCTCGACGAACTCGCCACGCTCGCCGCCCACCACCGCTTCCACGAGAATCTGCACGCCCAGTACATGCGGGCGCTGTGGCGGTCCGGTAGGCGCTCCTGCGCACTGGATGTGTACAAGCGGCTGCGCCGATCTCTCGCGAACGAACTCGGCATGGAACCCGCCTGGTTCCTCCAGCAGTTGCAGAGCGCCATACTCTCGAACGCCACCCCGCAGAACCTGCGGCTCCCGGGCGTCGGCAAGCCGTATGAGCCGGCCCGCTGACCACAACCTTCCTTTCGGACCGGTGCGCGGGCCCCGAAGTGATTCGGAGCCCGCGCACCGGCGTCAGACCAGGTCGTCCCTGCTGACCTGACGGTGCTGCACCAGCCAGACACCCGCACCGTCGCGCACCAGCACGTCCTCGCATACCGTGCTGCGGTGCAGCATCGGAGTACCTCCGAGGGGGGTGGCGACGACCAGCGCGTAGCACCGGGCCGCCGCACTTCCGTCCGGCCGGGGCTCCACCGTCAGCATGCCGAGCCAGTGCCGGTGCCTGATGCCCTGCTCAGCGAGCGCGGCGCGCGCCTTGGCGCTGCTTGCGGCGAGCGACGCACGGCCGACCGCCCGGTCATGGCCGCCGTGCAGTACGAAGACGCCGTCCTCGGTAAAGGTCTCCGCCCATTCGTCGGTCCGCCCGTCGTCGAGCGCCTGCATCTGCCGAGCGTAGAAATGTGAGACCTCGCTGTACAGCCGTTCCGTGTCGAGCGATGCGGTGCCGGTGTGCGGCATCGGACCTCCTCCGCGCGTAGGGACCCTCAGCCTCCCCGGCCCGTCTGGAGGGCGGCTGGAGCCGCGCTGGAACTGCCACCGCCGCTCAGCCGGCGCCGGATCCGTCCGTCGGCCGGGACGCCTCGTACAGCCGCATCAGGAAGGACATGAACTGTTCGCGCTCCTCCGGCGCGAACGGCGCGAGAAGTTCCTGCTCCAGTTGTGCGAGGGCGGCGGTCACCATCGGCCAGGTGCTCCGGCCGAGCGGTGTCAGCCACACCCGGCTGCGCCGGGCGTCCTGTTCGTCCGCGGTGCGCCGCACCATGCCCGCCACTTCCAGGCGCTTGACGGCCTGCGTCGCTGTAGGAGCTTCGACCCGAACCCGCCGGGCCAGTTCTCCGACCGTGCTTCCGTCCGACTCCCACAGGCACCCCAGGAAGAACTGCTGTCCGGCGTGCAGCCCGAAATCATTGAGCAGGCGCTCGGCACGGATCCGGGCGGAACGCCCCGCCAGGGAGAAGAGGGTGCTGAAATCCCCCAGGGACGCGGCGGGCTGGGCGGTCATGCGGATGTGACCTTCGGATCGCTGACGGCATATGGGGACCGGGCCGATGAAACGGAGCGGCTCGCCGTCATGATACGCGGCGACCTCTCCCCCGGCCCGGCCCCGCCTCCACCGGATTCCTAGTCCAGTTCCAGCGGCGCGGCCAAGGATGATCCGCGTCCCCGTGTCATCCACGGGGACGCGTAACGCCACCGCCCGAGCACGGGAGAGGGTCGATTCGATGGACAGCACACAGCCTTTGACGGGGGCGGCCCGGAATACGGCACCTCGGCGGAACCGCCCGAAGCATCAGCTGCCAGAAGGTCCCGGCACGTACGAATCCGGCCGTCCCACGGTCCGGGCCCATGGCGGATCCCAGTGAGTCGCCGGGTCGCCGTCACGGGCATCGGCGTCGTCGCACCCGGCGGCAACGGAACGAAGGAGTTCTGGTCACTGATCACCTCCGGCCGGACCGCGACCGGCCCCCTCACCTTCTTCGACGCGACGCCCTACCGGTCGCGCATCGCCGCGCAGTGTGCCTTCGACCCGCTGACCGCCGGCTTCTCACCACGGGAGATCCGGCGCCTGGACCGGGCCGCCCAGTTCGCCGTGGTCTGCACGCGGGAGGCGCTCGCCGACGCGGGCTTCGCCGCCGACTCGACCCTGGTGCCCGAGCGGACCGGCGTGTCCATGGGCACCGCTGTCGGCTGCACGATGAGCCTGGAGAACGAGTACGCCGTCGTCAGCGACGGTGGCAGGGACTGGCTCGTCGACCACCGGCACGCCGTACCGCAGCTGGTGGACTACCTCGTACCCAGCAGTCTGGCCCGCGAAGTGGCATGGACGGCGGACGCCCTCGGTCCGGCCGCGGTGATCTCGGCCGGCTGCACCTCGGGGCTGGACGCCGTCGGGCACGCCTGCGAGCTCATCCGGGAAGGAACCGCGGACGTCATGCTGACCGGCGGCACCGACGCCCCGATCTCACCGATCACGGTGGCCTCCTTCGACGCGATCCGGGCGACGTCACCGCGCAACGACGACCCGGCGACCGCCTCCCGGCCCTTCGACCGGACCCGGGACGGCTTCGTCCTCGGCGAGGGCGCCGCCGTGCTGGTGCTGGAGGAATGGGAACACGCCAGGTCCCGGGGCGCCCACGTGTACGCGGAGATCGGCGGTCATGCCTCGCGCAGCAACGCCTACCACATGACGGGACTGCGCCCGGATGGCCGGGAGATGGCGGAGGCGATCACCCGCGCGCTGGACGAGGCCCGCGTCGACGCGACGGCCGTGGACTACGTCAACGCACACGGCTCCGGCACCACACAGAACGACCGGCACGAGTCGGCCGCCTTCCTGCGCGCCCTCGGAGAGCACGCCCGGACCATCCCGGTCAGCTCGATCAAGTCCATGATCGGTCACTCGCTCGGAGCCATCGGCGCCATCGAGATCGCCGCATGTGCCCTCGCCCTGGAACACGGCGTCGTACCACCCACCGCCAATCTCCACGAGGCGGACCCGGAATGCCCACTCGACTACGTACCGCTCACCGCCCGGGAACAGCGTCTCGACACCGTCCTGACGGTGGGCAGCGGCTTCGGCGGCTTCCAGAGCGCCATGGTGCTCACCCGGCCCGAAGCGGCCCGCCGATGACTTCCGGCCATCACCCCGGCTCTCACCCGCATCCCACCACGATCGCCCGACTGACGCCCGCAGAAAGGATGGTGGACCAGTGACCACCCACGCACCCCTGGCGGGCTCCCCGGCCACCGGCCACCGGGACCCGGCCCTCGTCACGGGCCTCGACGTAAGGGCGGCCAACGGCAGCGGCACCGAGGCCTTCTGGCAAAGCCTCCTGGAAGGGCACAGTGGCATCGGCCGGATCACCCGGTTCGACGCCTCCGGCTACCCGAGCCGGCTGGCCGGCGAGATCGACGACTTCGATCCGGCCACCACCCTGCCCAGCCGCCTCCTGCCACAGACCGACCGCGTCACCCAACTCGCCCTGACGTCCGCGTCCGAGGTGCTGCGGGACGCCGGTCTGGACCCGACAGAGCTCCCCGAGTACGGCGTCGGGGTGGTCACCGCCAACTCCGCCGGCGGATTCGAGTTCGGCCAGCGGGAGTTGGAGAGCCTATGGGCGAAGGGCCCCCGGCACGTCAGTGCGTACCAGTCCTTCGCCTGGTTCTACGCCGTCAACACCGGCCAGATCTCCATCCGGCACGGCCTGCGTGGACCCAGCGGAGTCCTGGTGTCCGGTCAGACCGGCGGGCTGGACGCGGTCGGGCACGCACGCAGGATCCTGCGCAAGGGGACGCCCGCAGTCCTCACCGGGGCGATGGAGTCGGCACTGTGTCCGTGGGGGCACGTGGCAGAGCTGACCGGCAACCGGCTGAGCACCGCTGACCGTCCCGAGGACGCTTGCCTGCCCTTCGGGGAACGCGCTACCGGACAGGTCGCCGCCGAGGGCGGTGCGCTGCTGGTGCTGGAGAGCGCTGCCTCGGCCCGCGCCCGGGGCAGCATCCGCGACTACGGCGAAGTGGCCGGCTACGCGGCCTGTTTCGACCCGCCGCCCGGCTCTGGGCGGCCCGGCGGCCTGGTCCGGGCCGCCCGGGCCGCGCTGGCAGACGCGGGCACCGAGCCGTCGGCGATCGGCGCGGTGTTCGCCGAGGGCGCGGCCGTACCGGAGCTGGACTCCCAGGAGGCCGCCGCGATCACCGAGATCTTCGGTCCGCACGCGGTCCCTGTCACCGCGATCACCTCCCTGACCGGTCGGCCCGGCGCCGGGGCCTCCGCGCTCGACCTGGCGGCGGCACTGCTCGCGGTCCGCGACAAGTTGATCCCTCCGACCGCCGATGCCGGCCACGTCTCGGCCGCCCACCTCATCGACCTGGTGACGGGACGGCCGCGCCCGCTCGCGGGCGACGCGGCTCTGGTGCTGGCCCGCGGGCACGGAGGCTTCAACAGCGCCGTCGTCGTTCGCCGCGCCGACCGGCCACGGCAGTCGTTCCGCCCCTCCAACGAAACCACCGGAAGGTGACCCACATGACTGAACTCACCCTCGACGACCTGAAGCGCGTGATGCGGGAGTGCGCGGGCGAGGACGAGAGCGTCGACTTGGACGGCGACATTCTGGACTCGCCGTTCGAGGACCTCGGCTACGACTCGCTCGCCCTCCTCGAAACGGCGACCCGAATCGAGCGGGAACGCGGCGTGAGTGTGCCGGAGGAAGTGCTGAGCGGGGCCAAGACGCCCCGGCTGCTGCTGGACGCCGTCAACTCCACTTCCTGACCGGCCGGTGGCCGTCGCCGGGCGGCGGCCACCGCGCGCGGTGAACCGACTCGTAGGTGAGGAATCATGACCGATCGACCTGTCGTCCTCGTCACCGGAGCAACGGGGGCGCAGGGCGGCTCCGTAGCCCGTCACCTGCTGCGGTCCGGCCGCTGGGCGGTGCGGGCCGTGACCCGCGACCCGCGGTCGCCGGCGGCCAGCGCGCTGGCCGCCTCGGGCGCCGACGTGATCGCCTGCGACCTGACCGACGACCGACAGGTGCGCCGGGCGGTGGCCGATGTCCGGGCCGCGTTCCTGGTGACCGACTACTGGTCGCTCAAGGAGCGCGAGTACGACGCGGCCCGTACGACCGCCGACGCCGTGCTGTCCGCCGGTGCCGAGACGCTGGTGTACAGCAGCCTCCCCGAGGCTCACCGTCGCAGTGGCGGCAAGCTGTTCCTGCCGCACCACGACGGCAAGGCCCGGCTGGAGGAGGAGCTGCGCGGACGCGGTGCGCCGGTCGTCACGGTCCATCTGTCCACGTACTACGAGAACTGGCCCGCCCGTCGGCTGCGCAGACAGCCGGACGGTTCGCTCGCCTTCGCGCTTCCGCACGGGGACACGCCGCTGCCCGCCGTCTCGGTCGCCGACCTCGGCCCGATGGTGGCCGCTGTACTGGAGGCGGGGCGCACGATGCACGGCGAAGTGGTCAAGGTGGTCGGTGACCTGCTCCCGCCCGCTGCCTATGCTGCGGCGCTCACCCGGGTGCTCGGAGTCTCGGTCGCCTACCGGGACGTCCCGTACGAGACCTACCGGGAACTGCCACTGCCCCATGCTCGCGCCATCGCGGACATGCTGGAGTTCACCCGGCGCCATCCCGACGTCACCACAGCTGACGTGGATCGCGCACGGACCCTGCACCCCGGGATGCGGACTTTTGGGGACTGGGCGGAGTCGATGCGCGGTGAGTTCGCGCACCTGCTGTGAGACGGCGGCCGGGGACGCATCCGTACGGTGCGGTCGGCGGTGTCATGGAAGCCGTCTGTGCACGGGCCCGTATCCGGAGTGTGCGGAGTGCGTTCCGGTGGTTCTCGATCGTGTCTGTGTTCCTCTTCGACCGTCCGGTTCGGACGATCCCGGCGCATGGCCCGTCACCGCAACGACCGGAGTGAAGCCAGCCATGGAGATGTCTCTTGTCCGCCGCCTGCTGCGTTCGATATACCGCAGTTTGGTGGCGTACGGAACGATGCATACGGGTGTGGATCCGGACGGCTCGGGCGGGACCGCGCCTGCGTCGGCCCGGCCACTGCGAGGGCCCGGACCGGCCCACCCTGAGCGGGTGCGGCTGGATGTGCCGCTCACACCGTCGGAGCGGGCGCACCTACGGGAGCTGCGCTCACGCTGATCCGCGAGTGGACGCGGCGGTCGCCGTCCCGTCCGCCGACACACACGACCGAGGTGACCGCGCTCGATCGGATCCACGCTGACTTCTGACATGCAGCACGTCCAGCTCCGGCGTGCAGGCGCGCCAGGATCACCGCCGACGGGGCCTCGGCGGCCATCACCTGGTCCAAGCAGCGGTCCACGACTGCGACCGGCGCGGTGACGATCAAGGACGCCCGAATGGGAAGGTCATCGAAAACAAGAAACCCCAGGCCAGAGGAAAGACCTGGGGTTTACCATGGAGCCGCCTTCGGGATTCGAACCCGAGACCTACGCATTACGAGTGCGTTGCTCTGGCCATCTGAGCTAAGGCGGCGCGCTGTCCGCACTATGGTGCGATCAGCAACGACGGTAAGTCTACACAGTTTCGAAGGGTGCTCCGTACCAGCCCCGGAGGCGGGCCTTCCGGGGCCGGCAGCAGGGCTATGAGCAGCGCTTTCCGTCCGTGGGAGGGGTGCCGCGCAGGAGATAGGCGTTGATCGTCCTGTCGATGCAGGAGCTGCCGCGGCCGAACGCGGTGTGGCCGTCGCCCTCGTAGGTGAGCAGGCGCGCCGAGGAGAGCTGGCCGGCCAGGGCTTGCGCCCAGCGGTAGGGGGTCGCCGGGTCCCGGGTGGTGCCGACCACGACGATGGGCGCCGCGCCCTTCGCCTCGATGCGGTGCGGCTCCCCCGTGGCGTGCACCGGCCAATAGGCGCAGTTCAGGGACGCCCAGGCGAGGCCCTCACCGAAGACCGGCGACGCCTTCTGGAACTCGGGCAGGGCCGCGCGCACCTGCTCCGGGGTGTCGAAGGCGGCCGGCAGGTCCAGGCAGTTCACCGCCGCGTTGGCGAACATCAGGTTGCTGTAGGCACCGTCGGCGTCCCGCTCGTAATAGCTGTCGGACAGCACCAGGAGACCGGATCCGTCGTTCTGCTTCATCGCGGACGTCAGCGCCTCGCGCAGCTGCTCCCAGGACCCCTCGTCGTACATGGCCGCGATCACACCGGTCGTGGCGAGCGACTCGGTGAGCCTGCGGCCACCGGCGTCACCGGTGCGTACGGGCCGGGCGTCCAGCTTCTCGAAGAACGCCTTGAGGTTCGCTCCCACCCGCTCGGGCGAGGTGCCCTTGCCGCCCAGTGGACAGTCGGACTGCCGCACGCAGTCCTTCGCGAACGACCGGAACGCCGTCTCGAAGCCCGCCGTCTGCTCGAGGTTCAGCCGCCGGGCCGGCAGCGACGGGTCCATCGCGCCGTCCAGCACCAGCCGTCCCGCCCGCTCGGGGAACAGCCCGGCGTACGTCGCCCCGAGGAACGTGCCGTAGGAGGCACCGACGAAGTTCAGCTTCCGGTCGCCGAGCGCCGCCCGCACGATGTCCATGTCCCGGGCCGCCTCCACGGTGGACACATGGCGCAGCAGCCGGGGCGCGTCCTTGCCGCAGCCCTCGGCGAACGTCCGGTACGCCCCGACCAGCCCGTCCGTCTCCTGCGCGCCGTCCGGAGTGATGTCCGTCCGCGTGTACCTGTCCATGCCCGGCCCGTCCAGACACCTCACGGGCTCGCTGCGGGACACACCGCGCGGGTCGACGGCCACCATGTCGTAACGGGCCCGCACCTCGGCCGGGTAGCCGATGCCCGCGTACGTCTGGACGTAGCCGATCGCCGAGCCGCCCGGCCCGCCCGGGTTCACGAGCAGCGAGCCCAGCCGCTTGCCCGGTCCGGTGGCCTTCTTGCGGGTGAGGGCGAGCCGGATGTCACCGGCGGACGGCTCGGCGTAGTCGAGCGGTGCCTTCAGGGTGGCGCACTGGAAACCGGGGGCACCGCAGTCCCGCCAGGCCGGCTTCTGCCCGTAGTACGAGGAGAGCGCCGCGGGCGTGGCCTTCGGCAGCGCGCCCAGGGCCGCCTCCTGGGCGGCGGAGGCGGCGGAGGTCGTCGCGCTTCCGGAGGAGCAGGCGGAGACGAGCAGCGCGGCCGTGGCGAGGAGACCGACGGCGGTCTCGGCCCGGTTGCGTGTCCTGCGGTGGAGACCCCCGGAGCCGGAGGCGGAACGGGGGGTACGCCGTGTGTCCATCCAGCGATCGTAACTCTGGGCGACGGGCTGAGTGCCCTGCGTGCACGTCGTGCCTCGTACGAGTTACCGCGTCAACGGCATGCCCGGCCCCCCGGGGCGCCTGCCGGTCTCTCAGCCCGCCCTGAGCGCCATCGTCATCGCCTCGACCGCGAGCAGCGGCGCCACATTGCGGTCCAGGGCGTCGCGGCAGGCCGCGATCGCCTCGATGCGGCGGAGCGTGGCCTCCGGGGAGCTGCCGCGGGCGAGGCGCTCCAATGCCTCCTCGGCGTCCGCGTTGGCGATGGCCACGCGTGAGCCGAGCTGGAGGGCGAGGACGTCGCGGTAGAAGGACGTGAGGTCGGTGAGGGCGAGGTCGAGGCTGTCGCGCTGCGTGCGCGTTCTGCGGCGCTTCTGCTTGTCCTCCAGGTCCTTCATCACGCCCGCGGTGCCGCGCGGCATGCGACCGCCCTGGGCGGCGCCGAGGGCGGCCTTCAGCTCCTCGGTCTCCTTGGCGTCCGTCTCCTCCGCGAGCTGCTTGGCGTCCTCGGCGGCCGCGTCCACGAGTTCCTGGGCGGCTCTGAGCGCGCCACCGATCTCCTCGACGCGCAGCGGCAGCCGGAGCACGGCGGCGCGGCGTTCACGCGCGGCCGGGTCGGTGGCCAGGCGGCGCGCCCGGTCGACGTGGCCCTGGGTCGCGCGGGCCGCCGCGGCGGCGACGTCCGGCTCGACGCCCTCGCGGCGTACGAGCATGTCGGCGACGGCGTCGACCCTCGGCGTGCTCAGGTTCAGGTGGCGGCAGCGGGAGCGGATGGTCGGCAGGACGTCCTCGATGGAGGGGGCGCACAGCATCCAGACCGTGCGGGGTGCGGGTTCCTCCACGGCCTTGAGGACGGCGTTGGCCGACTTCTCGTTCAGCCGCTCGGCGTCCTCGACGAGGATGATCTGCCAGCGGCCGTTCGCCGGCGAGGTGAACGACTTGCGGACGGTGTCGCGCATGTCGTCGGCGAGGATCTGCGTGCCGACGGCGGCGACGGTGGTGACGTCGGCATGGGTGCCGACGAGCGCCGTGTGGCATCCGTCGCAGAAGCCGCAGCCCGGGGAGCCGCCGAGGGCCCGGTCGGGGCTGACGCACTGCAGCGCCGCCGCGAACGCACGCGCCGCCTGGTTCCGCCCGGCCCCGGGCGGCCCCGTGAACAGCCACGCGTGCGTCATCTTCGACGCCTCGGGCGGCGGGGCGGCGGTGGCGGCCGCGGTGACCTGCGCGTCGGCGTCCCGGGCGGCAGCGGCCAGCTGCTCGCTCACCCTCTCCTGCCCGACGAGGTCGTCCCACACGGTCATGGGTCACGCCGCCCTTCCGTCACGTTCCGCTGTGCGGAACCCATTGTGGGGGCGACCACTGACAACACCCGCCACCCCGTCCGGTGCACGGCGTCCGGCGGACCACCTCGCAGTCCGGACCCGGGGTTGCCGGCGCGCCGACCCGCCGGGGCCCAACCCCGTCCGAGTACGGACCCCGTCCGAGTACGGACCCCGGGCTCCCGCGCTCCAGCCCGCCGGGCCTCGGACCCTCGGCCGAGTCCGGACTCCGGGCCCTCGCGCCGACCGGCCAGAGCCTCAGCACCCCCGGCCGATCCCGGACCCCCGAGCTGCCGTGTCGATGCGCCGGAGGCCTCAGCGCCCCCGGCCGCCCCTCCCCCGGCGCCCGCGGCCCTGGTCCGGCTCGTCGTCGTGCGGCCCGAGCAGCTCGTCCGCGAGCGAGGGCAGGTCGTCCAGCGGTGTCTCCTCGGCCCAGTCGGACCGGCGGCGGCGCGGCGTCCCCTCGGCGTCGACCTGGGGCATCTCCCGCGTACGGTCCTCGGTGCCGTCGGGCCGGGCGGCCGGGGCCTCCTCCCGGAAGTACCCGGGCGGAACCCGGTCCGCCGGTTCGTCCCCGCGCACGGGCGGGAGCACGGCCGTCTCCTCGGCGTCCTCGGACCGGACGGGAGGCAGCACGGCCGTCTCCTCGGCGTCCCCCGGCCGGACCGGGGGCAGCACCGCCGTCTCGTCGGCCGCGCCGTAGGCGTCCCGGTCGGGCACCTGCGGCAGCACCTCGGTGTCGTCCCCGGGGCGAGGCGAGAACGGCGGCAGAGTCTCCGTCTCCGACCCGCCCACCAGCGGAACCGGCGGCTTCGGCAGCTCGGCCGTCACCTCGGCGTCGGACTCACCGGCGGCCCGGCCCCGGTCCGCACGCCGCTCCTCGTCCCGTACGGGGCGCAGCACGGTCGTGTCGTCGGCCGCACCGCCCGGTGTCACCACCGGTGTGGGCACGGTCGCCGCGTCCTGAGCGGCCGCCGAACCCGCGGCGCCCTTCTTCGCAGTGGAGCTCTTGGGGCCGACCTCGGCCGCAGCGGCAGCCGCCTCCGCGAGCCGCCGGGCCTCCTCGGCCCGCAGCAGCGCCGCCTCGGCCTTGCGCTGCTTCTCCAGGCGGAGCGCCTCGGCCTCGGCACGCAGTCGCGCCTCCTCCTCGGCCTGCTTGCGGCGCCGCTCCTCCTCGGCCCTGCGGCGTGCCTCCTCCTCGGCGCGGGTCTTCTCCTCCGCGAGGAGCCGGGCCCGCTCCTCCTCGGCCTTCCTGCGCGCTTCCTCGGCCCGGCGCCGGGCCTCCTCCGCCTGCCGTTCGGCCTCGCGGCGCTGCGCCTCCTCGAGCTCCCGGCGCTTACGCTCCTCTTCCTCGGCGCGCAGCTTGGCGAGCTGCTCCTGGCGCTCGCGCTCCAGGCGCTCCTCCTCGGCCTTGCGGGCTGCCTCTTCCTCGGCCTTGCGGCGGGCCTCCTCCTCGGCCTTCTTCCGTGCCTCCTCCTGGGCCTTGATCTCGGCCTCGGAGAGCGGCAGCACCTGGTCGAGACGGTGCCGGATGACGGTCGTGACGGCCTCGGGCTCCTGACCGGCGTCCACCACCAGGTACCGCCCGGCGTCGGCGGCGGCCAGGGTCAGGAAACCGGCCCGCACGCGCGCGTGGAACTCCGCGGGCTCCGACTCCAGCCGGTCCGGCGCCTCGGTGAACCGCTCGCGCGCGGTCTCCGGGGCGACGTCGAGCAGCACGGTCAGATGCGGCACCAGCCCGTTCGTCGCCCAGCGGTTGATCCGGGCGATCTCGGTCGGCGACAGGTCACGGCCGGCGCCCTGGTAGGCGACGGACGAGTCGATGTACCGGTCGGAGATGACGACCGCGCCGCGCTCCAGGGCGGGCCGTACGACGGTGTCGATGTGCTCGGCCCGGTCGGCCGCGTACAGCAGCGCCTCGGCGCGGTGCGACAGGCCCGCGCTGGACACGTCCAGCAGGATCGACCGCAGCCGCTTGCCCACCGGCGTGGCCCCCGGCTCGCGTGTCAGCACCACCTCGTGGCCCTTGGCGCGGATCCACTCGGCGAGCGCCTCGGCCTGGGTGGACTTCCCGGCCCCGTCACCGCCCTCCAGGGCGATGAAGAAGCCGGAGGCCGCGGCCCCCTGCTCCGGGTCGTCGCCGCCGAGCAGCGCGTCCTTCAGGTCCTGCCGCAGCGGCACACCGGAACGGTCGTCGACCTTGGCCAGCACCAGCGCGGCGACGGGCAGCAGCAGGGCGCCGGTCAGCATCAGCGTGAAGGCCGCGCCGCCGTGCGCGAAGACGAACTTGCCGCTCTCCAGCCGGTGCGGTCCGATCGCCGCCGCCACCAGCGGGGCGATCACCGCGCCGAGCGCGACACAGACCCGGACGACCGCGTGCAGGTGCTCCGTCGTGCGGGCACGCCGGCTCTCCTCGGTCTCCTGGTCGAGCAGGGTGTGGCCGATGTTGGCGGACAGGCCCGCGCCGACGCCGGCCAGCGCGAGGATCAGCAGCACCGTGGTGACGTCCGGGACCAGCCCGGCGGCCAGCAGGGCGACACCGGTGAAGGCGATCGTCAAGGCGAGCAGCCGGCGGCGCGACAGGGCGGGCACGAGGGCGGGCGCCGTGCGGATGCCGACGACCACACCGCCGGTCAGCGCGGCCACGAACAGGCCGTAGAGCACCGGGCCGCCGCCCAGGTCCTTGGCGTGCAGCACGGCAACGGCGACGGCGGCCGACACCGCAGCCGCGACGGCCGCACAGGACAGGACCAGCAGCGGCATCGCACCGGTGCGGCCCTTGTCGGCGCCGGTGGTGGTCTTCGGACGGCGCAGTCCCTCCAGCGGCGACCGCGCGCGCGGGGTGCGTGTGCCGGGCAGCTCCAGGAAGGTCAGCACGGACAGGGACGCGGCGAACAGCCCGGCGGCCACATAGGAGGCGAGGGCCGCCTGGTGCTGGCCGAACCAGTCGACACCTGCGCCCAGCAGGTTGTTGAACAGGGACGCGACGACCAGGACGACGGCCGCCAGGGGGATCGCGGCGAAGCCGGTGCGCAGCGACAGGCGGCGCAGGGCGTCCATGTGGTCGGGCAGCGGCCGGACCGTCGCCCCCTCCGGCGGCGGGGCGGGGAGCAGCGCGGGCGCCGCGCTCTCGCGGCACACCGTCCAGAACCGCTCGGCGACCCCCGTCACGAACGCCGTGACGAGGAGGAGTGCCAGTGCGTTGCCGGGCGTCCAGTCGATCCACAGGGGCGCGACGATCAGCAGCGCCGCGCGCAGCCCGTCGGCGCCCACCATGGTCCAGCGGCGGTCGAGCGGGCCGTCCTGCGAGGTGAGGGCGGTGAGCGGGCCGAGCAGAACGGCGCCGAAGAGGAGTGTGGCGAGGATGCGCACCCCGAAAACGGTCGCCACTGCGAACGCCGCGCCCCGGTAGCCGCCTCCGAACGAGCCTTCGGCAACGGCTGCCTGGAGCGTCAGGAGGACCAGCACGAGAAGGGCGAGGGTGTCCCCCACGCCGCCCACGAGCTGTGCGCTCCACAACCGCTTCAGCTGCGGTCGTCGCAGCAGGGCGCGGACGGCACGCTCGCGGGAGTCCGCGACCAGGGCGTCGTCGGGGGCGGGCTGAGGGGCCGTTGGGTGGTCGGCTCGCGTCATGCGTTCAGCCTATCGGGAGCCACCGACACCCCGGGCGGCGCGGGCTGGCATGCGCACGCCCCGACACCGAAGTGTTGCCGGGGCGTTCGCTTTCCGAACCCTGGGCGAATAACCGGACGCGGCGGTCCGGTTTCCGGACAGGCTCGAACGACCTCGGTCCTCGCCGGACTTGGCGGACTTGGCGGCAGATGCGCCGCTCAGTCCTCCCCGGACCGGCGGCGAATCCGAGCCCCAGCCCTCCCCGGACCGGCGGCGAATCCGACCCCCAGCCCTCCACAGACCGGTGGCGAATCCGTCCGCCAGTCCTTCCCGAACCCGGCGGCGATCTGTCGGCTCAGTCCTCCGCGGACTTGGCGGCGGTCGCCGTCTTGGCGGCCGTCTTCTTCGCGGTGGTGGTCTTCTTCGCCGTCGTCTTCTTCGCGGTCGTGGTCTTCTTCGCCGCGGTCTTCTTGGCCGTCGTCTTCTTGGCAGGCGCCTTCTTGGCCGCCTTCTTCGCGGTCTTCTTCGCCGGCCCCTTGGCGCGCTTCTCGGCGAGCAGCTCGAAACCGCGCTCCGGGGTGATCTCCTCGACGCTGTCGCCGGAGCGCAGGGTCGCGTTGGTCTCCCCGTCGGTGACGTACGGGCCGAAGCGGCCGTCCTTGACCACGACCGGCTTCTCGCTGACCGGGTCGGTGCCCAGCTCCTTCAGCGGCGGTTTGGCTGCCGCTCGGCCACGCTGCTTGGGCTGGGCGTAGATCGCCAGCGCCTCCTCCAGCGTGATCGTGAAGAGCTGCTCCTCGGCCTGCAGCGAGCGCGAGTCCGTGCCCTTCTTCAGGTACGGGCCGTAGCGGCCGTTCTGCGCGGTGATCTCCTGGCCCTCGGCGTCGGCGCCGACGACACGCGGCAGCGACATCAGCTTCAGGGCGTCGTCGAGGGTCACCGTGTCCAGGGACATCGTCTTGAAGAGGGACGCCGTGCGCGGCTTGACCGCGTTCTTGCCCGTCTTCGGGGTGCCCTCGGGGAGGACCTCCGTCACGTACGGGCCGTAGCGGCCGTCCTTGGCGACGATCGTGTGGCCGGTGGCCGGGTCGGTGCCCAGCTCGTAGTCGCCGCTCGGCTTGGCGAGCAGCTCCTCCGCGAGGTCGACGGTCAACTCGTCGGGCGCCAGGTCGTCGGGGATGTCGGCCCGCTGGTGCTGCTCGGTGTCCTTCTCGCCGCGCTCGATGTACGGCCCGTAGCGGCCGACCCGCAGCACGATGTCGTTGGCCACCGGGAAGGACGACACCTCGCGCGCGTCGATCGCGCCCAGGTCCGTCACCAGCTCCTTGAGGCCGCCGAGGTGGTCCCCGTCGCCGTTGCCGGCGTCGGCCGCGGCGCCACTGACCGTGCCTTCGCCGAAGTAGAACCGCTTCAGCCACGGCACGGACTGCGCCTCGCCGCGGGCGATGCGGTCGAGGTCGTCCTCCATCTTGGCGGTGAAGTCGTAGTCGACGAGCCGCCCGAAGTGCTTCTCCAGGAGGTTGACCACGGCAAAGGAAAGGAAGGACGGCACGAGGGCCGTGCCCTTCTTGAACACGTAGCCGCGGTCGAGGATCGTGCCGATGATCGACGCGTACGTCGACGGGCGGCCGATCTCGCGCTCTTCCAGCTCCTTGACCAGGGAGGCCTCGGTGTAGCGGGCCGGGGGCTTGGTGGCGTGCCCGTCGACCGTGATCTCCTCGGCACTCAGGGCGTCGCCCTCGGAGACCTGAGGGAGCCGGCGCTCGCGGTCGTCCAGCTCGGCGTTCGGGTCGTCGGCACCCTCGACGTAGGCCTTGAGGAAGCCGTGGAAGGTGATCGTCTTGCCGGACGCGCTGAACTCGACGTCCCGGCCGTCGGCCGCGGTGCCGCCGATCTTCACCGTGACGCTGTTGCCCGTGGCGTCCTTCATCTGGGAGGCGACGGTCCGCTTCCAGATCAGCTCGTACAGCTTGAACTGGTCACCGGTCAGTCCGGTCTCGGCGGGAGTGCGGAAACGGTCGCCCGAGGGGCGGATCGCCTCGTGGGCCTCCTGCGCGTTCTTGACCTTGCCGGCGTACGTCCTCGGCTGCGGCGGCAGGTAGTCGGCGCCGTACAGCTGGGTGACCTGGGCGCGGGCGGCGGAGACCGCCGTGTCGCTCAGGGTCGTGGAGTCCGTACGCATGTAGGTGATGTAGCCGTTCTCGTACAGCTTCTGCGCGATCTGCATCGTGGCCTTCGCGCCGAAGCCGAGCTTGCGGCTGGCCTCCTGCTGCAGCGTCGTCGTACGGAACGGGGCGTACGGCGAGCGGCGGTACGGCTTGGACTCGACCGAGCGGACGGCGAACCGTGTCTGCTCCAGGGCGGCGGCCAGGGCGCGGGCGTTCGCCTCGTCGAGGTGGAGGGTGTTGGCGCTCTTCAGTTGTCCCAGGGAGTCGAAGTCGCGGCCCTGCGCGACCCGCCTGCCGTCGACGGTCTGCAGGCGCGCGACCAGCGACGACGGGTCCGACGAGTCTCCCGCGCGGCCGGTCGCGAAGGTGCCCGTCAGGTCCCAGTACTCAGCGGAACGAAAGGCGATGCGCTCGCGTTCCCGCTCCACCACGAGTCGGGTGGCGACCGACTGGACACGGCCCGCGGACAGCCGCGGCATGACCTTCTTCCACAGGACCGGCGAGACCTCGTAGCCGTAGAGGCGGTCGAGGATGCGGCGGGTCTCCTGGGCGTCGACGAGCTTCTGGTTGAGCTGGCGCGGGTTCGCCACGGCGGCCTGGATCGCGGCCTTGGTGATCTCGTGGAAGACCATCCGCTTGACCGGGACCTTGGGCTTGAGGACCTCCTGGAGGTGCCAGGCGATGGCCTCGCCCTCGCGGTCCTCATCGGTGGCGAGGAAGAGTTCGTCGGACTCCTTCAGCAGGTCCTTGAGCTTCTTGACCTGCGCCTTCTTGTCGGCGTTGACCACATAGATCGGCGCGAAGTCGTGTTCGACGTCCACACCGAGGCGGCGGACCTCACCGGTGTACTTCTCGGGCACCTCGGCGGCGCCGTTGGGAAGGTCGCGGATGTGCCCGACGCTCGCCTCGACGATGTATCCGGGGCCGAGATAGCCCTTGATCGTCTTCGCCTTGGCGGGCGACTCGACGATGACGAGTCGGCGGCCGCCCTCTGCGGTCTCGCTGGTCGGGGACAACTTCGCTCTTCTCTCCGGTCGACGCTGGGGCCTCCCCGGAGCTGCTTACCGGGGCTGGGTACGTGGTGACGCTGCGGAGTGTGACGGTACATCCCGCCCCCGTGTCAAACGGGAAAAGCCCGCAACGGCCACTCGAACGGTAACCCGACTACCCCCGATCCTGCCGCCCGGAGTGCCGGGGCCAGGCCTGGCCCGGTGCGGAGCGCGACGTACCGGTCACCGGCAGCTGTGCCGCAGGCCTCGGTCTCAGAGGCGGCTGAAGCACCACGCTCCGAGCGCCAGGGCGACCACCGCGACGGTGCTCGCGAGGGCCGCCGAGGGGGCCGGCCTCACTCCCTCGGCGACGGGCAGGTGCCGACGCACGCGCATCACGGTCCAGGCCAGCAGTGCGCCTCCGAACAGGGAGAACACCGCTCCGGCGAAGATCGCAGGTTCACTCTCCATGACCCGTCGTGCCCCTTTTCCCCTGTCGCGCATCTCCCGGCGACGGGAGGCTGACACGCGCGGGCGGCGGGCAGGCGAACCCGAGGTGAACGCCGGGGCGACACGACGGTGGATCAAGGGCGTCCGTTTCCTTGTGGCCCGTTTCGGTCGAGGTGTTCAAATCGACTCGAAATTATTGGGCGGGCCGCCCCGATGCCCCCTGCGGTCGCCCCTCGGCTCAGCGGACCGGTTCCAGGAACCCCTGCTCGACCAGCAGCCGGATCTGGGCCGGAGTGCGGTCGCGCAGCAGCACCGGGTCCTCGCCGATCAGCTGGGCGATGGCGTCGAGGATGCGGCCGGCGCTCATGGTGCCGTCACAGACGCCCGCGAAACCGGCGCCGACCGTGTCCACCCGGGTCGCCCGGCGCATGCCGCGGTTCTGGCGCAGCACGACGTGCTCGGGGTCCTCCGCGCCGGGCAGCCCGACCTGTTCCTGCACGATCTCGGCGGCGAGCCGGAAGTGCCCTTCGAGCAGCGCGGCGTCGTCGCGGTCGCGCAGGTGGTCGAGCCGGTCGAAATGGGCCCTGATCGTGTCGCCGAGCGGCTGCTCGACGGGGTGCGGCCACTCCTCCACCGTGAGCGAGGGCACAGCGGCGTCCGTCCTGCGCAGGGTGATCCAGCCGAAGCCGACGGCCTTCACCTTGCGCGCCTCGAACTCGTCGAGCCATGCGTCGTACCGCGCCTGGTACTCCGCCGGGTCGCCCTGGTGGTCACCGGCGTCCCGCAGCCACAGCTCGGCGTACTGATTGATGTCCTGCACCTCGCGCTGCACGATCCACGCGTCGCACCCGCGGGGCACCCATGACCTCAGCCTGTCCTGCCAGTCCTCCCCTTCCACGTGTTGCCAGTTGGCGAGGAACTGCGCGAACCCGCCCTGGTTCAGGCGCTCCCCTGCCTCCTGAACGAGCGTGCGGCACAGATCGTCCCCGCCCATCCCTCCGTCGCGGTACGTGAGCCGGGCGCCGGGCGAGATCACGAACGGCGGGTTGGAGACGATCAGGTCATACGTCTCGTCGCCCCGGACCGGCTCGAAGAGGGAGCCCTCGCGCAGGTCGGCGGCCGCGGCGCCGGACAGCGCCAGCGTGAGGCCGGTGATGTGCAGGGCGCGCGGGTTGAGGTCGGTGGCCACCACGCGCGTGGCGTGCTGTGCGGCGTGCAGGGCCTGGATGCCGGAGCCGGTGCCGAGGTCCAGCGCGGCGGCCACGGGCGTCCGCACGGTGATGCCGGCGAGGGTGGTGGAGGCGCCGCCGACTCCGAGGACGACGCCTTCGTCCCGCCGGCCGATACCGCCGGCGCCGCCGACCGCGCAGCCGAGGTCCGACACGATGTACCAGTCCTCGCCGCCCGGACCGCCGTAGGGCCGGACGTCGACCGTCGCGGAGATGTCGTCCCCGCCGGCCCGGGCCAGCCAGCCGGTCTCCAGGCAGGCGTCCACGGGCAGGACCTGCGCCACGCGCGCGTGCGGTACGGGCTGCTGGAGCAGGAACAGCCGGACGAGCATCTCCAGCGGCGTGTCCCCACGGGTCGCCCGGAGCGCGGGCACGGTCTCGCTCCGGGCGAGCGCCGCGTACGCGGGGGCGCCGAGCAGTTCGAGCAGTCCGTCGGCGGTGAAGGAGGCCGCGAGCAGGGCGTCCCGGAGCCGGGCGGCGACATCGGGGCGGTCGGAGGCGGGCAGCGGGGGCAGGGGTGACTGGCTGGCGTTACTCACGCCCCCCATTGTGGCCGCCGGGACGGATGTCGCACGTGCCCGTGCAGGGGTGAGCTGCTCCCGCGGCTCGTTCCCCTCAGCTCTGCGTGGCCCCCGCCGACGCCGTGGCCGCCTTGCAGCTGGACTGCTGGGCCATGGCCTGGCCGACCTCGCCCTCCTCCAGGTTCCTGAGGGCGTCGTTCCCGCTCTGGCTCAGCTTGTCCAGCTCGGTGGCGATGTCCTTCAGGCCGTCGGCGAACTTGCCCTGGTCCTTGGTGTCGAGCTCGTCGACCTGCTTCTTGAGGGAGGCGTACGAGGCGGAGATCGAGTTGAGCTCCTTGACCGCGTCCTGCTGCTTCTTCTCGCCGTTCTCGACGTCGGGCGCCCCGGCCTTGTTCACAGCGGTCCCGATCGCCTTGTAGGCGTCGGACATGTCCTGGAAGGCCTGTGCGTCGGTCTTCTGGACGTCCTTCGGCGTGCTGTTGTCCGAGGTCTCCTTCTGGATCGCGGCATTGGCCGACTCGATCTTCTTGGCCTGCGGCTGTACGGCGTCACAGACCTGCTTGGCCCAGGAGTCCAGCTTGTCGTTGCCGTCGTCGCCGCCGCAGCCCGACAGCGCCAGTACCAGTACCGCACCGCCGGACAGTGCGGCCGCGAGCTTCTTGTTCACCGGATTGGTCCCTTCCATGGCTCTCGGCCCCGGAACATACACGCCAGATGCACGACAACCGCACGCCAGACGTCTATTAAGACCGTTTTGTAACCTTTTGCACCAAGCGAGAGAAGGCTCACGCGTGATCGTCTACCCACACAGCGCGGGCGGACGACACGCCAACGCGTGCCGCCCGCCCGCACCTTGAGCTGGGGCTGGAGAACCCTCCCTACGAAACCACCGCCGGATCGGCCGACTTGGGCTCCGAACCTGCGTTGTCTTCGTCACCCATGGCGATTCCGCGCCGCTTTGAGACGTACACCGCCCCCGCGATCACCAGGAACGCCAGGACGGCGATCAGGATCCGCACCCCGATGCTCCGGTCCGGGCCGTAGGAGAACTTGATCACCGCGGGCGCGATGAGCAGGGCCACCAGGTTCATGACCTTCAGCAGCGGGTTGATCGCGGGGCCCGCGGTGTCCTTGAACGGGTCGCCGACCGTGTCTCCGATCACGGTCGCCGCATGGGCCTCGCCACCCTTGCCACCGTGGTGGCCGTCCTCGACGAGCTTCTTGGCGTTGTCCCAGGCGCCACCGGAGTTGGCGAGGAACACCGCCATCAGCGTGCCCGCACCGATCGCGCCCGCCAGGAACGCGCCGAGCGGGCCGACGCCGAGCGTGAACCCGATGAAGATGGGCGCCATCACGGCCAGCAGACCGGGCGTGGCGAGCTCGCGCAGGGCGTCCTTGGTGCAGATGTCGACGACCTTGCCGTACTCCGGAGTCTCGCTGTAGTCCATGATCCCGGGCTTCTCGCGGAACTGCCGGCGCACCTCGTAGACCACGGAACCCGCCGACCGCGACACGGCGTTGATCGCCAGCCCCGAGAAGAGGAAGACGACCGCCGCGCCGGCGATGAGACCCACCAGGTTGTTGGGCTGCGAGATGTCCATCATCAGACTCATCGGGGCACCGTCCCCGCTGAGTTTCTCGCCCACGTCCCGCGCACCGGTGAAGATCGCGTCACGGTACGACCCGAACAGCGCCGCCGCCGCGAGCACGGCCGTGGCGATCGCGATGCCCTTGGTGATCGCCTTGGTGGTGTTGCCGACCGCGTCCAGGTTGGTGAGCACCTGCGCGCCCGCGCCCTCGACGTCGCCGGACATCTCCGCGATGCCCTGCGCGTTGTCGGAGACCGGCCCGAAGGTGTCCATCGCGACGATCACACCGACCGTGGTGAGCAGGCCGGTGCCGGCCAGCGCCACCGCGAACAGCGCCAGCATGATCGACGTGCCGCCCAGCAGGAACGCCCCGTACACACCGAGACCGATCAACAGGGCGGTGTAGACGGCCGATTCGAGACCCACGGAGATACCGGCGAGGACGACGGTGGCCGGGCCGGTGAGCGAGCTCTTCCCGATGTCCCTGACGGGGCGGCGGGTGGTCTCGGTGAAGTAGCCGGTCAGTTGCTGGATCAGGGCGGCGAGCACGATGCCGATGGCCACCGCGACCAGCGCGAGGACCCGCGGGTCGCCGTCCTTGCCCAAAATCGCATTGTCGGTGACGCCGTCGAGCTCGGAGTACTTCCCCGGCAGGTAGACGAAGACGGCCACTGCCACCAGCACGAGCGAGATCACCGCGGAGATGAAGAACCCGCGGTTGATGGCGCTCATGCCGCTGCGGTCGGCGCGCCGGGGCGCCACCGCGAAGATGCCGATCATGGCGGTGATCACACCGATCGCCGGCACGAGCAGCGGGAAACCGAGCCCCGCGTCCCCGAAGGCCGCCGAGCCCAGGATGAGCGCGGCGACCAGGGTCACGGCGTACGACTCGAAGAGGTCGGCCGCCATGCCCGCGCAGTCGCCGACGTTGTCGCCCACGTTGTCGGCGATGGTCGCGGCATTGCGCGGATCGTCCTCCGGAATGCCCTGTTCGACCTTGCCGACCAGGTCGGCGCCGACGTCGGCGGCCTTGGTGAAGATGCCGCCGCCGACACGCATGAACATCGCGATCAGTGCGGCCCCGAGGCCGAAGCCCTCGAGCACCTTGGGCGCGTCGGCCGCGTACACCAGCACCACGCAGGAGGCGCCGAGCAGGCCGAGACCCACTGTGAACATGCCGACCACGCCACCCGTACGGAAAGCGATCTTCATCGCCTTGTGCGAGACCGTGGTCAGATCCTTTTCCGGCTCGCCTTGAGCCGGAGTCGCTTCACGCGCCGCCGCGGCGACACGCACATTGCTGCGCACGGCGAGCCACATGCCGATATAGCCGGTGGCCGCCGAGAACGCCGCTCCGATCAGAAAGAACACCGATCGTCCGGCACGCTGACTCCAGTCGTCCGCGGGCAGCAGCATGAGCAGGAAGAACACGACCACGGCGAATACGCCGAGCGTGCGCAGCTGACGGGCCAGATAGGCGTTGGCCCCTTCCTGGACCGCCGCCGCGATCTTCTTCATGCTGTCGGTGCCCTCGCCGGCCGCGAGTACCTGGCGCACCAGGACGCCCGCGACCGCCAGCGCCGCCAGTGCGACGACCGCGATGACCACGATGAGAACGCGGTTGCCATCGGTCAGTACGGCGGCTGCGAGGTCTGTGGGATGGCCCGACTGTTGTGAGAGGGAAAGCCCCGCCATTCGTCCTCCTTGACGCTTGGGCTGAGCTCAAGATGTGGACGGGATTGTAGGTACCGGAACCTGATCTAAACAGAGCGCGATAAACGGAATTGGCCTTCCGGGGTAATGCCCTGAAAGCATTCCGAGACTGCCGGAGGGCGCATGAATGATCGTGAACGAATTCACGCGATGAACGGCACAGGAACTACTGTAAAGGCGAGCACTGACACCCGCACATGACGAAGGGCCCCACGGGTGGGGCCCTTCGGAAGAACGGGTGAGTGAGGTGGCGGGGTCAGACCAGAATCGTCGGCGGCGGTGTGGTCGGCCAGGTCATCTTGATCAGCCCGCCGTGCTCGCCGGCGCTGACCTCGACGTCGTCGACGAGTCCGCTGATGACCGCCAGGCCCATCTCGTCCTCGTCGGCCTCACCGTCCGTATCGCCGGGCCCCGCGCCGGGAGCGCGCTCGCCGGCCACCACATGCGGGGCCTCGTCGCCGACCTCGATGGAGAACTGCTTCTCCTCCTCGATCAGCAGCACCTTCACGGGTGCTGAGATCCCGACGGTCTGGTGCAGCCCGACGGCACGGGTGCACGCCTCACCGACGGCGAGCCTGACCTCGTCGAGGACGGCCTCGTCCACTCCGGCCCTGCGCGCCACCGCTGCCGCCACCAACCGGGCGGTCCTGACGTGCTCGGGCAGCGCGCTGAAGCGGAGCTCAACGGTGGCCATGCATCCCCCTCGCAACTACGGGCGTGCTGTCGAGAGGCGCCGGGCCGCCGAAGCCCGGGCCCCCTCGGTCTTCTTTCGCCGGCCATCGGCCGACCCGGGCACACGGCCCGGGACCGGCGTCAGTCGGTGGCCGCAACCGCTTCCTCGACCGAGGTGTGAATCGGGAACACCTTGGTGAGACCGGTGATACGGAAGATCTTCAAAATGCGCTCCTGGTTGCAGACCAGGCGCAGGGAGCCCTCATGGGCCCGCACGCGCTTCAGGCCGCCGACCAGTACGCCGAGTCCGGTGGAGTCGAGGAAGTCCACGCCCTCCATGTCGACGACAAGGTGGAAACTGCCGTCGTTCACCAGCTCGACCAACTGCTCGCGCAGCTTGGGCGCGGTATATACGTCGATTTCGCCACCGACCCTGACGATCGTGCGATCGCCCATGGTTTCGGTCGACAGGGACAGGTCCACGGATCCTCCAGCACCTTGCTATCGAGCGGTCGCCCTAGGGGCATTCGGCTTCAGCCCCTGGACGCTTCGCCAGCCGCGATGGCATTCAATCACTTACCGGCAGGCGTGCACGACGCCTTGGCTCCATTGTCCGTCACTCCAGTGACACACTCGGTGCCGATGGCCAAGAATCACCGATCCGATCGGACCCCGACGGACCCCGCCTCCCGGCCCGCGCCGGGCGCGGTCCTGGACCGGCTCGCGTCCGGTCCGAGCAGGGCTTCGCGCATTACTCATACGGAGCACTTGCCCCCGCGTGAGGGTCGCCATGCCGTCTGGCCCGACCGGATCCGCGCGGAGGTCGTGGCGGCCGTGCGAGCCGCGGGCATCGAGCATCCCTGGGCCCACCAGGCACGGGCGGCCGAGCACGCCCTGGACGGCGAGTCCGTCGTGGTCGCCACCGGCACGGCCTCCGGCAAGTCCCTGGCCTACCTCGTGCCGGTCCTGTCCACCCTCCTGGAGGGCGCGGAGGCCCCGAACGGCCGGGGCGCCACCGCCCTCTACCTGGCACCCACCAAGGCGCTCGCGGCGGACCAGTGCCGGTCGGTGAAGGAACTTTCACACCCTCTGGGCCATTCGGTGCGCCCAGCCGTGTACGACGGCGATACTCCGTTCGAGGAACGCGAGTGGATCCGCCAGTACGCCAACTACGTCCTGACCAACCCGGACATGCTGCACCGGGGCATCCTGCCCTCCCACCCCCGCTGGTCCTCCTTCCTGAAGTCGCTGAAGTACGTCGTCATCGACGAGTGCCACACCTACCGCGGTGTCTTCGGCTCGCACGTCGCCCAGGTGCTGCGCCGGCTGCGCCGTCTGTGTGCCCGCTACGGCGCGTCGCCCGTGTTCCTGCTGGCCTCGGCGACGTCCGCGGAGCCCTCGGTGGCCGCCCGGCGTCTCACCGGCCTGCCTGTGCTGGAGGTGGCCGACGACGCCTCCCCACGCGGTGAACTGGTGTTCGCCCTCTGGGAACCGCCGCTGACCGAGCTGCACGGCGAGAAGGGCGCCCCGGTCCGCCGCACGGCCACCGCCGAGGCCGCCGACCTGCTGACCGACCTCACGGTGCAGGGCGTGCGCTCGGTCGCCTTCGTCCGCTCCCGGCGCGGCGCCGAGCTGATCTCGGTCATCTCCCAGGAGCGTCTGGCCGAGGTCGACCGGTCGCTGACCCGGCGTGTCGCGGCGTACCGGGGCGGCTATCTCCCGGAAGAGCGCCGCGCTCTCGAACAAGCCCTCCATTCGGGTGAACTCCTGGGCCTCGCCGCGACGAACGCCCTCGAACTCGGCATCGACATCTCCGGCCTCGACGCGGTCGTCATCGCCGGCTACCCGGGCACCCGGGCCTCCCTCTGGCAGCAGGCGGGCCGGGCCGGACGGGCCGGGCAGGGGGCCCTGGCCGTCCTGGTCGCCCGCGACGACCCGCTGGACACCTTCCTCGTCCACCACCCCGAGGCCCTGTTCGACCAGCCCGTCGAATCGACTGTCCTCGACCCCGACAACCCCTACGTGCTGGCCCCGCACCTGTGCGCGGCCGCGGCGGAGCTGCCCCTGACGGACGAGGACCTCGACCTGTTCGGCCCGGCGAGCGAGGGCCTGCTGCCGCAGCTGGAGGCCGCGAAGCTGCTGCGCCGCCGGACCAGGGCCTGGCACTGGACCCGCCGTGAGCGCGCCGCCGACCTGACGGACATCCGCGGTGAGGGCGGGCGCCCGGTCCAGGTCGTCGAGACCGGCACGGGCCGGCTGCTCGGCACGGTCGACGCCGGCGCCGCGCACTCGACGGTGCACGAGGGGGCGGTCCACCTCCACCAGGGCCGCACCTACCTGGTGCGGTCGCTGGACCTGGAGGACTCCGTCGCCCTCGTCGAGGAGGCCGCCCCGCCGTACTCAACGGTCGCCCGCGACACCACGGCCATCTCCGTCCTGGAGACGGACGTGGAGATCCCCTGGGGCGACGGCCGCCTCTGCTACGGCTCCGTCGAGGTCACCAACCAGGTCGTCTCCTTCCTGCGTCGTCGGCTCATCACGGGTGAGGTCCTGGGCGAGACGAAGCTCGACCTCCCTCCTCGTACGCTGCGCACCCGCGCCGTGTGGTGGACCGTCACCGAGGACCAGCTGGACCGCGCCCGGATCAACCCGGAGATCCTCGGCGGCTCCCTGCACGCCGCCGAGCACGCGTCGATCGGCCTGCTGCCCCTCTTCGCGACCTGTGACCGCTGGGACATCGGCGGCGTCTCGATCCCGCTCCACCCCGACACGCTCCTGCCGACGGTCTTCGTCTACGACGGCCATCCGGGTGGTGCGGGCTTCGCGGAGCGCGCCTTCCACACCGCCCGCACCTGGCTGACCGCCACCCGCCAGGCCATCGCCTCCTGCGAGTGCGACGCCGGCTGCCCGTCCTGCGTCCAGTCCCCCAAGTGCGGCAACGGCAACGACCCGCTGCACAAGAGGGGGGCGGTGCGGCTCCTCACGGTGCTGCTGGAGGGGGCGCCGGAGGAGAAGGAGCGGGCGGACGAGGCACCTGCCCCTCCAAAGCCGCCGGGAGGCCCAGCGGAGCCGTCGGGAGGCCCAGGCGAGCCGCTGGCAGGTCCAGCGGAACCGCCGGGCGGCCCAGGGGAGCCGCCGGAGGCCCCGCCCGCGCCCTGACCTCCGCCGTGAACGGACCCCGGCCCGACGCCGCCGTCACATCGGAGACGTCCCCGGCGACCTCGCACCGCACCAGCCGTACGCCCTGCGCCCGGGCCACCCGTCCGGCTCGGGCGCAAGCCGCCGGGTGGCCCTCGGCCCAGTGGTCCGCCGCGGCGAGCGCCGCGAGATCCGCCCCGCCCGCCGCGCGATGCCGGACGACGACGGCCTGCCCGAGCGCGAGAACGACGCCGAACACCACGCACAGAGCCGCGATCGCCCCGACGCTCCAGACGGTGGCGGAACCCCTGTCCGACCCCACCACCGCTCGGCACCCTCTCACGTGCCCACCGCCTCCTCCACCGACGCCACGGCCTCCTCGCGCACGGCGAAGTACAGGCCCCGCAACACCGGCGGCTCGGCCACGACGGTCACCCGCACGTGCTCCGCGTCCCGGCTGACCGTCACCTTCGCCCCGGGCGGCGCCGCCTCGCGGGTCAGCTTCACGACCGCGCCGGGCGGGTCCTGGCGGGCCGCCGCACGCGCGCCCGTCCGCGCCGCGTCCACGCACTGGATCTGCGCGGCCACGACCAGCAGCCCCCACACCAGCGCCATCGCGAACATCACCAGCACCGGCAGCACCACGGCCGACTCCGCCGTGACGAACCCCCGGTCCGCACCCCGCTCACATCCGCGCACTGAGGGCGTCCTTCACGATCTTCTGCAGTTCCGCGCTGACCGCGCCGCTCGTGACGACCTTGTAGAGCACCACCGCGAACGCCACCGCCGCGACGATTCCCATCGCGTACTCGGAGGTGACCATCCCCGTGTCCCGCCGCGCCGCACGCATCCCACACACCAGGGCACACAGCCGTGCCCGTACCGCCTTGTACATCTCGACCCCCGTAGGAAGAAGTTCGAACCATCACTGTTTGCCGCTCACTTGCTCCGGGTCCGTCGCCGCGTCACCCACCACCCCCTCCGAGCACCCCGCCCGCGAGTCCGATCACCACGGGCAGCACCCCGACCGCGATGAACGCGGGCAGAAAGCAGAGCCCGACCGGAGCGCTGACCATCACGCCCGCTCGGCGGGCCCTGGCCGTCGCGGCGCGGCCCCAGTCGGCCCGGGCCTCGGCGGCGAGCCGTGCGACCGGCACCGCCGCCGGCAACCCGGACACATCGGCCCGTTCGAGCAGCCGGGCCAACCCTTCGGCTCCCGGCAGGGCACCCAACCTCCGCCAGGCCGAGCCCGGTTCGCCGCCCAACCGCACCTCCGCCGCACCCCGGCCGAGGGCATCTCCGACAGGGCCGCCCAGTGCCTCACCCACCGCCTGTGCCGCGATCACCGGGCCGGCGCCCGCCGCGATGCACGCCGCCAGCAGGTCGGCGGCGAGGGGCAGTTGCCGCGCCGCCTCTGCGAGGTCGGGTGCGCCCGGGTCCGCGCCGGCCGTCTCCCGGCTCGATCGCCACCGCCACACCCCCACCGCCCCGGTCAGTCCCACGGCGGCCCCGACGGGGCCTCCGATCAGCGCCCATCCGGCACACGCCACGCCCACGGGTGCCGACCACGTCTGTGCGGTCCTGCGCCATTCCGGCCGGGGGACGGCAACAGCCACTTGCCGGATTCCGGACAGCTCGGTCAGTCGCCGGCGCATCCTCCGACGGCGCCGCGCCCGTACCAGTCGGCGCGCCAGCCATCCGGCGGCCAGCACGATCCCCACGGCCGCCCCCAGCCTGTGGACGACGTCGCCGCTCATGCCGCAGCCTCCGCGCCCCGCACGATCCGCCCCACCCACCACAGCCCCAGACCCTCCAGCACCCCGCCGGCCGCCAGACAGCCCAGACCCGCTCCGGTGTGCAACAGGACGTGGAGGGGGTCGGCACCGAGGGCGGTCCCGATGGCGAGCCCCAGGGCAGGCAACCCGGCGAGCATCACCGCCGTGGCCCGGGCTCCCGCCAACTGGGCGCGCAGGTCACACTGTTGGTCGCGTTCGGCGCGCAGGGCAGCGGCGAGCCGGTCGAGTCCGTCCGCGAGTCCCGCGCCCTGGTCCACGGCCACCCGCCAGCACGCCGCGAGTCCGCGCAGGCCCTCGGCGCCCGGTTGCCGTGCCGCAGTGGCGAGCGTGTCCGGCACGTCACCGCCGAACCGCGCCGCGGCCAGCACCGTGGACTGCGCGTCCGCGAGTCCTCCGCAGTCCCGGGCGGCCCGCAGCAGGGCCTCCCCCGGTTGGCGTCCCGCCCGCACCTCACCGCCGAGCGCCCCGCACAACCCGATCACCGCGTCGGTCCGGCGTTCCCGGTCCCGCCGCTCCCGGCCGGCCAGCCGGGCCCGCCGCAGCAACGGCACCCCGGCCGCCCCCAGGACGACCGGCAACACCGACGCTCCGAGCACCGCCAGCACCAGCCCGGCCACCGCCGACCACCACTCGGCCCGCAGCCGCCCACGAACGCGCCGCAGCTCATCGGCCGTGCGCGACCACCCCGGGGATCCCCTTCCCGGGGGGCCGCCCACCGCGAGCAGTATCCGTGCCCGCCGTGCCGTCCCGTCGCGCTCGGCCAGCAGCCAGACAGCCGCCCCCATGCACGCCACGGCCACACCCACCGTCATCCCAGGCGCCCCCGTCATGACTCTCCCCTCTCGTCCACACCTGGCTCGCTCCCAGTCGTCCCGCCCCGCAGCAGGCCCTTCAGCCGCTCCCATCCGCGCTCACGCACGAACGCCTCCGCTCCCCACCGCAGCGCCGGCACCGTCCGCACCAGTCCGGACGCGTCCCGCTCCAGCACGTGCACCTCGGCGATCCGCCGCCGCCCGGCCCGGTCGCGCACCAGGTGCAGCACCACGGAGAGGGCAGCCGCCAACTGGCTGTGCAGCGCTGCCCGATCGAGCCCCGCGGCCGTGCCGAGCGCCTCCAGCCGGGCCGGCACATCGGCGGCGGCATTGGCGTGCACCGTCCCGCAGCCGCCCTCGTGGCCGGTGTTCAACGCGGCCAGCAGGTGCACCACTTCGCGCCCGCGCACCTCGCCCACGACCAGCCGGTCGGGCCGCATCCGCAGCGCCTGGCGCACCAGGTCCTCCAGCGTGACGAGGCCGGCGCCTTCCTGGTTGGCGGGCCTGGTCTCCAGTCGTACGACGTGCGGGTGGTCGGGCCGCAGCTCCGCCGAGTCCTCGGCGAGGACGATCCGCTCCCCCGGTCCCACCAGCCCCAGCAGGGCACTCAGCAACGTGGTCTTGCCGGTGCCGGTGCCGCCGCTGACGAGGAAGGACAGCCGGGCGTCGAGCAGCGCGCGCAGCATGCGGTCCCCGCCCGGGGGCACGGTGCCCGCCGCGACCAGCTCGCCGAGCGTGAAGGCCCGCGGCCTCACGACCCGCAAAGACAGGCAGGCGCAGCCCACGGCCACCGGTGGCAGCACCGCGTGCAGCCGCGTCCCGTCGGGCAGCCGGGCGTCAACCCAGGGCCGGGCGTCGTCCAGGCGGCGTCCGGCCACGGCGGCGAGACGCTGGGCGAGCCGTCGCACGGCCGCGGCGTCCGCGAACCGCACCTGCGTCAGCTCCAGTCCGCCGCCCCGGTCCACCCAGATCCGGTCCGGGGCCGACACCAGCACGTCCGTGACCGACGGATCGGCGAGGAGCGGCTCCAACGGCCCGCTGCCCACCAGCTCGGACCGCAACTGTGCGGCGGCTCCCAGGACTTCGGTGTCCCCTAGGACCCGCCCCTGCTCCCGCAGGGCCTGCGCCACGCGCGCGGGGGTCGGCTCGGCCCCGCTCTCGGCCAGCCACCGACGCACCCCGTCGAGCAGGGCCGCGCCCTCGAGTCCGGCGACGGTGCTCATGCTGTACCCGCCTCGACGAGCGCGCGCTCCCAGAACTCCCTGCAGAACCGGGCCAGCGGTCCCCGCGGGGCGGTGCCGGGGGGTGCCGTGCCCTCGTCGGGGCGCGACAGCCCCTGTTCGACCGGCACCTCGCCTACCAGGGGTAGTCCGAGCAGCCGGGCCACCTCTCGGTCGTCGAGCCCCGGCGGGTACGGCCCGCGGACCGCCACCCGCAGGTCCCGGAGAACCATGCCGACCGCCGAGGCGACCCGTCCCGCGGCCGCGACGGCCCGCAGCTCCGCGGGCACCACCAGCACACCCACATCCAATTGGGAGAGAACCTCGGCGACGCCGTCGTCGATCCGGCGCGGAAGGTCGACCACGACGGTGCCGCCCCGGCGCCGGGCCGCCGCGAGCACCGCGCGCACCGCCTGCGGCGGGACCGCGATCCGATCGCCGCGGTCCCAGCTGAGCACCCGCAGCGCGTGCAGCTCGGGCAGCGACTCCTCCAGGGCCCCGCCGCCGACCCGTCCGCGCGAGGACGCGAAGGCGGGCCAGCGCAGCCCCTCGGCCGTCTCACCGCCGAGGAGTACATCGAGTCCGCCACCCAGTGGATCGGCGTCCACGAGGAGGGTGCGCAGCCCCTCCCGCGCGGAGGTGACGGCGAGGGCGCATGCGAGCGTGGACGCTCCGGCCCCGCCCCGGCCGCCGATGACGCCGACGGTGAGGGCGGGCCGGCCGACGCCCTCGGCCACGTCGGCGATCCGGTCGACCAGCCACTGCTCGCCGTCGGGCAGCATCAGGACGTGCTCGGCGCCGATCTCGACGGCCCGCCGCCACACCCCGGAGTCGTCCTGGTCCCGGCCGACGAGTACGACGCCCCTTCTGCGCGCGGCCCCACGCACCCGCCGGGCGGCGTCGTCGCCGACCAGGACGAGCGGTGCGGCCTCCCAGCTGCCTCTGCGCTCCGGCACCCCGTGGTGTACTTCGGGTGTGGCGCCGGCTGCCGCGCACAGGCGCAGCAGATCGTCGAGGAGTTCGGTGTCCTCGGTGACGATCAGCGGTCCTCCCTGCCGCCCTCCGGCGGCCGGCGGCGGATCGTGTGTGACGGTTCCGGCCACGGTTTCCAACCCCCTTCGCTGCACGACTCGCGCGGCCCTTGCGGCCCCGCGATTCCCATACGTGGGAAGAACCGACAAGCGGCCTCCCTGTGAACGGCCGGCAGAAACCGGCCGAACGCCCCCGGGTACTCGGAACCGGCCATGAACTCGCCGCGAGCGGGACGCGTCGCAATCACGGTGCAGCGATCCCGGAAATCGTGTGGATCTTGGTGGATAACTGTGGACGTCCGGCGAGTTGTGGATATCGCCGTCACCCATACCGGTGAGCCACTCAGACCCTGTGTTCGCCGTCCGGAGAGCAGCCCGGCGACTACACCACGTAACGCAGCATGAGCATGACAACTGCGCCCCGGGAGTCGCAGCGGAACGGCTGCCAGGCCGCAAGAAGAAGGAAAAACCCACCCGGACATGCGACGACCCCCGCCGGGGGGGAGAGCGGGGGTCGTCCCCACGGCCGACTCGGGGGGGGAGGAGTCGGGCCGGGTTAGCACGGTCGCGAACGATCCGTGACTTCCATGGTGTACCCGAGGGCCTCCTCAGGCAAACCCACGCGCCCCACCTTACGCCGAATGGGCTGCCCCTATGCTCTGGGGCGTGGAAAACCACTCGTTGCCCCGCACAGCCGCCTTCTTTGACCTGGACAAGACGGTCATTGCGAAGTCGAGCACGCTCACGTTCAGCAAGTCGTTCTACCAAGGCGGTCTGATCAACCGCAGGGCCGTCTTGCGTACCGCATATGCCCAGTTCGTCTTCCTCGCCGGCGGCGCCGACCACGACCAGATGGAGCGCATGCGCGCATATCTGTCCGCCCTGTGCCGCGGCTGGAACGTGCAGCAGGTCAAGGAGATCGTCGCCGAGACGCTGCACGACCTGATCGATCCGATCATCTACGACGAGGCCGCCTCCCTGATCGAGGAGCACCACACCGCCGGCCGCGACGTGGTGATCGTGTCCACGTCGGGTGCGGAGGTGGTCGAGCCGATCGGCGAGCTGCTGGGCGCGGACCGCGTGGTCGCCACCCGCATGGTCGTGGGCGACGACGGCTGCTTCACCGGCGAGGTGGAGTACTACGCGTACGGCCCGACCAAGGCGGAGGCCGTCAGGGAACTCGCCGAGTCCGAGGGGTACGACCTCAGCCGCTGCTACGCCTACAGCGACTCGGCGACCGATGTGCCGATGCTGGAGTCCGTGGGCAACCCGCACGCCGTGAACCCGGACAGGGCACTGCGCCGCGAGGCCCTCGCGCGCGGGTGGCCGATCCTGGACTTCCACCGCCCGGTCCGGCTCAAGCAGCGCATCCCCGCGTTCTCCGTACCGCCGCGCCCGGCGCTCGTCGCGGTCGCCGCGATAGGCGCCGCCGCGGCCACCGCGGGACTCGTCTGGTATGCGAACCGGCGCCGGGCGACGGTCGCTTGACCTGTGGCGATTGCCCTTCCTGTGTGAATCCGAAAGTAAAGAAGCAGGGGCTGGACTTCCGCTTGTTGCGGGGCAGGAGTACAAAGGACTCAACGGCCCGCGAGACCAAGGACATCCGAGAGGATCACCTTTTTACTCATTTGGCCCCACGGACCGAGCATGAACACCGGGCACCCACGCGACGTCGACCCGTCGAATACGGGCCAGCCACACCAGGGGACGGGCAAAGCTCCCGGCCTGATGGGCATATATCGAGGACGCTTGGTAACCCGATGCTCATGCCAGCGGCGGTACGAGTTCTCGTACCGCCGCATTTATGTGGCCCGGTGATGTCAGGCCGCTCCGCGCTGCAGCGCCTCGCACACCGCCATCGACTCCCGCGCCCCCAGTTCGACCGCTCTGCCGCAGTGGGCGATCCATGCGGCGACGCCCTCCGGGGTACCGGAGACGTACCCGGCGAGGGCCTCCAGGTACGCGTCGCGTCCCAGTTCGGCGTGACCGACCTCGGCCGCGCAGACCGACTTCGGGTCCAGCCCGCTGCCGACCAGGACGATGCGCTCGGCCGTACGCGCGACCAGGCCGTTGCGGGACGTGAAGGGACGCAGTGCGAGGAGCTCGCCGTGCACGACGGCGGCCGTCACCAGGGCCGGAGCGGAGCCGCCCGCGATGATCAGCCCGGCCAGTCCGTCCAGCCTGCCGTGCGTTTCGGTGGCACTCGGCAGCGGCAGCGCGACGAGTGGCTCGTCGACCGGCTCGCCTTCCTTGCGGGGCCGTCCCACCTGGTCGCCCTTGTCCGCGGCGGCCACCAGGTGCAGCCGGGCCAGCACCCGCAGCGGTGACTGACGCCAGATCGAGAGCAGCTGGCCCGCCTCCGCGGTGAGCCGCAGGGCGGCACCCACGGTGCGGGCTTCGTCGTCACCGCTGAAGTCCGTGCGCCGGCGCACTTCCTCCAGGGCCCAGTCCGCTCCGGACAGCGCGGCCGAGCCGCGGGCGCCGCGCAGCGCGGCCTCGGAGGTGATCGCGTTGCTGCGCCGCCGCATGACCCGGTGTCCGTAGACCCGGTCCACGGCCTTGCGTACGGACTCCACGGAATCGGCCACTCCGGGCAGCGCCCCCAGGGCCGCGAGGGGGTCGGCGGTCGCGCCTGCTGTACTCATGAGTACGACCCTACGCACCCCGGGGCCCGGGCCCACGGGGGAGTGGCCTTCTTCACGCGCGCGCCGGACGACGTCCGATTCACGGGCCAGTGCGCCAGACGACGTCTGATGCACGCGCGCGTGCGCCGGACGACGTCCGATTTACGCGCGCGTGCGCCGGACGACGTCCGATTTACGCGCGCGTGCGCCACCAGACGTCCGCCCGAAGGACTACCTCCCGGCCGCCGGAGCCCCGGGCACACCCTTGGGTGCGGGGGCGGGCCGGTCCGACAGGAAGGACGCCCAGCCCGCCTCGGGTGCCTGGCCGACCGGCAGGGTGCGCAGCTTTTCCAGCGTCTTCGGGTCCTGGGCGTCGAGCCAGTCCACGAGCTGCCGGAACGAGACGCAGCGCACCTCCTCCCTGGTGCACACCGTCTCGATGACCTCCTCGACGGCCCGCATGTAGGTGCCGCCGTTCCAGGACTCGAAGTGGTTGCCGATGATCAGGGGCGCGCGGTTGCCCTTGTAGGCCCGGGTGAAGCCCCTGAGCAGGCCGTCCCGCATCTGGTCGCCCCAGAAGTCGAACTTGGCGGGGTTGCCCTGGGTGGTGGTGCCGGACTGGTTGACCATGAAGTTGTAGTCCATGGTGAGCTGCTCGAAGGAGTGGCCGGGGAACGGCACGAGCTGCATGGATACGTCCCACAGGCCCATCTTCTTCTCCGGCCAGACCTGGTCGTTCACGCCGCTGGTGTCGTAGCGGAAGCCCATGTCACGGGCCGCCCTCATGAAGTTGCGCTGGCCCTCGAGGCAGGGTGTGCGGGCCCCGATGAGCTCCTTGTCGTAGTCGAAGGGCAGCGGGGAAGCGCTTTTCAGGCCGGCGTTGGTCTTCCAGGTCTTGACGAACTGCTTGGCCTGGGAGATCTCGTCCTTCCAGTCCCGCACCGACCACTCGCCGACGCCGCCGCCGCTGCCGCAGAAGTGGCCGTTGAAGTGGGTGCCGATCTCGTTGCCCTCCAACCACGCGAGGCGCAGTTGCTTCGCGGTGGCGGCGATGCCCCGGCGGTCGTTGAAGCCGATGTCGGAGCGGCCCGGGGAGTGCTGCGGCGGCCGGTACCGGTCGCGCTTGTCCTCCGGCAGCATGTACACGCCGCTCAGGAAGTACGTCATGGTCGCGTTGTTCTTCCTGGCGACCTCGCGGAAGTGCGAGAACAGCTTCTGGCTGTCCTCGCCTGCGCCGTCCCAGGAGAAGACGACGAACTGCGGGGGCTTCTGGCCGGGCCGCAGGCGTTCGGGGCGGGGCAGGTGCGGCTGGGCCCCGGTGTAGGCGGTGGAGCCGTCCCCGATCAGCCGGACCGCGCTCTTCGGCGCCTTTGCGGGTGTCGCCTTCGGCGGGTCGGGGGTCTCTTGCTGGGGGGTGTCGGTCGCGCAGCCGGCGAGCGATGCGGCGCAGACCGCTGCGATCACGGAACCCGCGGCGATCCTGTGGGTGGCGGCCATGTTCCGCCCACCTTCTTCCTTCTCTCGGGTGCGGACGCCGCCAAATTCGCACGAGACCGAGAAGGAATTAGTAGGACAAGCCGATCAAATGGCCACTTCACCCTTCAGAGTGATCTATTCACCCATTTGCCCGTAAAGTCTATGCTTAGCCTTTACTCTGCATTACGATCCGTTTACCGAGCGTGTTGATTCATCCCGCCGATTTACGCCGTGACCGCCGCGACCGATACCCCGCCCCGAGCGGGCCCCCCAGTCATGCGACCGCCGCAGCCCCGGAGGAGACGGGAAAACCATGTCAGCCTGCGTCCCCACACGCGTCAACGACCCGAACCGAACCGAACGCACCCATCCGCCGCACAGTCCGCCGCCGGCCGGGCCCCGCCGATTCCGGATCGCGGGTGCCGACGTGTCGGCCTCGATCGCGGTCTTCCTGATCGCGCTGCCCCTGTCCCTGGGCATCGCCCTGGCCACCGGTGCCCCCCTCCAGGCCGGCCTCGTCGCCGCCGCCGTGGGCGGGCTGGTCGCCGGGCGGCTCGGCGGCTCCCCGCTCCAGGTGAGCGGACCGGCCGCCGGACTCACCGTCGTCACCGCCGACCTCATCCAGCGGTACGGCTGGCGGACCACCTGCGCCATCACGGTCCTCGCAGGCCTCGCCCAACTGGGCCTCGGCTGCCTGCGCGTGGCCCGCGGCGCCCTCGCCGTCAGCCCCGCGATCGTGCACGGCATGCTCGCCGGGATCGGCGTCACCATCGCCGTCGCCCAGCTGCACATCGTGCTCGGCGGCACACCCCAGAGCTCCGTCCCGGACAACCTCCGTGCCCTGCCCGCCCAGTTGGCGCACATGCGCCCCGAGGCGGTGTCGGTCAGCGTGCTGACCCTGGCTCTGCTGTTGCTCTGGCCGCGACTGCCCGGCCGGGCCGGACGCCTGCTGCGCACGGTGCCGGCAGCGCTCGTCGCCGTCGCCGGAGCCACCTCGGCCGCCGCCCTCGCCGGGCTCCGCCTGCCCAAGGTCGACCTGCCGTCCTGGAGCAACCACGCCCTGGCCGGTCTGCCCGAGGGCCCCGTGCTCGGCCTGGTCGCCGCCGTGCTCACCACCACGCTGGTGTGCAGCGTGCAGTCGCTGCTCGGTGCGGTCGCCGTGGACAAGCTGGTGGCCGGCCGTCCCGGTCTGTCGCCCCGCGTCGGGCGCTCGAACCTCGACCGTGAACTGCTCGGGCAGGGAGCCGCCAACATCGTCTCCGGCTCGCTCGGCGGACTGCCCATCGCCGGCGTGGCGGTGCGGAGTTCGGCGAATGTGCACGCGGGTGCGGTCAGCCGGAACTCCACGATGCTGCACGGCGTTCTCGTAGTGATCGCCACACTGCTGATGGTCCCGATCCTGGAGCTCATCCCGCTCGCCTCGCTCGCCGCCCTGGTGATGGCCGTCGGCATCCAGATGGTGTCCCTGAACCACATCCGCACGGTGACCCGCCACCGTGAAGTGTGGGTCTACGCCGTCACCACCCTCGGCGTGGTCTCCCTCGGCGTCCTGGAGGGCGTGGCGCTCGGCATCGCCACGGCGGTGGGCGTCGCCCTGCACCGCCTCACCCGCACCCGCATCACGCACGAAGAAAGGGAAGGAGCCCATCACGTACACGTCAGAGGACAGTTGACGTTCCTCGCGGTGCCGCGGCTCAGCCGGGCCCTGCATCTCGTGCCCCACGGTGCCGACACCGTCGTCGAGCTGGACGGGTCGTTCATGGACCACGCGGCCTACGAGACGCTGCAGGACTGGCAGAAGACGCACACCGCGCAGGGCGGCACCGTCGAGATCACCGGCCGGCACTCCGGCACCCGCATCTCCGAGCCCCAGACCTCCGGCGACTGCCGCTGCCGGCCCTGGACACCCTGGCGCAACCACCAGTGCGACGGTCCCCGGTCCGTACCCCCCGCCGAGAAGAACGCGGTCGGGCCGGACCGCCCCGCCCCGGACCCGACGGGCACCGCCGGAGCCAGCGGGCACGAACTGGCGCGTGGCATCAGCGCGTTCCAGCGCAACACCGCACCCCTGGTGCGCAGCGAGCTGGCGCGGCTGGCGAGAGAGGGCCAGCGGCCTTCGCAGCTGTTCCTGACCTGCGCCGACTCCCGGCTGGTCACATCGATGATCACCTCCAGTGGTCCGGGCGACCTGTTCGTCGTGCGCAACGTGGGCAACCTCGTCCCGCGCCCGGGCGAGGAGAGCGGTGACGACTCGGTGGCGGCGGCGATCGAGTACGCCGTGGACGTGCTCCAGGTGCGCTCCATCACGGTGTGCGGGCACTCGGGTTGCGGTGCCATGCAGGCGCTGCTCAGCTCCGAGCCGGGAGGCGCCCGGAGCCCGCTGAAGCGGTGGCTGCGGCACGGGCTGCCCAGCCTGGAGCGCATGGCCGACGACAGTCTGCCCCGGGGTGGACTGGCCGGGCGTTCCCCCGAGGACGCGGTCGAACAGCTCTGCCTGACCAACGTGGTCCAGCAGCTGGAGCACCTGCGCGCCCACGACTCGGTGGCCCGGGCCATCGAGGAGGGCGGCCTGGAGCTGCACGGGATGTACTTCCACGTGGGCGAGGCGGAGGCGTACCTGCTCACCGAGACGGACACGGGTGGCGTCTTCGACCGGGTCCGGGAGTCCGACCTGACGGCGTGAGCCAGACGCCGAGGCCGGGCCCGACGCCGAGGCCGGGCCCGACGCCGGGGCCGGGGGTGTTCCCGTCCGGCCCCGGCCGACGCCACCCCCGCCGCCGCGGCGGCCGCCACCGGCACCGGCCCACCGCCACCGGCCACCGACCACCGACCACCGACCACCGACCACCGACCACCGACCACCGACCACCGCCACAACCCCACCGACGCCGCCGGTGATCCCCGTCACCGGCGGCCGTCGAGTTCTCCGTGAACACCACTCGCCGCTGCCGCCTCGGCTCCGTACCGCACGGCACAGGTGACGGGCGCGGGCACACACACTGAACTTTCCCTGGTCGGCGTCCGTGGGTACGGATGACCCCGGTCCCCGACAGCACCGCCCCGACAGGTCTAAACCAATCGACGGTCGGCCCTTGTCATCGCACCCTCGGGTCTGATGAGCTGTGGCCTGGGACACAACGGACACCCTGGGAAAGGCAGATGCCGTGAGCAACGAGAGCCTGGCCAACCTGCTGAGCGAGGAGATGGGACAGTGAGCGAGAATCCTTCCCTCTCCAACCTGCTCAAGGAAGAGCGCAGGTTCGCACCCCCCGCCGACCTGGCCGCCGACGCCAACGTCACAGCGGAGGCGTATGAACAGGCCAAGGCTGACAGGCTCGGCTTCTGGGCCGAGCAGGCCCGCCGGCTGACCTGGGCCAAGGAGCCCACCGAGACCCTCGACTGGTCGAACCCGCCGTTCGCCAAGTGGTTCAAGGACGGCGAGCTCAACGTCGCCTACAACTGCGTCGACCGCCATGTGGAGGCCGGACACGGCGACCGGGTCGCCATCCACTTCGAGGGCGAGCCGGGCGACAGCCGCGCGATCACCTACGCCGAGCTCAAGGACGAGGTCTCCAAGGCGGCCAACGCCCTGCTGGAGCTGGGAGTCCAGGCGGGCGACCGGGTCGCCGTCTACATGCCGATGATCCCCGAGACGGCGATCGCGATGCTGGCCTGCGCCCGGATCGGCGCCGCCCACTCCGTCGTCTTCGGCGGCTTCTCCTCGGACGCGCTCGCCACGCGCATCCAGGACGCCGACGCGCGCGTGATCATCACGTCCGACGGCGGTTACCGGCGCGGCAAGCCGTCCGCGCTCAAGCCGGCCGTGGACGAGGCCGTCGAGAAGGCCGGCATCGTCGAACACGTCCTGGTCGTGCGCCGCACGGGCCAGGAGGTCGCCTTCACCGAGGGCCGCGACGTCTGGTGGCACGACCTGGTGGGACGGCAGAGCGCCGAGCACACCCCGCAGGCCTTCGACGCCGAGCACCCGCTGTTCATCCTCTACACCTCGGGCACCACGGGTAAGCCCAAGGGCATCCTGCACACCTCCGGCGGCTACCTCACCCAGACCGCCTACACCCACCACGCCGTCTTCGACCTCAAGCCGGAGACCGACGTCTACTGGTGCACCGCCGACGTCGGCTGGGTGACCGGCCACTCGTACATCGTCTACGGCCCGCTGGCGAACGGCGCGACGCAGGTCATGTACGAGGGCACGCCCGACACCCCGCACCAGGGCCGCTTCTGGGAGATCGTCCAGAAGTACGGCGTGACGATCCTCTACACAGCGCCGACCGCGATCCGCACGTTCATGAAGTGGGGCGACGACATCCCCGCCAAGTTCGACCTGTCGAGCCTGCGGGTGCTGGGCTCGGTGGGCGAGCCGATCAACCCCGAGGCGTGGATCTGGTACCGCAAGAACATCGGTGGCGACCGCACCCCGGTCGTCGACACCTGGTGGCAGACCGAGACCGGCTCGATGATGATCACCCCGCTGCCGGGCGTGACCGCGACGAAGCCCGGATCTGCGCAGACGCCGCTGCCCGGGATCTCCGCGACGGTCGTCGACGACGAGGCCAACGAGGTGCCGAACGGTGGTGGCGGCTACCTGGTGCTGACCGAGCCGTGGCCGTCGATGCTGCGCACCATCTGGGGCGACGACCAGCGCTTCATCGACACCTACTGGTCGCGTTTCGAGGGCAAGTACTTCGCCGGTGACGGTGCCAAGAAGGACGAGGACGGCGACATCTGGCTGCTCGGCCGGGTCGACGACGTCATGCTCGTCTCGGGGCACAACATCTCCACCACGGAGGTCGAGTCCGCGCTCGTCTCCCACCCCTCGGTCGCCGAGGCGGCCGTGGTCGGTGCCGCGGACGAGACGACCGGGCAGGCGATCGTCGCGTTCGTGATCCTGCGCGGTACGGCCGCGGAGACCGAGGACCTGGTCGCCGAGCTGCGTACGCACGTCGGCAACACCCTCGGGCCGATCGCCAAGCCCAAGCGGGTGCTGCCGGTGGCCGAGCTGCCCAAGACCCGCTCCGGCAAGATCATGCGCCGCCTGCTGCGGGACGTCGCCGAGAACCGCCAGCTGGGTGACGTCACCACGCTGACCGACTCCACGGTGATGGACCTCATCCAGTCCAAGCTGCCCGCCGCGCCCAGCGAGGACTGAGCAGGGCACCGGCATGACGACGCCGACGGAGGGCACCCATGTTCGGGTGCCCTCCGTCGGGGCGCTGCGGCGGCGAAAGACCGCCGGATGCGTACAGCCGTACGTTTACCTAAACTAAGCAACACAACAGCTCCGTAATCTGCTCCGTCATCCGAGCAGAACAAGTGCTCCATGGTGCGCCGGGAAGTCTGGTCGGCAGGTGTTCCGTCCTGCCCACCGACCGGAGGTCTCCCTCGTGACCGCGCCCCGCCCCACCACCCCCCGCAAGGTCCTCGGCCGGCTGTCGCTCCCCGAGCGGACGTATGTGGCGGACGCGCTGCGCACCGAGACCGTCGGCGGGGTGCTACTGCTCGC
Source organism: Streptomyces tibetensis (assembly GCF_040647715.1). Classification (GTDB taxonomy): domain Bacteria; phylum Actinomycetota; class Actinomycetes; order Streptomycetales; family Streptomycetaceae; genus Streptomyces; species Streptomyces tibetensis_A. The sequence goes on along the minus strand of NZ_JBEZCR010000011.1, from coordinate 157,005 downwards.
CGCCGCCGTCATCGCACTGCTCTGGGCGAACATCCCCGCGCTGCACGACAGCTACGAGAGCGTCTCCCACTATCACCTGGGCCCTGCCGCCCTCGGCCTCAACCTGTCCGTCGCGCACTGGGCCGCCGACGGGCTGCTGGCGATCTTCTTCTTCGTCGCCGGGATCGAGCTCAAGCGGGAACTCGTGGCGGGCGACCTGCGCGACCCGAAGGCCGCCGCGCTGCCGGTCGTCGCCGCGCTGTGCGGCATGGCCGTACCGGCGCTCGTCTACACCCTCTCCAGCGTCACCGGCGGTGGCTCCCTGGACGGCTGGGCCGTGCCGACCGCGACCGACATCGCGTTCGCGCTCGCCGTACTCGCCGTGATCGGCACCTCCCTGCCGAGCGCGCTGCGGGCCTTCCTGCTCACGCTCGCCGTCGTCGACGACCTCTTCGCGATCCTGATCATCGCGGTGTTCTTCACCGACGACCTGAACTTCGCCGCGCTCGGCGGTGCCGTCGCGGGTCTGGTGCTCTTCTGGCTGCTGCTGCGCACGGGGGTGCGCGGCTGGTACGTGTACGTGCCGCTGGGCCTCGTCGTCTGGGCGCTGATGTACAACAGCGGCATCCACGCCACCGTCGCCGGTGTCGCCATGGGCCTGATGTTGCGCTGCCACCGGCACGAGGGGGAGGGCCGCTCCCCCGGCGAGCACATCGAGCACCTCGTACGGCCCCTGTCGGCGGGGCTCGCGGTGCCGCTGTTCGCGCTGTTCAGTGCGGGCGTCGCGGTCTCCGGCGGGGCGCTCGCCGATGTGTTCACCCAGCCGGAGACCCTCGGTGTGGTCCTCGGTCTTGTCGTCGGCAAGGCGCTCGGCATCTTCGGCGGGACGTGGCTGGCGGCCCGTTTCACCCGGGCCTCGCTCAGCGACGACCTCGCCTGGGCGGACGTGTTCGCAGTGGCGAGCCTCGCCGGCATCGGCTTCACCGTGTCGCTGCTCATCGGTGAACTCGCCTTCGAGGGCGACCAGACGATGACGAACGAGGTGAAGGCCGCCGTCCTGATCGGTTCGCTCGTCGCCGCGACACTCGCGACCGTCCTGTTGAAGATCCGCAACGCCGAGTACCGACGACTGTGGGAGGACGAGGAGCGCGACGAGGACGCCGACGGCATCCCGGACGTGTACGAGGAGGACGACCCGGCGTACCACCTGCGGCTCGCCGCCGTCTACGAGCGCAAGGCCGCCGAACACCGCAGGATCGCCCAGGAGAAGGCAGCGGCGCGCCACGGGCTTGCCGAAGTACCGGGCGGGGCAGGCGAGGACCACCACCGTCCGGCATGATCTGACGAGACGGTACAAAAGACGGGACCGTACGCAGTCAGGCCGTACCCAGTCGGACGACTGCGGCGGGTCAGGAACAAGACGCGGAAAACGGACCGTACGCAGAAGAGGGAGACCCGCGATGAGCGCACCCGACGGCAGCCCGGTCGGCGCCGAACGCAGCATCGGCCAGCTGTTCGCCTCGGCGACGGCGGAAATGTCGGCGCTGGTGCACGACGAGATCGCGCTGGCGAAGGCTCAGCTCAAGCAGGACGTGAAGCGCGGCGCGACCAGTGGCGGCGCCTTCTCGGCGGCCGGCGCGGTGCTGATCTTCTCCCTGCCGATGCTGAACTTCGCGCTGGCGTACGGCATCCGCACCTGGAGCGACTGGAACCTCGCGGTCTGCTTCCTGCTGTCGTTCGCGGCGAACGTGCTGGTCGCCGGGGTGCTCGCGCTGATCGGCGTGACCTTCGCGAAGAAGGCCAAGAAGAGCAAGGGCCCGCAGAAGGTCGCCGCGTCGATGAAGGAGACCGCGGTCGTGCTGCAGAAGGCCAAGCCGCACCCGCGGCCGGAGCTCGCACAGGACCGGGTCCCCGAGGCCATCGAGGTTGTGGCACGCTCGTCGTCATGACGGACCCCGCACCGCCCCCTGCTCAACCGGCTTCGGCCGTCCTGCTGGACGGCCCCTGGAGCCATCGCGACGTCGCCGCCAACGGCGCCCGCTTCCACATCGCCGAGCTGGGCGACGGACCGCTGGTACTGCTGCTGCACGGCTTCCCGCAGTTCTGGTGGACCTGGCGGCACCAGCTGGTGGCACTCGCCGACGCGGGCTTCCGGGCCGTCGCCATGGACCTCAGGGGCGTCGGGGGCAGCGACCGCACACCGCGCGGCTACGACCCCGCCAACCTCGCGCTCGACGTCACCGGGGTCATCCGCTCCCTCGGCGAGCCGGACGCCGCGCTGGTCGGCCACGACCTGGGCGGATACCTCGCGTGGACGGCGGCCGCGATGCGGCCCAAGCTGGTGCGGCGCCTGGCGGTCGCGTCCATGCCGCACCCGCGGCGCTGGCGTTCGGCCATGCTGCGGGACGTCAAGCAGACCCGCGCCGGTTCACACATCTGGGGGTTCCAGCGGCCCTGGATCCCGGAGCGGCAGCTCACCGCTGACGACGGGGCGCTCGTGGCGGAGCTGATCCAGGAGTGGTCCGGGCCGCGCCCGCCCGAGGACGACGCGCTGCAGACGTACCGCCGCGCCATGTGCATCCCCTCCGCGGCGCACTGCGCGGTCGAGCCGTACCGCTGGATGGTGCGTTCCCTGGCCCGCCCGGACGGCGTCCAGTTCAACCGCCGGATGAAGCGGCCGGTGCGGGTGCCGACGCTCCATCTGCACGGCTCGCTCGATCCCGTGATGCGCACCCGCAGCGCGGCCGGCTCCGGCGAATACGTCGAAGCGCCCTACCGCTGGCGTCTGTTCGACGGCCTCGGGCACTTCCCGCACGAGGAGGACCCGGTCGCGTTCTCCTCGGAACTCATCAACTGGCTGCGGGATCCCGAACCCGACCGGTGACCGGTGACCGCCGACCGGTGACCGCCGATCGATGACGGGCCGACCGCGCCCGGTACCGGCTGGTGAACGCTTGTCCTACGAACGGCCAATTGCCCGGCGCATAGGCCAATTGGACGCCCCGGGAGCGGTTATCGACCATGGGGCGGGGGCACACGTCGGGGTATGGGCTGGACGCACGACTACAGTGACGCAACCCGCAATCGCCGCTCGGCGGGCGGTGCGAACCCCCACCATCGAAGCGGCGCACCGCAGATGGCCACCAGGGACCCCCGGGTCGGGATTCCGCTGATCCTCCGCCGCCGCGCCCGCTGGGTCTCCGTACGTCTTCGCCACACACGCGACTGAGGCATCACTCGCACGAGTGACACCCCGACACCCGCCGCTCCAGGGCCGCCGCCCCTAGAGGGCGCAGCTGTCGCTGCCCACCTGCCGGACGGCGGTGCGCCCCTTGGTGATGTCCTCCCGGATCTCGTCCATGGTCAGCGCGTAGCCCGTCTCGGCGTCGTCCAGCGACTTGGCGAAGACGACGCCGTAGACCTTGCCGTCGGGTGTGAGCAGGGGGCCGCCGGAGTTGCCCTGACGGACGGTCGCGTAGAGGGAGTAGACGTCGCGGCGGACCGTGCCACGGTGGTAGATGTCCGGGCCGTTGGCCGTGATGCGGCCGCGCACCCGGGCGGCGCGCACGTCGTACGCCCCGTTCTCCGGGAAGCCCGCGACGATCGCGTCGTCGCCGCTGGTCGCGTCCTTCTCGGTGAACCGCAGCACGGGTGCCTTCAGGTCCGGCACGTCGAGGACGGCGATGTCGCGCCGCCAGTCGTAGAGCACGACCTTCGCGTCGTACTTCTGGCCCTCGCCGCCTATCTGCACGGTCGGCTCGTCGACTCCGCCCACCACGTGCGCGTTGGTCATCACGCGACGATGGGAGAAGACGAAGCCGGTGCCCTCCAGGACCTTGCCGCAGCTCGGGGCCGTGCCCATGACCTTGACGATGGAGCGCTGGGCGCGGTGGGCCACGGGGCTGTTCGTCAGGGCCGGGTCGGGCGGCTGGACGTCGGTGATCGGCTCGTTCGAGAACGGGCTGAAGACCTGCGGGAAGCCGTTCTGCGCGAGGACGGAGGAGAAGTCCGCGAACCAGGTGGCCGCCTGGTCCGGCAGGGCCTGCGAGACGCCGAGCAGGACCTTGGAACTGCGGACCTCCTTGCCGACGGTCGGCAGGGTCGTGCCCGCGAGGGCGGAACCGATCAGCCAGGCGACCAGGAGCATCGCCACGACGTTGACCAGGGCGCCGCCGGTGGCGTCGAGGGCACGGGCCGGGGACCAGGTGATGTACCGGCGCAGCTTGTTGCCGAGGTGGGTGGTGAGTGCCTGGCCGACGGAGGCGCAGACGATGACGACGACGACCGCGACGACGGCGGCGGTCGTGCTCACCTCCGCGTTGTCCGTCAGCGCGTCCCAGATGACGGGCAGCAGGTAGACCGCGACGAGGCCACCACCCAGGAAGCCGATCACCGACAGGATGCCGACGACGAACCCCTGGCGGTACCCCACGACCGCGAACCACACGGCGGCGACCAGCAACAAGATGTCCAGCACGTTCACGGAGGCCACCCTGTCATGCGCGCCAGTCGAGGGGGACCTGCTTCTCACGGTCCCAGGGCCGCTCCCAGCCCGCGAAGTGCAGCAGCCGGTCGATGATTCCGGCCGTGAAACCCCAGACAAGGGCTGATTCGACCAGAAATGCCGGACCTCGGTGGCCGCTGGGGTGGACGGTGGTCGCCCGGTTGGCCGGATCCGTGAGATCCGCCACGGGGACGGTGAAGACCCTGGCGGTCTCGTTCGGGTCGACGACTCCGACCGGGCTCGGCTCACGCCACCAGCCCAGCACGGGTGTGACGACGAAGCCGCTGACCGGGATGTAGAGCCGCGGCAGGACGCCGAAGAGCTGGACGCCGGAGGGGTCGAGGCCGGTCTCCTCCTCAGCCTCGCGCAGGGCGGCGCGCAGCGGGCCGTCGCCGCCGGGGTCGCCGTCCTCGGGGTCGAGGGCGCCGCCCGGGAAGGAGGGCTGCCCGGCGTGCGAGCGCAGGGAACTCGCTCGCTCCATGAGCAGCAGCTCCGGGCCCTGCGCGCCCTCGCCGAAGAGGACCAGCACGGCGGACTGCCGCCCCGCCCCGTCCTCCGGCGGCAGGAACCGGCTCAGCTGCCTCGGACGGACCGTCTCCACGGCGTGCACCACGGGGTCCAGCCAGCGGGGCAGCCCGTCCTTGCTCAGCGTCACCGGGCCACCCTGTGTGTCGCTCGCACGCGTCATCGCCACCCCCGTCGTCCTGCCGCATCCAACGCACGACGGCCCTGAGATCGTTCCGCGAGCCCCCGGGATCCCCTGAACGGGCGGCGCGCCGGGCTCTCGGGGCGGCTCATCCGGCCCCCAGCGGCGGTGCCGGTTTGCCGCCCGCGTCGAGGTAGGCCTGTGGGGGGTTCAGACGCTGGCCGGGGAAGCCGCCCTTCTCGTACTTGAGGAGCTTCTTCGCCTTCTCCGGGTCGGTCTCGCCCTCGCCGTACGCCGGGCAGAGCGGAGCGATCGGGCAGGCCCCGCACGCGGGCTTGCGGGCGTGACAGATCCGGCGGCCGTGCCAGATCACGTGGTGCGAGAGATCCGTCCAGTCGCTCTTCGGGAAGAGCGCGCCGACGGCGGCCTCGATCTTGTCCGGGTCGGTCTCGCCGGTCCACTGCCAGCGGCGCACCAGGCGCTGGAAGTGGGTGTCCACGGTGATCCCGGGGCGGCCGAAGGCGTTGCCGAGCACGACGAACGCGGTCTTGCGGCCGACGCCGGGCAGCTTGACCAGGTCTTCGAGCCGGCCGGGCACCTCGCCCCCGAAGTCCTCCACCAGGGCCTTCGACAGCCCTATGACGGACTTCGTCTTGGCCCGGAAGAAGCCGCACGGGCGGAGGATCTCCTCCACCTCCTCGGGGTTGGCGGCGGCCAGGTCCTCCGGGGTCGGGTAGGCGGCGAAGAGGGTGGGTGTCGTCTGGTTGACGCGCAGGTCGGTCGTCTGGGCGGACAGGACGGTGGCGACGACCAGTTGGAAGGGGTTCGCGAAGTCCAGCTCGGGGTGCGCGTAGGGAAAGACCTCGGCGAGCTCGCGGTTGATGCGGCGGGCCCGGCGGACCAGGGCGGTACGCGACTCGTCGCCCGGCGGGTGGACGACGGCGGTGGGCGTGGCTTTCTTCGCGGAGCCGGTCTTCTTCGTGGACGCCGCCTTCTTCGCGGACCCCACTGTCTTCTCGGGCCCGGCCTTCTCCGCGGGCCCGGCCTTCTCCGCGGACGCCGTCTTCCTCACCGGTTCCGTCTTGTTCTCTTTCGCCGTTTTCCTACCGCCATCGGGGCTCTGTTCGCCCACAGCGGAATCGCGACGTACAACCACCCGCGCAGCCCCCTCGGCCTGTGCTCTCACCGGCGATTTGGACACCCGGCCAGCCTAAGGCCCGGTACCGACATCCGGCCCGGCCCCTGAAGATCGGCGCCCAATTGGACCCCTGCCGCGTACCCCGGGACACGTGTGCGGCATCCTTGTGACAGATCACACTGTTTGGACCGCCCGACAAAATGGGCACCACGGTCCCTCGGTACACGGGGGAGCAAGATCCCCTGAGCAGGTCGACAAGGAGAGAACTCGTGGACGACGTTCTGCGGCGCAATCCGCTCTTCGCGGCGCTCGATGACGAGCAGGCCGCGGAGCTCCGCGCCTCCATGAGTGAGGTGACCCTCGCCCGCGGTGACTCGCTGTTCCATGAGGGCGACCCCGGTGACCGTCTGTACGTGGTCACAGAGGGCAAGGTGAAGCTCCACCGCACGTCCCCCGACGGCCGCGAGAACATGCTGGCCGTGGTGGGCCCCGGTGAGCTCATCGGTGAGCTCTCGCTGTTCGACCCGGGCCCGCGCACCGCGACGGCCACGGCACTGACCGAGGTCAAGCTGCTCGGCCTCGGCCACGGCGACCTCCAGCCCTGGCTGAATGCGCGCCCGGAGGTGGCCACCGCGCTCCTGCGCGCCGTCGCGCGCCGGCTGCGCAAGACCAACGACGCGATGTCCGACCTCGTCTTCTCGGACGTGCCGGGCCGCGTCGCCCGCGCCCTGCTCGACCTGTCGCGCCGGTTCGGCGTGCAGTCCGAGGAGGGCATCCACGTGGTGCACGACCTCACGCAGGAAGAGCTGGCCCAGCTGGTCGGCGCGTCCCGCGAGACGGTCAACAAGGCCCTCGCGGACTTCGCCCAGCGCGGCTGGCTCCGCCTGGAGGCCCGCGCGGTGATCCTCTTGGACGTGGAGCGCCTCGCCAAGCGCTCCCGCTGACGCGCACGCTGCCGTACGTCATCGGGCCCCGTCTCCTCGCGAGACGGGGCCCGACGTCGTCAAGGAAGCCGTCAAGAAAACCGTCTAGGAAGCGTTCAAGGAAGCGGAAAGCGCGTCCCACGAGGGCCGTGCTGGCGGCACGGTGAGCGCATGACCGGCAATGCCACCCACCGCCCCGGACTCGACGCGCAGGGCTTCCTCACCCGGGAGGGCTCCCTCGCGCGCGTGCCCCCGGCTTTCCGGCCGGTCGTCACCGCGACACGCGACCGGCTGACCGACGTGGTCGGGCACCGGCTGCACAGCGCGTACCTCTACGGGTCGATCCCGCGCGGCACCGCGCGCGTGGGACGCAGCGACCTGGACCTGCTGCTCGCCCTGCACGAGGAGCCGACCGCGGCGGACCGGGACGGCGCCCGGGCGCTCGGCGCGGCACTGGACGCGGAGTTCGGGCAGATCGACGGGCACGGCACCCTGCTGTTCAGCCGGGCGCGGCTGCTGAGCGACCTGGAGAGGTACGACCTGGGCTGGTTCGTCGCCTGCCTGTGCACACCGCTGCTGGGCGAGGACCTGGCCGCCTGCCTGCCGCGCTACCGCCCCGACTCGCTGCTGGCCCGCGAGACCAACGGCGACCTTGCCCTGCTCCTCCCCCGCTGGCGCCGGCGGATCGCCGAGGCGGACGACACGGAGGAGGCCCGGCGCCCCCTGGTCCGCTTCATGTCCCGGCATCTGGTCCGTACCGGCTTCACGCTCGTCATGCCCCGCTGGAACGGCTGGACCAGCGACCTGCACGAGATGGCCGAGGCCTTCGCGGGGTACTACCCCGAGCGTGGCGAGCAGCTGCGGGCCGCGGCCGCCCTGGGGCGGGAGCCGGCCGGAGACGCCGCCGTGCTCGCGGCGTACGTCGGCGATCTGGGCCCCTGGCTCGCCGCGGAGTACGAGCGCGTGCACGGCGTCAAAGCACCGCGTCCCTGAAGGGCTCTGGATGATCCGGTCAGGGCACCGCGTCCCTGAAGGGCTCTGGATGATCCGGTCAGGGCAACGCGTCCCTGAGGGCCTCTAGATGAGCCCGTGCTCTTCGAGGTAGTCCATCTGCGCCCGCACCGACAGTTCCGCCGCCGGCCACAGGGAGCGGTCCACGTCGGCGTAGACGTGGGCGACGACCTGCGCGGGGGTGCGGTAGCCGTCCTCCACGGCCGTCTCGACCTGGGCGAGGCGGGTGGCACGGTGGGCGAGGTAGTACTCGACGACGCCCTGGGCGTCCTCCAGGACCGGTCCGTGGCCCGGCAGGACCGTGTGGACGCCGTCGTCGACCGAGAGGGAGCGCAGGCGGCGCAGGGAATCCAGGTAGTCGCCGAGGCGGCCGTCGGGGTGGGCCACGACCGTCGTACCGCGGCCGAGGACCGTGTCACCGGTGAGGACCGCCCGGTCGGCCGGGAGGTGGAAGGAGAGGGAGTCCGCGGTGTGGCCGGGGGTCGGTACGACGCGCAGTTCCAGCCCGCCGGTGGTGATCACGTCTCCGGCGGCCAGGCCCTCGTCGCCCAGGCGCAGGGCGGGGTCGAGGGCACGCACGCGCGTGCCGGTCAGTTCGGCGAACCGGGTGGCGCCCTCCGCGTGGTCGGGGTGGCCGTGGGTCAGCAGGGTGAGGGCGACGCGCTTGCCGGCCTGCTCGGCCGTGGCGACGACCCGGCGCAGGTGCCCGTCGTCCAGCGGCCCCGGGTCGACCACCACGGCCAGGTCGGAGTCCGGCTCGGAGACGATCCACGTGTTGGTGCCGTCCAGGGTCATGGCCGACGCGTTGGGGGCCAGGACGTTGACGGCCCGCGCGGTGGCGGGCCCCGAGAGGACCCCGCCGCGGGGCTGGCCGGGAAGGGCGCTGGCGTGCGTCATGCGGTGGCTCCACCGGTCGGGATGTGCTTGGTGAACTCGTCGTGGCCCGGCCAGGAGAGCACGATCTCCCCGTCCACCAGGCGGGCGGTGGCCAGGACCGGCGTGAGGTCACGCCCCTGGGCCGCGTCGAGTGCCCCGGCGGCCGTGTCGTACGCCGTCAGCTGGCGCAGGGTCGCGATCGTCGGCGGCATCATCAGCAGCTCGCCCTCGTCGTAGCGGGCCGCCGCCTCGCGCGGGGCGATCCACACCGTGCGGTCGGCCTCCGTGGAGGCGTTGCGGGTGCGCTGCCCCTCGGGGAGCGCGGCGACGAAGAACCAGGTGTCGTAGCGGCGGGCCTCGAACTCCGGGGTGATCCAGCGGGTCCAGGCGCCCAGCAGGTCGGAGCGCAGGACCAGGCCGCGGCGGTCGAGGAACTCGGCGAAGGACAGGTCCCGGGCGACCAGGGCGGCCCGGTCGGCCTCCCAGTCGGCGCCGGTGGTGTCACCGACGACCGAGTCGGAGCCGGGACCGGCGAGCAGGACGCCCGCCTCCTCGTACGTCTCGCGCACGGCCGCGCAGACGATCGCCTGGGCCGCCGTCTCGTCGACGCCGAGCCGCTGGGCCCACCACGCGCGCGTGGGGCCCGCCCAGCGGACGTGGTGGTCGTCGTCACGCGGGTCGACACCGCCGCCCGGATACGCGTACGCGCCTCCGGCGAAGGCCATGGAGGCGCGTCTGCGCAGCATGTGGACGGCGGGGCCGCTGCCGGTGTCCTTCAGGAGCATGACGGTGGCCGCACGCTTGGGGACCACCGGCGTGAGGGTGCCGGTCGCGAGTGCGCGGATGCGGTCCGGCCACTCCGGGGGGTACCACTGACCGTTCGCCATGGGCGCGAGGCTATCCCGTGACGGGCGGATGTTCGAGTGGCCCCCGGGACGGATCCCGCAGCTGGGACCCGCTGAAGGGCCCCTGGGGTGTTACGCGAGTTCCACCTGGATCTCGACCTCGACCGGCGCGTCCAGCGGCAGTACCGCGACGCCCACGGCGCTGCGCGCGTGCACACCCTTGTCGCCGAGGACCTCGCCGAGCAGCTCGCTCGCGCCGTTCAGCACCGCGGGCTGGCCCGTGAAGTCCGAGGCCGAGGCCACGAAACCGACGACCTTCACCACGCGCGCGATGCGGTCCAGATCACCGGCGACGGACTTCACGGCGGCCAGGGCGTTCAGCGCGCACGTACGCGCCAGCTCCTTGGCCTCCTCCGCGGTGACCTCCGCACCGACCTTGCCGGTGACCGGAAGCTTGCCGTCCACCATGGGCAGCTGGCCCGCGGTGTAGACGTACGGACCGGACTGCACGGCCGGCTGGTACGCGGCGAGCGGCGGGACCACGTCGGGCAGGCTCAGGCCGAGCTCGGCCAGCTTCGCCTCGACGGCGCCCACTACTGCTTCTCCCGCTTCAGGTAGGCGACGAGCTGCTCGGGGTTGTTCGGCCCGGGCACGACCTGGACGAGCTCCCAGCCGTCCTCGCCCCAGGTGTCCAGAATCTGCTTCGTGGCGTGGACGAGCAGCGGCACAGTCGAGTATTCCCACTTGGTCATGCGGCCGACTCTAGCCCCTGGCGGGCAGGGGCCACGCGGCCCACCACCGCACCGGTTGTCCACAGCCTCCCGCGTGGCCCGGGCGCGGACTGGTTAGGCTCGAATACGTGAGCAGGCTCCAGGTCGTCAGCGGCAAGGGCGGTACCGGCAAGACCACGGTGGCCGCGGCCCTAGCGCTGGCCCTGGCCACGGAGGGGAAGCGGACGCTTCTCGTCGAGGTCGAGGGCCGTCAGGGCATCGCGCAGCTCTTCGAAACGGAGGCGCTGCCTTATGAGGAACGGAAAATCGCGGTAGCACCCGGGGGCGGGGAGGTGTATGCCCTCGCCATCGACCCCGAACTGGCCCTTCTGGACTACCTCCAGATGTTCTACAAGCTGGGCAGCGCCGGCCGGGCCCTGAAGAAGCTCGGCGCGATCGACTTCGCCACCACCATCGCGCCCGGCCTCAGGGACGTCCTCCTGACCGGCAAGGCGTGCGAGGCGGTGCGCCGCAAGGAGCGCAGCGGGCGGTTCGTCTACGACTACGTCGTGATGGACGCCCCGCCGACCGGTCGGATCACGCGCTTCCTGAACGTGAACGACGAGGTCGCCGGCCTCGCCAAGATCGGCCCGATACACAATCAGGCGCAGGCGGTGATGCGGGTGCTGAAGTCGCCGGAGACGGCGGTGCACCTGGTGACGCTGCTGGAGGAGATGCCCGTCCAGGAGACCGCGGACGGCATCGCCGAGCTGCGTTCGGCCCGGCTGCCGGTGGGACGGATCATCGTGAACATGGTCCGGCCTGAGGTGCTGGACGAGACCGACCTGGAACTCCTGCGGACGGTCCCGCGTTCCACTGTCGCGCGGTCCTTGTCGTCCGCGGGCCTCGGCGGGGCGCGGCGCGGGGGGCACGCCGAGCGGCTGGTGGACCCGCTGCTCACACAGGCCGATGAGTACGCCGAGCGGTACACGCTGGAGCACGAGCAGCGTGCGGTCCTGGCCGAGCTGGGCCTGCCGCTGCACGAACTGCCCCTGTTCGCCGAGGGCATGGACCTGGCAGGGCTGTACGAGCTGGCCCGCGAGCTGCGCGAGCAGGGCGTGTCATGAGCCGGTGCGGACAGGCACGTGGGCAGGGCGTGTCATGAGCCGGCACGGACGGGGCACGCGAGCAGCGCGCGTCACGCGCCAGGACCGACAGGGCACGCGAGCAGCGCACGTCACGCGCCAGGACAGACAGGCAAGGCCCGTCATGAGTCGGAAGCAGGGGATGTCATGAGTCGTCCGGACCCGGCCCACACCCACGATCCGGCCCGCCCGCACCTCGCCCCCGCGCGCCTGCTCGACGTCGATCCGCTGCTGGAGGACCCGAAGACCCGGATCGTGGTGTGCTGCGGCTCGGGCGGGGTCGGCAAGACGACGACCGCGGCGGCCCTGGGGCTGCGCGCGGCCGAGCGGGGCCGCAAGGTGGTCGTCCTGACCATCGACCCGGCCCGCAGGCTGGCCCAGTCCATGGGCATCGACTCCCTGGACAACACCCCGCGCCGGGTGAAGGGCATCGACGACACGGCGGGCGGCGAGCTGCACGCGATGATGCTCGACATGAAGCGCACCTTCGACGAGATCGTCGAGGCGCACGCGGACCCCGAGCGGGCGGCCGCCATCCTGGGCAACCCCTTCTACCAGTCGCTCTCGGCGGGCTTCGCGGGAACGCAGGAGTACATGGCGATGGAGAAGCTCGGGCAGCTGCGTGCCCGGGACGAGTGGGACCTGATCGTCGTCGACACCCCGCCGTCCCGGTCGGCGCTGGACTTCCTGGACGCGCCCAAGCGGCTCGGCTCGTTCCTGGACGGCCGGCTGATCCGGCTGCTGACCGCACCCGCGAAGCTGGGCGGCCGGGCCGGGATGAAGTTCCTGAACGTCGGGATGCAGATGATGACCGGCACCCTCGGCAAGCTGCTGGGCGGTCAGCTCCTCAAGGACGTCCAGACGTTCGTGTCCGCGATGGACACCACGTTCGGCGGCTTCCGCACCCGCGCGGACGCGACGTACAAGCTGCTCCAGGCGCCCGGCACGGCGTTCCTCGTGGTCGCGGCCCCGGAGCGGGACGCGCTGCGCGAGGCCGCCTACTTCGTGGAGCGGCTGGCCGCGGAGGACATGCCGCTGGCCGGTCTGGTGCTCAACCGGGTGCACGGCAGCGGCGCCGGCGGGCTGTCGGCCGAGCGGGCGCTCGCCGCCGCGGAAAATCTTGAAGAGCCCCGCATTGTGGATCAGGAGGACGGGAAAGCAGTACTTCGTAACTCCCCCGACGCACAAACCAGTTCAGACTCTCCCACGCCCGGAACACCAGCTCGGGCATCGGCTCCCGAAGGTGGCTCCCCCACCGATGACGTCGAGGACACCGAGCACCCCGGGGACACGGAGCACATGGAGGACCCCGAGCGGTCCGTCGAGCAGCTCACGGCAGGTCTGCTGAGGCTGCACGCCGATCGCATGCAGCTGCTCTCCCGTGAGCAGCGCACGCGTGACCGCTTCACCGCGCTCCACCCCGAGGTGGCCGTGACGGAAGTGGCCGCACTGCCCGGGGACGTGCACGACCTCGCGGGACTGCGCGAGATCGGCGACCGGCTGGCGGCCGACGAGCGTGAGCTTCCCGACCCCGCCGACCTGCCGGAACCGCCCGAGGCGAGTGCCTGAGCGCAACCGGGTGAGGGCGGGTCACCAGGGTGGGGACTCGTCGGCACCGGCGGCGAAGGGCCCTACCAGGACCTGGGGACTTCCCGGAGGAATTCCTCAGCTCACCGCCGCGTAGTTCTCGTAGATCTCGTCGTCGTCGAGGGGCAGCACACCGCACCCCCGCTCGTACTCCGTGCGCGCCGTCTCCAGCAGCCGGCGCCAGGAGGTCACCGTGGGACGCCTGCGCAGCAGTGCGCGGCGCTCCCGCTCCGTCATGCCTCCCCACACACCGAACTCGACGCGGTTGTCGAGCGCGTCAGCCAGGCACTCCGTGCGCACCGGGCAGCCGGTGCACACCGCCTTGGCCCTGTTCTGCGCTGCTCCTTGAACGAACAGTTCATCCGGATCGGTAGTGCGGCAGGCCGCCTGCGCACTCCAGTCGACTACCCAGCCCATACCGGCGCCGTCCTCTCCCGAATCGAGGCTCCCCCACGGCGGCAGCGGCATATTCACCGCCGCCAGTTGAGGACGTTACGGAAGGTGGGCACAGCGCAACACCCCCAGCGGGCCCAATCTTGAATGGCCCGAACGGACTATGGGTAAGCGGCAGATCACCCGGGGGAGTGAGCTGGCGACATACGTAACTTTCCCGGCAAACCAGGACAGTTCAGTTGCGCCACAACGGACGCCGTATGACACACAAGGCGGATTCGGACACGACCCCGACAAAAAAGTCGGGGAACACCCAGAACGATTCGGGGTCGCCGGACGTATTGATACGTGGCCTCACTGCTGTGACAGTTGAGAGCAGCTTAGGCCAAGGCCTATACGCCTGTCCGGCGAATGAGAACGTAGGCTGCCCCCATGCCAAAGAAGCGCTCGGGCGGTGGTCTGTCTCCCACGCAGCAGGCCGCCAAGTTCCTCGGAGTCAGTGTCCTCGCGGGAGCCGTGCTGGCCGGCATCGCACTGCCCGCCGTGGGCGCGCTGGGCCTGGCGGCCAAGGGATCGGTCGAGAGCTTCGACGAGCTCCCGGTCAACATGAAGACCCCGCCGCTGAGTCAGCGCACCACGATCCTCGACGCCGACGGCGGCCAGATCGCCACGGTGTACTCGCGCGACCGCACGGTGGTCCCCCTCAAGGACATCTCGCCGTACATGCAGAAGGCGATCGTCGCGATCGAGGACTCGCGCTTCTACCAGCACGGCGCCGTCGACCTCAAGGGCGTGCTGCGCGCCCTCGACAAGAACGCGCGCAGCGGTGAGGTCTCCCAGGGCGCCTCGACGCTGACGCAGCAGTACGTGAAGAACGTCTTCGTCGAGGAGGCGGGCGACGACCCGACGAAGGTCGCGCAGGCCACCCAGCAGACCATCGGCCGCAAGATCCGCGAGCTCAAGTACGCGATCCAGGTCGAGGAGGAGCTGGGCAAGAAGAAGATCCTCGAGAACTACCTGAACATCACGTTCTTCGGGCAGCAGGCCTACGGCGTCGAGGCCGCCGCCCAGCGCTACTTCTCCGAGTCCGCCAAGGACCTCAGCCTCGAGCAGGCGGCCCTGCTCGCCGGCATCGTCCAGTCGCCCAGCCGGTACGACCCGGTCAACGACGAGACGGAGGCCACCAAGCGCCGCAACACCGTGCTCCAGCGCATGGCGGCCGTCGGCGACATCTCCTCCGCGCAGGCCGCCGACGCCATGAAGGCACCGCTCGGCCTGAAGGTCAGCAAGCCCAAGAACGGCTGCATCACCGCGGTCAAGGGCGCGGGCTTCTTCTGCGACTACGTGCGCGAGGTCTTCCTGACCGACCCGGTCTTCGGCAAGACCAAGGAGCAGCGCGCGAAGATCTGGAACCAGGGCGGCCTCACCATCCGCACGACGCTGGACCCGCAGTCGCAGAACGCCGCGCAGCGGTCCATCAAGGAGCACGTCTACAAGAGCGACGAGGTGGCCACCGCCGCCACGATCGTCCAGCCCGGCTCCGGCAAGATCCTCGCCATGGGCCAGTCGCGTCCGTACGGCGTCGACATCAAGAACGGCGAGACGACCCTCAACCTGTCCGTCGACGACGCCATGGGCGGCGGCATGGGGTACCAGCCCGGCTCGACGTTCAAGCCGATCGTGGCCGCCGCGGCCCTCGAGGACGGCATGCCGGCGAACAAGGTGTACTCCTCGCCCTTCCGGATGGCGTACCCGAGCCCGGTCTCGGCCTGCGACGGCAAGCGGTGGGTGAACGACCCCAACCGCCCGGCCAAGCTGCAGAACGAGAACTCCTCCGAGGTCGGCCCGTACGACATGCGGGAGGCGACCGCCAAGTCGGTCAACACCTACTACGTGCAGATGATCAGCGACATCGGCATCTGCCCGGTGACGACGATGGCGAAGAAGATGGGCGTCGTGCGGGCCGACGGCAACAAGATGCCGCAGGTGCCCTCGATCGCCCTCGGCACCCAGGAGATGTCCCCGCTGACCATGGCGAACGCGTACGCGACCTTCGCCTCGCGGGGCATGTACTGCACGCCGGTCGCCATCGAGTCGGTCAGCCGGCGGGTCGGTGACAAGACCACGTCGCTCGCGGTCCCGAAGTCGACCTGCTCGCGCGCGATGTCGGAGAACACCGCCGACACCATCAACGCGCTGCTGAAGGGCGTCGTCGAGGACGGTACGGGCAAGAAGGCCGGCCTCGGCAGCCGCCCCAGCGCCGGCAAGACCGGAACGACGGACGAGCGCTACGCGGCCTGGTTCGTGGGCTACACGCCGAACATGGCCGGAGCGGTCTGGGTCGGCGACCCCGCGCACAAGCGCAAGATGTCCGGCATCACCATCGGCGGCCGGTCGTACGGCAAGGTGTTCGGTGGCGAGGTCCCCGGTCCGATCTGGGGCGACATGATGTCAGGCGCGCTGGAGGGCAAGCCCGTCGAGGACTTCCACACCGTGCACATCCCCGACAGCAGGCCGCGGGACCGCGGGGACGGGGACGGAGACGGTGGCGGCCGTGGAGACGGCGGCAACGGTGGCAACGACGGCTTCATCGGCGGTCTGGTCGGCGGCAACAACGGTGGCGGTGGCGGTGGCGGTGGCGAGACCTTCCCGACGCCCTCGTTCTCCATCCCGGAGGGCTTCTTCCGTGGGCAGGACAACGGCGGCGGCAACGGAAACGGCGGCCGCTTCGGCTGAGCCGACGGCGTGACGGAACGGCGAACGGCCCCTTCCTACCCGCGTGGGTGGGGAGGGGCCGTCGTTTCGTGCGGGGCGTCGTCCACGGGGGCCGTCGCTTCGTGCGGTCCGTCGTCGTACGGCGTCCCCGTCCTGGGCCGCCGTCCAGGGGCCTGTCGTCCGGTTGAGTGGTCGGCCGCCTCAGGGCCGATCAGGCGGGTCAGGCGGTGGGAGCGCCCTCGGGCCGATACAGCCGGGGCAACGCCTCCGGCCGATCAGACAGCGAGAGCACCCTCCGGCCGATCACGCAGTGGGAGCACCCTCCGGCCGTTCAGCCAGTGGCTCCTCCGGCCGATCAGACAGGTCAGCCGGCCAGCAGCTTCTTCACCGCGGCGGCGACGCGGCCGCCCTCGGCCTGCCCGGCCACCTTCGGGTTCACGATCTTCATGACCGCGCCCATGGCCCGCGGCCCCTCGGCACCGGCCGCCTTCGCCTCCTCGACCGCCTGGGCGACGATCTGCTGGAGCTGCTCGTCCGACAGCTGCTGCGGCAGGTACGTGGCGAGGACCTCGCCCTCCGCCTTCTCCCGCTCGGCCTGCTCGGCGCGACCGCCCTGGGCGAACGCGTCGGCCGCCTCACGCCGCTTCTTCGCCTCCCGGGTGATCACCTTCTGGACCTCGTCGTCGGAGAGCTCGCGCTTCTCCTTGCCCGCGACCTCCTCCTTGGTGATCGCGGCGAGCGTCAGCCGGAGCGTCGAGGAGCGCAGCTCGTCGCGCTCCTTGATCGCAACGTTGAGGTCATCCTGCAGCTTCGACTTGAGCGTGGTCATGGGGTCGATTGTCGCAGGTCCGAAAGGAACGGCGCCCCTCGTTTTAGGCGGTCATGGTCGAAGGGCCGGTGCGATCAGGGGATTTCGGGCACCGCCCGGCACGGACCACGGCCGGGGTCTGACACGATGGTCGTATGCGCGCGCGATACGGAGTCCCCCTGGGAATCGCGGCGGCTGGCGCCGCCGGTCTGGTGTACGCGGCGGGCTTCGAGGCCCGCTCCTTCCGCCTCCGCCGGGTCACCGTCCCGGTCCTGCCACCGGGAATGCGCCCCCTGCGCGTGCTCCAGGTCTCCGACATCCACATGGTCGGCGGCCAGCGCAAGAAGCAGCGCTGGCTGCGCTCCCTGGCGGGCCTGCGCCCCGACTTCGTGATCAACACGGGCGACAACCTGTCCGACCCGGAGGGCGTTCCGGAGGTCCTGGACGCGCTCGGCCCGCTGATGGAGTTCCCCGGCGCGTACGTCTTCGGCTCCAACGACTACTACGGCCCCAAGCTGCGCAACCCCGCCCGCTACCTGCTCGAGAAGGCCCAGGGCCGCCACGGGCTCAACGGCAACGTGCCGGCCGAGGGCGTGGTGCACAACCCGTGGGAGGACCTGCGGGACGGTTTCGACGCGGCGGGCTGGCTCAACCTGACCAACACGCGCGGCGAGCTCAAGCTCGAGGGCGGTTCGGTGGAGCTCACGGGCCTGGACGACCCGCACATCAAGCGGGACCGCTACGCGCAGGTGGCGGGCGGCCCGTCCCCGTCGGCGGACTTCTCGATGGGCGTGGTCCACGCCCCCTACCTGCGCAGCCTGGACGCCTTCACGGCCGATGCCTACCCCCTGATCCTGGCCGGCCACACCCACGGCGGCCAGCTGTGCATCCCCTTCTACGGTGCCCTGGTCACCAACTGCGACCTGGACACGGAGCGGGTGAAGGGCCTGTCCACGCACACGAAGGAGGGCCGTACGTCGTACCTGCACGTGTCGGCGGGCTGCGGCACGAACCGCTACACACCGGTACGGTTCGCGTGCCCGCCGGAGGCGACGTTGCTGACGCTGGTCGGACGCGAGGCTGTGGGCAGGTAGGCAGACAGGGCAGGTAGCGGTAGGGAGCAGAGGAGCTAGGGGACGTAGGCGAGGTAGATCGAGGCAGGCGAGGTGGGCGAGGCGCGGGAGGTAACGGGACGCGGCGGCCCGGCCCGGGCGGGGTAACCCGCACAGCCCTGCCCACATCGCCCCCTATGTCCGCTTCTGTCAGCGTGGGGGCATGACCGCCCCGATACCCCGGGACATCCCGGACCTCCCAGCGATACCGTCCCCGCCGGCACTGAAGCCCGCCCCCGTGCCCGCCAC
Organism: Streptomyces tibetensis; assembly: GCF_040647715.1. GTDB lineage: Bacteria > Actinomycetota > Actinomycetes > Streptomycetales > Streptomycetaceae > Streptomyces > Streptomyces tibetensis_A. The sequence continues at coordinate 138,364 of NZ_JBEZCR010000011.1, read as the reverse complement.
GGCCGTCGTCACCCCGGTCCGCCGCCCCGCGGCCGCGGCCTTCCGCCTGCTGATCGCCCTCGTGGCGACCGCGGGCGTGGCACTGGAACTGCTCCTCGGCGACCCGTCCCGGGTCCTGAGCTACTTCGTGATCCAGAGCAACCTGCTGCTGGCCCTGGTCATGACCCTCTCGGCCCGCCGCGCCTGGACGGCCAGGCGTCCGCTGCCGGGTGCGGTGCTGGGGGCGACCCTGCTCTACGTCGTGATCGCCGCCCTGGTGCACCACCTGCTCCTGGCGAACGAGGCGAGCCCGTTCTCTCTCACGGGCGAGGCGGCCACGCCGAGGGGCTGGCAGGCCCTCTCCCACGGGGTGCTGAACACGGTGACCCCGATCGCGGCGCTACTGGACTGGCTCCTGCTCACGTCCCCCGGCCGCCTGCACCTCCGCCAGGCCAGCACCTGGCTCCTCTACCCGATGGCCTACCTGGCCTTCTGCCTCACCCGGGGCGAGCTGCTCCTCCCGGGCACCCCCGACCGCTACCTCTACACCTTCCTGGACGTCGGCCAGGACGGCTTCAAGCGGGTCCTCGGCAACGCCCTCCTCCTGGGCCTCTCCTTCTACGCCCTGGCCGTCCTCCTCGTGGCCCTCGACCACGCCCGCCCGAACCCCATCCGCCACCGCGGCAAAACCGGATTTCGTCTCTAGCCACCGGTGGGCTAAAGTAAACGTCGTCGCCGCGACAGCAGCGACATCGGGGTGTAGCGCAGCTTGGCAGCGCGCTTCGTTCGGGACGAAGAGGTCGTGGGTTCAAATCCCGCCACCCCGACAGAGAAACACCAGGTCCGCAGCCTACTCACGTGAGTAGGCTGCGGACCTGTTTCGTGTGCGTGTCTATCTGCGTGACTAACGCTCCAGACCGCGCTTGAAGATGCTGTCCATGACCACCGCGCCGGCCTGGATCACGGGCGGATCCCCTTCCGGTAGACCTCCTCGGTCACGGCTGTCCCGGAGTGGCCGACGAGACGGGAGATCTCCTCCAGCGGGACGCCACGGTCGGACAGCAGGGACACGAAGCTGTGCCGGAGCTCCCGGGGCGTCCACTCGTCGGCAATCATCCCCTCGGCGTCCTTGAGCGCCTGGCGGAAGGCCCGCCGGACGTTGGTCGCGTCGAGCGGCTTGCCGACGGCCGAGGAGAAGACCAGCCCGTGTTCCTCCCAGCTGTCGCCAGCGGCAAGCCGTTCCCAGCCCTGGTCCTCGAACTGCTGCCACAGGACCTCGACGCATGGCGCCGGCAGAGCGAGCTCACCTGGGTCCGGAACCAAAGGGGCCGGCCGAGCCGCAACCTGGCGACCCTGGCGCCCTGGCCATCAGGCTGCATGCCCATCTGTGCTGGTTACTCTCGGCTGCGTGGCACTGAACGCACAGGAAGCGAAGATGGCGCATCCGCGCATGGCAGCGGGTGCGCTCTTCTTTGATGCCGCGGGGCGGGTCCTCATGTGGAACCCATGTACAAGGACTACTGGGAGATCCCCGGCGGGTACGTCGAGACCGGCGGTCGACTGGGCCCCGAAGGGGCTGAGGGCGACAAGGTGCTGTACCTGTTCGACGGCGATCAGCTCGGCCGGGACGACCTGGCCCGGATCCGCTTGCAGCCCGAGGAGCTGAAGAGCTTCGCCTTCTTCACTCCCGAGCAGATCTCGGAGCACACCATCCCGCGGTTGGCCCGACGCGTCATCGCGGTAACAGAGGCCCGGGCAGCAGCTTCGCCGGTCTACCTGGAGCACGGCCGGAGACCTGGCACAGAGGCGGCGTGAGCACGCCCCGCAGCATGAGTCGAGCGGATGGCATCCACCTCGTCCAGCGGCTCATGAACGCTGACTACGCCGACCAGGCCGAAGCCGACGAGATCATCACAGCACTCGTGCGTGGACTTGGCTGCCCGCACATCAGCGACTACGTCTTCTGGGACCACGATCCTCAGCTGACGGCAGAGAAGGTCGTCGACCGAGCCCTGCCCTACGAGCCGTTCGCCCTGGGCCCCGCCCCCGCCTTTTCAGATGTGCGCCTGATCTTCCCCATCACCTTTCGTCGAACTCGGCGCCATTTTTCAGCGCAAGAAGATCGTTCCCACGAAGACGACGGTCCCGGTCAAGCCGTTTCGCCCGGAACCTGCTCTGGCCGAAGCACACCAGGAGGCGGCCCTCGAAGTGCTGCGAAACCAGCGCGAACACGCTGGAGCGGGCTCCGGTCACGAGCGCCAAGATAAGAGAGGAGGAGACCCGGAATCTTCTTCTCATCGGACTGAACAGCCACTTCGAGGGCCAAGCTGTGGCGAGGTCTTCAACAACACCGGCAAGACGAACATCCTCATCCGCGTACTCGACACGCTGCGCATCACGTTCGGACGTATTGATTGTTCCGAAGCGCCGAACACGGCGAATGACCGAGTGAATCAGCTCGCGCTATCCGCGGCATGGGCGGACGGGTTGTCCTTGCAAAAACCATTGGTGCCCGGCTTGCTCCTCTGTTGGACTGACGTCCCGCCGTGAGTCTGCCGGGTGACGGAGGTAGTGGTTGTGACGGAATATGACGTGCTTGCCGAGGTGTACGAATGGCTCATCTCGGATGCAAAGCTGCCTCCCGCCGAGTTCGCTGCGTCGTTCGATGACGTCCTGAGCCTCCTGCCGTCGAACGCTCACGTCCTCGACTGTTCGTGCGGAACCGGACAATTGGCGGTCGGCCTCGCCGGTCGCGGCATGCAGGTTGTCGCAACTGACGCCAGTGAAGCGATGGTTCGCCGGACTGCAGAGCTGTCTGAGGAGTTCGGGGCCTCTGTCCGGACCGTGCGGGCGAACTGGGAAGAGTTGCCCGATCATTTCGAGGACGCCACGTTCGACATGGTGTTTTGCGTCGGCAATTCGCTTCACCATGCCGCGGGCGCGACAGGCAGAGGTGCTGCTCTGGAGTCGATGTCACGGCTTCTGCGCCCTGGCGGGCGCTTGGTGCTCACATCCCGCACTTGGGAACTCGTGAGGGCCAGAGGTTCCCGGCTGGACATCAGGGACCGACTCGTCCGACGAAACGGGCGCGATGCCGTCGTGGTCTACCGCTGGGAGATTGCGCCGCATTGGGAGGATGAGCACCACATCGAGATTGCGATCGCCCAAGTTGATGCGACTGGGCTGGTTCTTGTCCGCTCGGAACTGCTGTCCTGCTGGCCCTACCGGTACGAGGAACTCGAAGTCGAGCTGCACCGGGTCGGACTCCGGACGGAAGTGAGCACGTTCGATCTTGAGGCCGAGAACTACATGGTGGTCGCGAGCAAGGTATAGACACCGGGCTCTCAGTCCTCGACATAACCGGGCGGCTCACTGCCGTCGATCCGTTCGGGGATACGTCATGCTCGGGGGCCAAGCAGAGGGCCGAACGATCAGGCCACCGCGTCGCCCTCTCCCTCGCCCTCCTGTCATCCCCTTCCTGATCCCGGTCGAAGACGTCATCCACTGTTTCACCGCCTCCGTAGTGAAGCCTCAACTCAGAGTTGCCCCGGTCTGCCCCACAGTCCGACCAGCGGACAGGTCCGTTGGGCAACGAATGACACGGAGATCGTTCACGGCGACAAGCGTCAGCGGGATCACCGCCACTCGAGGTTCTCCCCCAGCGCGGAGCAGGTCCGGGCAAGCTCGGACTCGGCGAGTTCACGGGCGGCGTGGGCACGGTCCGCGGCCTTCTTCCCGATGGACAAGAACCCGAAGATCCCCGTGATGAAACCGGCCAGGACTGCGCTGACGCCCGCCACTCGGGCCGCTGAGGTCGCGTACCGAAGATTCAGACGGGCTGCGGCCTGCTGCCCCTGCACCCCTCGCTTCCTCGCGGACTCGGCAGCATTGGCCGTGCCCGCGGCGCAGACCTCCGCGAGAGCTGTGCACGCGAAGGCCAGCGGGATCAACCCGCCCAGGGCGAAGAGCACGGCACCGAGAACGGCTCCGGCATGCCCCCCAGCCGTTTCTGGGGCGGTGAACGCAGCGACCACGCTGTAGCAGGACGCCCCGAGCAGCCAGACGGTGAGCGACGTCCAGCCGAGCAGTGCCCCGCCGTGTCCCGTCCTCTTCGCTGCCTCCGGTTGCCTTCCTTGCAGACTCTCCTTCTCGCTGCGCCGGTGTCTCTTCGAAGCCTGGGGCTCGTCGTACCGCCCGTGGTCCGGACGTGCCGTCTGGTGGTTGAAGACGTCGCCGTACACGTTGCCCGCGATGAACACGCCAGGTCCGCTGTTGTGTTGCCCGGTCTGGCGCGGGGAGTCAGGCGTGTCCGTCATTCCCTGCGCCGTGGTTGATGGTGAGGCCGCCTGTGACGTTGCCGTTGATGAAGGTGCCCGTTCCGTGGTTGTGCTGGTTGACCACGGAGGTCGGGCGATCCTGCCGGCCCAGGGCCAGCAGCTCCGCGTACGCGACCGGTTCCGAGTCCGCGAGCCGTTCGAGCACGGGAGCCCACGTGATCGCGGCGGCCCGTACGACGGCCTCACGGTCGCCTGCGGGGGCCTGGGTCACAGCAGTCCGGTCTCGGTCCAGACGCTCGAGCTGAGCCGTTGCCCCGTCCCCTTGACCGCTGCGTCGCATCAGACGGCCGATGGCCTCACGGACCCTCTGGTACCCCTCCTGGGTCGCCTGGGTGAGGAAAGCCGCGGCCACGGTGGTCGCCGCGAACGTCACTTCGTCCACTTCGTATGTCCCCCCAACTGGTCGCAGCACTGTATCCGCGCGCGCCGCACGCAGCAGCCGGAACGGCTCATCTCGTGCCCGAGCCGGTCAACCGGAAGGCCGGCCCACCTCAGCGACGTGCCGACAGGGGATGCGCGGCCTTCGAGCGCATCACCCAGGGCTGGCCGGAGGAGGAGCGGCTCGAGTTCGCCCGTCTGCTCATCAAGTACGTGGACTTCGTGAGCGAGTTGCAGCAGGAGCCGGGCTCCGCCTGACCCTCCGGTTCCCTGCCCGGGGGCGCCGGGCGCTGTCCCCGTCCCCTGCTCAGGACCGGTGATCCGGCGGGCCGCCTAGGAGAGCGCCCCCACCAGCGTCCCCGCGAGGGTGAGGGCGAGGAACGCCGCCCCCCACGTCATCGCGTGCCGTATCCGGCGGTGCTTGACGCGGGTCGTCCGGGTCAGGAGCTGCGGCGGGGTGTCGGTGGTCGAGGGCGGGTGGGGCGTCCTCGCCAGGCTCAGCAGGACCAGGGACGGGGCGCAGGCCGCGCAGCCGGTCCAGAGGAGGAGCTGGGGGATCGCGGCGTACTGGGCGGGGGTGATGACGCCGGCGGTGATGGCGGTGAGGAGGGCGGCCAGGGCGGCGCCGAGGGTGGCCAGGGTCAGGCCCGCCCGGTGGTCGGCCCTCGCCAGTTCCTCGCGGGCCGCCTCGGGCGGAAGCGGCCGGCCGAGGTCCGCCGTGCGCTCGCCTCGGAGTGTGGTCATGCCTACCCCTCGCTGATCAGCGGTCTTCTCCGAGTACCCCAAAGAGGCTTCTCCACACCGTAGTTCAGGAGTTCCACGTCTCGTCGTAGGGGTCGTGCGGGGTGGGGACCGGCCTCGCGGTCGTCACCTCGAGGTAGGGGATGGGGCCGTTGTTGACCGGGTCCTTGGTGCGGCGGGGGGTGTAGGTGCCCGTGATCTCCAGCCAGGTGTCCGGGCTCAGGACCGGCGGGGTGTTGCCGGTGAGGGCGATCTTGACCGGCTGTGCGTCGGCGGCGCAGCAGTTGAGGCCCATGCGGACCAGGTAGGGGGCGCCGGTCCGGTCCAGGGTGACGAAGCCGGTGATCTTCAGCTCGCGGTCGTGGAGGGCGCGGCCGTCGTCGTAGATCGCGCGGCCGGCGTAGTCCGCCACGGCCAGGCGCAGGGGGGCGTCGCCGGTGGGGAGGGCCGGGAAGCCGAAGGGTTTCGTCAGGGCCGTACCGGTGTGCGCCGCGCTGTAGGAGCCCAGGGCCGGCGGGGCGACCAGGATCAGGGCGAGGACCGGGAGCGTGAGGAGCCAGGAGACACGGGGTTCGCGGTGGTGGTCGTGTGCGGGCTTGCCGCGGCGGTCGTACCAGAGGGTGGCCGCCGCCGTGGCGATGAGGACCGCGCCCGCCAGGAGGACCAGGGGGCGCAGGCCCTCCTTGACGTAACGCAGGTAGAGGTCGGTCGTGCCGGCGTGCAGGAGGGTCGCGCCGAGCAGGAAGAGGAGGGCCGTCTGGGCCAGGCGGTTCACAGCAGGACCGTTCCGGTCAGGGCCGACACGACGACGGCCAGGGCGAAGGTCGCGGGGGCGAAGCGCAGGGCGAAGGAGCGGCCGAAGGTGCCCGCCTGCATCGCGAAGAGCTTCAGGTCGATCATCGGGCCGACGACCAGGAACGTCAGACGGGCCGTCAGGGAGAACTGGGTCAGGGACGCCGCCACGAACGCGTCCGCCTCCGAGCAGATGGAGAGCAGGACGGCCAGGACCGCGAGGACCAGGACCGACAGCACGGGGTGGCCGGCCGCGAGGCTCAGCCACCCCGCGGGGACGACGGCCTTGAGGGTGGCCGCGGCCATCGCGCCGATCACCAGGAAACCGCCCGCGTGCGTCACGTCGTGGCGGACCGAGCCCCAGAAGGCCGCTCCCCGGCCCTGCCCCTCGTGCGACGCGCGGGCCGGGGGACGGAGCCAGTCCGTACGGCCGAGCCGGTGCCAGAGCCAGCCCATCGAGCAGGCCACCAGCAGGCTCGCGACGAAGCGGGCCAGGACCATCTCCGGGTTGCCGGGGAACGCCACGGCCGTCGCCGTCAGCACGATCGGGTTGATGGCGGGCGCCGACAGGAGGAAGGCCAGGGCCGCCGCCGGGGTGACCCCGCGGCGGACCAGAGCACCGGCCACCGGCACGGACGCGCACTCGCAGCCCGGCAGCACCGCGCCCGCCGCGCCCGCGACCGGCACCGCGAGGGCCGGGTGCTTCGGCAGGGCCCGGGCGAAGAACGACGGCGGCACGAACACCGCGATGGCCGCCGACAGCAGCACCCCGAGCACCAGGAACGGCAGCGCCTGGACCATGACCGCGACGAACACCGTCATCCAGCTCTGCATCACCGGTGCGGCCAGGGCTCCGCGGACCGGGTCCTGGAACATCACCGCCGTGAGCAGCAGAAGGGTCAGCAGGAGAGGCGAGTTGAGATACCGGCCCTCCTCCTTGCCGGTGTCCGTCCCGTGGTTCTCGAGCGCGCCCGGACCGGCATCCCGCCCCGGGTCCGTCCCGGTGCCGCTGCCCGCGGCCGCCCCGGCGTCGCCGGGCTCAGCGCTGTGCTGCGGGGCTCTGTTCGTGATGGCCACGGGCCCGGTACCTCCGGTGGTGCGCGAGGGCATTCCCCATTCCCTCCCCTTGCGTACGGGCGGCGACGGCCGGGCGTTCACGTCACGCCGTCCCCTTCTGGAACCGGTCGTCCCGGTGAGGCAGTCTTCTCCTCGTGGGGAGCGTTCCGAACCAAGGTCAGCCGAGTGATCCGGCCACGCACATGATCGTGTGCGGTGACGACGGCCTCGCGCACCGGCTGGCCGCCGAACTCCGCGGCGTCTACGCGGAGCAGGTCACGCTGGTCGTGCCGCCCTCCGGGCGACGTGTGCGGCAGCCCGTGGTCGGACGGGCCCGGGCCGCCTCGGCCGCGCTGCTGGACCGGGTCGTGAACGCGGCCGTCAACCGGACCGGCGCGAGCGGCGAACCGGCCGCGAACGAACAGGTCGTGGAAGCCCCGGAGATCACCGAGGCGGTGCTCACCGAGGTGGGCGCCGACCGGGCGGCGGCGCTCGCGCTCGTCTTCGACGACGACGAGACCAACATCCGCGCAGCCCTCACGGCCCGCCGCCTCAATCCCCGCATCCGCCTCGTACTGCGGCTCTACAACCGGCGGTTGGGCCAGCACATCGAGGAACTGCTGGACCAGACTGCCGCCGTCGCCGCCGGGGAGGGTCAGGGAGCGGGCCTGGACGCGTCGACGACGGTGCTGTCCGACGCGGACACGGCCGCGCCCGCACTGGCCGCCACCGCTCTCGTCGGCACGAGCAAGGTCGTCCAGACGGAAGGGCTCGTGCTGCGGGCGGTCGAACGGCAGCCGCCGCGGCCGGGCGAGGTGGCCGACCCGGGTCTGTGCACCCTGGCACTGCTGTCGGCGACGAGCAACGACCCGGCCGGCGCGGACGGTTCGGAGGGCAGCGGGGAGCACGGGCCGCATCTGCTGCCCGACGAGGCGGCGGTGGCGTCGGCGACCGGGCGCGGGACCGTCGTCCTGGAGCAGGTGTCGTACTCGGGGCCGTCCCTGCCCGCGGGCCGGGGCGGTGTGCCGCCGTTCGCCTCGCTGTTCTCGCGGCGGCTGCGGTGGTCGCTGGCCGGGCTGGTGGGCTGTGTACTGGCGCTCGCCGTCGGGTTGATGGTCGTGACCGGCGAGCATCCGCTGTACGCGACGTACATCACGCTGCTCGATCTCTTCGGCATCAACGATCCCGCGCTCCACCAGTCGACCGCCCGGCAGGTGCTGCAACTGCTGTCCGGCCTGGTGGGGTTGTTGTTGCTGCCGGTGCTGCTGGCAGCGGTGCTGGAAGCGCTGGGCACGTTCCGCAGCGCGTCCGCGCTGCGCAAGCCGCCCCGGGGGCTCGGCGGGCATGTGGTGCTGCTCGGGCTCGGCAAGATCGGGACGCGCGTGCTGACGCGGCTGCGTGAACTGAACATCCCGGTGGTGTGCGTGGAGTCCGACCCGGAGGCGCGGGGCCTGGCCACGGCGCGACGGCTGCGGGTGCCGGTGGTGCTCGGGGACGTCACGCAGGAGGGCGTGCTGGAAGCCGCGAAGATCCACCGCGCCCATGCGCTGCTGGCGCTGACCAGCGCGGACACGACGAATCTGGAGGCGTCGCTGTACGCGCGGTCGGTACGGCCCGACCTGCGGGTCGTACTGCGGCTGTACGACGACGACTTCGCGACGGCCGTGTACCGGACGCTGCGGGCCGCGCACCCGCACGCCCTGACGCGGAGCCGGAGTGTGTCGCATCTGGCCGCGCCCGCGTTCGCCGGGGCGATGATGGGACGGCAGATCCTGGGCGCGATCCCGGTGGAGCGGCGGGTGCTGCTGTTCGCCGAGGTGGATGTGGCCGGGCATCCGCAACTGGAGGGGCGGACGGTCGGCGAGGCGTTCCGGGCCGGGGCCTGGCGGGTGCTGGCGCTCAACACGTCACCTCCCGGGGGACGTCGGGGAGAGGCCGATCCCCCGGGTGAGGAGCGGGTGCCGGCTTCGGGGCTGGTGTGGGATCTGCCTCCTACGTATGTGCTGGGCCCCGGGGACCGGGTGGTGCTGGCGGCGACCCGACGAGGGCTCGCGGAGCTGCTGGGTCGGAGGAGGCGGGAGCGGGCGGGGGCATGACGCCGAGCGCCCCCGGGGACGCGAAGCGACCCAAGGGGCGCGGGGAACTGCGCGATCAGCCACACCCGTCCCGCAGCCGCCGAACCACCCCCACCCCCGGTCTACTGGGCGCCCGGCACCCTCTTCAGGTGCCGCTGCGCGAACTCCAGCTCCAGCCGCACCTGCTTGATCCGTTCGTCCACCACCAGCGACCCGTGCCCGGCGTCGTAGCGGTACACCTCGTGCACCGCGCCCCGCGCCTCCAGCCGCTTGACGTAGTTCTCGATCTGCCGGATCGGGCAGCGCGGGTCGTTGACCCCCGCCGAGATGTAGACCGGCGCCTTGACCCGGTCGACGTACGTGAGCGGGGACGAGGCCTCGAAGCGCTCGGGCACCTCCTCCGGGGTGCCGCCGAGGAGCGTGCGGTCCATCGCCTTCAGCGCTTCCATCTCGTCGTGGTACGCCGTGACGTAGTCGGCGACGGGCACCGCCGCGATGCCGAGGGTCCACGCGTCGGGCTGGACGCCGAGGCCGAGGAGCGTGAGGTAGCCGCCCCAGGAGCCGCCGGTGAGGATCAGGCGGTCGGGGTCGGCGACACCGGAGGCGACGGCCCACTCGCGGACCGCGGCGATGTCCTCCAGTTCGATGAGGCCGACGCGGTGCTTCAGGGCGTCCGTCCAGGCACGGCCGTAGCCCGTGGAACCGCGGTAGTTGACACGGATCACCGCGTAGCCGTGGTCCACCCAGGCCGCGGGGCCCGCCGCGAAGGAGTCGCTGTCGTGCCAGGTGGGGCCGCCGTGGATGTCGAAGACCGTGGGGAACGGTCCGCTGCCGCCCTCCGGCTTCTGCACGAGGGCGTGGATACGGCCTCCCGGGCCCTCCACCCACACGTCCTCCACCGGCACCGAGCCGGGCGACTTCATGCCGGGCGGGTCGAGCACGACACCGCCCGTCGTGGAGCGCACCGCCGACGGCTCGGCCGACGAGGACCAGAGGAACTCCACGCTGCCGTCGGGCCGGGCCGTCGCACCGGACACCGTGCCCTTCGGGGTCGGGATCTCCGTCAGGGTGCGGCCCGACAGGTCGTAGCGGAACAGCTCGCTGCGGGCCTCGAAGCTGTGGGCGATGAGCAGGCCGCTGCCGTCCGGGTACCACTCGGCGCTGACGTCGCCCGGAAGTTCCAGCGCCAGGTCCGTCTCCTCGCCGGTGGCCACGTCCCACACCAGGGGCTCCCAGCGCCCGCGCCGCTGGTGGCCGATGAGCAGGCGCGTGTCGCCTTCGACGGGGGCGAAACCGAGGACCTCCAGGCCCAGCTCGCGGGTGCCGCCCTCGGTGTCGTCGAGGTCGGCGACCGCCGTGCCGTCGGGGCGCAGGACGCGCAGCGCCGAGTGCATCGCGTCACCGTGCTCGGTGTGCTCGACGGCGATGAGCGAGCCGTCGTGGGAGAGGTCGCCGACGCCGGCCGACTCGCGGTGGCGGTAGATCTCCACCGGGTCCTCGCCGGTGCCGACGAGGTGGATGGTCGTGCCGTCCTCGTCGGTGGAGCGGCCGACGACCGCCGTGCGCCCGTCGCGGCCGAGGGCGAGGCCCGCCGGGTAGGAGGCCTCCAGACCCGCGGCGGCCGGTTCGTCCGCACCGCCCTCGAAGGGCTGCCGGCGCCATACGCCGAACTCGTCGCCGTCCTTGTCGTCGAACCACCAGATCCACGCGCCGTCCGGGGACAGCACGCCGTCCGTCGTGCCGTTGGGCCGGTCCGTCACCTGGCGCTGCTCGCCGGTCGACCGGTCCCAGGCGTACAGCTCGTACGTGCCCGTGGCGTTCGAGACGAAAAGGGAGCGGTCCGGCGCGTCCTCCGCCCAGTCGGGCAGGGACACCCGGGGTGCCCGAAAGCGCTTCTCCCAGTCCGGCATCCGCTCCTGCCGCCCCGCCTGTACCGCTTGCTGCTGGTCCCGCTGATCCCGCTCGTCGGACCCGTTGCTCTCAGTCATGGCCCCATACTGCCCGCCCGGACCGACAATTCGCTCGCGAGGTCCCCAGCCTGTGGATAACCTCCACCGGTCCCCCTCCGAGCAGGTCAGGAGTCCCCTCGCATGTACTCCCCCACCCCCACCGACTGGAACGAGGCCAACCGCGCCCACTGGGACGAGCGCGTCCCGCTGCACGTCGCCGGTGACTTCTACGACCTGGACGCCTTCCGGGCCGGTCAGGACCCCTTGCGCGACTTCGAGCTCGCCGAGGTGGGCGAGGTCGGCAACCGCTCTCTGCTGCATCTGCAGTGCCACATCGGTCTCGACACGCTGTCCTGGGCCCGGCACGGCGCCGCCCGGGTCGTCGGCCTGGACTTCTCCGGGCCCGCGGTCGACCTGGCCCGCGGTCTCGCACGCGACCTGGGTCTCGGCCCGGACCGGGCGGCGTTCGTGGCGGCGGACGTGTACGACGCGGCGTCCGCGGTCCCGGACCCGTCGTACGACATCGTGTACACCGGCGGCGGCGCGTTGTGCTGGCTGCCCGACATCGGGCGCTGGGCGCAGACCGCGGCGTCGCTGGTGGCGCCCGGCGGGTTCCTCTACCTCGCCGAGTTCCACCCGCTCACCGACGTGCTGGACGACGAGACCGGCTCGCGGATCGTGCACGACTACTTCGCCCGCGACGCCTGGATCGAGGAGAGCGCCGGGTCGTACGGGGCCGAGGGTGCCGAGTTCACCCACGGCCGGCGGGTGGAGTGGCAGCATCCGGTCGGCGAGGTCGTCTCGGCGCTCGCGGCGGCCGGGCTGCGGATCGAGTTCCTGCACGAGCACGACGTGTCGCTGTTCCGGCGGTTCGGGAACTTCGAGCGGCGGGACGGCTACTTCCGCTTCCCCGAGGGCCGGCCCCGGATTCCGCTGATGTACTCGATCCGGGCGCGAAAGGACTGACCGCGGGGGGCCGCGCGGCCGTCCGGAACCGTCCGACGGGCCCGCTCCGCCCCGACCCCGCGGGCCGGGGCCGCCCGACACCCCCGTACCGTGGGGGTGTGTACCGGTTTCTGCTGACGCCCCGTTGGTGGGGGATCAACGTCTTCGTGCTGTTGTCCATCCCCTTCTGCATCTTCATGGGGTCCTGGCAGCTGAGCCGGTTCGAGGACCGGGTGCAGGACCATCACAACGCGACCGAGCAGGTCTCCGAGGCCCGGCACGAGGCGCCCCGGCCGCTGAAGGACATGCTGCCGGTGGACAAGGCGACCTCGGGGAAGCTGGTCACCGCGAGCGGGCGGTACGGCAGGCAGCTGCTGGTGCCCGGGCGGGAGCTCGACGGCAAGCAGGGCTTCTACGTGCTGACGCTGCTGCGGACCGACTCGGGCGAGGCGCTGCCGGTGGTGCGCGGATGGCTGCCCGGGACTGCCGGCGCGGCGAAGGTTCCCGCGCCGCCGTCCGGTGAGGTCACGGTCACCGGGGCACTGCAGGCCTCGGAGACGCCCGGGGACAACGGGGTCAGCGCGCAGGGCGGCCTGCCGGCCGGGCAGACCGCGGCGATCAGCGCGGCGTCCCTGGTCAACCTGGTGCCGTACGACGTGTACGACGCGTGGGTCACCCTGTCGAAGGGCGACGCGGGCATGAAGGCCGTGCCGGCTGCGGCGCCGCCGGACTCGGGCCTGGACCTGAAGGCGTTCCAGAACCTGGGCTACACCGCCGAGTGGTTCGCCTTCGTGGGATTCGTGATCTTCATGTGGTTCCGGTTGCTGCGGCGCGAGGTGGAGTTCGCGCGGGACGCGGAGCTGGGTCTGGTCGCGGACGAGGAGCCCGTCACCGCGGACGCCGCTGTGAAGTGAACGGCGCCTCCGCCCGGTCCGGGCGGGTTCGCCCGCCTGAGCCTGGTGGAGCCGCGCGCCCGGTACAGCTGAGGCCGCACGCCGCGCCGCGTGAAGCCCCCCGCCCGGTGCAGGCGCATCGAGGCCAGATCGAAGGGGACGTCGGCGCGGTCTGAGGCCGCACACCGCGCCGGGTGAACCCACGGCCCCCGACGGGCCGCGCCTCCGCCTACGATCCCGCCAGCACGCCCGTCCAGTACACCGTGCCCGCGCACGCGTTGGACACCGTCACCGAGCTCGCGCCCGAGCCGGTGGCCGGGGTGTACGTCACCGCCACACTGCCGTCGACCGTGCCGTCCTCCCTGACCAGCTGGGGGGCCGCGCCCGTGTCGCCGCCGGTGGAGGTGCCGGCCGTGGTCGTCGGGTCCTCCGACGGGGTCGGCTCCGGGCTGGGGTCGGGGCCGCCGACGCTGCCGCCGGGGGTGGGGCAGGTCTCGGAGGGGACCCACGCGAACTTCACGTCGTAGCCGATGCCCGGCTGGAGCACCAGCTGGGCGGCCTCCAGGGACGGGTCGGGCAGCAGACCCGCCGCCGCGTCGCCCGCGGTGTGCCGGGCCGAACCGACCTTGCCGGCGTCGGCCGCGCCCTGCGGCAGCGCGTTGACCGAGCCGGGGCCGGTGACGGTGCAGGCCGCGCCGGAGACGTTGACGACGCGGAAGGAGCCGGAGACCGCGCCCGTGGAGTCGGGGGCGCTGCTGCTTCCGGAGGCGGGGCCGAGCTGGGCGGCGGTGCACGCCGGGATGCCGGCGGCCACGGTGGATGAGGGGCCGGCGCCCTGGGTCGCGCCGGTGGAGGCGCCGGTCCCCTTGCCCTTGCCCTTCTCCTTCTTCTCGCCCTTCTCCTTGCCCTCGGCCTTGCCGGAGGAGCCGCCCGCGGTGCTCTCGCCGCCGTCCGGGCCCTTGCCCTGGCTCGCACCGCCCTGGGCCTGCGAGGTGTGGCCGGCGACGGCCGGGTTGGCCTCGGAGCCGGTGGCGTTGGAGACGTGTACGAGGGCGGGGACGGCCGTGCCGATGAAGAGCGCGGCGGCCGCCATGCCGACGACGGCCTGCCGCTTGCGGGCCCGCCGCTGCGGCACCGCCTTGCGCAGGTAGTCAAGGGTGCCGTCGCGCGGTTCCACCTCCTGCACCACCTGGTGCAACATCGAGCGCAGGTCCAGCTCGTCCGAGTCGAGCCCGTCGGGGCTCTGGTCGTCGGGGCCGTGGTTCACAGTTCCGTTCCCAGCGTGCGATTGCTTCGGATCTTGCCCGTGCCGCCTTGTCGGCGCCTGCCACTCCCGCAGGCGCTCGACCGGCTCGGGGCGGTCGCGCCCGTTGCCGCCCGTGCCGTTGCCGTCACTCATGCCGGCGCCTCCATGGCGATCCGGAGCGCCGCGATACCGCGCGATCCGTAGGCCTTGACGGAGCCGAGGGATATGCCGAGCGTCTCGGCGACCTGCGCCTCGGTCATGTCCGCGAAGTAGCGCAGCACCAGCACCTCGCGCTGGCGGCGCTGCAGCCCCTTCATCGCCTTGATGAGGGAGTCGCGCTCCAGCTGGTCGTAGGCACCTTCCTCGGCGCTGGCCATGTCGGGCATGGGCTTCGACAGCAGCTTCAGGCCGAGGATGCGGCGGCGCAGCGCGGAGCGCGAGAGGTTGACGACGGTCTGGCGCAGGTACGCCAGGGTCTTCTCGGGGTCCCGGACGCGCTTGCGGGCGGAGTGGACACGGATGAACGCCTCCTGGACGACGTCCTCGCAGGAGGCGGTGTCGTCGAGGAGGAGGGCGGCGAGACCCAGCAGCGAGCGGTAGTGCGCGCGGTAGGTCTCGGTGAGGTGGTCGACGGAGGTTCCGGCCGCTACGCCGTCCTCTGCGCCGTCACGCTGGTTGGGTATGCGGGCCGGCCGCGCTGCGGGCACGGGCGCGATCACCGGCATGCCACCGGGCGTACCGGCCATGCGGGGTCGGAGAGCCGCCGGGCGGGGCGGTCGAAGGACCGTGCCGCGCGCCGCACTGAAGTCGAGTACCTCTGCCACGCCTGTTGGACACGCTGACCCCCGTGAGGGTTGTACGTGCCGGGCATCACTTTCACGCCGACCGTCGCCGTTGCCGGTCTACCCGCGTCAGGCAGCACAGTCGATGGTGCGTTCCTGGCCCTCATGCGTCCCGCTCTTCCCTTATATCCAAATGTGAACGGACGTCCCCACGCCCGGTTCCAGGCGTCCCCACGCCTGTAAGCGCTCCCACGGCCGAAGGGCGACCGCAAAGACGCTCCCCGCCCTTCGCGCGGTTGCGGAGAGCGGGGAGGTAAATCCTCTGATGCCGAAGCGCCACCGACAAGTGGTCCGGATCATCGATCGGCTCACATGTCGTGCACAGATCCTACAAACCACCTCTGACATCGGCTGAGGGTTTCGGCGCCGCAGAGCCGCGGGACGCCCGGGAGGCCGCCCGGTCAGGACAGCTCGGCCGCGACCACTTCGGCGATCTGGGCGGTGTTGAGCGCGGAGCCCTTGCGCAGGTTGTCCCCGCACACGAACAGCTCCAGTGCCGTGGGGTCGTCCAGCGCGCGCCGGACCCGTCCGACCCAGGTCGGGTCGGTGCCGACCACGTCGGCGGGGGTCGGGAACTCCCCGGCGGCCGGGTTGTCGAACAGCACCACCCCGGGCGCCGTGGCGAGGATCTCGCGGGCCTTGTCGACGGTGACCTCGCCCTCGAAGCGGGCGTGCACGGTCACCGCGTGCGTGGTGATCACCGGCACCCGGACACAGGTGACGGCCACGGGGAGGCCGGGCAGACCGAGGATCTTGCGGGCCTCGTCCCGTACCTTCAGCTCCTCCGACGACCAGCCGTCCTCGCACGCCGTACCGGTCCAGGGCACGACGTTCAGCGCGACCGGCTCGGGGAAGGGCCCGGTGTCGTCGCCGACGGCCCGCCGCACGTCACCGGGGTGCACGCCCAGCTCCGTGCCCGCGACCAGGGAGAGCTGACGGCGCAGGGTCTCCACCCCGGCGCGTCCGGCACCGCTGACGGCCTGGTACGAGGAGGCGACCAGCTCGCGCAGCCCGAACTCGGCGTGCAGCGCGCCCAGGGCGACGATCATGGAGAGCGTCGTGCAGCTGGGGTTGGCGATGATCCCGCGCGGGCGCATCCGCACGGCGTGCGGGTTGACCTCGGGTACCACGAGCGGCACGTCCGGGTCCATCCGGAACACGCCGGAGTTGTCGACGACCACCGCGCCCTTGGCGACGGCGACGGGCGCCCACCGCTCGGCGACCTCGTCGGGAACGTCGAACATGGCGACGTCCACCCCGTCGAAGGCCTCCTCGGTGAGCGCGAGGACCTCGGTCTCCTCGCCGCGCACGGTCAGCTTGCGGCCGGCCGAGCGCGGGGAGGCGATCAGCCGGATCTCGCCCCAGACGTCGGCCCGCTGGGACAGGATCCGGAGCATGACCGTGCCGACGGCTCCGGTCGCCCCCACCACGGCAAGCGTCGGACGCCCGGACCGTACGGTCCGGGCGTCCAGTCGGAGGTCGGCCATCAGCGGCCGGTGCCCCCGTAGACGACGGCCTCGTCGCTGTCGGAGTCCAGCCCGAACGCGGAGTGCACGGCGCGGACGGCCTCGGGCACGTCGTCGGCGCGCGTGACGACCGAGATGCGGATCTCGGAGGTCGAGATCAGCTCGATGTTCACGCCCGCGTCGGACAGGGCCGTGAAGAAGTCGGCCGTGACGCCCGGGTTGGTCTTCATGCCGGCGCCGACGAGGGAGATCTTGCCGATCTGGTCGTCGTAGCGCAGCGAGTCGAAGCCGATGCCGGCCTTGTTCTTCTCCAGCGCGTCGATGGCCTTGCGGCCCTCGGTCTTCGGCAGCGTGAAGGAGATGTCCGTCAGGCCCGTGGAGGCGGCGGACACGTTCTGCACGACCATGTCGATGTTGATCTCGGCGTTGGCGATCGTGCGGAAGATCGAGGCCGCCTCGCCGGGCTTGTCCGGCACGCCGACGACCGTGACCTTGGCCTCGGAGGTGTCGTGCGCGACACCGGAGATGAGAGCCTGCTCCACCTGCTGTTCCCCTTGCTGTGTCTTGCGAACGACGGGCTCGCTGCTGACCCACGTGCCCTGGAGTCCGCTGAAGCTGGACCGGACGTGGATCGGGATGTTGTACCGGCGGGCGTACTCCACACACCGGTGGAGCAGCACCTTCGACCCGGAGGCGGCCAGTTCGAGCATGTCCTCGAAGGAGATCCAGTCGATCTTCCGGGCCTTCTTCACCACGCGCGGGTCGGCGGTGAACACGCCGTCCACGTCGGTGTAGATCTCGCAGACGTCGGCGTCCAGGGCGGCGGCGAGGGCCACCGCGGTGGTGTCGGAGCCGCCGCGGCCGAGCGTGGTGATGTCCTTGGTGTCCTGGGAGACACCCTGGAAACCGGCCACGATCGCGATGTTGCCCTCGTCCACCGAGGTCTTGATCCGGCCCGGCGTGACGTCGATGATCCGGGCCTTGTTGTGGACCGAGTCGGTGATGACACCCGCCTGGCTGCCGGTGAACGACTGGGCCTCGTGGCCCAGCTTTTTGATCGCCATCGCCAGCAGGGCCATGGAGATCCGCTCTCCGGCGGTCAGCAGCATGTCGAGCTCGCGCCCGGCAGGCATCGGGGAAACCTGCTCGGCGAGATCGATCAGCTCGTCCGTCGTGTCGCCCATCGCGGAAACCACGGCAACCACCTGGTTGCCGTTCTGCTTCGCTTCCACGATCCGCTTGGCGACGCGCTTGATGCCCTCGGCATCGGCTACGGAGGAGCCTCCGTACTTCTGCACGACAAGGCCCACGTGCGCTCCTCGCTCAATCCGTCTCTATCCGCTCATACGCATTCGTACCGCGGTCGGCTCAGTCTAACGAGCGTCCGAATAACCCCTCCGCGATATCGCATGGTGAGATCTCGGGCCGCCCGTCCAGAGTCGCTCATGCCCATCTGGGCACGGGCCACTCGGGAAAGTGCCCGGCGTCACAATCGCACGAGCCCGGCCCCCGGTCGCACAACTTTCAAGCACTAGGGTTCGGCTGTGCGCGTACTCCTGGTGGAAGACGATGAACCGGTCGCCGAGTCACTGCGCCGTGGCCTCAAGCGCTACGGCTTCGAGGTGGAGTGGGTGACCACGGGTGGGGCGGCCCTGCGGCACAAGGGTCCTTATGACGTCGTCCTGCTGGATCTCGGGCTGCCCGACACCGACGGCCTGGACGTCTGCAAGGCGCTGCGCGAGCGGGGTGACGTCCCGATCATCGTGATCAGCGCCCGCAGCGACGAGACGGACCGGGTGGTCGGGCTGGAGCTCGGAGCGGACGACTACGTCTCCAAGCCGTTCGGCGTCCGGGAGGTCATCGCGCGCATCAGGGCGGTCATGCGCCGCACCCGGCCCCACGCCCCCTCGGGGACGCCCGGCACCGGCCCCGACCGCTACGGCAGCCGCCTGACGATCGACCGCAAGGCCGCCCGGGTGCGCCTGGACGGCGAGGAGGTCTCCCTCGCGCCCAAGGAGTACGACCTGCTGGCCTTCCTCACCGAGGAACCCGGAGCACTGATGTCGCGCGAACAGATCATGGAAGCGGTCTGGGACGCGAACTGGTTCGGCCCGACGAAGACGCTGGACGTGCACGTGGCGGCGCTGCGCCGCAAGCTCGCCGGGGCGATCACCATCGAGGCGGTGCGCGGGGTCGGCTTCCGGCTGGAGATCGACGGGGACGCCGGCACGGACCGCGACGGCGGCTCCGGCGGGGGCGGCGTCGCAGGCGGTACCGGCAGGCCGGGCGGGAGCGACGCCGCCTCATGATCAGGCAGCTCGTCCGTAGTTACGTCCTGCTCGTCGCGGTCGCGATCGCGCTGTTCACCGTGCCGGTGGCGTTCACGCTCACGGATCAGCTGCGCGACGACACCAGGTCGGCCGTCACGCGCGAGGCCGACGCCATGGCCCTGCTGCTCGGCGACGGCCGTGCCGCCTCGTGCCAGGCGCTGGAGGAGATGGCCAGGGCCTACGACGACGAGATCCAGGTGACCCGCACGGCGAACTGCCCCGCGAACCTGCCGCGGCCCACCCCGGACGCGGCCCTGGCCAGGGCCCTGAAGGACGGCACCCCCACGACGGACTGGGGCTCCTCCTTCATCTGGGGCCCCGAACTGGTGATCACCGTGCCCGCGCGGGCGGCCGGTACGGACCGGGTCGTCGGCGCCGTACGCATCGTGTACTCGACCGGTGAGATGACCAGCCGGCTGTGGCAGATCTGGGGCTTCCGGGCGGTCCTCGCCGTGCTCGTCCTCGGCGTGGCCGCCCTGCTCGGCGTCGGCGTGGCCCGGCGCCTCACCCGGCCGTTGCGCCAGCTCAACGACATGGCCAGCAAGTTCAGCGACGGCGATCTGACCGCCCGCTCCCCCGTGACGGGCCCGCCCGAGACCCAGACCCTGGCGCGCACCCTCAACCAGGGCGCCGAACGCCTGGACACGCTGATCGCGGCCCAGCGCATCTTCGTCGCCGACGCCTCCCACCAACTGCGCACCCCGCTCACGGCGTTGCGGCTGTCCCTGGACAACATCGCCGACGGCACGGACGACGAGTTCGTGCGGGAGGACGTGGAGCAGGCGACCGCGGAGGTCGTGCGGATGAGTCGGCTGGTCAGCGGGCTGCTGGTGCTGGCCCGCGCCGAGGCGAAGGTGACGGCGGCCGAGCCGCTCCCGCTGCTGGACGTCGTGCGGGAGCGGCTCGCCGTGTGGAGGCCGGCCGCCGACGAGCGCGGTGTCACCATCGCGCTCAGGGGGAGTACCGACGGCCGGCCGTCCGTGCTGTCCAGCCCCGGTCATCTGGACCAGATGCTGGACAACGTGCTCTCCAACGCCCTGGAGGTCTCGCCCGACGGCGGGACGATCACCGTGCGGGTGGAACCCCGGGGCGAGGTCGTGGAGATCCGGGTCCTGGACGAGGGGCCCGGTATGTCGGACGCCGAGAAGTCCCGCGCCTTCGACCGGTTCTGGCGGGGCCAGGGCCTGACCGGGAAGTCCGGCTCCGGTCTCGGTCTCGCCGTCGTCAGGCAGCTGGTGACGGACGACGGCGGGACGGTGGCCCTGGCGGACGGGCCGGACGGCGGCGGCCTGTGCGTGACGATCACGCTACGGGCGTCCCACCGCGGCGGCTGACCGGGCTCAGCCCTGCGGCATCTTCGAGGAGTGGTGGTTGACGATCAACCACTTCCCGTTCGGCTGCTTCTCGTAGGCGTAGGTGTAGCGGGCCTTGACGGTGCTCTTCTCGCCCGTCTCGTGGTCGGTGAGCGCGAACTCGTAGACGCCGGTGTCGATGACGGTGTCGCGGTCGAGGACGTTGACGACGGACTCGACCTTCGTCCCGTGGGGCTTGTTCTGCAGGAAGTGCTCGAAGTAGTCGACGATCTCGGCTCTGTCGGTGCGGACCTGGTTGGAGACCGTCGGCAGCAGCACCGCGTCCTTCGCGTACAGGTCGGCGACCTTCCTCGGGTCACCGGTCTGCAGCGCGGTGTTCCAGTCGTCGAACAGCCCGAGCACCTGTGCCTTGGTCATGGGCTTGGCGTGCTTCTGGCCCGTGCTCCGCGCGTCCGCTCCGGCGACCCCGGCTCCGAGAGCGAGGGTGCCGGCGGCCAGGACCGCGGTGACGGTGGCGGCGGCTGCTGTGCGTCGGCGGGCGGGGCGGCGGTCCATGACATCTCCCATGGGGTCGAGACGAGTCTGCTTCCCTCCGCGTTCTCCGCGGTGGAAGTGACTCCAGCCTCGCGTTCCACCGGCCAGGGGCCGTGCAGCCCGCGTACAGGGGACGTACAAGGAGCATCCAAATCACGCGGCGTGAGGGGGCGTCGGGCGCTACGGTCGGCCCATGGAGATCTTGCGCTACGTGGCGTTCAGCACGGATCCCGAGGGCGGCAACCCCGCGGGGGTGGTGCTCGACGCGAGCGGCGCCGCCGACGCGGCGATGCTGGCGGCGGCCGCCGAAGTCGGCTACTCGGAGACCGCGTTCGTGACGGACTCCGGCGAAGGCACCATGGACGTGCGGTACTTCAGCCCGCTCGCCGAGGTGCCGTTCTGCGGCCACGCGACGATCGCCACGGCCGTGGCGATCGCGGAGCGGCACGGCACCGGTCGGCTGCTGCTGCGCACTCCCGCGGGCCCGGTCACCGTCACCACCGACCGGGCGGCGGACGGCAGCCTCGTGGCGACGCTGGTGAGCGTCGCGCCGCGCAGCGTCCCGCTCGAGGAGGGCGACCTCGCCGAGCTGCTGACGATCCTGGGCTGGTCGGCCAACGACCTGGACCCGGCGCTGCCGCCCCGGGTCGCCTACGCCGGGGCGTGGCACCCGGTCATCGCCGCGGCGAGCCGCGAGCGGCTGGCGGACCTGGACTACGACATGCCCGCGCTGACCGCCCTCATGGCCCGCCGGGACTGGACCACGATCGACCTGGTCTGGCGGGAGTCATCCACCGTCTTCCACGCCCGCAACCCGTTCCCGCCCGGCGGTGTGGTCGAGGACCCGGCGACGGGAGCGGCGGCGGCCGCGTTCGGCGGCTACCTGCGCGAGTTCGGCCTCGTACCGACCCCTGCCACTCTGACGGTCCACCAGGGCACGGACCTGGGCCGTCCCAGCCTGATCACCGTGACGGTACCGGCGGAACCGGGCACGGGCATCGGCGTGACGGGGACGGCCGTACGGATCTGATCTTCAGCGGCTCAGTGGGCTAGGGCGCAACGGCCGAACCGCTGAGAGAAACGCCGTCCAGGCGGGTGCGGTGACGTGGAGTTGAGGGCCTGCGGGATTCTTGGAGTCGCGGATGTGGACCGCGGCTGACAGGGCGACTTCGAGGCAGGCGCCGCCCTCGGAGTCGCTGTAGCTCGACTTGATCCAGCGCTGTTGGTCATTCATGACTGATCCACCATCCGCTCGATGAAACGCACGGACTCGCCCGGACTGAGAGCCTGCGCGCGGATCATGCTAAGCCGCTCCGTAGCGCGACTGACAGCCCCTGGTTCGGTCGTCATCTCACTGCCCAACTGGCCTTCGGCATAGGCGAAACGCTCGTGGTCACGCGTTTCCAGCAACACCAGGGGTCCCAGAAGTGCTGCGGTGATGGCTCTTTCAAAGGGCAGGACCTGTACCACGACGTTCCTCAGCCGGGAGACCTCCAGCAGGCGGTGCAGCTGTTCACCGTCCACCTGCGAACTGCGCAGTGCCGCCTCGTAGATGACGAAGCAGAGGGCCACTGGTGGCTTCCGTTCGGTGAGGATCACCTGCCTCTCCAGGCGGGCGGCGATCCGTTCCTCCGTCGTCTCCGCGTCCAGGGGCGGAACATGATTCTCGATGAGTGTTTGTGCGTAGCGCTTGGTCTGCAACAAGCCGGGGATGTACATGGCTTCGTACCACCAGAGACTGATCGCCTCCCGCTCCCTCTCCATGAAGTCCTGCGCCCGCGCCGGGAACTTCTCCCTCCGCAGGTACTCCTTGGCCGCGCGCCCACCTCCGACGGTTACATCAGCGTGTGTACCACCACAGTCGCTACCGACCGTAGCCGAGCGGGCAGCAGAGTGTGGCCATGACGAACGCGATTCACCGCCCCGAGTGGGTTCCGGCGGCAGGTCATCAACTCCACGTGACGGGCGTGCACTTCGACGCGGTACGGGCCGAGGGCGTGCGGGGGGAGCTGGTCGCCGAGTGGCTGGTCGAGATGTCGGACGGGGACGCGGGGCCCATCGTGTGCGAGGCGAGCGGGCCGCGTTGGGTGTACTTCCTGCTCGCCCCCGGGGCGGTACGGAGGCGCGACTGGCCGCTCGGCGTGCAGCAGTTGGGCGGCCGGGACCCGCGTACGGTCTCGGTCACGTACATCGGGATCCCGGCCCTCGAGGGAAACACCTGGCCGCTCAGGTGGTACAGCGAGCCGACCCCGACCGCTCCCTACGTCGACGGGGAGGCCCTGGCCGCCGCCGTGGGCAGGTGAGGGGCAACTGGAGCGTGCGGGACCCGCCCGAGCCGAACCGGTCAGCCGATCCTGTCCCGAACGCTCCGAATCGAGAGGCGACTACGTGGCCGGGCGGATGCCCAGCGGGCCCGCGATCTCCTCCGCCATCACCCGGCCCGCCTCGATCTCCAGCGTGTCGTCGCCCATGCCCTGGTCCGTGTCCAGTCCGTCGAGTTCGGCGAGGGGCTGGTTGAGGCGGACGTGGGCGAGGACCGACTGCAGGGCCCTCAGGCTCGCCGAGGCGGTGGAGCCCCAGTTGGAGAAGTAGGAGAACTGCCACCACCACAGGGCCTCCGTGGTGCGGCCCGCCCGGTAGTGGGACATGCCGTGGCGCAGGTCCGTGATGACGTCCGTGAGGTCGTCGGAGATCCGGGCCGGCACCGGGGCCCTGCGCGGCTCGTAGGGGTCGAACACCTCGGAGTAGACGTCGATCGGGTCCAGCAGGCGGGCCAGGTTCTCGCGGAGTTCGTCGACGTCCGCCTCGGGGCCCGAATCGGGTTCGTAGCGCTCGTCGGGCACGATGTCCTCGTGCGCGCCGAGCCGGCCGCCGGCCAGCAGGAGCTGGGAGACCTCCAGGAGGAGGAAGGGCACGGCCGATTCCGGCTCGTCGCCCTTGGCGACCTCCGTGACGGCGACCAGGAAGCTCTCGATCTGGTCCGCGATCTGGACCGCGAAATCGTCCGGGTTCTGGTCGGTCGCGTGCAGCGTGGCGTCAGACATCTAGGAGTCGTCTCCCCTCGAAGGCGCGTCCGAGCGTGACCTCGTCCGCGTATTCCAGGTCCCCACCCACCGGGAGGCCGCTGGCCAGGCGGGTGACCTTCAGGCCCATGGGCTTGATCATGCGGGCGAGGTACGTCGCCGTCGCCTCGCCTTCGAGATTCGGGTCCGTGGCGAGGATCAGCTCGGTGACCGTGCCGTCGGCGAGCCGGGCCAGGAGCTCCCGGATGCGCAGGTCGTCGGGGCCCACCCCGTCGATCGGGCTGATCGCGCCGCCCAGGACGTGGTAGCGGCCCCGGAACTCCCGCGTGCGCTCGATCGCCACGACGTCCTTCGGCTCCTCGACCACGCAGATGACGGCCGGGTCGCGGCGGGTGTCGCGGCAGATGTTGCACAGCTCCTCCTGTGCGACGTTGCCGCAGGTCGCGCAGAAGCGGACCTTCGCCTTGACCTCCATCAGGGCCTGTGCGAGACGCCGTACGTCCGTCGGCTCGGCCTGCAGGATGTGGAAGGCGATCCGCTGGGCGCTCTTCGGACCGACGCCGGGCAGCCGCCCCAGCTCGTCGATCAGGTCCTGGACCACGCCTTCGTACAACGGACTGCCCTTCCTGGGTCTTCGGGGTCGGTGCGTACCGTCCCGTACGTACCGTAGTTGTCTGCCGCCTGTCCGAGGAAGGCGGTGCGCCGGGTCAGAACGGCAGGCCGGGGATGCCGCCGCCGCCGAGGCCCTGCGCGAGCGGGCCAAGCTTCTGCTGCTGGAGCGTCTGCGCGTTCTCGTTGGCCGCCTGGACGGCCGCCACGACCAGGTCGGCGAGGGTCTCGGCCGTCTCCTCGGCGGACGCGGCCTCCGGGTCCACGGCCTTCGGGTCGATCTTCAGGGCACGCAGTTCGCCGGCGCCGGTGACGGTGGCCGTCACCAGACCGCCGCCCGCCTGCCCGTCGACCTCCGTCTGCGCCAGTTCCTCCTGCGCCTGTGCCAGGTCCTGTTGCATCTTCTGGGCCTGCTGGAGCAACTGCTGCATATTGGGCTGGCCACCACCGGGGATCACGATCAGCTCCTTGCTCGGTACGGGTTTTCCCGTTCGGCACGAGCCTACGTGGTCGGGGCTGCCGTCGCCCCAGCACTCTTTCGAGTGAGTCCCCCTCGCGCCCTATACCTGATCAAGGAATACTTCCGGGCGGAAAAGAGGCGAAAGCTACGTCTTCGCCACCCATTGGGAGGTAGGAAGGGCGGGCGCGTTCCGGATGCGGGCTTTCGTCCATCGCGCAGCGTGATCGGTGGGTGAACCGTACGTGGTCATTCGTGGTCAGTGAGGAGTGCCGGGTGGGTCAGCCGGAGATGCAGCCCGAGGGGCCGCCTCAGGACGGGCGGGGCGAGCAGGCGGCGGCCGGGCTGCGGCCGGGCGATCTGACCGGGCGGGTCTTCCCGCTCGGGGACTGGGGCGAGCCGGCGGTCCGGCTGGACGAGCTGTACCGGTGGGTGGAGCGCGGGGCGCTGCGGACGGCGGCCTGGTATCTCGCCGACCGGGTGTGGAAGCGGCGGTGCGCGCGGGTGCTGCGCTGCGGGGCGGCCGCCGGGGCGGTGACCGGGGTCGCGCTGCCGTTGCTGGATCTGACCGGCGTCGCGGGCGGGATTGCGCCCTGGGGGTGTCTGGCGCTGTTGCTGGGGGCGGCGTGTGTGGCCGTCGACCGGTACTTCGGGGTGACGTCCGGGTGGATGCGGGACGTGGCCACCGCGCAGGCCGTGCAGCGACGACTGCAGGCGCTGCAGTTCGACTGGGCGGCGGAGAGCGTGCGGGAGGTGCTGGGGCCTGCGGAGGGGACGGCCGGGGAGGCCGCCGAGCGGTGTCTCGGGGTGCTGCGGAGATTCTCCGAGGACCTGACGGAGCTGGTCCGGGTGGAGACGGCGGACTGGATGGGGGAGTTCCGGTCGGGGTGTGCCGCGCCGGCGGGGTTGCAGGCGGCGGTGTTCCCGGCGCCGGGGCGCGGGTCCGAGGTGGGGGTGAACGGACGGTTCACGGTGCCGCCGCACGGGGGGACCCGCCCGAACATGCCCCGCCAGCGCCCGCCCGAGCCGAGGTGAGAGACACCACCTCGGGCCACTCCGTTCTTCGCCGGCCCCAAGGCGCCTGAGGCACGACGAGGCGGTGGCCGACGGGAGCTGGTCACCGCTTCGTGTACGCCAGCCGTTCCCCACTGCTCGTGTTCACGCGCTCCAGCGTGCCGCCGGGGAGGAGGGTCACCTCGGTGGCCGCCCCCGGGGTGCAGGCGCTGCGGGGCTGCCCGACCTCGACGGTGGTGGGGCCGATCTGCAACGTGCCGTCGGTGCCGGGTTCCGCGGTCAACCGCCCCTCGAAGACGCAGTGGTAGGTGCCGCCGCCCTTGGTCGGGCCGTCGGCCACGAGGGACAGGACCGTGTCGCCCGGTTCGCCCTGCCGGAGGGTGAGCGAACGGCTGTGCTCGCCGTCGGCGTTGTCGATGGTCGTGGTCCAGGTGCCGAGGTACCCGGCCGGGATCGTGCCGTCGGCCGGGGAGGGTGAGGTGTCCGGCTGCGAGGTCGTCGGGGACGGGCCCGGGGTGGTCGGGGCCGGGCCGGTGCTCTGCGTGCCGCCGCGGCCGTCGTCGGCCCGGTCGTCGCCGCCCTGCATCAGCGCGTACACCGACCCGCCCGCGGCGAGCGCGACGACCAGGGCGATCACGACGAGCAGCGCGGTGGAACGGCCGTCCCCCCGCGACGGCTGTGGCTGCGGGGGGCCGTACGGCGGGGTCGTGCCGTAGGGCGGCGGGCCGTACGGCGGGGTGGAGCCGAGGCCGCCGTAGGCGGGGTGCGGCGCGGGAACGCCCGGGGCGCCGGGCTGGGGGTGCTGCTGGGGGGAGCCGTACGCCGGATACGGGGGCGTCTGCGGCTGGGGCTGCGGGTGGGGCGGGGCGCCCGGACCGGGGCCCGGCAGGTGGTGAGGTGCCGGGGGCGCGCTCTGCCCGGCGGCCATGGTGGGCAGGTGGTTCACCGACGGCCCGTCGCCCTGCGGGCCCGGCAGCCCCGGCAGGCCAGGCGGCGGCGGGCCTGGGGTCGCCGCAGGGGCCGCCGCCGGGGCCGGGGGCAGCGCCGGGCGCGGTGCCGATTCGTCGGCAGCGGCGGCGTGTTCGGGGGCGGGGCCGGGGCCGAACCTGTCCGCGGGGGCAGGGCCCGGCTGCTGTGCGCCGTCACGGTGCGGCTGCGGGCCGGCGGGGGCCGGGTGTGTCCGCGCTGCGGAGCCGTCGGTGTCGCTGCCGCGCGTCCCCGCGGCGGCGGGCCGGGCCTGCCCTGCTTCCCCCTCCGGGTCCTCCGTGTCCAGCAACCGCACCGCATGCCGCCCGAGTTGGGCCACCAGTGCGCTCGGCAGCCACGGGTCGAGGGCACGACCGTCGGAGACGGTGTCGTCCGCGCCCGTGCGCTGCAGGACGCGGTCGAGGGAGGGCCGGGCAGCGGGGTCCTTGCGCAGGCAGTCCCGGACGAGGTCGGCGATGCCCTCGGGGACGCCCTCCAGGTCCGGCTCCTCCTGGGCGATGCGGAACATCAGGGCGTGCACGCCGCTGTTGGCGGTGCCGAACGGCAGGGCGCCGGTGGCGGCGTAGGCGAGGACCGAGCCGAGGCAGAAGACGTCGCACGCCGGGGTGATGCGGTCGCCCCGCACCTGCTCGGGTGCCATGAAACCGGGCGACCCGACGAGCGCGCCGGTGCGGGTGAGCCCGCCGTCCGTCACGGTCTCCAGGGCGCGTGCGATGCCGAAGTCGATGACGCGCGGGCCGTCGATGGTGACCAGCACGTTGGACGGCTTGAGGTCGCGGTGGACGATGCCGGCCGCGTGGATGTCCTTGAGCGCGTGCGCGAGTCCGGCCGCGAGGATGCGGACCGTCCGCTCGGGCAGGGCACCGTGGTCGTGCCCGACGACCTGCTGGAGACTCGGCCCGGCGACGTACCCGGTGGCGACCCACGGCACGGCCGCCTCGGTGTCGGCGTCCAGCACCGGCGCCGTCCAGTACCCGCCGACCCTGCGCGCGGCCTGCACCTCCTGCCGGAACCGCTCCCGGAACTCCTCCTGCGCGGCGAGCTCCTCACGGACCAGCTTCACGGCGACCGTACGGCCCCGCTCGGAGCGGGCCAGGTACACCTGCCCCATGCCCCCCGCACCGAGCCGCGCCAGCAGCCGGTACGAACCGATGTGCTGCGGATCCCCGGGCCCCAGCTTCTCCATCGCTCAGCCGCCTTTCCCCCCATACGCGAGCAACAGCCCGAGAATAGTGCGGGGCGGGGGCCAGGTGACCTGGACGCCGTCTACGGTTCCGTAACAGGCGGACCCACCTGGTCCAGCACCTTCGACAGCCGTTCCAGCATCCGCACCGCTTCCGCCAGCTCCGCCTCCCCGAACGCCTCGGCCAGCCGGTCGGCGAACGCCGCGTGCCCGGGGTCGATCCGGGCGATCGCCGCACGCCCCTCGGCCGTCGGTGTGAGGAGCTTGGCGCGGCGGTGCGCCGGGTTCGGCCGGTACTCGGCGAGGCCCTTGTCGACGAGCAGGTCGGCGATGCGCTGGACGCTCTGCCGTGTGATGCCCATGGCGCGGGCGATGCCGGAGACGGGCAGCGGCTCCCCGAGGACCGCGCCGAGCACCTGCCACCAGGCGGCGGTGAGCCCCGCGGGCCGGGCCAGTTCCTCCGCGACGGCGAGGAACTGGCCGTTGAGCCGGAACACCCCGAGGGCGCTGTCGCTGAGCAGTTCCTGGTGCTCCCGGCTCACAGCGCGCCGGCCTTCTCCAGCACCCCGTAGGCCGCCGCGTCGGAGTCGTGGAACAGCCGGTACCAGGCCTCCAGCACCTCCCCCTCGTGGACCCCGAGCAGCCGGAGGACCTCCCGGGCGAAGGCGACGGGTTCGGTCGGGCCGGCGGTGACCAGGCCGGCGTCGGTGACGGCGTCGGTGTCGACGTAGCGCCCGCCGCCCGCGTAGCCGGTCGCGGCCAGGTAGAAGGAGACGGCGCTGGTGTGGTCACGGTCGTCGAGCAGGCCCTCGCGGGCGAGTCCGGCGGTGGCGCCGCAGATCGCGGCGACCGGGACGCCCGCGTCGAGGAAGGCCCGGGCGGTGCGGGCGAAGGGGGCGAGGTCGTCCGAGGTGTCCCAGAGGTCGGCGCCCGGGAGGATCAGCAGCGCGCTGTCCTCGGGGCGCAGGCCGGCGAGCGCCAGGTCGGGCTGGATGCGCAGTCCGCCGATGCTCCGCACCGGGGCGGTGGACGGGCCGACGGTGCGGATCTCGTGGCCGGCGCGGGCGAGGTGGGCGGTGGCGTGGCCGGTCTCCCAGTCGGCGAGGGTGTCGTAGACGGCGAGATGGACGGGCTTGCGGCTCATGGCTCCTCCTCGGCTTCCCTGCATTGACAACATACTGTCCAATACGCAGCATGTTGTCAATAGCTCCCCCGCGTGCCGCCTTCCCGTCGACAACCTGTCGCGGAAACTCCCAGACCTCACACACGACGCCGATTTCCCGCCCCGGCCCCCCATGCCTACGCTCGCCCGCATGACCCCTCAGCCGAACCCCGAAGCCGGTGCCGCCGTCAAGGCCGCCGACCGTGACCACGTGTTCCACTCCTGGTCCGCGCAGGAGCTCATCGACCCGCTCGCCGTCGCCGGTGCCGAGGGGTCGTACTTCTGGGACTACGACGGCCGCCGCTACCTCGACTTCTCCAGCGGGCTCGTCTACACGAACATCGGCTACCAGCACCCGAAGGTCGTCGCCGCGATCCAGGAGCAGGCGGCCAGGATGACGACCTTCGCGCCCGCCTTCGCGATCGAGGCGCGCTCGGAGGCGGCCCGGCTGATCGCCGAGCGGACCCCGGGCGACCTGGACAAGATCTTCTTCACCAACGGCGGCGCCGACGCCGTCGAGCACGCGATCCGGATGGCCCGGCTGCACACCGGCCGCCCGAAGGTGCTCTCGGCGTACCGCTCGTACCACGGCGGCACCCAGCAGGCCGTGAACATCACCGGCGACCCGCGCCGCTGGGCCTCCGACAGCGGCACGGCCGGGGTCGTGCACTTCTGGGCGCCCTACCTCTACCGCTCCCGCTTCTACGCGGAGACCGAGGAGCAGGAGTGCGCCCGGGCGCTGGAGCACCTGGAGACGACGATCCGCTTCGAGGGGCCCTCGACGATCGCCGCGATCATCCTGGAGACCATCCCCGGCACGGCCGGGATCATGGTCCCGCCGCCCGGCTACCTGGCCGGGGTGCGCGAGCTGTGCGACACGTACGGGATCGTCTTCGTCCTGGACGAGGTCATGGCCGGCTTCGGGCGGACCGGTGAGTGGTTCGCGGCCGACCTGTTCGACGTCACCCCCGACCTGCTGACCTTCGCCAAGGGCGTGAACAGCGGTTATGTTCCGCTGGGCGGTGTCGCGATCTCCGGGGCGATAGCGCAGACGTTCGGGAAGCGGCCCTACCCCGGCGGCCTGACGTACTCCGGGCACCCGCTGGCCTGCGCGGCCGCGGTGGCGACGATCAACGTCATGGCGGAGGAGGGCGTCGTCGAGAACGCGGCCCGGCTGGGCGCCGAGGTCGTCGGGCCGGAGCTGCGGGCGCTCGCCGAGCGGCACCCGAGCGTCGGCGAGGTGCGCGGCACGGGCATGTTCTGGGCGCTGGAGCTGGTGCGCGACCGTGAGACGCGGGAGCCGCTGGTGCCGTACAACGCGGCCGGTGAGGCGAACGCCCCCATGGCCGCGTTCGCCGCCGCCGCGAAGAAGGGCGGGCTGTGGCCCTTCGTGAACATGAACCGGACGCACGTCGTGCCGCCCTGCAACATCGGCGAGGCCGAGCTCAAGGAAGGCCTGTCGGCGCTGGACGCGGCGCTCTCGGTGGCGGACGAGCACACCCGTTAGGCACCGGCCACCCACCGGTGGGCCCACCCCGGGCTCTTACCGGTGGTCCCGCCCGGGCCACCCGACACAGGCACCGGCACCGGCACCGGCACCGGCACCGGCACCGGCCGGTGGGCCCGGGCACTCGCGGTAAACAGCTGTAAACCCGTCAGTAACCGACATCCTTGCGCCTCATTCGAACGCGTAAGGTGGCGTGCTCGTAGACATACATATACGCGCACGCCACCCGAACGCGACGAGGGAGACGCCCTGACCATGCCCGCCAGCTCCGGCAACGGCGCCGTGACGCGCAGCACCCTGCGACAGCAGATCGCCGACGCGCTTCGTGACGAGGTGCTGGCCGGGCGGCTCCAGCCGGGGCAGGAGTTCACGGTCAAGGAGATCGCCGAGCAGTACGGGGTGTCCGCGACGCCGGTGCGCGAGGCGCTCGTCGACCTCTCCGCGCAGGGGCTCCTCGACGCCGACCAGCACCGCGGCTTCCGGGTCCACGAGTACTCGGTCGACGACTTCCGCGGCATGATCGAGGCCCGCGGGCTGGTCATCGAGGGCATGTTCCTCGCACTCACCGAGGGGCGCCCGAACGCGGTGCACCCCGACGATCCCCGGTCCGCCGCCGTCGTCGCCGGGGTCCGCCGGCGCGGCGAGGAGGCGCAGCGGGCCGCCGCGGCCGGTGATCTCAGCGTCCTGATCGGTTACGACCTGCGCTTCTGGCGCGAGCTCGGCGCCTGCTTCGGCAACCCCTACCTCGCCGACTTCCTCAACCGGCTGCGCGTGCAGACCTGGGTGTGCGCGGTGCAGCACCTGCGCCGGCTCACCGATCTGCGCGGCGAGCTGTGGGCCGGTCACACCCAGCTGGTCGACGCCCTGATCGACCGCGACAACGACGCCGCCCGGGCGATCATCGCCGCGTACAACACGCACTCGCTCACCCTGATCGAGCGGCTCGCCGCCGGATGACCCGCGTCGCCGCTGTCCGTATGGGTATGGGACATGCACGGCGGGAGCCGTGACCGCGGTGCACCGCTACCCTTCTTGACCATCGTTTACCCGACGACCGCGCTGAGCGAGGAGCCTTCTTTGGCCTGTGACCTGTGGTTGGTACCGCTCGTCGACGTGTTGTGCCACACGCCGGACAATCCCTTCGCCGAGGAACTCGCGCAATACAACAAGGTGCTAGCCGAGGCCGGCCTGCCGCCGGTGCCGGTGTACCAGTACATGCCGGGCCTGTCCGGCGACGTCGCCCCGGTCGCGGGCTTCGACTACGACGCGCTGCACTTCCTGCGCCGTGCCTACCTGCTCCAGGTGTGCGGCCTGCCGGTGACGCCCGTGGACGAGCTGGGCGGTGACTACGAGCAGTTGCTGGAGATGTTCGAGTCGACGGCCCAGCAGTCGCACCTGGTCTGGCACTACGACCACGCGGGCGCCTACGTCCCGGTCGACTTCCCCGGCCCGCTCGCCGACGACGATCTCCTCGCCGGCGGCGGTCCGCTGGGCTCCTCGCACGCCCTGCTGCGGGAGCTGGAGGTGGTCGCCCCGGCCATCGGGATCGACCCGGCCAACCCGCCGGCGGCACCCCAGCCGCCGCTCGCCCCGACGGAACTGGAGGAACCCGCCGTTCCCGCCCCGTACGATCCGAGCCCGTTCGCCCGCGAGCGGCACGTCTGGCTCGGACTGCACGCGGCGGTCACCCGCAGCCTGGCCCAGGGGTCGATGATCGTCTTCAGCTGAGCCGTGCGCTCAGCGCCCCAGCTGGGACAGGCCCCTGTGGAGGTCCTCGACGTTCATCACGGGCGTGTAGGTGATCTCCGCGCCGAGGTTGAGGAAGAAGGGCTCGCTGAGTACCGGCATCTGCGCGCTGTCCTCCATGTCGAAGACCATGAAGGCCGTGCGCCTGCCGTTGTCCGAGGTGAAGTAGGCCGCCTCGGGCTTGATCAGCTCCAGCGACTCCTGGATCAGCTTCCCCAGGGTGCCGTTGCGGATGGCCTCGTTGGCCTTCTCGGTGTCCATGCGGGCCTTGAGCAGTACGCGCATCGCACTCACCTTCTTCTGTGTCGACGCACGCAGGATGTGGTGCTGTCAGGCTATGCCCGTTCGCGGCGCACCGCCCTGCGGGAGGAAGAACACCGGCCGCCCCCCGGGCAGGGGGGGCGGCCGGCGGACGCGGAGCGGGTCAGAGGAACGAGTTGATCTCGATCGTCTCGTCCCGGCCCGGGCCCACGCCGATCGCGGAGATCGGGGCGCCGGACATCTCCTCCAGCGCCTTCACGTACGCCTGGGCGTTCTTCGGCAGGTCGCTGAAGGACTTGGCCTTGGAGATGTCCTCGCTCCAGCCCGGCAGCATCTCGTAGACCGGCTTCGCGTGGTGGAAGTCGGTCTGGGAGTACGGGAGCTCCTCGACGCGCTTGCCGTCGATCTCGTACGCCACGCAGACCGGGATCTGCTCCCAGCCCGTGAGGACGTCGAGCTTGGTGAGGAAGAAGTCGGTCAGGCCGTTCACGCGGGTCGCGTAGCGGGCGATGACCGCGTCGAACCAGCCGCAGCGGCGGTCACGGCCGGTGGTGACACCGCGCTCCCCGCCGATCCGGCGCAGCGCCTCGCCGTCCTCGTCGAACAGCTCCGTCGGGAACGGACCGGCGCCGACGCGGGTCGTGTACGCCTTGAGGATGCCGATCACGCGGCTGATCTTCGTCGGACCCACGCCGGCACCGGTGCAGGCGCCGCCCGCGGTCGGGTTCGACGAGGTGACGAAGGGGTACGTGCCGTGGTCGATGTCCAGCAGCGTGCCCTGGCCGCCCTCGAACAGGACGACCTTGTCGTCCTCCAGCGCCTGGTTGAGGACCAGGACGGTGTCGGAGACGTACGGGGCGAGCTTGTCGGCGTAGCCCAGCAGCTCCTCGACCACCTGGTCCACGGCGATCGCGCGCCGGTTGTAGAGCTTGGTGAGGACCTGGTTCTTGACGTCGAGGGCCGCCTCGACCTTCTGCGTGAGGATCGACTCGTCGTAGAGGTCCTGTACGCGGATGCCGACACGGTTGATCTTGTCGGCGTAGGTCGGGCCGATGCCGCGCCCGGTGGTGCCGATCTTCCGCTTGCCGAGGAACCGCTCGGTCACCTTGTCCACCGTCACGTTGTACGGCGTGATGATGTGCGCGTTTCCGCTGAGGAGGAGCTTGGACGTGTCGACGCCACGCTCGTTCAGACCGCTCAGCTCGGAGAGCAGGACCGACGGGTCGACGACGACGCCGTTACCGATGACCGGCGTGCAGCCGGGAGACAGGATTCCGGAAGGGAGGAGGTGCAGTGCGTACTTCTGGTCACCCACGACCACCGTGTGGCCGGCGTTGTTGCCGCCCTGGTAGCGCACCACATAATCCACGGAGCCACCGAGAAGGTCGGTGGCCTTTCCCTTGCCTTCGTCACCCCACTGAGCACCGAGCAGCACAAGTGCGGGCACGCGCGTACACCCCTTCCGGGCGGGGCATGTCCATGGTCGAGGGCGAACGCGGAGAACATGCAGCCGCGTACACCGCGACCGCCGTTGGCCGCCAACCGTCGGACCGGATGCCCCGGAATAGACGAAGCCCCTGGCGCAATAGCGCAAGGGGCTCTTGCACAAAGATGCTACCCGAGGAAGCGAGGCATGGCCGAGGTGGCGACTTCCGCGACGTCCGAGCAGCTGCTGGTGGTGGTCGACCCGGTCGCCCGTAGGTCGGACGGCGAGTCCGTCCGGATCGCGAAAGACGTGCTCGGAGCGGGTGCGGGCATGAAGCTGTGTCTGCCGGACGGCCCGGAGGAGTTCGCCCGGGCGCTGGCCCGGCGGGGCTCGCGGCGGCCGGTGGTGGTGGGCGACGACCGGACCCTGATCCGCGCGGTGGCGCTGCTGCACCGCCACCGGGAGCTGGCCGGATGCCCGCTGTCGGTGGTGCCGGTCGGGGGCGCGCTGTCCCTGTCCCGGTCGCTGGGGATACCCACGGGGACGGTGGCGGCGGCGCGGGCGGTGCTCGACGGCGTCGAACGGCGCATGGACCTGATGGTCGACGACAGCGACGGGGTGGTGCTCGGCGCGCTGCGCATACCGCCGCTGCGGCCCGCCCCGGCCGGGGCGTTCCCCGAGACCGCGCCGGACCCGGACGACGTGCCGGGCCGCCCGTGGCTGCGGACCTGCCAGTCCCTGGTCCGGACGCTGGTTCCGGCGGGCCGCCCGTCCCGGCTCGCCGCCGCGCCCGAGCCGGGCCCGTCCCGGCTGCGGGTCGAGGTGGACGGGGAGACCCTCGTCGATCTGGACCAGCCGGTGGAGGCGGTGTCGGTGGCACCGGCCGCGGCCGGGGTCGCGTCGGTGGAGGTCAGACCGGTGTCGGTGGGGGCGGAGGCCACACCGCTGCTGGCACGGGGCCGGACGGTGACGGTGTCCGGGGCGCACTTCCGCTACCGCGCGGACACGGTGGTGTCGGGTCCGGTGCGGACCCGGACCTGGGTGGTGCGGGAGGGCGCTTGGGGGCTGACGGTGCCGGCGGGGCTTTGAGTCAGCCCTGAGGGCCGCCCCGCCCGAACGTCTTCTCCCGGTGTGCCCGCCAGCGCTCCATCAGTGCGGCGAGTTCGCCCTCGATGAACTCGAAGAACGCCAGCGTCTCGCTCATGCGGCGGCCGGCCGGGGTGTCGGCGCCGAGGCTGGTGACGCCTTCCCGCAGGGATGCCTCCCAGCGCTTCAGCACGTTCTCGCGGTTGGTCAGGGCCTCGTACCACTGGTCGCCGTGCACCCGGTAGCGCTCCCGGCGCGAGCCCGGTTCCCGCTCGCGCGAGACCATGTGCGTCTGGGCCAGGTAGCGCACCGCCCCGGACACCGCCGCCGGACTGATCCGCAGCTGCTCCCCCAGCTCGGCGGAGGTCATCGAGCCCTCGTCGCAGGACAGGAGCGCCGCGAAGACACGGGCCGGCATGCGCGTCATGCCCGCCTCGACGAGCTGCGCCGCGAAGGACTCCACGAATCTCGACACGGCCTCCGGGTCCCGGCCGCTTCCGGCTGACTCGTTCATGGGACTCATCCTAGGCGTGCTTCACACGATTCCTTAACTTCACAAGTTTCTGAAACAAGCGTACGTTCTGAAGCATGACGAAGGCCATCACCGTCTCCGGACTGCACAAGTCCTTCGGGCGGACGCATGCTCTCGACGGACTCGACCTGGAGGTCGCCGCAGGCGAGGTCCACGGTTTCCTCGGCCCCAACGGCGCCGGGAAGTCCACCACCATCCGGGTCCTGCTCGGCCTGCTGCGCGCCGACTCGGGCGCCGCGCAGGTGCTCGGCCGCGACCCGTGGGCGGACGCGGTGGAGGTGCACCGCCGGATCGCCTACGTCCCCGGGGACGTGACGCTGTGGCGCAACCTGTCCGGCGGCGAGGTCATCGACCTCTACGGCCGGCTGCGCGGGGGGCTCGACGCGAGGCGACGTGCGGAGCTGGTCGAGCGCTTCGAACTCGACCCCACCAAGAAGGGCCGCACGTACTCCAAGGGCAACCGGCAGAAGGTCGCCCTGGTCGCCGCGTTCGCCTCGGACGTGGACCTGCTGATCCTGGACGAACCGACCTCGGGCCTGGACCCGCTGATGGAGGAGGTCTTCCAGTCCTGCGTCGAGGAGGAGCGCGACCGGGGCCGCACCGTCCTGCTCTCCTCCCACATCCTCAGCGAGGTCGAGGAGCTGTGCGACCGGGTGAGCATCATCCGCAAGGGCCGTACCGTCGAGACCGGTTCGCTCGCCGACCTGCGGCATCTGACCCGGACCAGTGTCGTCGCCGAACTCGCGGGCCCGCCGAACGGGCTCGCCGCCCTGCCCGGCGTCCACGACCTCGACGTCCGGGGCCACCGCGTCCGGCTCCAGGTCGACACCGACCGGCTGGACGGCGTCCTGCGGTCACTGACCGAGTCGGGCGTACGGTCGCTGACGTCGACGCCGCCCACGCTGGAGGAGCTGTTCCTGCGGCACTACCAGGACGAAGCAGCCGAAGCAGCCGAAGCCGCCGGGACGGACCGGGCGGCGGTCCGATGACGGCCTTCACGGTAGGGCCGGGCCGTTCACGTCACCTGGCCGGCACCGGCACGCTGCTGCGCTTCGCCCTGCGCCGCGACCGGCTGATGGTCCCGGTGTGGATCGCGGTGACCGCGCTCATGGTCCTCTCCATGCCCGGCACCCTGGAGGGCCTGTACCGCACTCCGGCGGAACGCGCCGACCTGATCCGGCAGATGGAGACCAACTCCTCGCTGCGCGCGATGGTCGGTCCGGTCTTCGGCGACTCCCTGGGCGCCCTGACGGCCTGGCGCGTCGGTGTCTACGCCGGTGCCCTGGCGGCCGTGATGAGCCTGCTGGTCGTCGTACGGCACACCCGGGACGAGGAGGAGAGCGGCCGTCAGGAGCTGGTGGCGTCCGGAGCGGTGGGCCGTCGGGCCTCCCTGACGGCGGCCCTGCTGGCCGCGGCGGTCGCGAACGCGGTCCTGGCGCTGCTGGTGACGGCCGGGCTGGCCGGGCAGGGCACGACCGGCGCCCTGGCCCTCGGGCTCGGGGTCGCCGCCGTCGGGATGGTCGTCGCCACGTTGGCCGCGATCGTCGCGCAGCTGACGGAGAGCGCGCGTCTGGCCCGCGGCCTGACGGCGGCGGTGCTCGGAGCCGCCTTCGTCCTGCGCGCGGCGGGCGACTCGGGAACCGACGACGGCTCGTCGGTCCTGACCTGGCTGTCACCGCTGGGCTGGCTGGAGAACCTGCGGCCTTACGCCGGCGAACGCTGGTGGGTGCTCGCGCTCTTCGCCGGGGCGGTGGCCCTCCAGGGCGGGGCCGCTTATGTCCTGGCCGGGCGCCGGGACCTCGGCATGAGCTTCCTGCCGACCCGGCCGGGCCCGGCGTCCGGCCGCCTGGGCACCGCGGGCGCCCTGGCCTGGCGGCTGCAGCGGGGCGGGGTGCTGGGCTGGAGCATCGGATTCTTCCTGGCCGGCGTCGTCTACGGCGGTATGACCGAGGGCGCGGCGGAGCTGGTCGGCGACAACGAGGGCGCGCGGCGGATCATCGAGCGAATGGGCGGACAGTCCGGCCTGACGGACGCCTTCCTGGCCTCCATGATCGGCATGCTCGGCCTGGTCGCGACGCTGTTCATCGTCTCCTCTGTGCTGCGCCTGCACGGCGAGGAGACCTCCGGCCGGGCGGAACCGGTGCTGGCGAACGCGGTGGGGCGGCTGCGGTGGGCCGCCGGGCATCTGATGATCGCCTTCGGCGGAGCCGCCCTGATCATGCTGCTGGCCGGGCTGGGCTTCGCCGTCGGCTACGGCAGGCAGACCGGCCCCGTCCTGGGGGCGTGCCTGGCGCAGCTTCCGGCGGTGTGGGTGGTCGGCGGGGTGGCGGTGCTGCTGCACGGAGCCCTGCCCCGGGCGGCCATGGCGGCATGGGGGGTCGCCGGGGCCGTGCTCCTGATCGGCTGGGTCGGGCCCGCGCTGGACGTACCGCAGGTCGTGCTGGACGTCTCACCGTTCGGGCACCTGCCGAAGCTGCCGGGCGGCTCGATGGAGTGGGGGCCGGCGCTGACCCTGACCGGCGTGGCGGTGGTGCTGGTGGCCGCGGGGCTGACGGCCTTGCGGCGGCGGGACATGACCGCCTGATCACCCCACCTCCACGGTCAGCCCCTCCAGACCCCTGATCACGAAGTTCGGCTTGCGCACCGGCTCCGCCGCGAGCCTCAGCGTCGGCGCCCTCTCCAGCAGCGCCCCCATCGACGCCGCCAGTTCGATACGGGCCAGCGGTGCACCGATGCAGTAGTGGATACCGGCGCTGAAGGAGATGTGGGGGTTGTCGGTGCGGGTGAGGTCGAGGGCGGACGGGTTCCGGAACACCGCCGGGTCGTGGTTCGCGGAGCCGAACAGCATCGCGATCTCCGCGCCCCGGGGAATCACGGTGCCGTCGATCTCGATCTCGTCCAGGACCCAGCGTTCGAAGAGCTGGAGCGGGGTGTCGTAGCGCATCAGCTCCTCGATCGCGGACGGGATCAGCGTGTGGTCCGCGCGCAGCAGCTCCAGCTGAGCCTCGTTGCGGAACAGCGCGTACCAGCCGTTGACCGTGGCGTTCACCGTGGCCTCGTGACCGGCGTTGAGCAGCAGGACGCAGGTGGAGATCATCTCCTGCTCGGTGAGGCGGTCGCCCTCGTCGTGGGCCTCGATCA
Source organism: Streptomyces tibetensis (assembly GCF_040647715.1). GTDB lineage: Bacteria > Actinomycetota > Actinomycetes > Streptomycetales > Streptomycetaceae > Streptomyces > Streptomyces tibetensis_A. Next base: position 99,354 of record NZ_JBEZCR010000011.1, on the reverse strand, counting down.
GACCGGAGACGAGGTCGTCGCCGGGCTCCTTGCGGCGCGCCGCGATCAGCTCGCGCAGGTAGTCGGAGAACTCGACGGACGCTCGGACCGCCCTGGCCGCGGTGTCCTCGGACGGGTTCAGCTCGTACATCCCGCAGATGTCCGCCGACCAGGGGCGCAGCGGGCCCCGGTCGGACTCCGGGATGCCGAGCATCTCGGCGATCACCGCGACGGGAAGGGGCTCGGCGACGTCCTTCAGCAGATCGCCGCCGCCCGCCGCGACCAGCCCGGACACCAGGTCGTCGGCCAGGCCCCGCACGTAGGGCTTCAGCCGCTCCACCGTGCGCGGCGTGAACGCCTTCGACACCAGGCGGCGGATCCGGGTGTGGTCCGGCGGCTCCAGGTCGAGCATCCCGTGGTCGTTCAGCGTGTGGAACGGCTCGTGCTCCGGCGGGGGCGCCGTGCGGCCGAACTCCTCGTGCGTGAAACGGTGCTGGTAGGTCCGCCCGAGGCGCCGGTCGCGCAGCAGGGCCGAGACGTCCGCGTGGTGCGGGACGAGCCACTGGTCCGTGGGCTCGAAGTACCGCACGCGGCCCTGGGCACGCAGGTCGGCGTAGGCGGGGTACGGGTCGGCGAGGAACGCCGGGTCCCACGGGTCGAACCCGAGGTCGGAAACAGCTGCCATGAACGGACGCTAGCCCGGCACCCCCCACTCTGACCAGGGGCGGCGCCCCCTCTCACCCCGGGGTCACCAGCCGCGCCTCGTAGGCGAACACCGCCGCCTGCGTCCGGTCCCTCAGGCCCAGCTTCACCAGGATCCGGCTGACGTGCGTCTTGATCGTCGACTCGGCGACCACCAGTCGCTCCGCGATCTCCGAGTTCGACAGCCCCTGCGCGATGAGCACCAGCACCTCCGTCTCCCGGTCGGTGAGATCCCCGTAGGCCGCCTGTGCGGAGGGCATCAGGGGCGGCTTCTCGGCGAGCTTGGAGAACTCGGTGATCAGCCGCCTGGTCACCGACGGCGCCAGCAGCGCCTCCCCCGAGGCCACCACACGCACCCCGTCGGCGAGCTGGCGGGCCGAGGCGTCCTTGAGGAGGAAGCCGGAGGCTCCCGCGCGCAGCGCCTGGTACACGTACTCGTCGAGGTCGAAGGTGGTGAGCACCAGCACCTTGGCCGCGCCGTCGGCGGCGACGATCTCGCGGGTCGCCTCGATGCCGTTCAGCTCGGGCATCCGGATGTCCATCAGCACCACGTCCGGGGCGAGCTCGCGGACCTTGGCGACGGCCTCCCGGCCGTTCACCGCCTCGCCGACGACCTCGATGTCCGGCATCGCGTTCAGCAGGACCGAAAATCCCTCGCGCACCATCATCTGGTCGTCCGCGATCAGCACCCGGATGGTCATGAGCCACCCGCGTCCGGCAGGGCGACCGGCAGGAACACCGCCACCTCGTAGCCTCCCTCGTCCGTACGGCCCGCCGTCATCTCGCCGTCCAGCATCGACACCCGCTCCCGCATGCCCGTGATGCCGTGCCCCGCGCCGGGCGAGGGCTTGATCAGGCCCGGGTTCGGCGGCGGGCCGTTGACGATGCGCAGCCCCAGGCCGCCGAGCACGTACCCGATCTCCACCCGGGCGGTCGCACCCGGCGCGTGCCGCAAGGAGTTGCTCAGCGCCTCCTGCACGATCCGGTACGCCGACAGTTCCACGCCCTGGGGCAGCTCGCGCACCGCACCGGTCACCACCTTGTCGACGCCCAGCCCGGCCTCCCGCACATTGGCCAGCAGCCCCTCCAGGTCGGCGAGCGTCGGCTGCGGGGCGTCCGGGGCCTCGTAGTCCTCGGCGCGGACCACGCCCAGCACACGGCGCAGCTCGGTGAGGGCCGCCACCGCGTTCTCCCGGATCGTGGCGAAGGCCTTCTCCAGCTCCGGCGGCGGGTTGTCCACCCGGTAGGGCGCGGCCTCCGCCTGGATGGCGACCACCGACATGTGGTGCGCGACCACGTCGTGCAGCTCGCGGGCGATCGTCGTGCGCTCCTCCAGCAGGGTGCGGCGGGAGCGCTCGTGCGCGGTGACCGTCTGCTGGGCGGTGACTTCCTGCTCCGCGTGGCGGCGGATGTGCCAGACGGTGACGCTCAGCAGGATCAGCGCCGAGAGGATCAGCATGCCGCCGGAGTTGCTGCCGTACATGGAGTTCGGGCCGATGCCGCTGTCCGCGACGATGGCGTACAGCGCCGTCAGCACCCACATCCACCCGGCCGTGCGCGGCCTGGTGCGTATCGCCACCACCGTCAGCACGGTCAGGTGGCTGACGAAGCTGCCGGCCGCCCACGGCCATTCGAACCAGCGGCTGCCGAGCACGGCCACGACCGGGGTGGACACCATGGACGCCCAGAACGCCCCCACCGGCCGCACCATGGTCAGCAGCACCGGAACCGCGCAGAACAGGCCCATCAGCGCGGCGGGCCCGCCGGAGTCGACGGTGGCGAACGCCACGGAGATCAGGGCCGCCGCGACGATCAGGGCGTGCGGCAGCCAGGCCACGTACTCCCGCAGCCGCCCCGGGAGCCGCCGGGCGAACCGCCCGTCCGCGCGCCGGCCCGGCAGCGGGCGGTAGGCGAAGGCGTCGTGGATGAGGTCCTGTCGCAGTCCGCGCAGGGAGTCCACCGCCACCCGGTACTCGGGGCTGCGCCGCATCGCCCCGTCCCCCGGTGGCGTGGTCTGTACGTGAGTCGTCTCGGTCACGTACAGAACGGTAAGCGCGCCCCCGGGTCCCGGTCGTCCCCAGTGAGAGGGGTTCCACAGGGTCCCTCTCAGGTACTACGGGGGTCCGCGGCGCCGCCTCTCAGGTACGACGGGGACCCGCAGCGCCGCCCCTCAGTACCCCGACGGCCGCACCAGCCCCGACTCGTACGCGAACACCGCCGCCTGGGTGCGGTCCCTGAGGCCCAGCTTCACCAGGATCCTGCCGACGTGGGTCTTCACGGTCTGCTCGGCCACGAACAAGTGCCGGGCGATCTCCGCGTTCGACAGGCCCTGCGCGATCAGCGAGAGCACCTCCGTCTCCCGCTCGGTCAGATCGCCGACGCGTTCCTTCAGCGGGGCCCGGGGCTTGCCGTCGAGCCGGGAGAACTCGGCGATCAGCTTGCGGGTGATGACCGGGGCGAGCAGCGCCTCCCCCGCCGCGACCACGCGGACCGCCTCGGCGAGCTGCTCGGACGACGCGTCCTTCAGCAGGAACCCGGAGGCTCCGGCACGCAGCGCGTCGTACACGTACTCGTCGAGGTCGAAGGTGGTGAGCACGAGCACCCTGATGTCCGGGTCGGCGGCGATGATGCGCTTGGTCGCCTCGATGCCGCCGATGCCGGGCATGCGGATGTCCATCAGGACGACGTCCGGGGCGAGTTCCTCGGCCAGGGCGACGCCGCCCTCGCCGTTCTTCGCGTCGCCGACGACCTCCATGTCGGGCTGGACGCCGAGCAGCACGGTGAAGCCCTGCCGGACCATCGCCTGGTCGTCGACGATCAGAACCCGGATGGGTTCGCCGGTACCGCTCGTCATGAGGTCCTTCTCCGGGGGGTGGTGGGTGGTTGGGTGCCCGCGGTGTCGACGGGCGGGGTGTCGCCGGGCGGGGTGTCCGGGAGGAAGGCCGTGACCTTGAAGCCGTCCCAGTGCCACGGGTGGGCCGTCATCGTGCCGCCGAGCATCGCGACCCGCTCCCGCATGCCGAGCAGGCCGTGTCCCGCGCCGGTCGACGGCGGGGGCGGCCCGGTGGGGCGGCCGTTGACGATCTCCACCTCCAGGCCGTCCGGCTCGTACGTGAGACGAACCGTGATCCTCGCGCCGGGCGCGTGCCGCAGGGCGTTGCTCAGCGCCTCCTGCACGATTCTGTACGCCGACAGCTCCACGCCGGGCGGCAGCGGGCGCCGCTCGCCCCGGATGTCGGTGACGACCTCGCGGCCCACGGCCCGGGTGTTCTCCACCAGCGCGTCGAGCCGGTCGAGCGTGGGCTGCGGGGCATGCGGTGTGCTCTCGTCACCCGCGTCGGCGAACGGCTCCCCCGGCCCGGGGTGCTCCGAGCGCAGCACGCCCAGCACGCGGCGCAGTTCGGTCAGGGCCTCCAGGGCGTTCTGCCGGATGCCCGCGAGGTTCTCCCTGAGCTCGTCGGGCGGGTTCTCCACGAGGTGCGGGGCGACCTGCGCCTGGATGGAGATGACCGACATGTGGTGGGCGACCACGTCGTGCAGCTCCCGCGCGATGCGGCTGCGCTCCTCCAGCAGGGTGCGCCGGGTGCGCTCCTCGGCGGTGAGGGTGGTCTGCTCGACGAGCTGCGCACGGGCCTCCCGCCGGCCGCGCAGGGCGGTGCCGACTATCACGACGACGGTGAACAGGCAGACGGCGAGCACACTCGTGGTGTCGTAGGGCTCTTCGGCCCCCAGGCCCTCGAAGACGTAGGTGAAGAGCCAGGTCACCGCCAGGGCCGCCACCGCCGCGCGGGTCGGCACGCGCAGGGCGAGCAGCAGGAGCACGAGCATCCCGGCGATGATCCCGGCCGCGGTCCAGGGCCAGGTGTAGGTCTCCAGGTCGAAGCCCATCCGCGTGCGCACCGTGAGGGCGCCCAGGGCGAACAGCCCCAGGGACAGCCACCAGGCCGGCACCGGCCGCCACAGCCCCAGCACCACGGCACCGCCCTGCCCGCCCCCGATCAGCAGAGCGAGACCGGTACCGAGATGCCCGTTGTCCGCCATGTCGCCCGTGCCGCCGAACGCGACGCCGAAGGCGACCAGGCACACCAGGCCGTGCGGCAGCCAGCGCAGCCAGGTGGAGGGCGGCAGCGGATCGGCCCGGACGGTCCACAGGTCCGCGCGCACGCCCCGCAGCCATCCCTTGACGCGCGCTCGCGGCGCGCGGCCCACCCCCGTGTCCGTCACGCGGCCCAGCCTAGACACGACGGGCCTCCGTCGCCGCGCCCCGGTCGGACGGACGGTGTGCCCGCACCACCCGCGACCGGCGGACCCGGCCGCCGCCGCTCAGCTCCTTGCCGCCGCTCGGCCCATCTCCGCCGCTCAGCCCATCTCCGCCGCTGAGCCGCTCGCCACCGCCCTCGAAGGAGCGGAAGGCGGCCCGGCAGACCGCGAGGGCCAGCACGAACACGGGCAGCCACAGCAGCCGGTCCCCCAGCCAGGCCGGGCCGTCGGGCCGTGTGTGCAGTCCGGGCAGCCGGCCCGCGAGGAGGCCCGTGGCGGTCGTCGCCATCAGGGCCGTCTGGTGCCAGAGGAAGACGGTCATCGCCGTCAGGTTGACGAACGCCACCGCCGCCCACGCCACGGGCCGGCGCATCGCGTGCCGCAGCCGCTCGCGCAGCAGCAGGGCGCCACCGCACTGGGCCAGGCCGAACGTGACGACGGCCAGGGTCGGCGGATACAGGTTGGAGACGCCCTGGCCCGGGACGCCGACCATCGAGGCCGGATACCCCGCCCACGCGACGAGTCCCGCGGTCGCCGCCGCACCCCCGACGAGCAGGACCCAGCCCGCGCGGCGGCGCTCCAGCTCGCCCCGGGTCCAGGCCGCACCCAAGGCGTAGGGCACCGCCCAGCCGGCCGCCACGTTCACCCAGCCGAGCCAGGCGGGGCCGCCGAGGCCGAAGCGCAACAGGTCCACGTGCAGCACGACGGCCAGCGGCCAGAGCGGGTTGAGCCGGGCGAGCAGCGGGGTGGCAGCCGTCAGGCCGGCGAACACCACCAGGAACCACAGGGGGGACAGGGCCAGTTTCACCAGCGTGCGGACCGTGCCGAACTCGGTGCCCGACAGCAGCAGCGCGACGGCGGCGACCGTCCACAGGGTGAGGAGGGCGGCGACCGGCTTGAACAGCCGGGACAGCCGGGCCGTCAGCCACTGGCGGTACGGGACTCCACGGGCCTGCGCCGAGGCATGGCCACGGGTGGCGACATGGCCGCCGACCAGGAAGAACACGGCGAGCGGTTGCAGCATCCACGAGACGGGGGTCAGCCACGGCATGTGCTGCAGCGGGCTCGCCGTGCGCAGGGTGCGGCCGTCGGACACCAGGGCCGTGACGAGCCAGTGCCCGAGGACGACACCGAGGACGGCGGCGGCCCGCAGGGCGTCCACGGCCCGGTCGCGGCCGGGCGGGGTGGCCGCGCCGACGCGGTCGGTGCCCCGGCGCACTCGCTGCCGGATCGCGCTCACGCCGATGTCAGTCATGGGTCACCGCCTTGGTCTCGCCCAGAACGATCCGGGCCAGGTTGGTCAGGGAGGTCGAGCCGGGGCTGAAGTACGTGCTGTGGCCGACGCCGCCCGCCGCGAACACCCGGGCGCCGAAGGCCGGGCTGACGGGGTCGGTGCCGAAGCCGACGCTGGTGCCGAACAGGTCCACGCTGAGGTGCGGTACGTGCTGCACCCAGTCGTCACCGCCCCGGGCCGCCCAGACACGGGCCCGGGTGTGCAGGCCGGCGACGGAGTCCGCGCCGGTGCCGGGGCTGCCGACGAGCGCGATGTCGTCGACGGCGAGCCCGGCGGCGGAACGGCCGCAGACGACCGAGCCGTACGAGTGGCACAGCAGCGAGATACGAGGTCGGGGGCCCGCGATGGCCCGCAGGTCGGCGACGAGCGCCCGCAGGTGCGGGGCCGCCTGCTCCGCCCTGCCGGTCGTGGTGACCGTCGTGCTGACCGTGCCGGGCGTCTCGTAGCCCAGCCAGGCGACGACCGCGGTGCGGGTGCCCGCCGGGGCCTGCCGGGCGAGCTGCCGGTGCAGGGCGGCTGCCGTCGCGCGGAACCGGCCGTAGGTGTCGAGGCTCGTGTCGGAGCCGGGGACCAGGACGGCGACGCGGTCGGCCCGGGCGAGGTCGCCGAGGACCTCCGTCACCCGACCGGGACCGCGGCCGTCGAAGTGCAGCAAGTGCCGTTCGGGTGAGGCCAGATGACGGTCCGTCGCGGCGCGGTCCCGGTCGTGGTGGGCCGCCGCCATGCGGGCCGCCTCGGCGGCGTTGGCCCGGTTGGCCGCGTAGGCCCCGCCGAGCGTCGACGCACGCAGGGGGGCGAGCAGGGCGGGGGCCGGGGCGGGAGTCTGCGGCCGTACGGCCGCAGAGAGGGGGAGCACCACCGCACCCGTGACGAGCGCGGCAAGCGTGGCCCGGCACCATCGGCCGACACCCCGCCATCGGCCGATGTGGGGCCAACGGCCGACGCTGAGCCCACCGCCGACGCGGCGCATGCCCTCACCACCGCTGTCGGCGCGGCGCATGCCGTCACCACCGCCGCCGGCGCGGCGCAAGCCGTCGCCACAGCCGTCGGCACGGCGGTACTTCGGTGCGGGCCCCATGGTCGTCCCCCTCCAGCGCACCCGGCCATCGGGTCTGCATGGAAGGGAAGTTACGGAGCGGGAGACCTCGACCGCGTCCCGCCCGGGAACTCACCTGCGGCGTAGCTCTCAGGTACTACGGGTACGACCGGGGCCCGCTCCTACGGGTCCTGCCGCTCACCGCTCACTACTCACCGCCCACCACTCACCGCCCACCGCCCACCGCTCACCAGGCCAGCTGCGCGATCTCCTCCACGACGACCGCGCACGCGTCCGCCGCCGGGTCGATCAGCGGGAAGTGCCCCACGTCCTCCAGCAGCGTCACCCCCACCATCTCCCCGGCCTTCGCCGCCGCTTCCGCGTACGACTCGGCGACCGCATGCGGCACGTCCAGATCCGCACGGCCCTGAACGAGGGTGGTGGCGATCCCGGTGGGCAGCAGCAGCGCCGGGTCGGCGTACGGCTGCCGCTCGGCGAAGTGCTCGTCCCCGCCCAGGAGTTGGCGGGCGGCACCGCCGCACACGTCCAGCTTGTCGGCGATCGCGAGGTCCGCGATCGGGGCGAGGGCGACGACGCCGCGCAGCGACACCGGACTGCCGCTGCGCCAGGGCGAGTCGGCCGGCAGGACGTGTCGGGCGGCACCCCACAGGGCGAGATGCCCGCCCGCCGAGTGGCCGGTGAGGACCGTACGGCGTGGGTCGGCCTGCGGCAGCACCTCCCGCACCAGCGCGGGAAGGGCGTCCAGCGCTGCCGCGACGTCGTCGAAGGTGTCGGGCCAGCGGCCCGCGACGGAGTCGCCGTCGCCACCGCGCCGGTACTCGACGCTGGCCACGGCGAACCCGCGGTGGGCGAGGAAGTCCGCGAAGGGGCTGATGTGACGCCGGTCGTACGGCGCCCGCCAGGCACCTCCGTGCAGCACGACCACGACCGGGGCCGGCCCCGGGCCGCCCGCCCGGCGCGGCGCGAAGAAGTCGATCATCTGGTCGGGGTGGTCACCGTAGGCCGCGGTGGCGTCGGGGTCGACGGGCGCGTGGGAGAAGGCCGATTCCTCCTCGGCAGCGGCCCGTGCTGCTGCGACGTCGTCCGTCATGCTCCAACCTTCCAGCGATGAACCGTACGCGGCGGACCGGTTGAGGGGCTCAGCCGCTGGCCGGGACGGTACCAGGCGCATGACGTGCGCGGACATGCGGTTGTCACGCTCGGTGAAGAACGGGTGTCACACTCGGTGAGAATCGGACGGACACCGCGGGGGCCGGGGCACCACCGTGGCGTCCCGACCCGCCGCGCCGCTCAGGCCAGCGTCTGCGCCAGCACCCGCGCCGCCCGCTCCACGTCGGCGAATCCCACGTACAGCGGCGTGAAGCCGAAGCGCAGCACGTCCGGGGCCCGGAAGTCGCCGACCACGCCCTGCTCGATCAGCCGCTTCATCACGTCACCCGCGATGGGGGCACCTCCCTGCTCGAACGAAGTTGAGAGCTCGGGGGAGCAGCGCAGCGCGATCTGGCTGCCCCGCTGCTCGTGCGCCACCGGCGTCACGCACTCCACCCTGCCGGCGGGCACATACGCCGCCACGCACTCCAGGAAGAAGTCCGTCAGCGCCAGGGACTTGGCCCGCACCGCCTCGACCGACACCCCGTCCCATACCTCCAGGGCCGCCTCCAGGGCGAGCATGGAGAGGATGTCGGGCGTGCCGACCCGGCCGCGCAGGGCGCCGGAGGCCGGTTCGTAGCCGGTGCGCATCCCGAACGGCTCGGCGTGCGAGTTCCAGCCGGGCAGCGGCGAGTCGAAACGGTCCTGCAGCTCCCGCCGCACATACAGGTACGCCGGTGAACCGGGCCCGCCGTTCAGGTACTTGTAGGTGCAGCCGACCGCGAGGTCCACGCCGTGTTCGTCCAGCCCGACCGGCAGCGCGCCGGCGCTGTGGCACAGGTCCCAGACGGCGACCGCCCCGGCCTCGTGCGCGGCGGCCGTCAGTGCGGGCAGGTCGTGCAGCCGGCCGGTGCGGTAGTCGACGTGGTTGAGCAGGACGGCGGCGGTGCGCTCGCCCAGCGCGCCCGGCACGTCCGCGGGTGTCACGGGCCGCAGGGTGCAGCCGGTCATGCGGGCCGCGGACTCGGCGATGTACCCGTCGGTGGGGAAGGTCGTCGCGTCGACGAGGAGCTCGTCACGGCCCGCCCCGGCCATCCGCACCGCGCCCACGAGTGCCTTGAAGACGTTGACGCTGGTGGAGTCGCCCACGACGATCTGCCCGGGCGCCGCCCCGACCAGCGGGGCGATCCGGTCACCGATCCGCTCGGGCGCCGTCCACCAGCCGCTCTCCTCCCAGGACCGGATGCGCAGCTCGCCCCACTGGCGGCGTACGACGTCCTCGACCCGGCCGGGCACGACTGCGGGCAGCGCACCCAGCGAGTTGCCGTCGAGGTAGACCACGTCGTCGAGGACGAAGTCGGCGCGCCTGCCGGCCAGTTCGTCGACGGCGTCCAGCTTCTGTGCGCGTTCCGTCAGCTCAGACATAGGACCGCGCCGTCCACAGCTCGGGGAAGACGTTCTTCTGGGCGCGCTTCTCCAGCCAGGCCACCCCGGCGGAGCCGCCCGTGCCGGTCTTGGCGCCCATCGCGCGGCGCGTGGCGACCAGATGGTCGTTGCGCCAGCGCCACACCAGCTCGGCGACGTCGCTCAGCGCCTCGCCCAGCCGGGCGACCTCGTCGCTCTCGTCGCCCGAGTAGACGGCCGTCCAGGCCGCCTCCACCTCCGGCGACGGCTCGTAGCGCCGCGAGACGTCGCGCCGCAGCACAGCCTCCGGGATGTCGTGCCCGCGCCGCGCCAGCAGCCGTACTACCTCGTCGTACAGGCTCGGCTCGTGGAGCGCCTTCTCCAGCTCGGCGTGCACACGGGGGGCGCCACGGTGGGGGACGAGCATGGACGCGGACTTGTCGCCGAGCAGGAACTCCATGCGCCGGTACATCGCCGACTGGAAGCCGGAGCCCTCGCCGAGAGCGCTGCGGTACGAGTTGAACTGGGCCGGCGTGAGCTGGGCGAGCGGCTTCCAGGAGTGGTTGAGCGCCTCCAGCTCGCGGACGGACCTCTTGAGCGCGGCGACGGCGGTCGGGATGTCGTCACCCCTGAGCGCGCCCGCGGCCGTCTCCCACTCGTGGACGATGACGGTGAACCACAGCTCCATCACCTGGGTCGTCACCAGGAAGACCATCTCTCCGGGATCGTCGGAGAGGGTGTGCTGGAGGTGGGTCAGCACGTCCGCCTTGACATAGTCCTCGTACGGCGTCGTGCCGTTGAAGTCGAGATGCGGGGTCTCGGGCTCGTGAGCCTCGTGGGACATCGCTGTCTCCTGCGTATTACTCCGGGTAGCGGTCCGCCCCTGCCGAATCCGACACGGGGGCCCCGGTCCCCGAGGGCATCTTGCGCAATCGTCCTGTGAAACGCAATCGTGCCCCGAAACCGCAAGGCCCGCCTTTCGCGGACGGGCCTCGCGTGGACCGACCGGGCCTCAGCCCAGGACCTGCGCCGCCGTCGGCGAGGAGTCCTTCAGGAACTGGGAGCAGCGCTCGTACTCCTCCTGCTCGCCGATCGCCTGCGCGGCGCGGGCGAGGGCGTGCAGGGCACGCAGGAAGCCGCGGTTCGGCTCGTGCTCCCACGGCACCGGGCCGTGGCCCTTCCAGCCGTTGCGGCGCAGCGCGTCCAGGCCGCGGTGGTAGCCCGTGCGGGCGTACGCGTAGGACTCCACGGCCGCGCCCCGCTCGAACGCCTCGTCGGCGAGCTGCGCCCAGGCGAGCGAGGAGGTGGGGTGCGCGCCGGCGACCTCGACGGACGCGGCACCCGCCGCGAGCATTTCCCGCGGGCCGGGGTCGTCGGGGAGATGGGTCGGGGGCGGGCCCCCGAGAAGGTTCTCGTGAATGGACATGCCTCAAGTCTGAGGCATGAACCGGACCGCGGGCAGCCGCCCGACCCAGCTGCGGGTCATCGTGCCGCTGGGGCGATGGGGGTCCCCTGCTCGAGCGCAGCCGAGAGCTTGGGGGACGGTGGGTGCAGCGGCACCCGGCGTCGCCGGGTTGCGCAACGCCCAGGCCTCAGCACCGACGCCCAGCAGCTAGGACAACCGCTTCCGCACCGGCTCCCCCTCCAGCGGCGGTGCCGTGACGCCCCCGTGCCGCAGGCATTCCGGCCGTTTGCAGTCCGGCGGTGGCCTGCGGACCACCGCGGCCGCGATCACCGCGCCGGCCACCAGCGCCCCCGCACACCACCCCATCGCCTTTCCGAACGCCGTGTCGAAGGCGGCCGGCTCCCGGTACGCCTCCTCCCCCATGCCCGTCAGCAGCGGCAGCGCCGCCACCGCCATCAGGCCCGCCGCCCGGGCCGCCGCGTTGTTGATGCCGCTGGCCAGCCCGGCGCGCACCACGCTCACCGAGCCCAGCACGGTCGCCGTCAGCGGTGCCACCAGCGTGACCATGCCCAGCCCGAGCACGACCAGCGCGGGCAGCACGTCGGCGAGGTAGGACGCCCCCGGCCCGACCCGCAGCATCAGCAGCATCCCGGCCGCGCACAGCAGCGGCCCCACGGTCAGCGGGATCCGCGGCCCGATGCGGTCGGCCAGCTCCCCGGAGCGCGCGGACAGCAGCAGCATCAGCACGGTCGTCGGCAGCAGCGCCGTACCGGCGGCGAGGGCCGAGTAGCCCACGACGACCTGGAGCTGGAGCGCGCCGAGGAAGAAGAACCCGCCGAGCGCCGCGTACACGCACAGCGTGACGAGGTTGACGGCCGTGAACTGCCGGGACGCGAAGATGTCCGGCGGCATCATCGGATCGGGCCGGCGTCGCTCGACGATGACGAACGCGACGGCCGCGGCCAGCCCGGCCACCGCCGAGACGACCACCACGAGACCGCCCTCACCGGCCTCGATCAGCGCGTACGTCACCAGCGCGAGCGCGAGTGCCCCCAGTACGGCCCCGAGCACGTCGAACCGCCCGTGCGCCTGCTGGTCCCCTGATTCGGGAACATGCCGCAGGGCGACCGGAACGCACACCAGGGCCACCGGCACGTTCAGCAGGAACACCCACCGCCAGCCCGGCCCGTCCACCAGCCAACCGCCGACGAACGGCCCGACCGCCGCCCCGATCCCGCCGAAGCCGGACCACAGGCCCACCGCCCGCCCCCGGTCGTCGGGGTGGAAGGACGCCTGGATCAGCGCCAGAGACCCGGGGGTCAGGAGCGCGCCGCCGACCCCCTGCAGTGCCCGCGCGGCGATCAGCACACCCGCGTTCGGCGCGATGCCGCACAGCAGCGACGCCAGCGCGAACCACACCACGCCGACGACGAAGACCTTCCGCCGCCCGAACCGGTCCCCGAGCGCCCCGCCGAGCAGGATCAGCCCGGCCAGCGTGACCATGTACGCGTTGACCGTCCACTGCAGGGCGGACAGACTCGCGTCGAGGTCGCGCCCGATGCGCGGCAGGGCGACGTTGACGACGGTCGAGTCCAGCAGCGCCATGCTGGAGCCGAGGACGGTGGTGAGCAGGATCCACTTGCCCCGCGGTGAGGCCAACCGGACATCGGGCATGCAGGGAGCATACGGAAGAGCCCGGCACCTCAGGAGGTGCCGGGCTCCACGCGAGCGAACCGGATGCGAGCCGACGTGAACGGGCCCGCCCGGTGCGTGCCGGACTTACTTGATCTTCGTGCCGGTCGAGCGCAGGTTGCCGCAGGCCTCGACGACACGCGCGGACATGGACGCCTCGGCGAGCTTGCCCCAGGTGCGCGGGTCGTAGGTCTTCTTGTTGCCGACCTCGCCGTCGACCTTCAGGACACCGTCGTAGTTGCGGAACATGTGGTCCGCGACCGGGCGCGTGAACGCGTACTGGGTGTCGGTGTCGATGTTCATCTTCACGACGCCGTTCTCCAGCGCGGTACGGATCTCCTCCTCCGTGGAGCCGGAGCCGCCGTGGAAGACGAAGTCGAACGGAGACGCCTTGCCGTACTGGGCGGCGACGCCCTCGTTCAGCTCCTTCAGCAGCTCGGGACGCAGGACGACGTTGCCCGGCTTGTACACGCCGTGCACGTTGCCGAAGGACGCGGCGAGCAGGTAGCGGCCCTTCTCACCGAGGCCGAGGGCCTCGGCGGTGCGGATCGCGTCGTCGACCGTGGTGTAGAGGGAGTCGTTGATCTCGTGGGAGACGCCGTCCTCCTCGCCACCGGTCGGGGTGATCTCCACCTCGAGGATGATCTTCGCGGCACGGGCCTGCTCCAGCAGCTCCTGCGCGATGGAGAGGTTGTCGGCGAGGGTCTCGGCCGAGCCGTCCCACATGTGCGACTGGAACAGCGGGTTCAGACCGGCCTCGACGCGCTTCTGGGAGAGCGCCAGCAGCGGACGTACGTACCCGTCGAGCTTGTCCTTGGGGCAGTGGTCGGTGTGCAGCGCGATGTTCACCGGGTACTTCTCGGCGACGATGTGCGCGAACTCGGCCAGGGCGACGGCGCCGGTGACCATGTCCTTGTTGTACTGACCGCCCAGGAACTCGGCGCCACCCGTGGAGATCTGGACGATGCCGTCGCTCTCCGCCTCAGCGAAACCACGCAGGGCCGCGTGCAGGGTCTGGGTGGAGGTCACGTTGATGGCCGGGTAGGCGAACTTTCCTGCCTTCGCCCGGTCCAGCATCTCGTTGTAGACCTCGGGAGTTGCGATGGGCATGCGTCCGCTCCTTGTATCTGCGGGTTGACGTACTGCTGTGTCTAACGGCCCTGACCTAGACCTTGGGGTGCGACGTCATCGTCGGCCCCATCTTTCCAGACTTGGCCGGAAGGTCCAGGCCACCGTCCACGCCCTGGTCAGTACCCGGTCAGTCGAGGCCCAGCTCGTCCTTGGAGAAGGCGAAGAGGTACGGCACCCCGGCGCCCTCCTGGATCTTCTCGGCGGCGCCGGTCGCCCGGTCGACGATGGTCGCGACGGCGACGACCTCGGCCCCGGCCTCGCGCACGGCCTCGACGGCGGTCAGCGGGGAGCCGCCGGTGGTCGAGGTGTCCTCCACCACCAGCACGCGGCGGCCGGCGATGTCCGGGCCCTCGACGCGCCGCTGCAGGCCGTGCGCCTTGGCGGCCTTGCGCACGACGAAGGCGTCCAGGCGCTTCCCGCGCGCGGCGGCCGCGTGCAGCATGGCGGCTGCGACCGGGTCGGCGCCCATGGTGAGCCCGCCGACCGCGTCGAACTCCAGCTCGGCGGTCAGGTCCAGCAGCACCTGCCCGACCAGCGGAGCGGCCTCGCCGTCGAGGGTGACGCGCCGGAGGTCGACGTAGTAGTCGGCCTCGAGACCCGACGACAGGGTCACCTTGCCGTGCACCACGGCCTTGTCCTTGATCTGCTGCAGCAGCGCGCCGCGTGTGTCCGTCATGCCGCCCAGCTTAGAGGCGGCGCCAGCTCCAGGTCGTCGAGGCCTCCAGCGGCTCCAGGGGCGTGACCAGGTGCGGCAGGGTGTTGAGGCCGTTGGGCGGGCCGGTCTGCGGCTCCACACACACGGCCTCCTGTTGCTCGTCGTAGACGACGACCCACTCCTCGCCGCTGGTCACCTTCAGCTCCAGCTGACCGGGCCACGTCAGGGTCGCCTCGACGCCGCCGGGCATGCCGAAGCAGTCGTCCCACGGGCCGGGCTTCGGGTCGACGCGGTTGCCGGTGGGCAGGTGGTCGTCGCCGCGCTCCTCCTGCCAGGCGGGGTCGAAGTCGAGGGTGACGTCCTGGCCGCCGAGGTTCCGGTTGAACCAGGGGTGCCAGCCGATCTGCGCCGGGAAGGACGACTCGTACGTCTCGACGGACATGGTGAGCGTCAGCGCGTCCTCGGCGAGGGCGATGATCTGGGTGACGCGGCCCGGGTAGGGCCAGGGGTCGACCAGCTCGCAGGTGAGGACGGCCTCGTCCGCGCTGGTCCGGGCGGTGCGCCAGACGCGGTCGCGGACGGTGCCGTGGATGGCGTGGGGCGGGGCGTTCAGCGGCAGCTGCCGCACCTCGGCGCCGTCCAGGAACCGTCCGTCCCGGGTCCGGCCGCACCAGGGCACCATCGGGAAGCAGCCGAAGCGCTCGCCCTGGCGCAGCAGTTCGACGCCACCGATCCGCAGTCCTCCGACCCGGCCGCCGTTGCCCGGCTGCACGGTCACCTCCGCGTCACCCGCGGTCAGCGTGATGTCTTCGTCGCTCACGGGACGACCCTACTGCGGTGATCAAGAGGGCCTCAGGCCGCGCGCCGCTTCGGTCCGCTGTGCCCGGGGCGGGGCTGGGCGGTCAGGTACGGCCGCCACCTGGATATCGGCGTCTGCGTACGGCCCCGACCGCCCCGTGGTTCAGCGGCGTCTGCGCAGGGCCCGGACCGCCCCGTGGTTCAACGGCGTCTGCGCAGGGCCCGGACCGCCACGATGGCCGACGCCAGGGCCAGGGCCGCCGCGGGGGCCGCCCAGCGCAGCGGGGCCGGGGCCGTCACTGTCTGGGGCGCGGGCACGGGGGCGTACCGGCCCCGCGGCGGGGCGTGGTCGACCTCCTCGGCACTGCGTCCGATCATGGTTCGTCGCGCGTGCGCCGCCTCGGCGATGTCGTCGTCCTCGTCGTCCTGGTCGTCCTGGTCGATGTCGTCGTCCTCGTCGTCCCTGGGTCCCGAAGAGGAGGGCGGGGCGTCGGCGCCGAAGCCGGAGGGACGCCCGGGGGCCGGGGGTTTGTGGGTCATACCGGGGTCGGAGGGACGCTCGGGGGCCGGGGGTTCCTCGGTGAGACCGGCGTCGGAGGGACGCTCGGGGCGCGGCTCCTCGGACAGACCGGGGTCGGAGGGGGCCTCCGCGCTCCCGTCGGCGCCGGGCGGGGGCGGTGGTGCCTCGTCGTCCGCGCCGGGCGTCGTCTCGTGGTCCGTCGTCGCGCGCGGTTCGAAGTCCTGCGTGGCGGGGGGTGTGGTGGTCTCCGGCGCCGCGGCGGCCAGGTGCTCCGCGAAACGGGTCAGCAGCCGGGTGACCGCACCCTCCACCGCGTCCGCCGGGAGGTCGCTGATCCGTCCGTCCGCGGTGGCCGTGCCGTCGTACACGACGGTGCAGCCGTCCTCCGCCTCGCGCAGGGCGATCCGCAGGCCGAGGTTGACCGAGCCGCTGCCGCGCGACTCCTCCGCCTCGCCCTCGACGGCGTACGCGCCCTCGCGCCGGGTCACCCGCACGGCACCCCGGTAGGTGATGGAGTGGCTGCCGACACGGATCTTCAGCCGCCCGGCGACGGGCTCGGCGCCGGCCTCCTGCTGGAGCCCGGGAACGGCCCGGGCGACCCGCGCGGGGTCGTCCAGCACCTCCCTCAGCCGCTCGGCCGGAACCGGAACGAACACCTCGTGCTCCATGTCGACGGACTCTACCCAGCACAGCGCGGAACGCACCCCCGGCTGAGGGATTCGCTGCCCGATCCGCACCCACCAGGCGTATCCTCCCGGCCCCGTCCGCCGGACGGGTTCCGCGAGGAGGGCACCGCGAGGAGGGGCCGGAGCGGAGGGGCCGGAGCGGAGGGGCCGGAGCGGAGGGGCCGGAGCGGAGGGGCCGCGAAGAGGCACCTCAGCCGGCACTTCGCAGACGGCACCGCGCGGACGGCCTCACGAAGACGACCCCCCGCAGACGGCCTCACAAAGACGGCCCCGCGCAGACGGCCGCCCAAAGAGAGTCCCGGCGAGCACGGCCCCACGCGGGAGCCCCCAAGGACGGTCCGGCGAACGCGGCCCCGCCCCTCAGTAGCGCGGGTGCACCAGTGTCGACGCGGGCAACCCCGCGATCCGGGTCCTGCGCGCCGCCCGTTCCCCCGCGGCCAGGGACGCCTCCGTGAGGACACGGGGCCGCGGGCCGTCCGGGTCGAGCCGCAGTCGCGGGTCCGTGCGGGCGGCCAGGACGAAACCCCAGTCGCGCGCGCGGGAGCGGTCCGCGGGGGTGCGGTCCGGCCCGGCTGCAAGACCGATGTGGCGGCCGCCCGTGCCGTACGGGGCGGTGCGGAAACCGGCCGCGCGCAGGGTTGCCTCCACCGTCCAGTACACCCGGGGGCCGGCCGCGACCGGCCCGGCGTGCACCACGAACCGTCCGCCGGGGGCCAGCGCCCGCCGCGCGAGGCCGTAGAACTCCTGCGAGTACAGCTTCGTGCTCGCCGTGATCCCCGGGTCCGGCAGGTCCGAGACGACCACGTCGTACGTCGCCGGAGCCGCGCCGCGCAGCCAGCCGAAGGCGTCCTCGATCGTCACGTGCACCCGTGGGTCGCCGAACGCGTGCCGGTTGAGCGTGGACAGGGCGGGGTCGGTGCGGGCCAGGCGGATCACCTCGGCGTCGAGTTCGACGACGTCGACCCGCTCCACTCCGGGATGGTGCAGCACCTCGCGGGCGGCCAGGCCGTCCCCGCCGCCGAGGATGAGCACGCGCGCGTGCGGCCCGCTCATCGCCGGGTGGACGAGGCCCTCATGGTAGCGCAGTTCGTCGCGTCCGCCGACCCGCAGCCGGCCGTCGAGGAACAGGTCGAGGGGCCGCCCGTGCGTGCCGCCGGTGAGGACGACCTCCTGCACCTCCGTCCGGAGCGCCACCCGGACGTCGTCGCCGTACAGGGCCTGCCGTGCGGCCCGTTCGAAGTCGTCGACGAGGACGGCGGCCGAGGCGAGGACCGCGAGGACGAGGACGTTGCCGATCAGCAGCAGCCAGCGGGCGCGCCGGGTCAGGTCCCGGCGGAACAGGCCGAGCACCAGCGCACCGCCGACGACCGCGTTGACCGCGCCGGTGAGCAGCGCGCCGGTCAACTGGCCGAGGAACGGCAGCAGGAGGAAGGGAAAGGCGAGGCCGCCGACGAGGGCGCCGACGTAGTCGGCGGCGGACAGGTCGGCGACCGCGCCGCCCGCGTCCTGGCGGCGGATCCGCTGGATCAGCTCCATCAGCAGCGGGACTTCGGCGCCGATGAGCAGCCCGGTGGCCAGGGAGAAGGCGACCAGCAGGCAGCGCGGACCGTTGGCCCACATCCCGCCCCAGTCGCCGGTCCAGGCGAACACCGCGTACAGGGCCATCGCGCTGCACCCGCCGACGAGCGCGAGGGCGGCCTCGACGGCACCGAAGCCGGCCGCTGCGAGCGGGCGCAGCCGTTTCGCGGCGAGGGAACCGATGCCCATGGCGAAGACCATGACGGACAGCACGA
The DNA here is from genome assembly GCF_040647715.1 of Streptomyces tibetensis. Classification (GTDB taxonomy): domain Bacteria; phylum Actinomycetota; class Actinomycetes; order Streptomycetales; family Streptomycetaceae; genus Streptomyces; species Streptomyces tibetensis_A. The sequence continues at coordinate 80,889 of NZ_JBEZCR010000011.1, read as the reverse complement.
CGGACGCCTGGGTGACGGAGTCGCCCATCAAGTACGAGGCGAGCGCGACGAGTTCCAGTTCGTACACGAGTCCGCAGGCCGCGCAGACGAACACGCCCGCGAGGACCAGGAACCGTCCGGTGCCGGGCCGCACGGGCAGCCGCGCCGGGCCGGCGGGGCCCCCCGGGGCGCTCCAGGGCGGCGGGCAACCGGGCGGGGCGGGCGCGTGCGGCTCGATCACGCTGCGACGTTACGTCACGCCTCGACTGCGGTTCGTCACCCACACGTGTGGTGCTGGTTTACAGGGCCGGACATCGGTACGAGATTCGGTTCGCCGCATGCGGTTCCGCGGGGCGGCGGGCAGCGGGGGTGGGCAGCGGGGGGGGAACAGCCGTGTGGGCAGCAGGGGTGAACAGCCGGAGTGTCAGCCGGGTGCCGAAGTCGCCGTCGGGCCGGGTCAGTCGACGAGCACCGCGGCAGGCACCCGCACACCCACTTTCGTGCGGGTCGCCACCAACTGCCCGTCCTGCGGGTAGGCGTGCCAGGTCCGCCAGTGCACCTGGCCCTCGTAGTACTGGGCGAGCAGGGCCGTGAAGGCGTAGGGGCTGCCGGGGAAGACACCTGCGAGGCCGTGCGGGTGGTCGGAGACGAGGGCCAGCAACTCCTGGGCCCGGCCCGCGAAGGAGCCGGGCGAGAGGACCTCGACGCGGGCCGCGAACTCGTACTCCCAGTCGTCCACCCGCTTGGCGACGCCGAGCGGGAGCGGGGTGCTGCTGCCCGCGATGCACGCCACCGTCTCCGAGCAGACGCCCCGCTCCTCCTCCAGCAGGACCTGGTGGGACGCGCCGAGGAGCCGCAACTGCAGTTTGGTGTCCGCCAGTTCGAGATCGAGCACGGCCAGTGCGGGAAGTGGCTCGCACCCCAGGGCCCACGCGAGATCGGACGCGCGCGTGTCGGTGTAGGAGGTGTTCAGGGTCGTGAGCATGGATCGGCTCCGCAAGCACACAAGGAGAGGGAGTGGGGTCCGCTGCGCCCCGGTGGCACGGCACCGGGGGATGTCGGCCCGGGGCAGCCCGGTCGGCCGGTTTCAGGAAGGTGTCCGCAGACGTCCGTGGGGCTGCGTCGGTGACTTAGAGGGAATCATGAACGGTGGCGCCACCACAGCGTTTTTACCCAAGTTCGTAGGGTTTCCATCCCTCAGAGGGCTCCACAGCTCAATTGTTCAACCACGGCGTGCGCCGGAGCCGGGGAGGCGTGCGCCGGTGCGCCGTGGCCCGCGCCCGCAGCCGGGGCGCGGGGGCTGCCCGGGTTCCGGCGAGATCCCGAAGTGGCCGCCGACGGCGCGCAGTTGCCCGAGTCGCACCATGCCGGGCGCGGGTTGTCCTACAGACATGGGACGTTGCGGACAGCCACTCGAAGCCACCCGACAGACATTCGACACATCGTCCGTCCGGGACTCTTGCCCCTCTGGCCCCCCGTGGCCCCGTCACCCCGTGGTGCCCTGGCCGCTGACCTCCTGCCCCATGGCCTCCTGACCCGCCGGCCCCCTGGCCCTCCGACACGGCAACGCGGGGCCCGCCCCAGGTGCGGACCCCGCGTTCGGTGGATACGGCTCCCCCGTCGTGAGGACGGCCGACGTCAGTCAGCTGCCTCCACCGCCGCAACCACCGCCACCACCCCCGCAGGACGACCCGCCTCCGCAGGACGAGCCGCCGCCGCAGGAGTGTCCCCCGTGGTGTCCGCCGTGGTGACCGCCGCCGGACGAGCCGGAGTCTCCCCCGCCCGCCCACCAGCTGCCGCCGGCGCTGCTGCTGCTCGAACCGGTGGACGCCCACCCGCCGCGACGCGTCGTTCCCCGGGAACCGCCCCCACGGGCCTTGGAGACCAGCGCCCCGACCAGGACGACTGCGACCACTACCAGGATGATGCCGACGATCATGGCGTCACCCTCCTTCCATGTCCCCCGAAGCGGCCCCCCGTGGGCGCCTCGCTCTTGCGTGAAGCGGTGATGCCCTCCCCGCTCACGGCCCAACACAGAGTTGAGGAACTCCAGAGCTTCGGCGCAGGATGACCGGCATGACCTCCAGCGCGCGCCCCCTCCTGAACCGTCGGCTCGCCGAGTTCGGGACGACGATCTTCGCCGAGATGTCCGCCCTCGCCCTGAGCACCGGCGCCATCAACCTCGGGCAGGGCTTCCCCGACACCGACGGCCCCGAGGAGATCCGGGAGGCCGCCGTACGGGCCCTGCGGGACGGCCGCGGCAACCAGTACCCGCCCGGCCCCGGCGTCCCCGAGCTGCGCACCGCCGTCACCGCGCACCAGCAGCGCCGCTACGGCCTCGCCTACGACCCCGACACGGAGGTCCTGGTCACCGCCGGAGCCACGGAGGCCATCGCCGCCGCCCTGCTGGCCCTGGTGGAGCCCGGCGACGAAGTGATCGCCTTCGAGCCGTACTACGACTCCTACGCCGCGTGCATCGCGATGGCCGGTGGGCGCCGGGTCCCGGTCACGCTGCGTGCGCAGGAGGACGAGGGCCGTTTCCGTCTCGACCTCGACGAGCTGCGCGACGCCGTCACCGACCGCACCCGGCTGCTGCTGATCAACACCCCGCACAACCCGACCGGCACGGTCCTCACCCGCGAGGAGCTGGCCGCGATCGCCGAGCTGGCGGTGGAGCGGGAGCTGCTGGTGGTGACGGACGAGGTGTACGAGCACTTGGTCTTCGACGACGCCGAGCACGTGCCGCTGGCGACGTTCCCGGGGATGCGCGAGCGTACCGTCACCATTTCGAGCAGCGGAAAGACATTCTCGTTCACCGGTTGGAAGGTCGGCTGGGTGACGGGGTCCCCGGAGCTGGTCACGGCGGTGCGCTCGGCCAAGCAGTACCTGACGTACGTCTCGGCCGGCCCGTTCCAGTACGCGATCGCTGAGGCGCTCTCGCTGCCCGAGTCGTACTTCGCGGACTTCCGCAGCGACATGCTGGCCAAGCGGAACCTGCTGGCGGCGGGCCTGGAGGAGGCCGGTTTCCGCGTCTTCCGCCCCTCCGGCACGTACTTCATCACCACCGACATCCGTCCCCTCGGCGAAACGGACGGCTTCGCCTTCTGCCGCGGCCTGCCGGAACGCGCCGGCGTCGTCGCCATCCCCAACGCCGTCTTCTACGACCACCGCGAGGAGGGCGCGCCCTTCGTGCGGTTCGCGTTCTGCAAGCGGACAGAGGTACTTCAGGAGGCCGTGAAGCGCCTGAAGTCGTAGTTCGGGCCGCAGGGGCTCCGCCCGCCCGGGAGGCGTCGGCGGCTTGCCGACCGCGATCGGCAGCCGTCCACCCGCCGATGCGCGCCGCATGACCGGATGACAGGTTCTTCAAAGGTTCTTCATCACCTCCGGCCTACGGTCGGCAGGCCCGCCGCGCCCGCGGTCGGGCGCGACAGGAGGCGGGGAACCGATGAGGACGAACCGGGTGCTGATGGCCGTGGTGACGGCGTCGGTCATGGCGATCACCCTGGCCGGCTGCGGGGGCGAGGGCGACACCCCCAAGGTCCCGACCGCGGACGGCGACAGGGCATCCGGCACCGCGTCCGGCAAGGCGAACGCGCCGAGTGGCGGCGACGACGTGGCCGCGTACGTGAACGCCCAGCGCGAGTGGGTGAAGTGTCTGCGGAAGAACGGGGTGGACGCCCCCGACCCGGACGCCAAGGGGCAGGTCAACTTCGGCGACAACGCGGCGCTGAAGAAGAACACGAAGTTCCTGGACGCCTCCGAGAAGTGCGCGTCGCTCAAGGCGGCCGTCCCCGAGGGCCTCGAGAACGCCAACCAGCCCGAGCTCACCCCCGAGCAGATCAAGGTCAAGCGCGACTACGCCGACTGCATGCAGAAGAACGGCGCCCCCGACTTTCCCGATCCCGGCCCCGACGGGACCGCGCAGGGCTCCGAGTGGAACCAGACGTCGGCGGGGGCCAAGCGTGCCACCCGTGTCTGCGCTCCGATCATCGGGGACCCGGCGGACCAGCCCGCGGGCAAGGGCTGATGACGGCGGAGACGGTTGTGCAGACCGATCACGAGCGCGGGGCGGCTCCCGCGCCGCCGCCTCGCGGTCGGCGCGGACGGCGAACGGTCCTGGTGGCGTCTGCCCTGGTCGTCGTGGCGGCAGTCGCCGTGGTCGGCGCGCTGGGCCTCGGCGGAGACAGGGCGGATGAAGGCTCCTCCGCCCCGCCCCGATCGGGCTCCACCGTCCCGGTCACCCGGACCACACTGACCGAACGCACCACGGTGGACGGACAGTTGGGCTACGGCTCCGAGATGCCGCTGCCCGTCAAGGCCACGGGCACCGTGACCTGGCTGCCCGCGGAGGGCACGACCGTGAAGCGCGGCGGCACTCTGCTGCGCGTCGACGACCGGCCGGTGGTGCTGCTGTACGGGACGCTGCCGATGTACCGGGAGCTGGGCCTGAGCTCGGGCGCCCAGCAGGGCACCCGGCAGGAGGCCGGGAGCCAGGGGGACACCCAGGGCTCCGGTGCCAAGGGCCGCACGGACGGGAACTCCGGGGCTCCGGACCCCTCCGGGTCCGGGTCGCCGACGCCGGGTGGCGCCGAGGCCGGGGCCGTCGGGACTGGGGCCGGGGCCGGCAGGAGTGGGGACACGCTGCGCGGGATGGACGTCCTGCAGTTCGAGAGCAATCTCGCCGCTCTCGGCTACACCGGCTTCACCGTCGACGAGGAGTTCACCGAGCTCACCGCCCGCGCCGTCAAGCGCTGGCAGAAGTCCCTCGGGCTTCCCCGGACCGGCACGGTCGGTATCGGGGACGTCGTCTACTCCACCGGCAAGGTACGGATCGGCCACGCGGGTGTCCGGCTCGGCTCACCGGCCACCGATGACGCCCTCAGGTACACCGGTACGTCCCGGAAGGTCGTCGTCAACGCCTCGGCGGCGGAGGACTCCTGGGCCGTGCGCGGCGCCGCCGTCACGATCGGGCTGCCCGACGGGAAATCGGTGAAGGGCGAGGTGGCCTCGGTGGGAAAGAGCGCGACCGCGCCCGAGGAGGGAGGCGGGGAGGGTGACTCCGCGACACCGACGGTTCCGGTGACCATCACCATCAAGGACCAGAAGTCCGTGGGGCGGCTGGAGAGCGCGCCGGTCACCGTCGAGTACGTGGGGCGGGAACGGGTGGACGTCCTCACCGTCCCGGTCGCCGCGCTGGTCGCCCTGGCCGAGGGCGGCCACGGCCTGGAGACCGCGGACGGCCGGTTCGTCGCGGTGAAGACCGGGCTCTTCGCGGACGGCCGCGTGGAAGTGAGCGGAAGCGCGGTGCGCGAGGGCATGAACGTGAGGATCCCGGAGTGAGCGGAAGCGCGGTGCGCGAGGGCATGAACGTGAGGATCCCGGAGTGAGCGGAGCATCGGCGGTCGTGGAGTTCGACGCGGTCTCCAAGACGTACCCCGGTGGTGTGGCGGCGGTACGGGACGTGACCTTGCGCATCGGGCGCGGCGAACTCGTCGCGGTCGTCGGCCCGTCGGGCTCGGGCAAGTCCAGCATGCTGAACCTCATGGGCAGCCTCGACCGGCCCACCGCCGGGCGCGTGCTGGTCGACGGCCACGACGTGGCAAGGCTGACGGACCGTGAGGTGTCGGCGCTGCGGGCCACCCGGATCGGCTTCGTCTTCCAGCAGTTCCATCTGGCGGTAGGGGTTCCGGTCCTGGACTCCGTGGCCGACGGGCTGCTGTACGCCGGAGTACCGCTGCGCCGTCGCCGGGCCCGCGCGGCGGCGGCGCTGGAACGCGTCGGCCTCAGCCACCGCGTCCACCACCTCCCGCACCAGTTGTCCGGCGGCGAGCGCCAGCGGGTGGCGGTGGCCCGGGCGGTGATCGGCGAACCGGCGGTCCTGCTGGCGGACGAGCCGACCGGCAACCTGGACTCCGCTTCCGGAGAGGCCGTACTCGGTCTGCTGCACGAGCTGAACGCCGCCGGGACCACCGTCGTGATCATCACCCACGACCGGGAGATCGCGGCCGGGCTGCCCCGCCGTATCGAGATGCGCGACGGCCGCGTGGTGGCGGACACCGCGACCGATTCCGCGCCGGACGACGCGCCGAGCGACGCGCCGAGCGAGGCGCAGGACGACGCTTCGAGCGAGGCGGTCCGATGACCGACGGCACGACGAACGGCCCGCCCATGGACGACGCCCCGCCGACCCTGCCGTCCGGCCCCCGCGGGAGCCGCCCCCGCGGAAGCGACGGACGTGGCCGCGGACGAGCGGGCGATGACGTCGGTGGCACGGGCGGCCGGCTGCGGGCCGCCCGCCTCGGTCCCCAGGACATCGTGCGGCTCGGCGGGACCGGGCTGCGGACGCGGCCCCTGCGGATCTTCCTCTCCGCGCTCGGGATCGCGATCGGCGTCGCCGCCATGATCGCGGTGGTCGGGATCTCCGGCTCCGGCCGGGCGGAGGTGGACCGCCGACTCGACGCGCTCGGCACCAACCTGCTGCGCGTCGCCCCCGGCGACTCACTCGACGGCACCGAGGCCGAACTGCCCCACGAGGCCGTCCCGATGATCGGCCGCATCCCGCCCGTGCAGCAGGTCGCCGCCACCGGCGCGACCGACGCGCACATCTACCGCAATGAGCACATCGCCATCGGACGCACCGGCTCCCTGGAGGTCCTCGCGGCCGACAGGCGCCTGCTCCCGGCCGTCGGCGGCCACGTCCGCCGGGGCCGCTGGCTGGATTCCGCGACGGAGCAGTACCCGGCGGTCGTGCTCGGCTCCACGGCCGCGGTCCGGCTCGACGTGTACACACCGGGGACCCGGGTCTGGCTGGGCGACCGCTGGTTCTCCCTCGTCGGCGTCCTCGATCCCGTACCGCTCGCGCCGGAACTCGACAGCGCGGCGCTGGTCGGCTGGCCGGCGGCCCGGACGTACCTGCGCTTCGACGGCCATCCGTCGACGGTCTACGTCCGCGCCGAGGACAGCCAGATCGCGGCGGTACGGGGCGTGCTGCCGGCCACGGCGTACCCCGAGAAACCGGGGCAGGTCCGGATCTCCCGGCCCTCCGACGCGCTCGCCGCCCGCGAGGCCACCGAGTCGGCGCTCACCGGGCTGCTGCTCGGCCTCGGTGGAGTGGCGTTGCTCGTCGGTGGCGTCGGGGTCGGCAACACGATGGTCATCTCGGTCCTGGAGCGGCGCCCCGAGATCGGCCTGCGCCGGGCGCTGGGGGCGACCCGCGGCCAGATCCGGACCCAGTTCGTGACGGAGTCGCTGCTGCTGTCGCTCATCGGCGGCCTCGGCGGGACGGTGCTGGGGACGGCGATCACTGCGGTCTACGCCCTCAGCCGCGACTGGCCGACGGTCGTCCCGGTGTGGGCGAGTGCCGCGGGCATCGGCTGCACCCTGGTCATCGGCATGGTCGCCGGACTGTATCCGGCGGTACGGGCGAGCCGGCTGTCACCGACGGAGGCCCTGTCCGGCTCCTGAGCGGCCCGTCCGCCGAACGAGTCGGGGCGGCCGAACGAGTCGGCGGGCGGCCGTACGCGTGAGGGGCGGCCTCGGTGAGACCGCCCCTGATGCACCATCACTCCTGCTTGCCCGGCACTCCTGCGGGAGGGCCGGCGAGCGTACTAGAAGCCGCAGTAGACGAGGCTGCCGCCGTCGCTCAGCAGGTCGTCGCGGACCCAGCCGGACGTACCGGTGGTGTCGTTCCGGAGGTACGTCCAGGTCTCGTTGCCGCTGCCGATGCGCGTGTAACAGTGGTAGTCGAGGCGGTGGGTGTTGTAGGCGATGCCGTTGCTGGCGCAGTTGGTGCTGGAGCCGCTTCTCTCGTTGGCGCCGTTGGCCGTCCTGTTCCAGGCGCTGCTGTCCATGTCGGAGGCGGTCCTGCCGCAGGACGCGGCCGCGGTGGCCGGGGTGGAGAGGGCGAGCGGGACGGCCATGGCCACCGCCGCAAGGGCGGGTACGACAGCTGCAATTCGACGCTTCACTTTGAACCCCCATGAATGCGTTCTCTGTCGGCACTGCTTCCCCGGGCCGTCGGACGACACCTGAGCGAAACAGCGACCACTGCACCAATCGGGGTGCAAGTGGCGTCAGTACGATCACAGCCAAAGAGACGCTGAAGAAATTATTCCGCCCTTAACCGTCCAATTACTGCCCATGAGAGGCCGAAAATGCCGGAAGCGGAAATACGCCACTCCACTGCCCTTTCGGCCGGGAGCGCCCCCTTGACGAGCGTCCGGGTCCCGCCCGGCACACACGTCCTCGCAGCTGGGCGGGGTGGCACGCGATGAGCTTCCGGCTTCGGGTACTCGGCCTGCTGATGCTGGTCGCGATGGCCGCCACCGCCGCCACCGGCTGGCTGACGCTGCGTCAGGCGAACCGCCAGGTCCAGGAGAGTGTCACCGCGGGACGGCAGGAGGTCTCCCGGATCACCGGCGACCTCCGCGCGTACGGGTTCGCGCACAGCACCTGGGAAGGCCTCTCACCGACGGTGCGGCGCCTGGCCGAGGACACCGGCCAGCGCATCCGGGTCGCCACCGAGAACGACGTCCTGCTCGCCGATTCCGACGCGCTCGAGGGCCGTACCCCCCGCCCTGTGAGCAACCAGCCGCCCGTGCTGGTCGACCCGCGTCCCGTCCTGCGGATCCCCGCGCGACAGCTGCCGCGGACCTCGATGAAGCTGACGGCGACCGCGATCGCCCAGTACCGCGCCGAAGCGGTGTACGCGGCCTGTCTGACCCGGGCGGGGGCCGAGGTGACGGCCCGGCCGGACGACACCGGCGTGCCGCGGATCGGCACCGAGCGCCGGCCGGAACAGTGCGAGGAGCCGAAAGGCGAACCGGACCCGCAGACTCCGCAGGACCTCGAGGTGATCCGGACCTGCGAATCGGAGCAGCAGTTCACCACCTGCCTGCAGCGGGTGTTCAACGAGCGCGTGGGCTCCGCCGCCCCGCCACGCCTGGTGATCCGTCTCGGCGTCCGGGACGAGTCCCCGCCCAGCCTCGCCGCGGCACCCACGATGGCCGTCGCGGGCGGCGTCGCCCTCGCCGCCGTGCTCGGCGCGCTGCTCCTGAGCCGGGCGGTGCTGCGCCCGGTCCGTGCCATGACCCTGGCCGCCGGGGGTCTGGGCGAGGGGGACCTGGGGCGGCGGGTGCCCGTCTCCGGCCGGGACGAGATCGCCCAACTCGGCCGTGCCTTCAACCGGATGGCGGAGTCCATCCAGGCCGGCGAGGAACGCCAGCGCCGCCTCACCGGTGACATCGCCCACGAGCTGCGCACCCCGCTGGCCAATCTGCGCGGCTATCTGGAGGCACTGCGGGACGGGGTCGTCGAGCCGACCCCGGAGCTGCTCGACTCCCTCCACGAGGAGGCGCTGCTGCAGCAGCGGATCGTCGACGACCTGCAGGATCTCGCGCTGGCCGAGGCCGGTGCGCTCACCTACCACCGGGGCCGCGTCGACTTGCGCGAGCTCCTCGAAGCCGCGGGCACGGCTCACCGTGCCCAGGCCGACGCGGCAGGTGTCGCGCTGCGGCTCGAGGCGCCGCGGCCTGTGGACGTCGTCGCCGACGCCGACCGGCTGCGCCAGGTCGTCGGCAATCTGGTCGGCAACGCACTGCGGGCCACGGCACCGGGCGGCACGGTGACACTGGCCCTGGCGCGGCAGGGCGATCTCGCGTTCCTCCAGGTGCGGGACACCGGAAAGGGGATTCCCGCCGAGGACCTGCCGCATCTCTTCGACCGCTTCTGGCGGGCGGACGCGGCGCGGGGCCGCGCCACCGGAGGAAGTGGCCTGGGGCTGTCCATCGCCCGCCAGATCGTGACCGACCACCAGGGGACGATCGCCGTGGAGAGCACCGTCGGCGTCGGCACGACCTTCACCGTCACGCTCGCCGCGACCGGGCCGTCGGCCGACGCCGGCTGACCGGCCCGGTCAGGACCCCTCGCGCGGCTCAGGCGGGCGCCTGGCCCCCAACCTGAGGAAGCACTACTGGCCGTCCACCAGGCGGTATCCCCGGCCGTACACGGTCTCCAGATGGCGCGGCCGGGCGGGGTCGTCCCCCAGCTTCCGGCGCAGGTTGCGCACATGGGCGTCCACCGTGCGCTCGAGCACGTCGCTGTCGAAGCCGAAGGCGCGCTCGATGATCTGGGCCCGGGTGAACACCCGCCCCGGCTCGCGGGCCAGGGCCTCCAGTATCGAGAACTCCTTGGAAGTCAGGGCCACCGGACGGCCTGTCACCCGGACCTCGAAGCGGGCGGTGTCCAGTTCGACCGCGCCGACCCGCAGCACCTCGCTCCCGGCCGCGCCGGTTTTCCTGGAGCGCCGCAACAGCGCCCGTACCCGTGCGGTGAGTTCGCGGGGGCTGTACGGCTTGGTGAGGTAGTCGTCGGCCCCCAGGTCGAGGCCGAGGAGCATGTCCTCCTCGGTGCTCCGCGCGGTCAGCAGCAGAATCGGAACCTCGTGGCCCTCGGCACGCAGGATGCGGCATACGTCGAGTCCGTCGACGAGTGGCAGCATCACATCGAGGACGATGAGATCCGGCGCCGTCGAGCGTGCCCGTTCCAGCGCTGCCCGGCCGTCGGCCACGACCTGCACGGCGTTGCCTTCCCGTTCCAGATAGATCCGGATGAGACGAGATTGTTTTTCGTCATCTTCGGCGATCAGGATGCGCGCGCTCAATGATTCTCCTCGGCGAGGCCCTCCACGATTCCAGCACCGTTGATATCAACGCGCCTCCGGAATTCCCACCTCCGGAAATTCCCACCTCCGGGAAATCCGGCGTACCGGCCACACGTACACGGCTGCCCCGAGCCGCCACGCACCCGCGCCGCCGCACCGGGACTCCGTCGTCAACGGGCGTCTGCCTCGGGCTCCGGACGCGGGAGCTCGTCGAGATCGAGGGTGAAGGTGCGGCCGTCGGCCAGGGGGATAGGGAGCTTGCCCGTGCCGTACTGGTGGGTGTGCGCCGCGATGTAGCCGGTGGTGGTCGGCTGGGTGTGGAGGACGACTTCCTGCGCGTAGGGGTCGACGACCAGGTAGATCGGGATGCCGTAGCGGCCGTACTTCGCGGTGCAGTCGTCGTAGTCCTTGCGTGCGGAGGAGGTCGAGACGACCTCGGAGATCAGCAGGACGTCCTCGAAGCTGTAGCGCTTGCCCTCCCGGCGGGCGTCTTCGCGGAGGATCGCCAGATCGGGAGCGGAGTTCTCGTCGGCGGGGAAGTCGATGTAGACGTCGGAGACGGTCTTCGCATGGCGTCCGAGGGACACGACCGTGTCGTACTGCATGGACTTGATCGTGCTGGAGTGCTCGACGCTCTGCGGGGTCATGATCACCTTGCCGTCAGCCCCGAACAGGACCGTGTAACCCTTGGGGAACTCGGTGTTCACGATCGCGTCGACGCTCATGGACGGCTCCTTCCCGTGTGTGGTCAGGATACGACGGACAGTGCCGCGTCACCGAGCCCAGCGGTGCGGCCCAGCTGCCCCGGTGCTGGTCAGGGCGGTGCGCTGCCATCCTGGGAGCGGGCTGCACACCCGTTCACCGGCTCATCCGGCCGCGCGCAGAGGCTCCCCGATGAGGCGCTCCCGGCAGCTTCGGCAGTGTCCGGGCCCCTCGGCGCGGAAGGCGCGCTCGCAGCCGTCGCAGGTCTGCAAGGGCAGCACGACCGGGCGTCCCACGTCCGGCGGAAGCGGGGCAGGCGGCGGCAGCGGCAGCGGGGTTTCCCTCAAGCGGAAGGCGAGGACGCTTGCGGGGCGGGCCCGGAAGCGGTCAGGGAGCCGTACGGTCAGCAACTCCGTGATCTCCCGAGGCCCCACACCGGCCTCCAGCCACTCGGCGACGGCCGGTGCCAGCCGGGCGGCCTCCTGTGCGGAGAGCACGAGCCGGGGGTCCACCCGGCGCAGGGCGGTCAGTACGGCGACGGCCTCGGGGTCCGCGTCGGCGAGCACGGGCACCGCGCTCGCGGGCCCCCGGGGACCGGGCACCAGCCCCGCGCTTCCGGGCTCCCCGGGACCAGGCACAAGCACCGCGCTTCCGGGCTCCCCGGGACCAGGAGCGAGCACCGCGCTTCCCAGCTCCGCAAGACCGGGCGCGAGCACCGCGTCCCGTCGGGGCGCCTCCCGGACGGCGAACCGGGGCCGGCGCGGCTTCGGCGGCTCGGGCGGGTCGTCATCGCCGGGCACGTCGTAGAAGTACGTCCGGGTGCGGACCTGGCCGGTGGGCAGGCGCTCGCGGCGGCGTTCCAGGTATCCGGCCGCTTCGAGTTCCCTGAGCGCGCGCGAGATGAGGATCTCGCCCTCACTGAAGTGCCCGCACAGGGCGGTGATGGTGACGGAGGAGCCGTCGGGAAGGGAGGAGATGTACGCCGCGACGCCGATCGTGACCGCGCTGCCGCGTCGCTGGACGAGGGCGTTGGAGATCACCGTGAAGTCGGCCGTCAGCCGGGTGCGTACATGGATCACACCGGAGGTCGGAACTCCGGCGTCGGCGCGCAGGCGCGCGTTAGACTGCGAGTCATCCATCGGGAAGGCGTTCACTTCCTGATCGGTCAGGCCCTCGATCGGGATGCCAGTCCCGGCCGGGGGCCGTATCTGTTTGCGGTTGTCGCGGCGAACGTAACGGTCCGTTACCCGCCGCTGCAAGCCGGTCACTCGGACGGGTGATGCCCGCCTTCCGGCGTGGGGAGGGTGGGTGGGCGGGTAGTTCTTTCCCCGGTTCTTTCAGGAGGTCAGCGGCCCGCCGGACCCTCGCGGACAAGGGCCCGGTGAGCCCGGAATGCGGGCGGCGACCGGAGTCCGGCTGCCTCAGGAACGGTCCCGCCCGGCCTTCAACCCGCCTATGAAAGCGGCCCAGGAAGCTGCTTGGAAGCACAGCGCCGGGCCCTGCGGGGCCTTGCTGTCACGGACCGGGACGACGGCCCCTCGGAACCCGTCGGCCACCTCCACGCAGTTGCCGCCCTCCTGATTGCTGTAGCTGCTCTTGCGCCAGACGACGCCGTTCAGATCGGGACGGGACGTTCGCTCCACGGTGGTTGTCCTCCATCACGGATCGGATCATGTCGAGCGACATGAGCGGGGGCAGAGCTGCCGCCCGCAGCCGATCGTAAGTCAGCGCGAAGTCCCTGACCTCGTCCGGATCCTCGATGAGTTGGCCGTGGTGCGCGCCTTCCGTGTAGGCGACCTCCGAGCCGTCCGGCAGGGTGAGCACCGTGAGCGAACCGCCCATGACGTCGTGCTCGCCCTGGTCGAACGGCAGTACCTGCACGGTGATGTGGTGTTCCGCCCTGGTGCCGAGCAGTCGCTCCAACTGCTCACGCATCACCGCCGGGCCGCCGACCGGTCGCCGGAGCACCGCTTCGTCGAGGACCGCCCACAGCTCGGGCCGGCCGGGCGTACCGAGACGCTCCTGCCGTCCCAGGCGAAGGGCGACCCGTTCCTCCAGCTGCTCCTCGCTGCCGAGTGTCCGGCCGACGCTCAGCACCGCACGCGCGTAGTCCCCGGTCTGCAGCAAGCCGGGGACCACGTGAGACGCGTACTCGCGGATGGCCACCGCCCGCTCCGAGTACTCCATGAACCTCCGCGACCAGTCCGGGAACGCCTCCCGGTACACGTGCGGCCACAGCTCCACCAGCAACTCGTCCGCGCCGAGGGCCGCGTCCAGCGCACGCGCCAGCTCCAGCGTCGGCCTCGCTCCGGAAGCCCGCTCGACCTGCGTGATCCGCGTGCTCACCACATGCGTTCGGTCGCCCAGCTCGGCCTGGGTCAGTCCCGCCGCCGTACGGAGCCTGCGCACCCGCGCACCGAACAGGGCGGCCATCGACGCACTGGGGTCAATTCCGTTGACCAAAGCATCACTTCCGTTCCTTACCGCCTCAAAAGTAAGGCTGCACCACCTGTCGAGCGTAGGACGATCCGTCGATCCTTGAGTACGGAACGTGATGACTCGTGTGCGTCGCGACACACCTTCGCTCCACGGAAAGGGACGGACAGGCCGTGCTGACAGAAACCGCCACCCCGGGGGACGGGCATGACGGGCATGAACCCCGACCGCTCACCCTGCGGTTCCCCTCCTCCCCGCACGGTGCGCGGCTCGCCCGGCGGCACGCGGTCCGATGGATGGAGCAAGGGGGCTACCCTCCGGCATCGGACGCCACGTGTGCGGTCGCCCTCGTCGTCGGCGAACTCGCGGCGAACGCCGTACGACACGGCCGGGTCCCCGGCCGGGACTTCGGTCTCCGGCTCGCCCTCGACCGGGCTGCGGCCCTGCTGCGCATCGAGGTCGCGGACGCCGCCTCCGCGAAGCGACTGCCCACGGTGGCGCCCTCGTCGCATCCCGAAGGCGAGTCCGGCCGGGGACTGCTCCTGGTGGACGCCCTGGCCGCGCGCTGGGGGTCGGCACCTCGCCGCCCGGTGGGCAAGACGGTGTGGGCGGAGCTGCGACTTCCGCCCGACGCCGTCGGCGGCAGCGGCAGCGGCAGCCGAGAAGGGCCCGCCGATCTGGAGGGCCGGAGCGTGGCCGCCCCTCCCTCCGCCCGGTACGGCGCCACGCGGTGATCGAAGCGATCCGGAGGGCATCCGGAGGGCATCCGGAAGGCACCGGAAAAAGCAGACGGCGCGTACAGCGCGTACTCGCTCGTACGCGCCGACGCGCCGCAGGGGCCCGGCGGGGGGCCTACTCGTCGTCCTCGGGCTTCTCCGCCTCGTTGATCTCCTCTTCGAGACCGAGCTGCTCGACGAGCCACTTGTCGAACTCGATCGCGGCGCGCACCCAGCTGACCGTCGAGGAGACGAAGTGCTCCAGGCTCACGCCCATGCCGATCAGCATCTGGGCCTCGCCGATCAGGCGGACCGTGCCGTCGTCGTGGGTGTGGCTGTAGACCTTGGGCCACAGGGTGCGGCGGTTCCAGTCGTCGATCGACTCGAGGATCTGCGGCTTGGCCTCGATCTCGTGGGGCCGGTCGTAGAACGTCCGCACGGAGAAGACCTGCTGGTCTCCCTCTCCCCGGAACATGAAGTAGGTGCGGAACTGCTCCCACGGCGCCGCGAGGTCTCCCTCGTCGTCGACGACGTACTTGAGCTCCATCTGGTCGAGGAGCTGCTTCACGAGGTCCTGATCCGGGACGACGGGGCCGGCCGGACCGCCGGGCTGCGGCTCGGGCTGGCCCCCGAAGTTCGGAATCGAGGACGGGTCGATGGTCACCGTGAATTTCCCTTCGTACGGATTCCGCCATCCTCCCCCATGCGGGGAGGGGGGTGGCAAGCCCCGACCGGCCCCGTCAGCCCACGGCTGACAGGATCCGGCCGGAGGGCGGAAACACCGGGTACCTCGCCGCAGCCCCGGCGCACCTGTCAGGCGCGCCGCACCTCGAAGATGTCGACCTTGTCGTTCCAGTTCCCGCCGCCCGGATAGTCCAGGTTGCGGAAGTTGGAATAGCCGCGCGGCGGGTCGAGGCGCCGGACCCGGTCCTCGACGGGCCAGGAGCGCAGGTCGGTGATCTTCGCGTCGCCGTAGTTCACCGAGTAGCGGCCGACCCAGTAGTAGACGGAGCTCAGCTTGTCCCGGCAGCCCCATTCGTCGAGGTCCTTCTTGCCGTCGGAGAACAGCCGCAGGAGCCTGCCCTTGTAGTTGGCGTCCATGTACAGGCACCAGTAGTCGGCGACGCAGTTGTCGGGCGGCGCGGCGGCCGCGCGGGCTCCGGCGGGGGCGGCGGCCGGGGCGGCGGTGGCCTTCCGCGTCTGCTCGCGGATCTCCGCGGGCAGCTCGGGGTCGGCCAACGCCTCGGTGTCCGAGTCGTAGCAGTGCACCTCACCGCTGGGCAGCTCGGTGCAGCTGTCGGCGCCCTCCCACGACTCGGCGAGGTTGATCTCCCGCCCGTTGTACTCGGCGATCACCTGGGTGGCCGGTGCCTCGTCCGCCGGCGTGGCGGTGACCGTCGGCTCGGAGGTGGGCTCCTCGCCCGCGTGCACCACCGTGCCGCTGGTGAGCACGAGCACGGTGGCCGAGGCGGTGGCGACGAGGGCGGCGGTCAGCGATTTGCGTATCACGTCTGTTCTCCGGAGCGGTGTCGTGGAAGGGCGATGCGTTTCCGCCGGTCAGCCGTGGATGAGGGCGGTGCCGGGGAGCTCCTGGGTGATGGCGCCCTTTCCGTCCCCCTCGATGTCGTAGACGATGGTGGCGTCCGACGACCACCACAGCTCACCGTCGTAGGTGGCGGACGGGGCGACGCAGGTGTTCTCCGGAGAGTCGTAGGACCACGCGTAGTGGTCGTTGAGGACCGCGGTCATGTCACACGTCTTCTTGGTGACGACCTCGTCTTCGGCGGTCTTGCCGAGGCGGGCCTCGACCCGCGTGGTGATCTTGAAGCTGGTGAACCGCTTCGAGGCGTCGATCACCTGGTCGACGCCGAGCTGCCAGTAGACGACCGACTTCCCGGTCATGTTGCCGTTCGACGTGGTGTGCGCGCCGGTGTTCTCCACGAAATAGGTCGTCTGGGGCTTCTGGCCGGGGAAGACGACGTCGAACTGGGACGAGGCCGTCCAGGCGGCGGCCGGGCTGGCGAGCAGCACGCCGAGGGCGACGGCGGAGGAGGTGAGACCGGCTGCGGTCAGGAGCTTGCGCATGGGCATTCCTTCTGGCTGGAGTGGGGACACGCGAGGGCTGGGCTGTGCACCGGACAGGGGCTGGTCACCTGTGCGGAGGGAACGTCGGCAGGGGAACGCGGACGCGTTCTCGCCGAGCGGAAAGGTTGCGGGGGCCGCCGCTGTCCGGGCGCGGGCCGCTGGGTGTTCCCTCCCCGTCAGCGGGCAGGCGGCGGCGTGAAGGCGCGCAGGATGACATGCATGGCTGAATCCCCCCGTGGATGGTCAACGCACCAGGACGGACTGGTCAGGTCCACTTCATCTGGCAGCCCGGCCACTTTAGGCACACCAGCAACATGCGGACAGAGGGCCGACAGGACATGGCCGAGAACCGCCCCCTGAGCGGAATCGGCGAGCCGGAAACGAAAAGTCGTTCGAACACGGCCGCGCGCCGCGACGATGCCGGGAAGCGGAAGATGCGGAACGCGGGAGGGGGGTGGCGAGTTGGCCGAATAGTGCTGTCCGGGCGGCAGCGCCGCTGACGACTCCCGGCGCACCCGCCGATCACCGCGCCCGGCCTCGGCGGGCGCGAAGCGGCACGAATCGGACGCCCTTGAGAGCGGAGCGGCACGAATCGGCCCGCCCCGGAAGTGCGGAGCGGCACGAATCGGCCCACCCCCGAAGAGCGGAGCGGCACATATCGGCCCGCCCCGGAAGTGCGGGGCGGGCCGATATGAAGGGCGGGCTCCGGAAGTGCACGGTGGGCCGACGTCAGGGCGGGCCGTTCAGAGGGTCTTTCCGGTGGCCGGTCCGACCAGGAGCCCGTCCTCGAAGCGGTCCACCCGGACCGTGTCGCCGTCCTTGATCTCGCCGGACAGGATCTCCTTGGCGAGCCGGTCGCCGATGGCCGACTGGACGAGCCGCCGCAGCGGCCGGGCGCCGTACGCCGGGTCCATGCCCTCCTCCGCGAGCCAGGCCAGCGCATCCGGCGTGATGTCCAGGGTGAGCCGCCGCTCGGCGAGCCGCTTGGCCAGGCGCTCCAACTGGAGCTTCGCGATGCGTTCCAGCTCGGGCTTGGTCAGCGCCGAGAAGACGACCAGGTCGTCCAGGCGGTTGAGGAACTCCGGCTTGAAGGAGGTGCGGACCACCTCCAGCACCTGCTCCCGCTTCTCCTGCTCGCTGGTCACCGGGTCGACCAGGAACTGGCTGCCCAGGTTCGACGTCAGGACGAGGATGGTGTTGCGGAAGTCGACCGTGCGGCCCTGGCCGTCCGTCAGGCGCCCGTCGTCCAGCACCTGGAGCAGGATGTCGAAGACCTCCGGGTGGGCCTTCTCCACCTCGTCCAGCAGCACGACCGAGTACGGACGGCGGCGTACGGCCTCGGTGAGCTGACCGCCCTCCTCGTAGCCGACGTAGCCGGGCGGGGCGCCGACGAGGCGGGCCACGCTGTGCTTCTCGCCGTACTCCGACATGTCGATGCGGACCATCGCCCGCTCGTCGTCGAAGAGGAAGTCGGCGAGGGCCTTGGCCAGTTCGGTCTTGCCGACGCCGGTCGGGCCGAGGAAGAGGAACGACCCGGTGGGCCGGTCCGGGTCGGCGATCCCGGCACGGGAGCGCCGCACGGCATCGCTCACCGCGCGCACGGCCTCGGTCTGGCCGATGAGCCGCTTGCCCAGCTCGTCCTCCATGCGCAGCAGCTTCTGCGTCTCGCCCTCCATCAGCCGCCCGGCGGGGATGCCGGTCCAGGAGGCGACGACGTCGGCGATGTCGTCGGAGCCGACCTCCTCCTTGACCATGGTGTCCTTGGCAACCTCCTCCTCTGCCTCGGAGGCGGCCTCCAACTCCTTCTCCAGGGCGGGGATCTCGCCGTAGAGGAGCTTGGAGGCGGTGTCGAAGTCGCCGTCGCGCTGGGCGCGTTCGGCCTGGCCGCGGATCTCGTCGAGGCGTTCCTTCAGCTCACCGACGCGGTTGAGGGACTGCTTCTCCTTCTCCCAGCGGGCGGTGAGGCCGCGCAGCTCCTCCTCCTTGTCGGCGAGGTCGCGGCGCAGCTTGTCCAGGCGCTCGCGGGAGGCGGCGTCGGTCTCCTTGCCGATCGCCAGCTCCTCCATCTTGAGCCGGTCGACGGCGCGCTGGAGTTCGTCGATCTCGACGGGCGAGGAGTCGATCTCCATGCGCAGCCGGGAGGCCGCCTCGTCGACGAGGTCGATGGCCTTGTCGGGCAGGAAGCGGGAGGTGATGTACCGGTCGGACAGCGACGCGGCGGCGACGAGCGCGCTGTCGGCGATCTGGACCTTGTGGTGGGCCTCGTAGCGGCCCTTGAGTCCGCGCAGGATCGCGATGGAGTCCTCGACGGTCGGCTCGGCCACCAGTACCTGCTGGAAGCGCCGCTCCAGGGCGGGGTCCTTCTCGATCCGCTCGCGGTACTCGTCGAGGGTCGTCGCACCGACCATGCGCAGCTCACCGCGCGCGAGCATGGGCTTCAGCATGTTCCCGGCGTCCATGGCGGAGTCGCCGCCGGCACCGGCCCCGACGACGGTGTGCAGCTCGTCGATGAAGGTGATGATCTGCCCGTCGGAGTCCTTGATCTCGGCGAGGACGGTCTTCAGCCGCTCCTCGAACTCGCCCCGGTACTTCGCCCCGGCGACCATCGCGCCCAGGTCGAGCGCGACGAGCCGCTTGTCCTTCAGCGACTCGGGCACGTCGCCCTTCACGATCCGCTGGGCGAGCCCCTCCACGACGGCGGTCTTGCCGACGCCGGGCTCACCGATCAGCACGGGGTTGTTCTTGGTCCGCCGGGACAGCACCTGCACCACGCGTCGGATCTCCTGGTCCCGGCCGATGACGGGGTCGAGCCTGCCCTCGCGCGCGGCGGCGGTGAAGTCGGTCCCGAACTTCTCCAGGGCCTTGTACTGGCCCTCGGGGTCTGCGGTGGTCACGCGGCGCTGTCCTCGTGTCTTCTGGAAGGCGGCCTGCAGCTTCTTGGCGTCGGCACCCTGCCGGGACAGCACCTCGCCGGCCGCGCCGCCCTTCGCGGCGAGGGCGATGAGGAGATGCTCGGTGGAGAGGTACTCGTCGCCCAGGTCCTTGGCGCGGGCCTGCGCGTCGGCGACGACGGCCAGCATCTCGCGGTTGGGCTGGGGCGGCGCGACGGTCGACCCGGTCACGCTCGGGAGCCCGGCGAGCACGCGCTCGGCTCCGGAACGCACGGCGGCCTGGTCGGCGTCGACCGCGGCGAGCAGGTCGGTGATGTTCTCGTTGTCCTGTCCCTGGAGCAGCGCGAGCAGCAGGTGGGCAGGGGTGAGGTCGGCGTGTCCCTCGGTCACGGCCCGGTTGCTGGCAGCGTTGATCGCGTCCCGGCTCCGGTTGGTCAGCTCGGCGTCCACGTTCGCGTTCTCCTCCTTGCACTGACCCGAACGGCTTGCACAAAGTTGAGTCTAGTGCACTCAAGGACGGTTCGTGGAGGCTCGGGGGTCTAAGTTCCGGGCATGGCGACCAAGTACTCCGTGGACCCCGGTGCTCCGGACCCGTCGTATCTCGGCTTCTGGCGGGAGCGGCACCTGTGCACCCTGACGACTCCCCGCCCGGACGGCACTCCGCACCTGGTACCCGTCGGGGTCACATACGATCCCGAGGCCCGTCTGGCTCGGGTGATCACCAACAGGGGGAGCGCGAAGGTGCGGTACGTACGGGCCGCCGGTGAGGAAGGGGCGGCCGTCGCCGTCTGCCAGCTGGAGGGCCGCCGCTGGGCGACGCTGGAGGGCCGGGCCTTCGTCCACGAGGAGCGGGACCGGGTCGCCGAGGCGGAGCGGCGCTACGCGGAGCGCTACGGCAGGACGCCGTCACCGAATCCGGCGCGCGTGGTGATCGAGATCCACCTGACGCGGGCGATGGGGCGGGGTTGACACAAGTGAACATCCACACCGCTGATCGACAAGATCCGGCCACTGCCGAATCTTGTCGATACCCGGAAATATCCCGGAAAACTGCAGCGGCGTCACCGTGTTCAGGTCACGGTGACGCCGCTGCGGGGGGAAGCACCTGAGCGATCTGTTACGACGGGGGAATCGCGTCAGGCACTGCGGGGGGTGGCAGAGATGGTCCTCGGGGCGGGAGCGTCGGCCTCCACCTGCCGGTGGTCCCTTTGGTCCAGGTTCACAAAGATCATTCCGTACCGTACGGCACATCGCACTGGCTGCGGCGCCCCCCGAGGCCGCCGCAGACACCGGTACGCCCGTACGTCCTCGTCGTCGTCCCTCGTGACGACCACCGGCTCGCCGAACACGGTCACCATCAACGAGTCACCGCTGTGGGGGATGGCGGTGACCAGGTCGATGAAGTGCCAGCCGGAGCGGTAGGCGGTGGCCATTTCACGCCGGAAGGAACGGTCGTCGGGTGGAGTGGTCACGTCAGCTCCCGGCTCCGTCTGCAGTGGCCACCTCGGACTTGGCCGCCGCCGGCCACACACTGTCGGCCAGAACATGACTCTTGGCAGCCGCCGGCCAGACACTGTCCGCCCGGTCATCGCCGTTCGCGTCCGACAGGCCACTCACGGTTCCGAAGGCCACGACGGCAGAGAAGGCGGCGACAAGCCCCAAGCGAAGCATTCTGTTACGCATAGTCGGCTTCGTCCTCACTTGAAGGTCCCCTCTTCCCCCGTCGAATACGACGATGGCTCATTCGGGCACGTCATGGCCACAGAATCGATGCATCATGTTCCTGCATGTTCAGGACCCTGGGGGGTGGAGATTTGACAACGAATCGGACCAAGGTGACACATCCCCATGTGGTGACCGAGATGTGCGAGGAAGGTGGCCGACTTTACGCGAACGCCCTGCGTGCGGGACGCGTTCTGCGAACGGACGTGGAAGCGGCTCCCTGCCTCATGGAGTTCGCCCTTCTCCACCCGGACCCCGACGACCCGGACTGGCTGCGCCCCGTCCCCCCGGCCGTGGCACTCGCGCAGCGGCTCAATCCCATCGAGAACGAGATCACCGAGCGCAGGCGCGTGTCGATCGAACTGTCCGACACCTTCGCCCCTTTCATGGCGCTCAGCGCACAGACCACGACGTCCAGCGACTCCATCACCGTGCTGGAGGGCAGCGAGCGCATCAACGCGGCGCTCAACCTTGCCACGGCCCAGTGCCAGACCGAGATGCTCACGATCCAGCCGAGCGGTCACCGGCCCGAACGCAGCCTGATCCAGGGGCTGGAACGCGACCGTCCGCTGATCGAACGTGGTGTGCGCATACGGACGCTGTATCCCCACACGGCGCGGCACAACCCCGAAAGGCTGGCCTACGCGGGCCAGTTCTCCGACGGCAAGGTGGAACACCGGACCATCGACGGGCTGATGGAACGGCTCATCATCTGCGACGAGACGGTCGCGTTCATCCCCACCCGCGATGACCAGAAGGTCGCACTGGAACTCCGTCATCCGGGTCTCGTCTGCTACCTGATCAAGGTGTTCGAGTTCATGTGGGACCGAGCCGTCCCGCTGAGCGCAGGAGCCCCCTACGAAACCGCCCCCGACGGCATCACCGAGCTCCAGCACTCCATCGCCAAGCTTCTGGTCGAGGGTCATGTCGACGAGGCCATCGCCCGCCGCCTGGGCATGAACGTCCGTACCTGCCGGGCCCACATCGCCAAGCTCGCGCACGCCCTGGGCAGCGGGAGCCGCGCCCAGCTCGGCTACCTCATCGCACAGTCCGGCATCCTGGAACGCGCGGGTGCGCCCCAGTGAGCGCACCGCATCCGGAGCACGGCACGGAAGACCTGTGCTCCGCGGGCACGGACCTGTACGAGCGGGCACTGCGCGAGGGACGGTTACCGGCCGGGGAGGCCCACTCGGCCCCGTGCCTCGTCGACCTCGGCCTGCTGCATCCCGCCCTCGACGACCCCGCCCGCCTGGAGCCCGTCGCCCCGGTCGTCGCGCTGCACCGGCTGCTGCGCAGCACCGGGGAGCGCATCGCGAACGAACGGCAGCGTGAGGCACGGCTGGCCGAGACGTTCGGCTCCCTCATGCGGATCGCCGGTCACGGACCCGCGGCCACCGAGAGTCCCGTGATCCGGCTGCACACCGGCACGGAACAGATCAACCGGGCCATCACCGACGCCGTGGCCGACGCCTCCGAAGAACTGGTCACCGTCCAGCCCCGCGCCGGACTCACCGGGGCACGCGGCGAGGCCGCCGACGCCGCCTCGCTCGGCCGCGACCAGGCCGCGCTGGACCGGGGCTGCCGGATACGCACGCTCTACCCTCACACGCTGCGCCACTTCCCGACCATCGCCGCCCGGTGCGAGCGGCTGAAGGGCGACATCGAGGTGCGCTCACTGGACGAGGTGCCCGACCGCCTCATCGCCGTCGACCGCGCCGTGGCCTTCATCCCGGCCGACAAGGACGGCAAACTCGCCCTGGAGATCCGCCACCCGGCTCTCGTGGGCCACCTGGTCACCACGTTCGACCGCCTGTGGCGTCTCGCCACCCCCATGCACCCGACATCCGCCCCCCAGCCCTCCCCCGACGGCATCACCCCCCGCCAGCACGCCATCGCCGCCCTGCTCGTCGAAGGCCACACCGACGCCGTCATCGCCGACCGGCTGGGGATGAACATCCGTACCGCCCGCGTGCACATCGCCAAGCTCGCCGCGACGCTGGGCAGTCAGAGCAGGGCTCAGCTCGGGTTCCTCATCGGACGCTCGGGGATCCTTGACCAGGAACATTGAGGGACGTCGTGGAGTGTGGCGGGCCGTCCAGACCCGCCTGGGCGATGCGCACGCCCAGTTGCGTACGGCTCGCCGCCCCCAGCGTCTCCGAGAGCCGCGCGATGTGCGCCCGGCACGTCCGGACGCTTATGCCCAGCCGTTCCGCGATGACGGCGTCCTGATGCCCCTCCGCCAGCAGCGCCGCGATCGACTGCTCCCGGTGGGAGATGCCCTCGATGCCGGTGTCGGGGAGCGGGGCCGTGAGAGGGATGGCGAGGCGCCACAGCCGTTCGAAGACCGTGACGAAGTACTCGACGATCGCCGGATGCCGTAGCTCCAGGGCCATCGTGCGGTCGGAGTTGGCGGGGATGAACGCCACCGTCCGGTCGAAGAGGATCAGCCGGTCGATCACCTCGTCCAGCGTGCGGGCCTCCACCGCGTCGCCCATCAGCTCCAGATAGTTCAGCAACCCCTGCCCGTGCCGGGCGACATGGGTGTACAGGTCCCGCATCCGCACGCCCCGGCCGCGCAGCGCCAGCGCCCGGTGCAGCCCCTCGGAGAGCTCCGCCTCACGGCGGATGCCGCCGGGCTGCACCGTGAGGACCTCTGCCGTGCACGCCTGGGTCGCCTCGTCCATCGCGGCCTGGATGCGGGCGAGTCCGTCCAGGACCCGGATCGCCGGGCCCTCCGCAGCCGGTGCGGCCGGCCGCACCCGGTTGCCCAGCCCCGCGTACCACTCCACGGCCGCGACGGCCGAACCCACCCGCCGCCGGCTCGCGCTGACCTCGTCGTACATCCCGCGCAGCAGCCGGGTCATGACCTCCTGCGGGGAGGTCGGCACCAGCCAGTCCATGTCGTCGGGGTCGGGGTGCAGCAGGGCGAGTTCCAGCAGGCAGGGCACCGGTTCCGCGTCCCGGCGCGGCACCCGGCCGCGCCGTACGGCCCGGGAGTACACGCGATCCCCGGTCTCGCACAGCCGGTCGGCACCATGGGGATGCTCATCCGCCCCGTGCCCGGCCATCGCCCATCCCACCCCCGGTTCCGCCCGTCATCCGCAGCGCAACTATGCGCGGCCCGGACGGGCTCCGCAACACGGCTCCCCGCGCAGCGACCACCGGAAACCACCGCTACACGCCGTTGTCACCGGGCTCGGTGCGTCCGGCCACAAGGACGCCTTCAGGCCCGGCGCCAGTGCGGTCGCAGGTCCGACGGGGGTTCCGGTCACAGGTTCGGTCGCAGGACCGGAGCGGGTCCCGTCGCAGCAGAGGCCGAGGATGGTGAACCCGGCGCGTGACCGGGCTACTTCAGGCCGATCGCCCGGCACGCCGCCTTGTACTCGGCCGTGCAGATGTCCGACAGCTTGTAGATGTCGTCCGCGACCACCGTGTCCTTGATGTTCTCCTTGGTGAGCGCGACCACCGGCACGAGCTGCGCCGGGATGCCCTTGTCGGTGGGGCTGTCGACCTTGTCGCGGGTGAGGGCGGCGAACTGGATGTCGCGGCCCTGGACCTTGGCGACCGCCATCTCCGCGGCGTTCTCCGCCTCCTGCGGGTAGGACTTGTACACGCTCATGTACTGCTCGCCGCTGATGATCCGCTGCACGGCCGGCAGCTCCGCGTCCTGCCCGGTGATCGGGGGCAGGTCGCTCACGCCCGCGGCCTCCAGGGCCTTGACGATGCCGCCCGCCATGCCGTCGTTGGCGGAGTAGACCGCCGCGATGTTCCCCTTGCCGATCTTCGCGATCGCCTTCGCCATGTTGGCTTCGGCGTTCTCCGGCTTCCAGTCCGCGGTGTCGAAGGACTCGGCGATGGTCACCTTGCCGTTCAGCTCGGACATCGCCCCGGCCTTGAACTGCTTGGCGTTCGGGTCCGTCGGCGAGCCGTTCATCATGACGATCTTGTCGGACAGGCTCGCCTTCTCGCCGATGGCCTCCAGCAGGGAGCGGCCCTGGACCTCGCCGACCAGCTCGTTGTCGAAGGAGATGTACGCGTCGATCGGGCCCTCGGCCAGCCTGTCGTAGGCGATGACCGGAATGCCGGCCTCCTTGGCCTTCTCCACGCCGCTCGCGATGGCCTTCGCGTCCACGGCGTCCAGCAGGATCACGTCGACCCGGTCGTCGATCATCTGCTGCAACTGGTCCGCCTGCTTGTTCGCGCTCGCCTCGGCGTTGGCGTACTCGACGCGGCCCTTGTCGTTGGTGAGCGACTCGACCTTCCGCTTGATGATCGGGTAGTCGAAGTTCTCGTAGCGCGTGTTCGCCTTCTCCGGCAGCAGCAGCCCCACGGTGATGTCGTTGCCCTTGGCCGGGCTGGCGTCGTCACTGCTCCCCGTCGCGTTGAGCACGCCGCAGCCGGCGAGCGTGACGGACATCGTGGCCGCGGCCACGGATATGGAGATACGACGACGCATGCGGGGGCTCACTTCGCGTGTGATTCGGACGTGGGCACAGCTTTGCGGCCCATGTGACTCAAAAGCCAACGCGGACGCGCCCCCAGCGTCAAGCGGAACCACTTAACGAGATGACAACACCACGCTCCGCAAGTGTTGTGAAGACTCTGCGGAATCACCTTCAGGTGGCGTACACCACCCCGTCATCCACGGGAGGCCCCGCGAAACCGGGCCAAGACCTGCACAACACGCGAAAGGGGCCGGGAGTCAACTCCCGGCCCCTTCACCTGCGTACGCGCGTCAGTCGGACTGCTGCTGCCGCTTCGGCCGCCACACCACCAGCGCGCTGGTCTGCTGCACCTCCTGGTAGGGCACCAGGTCGCGGCGGTACGACGCGTGCACCGCGGCCTCGCGCTGGCGCATCGCCGCCGCCGCACCGTCGAGCGCGTCCTGCATCTCGGCCAGCCGGGCCTGGAGCGCGGCGACCTGGTTCTCCAGTTCGATGATGCGCTTGATACCGGCCAGGTTGATGCCCTCGTCCTGCGACAACTGCTGGACGGTGCGCAGCAGTTCGATGTCACGGGCCGAGTAGCGGCGGCCCCGGCCGGCGGTGCGGTCCGGGGAGACCAGACCCAGCCGGTCGTACTGGCGCAGGGTCTGCGGGTGCAGGCCGGACAGCTGGGCCGCCACCGAGATGACGTAGACCGGGGTTTCCTCGGTCAGTTCATACGGATTGCGCCGACGACCGTCCATCTGACTCATGCTCCCTTCGCGGCCTGGAACAGATCCGCCCGCGGATCCTCATCCGCAGTCGCCTCTCGGTACGCCTCGAGTGCGTCACGAGCCTTCCCCGACAGGTCCGCCGGAACACTCACCTCCACGGTGACCAGGAGGTCGCCGCGGGTGCCGTCCTTGCGGACCGCGCCCTTGCCCCGGGCGCGCATGGTACGCCCGTTGGGCGTGCCCGGCGGCAGCTTCAGCGTGACGGGCGGGCCGCCCAGGGTGGGCACCCGCACCTCGCCGCCGAGGGCCGCCTCGGTGAAGGTCACCGGGACGGTGACCGTGAGGTTGTCGTCCTTGCGGCCGAACACCGCGTGGGCGCCGACGTGCACGACGACGTAGAGGTCGCCCGCCGGCCCGCCGCGCTCGCCCGGCGCTCCCTTGCCGCGCAGCCGGATCCGCTGGCCGTCGCTGACGCCCGCAGGGATGCGCACCTGCATGGTCCGCGAGGACTTGGCCCGGCCGCTGCCCTTGCAGACCTCGCAGGCGTTCTCCGCGATCAGGCCGCGGCCCTTGCAGTCCGGGCAGGGGTCGGTCAGGGAGAAGCCGCCGCCGCTGCCCCGGGCGACCTGCCCGGTGCCGACGCAGGTCGGGCACACGCGTGGTGTGCCGTTCTTGTCGCCGGTGCCCGAACAGGCCTTGCAGGGCGACTGCGAGGACATCCGCAGCGGGACGGTCGCGCCCTCGATCGCCTCGGTGAAGCTGAGCGTGACCTCGGACTCGATGTCCTGGCCGCGCCGCGGCTGGGTGCGCGTCCCCGCGCCCGCGCCGCCGCGGTTGAACAGGCCCCCGAAAACGTCACCGAGCCCGCCGCCGAAGCCGCCGGCCCCCTGGCCGCCGCCCTGGGCGCCGCCTCCGAAGAGGTCACCCAGGTCGAAGTTGAAGGAGCCGCCCGCGCCGCCCGGCCCCGGGCGGAAGCCGCCGTTGCCGAAGAGGGCGCGCGCGTCGTCGTACTCCTTGCGCTTCTTGGGGTCGCCGAGGATGTCGTTGGCCTCGGAGATCTCCTTGAAGCGCTCCTCCGCCTTGACGTTTCCCTTGTTGGCGTCCGGGTGGTTCTCGCGGGCGAGCTTCCGGTACGCCTTCTTGATCTCGGCCTCGGTGGCGTCCTTGGGGACGCCGAGGACCTTGTAGTAGTCCTTCTCGATGAAGTCCTTGGTGCTCATCCTCGACGCCCCTCCTTCCCTTCGTCTATGACGTCAGCCCTCGTCCGGGCCACCGCTCTCCTTGTCGTCGGCGTCGGCGGACTCGTCCGCCTTGACCGTCTGCGCCCCCGGCTGGGGTTCGGCCACGGCCACCCGCGCGGGGCGGATGGTGCGCTCGCCGATCCGGTACCCGGGCTGCAGAATCGCCACGCACGTCGTCTCGGTGACGTCCGGTGCGTAGCTGTGCATCAGGGCTTCGTGGATCGTCGGGTCGAAGGGCTCGCCCTCCTTGCCGAACTGCTGCAGGCCCATCTTCGCCGCGGTGCTCTCCAGCGACTCGGCGACGGACTTGAAGCCGCCGACCAGTTCGCCGTGCTCGCGCGCGCGGCCGATGTCGTCGAGCACGGGCAGGAGCTCGGTCAGGAGGTTCGCGATGGCGATCTCCTTGACCGCGATCCGGTCGCGCTCGACCCGGCGGCGGTAGTTCTGGAATTCGGCCTGGAGGCGCTGGAGGTCCGCCGTGCGCTCGGTGAGCGCCGTGCGGGCCTGGTCCAGCTGGGCCACCAGAGCCACGTCCTGGCCCGTGTCCCCGGCCGGGGCCTCCCCCTCCTCCGCGGAGGGGGAGGCGGCCTTCGGCTCGGCGTCTTCGGAGGTGGCGCCGGAAGGGACGTCGGGCTGCTGCTCGTCGAAGCCCGGGGTCTCCTCCGTCACGCGGCACCGTCCTTCCGGTCCTCGTCGACGATCTCGGCGTCGACGACGTCGTCGTCAGCGGCCTTGGCACCACCGGCGGCGGCGCCCGCGTCACCGGCGGGACCACCGGCGGCCTGGGCCGCACCCGCGTCCGCGTACATGGCCTGGCCGAGCTTCTGCGAGACGGCCGCGACCTTCTCGGTGGCGGTGCGGATCTCGGCGGAGTCCTCGCCCTTGAGCTTCTCCTTCAGCTCGGCGACGGCTTCCTCGACCTCGGTCTTGATCTCGCCCGGGACCTTGTCCTCGTTGTCCTTGAGGAACTTCTCGGTCTGGTAGACGAGCTGCTCGCCCTGGTTGCGGGACTCGGCGGCCTCGCGGCGCTTGTGGTCCTCCTCCGCGTACTGCTCGGCCTCCTGGCGCATGCGGTCGACCTCGTCCTTCGGCAGCGAGGAGCCGCCGGTGACGGTCATCTTCTGCTCCTTGCCCGTGCCGAGGTCCTTCGCGGTCACGTGCATGATGCCGTTGGCGTCGATGTCGAAGGACACCTCGATCTGCGGGACGCCGCGGGGCGCCGGCGGCAGACCGGTCAGCTCGAACATCCCGAGCTTCTTGTTGTACGCCGCGATCTCGCGCTCGCCCTGGTAGACCTGGATCTGCACGGACGGCTGGTTGTCCTCGGCGGTGGTGAAGATCTCGGACCGCTTGGTCGGGATCGTCGTGTTCCGCTCGATGAGCTTGGTCATGATGCCGCCCTTGGTCTCGATGCCGAGGGACAGCGGGGTGACGTCGAGGAGCAGGACGTCCTTGACCTCGCCCTTGAGGACACCGGCCTGCAGCGCGGCGCCGATGGCGACGACCTCGTCCGGGTTGACGCCCTTGTTGGCGTCCTTGCCGCCGGTCAGCTCCTTGACGAGCTCGGCGACGGCGGGCATGCGGGTGGAGCCGCCGACCAGGACGACGTGGTCGATCTCGCTGATGGAGATGCCGGCGTCCTTGATGACGTTGTGGAACGGCGTCTTGCAGCGCTCCAGGAGGTCCGCGGTCAGCTGCTGGAACTGGGCGCGGGTGAGCTTCTCGTCGAGGTGCAGGGGGCCCTCGGCGGAGGCGGTGATGTAGGGCAGGTTGATCGAGGTCTCGGTGGACGAGGACAGCTCGATCTTCGCCTTCTCGGCGGCCTCGCGCAGACGCTGCAGGGCCATCTTGTCCTTGCCCAGGTCCACGCCGTGGCCGGACTGGAACTGCTGGACCAGGTAGTCGACGATGCGCTGGTCCCAGTCGTCACCACCGAGGTGGTTGTCACCGTTGGTGGCCTTCACCTCGACGACGCCGTCGCCGATCTCCAGCAGCGAGACGTCGAACGTACCGCCACCGAGGTCGAAGACCAGGATGGTCTGGTCGTCCTTGTCGAGGCCGTACGCCAGGGCGGCCGCGGTGGGCTCGTTGACGATGCGCAGCACGTTCAGACCGGCGATCTCGCCGGCCTCCTTCGTGGCCTGACGCTCGGAGTCGTTGAAGTACGCCGGGACGGTGATGACCGCGTCGGTCACCTTCTCGCCCAGGTAGGACTCGGCGTCACGCTTCAGCTTCTGGAGCACGAAGGCGCTGATCTGCTGCGGGTTGAAGGGCTTCCCGTCCAGCTCGATCTTCCAGTCGGTGCCCATGTGACGCTTCACGGAGCGGATGGTCCGGTCCACGTTCGTGACCGCCTGGCGCTTGGCCACCTCTCCGACGAGCACCTCACCGTTCTTGGCGAAGGCGACGACGGACGGCGTGGTCCTGGCGCCCTCGGCGTTGGTGATGACGGTGGGCTCGCCGCCCTCCAGAACGCTGACGACGGAGTTAGTCGTGCCCAGGTCGATGCCGACCGCACGTGCCATGGTTGATTCCTCCAGCTGACTTGAGTGGAACGGACTCAAGTGTGCACGACGACCCCCAACCGGTCAACAGACGTGAGTCGGGCAGGCTCAACTCTTATCCGCTCCTTACACGCAACGGCGCTCTGACCTGCGTCGATACACTGCGTCGAGGACTGTGCACCGGTACACGCGAGAGTGTGAACACCACCACGAGCGCCCCTCCCGCCACCCACCACAGGGCGCTCGCCCCGATCCACTCGGCATGCGCGAGTACCCCGACGAGCATCCCGGACAACGCCCCGATCCCCAGCAGCAGACTCGCCCCCGGCGCGGTCAGCCCCAGCCGCCGCAGCCGGTGCGCCAGATGATCGGGCCCGCTGCGCGTGACGCTCCGCCCGCTCAGCCGCCGCGACGCCAGCACGAGGACGATGTCGGCGGCCACCACCGCGGTCAGCGCGAACAGGACGCCCGCGCTCTCCCCCAGCCCGAACCCGGCCCGGGCGTACACGGTCCCCACGGCGATCACGAATCCCGCGGCCATGGACCCGCAGCCGCCCAGCGCCACCCGCGCGGGATGCCAGTTGTGGAGGAGGAAGCCGGTCAGCGCGGCGGCCAGCACGCTCATCAGCCCCGCGATGCCGTCCATCACCTCGACGGCGGCACAGGCCGCCGCCCCGAAGGCGCCGACCACCCCGACCGTACCGGCCAGCCCGTCGGCGTGGTCGAGCCCGCGGAACCCGAACACCACCGCCACGACCCACAGGACGGCCAGCAGCCCGGTCCCCACACCCGTCTCCCCGTACGGCACGACACACGCGGCCGCCACGGCCGTTCCGGCGGCCAGCACCCGCCGCCGCAGCCGCCACACGTCACCGGCGAGCCCGAGCAGGGCGACGACCCCCGCGGCGACGAGCACCCCCCGCGTCCCCTCCGCGGCGGGCGCGACCCCCAGCCACTCCCCGCCCCCCACGACCAGCCCGGTGACGAGCACGACAGCGAGCCCCCCGGACAGCGGCACGTCCCGCTGCCGGCGCCGCTCGACCAGCCGCAGCCGCAGCGCGGGGACCCGCAGGGCGGCGGCGAGCACGGCGGTGAGGACGAGGGCGGTGGCGGCGGCGGTGATCCCGTAGAGCACGGATATAAGTTAGGCGGGACTATGACATTTCGGTATGAATAACACGACGGGATGGACGACCAGATTCACAACGGGACGCACACGTCGCGACCGGTCGCACCACGAGACGCATGACGGATCCCGACCGGATCCGGTCGGGATCCGGTCCGCTCCTGAGGCAACCCTCAGCGATTCAGATCACTGCCCACCCGGCTACAGTGCGGCGGAGGATGAGGGTAGTCTCAGACGGACTGCATAAGTTACCGCTTAGTAATCTCGGGGAACCCTGCAAAGTGACAGGTCACCCGACTTAACCCCTCGCAGGCCCGAGGAGCCCCCATGCAACTCGCCGCGATCATCGTGTCGCTGGTACTGACCGTGGTCGGCGTCGCGCTGCTCGCACGCGCGATCGGCCAGTTCGTCCGGTATTTCAAGCTGGGCCAGCCGGTCCCGGCCGGCACCCGGACCGACAACCCCTACCAGCGCAGCGTGACCCTGGTGAAGGAGTTCCTCGGCCACACGCGCATGAACCGGTGGGGCATCGTCGGTGTCGCGCACTGGTTCGTCGCCGTCGGCTTCCTGACGCTCCCGCCGACCCTCGCCCAGGCCTTCGGCCAGCTGTTCCAGGCCGACTGGGTGCTGCCGGTCATCGGTGACTTCCTGCCGTTCGAGCTGTACATCGAGTTCATCGGCGTGATGACGGTCCTGGGCATCGCGGTGCTCATCGCGATCCGCCTGGCGAACCTGCCGAACCGGCCCGGCCGCAAGTCCCGCTTCGCCGGCTCCAAGGCCGGCCAGGCCTACTTCGTCGAGTACGTCATCCTCACCATCGGCCTGGCGATCTACGTGCTGCGGGGCCTGGAGGGCGCGCTGCACCACGTCGACCACTACGAGGCGTCGTACTTCGCGTCGTACCCGCTGGTGCTCGCGTTCAAGGGCCTGAGCGTCTCCGCGCTGCAGAACCTCGTCTACCTGGTCGCGATGATCAAGATCGGCACCTCGTTCATCTGGATGATCGTGGTGTCGCTCAACACCAACATGGGTGTGGCCTGGCACCGCTTCCTGGCGTTCCCGAACATCTGGTTCAAGCGCGAGTCGAACGGCGGCACGGCCCTCGGTGCCCTGCAGCCGATGACCTCGGGCGGCAAGCCGATCGACTTCACCGACCCCGGTGACGACGACGTCTTCGGCGTCTCCCAGGTCGAGCAGTACTCCTGGAAGGGCCTGCTGGACTTCTCCACCTGCACCGAGTGCGGCCGCTGCCAGTCGCAGTGCCCCGCGTGGAACACGGGCAAGCCCCTCTCCCCCAAGCTGCTGATCATGTCCCTGCGGGACCACGCGCACGCCAAGGCGCCGTATCTGCTGGCCGGCGGCGGCAAGACCATGGAGGGCGAGGAGAAGGCCTCCGAGGAGCAGCTCGCCTCGGTGCCCGCGGCAGCGCTGGCCGAGGCCGAGCGCCCCCTGGTCGGCACGCTGGAGGAGAACGGCGTCATCGACCCGGACGTCCTGTGGTCCTGCACCACCTGCGGCGCCTGTGTCGAGCAGTGCCCGGTGGACATCGAGCACGTCGACCACATCGTCGACATGCGCCGCTACCAGGTGATGATCGAGTCGTCGTTCCCGTCCGAGGCGGGCACGATGCTCAAGAACCTGGAGAAGAAGGGCAACCCCTGGGGCCTGGCGAAGAAGCAGCGCCTGGAGTGGCTCAAGGAGGTCGACTTCGAGGTCCCGGTCGTCGGCAAGGACATCGAGGACCTGTCCGAGGTCGAGTACCTCTACTGGGTCGGCTGTGCCGGCGCCCTGGAGGACCGCGCGAAGAAGACCACGAAGGCCTTCGCGGAGCTGCTGCACATCGCGGGCGTCAAGTTCGCGATCATGGGCGGCGACGAGAAGTGCACGGGTGACTCCGCCCGGCGTCTCGGCAACGAGCCCCTGTTCCAGGAGCTCGGCATGGAGAACGTCATGGCGCTGAACATGGCGTTCGGCGAGGAAATGGACGACGAGGGCAAGGTGGTCGCCGAGTCGGCGAAGCCGAAGTCCGCGAAGAAGATCGTCGCGACCTGCCCGCACTGCCTCAACACGCTCGGCAACGAGTACCCGCAGCTCGGCGGCGACTACGAGGTCATCCACCACACGCAGCTGCTGCAGCACCTCGTCGACGAGGGCAAGCTGATCCCGGTCACGCCGGTCGAGGGCATCATCACGTACCACGACCCGTGCTACCTGGGCCGCCACAACAAGATCTACACGCCGCCGCGCGAGATCATCGCCAGCGTCCCGGGCATCCGCAACGAGGAGATGCACCGCCACAAGGAGCGCGGCTTCTGCTGCGGCGCGGGTGGCGCCCGGATGTGGATGGAAGAGCGCATCGGCAAGCGCATCAACAACGAGCGCGTCGACGAGGCACTGTCGGTCAACCCCGACATCGTCTCGACGGCCTGCCCGTTCTGCCTGGTCATGCTCACGGACTCCGTCAACGGCAAGAAGAACGACGGCAAGGCGAAGGAGTCCATCCAGGTGGTGGACGTGGCCCAGCTGCTGCTGGACTCGGTGAAGACGCCGGTCCCCGTGGAGGAGACCGACGACGACTCGAACGACGACGGTGAGCCGCCGGCCGGCACGTCGGACTCTACGAGCGCGCCGGAGCCGGAGCCGGTGAAGTAGACGATCTCACCTGGTCGTTCCGACCCTCCCGAAGCCCCCTGCCCGACGACCGGGCGGGGGGCTTCGGCGTTCCCGGCGGTCCGGCGGGGAGCCGGCGCGCCGCGCGAGCGCGACCGCCGTCGCCACGATCCCCTCGGAGAGCGCCGGTGCCGACATCGAAGACCTCGACCTGCCGCACGAAGAGCCGGCCGGCCCCGTTCGAGGGATTCCACAGCGTCTCGTCACCGACGTCGAAGCACATGCTCATCGTCGTTCCCCCTGCTCAGGCGCCCGGTGCAGGGTAGAGGATCGGGCAGGTGGTGGGCGCCCGGGTAAGAGGGCGCCTCGGGGCCAAGGCCCGGACGCCGGGGCAGGACATCTCCACGAGTTGCAGTACGAGTTCGCGGCGGAGTGACACGCATCGATGGCTAGCTCTGGGAGGGGAAGCCCCGAGCGCCCTTGGTGACCGCGCCGGCGAAGTCGGCCGTCGACAGGTTCTTCGCGCCGGTGAGGTCGGCATCGGTCAG
Organism: Streptomyces tibetensis; assembly: GCF_040647715.1. GTDB lineage: Bacteria > Actinomycetota > Actinomycetes > Streptomycetales > Streptomycetaceae > Streptomyces > Streptomyces tibetensis_A. The sequence continues at coordinate 46,511 of NZ_JBEZCR010000011.1, read as the reverse complement.
GTCCGCTCCGGTGAAGTCCGCGTCGCGGAGGTCGGCCTGCCTCAAGTCCGCTCCGCGCAGGATCGCGCCCGGCAGACTCGCACGGACGAGACTGGCCCGCTGGAGACGGGCACCCGGCATGTCCGCCCTCGTCAGGTACGTGTCCTCGAAGTGCGCGCCGGTCGCCTCGATCCGCCTCAGGCGGGTTCGCACGAGGCGCGAACGAGCCAGGTCGGCATCGCTCAGGACAGCGTCCGCCAGCTCGGCCCCGTTCAGCGTTGCCTCCCGCAGCACGGTGCCCGCCATGACCGCCCCGGCCAGACCCGCACCTGCGCACCGGTCTGACCGACCGAGACCCACGTGAACAGCAGGGCGACGAGAGCCGCGATGCCCGGGATCGATGACGCCGTCAGTGCCGCCCACTGCAGTCGGCTTCCTGCCGGACGGTCCTCTGCGGGAGAGCGTCTCGTCGGCCCGGAACTTTCGCGACGCGCCCTTCGATGGGAGATCCGGCGCAGCTGTGCCGTGGTGCTCTGCCTGGTCATAGAGGCTATGGAACCTGGCGGGGAGAGCGGGACCGGCGTACCGCCGGCGGAACGGACGGCGGTTTCGGGCGAACGGCCGAACTCTTGCCGCCCACGAAGTCTCCGGACCCGCCCTGGCGGGGCGGTTGTGAGGTTGGCAGGATCCCTCCATGCAGTTCGACGATCACGGCAGCCTCGACGACGTCTGCGTCCAGCGGCTCGGCGAGAAGGCCGGCCGGCAGTTGGCCGCCATGGCCCGTCGCGGCTTCCGGCTGATCCCGGCCACGGACGGGGCAGGGGCGACAGGCCGGTGTCGGCTCGGTGGTCCCGCTCTGCTCGAACCAGGGGCAGTCTGGCCCGAACTGAGCGGTGTTCCGCTGTCTCTGCACGCCGTTCTGGACACCGATGCCCTCGCCCCCTGGCTGGGTCCCGAACTGCCCGTGCGGCCGGGCCTGCTGAACTTCTTCTACCTGGATCCGGACCTGCCGTACGAGGAGTACCGCAAGCTGGACGTGTACCAGCCCGGGGTGTGGCGCGTCATTCCCGCCGACCCGGCACGGGCGGTCACCGTCACCGCCCCCCGGCCCGCGCGGAGTTACCCGGCGGTGCCCGTCCACGCGGTCGGGGTGACCATGCTCCCGGACTGCTGGGACGTCGAGGACGGCGACCTGGAGTACGACCGGGACGAACACTGGGGAGTGGCCTCGCTGTTCCTCACCACGATGGCGGATCTCGACGGCAACACCGCGGGCAGCCACTGCGCCTTCGGCTGGCCCGACACCTCGCACACACTGCCGGTGTCGTCCCGGGACGCCGACGGCACGGCGGCCGTCCATCTGCTCCAGCTCGCCGAGGACACCGAGCTGGGGTGGGGCTGGGGCGACGCCGGGACGCTGTACTTCACCATCCCGGCCGCGGCACTCGCGGCCGGCGACTTCGACCGGGCGGTGGCCCAGCTCATCTGCGGCTGATACGACGCCCAGTGGACGACCATGGCCGACTCGAGCGGCCGTGCCACCTGGGCTGACCGCGGGTAACCGGTAGCCGTGCGGGAGCCGTGCCTGCGCCGTACGGGAGCCGTGTGATGCGGTGGTACGGGGGGCGCACTTGGGGGCGCGCGATATTCGCGAATGCACTTGCCGGGCCCCCTTCGCAGGGCCGCCCCCGCCAAGGGAAGTGAAGATCGCGGACCGCTGCCGAGGTTGCCCGCGAGCAATTGACTGAGCGTCACCCTTTAACCAAAGCCGCCCGTCGCACACTTCACACGTCTCGAAACAGTAAAGAGGGTTCCGTTCAGCGAATTCTTGTTGAACCATGAAGGTCCACAAATAAGGGGGGTTTGTGAAGATCGCCGGTTGCGCTTTGCGCACGGTCGGGCAAGGGGGCCCGGCAGTCCGGTGACGCGGCGGTGGTGCCGTTCCCACGCCGCTTCTCACGCAGTACCACGCCACGGCCGCCTGCCTCAGGAACAGACGGCCGTACTTCAGGGGTGAGGAATCCACCATGCACATATGTGTGCTGGGGCAGGGCTATGTCGGCCTGCCCCTCGCCGTGAGGGCCGCCGAGGCCGGGCACACCGTCACCGGTTATGAGCCCGACCGGGCGCGTTGCACGGCGCTGGCCTCCGGGTCGTCGTACGTCGAGGACATCGGCGACGAGCGGCTGCGGGCGGTGCTCGACTCGGACGCCTACTACGCGACCTCCGACCCGCAGGACCTCAAGGGGTTCGACGTCGCCGTCATCACCGTGCCCACGCCGCTCACCGACCGCGCCCCGGACCTGAGTTGCGTACGGGACGCCGGCCGTGCGCTCGCCGGGTGGATCGAGCCGGGCGCCACCGTCGTACTCGAGTCGACGACCCACCCCGGCACCACGCGTGACGTCCTCGTCCCGCTGCTGGAGGAGGGCTCCGGCCTCGTCGCGGGGCGGGACTTCCACGTCGGGTTCAGCCCCGAGCGCATCGATCCCGGCAACCCCGACTGGCGCCTGGAGAACACGCCGAAGATCGTCGCGGGACTGACCGAGGGCTGCCTGGAGCGCGTGAAGGGCTTCTACGACACCGTCACCGACGTCACCGTGCCCGCCTCGGGACTCGAAGAGGCCGAGCTGGCCAAGGTGTTCGAGAACACCTACCGGCACGTCAACATCGCGCTGGTCAACGAGCTGTCGCGGATGGCGCACACGCTGGGCGTGGACGTCTGGCACACGCTGGAACTGGCCGCGACCAAGCCCTTCGGGTTCACCAGGTTCCTGCCCGGGCCCGGCGTCGGCGGGCACTGCCTGCCCATCGACCCGGTCTACCTCAGCCACCACGTCAAGGCACGGCACGGGCAGACCTTCCGGCTGATCGAACTGGCCCAGGACATCAACGAGAGCCAGCCGGACTACGTCGTACGCCGCCTCCAGGACTCCCTCAGCCGGCGGTTCCGGCGGAGCGTGCACGGCGCGCGGATCCTCGCGCTCGGGGCGGCCTACAAGCCGGGCACCTCGGACGCCCGTCAGTCCCCGGCCGTGGAAGTCACCGACCGGCTGCGGCAGATGGGGGCGGACGTCACCGTCGTGGACCCCTACCTGCCCGAGGGCGGCAGCCGGACCATCCCCTTCGCCGCGGAAGCGGAACACGCGGGCACGGGCACGTGTGTCGCCGATTTCGACGCGGTCGTCCTGCTCACCCCGCACGACGAGTTCGACCTCGAACGGCTCGCGGCGGAGGCCGCCTTCGTGCTGGACACCCGCGGCGTGATGGCAGCGGCTCCACACATCGAGCTCCTCTGAGGCGCCCGGCACAGCCCACTCGCCACGCCTACGGCCGTACGCCGAGCACGCCAGGAGCGTACGGCCTCCACCTCACGACATACGCCGGGCTGCTTCGCGCTGCCTGAGACACCGAAAGGACAACGACATGGGTTACGACGACGGAGCACTCGCCAGAACCGGCGTAGGCGCCTTCACGCTGTTCGGCGCCAGCGTCTCGCTCAACTGGGTCCTCGCCGTCGCGGTGACACTCGTCCTGGTGGGCGCCTTCACCTACCGGGCTGTCACCCGACGCCAGCGAGGGCGTGCCTGACATGTCCAACCGCACGTCCAAGCGGGGCCGTCGGGCACCGTGGCAGACCTGGGTCTGTGTGGCCGCCACTCTGGCGGCCACGGCCTGGACCCTCATCTACCACTTCTACTGGAGCACCCAGCCCTGGGGGACCGCACTGGTCTTCTACTGCGCCGTCACCGCCGTCCTCATCTACTCGCTGGCCGCGGTGATCAAGGGTCGAAGCTTCACCCACCTGCCCGCCCATGAGGGACGGGTACTGGCCATCGTCCCCGCGTACAACGAACCCTCCGAGGCTCTGCACAAGACCGTGTGGGCGCTCATCAACCAGGTGCGCCCGCCCGACGCGATTCACGTCGTCGATGACGGCTCCAGGATCCCGGTGGTCCCCTTCGACCATCCACTGGTCACCTGGCACCGCCAGGACAACGCCGGTAAGCGTGAGGCACAGGCGAACGTGCTGCGCACCGTGGACCCGTCGACGTACGACCTCATCATGACCGTCGACTCCGATTCAGTCGTTCACCGCATGGGGCTGTGGCACTGCCTGAAGGCCATGTCGGACGTCCGTGTCCAGGCCTGCACCGGTCTGACACTGGTCTCCAACTACACGCACAGCCTGCTCACCCGCGTGATCGATCTCGAGATCGTCACCTGGTGTCTGGTCACCAGGATGGCCCGCTCGCAGGTGGGTGCGGTCGCCCCCACCTCGGGCATCCTCGCCGTCTACCGCAAGGAGCTCGTCCTGGAGAACCTGGACGACTATGTCACCTCGGGAACAGCGGGTGACGACCGGCGCTTGACCCACTACGCGCTCCAGCGCGGCCAGGTGGTCGCCGTGAACGAGGCCTGGGTCTACAGCAGCATGCCGACCGACATCAACGAGCTGTTCACGCAGCGCGTGCGGTGGTTCAAGTCGTACTGGCGCTATGTCGGCTGGGAGCTCACCAACTTCTCGGCTGCTCCCCTGTTCTTCCGGCTTTACGGCCTGGTCGTCACCGCCACCATGCCGATCCTCTACGTGTGGGTTCTGTTCGTGCTGCCTTACCACACCGACTACAAGCTGCTCTTCCTGCAGGGTCTCGGCTACTGGCTGATCATGACCTACGCCCAGACCGGGATGTACGCAGCACTTCGGCCCGAGCTGTCGGCTCGCCAGAAGATCGTGGCCTGGATCTTCCTCACACCCCTCGTCACCTTGCTGAACCTGCTCATAGTCCGCCCTGCCATGTACTGGGCCCTCACCCAAGCCCGCACCACCCATTGGGGCACCCGCAAGGTGAACCTCCCGGTGCCGGTCGCCGAACGTCCTTGAGTGGGCGGTGCCGACACTGGGAGTGCCGGCACCCCATCGACATCAGCGGCCCAGCCGCACGACCTCTGACGTCGCCACATTTCACAGGGACATTCTGATGACAGACGACGATTTGGAAGAGTCCGTTCGCGCGCGCCTGTTTTCGCTCGCCTCCGGCTCCATCAGCCCCGAGGCAGCTTCGGCGTGGGCACTGCGGGTCATGGATTCCGACGCGCCGGAGCTGCGGGACGAGAGAATCCGGACCGCCCTGGACCGACTGTCCGGCGCGGACCTCATGGAGGGACCTGGGCAGTATCTGCACGCCAGGGAGGATTTCGACGCCTGGGCCCACCCAGGGCGCCCGTATCGCTCTCGCCGACGGGCCGTACAGCCTGCCGAACGGGAGACCCTCGCTACGGTGGCCGCTGCGCTGACGATCTGTGCGGATGATGTGACGCGACTGCTCACGGCGGCGCGGACGCCGTCGTGAGCCCCGGGTGGGCCCAGGCCCCTCGCGCCCTCCCGACGGGGGACTGATTCTGCTGCGGGTTGGTGAGGGCTGGTCGCTCCCACTCTCGGCTTCGCTCGAGCGGGGGAACCCCATCGCGGCGGTAGCCGCAGATCGAAACAGCCCCGCACCCCTTCTGGGGCGGCGCGCCGTCCGCCGACTACTCCCCAGGGAGTAATCCGCACCCGCCGTCACCCCCGGCAGTACGCGTCACCTCGCCCTCCCGCCCGACGAAAGCCGCAGCTCTCACCGGAAGTCTGGGGACCGAAGCAGACGTCACCCGGAGGGAGATCGGTCGATGAGGGCCGGAGAGACAACCACGACGAGGACGGGGCGCGGGCGAGCCGTTCCATGGGCGGTGCTCGGGCTGTGGATTGCCGTGATCGCGCTTGTCGGGCCGTTCGCGGCGAAGCTCGCCGACGTGCAGCACGACAAGGTCACCGACTACCTGCCGGCGAGTGCGGACTCGACGCAAGTGGCGAAGATCGAGGAGAAGTTGCCCGGTGGCGAGACCACCGAGATGGTGCTCGTCTACCACCGGGACGGCGGACTCAGCGCCGCCGACCGGAAGACCGCGGCCGGGCAGGTCGCGGAGATCACCCGACAGCACGAGCTGATCGGCGGTACTCCCAAGGCGATTCCGTCCAAGGACGGCACGACCCTGATGTACCCGGTCGCCAGCAACGAGCCCGGGGCGGACGAGGAGAAGCAGGACAAGCTCGTAACCGACGTTCGCAAAGTCGCCCAGGGCGAAGGCGGGTTGAGCGTCGATGTGGGCGGCACCGGCGCGCTGGCCACCGACTCCGGCGCGGTTTACGACTCGCTCGGCGGACCGCTGCTCTACACCACCGTCGCCGTCGTAGCCGTACTGCTGATCCTGATCTACCGCAGCCCCGTGCTGTGGCTCGTGCCCCTCGTCGCCGCCGGGATTGCCGACTACATGTCGATGGGCGTCGCCTACGGCCTCAACCAGGCCTTCGGCACGACCGTCTCGGGGCAGAGTTCGGGTGTGATGACGATCCTCGTGTTCGGGGCGGGCACGGACTACGCGCTGCTGCTCATCTCGCGCTACCGGGAGGAGCTGCGGCGCATCGAGCGACCGTACGAGGCCATGGTCGCCGCCCTGCGCGGCTGCGGGCCCGCCGTGCTCGCCTCCTCCGGCACCGTCGCCGCCGGACTGCTGTGCCTGCTCGCCGCCGACCTCAACAGCAGCCGGGGCATGGGCCCGCTCGGCGCCGTCGGAGTGCTGTGCGCGCTGATCGCGATGATGACCCTGCTCCCCGCCATCCTCGTAGTGGTCGGACGGCGCGTGTTCTGGCCGCTCGTGCCCGCCTTCGGGAGCACGCCCAAGCAGCGGCGCAGCCTGTTCTCGGCGATGGGCAGCTCCGCCGGACGCAGGCCGCTGACCGTACTCGCGAGCGGTGCGGTACTGCTCGGCGCCCTCGCCCTCGGCTCGTTCAACCTGCCGGGAGCGCTCAAGCAGGAGGACTCCTTCGTCAAGAAGCCGGAGTCCGTCGTCGCGATGGAGACCCTCGCCAAGTCCTTTCCCGACAGCGGCAGCCAGCCCATCGACGTGATCACTCCGCAGGGGCGCGCCGACGAGACCCTTGCGACAGTCCGCGGCACACCGGGCGTCGGCAGCGCGGAGAAGGGGCGTACGGGAGACGGCTGGACCGAGATCTCCGTCTTCGCCAAGAGCGCACCCCAGTCGGCGGGGGAGACCACCACCATCAAGTCCCTGCGGGGCAAACTGAAGGGCTCCTACGTCGGCGGGGACAGCGCCCAGCAGATCGACCTGGAGGACACCAACGCCCGGGACACGAAGATCGTCGTACCGCTCGTCCTCGTCTTCGTGATGCTCATCCTGATCGGGCTGCTGCGGAGTCTGGTCGCACCGCTGCTCCTGGTGGTCGCGGTCGTCGCGGTGTGGGGCGCCTCCCTCGGGATCGGCGGACTGGTCTTCGAACCGCTCCTCGGCCTCAAGGGCACCGATCCGGGGCTCGGACTGCTGTCCTTCGTGTTCCTGGTCGCGCTCGGCGTCGACTACGGCATCTTCCTCATGCACCGGATGAGGGAGGAGTCCCTGGCGGGAGCGGAACCGGCCACGGCGGCACTCACCGCACTGCGCACCACCGGCGGCGTCATCGCCTCCGCCGGACTCGTCCTCGCCGCGACCTTCGCCGTGCTGATGAACATGGGCCTGGTGCAGCTGGTCCAGCTCGGCTTCGTGATCGCCGTCGGCGTCCTGCTCGACACCTTCCTCGTACGGACGTATCTGGTGACCAGTGCCAGCGTCGCCCTGGGCCGGAAGGTGTGGTGGCCGGGCGGGCTCTCACGGCAGCCCGGGCCGGCCGAACCGGCCGGGTCGAGCGGAAGGGGCGGGCCGACCGAGCCGCCCCGGCAGCCGGAAACCGTCAGTGCACCCTGAGCACGCTGTCCGAAGGCCCGGATCGAACGCTCTGATCGAGCACGTTGATCGTGCACCTTGATCTGGCGGGCCCGCCCAGGCGCCTCTGCTTCCGCAGGGGCGCCCGGGTTCCCGTACGAGTACCGGAAGATGGAGCCGTGGAAGAACGGGGAACGACCACAGGGGTACGCGACCGGTCGGCGGCGGAGACGGCGGACGGTGGCGGCGGGCGGTCCCGTCGCGTCGAGCGCATCATGTCCGCCATCAACCGCGAACCGCTGACCGCACCGCACCGCACACGCAACGACGCGGTCCTCGCGCTGGGCGTCGCCGTGCTCGCCGTAGCCATCACCCTGACGGGCGGCGAAGGGACCAGGCCCGACCATCTCAGCTGGATGCTGCTGCTCGCCGGGCACGTGCCCCTCGTATGGCGGCGGCGCAGTCCGTTGGTGGCCCTGCTCGGGGTGGTGGCGTGCATGGCTCCGTACTACGCCCTCGACTACAACCCCGCCCTGCCCGTCCCCGCGACCGTCCTGGCGCTCTACACCGTGGCGGCGACCGGCACCGTACGCCGCACGCTGCTCACCGGTCTCGCCGTCCTCGGCCCGACACTGATCAGCAACGGCCTCACCAACTCGGAGGGGGCGCTGGAGTCCCTGGAGATCTCCGGCTGGATCATCGCGGTCCTGTTCATCGGAATCGATGTCCGCTACTACCGTTGGTACGTCGCCTCCATCGTCGAGCGGGCCGAACGGGCGGAGCGCACCCGGGAGGAGGAGGCCAGGCGCCGCGTCGCCGAGGAACGGCTGCGGATGGCCCGTGACCTGCACGATCTGCTCGCCCACAGCATCACGCTCATCGGCGTGCAGACGTCCGTGGCGGCCCACGTCCTCACCGCCGACCCCGAGCGCCTCGACCGCAAGGCCGTCGCCCAGGCACTGGACGACATCGCGGGGACCTGCCGGATCGCCCGGGGGGAACTGCGTACGACGCTGGAGGTGCTGCGGGCGCATGACCCGGTCGTGGAAGTGGGCGCGGATCCGAGGCCCGGTTCCGTGTCCGGTTCTGTTTCCGGGGCCGAGGACATGCGGGGGCCGCTGCCCGGGATCGACGGACTGGCCGATCTCGCGGAGACCGGCCGGGTGGCCGGGGCCAAGGTCGAACTGTCCGTCCGCGCGGACGACATCCCGCCCTCCGTGGGCGCCGCCGCGTACCGGATCGTGCAGGAGGCGCTCACCAACGCCGTACGTCACGGCGGCCGCGAGGACCTCACCGTGCGAGTGGGTCTGTGGACCGCGGACGGCGCACTGCGCGTGAGTGTCAGGGACGACGGGACGGGCGGGGACGACGGCTCGGGCGGCGGAGTGGGCCCGTCCGACGGTACGCCGGGGTTCGGGCTCATCGGAATGCGGGAGCGGGCCCGTAGCGTGGGCGGCACACTGGACGCCGGCCCGGGGCCCGCCGAGGGCTTCGAGGTGACCGCCACACTGCCGCTGTCCCGGGAGGACGAGGTTCGATGACCATCCGCGTACTGCTGGCCGACGACCAGAACCTCGTACGGGCCTCCTTCGCGATGCTCGTCTCGTCGGCAGGCGACATGGAGGTCGTCGCAGAGGCGGGCACCGGGCGGGAGGCCGTGGCACTGGCCCGGTCGGCGCGGGCCGATCTCATCGTGATGGACATCCGCATGCCCGACCTCGACGGGATCGAGGCGACCCGGCTCATCGCCGCCGACGAGGATCTCGCGGGGGTGAAGGTGCTCGTCCTGACGACGTACGAGACCGACGAGAACATCGTCGAGGCACTGCGGGCCGGGGCGTCCGGCTTCCTCGTGAAGGACATCAGGCCCGCCGAACTCCTCGACGCCATCCGGACGGTGGCCGCGGGGGAGTCCCTCCTCTCGCCCGGTCCCACCTCGCGGCTGATCGCCCGCTTTCTGCGCGCGCCGAACACCGCGATGACATCCGCGGTGGACGGCCCGAGCGGGCTGTCCGAACGGGAACGGCAGGTGCTCGCGCTGGTCGCGCGCGGTCTCAACAACCCCGAGATCGCCGACGCGTTGGGACTCAGCCCGCTGACCGCGAAGACTCATGTCAGCCGAATCATGGGCAAGTTGGGAGCGCGGGACCGGGCACAGCTGGTGATCGTGGCGTACGAGTCGGGGCTTGTGATACCTGGGACTGTCTGAGCTCGGGTCACCTTCGGGGCGGGTTCAGGTTGCGTCCGGGGGGTCGGTTGTACGGTCCCTCAACTCCCTGTGTTTGCACGGGCATTGCTCTGTCATCGCTCCGCGGTCCTGAGAACGAAGCAGGCTCAAAGTGGCTTCGTTCATTTCGCATAGCAGCGAATCTTCGTCCGTTCGGGAAGCAGTTGGTGATCTTGAGGTTCATGGTTGTTCGCGAGAGATGGCAGCAGCATGGCGGCCTGCGCTCGTGAGGGCGCGGACGTGGCGCTGACCTGTGGGGATCACTCGGTCTTGTCAGTGAGCCGGTGGGGTGAGGGTGGTGCGGTCGAACGGGCCACCATGTGAGGCGGCGTACGTGACGGCCTCGTTGACGGCGTCGAGGCCGAACGACCGGACCCGTTCGGTGGCGAGGTCCAGGGCGCCCGAGGCGAGGAGCCGGATGATGCCGACGTTCGCTGTACGCGGGTACATCCACTGGCCGCGCACGGTGATCGAGTTGCGCATGATCCATGGGTACGGGAGGGCGAGGTCGTCGCCGCCGAGCATGCCGACGCCGCCCATGAGAACGACGCGGCCGTATTCGCACACGGTCATGGCTGCCGTCCGTGCTGCCGAGCTGGGTGCGCTCGGCGGTAGCAGGTCGATCACCATGTCGATCAGGCCGTCGACCGCCGCGGACATCGCCGCGCGGTCGTCGGCCTCGTCCCCGGTGAGCGGAACCGGGCGCACGAGCGGACCGAACCGATCGGCGAGGAGGTCGAGCGAAGTCGGCGGTCTCACGCCAGGCCGCCGCCCTCGAACGAACCGCGGGCACCGCCCTGTTCGAACGCCGCCCTGACGGAGTGCGGCTCACCCCCGCGGGTCTGACTCTGTTGCGCCACGCTCGCACGATCCTGGACTGTCTGTCGGCGGCCGAGCGCGACCTCACCGGCACCGTCTCGCGTACCGAACTGGTGCGGCTCGGACTGTTCCTGAGCGCGGGCGCGGCCATCCTGCCTCTCTGGCACACCGTCCCCGCCCACCGACGACCCGAGGAACTGGAACGACCGGTCTCGGCCTGAAGAAGCGCTGGTTGAGTTTTGAAGGTTCCAACGGTGCTGCGCCTGGGATCAGATGGTTATCGAGGCGTGACATCCGCACAATTCCTGGACATAGGGGCCGGAATCGTGGCTTCCGTCACAGCCTGGCCGATCTTGGTCTGCTTCTGTTGATCTCGACCACACACGCACGCGCGTCTCTCCCGCCTTGCCAGGGCGGGCAGTTGCGCGTGCGCGCACCACCCTTGAGAAACAACGGGGACAGATGTTCACCAGAACGACCGACCGGCCCCTCGTCACGCGCGGTACCGCCATGCTCGTGTCCGCCCTCACCGCGGGCGCGATCTTCACCGCGAGCACCGGCGCGCACGCGGCCGAGGCCGGCCCGCGCACCACTGCTCCGGCCGCCGCCGAAATCACCGTTCCGGCCACCACCGGCATCACCACTCCGGCCACCACCGGCATCACCACTCCGGCCGCCACCGGCGACGACGCCGCCGAAGACGCCCAGTGGGAAGCCCTGCTCAACTCGATGCTGTCCGTACCCGAGGACGTGCTGGCGCAGGGCGACGAGGCGACCGCCGCCTACCTCAAGCAGCAGCAGAACCGGAAGCCGGGGCAGTCCCTGGCCGGCTTCGGCTGGCCCAGCTTCGGCTGCATGGGCGCCGTCGCGGTCGCCATCGGCACCAACCTCCTGCCCGCAGCCAAGATGGTGAAGATCGTGAAGGTGGCCAAGCGCGTCGGGGTCAAGCGGATCGTGAGCGCCATCAAGGCCATCCGCAAGGGCAAGGGACACACCCTCGCCAACGACCTCCAGTGGGTCGGCGCCCAGCTCCTGGGACTCGAAGGCGTCAAGGCAGCCTGCCACTAGCAGCGATCGGAGGCACTGACACATGCTGGCAGCGAACATCGTCTTCGCCTGCGAGACCCTGCTGGTCGTCACGGGCATCATCTGGATGCTCGTGGTCGTCCGCACCCGGGCGAGGGTCGCCGGGGCCGAGCGTCCACGGCTCGGTCTCATCCAGCCGACCGGCGAGCTGATCACCGCCGCGGCGCTCAGCCTCGGCGCGGGGTGGGCCGTCACCCGCCACGAGGTGCCCAACCTGCTCGTGCTCGCCATCCTCGGCATCGCCCTCCCGGCCATGGCCGGCATGGCCCTGGCGCTGATCACCCGCCAGGAGGAGTCGCCGCTGCGCAGCGCCCGCGGCTGGCCGGTCCTGCTCGTGCCCGTCATCGGGGGCGCGACCGCCGGTCTGGCACCCCACCTGTTCTGAGCACGGAGCAGCCGTTTCCGAGCACAGAACAGCCGTGCCGGAGCACAGAACACCCGTGCCCGAGCACACGGCAGCCGTGCCCGGCGGGGCGTCGTCCCGCCGGGCACGGACCCATGCCGCCCGGTACGGCAACGGCGACGGCGGGATCGACCGGCACCCCGACGTGCACAAGGACGGATGACCACCGCGCCCCGCCCACCGCACCCCGGAACTTAACCGAACTCACGTACAACCCTTACGTCCCTCCAGGGGTCTCCTGATCGCCGAACACCCGTGAACGCCGGGACAACTCCCACCGAACACGGGCAGTCCGGCCCTCCATCGACTGTGGATGTCCGCCAGGCATCCCCCGCATGCAGCAGGAGACCCCGCATGCAGCAGCACGAGCGCCCCGCCGGGCGCCGTCCCGCACCCGTTCACCCGTCCCGGCGCCCGCGCGTGCGGCTCGCCCTGGCGACCGCCGCCGCTGCCGCGCTGACCGGCACGCTGCTGTCGGCCACGGCCGGCCCGGCGGCGGCCGCGGACGGCACGCACGCCGCGCGGGCCGACTTCAACGGCGACGGCATCGGCGACGTGGCCTTCTCCGCCTCCGGCGCGTACGTCGGCGGCAAGAAGGACGCCGGACAGCTCGTCGTGCTGTACGGCACGAAGACCGGGGTGTCCTCCGCGCAGCGGTCCGCGATCAGCCAGGACACGGCCGGCAACCCGGGCACGGCCGAGACCGGCGACGTCTTCGGCGCCGACAGCGCCTACGCCGACTTCAACGGTGACGGTTACGACGACCTCGCCGTCTCCTCGCCGATGGAGGACGTCGGCAGCGACAAGGACGGCGGCGCCGTCGCGGTCCTGTGGGGCTCGGCCCAGGGCATCACCGGCAAGGGCGTCCCGATCGCCGACGCGGCCCCCACCAAGCACGACCGCTGGGGCCGGAACCTCGCCGCCGGCGACTTCGACGGCGACGGCAAGGCAGACCTGGCCGTCGGTAACACCTCCAACGTCATATACGTGCTCAAGGGCGGCATCAGCGCCTCCGGCACGGCGGTCAAGGGCCGGTACGGCGTCAAGGCACCGATCCAGTCGTCGGGTGAGGGCTCCGGGCCGCGCAACCTCACCGCGGGCGACGTCAACGGCGACCGCCGCACCGACCTGGTCGTCGACGGCTTCGAGACCGCCACCGGCCAGTACTGGAACCAGAACTACCTGCTCCCCGGCACGAGTTCGGGCCTGTCCGCCGCCGCTGCCCAGCCGCTGAAGGCCGGTGTCATCACCGGCATCGGAGACGTCAACGGCGACGGATACGGCGACATCGTCACCGGCATGCACTGGAACAAGGCCGACGGCGGGGTGACCTTCCCCGGGGCCTCCGACGGCGGCAAGGTGTGGATCACCTACGGCGCCGCGGACGGCGTCGGCTCCACCACCGGTATCACCCAGAACACCGGCAACGTCCCCGGCAGCTCGGAGAAGAACGACTACTTCGGCTACGAGCTGGACCTGGGTGACGTGAACGGCGACGGCTACCAGGACCTCGTGGTCGGGGTCGCGGGCGAGGACATCGGCTCCGTCACCGACGCCGGCCAGCTCGTCGTGCTCTACGGGTCGGCCTCCGGCATCAACACCTCCACCGGTACCCAGTCGTTCGCGCAGAGCACCGCGGGCGTCCCCGGCTCGGACGAGAAGGGCGACTTCCTCGGCATCGACGTGAAGCTCGACGACGTCACCGGCGACGGCCGGGCCGACCTCATGGCCGGCTCGTTCGAGAACGACGGCAACGGCGCGGTCCTCTACCTGCCGTCCAGCGGCACGAAGATCACCGCCACGGGTTCCCGCACCGTCTCCCCCAGCGCCTCGGGCGTCTCGACGACGGGCTACCCGAACTTCGGCGCGAACTTCGCCGACTGAGCCGCCCCCCGGCAACGCCGGCCGGGAGAAACCGTCCCGGCCGGCGCCCCCGGGTGGAGCCACCCAGGCCGACGCCCCCCTGCGGGTGGAGCCACCCCGGCCGACGCCCCACCCCCGCAGGTGGAACCACTCCCGCCGACGCCCCACAACCGCCGGCGGAGCCACCCGCACCGATCGAGCCACCCCGCACCCCTCCCGGGGCCGGGCCTTCCCGGCCCCGCCCCCTCCCCATCCGGAGCACCACCTTGCGCAAGCGCACCCTCCTGCTGGCCGCCGCCCTCACCTCCGGCCTCCTCTCCGCCACCCCGGCCACCGCTGCCCCCTCCGGACTCGCCGGGGACTTCAACGGCGACGGATACCGGGACGTCGCGGTCGGCGCCGCCTGCACCACCGTCGGCTCGGCCTCCTGCGCCGGTGCCGTCGTCGTGCTGTACGGCTCGGCGTCCGGCGTGTCGGCCACCCGCAAGGCCGTCATCACCCAGAACTCCACGGGCGTGCCCGGCACCGCCGAGTCGAACGACCTGTTCGGCGCCTCCCTGGCCACCGGCGACCTGGACCGCGACGGCTACTCCGACCTCGTCGTCGGCGCCACCGGCGAGAGCGTCGGCGACCGGGACAGCGTCGGCTCCGGCACGGTCCTGTGGGGCAGCAAGTCCGGGCTGACCAGCGGCAAGGGCCTGCCGCAGCCGAGCACGCTCGCCGAGTACGGCGGCTTCTCCCAGGGCATCGCCACCGGCGACTTCGACGGCGACGGCGACCTCGACGTCACCCTCACCGGCCAGAGCCACACCCGCCTCTACCAGGGCCCCTTCACCAAGACCGGCGGCCCGCTGACCCACTCCCGCGTCGGTGAACTCGGCACCACCTACGAGGTGATCGCCGGCGACCTCACCGGCGACGGCGCCGCCGAGCGCGTCTACCCGTTCACCGTCGACGGCGACTCCGGCGGCGAGATCCTCTACTTCCGCTGGAACGGCATGACGCACAAGATGGCCGAGCTGCCGAACGCCGACGGCACCCAGGGCGCGATCGGCGACATCAACGGCGACGGCTACGGCGACCTCGTCCTCGGCGACTCCGGCGACCCGTACGACCTCAAGCCCGGCGGCCACGTGGGCGGCCAGATCACCGTCTGGTACGGCGGCCCGAACGGCCCCGACCCGGCGCAGCAGCCGACCGTCGTCCACCAGGACACCGCGGGCGTGCCCGGCGCGGGCGAGCCGGACGACGGTTTCGGCATGTCGGTGAGCGCCGGTGACATCAACGGCGACGGGTACGCCGACGTGGCGGTCGCCGCCCCGGGCGAGGACATCGGCTCCGCGAAGGACGCCGGCTCGGTGACGGTGCTGTTCGGCTCCGCGTCCGGGCTGAAGACCGGCAGCGGCGTGAAGTCGTACACCCAGGACACCGCCGGGGTGCCCGGTTCCGCCGAGTCCTGGGACCACTTCGGTTCCGCCGTCGACCTGACCGACGTGACGAAGGACGGCAAGGCGGACCTGTCCGTCGGCGTCGACGGCGAGAACTCCACGGGCGGCCTGTGGTTCCTGCGCGGTTCCGCCTCCGGCCTGACCACCAGCGGCGCCCAGGGCATCACCACCACCGCCCTCGCCCTCAAGTCGGGCCTCTACTTCGGTTCGCACATCGCCCAGTGACGCCCCGTCGACTTCTCCGTGAGGCACGTACCCCCATGCGCACGCGTATCGCTTCCACCGTCCTCGCCGCGGCCCTGACCCCGCTCGCCCTCGCCCTGTCCGTCCCGGCCGCGCACGCCGCGCCGGCCGCCGCCCCGTACGACTTCAACGGCGACGGCCGCACCGACCTCGCGATCGGCGCGCCGGGCGCCACGGTCGCCGGGCAGGCCCGGGCGGGTGCCGTGGCGGTGGTCTACGGCAGCACGAGCGGCCCGAAGACCTCCACACGGACCCTGCTGACGCAGAACACGGCCGGGATGCCGGGCGCCGCCGAGGCCGACGACGCCTTCGGTTCCGCCCTCGCCTCCGCCGACCTGAACACCGACGGCTACGCCGACCTGCTGATCGGCACGCCCGGCGAGGACGGCAGCGACAACAACGACGGCACGGTCACCATCGTCTGGGGCTCGGCGTCCGGCCTGTCCGGCGCCCGTTCGCTGTTCAGCTTCTTCAGCACCGACTACGACCGCTACGGCCAGGCCCTGGCCGCGGGCGACTTCGACGACGACGGCGACGTGGACGTCGCGGTCGGCTCCACCGGCCCGACCGCCCTCTCCCTCGTGGCGGGCCCGATCACCAGGACCAGCGCCTCCAACGGCGGCTCGGGCTCGAGCAACGACTGGTGGGCGTCCACGAGCGGCGTCACCCACCTCTCCTCCGGCGACGTCACCGGCGACGGCCACCCCCACGTGGTCCTGCACGGCCGCGCCGCGCACGACGGCTCCGCCACCACCGCCCTGGCCGACATGAAGATCCACAACTACAACGACTGGCTGCAGAGGCTGCCCGCGGGGTTCGTCTCCGCCGTCGGCGACATCGACGACGACGGCTACGACGACATCGCCGTGGGCAACGACCGGGAGCCGTCCGCCGACCCGGGCGGCGCCCTCGGCGGCAGGGTGACCGTCGTCTACGGCGGCCCCGAGGGCCCGGACCCGGACCGCGCCCTGCTCGTCCTCACCCAGGACACCGCCGGTGTGCCCGGGGCCTCCGAGAAGGGCGACCGGTTCGGCAGCGACGTCTCCCTCGGCGACGTCAACGGCGACGGCTACGCCGACCTGGCGATCGGCACCGCGGGCGAGAACAGCTCGGCCGGCGCCGTCACCGTGATGTTCGGCTCCGCGTCCGGCCTGACCACCAAGGGCGCCGCGTCGTACAGCCAGAACACCGCCGGTGTGCCCGGGGCCTCCGAGAAGGGCGACCGGTTCGGCGAGCGCGTCACGCTCACCGACCACACCGGCGACCGCCGCGCCGACCTGTCCGTCTCCGCGCCGGGCGAGAACGCGGGCGACGGCGCCGTCTGGTCCCTGCGCTCCACGGCGAACGGCCCGACGGCGTCCGGCTCGACGAGCTTCGGCCCGGGCACGACGGGCATCTCGACGGCCGGCACGCCCGGCTACGGCACCGCGCTCCAGTCCTGACCACGCACCGCCTTCCGGCCCGACGGCCGACACCCGACGACGACCCGCCGGGCGGCGGCCCACCGGGCGGCGGCCCGAAGGCCACCGACGGCCACCGGCGATCACCAGCGACCTCATGACCGAACACCCGACGACCGACGACCCAACGGGGATCCTGATGCGCAAGCGCACCCTCCTTCTGGCCACGGCCCTGACCACCGGCCTGCTCACGGCCCTGCCCGCGACGGCGGCCACCGCCGCACCCGCCACCGATCCGACCGCCGACTTCAACGGCGACGGCTACGGCGACATCGCCTTCGCCGCCCCGTACGCCAAGGTCGGCGGCCAGAGCACGGCCGGCTACGCCGCCGTGGTCTACGGCGGCGTAGCCGGCCTCGACCCGGCCACGCACACCGTCGTCAGCCAGAACACCAGCGGTGTGCCGGGCGACGCCGGCACCGAGGACACCTTCGGCCACGCCCTCGCCACGGCCGACCTCAACGGCGACGGCTACACCGACCTCGCGGTCGGCGCACCCGGCGACCGCGACGGCACCGACAGCGACGGCGGCACCGTCACAATCCTGTGGGGCTCGGCGAGTGGTCTGAGCGGCGGCACGACGGTCAAGGACCCGGCCGTCTCCGCCCACAACAACTGGGGCAACCTGCTGACCGCGGGCGACTTCGACGGCGACGGCAAGGCGGACCTGGCCGTCGGCACCGACACCGACGACGTCTACGTCGTCCGCGGCCCGTTCACGCCCACCGGCACCACGGGCGCCGTACAGAAGATCTCCACCCCCGAGCCGGCGTGGATCGTCGACGCCATGGGCGCGGGCGACACCAACGCCGACGGCAGGTCGGACCTGGTCCTCACCTACCGGGTCTTCACCAGCGGGGAGGAGGCGAGCAGCTGGTCCAAGGGCGTCGCCTACCTCGGCTCCCCCACCGGCCCGGACACCTCGTCCCCCCGCGCCCTGAACGGCGGCACCTCCGTGGCCCTCGGCGACGTCGACGGCGACGGCCACGACGAGATCGCCCTCGGGAACGTCCTCCGCAAGGGAAGCGACCACACCGGCAGCCTCGGCGGCAAGGTCGTCGTCATCCGCGGCTCGGAGGGCGGCCCCGTCAACGGCGACGCCCCCATGGCCGAGCTCACCCAGGACTCCGCGGGCGTCCCCGGCGCCGACGAGGCGAACGACGGCTTCGGCGGCTCCGTGTCCATCGGTGACACCAACGGCGACGGCTACGGCGACCTCGCCATCGGCGTCCCCTTCGAGGACCTCGGCACCACCGAGGACGCCGGCGCCGCGATCCTCATGAACGGCTCGGCCACCGGCGTCTCGCGCACCGGCGCCCGCACCGTCACCCAGAACACCGCCGGCGTCCCGGGCACGGCCGAGGCCACCGACTACTTCGGCACCGACGTCCTGCTGGCGGACGTCTCGAAGGACGGCCACGCCGAGTTGACCGTCACCGCCGGCTTCGAGGACGAGGGCATCGGCGCGATCACCGCCCTGCGCGGCTCGGCCACCGGCCCCGTCACCGACGGCGCCCGCACCTTCGGCCCCGGCAGCCTCGGCCAGGTCCGCTCCTACAGCGCCTTCGGCACCGGCCTCATCGGCTGACGGAACCCAGGAGACCCCCATGCGCAGATCCACCACGACCGCCCTGGTCGCCGCCCTGCTGGCGACCGGCATCACCCCCGTGCTGCTCACCGGCCCCGCCGCCGCCGCGCCGGCCAAGCACTACGACGACTTCAACGGCGACGGCCGCCGCGACCTCGCCTACGGCGGCTACAACGACGTCGACCGCGAGGGCGGCACGATCACCGTCGTGTACGGCACCACCACCGGCCTCGACACGGCCCACCCGAAGTACCTCCACCAGGACAGCGCGGGCGTGCCCGGCTCCGGCGAGGAGGACGACCAGTTCGGCGCGTCCCTCGCGAGCGCCGACCTCAACAAGGACGGCTACGCGGACCTCGTCGTCGGCAACCCCACCGAGCACGTGGGCGGCGACGACTACCGCGGCACCGTCACCGTCCTGTGGGGCTCGAAGTCCGGCCTGTCCGGCGGCACCAACATCGCCCCCGCCGGCGGCGCGGTCGGCCACTTCGGCCGCGACCTGGCGACCGGCGACTTCACCGGCGACGGCTCCCCCGACCTGGCCGTGATCGGCGGCGAGGAGGCGTGGCTGTACCGCGGCCCCTTCACCAAGTCGGGCACCACCGGCAAGGTCAGCAAGATCGACAAGGCGTCCGGGGGCTGGTACTCCACCGCCCTCGCGGCCGGGAAGGTCGACGGGGACGGCAAGACGGACCTGGTCGTGATCGGCACGGAGATCAACGGCAGCCAGATCCGCGAGCGCGCCTGGTACCTGAAGGGCACCTCCTCAGGCCTCGCCTCGGGCGCCTCCAAGACCCTCAGCGACCGGCAGGAGGGCCTCTACCCGAGCCCCGTGATCGGTGACTTCGACAAGAACGGCTTCGGCGACATCGCCCTCGGCCTGCCCGACAAGGACAACGGCAAGGGCGCGGTCACGATCTGGCGCGGCACGTCGTCGGGCCCGGGCACGTCGGTCACCCTCACCCAGGCCACCTCCGGCGTCTCGGGCAGCCCCGAGACCGACGACAACTTCGGTTACGCGATCTCGGCCGCCGACACCAACGGCGACGGCTACGCGGACCTCGCGGTCGGCGTCCCGCACGAGGACGTCGACGGCAAGGCGGACCAGGGCGGCGTCCACGTCTTCCGCGGCGGCTCCGGCGGCCTCAGCGGCGCACGCTCCTCGTGGATCGCCCAGACGGTGCTCGGCCCCGCCGACTCCGACGCGGCCTTCGGCTACACCCTCCGCCTGCGCGACCTGACCGCCGACGGCAAGGCCGACCTGGCCATCGGCGCGGCGAACGGCGCGCTGCTCATGCGCGGCACGAGCACGGTCCCGACAAAGACCGGCGCGATCACCCTGCCGGAACTGGGCGGCACCCTCCCCGACTGACCCCGACGGGGTGGGACCGGCCGAATCCGCCGGCCGGCCCCACCCGCCGGGCCCCTCCGACGGCCCGGGCGCACCGCGGGAGTGGCCACGCGGGCCGGCCCGGCGCGGGGGCCCGTACGGCCGAACCCTGACACCCCACGGACGCCCAAAGCCCCTTCCCCTTAAGGGATGTCACAGCTCGGCCGCAAAGCCTGGCCCGGAAGCCCGGGCCCGGCACACCACCGCCGGGGACCAGGTACGTTCGAAGACGTGGCTGGATTCAGGATCGGACGCGGCCGGAACAACGGCGCTCCTCAGACGCGACCGCACAACCCTCCGTACGGGCAGCAGACGCCGCAGGGACCGCCGTACGGCTCCCCGCCGGCGCCGCAGCCGTACCCGCAGCAGCAGCCGTACGGCAACGGCGGCGGCCCCACGTGGCCGCAGCCGAACGCCGCACACGGCGGCGGCTACGGCGGGCAGGGCGAGCCGGAGTACTTCGGCGACGGCGCATACCCGCCCGGCCCGCAGGGTCCGGCCGACCCGTACGCCGCGAACAATCCGGGCCACACCCAGGCCTTCTCGGTCGGCGACGACCCCTACACCCAGGGCGACACCTACCGCGCCGGCTCGGCGGCCCCGGCGCCCGGCCCGGTCGGCCCGCGCCTGCACTGGAAGGCCCTGCTCCGGGGGATCGTCCTCGCCCCCAACCAGACGTTCCTCCAGATGCGTGACTACTCGATGTGGGGTCCGGCCCTCATCGTCACGTTCCTCTACGGCCTGCTCGCCGTCTTCGGCTTCGACGGTGCCCGCGCGGATGCGATAAACGCCACACTGTCGAACGCGGTGCCGATCGTCCTGACGACGGCCGTGGCGATGGTGCTCAGCGCGTTCGTCCTGGGCGTGGTCACCCACACGCTGGCCCGCCAGCTCGGCGGCGACGGCGCCTGGCAGCCCACGGTCGGCCTGTCCATGCTGATCATGTCCCTCACGGACGCGCCCCGTCTGATCTTCGCGATGTTCGCGGGCGGCGACGCGACGTTCGTCCAGCTGCTGGGCTGGGCCACCTGGGTCGCGGGCGGCGCCCTGCTGACCCTCATGGTGAGCCGCTCCCACGACCTGCCCTGGCCGAAGGCGCTGGGGGCGTCGGCGATCCAGCTGATCGCACTGCTGTCGATCGTGAAGCTCGGCACGGTCTGATCCGCTGCGCACACGAGAAAGGGGCTCCCAGTGGAGCCCCTTTTGGGGAGGACACATGCAACGCGGCGACGTCTGGTGGGTCGACTTCGACGAGCGACGCCCGGTCGTGCTGCTGTCGGACGACGAGTCATCCGGGTTCCAGGTCATGCAGGTCGTCGCGCCGGCGGGCGTCGACATCGGCGGCCTGGGCGTCGAAGTGGCGATAGGCGCCCTGGAAGGGCTGCCCTTCGAAGGCGTGCTGCGGTTCGCGTTCCCGCGTCCGGGCTTTACTCCTTGCACCTGGCTGACCACTGTCGCCCGGGACGACCTGATCGAGCGGGCGGGCGAGTTGTCCTCGGCGAAGCTCAGCGAGGTCGCAGCCGCCCTCCATACCGCTGGACAGGAGAGGGAGTGGGACCCGACGACGGCTGCCAGGCTCCGCGAGATCAAAGATGCCCGCCGTTTCGGAGGACTCGAGTAGCGGACGCCTCTGCTGCCCCATGAGTACGGCCCCTGACCAATCATCCAGGTCAGGGACTTTTCCCACGGTCGAGTGCACCCACGGCCACGTGGAGATGAGCCGGACCCCCACCCAACCGTTCTCCCGCGCACCACCAGAACAGTCGCTCCTGCGCATCCTCCATTGGATGGAGGCCCAGGCCATGCTCGGGGCACAGGGGCCACGCCTGCCGCAGAAGCTCCATGACAGTCTCCTGTGCGGCATCGGCAACGCTCGCCAGCGCGGCGGCAGGGCTGTCCTGCGAGTCCGGGTCCAGGCAGTTGCCGTGCCACTCGCCGTTGGCCATGGCGACGTAGACGCTCTCCGGCTCATCCGCATCGTAGGACGGAAGAGCCAGCAGTTGCAGAGGTTCCTGCTGGGGAAGCGTCACCGCCAGGTCCCGGTTCAGAAGGGCGAGAGCCCGGTCCCACACCGGGTACTCGCCCGACGAGACCCGGCGAGGCTCAGGGGGATCGAAAAGAGCGCACATGAGCACCATCCTCCGCCACGCCAGGGGACAGCCCCGATCTCGCGAGCCCCGGACCCAAGATCCCCTGGCCCAGCGGCCGAGGACCTGCAAAACGGCAGGTCAGAGCGCTTCCCTGTTCTCCTTGGGAGCCTCACCCGACGTGTGTACCGGAGGCAGGACACTCCACGGGAAGTTGATCCACTGATCGGTCCGCTTCCACACGTACTCGCAATTCACGAGCGACTGGGACTTCTCGTAGATCACGGCGCTGCGCACCTCGGCGACGGTGTCGAGGCAGAAGTCGCGGACCAGCTTGAGCGTCTTGCCGGTGTCGGCGACGTCGTCGGTGATCAGCACCTTCTTCTCGGAGAAGTCGATCACATTGGGGACGGGGGCGAGCATGACGGGCATCTCGAGGGTCGTCCCCACCCCCGTGTAGAACTCGACGTTCACGAGGTGGAGGTTCTTGCAGTCGAGGGCGTAGGCGAGCCCTCCGGCCACGAAGACACCGCCGCGGGCGATGCTGAGGACTATGTCGGGCTCGTAGCCGTCGTCGGCGACGGCCTGCGCGAGCTCGCGCACGGCGACGCCGAACTTCTCGTAGGTCAGGTTCTCGCGCACGTCACTCATGCCTTCGTCACTCCTGCCTGCGTCGCTCACATTCGGGTCGCTCACGTCCGCGTCGCTCACGTCCGGGTGGGTCCCGTTCGGGTCGCTCACACCTGGGTCCGGTGGAAGTTGAGGAAGGACCGGGAGGCGGTCGGCCCGCGCTGCCCCTGGTACCGGGACCCGTACCGCTCACTGCCGTACGGGAAGTCGGCGGGCGAGCTCAGCTTGAACATGCACAGCTGGCCGATCTTCATGCCCGGCCAGAGCTTGATGGGCAGGGTGGCGAGGTTGGACAGCTCCAGGGTCACGTGCCCGCTGAAGCCGGGGTCGATGAAGCCGGCCGTCGAGTGCGTGACCAGTCCCAGCCGTCCCAGCGAGCTCTTTCCCTCGAGCCGGGAGGCGAGATCGTCGGGCAGCGTGATGACCTCGTACGTGCTGGCGAGGACGAACTCCCCGGGGTGCAGGATGAACGGCTCGTCGCCCTCCGGCTCCACGAGCCGGGTCAGATCGGCCTGCTCGATGGCGGGGTCGATGTGCGGGTACCGGTGATTCTCGAACACCCGGAAGTAGCGGTCCAGCCGCACATCGATGCTCGACGGCTGCACCATCGCGTCGTCATACGGATCGATCCGCACCCGCCCGGCGTCGATCTCGGCCCGGATGTCCTTGTCTGAGAGAAGCACGCCCCGAGGATACGCAAGGCGCGCGGAGCGCCCACAACCGGACGTCTCCGCGCGCCTTGTGCCTGTTGCTGTCTGCTGTGTCCGTCACCTGCTGCTACGACTGCCGCCGCCGCAGATGCTGGCGCCGCGGCTGCTGTCGCCAGCTGCTGCGGCTGCTGCCGCCGCTACCGCTTCTGATAGCTGACGGGCACCACA
The DNA here is from genome assembly GCF_040647715.1 of Streptomyces tibetensis. Classification (GTDB taxonomy): domain Bacteria; phylum Actinomycetota; class Actinomycetes; order Streptomycetales; family Streptomycetaceae; genus Streptomyces; species Streptomyces tibetensis_A. Next base: position 22,652 of record NZ_JBEZCR010000011.1, on the reverse strand, counting down.
CTCCGGAGCCGCGCACATCGCGGGCACCGAAGCAGCCGCCCGGGGCCGAGCCGCTCGGCCTGCTGCATCGGGAACGAAGCGGTGCTGAACACGTGCCCATCGGCACAACGGACGACGGTGCGCTCCATCAAGTCCAAGAGTCCCTTCCCCAAGAGCCGCGTCTGGCTGCTGCTTGCCTGACGACAAAAGCCACAGTACGGGATCAAAGGGACGGCCTTACAGGCGGCACTCCGGTCCCGCCCGGGCCCTCTGACGCCCTCCACCGTACGCCCCAACTCCGTTCCCCCGCAGCCGCATCCCATCCCTGAAACGCCCTCAGGCCTCACGGTGAAAACGCCGGAGGCCTGAGATGAGGTACAGTGAGCGAGCATTCGGACACCGACCCGGGTCGGCGTCTTACGCGGGTGTAGTTTAATGGTAGAACATCAGCTTCCCAAGCTGAGAGCGCGAGTTCGATTCTCGTCACCCGCTCCACAAAGAAGGCCCAGGTCAGAGACCTGGGCCGTTTTGCTGTCCGGGGCGATCACTGGCCGCGTGCCAGATCCGTGCCAGAAGGTGTCTCGGCCGTCTTCCGGGCAGCCTTTCCCGTGCACGCCGGACGGTGGCATCGAGGCCGGCGGCGACCTCCTCCTCACGCTCCTCTTCGGAGTGCTGATAGATCAGCGCGGCCTTCTCGGACGACTGTCCGGCGCGCACCATCGCGTCCTTCAGAGTGGCACCGGAACGGGTGGAGAGGGTGTGCCCGGTGTGCCGCAGGTCGTAGAAGCGCGCTACTGGGCCGCCGTTTTTGATCTTGCTCGGGCAAAGTGCCGTTTGTGAGAGTCTCCTGAGCCGGATGGTCGGTCGAGCCGTCGGTCAGTTGGCCCGCCCTGCGCTCAGCCCAGTTGCTAACCCGCAGGGGCGATCGTCCTGTCGGATCTGCCGAAGATCACTCTTGGCGGCAACCGCGTTTGCGCTCCACGCTTGCGCACCAAGATCAGTCCGACGGCACGAGGCCGTCAGGACTCCCCTGGGGTGAACATGAGCGACCGGCAGACCGGAACCGTGAAGTGGTTCAACGACGAGAAGGGTTTCGGCTTCATCACGCCGGACAGCGGTGGCGATGCCCTCTTCGTGCACTTCAGGTCCATCCAGTCGCACGGATTCAAGACCCTGAAGGAGGGTCAGCAGGTCTCGTTCATTCCTACCCGCGGGGATAAGGGCATGGAGGCGCAGGAGGTGTACGTCGTCTAGAGACTCCACCTGAACTGCGTCCTGTGACCGGGCGCGCCAGTGGGCAGACCGGCCAGCTGGCGCGCCCAGTCACAGGTGTGCGGCTGGACAGTGGTTGCGTGCCAGTTCGCGCCAGAACAGGGCAGCATCCGCACAGCGAGCACCGTCTGCACAAGGCGCCTCGGCTCAGACCTTCTCCGCGCTCATGCGTGAATGCTCGACGGTGAGCAGTCCGATGTCTCGCAGCATGGCGCTGACCTGCACTTTCACGGAGATGAGCGGGAGGCGGGCACTCAGCCCGCTGTTCCTGGACGACGGCGGACACCCGTCCTGCACGTCTTCGTCGTGGGCGGTGCCCAAGCCCCTTGTGGAAGCAGGCACTTGACGGCTCTGGGTCCTGCGTCAGAGCGGGAGGGCGTCGGGGAACACTCGAAACGCCTTGTGACGGCCCAGCGGGCGTACGGCCCGGAAGTCTCGTCGGTCCAGGGTGAGAATCGCGTCCGTGTCGTAGTCGGCGGCGAGTGCCACGTTCACCGCGTCGGCGAGGTCGAGGTCCAGCGCGCGGTAACGGACACGGACGGACTGGGCAGCGCCCAGGTGGTTCTCCGTGATCTCCGGCAGGGCGACACGACCCCGACTCATCCAGCGCCGCAGGTCGTCAACCGCGCGGAGGGCAGCCTCCCTGCCGAGCTCACGCGTCGCCACGTGATCCAGTTCGGCCAGCAGGAGCGGAGACATGACCAGCAGGCCCGCCGCCATGATGGCCTCGTTCGCCGCCCGGTGATCCGGGTGAGCCGAGTCCAGCGCTGCCAGGAGGCCGGACGTGTCGGCGATGACAATGATCACGGGGCAGATCCGGAGCCCGAGCCGGTCTCACGCCGGACGGCATCGGCGACCGTGTCGCGGACCTCCGACTCGGGCAGCGTGCGCCCCGGCCCGTCGAAGGTGCGTGAGAACAGTGGCTCGTCCCAGACCCGGTTCGCCATGGCTGCAAGGTGGATGCCCTGGCGGATGATCTCGGCCTCGCTTATGCCTCGGCGCTTGGCGGCCTCCTTGATGATCGCCAGGTCCTCGGGGTCCGCGTAGACGTTCGTGCGCTTCATGGACATGTACCAAGAGTAGTCCATGTACCAGAATGATGTATCCGGCGCGCCTCGCCTCGTCGGAGTGCTGATGGATCAGCGCGGCTTTCTCGGAGGCCACAGGTCGTCGCCGAGGGGCGTCTCCAAGATGGCCTTGCGGAGGCGGTACGCCTTGGCTACGGCCGTCAGAGGCCGGGAGGATCTCAGGCACTGGTGCGCCGTATGTGCAGGTGACCATCGCGGGGGAAGGAGGGCGGTGCCGCGGGCAGGACGGTGTCGAAGTCGTAGCGGCTCTTCTGTGCAACCGGCACGATGCCAGGTTGTCCACCTGGTGCAGGAGTTCGAGACGCTCCAGCCCGTCGGGTTCGAAGGTGTCGAAGGCCCAGCTGGTGAGGGCCTCCAGAGCGCGGGAGGCCACTCCCCGCCCGCGAGCGTGCGCCGCGGTCCAGTAGCCCACTTCGGCCGCCGGTTTGCCGAAGGTGACTTCCTTGAGGACCACGTTGCCTACCAACTGTTCGCGAGCTGAACCGGGTTGGGTCTCAAGGACCGCGAAGGCGAACCGGTCCCCGGCCACCTGAAGTACGACCCGGGCGCTCATCAACCGATCATATGTGGCGGCGTTTTCACCCGACGCCGGCCGCGTCCGCCCCATGCCGCCGTGCGCCCGCCCCGTCATCGCTGTGTCCGGACGCGCAGAGCCTGGACGGACCACCGCCCGGACACCGCCGGGGCGCCTGGAGTACGCGTGGAGCAGCGGAGCCCGGGCACGAGGACCCGCAACGACGGATCCGGTGAGAGGTGGACGGGGTATGAGCGCGCGGTGGTGGCCGGCGCTGCGGCACACGCCGGTGTCCCTGTGGAACGACGACATCTCGGACTACGCGGCGGCACTGACGTACTACTCGATCCTGGCCGTGCTTCCCGCGCTGCCGGCCACCGTCCTGGCGTTCGCCCTGGTCAGCCCAGGGACGGCCGAGGAGTTCGCCGCTCACGTCACCGCGTACGCGCCGGCCCAGTCCGGCCCCGAACTGCACGCGGTGCTCGCCCGGGCGTTGGGAGCGGCAGGCACGGCCTGGTCCCTGATGGCGGTCGGAACGGCCAGCGCCTTGTGGTCGGCGACCAGCTATCTGGCGGTCTTCCGCCGCGCCCTGCACCACATGCACCGTGTCGAGGACCGCCGCTCGCCCTGGCGCCGGGTGCACCGGATCGTGCTCACCGCGCTCGCGCTGGTCGGTCTGCTCCTGGTCGGCTCGCTCACCCTGCTGCTGAGCGGCCCGTTCACACAGGCCGTGGGCCGACCGTTCGGCGTGGATGCCACCGTCGCCTGGGTGTGGGGCTCGCTGCGCTGGCCTCTGCTGCTGTGTCTGGTCGCCCTTCTGGTCGTGGTCGTCTTCCACACCGGACCGGTACAGGCCCGCCGTCGCGCGCACAGCCTGCCCGGCGGAGTGCTGGCCGCCGTGCTGTGGCTGACCGTGTCCGCGGGGTTCTCCCTGTACGCCTCGACGCTCGGTGCCTACAACCGGCTGTACGGCTCACTGGCGGGAGCCGTCGTCTTCCTCGTCTGGCTGTGGCTGTCGAACCTGGCGCTGCTCACCGGCGCCCAGTTCGCCGCGGAACTCGCGCGGGAGGCGGACGCCCAACGGGTGACGAACGCTCACAGCACCGGGAAACCCCCCGTTCCGTGACACTCCTGCGGCAGCGGGCCCGGGGTGCCCTCGGGGTCCGTCAGCACGGTCCGCCGACTTCGATGCCGTGACCGGAAACGATCATCAGGTTCGACGGTGGTCGAAGTGTTCGGCGCCGAGGGGGCGAGGATGAGGGTGTGACCGATCCGGTGGAACTCCACGGCCTTCGACGTGCCGCGGATCCGCGAGCAGCACTCGCGGGCGCACGCCGGGACGATCCTGGTCAGCGATCGCACGACGAGACCGCTTTCACTCACCGTTACCGTCCGCGGATTGACGTTCATCGCAGAGGCTCTCAAGCTGGTAGGGGGCCGGCGGAAGGAACCGCGGTCGTGAGTGGTGGGCAAAGTGAGCTTCCCTGGTTGCTGACAGCGGCGGAGACGGCAGCCCCGGTGGACGCCGCCGACGTCGTCGCGGAGAACCTGCGGCAGCGCTTCAAGGCGGCAAGGGTCTCGTTCCTCATCGTGGATCTGACGGGAAAGGCCCTGGCGCGGCTGTCGACCGCCCCTGCCACGGGTGGTCGGCAGGCGGAACGGATCCCGATGCCCGGCAGCGCCTACGAAGAGGTGATCCGCACCCAGCTGCTGTATCAGGAGGTGACGGCCCAGGGGCATCGGGTGATCATGCCGGTGACCAACCGGGGAGATGCGATCGGGCTGCTGGAACTGCTGCTGCCGGCCGGTCCCGGTGAGGACGTCCTCGCCGCGGTCGGGGAAGCCGCCCACGCCCTGGCCTACATCGTGATCGCCAACGGACGCTTCACCGATCTCTACACCTGGGGAAAGCGCTCCAGGCCGCCCACCTTGGCGGCAGAGATCCAGTACCAGCTGCTGCCCTCCTCGCTGTCCTGCGAGGCCGCGCAGTTCACCCTGTGCGGGAGCCTGGAGCCCTCCGAGAACCTCAGCGGCGACACCTTCGACTACGCCCTGGACCGCGACACCCTGCATGTGTCGGTGACCGACCCCATGGGCCACGACCTCGATGCCGCGCTGGCCGCCACGGTCCTGGTGAGCGCCCTGCGTGGCGCCCGCCGCGCGGGAGCCGGCCTGGCCGAGCAGGCCCGCCTGGCCGACCGGGCCCTGGTCGATCACGGCCACGGCCACGCCACCGGGCAGTTGCTGCGCGTCCACCTGCGCACCGGGCAGGCCCAGTTCGTCAACGCCGGCCATCCCTGGCCGCTGCGCATGCGCCAGGGGGACGTGGAAATGATCACCTGCGAGGTGGACCATCCCTTCGGGTTGTCCGTGCTCGCGCCCCACCCCTACCGCGTCCAGGACCTCGATCTGCGCCCCGGTGACCGTCTGCTCATGTTCACCGACGGCATGGTCGAACGTCATGGGGGCAGGGTCGACCTCGCCGCCCTGTTGAAGCACACCCGGGACCTGCACCCCCGCGAGGCCGCGCTGGCGCTGACCTCGGAGGTTCGGGATGCCGCCGGTGGCCGGCTCGAGGACGACGCCACAGCCATGTGCCTGGACTGGCACGGCCCCCACGAGACCCAGCGGCACGTCAGCTCCGGGGCGGACACCCGGCAGGCCTCCGCCGTCCGCGACATGCGGCCGGGCTGATCCGTGCAGAGTCGGGGGAAATATCGATCCACTGGTGTGTCGGTCCGCCGTCGCGCCTGCGGGCTTCGGCGAGGGTTTCCCTGACGGAGGGGGCGGCATGGTCAAGGGTGCGGGAGACGAGGGGAGCCGGCCGGCGGCCGAGCCGGGTTTCTGGCGGCGGGTCGTCGGGCAGCTGGGCACGGCCCTGATCGTGGTGGATCCCGCCGGACGGATCCTCGCGGTCAATCCGGCGGCCGAGCGGCTGCTCGGCCGAGCCGCCCCGGCGATGCTCGGGGAGGACGCACACGACCTGCTGCACCGGGATGCGGACGGCCGCAGGATCCCCCGGGAGCAGTGCACGCTGCTGCGGGCCGTGGCCGAAAGGGCCGAGACGCGGGAGGAGGGCCGCGTCTGTCTGCGCGGTGACGGTCGTCTGATCGCGACCTACTGGTCCGCTTCTCCGTTGACGGACGACGGCGCGTTCCTGGGCATGGCCGTGCTGTTGACCGACGCCGCCGCCGACCGCAGCGCGCGTCGGGAGCGTGCGGCCTACACCCGTGCTCTGGAGGACCTCACCGAGCGGCTGACGCTGGTCGCGGAGATCACCGACGTGCTCGGTCAGACCCTGGAGACCGATGAGGCCCTCGCCCGGCTCGGCCGCCTGCTGGTTCCCCGCCTCGCCGACTGGGCGGCGGTGGATCTCCGGGTCGGTTCCGGACAGGTCCACCGTGTGGCGGTGACGGGCCCCGAGGGCCGGGACGCCGCCCAGGAGGACTGGCAGGAGCACCTTCCCGAGACCGGGGAGGAGGACCGCTCGCCTCTGGTCCAGGTGCTGAACGGCGGTGATCCCGTCCTGCAGCGCGAGGCGGACATGGCCGCACCGGTCGCCTCCGCCCTGGCCACCGTCCACAGCGGCTTCCTGCGGACCGCGGGCGCGAGGTCCGCCGTCACGGTGCCGCTGGGCTCCGGGCAGCAGGTCACCGGCGCCCTGACGCTGGTGCGCACGGACCCGGCGCACCCCTTCGACACCGACGATCTGACCGTCGTGAGCGACATCGGCCACCGGGTCGGCCTGGTCATCGACAACGCCCGCCGCTTCGGCCGCCAGCGCGCCGTCGCAGAGGCCATGCAGCGCAACCTGCTCGCCCCGCTGCCCCAGCCCGGCCGGCTGCGGCTGGCCGCCCGCTACCAGCCGGCTCCGGCCGGCTCCCAGGTCGGTGGCGACTGGTATGACGCGTTCGAGCGGAAGGACGGCACGCTCGCGCTGGTCATCGGCGACGTCGTGGGTCACGACCTGACCGCGGCGGCCGGAATGGCGCAACTGCACGGCATCCTGCGCTCACTGGCCTGGGACCACAGCGGCCCGCCCGGCGCCGTCGTCGACCGCCTCGACGACGCGATGCCCGCCATCACCACCGTGCCCATGGCCACCCTCGTCCTCGCCCTGCTCGAAGGCGACCCGCACACCGGTCCCTGGACGCTGCGGTGGACCAGCGCGGGGCACCCGCCGCCTCTGCTGCTGACCCGGGACGGACAGGCGCAGTACCTCGAAGCGGGACAGGGCCTCCTCCTCGGTGCCCCTCCGGGCACCGGCGGCAGCCGGCCGAGCGCCGCGCGGTCCCTTCCGCCGGGTTCCACTCTCCTGCTCTACACCGACGGCCTGATCGAGATCCCCGGCAGCGACCTGGACACCGGCCTCGAGCGTCTGCGCCGCCACGCCCTCGCTCTCGCCCACGAACCGCTGGACACGCTGTGCGACCAGCTGCCCGCCCGCATGCCGCCCGGCAGCACCGACGACGTGGCCCTCCTCGCCCTGCGTCTGCCGTCGCCCTGAAGGCGGTGACCGCGGTGAGGAGGGACACGGGGGCTCAGGTGTCGAGGACCAGGACGCGGAACGGGCCGAGCGGGGCCGTCCGCGGTGTGTCGCCTTCGATGTACCGCCATCCCCAGGACCGCAGCGCCTCGACGGTCCTGTGGTCGGAGCGGTCCACCAGCGTGACGGCGACGGCGGCGCCGTGGTCGGTGAGCAGCCGTTTCTGCAGGCGCCGGGCGAGGTTCCAGGCACGGTCCTGGTTCTGCCTGCGTACCCGGGAGGGGACGTGGATCCCGGAGATCACGAAGAGGCGTCCGGAGGCGGCAAGCCGGAGCAGCCGCCCCTCAAGGTATCCGTCGAGGCCCTCCCACCAGGGGCCGTCGCCGCGTACGGGGAAGCCGTAGGCACATCCGGTCAGCGTGGTGGTCTCCGCGATCAGCAGCTCGAATCCCGGTCGCCGTACGTCGGCCGCCAGCCGCCGCAGGAAGGCGCCGCGGGCCTGGTTCCACGCCCAGGGGCCGCCGCCGGACGTCTCCGCGTACAGGTCGCCCAGTTCCTGCAGATGGTCCTCGATCTGACGCCGGGTCAGCGCACGGACGCGTTGTCCTTCCCGGGGCGAGGAGCCCCGTTCCGGCCTCGGGCCGGGAGTGCGCGTCGCGGGCGGGTGCGAGCCGACGGGACGCCCGAGGAGTTCTGTGGTCGTCGGCGCAGCCGGCAGGTTCACGGTCATGAGGCACGCCCTGATCGGGCACGGGCGGACCCGGCCCGGCGTCGTCGGTCGCCGAGAGCGGCACCGGTGTCGGAGTCGGCGCGCGACGCCCTCGGTGTCCTCAACCGTACTCCCGCGGCGCGCCCCCCTTCGGGACCGACGGTGGACGTGAACGCCGAGGCGGATACGACGGTTCCGTCCGCTTCCCCGCAATCAGGAGCGCACGGGAGTACGGTGGAGGTACCGAGGGCATGTCGCACACCGGCTTCCGCGCTGGTCTCGTCCTCGGCGAGACACTTCGCCGGAAGCCTTGCGCAGCGCAGGAGCTTGCCGGAGACAGGTCAGCACGATGGCCCCGGCCTTCGATTCCTTCCCCGCCGCCCCAGCCTGGCCGGAGCCCGACCCGCGCAGGGCCGTACTGCGGCTCTTCACCACCGGCACCACGATCACGAACGACACCACCGGTACCCATGCACCACCACGCGCCCGAGGGACGGCGGGCCCGCTTCTCCCAAGCACTACTCGCGTTCGACCGACCGTCAGGTCGTGACCGCCATGGACATCGCCCTCACCATCGCCGCGCTCCTCGTGCTCATCGCCGCCGGGGCATACGTGATTCACCGGCTCGACTCCGCACACAGCGAGAGGATCGCCGTGCGCTCCTACAGCCGCTTCCTTCCCGGCCCCCCAGCCGCCGCCGACCGAGCCGCCGGCACCACCCCGTCGCCCCCGTCGCACTCCACCCCGTCCGCCGCGCTCGAACGTCGCGACCATCGCGACGGCGGGCGGGGGCGCTTCCGGCCGCGCCGCCACCGGGAACGGACGACGCACAACCAGCGGAACACCGCGGGGCGTTGAGGTCGAAATGGCCGACAGAACAGAGGTCACGTCCATGCCCGCGCCGCTCCGCCGCGACCGCAGCCAAGGCACCGGCACCGGCACCGGCACCGGCAGCAATCACGGCACAAGCGTAGATCCGCCCGCGTACGAGACAGCCGACGGTGATCTCTCCTTGGGCGACCTCGCGGAGGTCCGCATCATCGCCGCCAGCCCCGACATCGCCCAACGAGTGGCGCAACTGCTGCGCCGGAACCTCCGCTGCGACGAGCCACGCAGCTACCCCGCGGGCCCCGACGGGCAGGGCACCCTGCTCCATCTCACCGTCGACACCGGGCAGGCCGGCGAAGAGCCCTTCGCCCCGTCGCCCTGGCTGGCCAGCAGCCACACCCAGGCACGACGCGCCCACACCGACGAGCCCGGCTGACGCCGGCCCGGCAGCACCGGCAGTCGCAGGACAGCCGCCCGAGGACAGGAACCGCGACCATGAACCCCCACACCGGCACGGGCCCACCGCCGAGAACCGGCGTCCGCGCCCCCAGCCGCCCTGTACGTACGCCACCGCACCCTGCCCGGCTCGCCCTGCGCCCGCCGACCTTCCCGCCCGGCCCCCTCTGCGGCGCCTGGTGGCCCCGCACCGATGACCTGATGGCCGAACTTCCCGCACTCGCCGAGGCGTTCGACGCGGCCCGAGGACGCGTGTCGCGCATGGCGTCCCACCGCGACACCTGGCCGGCGACGCCCTGCGACCTGCCCGTGCCCGGGCACACGGTGAAGGCCGCGTGGTTCGCCTCCGGTTTCGACCCGCACATGATCCGGCTCTTCTCGTACGGCGTCGGACGCTGGGACCTGCTCGTCGTCCCACCCCGGACCGAGACCGCCACGGCCGCACGGCTCATGGCCGCGGCCGCCGACCCCGCGCTCCACCTCACCGCGAGCCAGCTCCTGGCGGCCGAGCGACGCCACCACGCCAAGGACGAGGCCGTACGCGAGCAGGGGCAGACGGAGCAGTGGGAGGCCGAGGGCGGAGCACCGAGGCGACCCCTGACCCGAACCCACCGCTTCCACAACCTGTCGAAGGAAACGCCATGATCACCACAGCGCCACCCTCACCCCCCTCACTGCCCTCATCGCCCTCTCAGCCCACCCGCCCTCTCCTCCGCCTGCGTCTCGCGCCCCACAGCGCGCTGCCGCGTCGCCTCGACGGGGTGTGGTGGCCACGTTCGTACGACCTCCTGGCGGAGCTTCCGCAGCTGCTCGCCGCACTGCCGCGCGCCTGGGGACAGATCGCCGGGGTCACGGTGAACGGAGCGGCCTGGTCCACGGCACCTGGCCGGATGCTCGTCGCCAACCAGGTCGTGCGACTGCGGAAGACGGTCGCGGCGCACGCCCCGGACACCGTCGTCCTGCTCGCCCCCGGCCACGGCCGCTGGGACCTGCTGGTCGTGCCGCCCGACACCACCGAGGAGGCGGCCGAACCGATCATGACCGCCGCGCTCAGCGACCACGCCTGACACGCCAGGAGCAGCGTGGACGCGAGGAGGCTCCGAACAGGCAGGTGAGCACGATGCCCGATCCCGATCCCCCGCCTCCGGCAGGTCTGCTGGCGGACGGTGCACACGAATCCATGCGTCCTGGAACGGCGCTCCTGCGGCTCACCACCACCCACGAACGCCGGAGCGTCCTCGACGGGGCATGGTGGCCCCGTTCCAGGAATCTCGCCGCCGAACTGCCCGGCCTGGTCAGCGCACTGACCGAGCGCCTCGGGCCGATCACGCGGATCGGCCTGGACTCCGCGGCCTGGGACGACATGCCGACGCGGATGACCGTCGACGACCGTGTGGTGCACATCGACGTCTTCTCCGTGGGCGACGACACCGCGCTCGTGACCCGGGGGGACCAGGACCACTTCTCCCTGCTCGTGGTCCCACCCGACACGCCCCCCGAGGCGGCGCGGGCCGCGATGACAGAAGCGGTCCGATCCGGCAACCCCAAGCCGGCCCAGCAGATCCTGATCGACACCAGCCTTTGACGTCAGCTCAGATGCACCGTCAGGCGGAGTCCGTTCACGACCGGGGCCGAGGTCCGGCCACCGCCCGGCCCGGCGCAATGCCGGGCCACTCGCGGGCGGCAGGTCTGCATAACGTGGCCGCGCGAGAACGGCCCCGCAGCCCCTGCCCAGGACGGACAGCAGGACCGAGCTGGACCAGCGCGGGGTGAAGACCCGCGACGACATCAGCCGACTGGTCAGAGCAGCCAAGGGCCAGGGCCGGGCGGACGGCCTCGACGGCCTCGCGCGCACCGACGGAGTCGACGCCGAACGGCAGCCGGAACACGGGTCCGGGAAACGCCCCTCAGGAGTCGGTGGCGGACACGTGGCGGGCCAACTCGGTGGCCAGGCGTCGCATGACCGTGTGGTTGGCGCGTCGCATCGTGGCCCGTACGACGGGAGCCAGCAGCCGGTCGGCGAGAGGGGCGCGCACCCATGTGTACGTGAACGAGATGCGGCTCCCACCGGCGCGCAGCGGTTCGACGGTGTAGGTGCCGTGGGCCTGCCGTCGGCCGGCCGCACTGACGTTGTGCTCGACGATGCGCCTCGGCGGCTCGGCCTCGACGACCTCGATGGTGACCTCGGTCTTCGTGCCGCCCAGCGCGGCGATGACCGTGGCGCATGCTCCGACACCCCGGGACGGGCCGCTGTAGCGCCAGTCCGTCAGGTAGTGGTCGGTGAACCGCTCGTGGTGAGCCATGACGTCGAGGAAGGCGAAGACCTGCTCGGGCGTCTCGGGTACGGCGATCGACACGGTGACGGGCTTCATGTACCACACGGTACATGCGGGGTGTACCGATTGGTACAGTCGTGGCGTGGTGACGATGGACGACTCGCATCCCGAGGGCGGGACCGGGCAGGACGCGGGTGCGGAGACCGGGCAGGACGCGGGTGCGGAGACCGGGCAGGACGCGGGTGCGGATCGGCGCGCACGACTGGTGGACGCGGCTGTCGACCACGTCGCGGCACACGGCATCGCGGACCTGAGCCTGCGCGGCCTCGGAGCCGCGATCGGCGTCAGCCACCGCATGCTGATCCACTACTTCGGCTCCAAGGAGCAGTTGCTCGTCGAGATCGTCCGGACGTCGGAGCGGCGCCAGCGCGATGTGCTGTCCCGGCTCCGCCTGGAGCCCGATCTCGCGCCCGCCGATGTCGCGCGGTTGCTGTGGCGGCAGCTGACGGACCCTCGGCTGGCCGGTCAGGAGCGACTCTTCTTCGAGATCTGCGGGCACGCGCTGCGCGGCCGCCCCGAGGCGGCCCCCGTCCTCGAAGGGCTGGTGACGGACTGGCTGGAGCCGCTCGTCGCCGCCGAGGTCGGCGCAGGGGCGGACCCCGCCACGGCACGGAACCGGGCCAGGCTGGGCCTCGCCACCGTCCGCGGCCTGCTGCTCGACCTGCTCGCCACCGGTGACCGCGCCGGCGTCGACGCGGCCATGGAGGAGTTCCTCCGGCTGTACTACGGCCCGGAGTGAGGAGTCACCGACCGGGAAAGCGGCCTTCGGCGAGTGCTCGGGGTGCCGGAACCTGGCAGCCGGGCATCGTGGTGAACCGGGCCTGCGGAGCGGGCGGTGGGCTCAGTGGGTGCTGTCCAGCTTGGCTCGTTGTTCCGGGGTCAGGTCGAGATCCACGGCGCCCAGGCTTTCCTCCAGCTGCGCCACGGACGAGGCACCGACCAGCGGGAGAACCGGGATGTCCCCGCCCATGAGCCAGGACAGCACCACCTGGTTGACGGTCGCGCCGGTCTCGGTGGCGACCTCGCGGACCGCCTTCAGCCGGGGCCGGGTGCCCGCGTGGTCGAAGCCGGGGCCGAGCGGCTTGTCGTCGCGGACGTACGCGCCGGCGATCAGGGGCGAGTACGCGACCTGGGTGAGCGTCGGGTTGGCGCGGAGGTAGCTGAGGAGCTCGCCGCTGACCAGGCCCTGGTTGCCGTCGGGTGAACGCATGCTCGGGATGTCGGTGCGCTGGCGCAGGTAACTGTGGTGGTGCTGGAGCACCTCGTAGCCGGGGACACCCGCGGCGGCGGCCAGGGCACGGGCGCGCTCGATCCGCCAGGACCAGTGGTTGCTCGCGCCGAGCAGCCCGGCCACTCCGTCGGCGACCACCTCGGCGAAGCCCTGGACGGTCTCCTCCAGGGGGGTTTGCTCGTCCATGATGTGCGCGTACAGCAGGTGGATCTTCTCGATGCCGAGGTGTTCCCTGCTGCGCTCCGCCGACTCGCGGATGACCTTGGCGGACAGGCCCTCCACGTCGAGGCTGAAGGTCCGGGTCGGCTGGTTGGGCCGGGCGCCCAGCTTCGTGGCGATGGTGACCCCGTCGCCGATCCCGCGGCTGCGCAGCCAGCGGCCGACGAGCTGCTCGCTCTCGCCGCCCTGTGTGCCGTTCACCCAGAACGCGTAGTTGTTCGAGGTGTCGATGAACGTGCCGCCCGCCTCGACGAACCGGTCGAGGATCGCGAAGGAGGTCGCCTCGTCGACGGTGGTGCCGAAGGTCATGGCGCCGAGGCTCAGGACGCTGACCTCACGACGGGTGTCGGGCGAGCTGCCGATGACGCGGTACTTCATGGTGAGCCTTTCAGTGATGGGAGCCGGCCGCGGCCTACCCGCGCGGACGGAACGGGCCGGTGCCGGGCATGGTCTTCGGACTCAGTCCGGGCCGGGCCGTTCGGAAGGGCCGGCGGAGCGGGCAGCGGACCGCAGCGCCTCCAGCAGACCGCGCAGAGCGGGCTGTTCGAGGGCCGTCTCCCGTACGGCCGCCGAGATCACCCGGAACGGTTCCGGGCCCCGGACCGGGCGTACGACGACACCCGGGTGCCGGGTGCGCAGTCCCAGCATCGGCATCAGGCCGACTCCCAGACCTGCCGCGACGAAACCCTGAGCGGTGGCGTAGTCCTCGCTCTGGATGACGAAGTCGGGGCTGAAGCCCGCCGCCGCACAGGAGTCGATCACCGGTTCCAGACACGGCCCGGGCGGCTCGCTGCCGACCCACTGCTCACCGGACAGCTCGTGCAGGTCGATGACCTCCTCGCCGGCGAGCGCGTGACCGAGGGGCAGAACGGCGGCGTACGGGTCGTCGAGGAGGTGGACGAACCGGAAGCCGTCGCCGGCGCGGTCGGACGCCTGGACGACCACGGCCAGGTCGGCCCGGCCCCGCGCCACCTCCTGGAGCGGGTCCTCCGGATCGGTGAGCCGAAGGTCGACCCGGACGCCGGGATGTTCGGCGCGGAGACGGGCCAGTGCGGGGGCCACCAACGTGGAGCCCGACGTGGCGAAGTAACGGACCGACAGGCGGCCCGTGCGTCCGGCGCGCAGATCGGCGAGGGCGGTCTCCGCCTGGGCGACCGCCGAGCTGATCAGGGCCGCGTGCTCGGTGAGCAGCAGACCGGCGGCAGTGGGCCGCACGCTGCGACCGACCCGTTCGAACAGCGCCGTACCGGCCTGTCTCTCCAGCACCGCGATCTGCTGGCTGACGGCGGACGGCGTGTAGCCCAGGTGGGCCGCGGCGGCGGTGACCGTGCCGCTGGTGACCACCGCACGCAGGACCTGCAGTCGCCTCACATCGAGCATGTAGCGCAGCTTAACAGGATGGGTAGAACCATTCGCTTGTTCTCAAAACTTGGCTGAGGCACCTTCATAGGAGCGGGTCCGAGGGACCCGCGACCGACGAGCCGTCGGCGGAAGACGGATGGAGGAACGCATCGTGAGCAGTCGTGGACGGGGCCTGGGGGGCGCGGTGCGGGTGGCCGTGCTCGCCCTGCTGTGGGGCTCCACCTTCCTCTGGATCGAGCTCGCGTTGCGCGGACTCTCCCCCCTCCAGGTCACGTTCGTCCGCTGCGTCCTCGGCGCACTCGTCCTCACCGTCGCCTGCTACGCCTCGGGCCGGCGCCTTCCGCGCGGCATCGCCGTCTGGCGGCACATCATCGTCGCGGCCTTCTTCTGCAACGCGCTCCCGTTCGCGCTGTTCAGCCTGGGACAGCAGACCGTCGACTCCGGTCTCGCCGGAGCCCTCAACGCCACGACCCCGCTCTGGTCGATCGCGCTCGGCCTCGCCCTCGGCTCGGAACGCGGGCTCCGCCCGGTCCGCCTGACGGGCCTGCTGCTCGGCTTCGCCGGCGTGCTGCTCATCCTCGCCCCCTGGCGGACGGCCGGCGCCACCGGCTGGGGCGCCCTCGCCATCCTCGGCGCCGCCGCCAGCTACGCCGTCGCGTTCACGTACATGGGCCGCACCCTGGTCGGCAAGGGCACGCCCACCCTCTCGCTCTCCGCCGCCCAGCTCGTCGCAGCGAGCGGACTGACCAGCCTCGCCATGCCGATCGGTGGCCTGGATGCGGTCGGCGTGGGCCCCACGGTCGTGATCGCGGCGCTCGCCCTCGGTGTGCTGTGCACCGCGCTCACGTTCCACCTCACCTACCGGATCATCAACGAGGAGGGGGCCACCAACGCGGCCGTGGTCGGCTACCTGCTGCCGGTGGTCTCCGTCCTCCTCGGCGCGGTCGTCCTGGGCGAGAGCCTGAGCGTCCGGGTGGTGCTGGGCATGGCCGTCGTCCTTGCGGGCGTCGGGATGACACGGCGGACGGGAGCGCCGACCGCTGCCGCGGCTCCTCGTGGTGGCCGGGTTTCAGGTGCCCGTGCCCTCGTCCGTCCACAGGCTCTCCACGGCCCGCGCCGGGCCGCCCACGCCGCGAACCTGGTCCACGGCCACCTGGACGAAGGCCCGTAGCCGGGCCGTCTCGTGGCCGGTGGGCCAGACGAAGGCGTACTCGATGCCCGGGGCGTCCGTCAGCGGCTTGAAGACCAGGCCCGGGCGGCTGTAGTAGTGCGCGCCGGCGGCCGCGACCGGTGTCACGCCCTTGCCGGCGAGCACCAGGGAGAGCGCGTCCTCCCAGTGCGTCATGGCCTGTCCGTGCGGTATGGGCCGCCCCGACGGCGTCCGCCGCGGGAAGTGGTGGTCCAGCCAGTGCGCCGGCACGTTCCCGGCGACGGTCAGCAGTGTCGCCTCCGCCAGGTCCTCCACGCTCACCGTGTCGCGCCGCGCGAACGGATGCGAGGACGACATCAGCAGCACCCTCGGCTGCGACACCAGCACCGGACCCAGCGTCAGGTCCGGCTCCGCCACGGGAGGTTCGGTCACCTGGAGCTCGACGTCCCCGGCACGCAGCGGCCCGTAGGGGTCCGAGATCTGTACCTGCCGCATCCGCACGTCCACACCCGGGTACCGGCGCCCGAACACCTCGGCGACGCTGTGCAGCAGATGGCCGGTGAAGGCGCCGGAGAAACCGATCCGCAGCGAGCCCGTGATGCCCCGCCCGGCCGCCATGGCCCGGGCGACCGCCTCCTCGACTCCGCGCCACGCGGGCGCGAGATCGTCCCTGAGCCGTTCCCCGATGGGCGTGAGGGCGACCTGCCGGCTGGTGCGGTCGAACAGCCTGGCGCCGATACGGCGCTCCAGCCGGGCGACGGTCTGACTGACCCGGCTCTGCGACACCCCCACACGCTCGGCGGTCCGCCCGAAGTGCAGTTCTTCCCCGAGGGTCAGGAAAATCTCGATCTCCTGGCGTTCCATGACCGACTCTCCCGCGCCCTCGACTCCGCAACCTCGAACGATGAGCCCAGCGAATCGATCGTTGCACAGCCCGTCCTTGTTGCGCAGATCCCCCGGTTCAAAGCTGGTCAGGCCAACCGGATCGCCAGGAAGGACCGTTCATGGCCGTCACCGAAGCCTCACCCTCCGCCCCCGCCACGCCCGGCCTCACCGCACCACCCGAACCCGCCGCCGACGGCGCGGCCTTCGGACCACGCGAGTGGCTGGTGCTGATCACCCTGTGCTGCGCCACCTTCATGTGCGGGCTGGACTTCTCCATCGTCACCGTCGCGCTGCCCGACATCGGCACCGCCCTCGGCTTCTCCTCGGCGGGCACCCTGCAGTGGGTGGCCACCGCCGGCCTGCTGCCGTCGGCGAGCCTGCTGCCGCTGTTCGCCCGGGTCGCCGACCTGATCGGCCGCAAGAGGCTCTTCACCCTCGGCGTAGCGGTGTTCACCCTGTTCTCGCTCGGCGCCGCCCTGGCGAACAGCCCCGGCATGCTGGTCGCCACCCGCATCGGCCAGGGCACCGCCGCCGCGATGATCGCCCCCTCGGCCATCGCGCTGATGACCGGTTACTTCCAGGAAGGACCCCAGCGCGCCCGCGCCCTGGGCCTCAACGGTGCCGTGCTGTCGCTGGGTTTCGTGTTCGGGGCTCTGGGCGGCGGTGTCATCACCAACGGCTTCAGCTGGCGCTGGACCATGGTCGCCCTGTGCGCGATGGGCGCACTGGCGCTCGCCGGCGCACTGGCCCTGCCGTCGATCCACGAGTCGGGCGCCACCCGCCGCATGGACGTCCCGGGCGCGATCCTCGCCACCCTCGGCCTCTTCGGCCTGGTCTACGGCATCTCCACCGGCGGTGACGAGGGCTGGACCCGCCCCGCGGCCCTCGGCCCGATCGTCGGCGGCCTGGTGCTGCTGGCCGCGTTCCAGCTGGTCGAGAAGCGCCATCCGGAGCCGCTGGTGCCGCTGTCCGTGCTGAACCGGCCGTCGGTGAAGTGGTCGGGGCTGTTCGGTGTCATCACCTTCGGCATGTGCGCCGGTACGACCGTGCTGCTGAGCCTTTACATGCAGGACGTGCTGGGCTTCACCACCCTGCAGGCCGGTCTGGGTTACCTCGGCGAAGGCGCGGCCGCGACCCTCGGCGGCCTGTACGTCGCAAGGCTGCTCGGCCGGTTCGGCGGAGTGAAGGTACTGGCCGCGGGCCTGCTCATCCAGGGCGCCGGCACGGTCGCGATGTTCGCCCTGCCCCAGGACGTGAACCTGGCCGCCCTGCTGGTCACCTCCTCCGTCATGGGCCTCGGCCACGTGTTCGCCGTCGTCTCCTTCATCACCGTGATGACAACGGGCGTCACCGAGGAGGACCAGGGTGTCGTCGGTGGTCTGTCGCAACTGCCGCAGTACGTGGCCGCGATCGGCGTCTCGGGGCTCGGCGCGATCGCCGCCGCCCGCACGGGCGCCCTCGCCTCGGGAGCCACCCCGTCTCGCGCCGACATCCTGGGCGGGCTGCAGGCGGGCATGGTCACGGCCGGTGTCGTCGCCCTCGCCGGCGCCCTGCTCGTCGGCGCCGTACTGCGCAAACGGACCACGTAGGCAGTCGCGTGTCCGGCATCCGGCATCCGGCATCCGGTTGGGCAGGCCCTGCGCGGTGCGCACCCTGAGCGTGGGGCGGGGTCAGCCCGGGATGGCGTCCCTGCGTGCGGTGTCCGCTGCCGGGGTCCCCTGTGCGTCCGGCGCCTCCGCGGGGCTCGGAACGGATACGAACGGACGGCTCGCCCACAGCCTGGTGACCCGTACGTAGCCGTAGATCACCGAGGTCATCGCCAGGATGAGAAGGGGCCCGGCCACCTCGGGAAGGGCGGCCATCTCCGTCGGCAGGTAGCGGTACGACACCAGGAGGGCGGCGAAGACCGCTGTGCCGTAGGCGACCAGCCGGCTGCCCGGCCGGTCCCAGCCGCGCTGCTGTGCGCGCAGGGCCGCCTCGATGGTCAGGGCGAACACCACGCCGGCGACCAGGTCCACGCCGTAGTGGTAGCCGAATCCCAGTGTGGCGGCGAGCGTGACGACCAGCCAGAACGTGCCGGCGAACCGCAGCAGCCGCGGGGCCCGGCGGGTGTGGACGAAGATCGCGACGGCCCATGCCGTGTGCAGGCTGGGCATGCAGTTGCGGGGTGTGATCCCGTCGTACGTCATCGGGACCGGGGTGCTGATCGGCAGCGACGTGTGCGGCCACAGGTCGGCCGTCGCCCACTCCACGCCGCCGGTGCCGGAGGCGCCCGGGCCGTAGGCGAAGACCGGTCCGACCACCGGGAAGAGCATGTAGATGCCCGGCCCGAGGAGGCCGATCACCAGGAAGGTGCGCACCAGGTGATGGCTCGGGAAGCGGCGCTCGGACGTCACGTTGCGCAGCTGGTAGAGGGCGACGACGACGGCGGCCACCGCGAGCTGGCCGTAGACCAGCTGGAGGAGATGGGTGCTGAACGGGGCGGTGGCCTCGACGAGACGGCCCGCCGCCCAGGACGGGTTGCCCAGCGCGTGATCGGCCATCGCCACGTACTGGTCGAGCACGGTGGGGCGGGTCTTGGCCGTGATGAACAGCCAGGCGTCGCCGGTCTTGCGGGCGGCCACCAGCAACAGGCCCAGCCCGACGCCCTTCAGCAGCAGGACGCGTTCCCCGCCGGTGCGGCGCGTGACGGCGAAGACCGCGAAGCCCAGCATCACCCACAGCGCACCGGTGCCCAGGGAGTGGCCCTCGATCGTCTCGGCGCCGACCGCCCGGCGCACCAGCAGCAGGACGGCGTCGATACCGAGCGCGGCGCCGGCCGCGATGAACCGTTGCCGCCAGGTGAGCACCACCATCATCAGCGCCAGACCGCCGTACAGCGGGCCCGGCTTGGGGGCGAAGACCAGGGCCCTCACCTGGGTGGTGACCGGGCCGGGCTCGCCGTAGCGGCGGGAGGCGATCTCCAGCACGACGAGGAACGCGAGGGCCACCAGGGCTGCCGCGCTCCACAGCACCGCGCGCCGAGGGCGCCACGCACCCCACGACGTCATGCCGCTTATTCGCGAAAACACCCGCGATGCCCTGACTGTCACTCTGTTGGCCGATTCGTCCGAATGGCTGGGTGGATGGAGAGCGATGGGGGACCACCGCGAGCTCGAACATGCTAGCGGAGTGCACAGGGGGGGCGCGGGGCCGTTCAGCTGAAGGGGACGGCGTCGGTCGCGGAGGTGTGCCAGTTGGTGACGACCGGCCTGTCGACCGTGATGGTGCCGACCTTCAGGGAGACCGGGTCGGGGTCGTCGGCGCCGACGGCGACGATGATGCCGTCCAGTTCCTTGCCGCCGTCACTGTCGGTGCTCTTGGGGAGCCGCGAGGATCCCGCCGTCTCCGTTCCCGCACCGCCCCGTCGCCGATCGGTGACATGTCCACGTAGTTATCGCCGGGTACGGCCATCCGTGGCATGTGACCTTCGTCGCTGCGGCGGCGAGTCGGCGCGTCCGCCGCCATGCCGTACGCCGATCGCGGCGGCAGCGGCTCATCACCCGTCGGTGGAGGTCACAGGGCCGGCACACGAGGGTGCGACAGGAAGGTCCTCGCCCGCGGAGGGAAATATCTGTGCCCGCAAAATGAGAAATAGAAGCGGGGCCCGCCGAATATTCCTCGATCCTCCACCGGATGGGGATTTCCCGATCGACACGGGCCGAACCCACCGTGCTACTGTCGATCTCAGTTGCAGGTGTGGTTGCCAGAAGGTTCATTTCCTACGGGGTAATCATCACGGCGACACGGAATTCACACAGGGTGAATTCCCGAAACCGCCTCCGAAGGAGAAACAAAATGGCTACCGGTACCGTGAAGTGGTTCAACTCTGAAAAGGGCTTCGGCTTCATCGAGCAGGACGGCGGCGGCGCCGACGTCTTCGCCCACTACTCGAACATCGCCGCCCAGGGCTTCCGCGAGCTGCTCGAAGGCCAGAAGGTGTCGTTCGACATCGCGCAGGGCCAGAAGGGCCCGACGGCCGAGAACATCGTGCCCGCCTGACACCGGCGCTCGCGCACATTTCGCAGCTGGGGCCCGCACCTGAAGGGTGCGGGCCCCAGCTCGCTGTTTTTCCCGCCGGCCGCATCCGGCCGCATCGACTTCGGCTCGTCTCGAGATTCTCCCTGCGCCGCTCCACTGCTGCGGGATTTCCTTGCCACGCGCCCATCAAGGAAGGTCCCGCATGAAGCGTGCCCACACATCCCGTACCCGTGACCGTTTCTCCGGAGGCGCAGGCGACGGCGGAAACCGCCGGTCCGGTGGTCCGCGCCGCTCCCAGGGCCACGGAAACCGCCGGGCTCCCCAGGGCGAGTTCGCCCTGCCGAAGACCGTCACTCCCCCCCTGCCCGCCGTCGAGTCGTTCGCCGATCTCGCCATGCCCGCGCGGCTGTTGGCCACGCTCGGCCACGAAGGCGTGAGCGCGCCGTTCCCCATCCAGGGAGCGACCCTGCCGAACTCCCTGGCCGGCCGTGACGTGCTCGGCCGCGGCCGCACCGGCTCGGGCAAGACCCTGGCCTTCGGCCTCGCCGTGCTCGCCCGTACGGCGGGGCGGCGCGCCGAGCCGCGGCAGCCGCTCGCGCTCGTCCTCGTTCCCACGCGTGAGCTCGCCCAGCAGGTCACCGACGCGCTCACTCCGTACGCCCGCTCCGTGAGCCTGCGCCTGGCCACCGTCGTCGGCGGGATGTCCCTGGGCAGGCAGGCCGGCGCGCTGCGCTCCGGGGCCGAGGTGGTCGTCGCGACCCCCGGACGGCTGAAGGACCTCATCGACCGGGGCGACTGCCGGCTGGACGAAGTCGGCATCACGGTCCTCGACGAGGCCGACCAGATGGCGGACATGGGCTTCATGCCGCAGGTGACCGCCCTGCTCGACCAGGTGCGCCCGGGCGGGCAGCGGATGCTGTTCTCGGCCACCCTGGACCGCAACGTCGACCGGCTGGTGCGCACCTACCTGCACGACCCGGTGGTGCACTCCGTCGACCCCTCCGCGGGCGCCGTCACCACGATGGAGCACCACGTCCTGCACGTGCACGACGTGGACAAGCACCGGACGACCACCGAGATCGCGGCGCGCGACGGCCGGGTGATCATGTTCCTCGACACCAAGCACGCGGTGGACCGGCTGACCACGCACCTGCTGAGCAGCGGCGTGCGCGCCGCGGCCCTGCACGGGGGCAAGTCCCAGCCCCAGCGGACCCGGACCCTCGCCCAGTTCAAGAGCGGGGACGTGACCGTGCTGGTGGCGACGAACGTCGCCGCCCGCGGCATCCACGTCGACAACCTCGACCTGGTCGTCAACGTGGACCCGCCCAGTGACCACAAGGACTACCTGCACCGCGGCGGCCGCACGGCACGCGCCGGCGAGTCCGGCAGCGTCGTCACCCTGGTGACCCCGGGCCAGCGGCGCGGCATGAGCCGGCTGATGTCGTCGGCGGGCATCACCCCGCAGATCGCCCAGGTGCGGTCGGGCGAGGCGGAGCTGAGCCGCATCACGGGCGCCCAGGCCCCTTCCGGGATCCCGGTCGTCATCCCCGCGCCGCGCGCGGAACGCCCCCGCGGCGCGTCCGCCGGGCCCCGGGGCCGCCGGGGACGCCGTCCCGCCGGGCAGGGCCGCCCCGCCGGTGAAGCGGCGCGCTCCAGGGGGCAGCGACGGACCGGCTCCGGCTCGGCCGCGTAGAGCCGTGCACCCACTCGCCATCCCCTCTCGGCAGGAGACACCCATGACTTCGGTTCTGACACAGCACTCCTCCGTGGCCCGCGTTCCTCGGATCAGTGACGACATGACCGTCGAGGTGGCGCTGTCCGTCATGGCCGGCGCGCAGGTCGATCACCTCGTCCTCTGCGACGGGGACGACCAGGGCACGGGCCTGGTCACCCTGGCCCGTCTCACCGTTCAACGGAACGCCCCCACCTACACGGACCGAGTAAGGCTGAGGGACCTCCCGCAGGGGTGAGACACGGGCGGGTCACCGCCACCCGAAGACCCAGTGGGGCCCTGCCGACGCGCGTCGGCGGGGGGGCCAGGCGCAGCTACCACCCCACCCACCCGCCCCCGCAGGCAGGCGAACAAGGCACCGGCGACCAGCGCAAAAACCGAGAAA
>NZ_JBEZCR010000010.1:0-363282 GCF_040647715.1 Streptomyces tibetensis | reverse complement strand
CGTCGCCGTCGTCGCTGCTGCACTGGACCCGCCGCATGATCGAGATCCGCAAGCAGAACCCGGCCTTCGGGCTCGGCTCCTACACCGAGCTGCCCTCCTCCAACCCCGCCGTGCTGGCGTTCCTGCGGGAGGCCCCCCTGTCGAAGGAGGGAGGGGACGACCTGGTGCTGTGCGTCAACAACTTCGCGCGGTTCGCGCAGCCCACGGAGCTCGACCTGCGCGAGTTCGCGGGGCGGCACCCCGTGGAGCTGTTCGGCGGGGTCCGCTTCCCGGCCATCGGCGAGCTGCCGTACCTGCTGACGCTCGGGGGCCACGGCTTCTACTGGTTCCGGCTCACCCGGGTCGCCTCCCGCATCGGCCGGCGACTGTGAGCCAGTGCCGGCGAAAGGAGGCGTGACCATGCCGAAGACCGCGTCCCTGCGCCCCGACCTGCGGCGCCTGGCCGAGCCCATGGAGTCGCTCGGCGGGCTGCTGCGCGAGTGGCTGCCCCGGCAGCGCTGGTTCGCCGGCAAGGACCGGCCCGTCACGGAGCTCGGCCTGCTGTCGATGACCGAGCTCTTCCCGGGCTGTCTGCATCTGCTGATCCACGCCGGACACGCCGGGCACACGGGCGTGCCCTCACCCGGCGGCGCTCCCCCGGCGGGCGACTGCTACCAGCTCCTGCTCGGCGTGCGGGAGCACCCGGCGCCGCGGCTCGGGCGGGCGCTCATCGGACGGGTGCAGGAGGGACCGCTGGCCGGGCTGACGGTGTACGACGCGCTGCACGATCCCCGTTCCGCCCAGCTCCTGCTGGACCGGCTGCGGCAACCGGGCGCCGCCGGCCCCCTGCACTTCGACTGCGACCCGGACCAGCGGGTGCCCGCCGGACTGGTGCCGCGGCTGCTGGACGCCGAGCAGTCCAACTCCTCGCTGGTGTACGGCGACGAGTACATCCTGAAGGTCTTCCGGCGCATCCAGCCGGGCGTCAACCCGGACCTGGAGGTGCCGGGCGCGCTGGCCCGGCAGGGCTGCCACCGCGTCCCGGCGCCGGTGGCCTGGTTCCAGACCGGGCATCCGTTCAAGGCCACCCTCGGCGTGCTGCAGCCGTATCTGCGGGACGCCTCCGACGGCTGGACGCTGGGGCTGAACGCACTGGCCGCCGGGGACGACTTCACAGTCCAGGCCCGTGCGCTGGGCGTGGCCACCGCGGAGGTGCACCTCGCGCTGGCGTCGGCGTTCCCCGTGGGCGGGCCAGGGGAGAACGGGCAGACGGCGGCCGCGATGACCGAGCGGCTGGACGCCGCCGCGCACTGCGTGCCCGCGCTGCAGCCGTTCGTACCCGGTCTGCGGACCGCGTTCGCGGCCCTCACCAGCTGCGACGCCGGGCCGCCCGCCCAGCGCATCCACGGCGACCTGCACCTCGGTCAGGTGCTGCGGGCCGGGCGCGAGTGGTTCGTCATCGACTTCGAGGGCGAGCCGTCCCGGCCGCTCTCCGAACGGCGCAGTGCCCACTCGCCGGTGCGGGACATCGCCGGGATGCTGCGTTCCTTCGACTACGCCGCCCGGCAGCGCCGCCCCTGGCGCCCCGAGTGGGCCCGGCGCTGCCGCGAGGCCTACTGCGGGGGCTATGCCACCCGCGCCGGCTGGGACCCCCGCAAGAAACACGGACTGCTCCGCGCCTATGAGACGGACCGGGCCGTGTACGAGGTGCTGTACGAGGCACGGCACCGCCCCGACTGGCTGCCTGTACCGATGGCGGCGATCGAGCGCCTCGCCGTGAGAGGAGACTGAGCCGTGGCCCTGCGCGACACCTCAATCCCGGAGCCGTCCGGCCCGGTCCAGAGCACGACCGCCCCCGCCCTGAGCCCAAAGGACCGCGGGCGCCTGCTGGCGGGTGCCCACCACGATCCGCACGCGCTGCTGGGCGCCCACCCGGTGCCCGGCGGGGTCGTGTTCCGGGCGCTGCGCCCCTTCGCCCGCGCGGTGAGCGTGGTCGTCGGCGGCAGACGTACGGCCCTGGTCTCGGAGGGCGACGGCCTCTTCTCCGGCGTGCTGCCGCTGGACGCCGTCCCGTCGTACACCCTGCACGTGGCGTACGAGGGGGGCGAGCAGGAGACGCCCGACCCCTACCGCTTCCTGCCGGCGCTGGGCGAGCTCGACCTGCACCTGATCCGCGAGGGCCGGCACGAGCAGCTGTGGCAGGCGCTCGGCGCGCAGCCCATGAGCCATGAGGGCGTGGCCGGCACCCGGTTCACGGTGTGGGCGCCGAACGCGCAGGGCGTGCGGGTCGCCACGGACTTCACCCACTGGGACGGGACGCAGTTCCCGATGCGGTCCCTGGGCGCCTCGGGCGTGTGGGAGCTGTTCCTGCCGGGCGTGGGTGAGGGAACGCCGTACAAGTTCGAGATCCACTCCCGGTACGGCCACCGCTTCCTCAAGGCCGACCCGATGGCACGGCGCTGCGAGGAGCCGCCCAACACGGCGTCGATCGTGACGGCCTCGCACTACGAGTGGGGCGACACCGACTGGATGGCGCACCGCGCCGACACCCCCGTGCACGAGGCGCCGTTCTCGGTGTACGAGGTGCACCTGGCGTCGTGGCGGCCGGGGCTGTCCTACCGGCAGCTCGCCGAGGAACTCCCGAAGTACGTCAAGGACCTGGGCTTCACGCACGTCGAACTGATGCCGGTCGCCGAGCACCCGTTCCACGGGTCGTGGGGCTACCAGGTCACCGGGTTCTACGCCCCGACGGCCCGGCTCGGCACGCCGGACGACTTCCGGTTCTTCGTCGACGCCTGCCACCGGGCCGGTATCGGCGTGATCATGGACTGGGTGCCGGCGCACTTCCCGAAGGACGACTGGGCCCTGGCCCGGTTCGACGGTGAGCCGCTGTACGAGCCCGGTGACGACCGGCGCGCGGAGCACCCGGACTGGGGCACGTACGAGTTCGACTTCGGCCGCACCGAGGTACGCAACTTCCTGGTCGCGAACGCCGTGTACTGGTGCGAGGAGTTCCACATCGACGGCCTGCGCGTGGACGCGGTCGCCTCGATGCTGTACCTGGACTACTCGCGCGAGGACGGGCAGTGGGAGGCCAACGCCTACGGCGGCCGGGAGGACCTGGCGGCCATGCGGTTCCTGCAGGAGATGAACGCGACCGTGTACCGGCGCGCTCCCGGGGTCGTGACCATTGCAGAGGAGTCCACCGCCTGGGGCGGGGTCACCCGGCCGACCGACACCGGCGGGCTCGGCTTCGGGCTGAAGTGGAACATGGGCTGGATGCACGACTCTTTGGAGTACATCGCCCACGAGCCGGTGCACCGCAAGTACCACCACCACGAGATGACGTTCTCGATGGTGTACGCCTACAGCGAGAACTACGTCCTGCCCATCTCCCACGACGAGGTCGTGCACGGCAAGCAGGCCCTGGTGTCGAAGATGCCCGGCGACTGGTGGCAGCGGCGCGCCACGCACCGGGCCTACCTCGGCTTCATGTGGGGCCACCCCGGCAAGCAGCTGCTGTTCATGGGGCAGGAGTTCGCGCAGGGGGCCGAGTGGTCGGTGGAGAACGGCCCGGAGTGGTGGCTCCTCGACGACGGGTACCACTCCGCGGGCGACCACCGGGGCGTGCGCGACCTGGTCCGTGACCTGAACACGGCGTACCGGGCGACTCCGGCGCTGTGGCAGTGCGACACCCGCCCGGAGGGCTTCCGGTGGGTGGCGGTGGACTCGGCGGACGACAACGTCTTCGCCTTCCTCCGCCATGACGCCCAGGGCAGTCCGCTGCTGGCGGTGTCGAACTTCTCCCCCGTCGTCCGGCAGGACTACGGCCTGTGGGTGCCGGGTGACGTCGTCGCCTGGGAGGAACGCCTCAACACCGACGACGCGCGCTACGGCGGCAGCGGCGTGACCAACCCCGATCCGGTCAAGCCGGAGGACGGATGTGTCCGGATCACGCTGCCTCCGCTCGCCACGGTGTGGCTGACGCCGTTCGCCGTGTGAAGTCCCGTGGCCCCGCCAGGTGTCCTGTCCGCCTGGAGGGGCACTGGGGGTCGTACCACCGGGAGCACCCGGTGGTACGAGGCGGCAGGGCACAGAAGGGCGGGCATCAGGTGCGCACCGTGGGAGTGGAGGAGGAACTCCTCCTGGTCGATCCGGAGACGGGGGAACCGCGGGCGCTGTCCGCAGCAGTTCTCGCCCGGGCCGAGAAGGACGACGCGGACCAGGACGTCTTCGAAAAGGAACTCCACGAGCAGATGCTGGAGTTCGCCACCCATCCGCAGTCGTCCATGGAGAGCCTGCGCGAGGAGATCGTCCGCTGCCGCAAGGAGGCCGCCCGGCACGCGGGGGAGATCGGCTGCACCGTGGCGGCGCTCGCCACCTCACCGCTGCCGGTCAGCCCCGCCGTCAGCGTCAACCGCCGTTACCAATGGATGGCGGACCAGTACGGCATCGCCACCCAGGAGCAGCTCGTCATGGGCTGCCACGTGCATGTGTCGGTCGAATCCGACGACGAGGGTGTGGCGGTGGTCGACCGGCTGCGGCCGTGGCTGCCGGTGCTGCGGGCGATCAGCGCGAACTCGCCGTTCTGGCAGGGCAAGGACACGGGGTACAGCAGTTACCGCAGCAGGGTGTGGCTGCGCTGGCCGTCGGCCGGCCCGACCGAGATCTTCGGCTCTGCCGAGCGGTACCACCGGCTGATCGCGGACATGGTGGCCACCGGCGCCCTCCTGGACGACGGGATGATCTACTTCGACGCGCGGCTGTCCCAGCGGTACCCGACGGTGGAGCTGCGTGTCTCGGACGTCTGTCTGCACTCCGGCACGGCCGTGCTGATCGCCACGCTCGTCCGCGGGCTGGTGGAGACGGCCGCGCGCGAGTGGCGGGACGGCCGTGACCCGCTCGGCCACAGCGTCAGCCTGCTGCGGCTGGCCGACTGGCAGGCCGCCCGGTCCGGCCTGTCGGGCGAGCTGCTGCACCCTGCGACCATGCGGCGCGCGCCCGCCGAAGCCGTGGTGCGTGCCCTGCTGGACCACGTCGAGGAGGCCCTCGACAGCGCGGGCGACCTGGAGCGGGCCCGGGCCGCCTGCGACGAGCTGCTGCGGGAGGGCAACGGCGCTCAGGTGCAGCGCGCGGTGATGGAGAGCACGGGGAGCCTGCGGGACGTCGTCACCGAGTGCGTCCGCCACACGCAGGCGTGAGGGGTCCCGCCCGTTTCGAGCGGGGCTCGTTCGGGCGGGGGGCTCGTCCCTGCAGGGGCTCGTCAGGGCGGGGGCTCGTTCGGCCAGGGGCTCAGAGGATCAGGACGAGGGCGTAGGCCAGGAAGAACGCCGCGATCAGCACCGCGCAGACGATGATCACGGTGAGCGGCGCCTTGGCCCAGCCCTTCGGCGGGTTGTGTGTCTCCCGGGGCAGCGTCTCGGGCATGCTGCTCTCCGCGGGTGGGGTCTCGCCCGGCGGTACGCCGCCGCCGGGCTCCAGACCAGGGGTGCGTTCAGGTTCGGGATCGGGGCTGATGTGACTCATGCCCTCCGGGTCCCCCGATCACGCCGAGATCATCAGCGGGTCGACTTCCGTATTTTCCGACCCCGAAGGGTCTCGACTCGACTACATTCGAGCACCGCCGATGACAGTACCCGTCGGCAATGTCACACCCCGTACACGTCAGGAGCAGTGCATGCGCGACCTCGCCCTCGCTCCCCCGGCCGTGGCGCCCCTGACCGGCGGGCTCGCCGACAGCGTCTTCGAGACGGCGGACCGCGAACCGGCCAGGCCGATGCTCGCCCGGCGGGCCGACGCCGCCTCCGTGAGCTGGGAGGAGGTGACGGCGATCGAGTTGCGTGATGCGGTGGTGGACGTGGCCAAGGGGCTGATCGCCTCCGGGATCGCGCCGGGGCACCGGGTGGCGATCATGGCGCGCACCCGGTTCGAGTGGACGGTGCTGTGCTACGCGCTGTGGGCCGTCGGCGCCGAGGTGGTCCCGGTCTACCCGACGGCGTCACGCGATCAGGTCGAGTGGATCCTGCGGGACGCCGGCTGCGTGGCCGTGGTCGTGGAGGACGAGCAGGGCGTCATGACCGTCGGCTCGGTGTGCGCCTCGCTGCCTCTGCTGCGGCACGTCTGGCAGCTGGACGCGGGCGCCCTCCAGCAGCTGACGGTGCAGGGCGAGTTCATCCCGATCGCCACGGTCGACTCGATGCGCCGCATCGTGCTGCCGGACTCCACTGCCGTCATCGCCTACACCTCGGGCACCTCCGGCCACGCGATGGGCTGCGCGCTCAGCCACCGCAATCTGGCCGTCCCCTGCGACACGCTGCTCACGGGCTGGGGGCACACGGCGGCGCCGCGCGGGGAGCAGGGCTCCGTTCTCGCGTTCCTGCCCTTCTCCCACGTGTACGGGCTGATGATCCAAGGGCTGTGCGTGCGCGGCGGGCTGCTGATGGGGCACCAGGCCGACCTGAGCGGAGAGGCGCTGGCGTCGGCGCTGCGCTCGTTCCGGCCGACGTACCTCTACGCGGTCCCCTCGGTCCTGGAGAAGATCTACAAGAACTTCCTGCGCACGGCTCAGCAAGGGGGTCACGGCGGGCTGTTCGAGCGGGCCGCCGAGACCGCCCGCGACTTCGCCGCGGCCCTGGAGCGCCAACGGCTGGGCCGGGGCCGCGGGCCCGGCTTCGACCTGAGGTTCCAGCACGCCCTGTACGAGCGCACGGTGTACCGCAGGCTGCGGGCGGCGCTGGGCGGCCGGGTGCAGCGGGCGACGTCCGGCGGTTCGCCCCTCAGCCGCGACCTGTCCCTCTTCTACGAGGGCATCGGCATCTATGTGCACGACGGGTACGGCCTGACGGAGACCGCCGGCGGGGTGACGATGCAGCCGCTGGGTCGGGAGAAGTCGGGGACGGTCGGACAGGCGCTGCCGGGCACGGAGATCCAGGTGGCCGAGGACGGGGAGATCCTGGTGCGCGGCCCGTCGGTGTTCCAGGGGTATGTGGGCGACCAGGCCGCCACCCGGGCCGCGCTGCGCGGCGGGTGGCTTGCCACCGGGGACCTCGGGCTGCTGGACTCGGAGGGATATCTGACGATCACCGGCCGCAAGAAGGACATCATCATCACCAGCAGCGGCAAGAGCGTCGCCCCGCTGGCCCTGGAGCAGCGGCTGCGGATGCATCCGCTCATCCACCAGGCGGTGGTCGTGGGGGACAACCGGCCCTGCGTCGGAGCCCTGATCACGCTGGACCCGGAGTTCCTCGCGCACTGGCGGGCGGGGCTGGCACTGCAGGGCGAGATGCGGGAGGCCCGGGAGGAGAACGCGTTGCGGGAGGAGGTCGCGCGGGCCGTGGCCGCGGCCAACAGCGTCGTGTCGCCCGCGGAGTCCATCCGGGTGTTCCGGGTCCTGCCGGAGGCGTTCGACGTGACGAACGGGATGCTGACGCCGTCGATGAAGCTGCGCCGCGACGAGATCGTGCGGCACTACGCCTCCGAGATCGACGCGATGTACCAGTCCCGCAGGCGTCCGGGACGGCCGAGTGCTCCTGCCGAACCATCGAACTGGGACGATTCCGACAATGTGTTCCGTTGAGCGTGCGGCCGGACGCGTAGGCCTCGTCCCCTCGGGAACACGCAACAGTGGCGACGCAAGAGAGAGGACGACAGCCCTGACGACAGCTGTAGCTGACGCCCGGGCCGGAAAGGCGATATGTCAACCGAGCCACGTGGGGACGATGCCCTGACCTCCGAGGAGATCCCGAGCCGCACGAACACCTTCGTGGGCGAGCCGCACGACGTGACCGGTGCGCGCCTGGCCGCGGAGGAGTTCCTGGGCGATCTCGCACGCTCCTCCCCGCCCTCTGCCCCCGAGTACTGGGACGACATCCTGCTGGTGGTGACGGAACTGGCCGCCAACGCGGTGCAGTACGCTCCGGGTCCTTTCGCGCTGCGCATGCGCCGGACCTTCGACGGTGTGCATGTGGTTCTGCACGACACCAGCACCACGGAGCCCGCCCCCCGCCCCTTCGATCCGCGCAGCGGCGGCGGGGGCATCGGCTGGCACCTGATTCACACGTTGTGCGACCAGGTCAGCGTGGTGGCCGACGACCGCGGCAAGGACGTGCACGTGTTCATGCCCTGGTGAGCCGAGCCGGTCACGGGCGCGATACGTCCGTGACCGGCTCGGACCGTGGCCCGCCGAGGACGACCGGCTCGGACCGGGGGCGTCTCAGACCGGGGCCGTCTCGCGCGGCGGCAGCCGGTCGTAGTAGTCACCCACGGCCCGGAGGTACTCCTGGTCCCTGGTCTCACTGTCGGTCTGGAAGCGGGGGGCCGCCTTGGCATCCGCCCTGCTGCAGGCGAGTGTGACCTTTCTCCCCTGGGTGTCGACGCCCGTGACGACTCCGGCCGGCACCAGGACGCTGCGGCCGAACACCCAGACTCCGGTGTCGACGACCAGGTGCCGCATGGCGTGCGGGGCGGCCTCCCGGTCCACGTGCCCGATCGTGCCGTCGGTCGCGGCGACGGCGAAACCGGTCAGGTCGAGCCCCTCGGTGTGACCGCTGTCCGACGCGTACGACCAGATTCTGTCGATGGCCACGCTGTTCCATCCTCCCTGGCGATGTGCTGATCGCGTTTTCCACCGGCGGACGCACGCGCCCGCCCCGTTCCACAGCAGGCAACTACCCTGCTGCCGCAAGCGCATTCGGCGCACATGCCTGCTACCCGCGCGGGTCTTCCGGCGGCCGGTCTCGGTGATGTTCGGCCGGGGAGGCATGAAGGGTGTCTTCCGGGGTAATCGCGGGGGCGCGGTGACATCCGAAGCCCGTCTGTGAAGGGAGGGACATGAGAAACGGCATTCGAGTCCGGAGAACGACCGGGATCCCCTCGCACCGCGGTCATCCCCAGAGGTGACCAGCCCAGGCCGTAGCACTTGTTGGAGGTATCCGTGCCCCTCGCCCAGAACCCGCTGTCCGTGGAAGTCGAGCTGCCCCGGGAGGACGTGGCCCTGATCACGGTCGACGGTTACCTGGACGTCGACACCGCGACCGAGTTCCAGGCCCATCTGGCCAACCAACTCCACCACGGCCGACGGCACTTCCTGCTCGACCTCTCGTCCGTCCCCTTCATGGACTCGTCCGGGATGAACATCATCCTGCGGGTGTACCAGGAGACCCGTAAGACCGAGGGCAGTGTGCACGTCATCAGCCCGACGCCGGCCGTGCGGCGCATCCTCGACCTGACCGGCGTCAGCATCACGGTGCCGATATCGGAGAGTCTCGACGAGGCCCTGACCCGGGTCGACGAAGGACCGGAGCACCCCGAGGAGCCGGGGGGACAGAGCGTCTGACGGCCGCAGTGCCCCCTCGGGCCCGGCGTCGGCGAAGATGCGACGGCCCGGTCCTCGCTCCGCCCTGCCCGCACGACGGCTCATCCCTCGCACATCCGGCGACGGCGGCGCCAACCGCCGTCCGTCCACACCTGATCACTTGCCCCGGAGCAGGTGTCGTACGAGGTCGGCGCATGGTTAGAGTTGTCGCCCGGCAAGTGTCACATCGCCGTCTCGTTGCCAGAAGCGGGCTCGGTCGACGCAACGCGGATGAGGAGAGAACCAGGTGCCGGAGCACGAAGCGGACGGACAGCTCGCGACGCCCACCCACGAGGTCAGGGACTTCCTGCACCGCCGGCGTGAGCAGATCGCCCAGCGGTGGGCGGACGAGCCCCTGTTCCGCACCGTGTTCACCGTCTCGCGTGACGAGGCGGTGGAAGCGGGCAGGGTCGTCGTGGACGCGCTGGCCCAGGTGGCCGACTCGGAGCAGGTGGAGGATCCGGACGCCGCGGGCTTCAGCGCGGTGCGCGAGCAGCTGGGCCGGATGGGCGCGGCTCGCTCCCGTGCCGGGCTGAGCAACACCCAGGTCTCCAGCGAGCTGGCGGCCCTGCGGCCGCCCGTGGAGAACCTTTTGGTCGCCGATCTGACGCAGGCGCCGCCCGAGCACCTGCGGGCGTGTTCGACCGCGTTGACCGTCCTGATGGGCACCCTGCGACTGGTGGCCATGCAGACGGCTCTCAGCGAGTGGCAGGCGCTCAGCGACCGGCAGCGGCTGCAGCTGATGGAGGTGGCCACGCCCGTCATCCGGCTGTGGGACGGCATCGTGGCCGTGCCGCTCATCGGCACGCTCGACAGCGCCCGCAGCCAGATCGTGATGGAGACGCTCCTGAACGCCGTCGTCGACCAGCACGCGCGGTTCGCGATCCTCGACATCACCGGGGTCCCGACGGTCGACTCGCTGGTGGCGCAGCACCTGATGAAGACGGTCGCCGCGACGCGCCTCATGGGCGCCGAGTGCATCGTCTCGGGCATCCGTCCCGCCATCGCGCAGACCATCGTCCATCTCGGTCTGGACCTGGACGTGATCACCCGCGCCAGCCTCGCCGACGCGCTGGGGTACGCGCTGCACCAGCTCGGCGCGGACATCGTGAAGCCGGGTGCGGGTCAGCGGTGAACGACGCGTATCCCCATCCCGTGACCGGCCATGTGCCGGTGCTCCGGCTCGGCGACGTCCTGCTGGTCACGCTCCAGGGGGACCTGCACGACAGCACGGCGCAGCAGCTCCAGCAGGATCTCGCCGAGACCATTTCCCGTACCGGGGTGCGCGGGGTCCTCATCGACATCTCCGGTGTCGAGATCGTCGACTCGTTCCTCGGCCGGGTGCTGGCCGAGATCGCCGCGCAGGCCAAGCTGCTGGCGGCGCGCACCGTGGTGGCCGGGATGCGCCCGGCGGTCGCCATCACCCTGGTCGAACTGGGTCTGACACTGCCGGGGCTGGGCACCGCGCTCAGCACCGAGGTGGGCATGGAGCTCCTCGCGCAGCAGGCCCCGGTGCCCCGCCCGGGCAGTCCGCGTCAGGAGAGTCCGTGATGCACACCGCCTCGGGCGTGGAGGCCTGCCTGCCCATCCGGTCCGACATGGACCTGGTGTGGGTGCGACAGCACGTACGGCAGGCCGCTGCCCGGCTCGGCTTCGGACTGGTGGATCAGACCAAGCTCATCACCGCGGCCAGTGAGCTGGCCCGCAACACCCTGGTGCACGGTGGTGGCGGACAGATGGAGGCGAGGCAGATCGGCGGTGCGGGCGCGCAGGGGCTGCAGCTGGCCTTTACCGACGAGGGGCCGGGCATCGCCGACCTGGACCTGGCGCTGAGCGACGGCTACACCTCCGGTGGCGGTCTGGGCATGGGGCTGAGCGGTGCGCGGCGCCTGGTGCACGACTTCGACATCGACACCACGCCCGGTTCGGGCACCACGGTGCGGGTGACGTGCTGGGTGGGACGGCCGCCGCGCCCGCGCGAGGAGGTCTGATGCCCCGCGTGTGGGACGTGCCGGTGCGCGACTCGACCCGGGTTCGTGACGCACGGGTCGCGGCGGAGGACGCCGCCGCGTTCGCCGGCCTGGACGAGCGGCGTACCGCGGCCGCCGCGCTGGTCGCCACCGAGCTCGCCACGAACCTGCTGAAGCATGCCGAGGGTGGTCAGGTGCTCATAGACGTCGTGGACCCGCCCGTGCTGCGGGAGGGGTCGCGGGGGTCACGGGCGGTGCAGATCGCCGCGGTGGACCACGGCCCGGGCATCCCCGATGTGCCCGCGGCGCTGCGCGACGGCTTCACCACCTCCCGCTCGCTCGGCGCCGGACTCGGCACGTGTCTGCGCCTCTCCGACGAATTCGCCCTGCACAGCGTCCCCGGCCGCGGCACGGTCGCGGTGGCCCGCGTGAGTTCGACGCCCCGGGCGACGCCCCAGCCCACGGCCGGGCCGGCCGGGGCCGAGGACCGGGCCTCCGCGGGGGGACAGCGGCCCGGCGGCGTACCGCCGTTCGGTGCCGTGGCATGCGGCGGTCTGACGGGCCACGCGCCGGTGCCGCCCGGAGCGCCCGGCCACACCGGGCAGGCCCCCGGGAATCCCGGCGGCCCCTCGCAACCGGCCGCCCCCGCCGGGGACACCGACCCCGCGCGCCCCGCAGCCCCCGGCCACGACCTCCCGGCCACCGCCACAGCGGCGACCGGCCCCGAGCCCCGGGCGACGCCGGCCCCCGGCTCGGCAGCCGCCGGCGCGCCTGGCGACGACTCCGCGTCCAGCACAGCACCGGGCTACGGCGCCGCACACACCGGCGCCCCGGAGACCGTCGCGGACGCCGGGGCAGCCGGCAGTGGACCCTGGACGAAGCCGGGAGGGCATCGGAAGGCGACGGTCCGGGGGGCTTCGGAGGCCGAGGTCGCCGCGCGGAACCGTTCCTTGCCGGTGTCCGGGGTGCGGGCCGGCGGGGTGAACATTCCCTACGGGGGAGCCGAGTACTCCGGAGACGCCTGGGCCTGGGTCCGGGCCGGGGACCTGGTGACGTTGATGCTGGCGGACGGGCTGGGGCACGGGCCCGAGGCCGCGCGGGCCTCGTCCGCCGCGGTCACGGCGCTGCACCGCTGGGCCCACCTCTCCCCCGCCCAGTCGCTGCAGCGGCTGCACGACGCGCTGCGGGGCACGCGGGGCGCGGCCGTCGCCCTGGCCCAGCTCGACCTGGCGGCCGGGCGGCTGTGGTTCGCCGGCATCGGCAACGTCGGGGCGCGACTGCGCACCGACGGCACCTGGCACCCCCTGCTGTCGCGGCCCGGCATCGTCGGGGTCCACCGGCCCGGCACCTTCCGCGAGGAGGCGGCCGACTGGGTGGGCGACCCGATGCTCATCCTGTACACCGACGGCCTGCCCAGCCGCTGGACGCCGCCGTCCGACCCCGGTCTGCCCGCCACCGACCCGGCCGTGACGGCCGCCGTGACGATACGTGACGCCAGCAGTCCCGCCCGGCCGGTGCGGGACGACACCGCCGTGGCCGTGCTGACCTCGAACCCGCCGGAACGCCCATGATGCGCACTTGGCAGATCACCACCGTCACCGACGCGGCCCGCGCCCGCATCTCGCTCGCGCGCCTGGCCGCCGCGTACGGTGTGCCCACCGTCGAACGGACCCGGCTCGCCGCCGACCTCAGCGCCCACCTGCGCCAATGCCTCACCAAGGGCGGCACCTGGCGGCTCACCATGGACCTGGCGGGCTCCCCCGCCGAGGAGGGCCTACTGCACGTCGTGGTGACCCCGTCGCCGGAGGCGTGCGCCGCCGGGGAGCCGCTCTGGGAGGTCACGGTCCCCTGTCCCGAGTCGGCCGAGGCCACCGAGGACGGCACGGTCCCCGACGACCCCGCCGCCCTGTCGGAGGCCCTGCTCGGCGCCGACGAGGACACGGCCGTGGTGCTGGACAAACTCACCGAGCAGGAGGACCTGGTCCTCTTCCACCGCGAGGAGCTGCACCAGACCAACCAGGGCGTCCTGGCGCTGCACGCCGAGCTGGACGCGGCCGGCCGGGCCCAGCGCGAGGCGTTCGCCGCCGAGCGCAGGGCCCGCAACGAGGCGGAGAGCGCCCGGCGCAGACTGACGTTCCTCGCGGACGCCAGCGCGGTGCTGACGGCGTCGCTCAACCACGAGGAGATCGTGCGCCGGCTGCCGGACCTGCTGGTGCCGGAGTACGCGCGCAGCGTCGACGTCTGGCTGTTCGACCACGAGGAGGACAAGCACCGGTCGGCGCCGCATCCGGCCGCCGCGGTGGTCGCGGCGCGTACCGGGCGGCCCCAGTACGCCGCCGACCATCCCGGCAACCTGCCCGGCGTCGAGGACCAGCCGGCGTCGGCCCTGGACCCCGGACGGCCGTTGCTGTGCGTGCCACTGCCGACGCGGCGTGCTCCGCTGGGCGTCCTGACGCTGTCACCGCCCGGGGAGCGCTGGGACCCGGACGACGCGGTGATGCTGATCGAGCTCACCCGGCGGGCCAGCATCGCGATCGACAACGCCCGGCGCTTCGAGCACAACCGCGACATCGCCGAGACGCTGCAGCGTGCCCTGCTGACGGATCTGCCGACCACGCCGGGCCTGAGCCTGGCGGCGCGGTACCTTCCGGCCACGCACGGGCTGAACATCGGCGGCGACTGGTACGACGCGTTCCCCCAGCGGGACGGCGGTCTCATCACCGTCATCGGCGATGTGACCGGACATGGTCTGCACGCGGCGGTCATGATGAGCCAGCTGCGCACCGCGCTGCGGGCGTACGCCGTCGACGGCGACAGCCCCGGACGGCTGTTGACCCGCCTGCACCGGTTCCTGCACCATCTCCAGCCCGATCTGTACGCCACCGCCGTCATCGCCCGGTTCCACCCGGACGAGCCCACGCTGACGTGGGCCGCCGCCGGGCATCCCCCGCCGGTGCTGCGCCTGCCCGACGGCACCGTGCGCGTCCTCGACGCCAAACCGGGTGCGATGCTCGGCATCCCGCTCACCCAGGAGATCGCCGACCACACGGAGGATCTGGAGCCCGGCTCGACCCTCGCGCTGTACACGGACGGGCTGGTGGAGCGGCGTGCCCAGGGCATAGACCCCGGGATCGAGCGGCTGGCCACGGCACTCGGCGGATTCCGGTCCGCGGAACTGGATACGGACCTGGAGGGTTCGGCGGACCGGCTGCTGCCTCCGCTGCTGAGCGATTCCGAGCGGGACGACGACGTGTGTCTGTTGCTGTGTCATGTCCAAGGTGGCGCAGACTCCTGACGGCGGGTCCGGCTCGCCGGGTGTGCACGCGTTCTTCACTCCCGCCCGGTGCTTTTCGGCCACGGTACGGGCATGGTGGTGATCGACGCGTTCGTCTGCCTGCCGCGTCCGGCTGGCGCGCCGGCCGGAGACGGGGTGGGATCGAAAGGGTGCGAACCAGCGATCCAGGGGCAGTCGGAAGGCGTTCGAGGCAGACCGCCTGGAGCCGCAGAAAGGGATGAACACCGTGACACGACCCAGGATCCTGGTGGTTGGCGCAGGCTTCGCCGGCGTGGAGTGCGTCCGCCGTCTGGAGCGCAAACTCTCCCCGGACGAGGCGGACGTCACGCTGGTGACGCCGTTCGCCTACCAGCTCTACCTGCCGCTGCTCCCCCAGGTCGCCTCCGGAGTGCTGACGCCGCAGTCGATCGCCGTCTCCCTGCGCCGCAGCAAGAAGTACCGCACGCGCATCATTCCGGGCGGCGCCATCGGCGTGGACCTGAAGTCCAAGGTCTGTGTCATCCGTACCATCACCGACGAGATCGTCAACGAGCCGTACGACTACATCGTGCTGGCGCCCGGCAGCGTCACCCGGACCTTCGACATCCCGGGACTGACGGACCACGCGTTCGGGATGAAGACGCTCGCGGAGGCGGCGTACATCCGTGACCACGTCATCTCGCAGCTGGACCTGGCCGACGCGAGCCAGGACCCCGTGGAGCGGGCCTCCCGGCTGCAGTTCGTGGTGGTCGGCGGCGGTTACGCCGGCACCGAGACGGCGGCGTGCCTGCAGCGGCTGACGCACGCGGCGGTCAAGCGCTACCCGCGGCTGGACCCGAGCCTGATCAAGTGGCACCTGATCGACATCGCGCCGAAGCTGATGCCGGAGCTGGGCGACAAGCTCGGCAGCAGCGCGCAGGAGATCCTGCGCCGGCGGGGCATCGAGATCTCCCTGGGCACCTCCATCGCCAAGGCCGGCCCCGAGGAGGTCACCTTCACCGACGGGCGGGTGATCCCGACCCGCACGCTCATCTGGACCGCCGGGGTCGTCGCCAGCCCGCTCATCGCCACGCTCGGCGCGGAGACCGTCAAGGGGCGGCTCGCGGTCGCGCCGGAGATGAGCCTGCCGGGCGACGACGGGGTGTTCGCGCTCGGCGACTCGGCCGCCGTGCCCGACCTCGCCAAGGGTGACGGCGCCATGTGCCCGCCCACCGCGCAGCACGCCCTGCGGCAGGGCAGGCACGTCGCCGAGAACGTCATCGCGTCACTGCGGGGCCAGGCGCTGAAGCCGTACGTGCACAAGGACCTCGGGCTCGTCGTCGACCTCGGCGGCACCGACGCGGTCTCCAAGCCGCTCGGCATCGAACTGCGGGGGCTGCCCGCCCAGGCCGTGGCCCGCGGCTACCACTGGTCGGCACTGCGCACCAACGTGGCCAAGACGCGGGTGATGACGAACTGGCTGCTCAACGCGGTCGCCGGTGACGACTTCGTACGGACGGGGTTCCAGGCCCGCAAGGCCGCGCGGCTGAAGGACTTCGAGTACACCGACGCCTATCTGACGCCGGAGCAGGTGCGGGAGCGGATCGAAGGGCCTGGCGGGCCGGAGTAGGACGGCCCGGGCGGGAGCTTCCGCTCACGGCATGTCATGCTGAGACACGGATCTTGGTGTGAGCAGGGAGAGAGTGCGGCGGCGTGAGGGCAGCGGGACGCGCGGTGCGGGCACGGCTACGGGACCGGATCGCGGCGTCCGACCCCGGACTGCTGCGTCTGACGGCCGGGTTGCGAACGGTCGGTGCGATCGCCCTCACCCTGGCCGTGCTGTCACTGCTGCAGACCGATGTGCACCTTCTGGTGGCGGGGGCCATGGCGGCGATGGTCGCCACCTTCGCCATCCGGGAGAAGCAGCTCGGCGCCCAGGCCGTGACACTGGCGCTGGGCTTGCCGGTGGCCTTGGCCTCGGTGTCATTGGGCGCGGTGCTCAACACGCGTCTCGTCGTCGGGGACGCCTTCTTCGTCGTGCTGATCTTCTGCGCGGTCTATGGCCGCCGGTTCGGCGACCGGGGAACGGCCCTGGGGCTGATCGGTTTCCAGGTCTACTTCCTGTCGCTGTTCGTCGGTGCCACCGTCGGCACGCTGCCGAAGCTGTGCGGTGCCATGGCCCTGGCGTTCTGTTCCAGCGCCCTGATGCGTTTCGCGGTCGTGCCGGCGACGCCCACGGGTGTGCTGCTGCGGCTGCGTCTGGCCTTCCGCGCGCGGCTGGCCCAGCTGGTGGCCGCGCAGGCCGAACTCCTCGACGCCCCCGCCGCCGAGATGGACAAGGCGGTCGAGGCCGTGCGCGATGGCACCGCCCGGCTCCACGAGACGGCGATGATGATCCAGGGACGGCTGGAGGAGGGCACCCCGGACGAGTCGGCGGCGCGGCTGGTGCAGCGCAGGATCGCGGACGCCGAGATCGCCGCGGAGCGGCTCGGCCTGCTGCTGCTGACCGCCCGCACCGCCGAACGGGCCGACACGCTGACGCTGCACCTGCCGGGCGCGCCCGTCCCGTCGGTCGCCGGGCCGGAGGTGCCGGACGAGGCGGGCGCCACGCTGCGCCGCGATCTGCGGGCGCTGCACGCCCTGGTGCTGCGGGCCGGGAGCGGCGACACGGGCACCGGCCTGGCCCATGTGCGCAACCGGCTCCTCGGCTACCGGGACGAGGAGAACCTCCCGCCCGCCTCGGCCGCCGTCCAGGACGTCTTCCGCGGCATCGGAGAGTCGGCCCGTGCGGTGCTCGGGCTGCGGATCGCCCTGGACGGTCCGCAGGACGAGTCGGACGACACCCCCGCCACGGCGCGCTCCCGCGAGGAACTGGACGCCGAGGACGCCGCGATCGACGGCGGCGGCGAGGAGGCGGCGCAGGAGGAACAGACGGGGCTGCGGCGGCCCACCACGCGTGCGGCGGTGCAGGTCGCCGTGGGGTCGGCACTGGCCATCGTGGGCGGTGAACTGCTGTCGTCGCAGCGCTGGTACTGGGCGGTGCTGACATGCTGGATCGTTTTCCTCAACACCGCGTCGACGGGCGAGATCCTGGTCAAGGGGTACCGGCGGCTGCTGGGCACGGTGTTCGGCGTGGTGGCCGGGATCGTCCTGGCGGGGCTGGTCGGCAAGCACACCTGGACGGCGTTCGCCCTGGTCCTGGTGCTGATCTTCGCGATGTTCTACTCGGCGCCGCTGTCGTACACCCTGATGTCGTTCTTCGTCACCGCGATGCTGGGACTGCTGTACACGCTGCTGCACACCTACAGCCTCGACGTGCTCGTGCTGCGCATCGAGGAGACGGCGCTGGGTGCGGCCTGCGGGGTGGTCGCTGCGGCGCTGGTCCTGCCGGTGCAGACGGACCGCCGTACGAACGAGCTGCTGGGCACCGTGCTGGAGCGGCTGGCCGAGGTCACCGAGGCCGCGGTGGGCCAGCTCAGCGGCGGACCCGCGGACGAGTTGCTGGACAAGGCGCGCGATCTGGACCAGTCACTGGCGGATCTGCGGGCCGCGACCCAGCCGCTGATCCACCCGGTCACCCCGCTGCGGACCCGGCGGAACACGGCCCGCTACGTGGTGGCGCTGCTGGAGACGTGTGCCTACCATGCGCGGACCCTGGCGGCGACCGCAGAACTGCTGCCCACGCATCCCTCGATCGCGGCGGATCCGCGACTGCGCGGGGCCGCCGGGCGCACGGTGCGCAACATCGGGACGATCGCGGCCCGGGTCGCCGACGAGCACGTGGACGCGCAGGTCGAGACCGGTCCGAGCATCGCCTCCCTGCTGGGGTCCGACGGCACGCCGCGCTACGGCCGCATCACCGATCGCGTGCTGCGGCATCTGGAGCGGCTGGACGAGGCCGTGGTGGGCCTCGCCCGGCCACTGGACGTGCCGGTGGCGGCGCCCAAGGGGTAACGACCGCTAGGGGGGAGCCGTCGGCCGTCAGAAGTCCGTGGGCAGACCGCTCACCTCGGCGATGCCCCGCAGCTCCTCGGTCTGCCTGTGCCGGTCCCGGATGTATTCGGCTATCTCGCCGAGGCGGATCGGATCGGACGCGGTGGTGGCGTCCGTGACGATCCTGACCGGGCCGGTGTCGTCGACGTCGAGTTCGACCACTTCGTTGTCCAGGCGGCCGGTGACGGCGGTGGCGATGACGAGCGCCACCTCGTCACGAACCTCCTGGGGCAGTTCGTCGTCGCCCCCGGAGTCGAGCGCGAAGTCGAGGCTGGACAGGCGTTCCTCTTCGATCGCCTCGAGGACCGGTTCCACCGCGCGCATCAGGAGGCGGTAGTCCTCGGTGTCCATCCGGATGCGCAGGAGGTCCAGGTACATGTCCACGGGCCGGCCATCGCCATGCGGAATCTCGGAATCGCTCATTGGCTTCGTGTTCCCCACGAATCGCGGCTCAGACGCGCCGCCACCGGGCCATGGCGAAGGAGAACACTCCGAAGAGCACCAGCCCGGCCGCGACGCACACCAGCAGCCAGGGGCCCAGCGGAGTGTCGGCGAAGGTGCGCAGGGTGTCGTCCAGGCCCTTGGCCTTGTCGGGTTCGTAGTCGACGGCCGCGCGGACGGCGAAGACACCGGCCACCGCGAACACCAGCCCCCGGGCCGCACCGCCGGCCACGCCCGTGACGTCCACCAGCTGCCGCGTCCGGTGGCTCATCTGACCCAGCCGGAGCTTGTCGTGGTACTTGCGCCGCACCGCGCGTACGGCGATCCAGCCGCCGGCCACGACGATGCCGATCCCCGCGGCGCCCACCAGCCACTGGCCGCCGGGTATCTCCAGAACCTTGGCCGTGGCGTCCCGGGACTGCTGGTCGCTGGATCCGCCGCTCTGGTGGCGGCTGACCGCGAAGGTCAGCACCGAGTAGGCGACGAAGACGTAGAAGACGAAGCGGACCGTCGCCATCAGCCGCTTGCGTGCGCTGCGGCCGTCCTTTCCGATCGAGCCGAAGAGGGCTTCGGACAGCCGCCACAGGGCCATACCGACGAGCCCGATGCCCAGCGCCCACAGCAGCACCGCGCCGAACGGCTTCTGTGCCAGTTCCTGCAGGGCCCCTCCGCGATCGGCCTGATGGCCGGTGTCGCCGAAGGCGATCTGCAGGGCCAGCGCTCCGACGAGCAGATAGATCACGCCCCGGGCGGCGAAACCCGCCCGTGCCGCCCCCTCGGTCACCGAGCCCCGCGCCATCCGCCGGGCCCCCGAGCGACCGCCCTGTGCCATCGCACTCGTGTTCATGTCGACCTCCCGGCAGTCCGGATGCCCCGGGTCTGCGTTCACACACCCTGCACAACCACCGGACCAGAGGGGTTTTGGTCGTGGGCCGGGTGCTGTCTCCCCAAGGGCAGGGCAGCGCCACCACCGTCACGGGCTCAGGACCGGCGCGGCCTCGTTGGGCTCAGGACCGGCGCAGCCTCGTTCCGCGGGCGGCGCGGCCGAGGGCGTGCAGGCGCTCCAGGGCGTCCAGGACCACCGTGCGGTCGTGCCAGGCGAGCCAGCGGCCCGCCTGACCGCCGACGGTGTCCAGCGCCTTGGTCTGGGCTGCGGTCAGTCCGTCCAGGGGCCGGTCCAGGTGGGCCGAGACCATGCCGACGCACAGCCCGGACGCGGTCGTCAGGGGCACGCTGTGGCAGGCTCTGCTACCCGCCGCGAGGATGGCCCGGCGGGCCGGCTCGGAGAACACCGGGTCGCTCTCCACGTCGCGGACGGTGACCTGGGCGACATCCCGGGCGGCCTGCGCGCAGGCCGTCCCGTCCTCCCCGACGTGGGCGAAGAAGTCGACGAACTCGGCCGTGAGGCCGGTGTGCTCCTCGATGCGCAGACCGCCCCGCCCGGGGTCGGGAAGCTGCACGTTGCCCATGTCGGTCCCGGTGACCGCCAGGGTGGAACGCAGTACGGCCTTCAGGACGGCGCTCCGGCTGCCGGAACCGGACCGGTGCGCCTGTGTGAAGGTCAGGTCCGGTTCCGCCTCGCGTGCCCTGCGCGGGAACCACAGGGTGTCCGGGCCGTCCGGCCGCGGCGCGGACACCAGGACGCCCGCCAAGGTGCGCAGCTTGACGTTGTACTGCTGGGACGCGCGCTGCAAGAGGGCGAAGGCGCTCTCCCCGTCCGGCAGCGCGTACCGCTCCTGGACAATGCCCTGCGCCTGTGAGATCAGCGGGCGCACACGGGCGCGGGCCCGCAGGTCGCGCACCTCGGCGCGCAGCCGCTCGAGCTCGCCGTCCTCGGCGGCACGCTCCGCTGTGGACATGGAACTCCTGGAGTGTCGAAGTCATGGCGCGAAGGGGCCCGGCGGCGGCTTGCGCCGTCGGCCGGGCTCCCGTTCGGCCTCGCCGTTCCCGTCGCTCAGTGGGCCACGGGGGTCAGGCGGGCTCGGTGACCGGTGTACGCGGTCCGGCCATCGGCGCCACGGGCCCGCGAACCGGTGCGGGTGCGGTCGCGAGCCACTGGTGAGCGGCCTCGAGGGCGCGCTCGACGGTCCGGGTGCCGGTGGACACGCACAGCGTGTACGCCAGGTCGCGTACCCGGGGGTTTTGCTCCGCCGGTCCGCCGGTGGCTTCGGCGGCGGCCAGGGTCTCGTACTCGTCGACGAGCCGGCGCAGCACGGCGGGGTGGGGCCTCAGCATGGTGGGTTTCGCTCCTCGTGAAGGTCGGGTGGTCAGGCCGTCGTGGAAGGGCCGCCGCGGGCCCGGTTGCCCGTCCGCTCCCCCAGGACCTCGTCGCGCACCCGGGCGCAGCTGCGGCTGATGAGGCGGGAGACGTGCATCTGCGAGATGCCGAGGTGGTCGGCGATGCGGCTTTGGGTCATGTCCTCGAAGAAGCGCATGTAGAGGATGGCCCGTTCGCGTTCCGGCAGGCGGCGCAGGCCTTCCTTGGCGGACTCGCGGTCCACGACGACGTCGTAGGACGAGTCGGCCGCGCCGAGGGTGTCCGCGAGGCTGTAGCCGTCGTCGTCGGCCGAGAGTTCGGCGTCCAGCGACAGGGTGCTGAAGCTGTCCAGCGCCTCGAGCCCGGCGTTGACCTCCTCCTCGCTGAGGCCGGTGTGGGTGGCGAGGTCCGCCACGGAGGGCTCGGGGCTGCCCGGGTTCTGGGTGAGTTCACGGCGTGCCACCCTCACCTTGTTGCGCAGTTCCTGCACACGGCGGGGCACCCGCAGGGCCCACATGCGGTCCCGGAAGTGCCGCTTGACCTCGCCGGTGATGGTGGGGACGGCGTAACTCTCGAAGGCACCCCGGCTCGGGTCGAACCGGTCGATGGCCTTCACCAGGCCCAGCGCGGCGACCTGCCGGAGATCCTCGATCGACTCTCCGCGGTCGCGGAAGCGGCCGGCGATCCGGTGGGCCATGGGCAGCCACAGGGTGACCAGTTCGTCGCGGACGGC
Organism: Streptomyces tibetensis; assembly: GCF_040647715.1. Lineage (GTDB taxonomy): Bacteria > Actinomycetota > Actinomycetes > Streptomycetales > Streptomycetaceae > Streptomyces > Streptomyces tibetensis_A. The sequence goes on along the minus strand of NZ_JBEZCR010000010.1, from coordinate 341,304 downwards.
GTCCCGCTCGGGACCCTCCTCCAGCTCCGCCATCCGGGCGAAGAGAGCGGCGGTGTCGGGGGCGTCGTCGTGACGCCGCCGGGTGGCGGGGGTCGTCGTTTCGGGCGTGCCGGGACGATGGGTGGGCGTTTCGATGAGCATGCGGATTCGCTCCTGAACGGTGGTTTCAGGGACATACCGCGGAAGGGTGCCGCCCGGATCGCCTGGAGGGCCTCCGGGGCAGTCATACCGCTCCCGCTGGCGCGCCTCCGGTCCGAAGCACGAAATTGCGTCTGCCCTGCGCCCGGGGGAACAAACTCCGCTTTGCAGCGCAATCTGTCGGGCGCCGCCTCACGGGCGTTCAGAACACGTTCAGAACAGGGGCACGACGGCAGTGATGCACTTGCCCCCGGAGGGCAGGTCCGACACCCGGACGTCGCGGGCGAGCCTGCAGACGATGGGCCAGCCGTGGCCGCCGTGCCGCATGCGTCCGTTCGGGTCGGTGCGTGGGGTGGTCACGGGCAGCGCGTCACTGCGGTCGCTGACCGAGACGCGCACGCCGGGATCGTCGACGTCGACCTGGAAGTCGGTGACACCCCCGCCGTGCAGGATGGCGTTGGTCGTCAGCTCCGAGGTGACCAGCAGCGCGTCGGACAGGGCGTCTGTGTCGCACGAGGTGTGGGTGGCCCGGCAGCGTTCGGCCACGGCCAACTCCACCGCCCGGCGCGCCTCGGCCGGCTTGCACGGCCGGGCCCGGTGGGACCCGGGCGGCTCGTCCACAAATTCGATCATGTGCTCGTCGCACATTCTGCAGCTCCCCTGAAGCACGGACGGAATACCGGGTCCGGACCGGGTCCCGTGGCCGCCCGCGAGGGGCCTGCCCGGGGTCCTCGGACCCACTGCTCGAAGCGGACTCGCGGCGTTCGGGGCGCGCACCGCGTGAACGCCGCGGTCTCACTCTTCGGCTCACCTCTCCCCGCACCTGCAAACCTCCGGTCGGGCCGGAGAAGCCGAAAACACCTCGAACGGCCGGATGCGGTGTCATCTCCGCGCGTTCGGCGGGTACGCGGTCTGCATGACCGATGTGGTGGATTCGGACGAGCTGTTGCGGCGCATCCAGCGTGCGAGGGAGTGTGCGGTCCAGGAGGAGCGGACGTGGCGGACCAGGAGCGAGGAGCTGGACGCCACCGACCCGCAAGGGGCCCGGGACGCGACCGTGCGGCGGATGTCCTACGAGGCGGTGCTGCGGGTGCTGGACGAGATCGTGACGCCGGGCAAACACGTATCGGAGGGCTGACCGGACGCCGGTGGCCGTACGGATGAGACACCGATTGCGGGGGCACATGCCGGGAACCTGATGCGCATGACAGCCGACCACATGCGAGCACCGGTTCTGGAAGCCCTGGACGAGTACCGACGCAAGGGGCGTCTGTCGTTCACACCGCCCGGGCACAAGCAGGCCCGCGGCGCGGATCCGGCGGTCCGGGAGATCCTCGGTGACGCGGTGTTCCACGGGGACGTGCTGGCCTCGGGCGGTCTGGACGACCGGCTGACCCGTGGCCGGGTGCTGCAGCGCGCTCAGGAGCTGATGGCCGACGCGGTGCACGCCGAGCACACGTTCTTCAGCACGTGCGGCAGTTCCCTGTCGGTGAAGGCCGCGATGCTGTCGGTCGCGGGACCGCACGAGAAGCTGCTGGTCGGACGCGATGCCCACAAGTCCGTGGTGGCGGGGCTGATCATCTCCGGTATCGAGCCCGTCTGGGTCGAGCCCCGCTGGGACGCCGAGCGAAACCTCGCCCATCCCCCGTCCGCCGAGGAGTTCGACCGGGCCTTCGACGCGCATCCGGACGCGCGCGGCGCCCTGGTCACGAGTCCCACCCCGTACGGCGGCTGCGCGGACCTGCGGGCGATCGCCGACGTGTGTCACCGGCGCTCACGGCCGCTGATCGTCGACGAGGCGTGGGGCGCGCACCTGCCCTTCCACCCCGATCTGCCGTCTTGGGCGATGGACGCGGGCGCGGACATCTGCGTGACCAGCATCCACAAGATGGGCAGCGGTCTGGAGCAGGGTTCGGTCTTCCATCTGCAGGGCGATCTGGTGCCGCCGGAGCTGCTGGGGATGCGCGCCGACCTGCTGGGCACCACCAGCCCGTCGGTGCTGATCTACGCGGGTCTCGACGGCTGGCGGCGGCAGATGGCGCTGCGCGGCAGGGAACTGATGGGCGGTGCGCTGGACCTGGCGGCCGAGGTACGGGCCGCCATCGAGGAGATCGACGGCCTGCACGTCAACGACCGGGACGACTTCTGCGGCCCCGGTCTGGCCGACGACCTCGACCCGCTGCCCGGCGTCATCGACCTCACCGGACTCGGGATCACGGGCTTCCAGGCGGCGGACTGGCTGCGCGAGCACCGGCAGATCGACGCGCATCTGGTGGACCACCGCCGGATCGGCGCGCAGATCACCCACGGCGACGACCGGGAGACCACCGGACAGCTGCTGTAGGCGCTGCGGGACCTGGCGCGGGGGGCACCGGATCTGCCCCGGGCGCCGCGGGTGGAGGTGCCCTCGCCGGCGGAGCTGCGGATGGAGCAGGCGGCGCTGCCCCGGGACGCGTTCTTCGGCCCGGCCGAGGCCGTGCCGGTGTCCGAGGCGGCCGGCCGGATCGCGGCCGAGATGATCACTCCGTATCCCCCCGGGATTCCCGCCGTCCTTCCCGGTGAGCGCCTCACCGAGCCGGTGCTGGCGTACGTGCGGACGGGGCTGGACGCGGGCATGCACCTGCCCGACCCCGAGGACCCGGAGCTGGAGACGGTGCGGGTGCTCGCGCAGTGACCCGGGCGTGAAACGGGTCACGCAACCCGGTCTTGGGGTGGGTTTCCACCCCCCGAATGGTTTACGGTTCATATATACGTGGTGACGGGAGTCGACTCCTGGTCCTCCGAGCGTCACCGCGCACGGCCCTGGCTGGTTCCCCCCGTCCAGCCAGGGCTTTTTCATGCCCGGGCGGCCTGCCGGAAGAAGTCGCGTACGCCGAGGTGCCCATGGCCCCGGCAGCGGCTGAAATGGGGGTGAGGACCCCTTGGACACAGCACCGCAGTCGACCGCCCGGCGAGGAGCTCCGCGTCATGACCAAAGCGATCAAACTCCTGACCGCCCTGCCTCCGCCCCAGCGGCAGCGCCTGATGACGCTCGCCCGGGAGGTGTCCTTTCCCGAGGACGCCCGGATCTTCGAGGCGGACGGCACGGCCGACCGCTTCTGGGTCATCCGTTCCGGCGCCGTCTCCCTCGACCAGCAGGTGAACTCCCTGCAGCGGGTGACCGTGGCCAGCCTCGGCGCGGGCGACCTGCTCGGCTGGTCGTGGCTGTTCCCGCCGTACACCTGGGACTTCGGTGCGGTGGCGTTCAGCCCGGTGCGGGCCTACGAGTTCGACGCGGGAGCCGTGCTGGGGCTGTGCCAGGAGGACCCGCAGCTCGGGATGCTGCTGGTGCGCAACGTCGCCGAGGTGCTCGCCCACCGGCTGGAGATGACCCGGGGCAAGCTGATGGAGCAGTACACGCTGCACCGGCGCGGAGCCCTGTGAGCCGCGTGAGCCCTCAGACCCGGTAGCGGCGCAACGCCGGTACGGCGGTGGCCAGCACCAGCATCACCGCGACGACCAGCAGTCCGCCGCCCGCGACGGCGGTGCGCGGGCCGAAGGCGGAGCCCGCGGTGCCGTGCAGCACGTCGGCCAGGCGTGGCCCGCCCGCCACGACGACCGTGAAGACGCCCTGCATGCGTCCCCGCATCTCGTCGGTCGCGGCGGACAGCAGGATCGCCCCGCGGAAGACCATGGAGACCATGTCGGCCACGCCGGCGAGTGCGAGGAACGCCACCGCGACCCAGAGGTTGCCACTCAGCCCGAAACCCGTGACGGCCGCGCCCCAGACGACCACCGCCCCGATGACCATCAGGCCGTGCCGCCGGGCCCGGGAGAAGGTGCCCGAGAACAGTCCGCCCAGCACGGCCCCGACGGGGATCGCCGCGAACAGCAGGCCCAGTGCGAGCCCTTCGCCGTACGGGGCGTAGGTCTGGGAGGCGAGTTGCGGGAAGAGGGCGCGGGGCATGCCGAGGACCATGGCGACGACGTCGGCGAGGAAGGACAGCAGCAGCACGGTGTGCCCGGAGATGTAGCGGAAACCGGCGGCGATCTCCTTCACGCCCGCGCGTCGCACCGCCACGCCGCCCAGGGGCGGCAGCGAGGGCAGCCGGTGGACGGCCCACACCGTCACGCACAGCGCCAGCGCGTCGACGAGGTACAGCTCGGGAAGTCCGATGACGGGAATGAGCGCGCCGGCGAGCAGCGGTCCGGCCACCTGGCCGGTCTGCATCACCGTCGAGCCGAGGGCGTTCGCGGCGGGCAGTTCGTCCTCGGGGACCAGCCGGGCGATGGAGGCGTTGCGGGCCGGCGCGTTCAGGCCCCAGAAGGCCTGCTGCACCGCGAGCAGCAGCATCAGCGTGCCCACCGACGCCAGCCCCACGAAGGCCTGGAGCCAGAACAGCAGCGAGGTGACGGCGATGCCGCTGTTGGTGATCAGCAGCAGCCTGCGCCGGTCCATGGTGTCGGCGATCGCCCCGCCCCACAGCGCGAACACGATCAGGGGCACGAGGCCGGCCAGGCTCGCGGCCCCCACCCAGGCCGAGGAGCCCGTGATGTCGTAGATCTGCTTGGGGACGGCGACGGCGGTGAGCTGGCTGCCGACGGCCGTGACGACGGTGGAACCCCACAGCCGCCGGTAGGCGGGGCGGCGCAGGGGCCGGGTGTCCATCGCCCAGCGCCGCCGGCCGCACCGCCGGGGTGCCTCGGGTTCGCCTTCCCGCTCTTTACTTGTGTTCCCGCTCGTGTCCACGCGCCGCTTCCTGGATGCTCGCTACATCTTTCCGGGCGAGGACCACTATCGCACCGGCCCGGCCACCCCCGGCGGCCGAGGGGTCAGCTGCCGGCGATGAGCACGGCACCGAGCACGATCATGGTGGCGGCGACCAGGCCGTCCAGGACACGCCAGGCGGCGGGCCTGGCCAGGAAACGGCCGAGCACGCGGGCACCGAAGCCGAGGGCGGTGAACCAGCAGAGGCTGGCCAGCACGGCGCCGAGGCCGAAGGTCCAGCGCAGCGGACCGTGGTCGGCCGCGACGGAGCCCAGCAGGAACACGGTGTCGAGGTAGACGTGCGGGTTGAGCCAGGTCATCGCCAGGCAGGTGAGCACGGCCCGGCGCACCGATCCGGTCGCGTCCCCCTCGGCCCGCAGCGCGTCCCCGTCCGGCCGGAACACCCGGCGGGCGGCCAGGACGCCGTAGCACAGCAGGAAGGCGCCGCCGATCCAGCCGACCGCCGTGAGGGCGCCCGGCCACTTCACCACCACCGCGCCGACACCACCGACGCCGAGCGCGATGAGTGCCGCGTCGGACAGGGCGCAGATCCCGACGACGGCGAGGACGGCCTGGCGTCGGATCCCCTGCCGCAGGACGAACGCGTTCTGTGCGCCGATGGCGACGATGAGGGACAGTCCGGTGCCGAAACCGGCTGCGCCGGCGGTGAAGGTGCTGGTCATGACGTCGACGCTACGGAGGCCTCCACCTACGGGTCCAGCTAAAGATTCTTATGCATCATTAGCTGACATGATGATGCCATGATGATGACGGATCTCCCGCTGGACCAGGTGCGTACCCTGCTCGCCGTAGTCGACGAGGGGACGTTCGACGCCGCGGCGGCCGCGCTGCACGTGACGCCGTCGGCCATCAGCCAGCGTGTGAAGGCGCTGGAGCAGCGCACGGGGCGGGTCCTGCTGCTGCGGACCAAGCCGGTGCGGCCGACCGAGTCGGGCGAGGTCCTGGTGCGGCTGGCCCGCCAGGTGGCCCGGCTGGAGCACGACGCCCACGCGGAGCTCGGGCTGAGCGGTGCCGGGGAGCCGACCCGGGTGTCGGTGGCGGTGAACGCCGACTCGCTGGCCACGTGGTTCCTCCCGGTGCTCACCCGCGTACCGGAGGAGCTGCGGCTCTATTTCGAGCTGCGCCGCGAGGACGAGGACCACACGGCGGCGCTGTTGCGGGAGGGCGCGGTGATGGCGGCGGTGACCTCGTCGCCGGATCCCGTCCCGGGCTGCTCCGTGCGGTCGCTCGGCCGGATGCGCTATGTGCCCGTGGCCGCGCCGGACTTCGCCGCGCGCCACCTCGACGGGCCCCTGGCGCAGGCGCTCGGTGAGGTGCCCGTGGTGGTCTTCGACCGGCGCGACGACTTCCAGGACGGCTTCGTGCGCGGGCTCACCCGGGGGCGCGGCGGCGCGAGCGCGCTGCGCCACTACGTGCCGACCTCGGAGGGCTTCGTCGAGGCCGTCGCCGCCGGGCTGGGCTGGGGCCTGGTGCCGGAGCCCCAGGCGGACCCCCTGCTGCGCGACGGCCGGCTCGTGGGCATCGCCCCGCGCCGCACGGTCGACGTGCCGCTGTACTGGCAGCAGTGGAAGCTCGACTCGCCGGCGCTCGCCCAGGTGGCGGAGACGGTGACGGCGACCGCGGCGCAGGCGCTGCGGCCCTGAGCCCTCCATCCCGCAAGGCCGTCGGCCGGGCCGCCGCGTTGTTCAGCAGCAGGGCCCTGACCTCAGTCCCGCGAGACCTCCGGCCGGGCCGCCGCACTATCCGGCAGCAGGACGCTGAGATCTCAGTCCCCCAGTGCCCCCAGCCTGGCCGCCGCGCTGTCCAGCAGCATCTCCAGGGCCGTCGGGTAGGCGCTGTCGAGCATGCGGGTGGCGAGCAGCGGTGCCGCTTCGGCGATGCGGGGGTGGGTGGCGGCGGGCAGGTGGGCATACGTGGAGCGCCACATGTCCTCGTCGGCGTGCAGCGAGTCGCTGGGCAGGGCCAGCGAGGCGGCGTCCAGCGCGGCGAAGGCCAGGGTCTGGTCGATGAAGGCGTGGTAGATGCGCACGGTGTCGGGCAGCGGGAAACCGGCCGTGCGCAGCACGTCCAGGACGGCCTCGTCGGCGGCCAGCTCATGGGCCCGGCCCGTGACGCGGTTCGTGGTCAGCAGGGCGGCCTGCGGATGGGCGAGATACGCGGCGTGGATGCGCAGCCCGAAGGACCTGAGGTCCGCCCGCCACTCCCCCGTGCGCCGCCAGCCACGAAGCGCCTGGCCGATGAGCGCGTCGCCGATGGCCAGGGTGAGCTCGTCCATGCCGCGGAAATACCGGTAGAGCGTGCTCGGGTCGGCGTCCAGGGCCAGGCCGAGCCGACGGGCTGTCAGTCCCGCGCTGCCGTGTTCGCGCAGCATGCGCAGCGCGGTCTCGACGATCAGCTCCTCGGACAGCACGGTGCCGCTCTTGGTGGGCCTGCGCCGACGGCGTTTGTCCTCCGGCACCACGGGCTTGGGCACGACGGGCTCCCTCCTTATGCCAACGCCATTGACCTTATGTGACAGGGCGGCGTTTCATCTCTCCAAGGGCGTGTCACGTTCTTCGCAAATAGGGAGTTTCTGTCATGCGTGTACTGCTCGTGGGAGCCGGTGGAGTGGGCGGCGCCATCACCCGGATCGCGACCCGGCGGCCGTTCTTCGAGGCCATGGTGGTGGCCGACTACGACCCGGACCGCGCCGCGGCGGCGGTCGCGGCGCTCGGCGACGACGCGCGCTTCACGGCGGAACAGGTCGACGCGAGCGACGAGAGTGCCGTCGCGCGCCTGCTCGCCCGGCACCGCTGCGACGTCCTCCTCAACGCCACCGACCCCCGCTTCGTGATGCCCCTGTTCCGCGCGGCCCGGTCCGCGGGCGCCACCTACCTCGACATGGCGATGTCGCTGTCCCGCCCGCACGCCGACCGGCCGTACGAGGAGTGTGGGGTCAAGCTCGGCGACGAGCAGTTCGCGCAGGCCGCGGACTGGGAGAAGGAGGGGCTGCTGGCCCTCGTCGGGATGGGGGTGGAGCCGGGTCTGTCGGACGTGTTCGCACGGTACGCCGCCGACGAACTCTTGGACGAGATCGAGGAGATCGGCATCCGCGACGGCGCGAACCTGGCCGTCGACGGCTACGACTTCGCGCCCTCGTTCAGCATCTGGACCACCATCGAGGAGTGCCTCAACCCGCCGGTCGTCTACGAGGACGGGAAGGGCTGGTTCACCACCGAGCCGTTCAGCGAGCCCGAGGTCTTCGACTTCCCCGAGGGCATCGGCCCGGTCGAGTGCGTGAACGTGGAGCACGAGGAGGTGCTGCTCGTCCCGCGCTGGGTAGACGCCCGCCGGGTGACCTTCAAGTACGGCCTGGGCCGGGAGTTCGTCGAGACCTTGCGGACCCTGCACCTGCTGGGCCTGGACCGCACCGACCCGGTGACCGTGCCCGGGCCGGACGGACCGGTGAAGGTCTCGCCCCGGGACGTGGTCGCCGCGTGCCTGCCCGACCCCGCGACGCTGGGCGAGCGGATGCACGGCAAGACGTGTGCGGGGACCTGGGTGCGGGGCGTGAAGGACGGTGAGCCGCGCGAGGTGTACCTCTACCACGTGGTCGACAACCAGTGGTCCATGACCGAGTACGGCTCCCAGGCCGTGGTGTGGCAGACGGCGGTCAACCCCGTCGTAGCGCTCGAACTCCTCGCTACGGGCGCCTGGTCCGGGGCCGGCGTACTCGGCCCGGAGGCCTTCCCCGCCCGGCCGTTCCTGGACCTGCTGACGGACTACGGCTCCCCCTGGGGCATGCGGGAGCAGTGAACGACTGTCCTGGAACGCCCTGTTTCACCTGGCATCGACAGGTCACCCGAAAGAGAGTAAGCATCCGAGAGAGCACGTTTCTACTGCGATGCAGGTGACTTCGATGGACAACTGGCGAGACCACGCTGCCTGTCGGCACGAGGACCCCGAGCTCTTCTTTCCGATCGGTACCTCCGGCCCGGCCCTGTTGCAGACCGAGCAGGCCAAGGCCGTGTGCCGACGGCGCTGCCCCGTGCAGGAGCAGTGCCTCCAATGGGCCCTGGACACCGGGCAGTCCATCGGCGTGTGGGGCGGGACGAGCGAGAACGAACGGCGTGCGCTGAAGCGCCGCACGGCCGCCCGCCGCCGCTCCGGCTGACACCGCCCACCACCCCTGGGTGTCCTGGTGCCGCAGCGGGCGACGTTCACCACTCCTTGACGGTGAACGCCGCCCGCCGCGGCACCGGGCCCTTTCGTGTGCCCGCCAAGGCCCGCGACATCTCCGAACGACGGACTCTAGCTGCGTCGCAGCGGCCCCCAGGGATGTTCCTGCCGGGCCACCTCCGCCTTCGCCTCGTCGATCACCCGCTGGTCGAGCCGGCACATCGGGCGGACGTCGATGACCAGCGGTTCGTTGTCGGGCCCGCGGGCGATCTCCTTGCCGGTGAGCACCCAGGGGTGCACTCCCGGCCCCTTGTCGTGCGGAAGGTGCGCGTAGTCGTGCAGGCGGCGGGCCACCCAGACCCGCACCGGCCGGCCCTCCCACCACTCCTCGACGCCGAGCGGGCTGGCGGACAGCCCCGGCAGGGGCACGCCCGTCAGGTCATCGGTGCTGGACACCTCGCGGAGATCGGTCTCCGGGCCGCGCGACCAGCGGACGTACAGGCCCCGGTGCCGTTCGACGAGCCCGGCGAGTTCGTCGAGTGACCGTACGACCCGCAGATCGTCCTGTGCACTCATGCCATGACCTCCTTCCTCGACGTGGTCAGGCGGACGGAGTACCCGCCCGGCACGAGCGGAACCGGCCGTTCGGTACCGGGCGGTGCGGACGCCAGGGCGGGGTTAGGCTCGCGGCACACCCGTACCGCCACGGAGAGGAGACGACCATGAGCGTGCGCGTGCGCCGTGTCTACGATCCCGCCGAGCCGGAGGACGGTGCGCGGGTCCTGGTGGACCGGCTGTGGCCGCGCGGCCTGGCCAAGGACGCGGCGCGGGTGGACGAGTGGCCGAAGGCGCTCACCCCCTCGACGGAGCTGCGCCGCTGGTATCACGCCGGTGAGGGCACGTACGAGGAGTTCGCCGAGCGGTACGAGGCGGAGCTCGCCGCCGACGAGGCCGCCGAGGCGCTCGACAGCGTGCGCGATCTGGTCCGCAGGGGCGACGTGACCCTGCTGACCGCGTCCAAGACGCCCGAGCAGAGCCACGCCACCGTGCTGGCCCGCCTCCTCGAATCCTGAGGGGAGCGGACCAACCCCTTCACGTCAGGCGGTCTGCTTGGCGGCCGCCCGCCCCGCCGCCCGGCCCGAGAAGAGGCAGCCACCGAGGAAAGTGCCCTCCAGGGCGTTGTAGCCGTGGACGCCGCCGCCGCCGAATCCGGCGACCTCGCCGGCCGCGTACAGTCCGTCGATCGGCTTGCCGTCGGTCCCGAGTGCCCGCGAGTCGAGGTCGGTCTGGATGCCGCCGAGGGTCTTGCGGGTGAGGACGTGCAGCTTGACGCCGATCAGCGGTCCGGCCGCCGGGTCGAGGATGCGATGCGGGGTGGCGACCCGGCCGAGGCGGTCGCCGATGTAGCGGCGGGCGTTGCGGATGCCCTGTACCTGCGCGTCCTTGGTGTAGGGGTTGGCGATCTGCAGGTCGCGGGCCTCGATCTGGCGCTTGATCACGGCCGCGTCGAGGAGCGGCTCGTCGGTGAGTTCGTTCATCTTCGCGACGAGCTGTTCGACGCTGCCCGCGGTCACGAAGTCGGCGCCCTTGCGCAGGAACGCGTCGACCGGTCCGGGCGCGCCCTTGCCGAGGATGCGTTCCTTGAGGAATCCGGCGCGGTCCTTGGCGGTGATGTCGGGATTCTGCTCGGAGCCCGACAGCGCGAACTCCTTCTCGATGATCTTCTGCGTGAGGATGAACCAGGAGTGGTCGAACCCGGCGATGTCCTCGGTGGTGCGCAGGTGCTTCAGGGTGCCCAGGGTGTCGTAGCCGGGCAGGTACGGCCCGGGCAGGCGGCGGCCGAGGGCGTCGAACCACATCGAGGACGGTCCGGGCAGGATGCGGATGCCGTGGCCGGGCCAGATCGGGTCCCAGTTCTGCAGGCCCTCGGTGTAGTGCCACATGCGGTCGCGGTTGACCAGCCGGACGCCCGCCTCGGCGCTGATGTCGAGCATCCGTCCGTCGACATGGGCGGGGACGCCGGTGACCATCTCGCGCGGCGGGGTGCCGAGGCGTTCCGGCCAGTAGCGGCGCACGATGTCGTGGTTCGCGCCGATGCCGCCGCTGGTGACGATGACGGCCTGGGCGGTCAGTTCGAACGCGCCGATCGCCTCGCGGCTGGAGGCGACGCCCCGCGGTGCGCAGTCCTCGGCCAGGAGCGTGCCGCGCACGCCCCGGGCGGAGCCGTCCTCGACGACGAGCGCGTCGACTCGGTGGCGGTGGTGGAAGGTGAGCAGTCCGTCGCGGGCGGCCTGCTTGGCGTACCGCACGAACGGTTCCACGACGCCGGTGCCGGTGCCCCAGGCGACGTGGAAGCGGGGCACGCTGTTGCCGTGCCCGTGCGCGGTGAGGTCGCCGCGTTCGGCCCAGCCGACGGTGGGCAGGAACGTGATGCCGTGCCCGTCGAGCCAGGACCGCTTCTCCCCCGCCGCGAACTCGACGTAGGCGCGGGCCCAGCGCACGGCCCAGGAGTCCTCGTCCTCCAGCCGGTCGAAGCCGGCGCTGCCCCGCCAGTCGCTCCAGGCGAGGTCGAAGGAGTCCTTGACGCCCAGGCGCCGCTGCTCCGGCGAGCCGACGAGGAACAGCCCGCCGAAGGACCAGAAGGCCTGGCCGCCGAGGTTGCCCGCGTTCTCCTGGTCGACGAGGGCGACCCGCCGGCCCTTGCTGGTCAGTTCGTGCGCCGCGACCAGGCCGGCGAGACCCGCTCCGACGACGATGACATCGGCATCCATGGCGACCGTTCCCTTCCTCAGTGCTTCGTGTGATCGGGGGTGCCGCTGCCGTCGGTCAGCAGGGCCGTGAGCAGTTGCTTCAGCCAGACGCGGGCGTGCTCGAGGTCCCGGTCCAGCAGCAGTTGCGTGGTGACACCGTCGTACGCGGCGACGACGGCGTGGGCGGCGTCGTCGATGTCGCCCAGCACGGCGGGCAGTGCGGTGTGCCCGCGGGCCCGGCCGAGCCGGTCGGCGATGGCCCGCCGCAGTCGCGCCCGGTGTTCGAGCAGGCTGCGCGCCACCTCCGGGTCCCTGGCGGCGTGTACGAGGAAGTCCGTCTTCACCAGGAGCCAGTCGCGGTCGAGGAGCAGCACGTCGGTGACGCGGTCCACGGCGGCGGGCACGTCGAGGTCGGGCCCGTCGAGGGCGAGGGCTCCGGAGACCTGCGCGGCGATCACGTCGGCCCGCTCCTGGTAGAGGGCGAAGAACAGCTCGTCGAGGCTGGAGAAGTTGGAGTAGAAGGCACCCCTGCTGTAGCCGGCGGCCTCGCAGACCTCCTCGATCGAGACGTGGCCGAATCCCTTGGCCGCGAACACGGAGAACGCCGCCCCGAGGAGGTTGGCGCGGGTGTGCACCCGGCGCCTGGTCACGCGTCCGGTGGTTCCGTCGGCCGCCATGCCCTGCCCTCCCACCGATACCTTCGATGCCTTCGGCCATTTCGATACAGGACTGTATTGGATACATCAACGTATCGAAAGAGCGATCTCTCCATGGAACACATTTTCGATTCCGAGGTACGCTGGTGGTATGCACCTCCAGGGCTCCCTCTTCGACCAGGCCGATGAGCTGCGGCTCGGTCCTCTGGACGGGATCAGGCGGACGGACCTCGGCCTGGGCGCCTGGCTCGACGTGCTTCCCGGGTGGCTCAGCGGCTCGGACGAACTGTTCGAACGGCTGGCGGCCGAGGTCCCGTGGCGGGCCGAGCGACGCACGATGTACGACCACGTGGTCGACGTCCCGCGCCTGCTCGCCTTCTACGGCGTGGACGATCCGCTGCCGCACCCGGTGCTGGCGCAGGCGAGGGACGCGCTGAGCGCCCACTACGGCGAGGAGCTGGGCGAGCCGTTCACCACGGCCGGGCTCTGCTACTACCGCGACGGCCGGGACAGTGTGGCCTGGCACGGTGACCGGATCGGGCGCGGTGCGCGCGAGGACACCATGGTCGCGATCCTGTCGGTGGGAGCGCCCAGGGACCTGCTGCTGCGCCCGGTGCGGGGCGGCCACGAAACCGTGCGCCGTCCGCTGGGCCACGGCGACCTGGTGGTGATGGGCGGTTCCTGCCAGCGCACCTGGGAGCACGCGATCCCCAAGAGCACCCGGGCCACGGGGCCGCGCATCAGCATCCAGTTCCGCCCGCACGGCGTGCGCTGACGGCGGACCGAACAACCGCGCAGCACGACCCCCTTGGGGCGGACCCGGCGATTGCGAACGCCACCGCGTCTGCTTTCCTTCTCCCGTCGGGCCGGTAGCGGAAACCACACGGGGGCAGGGCGATCATGCGGGCGGACGTACAGCACGTCGCGGAGGGCACCTATCTGGTGCACGGCTCCAACACCAACTGGGTGATCCTCACCGAGGGGGACGCCGTGACGCTGGTCGACACCGGGTATCCGGGTGACCGGGAGCAGGTCCTCGCGTCACTCGCCGAGGTGGGCGGCTCCCCGGAGGCGGTCGCGGCCGTGCTGATCACCCACGCCCACAACGACCACCTGGGCTCCGCCGAGTACCTGCGCAGCACCTACGGCACGCCGGTGTACCTGCACGAGGCCGAAGTGCCGCACGCCCGGCGCGACTTCCTGCACCAGGTGTCCCTCGGGACAGTGCTGGGCAACGGCTGGCGACCGGGCGTGCTCCCCTGGGCGGTGCACGCGCTGCGCTCAGGCGGCACGACCCACAACCCGGTCCTGGCCCCCGAGCCGTTCCCGCGGGCCGGCGCCCTGGACCTGCCCGGGCGGCCGGTGCCGGTGCACACACCGGGTCACACCGACGGGCACTGCGCCTACCACCTGCCCGGCACCGGCGCGCTGATCTCCGGGGACGCCCTGGTCAGCGGGCACCCCACGGCACGCATCGAGGGGCCGCAGCTGCTGCCGGACATGTTCCACCACGAGCGGCCGCGGGCCCTGGCCTCGCTGGACGTCCTGGCCGAACTGGAGGGCGAGCTGCTGCTCCCCGGGCACGGACCGGTCCACCGCGGGCCGGTGCGGGACGCCGCCCTCCGGGCCCGGGAACGGGCCCTCTAATCTGATGTGACGATCGGCGGCGAGACAAGGACACCCGGCCCATGGCACTGCAGATCAGCGCGACCAACCCGGAGCACCCCGCGCTCCTGCTCGAACTGCCATGGGACGTGCCTCTGGAGGAGTGGCCCGAGGAGTACCTGGTGCCGCTGCCGCGCGGCATCTCCCGGCACGTGGTGCGCTACTCCCGGGCGGGCGACGAGGTGATCGCCGTCAAGGAGCTGGCGGAGCGCCCGGCGTTGCGCGAGTACGACATGCTGCGGGACCTGGACCGGCTCGGCATCCCGTCGGTGGACCCGCTGGCCGTGGTCACCGGCCGCACCGACCCGAGCGGCGTCCCGTTGGAGAGCGTCCTGGTCACCCGGCACCTGGGCGGCTCGATGCCGTACCGCTCGATGTTCGAGACGACCATGCGCCCGGCCACCATGCACCGGCTCATGGACGCGCTCGCCGTGCTGCTGGTGCGGCTGCACCTGGCCGGGTTCGCCTGGGGCGACTGCTCGCTGTCCAACACCCTCTTCCGGCGCGACGCGGGCGCCTACGCCGCGTACCTGGTGGACGCCGAGACCGGTGACCTGCATCCGCAGCTCAGCACGGGACAGCGCGAGTACGACCTCGACCTCGCCCGGGTGAACATCAGCGGGGAGCTGCTGGACCTGGAGGCGTCCGGGGCGCTGCACCCGTCGGTGGACCCGATCGAGTTCGGCATGGAGATCTGCGCCCGCTACCGCAGCCTGTGGGACGAGCTGACCCGGGCCTCCGTCTACCCGGCGGGCAAGTACCACTACATAGAACGCCGGATCCGCCGCCTGAACGACCTCGGGTTCGACGTCGCGGAGATGCAGATCGAGCACGCCTCGAACGGCGACACGGTCAGCTTCGTGCCCAAGGTCGTCGACGCGGGCCACCACCAGCGGCAGTTGCTGCGTCTGACCGGGCTGGACACGGAGGAGAACCAGGCCCGGCGGCTGCTGAACGACCTGGAGAGCTGGATGGCGACCCAGGACGACTACGCGCCCGGCGACCCCCTGGGAGCACGCCCCGAGGTCCTCGCCCACCGCTGGGTCCGCGAGGTCTTCCGGCCGACCGTGCGGGCCGTGCCGCTCGAACTGCGCGGCGCGATGGACCCGGCCGAGATCTACCACCAGCTCCTCGAACACCGCTGGTACCTGTCCGAGCGGGCCCAGCACGACATCGGCCTCGACGCGGTGGTCGAGGACTACATCGAGAACATCCTGCCCAAAGCCAGGAAGACGCTGCAGCCGACGACGGAGTGAGGGGCCGTGGCCCTCACACGGGCGGCACCACCGCCACCGGGCAGTCGGCGTGGTGCAGCATCCCGTGCGCCACCGAGCCGATGCGCGCCCCGACGGCCGTGCGGTGCGCCCGGCGGCCGACGACCATCAGCTGGGCCGTCCCGGCCACCGACAGCAGCACCTGACTCGCGCTGCCCATCTCCACGTGCTCCTCGACCGGTACGTCGGGGAAGCGCTCCCGCAGCGGACGGACCGCGGCGGCCAGGCTCTTCTGCTCGTACGGCTCCAGTCCCCCGGCCTCGTCCAGGAGCTTCAGCGACCCCGGGCTGTAGGCGAAGACCGGCGGCAGGCTCCAGGCCCGTACGACCCGCACGGTCGCTCCCCGCGCGGCGGCCGTCTCGAAGGCGAAGCGAAGCGCTTCGGCGCTGTCCTCCGGGTCCCCCTGCTGGCCCACCACGATCTCCCGCCCGGCCGCCTCGGACGAGGGCTGGTCGCCGGCCCGGACCAGCACCACGGGCCGGACGGCCTCGGCGACCACCTGCTGGCCGATGGAGCCGAGCAGGAACCCGACGACGCGGCCGTGTCCGCGCGAGCCGAGCACCAGCATCTCGGCGTCGGCCGCGGCGGCGACCAGGGTGTCGGCCGCCGCAGCCTCGATGACATCGGTGGTCACCGCGAGATCCGGGTGCTGTGCGGTGACGGTCCCGACGGCCTCGGTCACCGCGCCGTGGACCCACTCGGCCTGGCTGTCCGCGTCCCCGGCGACCGCTGTCTCGATCAGCTCCGGCGTCTGGACCCGCCAGGCGTGCACCACACGCAGCGGCCGGTCGCGCCGGACGGCCTCCCGCGCCGCCCAGGCGAGGGCCGCGAGGCTCTCCTGCGATCCGTCGACCCCTGCGGTGATCGGGCGTGTCATCCGGCTGCCTCCCTGGGAGTGGTCACTGTGCCGCCCAGTCTTCACCACCGCCGCCGGTGCCCGCGCCCGTCGTCGCCGATCTCCTTATCGGAGCGCCGCGCGGCGATCGAACATACGATGGGCAAAGGTCGGCGCGGTGCCCCGGGGACGCCGTGCCGTGAGTCGACCGCCCGGTGTGGGGGACGTATGGCACAGGCCGCCGATTCGGCGCGGACCGTCATCATGACCGTGGACGACGACCCGGGTGTCTCCCGGGCCGTGGCCCGGGACCTGCGGCGGCGGTACGGCGCGTCGTACCGGATCGTGCGGGCGGAGTCCGGCGCGTCCGCGCTGGACGCGCTGCGAGAGCTGAAGCTGCGCGGTGATCTCGTGGCCGTGATCCTGGCCGACTACCGGATGCCGCAGATGAACGGCATCGAGTTCCTCGAACAGGCCCTCGACGTCTACCCGGGCGCGCGGCGCGTACTGCTCACCGCGTACGCGGACACGAACGCCGCGATCGACGCGATCAACGTCGTCGACCTCGACCACTATCTGCTCAAGCCGTGGGACCCGCCCGAGGAGAAGCTGTACCCGGTCCTCGACGATCTGCTCCAGGCGTGGCGGTCCAGCGACTTCCGGCCCGTGCCCAGCACCAAGGTCGTGGGACACCGCTGGTCGTCGCGTTCCTCGGACGTGCGGGAGTTCCTGGCCCGCAACCAGGTGCCCTACCGCTGGTACTCCTCCGACGAGCCGGAGGGGCGGCGGCTGCTGGCCGCGGCGGGCGAGGACGGGCTGCGGCTGCCGGTGGTGATCACGCCGGACGGGACACCGCTGGTCGAGCCGGAAGCCGTCGACCTCGCCGCCCGCGTGGGGCTGGCGACGGCCCCGACGGCCGACTTCTACGACCTGGTCGTCATCGGCGGCGGCCCCGCCGGGCTCGGCGCGGCCGTCTACGGCGCCTCCGAGGGTTTGCGGACCGTGCTGGTGGAGCGGTCGGCGACCGGCGGGCAGGCGGGACAGAGCTCGCGCATCGAGAACTACCTCGGCTTCCCCGACGGCGTGTCGGGGGCGCAGCTCACCGACCGGGCCCGGCGGCAGGCGACGAAGTTCGGCGCCGAGATCCTCACCGCGCGCGAGGTGACGGCGCTGGAGGTCAACGGCGCCGCCCGGGTCGTACGCTTCTCCGACGGCTCGGCGGTCGCTGCGCACAGCGTGATCCTGGCGACCGGGGTGTCCTACCGTCAGCTGGCGGCGCCCGGGTGCGAGGAACTGACCGGCTGCGGGGTGTACTACGGATCGGCCCTCACCGAGGCGCCCTCCTGCCAGGACCAGGACGTGTACATCGTCGGCGGCGCCAACTCCGCGGGGCAGGCAGCGATGTACCTGTCCCGGGGCGCCAAGTCGGTGACGCTGCTGGTGCGCGGCGAGTCACTGACGGCGTCGATGTCGCACTATCTGGTCCGGCAGATCGAGGAGTCGCCCAACATCCAGGTCCGGGCCCGCACGGTCGTCGAGTCCGCGCACGGCGACGGCCGGCTGGAGCGGCTGACCCTGCGGGACGTGGACAGCGGGCAGACCGAACAGGTCGACGCGCAGTGGGTGTTCGTGTTCATCGGCGCCGCCCCGCTGACCGGCTGGCTGGACGGGACGGTGCTGCGGGACGAGCGCGGGTTCATCCTGGCCGGGCCCGACCTGAGCGCCGACGGCCGGCCCCCGGAGGGCTGGGAGCTGGACCGGCCGCCGTACCACCTGGAGACCAATGTGCCCGGCGTGTTCGTGGCGGGCGACGCCCGCTCGGAGTCCGCGAAGCGGGTCGCGTCCGCCGTCGGAGAGGGAGCCATGGCCGTGATGCTCGTCCACCGGTATCTGGAGCAGTCGTGAGCGGGCAGGCGGTGCCCTGCAACCCGCAGGAGATCGGGGCGCTGTTCCTGTTCGAGAAGCTCACGCCCGAGCAGCTCGGCAGGCTGTGCAGCGAGGGGCGGGTGGAGCGGTTCGAGCCCGGGCCGGTGTACACCGAGGGCGAGCCCGCGACCTGCTTCTACGTGATGCTCGAAGGCACGGTCGTGCTGTACCGCCGGGTCGGCGGGGACGACGTGGAGGTGACCCGGACCTCGCAGCGCGGGGTGTACGCGGGGTCCATGCAGGCGTACCTGGGCGACCGGGTGCGGCAGGTCTACAACAACTCCATGCGTGTCACGGAGCCGACGCGCTTCTTCGTGCTGCCCGCCGACACCTTCGCGGGCATCATGCAGGAGTGGTTCCCGATGGCGGTGCATCTGCTGGAGGGGCTGTTCTTCGGCTCGAAGAGCACCCAGCGGGCCATCGGGCAGCGCGAACGGCTGCTGGCGCTGGGCTCGTTGTCCGCGGGGCTCACGCACGAGCTGAACAACCCCGCCGCTGCGGCCGTGCGGGCGACGGCGACCCTGCGGGAGCGGGTGGGCAAGATGCGCCACAAGCTGGCGGTCATCGCGCAGGGTTCGTACTCGCCCGAGGTCATGGCGAACCTCATCGACATCCAGGAGCGCACGGCCGAGCGGGTCGCCAAGGCACCCACGCTCAGTCCGCTGGAGGCGTCCGACCGGGAGGACGCCGTGACCGACTGGCTGGACGACCGGGGCATCGAGGAGGGCTGGCGGATCGCGCCGACCTTCGTCCAGGCCGGCCTCGACGTGGACTGGCTGGACCAGGTCGCGGCGGCGGTGGACGAGGACATCCTGCCGAGCGCGATCGGATGGCTCAACTACACCGTCGAGACCGAGCTGCTGATGGACGAGATCAACGACTCGACCGCCCGCATCTCGCATCTCGTCGACGCGGCGAAGCAGTACTCGCAGCTCGACCGCGCGCCCTTCCAGAACGCCGACGTGCACGAACTCCTCGATTCCACCCTGCTGATGCTGTCCGGCAAGATCGGCAAGCGGATCGAGGTCGTCAAGGACTACGACCGTACGCTGCCGAAGATCCCCGCGTATCCCGCGGAGCTCAACCAGGTGTGGACGAACCTCATCGACAACGCGGTCGCGGCGATGAACGGTGCGGGCGGGGACGGGACGCTGACCGTGCGGACGGCGGCGGAACACGACCGGCTGCTGGTGGAGTTCCGCGACACGGGCGTCGGCATCCCGGCCGAGGACCGGGAGCGGATCTTCGATCCCTTCTTCACCACCAAACCGGTGGGCGAGGGGACCGGACTGGGGCTCGACATCTCCTGGCGGATCGTGGTCAACAAGCACCACGGCACCATCCGGGTGGAGTCGGAGCCCGGGGACACACGGTTCCAGGTACTGCTGCCGCTGACAGCGGTCGAGGAGGAGTCTGCATGAGTGGCGAGAACGGCATCGACCCGGCAGCGCGGCCCAGCGGCAGCGGGTGCGCCGAGTGCGACGCGGCCGGGGGATGGTGGTTCCATCTGCGGCGGTGCGCGCAGTGCGGGCACGTGGGGTGTTGTGACAGTTCGCCGGCGAAGCACGCGACGGGGCATTTCCGGGAGACCGGGCATCCGTTCGTGCAGAGCTTCGAGCCGGGTGAGGACTGGTACTGGAACTATGAGACGAACGAGTTGTACGAGGGTGGGCCGGAGCTGGCGGAGCCGGCGAGCCATCCGGTCGACCAGCCGACACCGGGGCCGGCGGGGCGGGTGCCCGCTGACTGGGCGAAGGTTCTGCGCTCCTGAGAGATCGGGGCTTTCGGACGCACGGCGGCCGCGTCTCGTCGGTGGTCGATCGCGCCACGCGGCGGAGCCGCACCCTGTGCACGTCTCACGCCCCTGAAAGAAAGTTGGTTCTGTGCAGCAGGCGTCATCGGCCACGCCCGTCGTCGGGCGGAGCGGCGAACTGACGCGCCTCTCCGGCGTACTGGAGCGTGCGCGCGGCGGTGAGGCCAGGGCCGTGCTGATCGCCGGGGACGCCGGGGTCGGCAAGACCCGGGTGCTCGACGAGGTGGGGAGGCAGGCCGCCGCGACGGGCATGACCGTACTCACGGGACACTGTGTGGATCTCGGTGACGTCGGGCTGCCCTACCTCCCGTTCACCGAGATCCTCGGGGTGCTGGCCTCCGATGAGAGGTTCGCCGGTGCTCTCGCCGGACATCCCGTGGTCGAGCGGCTGCTGGGGGCCGGGACCGGCTCCGTGCGGGACGTGGACGGACGGTTGCGGCTGTTCGAGGGCATGGCGGGGCTGCTGGCCGAGGTCGCGGAGGTCACGCCGCTGCTGCTCGTGCTGGAGGACCTGCACTGGGCGGATCAGTCGTCGCGGGATCTGCTGCGGTTCCTGCTGGGCCGGGGCGTGCTCCGGCACCGGCTGGCGGTGTTCGCCTCGTACCGGGCCGACGACCTGCACCGCCGGCATCCGCTGCGGCCACTGCTGGCGGAGCTGGTACGACTGCCGGTCGTCGAGCGAATGGAACTGCGGCCGCTGGCCGATCCCGATGTGGACCGGCTGGTGCGGGCCCTGGAGCCGCGGCCGCTGCCGGACGCCACGGTGCGGCGGATCGTGGAGCGGGCCGAGGGGAACGCCTTCTACGCGGAGGAGTTGCTCGCCGCCACCGACACCGAGTCGGGTGGTGTGCCCAGTGGACTCGCCGAGGTGCTGCTGATCCGTTTCGAGCAGCTCTCCGAGACGGCGCAGCAGGTGCTGCGGACCGCTTCCGTCGCCGGGCGCCGGGTGGAGCACGACCTGCTGCGGGATGCGGCCGGGCTGCCGGAGGCGGAGCTGGAGTCGGCGCTGCGGGAGGCGGTGGGCCGGCAGTTGCTCGTGGCCGGCGAGGGGGACACGTACTCGTTCCGGCACGCGCTCGCCCGCGAGGCCGTCTACTCCGATCTGCTGCCCGGGGAGCGGGCGAGGCTGCACGGCGCGTTCGCACGGCTGCTCGCCGGGCGCGGGCGGGCCGAGAGCGCCGCCGAGCGTGCCCACCACTACCGCGAGAGCCACGATCTCCCCGAGGCGCTGGCCGCGTCGCTGGAGGCCGCCGATCACGCCCGGCGGGTCGGGGCGCCGGCCGAGGAACAACGGCACCTCGAAGCGGCCCTCGACCTGTGGTCGGCCGTCGGACCCGGGACCCGGCCCCCGGGCGTCGAACGGGTGACGCTGATGCTGCGTGCGTCGGCGGCGGCCGCGCACGCAGGGGAACTGCACCGGGCGGTCTCCCTCGCCCGGTCCGCGCTGGCCGGACTCGGGCAGGACGCCGAGTCCGAACTCGCCGCGCGCGTCCGCTACACCCTCGCCGGGAACCTGCTGAGCGTGGACAGCCTGGCGGCGGCGTTCGCGTACAGCAGCGAAGCCCTGGCGATGATCCCGGAGGAACCGCCGTCCCCGACGTGGGTGTGGGCGGCGGCCACGCATGTCCTGGCGGCACGCCACGTCGGGGAGAACGAGACCGCGCTCCAGGTCGCCCGCCGGGCCCTGGCGGTGGCGGAGCGGCTGCGGGTCACCGACGCCCAGGCGGATCTGCTGATCTCCCTGGCCGTTTTCGACGGCGAGGGGCGGCGCGGCCCGGAGGGCCGACGGCTGCTGGTCGAAGCCCGGGAGCTGGCCCGGAGTTCGGGCAACGCGCCCGTGGAGCTGCGCGCCCTGTTCAACCTGGCCATGGGCTGCTACGAGTCCGGTGCCCTGGCGGAGTGCGTGCCCTGGCTGACGGAGGGCCTGGACCGGGCCCGGCGCGCCGGGCTGCTGTCGTCGACGTACCCGCTGGAGATGCGTTACCTGCGGCTGTTGGTGCTGAACGTGCTGGGCCGCTGGGACGAGTGTCTGCGCGCGGCGGCGGCCGACGCCGACGTGCTGCCCGCCGCTGGCGGGTACACGATGGGTCCCGCGCTGTACGTGACGCTCGCGCGCGGTGACTTCGCGGCGGCCGACCGCGCCCGTGCCCTGCTGGAGGGGCCGTTCGACTGGATGGCCACCGTCGTCGCGGGCATCGTGCTCACCGACGCGGCGGCGCTGCGCCGCGATCCCGAGGACGCGGTGCGGTGGATGCGGGCGACGGCCTCGAGCCTCGTCGACGAGTCGGGCACCCGCCCGGACGTCACGGTGCGGCTGGCCGCGCTGGCGCTGTCGGCGGTGGCCGACGCGGCGGCCGGACTGCGGTCGGCCGGTGACGAGGCCGGAGCCCGGCGCTGGACGGACACCGCGACCGAACTGGTGGAAGCGGCACGGACGACGGCCACCCGCGACGACGGCACACCCCAGGGCCCCGAGGGGCAGGCGTGGCTGGCCCGGGCGGAGGCCGAGTGGATCAGGGCCACGTCGGGGCCGGACGCGGCCGCCTGGGCAAGGGTGGTGACGGCGTTCGGCTACGGCGACGTCTACGAGCGGGCGCGGTGCCGGCTGCGGTACGCCGAGGCCCTGGTGGCGGACGGGCGGCG
Source organism: Streptomyces tibetensis (assembly GCF_040647715.1). Classification (GTDB taxonomy): domain Bacteria; phylum Actinomycetota; class Actinomycetes; order Streptomycetales; family Streptomycetaceae; genus Streptomyces; species Streptomyces tibetensis_A. The sequence continues at coordinate 318,678 of NZ_JBEZCR010000010.1, read as the reverse complement.
CGCGGAGGCGGCGTCCGAGGCCCGGGCGGTGCGCGAGACCGCGGACCGCCTCGGCGCCGTGCCGCTGCGTGAACAGGTGGACGACCTGATCCGTCGCGGCCGGTTGTCGGACAGGCCCGGCAGCGACGACCGGGCCGCCGTCCTCACCGCGCGGGAGCAGGACGTGCTGCGGCTGCTCGCCCTCGGCCGCAGCAACCGGCAGATCGGCGAGGAGCTGTTCATCAGCGGCAAGACCGCCAGCGTCCACGTCTCCAACATCCTCGCCAAGGTGGGCGCGTCGAGCCGCGGCGAGGCCGTGGCGATCGCCTACCGCGAGGGCCTGATCGCCCCGGAGCCGACGACGTCCGGCTGACCGCCCGGGCAGCCGCCCGAGGTGCCCTGCGGCCAAGGCCCCGTCGGCCGGCCCCTGTCGGGCCACGGGGCGTGGGGCGCGTCCGGGGCGGAGGCCTCGCGCAGGGCGGGCCGACGCCCTTCAGACCGGCCGAACACCAGCCGGCCACGTCACCAACCTGTCCGGAAAGCACACCTAGCCGGCCGCGCAGTCGAGGCTGTCCAGGTCGACGGCGTCGGCCATCGCCCGCATGCCCTGGTCGTCGGGGTGCAGATGGTCGCCGCCGTCGAAGGCGGGACGGATCCGCTCGGGGTCGTCGGGGCTGCGCAGGACACGGTCGAAGTCGGCGACCGCGTCGAACTCACCGCTGTCGCGGACGAAGGCGTTGACCTGCCGCCGCACCGCTTCCCCGGCGGGGTCCCACTCCTGCCAGCCCTTGTAGGGGGCGATGGTGGCGCCGACGACGCACTTGCCGGCCGCGTGCGCCCGGTCGATCAGCCTGCGGTATCCGGCTATCAGCCCGGCACCGGTGGCGCCGGGTTCGGCCTTGATGTCGTTGACGCCCTGGAAGAGGAACACCGTACGCACGCCAGGCAGCGAGAGCGCGTCGCGCTGCGCGCGGTTCAGGGCGCTCTGACCGGGGCCGTCGAGGAGGACCTTGTTCCCGGCGATGCCCGCGTTGGCCACCCCTTCGACCCGGGTGCCGGTGGACTCACGCAGGCGGCGGGCCAGGAAGTCGGGCCAGCGCCGGTCCCGGTCGACGGTGGAATGCCAGCCGTCGGTGATGGAGTCACCGAGAGCGGCCACGGCGCCCGTCCTCTCATGCGGCCGTACGGTGACGGCGTCGAGATAGAACCAGGAGCCCGTCCGCTGCTTCCAGTGGGCCGCGCTTTCCTCCGCCGCGTGGTCGCCGACGGTCCGGTAGGACGTCTGCATCGCAAGCCAGTGTCCGGTGAGGGCGCCGCCCGCCCGGGGCACGTACATGCTGACGGCGAGGGTGCGCCCGGCCGGAACGCGGCCGGGCAGCGGGTCGCTGTAGATCATGCCGCCGGCGGGGACCGTGACGGAGCGGGCGCCGTCGAAGGTCAGGCGCCTGTTGCTGCCGGGGACGAGTGCGGCACCTGCCCGCCGCAGGCCCGCGTGGACGTTGGAGAACGTCACCGGCTTGTCGCCGAAGGCGTTGGACAGCCGCACCCTGAGGCCGCTGCCGCCCACGCTGGTGCGCACCATCATCCGGTAACCGCGCCCGTCAGCCGCCTCGCCCACGTGGCCGGCGGACGAGGCCCAGGTGACCACACTGGGCCCGGCGGTCCTCGGGGCGCTGGGCGGCGGGCTGGGCCGGCCGGCCTGGGGAACCGTGCCGGTCCCGCAGCCCAGCGCGACGGAGCAGGTGAGAGCGGCCAGGGCGGCTCGGCAGCGGGGGCGGGCGGTGCGGGGCATCGTCGGCGCTCCTTCGGCCGGTCGGGGCGGGTGCGGGCGGAGGTCGTCCCGGCGTACACACCGTAGTGGTGCGGTCGGCAACACTGTGCAGGCGGCCCTCACTGTGCCGGTGGCCTCGACGGGCGTGCTCCTCGGCGAGCGTGCCGTCCCTCACGGCCGGTGCCGTGGCAATGGGCCGTGGGCGGGCGAAGCGGCCTCCCGCCTGATCTTGGCGGAGGGAAACGCTCCGGGCGAGGATGCCGGTATGAAGGGTGACCTCTTTTCCAGTGAGCACATGGTGCAGCCGGCCGTAGCGCCGGGCATGACGGTCGAGAACGCCAAGTGCGTCCGGTACACGGTGAACGGGGAGATGCTCGCCCGGCAGGGAGCGATGATCTCCTACCGCGGCAACCTCCAGTTCGAGCGCAGGGGACAGGGCGTGGGCGGCATGCTCAAACGCGCGGTCACCGGGGAGGGCCTGCCGTTGATGGCGGTGCGAGGGCAGGGCGAGGCCTGGTTCGCGCACGAGGCACAGAACTGTTTCATCGTCGATGTCGAACCCGGTGACGAGTTCACGGTCAACGGCCGCAACGTCCTGTGTTTCGACGCGACGTTGTCGTACCGCATCGCCACCGTGAAGGGCGCCGGCATCACCGGCGGCGGCCTGTTCAACAGCGTCTTCACCGGGCACGGCAAGCTGGGCCTGGTGTGCGAGGGCAACCCGCTCGTCATCCCGGTCGCACCGCAGTCCCCGGTGTACGTGGACACCGACGCGATCGTCGGCTGGACCGCGGGACTGCAGACCTCGCTGCACCGCTCCCAGTCCATCGGGTCGATGCTGCGGGGTGGCTCGGGCGAGGCGGTGCAACTGATGCTCCAGGGCGAGGGGTACGTCGTCGTCCGGCCGAGCGAGGCGACACCGCACAGAGCGGGCCAGCACTGAACACCCATCAGGTGATCTGCGCCTCACAGGCAACCCGGTCCGTTCCGCCGACGTCTTGATCGGCAACAGGTGAGCCCTGGCCCTTGCGGCCGGGGCAGATTCGCACCCTTCTATACACACCATGTATACGCGCTGTGTATAGATGGTGTGCATACGGACCGAGAGGCATCGATGTACGGCAAGGCATTCGCTCCGGAATACCAGGGCGCGCTCACCAGTCTGTCCGTCAACTCCTCCCTGACCGACGTCCTGGCCGCCGGTACCGAGCAGTTGAGAGCGGCCGAGCGCGCCGGACAGCCCGGGGAGGCGGCGCGTTCCGGACTCGCGGTGGCCGAGGCACATCGCAGGCTGGGCCGGGTCGAGGACGCGGAGAGGGCCTGGAAGGCGAGCTACCGCTCGGCCCGGCAGGCCGGGGACGTCGGGGCGATGGCCTGGGCGTTGTGGAGCGGCGGCACGCTGGCCCGGCAGCGCGGCGCGCTCCGGCTGGCCCGCAGGCTGCTCCAGCTGGCCGCCGACCTCGGCGAACACGGCGGGGACATCGTCGTCCGCGGCTACTCGCTGGCCGGCCTGGCCGAGACCGGCCGCATCCAGGGCGACTACGAGGCCGTCGGCAGACTGCACGAGCAGTTGCTCGCCGAGGCCCGGCGGCGCGGGGAGGCCCGGCACACGGTGTGGGCGCTGGAGGGCATCGCGCAGATGCACCGCAACACCGGCCGCTACGACTCGGCGTACGCGCTGTTCGAGGAGGCCGCCGAGATCGCCGCCCGCGCCGACGACCGCCGTGGCCACGCCTGGGCGCTGCGCGGGCTGGCCGATGTGGTGTCGGTGCGCGACCAGGACACCGAGCGGGCCCTGGAGCTGCTGAGCGAGGCGGAGACGGCGTGCCGCGCGATGCGGCTGTCCAGCGCGCTGGCCTACAACCACAAGATGCGGGGCAACGTCCTGTACCGGGCGGGGCGTTACGAGCAGGCGCGCACACTGTACGAGCAGGCACTCGCGGAGTTCCGCGAGATGAGCGAGCCGCGCGGTGAGGCACTCTCGCGGCTGGGACTCGCCAAGTCCCTGGCCCGCCTGGGCCGCGACCGTGACGAGACAGCGGCCGAACTGGCCGACCTGGCGGACCTGCTGGAGCGCATCGGCCTGCAGCACGCCCGCCGGATGGTGGCCCGGGCCCACGAAGAACTCGGCATACCGTCGACCGGGCAGACGATGGGGGCGTCCCTGTGACGGCGCTGCCGACGACGATGGGGACAGCGGGGACAGCCCGGCAGAACGCCACGGCGGCACCGGCGCCGGTCACGCAGGCACCGCCGTCCCGGGAAACCGGACCGACCGCGCAGCAGGGCACGAGGGCACCGGTACCGGCACCGGCCATCCTGCGGCCGTCAGGGCCGGGCACGGCGGCCGAGGCGCCCGTCACAGTGCGGACAGTGCGGCGGGGCGAGCCGCACGAGCATGCGGCCGGCGCCGGTGACATCCCCGCGGTTCTCGACCGCTGTCGCGCCCAGGTCCGGCCCGCCCTGGAGGAAGCCGTGGGGCGGCTGCACCCCTGGGTGGGCGAGATGGCCGCGTACTCCTTCGGCTGGTGCGAGGTCGGGGGCGCTCCGGCCGTGGCCTCCGGCGGCAAGGGCGTGCGGCAGGCGCTCGCGGTACTCGGCGCGGAGGCGGCCGGTGCGCCGGGCCGGGCCGGCGTGGCCGCGGCTGTCGCGGTGGAACTGGTGCACACCTTCTCCCTGTTGCACGACGACATCATGGACGGCGACGCGGACCGGCGACGCCGCCCGACCGTGTGGAGGGCCTACGGCACGGGGCCCGCGGTGCTGGCGGGCGACGCCCTGTTCGCCCTGGCCGTCGAGACGCTGGCCGCGCAGCCCGGTGGTGCCGCGGGCGTACGCACGCTCTCCGTGGCGCTGGGTGACCTGGTGCGCGGACAGGCGGACGACCTGCTGTTCGCCGACCGCCCGTGGACCGGCCCCGAGCGGGTTCGGCCCGATGAATACCGGGCGATGGCGGAGCACAAGACGGGCGCGCTGCTGGGCTGTGCGGCGGCGCTGGGTGCCGTGCTCGGCGGTGCCCGCCCCGAGACGGCCGCCGCCCTCGACCGGGCGGGCCGGCACCTGGGGGTCGCGTTCCAGATCGTCGACGACGTGCTGGGCATCTGGGGGGACCCCGATGTCACCGGTAAACCGGTACACGGTGATCTGCGCGAGCGGAAGAAGACGTTCCCGGTCCTGGTGGCGCTCGGCTCCCCGATGGGCGGCCGGATCGCCGCACTCCTGAAGTCGGGGGCGGCGACCGGCACGGCGGCCGCGCTCATCGAGGAGGCGGGCGGCCGTGCCGCGGCCCTGGCAGAGGCCCGCCGGCACCTCACCGCCGTCGAGACCTCACTCGCCGGAGCTCCGTTGGCGGCGGAGGCCGTCGGTGACCTGCGGTCGCTGCTGGAGTACCTGGTGCGGCGCGACGTCTGAACCGCCGACCGGATGCCTCGGTCGCACAGGGATGCCGGCAACCGCTTTGACCTCGGCCCCCTCGGCACGTCAGGGTTCGATACGGCGCGTTCCGCGACCCCGCGCCGGAAGGACGACCGCCATGATCGGCATGCCGGAGATCGAAGCCGCGGCCGGGCGCATCGCCGGGCACGTCGTGCGCACCCCGACCGTGGACAGCCCGGGGCTGTCGGCGCTGCTCGGCGCACCGGTCACCGTGAAACTCGAACTGCTGCAGCGCACCGGCTCGTTCAAGGCACGCGGGGCGGTGGCCAAGCTGTTGTCGCTGGGCGAGGCCGAACGGGCCGCCGGCGTCGTGGCGGTCAGCGGTGGCAACCACGGCATCGCCGTCGCGGTCATGGCCGCGGCCCTCGATGTGAAGGCCACGGTGGTGATGCCCCGCTCGGCGCCCGCCCGTGCCGTGGAGATCGCGGAGGAGGCCGGCGCGTCGGTGCGGCTGACCGACGACATGGACGGCGCGTTCGCGCTCATGACCCGGCTTCAGCAGGAGGGCCTGACCCTGGTCCATCCCTTCGACGACCCCGCGGTGATCGCGGGACAGGGCACGGTCGGGCTGGAGTTCGCCGCCGACGCCGGCGAACTCACGGACGTGCTGGTGAGCATCGGGGGCGGTGGCCTGATCGCCGGTGTCGCCGCCGCGCTGCGGGCGTGCCGGCCCGGCGTGCGGGTGTGGGGCGTGGAGACCGAGGGCGCCCAGGCCATGTCCGAGGCGCTGACGTCGGGCGGCCCGCGGCCGGTCGCCCTGTCGTCGATCGTCTCGACCCTCAGCGCCCCGTCCGTGTCACAGCTCACCTACGACCATGTCTCCGCCCTGGTCACCGAGGTCCTCGTGGTTCCGGACCGGGAGGCCGTGCAGGGCGTGCTGGATCTGGCCGGCCACGCCAAGGTGTGGGCCGAACCGGCAGCCGGCTGCCTGCTGCCCGCGGCCCGGCAGGTCCTGGAACGGGTCGGTGACGGGGCGCGGCTCGGTCTGGTGGTGTGCGGGGGCAACGCGACGACGGACGACGTGTTCGCCTGGGCGCACCGCTTCGGGCTGCGCTGACGTTCCGGTGCCTCCAGGGGAATCCCTCGCGAAATTCATCGGAGGGCTCCGAGTTCAGACGTTGTACACCTCCGCATTTACCGGCGGTTACCACCAGGCCGGGCCCGAATTCGCGAATCAGCGGGCCGCGGCGGTCGAATTCCTCGCACCCGCCGCGCCCGGGGCTGCCGAGGTGAGCCGCGCCCGGGCCCTCGAAAGACCCTCTTTCCTCGCACACTTGCTCGCACCCTTTGAACAAAAGACAGGAACGGACGCAGAGTTGCGATCCATTTGAACGCAGGCCGCCTCACTGCCCGTACTTCTGGAAAAGGTGAGAGCCAGGTTTCCAGCGAGGGATGGCCATGGGCAGGGCGCACGTCTCCACACACCAGTTCGTCGCCGGCCGGTACCGGCTGCTCGAGATCATTCACCGCGAGACCAACCGCATCTGCTGGTACGCCGAGGACACCGGGGCCGGCGAGATCTCCCGCCCCTGCCTCGTGACCCAGATCGGGCTTCCGGAGGACCCGCGCGGGGCCGAGCGCCGGGCCGCCGCCCGCCTGCTGCGCACGACCGAGAACATGGCACTGCTGTGCCCCGGCCGGATCGCCGCGGTCGTCGACGCCGTCGAGGAGGCCGGCGCCCTGTGGACGGTCAACGAGTGGATCGACGGCACCCCCCTCGGTGAGCTCCTCTCCGAGCAGGGCACGTTCAACTACGTACGCGCGGCGCGGATCGGCCTGGAGTTGCTCGACGTGCTGGACGCCGCGCACGCCGAGGGCATCACGCACGGCGAGCTCAGTCCCGGGCAGGTGTTCGTGCGCGAGGACCACTCGGTCGTCGTCACCGGCTTCGGCCTGGCGGGCGCGACGCTCGCTCCCCGGCTGACGGCACCCGCGTTCGCCTCCCCGGAGCAGGCCCGCGACCAGCGCATCGGCCCCGCGGCCGATCTGTGGGCACTGGGCGCGATCCTGTACACGACGGTCGAGGGGCGCCCGCCCTTCCGGGACCGGGGACGCCCGGAGAACACCCTGAAGGGCGTGGACCGGCTTCCGCTGCGCTCGCCGGTGCGCACCGGGCCGCTCACCCAGGTCGTGCAGGGTCTGCTGCGCAAGGACTCACGAGAGCGGCTGACCCGCCCGGTGGTGCGTGAGGCGCTGACCCGCGCCCTCAGCGAGGACCCCGATGCAGCCCTGGCCGCGGCACCGGCCCCCCGGCTGCGCGGCGCCTACGCCGCGGTGCGGACCGGCAGCCCGGCGTGGAGCAGACGCACCATGGTGGCGGGAACGGCCCTGGCCGTCGTCACCGTGGCGGTCGCCGTGCTCGCCGCGACCCAGGGCCTGCCCGGCACGGACGGCGACAGCGACGCGGCCGAATCGCCGGCCCGGCCGCCGGCCTCCGCCACCACTCCGGGCGAGGGCACCGGCGACGTCGGCGGCGAGCCGTCCGGGACGCCCAGCCCGCCCACGTCGCCCTCCCTCTCCCCCACACCCACCACGCCCTCCCCGCCGCCCGGGACCGGCCCCACACGCACCCCCTCGTCCCCGACGACGGCCCTGCCGCCCGGCTTCCAGCGCTACCGGGCGGCGGAGGGCTTCTCCGTCGCGCTCCCCAAGGGTTTCGAGCGCCTGGACACCGACCGTGACGGCGAGGTGTACCGGGTCGTCTTCGGCGCCGAGGACGACGACCGCACGCTGGCCGTCACCTACAGCGACCAGGCGGGCCCGGACCCCGTCGTCGTCTGGCGGGACGACGTCGAACCCAACCTCAAACAGGCGGACGGTTACGACCGGATCGGCGCGATCCGCGCGACGACGTACCAGGGCCGCAAGGCCGCCGACATGGAGTGGACCGCGTACGTCCACGGCACCCGGGTGCACACCTACGGCCGGGGGTTCCTGCTCGGTGGGGGCCGGAGCTTCTCGCTGCGCTGGACCACCCCGGACGCCGACTGGGACAAAGCCGTCAACCAGGAGGCGCTGCGCACCTTCTTCAAGACCTTCCGGCCGGCCTCAGACTGACCGGCGCGGGGCGCGCAGGGCGGTGAGGGGGCCGCCGTGCAACGGCGTGGTGCGCCACTGCGCTGTGAGGCCCCCATCCGCGAGGGAGCAGATCAGCGCCAGGCGGTGCGGGGTCTCCAGGAACACCACGTCCACGGCCAGCGTGCCGCCGTCGGTCCAGCCGCCGCTCACCGCGGTCGGGAGGGGTTCCTCGGTGACCGTCCAGTCCTCCCCCGCGATACGCACGTCGAGCCGGTCCGGCCGGTCCGGCCGGTGCCCCTTTCCGGTGAGGGTGAGCGTCCAGCCGTCGGTGTCCCGGGTGAGCCCGGCGGAGCGGACCGGTCCGGCCGCCACGGAGGGAGTGAACGCGGCGGCCGCCCAGTCACGCTCCCGGTCAGGGGGTGCGGGACGGCCCGGGGCGGGCGGCAGCGCGAGCCGGCCGAGACGCTCCCGCAGCTCCGCGTCGGCGGCCTCGCGGCCGGTCAGCGGCTCGGGACCGAAGGCGGGCAGCAGATGTTTCCAGACCAGGTTCAGGTACTCCTGCATCCGCTCGGTCGCCGAGGTCGCGGCGATCACCACGTCGTACTCCGGCAGCACAAGGCAGAACTGGCCGAACGCGCCGTCGCCCCGGTAGCCGTGCCGGGACGTCCAGAACTGGTAGCCGTAGCCCCGGTCCCAGTCCTGCCGGTCCCCGTCTCCCATGGCTCCGGCGGTCGGTGTGCGCGGGTGCGAGGCCCGGGCCGCCCATCCTGCGGGCAGCAGCCGCTCGCCCTGCCAGAGCCCGTCGCGCAGATACAGCTGCCCGAGCCGGGCGATCGCGTCGGTGGTGGCGTGCAGGCCGCTGAAGCCGAGCTCACGGCCGGTGCGGTCGCGTAGCCAGGCCACCTCACCGAGGCCCAGCGGATCGAGCAGTCGCGGCCGCAGGTACGCGGTGAGCGGCTGCCCCGTCACCCGCTGGACGATCGCGGCGAGCGTGTAGGTGGCGGGCTGGTTGTAGGCGAAGACGGTGCCCGGGTCGGCGTCAGGGGGCAGCAGCAGGAACTGCCGGACGGGCTCGGAGACGCCCCGGCCGAAGGCCTCGTCGACGGTGTCCCGCCGGTGGCCGCTCGCCATGGACGCCACGTGCCGTACGAGCATGGCCCGGCTGCGCGGGTCGGTGATGTCGGCCTCCAACTCCGGGAAGTACGAGGTCACGGGCGCGTCGAAGTCGAGCAGGCCCTCGGCCTCGGCCCATGCCGCGGCGGTCGCGGTGAAGCTCTTGCTGAGCGAGTACAGCAGGTGGGGACGTTCGGCGGTGTACGGCGCCCACCAGCCGGAGGCCACCAGGTGCCCGTGCCGCATGATCATGAGGCTGTGCGGCTCGATCTCGGGGGCGGCTTCGAGGGCGTCGAGAAAGGCGTGCACGCCGAAGGCGTCGACCCCTTGTGCGGCGGGGCTGGACGAGGGCAGGGCGGAAGCGCTCATGCATGCATCCTGCACCCGTCGGCGAGCTTGATCGAGTAGTTTTCAAGTCCGCTGTCAGGGGACTCGCCGGTTATGGTGCAAATCGGATACACGATGATGACCGAACAGGCCGGCCCCCGAGAGCTCGTGGACCACGTGGTGCGGGCCGAGGAGGCGGGCTTCGACTTCTCGGTGACCTCCGACCATTACTTCCCGTGGCTGCGCTCGCAGGGCCATTCGCCCTACGCGTGGGCCGTGCTCGGTGCGGCGGCCCAGGCCACGTCACGTATCCCGCTGATGACGTATGTGACGTGTCCGACGTTCCGCTACCACCCGGCCGTGGTGGCGCAGAAGGCCGCCACGTTGCAATTGCTGTCCGAGGGCCGGTTCCGGCTGGGGCTGGGGTCGGGCGAGAACCTCAACGAGCACGTGGTGGGCGGCGGCTGGCCGTCCGTCGACGTGCGGCACGAGATGTTCGAGGAGGCCGTGGAGATCATCCGGGCCCTCTTCGAGGGCGGCCACGTCAACCATCGCGGCACGCACTTCGACGTGGAGTCGGCCCGGCTGTGGGACCTGCCGGACGAGGCGCCGCCCATCGGCATCGCCGTCTCCGGGGAACGGTCCTGCGAACTCGCGGGCCGGCTCGGCGACCTGGTCATCGCCACCGAACCCAAGGCCGGGCTGCTGGAGTCGTTCGACCGGCACGGCGGCGAGGGCAAGCCCCGCGTCGGCCAGCTTCCGGTCTGCTACGACCCCGACCGGGACGCGGCCGTCAAGCGGGCGCACTCCCAGTTTCGCTGGTTCGGCAGCGGCTGGAAGGTCAACTCGGAGCTGCCGCACCCGGATTCCTTCGAGGCGGCGACCCAGTTCGTCACACCGGACGACGTCGCCGACGCCATCCCGTGCGGTGACGACCCGGAGGCTTTCGTCGAGGCCGTCCGCCCGTACGCCGAGGCGGGATTCACCGAGGTCGCCCTGGTCCAGATCGGCGGCGAGTCGCAGCCGGCGTACCTGGACTGGTCGGAGAAGACCCTGCTGCCCGCACTGCGGGACGCGTTCGGCTGACGCCTCGGCCGGCGCCTCCACCACTTGCCCGACGAGTTGAGCCCCCCGCCCCCGGGGGGCTCTTCTTCATGAACGCGTTTTCGGGCGGGCCGTGCGGGCCGGGGAACGGCAGGCGGGCCGTGTGGGCGGGGAACGGCGAGGTCAGAGGGTGCCGCTAGGCTTCCGTCCGCGCCTTGCGCCATCCGTTCCGCCTTGCTCAGGAGAGTCGCCCGTGACCGTAGCCATGACCCCGCCCGAGACGTCCCCCGCCGCCCCGGAGCCCGTGTCCGACCTGGTCGCGCGGGACGCGCGGGAGTTCGGGGCGTACGCCCGGACCGGAGGGTGGGCCTTCGGGCTGAAGGTGGCGCGCAGCGTGCGGCCCGGCGGACAGGGCGCGGACGAGACGCCGAAGGTGTCCGCGAAGGAGTTCGCGGAACTCGCCGGCTGCTCCCCGGAGCGGGTCATGCGCTACTACAAGGCGTGGGACCGGGCGGCGGACGACGGGATGGTCCCCCAGTTCGAGGCGCTGACGCCGGGTCAGGAAGTGGATCTGCCGGACGCCGACGTGTGGCTCAGCTACTACGTCTCCCGCAACAGCGCCACGTCCGAGCGCGGCACCGCCATCTCCGAGGCCGCCGAGGCGGAGGGCATCCGGCCCACGAAGGCGCTGGAGGTCGCGGAGAACCCCACCGCCCTGCGGGCCGCGATCCTCGCCGACCCGTCAACGGCCCGCGCGGCCCGCCAGGCCCTGCTGGACCGGGTCCGCGAGGACCCGGACCTGCAGTCGGAGCTGGCCCGCGACGTCGTGCGCACCGACGAGCTGAAGAAGGCCGTCGCCGGTGAGAGCAGGGCGGCCGACCGGATCGGATACGTGCGCCAGATCGCCGAGTCGGGGCAGATCAAGACGCCCGCCGGGCAGACCGTCGACGCGCCCGCCGACCTGCGTCAGGAGGCCGAGCGCCACCTGTCGCTCATCGACGAGCTGGACGAGGGCGAGGACGCCGGCGAGTGGGCCGCCGAGGCCTACGACACCATGAAGTCCCTCGTGGTCGAGGCCGTGGAAGCGGACGCGGGTCTGCGGGTGCAGGAGCGGCGCACGAAGTTCTACAGCAGCCTGCAGAAGGCGACGAAGGTGTTCGAGGAGCTGACCTTCGACGACGCCGAAGAGTTCTACGAGGACGACATGGTGCAGCGCCTGGAGGACCTCCAGCGGGCGGTCGCCGTCTGCATCGAGTCGCTGCGCGGTACCCGCGGGAATCACCCGGCCGGCTGAGCATTTCGGCGGAATCGGGGGTACTAGAGGGCTCTACGTCGGTTCTTCCCGGAGGCCCCCTCGTGAACTCGTTCGTCCACAAGACCCTGGTGGTGCAGCTCCAGGCGGGTGACACGGAACGTTTCTCCGTGCTCGCCCACCTGAGCTACGACGCCGCGGACCCGTTCGCCGTCACCGTGGTCTTCAGCCATGACGGCCGTGTCCTCGCCCGGTGGCAACTGGACCGCGAGATGCTCGGCGACGCGCTGCGCCGTCCGGTCGGGGTGGGCGACGTGCGGATGCGCCCGCAGTCGCGGGGGATGTGGCAGGAGCTGCGCATGGAGTTCTTCGGCGATGTGCGACCCGACGGTGGCCGGCACCACGCGGTGGTGTTCGGGTGGGCGCCGGGGTTCGCGGCGTTCCTGCGCGAGACCCACGAAGTGGTCCCGCCGGGCCGCGAGGAGGTCCATGTGGACGACTTCCTGGAGGGGGTCCTCGCCGGGGGCTGAATCGCGGCCGGCATGAGTAGGCGTACTCATGCCGGGGGCCTGACCGCGCCGCGACGATGGGCTCCCCCGAGAGGAGCCCGCCATGCCCGTCAGGTCCGACGTACGCCCGGGTCACCGGCCGTCGCTGCCCGCCGCCCTCGCCTGCGGTGTGCTCGTGCTGCTGATGCTGTCCGGATGGCACCCGCACGACCGCATGACCTGGTTCCTGGAGGTCGTCTGGGTCGTCGTGGGCCTGCCGCTGCTGGTACTGACCCGGCGGCGCTTCCCGCTCACCGGCCTGCTCTGCTGCCTGCTGGCCGCCCACGCCGTGGTGCTGATGGTGGGCGGCCATTACACGTACGCCGAGGTGCCGCTCGGCGACCGGGTCCGGGACGCCTTCGGCCTGGACCGCAATCCCTACGACCGGTTCGGCCACCTGATGCAGGGTTTCGTCCCGGCCGTGCTGGTGCGTGAGCTGCTGGTGCGCACCTCGCCGCTGCGCGGCAGCCGCTGGCTCGCGCCGCTGACCGTGTGCGCCTGCCTGGCCTTCAGCGCCGTTTTCGAAATGCTCGAGTGGGCCGCCGCCGTGGCCGGCGGGCACGCGGCGGACGCCTTCCTGGCCACGCAGGGCGATGTCTGGGACACGCAGTGGGACATGTGCTGCGCGCTGATCGGGGCGAGCGCGTCGCTGCTGCTGCTCAGCCGACTGCACGACCGGCAACTGGCCACGGTGCCGTCACCGCGAGGTGTGGCGGCGGCGGATCCACAGCGGCAGGACGAACCAGCACAGCAGGTACCAGCCGACCACGCCGGCGACGAGGTAGGGCACGAATCCGTCGTGCGTCGCCACGCGCAGGATCAGCAGCAGTGAGGCGGTCGTGGTGGCGAGCAGCAGCACGAGGCCGAGCAGGGTGAGCCGGGAGGCCATCTGCACCGCCTGGGGTTTGACGCGACGCCCGGAGACGAGGCGGTGCAGGGACACCGGCCCTATGAGCGCCCCGGTCGCGCAGGCGCCCAGCACGACCGTCACGAGGTAGATCGTCTGGTCGGTGTCGGAGAGTTCCGCGTACTTCTCGGTGAACACCACGGTGAGCAGGAAGCCGAACAGGATCTGGACGCCCATCTGCGCCACGCGGACCTCCTGGATGAGCTCCTGCCACATCCGGTCCGCTCTCTCCTCCTCCGTCTCGTTGCGCCCCCGGCGCATGGCCCCGCCCTCAGCCGCGTCCGCCACTGTTCCTCCTGGTGTGAGATCCGAGCCCTCCTCTTTCCCGGGTTCCCCGGAACGACTCCTCGTCCCGGGGACCGGCGGCGGTTTGAGCGATCAGGGGGCGGTTACACGGACGGCGCGAATGAAGCAGAGCCCGAGGAGGTCGTGGACGCATGTCCGGTACGCAGCTCACCGTGACGCTCAGCGGCGGAGGCACCGACGACGCACGAGCCGTCGTCCGGGCCCTGGAAGGCACGTTCGGGGCGCCGGACGAACTCCCCGCCGACGGCGGCGCGACGGTCCACACGGCGACCTTTGCCGGGGAGAGCGGGGCGGGGTCCGCCGGTGGTGACGCAGGGCCCTCCGGGCGGCTGTCCGCGCCGGTGACCGTCACCGTGCAGGGCAGCCCGGAGGCCGTACGGCGGGCGAGCGACACGCTCACCCGCGCCTTCACGGCACGCGACGACGGCGCCGCCTCCGGCGACCAGGAGCAGGAGAGGCAGCTGCTCCTGGAGCCGTGACAGCCGGCTTCACCAGCGGGATTCGACCTGGTCCTTGATACGCCGGTCGTACAGGTCGCGGATCGCCGCCAGAGTCTCACCGGGCAGCTCCGGGAGGCGGGCGGCGGCCGCGTTGGCCCGGGCCTGCTCGGGCGAGCGCGCGCCGGGGATCACGGTCGTGACGCCGGGCTGCTCGACGATCCAGCGCAGGGCCAGCTGGGCCGGGGTGTACCCCTCGGGTGCGAGTGCCGCGAACTCGGCGGCCGCCTCGACGCCGTTGGCGTAGTCGACACCGGAGAAGGTCTCGCCCTGGTCGAAGGCCTCGCCGTGGCGGTTGTAGGTGCGGTGGTCGTTGTCGGGGAAGACGGTCTCGCGGGTGTACTTGCCCGAGAGCAGGCCGGAGGCCAGCGGCACCCGGGCGATGATGCCGACGCCCGCCGCACGGGCGGCCGGGAGCACCTCACGCAGGGGCTTCATGCGGAACGGGTTGAGGATGATCTGCACGCTCGCGACGTTCGGCCGGGCGATCGCGGTCAGCGCCTCCCCACAGGTCTCGACACTGACGCCGTAGGCGGCGATCCGCTCCTCCTCGACGAGGGTGTCGAGGGCGTCGAACACCTCGTCCGTGGAGTAGACGGGGGTGGGCGGGCAGTGCAGCTGCACCAGGTCGATCCGGTCGACGCCGAGGTTGCGCCGGCTCCGGTCGTTCCACGCACGGAAGTTGTCGAGGACGTAGTTGGCGGGGATCTGGTCGACCCGGCGGCCCATCTTCGTGGCGACCATGACGTGCAGGTCCGGGCGCCCGCTGAGGAACGTGGCGATGGTCTGTTCGCTGCGGCCGTCGCCGTACACATCGGCGGTGTCGAAGAAGGTCACCCCGGCCTCGGCCGCCGCCTCCAGCACCGTGAGGGCTTCCTTGTCGTCGACGTCTCCCCAGTCGGCCCCCAGCTGCCAGGTGCCCAGACCGACGACGGAGGCGTGCTGACCCGACCTGTCGAATGTGCGCTCGTCCATGGGCGTCAGTCTGTCACCTGTCACGACACCGCGCGGAACCTGTCCCTCCGACCCGTCGAGCTCGCATAAATCACTCACACGAGTGAGATCATGCGACAGGAACACGTCACGTGCCAACGGGCCCCTAGCGTGACCTCCCATGACCACCGGTTCAGCGAGCAACCACCCGTCGGACACCTCGTCCTGGACGCGCCGGCGCCTCCTTCTCACCGCCGCCGCACTGGCCGCCGTATCCGGCCTGCCGGCTGATCCGGCGGCCGCCGCCGCGGAGCTGCCCGACTTCCCCGGGGACGTCGCGCTGTACCGCTCGGCGTACCGGAACTGGGTCGGCGAGATCACCGCCGACGGCCTGTGGGCCTGTGCGCCGGACGGCCCGGACCAGGTGGTCGCCGTCGTCAACTGGGCGTGGCTGCACGGGTGGCGGGTGCGTGCCCGGGGTGCTTCGCACGGTTGGTCGCCCCTGACGGTCACGGAGGGGACGCCGTCCGGAGCGCCGGTCCTCCTCGTCGACACCACGCCCCACCTCACCGGCCTGGCCCTGGACTCCCCCACCGCCGTGCGCGCCGGAACCGGCGTGACCACGGAGGACCTGCTGGCCTTCCTGGAGGGGCACGGCCTCGGTGTCACGGCCGCTCCCGCTCCCGGTGTGCTGACGCTGGGCGGTGCGCTCGCCGTCGACGCGCACGGCACCGCCGTACCCGCGCGGGGTGAACTACGGCCGCCCGGGCACACGTACGGCTCGCTCAGCAATCTGATCCTTTCCCTGACGGCGGTCGTATGGGACTCGGGGGTGGGCGCGTACGTGCTGCGCACGTTCCACCGCGACGAGGCGGACTGCGCCGCGCTGCTGACCCACCTCGGACGGTCCCTGGTCACCGAGGTGGTGCTGCGCGTCGGCGCGAACATGAACCTGCGGTGCGTGAGCCGCACGGACATCCCGGCCGCGGAGCTGTTCGCCGCGCCCGGCTCGGGCGCCGGGCGGACGTTCGCGAGCCACCTGGACGAGTCGGGCCGGGTCGAGGCGATCTGGTTCGCCTTCACCGAGCACCCGTGGCTGAAAGTGTGGAGCGTCTCCCCCACCCGGCCGCTCACCTCGCGGAAGGTGACGCGGCCGTACAACTACCCGTTCTCGGACAACATCCCGGGGCCGGTGGCGGAGCTGGTCGGCCGGATGACGTCGGACGCGGCCTGGTACCTCGCGCCGGCGCTCGGCACCGCCCAGTACGAGGCCGCGGCGCTGGGGCTGGTGACGACGCTGTCCGCCGACCTGTGGGGGCCGTCCAAGAACACGCTGCTGTATCTGAAGCCGAGCACGCTGCGGGTGCACGCCGACGGTTACGCGGTCCTCACCTCGCGGGACCGGGTGCAGCGGATCGTCTCCGAGTTCGCCGCCTTCTACCGCGAGCGGCTGACGGAGTACGCCGCCCGGGGCAGCTTCCCGGTCAACGGCTCGGTGGAGATCCGGGTGACCGGCCTGGACGACCCGGGCGACGTGGGGGTGTCCGGGGCCCGCCCGCCGCTGCTGTCGGCACTCCGGCCGCCCGAGGAGCACCCCGAGTGGGACACGGCCGTGTGGCTGGACGTTCTGACGCTGCCGGGCACGTCGGACGCGGCGGCGTTCCTGCGCGAGATCGAGCGGTTCCTCCTGCGCACGTTCGACGGCGGTTTCGCGCTCACCCGGGTGGAGTGGTCCAAGGGGTGGGCGTACACGGACGACGGGGTGTGGAGCGACGAGGACGTGCTGGGCGGCGTCGTCCCGGCGGCGGTCGGCCACGCCGCGTGGGCGGAGGCGGACGGCGTGCTGGACCGGCTCGACCCGCACCGCGTGTACGGCAACGCGTTCCTGGACCGGCTGTTCGGCTAGGGCGCGAGGTGGGCCTGGACGGTCGGGGCGTACCGGTCCACCAGGGCGTCGACGGTGCTCGCCCTCAGTTCGGTGCCGCGGGCGATGCCGTACATCACGCCGAGGCCGAGCAGGGTGGCCACGGCCAGTTCGGCGCGCAGGGCCGCGTCGGGGCCGGTGAGCCGGGCGGTGAGCCGGTCGGTCACCTGGGTGCGGAAGTTGGCGCGCAGGATGTCGCCCTGCTCGCCGTGCAGGGGGGCGAACACGATCCGCAGCAGCGGGTCGGCGCCCTGCTCGGACTGGCTGACCAGGACGTGCCGGACCATGTGCGGGCCGAGGTCGTCGAGCGGCGCGGCGAGCAGCGCTTCGGCGTCGGACTCGAAGGACATGACCCGGGCGAACAGCGTGTCCTTGTTGCCGAAGTACTTCAGGATCAGCGGCGGGCTCACGCCGGCGCGGTCGGCGACGGCCTTGAGGGTGATGTCGCCGTGCGCATGCCGGGCCAGCAGGTACCGGGCCGCTTTCAGGATGGCCGTCCTGGTCGACTCGGCGTCCCTGCGGCCGGGTGCGGGCGTGACGGGTGGAGTGCTCACGGCAGTCATGCTCCCTCCATCGCCCCGTCTCGCGCGCCCGTGGTGCGAACCCGGGTCCGATCCGGGCCGTCGGTGGCGTCCTGGTCGGCGTCGCCGGGGATGCACAGCGCCGTCGCGGCGGCCACGAGGGCGACCGCTCCGGCCATCGCGAACGCCAGCAGGTAGCCGTGCAGGGTGGGCACCGGGATACCGCCGACCGGGCTGGTGTGGTGCACCAGGACGGCGGCCACGGCGGCGCTGGAGCCGGCCTGTCCGATGGTGCGCATCAGGACGTTGACGCCGTTGGCGGAGGCGGTCTGCTCGGGCGGTACGGCGCGCAGGATGAGGGTGGGCAGCGCCGAGTAGGCCAGGGTGGTGCCGGTCGCGACGATCGTGGCACCCGCGATGATCATCCACAGCTCACGGCTGTCGGCGATGCGCACGGCGTACCCGGCGGCGATGACCGTCGCCCCGAGGGCCAGGGTGATGCGGGGCCCGCGGGCGGCGGAGATGCGGGCGGAGACGGGCGACAGCAGCAGCATGACGATACCGCTGGGCAGCAGGCACAGTCCGGTGGCGACGATGGACAGCCCGAGCCCGTACCCGGTGGCCTCGGGCGCCTGCACCAGCTGGGCGGTGACGAGCGTGTTGGCGTAGAAGGCGAACCCGGCGAGCAGCGCGGCCACGTGGGAGAGGCCGACCCGGGGCCTACCCGCCAGGCGCAGGTCCACCAGCGGCCGCTCGGCCCGCAGCTGCTGCCACGACCAGAGCGCGAGCACGACGAGGGCGGCGGCGAACAGGCCCACGACGCGCTCGCTGCCCCATCCCCACTGCCCGCCCTGCGACACTCCGAGCAGCAGGCAGACCAGCCCGGTGGCCAGCCCGATCGTGCCCGGTACGTCGAAGCGGCCGGGCTCGCGCACCGGTGACTCGCGCACCGCCCACCAGACCGAGGTCACACCCGCGGCGCCGAGGGCGCTGGTGACCCAGAACATGGTGTGCCAGTTCGCGTACTGCACGATCACCGCGGCCAGCGGCAGCCCGAGCGCGGCGCCGATGCCGACGGTGGAACTCATCAGTGCCACGGCCGATCCCCGGCGTTCCGGCGGCAGCTCGTCCCGCAGGATGCTGATGGACAGCGGAACGACCGCGGCAGCGGCGCCGGACAGGGTGCGGGCGGCGATGAGCACGGCGATGTCGGAGGTCAGGGCGCACAGGACCGACCCGGCGGTCATCAGCCCGAGGGCCGCCATGAGCACCCGCCGCTTGCCGTACATGTCGCCGGCCCGGCCCAGGACCGGCGTGAGGACGGCACCGGACAGCAGCGTGGCCGTCACCATCCAGGAGACCGTGCCCGCGGACGCGCCGGTGATCCGGGGGAGGTCGGGCAGCAGGGGCACGACCACGGTCTGCATGACCGCCATGAGGATGCCGCCGAACGCGAGCGCAGGGACGGTGAGCCGTTCCCGCAGGGTGTTCGCACCGGGCTGCTCGAGTATCACGGGTGTCTGGTCCATGGGCGCTCCTGCGGGCGGCGCGCCGGGCGGAGGCGCGGGTGAATTGCTATTCACCATAGCTGGTGAATAGCAATTCACCCAACTCATGATTACCCAACGTTAGACTTCCGGAGACGCAGAGTAGCAGCGCGGGTGCGACGTCGCCCCGACTGCCGAATCACGCCAGTTTCGCGGCGTGACGCGCACCACGAACCACAAGCCGCACGAGCAGAAAACATCCGCCACAGCATCGTTCGCTGGCGGAATTTCCCCTTCCGCACCTTCGCCTGACCCCCGTAGAGCAAGATCATCTTCGTTCAACCTTGCACGACATAAGGGGAATTGCCCGGATCGCAGCCAACCGGCTCGCGTGGATTTCTCCCGGTAGTGGGCGGGCCGGTAGGCATGCGGGGTCATCAGCCGAACCCACCCAGGAGGTCCGCATGCCGGAACTCAGCCGTCGCAGCGCGCTCACCGCCGCGGCCGTCCTCGCCACGAGCGCGGGGGCGTTGTCAGCCGCCACCCCGTCCTCGGCCGCCGGGCACCACGACTCCCCCGGAACCTTCGACGAGATCTACAAGGGGCGCCGGATACAGGGCCGTCCGTCCGCCGGGTCCGGTCACCACGGCCATCACGGCGGGGGATACGCGGTGTTCGTCGACGGGGTGGAGCTGCACGTGATGCGCAACGCCGACGGCAGCTGGATCAGCGTCGTCAGCCACTACGACCCCGTCGCCACCCCGCGCGCCGCCGCCCGCGCCGCGGTGGACGAGCTGCAGGGTGCGCCCCTGCTGCCCTTCCCCGCCAACTGACCGACCACGCACGGCATCTGGAGCACCCGCACATGGCAGTCCGCAAGAACCAGTCCACCCTGACCCCCGACGAGAAGCGGCGTTTCGTCGCCGCGCTGCTGGAGCTGAAGCGCAGCGGCCGCTACGACGAGTTCGTCACGACGCACAACTCGTTCATCGTCTCCGACACCGACAACGGCGAGCGCACCGGCCACCGCTCACCGTCCTTCCTGCCCTGGCACCGAAGATTCCTCCTGGAGTTCGAGCGGGCACTGCAGTCGGTGGACGCGTCGGTGACGCTTCCCTACTGGGACTGGACGGTCGACCGAACGCCGCGCGCCTCGCTGTGGGCGCCCGACTTCCTCGGCGGCACCGGGCGGGAGCGGGACGGCCGGGTGACGGACGGGCCGTTCTCCGCGTCCGGCGGGAACTGGCCGGTCAACGTGCGGGTCGACGGCCGTACGTTCCTGCGGCGCTCCCTGGGCTCCGGGACGCGCGGGCTGCCGACGCGGGCCGAGGTCGAGTCGGTGCTGGCGATGTCCACGTACGACATGGCGCCCTGGAACAGCGGCTCGGACGGCTTCCGCAACCACCTCGAAGGGTGGCGGGGTGTCAATCTGCACAACCGCGTCCACGTCTGGGTCGGCGGGCAGATGGCCACCGGGGTCTCGCCGAACGACCCGGTGTTCTGGCTGCACCACGCGTTCATCGACAAGCTCTGGGCGGAGTGGCAGCGCCGCCACCCCGGCTCGGGCTATCTGCCCACCGCGGGGACGCCGGACGTCATCGACCTGAACGAGACGATGCGGCCCTGGCACGACATGAGCCCGGCGGATCTGCTGGACCACACCCGGTTCTACACCTTCGACGTCTGATCAGACGCTCGCGCCCGTGCGGCACTCCGGGTGGCCCCAGCCGCCGTCGTTCTTGGCGATGGGCTCGCCGGCCGCGTAGGAGCGGCCGCACTGGCAGCGGCCGGGGAACTTGGCCTTGATGGTGCGCGAGGAGCCCTTGCCGGCCGCGGCCTTGGCCGTGCGGGCCGCGCCGCCGCGCGGGCGGGAGCGCGGGGTCTTCGCCGGGGTGTCCGGGGAGGGCGGCGGCTCGGGGGATCCGAGGGCGCTGCCCGCGGGCTCCTGGACGACGGCGGCCTGACTGGCGGCGCGGTCGGCGAAGTCGTTGAGCCGGTCACCGTCCACCTGGTGGGCGGGGACGTAGCGGAACTCGACCGAGCGCCCGTCCAGGAGCTCGTCGATGCGCACGACGAGGTCCTGGTTGGCGACCGGCTTACCGGCGGAGGTCTTCCAGCCGTTGCGCTTCCAGCCCGGCAGCCAGGTGGTGACGGCCTTCATCGCGTACTGCGAGTCCATCCGGACCTCGAGCGGCACGTCCGGGTCGGTGGCCGCCAGCAGTCGCTCCAGCGCGGTGAGTTCGGCGACGTTGTTGGTGGCCTTGCCGAGCGGCCCCGCCTCCCACCGCTCCGGCGTCTCGGAAGCGTCGGCGACGACCCAGGCCCAGCCCGCGGGCCCGGGATTTCCCTTGGAAGCCCCGTCACACGCGGCCACAACACGTTCACGCATGCGCTCGATCATGCCATGACCGCGGGGGCCGTCCGGCCAGGAGGTCCGGGAGGCTAGGCCACGTCGGTCAGCTTCGGCATCTCTCCTTCGGTCGTCGTGGTGTCGATCACCGAGAAGCCCGCGCCCTGCGGGTCGCTGACGGCCGCGAACCGGCCGAACGGCGTGGTCATGGGGCCGAACCGCAGCACGCCGCCCAGCTCGGTGGCCTTCGCCACGGCCTCGTCGCAGTCCTCGACGGTGAAGTAGACGTTGATGTAAGGCTGCACCTCCGGCGGGAACTCCTCGCCCATCCTCATCCGGCCCAGCACGGTGCGCTCGCCCAGGTCGTAGACGCGGAAGCCCATCCCGCCGTCCTCCATGTCGCGCTGCCGGTAGGAGAACACGGCGGGGAAGAACGCGTCGGACTTCTCCGGCTCGCGGGTGAAGACCTCCGCCCAGGTGTACGCGCCGGGTTCGGCCATCGCCTGGAAGCCCTCGTGGGTGCCGGCCTGCCAGACGCCGAAGACGACTCCACCGGGATCGCGGGCCAGACACATGGTGCCGAAGTCGGCGACCTGCATCGGTTCCATCAGCACCTCGCCACCGTGGTCACGGATCCGGGCGGCGGTGGCGGCGGCGTCCTGGGACGCGAAGTACAGGCACCACTGCGACAGGCCCTCCTGGCCCGGCATCGGCGGAACGACGGCGGCGACCGCCTTGCCGTTCACGGAGGCCTGCGTGTAATTGCCGAACTCCGCCGCAGCCTCGGCGAAGGTCCAGCCCAGGAGGTCCCCGTAGAAACGCTTGGCCCCTTCGAGATCACCGAACATCGCGTCGGCCCAGCAAGGGGCTCCTTCAGGTTGTACGGCCATGGCCACGGCCCTTCCCCAGGAGTGGAATCGTCCGTTTCCTCACGCTAGTCACCCGGGCTCGGACGCGCGCGTCGAGCGGGCCTTCGCCGCGCACGTCTTCCCCCCGGCGCGCGGTTGTGCTTGCCTGAGTGCCGTTTCGGTGGCCGGGGCGGGAGTTGCCGTATGCGCAAGCCGTGGGTCGTGGGGGTACTGCTGGCCGGGGTGCTCCTCGGCGGGTGCGGAGATCCCGCGTCCGCACCCGAGGAGCCTGCGCCGGCCGCACCGAGCGCGTCGGCCACCACCACCCACCAGCGCGCCCCCGCCTCCCCCGGCCCGGAGCCCGAACGGGCGCCCACGGTGCTGTACCTCGGTGACTCGCTGGCGATGGAAGGCCAGAAGGTGCTGGGCGAGGAGTTACGCCGGGACCTGAAGGCGAAGTACACCGGTGCCCCGTACTCCGGCACCACCCTGTGCGACTACCTGGAGGGCACGGCCGACCGCTCCCTGGTACCGGCCGCCGACAAGGCCGCCGCGCTGGTGCGCAGGCTGCGGCCCGACATCGTGGTCCTGCAGTTCTGGGGGAACTCCTGGGGCTACACGCCGTGCATGGACGGCATCACCTACGACAAGTCCCCGGCCCGCTACTTCACCCGCTACGACGCCGACGCGCGCCGCCTCACGGAGCAGATCCACGCGGCCGGGGACGACGACCGCCCGCGGATCGTGTGGGTGTCGCAGGGCCCGGATCCGATCACCCCCGAGCGGATCCGGCGCGTCAACGCGGTGTACGAGAAGCGAGCCGCCGCCTCGGGCGACCTCGTGGCGGATGCCGGGAAGACGGTGAGCCCGGCCACCGGCCGCTCCACCTGGACGCAGTACCTGCCGTGCACCGCCTACGAGCGCACCCACCCCGGCTTCTGCACCCAGCCCCGCCGCGACCGTACTGCCCTGCACCGCGACGACGACTACCTGCACTTCTGCCTGGCCCCTACGACGTCCAGGCCGAAGCCCTGCCCGGTCCGCTCCCCCGGGATCCTGCGCATCGCCCGGGAGATCACCAAAACCGTTCGACAGGCTGCGCGTTGAACGCTCGAATGGGCGGCATGGGTACGGTGCGCATGCATGAGGACGAGCTGGACATCGACGTCTCACTCGTCGGCCGGCTGATCGCCGGACAGTTCCCGCGGTGGGCCGGGCTGCCGTTGCGGCGGCTGGAGTCCTCGGGGACGGAGAACGCCATGTTCCGCCTCGGCGCGGACAAGGTCGTACGGCTGCCCCGGCACCCCCGTGCCGTGGAGGCCATCGCACACGAGCTGCGCTGGCTGCCCCGGCTGGGCCCGGCCCTGCCCGTCGCCGCGCCCGAAGCCCTCGGGCGGGGCGAGCCCGGGGACGACTTCCCCTGGCCCTGGTCGGTGTACGGCTGGCTGGACGGCTGCAACCCGGTGCCCGGCGCGCTCGAGGAACCCACGCTGCTCGCCGAGGATCTGGCGGCGTATGTCACGGCCCTGCGCCGTGTCGACGCCTCGGAAGGGCCGCCGGGTCACCGGGGAGTGCCGTTGGCGACCCGGGGCGCCCTCATGCGGGAGGCCCTCGCGCAGCTCGCGGGCCGGGTGGACACCGCCGTGGTGACGAAGGTGTGGGAGGAGGCCCTGAGCGCTCCGGAGCACACCGGGCCGCCGGTCTGGGCCCACGGCGACCTGATGGCCGGGAACCTGCTGGTCACCGGCGGACGGCTGAGCGCCGTGATCGACTACGGGACGGTGGGGGTCGGGGACCCCGCCGTCGACCTCATCGGGACGTGGTGCCTGCTGCCGGCGGCGGCCCGCGAGGTGTTCCGTGAGGCGGTGGGCGCCGGCGAGGCCGAATGGGCGCGGGCCCGGGGCTGGGCCCTTTCGATCGCGGTCATCGCCCTGCCGTACTACTGGGACACGAACCCGCCGGTCGCGGCGAACTCCCGCCGGGTGATCGGGGAGATCGCGGCCGAGGCGGTGTAGGGGCGGAGCCGGCCGGATGCGGGACGGCTCCGCCCTTGTACAGGGCCGTCACCCGCCCGCGTACGCCTGGTCCAGGGCAGCGATGTCGAACTTGCCCATCGCCATGAACGCCTGGGTGACGCGGGCGGCCTTGGCCGGGTCCGGGTCGGTGATCATCTCGTCGAGCCGGTCGGGGACGACCTGCCAGGACACGCCGAACCGGTCCTTGAGCCAGCCGCAGGGGCCGGGCTCGCCGCCGTTCTCGGTGAGCCTGTTCCAGTAGTAGTCGATCTCCTCCTGGTTCTCGCAGAAGATCATGAAGGAGACCGCCTCGCTGAACGTGAACTGGGGTCCGCCGTTGAGGCCCAGGAACCGGTGTCCGTTGGCCGTGAACTCGACGGTCATCACGCTTCCGGCGGGCTGCGGCGCTCCCTCGGGGTAGCGGGCGACCTTGCCGATGCTGGAGTTCTTGAAGACCGAGACGTAGAAGTGGGCGGCCTCCTCGGCCTGGCCGTCGAACCAGAGGCATGTGGTGAATCCGTCGGTGCTCATGAGTCCTCCCGGGTGCGTGGAACGCTGTCACCACTGTCGACCGGCGCTCCCCCCGGAACTCATCGGCCGGGCGGCCGGCAATTCAGTCGGCCGTGACACCGTTCGGAACCGGCATCACCTGCGGGTGGGTGATGTACGGGCGTTCTTCCGCCAGTTGGGCGGGACGGGCTGAGCGGGCGGCCTCTGCCGGTAGCGGATCTGCCGAGGGCAGAGAAACCGTTCGCGGGCATCGCCCGAGGTCAACAGTGGAGTCGACGGCACATCCCCGACACGTCGGGCGGCACCTGTCGCCGCCTACGAGGAGAACCGATGACTCCACTCATGACGCTCGCCCCGCGGGCGGAGGAGGGCGACACCCCTCCGACCCGTTTCGACGACCATCTGGCCGCCCAGCTGCTCGCACAGCGCATCGTGCTGCTGGGCACCCAGGTCGACGAGGTCTCCGCCAACCGGGTCTGCTCCCAGCTGCTCATCCTGTCCGCGGAGGACGCCCACACCGACATCAGCCTGTACATCAACAGCCCGGGTGGCGGCGTGCACGCGGGCCTCGCCATCTACGACACGATGCGGCTCATCCCGAACGACGTCTCCACGCTGGCCATGGGCTTCGCGGCCAGCATGGGCCAGTTCCTGCTGAGCGTCGGCGCACCGGGCAAGCGCTACGCCCTGCCGAACGCGCGGATCATGATGCACCAGCCGTCGGCGGGCATCGGCGGCACCACCGCCGACATCGAGATCCAGGCGGAGAACCTGGAGTTCACCAAGCGGACCATCGAGCGGATCACCGCCGAGCACACCGGTCAGAGCCCGGAGACCATCTCCCGCGACGGCGACCGGGACCGCTGGTTCACGGCGGAGGAGGCCAGGGAGTACGGCATCGTGGACCGGGTCGTGGAGTCCCTCGCGGACGTCCGCCCGGCGGCCACCCGGCGCAGGATGGGGCTGCAGTGATGGGTACGTACACGATCCCGAACGTCGTCGAGCGCACTCCGCAGGGCGAGCGGTCCTACGACGTGTTCAGCCGGCTGCTGTCCGAGCGGATCATCTTCCTCGGCACCGAGATCGACGACGGCGTCGCCAACGTCGTCATCGCCCAGCTCCTCCACCTGGAGTCGTCGTCGCCGGAGAGCGAGATCGCGATCTACCTCAACTCTCCGGGCGGCTCGTTCACTTCGCTCATGGCCATCTACGACACCATGACGTTCGTGCAGGCACCGATCTCCACGTTCTGCGTCGGGCAGGCGGCGTCCACGGCGGCCGTGCTGCTGGCCGGCGGGGACCCGGGGCGGCGGTTCGTGCTGGAGCACTCCCGGGTACTGCTCGGGCAGCCGGCGACCGGGGGGCAGCGCGGCATGGTGTCCGATCTGGCGCTCCAGGCCAAGGAGATGGTGCGGATCCGCTCCCAGGTCGAGGAGGTGCTGGCGCGCCACACCCACCACGACGTGGCGACCCTGCGGGCCGACATGGACCGTGACAAGGTGTTCACCGCCCGGGAGGCGGTGGGCTACGGGCTGGCCGACGAGGTGCTCAGCCGGCGCCTCGCGAGGGTCTGAGGCGCCGGCCGGTACGGCTCAGGCCGCCAGGCACATTCCGTCGTGCGACGAGCCCGCCGTACCGTGGCGACCGCCGCCCGCGTAACGCGAGCTGAGACGCGTCAGCTCGCCCTGCGCCCTGGTCAGCAGGTCGCCGAGGCTCAGCCCGAGGGCGTGGGCGGCGGCCGCGAGGACCTCCGAGGAGGCCTCCTTGCGGCCCCGCTCCACCTCAGAGAGGTAGGGCATGGAGATCCGCGCCTCGTCGGCGACGTCCTTCAGCGTGCGCTCCTGCGTGAGGCGTTCGCGGCGCAGGACGTCACCCACCAGGTCCCGCCACAGCGGTTCCTTCGCGGCCGGGGCGGGGGGTGCCTGGCGCGGCGGCGGGCCGGCGGGGCGAGCGCCGTGCGGGCGCAGCGGAATGACTCGGGCTTCGTTCGGCAGGTGGTTGCTCACTGCTCCAGCCTAGGAATCCCGGCCGCCGGGGGAAGGGCACGGCGTTCCGCTCTGGGTGGAATCACCGCGGCCATGACCGGGGCGGAGGATGGAGGGTTACATTCCGCCCTATTTCGCCCATGGAAAAATCAGGGGGCATGGTGCGCGCCGACCCGGGTACCCGCAACTCGGGAGTACCTAGGCAGATGTCCGCCGTGACGTTCGTGGGAGAGGTAATGGAGACCGCCGTGATCCGGTCGAAGGCACAGATCGTCGAAGAGAACGCCGAGGCCAGCGCGGGCGACGGAGCACTGCCGGGAGTCGTGGACCCCCGGTCTGTGGCTCCGCGGGACGCCAGGCAGCTGTCCCGCCAGTTCTTCCAGCGCCTGACGGAACTCGAAGAGGGAACGCACGAGTACCAGTACGCGCGCAACACCCTGATCGAGATGAACATGTCGCTCGTGCGCTTCGCCGCCGGCCGGTTCCGCGGCCGCGGGGACGACATGGAGGACATCGTCCAGACCGGCATGATCGGCCTGATCAAGGCCATCGACCGGTTCGAGCTCTCGCGCGAGGTCGAGTTCACGTCCTTCGCCCTGCCGTACATCGTCGGCGAGATCAAGCGGTTCTTCCGGGACACGACGTGGGCGGTGCACGTGCCCCGGCGGCTGCAGGAGCTGCGCGTCGAGCTGGCCAAGGCCCGTGAGGAGCTCGCCAGCCGGTTGGACCGTGAACCGACGGTCGCCGAGCTGGCCACCCTGATGAACATCTCCGAGCGTGAGGTCGTGGAGGGGCAGATCGCGGCGAACGGGTACAACTCGTCGTCGCTGGACGCCGCGCTGACCGGGGACGGCCCGGAGGGCGGCGAAGCGGTCCTGGCCGACTTCATCGGTGTGGAGGAGGACGGGCTGCGGCTCGTCGAGGACTTCCACTCGCTCGCCCCGCTCATGGCGGAGCTGAGCGAGCGCGACCGGCAGATCATCCACATGCGGTTCGTGGAGGAGGCCACACAGGCGGAGATCGGTGAGCAGCTCGGCTGCTCGCAGATGCACGTCTCCCGACTGATCAAGCGGATCATCACACGACTGCGCGAGGGCATGCTGGGCGAGCTGGGCTGCGCCTGACAGAGCCGTCCGACCAGCGGGTGCCGTCCCCCCCATGCGGGAGTGGGGCGGCACCCGCGAGTGCTGTCCGGGCCGGGTCCTTGGATGAGGGTTCGTCGACGAGTGGACGAGTGGTCGCCGACGGGGTGAAAACCATGCGTGCCGTCCGGGTGACGCAACTCACCCGGACGGTTCACCCCCCGGTTCCGCCGGAGAGCGGCAGGACGGCGCGTACCCGCTTGCCCACCGGCACCCGTTCCACGCTGACCTGCTCCGCGAGCGCGTGGACGATCTCCAGGCCGTGCCGGCCGATGCGCTCGGGGTTGCGAGGGAAGATGCGGGGCAGTGCGGAGCTGCTGTCGTAGACCGACACCGTCACCGCGGCGTCGGTACCGACCAGCTCCAGGATGTACGGCCCGTTGCTGTGCCGGTCGGCGTTGGTGATCAGCTCGCTCACCACCAGCAGTACGGCACCGTCGACCCGCTCGTCGATACGCGCGCACCACTCGGTCCTGAGCTGGTCGAGAAAGAGCGCGGCGAAGGACCGCGCCTCGGCGATGCATCCCTGCTCGCCGGTGTAGTGTGCCGCCCGCATCAGCGGTTCCACGGGCACGTCGAAACCAGTCGGTATCACTGCCCCGTCCAGGTAGTCGATCATTCTTTTCTCTCCGGGAAGCCGGACTGGCCGGACGCTCTGCACCAGTGCTCGTACCCCGGGCCCGGCTTCACAGTCCTGACAGATTCTCCCCCATTCGATGACGCGGGCATCGTCCCCCCTTCACAGGGCACCCGGAAGGAATATCAGGACCGGCCGAGGGCGGCCGGGCAGGATCGCCGGAGGTGCACGGTGGCCTGGTGGACATGGCTGGTCGTGGTGATCGCGGCGCTCGCCGCCGTCGCGGCGGTGACGCTCGCCGTGCAGGCGGGGCGACGCTCGGGGACCGTCATCGCGGTCCGGCGCAGGCCCGGCGGGAAGGGCCTGCGATGAACGAGCTGCTGGCCGCGCGCAGTCTGACGACTCTCCCGGTGGTCACCCTGGGCGGCGACGCCGTCGCGCAGATCAAGGACACCGTCTTCGACGCCGCCGCCGGTCGGATCACCGGTTTCACGCTCAGCGGGCGCGGCCTGCTGAGCGGGCCTCTGAAGCAGAGCCTGCCGTGGTCGGCGGTGCACGCGCTGGGCCCGTACGCGGTCATGGTCCAGGACGCGTCGGCGCTGCAGGACACCACCACCGTGGTGGCCCGGCGCGAGGCCCGGCAGGGACGGGTCCTGCACGCGAAGGTGCTGACCGACGAGGGCGCCGAGGTGGGCACGGTGCTCGACGTGATCGTCGAGGGCGGCACCAGCGGCAGGGTCGTCGGATTCCGGATCGCCGCGGCCAAGGCGCTGGTGCAGGGCTCCAGACGCCGTCGGCACCGGGTCTACGTGCCGCGCGGCGAAACGCTCGCCGTCTCGGGCCGTGCCCTGGTCATCCCGGCCGACGCCACCCGCTACGTCGCCGACGACCTGCCGGCCTTCGTCGC
This sequence comes from Streptomyces tibetensis, assembly GCF_040647715.1. Taxonomy (GTDB): domain Bacteria; phylum Actinomycetota; class Actinomycetes; order Streptomycetales; family Streptomycetaceae; genus Streptomyces; species Streptomyces tibetensis_A. Next base: position 289,282 of record NZ_JBEZCR010000010.1, on the reverse strand, counting down.
CCGGGTCGGGGCCTTCCAGGCCGGGCAAGAGGGATCGGCGCCGTGATGCTGTTCTCCGAGGCGCGGGGCCTGCCGGTGCTGACACTGACCGAGGCGAAGGACATCGGCGCGCTGAGATCGCTGACGGTCGACGCCGTCTCCGGTGTGGTCACGCACGTCCGGGTGCGGGGCAGGCACTCCCGCAAGGAGACCGTGCTGGCCTGGGGCGCCCTGCACGCCATCGGCCCGGACGCGGTACTGGTCCGCACGACCGCGGAACCGGCCGAGGTGCCGCCGCACCACGAGCTGCCGGGCCTCAGGGTCCTCACCGAGACGGGCGACACGCTCGGCACGGTCCAGGACGTCGCCTTCGAACCGGAGACGGGCCGCGTCGAGGCGGTCGTCACGGCTCACGGTGACCTGCCGGGCGACCGGCTGCTCGGACTCGGTGACTACGCCTTGGTGGTACGCGCCGCTTGAGTGGGCCGGGCCGCCTTGGTACGCGCCGCTTGAGTGGGCCGGGTCGGCTGGGCGACCACGCCCGGGCGGTCCGTGCCGGTGAGCGGCCGGGTCAGGAGGCCGGGGCCTGCTCCGTCGTGCCACCGCCGGTGTCGCTTCCGGTATCACCCCCGGTGTTGCTGTCGGGCGGCGGCTGCTGGGTGTCGGACGTCGGCGGCTCTTCCGTCGTCGGCCCCGACGTGTCCGTGTCCGAGGTCGGCGGTTGACTCGTCTGCGGCTTGGAGGACGTCGAGTCGGTCGGCGCCGTCGGCGTGGTGACGCTCGCCGAGGGGGACGGCTTGTCGGGCTTCTTCGTCTTGTGGTCCTTCTTGCCCGTGTCGCCCGCCTGGCGCTCGAACCACTCGCCGTCGGGTTCGCACATCACGAAGACGTCGACCGGCTCCGGCGCGGGCGCCACCGCGACGACGTTCGACGACTTGTACCCCGGCCAGGCGTCGCCGGTCGTCTTCGGTGCGCTCTGCTGGGCGACCGGCGGGGACAGCGGGTTGCCGCACGCGCAGCGCACCCGGGGCACACCGCGGTCGTCGACCAGGACGGCCGTACCGGCCTGGAGGACGGCCTGATAGCTGGTGGCGGCGCCGTTCCTGTAACCGTGGTTGGTGACGCGGGTGTCCATGCGCAGCTGCACGGGAGTGAGCGAACGCAGGTAGGAAGGGACGTCGGACGGCTGGATCCCGGCGACCGAGGCGAAGGCACGCTGCTTGTCCGGGGCGTCGGCGAAGTACGTGATCTGCTTCTCCACGTCGCAGCTGGCGACGTTGCGCGTGCCGCCGTACAGGCCGGGCGCGTCGCCCTCCACGCCGCGCACGGCGTTCTGCGGCGCCGACTCGGTGGCTCCCGAGGGCGTGACCGGCGAGGCGGAGCTCTTCTCCTCGGCCGTCGACTCGGTGAACTCGTCCGGGCCCGTGTCGGCCGCGGGCTGGAGGAAGACCTCGCCGGCGGACGTGCTGGTGCCGCCGTCGGACGCACCGCTGCCGCCGTTGTCGGGCCGGGAGAGCACCACGGCCAGGACCACTGCGGCCACCACCGCGGTGGCGACGATCGCGACCCGGGGCACGGACCCCCACCACGGGCGGCGGGGCTCCGGCTCCTTGTCGCCTCCGCCCGGGGGCTCCGCAGGCCCGCCTCCGGTCGGCGGCTCCGATGGCGGGCCGCCACCCGAGGGCGGCTGGGAGGGACCCGACAGCGGGCCCGAGGGAGGCCCTGTGGGGCGGCCGGACGACGGTGGATCGACGCTCACGAGCTCTTCTCCCGCGTGGGTTCTCTGCGGCCTTCACACACTGCGGGCGATTCGCCCCCGTGCATGTCGCTTTTTGGCGTTACGAGTTCATTGTGTGCCCCGGTCCCGTGCGCCCCGCAAGCCGACGCGGACGGACCTCTCCGGCGGGCGCCCTGAAGGGGGGCTGCTTAGCGTGGCAGCGTGAGTTCGCGCACCCCCTCCGGCCAGGCACGTACCTCCGGCGAGTGGGCCGTCGCCCGCCACGGCTGGGCGCATGCCCTCGTCACGGTGCTCGCCGGGCTGCTCGCCATGGCGGTGGTGGCGTCCCTGGGCCTGTGGGCGGCCGGGGCCGGTGACCTCCCGGACGGATCCTTCGGCCCCGTCGTCGCCGCCACCATGGTCACCGCGGTCGGCGGCACGGTGAGGCTCACCGGAAGCGCGGGGGACCTCGCTTCTACGCAGGCGGGTCTGACGGTGATTCCGCTGTCCGTCACGCTCACCGGGGCGTTGGTGCTCGCCTGGGGATTCCTGCGGCCGCTGCGGCATCGCGCGGTCGCCGGCGCTGCGGAGCTGGCCGGCTGGGCCGGCCGGGTGGCGGCCCTGTGGCTGCTCGCGCTGATCGGCCTGACCCTCGCGGCCCGCCACACCTTCGACATCCCCCTCGGGGACGACACGCTCGGTGAACTCGGCGACCTGTTCGGGGCATCGCCGAAGGTCGGTTTCACCACCGATGTCCCGTTGTCCGTGTTCGTCGGCGTGGTGTGGCTGGCCGGCGTGCTGGTGCTGACGCTGCTGGTGTCCCGCGGGGCGCCGTTGCCCGCCGGGCTGCTGCGCTTTCAGGCGTCGGTGCGGCCGGCCGCATACGCGATGGTCGCGCTGCTGCTGGCCTGCGTCGTCATCGGCGTGGTCGTCGCCCTGGTCGTCGCAGCGGCCAAGGGGCACGCGCGGGAGACGTTCGCGGTGATCCTCCTGGGCATCCCCAACCTGGTGTGGCTGGCGCTGACGATCGGGCTCGGCGCCACCTGGAACGGCAGGGTGGAGGGACCGTTCGGGCTGCCCATGCCGCACGTGCTCGACGAGGTGCTGCGCACCCCGGACGTCTCCGAGCTGAACCTGCGGACCCTCGCCGAGCACGACGGCCGGGTGTGGTGGCTGCTGGTCGTCGACATCGTGCTGCTGCTGGCCGCCGGGTTCGTGATGGCGGCCCGGTCCCCGGCCCGGACGCGGGCCTGGCAGCACGCGGTGCACATGGCACTCGCCCTCGGGCTCACGGTGTTCACGATCTGCCTCGTGGGGCGGATCTCCGCGCACTTCGGCCTGTCCGTGCTGGGCATCGGTGATCTGGGCGGCGGTCTGGGGGGCGAGCTGTTCCTGAGGCCCAAGCTGTGGGGTGCGGTGGGTCTGGCCGTCCCGTGGGGGCTGGTGGCCGGGTTCGCCGGGGCGCTGCTTGCGCGTCGCGTACGGCGGCGGGGCGAGGTGCGCACCGGCGGCGGGAGCTGACGCCGCGCACTACGCCCGCTGCACGAAGACCGGTTCGGCCCAGCGGGGTGGCTGCTTGGGCCGCTCCTCCCCCGTGCCCGGCAGCTGCCGGTCCACCCGCGTGGGCATCCTGGGGGCGCCGGTTTCGCCGCCCGCCGTCGCGGCGCGCAGTGCGGCCACGAACGCGAGGCAGGACGGGTACCGGTCGTCGGGGCTCTTGGCCAGGGCCTGGGCGAGGACGGGGTCCACCCGCGGGTCGAGGTCGGGCCGGTCCTCGGTCAGCGGCGGCGGTTCGTCGTACTGGTGGGCCCAGAGCAGGGCCATGTCGTCGTCGCGGAGGAAGGGCGGGTGGCCGGCCAGGGTCTCGAAGACGACGCAGGCGAAACCGTACACGTCGCAGCGGGCGTCGACCGGCTTGCCGGAGATCTGCTCGGGGGCGACGTAGTCGAGCGTGCCGACGAACTGGCCGACGGTGGTGAAGCCGGTCAGCGACAGGGACTTCTTCGTCAGGCCGAAGTCGGTGAGGTAGACGTGCTCGGGGTGGTCGGTGTCGGTGCCGCGGGCCACCAGGATGTTGCCCGGCTTGACGTCCCGGTGGACCAGTCCGTGATCGTGGGCCGCGTCGAGTGCGGAGGCGACCTGGGCGGCGACACGCAGGGCGGTGGCGGACGGCATCGGGCCCTCGCGGTCGAGGACGTGCCGCAGGTCGCTGCCGGGGACGTACCGCATGGCGATGTACAGCACGCCGTCCGTCTCGCCGGCCTCGAACACCGGCACGATGTGCGGGTGGTCGATCGCCGCGGCGGCCCGCGACTCGTGGGTGAAGCGGCGGCGGAAGGTGTCGTTGCGGGCGAGTTCGGGGGCGAGCAGCTTGAGGGCGACGGTGCGTTCCAGGCGCAGGTCGCGGGCCCGGTACACGACGGCCATGCCGCCGCGCCCGATCTCCTGCTCGATCCGGTACCCGGCGATCTGCTGCCCGACCAGCTCGGAGGGCCGCCCCGCGAACAGGCTCGTCTCGCGGGTCAACGCCCGTCACCCTCGGGCGGGACGACCCGGGTGGGCTCATGCCCCACGGCCCGCGTGGGCGGCCTGCCCGGCCGCTCTGCCCCTTCCTCGCCTTCGCCCTCGCTCCTCCGCTCCCCCGGGGACACGAGGCGCGTGGGCTCTGCGGCATCCGGGGTCGCCGCCCGCGTGGGCTCCGGACCGCCGGGGCGCGCGCCCCGGCTGGGCTCGGCCGCGTCGGGGGCCACGACCCGCGTGGGCTCCGGGGCGTCGGAGCCCACCACCCGCGTGGGCTCGGGCGCATCCGGGACCACCACCCGCGTGGGCTCGGGAGCGTCGGGGCGCACCACCCGCGTGGGCTCCGGAGTCTCGCGGGGCACGGGTTCCGTCGTCGGGTCGGAGGCCTCGGGCGGGGCCGCGGCCGAGGGCGGAGGTGACTCGGGCGGGGCCATCCCCGACGGTGACGGTGTCTCGGGTGAGACCACCCGCGTGGGCCCGGCGGGTGCGCTCCGCGCCGCTGACGGCGACTCGGCCGGGTCGGCGGCCTTCCGTGGGCGGGACGGCTCGACGGGGCTCTCGGGCGGAACCACTCGCGCCGGGGGGTGCGCGGGCGCCGCGGCCGGGCGGGACGCCGGTTCCGCCTCGGGCGTCTCGTCCGTCGCATACGTGGTCATCCGGGCGCCGTCGGCGTACACCCAGTGCCCGTGGGCGGAGTCGTAGAGCCACACGGACTCACCGTCGACGACGACGCCGATCCGCATGCCGTGCGTGCGGGTGCGGAACGACTCGCGGTCGAGGCCGGTCGCGAGGTCCTCCACCGCGGAGCGGTAGCGCGCCAGGGCCTCCTGCGCCCGGCCCAGCAGCGGCCGCGGATCGGCGGCGCGGGTGAGCGGCCCGTCCGCGGCGGGCGGATCCTGCGGTACGGCGACCAGACGGCGGCCGTCGACCCATGCCGACCAGCCGTTGAAGCACAGCACGTGCCCCCAGTCGCCCTGGCGCTCCAGCAGCTGCACCGGCAGCAGAGGATCGAGGTCCACGGTGGGCCGGGCCGGGTCGGGGGCCTCCCAGGCGGGCATCCCGTGCTGCGGGACGACGTGCGTGGGCCGGAAACCGGGGGTCGTCATCGGCGCTCCCTACTTCCGCATGACGGCCGGTTCGTGCCGCCGCAGCAGCCGGGACACCAGGAACCCGAAGAGCACCGACAGCACGACCAGCATCCCGACGTCCAGCAGCCACGTGCCCACCGAGTGCTCGAAGAGCGGGTCCTTCGTCAGGTCGTCGGGCACGATCCGGGCGAGCCCCACGGTGCCGGCCATCGCGGCCAGCGCCCAGCGCGCCGGAACCAGCCAGCCGAGCTGCTCGAGCCCCGGGGTGTCGGCCAGCTTCAGCAGGGCTCCGCAGAAGACGACCTGGACGATGGCGATGAGCACCAGCAGGGGCATCGTCACCTCTTCCTTGCGCACCAGGGCCGAGACGAGCAGTCCGAGCATCATCGCCGTGAACGCGAGCAGGGCGACGGCGACCGTGATCTCCACCAGGGGCGGCATCAGCACGCCCTCGCCGCCCGGGGCGTTGAGGTCCACGCCCAACAGGGCGACCAGGGTCAGCACCACCGCCTGGAGCACGGTGATGACGCCCAGGACGATGACCTTGGACATCAGGTACGCCGATCTGGACAGACCCACCGCCCGTTCGCGCTGGTAGATCACGCGTTCCTTGACGAGTTCACGCACGGCGTTGGCGGCCCCGGTGAGCACCGCGCCGACGCACAGGATGAGCAGCGCGTTCATCGCCGTGTCCTGCGTCAGCTTGCCGCCGGCCAGGGCGCGGGCCATCGCGCCCATGACGAAGGGCAGCGCGATCATGATGATCAGAAAGGTGCGGTCGGCGCTGAGTGCGGCCGCGTACCGCCGTACCAGCGTGCCGAGTTGGGCGCCGCGGCTGCGCGGCCGGGGCGGGGCGGTGATGACGACGGGCTCGGAACGGGGCCGCTGGGGCTGGGCGGAGGCGTCGGCCACGTACCGTCCGTGGAAGGGCGAGGCGAGGTACTGCCCCGCCCAGTCCCGCCTCCTGTCCCGTTCGAAGGCCTCGAAGGCCTCCGGCCACTCCTGGAATCCGAAGAAGGGCAGGGCGTCTTCGGGCGGCCCGTAGTAGGCGATCTTCCCGCCGGGGGCGAGGACCAGGAGCCGGTCGCACACGTCCAGGCTGAGGACGCTGTGGGTGACGACGATGACGGTCCGGCCGTCGTCGGCGAGGCCGCGCAGCATGTGCATCACCGAGCGGTCCATGCCGGGGTCGAGGCCGGAGGTCGGCTCGTCGAGGAACAGCAGCGACGGCTTCGTCAGCAGTTCCAGGGCCACGCTGACACGCTTGCGCTGGCCGCCGGACAGGCTGTGCACGGGCTGGTCGGCGCGCTGTTCCAGGCCCAGTTCGCGGATGACCTCGTCGACCCGGGCGCGCCGCTCGGCCTTGGCGGTGTCCTGCGGGAAGCGCAGTTCGGCGGCGTAGGAGAGCGCTTTGCGGACGGTCAGCTGCGCGTGCAGGATGTCGTCCTGCGGCACCAGACCGATGCGCTGGCGCAGCTCGGCGTAGTCGCGGTAGAGGTCGCGGCCGTCGTAGAGGACGGTGCCGTGGTTCGCGGGCCGCTGGCCGGTGAGGGCGTTGAGGAGCGTGGACTTGCCGGCGCCGCTCGGGCCGACGACGGCGAGCAGGCACTTCTCCCCCACCGGGAACGACACGTGGTCCAGCAGCGTCTTGCGGCCGCGGTCGACGCTGACGGCGAGGTCCTGCACGTCGAGGGAGACCTCGCCGGTGTCGACGTACTCCTGGAGTTGGTCGCCGACGAGGCAGAAGGCCGAGTGGCCGATGCCGACGATGTCGCCGGGGCCGACCGGGGCGCTGGTGACGCGGCTGCCGTTGAGGTAGGTGCCGTTGTGGCTGCCCAGGTCGATGATCTCGTAGGTGCCGTCGGCCAGGGCGCGCAGTTCGGCGTGCCGGCGGGAGACCACGAGGTCGTCGATGACCAGGTCGTTGTCGGTGGCGCGGCCGATGCGGACGGTGCGGGAGGGCAACGGCCTGACGGTCGTGGGCTGCCGGTAGGTGCCGGTGCGGGACGGCATGGAGACGGCGGAGGGGCGTTCCGGCCCGGGTGCGGCGGGGGCGGGGCGTCCCGTCAGGGTCAGGCGGGGCCCGTCGGCCGGATTGCCGAAGCGGATGACGCTGCCGGGCCCGACGTCCCGTTCGTGGATGCGGCGGCCGTCGGCATAGGTGCCGTTGGTGCTGTCCTCGTCCTCGATGGTCCAGTGACCGTCCTCGGGCTTCAGCACCGCGTGGTGCCAGGAGACCCGGTCGTCGTCGATGACGATGTCGCACAGAGGGTCGCGCCCTACGTGGTAGTCGTGGCCCGGGATCATCACGGTGGTGCCCGTCTCCGTCTCCAGGACGAGCTCTGGTGCTACCGAGGGTTGCGCCATGGTCAAAATTCTACCGATATGACCTGGTACGCGCCTGGGCGAAGAGGGGTGCAGGTCAGCCGACGGTGATGCCGACGAAGGGGGCGGTGCGCTGCATCCGCAGGGCGTCCACGGACTCGGCGAGCAGTTCGTATTCGGTGGTGTCGTCGCTGGTGGCGATACGTACCAGCCGTCCGGCCGCCAACTCCTCGGCGACCCGCTCCTGCTGGGCGGGATCGGCGCACCAGGCGCGCAGCAGCATGGGCACGTCGGGCACGGTGGGGGCGACCGGCACGAGCGAGCCCGGCGGTAAGTGCTCGGCGTCCGGCCGGGGGTCGAGACGCTGGGCGATCCAGGAGGCGCGGTCGCGCAGCCACCACAGGGCCAGGGCGAGGGTGGGCGCCCGGTAGGTGCCGAGGGGGACTCCGATCCGGCGGCCGTCGCAGACTCCGTATGCCGTGACGTGGCACAGAAACTCGTCGTGCACGTGACCCTCCCCCGTAGCCCTGCCCGTCTGCCGGCCGGCCTCGCCCCTTCTGCGGTTCGCGTGCTGTGCGTGAGGGCGCCGTCGCTGGATGTGAAAAGCGCTCTCGCAGGTCAGTATGTTCACTACTGAATCACTGTCACCACGACTTTCCGGCCACTCTCCTGGCATATTCACCCCCCGAGTTGGCCGAAATCCGGCGAGCGGTCGCGACCGCCCATGACTCCGGAGGTAATCGACGCTCCCGGCGTGTGCGGGCAAGGTGGTCGTACCGGGTCGGCCGAGCGCGGAACCCGACCCCTGACCAGCAATGACGACCTTCCCGGAGGCTGATCGCCATGTCCGCAACCGCCCACCGCCACGAGGACGCCGTCGCCCGCTACTTCGAGGCGTGGAACGCCGACGACGCGGCGGCACGCGCCAGGGCGGTCGCCGCCGCCTGGACCGAGGACGGCAGCTACACCGATCCCCTGGCCGATGTCAGCGGCCGCGAGGGGATCGCCGCAGTGATCACGGCGGCCCGGGAGCAGTTTCCGGGTTTCGCGTTCCGGCTCACCGGCGGCGTCGACGGGCATCACGACACCGCCCGCTTCTCCTGGGAGCTGGTCAGCGTGGCCGACGGCTCGGCGCCGGTCGCCGGGTCGGATGTGATCACCCTGGACGGGCACGGCCGTATCAGGACCGTGCTCGGCTTCCTGGACCGGGTGCCCGCCGGGGCGTGAGTCCGGCGCCCGCCATGAGGTCTCCGGTGTCCGGCGGTCTGTCCTTCTGGATGAGGGAGCGGCAGCCGAGCACCGGAGGACGTCATGGCGAGCACGGGAGAACCGGACGTGGAGTTCACCGCGGTCCTGCGCAAGAGCCCCGCCGAGGGCGGCTGGACACGGTGACCGTGTACCTCGAGGAGCGGATCAGCTCGTAGGCCGATCCGCTCGTGGCCCGGGTGCCCGGGAGCGGGCACCCTCGGGCACCCGGGGATCCGCTACTGCTTGACGATGGCGTCGATCCGGGCCAGCTCCTCCGCGTCGAAGTCCAGGTTGGCGATCGCGCCGACGCTGTCCTCGATCTGCCGCGCGCTGCTCGCGCCGACCAGCGCGGAGGTGACCCGGCCGCCGCGGAGCACCCAGGCCAGGGCCATCTGGGCCAGGGTCTGACCGCGGGACTCGGCGAGGTCGTTCAGGTCGCGCAGCCGGCCCACCAGGTCCTCGGTGAGGGCGTCGGAGTTCAGGAAGGGGCTGTCGCTCGCGGCCCGGGAGCCCTCGGGGATGCCGTCCAGGTAGCGGGCGGAGAGCACGCCCTGCTCCAGCGGGGAGAAGACGATCGAGCCGACCTCGAGCTCGTCGAGGGCGTCGAGCAGACCCTCGTCCTCGGGACGGCGGTCCAGCATCGAGTAGCGGGGCTGGTGGATGAGGAGCGGGGTACCCAGCTCGCCCAGGATGCGGGCGGCCTCACGGGTCTGCTCCGCGGAGTAGTTGGAGACGCCGACGTACAGCGCCTTGCCCTGCTGCACCGCCGAGTGCAGGGCGCCCATCGTCTCCTCGAGCGGGGTGTCGGGGTCGGGGCGGTGCGAGTAGAAGATGTCGACGTAGTCCAGGCCCATCCGCTTCAGGCTCTGGTCCAGCGAGGACAGCACGTACTTGCGCGAGCCCCACTCGCCGTACGGGCCCGGCCACATCAGGTAGCCGGCCTTGGTGGAGATCACCAGCTCGTCGCGGTACCGCGCGAAGTCCGTCTTCAGGAACTCGCCCAGCGCCGACTCGGCGGCGCCGGGCGGCGGTCCGTAGTTGTTGGCGAGGTCGAAGTGGGTGACGCCGAGGTCGAAGGCGCGGCGCAGGATGGCGCGCTGCGTCTCGACGGACCGGTCCGGACCGAAGTTGTGCCACAGGCCGAGCGACAGCGCGGGGAGCTTCAGACCACTGCGCCCGGTGCGCCGGTAGGGCATGTCCGCGTAGCGGTCGGGGTGTGCGGTGTACAACGCGACTCCAGAGGGGTTGGCACGGTAGGGGAGCAAACCGGTGTCCACTCTCGCGTGACCTGCGGCCATGCGTCCAACAGAAGAATCCGATGGAATTCAGCGGCTACGCTTCTCAGTCATGGAACTGCGTCACCTGCAGCACTTCGTCGCGGTCGCCGAGGACCAGCACTTCACCCGCGCGGCGGAACGCCTCCTGGTGTCCCAGTCGGGCCTGTCGGCGTCCATCCGGGCCCTGGAGCGGGAGCTGCAGACGCCGCTGTTCGTGCGCACCACCCGCCGGGTGACGCTCACCCCGGCCGGACGGGCGCTGCTCGGCGAGGCGGAGCGGATCCTCGCGCAGGTCCGCTCGGCACACGAGGCGGTGGCCGCGGTGCAGGGCGTGCTGCGCGGGATGCTCGCGCTCGGCTCCGAGCAGTGCATCGCCGGGGTGCACGTGGCGGGGCTGCTGGCGGCCTTCCGAAGACGCCACCCGGACGTGGAGATCTGTCTGCGGCAGGCGGGCTCGGGGGCTCTCGCCGAGGAGGTCGCGGCCGGGCGCCTGGACCTCGCGTTCGCCGTGCGCACCGCCGAGGAGGACACCGAACAGCTGCGGACCGTGCCGCTGACCGGCGAGCCGATGACCGTGCTGTGCCACCCGAGCCACCGGCTCGCGGCGGCCGGAGCCGCGGTGACGCCGGAGGATCTCGGCGGCGAGGTCTTCGTCGACTTCCATCCGGACTGGGGGCCGCGGCGCACCACCGACGCCGCGTTCGCCGCGGCGGGGGTCCGCCGGAACGTCGCCCTGGAGGTCAACGACGTGCACAGCCTCCTCGATCTCGTCGACGAGGACCTCGGCATCGCCGTCGTGCCACGTCACTTCCGGCACAAGCGCGCCTCGCTGACCGCCCTGCCGGTGAAGGGCGCCGAAGACACCGTCTACGAGACCGTGGCCCTGCTGCCGCCCGAGCAGGCGACCAGTCCTGCGGCCCGGGCGCTGATGGGCCTGCTGGAAACAGGGGGTCTGGCACCACCCCAGGAGGGTGTCCACCCCTCCTGACCCGATCCGCCCCGGGCAGCAGACTCGTGACCGTTCCCGAAGGCGACCACGGTCAGGAGCAGGGCAGATGACGGATCCCACACGACGCAACGTGCTGCGCGGCGCCGCGGCGATCACGGCGGCCGGTGCGCTCGGCGGCCCCGGCGCCGGGGCCGCCCCGGCCATGGCGGCGCCCACGGCGCCCGCGGCGCCGCGCCGCTTCCCCTTCCTCGAGGGCGCGTTCGAGCCGGTCACCGAGGAGCTGACGGCCTTCGACCTGCCGGTCACCGGCCGCGTTCCGCGTGAGCTGAACGGCCGCTACCTGCGCAACGGGCCCAACGTCCTGGGCCTGGAGGACCCGCGCGCCCACCACTGGATGCTCGGCGACGGCATGGTGCACGGCGTGCGGCTGCGCGAGGGCCGGGCCGAGTGGTACCGCAACCGCTGGGTGCGCTCCTCCCAGGTGGCGAAGAAGCTCGGGGAGCCCTACCCGGGTCCCGTGCCGCCGGACGACTTCCCGTGCAACACGCATGTGATCCCCCACCGGGGGCGGATCCTCACGCTCCAGGAGAGCGGCCCGCTGCCGTACGAACTCGACGACGAACTGAACACCGTCGGCACGTACGACTTCCGGGGCACCCTCCAGGGCCCGCTCACCGCGCACACCAAGTTCGACGTCCATGCCGACGAGCTGCACGCGATCGCCTACTACCCGACCTGGGACCACGTCCGGCACCTGGTCGTCGGCCCGGCGGGCCAGGTGGTGCGGACCACGAGGATCCCGGTGGCGGACGCGCCGATGATCCACGACTTCGCACTCACCGAGCACCACGTGGTGATCCTCGACATGCCGGTCACCTTCGACCCGGCGGGCGCCGAGCGCGGCGACCTCGTGCCGTACGTCTGGAACGACCGGCATCCGGCGCGGGTCGGTGTGATGCCCCGCAGGGGCGGCGCGGTCCGCTGGTTCGAGGTAGAGCCGGTCTACTACTCGCACACGCTCAACGCGTACGAGGAGGGGCCGCACATCGTCGTCGACATGACGAACTTCGACGCGCCGTTCCTCGTCGCCGGAAACGGCTCGGGCGGCCCCCACACGGCGGGCACCCCCCGGCTCGACCGCTGGACGATCGACCTGCGGCACGGACGGGTGCGGACCAGGACGCTCGACGACCGTCCGCAGGAGTTCCCACGGGTCAACGAGGCGCTGGTGTCCCGTCGGCACCGCTACGGCTACTCGGCCGCGGCCGCGGAGATGTCTCTCGCCTACCAGGCCGTCGACGGCATCCCGCCCGACAAGGCCTTCACCAACGCCCTCCTCAAGCACGACCTGCTGCGCGGCACCTGCGAAGTGCACCGGCTGCCCGCGGGGGCGGCGGCGAGCGAGGCCGTGTTCGTGCCGTCCGACCCGGGTGACCGGAGGACGGCGGAGGACGACGGGTACGCGATCGCGTATGTGCACAACCCCGACCGCGGGGCGTCGGACCTGGTGATCCTGGCCGCCCAGGACTTCACCGGGGAGCCGGTGGCCCGGATCCATCTTCCGGGCCGGGTGCCGCTGGGTTTCCATGGGAGCTGGATTCCCGACGCGTAGTTCCCCGGTGCGTGATGTCGTTTGATCCTCCGGTGCGTGAAGTCGTTTGATCACCCGATGCGTGATGCCGCTTGATCCCCCGGTGCGTGATGTAGCGATGCCCCGGCGCGTGATTGCGGGCGCGCCCCCCGGCGCATGATCCCCGGCGATGCGCGATGGTGGAGCTATGCATGCGAAGGACATCCTCATCGACGGCTTCAGCCGCATCCGCGAAGAAGTCCACGCCACTGTCGAGGGGCTCGGGCCCGACGAGCTGAGCGCCCGCCCCGCCCCCGACACCAACTCGATCGCCTGGTTGGTCTGGCACCTCACCCGCGTCCAGGACGACCACATGGCCGACGCCTTCGGCCTCGAACAGGTGTGGCTGTCCCAGGACTGGGAGAAACGCTTCGGGCTGGACCTGCCCCGCCGCGACACGGGCTACGGCCACAGCCCGGCCAAGGTCGCCCGGGTCCGTGTCGACTCGGGCGACCTGCTGACGGGCTACTACGACGCCGTGCACGTGCAGAGCCTGGACGCCCTGCGGGGTCTCGCGGCCAAGGACCTGGAGCGGGTCGTGGACGAGCGCTGGGACCCGCCGGTCACCCTGGGCGTCCGGCTGGTCAGCGTCCTGTCCGACGATCTCCAGCACGTCGGGCAGGCCGCCTACCTGCGGGGGCTGCTTCAGAGCGCGGCGGCGTAACCGGGCAGCACCACGTCGTGGATGAGCGCGTTGCGCTCGTCGAACGGGATGAACGCGCTCTTGAGGGCGTTGACGGTGACCGTGCGCAGATCCTCCACGCTCCAGCCCGCCTGCTCGACCAGGAGGGACATCTCGCGGGTCATCGTGGTGCCCGAGACCAGCCGGTTGTCGGTGTTGAGGGTGACGCGGAAGCCCAGGTCCTTGAGCGCGGTGATCGGGTGCTCGGCGATGGAGGTGGCGGCGCCCGTCTGGAGGTTGGACGTCGGGCACATCTCCAGGGCGATGCGCCGGTCGCGCACCCAGCCCGCGAGCCGGCCGAGCTTGCCGGCCGCGAGGTCCGGGATGTCGTCGGTGATCCGCACGCCGTGCCCGATGCGCTGGGCGCCGCACACCTGGAGGGCCTGGTGGATGCTGGGCAGCCCGTGCGCCTCCCCGGCGTGGATGGTGAAGGGCACGTTCTCGCGGCGCAGGTGCTCGAAGGCCGCGAGGTGGTCGGCGGGCGGGAAGCCGTCCTCGGCACCGGCGATGTCGAAGCCGACGACGCCGGCGTCGCGGAACGCCACGGCCAGGTCGGCCGCCTCGCGCACCCGGTCGAACATCCGCATGCCGCACAGCAGGGTGCCGACCCGCACGGGCGTCCCCGCGGCAGCGGCCTTCGCCATGCCCGCCGCGAGGCCCTCCTGGACGGTCTCCACGACCTCGGCCATGGTCAGCTCGCCGTTGGTGTTCAGCTCGGGGGCGTAGCGCACCTCGCCGTACACGACACCGTCGGCGGCCAGGTCCAGCACGTACTCCTCGGCCGTGCGCAGCAGGCCCTCACGGGTCTGCATCACGGCGAGGGTGTGCTCGAAGGTGGCTATGTAGCGCACCAGGTCGCCGGAGTTGGCGGCCTCGTAGTACCAGGCGGCGAGCTCGTCCGGGTCGGTGGTGGGCAGGGTGTGGCCGACCGCCTCGGCCAGCTCCACCACGGTGGCGGGGCGCAGACCGCCGTCGAGGTGGTCGTGCAGCACGGCCTTGGGGAGGCGGCGGATCAGGTCGGCGTCTACGCGCGTAGCAGTCATGGCGGTCTTTCCTCGGGCAGGTGGTTCGAAGGGGCGGGACGGTCAGCCGACGGGCTGCAGCAGGTCCCAGCGGTTGCCGTACAGGTCCTGGAAGACGGCGACGGTGCCGTACGGCTCGTGCCGCGGGTCCTCCAGGAAGGTCACGCCCGCCCCGGTCATACGGGCGTGGTCGCGGGTGAAGTCGTCGGTGTGCAGGAAGAAGCCGACCCGCCCGCCGGTCTGGTCGCCGACCCGGGCGGTCTGGGTCTCCCCCTTGGCGCGGGCCAGCAGCAGACCGGTGCCGGTTCCCGGGGTGCCGGGTTCGACGACGACCCAGCGGGACCCGTCGGGCCGGGGTGCGTCCTCGGCGAGCCGGAAGCCGAGGGCGTCGGTGTAGAAGCGGATCGCCTCGTCGTAGTCGTCGACGACGAGGGTGACCAGGGCGATACGTCTCATCGGGGCCTCTCGGAGCGGGCGGTTGACCGGAGAGGTTATACGTAAAACTGAACGGATGCCAACTACTCCGTCGACTTCTGCGGGCAGTGCTGTAACTACTAGTATGTACAGCTGCCGATCAGCTCTCTCCGGAGGTCCCATGCCTTTCGTCCGTATCGACACGCTCCGCGCCGGTCCCGAGCGCCTGGCCGCACTCGGCCGTGCCGTGCACGACGCCCTGACCGAGACCATCGGCATCCCGCCCGACGACCGGTTCCAGGTCCTCGTGGACCACGACGGCACGAGCGGCGCCCTGCGCTACGACGACTACCTCGGCGTACACCGCGACGAGGGCATCGCCTACATTGCGATCACCCTGCGCTCCGGTCGTACGCCCGCGCAGAAGCAGGCGCTGTACCGCCGGACCGCCGAGCTCGCCCACGCGTACGCGGGCACCGAGCCGCGGAACGTGTTCGTCGTGCTGACCGAGAACGAGTCGGCTGACTGGTCGTTGGGCGAGGGCGTGGCGCAGTATCTGGACGGCCCTGAGTCCTCTGCCTAGGGATGTCGCCGTGCCGGATGCGCCCCGGCCGGGAGGCGCACAGGATGGAAGCGTGGGGTGGGTCGCCGCGCGGGGCGTGCCGAGAAGGGGATGGCGATCGTGGATCTCATACTGCGCCCGGGCACTGCGGACGATGCCGCGCAGTGCGGAAGGATCTGCTACGAGGCCTTCGCCGGCATCGCCGGTCAGCACGCGTTCCCACCGGACATCCCGAGCCCGGAGGTGGGTGTCGCGCTGATCGAAGGTGCCCTGAAGCACCCGGGTTTCTACGGTGTCGTCGCCGAGCTCGACGGGCGGATCGTGGGCAGCAACTTCCTCGACGAACGCTCCGCCGTCGTCGGGGTCGGGCCCGTCACCGTCGACCCCGGCGTGCAGAACGCGGGTGTGGGCCGTGGCCTGATGCTGGACGTGATGCAGCGGGCCGACGAGCGGGGGGCTCCGGGCATCCGGCTGTTGCAGAGCGGGTACCACAACAGGTCGTTCTCCCTGTACGTGAGCCTGGGCTTCGCCCACCGGGCCACGGTGGCCTGCGTGCAGGGCCCGCCGATCCGGCGTGCGATGCCCGGGTACGAGGTGCGCAAGGCAACAGACGCGGACCTCGGCGCCTGCAACGACGTGTGCCGGCAGGTCCACGGCGTCGACCGCGGCGGCGAGGTGGCCGACGCGCTCGAACAGGGCACCGCCCGGGTCGTCGAGCGTGCCGGACGGGTCACGGGATATGCCACGGACCTGGCCTTCTTCGCCCACGCCGTGGGCGAGACCGCCCCGGACCTCCAGGCCCTGATCGCGGCCGCCCCGCAGTTCGGCGGTCCCGGCATCCTCGTCCCCGCGGGCGACAGCGCACTCCTCAGGTGGTGCCTGTCCAACGGCCTCAAGGTCGTGCAGCTGATGAGCCTGATGACCATCGGCCTGTACAACCGGCCCGACGGGGCTTACCTGCCGTCGATCCTCTACTAGTGCCGCAGCGGGCACGGGGACCTGCGGCCCCGGGGCGCCGGGGCGCCGGGCGGGGCCTTGCGACCGGGCCTGGGGCTGTGGCCCGATGTGCCGGGCGTCGCCGCTCGTTACCGTCGCGTTCATGACGATCACCGAGCCACCCCGCAACCCCGAGCAGCGCAAGGCCGACCTGCTGGGCCGCCTTGACCGGGAGATCGACATCTGGGTCGCGACGGCGGACGCCCAGGGGGTGCCGTGTCTGGTACCGCTGTGGTTCGTGTGGCACGACGACGCACGAGTTGCCCCGCAGGCACCTCATGCGCGCGGGCGTCTGGGCCGTGTAGAGCTCAACCGGCCTCCTGGCGCCGCGAGTCGAGCCGCTTCAGGTCCTCGTCGGTGAGGCGGATCGCGCCCGCTGCCACGTTCTCCGTGAGGTGGTCGGGGTTGCCGGTGCCGGGTATGGCGAGGACGTGGGGGCCCTGGTGGAGGGTCCAGGCGATGCGGATCTGGGCGGGGCTCGCGCCATGGGCCCGGGCCACGGCTCGCACGTCCTCGTCGTGGGCCGTCGTCGCGCCCTGCTCGGCGGCCTCGCCCGCGACGGCGTAGAACGGCACGAAGGCGATGCCCTGCTCGCCGCAGACGCGGAGCAGTTCGTCGCTGCCGGGGTCGGGGCGGTCGAGGGCGTACCGGTTCTGGACGCAGACCACGGGCGCGATGGCCCGGGCCTCGGCGAGATGGCGGGCGGTGACGTTGGAGATGCCGAGGTGGCGGATCAGGCCCGCCTCGCGCAGCTCCGCCAGGGCGCCGAAGTGCTCGGCGATGGAATCGTACTTGGGCATCCGGCGCAGGTTGACCACGTCGAGGTGGTCGCGGCCGAGCTGGCGCAGGTTCTCCTCGACGTGGCCGCGCAGGTCCTCGGGGCGGGCCGAGGTGCCCCACTCGCCGTCGTAGGTCCGGTACGGACCCACCTTGGTGACGATGACGAGGTCGTCGGGGTAGGGCGCGAGGGCGCTGTTGATGAGTTCGTTGGCGGAGCGCAGGGACGAGAAGTAGAAGGCGGCCGTGTCGATGTGGTTCACGCCGAGGTCGACCGCCCTGCGCAGGACGGCGATCGAGCGGTCTCGGTCGCTCGGTGTGCCGTGGTGGAAGGCGGCGCTGCCCGTCAGCCGCATCGCGCCGAAGCCGAGGCGGTGGACGGGCAGGTCGCCGAGTTTCCAGGTACCCGCGGCGGCCGCGGTGATCGTTTGTGAGTCCATGGCCGGAGTTTCACACACGGCGCCAAGGTCGGCGTAGCCGGTTCACGGATACGTGTAGGTGTTGAGCGTGGTGACGGCGGAGGCCGGGTTGCCCCGGTCGTAGTGGTCCACGGCGAGGAAGTTGGGCTTCTTGCGGGCGGCCGGCTGACAGAACCTCCGGGCGCGGTCGGCGAGTTTGGTGTTGTCCGTGCCTGCCGTGCCGGCGAGCGGGACGTCACGGAAGTGGTTCATGACGAACAGCGGGCGGAATCCGGGTTCGGTGCGGGTCAGCGGGATGTTGGTGTCCGGGCCGTACCAGCGGCTGTAGCAGGACCAGTCGGAGGTGCCGACGCCCGAGCCCATCGACCAGTAGTTCTCGACCGTCCATTCCCGCTGGTACATGACGCCGAAGCTGTCCCGGGTCAGCCCCACGGCCTGGTCGGCGGAGCGGCTGTGGTCGGTGAAGATCAGCAGCCGGTCGCCGGCGGCGGCCAGGTCCGTCATCGTCGGCCAGCCGCTGTGCCGTACGCCGGTGAGGTCGGGCCGGTAGAGCACGTCCGACAGGCCGTTGACACGGGCGAGTTCGGCGCGCAGCACGGCCGGGTCGACGTAGTCCTCCAGGAAGACGGTGACGAACTGGTCGGGGTGTGCCTTGAGGAAGTCGACCATGCGCTGGAGGTCGACCCACAGGGCGACGGGCCTGCTGACGAGGGTGCAGCTGTTGTGGCAGAGGATCGCACCGTCGGGAGTCTGGTGGATGTCCATCATGAACCCGCGGACGCCGTCGGCGAGTTGCTGCTGGATGCCGCGGGTCTGGTTGGGCACGAGGTTGACGAAGGGCGGGGCGAAGCCGCCGTCGACGCCGTTGGCGTATGCGTTGTGCGTGGTGAGGAACGTGACCTGGTCCAGGGTGCGACGGTCCGGGGACGGCATGGGAGCGGTGACGGGGGCCACCGGGGTGAGGTACCAGGCGGCGAGGTCGCCCGCGCCCCCGAGGGCCAGGCGCGCGGGGTAGTCGGCTCCGGAGGGCTTGGGCACCACCGTGAGGTGGCGGGCGGTTCCGGGAACCCTGAGCGTGTAGCGGTCGGCGTCGAGCGGGGTGATCTCCCAGGGGGCGTCGGCGCTCGCGCAGGCGACGGTCGCGGCCTGGTCATCGCTGCGGCCGAGGCAGGTGCCGGGCGCGTCGGTGCTCTCCAGGAGATACGCGGAGCCGTTGGGCTTCAGCTGCCACTGCTGCCGGTCCTCGTTGCCCCGGGGTCTGTGCTGCTCGACCGCGCCGCCGCTGTCGGCCGCGTTCAGCCCGGTCGTGACGCTCTGGACGAAGTAGGCACCCGCGGCAGGACCGGCGGCGGCAGCGGGCTGGGGGGCCACGACCGCGGCGGCGAGCGCCGCGGTCGTGGCGAGCAGGGCGTGGGGGGCGCGTAGGCGCATGAGGGATGCCCTCCGATCAATCGGTCAGGTTCATGACATCCCGCATGACACCACGCCGGCCGGTCCGGCGTCAGCAGTACAGGTTGCCGCCGGGCGACGTCCCGAGAATCTGAGTGAAGCGCTGGTAGTTGTTCACCCGGCTCTGCACCTGCGCCGGGTTCTTGCCGTCGCACTCCAGGGAGCCGTTGATGCTGCGGATCGTCTGGCCGAAACCGGCGCCGTTCACCATGGCGTTGTGCGGGGTCATGCTGCCCGGGCCGGTCTGGGTGTTCCAGTACCACAGGGCCGTCTTCCAGGCCACGGCCGAGTCGTTCTGCACCAGCCAGGGGTTGTTGAGGAGGTCGATGCCGAGGGCGTCGCCCGCGGCCTTGTAGTTGAAGTTCCAGCTCAGCTGGATCGGGCCGCGCCCGTAGTAGGCGGCCTGCCCGGCCGGACAGCCGTAGGGCCGGCTCCAGTCGCAGTAGTGCGGATAGTTGGCGGTGTTCTGCTCCACCACGTACACCAGACCGCCGGTCTCGTGACTGACGTTGGCGAGGAAGGCCGCGGCCTCCTGCTTCTTCACCGTGTCGCTGCCGGTGTTGGCGAAGCCGGGGTAGGCGCTGAGAGCGGCGGTGAGGCCGCCGTAGCTGTAGAACGCGTTCCGGTTCGGGAACATCTGGTTGAACTGCGCCTCGGTCACGACGAAGCGTGCGTTCGGCGTGCCGGGACCGCTGTCGCAGGCATACGGCTCCCAGTACCAGGTGCTGATGACCGGGTCGTAGCCCGGATTGGCGTGTTCGGCGATGTAGGCCTTGCCGTCGGTGTAGCGGACGATCTCACCGGCGGCGTACGACTTCCCCGCCGTCCAGTTCGGATAGCTGGAGCAGGCGGCGGCCGCGGCGGTCGGGGCGGACAGGAGCACCGGCGCGGTGCCGGCGAGGGCGAGGGTGGCCAGGACTGCGGAGATGCGGCGTCTCGACACGGGTTCAACTCCTTCGGGGGGCACGGCCGCACCCTGAAGTGGGCAGGGTGAGGCAGACCCTTGACCGCACGCGCCGGTGGTCCGGTCACGGTGTGGGGGCGGCCGTGGTGGGGGGCTGGGGAGGCACACTCAACCGCTTTGGTCTGTACCAGTCAAGGGTGTAGACCAGTCAGGTACAGACCTGTTCGCGTCCGTGCTGGTTGACGGCCCGTCATTCCCTGACCGGCTCGCGCGATCGGCGACCCGCGCGGGCCGTCCGGCGCCCCGGGAACGCTTACACCTGCGCCGGGTCCTCCAGCGTCTCCACCAGCCGGTCCAGCAGGGACCGCAGCAGATCGTCGTCGCCTTCGCCGAGCGAGGGCCGGGCGGCGCGGACCGCCTGGTCGACGCGCTGCCAGTACTCCTGACCGCGGGGGGTGAGATGGGCGAGGACACGGCGCCGGTCGAACGGATCGACCCTGCGATGCACCAGGTTCTGGTCGACGAGCTGGTCGACCAGCTTGGTCAGCGTCGGAGGCGGCAGGAAAGCGGCCTCGGCGAGCCCCGTCATGTGATGCCCCTCGCCGTCGGACAGCGCGGCCAGCACCCGCCACGCGTCGAGCGAGCAGCCCTCCGACTCCAGCACGGCCTGCAGCCGCCGCGCCGCCAGCCGTTCGGCCCGCGTCAGCAACTGCTCGAGGTCGTCGGGACGACGCGGGGTCGGGCTGTGCATCCCTGCTCCTAGGTCACGAGGGGTGTCCATCGTAGGAGACGCACTGGAGTTCGTCCGGTGGAGCCGGAATCATGACGCCATGTTCCGGCACGACCTCCCAGGACCCGAGTGGTTCACGGCCGACGACTCCGTGCTCGGCGTGGCCCTCGTGTTCCCCCTGCGGGGCCCGGCCGGGATCTTCGGGCCCACCTGCGAACTGTGCGCGCGGCTGGCCACCGAGGAGGTCAACCGGGACGGCGGCGTGCTCGGCAGGGAACTGCGGCTGGTGCCGGTCGACGGCTCGGGCCCGCCCGAGGAGATCGCGGACGAGGTCGAAGCGCTGGTGGACCTGGGTGCCGTGCAGGGCGTCACCGGCTGGCACATCTCCTCCGTACGGCAGGCGCTGGCGCCGAGGATCGCGCACCGCGTCCCGTACGTCTACACCGCGCTGTACGAGGGCGGGGAGGGTACGGCGGGGGTCTTCCTGACCAGCGAGACCCCCGGCGACCAGCTCCGGCCCGCGATGGATCTGCTGGCGCGCGAGCGCCGGGTCCGGCGTTGGTTCGTGGTGGGCAACGACTACGTGTGGCCGCGGCACACGGCCCGCTCGGCCCGCCGGTACGCCCGGGACGGCGGCGGGCGCGTCACCGGTGAGGCCTACCTCCCCCTCGGCACCCAGGACTTCGAGCCGGTGCTGCGCCGCATCGAGCACTCGGACGCCGACGCGGTGCTGATGCTGCTCGTCGGCAGTGACGCGGTGCGCTTCAACCGGGCGTTCGCGGCGTACGGCCTGCCCGCGCGCTGCCTGCGGCTGAGCACGCTGATGGACGAGAACATGCTGGTGGCGAGCGGCCCCGAGGCGACGGAGGACCTCTACAGCACCGCCGGGTTCTTCGCCTCGCTGGCCAATCGCGACACCCTCGACTTCCACGGGCAGTACGCGGCTCGGTACGGCGTCCAGGCACCCGCCCTCGGCAGCCTCGGCGAGTCCTGCTACGAGGGTGTGCTGCTGCTGGCCGCGCTGCTGAAGAGGGCCGGAACGCTGGACGTCTCGGCGATCGGCGCCACGGCGGGGGCCGGGGCGGTGTCGTACGAGGGCCCGCGCGGGCTGCTGCACCTGCGGGACGACGCCCATGTGCGCCAGCGGATCTACCTGGCACGGGCCGACGGGCTGGACTTCGACGTGCTCACGGAGCTGGACACGCGGCCGTGACGGGACGGTCAGGGGCCGACACGCCCTCGGATCGACGCACCCGCGCCGTGATCCCGGGCCGTCGACCGCGAGAATCGCCTCATGACCACCACACCCCATCCGCTCGTCACCCGCGCCCGGCACCTGGCACGTGATCTCCTCGTCCCGCAGGCCGAACGCGTCGACCAGGAGGGGGTGCCCGCCGGGCACGTCGAGGCGGTGAAGCGGGCCGGGCTGCTCGGGGTGGTCGCGCCACGGGAGTACGGCGGCGCCGACGCGCCCGTGGCCGTGGCGCGGGAGACGGCCGAGATCCTGGCCGGGGCGTGCTGCTCGACCTGGTTCGTGCAGACGCAGCACCACACACCGGTGAAGCTGCTCGCCACCTACGACTCACCGGTCCGGGAGAAACTCCTGCGTCCGCTGGCGACGGGCGAACTGATGGCCGGGATCGCCTTCGCCCATGTCCGCGCCTTCCCCCGGGTGCCGGTGCGAGCCGTTCGCCAGGAGGGAGGCTGGCGGTTCGAGGGGAGGGTGCCCTGGTACACGGGGTGGGGTCTGAACGACGTGATGCTGCTGGCCGGGGTGACGGACAGGGCCGAGGTGGTGTTCGGGTTCGCCGAGGCCCGCGAGCAGCCGGGACTGACGCCGTCGGCGCCCATGCGGCTCGCGGCCCTGGCCGCCGCCCGTACGGTGTCCCTGGAGCTGGACGGCCTGTGGCTGCCGGAGGAAGCCGTCGTGCTGCGCACCCCGCAGGAGGAGTTCGCCCAGGTCGACCTGCCCCGGGCCGCCAACACCAGTCCGGCCGTGTTCGGGGTGGCGTACGCGGCACTGGACCTGGTGGAGCAGACCCACGACGGCCAGGACACGGCCCGGTCGCTGCGCTCCCGGCTCGACGAGGTCCGCACGGAGGCCTATGCCCTGGCCGACCGGCCCGCCCCGCACGAGTGCGTCCCGGAACGCCTGGCCGTCAAGACCCGCGCCTACGACCTCCTGCGCGCGGCCACGACCGCCGCGATCGTGGCCGGGGGCGGTCGGTCCATGGACCTGGGCAGCCGGGCGCAACGGCTGGCGCGCGAGGGGATGTTCCTGCTGGTGCAGGGCCAGACGGCCGAGGCACGCAGGACGCACCTCGGCTCGTTGGCGTCCCGCTAGCCGAGGCGGAGTCGACGCACCTCGGCTCCCTGGCGTCCCGTAGCCGAGGCGGGCCCGACGCACCTCGACTCCCTGGCGTTTCCGGTCAGCCGAGGCGGGGCGCGGCCGGTGCCCGGTCCGTCCGGGACGGTGTCTTCCCACAGAACTCCGCTTCTATGACGTCCGTGTAGAGGGAGGAGTTCGGGAGCCAGTCGCCGTTGATGTTGAAGGTGAGCTGGTGTTCGCCGTCCAGGGTGCCGGCCATCGCGGACAGGGACCCGTTCGTACGGCCGCTCTTGCCCACCACCTTCACCCCGCAGGACAACCGCGCGAACTCGACCCCGAGTCCGTACCCGGTGCCGTGCCCGGCCGGGACCTCTTCGAACATCTCCTTCATCTGCCGCTGGGGCAGCAAGTGGCCCTTGACCAGGGCCCGTTGGAACCGGTTGAGGTCGCCGCTGGTGGTGATGACGTCACCCGCCGCGCCCAGCCAGGTCATGTTCTGTTCGGTGGCGTCGTGGATCTGGGCGTCGGGGCCGTCCTGGTGGAGCCGGGAGTAGCCGACGGGGTGGGGCTCCGGCATCCGGGGCGACGTGCCGGGGAACGACGTCCCGCGCAGCTTCAGCGGCCGGAGGATGCGGCGGGTGATCTCCTGGGCGTATCCGTGGCCCGTGGCCTTCTCGATGACCATGCCCGCGACGACGAAGTTGGTGTTCGAGTACGACGGTTCGCTCTCCTGGCCGGAGTGCGGTGGGCGCCGCAGAGCGATCGCCACGAGCTCCTCGGGCGTGTGGGTGTCGTACCGGTGCGCCGGGAAGCCGGGGCCCGCGCTGTCGTGGAGGAAGGCGGGGTCGTCGGTGTAGTTCGCGATGCCGCTGGTGTGGTTGAGGAGCCGGCGCAGGGTGAGCCTGCCGCCGTCGTAGCCGTTGCCGCGCAGCAGCCCGGGCAGCCATCGCTCGACCGTGTCGTCAAGGCTCAGTCTGCCTTCGGCCTCCAGCTGGAGCAGAACGGTCGCGACGAACGTCTTGGTGATGCTGGCTCCGCGGAAGTGCTCGCCGGCCGAGCGCTCGCGGCCGGTTGCGATGTCCGCGTAGCCCGACTCGCCGGACCAAATCCCCTTGCTGTCACGGACCTTGGCCGCCGCTCCGGGGAGCCCGCCCTTCTCGACCAGCGCGCGTAACGCGGTCCGGGTGGCCTCGTGGCCGTGCTGCCGATCCGCCGCCTGCGCGGCCGGGGCCAGTGCCGCCGTTCCGGCGGACAGCACCAAGGCCAGAGCGATCGAGACGGTGCGTGCGGCGCGCTGTTTCATGCGGGGGTGCCTCCTGGTCACCGAGGGGCGGTCGTGCCCACTCGGTGACCAGGACGCCCGGGCCGGGCCCCAGGGTTGATCTCGTGCCTCGTGCCTCGGGTCTCCGGTCTCCGTTTCGGGTCTCGTGCCTCCGTTCTCCGGTCTCCGGTCTCCGTCTCGGGCTTCGGGTCTCCGTCCCGGGTCTCCGGTGACGGAACCGTCGGGGTGTCAGCTCGCGACCGGCACGAAGGGGGGCGCGGCAGCGAGCGTGTCCCGACCGCCCGCGGGGTGGCGCCACAGTCCCTGCGCGGCGAGGCGCGGCAGGACTCCCTCGCCGAACCAGTACGCCTCCTCCAGATGCGGATAGCCGGAGAGGATGAACTCGTCAAGGCCCAGGGCGTGGTACTCCTTGATCCGGTCGGCGACCTCGTCGTGACTGCCGACCAGGGCGGTGCCCGCCCCGCCGCGCACCAGGCCGATTCCGGCCCACAGGTTGGGGTGGATCTCCAGGCGGTCGCGGCGGCCGCCGTGCAGGGCGAGCATGCGCTGCTGCCCCTCGGACTCGCTGCGGGAGAGACCGGCCTGCACCGACGCCACCGTCTCCGGATCGAAGCCGTCGAGCAGCCGGTCCGCCTCGGCCCAGGCCTGCTCGGCGGTGTCCCGGGTGATGACGTGCAGCCGGATGCCGAAGCGCAGGGTGCGGCCCTGGGCGGCGGCCAGCGACCTGAGCCGGGCGATCTTCTCGGCGACCTGGGCCGGGGGTTCACCCCAGGTGAGGTAGACGTCGGCGTGCCGGGCGGCGATCTCCCCCGCGATGGGCGAGGAACCGCCGAAGTACACCTCGGGCACGGGGTCGGGCACCCGGGCCAGTGCCGCCTCCTCCACCCGGACGTGCTCGCCCTGCAGGTCGACGGTGCCACCCCGCCACAATTCCCGCACGACCTGCAGGAACTCACCGGTACGGCGGTAGCGGCCGTCCTTGTCGAGGAAGTCCCCGAAGGCGCGCTGCTCCTTGTTCTCGCCGCCGGTGACGATGTTGAGCAGCAGCCGCCCGCCGGTCTGCCGCTGGAAGGTGGCCGCCATCTGCGCGGCGAGCGTGGGGGAGATCAGGCCGGGCCGAAAGGCGACGAGGAACTTCAGGCGTTCGGTGTGCTGGGCGACCATCGCGGTGGTGAGCCAGGCGTCCTCGCACCAGGCACCGGTGGGCGTGAGCGCTCCCGCGAACCCCACTTCCTCGGCGGCCCGGGCGATCTGGCTCAGGTAGGCGACCGTGGGCGGCCGGTCCCGCCCGGACGCGGTGGCCGGGGTGCCATGACCGCCGCCGACGACATGACGGCTGTCGCCGTTGGTGGGCAGGAACCAGTGGAACGTGAGGGACACGGGGAACTCCGATCGAGGGGGACGTGCGTGCGGCGGCGGGCGGCGTCAGCCCGCCACGGCGAGCAGCCGGGTGCGGCCGAGCGCCGCGGAGAACTGGTCGACCACCTGGTCCAGGGCCTCGGTGGCGTCCGGCGCGACGATCAGGGAGCCGTCGTCGTGAGCGGTGAGGTGCTTGTCGAGGGTGAACCAGCCCTGCACGATGTGGTCCGCACCCATGGAGTTGAGG
This sequence comes from Streptomyces tibetensis, assembly GCF_040647715.1. GTDB lineage: Bacteria > Actinomycetota > Actinomycetes > Streptomycetales > Streptomycetaceae > Streptomyces > Streptomyces tibetensis_A. Next base: position 263,377 of record NZ_JBEZCR010000010.1, on the reverse strand, counting down.
ACCGGGCGCAGGGCGTAGTCGATGGCCAGGACATGGGCCACGCTGCCGCCGGTGGCGAGCGGCAGCACGGTCTTGCCGGTCAGGGCGTACTGCGGGAGCAGGTCCAGCAGGGCCTTCAGGACACCGGAGTAGGACGCCTTGTAGACGGGTGTGCCGATGACGACGCCGTCGGCCCGGGCGAACAGTTCGGTGGCCTCGACGATGGCCGGGTGACGGAAGTCGGCGCCGAGCAGGGCCTCGGCGGGGATGGTGCGGACGTCGAGCGGGATCACGTCATGCCCCTGGGCCGCCAGCCGCTTGTCCAGGTGGCGCAGCAATCGGCTGGTGCGGGAGGAGGCGGAGGGACTGCCGGAGACGGACAGCACGGTGGCCATGGGCCCTCGATTCGGGGAGAAGGCGCGACTGCGCGGGGCATCGCCGGACTCGGGTACGCCACATTCGCAGGGCGTGGGAAAGTGCCGAGTTCGGGCGGGGGAAAGATCACCGCTCAGGGCGTGCCACCGGCACATGGCGGACGGCGGCGGATACGGCGGTGAGGAGAAGCGGCGAGCCGGGAGACTCAGGCTGCGGCGCGACAGGAAGCGCTGGAGACACGAGCGAGGTCGACGTGGCGTCGCCGCGTGAGGTCCAGTCGCATGGTCATGCCATGGATCGTGGCAGTGGAGGTCGAGGGCCGTCAAGGAAATCGCGGCTCATCTCGTATCCCGGACCGGCCCGTTCACGAACGGCACCCCGAACGGCCCGTTCACGAACGGCACCGCGAAAAGCCGTGCGCGCCCTCCCGGTTCGGTACGAGCCGAGGGGCGCGCTGTGTGCGGTCGGCGCGGGTCTCAGTCGCCGTCCGCCGGAACGACCACGAGGAAGGCGTCCGACTCCAGGTCCATCACGACGGTGGCCGGCTCTCCCTCGGCGCGGCGGCGTGCCGCGTACTCCTCCGCGGGCCACGATCCGCGCGGGGACCCCGCCGGGAACCGCTCCAACACCTTCGCGCCGATGGCCGTGGTCACGTCCGCTGCCCTCCCTGTCCCGCGCCGCCCGCCGGACGACGTCGCCGGTCACTGTCGTAGACATCCGGATGCCCCCGATCCGTCCGGACATGTACCGCCGGGCCTGTACCGCCGGGTGGATTCCGCCCCTCCCCCGATCTCTACACATAAAGGGAAAATAAGAGCAGAATGACGCTTACGCGGCGTTTACCGCACCCCTCCAGACGCGGTCGCCCTGCACCATGAAGGAGACGAGTCATGGCCAACGTCTCGCACACCAGAGGTGACATCACCACCCACCCCGACGCCTCCGAGATGCGGGACCGTTACGCCCGCATGCTCGGCGGCCGTGATGTGGCGCTCGTCGACGGACCGGTCTTCCTGCTCGGTCTGTACTGCGCCGCCTCCCCGTGGATAGTCCACTACACGACCAGTCAGCCGGCGCTCGTGACCCACAACCTGATCATGGGCATCGCGATCGGCCTGCTGGCGCTCGGGTTCACTCGCGCTCCGGAGCGCATGTACGGCCTGAGCTGGGCCATGTGTGCCCTCGGGGTGTGGATGATCATCTCGCCCTGGATCGTCGGCGACAGCCCGGACGCCGGTGTCGTGTGGAACAACATCGTCATCGGTGCACTGGCCGTGATCCTGGGGCTGGTGTGCGCCGGAACGGCGGCGAAGGCCTCGCCCAGGCCGTAATACGCCGGATGGGAACCGAGGGCCGGTCCGCACCCCGGACCGGCCCTTTCATACCCTGCCCACCGCTCCTCGTGACACGAGCCTCGACGGTGACCGACCGGCCACGTCGCGGCGAGCTTTCCACCGCTCGACGCGTGGCGCGGAGGGCTTGAGCAGGGCGGCTCGGTGAGCCCCTTCACCTCGAGCAGCGCCACGATGCGGGTCATCGACGGCGATCTGTGCGGCTACGGCGACGCCGTGTACTCGTACGGAGTCGTGGTCGTCAGCGCCGCGAAGCCGAGCCGTTCCAGGATCGGCCTGCTCTCGCTGGAGGCGTCGACCTGCAGGTAGCGGTAGCCGCGGGCCGCGGCGGCCCGGACGCGGTGGGCGACCAGGGAGCGGTAGATGCCCCGTCCGCGCCAGCCCCGGACCGTGCCGCCGCCCCACAGACCGGCGAAGGGGGTGCCGGGCACGAGTTCCATGCGGGCCGCGCTCACCGGCTGGTCACCGGCCATGGCCACGACGGCGACGACGGTGTCCGGGTCGGCCGACAGCCGGGCGAGGAGCTGGTGTCGCAGCCAGGAGCTGTCCGCGCCGAACGCCTTCTCGTGGACGTCGGCCACGTGATCGACGCCCGCCGGGTCGGTGACCGGCACGACGCTCACGCCCTCGGGCAGTTCGGTGTCGAGGGCGAGAGCACCGACCTCGCCGATCATCAGCGTCTCCTCGGGCCCGGGCGTGAACCCGGCCGCGCGCAGCCGCCGCTCGAGGCCGGCCGGCCGGTCGTGCCCGTACAGCTTCCACTCGAAGTCGAGGCCGAGCCGGGTGTAGTGGTCGATCTGTCCGGCGATCGCCGCGTCGGCCCCGGCCTCGTCGAGGGCGGACCACACGATGCCGTTCCAGCCCCCCGAGGAGGCGACCTGGCGCACGACACCGCCGGTCCGCTCGACCCGGGCACCGGGACCGTCCGGCCGGGCCCCCACCCGCAGGTCACGGTCGAACAGGGCAAGCAACTCGGCATGATCCATGGGCAGACTTCAGCAGCCACCGGGCCGGAAGGCAAAGGATTTACGGCGCATCAGACGCCCCTCCCGTCACGCCACCCCGTTCCTTTCCCCTGATGCGCAGGTGCCATAAGGTCCTGGCGATCACATCGTCTCGCGAGGGGTCGGTCCCATGGTCGTGAAGGACACGGAGCTGCCGTATCTGCGCCGCTGCGTGGAACTCGCGGCCCAAGCCCTGGAGGCCGGGGACGAACCGTTCGGTTCGGTACTGGTGAGCGGCGACGGCACCGTCCTCGGCGAGGACCACAACCGGGTGGCCTCGGGCGACCGCACCCGGCACCCCGAGTTCGAGCTGGCCCGCTGGTCGGCTTCGCACCTCACACCCGAGGAACGGGCGGCCGCCACGGTCTACACCTCCGGTGAACACTGCCCGATGTGTGCGGCCGCCCACGCCTGGGTCGGCCTCGGCCGGATCGTCTACGTCGCATCGTCCCGACAACTCGGCTCCTGGCTGCGGGAGTTGGGTGCCCCCGAGCCGGCGGTCCGGACACTGCCCGTGCACGAGGTGGCACCTCATGTAGCCGTGGACGGCCCTGTACCCGAACTGATCGACCAGGTCAGGGACTTGCACGTCAGGTTCCACCTCGGACGCGACTGAGGGCCCGGACGCGCCCGCCCGGGGGCCACGGGCCCGAGGGGTGGGGCGGCTGCCCGAGATGCAGAGCCCCTCGGGCGAACCTATGATCGATTTCAGTCAGAACCAGACGCAAGACGAGGCGTACGCCCCGCTCTCCCCGACGGGGGGAGGCATCATGTCTTCGCTGTCGGCCCGTCGGCTCATGGCCGTCCACCTCGCACTGGTTGCGAGGGTCATCGTCGTGCACATGACCGTGCGCGACAGGACCGGCGCAACGGCGCCGCAGGACCGGGTGGGCTTCCGGGAGCAGCTCACGGCGATCGACTCCGAAGCGGACGGCAGCCGGTTGATCACGACCCCGGCCCGGCCGCCCGCACCTTCCCCGTGCCGCTGAAGGACCACCGGTCATGACGACGCACAACGACGACGTGGACTGGGACCGCTGGCCGGTTGCCGACTACCTCGCGGAGAACTACCGCGAGGTGCACCCCTGGGACGCGGCGGTGATCGCGCACCACAGCGCCTACTACCGGCGCCTTCCGCCCGGCGGCATCGATCGCTCGGTGGAGTTCGGGGCGGGCCCCAACCTCTACCCTCTGATGCTCGCGTCCGCCGCGAGCCGCGGGATCGACGCCGTCGAGGCGGGAGCGGGCAACGTCGCCTACCTCACGGACCAGATCTGTCACCGTCCCGACGCGAGCTGGCTGCCGTTCCACGCGCTGTGCCGGGAACTCAACCCCGAGGTGCCGGCGACCCTGGCCGGTGCGCTGGCGCCGGTCAACGTCGTCCACGCCGACGTCCGGTCCCTGCCACGGGGCACGTACGAACTCGCCTCCATGCACTTCGTCGCCGAGGGCGCGACGGAGGACTTCGCCGAGTTCGCCGACTTCTGCCGCACCTTCGTCCGCACGGTCCGGCCGGGCGGCCGACTGGTCGCCGCCTTCATGGAGAACATGCCGACGTACCGCATCGGGCCGGCCTCCCGCTGGCCGGGGTGTCCGGTGAACCCGGCCGCCGTCACGGAGGTCTTCGCGCCTCTGACCCGGGAGCTGGAGGTGACCCGTCTCGACATGAACCCGGCCCTGCCGGACCACGGCGATGCGGGAATGGTGCTGCTCACGGCGGTGGCGGAGGCGGTGTAGCCCCCGTACGGGTCAGTCGTCCGCTCCCGGACGGAACCTGCGGCGCAGCACCACTCCCCCGGCGACCAGTGCCGCGCTCGCCGCCACGGCCTGGAGGGTGTGGTCCGTGCCCGTGTGGGCCAGGGCGCCCCTGGCGTGCGGGACGGTGCGCGGAGCCGGTTCGGGGGCCGGGTTCGGCCGGGGAGGCGGTGTCGGCCTCGGGACCGGCTTCGGCGGATGCTGGGGGCGGACCGGGCGGTGGTCGCCGGGGGTGTTCGAGGACTCGTTGCCGGTCGAGGCGTTGCCGATGCCGACCACGTCGACCGAGTTGCCCGTGACGTTGACGGGGACGTCGACCGGCAGCTGCACGACGTTGCCCGAGATCACTCCCGGTGAACCCTTTCCGCTGCCCTCGGCGACCGCGCCGCCGGACCCGCCCGGCCGACCGCCCCGCCCCTCGTCCCGGTTCGCGCAGCTGTTGCCGGCGGCGGGGTTCAGCAGCCCCACCACGTTCACGGTGTTCCCGCACACGTTCACCGGGACGTGCACCGGCAGCTGGACGGTGTTGCCCGAGACCACCCCCGGTGAACCGGCCGCCGAGCCGTCCGCGCCGGAACCGGCGTACGCGGGGACGGTCACGGCCATCGCGCCCGAGGCGGCGGCGACGGCGATCACTCCGTTTCGGGTCATCCTTCGCATGGACCCCTGCCTTCCAGACATCGTCGCGGGCACTCACCCGCACCCGGGAGAACGCCGCCCGCCCGGTCCGAGTTATGGCTTATCGGCCTTTCACTCCATCGAGCGGGCCGGTTGTCGAACTAGCGGTAAAACCCTTCGTCTACCGGCTCCGCGTGTGGGCTCGAACGGGGGCGGGCCTCGCGGGACACGGTTCGCCGCGCGGCCCCGCCCGCCCGGAGGCGAGGCCTTCGGGGCGCGCATATGGTGAGCGAGGGCGTCCCGGTCCACTGCGGGTCGCCCCGCGTCCCTGGAGGCATCGATGCTGGCCAAGCTGTCCACGCGCCCCTCGGTACGGCGCTGCGCGGTCACCGGCACGGCCGGGCTCGCCCTGCTGGGCACGGCACTGCCGGCCGCCGACGGCCCCCCGCCCGGCCTGGCGCGCTTCTACGATCAGAAGGTCACCTGGTCGAGGTGCGAGGGCATGGACATGCCGAAGGACCTCCAGTGCGGGAAGGTCACCGTCCCGCTCGACTACGCCAGGCCCGGCAAGGGCAGCCTCGACCTCGCCGTCGCCCGCTACCGGGCCACGGGCAGGTCCCGGGGCTCGGTGCTGCTGAACTTCGGCGGCCCCGGCGGTCAGGGCGTGGCCCAACTCGCCATGGGCGGCAAGGACTTCATGGGCCTGACGAACGGCTACGACGTGGTCTCCTTCGACCCTCGCGGCGTCGGCCGCTCCTCGCCGGTCAGCTGCGGAAACGCTTCGGACAACGCACTGGACGCGACGGACGGCAACGCCGACGTGGCCGATCCCGGGGCCGTGCTCGAAGACCTGCGCGCGGCGGCGGCCGAGTGCACCGAGCACTCGGGCCCTGTCCTGCCCCACATCGGCACGGTCAACGCCGCCCGCGACCTGGACGTCATGCGCGACGCGCTCGGCGACGACAAGCTCAACTACCTGGGCTTCTCCTACGGGAGCCGGCTCGGCGCGGTGTACGCGGCCCAGTACCCCGAGAAGGTCGGCAGGATGGTGCTGGACGGTGTCGACACACTGACCGAACCGCTGGCCGACCAGGGCGTGGCGAGCGCCCAGGGACAGCAGACCGCGCTGGAGAGTTTCCTGACCTGGTGCACCGAGGACATCGCCTGCCCGTTCGGACGGGATCCCCGAGAGGCCCGGGAGCACGTCGTACAGGTGGTCGAGTCGCTCGACAAGGACCCGCTGCCGACCGACTTCGGCGAGGCGTTCACCGGCCAGGACTTCGCGGGCGCCCTCGGGCAGGGCCTCTACAGCAGGGAGCTGTGGCCGTCGTTGCAGCGGGCCGTCGGCCAGTTGCTGGAGGACGGCGACACCCGCGGCCTGGAGGCGTTCCTGTCCGGGGGCTTCACCCTGCCTCTGCGGCGCGCCCCGCACGCCGGACTCACCGACCCGGCGGACATCCCCCTCGACAACCTGCCGGCGGCACTGATGGCGGTCAACTGCGCCGACGATCCCGACCGCCCCGCCGCCAAGCAGGTCACCGAGGACCTCGGCCGGTTGCGCGCCCGCTACGAGCAGGCGTCACCGGTGTTCGGACGGTACCGGCTCACCCAGGTACTGATGTGCTACGGCCGCCCCAAGGGCACCGACTACATCCGCGACGACGTCAAGGACGTCGAGACGCCGAGGATGCTGCTCGTCGGCACCCGGGGCGACCCGGCCACGCCGTACCGCTGGACGGTGGAGACGGCGAGGCGGCTCGGATCGTCGGCGGTGGTGCTCGACAACCGGGGCGAGGGCCACACCGGCTACGGCTCGTCGAAGTGTGTGCACAGCAAGGTCGACGCCTTCCTGCTGTACGGAACGCTGCCGCCGGACGGCAGTTCCTGCGGCTCCGACCACGACGACGAATGAGATCGACTGCCCCAAATGCCCTCTTCGTGAATTCGCTCTATCGTTCTGTCATGGAGAGCGTTCTGAGTCCCGCGACCCTTGCCGAGCTGCGGCGCCCGCGCCCCTATCCCGCGGTCTCCGTGCTGACGCCGACCCATCGGCGCGATCCCTACAACACCCAGGACCAGGTCCGGCTGCGCAACGTGGTGGCCGAGGCCAAGCGGCAGCTGGAGGCCGATCCGGCCGTCACCCGCGAACGGCGCACCGAGGTCGCCGGGCACCTCGACCGGGCCCTGACCGAGGTCGACCTGACACACACCGAGGACGGCCTGGCGATCTTCGCCGCTCCGGGCGAGCACCAGGTGTGGTCGCTGGCCAGGTCCGTACCCGAACGCGTGGTGCTCTCGGACACCTTCCTCACCCGCAACCTCGTCTCCGCCCAGACAGCCGGGCGGCCCTACTGGGTCCTGTCGCTCGCCGCGGACCGGGTCACGCTGTGGAACGGCGGCGTCGACCGGGTCGCCGCGGCCCGTCTCGGCGGCTTCCCGCTGACCCGGCGCGTGGAGAACTTCGACCCGGAGCGGCAGCAGCGAACCGGAGACACCCCGAGCGCCTTCCGGGAAGAACGCACCCGCCAGTTCCTCCGCGAGGCCGCCACCGCGATGAGCACCGTGCTGCGCGATCATCCCAGGCAGCTGTACGTCACCGGCGAGCCGGCCGCCCTCTCCCTGCTGGACGAGGTCGGCACCGCCGCCCGGAGCGCGGTGCGCATCCCGCACGGCGGGCTCGCCCACGGGACCCCCGAGGTGGTGTGGCAGGCCGTGCGGCCGGTGGTCGAGGCGGAGGCCCGCAGGAACACGGACGCCGTGACCCGCGCCCTCGAAACGGCCCGCGGGCGCCGGGAGTTCGCCGCCGGTGTCGACGAGCTGTGGCAGAGCGCCCGGGACGGCCGCGTCCGGCTGCTGGCCGTCGAGGAGAACTACCGGGTGACGGTCCGCGACGCCGGGGACCATCTGATCCTCGCCGAATCCGGCGACCTCGACTCCCGCGAGGACATCGTGGACGAGATCGTCGAACAGTGCCTGGAGACCGGTGCCGACGTCCGCTTCGTACCGGACGGCACACTCGGCGAGGCGGACGGCATGGCCGGGGTACTGCGGTACTGAGTTGAGGCGGCAGGGGACGGCAGTTCCGCCGGCAGACCCTAATAGCTGTCGTAGCCGGGCTTGCCGGTCGGCCGGTAGACGCCGACGACCGTGCCGCTCTTCGTCGTCGAGACGCTGACCGGCTCGAGAGAAGTGGGGACCGCTCCGTCGGCGAACAGCCGCTTGCCGGTGCCGATGATCACTGGATGGATGGTGAGCCGGTACTCGTCGACCAGGTCGTGTCGCATGAGCGTCTGGGCGAGGTCGCCGCTGCCGACGACGTTGATGTCGCCGCCGTCGGACGCCTTCAATTCGCGAACGGCGTCGGCGACGTCGCCTTCCAGCAGCGTGGAGTTCTCCCACTCCAGGGACGTCAGGGTCCGGGACGCCACGTACTTGCGCATGCTGTTCATACGCTCGGTGAACGGGTTGCCCGGATCGGCGGTCGGCCAGTACGCCGCGAAGATGTCGTACGTCTTACGGCCGAGCAGCATCGCGTCGCAGGGCTCGTACCAACCGGCGATGGCCGCACCGACCTCGTCGTCGGACACCGGCTTCTGCCAGCCACCGTGCTCGAAGCCGCTCTCGGCGTCCTCGTCCGGACCGCCCGGCGCCTGCATGACGCCGTCCAGCGACAGGAACGTGCAAATGATGATCTTACGCATGGTGCGCTCCCTTCATGTCGAGGGGTGGACTGCGCGATCACCGAAAACTCATCGGTGGGCGAAACGGCTCCATTCGTCAGGGGTACCAGGCGGCCGCCCGCCTCGCTCGAACACAGGACCGTCGAACAGTCGAAGCAGAACCGCACCGGCGCCCCGACCGGGCCTCAACTGCCGTGTGTAGTCTACGACTTGGATCTCCGGGTGGCGCACTCCGCGCCTACCTCGGAGTAACTCAGTGAGACTGTGGCATATGCCAGAAGCACCACCGTATCGTGTGTCGTCGAATCCCTTACAGGGCGTCGCGGGCTGTGCAACAGTCGTAACGGTCCCTCCGTCCGCCTTGGTCGTACCGTCCCCGCATCGGAGTGCGTCATGCCGTCCCACCTCTCCGCGGACCGCCCAGCCGCCCAGCCGCCCCGCCGCGGCTCGGTCGACGCGCTCATATCGCAGACGCGGCGGCTCAAGGGCGACGTGGACGCGGTGCGCCGCGACGCCGAGGGGGAAGGCGCGGATCACCCGCGCGAGCGCTGGCAGCGCGCCCTGTACGACCTGGCCCTGCACCAGCTCAACGACCTCGACGAGCACCTGGCTCAGTTAAGGGACGGCCCCCCGCCCACGGCGGCGGACCCGAACCCCACCGCATCCGCACCGGGCTCACTGCTCAGCCGGGTCGGCAGCGCCGAGTGGAACCTCCTGACGGACGAGGCCAGTTGGTCCGGGGAGCTTTACCAGATCCTGGGCCGCGACCCGGCCGCTCCTCCCCTCACCCTCGACGAGCTGCCGTCCCTCGTGGTGGACGAGGACCGGTCGAAACTGACGGCGATGGTCACCGACTGCCTCGTCGACGCGCGGCCCATCGACGGCGAGTTCCGCATCACCCGCCGGGGCGACGACGTACGGACCGTCCACATGATGGGCGAACCGGTGCTCGACACCGACGGCAGCACCGCCTCGATGTGGGCCGTACTGCGCGACGTCAGCGAACTGCGCCGCAGCCAGCGGGCGGTGAGCGAGACCCGTGACTCGCTCCACCACCACCAGGAGGCCGCGCGGAGCGAGCAGCGGCTCGCGGTCGAACTGCAGGAGGCCGTGCTGCCGCAGTGGCGCGGCTCCCTGCGGCTCCCGCACCGCGGCCCCAGGACCCTCGACCTCGCCTCCCACCACCTGCCGGCCGCGACGAACACACTCATCGGCAGCGACTGGTACGACGCACTCGAACTGACCGACGGCGAAACGCTCCTCAGCGTCGGCGATCTCACCGGCCAGGGCGTCGGCGTCACATCGAACATGACCATGCTGCTCGGTGCCGTACGCGGCATGGCCATGGCCGGTGCGCAACCGGGGCAGTTGATGGCCTGGCTGAACCAGTTACTCGACGCCACCGTGCAGCCCGCCCTGGGCAGCGCCGTCTGCTGCCGTTACCGGCCCGCCACCCGGACCCTGGTCTGGGCGCAGGCCGGACACCCCGCCCCGCTGCTGTTCCGCAACGGGACGGGCAGGGTACTGAACGCACCCGACGGCGTCCTGCTCGGCGCCACCTCGGGCGCCGTCTACGGGCAGGCCGAAGAGACGCTCGAGGTGGGCGACCTGCTGCTCCTGCACACCGACGGGCTGGTGCCCGGGCACACGGGATCGGCGGCCGCACAGCTGCTCCTCGGCCTGGCACCCCGCCTGGCCGTGAACCGCACCGCGGAGGACTGCGTGCGGACCGTGGTCCAGGAGTTCGGCGAGGGCCCGCGCGAGGACAACGCCTGTGTGCTCATGGCCAAAGTGACGTCCTGAGGAACCCCGCCCGGCTCAGGCCTGTGCGTGGTTGGCACCTCTGCCCTTCGTCCTCGGCAGGGCCAGTTTGATCTCCTCCCGCAACTCCTGGATCTTCGGGTAGCCGGAGTACTCGGCCGTGAGCCGGTACATCTGACGCAGCCGGTCCCAGGTGCGATGGGAGGAGTTGGACCCCATCGACACCAGGGCCAGTCGCGCGTACCGGTCGGCCTGTTCGGGGTCGTCCCCGATGAAGCAGGCCGAGGCCATCGACAGGTAGTCGAAGATCTTCGACCGCTGCCGGCCGTCGACCCGCAGGGCCAGGGCCTTCTCCGCGTAGTGCTGGGCATGCACCGCCGCGCCCGGCTCGAACTCGGCGAGCGTGCGGTAGGCCAGTGCCTGCATGCCGTACAGGTCCTCCTCCTTGAAGGTCTGCATCCAGTCCGGCGGTGGGACATCGGCCTTGTCGGAGACGAACAGGTCCTCCGCCCGCCCCAGAGTGCGGCGCATCGCCTGGCCCTTGCCCATGGAGGCCTGTGCCCAGGCCTCGACGGTGAAGAGCATCGCCCGGGTGCGGGGCAGCACCTCGTCACCGGAACCGGACGTGGCGAGCTTCATCAGGTGCAGGGCGTCGTCCGGTCTGCCCAGGTGCACCATCTGGCGGGCCGCGCGGGACAGTGCCTCGCCCGCGCGGGGACGGTCCCCGCCCTCCCGGGCCGCGTGCGCGGCGATGACGAAGTACTTCTGGGCCGTGGGCTCCAGACCGACGTCGTGCGACATCCAGCCCGCGAGGACGGCGAGGTTGGCGGCGACGCCCCACAGGCGCCGCTGGAGGTGGGGTGGGTGACGGTAGGCGAGCATGCCGCCCACCTCGTTGAGCTGGCCCACCACGGCCTTGCGCTGGAGCCCGCCGCCGCGGGCCGCGTCCCAGGCGCGGAACACCTCGACCGAGCGCTCCAGTTCCTCGATCTCCTGCGACCCGATGGGGGCGGCCTCGTAGCGGTCGAACCCAGCGGGGTCGGCGTGCAGGGGATGGTCGAGGTCGGGGGCGTCGCCAGCCAGGGAAGGGTCGGTGTGCAGCCAGTCGTGCATGGCGCTGCTGAGTGCGGATCCCGCGGCGAGCGCGGCGCCCGCGCCCACCAAGCCGCGTCGGTTGAGCATGAGGTCCATTCCCGTGAATTCGGTGAGGACCGCAGCCGTCCGCTCGGGCGCCCACGGCACGCCGTCGGGAGCATCCGCGCTCCCGCCGCCCTGCCGTTTCCCCGCACGCCCGTGCCGGACCAGACCGAGGTCCTCGATGGTCACGACACGGCCGAGACGCTCGGTGAACAGAGCCGCCAGCACCCGCGGCACCGGATCGCGCGGGATCTCTCCCGTGTCGATCCACCGCCGCACCCGGGAGGTGTCGGTCGACAGCTGGGGATGGCCCATGGCCGCCGCCTGCCGGTTGACCAGCCTCGCGAGTTCGCCCTTGGACCAGCCGGCCAGGCCGAACAGGTCCGCGAGCCGGGTGTTGGGTTGTCCGCTCACGTCAAGCCCCCAGGTTCTCGGCTGAGTTGACAGTAGCCCGGGGAGACATGCCGGGCGACTATTCGCCAGGGTTCGCCAGGGTGCGCCAGATGGTGTGCCACCGGCCATCCGGTGTCAGGTAGGAACGCGCCACCCCGACCCGGTCGCCAGGGACACTCCCCAGGGTTTCCCCGGGCATCCGGGCCGGGTGGTGCGCTGTCGTCGCAGGCACACGAAGGGATCTGTTTCGCCCATGTACGCAGCATCGTCCTCCGTGTCCGCACCGCCCCGGTCGCTGCACCCGCGTCCCACGGACAGCGGCCCCTACCTCGCCCCCGCGCGGTCGGCGGCCCCCGTGCTCGGTGCGGGCCGGGCTCGGCGCGGCGCGGTCCTCGGTAACCAACCGCTCAGCGGGAGACTCGACTTGTCCGGCCCTCAGGGCGCGCAGCTGCGCACGGCGATCGCGTCCGTGCACCGCATCTGCCCGGAGTTCGCCCCGGTGCAGGTGCTGCGCCGCAACGGACGGTCCGTGCTCCTGGTCGGCACGACCGGTCGCAGCACGGCTGTCGCCAAGTGTTTACTGGACCACTCCCCCGCCTGGTCGGAGCGGATCCGCCACGAGATAGCGGCATACCGCTCGTTCGTCCGGCACCGCCCACCCGTGCGGGCGCCGAGACTGATCGCGGCGGACCCGGACCATTGCACGCTGGTGATCGAGCGGATGCCGGGCCGGGTGGCGGCGCTCCAGCGGCACCCGGCGGAGGCGCCGCCCCGGTCCGACATCAGAGCGGCACTCGGCGCGATCTGCCGGCTGAACGCCTGGCGGCCGCCCGCGGGTACGTTCGACGCCCCGCTCGACTACGCGGCCCGGATCTCCCGGTACCACGAGCTGGGCCTGCTCACCGACCGGGACCTGGGCGACCTGCAGAAGCTGCTGCACGGGATCGCGCAGGCCTCCGGACGGCAGGGCATGGGCCAGTTCTGCCACGGCGACGCACTGCTGTCGAACATTCTCCTGTCACCGGCCGGTCCAGTGCTGGTGGACTGGGAGCACGCGGGCTGGTACTTGCCGGGATACGACCTGGCGACCCTGTGGTCGGTGCTCGGGGACGCACCGGTCGCCCGTCGTCAGATCAGCCAGATCGCACAGTCGGCGGGGCCCGCGTCCAGGGACGCCTTCCTGGTGAACCTGATGCTGGTGCTGACCCGTGAGATCCGGACCTACGAGACGGCCGTGCAACGCTCGATGCACGATCCGGCCCCGGCGGCACCGGGCACGGCCCATCCGGGTGCCGCGCCGACCGGCGAGGAGCAGAGGCTGCTGCTGCGGCGGCTGCACGACGACTGCCAGTTGGCCCGGCGCGCCGTGCGCGCGGCGGTCGGCACCCGCTGACGGGGACGAAGGGGCCGTCGTACACCTGGCCAGGTGTACGACGGCCCCTTCGTGTGCGGCGGTTCGGCTCAGTCCTGCTGGAAGAGTTCCGCGGGCAGCGGTTTGAGGAGGGCGTAGAGGTCGTCCGTGATGGGGCGGTCCCATGCGGCGATGGTCACGAGGACGTTGTCGCTGCGGTCGAACTGCACGCAGGAGATCCGGCTCTCGGAGAGCTTGACGCGGCGCACGATCAGGAGGTTGTCGCCCTGCATGACCGGTACGTCCTCGGTGCTGACGACGGTGACCTCCTCGTCGTTCTCCAGGGCCAGCAGCAGCTGGGCCACCTCGAAGGGGACCTCGCCCTCGGGGACGTCACGGGCCGGGGAGCCCTCCGGCAGATTGCCGATGATCATCGCGGGGCCGCGGCCGCCGAACAGGTCATAGCGCAGGAAGACGCCCTGGCAGGTGCCGTCGGGCGCGGGCAGCAGTCCCGCACCGAGATTGCCGGGCCAGTCGCCCGGGTCCATGGCCAGTACGTCGAAGTCGGGCCCGGCGGGAGTGGCGCTGCGGCGGCGGAGGAACGACATGTCGCCCATGGTACGTGCCACGGCCTGCGAAGTGCGGGGCGGGCGGCGGACCGGGGGGGCCGGGTTGACGCCCTGTGCCGGGAGTGGTGCCGGACCACCCGGTGGGGCCCGGCCGGTCTAGGCCGTCGTCCTGTGCCGCTGGTGGTGGCGTGCCACGCGGGCGCGGTTGCCGCAGGAGGGCTTGCACCACTCCTGGCGCGGATGTTCCTTGAGGAAGTACCGGACGCAGCGCGGTGCGTGGCAGGCCCGCAGCCGGTCGCGGTCGGGACTCGCGAGGAACGCGATCACGGCGTGGGCGAGGGACGCGGTCAGGTCGTCGCCGGCGTCGGCGGGCCTTCGGTGGACGACCGGGGTCACGCCCTCGGGCCAGTCGAGGACCGGCACGGTGGGGGTGCGGGCGGCCGCCTCGTTCAGGTGCCGCACCGCATCCGGCACGGGCATGAGGCGTGCCGCATCCGCGGGGCTCGGCTCGCCGGGGCGTACGGCCCGGGCGAAGAGTGCGCGGACGGCGGCCCGCAAGGCGCGGACGGCGGCGAGCTGCGCGGCGTCGGCGGTGAATCCGGCGGCTTGGCGGCCGCTGTCGCCGTCACCGGGCTGCGGCGCCATCCCCTGGGCGTCCGCACCGGCCGTGTGCCGGTCACCGTCGGACGGCTGCGGCGTCGCGCCCCGGTCGTCGGCTCGGCTGCGGGCACCGGCCGGCAGGGCTTCGGGGTGGGCCCGGACCCACGCGGTCAGGTCTGCCGGGTCGGTCAGGTCGTCGGCGACGCCGCCGTTGCCGTCGTGGCGGACGGTGAGGGCCAGGTCCAGGGCGAGCCGGGCGTCCCTGCTGATCGTTTCCCGCATGTGGCTAATGATAGGCCCGACCGTATCCATTACCACGGGTCGGTCCCCCGGGGCGACGGCTGCACCACGGCGGGTGGCCTCGACCGCATCCGGTACGGCGGGTCAGTCCTCCGAGGGGGACGGCGGCACCACGGCGACCGGGCTCACGGCGTGCAGCAGGACGGCGTGGCTGACCGAGCCCATCATGCCGGACGGGTGAGAGCAGGCACCGCCGGTGGGGCCCACGACGACGAGGTCGGCGTCCCGTGAGGCCGCGACGAGGTGGCCCCGGGACCTCCCGGCGCCTCGGCCTCGCGTCCGGACCGGGGCACCACGACGACAGGGCACTCGGCGTCGCGGGCGGCGGCCATCACTGCTCATGGGTTCCTCACCTCCGGGATCCGGCCGTCCCCTCCCGGGGCCAGCCTGACTCAGGCGGTGGCTCCGGGAGGACGCCTCCGGTGGCGTGTCCGGAAATGCGGACGGAACGAACGCCCCCGGATCGGCCGTCGCCTCCCGACAGCCCGGAACGCCGCACCCCGTCCTCAGGTGAGGTCGAACTCCCCCTCCCGCGCTCCCGAGACGAAGGCGCCCCACTCGGCGGGCGTGAAGATCAGCGAGGGGCTCTCCGGGCGGGCACTGTTGCGCATGGCGATGAAGCCCTCCACGAAGGCGATCTGGACATCCCCCCGCCCTCGGCTGCTGGACTGCCACTGTGCGTCTGTGAGGTCAAGCTCCGGCTTGTCCCAGCCTGTGAGCGGGCGCTGCTGGGTGGTGGTCTCGGCCACGTCGGTGCTCCTCCCGGTTCGTCGTCCGCGGCCAGCCTAGCCATCGTGTCCCACGGCCGACAGGGCACGTGAGGGGGACCTTTCAGGAGTCCGGGGGACGGTCGCCCACGAGCCACATCGAGAAGAACTGCGAGCCGCCGCCGTAGGCGTGACCGAGGACCCTGCGAGCCCCGTCCACCTGGTGTTCCCCGGCCTGCCCCCGCACCTGGAGTGCCGCCTCCGCGAAGCGGATCATGCCGGAGGCGCCGATGGGGTTGGTGGACAGCACACCGCCCGACATGTTGACGGGCAGGTCCCCGTCCAGTTCGGTCACGCCCGCCTCGGTGAGCTTCCAGCCCTCGCCCTCGCCGGCGAAGCCCAGGTTCTCCAGCCACATGGGTTCGTACCAGGAGAACGGCACGTAGATCTCGGCTCCGTCGATCTCGCGGCGGGGGTCGGTGATGCCGGCCTGCCGGTAGACGTCGGCGGCGCAGTCCTGCCCGGCCTGCGGGGAGACGAAGTCCTTGCCGGCGAAGAGGGTCGGTTCGCTGCGCATCGCACCGCCCAGCATCCAGGCGGGCGGCCGTGGCGACCGGGCGGCGCCGGCGCGGTCGGTGAGGATCATGGCGCAGGCGCCGTCGGAGGAGGGGCAGGTCTCCGAGTAGCGGACCGGGTCCCACAGCATGGGCGAGGCCATCACCCTGTCGAGGGTGATGTCGTGTTCGTGCAGGTGGGCGTAGGGGTTCTTGAGCGCGTTGCGGCGGTCCTTGTAGGCGACCAGGGCCCCGATGGTCTCGGGCGCGCCGCTGCGGCGCATGTAGGCGCGGATGTGCGGTGCGAAGAACCCGCCTGCCCCGGCCAGCAGGGGTTGCTGGAAGGGGATGGGCAGCGACAGGCCCCACATGGCGTTCGACTCGGACTGCTTCTCGAAGGCGAGGGTGAGGACCGTGCCGTGGACGCGGGCCGCGACGAGGTTCGCCGCGACGAGCGCGGTGGAGCCGCCGACGGAACCGGCGGTGTGCACGCGGAGCATGGGCTTGCCGACGGCGCCGAGGGCGTCGGCGAGATAGAGCTCCGGCATCATGACGCCCTCGAAGAAGTCGGGCGCCTTGCCGATGACGACGCCGTCGATGTCGGCCCAGGTCAACTCCGCATCCTGGAGGGCGCGTTGCGCCGCCTCGCGGACCAGTCCCGCGAGGGACACGTCCCGGCGTGCCGCTACGTGCCTGGTCTGGCCGATGCCGACGACGGCCACGGGCTCCTTGCTCATCGGGCTTCCCCTTCGAGTACGGCGACCAGGTTCTGCTGGAGGCAGGGGCCGGAGGTGGCGTGGGCGAGGGCGCGGTCGGACTCGCCGCGGTGGATGCGGGCGGCCGCCTCGCCGATGCGGATGAGGCCGGCGGCCATGACCGGGTGGGCGGCGAGCGCCCCGCCGGAGGGATTCACGTCCACGTCGTCGCCCAGCCGGAGGGCCTTGCGCAGGACGATCTCCTGCGCGGTGAAGGGCGCGTGCAGTTCGGCGGTGTCGACGGGCCGTTCGAAGGCTCCGGCCCGCTCGGCGGCCAGGCGGGTCGACGGCGAGTCGGTCAGGTCGCGCACGCCCAGGGCGTGGGCCTCGATGCGGTGGTCGATGCCGCGGATCCAGGCGGGGCGTGCGCACAGTTCCCGGGCCCGCTCCCCCGCCGCGAGGATCACGGCCGCGGCGCCGTCGCCGATGGGCGCGCAGTCGCCGGTGCGCAGGGGCTGGACGAGGTAGTCGCCCTGCGGCACGGGGCCGCGCAGCTGCGCGTGCGGGTTGGCGTGCGCCGCCTCACGGTTGCGCGAGGCCACGCCGGCGAAGATGTGCTCGTCGGCGTCACCCGCGTCGATGAGGGCCTGCGCCTGGAGGGCGGCGAGGGCCACGGAGTCGGGCCACAGGGGGGCCAGGTAGTACGGGTCGAGCTGGCGGGTCAGGACGTCGCGGACCGAGCCGGGCGAGGACTTGCCGTAGGCGTAGACGAGGGCGGTGTCGGCGTCGCCGGTGAGGAGCTTCGTCCAGGCCTCGTACAGGGCGAAGGCGCCGTCCATCTCGACGTGCGACTCGGAGATCGGCGGCCAGGCGCCGACACCGTCGAGGGCGAGGGTGAAGGAGAAGGCGCGGCCTGCGAGGTAGTCGCTGGAGCCGGAGCAGGTGAAGTCGATGTCGGCGGTCTTCAGGCGGGTGGCGTCGAGGACCTCGTGCAGCACCGGCATCAGCATCTCCACCTCGGAGAGCTCGTCGCTGGTGCGCCGGTGGTCGGTCTGGGCGAAGGCGACGACGGCGATCTCGCGGTCCCGCGGTGCGCTCGTCACAGCAGCTCCTTGTAGGTGTCGTAGTCCGCGTCGGGTTCGCCGGTGGGCCGGTAGTGGTCGGGGTAGCGAGCGCCCTCGGTCCACACGGGTTCGACGCGCAGGCCCATGCGGACCTGGTCGTAGGGGATGCCGCCGATGCGGCCGTGCAGCGCGAGGCCGGCGCCGTCGAGGGCGATGTGGGCGTAGACGTACGGCACCTCGATGTCGAGGTTCTTCGCTTTGATGTTGACGATGCAGAACGTGGTCACGGTGCCGCGCGGGCCCACCTCGACCTGCTCGGACGTGGCGACCCCGCAGGTGGGGCACACCCCCCTCGGGGGGACGTACACCTTGCGGCAGGAGGGGCAACGTTCGCCGACGGTCCGCCGGCCGGAGAGGGCGTTGATATGGGCGGTCTGGGCGCGGCCGGGCGAGTAGGTGTAGTCGAGGCGGGCCTCGGCGACGATGCCGGTGACGGGGTCCTCGAACTCGCCCGCGTGGACGGTGACGGTGGAGGCCTCTCCGTCGTACGGCTCGAAGCAGGCGATGTCCGTGATGGCGCCGGTGCGTTCCTCGGCCCAGCGGACGCGAACGCGCATGCCGGTGCGGACTGCGTCGGGGCCGGGTGCGTCGAGGGCGTGCAGGAGGGCGGTGTCGGCGCCGTCGAGGCGCACCAGGACCCAGGCGAAGGGCGTGTCCAGGGGCTGGCCGCGGCGGGGATCGTGGTTCCAGGCCCAGGTGGTGACGGTGCCCGTGATACCGACGTGGACGAGGTCGCTGATCTCCTCGGCGGTGACGGGGTCGTACTCGACGGGCGGGACCAGGGTGCGGCCGTCGCGGGTCTTCACCCCGAGGACCACGCGTTCCCGCAGGCCGGTCAGGAAGGCGCTCTGGACGGGCCCGAGGGAGCGGGTGAAGGGGAATTCGACGACGAGCGGCGCCTTGAGAACTGCGGACATCGAGGGCCTGCCTCCTTCGAGATCGGCGTGCACGGGGCGTGCCCCTCCGGGGCGCGGGGAAGTCGCGCGCTCAGCCTCCGACGGCCCGCGGCTCTGCACCGGCCGGAGCGGGCGCAGTGCTACGCGCGCTTGTAGACGGGTGGTCGTTTCTCGGCGAAGGCGCGGGCGCCTTCCCTGGCGTCGGCGGTGTCGAAGACGGGCCAGCCGCAGGTGAGTTCGGCGGCCAGGCCGTCGGTCTCGGTCATCTCGGCGGTCTCGTAGACGGACGCCTTGACGGCCTCGACGGCCAGCGGGCCGCAGGAGTTGATCTGTTCGGCGATCTCCAGCGCCCTGCTCAGTGCCGTGCCGTCGGGGACGACGTGACCGACCAGGCCGATGGCGGCGGCCTCCCGGGCGCTGTAGGGGCGGCCGGTGAGGAGCATCTCCAGGGCGTGGGTGCGCGGGATCTGGCGTTGCAGCCGGACCGTGGAGCCGCCGATGGGGAACAGGCCGCGCTTCACCTCGAACAGGCCGAAGGTGGCGGACTCGGCGGCGACGCGGATGTCGGTGCCCTGGAGCACTTCGGTGCCGCCTGCGACGCAGTACCCCTCGACGGCGGCGATCACCGGCTTGCGCGGACGGTGATGGCGCAGCATCGCCTTCCAGTGCAGGTCGGGGTCGGCCTTGAGCCGGTCCCGGTACTCCTCGCCGGCCATGCCGTTCCCGGCGAGGGCCTTGAGGTCCATGCCGGAGCAGAACGAGCCGCCCGCGCCGGTGAGGACGATCGAGCGGACCGAGTCGTCCGCGTCGGCCTCCAGCCACCCGTCGTGGAGGCCGACGAGCATCGGCAGCGAGAGCGCGTTCCTGGCCTGCGGCCTGTTGAGCGTGAGCACCAGTGTGGCGCCTTCGCGCTGCACGGTGAGGTGTTCCGTCCCACCCATGGCGAACTCCCCTCTCGTGGAACGAGAACAGGTTGCAGTAGGGCGGGAAGCACTTCAAGGGTTTTCTGACAGGCAGTCAGATTCTTTCGCGCTGACCCTTCACACTTGGACCGCCCTTTGCTCTGATGACCGCGAACCGTCCGATGGCAGGCACGCCCGGGGGTCAGGAGGAGCGGTGGAGTACAACCTTGCCGACCTGTTCGAGTCGGTCGTCGACGTCGTCCCCGGCCGTGAGGCGCTGGTGTACGCCGACCATCCCGGCACGGGTGCCGAGCGCCGCCTGACGTACGCCGAGCTGGACGCCGCGGCCAACCGCGTCGGCCACCATCTGCTCGACAGCGGGATACGCCCCGGTGAACACCTCGGGCTCCACCTCTACAACGGCGTGGAGTACCTGCAGACGGTGCTGGGGTGCCTGAAGGCACGGATCGTGCCGGTCAACGTCAACTACCGCTATGTGGAAGAGGAGTTGGTCTACCTCTATCGGGACGCGGACCTGGTGGCGCTGGTCTTCGACGCCGAGTTCACGGACCGGGTGGCGGCGGCACGACCGCGGGCGGAGAAGCTGCGGCATCTGATCCGGGTGGGTGCTCCGGGGCCGGGGGCCGCACAGGTGCCCTGCGTGGAGTTCGCACAGGCGCAGGCGGCCGGGTCGCCCGAGCGCGGCTTCCCGGCCCGTTCCGCCGATGACCAGTTCATCATCTACACCGGTGGCACGACCGGGATGCCCAAGGGCGTGATGTGGCGGCAGGAGGACCTGTTCTTCGCGGGCCTCGGCGGGGGCGCCCCGACCGGGGAGCCGGTGAAGAAGCCGGAGGAGCTCGCCGAGCGGGTCGCGGCCGGCGGTGCGGGTATCACGTTCTTCCCGACGCCTCCGCTGATGCACGGCACCTCCACCCTCACGGCGTTCATCGGCTTCAACTTCGGGCAACGGGTGGTGATCCACCGCAAGTTCGTACCCGAGGAGGTGCTGCGGACCGTGGAGAAGGAGCGGGTCAGCAGCATCTCGCTGGTGGGGGACGCCATGCTGCGGCCGCTGATCGACGCGCTGAACGGGCCGCTGCGGCACATCGACCGCTCGTCCCTGTTCAGTGTGTCGTCGTCCGGCGCGATCATGTCGGACACGGTGCGCCGGCAGTTCCGGGAGCTGGTGCCCAACGCCATGCTGCTGAACAACTTCGGTTCGTCGGAGTCGGGCTTCAACGGGACGGCGACCGAGGACTCCGGCCCGGAGCGGGGCTTCCGGGTGCGGGTCAACGCCCGCACCCAGGTGGTCGACCCGGGCACCCACACGCCGGTGGCTCCCGGCGAGGTGGGCCGGATCGCCCAGTGCGGACATGTGCCGCTCGGCTACTACAACGACCCGGTCAAGACCGCCGCGACGTTCTTCACCAGGGACGGTGAGCGGTGGGTGCTGCTCGGTGACATGGCCACCGTCGACGAGGAGGGCGTGGTCACCGTCCTGGGCCGGGGCTCGCAGTGCATCAACACCGGCGGCGAGAAGGTGTACCCGGAGGAGGTCGAGCAGGCCCTCAAGTCCCATCCGGACGTCTACGACGCGCTGGTGGCCGGGGTGCCGGATCCCCAGTGGGGCCACCATGTGGCGGCGGTGGTGCAACTGCGCGCAGGCGCCGCGCGGCCGTCCCTGGAGGACATCCGGGTCCATTGCCGCGACCGGCTCGCCGGGTACAAGATCCCTCGCCAGCTGGTGATCACCGAGTCGATACGGCGGTCGCCGAGCGGCAAGGCGGACTACCGGTGGGCGCGGGAGGTGGCGGTGACGGCCGACGGGTGATTCTCCGGCCGGGACATTGAACCTATGGTGACGTGCGGACGTACTGGTGGTGGCAGACAGGCCCATGCGGGCTCTGTTCGGCATGCCATCGCAAGACCGCACGGAAGGACCACCGGGTGTCGCTCTTCACTCGCTCCCGTCAGCTTTCGGACGACCCGGCCGAGGGCGGGACGAAACCCGCTGAAGAGACCGGCACGGCGGATGCCGTGGAGGCCGAGGGCGGGGCGGAACGGGACGAAGACACCGGCACGGCGGATGCCGTGGAGGCCGAGGGCGGGGCGGAACGGGACGAAGACACCGGCACGGCGGATCCGGTGGACGGCACCGCCACCGACGACGCCCCCGGGGACGCCGCCCCGGCGCAGGAGCCCCCTTCCGGGCGGCCCCCGGCGACGAAGCCCGGCTGGTTCGGCTGGCGGCACCGATACCCCCGTACGGCACGAGGCGTCTCCATCGGCACGACGGTGCTGGCCGGCGCCCTGGTGCTGTTCGCCCTGCTGGTGCCGAACCGTGTCGAGCGCATCGAGTTCGCCTCGTTCGTGCGCATCCCCGCCGAGGGCGTGCTGCTCGCCGGCCTGCTGCTCGCACTGCCGCCGAAGCCCCGGCGGATCACGGCGGTCGTCACGGGCGTGTTCCTGGGCCTGCTCACGGTCCTGAAATTCGTCGACATGGGCTTCTACCAGATCCTGGCCCGGCCGTTCGACCTGGTGCTGGACTGGATCCTGATCCAAAACGGCACGGACTTCCTGAGGGAGACGTTCGGGCGCACCGGTCAGGTGCTCGCCGTGGCAGGGGTGATCGTCCTGCTCGTCGCGCTGCTGGTGTTCATCACCCTCGCGGTGGTGCGGCTGACGAACCTGATGGTCCGGCACCGGCCCGCGGCCGGCCGCACCATCCTGATCCTCGGCACGGCGTGGATCACCTGCATGACCCTGGGCGTACAGCTCGGCACCGTGCCGATCGCCACCAAGGGCAGCGCCGAGCTCGTGGGGAACCGGGTGGACCAGGTGCGCGCGGGGCTCGCGGACGCCCGGGTCTTCGAGAAGCAGGCCGCGGTGGACGCCTTCGCGAAGACGCCGCCCGACCAGCTGCTGACCGGACTGCGCGGCAAGGACGTCCTGTTCACGTTCATCGAGAGCTATGGCAGGGTCGCGATCGACGACCCGGCGATGGCGCAGCAGACCGACGCCGTGCTCAAGGAGGGCACCGGAAAGCTGAAGGCGGCCGGGTTCGAGTCGCGCAGCGGCTGGCTGCAGTCGCCGGTGACGGGCGCGGGCAGCTGGCTCGCCCACTCGACCTTCCTGTCCGGGCTGTGGATCAAGAACCAGCAGCGGTACCGCAGTCTCACCACGAGCGACCGCATGACGCTGACGAAGTACTTCGGGAAGACGGGAGCCTGGCGGACCGTCGGCATCGTGCCGGGTGTGCGGCGGGCCTGGCCGGAGGGCAAGTACTTCGGCCTGGACCACATCTACGACTCCGAGCACCTCGGCTACCACGGCCCGTACTTCAGCTGGACGCCCGTGCCCGACCAGTTCAGCATGGAGGCCTTCCAGCGGCTGGAGCACGGCAAGAAGGACCGCGAGCCGATCATGGCGGAGATCATCCTGGCGTCCAGCCACAACCCCTGGTCCCCCATCGCCCACATGATCGACTGGGAGGACCTCGGCGACGGCTCGGTGTTCCACCGGATCAAGAAGGAGGGCACCGACCCCGCGGAGGTCTGGAAGGACCCGGAGAAGGTGCGCGCCGAGTACCGCAAGGCCATCGAGTACTCGATCCGCAGCCTGACGGAGTGGGTCGAGCGTTACGGCGACGACGACACGGTGCTGGTCTTCCTCGGCGACCACCAGCCGGTGCCGACGGTCCTCGCCGGAGACACCGGCAAGGACGTGCCGGTGACGATCGTCGCCCACGACAAGAAGGTCCTGGACCGGGTCGCCGACTGGGGCTGGACGGACGGCCTCAAACCGGCCCCGGACGCCCCCCGGTGGGGCATGGACACCTTCCGCGACCGCTTCATGACGGCGTACGGCCCGCAGGGCTGAGGAACTCCGCCACGGCCGCGAGGAACTCCTCCGGTCGGGTCTCGTGCACGAGATGACCCGAGTCGAGGGTGATGTGCCGGGAGTCGGGGAGCAGTTCGGCGAACGCGGCGATCTGCTCCTGCGGGATCGGGCTGCTCGGCCCACCACCGATCAACAGCGTGGGCATGGTGATCCGACCCATGTGGTCCCACCACACGGGATGCGGTGCGTTGCGCTGCTCGTCGGTGGCGAGGATCATCGCCCAGTCGTACGGCAGGTCCCCACGGGGCCGTTCGGCGGGTGGGCGCGGCGGGTCCAGCGGGAAGGGCGCGGGCACGTCCTCCAGAACGAGCCGCCGCACGAGCCCCGGACTGCGCTGGGCGAGCAGGTAGGCGACGGCGCCGCCCAGCGAGTGGCCCACGACGTCGGCCCGGTCTATGCCGAGCGCGCCGAGGAGAGCGTGGATGTCGTCGCGCATGGTCTCGTACGCGTATCCACCGGGCCAGTCGCTCCGGCCGTGTCCGCGCAGGTCGGGGGCGTACACACGGCGAGGTACGGCGGTCCCGACGGCCAGCGCAGGGGCGATCGACGCCCAGTCGGCACCGTCGGCCCCGCGGGCGTGCAGCAGGACGAGAGGCTCCGCGTCCCGCGGTCCCCAGACACGGTAGGCCTGCGTGATGCCGTTCGCCTGCACGGTGTGCGCTGCGGTGTCCATGCCAGGCAGGGTAGGCGAAGAGTGCCCGGAAGCCGGTCCCGCTCTGCCGACAGCGAAGACGCGCATCCGTGGTCAGAGCGCCCGGGGCGCGCTATCCGTTTCCAAGGTGGCTCCGCAACTCGCGTTTGAGGATCTTCCCGCTGGCGTTGCGTGGGAGTTCGGCCACGAACAGCACCCGTTTCGGGGCCTTGAAGGGGGTCAGTTTCTCCCGGACGTGGGCGATCAGTTCCGCTTCCGAGACCTCGCCGCGCGGCACGACGACGGCCGTCACCGCCTCGATCCAGCGCTCGTCCGGCAGGCCCACGACCGCCGCCTCGGCGACGCCGGGGTGGGTGTACAGCGCGTCCTCGACCTGCCGTGAGGCGACGACGACCCCGCCGGAGTTGATGACGTCCTTCACCCGGTCGACGATCGTGAAGTAGCCGTGCGCGTCGCGTACCGCGAGGTCGCCGGAGCGGAACCAGCCGTCGCGGAAGGCCTCGGCCGTCTCCTCGGGCTTGTCCCAGTAGCCTTCGCACAGTTGCGGGGAGCGGTAGACGATCTCGCCGGGGGTGCCGTCGGGTACGTCCTCGCCGTTCTCGTCGACCACCCGCGCGTCGACGAACAGGACGGGCCTGCCGCAGGAATCCATACGGCCCTTGTGCTCGCCGGGCGCGAGGACCGTCGCCAGCGGGCCGATCTCGCTCTGGCCGAAGCAGTTGTAGAAGGCCAGGTCCGGCAGGCGCTCCCGCAGCCGTTCCAGTACCGGGACGGGCATGATCGACGCCCCGTAGTAGGCCTTGCGCAGGCCGCTCAGGTCGCGGGTGGCGAAGTCGGGGCGGCCGGACAGGGCGATCCAGACGGTGGGCGGTGCGAACAGGCTGTCGACGCGGCCCGCTTCGATCAGGTCGAGGAGCCGGTCGCCGTCGGGTGCGTCGAGGATGATGTTCGTCGCCCCGACGGCGAGGTAGGGCAGCAGGAAGACGTGCATCTGCGCCGAGTGGTAGAGCGGCAGGGAGTGCGCGGGGCGGTCCCCCGCGCTGAGGTCGAGGGCGGTGATCGCGCTCAGGTACTCGTGCACCAGGGCCCGGTGCGTCATCATCGCGCCCTTGGGCAGGGCGGTCGTCCCCGAGGTGTAGAGCAGTTGCACGAGGTCCTCTGCGCGCGGCTCCGGGCCGTCGTGGGCGGGTGCCCCGGGCAACCGTGCGAGTAGCGAGTCGTCGGCGTCACGCAGCGGCAACGTCCGTACGCCGCCGGGCAATTGGGCTTCCAGGTCCGGGTCGGTGAGGACCAGGGTGCTGCCGGACTGGCGGACGATGTAGGCGAGGTCGTCGCCGGTCAGGTTCTGGTTGACGGGTACGTGCACCAGACCCGCCCGGGCGCAGGCCAGGAAGGCGATCAGATAGGCGTCGGAGTTGTGGCCGTAGGCGCCGACCCGGTCCCCGGGGTTCAGCCCCTCGCCGAGCAGGACGCTCGCCGCGCGGGAGACGGCGGTGTCGAGTTCGTCGTACGTCCAGCTCCGCTCGGCGTACTCCACCGCGACGCGCGCCGGTGTGCGCCGGGCGCTGCGCCGCAGGACCGAGTCGACCGTGCTGCCCTGTCCTGCCGTCGTCATGACACATGATCCTCGGCCGACCGCACGGGGAGGTCAAGGACCCCGGCGGGCCAGGAGCCGGGGGCCGCTGATCGGCCCCGAGCAACCCCGCCGCCGCCGACGGCGTCCGCTGTCATGAAAACCGACTGACGTTCGATGCAGTTTCGTACACACGACACTCCTTTCCCTCGACGATGTTGGAGGGCACGATGCGCAGCCGTCTGAGACGACTCGTTCTCGGGGCCACGGCCCTGTTCACCGCCGCGTCCGCGTTACCCGCGGCGGCGGCCACGACCCAGCAGCGAGCAGAGCAACACCCCTCCCGCGACGGCCACTCCGCCGTCATCCGCTACACCGAGTACGGCATTCCGCACATCCTCGCGAAGAACTACACCGACCTGGGCTTCGGTACGGGCTGGGCGCAGGCCGCCGACGAGGTGTGCACGCTGGCCGACGGGTTCGTGACGCTGCGGGGCGAGCGGTCCCGGTACTTCGGCTCCGACGCGCCCGCCGGCGGCGACCTCTCGGCGGCCAGGACGAACCTCTCGAGTGACCTGTACTTCGGCGGGGTCCGCGAGAGCCGCACCGTGGAGAAGCTGCTGGCCGAGCCCGCGCCCGTGGGCCCCGGCCGGCAGGTCCGGGACATGATGCGCGGCTGGGCCGCCGGTTACAACGCCTGGCTGAAACAGCGGAAGATCACGGACCCCTCCTGCGCGGGCGCGTCCTGGGTCCGGCCGGTCTCGGAGCTGGACGTGGCGGCCCGGGGGCTGGCGATCGCCTCGATCTCCGGCGAGGGACGGTTCGTGGAGACGATCACGAGCGCGCAGCCGCCGGCCGGAGCCTCCACCGCCCCCGGTACCCCGTCCGCCCGCACGCCGGGCGGGAAGGCGGCGGCGAAGGCCGCCGCGGACGCGGCGGACGAGCTGTGGGGCGACCCCGGAATGGGCTCCAACGCGGTCGCCTTCCGCGGTGACACCACGGCGAACGGCCGTGGCCTGCTGCTGGGCAACCCGCACTACCCGTGGGACGGCGGGCGGCGGTTCTGGCAGTCGCAACAGACGATCCCGGGAGAGCTGAACGTGTCCGGCGGCTCCCTGCTCGGCACCCCGGCGATCTCCATCGGGTTCAACGCACACGTGGCGTGGAGCCACACCGTCTCCACCGGCATTCCGGCCAACTTCCACCAGCTGACGCTCGATCCGGCCGATCCCACGACCTACCTGGTGGACGGCAGGCCGGAGCGCATGGAGAAGCGGACCGTGACGGTCGCCGTGAAGGACGGCGCGCCGGTCACCCGCACCCAGTGGTGGACCCGTTACGGCCCCGTCGTCACCTCCCTCAGTCCCCAGGTCCCACTGCCGTGGACCGGGAAGACGGCGTACGCCCTCAACGACCCGAACGCCGCGAACCTGCGGTTCTCCGACACCTCGCTCGGCTTCGCCAAGGCGCGGAGCACGGCCGACGTCCTCGCCTCCCTGGACCGGCACCAGGGCATTCCCTGGGTGAACACGCTGGCCGCCGACCGCGCGGGACACTCCCTGTTCACCCAGTCCCAGGTGCTCCCCCGCATCACCGACGAGCTGGCGCAGCGCTGCTCGACGGATCTGGGCAGGGCCACGTACACGGCGTCCGGGATCGCGATCCTCGACGGCTCGCGCGGCGACTGCGCGCTCGGCAGCGACCCGGGCGCCGTCGCGCCGGGGATCTTCGGACCGTCGAGGATGCCGACGCTGAAGGACGCCCCGTACGCGGAGAACTCCAACGGCACCGCGTGGATGACCAACGCCGACCGGCCGCTCACCGGGTACGAGCGGATCTTCGGCACGGTGGGCACACAGCTCGGCCTGCGCACCCGTGGCGCGGTCGAGGACGTCGCGGCGATGGCGGAGCGCGGCGGGCTGACCGTACGCGACCTGCAGAAGCAGCAGTTCGCCAACCGGGTGCCCGCGGGCGACCTCGCCGCCGGGGACGTGGCAGGCGCCTGCGCCGCGCTGCCGGGCGGTACGGCGACGGGCAGCGACGGCAGGGCGGTCGACGTGTCGGCTGCCTGTGGGGTGCTGAAGACGTGGGACCGCACCATGGACACCGGCAGCCGCGGAGCGCTGCTCTTCGACCGGTTCTGGCGCAGGCTCGAACAGACGGTTCCGGCGGACCGGTTGTGGAAGGTGGCGTTCTCGGCGACGGACCCGGTGCGCACGCCCAACACCCTGAACACGGAGGCGGCGGGCTTCCAGGCCGCGCTGGCCGACGCGGTGGCCGAGCTGCGGGGCGCGGGCATCGCGCTCGACGCGCCGCTCGGGGCACACCAGTTCGTCGTCCGCGGCGGCGAGCGCCTGCCCGTGCCGGGCGGCGCGGGGCGGCTCGGCGTGTGGAACGTCATCGAGCCGACCTGGGACGCGGCCGGCGGGGGCTACACGGAGGTGCCGTTCGGGTCCAGTCATCTGCAGGCGGTCGGCTGGGACGGCAGCCGCTGTCCAGTGGCCCGCACGCTGCTGACGTACTCCCAGTCGTCGAACCCGAAGTCGCCGCACTTCGCCGACCAGACCCGGCTTTTCTCCGGCGAGAGGTGGGTCGCGTCGCGCTTCTGCGAGAAGGACATCTTGTCCTCGCCGAAGCTGAAGGTCGTGCGGGTGCACGAGCGCCGCTGACCCGCGTGCGGGGTGCCCTTCCCTGTGGGGCGGCACCCCGCCCCGCGCGGTGCCGTTCCCATGGGGCAGCACCCCGCGCACGGCAGGCTCGGCGGAGGTGGCTCACACCGGTCGCGTCCGGCCCTCCCAGTAGGGCTCCCGCAGCCGCCGCTTGTACAGCTTGCCGTTGGGGTCGCGGGGCATCTCGGTGATGAAGTCGATGCTCCTGGGCCGCTTGTACCCGGCGAGCCGGTGGGCGCAGTGGTCGAGGAGGTCGGCCGCGAGGGCGGGCCCGGGCCGGTGTCCGGGGGCCGGTTCCACGACCGCCTTGACCTCCTCGCCCCAGTCGTCGTGGGGGATGCCGAAGACGGCGGCATCCGCGACGGCGGGGTGGGCGAGCAGGGCCGACTCGATCTCGGCCGGGTAGATGTTGACCCCGCCGGAGATGATCAGGTCGATCTTGCGGTCGCGCAGGAAGAGGTAGCCGTCCTCGTCCAGGTGGCCCAGGTCGCCGACGGTGAAGAAGTCGCCGATGCGGTTCTTGCGGGTCTTGGCCTCGTCCTTGTGGTACGAGAAGCCGCCGGTGGTCATCTTCATGTAGACGGTGCCGAGTTCACCGGGTGGCAGCCGGTTGCCGTCGTCGTCGAAGATCGCGAGCTCGCTGATGGGCCAGGCCTTGCCGACGGTGCCGGGCTTCTTCAGCCAGTCCTCGGCGGTGGCGAAGGCGCCGCCGCCCTCACTGGCCGCGTAGTACTCCTCCACACAGGGGCCCCACCAGTCGAGCATGGCCCGCTTCACGTGGTCCGGGCAGGGGGCGGCCCCGTGGATGGCGTGCCGCATGGAGGAGACGTCGTAACGGCCCTTCACCTCGCCGGGCAGGGCCAGCAGGCGGTGGAACTGGGTCGGCACCATGTGGGTGTGGGTGCAGCGGTGGGCGTGGATGAGCCGGAGCATCTCCTGGGGTGTCCACTTGTCCATGAGGACCAGCCGGTGGCCGATGTGCAGGGACGCTCCGGCGAACTGCAGGACCGCCGTGTGGTAGAGCGGTGAGCACACCAGGTGCACGTTGTCGTCGAACGGCCGGATGCCGAAGATGCCGAGGAAACCGCCGAGGTAGGCCTCCTCCGGGGGTTTGCCGGGCAGCGGGCGGCGGATGCCCCGGGGACGGCCGGTGGTGCCCGAGGTGTAGTTCATGACCCAGCCGAGCGTGCGGTCGGCGGGCGCCGAATCGGGTTGTCCGTCGAGGAGTTCGGCGTACGGGCGGAAGCCCTCGACCGTGCCCGCGGCGTACCGGTGGGTGTCCGGCAGGCCGGCCTCGTCGGCGGCGTGGCGGGCCGCCTCGGCGAAGCGCTCGTGGGCGAGGAGCACCTTGGCGCCGGAGTCGGAGATGATCCAGGCGATCTCCGGTCCGACGAGGTGGTGGTTGACGGGGACGAGGTAGAACCCGGCCTGGCTGGCGGCGAGATAGGCGGTGAGGAACTCGACGCCGTTGGGCAGGACCACCGCGAAGGTGTCACCGCGTTCCAGTCCGGCCGCGCGCAGGCCGTGCACGAGCCGGTTCGCGGCGGCGTGCAGGCGTCCGGCCGTCCACTCCTCGCCGTCGGGCGCGACGAGTACCGTGCGGCCGGGATTCTCGGTGGCCTGGGCCCAGAAGCCCACGGGGGGTGTGCTCACGACTGTCCGCTCCTTCCGGCGATGCGGTTGACGCGGTCCACGGCCTGCTCGAAGCCGCGGGTGAGGTCGTCGAAGACCGCCTGCACGCTGCGTTCGCTGTTCATCCGGCCGACGATCTGGCCGACCGGGGTGCCGAGCAGCGGGTCGACCTCGTACTTCTGGATGCGTGAGACGGCCTCGGCGACCAGCAGTCCCTGCAGTGGCATGGGCAGGGTGCCGGGTCCGGCCGGGTCGTCCCAGGCGTCGGTCCACTCGGTGCGCAGCTGGCGGGCGGGCTTGCCGGTCAGCGCACGGGAGCGGACGGTGTCGCCGGAGCCGGCCGCGAGGAGCTTGCGGGTCAGGGCGGGCGAGTGCAGGTCCGCTTCGGTGGTGGTCAGCCACAGGGAGCCCAGCCACACGCCCTGGGCCCCGAGGGCGAGGGCGGCGGCGACCTGCCGTCCGCTGCCGATGCCACCGGCGGCCAGGACGGGCAGCGGGGCGACGGCGTCGACGACCTCCGGGGTGAGCACCATGGAGGCGATCTCGCCGGTGTGCCCGCCCGCCTCGTAGCCCTGCGCCACGACGATGTCGATCCCGGCGTCCCGGTGCTTCTCGGCGTGCCGGGCGCTGCCGGCGAGTGCGGCGACGAGCACGCCCTGGTCGCGGGCGCGGGCGATGACGTCGGGGGGCGGGGAGCCGAGGGCGTTGGCGAGGAGCCGGATCGGGTAGTCGAAGGCGACGTCCAGCTGGC
Organism: Streptomyces tibetensis; assembly: GCF_040647715.1. Classification (GTDB taxonomy): domain Bacteria; phylum Actinomycetota; class Actinomycetes; order Streptomycetales; family Streptomycetaceae; genus Streptomyces; species Streptomyces tibetensis_A. The sequence goes on along the minus strand of NZ_JBEZCR010000010.1, from coordinate 232,445 downwards.
TGCGGGCGACCTGCTCCATCCAGCCGGTGATGCGCCAGCCGGACGCCTCGCCCTCGGCGAGTTCGGGCACGCCGTGCTTGGCGAGGGTGTCCCGGACGAACTGCCGGTGGCCTTCGGGGATCATCGCCTCGACATCGGCTTCCGTCACGCCCTCGACCTTCTTCGCCGGCATCACGACGTCCAGCCCGTACGGCCTGCCGTCGACGTGCGCCTCGATCCAGTCCAGGTCGCGTTGGAGTTCGTCGGGGGCGGTGTAGCGGACCGCGCCGAGCACGCCGAAGCCGCCGGCCCGGCTGATGGCCGCGGCGACGGCGGGGAACGGCGTGAAGCCGAAGACGGCGTGCTCGATTCCCAGGGTCTGGCTCAGCTCCGTCTGCATGGGCGCAGGATGCCGGAGTCCTCCGGAGGACGGAAGGGCTTTTCTGATGCTCCGTCAGATTCGAAACCCGGTTGGCCCCTGCGTGCGGTCTATGGGCAGAGGTGGGCGGCGGACATACTGCATGGGACATGCGAGTCGGCAGAGGCGAAGGGGTACGCGGTGACCGACGAAGCGGCGAACGGCGAACCGACCCGGCGTCAACTGGCCAGAGCTGGTCTGGCCCTGGGTGGTGCGCTCGCCCTCGCCCCGCTGCCCGCGGGACCCGCCGAGGCCGCCCCGGCGGGCGCCGGCCGCCGTCCCACCCTGCGGCACGGCTCCGCCGTCCGCGCCGGGCTGCTCCCCTCCCATCTGCGCCGGCTCGTCACCGACGCGGAGGCGTTCCTCGGCCCCTCCCCCGAGCACCCCTGGTACGCGGGCGCCGTCCTGCTCGCCGGACGCGGCGGCACCGTCGCACTGCACCGGCCCATCGGCATGGCGGTCCGCTACCGCGCCTACGACGAGAAGACCGACACGGGCGTCGAGTTCCCGCCCGGCGAGCAGATCCCCATGGCCGAGGACACCGTCTTCGACCTGGCGTCGGTGTCGAAGCTGTTCACCTCGATCCTCGCCGTGCAGCAGATCGAGCGGGGCACACTGGAGCTGGAGGCGACGGTCGCCTCGTACCTGCCCGACTTCGCGCGCGCGGGCAAACAGGACATCACCATCCGTCAGCTCCTCACGCACACCTCGGGGTTTCGCGCCTGGATCCCCCTGTACAGCGCGCCGACCCACGAGGAGAAGCTCCAGCTCATCTGGAACGAGAAGCCGGTCAGCGCGCCGGGCACGGCGTACCTGTACTCGGACCTGAACCTCATCTCGCTGCAGCTCGTGCTGGAACGGATCACGGGCCGCACCCTGGACACCCTCCTGCGCGACGAGATCACCGGGCCGCTCGGCATGCGCCGCACCCGCTACAACCCGCCCGCGTCGTGGCGGCCGAAGATCGCGGCCACGGAGGACGCGCGCGCACCGTGGTCCGGACTCGACCGGGGCCTGGTGTGGGGCGAGGTGCACGACGAGAACGCCTTCGGTCTCGGCGGCGTCGCCGGCCATGCGGGCGTGTTCTCCGACGCCTGGGACCTCGCGGTCCTCGGCCGCACGCTGCTCAACGGCGGTGTCTACGGGCGGGCCCGGATCCTGCGGCCGGAGTCGGTGGAGCTGATGTTCACCGACTTCAACACCGCCTTCCCCGGGGACGAGCACGGCCTCGGCTTCGAGCTCTACCAGCACTGGTACATGGGCGCGATGGCCACACCGCGCACCGCCGGCCACACCGGTTTCACGGGCACCTCGCTGGTACTGGACCCGACGACCGACTCGTTCCTGATCGTCCTCGGCAACTCGGTCCATCCGGTGCGCAGTTGGCGTTCCGGGTCGGCGCCCAGGGTCGCGGCGGCGAACCACATGGCGCGGGCCGTGCCGGTCCGGCCGGCCCGGGGCCGCACGGCCTGGTTCTCCGGGATGGCCCTCTCCACGACGGCGACGCTCGCGCTGCCCGCGCTCGACACGTCCGCCGGCCGGGCGCGGCTGCGCTGCGCGCTGTGGTGGGACACCGAGCCGGCAGCCGACGTGCTGGTCCTGGAGGCCTCCGCCGACGGCGGCACGAGCTGGCAGCCCGTGCCCTTCACCACGTCCCGCCGCGGTCAGAGTCCCGAGCGGCACCCGTCGGGCTCGGTCGCCGGCTGGTCCGGCCGTGTCTGGCACCGGCTCACCGCCGACCTCCCGGCCGCGCGGGAGCTCACCCTGCGCTGGCGGTACGCGACGGACCGGCTGTACGTGGGGCGCGGCTGTTACGTGGACGGGCTGCGTGCGGAGGCCGCCGGGGACGTCCTGTTCGACGAGCGGCACCCGGCGGACGCGGCGCGCCTGACGGCGGTGGGGTGGACGCGCGAGGCCGACTGAGGCGTCACTGGGGGGTGTTCTCCAGCACCGCCATGGCGGCGTTGTGCCCCGGCACCCCGCTGACCCCGCCCCCGCGCACCGCTCCCGCCCCGCAGAGCAGCACGTTCGCGTGGCCGGTCTCCACGCCCCAGCGGCCGGTGCCGTCCTGGGCGTAGGGCCAGCTCAGCTCGCGGTGGAAGATGTTGCCGCCGGGCAGCCCGAGGTCCCGCTCCAGGTCGAGCGGGGTCCTGGCCTCGATGCACGGGCGTCCGTCCGCGTCGGTGGCCAGGCAGTCGGCGAGAGGTTCTGCCAGGTGGGCGTCGAGCTGGGCGAGGGTGGACTTCAGCAGGTCCTCGCGGACGGCGTCGTTGTCCCGCCCGAACAGGCGGGCCGGGGTGTGCAGGCCGAAGAGGGTGAGCGTCTGGTAGCCCTGCTCGGCCAGGCCGGGGCCGAGGATGGTCGGGTCGGTGAGCGAGTGGCAGTAGATCTCGGAGGGCGGAGCGGCTGGCAGGTGTCCGGCGGCGGCCTGGGCGTGGGCGGTGGCCAGTTGTTCGTAGCCCTCGGCGATGTGGAAGGTGCCGGCGAAGGCCTCGCGCGGGTCGACGGCGTTGTCGCGCAGCCGCGGCAGCCGCTTCAGCAGCATGTTCACCTTCAGCTGTGCGCCTTCGGCGGGGCCCGGGGGCGTGTCGCCGGTCAGTTCGGCGAGGGCGCGTGGTGAGGCGTTCACCAGGACGTGCCGGGCTGCGACGGTGCCTTCGCCGTCGGCCGTGCGGTACGTGACCTCGGCGGTTCGGCCGTCCGTGGCGATGCGCAGTGCCTCGTGGCCGGTGGCGAGGACGGCTCCGGCCGCGCGGGCCGCGTCGGCGAGGGCGTCGGTGAGCGCCCCCATGCCGCCGACCGGTACGTCCCAGTCTCCGGTGCCGCCGCCGATCACGTGGTAGAGGAAGCAGCGGTTCTGCTTCAGGGAGGGGTCGTGGGCGTCGGCGAAGGTGCCGATGAGGGCGTCGGTGAGGACCACACCGCGCACCAGGTCGTCGTGGAAGTGCTCCTCCACGGCGGCCCCGATCGGCTCCTCGAACAACATCCGCCAGGTCCCCTCGTCGTCGAGGCGGCGGCGCAGCTCGTCGCGTGCGGGCAGCGGCTCCGTGAGGGTCGGGAAGATCCGCTGGGCGGCGCGGCCGGTCCTGCCGTAGAACTCCTGCCAGGCCCGGTACTCGCGGTCGGAGCCGGTGAGCCGGGCGAACGCCTCCCGGGTGCGCCGCTCGCCGCCGCCGACGAGGAGTCCGGTGGGCCGGCCGTCGCGTTCGGCGGGTGTGTAGGAGGAGACGGTGCGGGTGCGGACCCGGAAGTCCAGTCCGAGGTCCCGGACGATCTTCTTCGGCAGCAGGCTGACCAGGTAGGAGTAGCGGGACAGCCGGGCGTCGACCCCTGCGAAGGGGCGGGTGGACACCGCCGCGCCGCCCGTGTGGTCCAGCCGCTCCAGGACCAGCACCGAGCGCCCGGCCCGGGCCAGGTAGGCGGCGGCGACCAGGCCGTTGTGGCCGCCGCCGACGATGACGGCGTCGTAGGTCCGGTGTGCGCGGGGTCCCTCGGGTGCGGTCATGGTTCTTGGTAACACGGGGTGATCCTGGTCGGCCAGACGGCGCCTGCCCGCTCTGCCGGGTCAGCGTCCGGCCGCGGCCCGCTGTTCGCGCAGGGCCGCCACTCTTCGGTACAGGGCCATGGCCTCGGCGCTGCGGCCGAGCTGTTCGAGGCAGTGGGCCTCGTCGTTGCGGCTGGCGAGGGTGTCGGGGTGGTCGGCGCCGAGGACGCGCTCACGGGCGCCGGCCACGCGCCGGTACTCGGTGAGCGCGTCGGCCCAGCGGCCCAGCCAGCCGAGGCCGACGGCGACCTCGCGGCGACTGACCAGGGTGTCCGGGTGGTCCGGGCCCAGGACCTGTTCGCGCAGGACGGCCACGTCACGGGATTCGGTGAGGGCCTCCTCCCAGCGGCCGAGCCGGCCGAGGTTGACGCAGCGGCCGTGGCGGGCGCGCAGCGTCTCGGGGTGAGTAGGGCCCTGGCTGCGGGTGCGGTCCGCGACCAGGCCGCGGTAGAGGTCCAGGGCTTCCGCGCCGCGGCCGAGGCGGCCCAGGCTGATGCCGATCTCGTGCCGGGCGGCGAGCGTGTCGGGATGGTCGGGGCCGAGGGCCCGGCCACGGGCCTCGGCGACGTCGCGGTAGGTCTCCAGGGCCTCGGTCCAGCGGCCCAGCTGGCCCAGTGTGTAGGCGACTTCGTAGCGGGTGACGAGGGTGTCGGGGTGGTCCGGGCCGAGCACGCGGGCGCGGGCGGCGGCCACCTCGCGGGCCATGCGGTACGCGTCCTCCAGGCGGCCGAGACGGCTGAGGTTGAAGGCGAGGTTGTGGCGGCAGCGCAGGGTGTCGGGGTGGTCGGGGCCCATGAGCTGCTCGCGGGCGGTGAGCACCGAGGTGTAGACACGGTGGGCGTCGAAGGGGCGGCCGAGCTGGCCGAGGACGTAGGCCATCTCCTGGCGGGCGGCCAGGGTGTCGGGGTGATCGGCGCCGAGGGTGCGGATCCTGGCCCCGGCGACGTGCTTGTACTCGCGCAGGGCGTCCGCGGCACGGCCGGTGCGGCTGAGGGTGAAGGCGACCTCGTACCGGCTGGAGAGGGTGTCGGGATGGTCGGGGCCGAGGAGGTGCTCGCGTTCGGCGGCGACGGCCCGGTGCACCTCGCCCGCCTCCGTCCAGCGGCCGAGCCGGCCGAGGCTCAGTCCCGCGTTGTGCCGGCCGGCCAGGGCGGTCAGGACCTCCGTGGACGGGGTGGGTCGCTGCGCGGCGACGGGTTCGGCGACGACGGGTCCGGTGGCCGGCCGTGCGATCCACTCGCCGGACAGTCCGGCCGCCGGGTCCGGTGGGGTGGTGCGCAGTCCCGTGCCGGTCGCCTTGTGGCCGGTGGTCATGCCGCGCGTCCAGGACGGCAGCCGGGGCGCGCCCGCCGCCCCGCCCGGAGCCGGGCGGGCCACCGCGCCGGCGGGTGCGTACACCGGCGCGGCCCGGTGGGCGCTGATCCGGCGGGCCAGCTCGCGGGCGTCGTCGGGACGCTGGGCGGGTTCCTTGGCGAGCAGCTCGAGGATGATCTGCTCCAGGTACTCGGGCAGCTCGGGCCGGTGCTCGCGCGGCGGGCGGGGCGGGGTGTCGCGGTGGCCGACGAGGATCGCCCAGGCGTCGCCGAGGTCGAACGGAGGAACGCCGGTGGCGATCTCGTACAGCACGCACCCGAACGAGTACAGGTCGCTGCGCTGGTCGACCTCGGTGCCGCCGATCTGCTCCGGGGACATGTAGTGCGGGGTGCCCATGGCGATGCCGGTGCCGGTCAGCCGGGAGGTGAAGCCGATGTCGTGGCCGAGGCGGGCTATGCCGAAGTCGCAGATCTTCACGGTGCCGTCGCCGAGCCGCACGATGTTCGCGGGCTTCAGGTCCCGGTGGACGATGCCCTGTTCGTGGCAGTAGGCGAGGGCGGCGGCGACCTGCTCGGCGATCTCCTCGACGTCCGCGACGGGCAGCGGGTGCTGCTTGTTGTCCTCCAGGAGCTGGCTGAGGTTGCGGCCTTCCAGCAGCTCCATCACGAGGTGGAGGACACCGTCGGACTCGCCGAAGTCGTGCACGACGGTGATGCCCCGGTGCTGCAGTGCGGCGGCCACCCGGGCCTCGCGGCGGAACCGCTCCCGCAGGACGCGGGTGAACGCGTGGTCGTGGTTCGGGCCCAGCGGTTTGAGGCACTTGACGGCGACGTGCCGGCCCAGGGACTCGTCCCGGGCCCGCCACACCTCGCCCATGCCGCCGCGCCCGATCAGATCGAGCAGCCGGTACCGGCCCTGGATGAGCCTGTTGTCCCCCATCTCGCGCGACGCTCCCCCCGGTAGCTGTCCGCCCGCCCCTCTTCCCACCCAGTATGGCGGCCTATCGTCCGAGTTTGTACGGTGCCGGACGCGCGTCGGGACCGAGCCTCGCCACGGCCCGAAGAATGTGTTTGGGCGGGAGTTGCCACCGCACACGTGCGGGAACGCGGCGCAGCAGGAGGCCGGCGAGGCGCAGTTGACGGGTGGCGGTTGCCGGGTCGGGGCCCGGCCTGCCGTACAACTCGTGGGCGTACGGCGGCAGGGAGGCGTACGCCAGGTGTGCCACGCGCCGCCACAGCACCTCGCGCGCCGGTACGAGGAGCGGGTGGGTCGGTGGGCGGAGCAGGAAGTCGTCCACCTCGCGTGCCTCGGGTCCCGCGGCGAGGTCCGGGCGCACCTTCTCGAAGTACGCGGCCAGCTCGGCCCGGTCCCCCGGTACGGCGTCGGGGTCGAGGCCCACCAGACGTGCGCTCTGCCGGTGTTCGGCGATGTAGCGGTCGGCCTCGGTGTCCGTGAGCCGGAAGCCGGACCGGCGTGCGACGTGCAGATACGAGTCGATCTCCGCACAGTGCACCCACCTCAGCAGGGCGGGTTCGTCGACGCCGTAGCGCTCGCCGGTGTCCGGATCGGTGGCGCTCAGCATGCGGTGGATCTTCCGGACCCGGGCGCCGGCGCGCTCGGCGGCCTCGGTGGTGCCGTACGTGGTCGTGCCGACGAAGGCGGCGGTGCGCATCAGGCGGCCCCAGGCATCCTGCCGGAAGTCGGAGTTCTGCATGACCCCGCGGACCGCGCGTGGATGCAGGGCCTGGAGGTAGAGCGCCCGGACGCCCGCGATCCACATCACGGGGTCGCTGTGGAGCTGCCAGGTCACCGATTCCGGACCGAACAGCCCCGGGTCCGCGCCGGTCATGCGCCTCACCTCCGCCCGGCGGACACGATGACACAGGTCGAACAGCGGGTCGAGAGGCTTTCGTTCACACCACGGCAGTCCGGTCGTTTACCTTTCACCTACCCGGTAGGAGTTTGGTAAGCCTCCCCTTATAAGCTGACGCCGCCGATCTCCCGCACGACAGGATCCGACATGCGCACCACCTCCCGCGGCTTCATAGCGGCGCTCGCTCTGACTCCCCTGCTGGCCGGCTGCTTCGCGCCCGGCGAGAGCGGCACCGGCGCGGGTCCGGGAGGGCGGCTGCGGGTCGCGCTGGCCGTGCCGCCGGTGCAGGCGCTGTCCCCCTACAGCAACGACGCCACCGTGCTGAGCAAGCTGTCCGTCGCCGAGGGTCTCACCGCACTCGACAAGAACGGCACGGCCAAGCCCGCACTGGCGACCTCCTGGAAGCAGGACGACGACACCACCTGGACCTTCACGCTGCGCAAGGCCCGGTTCCAGGACGGCACCGCGCTCACCGCACAGGCCGTCGTCAACGCACTCGACCACGCCGGCGCGGCCAAGCCCAAGCCCCGTGTCCTGAGCGACGTGTCTCTGACCGCCAAGGCCGATGACCCCGGCACCGTCACCCTCACCACCACGTCGCCCGACCCGGTGCTGCCGCTGCGGCTGGCCAGTCCCGCGCTGGCGATCCTGTCGGCGAAGGCGTACGCGAAGGACGGCGCCGTCAGTCCCGTCGGCACCGGCACCGGTCCGTTCGAGATCACCCGGCTGAACGGCAAGACCAGGGCCACGCTCGACCGCTTCGACGGTTACTGGGGCGGCAAGGCAAAGGCGCCCGGCATCGACGTCAGCTGGATCGCGGACGGGACCGCCCGTGCCAACGCCCTGCGCGGCGGCGAGACCGACATCGCCGAGTGGATCCCCACCGCCCAGGCGAAACTGCTCGACAAGCAGACCCGGCACGAGGTCCCCTCGGTGCGCACCGACAGCCTGATCCTCAACACCCGCAGCGGCCTGTTCGCCGACAGCGGTCTGCGAGCGGCCGCCCGAAAGGCCGTCGACGGCTCCGCGCTGGTCGACTCCGTCTTCGGCGGCTACGCCGACCCCGCACAGGGCCTGTTCGGGCCGGCCGTCCCCTGGGCGGCCGGCAAGCGCGTCGAGGTGACGGGCCGTACCGAGGCCGCGACCGCCGCCGAGGTGAGGACCGGCACCAAGGGCAGGACGCTGCGGCTGGCCACCTACACCAACCGGGCCGAGCTGCCCGAGGCGGCGACCGTGCTCCAGCAGCAGCTGGAGAAGGCCGGGTTCACCGTGAAGCAGGACGTGCGCGAGTACACGCAGATGGAGGGCGACCTCCTCGCGGGGAAGTACGACGCCCTGGTCTTCTCGCGGGTGACCCTCCTCGACACCGGTGACGCGGTCGACTACCTCGCCAGCGACTTCACCAGCGAGGGCGTCTACAACATCGCCGGTCTGAAGAACGCAGCGGTGGACAGGGCCATCCGGGCCGCCGCCGCGGAACGGGACACCGAGAGCCGCCAGGAGAAGATCATGCGGGCGGAGGCGGAGATCCTGCGCACCGACGCGGTCGTGCCGCTGGTCCACGAGCAGGCCGTGCAGGGCATCGCGGACGACGTCGAGGGCGTGATCCTCGACCCGCGCGAGCGGTCCCTGATCGACGCCGACACCCGCCTGAAGTAACCCGCATGAGCCTCACGCACAGCCCTGCCGCCCGCTCGTCCCTCTGGACGGCGGCGGCCGGCCGTGTGCTCGCCGGTACCGCCCTGCTCGGCGCGGTGGCCCTGCTCCCCTGGCTGTCCGGCGCCGACCCGGCCCGTACGGTGCTGCGCGCACGGTCCGCCGACCAGAACCCCACACGGGCGGAACTCTCGGCCGTGCGCGACCAGTTGGGTCTGGACGAGGGGCCCTGGGTCCATCTCGCGCGCTGGCTGGGCGGCCTGCCGCGCGGCGACGCCGGCGTCTCATGGGTCTCCGGGGAATCGGTCATGCCGCAGGTGGGGACGGCCCTGTCGGTCTCCCTGACACTGATGCTGGGCGCGTTCGCGGTCACGGTGCTGGTCGCCGGACTGGTGGTTGCCCGCACGGTGTTCCTCGGGTCCCGGCGCCGACTGCGGCAGGACCGCGCGGGCACCACGGCCGCCGTCCTCGCGTCGCTGCCCAAGTTCCTGCTCGCCTCGGTGCTGGCCACCGTGTGCGGGGTGTGGTGGGGGTGGTTCCCGTCCAGCGGGTGGGAGGGCCCGCAGTCGATGGTGCTGCCCGCGCTCGCCCTGGGCATCCCGTCGGGCGCGATGCTCGGCGGCATGCTCGACCAGGCGCTGCCTGCCGCCTTCCACGAGCCCTGGGCGCGCACGGCCTACGCCGCCGGGCTGCCGTCCGGTCATATCGGCCGGGGCGCGCTGCGGCGCACCCTGCCCGGCCTGTTGCCACAGCTGCTGCCGACCGTCGTGGCCCTGGTCGGCGGCGCGGTCGCCGTGGAGAAGATCTTCAACATCCCCGGGCTCGGCCGGCTCGCCCTGGACTCGGCCGTCGCGCAGGACCTCCCGGTGCTGCAGACGGCGACCCTGGCGCTGGCCCTGCTCGGCGTCACCGCGGGCGTCCTGATCCGGGCCCTGCGCCACGCGCTCCTCGGGCGGCCCCTGCGGGACGGCGCCCTGCCCGCCCTGCACCGGCCCCCGCTCACGGTGCCGCGCTCCCTGCGCCGGCTCACCGCGGCCTGCGCACTGCTCCTGCTCGCCCTGGTGACGGCGGGCCTCCTGCGCGACCCGCTCCAGGTCGACACGGCGGCACGGCTGCTGTCGCCGTCCGGCGAACACCCCTTGGGCACGGACGCGCTGGGCCGTGACCTCCTGGCCCGCCTCGGCCACGGGGCGCTGCGCACGGCCTGGGTCGCCCTCGTCGTGACGGCGGTCAGCGCCGTCACCGGGCTGCTGGTGGGCATGGCACCGAGGGCGAGCGCGGGCCCCACCGAGGTCGTCTCCACCCTGCCCGCCGTTCTCGCGGGTCTGCTGATCGCGGGCGTGACCGGACCGTCCGTGTGGGGCGCCGCCTGCGCGGTCTGCCTGGTCGGATGGAGCCCGTACGCCGCCCAGACCGCGGCCCTGCTGGAACAGGAACGCGCGAGCGGGCACATCGCCGCCTCCGTCGCGCTCGGCGCCGGACGGCTGCACCTCCTGCGCCGGCACCTGCTGCCCTCGGTGGTCCCGGCCCTCCTGCGCAACGCCCTGCTCCGGCTTCCCACGACCGTGCTGGTCCTGGCCTCCCTGGGCTTCCTCGGCCTGGGCGAACAGCCGCCCACCCCCGAGTGGGGCCGCCTCCTCTCGGAGAACCAGCCGTACGCCGAACTGGCCCCCTGGACCGTCCTCGGCCCGGCCGGCGCGCTGGTGGTGCTGTCCGTACTCGCGGTGACGGGCAGCGTGCTGGGGCGGGGGAAGGGCGACTAGGACGTGTCCCGGCCGGGTGCGGGGTCACCGGCCGGGACACGTGCCGCTCACCCTTCAGACGGGGTACGTCTCGTCGTTCACGTATCCGCGCCGCTTGTCCACGACGTTGCGCAGGGGGCGGCCCTCGATGTGCCGGGTGAGGTTGTCGAGGAACACCTCGACGAGCGCCTCCCGCTCGCTCATGGTCTCGCCCGCCGTGTGCGGGGAGCTCATCACGCCGGGCATGTCCCACAGGGGCGACTCGGCAGGCAGCGGTTCCTGGGCGAACACGTCCAGGGCCGCGCCGGCGAGCCGTCCGGCGGCGAGGTGGCCGACCAGCGCCTCCTCGTCGGCGAGTCCGCCCCGGCCCACGTTGATCAGCCGCGCCCCCGGCTTCATGGCGGCGAGCACGGGGGCGTCGACCATGCCCCGGGTGTCCTGGGTGAGGGGCGCGGCCAGGACCACGTAGTCCGCCTCCGCCAGGGCGGAGTGCAGGGTCGACGCACCGTGGACCGTACCGAAGACGGGATCCGCCGTGCGGGCCCTGCGGCCCGCGCCGCACACACGCATTCCGGCCCCGCGCAGCAGACCGAGCAGACGGCCCAGGCCATCACGCCGGCGTACCCGGAGCGGTGGTTCTACGTGCCCGCCGATGTGGAGCTTCCGGAACTCCTCGGCGTCCTGCGCGCGGACACCCGTCTCCAGCGGTACGCGGAACGGCAGCTGACCCGCCTCATCGAGCACGACGACCGCAACGGCGGCGACCTGCTGCCCGCGCTGCGGGCCTATCTGACGGCCGCCGGGAACAAGTCGGTCGCGGCGAAGCTGGCCGGCATGTCGCGGCAGGCCTACTACCAGCGCCTCCACACCATCGAACGACTCCTGGGCTGCGACCTGGAATCAGGCCTGCAGCGCACGTCCCTGCACGTGGCGGTGCTCGTCCTGGACGCGGGCGCAGGTGCTGTACCGGGCAGCTGACGGGCACGCCGACAGCTCGTCAGTGACGCCGCCGGTGTGGAACCGGAGAGCACGCGGTCGTCGCCGACGACGCCGAGCGCCCGTATCCGGTGTCCGCGAGCGCCACTGCCGCCGCTACGAGGCGCCCGAGCACCTGTTGAAGTTATGGCTCCCGCCCGACCGACAGCACCGCTTCGAGCAGGCTGTGCACCCGGTCCCGGGTGCCCGGCCGGCGGGCTTGCGGCGCACGACCGAACGGAGCGGGCCCCGCTCGCACGCCGGTCCCGTGTGACCGGGATCGATGGTCGGCACCGGGCCACGTTCACGACCTGCATTGATGCCAAGTGTCTGCAGGGTCACGGCGCCGACGTCGACCTGCCCGACTTCGTGGCCTGGATCGCCGAGGTCACCGGTTACGAGGGCGCGAAGAAGCAGCCCCGGCGCGGACAGCCGCCCGCCCGGGCCGGTCGGGGGCTCGGGCGGGCGGATCCGCGTGTGGCGTGGTGTCAGACCAGCGGCCACAGCGCGGCGGTGAGGACGAAGCCCGCGCAGCCCATGACGGTCGTCAGGACCGTCCAGGTGCGCAGGCCCGCCGCCACGTCGAGACCGGCCAGCTTGGTGAACATCCAGAACCCGGCGTCGTTGATGTGGGACAGCGCCAGGGCGCCCGCACCCATCGCCAGGGCGACCAGCGACAGCTGCCCCGTCGACAGGTCTGCGCGGTGCAGCAGCGGGGTGAGGATGCCGGCGGTCGTGATGAGGGCCACGGTCGCCGACCCCTGAGCGGCGCGCAGGGCGAGGGACGTCAGGAACGCCAGCAGCAGTACGGGCAGGCCGGTGCTGTCCAGGACGTCGGCGATCGCGTCGCCGATGCCGCTGGCGACCAGGACCTTGCCGAAGACACCGCCCGCCCCGGCCACCAGGATCACCATCGCGACGGGCGGCAGCGCGGAGCCCATGACGTCGGCGATGTGCGAGCGGTTCCAGCCGCGGCGGGCGCCCAGGAACCAGCCGCACAGGGCGACGTCGATGAGCAAGGCCACCATCGGGGCACCGAGGACGGTCAGCACGGCGCGCAGGGTGGAGCCCCCGGCGAGCGCGTTCTGGCCGATCGTGCCGAGGAGGATCAGCAGGATCGGGGTGACGATCAGCGCCAGGACCATGCCGAAGGACGGCGGGCGGACGTCGGTCTGCGAGGACGCGGGCTTGGTCAGTACGGCGGTGGCGTGACCGCCCTCAACGGGAGCCGGCGCACTGCCCCCCTTGGTCCCTGCCTTCGGCTCGCCGTACACCTCGGCGTACACCGACGGGTCCATCGGGTACTCGCGGCGGGTGAGGCGACGGGAGACGAGGTAGCCGAGCAGGGCGACGACCGCCGTGACGGGGAGGCCCAGCAGCAGCATCAGGCCCTGGCTCGCGCCGATGGCCCCGGCGACGGCGACGGCGCCGGGGTGCGGCGGCAGGAAGGCGTGCACGGTGAGCATCGCGGCGGCCATCGGCAGCGCGTAGACCAGCAGCGGTTTGCGCGCGGCGCGGGCGACGCCGTACGCGATCGGCATCAGGATGATCAGGCCGACCTCGAAGAAGACCGGGATGCCGAGGACGAACCCGGCGACGGTCAGGGCGAGCGGGGTGCGGCGGGAGCCGAACCTCTCGATGAGGGAATGGGCGAACGCGTGGGCGCCACCGGAGAGTTCGATGATCCGGCCGATCATCGCGCCGAGGGCGATGATGGTGGCGATGTGGCCGAGGGTGGCCCCCATGCCGTCCTCGATGGTCTTCACCAGGTCGGCGGCGGGCACTCCCGCGGCGAGCGCGACGCCGACGCTGACGACCATGAGGGCGACGAACGGCTGGACCTTGGCTCTGAGGATGAGCAGGAGCAGGGTCGCCACACCGGCGACCGCGATGGTGAGCAGGGCGGCGTGGCTCATCGTCCCTCTCCTCCCATGGCTGTCTCTGCGGATATGTCCGACGACTTGGGCGACAGGACGGTGACGAGACTGGAGTCGTCGCGGGCGGCGAGCCCGGCGCGCTCGCCGAGCAGGTAGAGCTGTTCGGCCGCGGCGGCCAACGGCACCGGGACGTGGGCGTCCTTGGCGATGCCGGTGACGATGCCCATGTCCTTGACGAAGATGTCGAGCCGCGACTTGACCTCGGGCTCGGGTCCCTGCTCGTACGTCTGGACCATGCGCGGCCCTCGGTCGGCGAACATGAAGGAGCCGGCGGCGCCGTGCTTGAGGGTGTCCACGACCGTGCCCGGGTCGAGCCCGAGCTCACGGGCGAGCGCGATCGCTTCCGCGGCGGCCGCGATGTGCACGCCGGCCAGCAGCTGGTTGACGGCCTTCATGGCCTGGCCGTCGCCCGGGCGCGGGCCGACGACCGTGAGGGTGGAGGCGAGCAGGCCGAGGACCGGCCGGGCCGTCTTCAGCGCGGCGTCCTCGGCGCCGACGACGATCAGCAGATCGCCGTCGCCGGCTCGCACCGGGCCGCCGCTGACCGGCGCGTCCACGGTCAGCACACCGCGCTCGGCGAGGCGCTGGGCGGTGGAGCGTGCCGCCTCGGGGCCGACCGTGCTGGTGAGGATCACGACCGCGCCCGGGCGCAGGGCTTCGGCGGCGCCGTGCACACCGAACAGCGCGCCTTCGACCTGCGCCTGGTCGCGTACGGCGAGCACGAGGACGTCGGCGTCACGGGCGGCCTCGGCGGGGGAGGCGGCGTCACGGGCGCCCTCGGCCGCCAGCGCGGCGCGCCGGTCGGCGGCGATGTCGTAGACGGACACGGGCAGTTCGCCGGCCAGGCGGCGCGCCATGGGAAGGCCCATGGCGCCCAGGCCGACCACGGCCGTGCGGGGACGGGGGTGCGAAGACATCTTCGTCCTCCTTGAGAGAGACGGGGAGAGCGGAGCGGGGCGGCCGCCGGGGATGGGGAAGCCTCCGGCAGCGAGAAGGCGCGGCGCACGAGAGTGGTGGGATGCGGCGCGCGAGGTGAGGCGATGCGGCGCGCGGTCGTACGACGGTCTCGTGCCGTACGGCGCGGTGGTGCGGTTCGTCGTCAGCGGAGCCGCGCTGAGGTCACGCGTGTGCTCCCTCGGCGCGGGGGCTCAGGCGGCCGATGACCTCCAGGGCGGCGTCCCGGACCGCGTCGCGGCCCGCCGCCCACACGGAGACGACGTCGGAGCCGGGCAGCGCGGACGGCAAGCTCGCGCGGACGGCTTCCAGGTAGGCGCGGCGCAGTTCGGCGTTGACGTTGACCTTGGCGACGCCTCGGGCGAGGGCACCGTGCAACTCGTCGACGGGCAGACCGCTGGCGCCGTAAAGGGGCTGGAGCCCGCCTGGATGATGACCGGCCGTCCGGCTTCCTCGGCTGCGGCCGTGATGCCCTGGACCGTCTCCAGGTTGTAGGCGACGAACCCCGGCAGGGCCTGACCGGTGGCCGCGGCCTGCTTCAGGGCGTCGGTTCCGTGCAGCAGCATCAGTCGCTCCGAAGCAGGTCGAGGGCGTCGGCGAGGGCGTCGGGGCCGCCGACGTTCCCGGCGAAGACGATGTAGGGGACGCCGGCGGCGGGGCCGTCCACCGGCTCCCAAAGGGAGACGATGCCCGGCAGCAGCGTGCCCCGGGCCCAGGCACGTCGAATCTGCAGACCGTGGGTGGCGGTGTCGCTGGAGGTGATGCCGCCCTTGGCGACGACGAAGGCGGGCCGCCGGGTGGCGTTGACCTGGCGCACGGCCTGAACGAGCGCGGCGGAGACCCGGCGGGAGATCGCCAGACTGTCATCCGCGTCCGCGCCCGTCACCAGCACGCGAGAGGTGCGGATCACGGCGTCGGCCGTGTCCAGCGCGCCGGCGGCCGCGGCCGCTACCTCGGCGACGTGGGCGTCACGCCACTCCTCGTCGAGCAGGAGGGCGACGTCGAGTTCGTACTCGGCGATCCCTCCGCGTTCCCGCAGCCGATCCAACTGCCTAGTCGTCAGGGAGACATGGGAGCCTACGGCGATCAGCCCGTGCGGTGCGTCCCCGCGCAGCGGGCGCAGTTCGGCCGGGGTGAGCGGTTCCCGCCCGGCCTGTCCGGCGCGGGCCCTGACGAAGGACGGCCCGACCCGGTACAGCAGCCGCCTGCCCTTCGCCTCCGCCTCAGCGAGGGCGAGGGCCAGCACACGCAGATCGTCGTCGCAGACCGCGTCGACGACGGCCGTACGCCCGCCGTGCAGGGAGCTGAGCATCCGCGCGGTGTGCGCCGGGCCCCCGCCGCGCAGATCGTCGAGGGTGATGCGCAGAACCTCACCCGCGGCCACCCGCCCGTCCGTTTTCTCCTCGACCCACTCGGGCAGCGAGGAGCTGCGGTAGCCGAAGGTGGCGTCGCGGGCGAATTCGCTCTCCCCTACCGGCAGCAGTCCCTCGGCCGTGCGCATCCAGTGGCGGGAGCCGACGGTCAGCCGGCCCGCCTCGATGTAGGCGGGCACCAGTACCACCCCGTCCGGAGCGCCGGCGCCCAGCTCGGTCAGCTCCTGGGCCAGGACGTCCGTCTCCAGCGGGAAGTGGCCGCGCAGGGTGGAGTCGCCGCGGCTGGCCAGGACGTAACCGGTGTCCTCGGCCTCCGCGGCCTGGTGCAGGGCGCGGACCACCTCGCGGTTGCGGGCGGCCGCGTCCTCAGGGGACAGGCTGCGGGTGTTGGTGAGGACGAAGAAGACGGCGCTGTCCTGGCGCAGCGCCCAGCGCAGGTCCTCCACCGTCCAGGACGTCAGGACGGGCACGTCGGCGACCGTCTGGGTGCCGGTGGGATCGTCGTCGAGGACGACGAGACGGCGGCCGCCGGCTATGCGCTCGGCCACCTCGGCGGCGTTCACGACGCGGACTGGAGGGAGCCCGTCCAGCACCGCTGCCTCGGGAACGGGGCCCGTCTGGGCATGGAGGGGTAGGGACATGACGAATTCCTGGTTTCTGACGGGGAGTTGAGGGGAGCAGCAGGGTTGGCGGGAGCTGGGGACGTCAGTCGAGGTCGCGCTTGATCACATGGGTGCGCAGGTCGTCTGCGGTCTGGTTCATGTGGCCGTTCATGGCGTCCCGGGCGGCCTCGGGGCTGCCGGACTCCAGTGCGGCGAGCACCGCCTCGTGGTGCGCGATGGCGTTCGTACGGATCGCCGGGACGGCCGAGGTCTCCCGGCGCCCCCCGACGAGCAGGGGCCCGAACGGCTCGAAGAGCAAGGGAACGAACAGGTTGCCCGTCGCCCGCATCACCGTGTCGTGGAAGTCGATGTCGGCCTGCACGAACTGCTCGGTGTCGCCCGCATCGGCGGCCTGGCGCATGACCGCCAGGTGCTGGCGCAGCTCCTCCAGGTCCTCCTCGGTGCGGCGGGAGGCGGCCAGCTCACAGGCACCGTTCTCGATGAGCCGGCGCGCCTCGATCAGCCGCTCGGACAGGGCGCCGCTCGCGGTCCGCGAGGCCGCACGCACCACCGGCTCCAGCGCCGTCCACCGGTCCGGCGGGTTGACGTAGGTGCCCCGGCCACGCACCACCCGGACGACGTTCTGCGCGCGCAGTTGCTTGACCGCCTCGCGCACGGTCAGGCGGCTGACCCCGCTCTGCTCCGAGAGTTCTCCCTCGGGCGGGAGGGCGGAGTCCGGCGGGTACTGGCCGTCGATGATCGCGGTGAGCAGCTGCTCGGCGAGGTCATCGGAGAGTGACATGAAAGGAACCTCTCCGTTCGATCCGTTCGATCCGTTGATGATCACATCTGACGTCAGACATCTGATGTCCACGTGCCCGACACGATGACACCGGAGGTAGGGCTCGTCAATACCTCGGCCGGAAGCGATGTGAGCACGGCCGTTCGGGGATGCCCGTGGGGGCCATGGACAGCCGACTCGGGACGGCAACACATAGGCTGCGCCTATACGGGGCATCGTTTTTTGGTCGTGGACCCCCTGATGTGCGGCCGGTTCACTGTGGCCCAGAGCTGGCGCGTACCGATCGGGCTCGGTGTCGCGCGATCAGGGAGGCTGCAATGACGCATACCCCGGGCAACGAGCGAGCCGAGCAAGCCGCGCACATCGCGGCGAAGCCGTGGTACCGGCAGTTGTACGTCCAGGTGCTGGTGGCGATCGTGATCGGCATCGTGCTGGGCTGGAAGTGGCCGGATCTGGCCACGGACATGGAGCCGATCGGCACGACGTTCATCACCGCGATGAAGATGCTGATCGGCCCGATCGTCTTCCTGACGATCATCGGCGGCATCGCCGGCGTCGCGGATCTGAAGAAGGTCGGCCGCACCGGCATCAAGGCGCTGACCTACTTCCAGGCCGGCACGATCGTCGCTCTGCTGACGGGCCTGGTGGCGATCAACATCTTCCGGCTCGGTGACGGCGTGCACGCCGACCCGTCGACGCTTCAGACGTCCGGTGACGCGAGCCAGTACATCGAGCAGGGCGAGCACCAGCACTGGTGGGAGTTCCTCACCGACCTCGTGCCGAACAGTTTCTTCGGCCCGTTCGTCGAGGGCGACATCCTCCAGGTGATCTTCCTGGCCGTGATCTTCGGCATGGCGCTGAAGATGGTGGGGAAGTCGGGCGAGCCGATCATCGCGACCGTGGGGCGGCTGACCGAGGTCGTCTTCAAGGTCCTGTCCTTCGTCATGAAGGCCGCTCCGCTGGGCGCCTTCGGTGCGATGTCGTACGCCATCGGGAAGTTCGGACTGTCCACGCTGACCAGCCTCGGGTCACTGATCGTCCTCTTCTACGTCACCTCGGCCCTGTTCGTCGTGGTGGTGCTCGGCGGGGTGCTCGCCCTGTACGTGCGGCTGAACATCTTCCAGCTCTTCCGCTACTTCAAGGAGGAGTTCTGGCTGATCCTCGGCACCTCGACCGCCGAGCCCGCGCTGCCCGGACTGATGCGCAAACTGCAGTTCATGGGCGCGGAGCGGTCCACGGTCGGGCTGGTGGTGCCGACCGGCTACAGCTTCAACCTCGACGGTGCGGCGATCTACCTCTCGCTGGCCACCCTCTACATCGCCCAGGCCACCGACACGTCCCTCTCCCTCGGCCGGCAACTCGGGCTGCTGGCTGTCATGTTGCTGACGTCGAAGGGAGCGGCGGGTGTCGCGGGCGGCGGGTTCATCGCGCTCACCGCGACGTTGTCGACGGTCGGCTCGGTCCCGGCGGCGGGCATCATGCTCATCTTCGGCATCGACAAGTTCATGTCGGAGTGCAGGGCCCTGGTGAACTTCTTCGGCAACGCCGTCGCCACCTTGTTCGTCGCCAAGTGGGAGCACGGCTTGGACCTGGAGCGGGCCCGGCTGGTGCTGGCCGGGAAGGTGGGAGAGCCTCCGCTGACCACCGAGGCCGAAGTCGAGACCGAAGCGAAGAGCGGTACTCCGGCCGGAGCCCAGGTCGAGCTCGAAAAGCACGGTCCTGTCGTCGCACACCCCGCTCCTCAGACCGCCGAGGTGTCCCCCTGATGGCCTCCGTCCTGATCGCTCCGGACAAGTTCAAGGGGTCGCTCACCGCCGACGCCGTGGCCCGCGCGCTGGAGCGCGGGCTGTGCGAAGCCGCCCCGCACGCCCGCGTCACCCGACTCGCCCTGGCCGACGGAGGAGAGGGCAGCGTCGCTGCCGCCTGCGCGGGCCGCTTCCACGCTGAGACGGCCACCGTCACCGGCCCCACCGGGCAGCCCGTGACGGCGCTTGTGGCGGTCGACGGCCGTACCGTCCTCGTCGAAGCCGCGGCCGTCTGCGGCCTCGGCGTCCTGCCGGACGGCTGCCCTGCACCGCTGACCGCCACCAGCCGAGGCATCGGTCAGGCCGTCCAGTACGCCCTGGCAGCCGGGGCCGGCACCATCGTCCTCGCCCTCGGCGGGGTCGCCACCACCGACGGCGGCGCGGGCCTGCTCCAGTCCCTCGGCGCTGTGCTGACCCGCGCGGACGGCACCCCGATCGGCCCCGGCGGCCAGGGACTCGCCGACCTCCACACGGCCGACCTCACCGCGGCCCGTACCGCGCTGGCCGGGGTCGACCTGGTCCTCGCCACCGATGTGGACAACCCGCTGCTCGGACCGACCGGCACCGCCGCCGTCTACGGCCCCCAGAAGGGAGCCACCGAGCACGACGTGCGCACACTGGACGCGGCCCTCGGCACCTTCGTAGGACGACTTCAAGCCGCCGGTGTCCCGGACGCGTCCCGCCTCGCCCGCTCCGCCGGGGCCGGGGCGGCCGGTGGGCTCGGCTACGCCGGACTGCTGCTGGGCGGACGGATGCGCTCGGGGGCCGACTACTTCCTCACCCTGCTGGGCGCCGACGCGCTGCTCGCCGCGAGCGACTTCGTCGTCACCGGTGAAGGGAGCCTCGACGAGCAGTCCCTCTCGGGCAAGCTGCCCGTCGCGCTCGCCCGACGGGCCCGACGGCAGGGCGTCGCGGTGCACGCCGTCGCCGGCCGCTGCACCCTGCCCGCCGAACGCGCCGCCGCCCACTTCAGCTCCGTCCAGACGCTGACGGAGCTGACCGACCAGGACTGCGCGAACGACAACGCGTTGTCCGCGCGGCTCCTCTCGAACTGCGGACGGACGCTCGCCGAACGCTGGATCGGCGGGCGCGCGGACGAAGCGGCCCCGGCGGATAAGTTGGCCCTGCCCTAGGACAGATCAACCGGCGGAGGCACCGTGGACGCCCGGCAGCTGGAGTACTTCCTGGCAATCGTCGAGCACGGCGGCTTCAGCAAGGCCGCCGCCGCGCTCCACGTGGCCCAGCCGTCGCTGTCGCAGGCCATGGCGAACCTGGAGGCCGACCTCGGGGTGGCCCTCTTCCACCGAGTGGGGCGCGGTGTCGTCCTCAGCGAGGCGGGCACGGAACTGCTGGAGCCCAGCCGCCGCGTCCTGCGGGACCTGGCAGCCGTACGCGACACTGCCGCCGCGCTCGCCGGGTTGCGCGGCGGCACGGTCGAGGTGGCCACGATGCCCTCGCCCGGCATCGAGCCGCTGACGACCCTCATCCACCGGTTCGCCGAGCTGCACCCGTCCGTGACGGTGAGCACCCAGGCCGCCTTCACCCCCGACGAGGTCGTGTCCCTGGTCCGTACGGGGGCCTGCGAACTGGGCCTGCTGGGCTCGGCGATCCCCGTCGACCCTTCCGGGCTCGACGTCCTGCACATCGAGGACCAGCCGTTCGTGGTCGTCGCCGCGCCCGGCGGGGCGATCGAGGACGACGTCACGATCCGGCCCGAGGACCTGGCAGGGCAGAAACTCATCGCCTCCCGCGCCGGCAGCCTCATGCGCAGCATCGTCGACGACGTCACCGCGGGCGGCACCGGCACGGAGATCGTGACGGTCGTCGACCACCGCACCTCGATCCTGCCGCTCGTCCTGACCGGGGTGGGCGTCGCCGTCCTGCCGTCCTCCTGGACCCGGCTGGCGCGCCGCTGCGGTGCCGTCGTCGCCCCCATCGAACCCACGGCGCACCTGCACGTGGCGATGGTCAGCCTGCCCGCACACCTCACCCCCGCGGCCCGCGCCTTCCTCACCCTCACCAGGTCACTGGCCGTCCGACGGACCCGGCGAGCCGCTCCGGAGAGCTGACGCGCAACCGATCGGGTGTGCCTATGGGTCGTATCGGAAGCAGGTCTTGGACGCGCCCCGGCACCGGTGTGTTGACTCGAAACAGACCGCACGACAGTGAGCCGGAGGCCCCCATGACCGCACCCCGCACCTTCCGTATCGCCGCCATTCCCGCAGACGGCGTGGGCAGGGAGGTCGTCGCCGCGGGACGTGCCGTCCTCGACGCCCTGGCCGAGGACTCCGGCGGCGCCTTCGCCTTCCGGTGGCAGGAGTTCGGCTGGGGCTGCGAGTACTACGAGCGCACCGGGAAGATGATGGACGAGGACGGCCTCGACCAGCTCAAGGACTTCGACGCCATCTACTTCGGCGCCGTCGGCTGGCCGAACGTACCCGACCACATCAGCCTCTGGGGGCTGCGCCTGAGGATCTGCCAGAACTTCGACCAGTGGGCCAACGTCCGTCCCGTGCACTTCCTGCCCGGAGTGCAGAGCCCGCTGCGCAAGGCCGACGACACCGACCTCGACTGGGTCGTCGTCCGCGAGAACAGCGAGGGCGAGTACGCCGGACTCGGCGGCCGCAACCTCGCCGGCCGTGGCCAGGGCGGTGAAGTCGCCGTCCAGTCGGCCCTGTTCACCGAGGTGGGCTGCGAGCGGATCATGCGGTTCGCCTTCGACCTGGCCCGCACCAGGGCCCACAAGAAGGTCTCCTCCGTCACGAAGAGCAACGCCCAGCAGTACGGCATGGTCCTGTGGGACGACGTCTTCAAGCGGGTCGCACTCGACTACCCGGACGTGGAGACGGAGAGCGTCCTGGTCGACGCGATGTCGGCGAAGTTCGTGCTGAAGCCGGAGGACCTCTCCGTCGTCGTCGCTTCGAACCTCAACGCCGACATCCTCTCCGACCTCGGCAGCGCGCTCGCCGGCAGCCTGGGCCTCGCCGCCAGCGCCAACCTCAACCCCGAACGCCGCTTCCCCAGCATGTTCGAGCCGGTCCACGGCTCCGCCCCGGACATCGCGGGCCAGGGCCTGGCCAACCCGATCGGCGCGGTCGGCAGCGCCGCGCTGATGCTGGAGCACTTCGGCCTGCACGACCATGCGGCCCGCCTCCACAAGGCCATCGAGGCCACGACCGCCGCCGGCGTCCTCACCCGCGACGTCGGTGGCACGGCCACGACCGAGGACGTCACCAAGGCCCTGATCGACGCGCTGAACCCCTGACGGCGGGGGGAAGGGACGGCATCCCCCCGTTCGCCGAGGGGGATCCATGGCGGGAAAGACGAGGCCCGCAGCCGCGGACGCGACGCGGCCGACGCAACCCGCCAGACCCTGCGAAGGCGGCAACGGCCCCGGCCGCCTGTTCGCCCCACGACGACGGCCGTCTCGGCTACCGCATCCACCAGCGTCTCGGACAGCACCTCGCCTCCGTGGAACTGCAGGCCGCACTTCCCACGCTGCTGCGCAGGCTGCCGGGGCTCTGCCTCGCCGGCACCGGCGGAAGAGCTGGAGTTCCGTCCAGGGGGGTCGGTCCCGCAGGGACTGCCGGTCGACTGGTACCACGCACCGCGCACCGTCCGGCACGGCATCGCCGTGCCGGACAGCGTCCGCCTCCCGTTCTGCTGCGCACCCCGGCGAGCGGCCCCGACCGGGGCTCTGGCCGCTTCTGCGGCCTTTGACCGCCTTCGACGGACGCAGCCAGGTGGGCTTGGAGCCACACGGGCCTGGAAAAACAGGCGGGGCGCCACGGCCGGAGCGTTCATCCCCGCTTCGACTGGGGGGCTCGTGGTTGTCCCTTGCGTGATCAGTGGCGAACCTCCATTATCAGGAATCCTGATACTTGATGTTTGTAGCGATGGGGTCCGGTCATGTCATTCAAGCCCAGAATCCAGGCCAGAGGGGTTCAGCTGCTGCTCGGCCGAATGATGAGCCGCGTGCACAAGGATCTGCGCTTCACCGACATCCCGAAGCGCACGGAATCCATCCGGGTGGAGACCGGCGCCGGACCGGTGACGTGCACCGTCTACCGCCCGTCGGCCGCCGCCGCGGCCCCTGCCCCCGTGTACGTCAACTTCCACGGCGGCGGGTTCGTGATCGCCCGCCCCCAGCAGGACGACCACATCTGCCGCTACATAGCCGCCACGGCCGGCTGCGTGGTGATCAACGTGGACTACGCCGTCGCTCCGCAGCGGCCGTACCCCGTACCCGTCACCCAGGCGTACGACGTCACCGCATGGGTGGCCGAGAACGGCACCGCCAACAACTGGGACGGGTCGCGACTCGCCGTGGGCGGACACAGCGCCGGGGCCAACCTGACCGCCGCGGTCTGCCGCACCGCCAGGGACCGCGGCACCTTCACGCCCCGCCTCCAGATCATCGACTCCGCACCACTCGACCAGCTCGCCGACCCGGCCACCAAGCAGTCACCCATCGCCAAGCCCCTGCTTACCCCTCAGCTCATGCGGGTCTTCACCGCCGCCTACGTGCCTGAGCCCGGCGACCTCGCCCGTCCGCTGGTGTCGCCCGGACTGGCCGACGACCTCGCCGGGTTGCCGCCCGCCCTGGTCATCACCGCGGAGAACGACCGCCTGCGTGACGAGGGCGATGCGTACGCCAAGGCCCTGGAAGCTGCCGGCGTCCCGGTCACCCACCGTTGCTTCGAGGGTGTCGACCACTACTTCACCCACACCGGCCCGGTACCGGCCGGGAAGGAAGCCATCGACCTGATGGCCACCACCCTGCGCACGGCACTCACCGCCTGACCGGAGCAGTGCCAGTTGCTCACCGAGGGCTTCCGGATCCGCGGCCCCGGCCTGCCGTGCGATGTCCGAGAGGCGGCGGGCGAACTCGCCCTTGTACGCCGCGGCCAGTCGGTGGGCGGAATGCCCAGGGTCGGGTACTTCAACGCTGACGTTCAGTAACGGGCACCCCCGGAACGGAGCGGAGGTTTCCGGCGGCTTCCAGTCGAAGACGGCGAGCAATTGCTCACGCGGGCTCAAGGTCGGTGGGGCGGACGCCGGGGGGACGGGGAGGGGGCCGTCGCCCAGGGACCGCAGGTATGCCCCGACCAGCTCGTCCATACTGGGGAAGTGCGTGTAGAGAGTGCGCGGTGACGCCTCCCTCGTCATCCAGCCCGCCGTGCCTGTGGCCTGAGCCGCGGATCCGGCCGCCGGCGGCCCCTGCCGTCGACGCCATTTTCCGTCCCGCATCGTGTGCATGGTGCGCAACGGTGCCGTCTGGCGGTCCGTGGCAAATCGCACCCAGTCGTCACAGCCCCATCGTGTCGATCGTTGGCGAAGCAGAGGGACAACGCGTGTCTTCGACCTCCTGGGCAGGAACGGTTGGCCGAGCAGGTGAGGGACTGGGGTATCAGCGCTGCTGAACCCAGTCGCCGGACAAAAGCGTGAGGGCTCGCTCCCGACCACAGCACGCCCGGGTTGATGCACTCGGAGTGGAGACTCGTCATCCCCTCGAAGAACTCCATCGTTGCGGTGGAGCTCTCCAGTTGCCGGTCCACGGCGTCGAGGTAGCGCCTCGTGCGGCCGATGCGGGCCACGTCGTCCGGGCGAGCCGGGACTTGGCGGCTGGCCACCACGAACTCCACTCCGAGCGCCTTCACTTGGCGGAAAGACCTTCGCCACGCGTCGCGGCCACCACCCTCGGATTACCCGAGCGAGAGGTGCACGCCGCTGTAGACGACGCCCCCCCGACGGGGACGAGCGCGTACCCCTCCAGACTCAGTCTGCCTACCGGCGCACTTTTCGTGGAGCCCGGTCGCCCAACCCTCCGAGCACCACCACACAAACCGCTCGGCGAACGCGGTGACGAAACCTGCCGGGAACGAGCACCTCGATCACGGTCAGCGACTCGGGTGTTGCCCCATGCTCGACCCAATTGACGCATGGCCTACGAACAGGGCGTCCCCTGCCCACCACAATGAGGCCGCCGAGAACCGCCGGAGGGCATACGGCCCGGCAAGCCGACTTCGCTAGAACCGGGGCATAGCGCTATACCCCAGGGCGATCCCCTAGAGCCGTTAAGCCCGTTTCACAGCGTTCTGCTCCCGGACGGTGTCGAACAGGGAGGTCAGAGCGGGACTTCCCGCGAGACTGTCCAGCAGGACGTGAAGCGACTGTCGTTCCGTGGTGCCCAGGTCTGCGAGGATTTCGCCGTCGAGATCTACGAGTGTGCGGTTGAGGCGGGCCAGGACCTTGCGCCCTTCGGTGGTGATGTCCACGGCGTAGCGGCGACGATCCTGCGGATCTCGTGTCCGCTCCGCGTATCCGGCGCGCTCCAGGTCGTCGAGACTCGTCACCATCGTCGCGGGGTCGATGCGCAGGAACGAGCCAAGTGCCAGTTGCGGCATCGCACCGTTGTCCGCCAAAGCCTGCAGGACGCTGTAATGCCGCACCCGCAGGCCGGTCCCGCCAATGCCGTCCTCGGCGATCCTGAACGCCACCTGCCCGAGTTTGACCAGCAGGCAGATGGTGTGTTCGGCCACTGTCCCCGGAACCAGCGGAGCCTCGGACATCGTTTATCCCGCCCATGGTTAGTCGTACGTATGGTCCTGTCCATCGTACGAGAAGGCCCGAGGCACCAGGACCGCTACAGGCGGGCGGGATTCCCCACCTTCCGCCGGCTTACGGCCGGTGCGTCCTGGGTGCTCAGCCGACGATGGCCCGACCGAAGATCTGCCGGGCTATGACCCACTTCTGGATCTCGTTGGTGCCCTCATAGATCTCGCCGATCTTGCTGTCCCGGTAGATCGCCTCGACGGGGCCGGGGCTGCCGTCGGCACCCAGTTCGCGCGCGAAGCCGAGGCCTCCGAAGGCCTGGACGGCGTCGCGCGCCATGTCCACCGACAGCTTGGTGGCGTAGTACTTCGCCATCGCGGCCTCGGGCTCCGGGGACGGGTTGCCCGCGTCCAGGCGCAGGGCGGCCTTGGTGTAGAGGGTGCGGGCGTTCTCGATCTCGGTGGCCCGTTCGGCGAGCAGGAACTGCCAGTGCTGGTTGGCGGCCACCGGCTTGCCGAAGGCGTGTCGCGTCGACAGGTGGGCCACGGTGTGGTCGAAGGCGGCCTGCGCCATGCCGACCCCGGCAGCCGCGATGCCGATCCGGCCGTAGGTCAGAGTGGACAGTGCATGGCGCAGTCCGTGTCCCTCGGCGCCACCGAGGAGATCGTCGTCGGTCAGGTGCACATCCGTGAAGCGGACGTCCGCGGTGAGCTGGCCGCGGTTGCCCATCTTGCGGTCGGGAAGGCCGACCTCCACTCCGGGAAGCGCCGTGTCGACGATGAACATGCTCAGCCGGATGCCGGTGCGGGCGAGAACCACCACGAACCCGGCGACGGGCGAGTTGGAGATCCACCGCTTGTGGCCGTTCAGCACCCAGCCGGCCTCGGTGCGTATCGCCTCGGTCTGAACCGCCTGCGGGGACAGGTCACTTGAGGCATCCGGCTCGGTGGTGGCGAACGCGCCGACCACTGAGCCCTCCGCGACCTTTCGCAGCCATCGCTGCTGCTGCTCCTCGGTGCCTTGGCGCAGGGCGTTGCCCGCCAGGATGCAGTGCACATCGAAGACGGCCGCGACGCTGCTGGAGTAGTAGGCCAGTTCCTCGATGGCCGCGGCGGTGGCGCTCGCCGGGTGGGTCAGACCGTCGCCGCCGACCTCGCTGGGGAAGGGGATCCGGAAGACCCCCGCCGACGCAAGCCCGTCAAACACCTGCCGGGGGAAGCCGTCCGTGCGCTCGTCGCCGCCCGCGATCGCCACGGCGTGCGGAGCCACTTCGCGCTCTGCGATCCGGCGCACGGCAGCGCGAACGGACTGTGTCTCTTTGGGGGCCAGGAGCTCGTGGTAGAGCCGGTCGATCTGGCGTGTGGGAGTGGAAGTCATACGCGGAAGATACCATTAGCATCGCATACGATTAGCTCGGCAATCTATTTTGGAGGTTCGACCATGACACAGACGCTGGCCGACAAGACCATCCTGATGTCGGGAGGCAGCCGCGGCATCGGACTCGCCATCGCTCTGCGCGCGGCCCGCGACGGTGCGAACGTGGTGATGCTCGCCAAGACCGCCGTGCCGCATCCGAAGCTCGAAGGCACGGTCCACACCGCCGTTGACGAGATTGAGCGCGCGGGCGGCAAGGGGCTGGCCGTCGTCGGTGACGTCCGCGACGAGGACGATGTGCGCACCGCTGTCGACGCGGCGGTCAGCGCCTTCGGTGGCATCGACATCGTGGTGAACAACGCCAGCGCGATCGACCTGTCGTCGTCGGAGCAGCTGGAGATGAAGCGGTACGACCTGATGCAGGACATCAACACGCGTGGCACGTTCCTGCTGAGCAAGGCCGCTATCCCGCACCTGCGCAAGGCGGGCAACCCGCACATCCTCACGCTCTCCCCGCCGTTGAACCTCGCGCCGCACTGGGTGGGGAAGCACCTCGGTTACACGCTGTCGAAGTACGGCATGAGTCTGTGCACCATCGGGCTCGCCGAGGAGCTCGCCGCCGACGGTATCGCCGCCAACTCGTTGTGGCCGAGGACCCTGATCGACACAGCCGCCGTGCGCAACGTGGTCGGCGGCGCCGGACAAGCCCGTAGTCCGCGGATCATGGCTGACGCCGCGTACGCCATCCTCACGCGTGACGCGCGGAAGTGCACCGCCAACCTGTTCATCGACGACGAGGTCCTGTTGGACGAGGGCGTCACCGACCTGTCCGTCTACAGCCCTGCCGACTTCGAAGGTGATCTCGCGCTCGACATATTCGTCGATCCGGCCTGATCCCACACAGCTCACTAGATGAACGCGAGGGCGTTCTCGATGCCCTTCTTGAGGACCTCATCGGCGAGCTTCGAGTCGAAGGCGGCGCGGGACAGCTGCCGCGCCCCAGGCCTGCTTGCGCGTCCGCGCAGCGGCCGATCTAGTCGAGCAGGGCGGCGGAGGGACATCCGACGCCGCGCTGGTCCCGGTGCTCGGGCGACAGATAGCCGCGAACGAGATCCTCGAGTCCCGGGCAACCGGGCAACCGGGCAATCGGGCAACCGGGCAACCGGGCCGCAGAGTGCCGTACCGCGCCGCCTGCGCGCGTAGCTCCTCCCTGACGCCACAGGATCCTCCGTTCAATGCGCAGGGCCATTGCCTTGCACGTCATCCCGAGCCTATGGTCTGTCGAATGTAATATTATGACTCACATTTGATGATGCGTCAGAGTCAGAGATGAGGCACGCCGTGAGTGACGTCCCCTTCCAGCCCGCAGTGGAGCAGTCACGCGCGCTGGCCGCGGGTGAGATCTCGAGCCGGGAACTCGTCGAGCTCTATCTTGAGCGGATCGCCACCCATAACACCGCGTTGAACGCGGTAGTGACCCTTGACCCCGAGCGGGCCCGTCGCGAGGCCGGGGAAGCGGACGCCGCGCGGGCGGCCGGGCGAGACCTCGGTCCTCTGCACGGTGTGCCGATCACGGTCAAGGACAGCTTCGAGACAGCCGGGATGCGCACCGTCTGCGGGCGAACAGACCTCAAGGACTACGTGCCCGACCACGACGCCGAGGCGGTCAAGCGGCTGCGTTCGGCCGGTGCCGTGATCATGGGGAAGAGCAACATGCCTCCGGGCAACCAGGACGTCCAGGCCGACAACCCGGTGTTCGGTCCTTCATCGAACCCGTGGGACACGACCCGTACCTCGGGCGGATCCGCCGGGGGCGGCGCCGTCGCCACCGCCGCGGGCCTCACGGCGTTCGACTTCGGCTCGGAGATCGGCGGATCGACCAGGATCCCGTCCCACTTCAACGGCCTGTACGGGCACAAGTCGACCTGGCGGTCCATACCCCTCATCGGGCATGTGCCCTACGGCCCGGGCCCGGGACGATGGACCGAGGCCGACATGGGCTGCGGCGGCGCGCAGGTCCGCGACGCCCGTGACCTCGTCCCGATCCTGCGGGCAACGGTCGGGCCCGCCGACTACGACGGCGGTTTCAGCTACACACTCGCACCGCCGCGCGCGACCAAGCTCGCCGACTTCCGGGTCGCCGTCTGGAGCGAGGATCCCTCGTGTCCGGTCGACAGCGACGTCGCGGCTGCCGTTGACGACGCGGTCGCTGTGCTGCGGACGGCCGGCGCGAAGATCACGGTGCAGCCCGCCGGCCTCCCTGTCGACATCGCGACGAATCACGAGAAGGCCTTCCAGCCCCTGCTCTTCGGCGCGGGCGACCGCACCGGCCTCGCTCCTGCCTCCAGCGCCGCAGTGCTGGCCCGGTTCGTCCAGCACCCGCGGGGTGACGCCGGTCCCGCCCTGCTCGGAACCTTCCAGTCCCACTATCACTGGCTGCAGGCCCACATGGTGCGCAATGAGATCCGGCAGCGTTGGTTCGAGTTCTTCCAGGGCTTCGACATCGTGCTCATGCCGGTCACCCCGACGGCCGCCCCCGCCCACCACAACAAGCTGATCGACTGGTTCGGGCGGCCATTCGAAGTCGAAGGTGTGCGACGCCCTTACTGGGACCAGGTCAAGTGGAGCGCCGTCGCCAACGTCTCCGGGGGGCCGGCGACGACCATCCCGGTGCGCCGAGGCAGGAGCGGACTGCCCATCGGTCTGCAGGCCATGGGCCCGACCGGAGGCGATCTCACCACCATCGAGTTCGCCGCCCTGCTGGGCCGGGAAGTTGACGGCTTCGTGCCGCCTCCGGCCTTCGTCCAGACCCCCACCACTGGACCCTGACCACCCGCCCGAAAACCCCGAAGAACGACGATGCACAGCTTGAGCCGCAACGCGTCACGACTGCGGACGGATTCCGCGTCCCGCTCCCCGGAACGCACCGCGATCGTCTTCGGCGACGACCGCATCACGTACGAGGCCCTCGACGCCGCGGCCAACCGGGGGGCGAACCTGCTCGTCTCGCGCGGGATCCAGCCCGGGGACAAGGTCGCGCTGTCCTGCCCCGATTCTCCAGCATCTACTTCGGCATCCTCAAGGCCGGCGCCGCGATCGTGCCGCTGAACGTGCTGTTGCAGGGCCGCGAGGTCGCCTACCACCTCACCGACTCCGACGCGAAGGGCGTACTTCGCCTTCGAGGGCACCCCGGAGCTGCCGATCGGGAAGGCCGCCTGGAAGGGATTCCGCGAGAGCGCGGACTGCACCGAGTTCTTCCTGATCGAGAGCGGCGGCGCGCCGTAGTCCGGGGACGAGACGCCGGAGTCCTACACCTCGGACGTAGCCGAGCAGCCCGTGACGTTCCGGACGGTCGAACGCGACGAAGACGACACAGCGGTGGTCCCCTACACGTCCGGCACCACCGGCCACCCCAAGGGCGCGGAGCTGCGTCACCGCAACGTGTATGACAACGCGCTCGCCGGCATCGACCTGTTCGTTTCGAGGGGGCAGCGCCCTGCTACATGTTGATCATGTGGCCCGCGAGGCCGTGGACGGCTTCTTTGACCGCCTCGCCCAGGGTGGGGTGGGCGTGGACGTTGCGGGCGACCTCATGGAGGGTGAGGTCCCACTGCTGGGCCAGGGTCAGCTCGGGAAGGAGTTCGGTGACGTCGGGGCCGATGAGGTGTCCGCCGAGGAGTTCGCCGTACTTGGCGTCGCTGATCAGCTTCACGAAGCCGCTCGCGTCGCCCAGGCCGTGGGCCTTGCCGTTCGCGGTGAACGGGAACTTGGCGACCTGGACGTCGTATCCCTTCTCCCTCGCCTGTGCCTCGGTGTAGCCGAAGCTGGCGATCTGCGGCTGGCAGAACGTGGACCGCGGGATCATCACATAGTCCAGCTCCATGGTCTCCGCGTCCGCGATCGTCTCGGCGGCGACCACACCCATCGCCTCAGCGGCGTGCGCCAGCATCAGCTTCGCGGTGACGTCACCGATGGCGTAGATGTGCGGGACGGAGGTGCGGCAGCGGCCGTCCACGTCGATCGCGCCGCGCTCGGTGACGCGCACGCCGGTGTTCTCCAGGCCGTAGCCGGTGACGTTCGGGGCGAAGCCGATCGCCTGCAGGACCTTGTCGGCCTCCAGCACCTGCTGGGTGCCGTCCTTGCCGGTGACGGTGACCCGCACCTGCGGGCCGGACTCGTCGATCGACTCGACGCGGGTCGAGGTGAGCACGTCGATGCCCAACTTCCGGTACTGCTTGGCCAGTTCGTCGGAGACCTCGGCGTCCTCCAGCGGGGCGATCCGGTCCAGGAACTCGACGACGGTGACCTTGACGCCGTAGTTGTGCAGCACATAGGCGAACTCGACGCCGATGGCCCCGGCGCCGGCGATCACGATCGACTGCGGCAGGTCCTCGGCCAGGATCTGCTCCTCGTACGTCACCACGCGCGCGCTGCGCTTGGTGCCGGGCAGCAGCTTGGGGGTCGCCCCGGCAGCGATGATGCAGTTCTCGAAGCCGATGGTGCGGGTGTTGCCGTCGTAGTCGGCCACCTGGAGTGTGTGCGGGTCGAGGAACGTGCCGCGTCCGCTGATTTCGGTGATCGTGTTCTTCTTCATCAGGTAGTGGACGCCCTTGACCCGGCCGTCCGCGACCTTCCGGCTGCGGCGGAAGGCCTCCCCGTAGTCGAAGGAGACCTGTCCGTCGACCTTGATGCCGAAGGTCTTCGCCTCGCGCGTGAAGATGTGTGCGAGTTCGGCGTTGCGCAGCAGGGCCTTGGTGGGGATGCAGCCCACGTTCAGGCAGACGCCGCCCCAGTACTTCTCCTCGACGACCGCTACGCGCTTGCCCAGTTGGGCGGCCCGGATGGCGGCTACGTATCCGCCGGGGCCCGCGCCGAGTACGACGACGTCGAAGTGCTCACTCTGCTCGTCCATGGACCTTTCCTTTCCACTGGGACGGTCGACTCCACGTCAGTGGCCGACTCGCTCCCGATCGCACAACCTGTTCATCAACTCAGTCGCTGGTTCAACGCCCCGGTGCCGTGATCCATACCCACGCAGCGATCACCGACGGGCCAACGCCCCGTCGACTTCGTGTACTCCCGCCTCGGCGGCACCGAGCCTGAGGGTGTCGAGCCCGAAGGCCGCGACCGGACCGTGCACACCGGGCTTGAGGACGGCATCCGGCGCCGCCGCACGGACTGCGCCCCACGCCAGGAGGGAGCCCGTCATCTCGTAGGGATCGGGTCCGGTGAGGGCCGTCGCGGCCAGGGGACGACCCTGGCCGTCGCGGGCAACCGCGATCACCAGGGAACGGCCGTCGGTGTCCGGCTCACGATGTGCTCCCGGGAGCCGCCCGGACCACCGCGTCAGAGCAGCCCGCACCTTCGCCGACCTCAGCAAGGGCGCCTGGAGCATGGCGGCGATCTGCACCGGACGCGTCCACCGCCCGAGCCAGCCCATCCCCACCTCGACGCTCTCCAACTGAGGGAAGACCTCAGGCAGGCCGAGATGCTCCGTGCCCGGGACGGTCATGGCCGGGCGTCGCACACCGGCGTAGCGGAAGGTGAGGACACGCTTGGCGGCCCGCTCGTCGACCAGTCGGGAAGAGGCTCCAGGGCGTGGAGAGCGGTAGGCGAACCCGTCCTCGGCCACCGCGGCGACCAGCGTCTGGCGCGTGCCACCCGTGGTCAGGTCCCAGGAGTCGCGCAGGGTGCTCCGGTAACGCAGCTCACTCCCGCGCCCCGAACGGGTGATGAAGTAACCGATCTCGACATGGCATGCGCGCTCGCCCGCCTGTTCCAGGGCCAGGGCGCCGGCGAGATTGCCGGGCACGTAGTCGTAGCCGAACGCGGGTACGAGAGTCGCTCCCCGGGCGGCCGCGACGGAGTCCAGCTCGAGGAGGACCCGGCGGGCGAAGGGGCCCTCCCCCGTGGAGTCGAAGTAGCGCGCTCCCGCCCGCGCGGCAGCCGTGACCGTGGCCATGCCCAGTTGCATGAACGGCCCGACCGTGGAGACGACCACATCGCTGGGGCCCAGAAGGCGCGTGAGGTGGGCGGAAGAGGTGACGTCCACTTCCGCCACCGGCAGTTCCGCCTCGAAGCGGTCGGCCAGGGTCAGCATCTTCGTTCGGCTTCGCCCGACCAAGGTCGGCTTCTCACCTCGTGCGAGCAGTTCCCTGAGAACTCGCCGCCCCGTGTACCCCGTCGCACCCAGCAACAAAATTCTGCGCTTTTCCACGGCTACGTCTGCCTTCCGGAGGGCATTCACGACGACCACTGACCGACCACGAGTCATTCACTGACTTCAGGTCATTGAATATACGATGGTCAACATGAGAGGGCCAAACCGACGACAGCTGTATGCGGAGCAGACCCGGGCGGACCTGGTGGCGGCCGCGCGCAAACTCTTCGTCGACAACGGGTTCGCGGACACGTCGGTCGAGGCCATCACCACGGCGGCGCAAGTGAGCAAGGGCACCTTTTACCACCACTTCCCGGACAAGAAGGCGATGTTCGCCGAGCTCTACACGGAGCTGCTCCAGCGGGTCGGAGCGCTCGCCGACGCGGCGTCCGAGGCGATCCGTGCGACGCCGGGCGAGCCTGCGTTGGCCGCCGTGTCGAACCTCACGCACGCCTTCTTGCGGCGGACCATCGACGATCCCCTGCATCGAGAGCTGATGGCCCAGGCGCCCTCGGTGCTGGTGGAGCAGTACAGTCACATCAACGACACGGTGGCCCAGCCGCCGATCGAACGGCTATTGACCGTCCTGGCCGAACGCGGTGACGTGGAACCGGACGTTCCGGTCGCCACCGTCGCCCGGCTGCTGTTGGCCGTCCTGTGCGAGGGCAACCAGATCATCGCCGCCGCGGCGGACCGGGAGGACGCCCTGGCCAGGACGTTCCACACGATCACCCTGCTGATGTCGGGCCTGGCGGCGGACGGCGTCAGCGCGCACGGTTGACGTCGAGCAACGCCTGCAACAGCACTCCTCGACTGCACCCGGCCGTGCCGCTACCGTGCCGCCTCGTCCTCAATGTCACGGACCAGGTCGATGGCCCGACCGAGAGTGGTGAGCCGAGCGTCGAGGGTCTCTCCGGCCGGATAAAAACGTACGGTGTCCACACCGGCGTCGCGCCACACACGCAGCCGCTGACGCACCATGGCCTCGGTTCCGATCAGAGTGGTCGCCAGCACCATTTCGTCGGTGACCAAGCCGGCCGCGCCGTCCCGGTCCCCGGCCTGCCAACGTGTCCGGACTTCGGCCGCCACCTCGGCCCAACCCTGGCGGCTGTAGGCATTGTTGTAGAAGTTCGTGGTCGCGGACCCCATGCCGCCGAGGCTGAAGGCCAGTTCCTTCTTGCGTCCGGCCACCATCGCGCTCAGCGCGTCCTCGTCGTCCGCGAAGGCGACCTCGGCACCTTGGCAGATGT
The DNA here is from genome assembly GCF_040647715.1 of Streptomyces tibetensis. Lineage (GTDB taxonomy): Bacteria > Actinomycetota > Actinomycetes > Streptomycetales > Streptomycetaceae > Streptomyces > Streptomyces tibetensis_A. The sequence continues at coordinate 198,132 of NZ_JBEZCR010000010.1, read as the reverse complement.
CGAGGTCGGCACGGGCGCGACCGGCGGTGGCCAGGCCCTGGTCCAGGTGGTCGAAGTACGCCTCCTTGGCGCCCTCGGGCACGAAACTGGTGCCCAGCCACCCATCGGCGATCTCACCGGTCAGGTGCAGCATCTTCGGCGAGAGGGTGGCGAGGTAGACCGGAATGTCATGCTCGGCACGCATCGACAGACGCATGGGTTTCGCCTCCGCGCCCGGCAGTGGAATCCGGAACTCCTGTCCCGAGTAGGAGACTTTGCCGCCCGCGGCGGCCTCCCGCACGATCTCGACGGTCTCCCGCATCCGCACCAGCGGCCGGGCGAAGGGCACGCCGTGCAGCCCCTCGATCACCTGCGGCCCGGAGGGGCCCAGTCCGAGAAGGAAGCGCCCCTGGGAGATCTGCGACAGTGTGATCGCGGCGCGGGCGATGGCCATCGGCGTGCGGGTGCCGAGTTGGATGATTCCGGATCCGAGGAGCATGCGCTCGGTCTTCGCCGCGAGGTAGCCCAACGGCGAGGGAGCCTCGGAGCCCCACGCCTCCGCCACCCAGCAGATGTCGAGACCGAGCTTCTCCGCCTCGGTGACATAGGCGACGATCTCCCGCCAGTCGCCCCCGGAAGCTTCGATCGTGGTGGAGGTACGCATCAGAGCCTCGCCTCGCCCGCGGGCCGGGCCCTCTCGGCCAGCTTCTTGATCTCTTCGAGGGTGATGGTCATGTTGGCCTCGAACTCCCGCATGCGCACGAAGACGATCTTCTGCTCCTTCTCCGGCATGCGATCGATGGCGAAGGAGAGGCCCGAAGGGGCCGGCCCCATCTGCATCCATTCGCTCAGCAGAGTGCCACCGCCCTGCGGCTCCAACGTGAACCGCCAGATCGCGGTTGGGTCCTGCGGGTTCTCGACGCTCCAGGCAAGCAGCCTCGGCGGCTCGTACTCGACGATGTGGGAGGTGGTGGTCCACTCCCCGAGTGCCTCGTGCTTGCTCCTGCCGATGAACCGGGCTCCCAGAGCAGGGGCGGTCCTGCCATCCAGCCATTCGACATGCTGCAGCTCGGAGCTCATACGCGGCATCAGCTCGATGTCGGACACGAGCGGCCACACCTGTTCGGGCGGAGCAGCGATCCAGGTGCGAACCTCCACCGTCGGCTTGTCCGCATAGCGCGCGCCTGTCCAATCCATGTTCCTGCAGCCTCCATGCCGATCCGAGAACTTCCATGACCAGACGTGACCAGTAAAGTTGCGTAGATAGACTCACATGTCAAGGGAAACGCCGCCCCGGCAGAGCCGCGAAGTCAGCCGGCGAAACGCTCTCGGACATCCGGCCGTTCGGCCAGATGTGACGGATAGCCGGGGCCCATCCGAGGACTGGTGTTCTCCGCGGTCATCTGCTCCCCGCAGGAAGAACACACCACCTCGGCATGGGCTTCCTGTCCGCAGACGTCGTGATGCATGACTACCGGCGGGCCCTCTTCACCGGACAGCCAGCGGTCCCCCCACCGGTTCATCACCAGCAGCACACCGTAGAAGTCGCGCCCCTTCTCCGTGAGCACGTAGTCGTACCGAACTGGCTCCGTCTGGTACGGCCGTTTCTCCAGCAGCCCCTCATCCACCAACCGGCGCAACCGGTCCGTCAACGTGTTGCGCGCGATCCCCAGTGACACCTGGAACGCGTCGAACCGTCGGATCCCGTAGAACGCCTCACGCAGCACCAACGGCGTCCACCAGTCCCCGAGCAAGTCCATGGTGCGCGCGATCGAACAGGGCCAGTGCGCAAAGGATGTCCGCCTCATGACCGTCAGCATAGGTTCGTCCAGTCGTGAGACCCAGCAGGTGGAGCGACGACAGTTCATACACGCGACATCTTGCGCTCATTAAATAACGAAGTTATGTTGCCGTCATGAAACGTGACTTGCTGGGCAGAAAGCTGGTTGTCACCGGAGCGGCGCGCGGCATCGGCGAGAAGGTGGCCCGCCTGGCCATCGCCCGAGGCGCTCAGGTCACCTTGATCGGACTGGAACCCGATCGGCTCCGTGACCTCGCCCGCGAGCTGGGCCCCGCCGCTTCCTGGCGTGAGGCCGATGTGCGCGACGGCACCGTCCTGCGGTCAGCGATCGACGAGGCTGCGGGGGTCATGGGCGGCATCGATCTCGTCGTCGCCAATGCCGGCGTCGTGGCGTACGGGACCGTGCGACAGACGGACGAGGCGTCGTTCGAGCGGGTCCTGGACATCAATCTGAACGGTGTCTTCCGGACCCTCAAGTACGTGACGCCCCATCTGGAGCGCAGCCGGGGACACGTGCTGGTTGTGGCCTCCGCGCTGTCCTTCATGCCGCTGGCGGCGATGGCCTCCTACGGCGCCAGCAAGGCCGCGGCCGAGCTGCTCGCCCTGACCTATCGCCAGGAGGTGGCGCATCTCGGCATCACGGTCGGCCTGGTGCACCCCTCCTGGATCGACACGGATCTCGTCCGGGGCGCCGAGGCGGACCTTCCCTCGTTCCAGGGCCTGCGCAACCGGCTTCCCTACCCGGGCAATGTCACCACGAGTGCCGACCGGGCGGCGGCCGCGATCGTCGACGGGCTCGTGCGCCGGCGCAGCCGTGTGTACGTCCCGCGCGCCGTCCTCGTGGCCAACTGGGCCAAGGCGGCGCTGAATTCGCCACTGGCCTGGCCATGGGCGAGGCGCTTCGCGGCCCGTGCCGTTCCGTCCCTCGAACGGGAGGTCGCGGCGCTGGGGAGGCATGACCAGCTCACGCCGGGCACCGGTGCCTCTGCCGCCGAGACCAAGTCGCCCTAGCCGCACATGGGTGGTCCCGCGCGGGACAGCGTCCTGCCCTACCGACTTTCACCGACCTTGAACGATCGAGTCGTAAAGGCGCGCGCCCGCCTCGTGCGAGGCTTCGGCCCGTTCCCGCTTGTCGCCCAGACCGACAGAGAAGTTCACGCCCATCGGCCGCATCACCTGCACCACGGGATCCTCGAACTCGCCGAAGTGCTCGGCCAGCTCAAGGGTGACGTACCCGTGGACCAGACTCCACAACTGGGCGGCTATGACTTCAGGTTCCTGCCGCTCGGCCCTGCCCGAGTCCACGAGCCGTCGACATGCCGCGGTGATATGGACGTGGGCATCCCGGAAGGCCGGCGAATGTCCGCTCAAGCGAAGGTCCGCGTCCGACAGCGGCCGGTACGTCGCACGAGTGGACAGGCCGAACATCAGGTCGTACAGGTGAGGGTTCTCGTGGGCCACTCGGCGGCAGGTCAAAGCCATGGCGAAGAGATCCGCGATCGGATCATCCGTCACCGGCACCTGGGCGAACGCCGCGCCGAGCTCCCTGAAGCCGTGGTCGGCGACGGCGCGCATCAGTTCGGGGATCCCACCGAAGTGGCCGTAGACGACCATCGTCGACAGCCCGCTCGCGGACGCCACCGTACGCGCCTTGATGGCCGACGGCCCCTGTTCGGCCAGCAGGCCGACAGCGGCTCGCACAAGCCGCTCCGGTGCGTCATCGAGCCTCGGCCGCCCTGCCATGCCTCTCGCGCCTCCACCATTGACACTCTTGAAATAACTTGGTTATGTAACTCGTCACGGCAATAGTACACATCTTGAGCGACGTGCCGTTTCGGACACGGGCGCGCCTCCCCGGACGGGCTTTCACGCACTGTCCCAGATTCCTGGCGCCGGCAGCCCCTCCCTCACTCGCTTTGCACTCCCCCATGAACCCAGCACGGGAGCAGAATCCATGCCATACAAAGACAAGGGTCATCTGGAGATCGAGGACCGCGGAGCCGTCCTTGTCGTCCGGGTCGACGGCGGCCCGCACCAGTTGTTCGGCCTCGACATCGCCCATCAGCTGGACAAGCTGGTGACCCGGGTCGACCGCGATCCGAGCATCCGTGCCGTCGTCTTCACCGGGGCACATCCCGAGCGGTTCGTCAGCCATGCCGCGGTCCGGTGGCTGCAGGAAGAGGGCGCCGCGAGCCCGACGGTCGGCCGACGCGGTGCCGCCGCCGTCGTACGCATGGCGAAGCACGTGGACCGGTCCCGGGTCCTCGGGGCACTCATGCGCAGGACCCCGATGCGGGGTGCCCTCCAGCTGGAGCGTCTGCACACGACCTTCCTCCGGATGAACGCCAGCGGTGTCCTCTTCGTCGCCGCGCTCAACGGTTCGGCTCTCGGCCTCGGCGCCGAGTTCGCCTGGGCCTGCGATCTGCGGGTCATGGCCGACGGGGACTTCTTCATCGGCCAGCCCGAAATCCTCCTCGGCATCATCCCGGGCGGAGGCGGCACCCAGCGGCTGACCCGCCTGATCGGCACCCACCGGTCCCTGGCCGCGATCCTCGAAGGCAAGCCGTTCACGCCCGCGGAAGCGCTCGCCAACGGGGCGGTCGACAAGGTCGTACCCCAGGACAAGGTCGTCGCGCAGGCGGTCGAGCTCGCAGAGCACTTCGGCCGGCGGTCGAAGGGGTCGGTCGCGGCCGCCAAGAGGTCGATATACCTCGGCGGCTCGATGCCCCTGGAGGACGGACTCCACGTCGAACGCGCCGAGTTCTTCACCCGAGTCATGTCGAAGGACGGCCAGGAACTGATGCTCGACTACATGAAGACGACGGACGTCACCGGCGAGCTCCCGCTCTACAACCCGGACACCTACGCCCAGGCGCTCGCCTCGGGCAGCGTGCCCGGGCACCGCTCGACGAAGACGACGCGGCGGTGAGCAGACGATGACCACTGCGCACTCCTTCACCCGCCACGACATCACCTTCCCCTCCGGCGACAGCACCTGTGCCGGATGGCTCTACCTCCCGACCGGCGTCACCTCCCCGCCCGTCGTCATCCTCGGGCACGGCCTCGGCGCCACCCGCGAGATGCGCCTGGACGCCTTCGCCGAGCGTTTCGCTCAGGCCGGCATCGCCGCCGTGGCCTTCACCTACCGGCACTTCGGCGACAGCGGCGGCCACCCGCGCCAGCTCCTGTCGATCAAGCGTCAGCTCGCCGACTGGGACGCCGCCATCGCCTACGTCAAGGCCCGCCCTGACGTCGACCGCTCCCGCATCGCGGTGTGGGGCAGCTCCTTCGGCGGAGGCCACGCCATCACCGTCGCCTCTCGGCATCCCGAACTGCGCGCGGCCGTGTCCCAGTGCCCGTTCACCGATGGTCTCGCCTCCGCGCTCGCGCTCGGCCCGGTCGCCTCGCTCAAAATGACCCCCGTGCTCGCTCGGGACATGGCGGCCAGAGTGCGCGGCAAGGCACCCGCGATGGTTCCCATCGCCTCCGCCCCCGGTTCGCCGGCCCTCATGAACGCCCCTGACGCCCTGCCCGGCTACCAGGCGCTCCAGCCGCCCGGCACGACATTCCGCAACGAGGTGGCGGCACGGGTCATTCCGACCATCGCCACCTACCGGCCTGGGCGTGCCGCGAAGAAGGTCGCCATGCCGATCCTCTTCTGCGTCAGCAACACCGACTCCGTCACACCTCCCGCCCAGACCCTCCGGTACGCGCGCACCGCACCCCGGGGAGAGATCAAGAGGTACGACGCCGGCCACTTCGACTTCTACACCGGCGAGACCTTCGAGGCCCTGGTTCGCGACCAGATCGAGTTCCTCACCCGGCAGTTGCACCCCGCGCCGGTATCGACTCCTTGACCGGATCGCACAACACCGAGACAGGTACGCCCGCCATGAACTTCGCTTCACTGCCCGACCGTCGCGCCGCTCTCGACCCCGATGGGGCAGCGGTCTCGGACGGGCGCCAGTCACTCACCAACGCTCAGTTGCTGGACCGCGTCCGTGCGGCAGCGCGTCAGCTCCAGGACCTCGGCATCGGTCCCGGCGATGTGGTGGCCCTCAAGCTGACGAACCGCATCGAGTTCGTGCTGCTGTTGTTCGCCGCCTGGCGGATCGGCGCTACCATCACGCCGGTCAACCCGAGCATGACCGACGTCGAGGTGGACCGGCAGGTCAAGGACTCCGGTGCGCGTCTGCTGGTGGTCGAAGACCGCGAGGCGCCCGTCACGGACGGTACTGCCGTACTCGCCGTCGGCGCACTGCACACGGAAGGGGCGAGTTCGGATCACACACCGCATGTGGACTCGTCCGCGCTGGCTCTTCTCATATACACCAGCGGCACCACCGGGACGCCCAAGGGCGTGATGCTGGACCACGCCAACATCGACGCCATGACGGAGATGGGCCGCCTGTCCCTGGACATCGGGCCCGCCGACCGGTGCCTGCTGATCCTGCCGCTCTTCCACGTCAACGGCATCGTGGTCAGCATTCTCACGCCTCTTCTCGCGGGGGCGAGCGTCGTCATCGCGGGCCGCCGGTTCGACCCGCACAGCTTCTTCGACCTCGTCGAGCAGGAGCGCCCCACCTTCTTCAGCGCCGTGCCGACGATCTACAGCATGCTCGCTGCGCTCCCGGACGACGTGCGGCCCGACACATCGTCGCTGAGGTTCGGAGTCTGTGGCGCCGCACCTGCCTCCGCCGAGCTGCTGAACCGGTTCGAAGCCCGGTACGGGTTCCCTCTTGTCGAGGGGTACGGCTTGTCCGAAGGAACCTGCGGGTCCACCGTCAACCCCGTCGCGGGCCCGCGACGTGCCGGCACCGTGGGACTTCCCTTCCCCGGCCAGGAGATTCGGATCGTCGACGCCGAAGGTACCGAGGTGGGGCCGGGCACGGACGGTGAGGTCCTCGTGAAGGGCCCCAACGTCATGCGTGGCTATCTCGGCCGCCCCGAGGAAACGGCCAGAGTCATCGTCGACGGCTGGTTGCACACGGGCGATGTGGGTCACCTCGACGCCGAGGGCTATCTGACCCTGGTCGGGCGCTCGAAGGACATGATCATCCGTGGTGGGGAGAACATCTACCCCAAGGAGATCGAGGACGTCCTCACAGGCGACCCGTCGGTGCTCGAAGCCGCCGTGATCGGCGTACCCGACGAGAAGTGGGGAGAGGTGGTCGTGGCCTACATACAGCCGCGACCAGGCGTGGCCGTCGATCTGACGGCGCTGCGGGAGCTCTGTGCGCGCAGCCTCACCGGCTTCAAGCGTCCGACCGACTTCTTCGTGGTGGAGGCCATAGCGAAGAACGCGGTCGGGAAGATCGACAAAGCCTCCTTGCGCGCTGCCCACGTCGCGGTTTCCTGAGATTCACCACGCGCCGAGCCTGGATGCCCAGGCAGCGCCTATCCGACAGCGCGGCCGCGGGGACGCTTCGGCGGGTGTCCCGGTCTCGGCCAGGATCTGACTGAGGGGCGGCCCAACCGGAAGCAACTGGGCCGCCCCTCGGTCCGGGAGGCTGCTCGGACGACTTGCCCCGGCCGGCCAGTGAGACTGTGGACCCGCAGGGGCGCCGCTCTCGTCACGGTGGCAGGGTCACCGACTCGCCTCGACGGCCAGGAACGACCGCAAATGGCCCAGCAGCGCCTCCGGTTGCTCTTCGGGGATGAAGTGGCCGCACTCCGGGATTTCTGCTCCGGTGACGTCGTCCGCGTAGGCGCGCCAGATCTCCAGCGTCGGCAGGCGGGAGGGCAGCCCTGCGGAACCCCAGAGCGCCAGTACCGGCATGGTGAGGCGGCGGTCCTCGGCGGCGTCGATGTCGTCGAGGACGACGTCCTGCTCCATGGCGCGGTAGTCGTCGAAACTCGCGCGCATGGCACCCGGGCGGGAGAAGGCTCGGACATTTCCGTCGACCGCTTCGGGTGTCAGCCCGTGGCGGTTATAGGTCCACCGCTCGAAGAAGTACTCGAGATACCCGCGTATGTCGTGCCCCACGAGCCGCTCGGGAAGGTCGGGCTGCATCTGGGACAGCCAGTGCCAGTACCCGGAGGCGAGCGAGGCGTCCAGTCGGCGGAACATCTCCCGGGTCGGCACGATGTCGAGCACAGCCAGCCGTTCCACCTGATCGGGGCGGTCCAGCGCCCAGCGGTGCCCCACGCGGGCGCCCCGGTCGTGACCCACGACGGCGGTCGTCTCGAAGCCGAGTGCTTCGACGAGGCCCGCCATGTCGGCGGCCATCCGCCGCTTGTCGTATCCGGTCGAGGGCTTGTCGCTCAGGCCGTAGCCACGCAGGTCGGGTGCCACAACGGTGTGGTCGGCGGCAAGATCCGCCAGCACCGGCTGCCAGCAGTCGGAGGTCTGCGGCCAGCCGTGGAGCAGGACGAGCAGAGGACCGGATCCCGCTCGGAGGTAGTGCAGGCGAACCCCGTCCACCTGCGTCACGCCCGTGGTCACGGTGGGCTGTCCCACGGCTGCGCCTCCCCGGCACGAACTAACCCTCTTAGGGGGTTAAACCTAGCGTGCAGAATGAAGGCGTGGCAACGGACGACACGTGGATCTGGGACGGCGGGCGGGTCTGTCTGGACTTCACCAACACCCTCCGCCACCGGTGGCGACCCACGCCGGGGGAGACGCTCCGGAACCCGGGCGATCTCACCCTCTGGCTTCAGCGGGCCGGACTGCTCGCACCGGGCATCCCGGATCCCGTGGATGCCGCCGTCCTGGCATCGGGCCGACGGCTGCGCGAGGCGGTCGACCGGGCCGTACTCGCGGTCTCCGACGGCCGACTGCCCTCCTCCAGCGACGTCGTGCTGCTCAACGGATCGGCAGCACAGGCGCCCCGGCCGGCGCCGCAAATCGCCATCAAAGGCGGCCACTTGGAGCCCGCCGGCACCACGACCATGGCACCTGATCCCGCGACCGCGCTGGCACTGATCGCGCAGGACGCCGTAGACCTGCTCCTGTCGACCGAGATCCGGCGCGTACGCGTGTGCGGCGCGGACACATGCGCCCTGCGCTTCCTGGACCGCTCCCCCGCCCACAACCGCCGCTGGTGCTCGATGTCCCGCTGCGGCAACCGCACCAAAGTCCGCCTCCACCAGGCCCGAGCCAGACGGAGTGAGCGCACCCCGGCGGACTGAGCCCACCCGGACTCCTGCCGCCACCGCACTCAGCTCACTCCGCGGGCCTCAGACGAAATGCGGGGCCGGGGACACTCTCGATGTCCTCCGCCTGCACGGCGTGGCCGCGTTCGCAGCGGATCTGGGCATCGACGTGCGCACCGCATCCTCGGTGTCGCGTCAGTACGGCCGGGCCCTCCGGGTCGGCGCGGTAGCGGTCGCCCCACTGCAGGAGCCCCATCACGGCCGGGACCAGATCCACGCCCTTCGGTGTGATCACGTACTTCGGCCGGCTCCGCGAACCCGGCTCCTTATAGGTCTCGGTGGCCAGGATCCCTTCCTCGACAAGCATCCGAAGCCGTGCCGCGAGAAGGTTCCGGGGACAGCCGAGGACACGTTCGAAGTCACTGAAGCGGGACGAGCCGTACCAGACCTCGCGCAGGATCAGGATCGTCCACTTCTCACCCACGACCTCAAGGGTCCGGGCGATCGAGCAGTTCGACATGTCCCGGTCGAGTCGGGTATCCATGCCGGCGTCCTGAAGAGCTTCGGTCCTCGCATCCATGGGGTGATTCTAACCCGACGTGAGTTTACTTTTCTATACTCAGCCAGTAGCGTCATGACCACACGCAGGCGACCGAGAAGATCACGTGGAAAGGCGGCCGGCATGAAGGCATTCGTCGTCGAGAAGTACGGCAAGGACGGCGTGCGCGCCGCCGAGGTACCCGAGCCCAGCGTCGGTGACCGCGATGTTCTGGTCAGGGTGAGCGCCGCGAGCATCAACCCGCTGGACAAGATGGTCCGCAACGGGGAGTTCAAACAGCTGTTGAAGTACAAGCCTCCGTTCGTGCTCGGTCATGACGTGGCCGGCGTCGTGACGCGGGTCGGTTCCGCCGTGCGCGGCCTCGAGGTCGGCGACGAGGTCTACGCCCGTCCGCGCGACCTGCGGATCGGAGGCTTCGCGGAGTACATCGCGATCGACATGGACGACGTCGCGCCCAAGCCGGCGTCGCTCACCCCGCAGGAGGCGGCCGCGGTGCCGCTGGTGGCCCTGGCCGCCTGGCAGGTCCTCGTGGACCAGGCCCATGTGAAGCCGGGTCAGAAGGTGCTCGTCCACGCCGGTGCCGGCGGTCTCGGATCGACGGTCATCCAGCTCGCCAAACACCTCGGTGCCACCGTGGCGACGACCGCGAGCACTGATTCCGAGAAGCTGGTCCGAAGCCTCGGTGCCGACGTCGTCGTCGACTACACCAAGGAGGACTTCTCCAAGGAGCTGTCCGGCTACGACCTGGTGCTGGACGCCGTGGGCGGGGCGAACCTGGAGAAGTCGCTGACCGTGCTGAAGCCCGGCGGCCTGGCTGTCAGCGTCGTGGGCCCGCCGGACGCCGGGTTCGCCAGGCAGCTCGGCGCCCCCTCCTTCATGGGGCTGGTCATGAACGTGCTCAGCCGCAAGATCCGCAAGCGGGCGAAGGCCCTGGGCGTTCGCTACCAGTTCTTCTTCATGCAGGCCAATGGCTACCAGTTGCGCGAGCTCGGCGCCCTGTACGACAGCGGGAAGCTCCGCCCGGTCATCGACAGCACCTTCCCGTTCGATCGGACGCTCGAGGCGATGGCGTACGTCGAGCAAGGTCGCACCAAGGCCGGCAAGGTCGTGGTCTCGATGACGCCCGACAGCAACTGAGATCAGGCCGGCCACACGGCATCCTCCTGGCATGATCACGCGGGGCACGACGACGCGACGGCAGGGGCGAGAGACGCTCGCCGCGTCGGGCGGAACAACATCGACGGCTCGCGTGTCTCGACGCTCATGACGGACAGGGGATTTGTCCCACGGCGCCCTCTGCTCCGACCCTGAATCCGAGGGCTGCCGGCGGCCGCGGCAGTCTGCGGAGCCCCGTGCCCCGCGTGCCTTGGATTGCATCCAGGGAAGTGGTGTACGGGTTCGACCTGATCCGGGGTTTGCTCCGGCATCGGGTCGGTGCCCGCATAGATGAACGGCCATCGGCTGATCTTCGAGGTGTCGAAGCCCGAAGGACGTCAGCACGATGACCGCACCTGCCAGTGCCCCCGCACGCCCTCGCCGAGGACAACCTCGCCGCGCCGGGTCCCGATCTGCTGCGCGCGACGGTCTGAACGTTCGCCGACACGCTCATGCCCGGGACCTGCGCACATACGTGGCCTTCCTGTGGTTCACGCGACGCAGGCGGGACCGGCGTGATGCGTCCATGGACCACCGAGCGGCGTTCGAGTGGCGGCGGCGTCGTGATGAGCGTGGCCCTCGTTCGGAAGAGGCGAGTTGGGGCCGGGAGGTGTCCACGGTCAACGACTTCTACCTGTGGGCAGGACGTCGTCAGGGCCGATCCCATCCGTCAGCGCGCGGGCTTCGGTGTGGTCGCCGTGGCGGGACGGGGCTGGCGGCACGATGGTGCGGCAAGTGCCAGCCGCGGCACTACGCCGCCCTGGTCACGTGCGCTTCCGGCCCCGCATCCCGGCGCCGGCCCGGCCTGCGACGCCGACGGAACCCTCCGGATCCGACGTACGTACGGAAGCCAACCTGAGCCGGCCACGGAAGGAGAACACCGACCTGCGCCGCACTCTCGCTCTGTACGAGGAGGCCATCCGCCGGCCGGCTCTCGACATCGGCCACTGCACAGCGGCGGCACCGTTCTTCCACTGCCAACCGCAGCAGGCCCGCGCCGCCCGGGCCCTCCTGAATCCGACACCCCCCAGGCGCCTGGCGTGCGAAAGGACGTCGGGCGTAGCGCGCAGCCGACTACCGATGATCAAGGATTCACCTGCTGGACAGCGGACGAGATCCAGACCGGCGTTGCGCTGATGACCGAGCTCGGGCAGCTCGGCGGCGGCGGTCGGGCCCTGTACGGCCCTCGTCTCGGCGAGCGGAGCCTCAGGGACTGGTCCGGCGGCTCTCCCTGCCGCCCCCGGGCCGACTCGCCCAGCGGACCGGCCCGGGGCACGCTGGAAGGAGCGGCGTCGCCCACGTCGTCAAGGCCAGCAGCGAGGGCGTCGAGTGGCTCTGCCCGGATACCACGATCGAGCGGATCGCCGCCCAGTGGCTGGAACTCAGGCGCTCCTCGTCGTGGTCACCGACGGCGCGGCCGGCGCCCACGTCTTCGACGCCCGTGCGGCACGTATCAGCCGTCCCGGCCGGAGGGTCGCGGCGGTGGACACCGTGGGAGCGGGCAGGGCGGCCGGGCGACGGCGCACCCCGCCTCGCTCACGGAGGATGCGCCTACCTGAGCCAGCCGCTCCGGCGGCCGGGGTCCGGCCTGCCGGATTCTCGCGCACGGACCAGGCGTCAGCGACTGCACCGAAGCCCTGCAGGCGTTACTCGTCGAGGAACTGAATGGCGTGCTTCAGAAACCGCTCGGGATACTGGAACTGCGCTCCATGCCCGGCATCGGGGTAGATCAGCAGCTGAGCGTTGGGGATGTTCTGGGCGAGGTGCCAGGAGTTGATCGAGGCGATCATCACGTCGTTCTCGCCGTTGAGGACCAGCGTCGGCTGGGTGATCGCGTTCAGGTGGGCGTAGGGGTTCTCGCCCGGCAGCGGTTCCGCGTAGGCCATAGTCGCTTCGAACTGCGCCTGTGCGACCGCGGGCGAGCTCGGCGGGTCCTGGTCGACCCGCTGGTGACGGCGCTCCCAGAAGGCCTTGCCCGCTTGCTTCGCGGCTTCCGAGCGGCCGAAGAACAGGAAGAGGAAGTCCTCCAGGGTGGGGACCGGGTTCAGGGCGTACTGAGGCACCTGGGGGTCACTTGTCGGGTCCCCACCTCGGAGGCCGGTGCCGAGCAGGAGGAGCTTGCGCACCAGCTGGGGGTGGCGCAGCGTGACTTCCTGCGCCTGGAAACCGCCGAGCGAGAAGCCGAGCAGGTCGACCTGCTCCAGCCCCAGTGCCCGGATGACCGCGGCGATGTCGTCGGCCATGTCCTCGATCCGGTTACGCGGCGTGCCCGATGACGAGGCGACGCCGCGGCCGTTGAACAGGATGACCTCCCGGCCTTCGGCCAGGCCGTCGGTGAGCAGCGGGTCCCAGTTGTCCATCCCTCCGCGGAAGTGCTGGACCAGGAAGATCGGGACGCCCGAGGGCTTGCCCCAGCGCCGGTAGGCGAACCGGTCGCCGTCAACCTCGATGTACTGAGTCGGTGCGGTCACATGCGTGTCACTCATGGCCTGAGCCTTTCTGGAGGGGTGAACAATAATATGACGATCGTAATCTAAAAAGTCAAGGTCTTAGATGTCGATCGACATCTATGTATGCTGGACCGTCGAGCGTCGACCGACGAAGGGACGGCTGGACATGCGGGTCACCAAGGCACAGGCAGAGCAGAACCGTGCCCACATCGTCGCGACAGCCTCCAGGCTGTTCCGGGAGCGCGGCTATGACGGTGTCGGCGTGGCAGAGCTGATGGCAGCCGCCGGGTTCACCCATGGCGGGTTCTACAAGCACTTCCGCTCCAAGGCCGACCTGATGGCCGAAGCGTCCGCAAGCGGGCTCTCGACGACCGCGGCACGGGCAGAAGGTCTGGACCCCGCCGAGTTCGTCGAGCGCTACGTCTCACGGGAGCATCGCGACGGGCGCGGCGACGGCTGCACCATCGCGGCCCTCGGCGGCGACGCCGCACGTCAGTCGGCGGACCTCAAAACAGAGTTCGCGGCCGGGATCGAGAACCTGCTGACGGCCCTTCAGCCCCCAACCGATACGCCGGGGGATGCGGACCAGCGCGCGGCCCGCATGATGGTGATCGACGTGCTCGCCCATTCGGTCGGCGCGATCATGTTGTCGCGGGCATGCCCGGACGGCTCTCCGTTGGCGGACGAAATCCTCGATGTCTGCCGCAAGGAGATTCTCGCGTCACTGGCACAGGGCAACAGCGACCAGCCGGCGGCAAGCAGTCCGGAAGCCTGACCGCAGCCGACCGACGCAAGCCCAGCTCAGTACCTTGAACAGCACGAGGCCGGCTCCCAGTCGCCTCAGTGCGAACACCGGCAGAACCACCCCGCCGCCCCTTCGAGCGACCTTCCTCAGCGCGCGGTCTAGGCGCGGGGTGGGAGTGGGACCCGACGCCGTACAGGTGGGCAATCTCGGGAATCCCAGCAGCACGCGGTGGCGGTAGCCCTCCTGCCGGCTGCCCCAGCCGTCCAGTCGTACCGGTATGGGCAGCAACGGCCGGATGACCTGCCATTCGGGGATTCGGGCCATACCGCAACCGAGGACTGCCCGGATGGCCACCCGGGCCGGAGACCGGGCCGCACTTCAGCGAGGCAGCAGGACCTCGACCTGCCCCCGGATGTCCTGCACGATCTCCTCCACGCTCAAGGCGATGTTCACGCTCACCGCCATGCTGAGGAACATCACGGCGGACACGATGTGTGCCAGCGTCGCGGCGTCGCCCTCGGTGACCCGCTCGTCTCGGCGTAGCACGGCGGCGACGGCCTCCTCGGTTTGCGCGACGATGGCGAGTGCCGCGCCGTGCCGGGGCTCCTCGGGGTCACCGAAGACCATCTCTCGCAGGTAGGTGCGTCCGTTGTCGATCTGGACGCGGTTGCACTCGACGATCGGCCGGACGATCGCCAGCACCGCGTCCAGCACGCCTGGGACGGTCTCGGCGTCCGCCCGGCCCCGCTCAAGTGCTTCGACGTACTTGGCGTTCTGGACAAGGAGGAGGAGTTCGCCCTTGGTCTTGGCATAAAGGAACAGGGTCCCGGTGCCGATGTCGGCCTTGTCCGCGATCTGTTGGGTCGTGACCTCATCGACGCCGCGTTCGGCGAACAGATCACTGGCGGCAGCGACAATGCGGTCGAGTTTTTCCTGCTTGTTCCGCTCGCGCCGTCCGAGAGGCATGGCGGTGTCCTCCAGGAATAGATTCTGACTGTAATCAGTTATGATTGTACTCAATGTCATGTGGGCTCGAATGTGGCTCCGCTCATTCTTCCATCGCGGGGCGATGTGTCCTTGCCCCATCCGTGCGCAGCCACGTACTTCACATCCCCCTCGGAAAGAAGGAACCCATGCCCTCCCTCGATGGAGCAGTCGTCCTCGTCACCGGCGCCAATGGCGGTATCGGCACCCACTTCGTCCACGACGCCCTGGCGCGCGGCGCCGTCAAGGTCTACGCCACCGCCCGCTCCCCCCGCGCCTGGGACGACGACCGCATCGTCCCCCTGACCCTTGACGTGACCGACCGCACGTCGATCGACGCGGCCGTGGCCGCCGCGGCGGATGTCACCGTGCTCGTCAACAACGCGGGCGCCACCCCGCCGAGCACGAGCCTGCTGGACGTCACCGAGGCAGACATCCGGGCGAACATGGAGACGAACTTCTTCGGACCGGTCTTCCTCGCCCGCGCCTTCGCACCGATCCTCGCCGCCAACAAGGGGTCAGTCCTCATCGACGTGCACTCCGTTGCCAGCTGGTATGCCTTCGGCGGCGCCTACAGCGCCTCCAAGGCCGCACTGTGGTCGGCCACCAACTCGTTGCGCATCGAGTTCGCACCCATGGGCGTCCACGTGACGGGGGTGCACATGGGCTACGTCGACACCGATATGGCCGCGCACGCCGACGGCCCCAAGATGCTGCCGACACAGCTGGTGACGACCGTCTACGACGCCGTCGAGGCCGGAGAATACGAGGTCCTGGCCGACGACTTGACCAAGGGGGTCAAGGCGGCTCTGAGCGGCCCGGTCGAGGCGCTTTACCCGGACCTGCACAGCACGGAAGCCTGAGCTTGTTGTTCGGTCCCGACGCGATCTCTTCACGTCAGGGACCCAGTGATCCATGGCGTGCGAACGGTCGGCCGACCGGTGTCCAGAAGCGGTGCACTGTAGCGGCCATCGAGCGGTGGAGGACATCGGCGGTCGATCCGGCAGCAGCCCGATCCGACCATCGTGCCGAAGACGTCGGAAATCAGGTGGGCCCCGCGGCAAATGAGGACGGACGCAGCATCCGCTGCGTCCGTGCTCACTTTCTGATGGGTGTCAGCTTTGCTGGTTGGCGATGCCGATGTAGTGCCCGAGACGGTACTCGAAGTCGATGCCGGCCTGTTCGACGACGGCCTGCGTGCCTGCGGCCCGGGTGAGGAAACCGGGAAGGGTGAGGGAGTGGGCGAACTCGCCGTACGCGGCGACCAGGTCCCCGTCCGGGGGCAGGGTTGCCCGGTTGATCTGGGCTTTGGCCGAGGCGAGTGAGGTGCGGTCGAAGGAGGCGAGTCGGGCGGCGACGGTGCCGACGAAGGCGTCGAGTTCGCTGTCGGGGAGGGCGCGGGTGATCCAGCCCCAGCGTTCGGCGGTGTCGGCGTCGTAGTCGTCGCTGGTGAGGATGGCTTCCAGGGCGCGGTCGCGGCCGATGGCCCGGGGCAGGCGTTCGCTGCCACCACCGCCGGGCAGCAGTCCGCTGCCGACCTCGGGCTGTCCGAAGATCGCCTTCTCACGACTGGCGTAGCGCAGATCGAGGGCGAGGGCGAGCTCGTTCCCGCCGCCGCGGGTGCGTCCACGGATGGCCGCGATCGTGATGTACGGCGCTTTGGAGAGTTCCAGGACCAGATTCGTCCATGCCGGAACCGCGTCCGGGTCCTCGGGGGCGGGGAAGTCGGCGGCGGCGGCCAGGTCGAAGTGGTTGTAGAAGAAGTCGGGGGTGGCGCTGTCGAACAGCACGACCTGGATGTCCGGGTCGGTGGCCAGTTCGGTGACGATCTCGATGAGGCGCAGGACCGTATCGCCGACGATCAGGTTGACGGGCGGGTTGGCGAAGGTGATCTTCGCGATCTGCGGTGAGGTGCGCTCGTAGTGGATGGTGCTCTGCTGCTCGCTCATGGCTGGCTCCGGATGCGTGGTGGGTATCAGACGGCGATGGGGGTGTGAGGAGGGCAAGGAAGCCGGGGCGGATGGATGTGCCGAGCAGATCCGGCGGTCCCGCTTCCCGTCTGCGCTGCTCACTCCTGGTAGTACGGGAGGATCTCGCCGTTCTTGACGTAGGTGAGGGCGGCGGCGACGTCGTAGGCGTGGATCGCGGAGACTTGCGGTGCCAGCCGGTTGGACAGGTCCTCGATCGCGTTGCCGGTGAAGAAGGCGTCCCGTGCCGCGGTGTCGGTGAACCCGAGGCTGACCGAGGCGTGGAAGTGCTGGTCGTGGGGGTTGTCGTGGGCGACGTCCGGGGTGTCCCAGAGCTTTTTCGTCCAGGGCAGGAACGTCTGCGTGCGCAGTTCCTTCAGCACTCCGGTGCCGGCGAGCGCGGGGGCGAGCTGCTTGTTGACGAACTTCCGGAAGGCGCCGGCGCCGACCCCGTCCCTGCGGCGAAGGTAGATCAGCGCGCGGGCACCGACCGCCTCTCCGCGGCCTGCGACGTCGTACCACCGAGAGGAGTTCGGCGGGCCGGCGTAGAGCAGGGTGCGGCGGAACACGTTGATCTCGTCGGCGTAGGCCAGCTTCGTCTGCTCGCGCCCTTTCAGGGGTGCAAGCACCGATTGGAAGGTGACTTCCGCGACGCCGTCGATCTTCCGGTCGGCGGGGATCGCGGTCTGGACCCCGTCGATGGCCGGCCACAGGCCCGTGTTGTGCTCGGCGAGGTGGATCTGCCGGTACTCCTCCAGACCCGGGGTGGCGGAGATGATCCCTGAGTGCGGGCCCTTCCAGTGGTCCATGCCGGTCTGGCGGGGCTGGTCGGTGCGCACCCACAGCAGGATCGAGGAGGCGAGAGGCTTCCTCACTTCCGGGGGCGCGGCGACCGGTGACGTGCGCATGATGTTGCCCTTTTTCCTGGTCAGGTGGTGGTCATCGGGCCAGGAACTCGACCGCGACGGGGGCGAACTCCTGGTGGTACTGGAAGATGCCGCCGTGCCCGGAGTCGGGGTAGATGATCAGCTCGCTGCCCTTGATGCGCCGGTGCAGGTCCTCCGACAGGACCGACGGCACCATGCGGTCGTTGTCGCCGTTGGCGATCAGGGTGGGCTGCGTGATCGACGACAGGTCGTCAGGGGCGGAGCGCCCCCACTTCTTGATCGCCTTCAGCTGCGTCTGGAACGCCTTGGTCTTGATGTCCACGTCGCGGTCGACGGTGCGCTCCTTGAGCCGGTTGACGAACGCGCGTGCGGCGGGCTTGCCGGTGGCGTTGCGGTTGAAGAACAGGAACTCCTTGGGGTCCGAACGGGTCAACGTGGCGCGCAGGATGTCCCAGTAGGTGACTCTGGCTACCTTGTCCATGTCCTTGCCGCCCTTGGGCCCGGTGCCGGTGAGGACCAGCTTGCGGACGAGCTCGGGGTGCTTCACCACCAGGGCCTGGGCGACCATGCCGCCGAGGGAGAAGGAGAAGACGTCGATCTTGTCGTACCCGAGCGCCTTGATGAAGGTGTAGGCGTCGTCGGCCATCGCCTCGACACTGTCCGGCACCTGACCGGTGGACGCTCCGACACCGCGGTTGTCGAAGGCGATGACGTGACGGCCCTTCGCGATGGGATCGATGATGCGGGGGTCCCAGTTGTCCAGGGTCGCGGCGAGGTGGACGAAGAAGACGACGGGGATGCCGCCCTTCGGGCCCAGCTCGCGGTAGGCGTACGTGACGCCACCGGCGCTGACGGTGCGGGCCGGGGCCTTCGCG
Organism: Streptomyces tibetensis; assembly: GCF_040647715.1. Classification (GTDB taxonomy): domain Bacteria; phylum Actinomycetota; class Actinomycetes; order Streptomycetales; family Streptomycetaceae; genus Streptomyces; species Streptomyces tibetensis_A. The sequence goes on along the minus strand of NZ_JBEZCR010000010.1, from coordinate 179,635 downwards.
TAGGAGGTGATGACGGCTTCGTTCGGGGTGTCAGTGCTGCTCATGACGGATTCTCCTTGCGTGTTCTGTGTCGCTGTGTGTTTCGTGTCGCCCATCGCGGTTGCGGCGGGTCAGCTGTTGCCGATGACGGCCTTGCCGCGGATGCCGCCCTGGGACAGCGACTGCAGCGCGTGCGGGGTCTGGTCGAAGGGGACCACCTTGCCCACGACCGGGCGCACCACGCCCTGGTCGATGAGGGTGGTGATCTGGCGGAGCTGGTCGCCGCTGGCGCGCATGAACAGGAACTCGTACGTCACGCCGAGCTTCTTGGCCTGCTTGCGGATCTTGCGGCTCAGGGCTGTGACCGCCAGGCGCAGCAGCGGATTCAGGCCGGCCTGGCGGGCGAACGCGGGGTCCGGGGGACCGGCTATCCCGATGGCCTTGCCGCCGGGCCTGAGCACCCGCAGGGACTTCTCGAGGGTCTCCCCACCGAGGCTGTCCAACACCAGGTCGTAGCCGGTCAGGAGCTGCTCGAAGTCCTGGGTGCGGTAGTCGATCACCGTGTCCGCGCCGAGCGCGCGTACATAGTCCGCGTTGGAACCGCTGGCGGTGGTGGCGACGCTCGCGCCGAGGTGCGCGGCGAGCTGGATCGCGATCGAACCGACCCCGCCGGCGCCGGCGTGGATGAGCACCTTCTGCCCGGGCCGCAGCTTCCCGCGCTCCACCAGCGCCTGCCATGCCGTGAGCGCCGCCAGCGGCAGCGAGCCGGCCTCTTCCATGCTGATCGAAGCGGGCTTGAGCGCCAGGTCACCCTCCGCTACGGCGATGCGCTCGGCGAACGTGCCGATGCGGTCCTGGTGGGGCCGGGCGTAGACCTCGTCTCCGGGCTGGAAGCCGCGAACCGCCGTCCCGACGCGGATGACGGTGCCCGCGACGTCGTTGCCCAGGATCAGCGGCAGCTTGTAGGGCAGGATCTGCTTGAACTCACCGGCGCGGATCTTCTCATCCAGCGGGTTCAGCCCGGCGGCCTCCACTCGCACAAGCACGTCGTGCTCCCCCACGGTGGGCTCGGGGACCTCCGCCTCTTGCAGCGGCTCCTTGTACTTGGTGACGACGAACGCTCGCATGGGGCGCCACTCCTAATATTTGTCCTATTTATCCAGGTCTGAGACTGGATCGGCAAACCCGGCGCGACATCCGGGAGCCTCACAACCTCGCCCCATCCGGTCAATCCGAGTACACTCAACTATGAGTCCACTCATAATTCTTGTCAAGGGGGGTTCCCATGGGAAGCGATCACATGCCGATCGGGCGCCGCGAGAGGGCCAAACAGGACAAGCGCGAGCGCATCATGACCGCCGCCCGCGAGCTGTTCGCCGAACACGGCGTCGACAGGGTCACGACGCAGCAGGTCGCCCGCCGGGCCGATGTCGCCATCGGGACGCTCTACCTGTACGCGTCCACGAAGGCCGAGTTGCTGATCATGGTGCAGAACGAGAAGTTCGCCGCCGCCGTCGATTCCGGCCTCGCCGCCGCCGACGCCGCCGTCGGACAGGGCGCGCTGGAGCGGGTCATCGCTCTCATCCGCCCCCTGGTGGAGTGCGTGCGGGAGCACCTCGAGAACGGCCGCACCTATCTGCGCGAACTTGTCTTCGGCGACCCGGCCGAGCCATACCGGCAAGTGGGTCTGACCCTTGCCGGCCGCGTCGAGGACGGCATCACCGGCCTGCTCACGCGCAACGAGGACATCGGCGCCGCCGACGCGGCAACGCTGGCGCGGGTGATCACCGCGATCATCCACATCAGCACCACCGCCACCGTGTGCCCGCACCGCAGCGACGAGGCCGTGCTCGCCGACATCCGCGACCAGATCCACGCCACCCTGGCGCAGCACATCCGCGCCGCATGACCGCTCGCTCCACGAGCCGACCATGTCCCCGGAACGGGGGCACTTCGTGAGCACGCGCTACGGCGTGGTCACCATCGGCGGCGGAACCGGGGGCACGTCACCGCGATCCGCGCCGCGCAACTCGGCTAGAACAACCTGTCCGGCAGTGCGGCAGTGCGGACAACGGACAGCCGCTCACCCTGCACTCCCGGTCAGGCCGGCGGCGTCTGCCCGCCCTGCGCCTCACGTTCCCAGATGGGACTGCGGTCCTTGTCGACCAAGGCCGCTCGGACGCCCTCCAGGAAGTCCGGCGTGCGGATGGTCGTGCGCGTGAGAGTGAGCTCGGCGTCAAGGCACTCGCGCAACGTCTGCTGTCTGCCTCGGGCCAGCAGGTTGTGAGTGATCTCCAAGCTCTGCGGCGAGGCGGACTCCAAGGCGATCAACGCGTCTGACGCCCAGGCGGTGCCGAGGTGACGCAGGCGTTTCTCGATCTCACCGAGGGTCGGCGCGCCGAACGCCCAGTCCATCTCCCCGCGTACCTCCGCCAGCCTGCTCGCCCCCCACCGGCGAACGGTCGGCAAGGCGGTTCAGGACGACGTCCACCGGGGCGCCTGGGCTGTCCGCCAGGGCGTCTCCGACCGCACCGAGCCTGTCCGTGGGGACGAAGTGCGTGGCCAGCCCCGCGTACAGGGCGTCGGCAGCGTCGAGACGGTGCCCGGTCAGTCCCAGGTACATGCCCATCGCGCCGGGCAGCCGCGGCAGAAAGTAGCTGGCCCCGATGTCGGGGAAGAAACCGATCCCGGTCTCGGGCATCGCCAGCACCGCACGCTCGGTGACGACGCGGAAGGTGCCGTGGACCGACAGACCGAGACCACCGCCCATGCACATGCCGTCGATGAGCGACACGACCGGCACGGGATACTCAGCGATCCGGGCGTTGAGCCGGTACTCGGAGGCGAAGAACCGCTCACTGGCCTCGGCATCCCCAGCGAGGCTGTGCTCGCGGATCGTGCGGATGTCGCCGCCGGCACAGAAGGCCTTCACACTGGTGCTGGCGATCACCACAGCGGACAGCGGTGTGTGCTCCCATGCGGCGAGCGCCCCGTCAATGGCCGCGACCATGCCTGTCGTCAGGGCGTTGAGCGCCTTGGGTCGGTTCAGAAGGATCCGGCCGACGCCCCGGTGCACATCGGTGAGAACCTCGCCCTCAGCAATGTCAGTCATGCGTCTCATCTCGTACTCCGCGCGGACCTGGCTGTTGTGCCATCACCGTTCCTCCGTCGCCGACTGTCGCCCCTCATGGCTGAGCAGGCGCTCGTGTCCGGAACCCCGCCAACAACCCCGTTGCGCCCACCGTGGACGAGATCCAGGACCTCTACCCGCAGATTTACGGCTGAAGGTCAAGATCCTCGCACAGGTCGCGGAGCGCCTCCACGAACCTCCCGGCCGCCAGGGCATCGCCGTCGCCGTCGGCGGCAACTCCGAACGCGCGGGCGCAGTCGGCGTACCGGCTCTCGGCGGCCGGTACGGAGAACGCCGTCACCGCGGGGAAGAGCATCGCGTTCGACAGACCATGAGCGACGTGGAAGTGCGCGCCGATCGGGCGGCTCATGCCGTGCCATGGTCGACTCGCCCCACGCCATCTACCCCGGCACGGACGAGAGCGTTCAGCGCGAGGCCGCCGGAGAGCGGATTTGCCTTGCGGCTCACGTACGCCTCGACGGCACGACTGAGCGCGTCGACGACGGCGACCGACAGGAACGCCGGTCCCGAACAGAGTCATCTTCTCGTCCGTGGCGCTGTCGTGATGCTGAGGTTCGTGTGCGGAGCCTTGTAGTCCCGCATCCGGCCGCCCTGAACGCCCCACAGACAGGCTGGCGCCAAGCCTATCGGTCGTCGGATCCGGGACGGTCCCGGCAGACAGACACGGCTGCAGTCCGGCGTCCTCACGCATCACCATCAGGCGTTCCGCCGCACCGGCCCAGGCGACGGGGGGACTGCTCCTCCCAGACAGTCGGACCTCAGACCGCTGATCCGCAACGGCAGAGATTCTGGAGCGTTGATCACCCTCGGTCGCCCGCACTGCGCCGCCGCGCCCGCAGCCAGAGGTGCCCCCTACTGTTCTGAGTTTACTTTCTTATACTCAGCCAGTAGCGTCAGGACCAGCACATCAACCTGGCTGCACGCGGGACGTGGGCGTGGCAGCAACCTGCGAAGGAGCACCACCATGGGCGTAAGCCGAGAGGCACACGAGTTCGCGGAGTTCCTCGCGAGCGTGAGCGCGAAGTCGTCGACACCCGGTCTCGACCTGGCCGTCATCCGCGACATCGTGGACTCGAACCACAAGGCGTCGACCGAGCCGGAAGGCGTCACGTACGCCGAGGTGGACGCGGGCGGCGTTCCCGCCCTCTGGGCCATCCCCGATGGCGCCGATCCCGACAAGGCACTGCTCCACTTCCACTTCGGCGGATCCGTCACCGCCTCCATGCACTCGGACCGCAAGGCCGCCGGCCACATCGCCAAGGCAGCCGGAGCCCGCTCCCTCGTCGTGGACTTCCGCCTGGCGCCCGAACACCCCTACCCGGCGCAGCTCGACGACGCCGAGACGGCGTACCGGTGGCTGCTCTCGCAGGGCTACGAGCCGCGGAACATCGGCAGCACGGGCCACTCGATCGGCGGCACCCTCGCGGTGATGCTCCCGCTGCGCCTGCTCGCGAAGGGCGAGGCGACGCCGGGCGCGATCGTCAGCGTCTCGCCGTGGACCGACCTCACCATCCTGAACTCGTCGGTGGACGAGAACGAGGACAACGACAAGATGCTCAGCAGGAGCACCCTCGAACTCTTCCGAGGAGCCTGGCTGCAGGATCCCGCCGTGGACTTCACCGACCCCGCGATCAGCATCGCAAACGCCGATCTGACCGGCCTGCCGCCCACGACCGTCCACTACGGCGAGTACGAGACCCTCGCCGACGACGGCGCCGAACTCGGCCGACGCCTCGCGGACTTCAAGGTCACCTCAGAGGTCCACCCGATGCCCGAAGGGCAGCACTCGTTCATCCTGGGCGCCGGGCGCGTACCCGAGGTGGACCAGGCGATCCAGCAGATGGGCCAATGGCTGCGCAAGCACCTCGGCGCGTGAGCTGAAGGCACACTGGGCGGAGCGGCCCTTCGGCCGGACCGCCGCACCACCGCGATGCCGGTGACCGGTTCCCGCCGGTCGCCGGCATCCTGCCAGACCATGTCGGCCGGCATGCGGTGCCTGTGTCCGACACCGTTCCCCACCCAGCCACATCACCGTCCCTTGATGCCACAAAGGAGTGCGCGATGGGAACATACGAAGATGTCTTCCGCGCCAGTACCGAGGACCCGGAGAGCTTCTGGCTGAAGGCGGCGGAGGGCATCGACTGGGATGTCGCTCCGCGACGCGCTCTGGACTCCTCGGGCGCACCCTTCTACCGCTGGTTTCCCGACGGACGGCTCAACGTCTGCTTCAATGCGCTCGACCGGCACATCGAAGCCGGCCGGGGCGAGCAACCCGCGCTCGTCCACGACTCCCCCGTGACGGGCACCCGGCGCACCTACACCTACGAACAGCTGAGGGACGAGGTGGCGGCCTTCGCCGGAGCACTCGCACAGCTCGGCGTGGGACACGGCGACCGCGTGGTCATCTACATGCCGATGGTCCTCGAGGCCGTTGTCGCGGTGCTGGCCTGCGCACGCATCGGCGCGGTCCACTCGGTCGTCTTCGGCGGGTTCGCCCCTCGTGAACTCGCCCTTCGCATCGACGACGCCGCCCCCAAAGTGGTCGTCTCCGCCTCCTGCGGAATCGAGGGCAAGCGTGTGATCGCGTACAAGCCCCTGCTCGACCGGGCGATCGAGCTCGCGGTCCACAAGCCGGAGAAGAGCGTGATCCTGCAACGCCCACAGGAGACGGCCGAGTTGGGGCCTCACGACCTCGACTGGGCCGACCTGGTGGCTACCGCGCCACCGGCCGACTGTGTTCCCGTCCCCGCAACCGACCCCCTCTACATCCTCTACACCTCCGGAACCACCGGAAAGCCCAAGGGAGTCGTGCGTGACTGCGGCGGCTACGCGGTCGCCCTCCACTGGTCGATGGGCGCCGTGTACGACGTGGGCCCGGGCGAGACCATGTTCACCGGCTCCGATGTCGGCTGGGTCGTCGGGCACTCGTACATCGTCTACGCGCCCTTGCTGGTCGGCGCGACCACGGTGCTGTACGAGGGCAAGCCGGTCGGCACCCCGGACGCGGGCCAGTTCTGGCGGGTGGCCGCCGAGTACGGCGTCAAGACCATGTTCACGGCGCCTACCGCCTTCCGGGCGATCAGGAAGGAGGACCCGAAGGGGGCGCTCACCGCCGGCTACGACCTCTCCCACCTGCGCTATCTCTTCCTGGCCGGTGAACGCCTCGACCCCGAGACCTATCACTGGGCGAGCGACCTGCTGGGCGTCCCGGTGATCGACCACTGGTGGCAGACCGAGACCGGCTGGCCCATCGTCGCCAACCCTGTGGGCATCGAAGCCGCTCCCCTCAAGCCCGGCTCCCCGACCCGCCCGCTGCCGGGCTGGGACGTCCGCGTCCTCGACGCTTCGGGCAAGCCGGTACCCGCGGGCGTCGACGGCGCGATCGTCGTGAGGCTTCCCCTGCCGCCCGGCGCGCTCCCCACGCTCTGGAAAGACGACGACCGCTACGTCGCCTCCTACCTCTCCGCCTACGACGGCTACTACCTCACCGGCGACAGCGGCCACCTCGACGACGACGGCTACGTCTTCGTCATGGGCCGCACCGACGACGTCATCAACGTCGCCGGACACCGGCTGTCCACCGGCAGCATGGAAGAGGCCCTGGCCGCCCACCCCGACGTCGCCGAATGCGCCGTCATAGGCGTCGCCGACGAACTCAAGGGACAGATCCCGCGCGGCTTCGTCGTCCTGAAAGCCGGCAGCGACCGCGAACCGGGCGAGGTCGAGGCCGAACTCGTCCAGCTCGTACGCGAGCGCATCGGGGCCGTCGCCTCCCTCAAGGACGTCACGGTCGTGGCCGCCCTGCCCAAGACTCGCTCGGGAAAGATCCTCCGCAAGACGATGCGCGGCATCGCCGACGGGCACGACGAACCGATCCCCTCCACAGTGGACGACCCCGGTGTCATCGAGGCCCTGCGCCCTGTTCTCCGCCGCGCCGGTCACACCCCGTGATCGGCTGTCGCCTTCCCTGGCTTGCGGTGGGCGGTAGCGCCCGGCGGACTGCCCCACCGGAGCCTTTGACGCCGATCACGCGACCTGGGTCTCCCCCGCGACCTGGCAGTCGTCTCTACGGCCCGCGTCCAGGCATCCGATCAACTGACCACCTGAGATATCGAGCCGGTGATTGTCGCGTGGAAGGCCGCACACCGTTCGGTCAGCGGCCACCAGGGACGGTACGAGATGCGGGAGATCGTCAACTCACTCTTCTACCAGGGCCGCACCGGCCGTCAGTGGGACCTGCTTCCGCAGGACCTGCCGCCGGGCGGCGCGGTGATGTACCAACTTCGCCAAGCGGCGCGACGACGGCACCGACCAGACCGTACACGACCTGCTGCGCTGGCAGGTGCGGGAGATGGCGCGGCGGAAAGCGGACCCGAGCCTGGTGGTGCTCGACACCCAGAGCATGCATGCGGCGGCCGGGTGCCCGCGGAGTCGACGGGGTGTGATGCGGCAAAAAAAGTACCGGGCCGCAAGCGCGGCCTGGCGCAGCACATGACCGGCGGGGAGCTGACCCTCGGGGCGGTGCTGGCCCGGCTGGAGGAGCGGGAACGGGAGATCGCCGCGCAGGCCGAGACGACGGGAGAGCAGATCGAGCAGCTGACCGCACGGCTGGACGAGCTCGGCAGGGCCGCTGAGGAGATCCGGATCACCCGCAAGACACTGCTGGAGCTGCCCGATCCGCAGCCACCCGCGCCGCCGGCGCCGAAGCTGCCCGACCATCCGGCCTACCGGCAGATCCTGGCAGTATTCGCCGCGGCCGACGCTCCGCTGCGGGCGCGGCAGGTGTGCGAGGCGATGGACATGGAGATCGCGTCCAACACCTTCAGCAACACCCGCCTGAAGCTCAAGCGGCTGACCGAGCGCGGAATCCTGGTCGAGACCGGGCAGGGTTTGTTCACCCAGCCGCGGCCGTAGCCGCCCGGCGGCTGCGGCCGGCCCGCCTGCCCCTCCCGAAAGGGGGAAACAGGCATCAACTCACGTAACCCTCTCAGGACTGCAACTGGGCGAAGAGCGTCGCCAGGTCGATGAGGCCCCAGTGGTCGGTGAGCTTCCCGTCGGCCACCTTGAACATGCGGACCTCCAGCACCTTGATCGATCGGCCGGTGGCGGGAGTGCCGTTGAAGGACCCGGTGTTCGTGCCGGTGAGGATGAAGCTGATCGCGAACCAATCGTCCTCGGCGACGACACGGACCGGCGTGGCGGCGAAGTCGGGGACCGCGTCAAGGAACGACGCAAGCACCGCGCGGGCCTCCTCGAGGCCGGTGGTGGTGCCATCGGCGGCGTGGTTGCGGAAGTCCGGCGCGTACAGGGCGAACAGGGCGTCGAGGTCGCGCAGGTTGACGCGCCTGACGTACTCATCGGCAAGCCGGTGCAAGTCGGCGGCGGACGTTCGGGGCTCGACGTTCGAGGAAGGCATGTGCTTCTCCAATGTGGATGGACGGAGCGGCTCCGCCCCGGTGACGGACAGGGGAATCGGGTCGAACAGGCGGGTTGGACGAGCAGGGTCTGGCACGTTTCCGACTTGCGCGAGTGCGACCACCCCTTCCGAGCCCGGGACCCGCCGGTCACGAGCGTCATCACGGGGAGGGCGACCACTCATTACCTTACGATCGTAATGCTATCGGGGCGACCGAGAGGCCGCAAGCAAGTTCCGAGGTGAGTGGGATCGTGTGGCGGCCTACCGGTCGAGCACGGGGGCACGCCGTCAGCCGTGAACGTCACGGCGGAGAAGGGGGCGCAGCGTGTGCGGCAGAAAGCGCCGCGTCGGCGATGACGAACACTTGACGATCAACCGGAAGACCATTACTGCTCTCGCTGACCGTCTCCCCGCCCAGACCGCCGCGCCCGACCTGCCCGAGCACCCGGACTACCCCCGCATCCTCGCCGTCTTCAACGAGGTCACCGACCCCCTCCGGGCCCGTGATGTCTACGAAGCCCTCGACCACGAACCGCCGCCGAAGAACATCGATGGCACCCGCGCCAAGCTGAAACGCCTCGTCAGGCTCGACGTCCTCACCGAGGCCGACGCCGGCAGCTTCACCACAAAGCAGTAGCCGACCAAGCCCCCGCGACCAGCAGCCCTGCCCCAACCTCACCTGCAAACGGACAACACCTCACGAACCGCCCTCTGCGAGCTGGAGGAACTGGTCTTCACCCCCCGAACTCGCGGTCAGTGAACTCGTGGTCAGCGAACTGGTGACGACCGCCATCCGCTACAGCAAGAGCCCTATCAAACTGCGGATGATCTTTCACTCCGCCCTGACGAGCGAATCTCCGACGCCAGCAGCACCACCCCGCACCTGCGCCGCGCCCAGGTCTCGACGACGGCCGCGGCCTGCTCCTCGTCGCCCACCCCACCGAATACTGGAGCACACGGCACACCCGCAAGGACAAGGTCATCTAGGCGGAGCAGGCGGTTCCAGCTTCCGTTGCGGAACTCCCACCGCCCTGGCGTGAGGTCGTTGCGCGAGCTGCGCCGCGCGGCTTCGCGCCCCCTGCCGTGACCCACTTGCCACAGCCCACCCGACCGCTTAGTATTACGTTCGTAATTTAATAGGCCACTGCCGACTGCGACTCGACCGGCGGGCGCAGGGCGGGTGCGTCTTCGGACCCGGAGGCAGAAGAGCCAGGTGTCCACGTCCACGCGGTGTCCGCCCCCGCCCTTTTCGGCACCACCACACACCACCTGAGGAATGACCCATGCTCAACGCCCTGTGGAACCCGACCGTCGTCGGAGAGATCGCCCTGCCGCACCGGCTGGCCATGGCCCCCCTGACCCGCAGCAGGGCCACCCCGGACGGCGTGCCGACCGAGCTGAACGCCGAGTACTACGCCCAGCGCGCCTCGCACGCGCTCATCATCACCGAGGGCACCCAGCCCTCCGCCGACGGCCAGGGCTACCCGGTGACCCCGGGCATCTACACCGAGGATCACATCGCCGGCTGGCGCAAGGTCACCGACGCCGTACACAAGGCCGGCGGACGCATCGTCATCCAGCTGATGCACACCGGGCGCATCTCCCACCCGGACAACACCCCCCACCACCGGCAGCCGGTGGCACCCTCCGCGATCAAGCCGGGCGGCCAGACGTTCACCCCGTCCGGGCTCCAGGAGATGCCGGAGCCGCGCGAACTGTCCACCGAGGAGGTCGCCGCGACGGTCGACGACTTCCGGCGCGCCGCCGCGGCCGCCATCGCGGCCGGCGCCGACGGCGTCGAGATCCACGGGGCCAACGGCTACCTGGTCAACCAGTTCCTCTTCCCCAGCACCAACCAGCGCACCGACCAGTACGGGGGCTCCCTCGACAACCGCATCCGTTTCGCGGTGGAGGTCGCCACGGCCGTTGCCGACGAGATCGGCGCCGGCCGCACCGGCATCCGGATCTCTCCCGGCAACCCCTTCAAGCTCAACGACCTCGCGGAGAGCGACCCGCACGAGCTCTACCCGCACCTCCTGCGCGCCCTCGCCCCCCTCAACCTCGCCTACCTGCACATCGGTCACGGCGGCGACGAGGAACTCCTCTCCACCCTCCGCAAGTTGTGGCCGACCACGCTGATCCTCAACCGGGCCGGTGCCGACATCGCCGCCCGCGCCAAGGACGTCGAAGACGGTCTGGCCGACGTCGTCACCGTCGGCACCATGGCCCTCGCCAATCCCGACCTCGTCGAGCGCGTACGCGCCGGCGCCCCCCTGAACACCCCCGACCCCGCCACCTTCTACGGCGGCGGCGCGGCCGGCTACACCGACTACCCCACCCACGCCGCCTGACGAAGAGCAGCCCGGCGCCCGAGGGAACCACCACCTTCGCCGCCTCGACACAGCTGCGGCGCACGGAGGCCGGCGACCCGAGGAGTCACAGGCCGCGACCGACCTGCGCCGCAGCGGTTTCACCTCACACCCCGGCGCTCTGCGCCGCGATCGAGGCAGTGCGACGTCACGGCCCGGACCGATACCGGTCGCCGCCGAGGCTCACCCCTGCGAGGGTGACACCGGGAAGAGCATGCAGCTGCTGGTGGCGTGGGCGAGCAGACGGTCCGTGCCGTCGACCAACTGCGCCTGGGCCAGGGCGGTTTTACGGCCCTTGCTGACCACCGTGCCGATGGCGCGTACCGTGCCCGTGTCCACGGTGATCCGTCGCAGGAACTTCACCGTGAGGTCGAGCGAGGTGTACGCAACGCCCTGCGGAAGGGTCGACTGGACTGCGCAACCAGCCGCCGAGTCGAGCAGGGTGGCGAAGATGCCGCCGTGCACGCTGCCGATCGGGTTGTAGTGCTCCTCACCCGGTGTCAGGGAGAAGACCGCCCTGCCGGGCTCCACCTCGCTCAGAGTGAAGTCGATGGAGTAATTGATGGGCGGCGCCGGCAGTCGCCCCGCCTGCAACTCACGCAGGAAGTCGATGCCGGCCATGCGTCCGGCGGCTTCCGCCAGGATCGCGGGATCTTCCCATTGATACGTACGCGTTCGTCCCACGGCCGGGCACCTTCCATCTGACTTTTGAAAACGAAGCTAGTTTCCCGCTCGCCTGACTGTCAATGACGAAGCCAGACCCTTACGCTGGCGGGATGGAGTGGCTTGAGGCGAGCACGGAGAACTGCCCTGTCCAGCGCACGCTCGACGTGGTCGGAGAGAAATGGACGTTGCTGATCTTGCGTGATGCCGTCAACGGGGTCCGCCGCTTCGACGACTTCCACCGCCACATCGGCCTGTCGGAAGCCGTCCTCAGCGACCGCCTCCGGAAGCTGATCGCGGCCGGCATCCTGAAGACCGTCCCATACCAGGAGCCGGGCAGCCGCTCCCGCAACGAGTACCGCCTGACCCGCAAGGGCTGGGATCTGTGGCCTGTCCTGATGGCGCTGAGCCAGTGGGGCGAGGCGTACGCCATCGGCCCCGAGGGGCCCGTACTGGACATCCGTCACACCGACTGCGACGCCCCGGTCCGCGTCGTCGTCGAGTGTTCCGCGGAGCACTCCACCCTCAGCCCCGCGGAAGTCACCGCCCGACTCGGACCCGGTGCCCGCATCCGGTCGTGAGCACGCCGGTCATGGGGTCGCCGGTCATGATATTACGTGCGTCAGGCCATCGATTACCCTTGAGTGCGAAGCATGGCCTTACGGAGCGAACGGAGAAAGCTCGTGGTGCGCTACGCCAAGGAGCACAAGCAGGTGACGCGGCGACGCATCATCGAAAAGGCCGGCCACCGGTTCAAGCAGGACGGCATCGACGGCTCGGGTATCTCCACGCTGATGGCGGACGCGGGGCTCACCAACGGAGCCTTCTACGCCCACTTCGCGTCCAAGGACGACCTCGTCGCCCATGTCGTGGCCGAAGAACTGCACACGCAGGTCGCGAGTTACAGCACCCTGCGGCCCGGCCGCCCGGGACTCGAGGACCTCATCCGCGAGTACCTGTCTCCCGAGCACCGGGACCACCCCGGCCTCGGTTGCCCCTCCGCCGCCCTTCTCGACGAGATCGGCCGCTGCGAGGACGGGACCAGGCAGGCCTACAGCGACGGCGCGCGGGCCATCCTGGAGGAGATCTCCGCCCGCCTGACACCCGAGGACCCGCGGTCCGCTCAGGCCAAGGCCATCGGGCTGTTCACCATGCTGGTGGGGACGATGCAGCTGTCCCGCGCCCTGTCCGACCGGAAGCGCGCCGATGAGGTCCTTGAGCTGGGGATCGAGAACGCTCTCGCGTTCATGGGGTGAGGCGCAAGGCGAGGTCGCGTCAGTGAACGGGCGCCTCGAGCCGCTCGCCCAAAGGGCGCCACGCCCCTGAGGCACCACCCTCGGCCCAGACTACGACCGCACCGCACGCCTTTTGCCGCTCGAGGAACTCGAGAACCGTCTCCACGAACTGCCCGTGGAACTGGAAGATGCCGCCATGGCCGGCGTCGGGGTAGAGGACCAACTCGCCGTTCGGCACTCGCGCGCCAGGTCGACCGAGTTCCGGGTCGGAACCATCCAAGGGGTGCGGGTGTGTCACATCGCGGGGCTGGAATGCCCGTGCTCCACGCCCAGCAGGGCGAGGGCGTTGTGGATGCCCTGTTCGAGCAGTTCGTCGGCAAGCTGCCGGTCGGTGAGGGCTCGGGAGAGCTGGAGCGTCCCGGCCATCATGGCGTAGGCGCCGAGCGCCTTGGTGCGGACCGAGAGGGGATCGTCGGGTGCCAGGCGGGCGGCGATGCCGTCGATGACCATCAGTACGCCATCGGTGTAAGCCTGCTTGGTCGGGTCTGTGCAGCGCCGGATTTCGTCGAGCAGGGCGGCGGAGGGGCAGCCGTCGTCGGAGCTGTCGCGATGCTGGGCGGACAGGTACCGGCGCACGATCTGCTCAAGTCCTGCGCGACCGGGTGCCGCCTGCGCGACGATCCTCGCGTTCTGCGCCTGCAGTTGGTCGGAGACCGCGGTGGCCACGAGGTCGTCTTTCGACGTGAAATGGGTGTAGAAGGCGCCGTTGGTCAGCCCCGCGTCCGTCATGAGGGTTGAGATGCCCGAGCCGTCGATGCCGTCCCGCTTGAACCGGCGACCGGCCGCCTCGATGATCCGCTGCCGGGTCGCCTGCTTGTGCTCTTTCCCGTAGCGCACCGCGCGCTCCTTTGCTCGTCGGAGAGGCTGCTTGCTCTTGGCGGGCACCCTTATAATGTCGCATTTCGATCGTACTTCAATGGATTCGAGGCTCCAGCGGCCGCCCGTTCGGCGGCGAGGTGCCGTGCCAGGTGGCGCGGTATCCCCTCACTCGGGGGCGTTCATTTGCGCACCATGGAGTGCGGTCGACTGCGGGGGCCCGCTTGCGATCCATCGTCTCCACGCACAGTATTATGAGTGTAATCCAATGTCCCTCGGTTGGCGCCGCCTCAGCGCTCGGCGAGGCGGATGCCGGGGGTGATCAGAACGAGCCGGATGACATGGGTCGGTACCCACCACTGTGTGACCTGGCCGACAGTGTCGGTGCAGTGCATCGGGCGCCGGCGAAGAGAACTCCGTCCTTGAAACTCGCTACAGAAGGACATGGACATGAACACACCGCGGAATTCACCGTCCTCCTCGCCCTCGTCGTCCTACCAGAACGCGCCGACCCGCTCCGTGTCCGTCCGCGGCGGAGGACTTCGCCTATCGGGAACTCGGCCCTGAGGACGGCGTACCGCTGATCCTCCTGATTCACCTGGCCGGGGTCCTGGACAACTGGGACCCGCGCGTCGTCGACGGACTCGCCGCACGACGCCGGGTCATCGCCTTCGACAACCGCGGGGTGGGCGGATCGAGCGGCTCCACGCCGGACACGATCGAGGCGATGGCCCGCGACGCGGTGCTGTTCATCCGAGCCCTCGAGTTCGACCAGGTCGATCTGCTCGGCCTGTCGATGGGCGGCTTCATCGCACAGGTCATCGCTGAACAAGAACCTCACCTCATCCGCAAGGTCATCCTGGCGGGCACAGGCCCCGCCGGTGGCCCCGGCATCGACAAGGTCCCGGCGCTCACCCTCCAGGCCACGCTCAAGGGCGCCCTGACCCGCCAGGATCCCAAGCTCTCCCTCTTCTTCACCGAAACCGAGGGCGGTCGGCGGGCGGGACGGGCCTTCCTGGAACGGCTGAAGGAGCGCACGCACCACCGCGACAAGGACATCTCGCTGCCGGCGTTCCGAGCCCAGCTGAAGGCCATCAGACAATGGGGCCGCCAGGCACCGTCGGACCTGTCGGAGATTCGCCAACCGGTGCTCGTGGCAAACGGCGAGAACGACCGCATGGTGCCCAGCCACAACACCCTTGACCTGGCCGCCCGCCTGCCCCGGAGCGAACTCGTGCCCCTCTACCCGGATGCCGGACACGCGGGGATCTTCCAGTACCACGATGAATTCGTGGCAAGGGCACTCGAGTTCCTTGGGTCCTAACCCCGAGCCAAGCCGCGCTGCCCGCACCTTCACGCTCGCACAACGCCCTCGGAAACGTCAGCTCGGCCGTCACCGTTCGCCGGCCCTGGCCGTGGAAGGCGGCCCCCTGCTCAACCGTGCCTGAGTGCGGCCCTGTACGTCGTCGTCGGCCCGCGCGACGAAAGGGCGTCCAAGCAAACAGTCGCGCTGGGTTGGCGCACAGTATCCGCAGGGCTTCGGTGGGGTTGAGTTCCGCCGTGAGCCAGGTCGGGGTGCTGTAGGCACGGCCATTTGCACGACAAGGCACGGCCGCCTTCGCCCACACGTGCTCGGCCAGCAGGCGGGAGAGCGCAGCGGATCCGGGGT
This sequence comes from Streptomyces tibetensis, assembly GCF_040647715.1. Taxonomy (GTDB): domain Bacteria; phylum Actinomycetota; class Actinomycetes; order Streptomycetales; family Streptomycetaceae; genus Streptomyces; species Streptomyces tibetensis_A. The sequence continues at coordinate 164,277 of NZ_JBEZCR010000010.1, read as the reverse complement.
AGGACAGAGACAAGGCCGCCGACAGCCCCCGATGATCGACAACCACCGCGCCGGGCCAGCCGAGCAGCCAGGGATCCAGGTCCTCCCACTGGCGTTGCTGTGCCTGGACTTCCAAGTGGAGTCCAGGGGCGGCGAGTTCGTGCACCAGTCGCTGCCAGAGCCGATCTTCCAGCGGGGGTACCGGGCCGCTGATCAGGTTGAGGCGGATCCCGCACGCACCCGTCTCCACGAGCCGGTCGAGCTCTTCCCCCCGACGTCCGGGGTCTATGACGGCCACGCCGCGGAGGGGGCCCCGGCGTTTTGCCGAGGGCCTGGAGCAGGTAGGAGTCGTCCGTGCCGAGGCATGTTCACGGGAAGCGCCCACGGCATCGCCGTCGTCGCCGTGCTCCCCGAGACCCTCGCACAGGAAACTCGATACCCCGCACTCCCCACGGACGAAGCCACCGCCCCGCCGGTCGCCTCCGCTCACTGAACCATTCCGTCCGAGGCGGCTGGAATGAGGTCGATTCACGAAAGACCACCGAGATCGAGCCGACTGCGGGCACGTGTCACGGCGACGTAGGCGAGGCGGGCGTCCGTTTCACTCACGGGTTCCGGGATCGGGCGACCACGGTCGTCGTGTTGATCGCTGTCCGGGGGCGGGGGGAAGTCATCGGCGATCTTGACCGTGGGCCATTCCCGGCCTTTGGCCTTGTGGGCCGTGGAGACCGTGACGTCGGCCTTGTCCTCGTCGGTCAGTGCGTGGACCGCGGTGATGATGGCCTCGGGTCCGTGCTGGTCGACAAGTTCTACGAAAGGCTGCAGATCGCGGCCGGCCGGATCGTGATCCGCGTACTCCTGCAGCTCGCCCCAGGAGGCGAAGAGAACGAGTTCTGGGTGGGCGGTGCGACGGCCGTCTTTGAGGTCCCGTGCAGCCAGCGCCAGCGCGACGAGCGTATGCCCTCCCCGCGTCAGCGCGACGCGGTGGCCGGCGGCCAGCAGTCGCATGACCTCGGTCATGGCCCCGATGTTGGTGCGGCACAGCACCGCGTCCGGGGAGGCGACGAGACCGCCCTTCGTCGGGATCGCCTCGGTGCCTGTCAGTCGGATGGGCGCGTCGGTGAACGCGAGCCACCGGTTGGCTTGTTCGGCAAGGAGGGGGCCGAAGCGGAAGGATCGAGTCAGGGTGAGGTGGGTGGCTTCGAAGCCTGTCATGATGTCCCGGGCTCCGCGCCAGCCGTAGATCGCCTGAGCGGAGTCGCCGACCATGACCAGCTGGGTGTGGGCACGTTGAGCGGCGAAGACCTGTTCCAGGACGGGGTTGGTGTCCTGTGCTTCGTCGAGGAAAAGGAAGTCGGCGTCGATCTTTGGTTCAGTGAGGGCCCACATCTTCAGGTAGTGGTCATGCTCGAAACGGACCACGCCCTGCTCGGGATTCTGCAGGTCTCCCCACGCCTTGTCCGCGAACGACGTCACGACCTCGGCGAGGCGGGCGTGTTCGTCCGGCGCACTCAGGCCGCGCAGCGCGGGTACGTGGTGAGAAGCCAGCGTGCGATCAGCCGAGTGGCAGAAGCGGGTCACCGTGCGCAGGACGCTGTGCGACAACGTCCTGTGGCTGATCTCGTGATCTCCGATTCGGACAGGAGAGGTAATGCCGAGGGCCTGCCCGATCTTCCACGCGGGTTGGCGGGGGCTGTTGAGTCTGCGAGCGAAGCGGTGGCCAAGGGCTGCGTAGGCCGTGGCGTGGGCGGTCTTGCACAGGTTCGGGTGCGCGTGCGACTGGCTCCGCCCAGCGCGGCCGGCGGCGTACGAGTCAGATACGGCCGGATCACGACGACGGAGCAGGATGTGGGCTGTGCAAGCCAGTACGTCCTCGGAGGAGTGGAGAGCGAGCAGGCCTTCGAGTTGCGCCGTCAGTTGCAAGGAGCGTTCTCTCTCGTTCCGATCGAGGGCTGCGGTCAGGCTCCGGGCGACGAAGTCTCGGGACGCTGTCCTCTGGCGGTCGCGGCCTGGCGGATCGCCGCTCGCGCGGTACGGCTGAACTCGAGATTGAGAAGGACCTGCCCGTGCTGGTCGGGGTAGTGGGTGGTCAGGACATCGATGGGCAGAACGTGGTGCAGCCGTCGCCGTAGTGACCGCAGCGCGCGGCCGGGGGTCCTGGCCGGCTGGACGGCCATCAACCGGGTGCGGTCGGCGTTCGCTGCGAGTGACACCGTACGACGTGCTCGGTGGAGCTCGCCATTAGTGGCTGGCCTGGTCAGCAGGATTTCAATGCCATGGTGCGAGGTCACGACCCAGCCGTTCCATGCTCGTGGTGCGTCGGGCGCGGACGACGGACGTGGTTCGGCAGGCGGTTGTGGATGTGCTCGCGGTGGAGCATGGGGTCGAAGGGCTCCCAGTCGGCCAGCGCGAGGTCCGCTGCTGACTGGGTTGCGGTGTGGGTGGAACAGCGCTGCATGCGCCAGCGCAGCTGCTCGGCGTAGGGCAGGGCGGTGAGGTCATATACAGCCATGAGCTCACAGGGCAAGGCCAGTTGCCCCCGTGTGGCCGTAGCGGGTACCAGCCTCCAGACGCCCACGGGGCCGTCCGTAAGCAGCCTCTGCGAGCAGCGGTCGCGCTGCCGCGTCTGCGCCACGCACTGGATTTCGTCCACAGGTTGCGCAGCGAGGTAGCGGACATACAGGAACTGCACTACGGGTCTGGCGGGTCGGCAGCCGTCCGGTTGTGCCGTTGGCCGGCTCGAAGGGGTGATCGGGGTGAACACGCCGGTGTCAATCAGACGGCGTGTGTGCAGGGCCAGATCCCGGCGCAGCCCGTCCAGCGCGGAGGCTTCGGGCGCAGCGTCGCGGGCGGGGCAGACTGGGGCGTGAGCCAAGCGGCACCAGGGTCTGCCATCGCCGGCCGGATGGGCGACACCAGAGCTGACGTGCCAACGGTAGGCGGCGGGCACCTCGGCCGCAGGCACTTCCCGGGGGTGCAGGCGGACGGGCCGCGCAAAGCTGCGGTGGTACCACTCGACCGGGTTGCCGCACTCTCGGCAGCGATCACGCTGAGCGCAGCGGAGGAGCCGACTGGGGCTGTCGTGCTCGATACGCAGTGAGCGTCGGGGGTAGGCGACAGCGGGGCTGTCGTCCCAGTGCCGCGGTGTGGATGAAGAACGCATGCGTGCGAAGGTGCCAGGCAACACGCCGCATCCACAGCGCCAAGGCTGGAGAGTCCCTCGAACAGCCCCATTCCGTCAAACGCACATTCGAGTTGTCGATCAGAGGTTCGTGTCGCTTCGCCGGTCCGGGTGATTGGCGCGAGCCCTCCCAGTCAACGGTCACCGCCGGTCGGCCCCGGGGGCTCGTGCCCCTCACACACGACTCCGAAGAGCTCGTCGAGTGGAGTGTTCAAGGCATGGGCGAGGGCGCGCCAGGTCTTGAGAGTGCCTACGGTGCGCCCCTGCTCAATCTCGATGAGGGTCCTTCTGGCCAGGCCGCTTCGAGCAGCGAGCTCGTCATAGGTCCAGCCGCGCGCCGCCCGCAGCCGGGCAAGCTCCAGACGCAGCGCCTCGAAATCCGGGTCGGGCGGGAAGATCGTCACCCGACAATCCGACGGTGCAGACCACTGCCCTGTCAGTGCAGACCTCTGCCCTATTTCTGCAGGTGACACCATCAAGTGAAGGGCAGAGGTCTGCACTACCGTGTGCGGGCCACCCCACCCTCTGCGGGTACGGCGCAGACATGACGGGAGGAACACGCCACCCATGAGGCTTTGCACGACGCGACCCGGCGTCCGGCGCGCCTGGACCGTGGAACTGCGCCCGCAGCCCGGCGGACCGATCCTCGTATGCCAGCAGTGCTCCCACAGCGACCGACTGCTCAGCGGCACGTCCGCCCGGTCGGAGCTCCTGGCCCACCTGGCACGACACGCTCGCCGCGATCTCCTCCCTGCCCACCTTCGTACCTGCCAGTGCCACGAGCGCGGCTGCAGCTGGCACTCGCGCCATCGAGGCTGCGGTGGGCCCATCCGGCTCGTGCTCGCACGCGAGCGAGGCGGACGGCTGTGGCGCCTCGCGGACGCGTGCACGGCCTGCGCCGCCGCTACTTCACAAGCGGCCGTCGTTCCCGACACGTTCATCAACGCTGCGACGGCGCCGCCGGCGCATGCGGACATCCGTCGAAAGCACCGAAGCCCCAGAGGCCCGGACAGGCAGACCCGGGTGCGGGAGATGCTCAACTACCTCGCCTCCGCGCTGCCGACTGAGACCAGCCCTGCCGCCCGACTGATCGCCCTGCAATGCGCCTTGCGCATGAACGACTCAGCTCAAGTCCGCTTGCCGCTCGGGGTACTGCGCAGCCTTCGATTGGAACCTGCCACGGATTCCTGGCGGGATCTCCACCAGGCACGATGGCTATGCGCAACCCTGCCCACGTCGCGCTCCAGCGCACGCGCTGTGGTCATCCAGCTCCTCGACGTCGGGCTCTTCGCCCAATGCCCGGCCCGTCCCGACCGGCTCGCTGCCGCAGACTGGGCGCTGCGAGCCGCTTGCGGCATCCGCATGGACTGCGCCCCGTTTTCCCAGCTCATTGCCATGTGTATCAAGGCCCATACCGCTCCCGAGAGCACCCATGGAACAGCTGAAGTGGATCAGCTGGCACGCGAGTGCGGGCTGGCCGCAACGGATTTCACGGATGCACTTGACCAATTGACGGCCGCAGGACACATCAGCTCCCGGAGCGTGCAGTCGGCGTCGGGAGATCTGTACTGGACACTGACAGAGCCCGGCGGGCGTGGATACGAAGGAACGACTCGTCGGTGACTGGCAGACGTCGACGGTCCGTCACACGCAACGTCGATATCGCAAACATCCGTGCCGAGGCGCCGGGGGCATCGCTCTCGCTCTCAGCGCCGACGCGGGATCCTGATCGACTAACGTCGAATTCCCGCCGCTCGCTTCTGACGCGTCCGCTGAGCGATTTTCCGAGCGCCTGAAGCATTCATACGCCAGGCCGCGAATTGCAGGCCGACGTCGAACTGCTCCGCCACCTGTTCGTCGGCCCCGCCCGACAGAGCCGCGCCGATCGCCGCCGTCATGGGGATGAGCAGCTCCCCAGAGAGAGCTGCGGCCTGCTTCTCCTTCAGCGCCATCTCAGGGCCTAGGTGTATTGACCCGCAGCATTGTTCACAAGTCGACGACGTGGTTCATCGGCGGCATGTGGTGCAACGGCCTCATCGACCCGACCGAACTCGCCATCGAGATGCACCCCGAGACCGAGCGCGAGCAAGCCCGGTACATCCCCAGTGTACCCGCGCCCAGCGTGATGCCCTTGAACACACTCGCTGCTCGCGGCGAAGTGCCAACTGCCGCAGCACGGCTCGGCCGTCATCCTGATCCCACAGAATCCCGGTGCCAACTATCCTCGGTATGTGACAACTAACGTCGGTGGTCACAAACAGTCAGCGTCGCACCCTCGGCATCCCCAGCCCGATCCACGAGATGATCTCGCGCTGGATCTCGTTGTTGCCGCCCCCGAAGGTGAAGATGACCGCCGAGCGGTACCCGCGTTCGAGTTCGCCGTGCAGGACCGCGCCGGCCGAGCCCTCCTTCAGGGCACCGGGGGCCGCGACGATCTCCATGAGCCAGGCGTAGGCGTCGCGCCGCGCCTCCGAGCCGTAGACCTTGACCGCGGAGGCGTCCTGCGGGGTGAGGGTGCCGTCCTGGACCGCGCCGACCATCTGCCAGTTGAGCAGTTTCAGCGCCTCCAGCCGGGCGTGCGTCCGGGCCAGGAGGCGGCGCACCCAGGGCAGGTCGGCGACGCGGCGGCCGTCGGCGAGTTTGGTCTCCGTCGCCCAGCGCCGCACGTCGTGCAGGGCGCGGATCGCCATGGTGCCGTGGGCGGCCAGGGTCACGCGTTCGTGGTTGAGCTGGTTGGTGATCAGCCGCCAGCCCTGGTTCTCCGCGCCGACCCGGCGCGAGACGGGGACGCGGACGTTCTCGTAGTAGCTGGCGGTGGTGTCGTGCGAGGCGAGGGTGTTGATCAGGGTGCAGGAGTAGCCGGGGTCGGAGGTCGGCACCAGGAGCATGGTGATGCCCTTGTGCGGCGGTGCGTCCGGGTCGGTGCGCACCGCCAGCCACACCCAGTCGGCCGTGTCGCCGTTGGTCGTCCAGATCTTCTGCCCGTCGACGACGTACTCGTCGCCCTCCCGTACGGCCCTGGTGCGCAGGGACGCGAGGTCGGTGCCGGCGCCGGGCTCGCTGTAGCCGATGGCGAAGTCGATCTCGCCGGAGAGGATCTTCGGCAGGAAGTACGCCTTCTGTTCCTCGGTGCCGTACTGCATGATCGTCGGGCCGACGGTGTTCAGCGCCATGAGCGGCAGCGGGACACCGGCCTGGGCGGCCTCGTCGAAGAAGATGAACTGCTCCATGGCCGTCAGGCCGCGCCCGCCGTACTCCTTCGGCCAGCCCACGCCGAGCCAGCCGTCCCTGCCGAGCCGCCGGATGGTCTCGCGGTAGAACCGCTTCTGGGCGGCCGGGACACCGTGTCGGGCGTACGCCTGGTCCGGGACCAGTTCGGCGAAGTAGGACCGCAGTTCGGTGCGCAGCCGCTGCTGCTCGGGCGTGTATTCGAGGTGCACGGCGCCTCCAGGCTCCCAAGGCCGGTCCTGTCGGCGCACACCGTAGAACGTGTTTCAGAAATTGGGAATGGCGTCGGCCGGTTCAACGCATGGCGTCGGTCAGTTCAGCGTGGCGAGGAAGTCCGTGCACGCCCGCGCGCAGGCGCGGCAGGCCGCCGCCGAGTCCTCCGCTCCCGGTTGCCGGTCGAAGACGTGGGCGGCCTCCAGGCACACGGTCCGGCACCACTCCACCTGGATCCGGATGCCGCTCTCGTCCACCTGGTTCTGCTCGGACAGCACCCGGCACGTCGCGTCGCAGACCTCCGCGGCCATGATGCCCTTGCGTCGTACGAGTTCCTGGTTCTCGGTGCCGTTGGGATCCACGAGGCTCGCGCGCAGCGCGCACGCCCGCGCACACTCGGTGCACGCTTGCGCACAGGCGAAACGGTCCTCCAGGAACCGGAACAGCTCCTGCTGGGATGTCGTCGAAGTCACACAGCGCGAGTAGCCCCGGTCGGCGCGGGTCAAACCCTGTTCCCACGGCCTCCGTGCCGTGCGGCCGTCATCCGTGCCCAGCAGGTTCATGGAGGGGACCACGGGTACCCGCGTGTCATGAATAGCGCATGGATGGAGATGGCCGCGGGGCGTGGCGCCGTCGGCATCGGGCTGATCGTGGCGGGTGTGGTGGTCGTGGCCCTGCTGCTGGGGGCCTTCGTCCTCGGCGTGCGCGTCAAGCGCAGGGAGCTGCCCACCCCGCGTCCGGACGAGCAGCCGAGGCTGCCGGACGGGGGCCCGGTCCGCGAGACGAGTGAGCGCCGGGAGCCGGAGGAGGTTCCCAGGAGCGAGGAGCGCCTGACCCCGCACCAGCTCAAGGGGCACGGCAATCAGAGCGACCGGACCAGCGCATCGCAGGAGCGTCCGCGCTGGAACGAGGGCAGCAGCGGTGGCTTCGGCAGCGGCGGCCCGGGAGCCCGCTGACCCGGCGCCCGGCCCACACCTGGGCGGATCAGGGGCCCGTGCCTGTGCACGGGCCCCTTTTCCATGCCCGGGCCCCGCATCGTCGAGGTGAGGTGGATCACAGGTTTCGAGTGCATCGTGGAGCGGGGTCCGGCGTCTTTTGAGAGGTGTAGGGGGCCACTGAGACGCAGGACGGTGAGGATGGAGCAGTTTCGGGCGGACGGCTTCGACGAGTTCGCGGCCGCCCGTTGGTCGGCGCTGCTCCATGTCGCGCGTCTGCTCACGGGGGGCGACCGGCAGCGGGCCGAGGATCTGGTGCAGGAGGCCTTGGTCAAGCTGTGGTTCGCCTGGCCGAAAGTGGCCGGGCAGGCTCCCGAGGCGTATGTCCGGACCGTGCTGGTACGGCTGGCGGCCCGCTCGGCGCGGCGGCGCTGGTGGGGTGAGCGCCCGATGGAGCACCTGCCCGACCGGGCCGACCCGGGCGACGTGTCGTCCGCCGTCGCGGAACGTTCGCGGCTGGAGGCGGCACTGGCCCAGCTGTCGCCGAAGCAGCGGGCCGCGGTCGTGCTGCGCTACTACGAGGACCTGCCCGAGGCCCAGGTCGCCCAGGCCCTGGGCTGCCCGCTGGGCACCGCCCGGTCCCATGCGTCACGCGGAGTCGCACGGCTGCGCCAGATCCTGTCCGACACCGTCCGGCCCGTGGGGTGAAAGGAGTACCGATGGACGACTTCGAGCGGGACCTGTCGCGGCTGATGCACGACACCCGGCAGCACACCCCCTACGAGCCCGCACACCGGCAGCGGCTGCACGCGGGCATCCGGGCCCGCCGACGGTCGCGGTTGCTGTGGAAGGCGGGCGGCTCCGCCGTGGCGGTGGCCGGGCTCAGCGTCGGGCTGGCCCTGCTGCCCAGCATGTTCACCCGCGCCCAGCCCGCGGACCACCGGCCACGGCCGGTGACGAGCCCGACGGTCTCCCCGGACGGCTCCCCGACGAGCCCGGCGCCGACGCCGAGCACGACACCGACCGAGCAGCCCGAGACGACGCTGCCCGCGACCACGACCACGACCACGACCACCACCGGCGGCATCACCCCGTCCGGGACGACGAGCGAGCCGGCCGAACCCGCGCCGACCACCACGGCCCCCGAGAGCCGGACCACCTCGACACCGCCCGCGCCCCCTCCCTCCTCTCCACCGACCACCGCCCCCGCGTCCGCTCCGTACTCCGAACAGCCCTCCGCGTCGGTCTACCCCGAGTAGCCGCCTGAGCGGCCCGTCCCGTCGGGGGCACTCCCGCCCCGCACTTCTCGACGCCCCACCGCCAGGGGCCGGCCTCGACCTTCCCAACGCCTCACCCGTCACGGGCGCCTTCGGCATGCCCGCAACCGGCGCCCGGGCATGCCCCCACGCCAGAAAGAGACCGTGAGTCAGCCATGCGAACCGTATTGCGGTCGGTCCCGATCGACCGCCCGACAACCGAACCGTCGGCGCTGCCCCGCCGGGCGCCCCTGCCGGCGCACCACCCGGACCCCGTCCTGGACGTGGTCGTTCCGGTGTACAACGAGGAGAACGACCTCGAACCCTGCGTCCGGCGCCTGCACGCACACCTCTGCGAGACCTTTCCCTACCCCTTCCACATCACCGTCGCCGACAACGCGAGCACCGACGCGACCCCGCGGATCGCCGCCCGGCTGGCCGCGGAACTGCCCGGCACGGACTGGATCCGCCTGGCGGAGAAGGGCCGGGGCCGTGCGCTGCACACCGCGTGGACCCGCTCCCGCGCCCCGGTGCTGGCCTATCTGGACGTGGACCTGTCCACCGACCTCGCCGCGCTGCTGCCGCTGGTCGCGCCGCTGATCTCGGGCCACTCCGACATCGCCATCGGCACCCGGCTGGCCCGCGGCTCCCGGGTGGTGCGCGGGCCGAAACGGGAGATCATCTCCCGCTGCTACAACGGGCTGCTGCGCGGCACGCTCGCGGTGGGCTTCTCCGACGCGCAGTGCGGGTTCAAGGCGGTGCGGCGGGACGTCGCCGAGCGTTTGCTGCCGCTGGTGGAGGACCGCGAGTGGTTCTTCGACACGGAGTTGCTGGTCATCGCCGAGCGGGCGGGCCTGCGGATCCACGAGGTGCCGGTGGACTGGGTGGACGACCCCGACAGCCGGGTCCGCATCCTCTCCACGGCACTGGCCGATCTGCGGGGCATGGCCAGGATCGGCAGAGCCCTGGCCTGCGGCCGGCTGCCGCTGTCCGTGCTGCGCCGCAGCGGCGGCGACCTGGCCGGGGAACTGCCGCCGGGTCTGGCCCGGCAGGTGGTGCGTTTCGCCGCCGTCGGCGCCGCCAGCACCCTGTGCTATCTGCTGCTGTACACCGTGCTCAGACCGGGGACAGGGGCGCAGGCCGCCAACGCGCTCGCCCTGCTCGCCAGCGCCATCGCCAACACGGCGGCCAACCGGCGACTCACCTTCGGTGTGCGGGGCCGTGGCGGCGCACTGCGCCATCACCTCAAGGGCCTCGCCGCCTTCCTGATCGGGCTGGCCCTGACGAGCGGTTCGCTCGCCCTGCTCCACCACACCGCGCCCGGGGCCGGCCACCCGGTCGAGCTCATGGCTCTGGTCGTCGCCAACCTGGCCGCGACGCTGCTGCGTTTCCTCCTCTTCCGGGCCTGGGTGTTCCCGGCCCGCCGCACGACAGGACCCTCCGCCGCATGAGCACCGTCCAGCTGCGTCGTCCGCCCGTCGGTGCCGGGAGGCCCGAAGTCCCGTACGGTGCCCGGAAGTTCCGGCCGCGACTGCGTGCCGTCGCCGAACGCTACGGGCCCGTGCTGCTGACGTACGGCGTGCTGAAGCTGGCCGGCTTCGCCGTCTTCATGTTCCTGCTGGACTCCGCGGGCGACTTCCGGAAGAAGAACCCGCGCTTCGGCGGCGGTGAGCACGCCTGGGACGTCCTGGCCAGCTGGGACGGCTGGTGGTACCAGCAGATCGCCGCGCACGGCTACGACCCGGCCCTGACGCCGGTCCCGGGCGCGACGGGCCTGATCACGCTGGAGGGCAACTCGGCGGCGTTCTTCCCGCTGTACCCGACGCTGATGCGGGTGGTCTCGGAGTGCACCGGTCTCGGCCTGTACGGCGCCGGCATGACGGTCTCGGTCATCGCCTCGTTCGCCGCCGCGCTCGGCATCTACACCGTGACGCATCGCCTGGGCGGCCACCGGGCCGGTCTGGTCGCGGCCGGGCTGTGGGCGGTCTGGCCCGGATCGGGCACGGAATGGTCGGGTTACTCGGAGTCCCTCTACACGGCCCTCGCCGCGTGGGCCTGCCACGCGGTCATGACCCGGCGCTGGCTCACGGCCGGCCTGCTGACCTGCGCGGCCGGGTTGTGCCGGCCCACCGCCGTCGCGCTCGTCGCCGCCCTCGCCGTCGCGGCGGTGCTGTCCCTGCGCCGGCGTGAGGGCGGGGTCCGCCGTCCGCTGGCCGCTGTGGCGATCGCGCCCCTGGGCCTGTTCGGCTACCTCGGCTGGGTCAACTACCGCATGGGCGACATCAACGGCTACTCCAAGCTCCAGGACGGCGCCTGGGCCCACAAGTTCGACTGGGGAGTCCACACGTTCGACGTGCTGACGTCCATCCCCGTCGGCCACTTCGACTACCGCTTCGCGATGCCCTTCGAGGACGTGATCGGCGTCTGCGTGGTGCTCATGGTGCCGGTGCTGACCGTGCTGCTGACGCGCCTGCGACCGCCTGCCGTGCTCGTCGTCCACACCGTCCTCTCCTACCTCATGGTGATGACCACCCAGCAGTACTTCGGCAACGTCTCGCGCTATCTGCTGCCGCTCTTCCCGCTGTTCGTCCCTCTCGCTCTCGCGATGCGCCGGCTGCGGTGGCCGTCCCTGGCCGCGGTCCTCGGCACGGCCGCGCTGGCCTCCGGGTCGTACGCGGGGTACGTGCTGTTCGTGCTGGGGGTGCCGTAGAGCGGCCGGCCCGTCGGGCCGGTGAGATGGCTCCGAAACATTCCCTTCACCCAGGAAGTATTTAGGGGTAACGACCTCTGCCTACCGTGCCTGCCTTGTCAGTACCCGACCCGCAGCAAGGAGGCGTGGCATGAGTGCCGAGCCGCGACTGGCCGCAGTGGCCGAGCCGGAACCCGCACCGCAGGCCGTACCGGCCACGGACCAGGCCGTCAAGGAGACGCTCGAGGACTACACCCTCCGCTTCGCACCGCGCAGTTACCGGCGCTGGACCCCGATGGTGGTGGCGACGACCGCGCTCGGCGGCATCGCCTACATGGCCGACTTCTCCATCGGGGCCGGCATCGGACTGGCCCACGGCACGGGCAACGCGCTGCTCGCGATCGCCGTCGCCGCCGTCGTCATCTTCGTGACCGGCTTCCCGCTGGCCTACTACGGGGCCCGCTACAACATCGACCTGGACCTGATCACCCGCGGCTCGGGCTTCGGCTACTTCGGCTCCGTCCTCACCAGCGTCATCTTCGCGAGCTTCACCTTCATCTTCTTCGCCCTGGAAGGCTCGATCATGGCCCAGGGCCTGAAGCTGGGCCTCGGACTGCCGCTCTGGCTGGGTTACCTGGTCCCCACGCTGATGGTGATCCCCCTGGTGATCTACGGCATGAAGGCGCTGAGCAAGCTCCAGGTGTGGACGACCCCGATCTGGCTGCTGCTGATGGTCGGGCCGCTCGTCTACCTCGTCGCCACCGACCCCGGCACGGTCGACCGCTTCCTCGCCTACGCGGGCACCGACGGGGACGGCGGCGTCAACACCGCCTCCGTGCTGCTCGGCGCGGGCGTGTGCCTGTCGCTGATCGCGCAGATCGGCGAGCAGATCGACTACCTGCGCTTCATGCCGCCCAAGACCGAGGCGAACAAGCGCAGTTGGTGGACAGCCGTGGTGATGGCCGGCCCGGGCTGGGTGGTGCTGGGCGCGCTCAAGCAGGCCATCGGCGTGTTCCTCGCGGTGTACATCATCGCCGAGGTCGGCGCCTCCGCCGCCCCCGAGCCGATCCAGCAGTTCAAGGGCGCGTTCGACGCGATGATGCCGTCCTGGCTCGTCGTCCCCCTGGCCGTTGTGCTGGTCGTCATCAGCCAGATCAAGATCAACGTGACGAACGCGTACTCCGGCTCCCTCGCGTGGACCAACTCCTTCACCCGGGTCACTCGGCGCTACCCGGGCCGGATGGTCTTCGTCCTGGTCAACCTGGGCTTCGCGCTCGCGCTGATGGAGGCCGACATGTTCAGCTTCCTCAACAGCATCCTGGGCTTCTACTCGAACTGCGCGATCGCCTGGGTGGTCACCGTGGCCACCGACATCGGCATCAACAAGTACGTGCTGAAGCTGTCCCCGCACGCCCCCGAGTTCCGCCGCGGCATGCTCTACGCCGTCAATCCCGTCGGGGTCGTGTCCTTCGTCGCCGCCTCGGGGCTGTCCATCGCCATGTACTTCCACGGCCTCGGCGACACGCTCCAGCCTTACTCCCCCGTCGCCGCGGCCGTCATCGCCTTCGTGCTCACTCCGCTGATGGCCGTGGTCACCAAGGGGCGTTACTACCTGCGACGTACCGACGACGGCATCACCGAGCCGCTGCTGGACGAGGACGGCAACCCCAGCGCCGTCACCTACGAGTGCCATGTGTGCCGGCAGCAGTTCGAACGGCCCGACGTCGCCGCCTGCGCGACGCACGACGCGGTCGTCTGTTCACTGTGCCTGAGCACCGACAAGGTCGGTGACCACGTCCTGCCGGCCACGGTCTGAGCGGTGCGGCGGGAGTGCGGCCGGCCCTCCCGCCCACGGCACGTTCCAACTCGGTCTCGGACGCACTGTCCGCGGCCGGAAGGGGGGGCTGCTCCGGCGCCCGGGCGGCATACTGATCTTGCGCTGCGCAGTGATCGGGCGAGGCCGGAGAGGGGATGACGGGACGTGACCACCGAAGAGCCGGACGGGCGGAGAACTCCCCATGAGCCGCCCAACGTTCGCCCGGTCCCCGACGACGTGTGGCTGAGGTTCCTGACGGACAGCGAGTCCGCCATACGCGTCTCCGCTCCCAGGGAACCCTCGGCCACGGAGCGGGCGGCGGGGCGACAGCTCCAACCCCCGCACGCCGTCGGCGATCTGTGGCAGCCGGAGGACTTCTGGGTCCGCGTGGCCTGGCGGGACCTGGACCGCCGTGCCAAGGTCCGGCGAGCGGGACGGGTGGCCGCCACCGCTGCCGCCGTCGCGCTGGCCCTGGGAGTCTGGTCCCAGCTGTCCACCGGCGCGGGCACGGGCCACCGGCCCGGCGCGAGCACGGTGCGGCAGGTCGAGGGTGCGACCGCGCGGCTGCCCACGGCCACGCCCCTGCCGCCCGCGTCTCCCCGCCCCCCGCAGGCCCGATAGCCACACGGGACGCGGGCTCCACCGCGCCGACATCGGCTCACCACGGCCCCCGCCGCCCCGGCCACCAGCACCGGCTTCGGATGTCTGGGGCGGCGCAGGCGCGCCGGAATCAGATGCCGAAGGGCCACAGGCGCACCGGAGCCGGCGGAGGCGCGGAAGGGGCATCGGCCGACCGGACGGAGCCGGTTGCCGAGCCCTGCGCATGACCGCCCTGTTCAGCCCGTCTTCCAGCCCCTGCGGGTGTCGATCCGCTCCCACTCCGCGTCCCACTGGGCCATGCGGCGGCGATCGAGACCCAGGCGGGTCAGCCAGGTGGCTCCCAGCACCGTGGCACCCGTGAAGACCCCGGCGAGCGCGCCGCCCATGGCGGTGTGCAGCCAAGCTTCGCCGCCGGAGACGGGCGGGGTCGTGAGCTCACCTCTCCGGTTGACCCACACGGACAGGGTGCTTCCGGCGGGTGCTCTCGCCGGTACCCGAGCCTCCTCCCGGTGGGTCGAGCCGTCGGGCGCGGTCCACCGCACCTTGCCCCACACCCGGTGGTCGCCGGCCTCGCGTGCCGGTGAGGGGCCGGGCGCGTCCTCGACCACCGTCGCCCGGACCTGGCTGCTCTCGGCCCGCTGCCGCGCGACGGCCTGCTCGACCGTGCCCGCCGCGAACAGTCCCGCGACCAGCCCGCCCAGCAGGGCGAACACCCAGCCGGCGAGCACGATCCAGGCTTCGACGACGTCGACGCGCCGTTTGAGCGCGTTGCGCCGCCACCGCCACCACCGCACGGTCACACGTTCTGACGCTTTCATCGGCCGACACCCCCTCGTGAGCACCGGCAGCACCCTTCCAGTGTGCGCCTGTCCGCCGGGAACGCCCGCCGATCAAAGGCGCAAGGGCGTATTGCGGGGGGTGCGCGTCCCGGTTCAGCCGGGAGAGGCCGCGATCCGTACCCGGTCGCTCTCGTCGCCGGAGAGGAAGGAGGCCATCGCCCGCCCTTCCTCGGCGATGCCCGTGCGGTCGCTCCGTGCGAAGCGGCGCAGCGGGGTGACGAGCAGTGTGCCCGCCTCGACGGTCCAGGTGGCGGCCACCCTGCCGTCGACCAGGACGACCCGGGCGCCGGCGACGGACAGATGGCGGTGCGCGTCGTCGATGATCCGGCTGCGGTCGTGATAGCCGAGGATCGCGTTGTCGAACGCCGGCAGGAACCTCACCGGCGCCGGGGTGTCGGGATCGGGTCGGGGCGCGTCGGGGAGGTCGAGCAGTTCGCGGCCGCGTTCGTCGCGGAAGGCGACGAGTTCCTCGCGGAGGGCGGAGACCGCGGCGGGCAGTCCGGCGAGACCGCACCAGGCGCGCAGGTCGGCGGAGGCCGCGGGGCCGAACGCGGCCAGGTAGCGCCGCACCAGCGTCTGGCCCACGGGGTCGCGGACGTCCGGGGAGGACGGGTCGATGTCGCGGCCGAGCCAGGAGGAGATGAGCGCGTAGCGCGCTCCCCCTCTGGTGCGCCAGAGGCCGCGCGGCGGCACCTGGACCGTCGGGAGGAGGGCCGCGACCAGCATCTCGCCCAGGGGCCGCGGCTGCGCGCCGGGCCGGCGGTCGGCGACGGCTCGCGCGAGGTCGGGCATGGAGCGGGGTTCGCCGTCGGCCATGACCTCGCGGCCCGCCGCCTCCAGCTCGCCGGGATCGATCCCGGCCAGTTCGCGCCGGTACACGCCGAACACCCGTTGGCGGAGCATGGCGTCGTGGCGGGAACGCCAGGCCACGACGTCGTCGGCGGTGACGAGGTGGACGGTGCGGCGCATGAGGTGGGTGCGCACGACACGGCGCCCGGCCAGCAGCTCCGACAGCTCCGCCGGGTCGAAGGCCCGCAGCCGCGACCAGAGGCCGGTGAACGGCTCCTGCGGTTCCTGTGCCTGGAGACCGCACAGGTGCGCGACCGCGTCGAGGACCGGCAGGTCGGCACGGTCGAGGAGCAACTGCCGGGCCAGAGTGGCGCGGTTGAGCGCCCGGGAGTCGAGAACGGTCATCGGAGCACCTCGGCCCTCATGTCGTGTGCCGGCCCGCGGTCCAGGTGTCCGGGCGGCTTGCGCGCTCACGGTCGCACGGGATGCGGTCAGGGAGTGACCGCAACCGGCGACGGCGTGACCCCCCTGCGGGTGAGCGCAGCGGAGGTCGCACTCCCCTCCTGCGCGAGGAGGCGGTACGAGCGCACCCGGTCGGCGTGGCCGTGGGTGATGGTGGTGATGATCAGCTCGTCGGCGCCGGTGGCCTCCCGCAGTTGTTCGGGCTGGTCGCCGTTCCCTACGTTCCCTATCGAATTACTAGGAAAGTATTGACGGGGCCTTGCGCTCCTGCGCAGGATGATGCGGATGGCCCACACATCTTTCCCGCTCGTGAGGCTCAACATCCCGCTCTGCATACGAACTTGAGGAGACCCCTGCGATGGGCGTTGCCCTGGCGCCGTCCGGCCCCGCCGCGGAGTTCGACCAGTCCGGGACGGACAGCGCGCACTGGTCGTGCGTGGCGCGCGAGACTGCGGAGGACCTGGCCACGGACGCGGTCGCCCGCGACCAGGCGGGCAAGCCTCCCTTCGACGAGGTGTCCCGGCTGCGCGAGTCGGGGCTGCTGACCCTCCTCGTCCCCGCCGAGCTCGGGGGCGGCGGCGCGGACTGGACCCAGGCGTACGCCGTGGTCCGGGAGATCGCGGCGGCCGACGGCGCCATCGGGCAGCTCCTCGGCTGTCACTACTTCACGTCCTGGAGCGCACGGTTCTTCGCCGATCCCGCCCTCGCCGCGCGGCTGGGTCGGCGGTCCGCGGCGGAGGGGTGGTGCTGGGGCGGCGGCCTGGCCCGCCAGGAACCGGCGCTGACACTCACCCGGGAGACCCGCGGGTACGTGCTGAACGGGCGGCAGAGCTACGCCGCCGGCGTTCTGGTCGCCGACCGCCTCGCCGTACGTGCGGTGCGGGCCGGAACCGGCGAGCCCTGCGCGCTCGTGGTCGACCCCGCCCTCGCGGGTGTGGTCGTCGACGGTGACGCCGACCCCTTCGGCCAGCGGCTGGCGGCGGGCGGCAGCGTGGAGTTCGACGCCGTGCCCATCGCCGCCGACGACGTACTGGGCTCCCTGTCGGCGGACGAGGACGTCCTGTCGCCTCAGACGGCCCTGGTGTCACCGGTCGGTCGTCTGCTGTCGGCACAGCTCCGGCTCGGCATGGCGGAGGGCGTGCTCGCCGAGGCCCGTGAGTACAGCAGGTCCGGCCACTCGCACTGGCACCCGGACTGGCCGGTCGGCTCCCCGCAGGATCCACAGGTGCTGACGGCGTACGGGGAACTCACCGTGCTCACCCGCTCGGCGTCCGCACTCGCCGACGAGGCACGCCGGGCCGTGGAGGGCGGGCTGGATCACGGCGAGGACCTCACCTACGAGGATTACGCGGAGATCTCCGTCCTGGTGGCCATGGCCGAGGCCGCCGCGTCCAAGGCCGCCCAGGAGTCCACCGCTCGCGCCCTGGACATCATCGGCGCCCGCTCCGCTTCCGCCCGGCTCGGCTTCGACCGGTTCTGGCGCAACGCCCGGACGCACACCCTGTACGAGCCCGTCGGCCACCGGCTCCAGGACGTCGGGGACTACTTCCTCAACGGGGCGCACCCTCCGTTCGTCCTTCCCGTCTGACCGGACGCCCCGTCCGCGCGACTGCCCATCCGGGCACCGGACCGTCCGAACACAGGACCCGTCCGAGCACACGACGTCGCCTGGCGACGCGACGACGGCCGGTGCGCCGGGGATCCGGCCGATCCCCGGCGGGCCACCTGACCCGGGTCGGCTCCTCGCGGAGTTCAGTCCTTGCCCATCGCCTTGCGGACGGCGTCCTTCGTGCGGTCCACCAGAGCCGCGACGGGACCGAGAGCCACGTTGGCCTTGCCGGACTCGATGCCCGGGTGGGGGCGGGTGGGTGCCATGGCCTCGGCTGCCTTCACCGCCTTGGCCAGGGTGGCGAGGCCATCGGCATCGGTGCTGCGGCGGATGTGCGTGAACTCGTAGCGTTCCTCCGCCCGGGCGTGCTCCTGCACGTCCTTGCGCAGCTTCATCAGCTGGAGCATGAACTTGGGATCGTCGGTGTCCAGTTCGTCCAGCGCGGCCAGGGTCTCCTTGGCCGCCCGCTCCTCGGCGAGCCGGTCCTCCACGACCTGCTCGCCACCGGGCAGGGCCCGCCGTGCGAAGGGGTGGACGACCTCCTCCTCGGCGGTCTCGTGCACGGCCAGCAGCCGCACCAGGCGGCGGAAGGCGTCACGGCGCTCCTCGCCCCGGCTCTGCTCGACCTCGTCGAAGAGGTTGCGGATGTCGCCGTGCTGGCGCATGAGGAGCGCGACCACGTCGGTGTCCGCGGCCCGGTCGTCGGCCTGGGGCGTGTGTGTCTCGGGCATGGCCGGTTCCCTCACTTCTCGCGCATCGCGGGGTCGGGGTGCACGCCCTCGGTCTGTACGCGGTACTCGCGGCCGAACATCTCGTCGTGCTGGACCATCACGCGCTCGCTGGGCGGCCGTTCACCGCCGTGGATCTGCTCCTGCATCTTCTCGAACCGCTCGTGCGCCTCGCGCACATATCCGGCGCCCAGCGTGGTCAGGTCCATCTGGGTGTCCAGCAGCTCGCGCAGGTACTGCTTGTTCGGCTCGAAGGTGAGCACGTTCGGCAGCTCCGGGGCGAGGACCTCCTGCGGTTCCCGGCCGTCGTGGCGGCGCATCAGGTCGCAGGCGGTGTGCAGGTGCTCCAGCTCCATGTTCAGGTGCAGCTCCCAGATCGCCTTCACCTTGGGGTCGCTCTCCTGCTCCATGAAGGAGTAGTACAGGTAGCACTCGTTGTACTCGTGGTTGACGAGCTGCTCCCACCACGTCTCCCCCGGGTCGACGAGCGACTCGTAGTGGGTGACGTGCTCCTCCTCGATCAGGCCGATCTCCTGGTAGAGCTGCCGGGCGATCGGCTCCATGTAGGTGGGGCCGGTGTTCATGTAGAAGTTCATGGTCTGCTGCTCCGCCGACATGATGGTCAGGGCGTGCAGCTTGGACAGCGGGTTGGTGCCGCTCTTGTCGTAAGGGTCACGGACGTTGTCGTACGGGTCGCGGTGGTGGTACTTCGTCGGCCGGCCCGGCAACACCTCGGTGAGGTTGTCGACGATCGACTCCGCCTTGCGGTGCTCGATCATCTCGTAGAGGTTGGCGTACCGGTACAGATGGTCGAAGTCCTCCAGCACCCCGAACTGATAGGCCTGCTGCAGGTACGGGTCCGGCTCCATCCGTGCCACCCACGCCGTCAGGTCCACCGCGACCTGCTCGTAGGCGATGGTCGTCTCCAGGACGGAGGAGACACCGGGCAGCAGCCAGTTGACGACCTTCTGCTGCTGCGCCTCGATGTAGCGGGTCCGGGCGAGCTGCCGCTTCACCTCCGGGTCGACGGTGTTGCGGGCGAGCTGGTGGCTGAAGAGGATGGCCTCCACCTCGATGCCGTTCATCGTGATGATGCGGCAGCGGGTGTACGGGTCGCAGCGGTCGGGGTCGATGGGCTGCACGTTCAGCTCGCGCCAGCTGCGGAGCTGGCGGTCGAGCGGGATGCCCCGTTGTTCCAATGGGTTGAACGTCATGGACGGTCTCCTGGGGAGTAGGGACTCGCGCGCCGACGGAGTGCCCCGCCCGGGCCGAAGGGAACAGGTTCGTCTCCCCCACTCTTTCGGCCGGGTCTGCTTCCGGCCATGACACATCCCCCGACCGGGTGTTCACCACGTGGGTGTACCGGCCGGTCCGCCCGGACCGCACGGCCGGCCGACGGTCGCCGGACCGGTGGCGCTTCGAACGGCCGCCCTCGGGTACTTCCACGGCGGAACGATCCGCCGACGAAGGAAACGGAGGAACGGAGGCCGTGTTGCTGTCCCATTCGCTCGATCACGGAGTCCTCGTCATCACGGTCCACGAAGACCCCGGCGTCGGCGGGCGCGCCACACTCCTCACGAGGATCAGCGACCTCGTCCGGGCCTGCCGGCCGGCACCCGTGGTCATCGTCCTCGACGAGCCGGCCGCTCGGAGTGCGGTGGTCAGCGTGGTTCTCCGGGTCCATCAGCTGTGCAGCCTGCTGGGCACGCTGATGTCGGTGGCCGCGCACAGTGCGCCCGTCCGCCGCGCACTCGAGGCGGACGCCGACGCCGGCGGCACCCGACTGGTCGTCCACGCCCGCGCGGACACCGCCGTCGCCGCCGCCTACGCCGCGGTGGCCTGAGGAGCGGTTCCCGGGGCGTCACGGCATCGTGCTCTGGGCGCTGATCAGCTCGGTGACCGCGCGAAGGCCTCCGTGCGCGAGGGCGGCGCGCTGCCGGTCCGCACCGGTCCCGTCCTGCAGCAGCCGGTGGATCAAAGAGGTGACCTGCCGGGAGTCGCCGGATGCCTCGAGGGCGGGAGCGACGTGCCGCAGGAACTCGTAGAGCGCGTCGCCGGCCCGGTGCGGGGTGCCGCCGGGGTCGAGAAGGGTGTCTCCGAGGCCGTGCCGGGCGGCGTGCCACATGGCGGCCTGCAGCAGCTCCGGCGCGGCGTCGGGCAGGGGCGCGTCGGCGGCCGCTTCCGCCAGGGCGGTCTCCGCGAGGGCCCGGATGAGCGCGGCGAGCATGACCGCCTCGTCCGCGCGCAGCTGGACGTCCAGGCACCGCACCTCGATGGTGGGGTACGTGGCCGAGAGGCGGGCCTGCCAGTAGAGCTGACCGACGTCCGAGATCAGACCCGACTCCAGCAACCGTTCCACGCGCCGGTCGTAGTCGTCGGCGTCCCGGAAGTGCGGTGGCATACCGCTGACCGGCCACCGGCTGAAGATCACGGTGCGCCAGCTCGCGAAGCCCGTGTCGTGGCCGTCCCAGAGCGGGGAGTTCGCCGCCATGGCCGTCAGCGTCGGCAGCCGGGAGCGGATCCGGTTCAGCACCTGCACACCCGCTTCCCGGTCCGGCACTGCGACGTGTACGTGCGTGCCGTTGACCAGTTGCTCCGCCACGAGCTGCGGGGCCTGCGTGACCATCGCCCGGTAGCGGGCCTGGTCGGTGACGGCGATGGGGCGGCCGTGCCGCAGCGGCGGGGTGCCGCAGACACCGATCCGGCAGCCGTGCTGTTCGGCGGCCACGCCGACGGCGTGGCGCAGCCGCAGGAGGTGGCCGCCGACCTCCTCCAGGGTGTCGCAGACCGGGGTGGCCACCTCGACCTGCGCCTGGAGCAGCTCGTACTGCACCTCCTGGTCGGTCACGAGGTGCCCCACGCCCGCCGCGGCGCGCACTTTGTCCGCCTGAGGTACCGGCAGGCCCGTGACCGGGTCGAGCAGCAGGTACTCCTCTTCCACGCCGATCGTCGTCATCGACCACCCTCTGTTCCGCCCGGGAACGGGCCGGATTCCGGCGCGTGTCCGACGCACCTCACGCAGCGAAGTCACCTCTTCCGGGGGCACGCTCGTGTGGACTGTCGAGTGCCGCATTCCAGCCGGAACAAAACATGACACAGACCCTGAAACCGCTTGCACGGGAAAGGGGGCGCCGCCCGCCGCCGTCGGGCCCGCCGCTCGGTCGAATGGATCAGTACGCCATTCGACTCAGACACACCCGACGGCAGACAAGGGTGATGAACCCTACCGAATAGGTTGCTGCGGGCGGATGACCGTCCGCCCCGTTGCTGCCGATCGAGGACTGATGGCGACACATACCGAACCGGTTTCACCCGCACCCGCGATGGAGCCCCGCGGCAGAGGGAAGGTGATCGTCTCCTGGGTGACGACCACCGATCACAAGAAGATCGGGCACCTGTATCTGATCACGTCGTTCGGGTTCTTCCTGGTCGCAGGGGCCCTCGCGATGCTCATCCGGGCGGAGCTGGCCCGGCCGGGGCTGCAGATCGTCTCCAGTGAGCAGTACAACCAGGCGTTCACCATGCACGGCACGATCATGCTGCTGCTGTTCGCGACGCCGACGTTCGCCGGTTTCGCCAACGCTGTCATGCCCTTGCAGATCGGCTCACCCGATGTGGCGTTCCCGCGGCTGAACATGTTCTCGTACTGGCTGTTCCTCTTCGGCGGCCTGATCGTGCTCGGCAGTTTCCTCACTCCGCAGGGCTCCGCCGACTTCGGCTGGACCGCGTACACCCCGCTCAGCGGTGGGGAGCGCACCCCTCAGGTGGGCGGGGATCTGTGGATCATGGGTCTGGCGCTGTCCGGCTTCGGCACCATTCTCGGCTCCGTCAACTTCATCACCACCATCATCTGCATGCGCGCCCCGGGGATGACCATGTTCCGGATGCCGATCTTCACCTGGAACGTGCTGCTCACCTCGCTGCTGGTGCTGCTGGCCTTCCCGGTCCTGGCGGCCGCGCTGCTGGTACTGGAGGCGGACCGGCGCTTCGGCGCGCAGGTGTTCAACCCGGAGAACGGGGGCGCGGTGCTCTGGCAGCACCTGTTCTGGTTCTTCGGCCATCCCGAGGTGTACATCCTGGCGCTGCCGTTCTTCGGCGTGATCACCGAGATCATCCCCGTCTTCGCCCGCAAGCCGATCTTCGGGTACACCGGTCTGATCGGGGCGACCGTCTCCATCGCCGGGCTGTCGGTGACGGTGTGGGCGCACCACATGTTCGCCACCGGGGCGGTGCTGCTGCCGTTCTTCTCCTTCATGACGTATCTGATCGCCGTGCCGACGGGCGTGAAGTTCTTCAACTGGATCGGCACGATGTGGCGTGGCTCGCTGTCGTTCGAACCACCCATGCTCTGGGCGCTCGGCTTCCTGGTCACCTTCCTCTTCGGCGGCCTGACCGGCGTCATCCTGGGCTCTCCGCCGCTCGACTGGCACGTCACCGACAGCTACTTCGTGGTCGCCCACTTCCACTACGTGCTGTTCGGAACGATCGTGTTCGCGATGTTCGGCGGATTCAGCTTCTGGTGGCCCAAGATGACCGGCACGATGCTCGACACGCGCCTGGAGAAGATCCACTTCTGGACGCTGTTCGTCGGCTTCCACACCACCTTCCTGGTCCAGCACTGGCTCGGCGCCGAGGGCATGCCCCGCCGCTACGCCGACTACCTGGCCGCCGACGGTTTCACCGCGCTCAACACCGTCTCCTCGATCGGCGCGTTCCTGCTGGGCCTGTCCACCCTGCCCTTCCTGTACAACGTGTACAGGACTGCCCGGAAGGGCGAGAAGGTCGAGGTCGACGACCCCTGGGGCTACGGCCGCTCGCTGGAATGGGCCACGTCCTGCCCGCCGCCCCGCCACAACTTCCTCACCCTGCCCAAGATCCGCTCCGAGTCGCCGGCCTTCGACCTGAGACACCCGGACGTGGCGAGCCTGGACGAGGCGGAGAACACCGGGCAGCGCGATGTGGTCGACGCCGAGGGGCACAAGGGCGAGCGGCAGTGAGACGGGGCAGGCGGCGGGTGCCCGTGAGCGAGCCGCGCAGCGCCCTGGCGGAAGAGACCGAGGGCTTCCTTTTCGCTCACTCTCATCGCGACGGCGCACAGCGCGAGGCCGAGGAGCTCTGCGCACGCATGCCGTGGCTGACCACCGCCCAGAGCGAGGAACTCACCGGCTACTACGTGCGGCGACGGCTCGACATCACCCGGCAGCTGATGCTCGGCACCGTGCGACGAGCAGACGAGCTGCGGCAGGAGTACGAGAACCGCTACGCCCACCTCCGGCGCGCCCTGCTCCGGCGCCACGCGGCCGGTGCCTGCGCGGTCCTGGCTTGTGCCGCGGTGGCGGGGGCGCTGGCGGATGTGCTGACCCGCTGAGCCGAGGACCGGGGGGCTCAGCTGCCGTGGCCGTCCTCGCGGGCCGGCGGCCCGACCCCGACACGACGGCACGCCGGTCGCGTTCTCCGGGATCTGATCATTGGTGAGGCGGACGACCGTGAACGTGGCGGACGCGACCGGCCCGCGCAGCCCGGAGTGGGCCATGACCGAGCGGAGCACCCCGAGGAGGGCGGTCTGGCCGAAGTGCATGGCCCTGTCGACCGGCAGCGGCTGGGTGCGGGGGTGTTCGGGCAGGCCGGTGAGGCGCTGGAGAACACGGGCGGGCACATGGGAGTCGGGGCGGCCGGTGACGGCCTGCTCGATCTTCTCGCCGAGGGTCATCACCACGCCGCCTGCGGTACCGGCGACCAGCCCCTGCCACAGTACGCGCCCGATCATGCGGCGCCGGTTACCCGGTCACGGCTTCTTCACCCGCCCCCGGGCCGGTGGCCTCAGTGGCCGTAGGGCGGTTCGAAGCAGCCGGTCTCCGGGTACGGGCCGTTGGCGCGCACCTCGAAGTTCGACTTCTGCACGAACCCCGACACGCAGGCGTCGTCGTGCACGCGCAGGGCCACCCGCGTCCCCTCTGGCGTGACGTAGCCGTCGTCCTTCCAGCGCGGGGACATCCCCGTGACGGTGAGCGTGCCGCCGAGGCGCTTGCCGTCCTTCGTGACGCGCTCCTCCTCGTAGCCGAGCCGGAGCAGCGCCGTTCGTACGGTCCGGGGGTCCCACTTCCGCTGCTCCCACAGCCGCTCGAGCACCGGCCGGATGCGGTCGGCCTCCCTCTGGGCGTCCTTCGCGTGGGCCGGAGTCATATCGCCCTCACGGCGGTAGGCGTTGTTCTCGTTGTAGTGCGGGGCGCCGTCGCCCGCGCCCGGCTCCACGTACGGCGACGCCGGGGCACTGGGCGAGGGTGCTGCCGACGCAGTGGAGGCCGCCCCGGTCCGCGACTCCGGGGCGTGCAGGTCGCCGCAGGATCCGAGAGTCGCGGCGAGGGCGAGTGCCAGAGCGATCGAAGCGGCCGGGCGGACGCGCATTGAGGTGGACATGCGGCCGACCCTCTCATCATGGCCGGGCCGCCGGGGCCGGAACCACTCGAGAGCGCTGCAGCGTGCCAGGTCAGGCCGTGCGGTAGAGGGCGGTGAGGAGTTCGATCGCCGGCTGCGCGGCGGGGTGGGGCTCGCCGTGCCACCACACGAGGCGTACGGCGATCGGTTCGGCGTCGCGCACGGGGCGGTAGACGACGCCGGGTCGGCGGTACTGGTGGGCGGTGGACTCCGCGGTCATGCCGACGCAGCGGCCGGTGGCGATGACCGTGAGCCAGTCGTCGACGTCGTGCGTCTCCTCGGTCGCCGGCCGGGAGTGGGGTGGCCAGAGGTCGGCGGTGGTGGTGCCGGTCCGGCGGTCGATCAGCAGGGTGCGGCCGCTCAGGTCGGCGAGCCGCACCGAGCGGCGTCCGGCCAGGGGGTCGTCCGCGGCCATGGCGACCATGCGTCGTTCCAGTCCCACGATGGCCGAGTCGAGCCGCCGGTCCTCCGTGGACCTGCGCACGACGGCCAGGTCGCACGCACCCTCGGCCAGGCCGGCCGTCGCCGAGTTGACGCGGACCAGATGCAGTTCGGTCTCCGGACGGTCCAGAGCCCAGCGGCGCTGGAAGGCCGAGGTGTGGCGGCCCAGCGCCGACCAGGCGTAGCCGATGCGCAGGACGGAGTGGCCCGACGCGGCCTCGCGGACCAGGTCGTCCACCTCCCCGAGCACCCTGCGGGCCCGGGCCACCACGCGCAGCCCGGTCGCGGTCGGGGTGACCTCTCGGGACGTGCGGCGCAACAGGCGTGCGCCCAGGGCTCGTTCAAGCGAGGCGAGGGTCCGGGAGACCGCCGCCTGGGAGACGCCGAGCGCGATGGCGGCGTCCGTGAAGGTGCCCTCGTCGACGATCGCGACGAGACAGCGCAGCTGACGGAACTCGACATCCATGAGTGCATCGTATGGATCGAACCCCGGGCGCATTGTGCGCAAGGGTCGACTCGGCGCACGATCAGCGCATGCGAGCAGCCTCCGCATCCGCCGCCTCCTCCGCCCCTTCCACCGAGCCCGTGCTCCCGACTGCGGCGACCGCCCCCGGGCACAGCCCGCACCGTCTCGCCGGCGTGGCCACGATGGTGGGCAGCGGGCTGTCCAACCAGACCGGCGCCGCGATCGGGTCCCTCGCCTTTCCCGTCATCGGGCCGACCGGTGTCGTCGCGGTCCGCCAGTACGTCGCCGCCGTCGTCCTGTGGGCGGTGAGCCGGCCCCGGCTGCGGTCCTTCACCTGGCGGCAGTGGTGGCCTGTCCTGTCGCTGGCGGTCGTCTTCGGGACGATGAACCTGTCCTTGTACAGCGCCATCGACCGCATCGGCCTGGGCCTTGCCGTGACGCTGGAGTTCCTCGGCCCGCTGAGCATCGCCCTGGCCGCCGCGCGACGCCGGGTGGACGCGTGCTGTGCGGTGGCAGCGGCGGCGGGGGTCGTCGTCCTGATGCGGCCCCGGCCGTCAGCCGACTACGCGGGAATGGGACTGGGCCTGCTGGCCGCCGCGTGCTGGGCGTCGTACATCCTGCTCAACCGCACCGTCGGACGGCGCATCCCGGGTGCTCAGGGTTCAGCGGCGGCGGCTGGGCTGTCCGCCCTGATGTTCCTGCCGGTCGGTGTCGTGCTCGTCCTCCGTCAGCCGCCGACCGCGCAGGCCGTCGGCTGTGCCGTCGTCGCGGGTGTCCTGTCGTCCGCCGTGCCCTACCTGGCGGACCTGTTCACGTTGCGCACCGTACCGGCCCAGGCCTTCGGGTTGTTCATGAGCGTCAACCCCGTTCTCGCCGCGGTGGTGGGCCTGGTGGGGCTCGGCCAGCACCTGGGCCCGGCCGAGTGGGCCGGCATCGGGGCCATCGTGCTGGCCAACTCCCTGAGCGTGCTCGTACACCGGGGCTGACCGGCGCAACGGCGCGCGCACCCGAGGCTTCGCGATATCGGCCGCCTCGGCGGGGCGAATCCCCGGGGCTTCCAGTTGTTCACGCGCGGCTCCATTTCTGGTGGGCCTGCCCGTTGCAGGTCCGCAGGATCAGCGGGGTTCCGCCCGCGGTGCCGGACCCGTCGACGTCCAGGCACAGTCCGGCGTGGACATTGCGGATCGTCCCGTCGGAGCCGACGGTCCACTTCTGGTTGTTCTGGCCGTTGCAGGGCCAGGTGATGACCCGGGTGCCGTCGGTGGTGCCCTGGTTGTAGGCGTCCAGGCACTTGTCGCCGAAGACCCGGATCTCGCCACCGGCCCACGTGGTCCACAGCTGGTTGGCGGCCGTGTGGCAGTCCCAGATCAGTACGCTGGCACCGGCCGCGGTGGAGGCGTTGTCCACGTCCAGACAGCGGCCGGACGCGGTGCCGCGCAGACGCGAGGTGGTGGCGCTCAGCGGGCTGCCCCCGGTCACGCGGAACACGGCCACGCCGTGCGCGGGGACGCTCGCGGAGATCTGGCCGGAGGTGCCGGACGTGGCGCCGGTCCACAGGTCCGTCAGCGTGAACGGCCCGCCCGTCAGGCCGACCTGGGCGGCCGTGGTGGTGACCGTCGCCGTGCCGCTCCCTCGGTTGAACAGGCCTACGGCGACCGAACCGTCGGACAGGGGCTTGGCGAACACCTCGGTGCCGCCGTCGTCGCGCACCCTGCGCCCGCCCGCCCCCAGCGGGTCCTGGTTCACCGCCAGCAGACGCGGGTTGCGCAGGATCGCACTCACGTCGGAGGACATGGTGCGGATGTCGTTGCCGGCCATGAGAGGAGCGCCCATCAGCGCCCACAGGGCGAAGTGGGAACGGGACTCGGTCAGTGACAGGCCGGGGCGGCCGACGACGAGCATGTCGGGGTCGTTCCAGTGCCCCGGCCCCGACTGTGCCGCCAGCGGCGCAGTCACGTCCAGGACATTGCCCACGCCCATCGGGTAGCTGTTGGTGTTGCCGTTCTGCCAGATGTCGAGCAGGTCCTCGGTCGTCCGCCACAGGTCGGCGACCTCGCCCCAGTTGTACTTGTCGCCGGTGGGGGCGTGGAAGCTGTTGGGGTTGATGCTGTAGACGATCGGCCGCCCCGTGGCGCGCAGGGCGTCGCGCATCAGCGTGAACCGCGCGACCTGCTCGTCGCGGGTGCCGCTGGAGGAGCACCAGTCGTACTTGAGGTAGTCGACGCCCCATGAGGCGAACGTGGCGGCGTCCTGGGCCTCATGGCCCTTGCTGCCGGTGGAGCCGGGATAGGTGCCCACGCCCTGGGCGCACGTTTTCTCGTTGGGCGCCTGATAGATGCCGAACTTCAGGCCCTTGCCGTGGATGTAGTCTCCGAGCGCCTTCATCCCGCTGGGGAACTTGGTCGCGTTGGCCCGCAGGTTGCCCGCCGCGTCGCGCTGCGGGTCGAACCAGCAGTCGTCGACCACCACGTACCGGTAACCGGCGTCCCGCATGCCCGACGCCACCATCGCGTCGGCGGCCTGGCGCACCTGGGCCTCGGTGATCTGGCACCCGAAGCTGTTCCAGCTGTTCCAGCCGAGCGGCGGGGTGAGCGCCGGGCTGCCCGGCGCGGCTGCTGCGGTGGAGTGTGCGGAGGCCGTCAGGGACGCGGTGACCGTCAGCACGGTGGTCGCGAGAAGGCGGAGCAGTCGTCCGCCTGATCGTCTGGGCATCGGGGCCTCCTCAGCCGGACGGGTGCCATGAGCGGTGACCTCTTGGTTATCGCGTACATGACATCCCGTGTTCGAAATTTCGCATACCATTCCGAAACTCGTGCTGCCAGGGATGGTAGACGCCGACCTGAACATGTCAACAGTGAGAACACCCGCCACCAGGTAAGCGGGAGACCTGCGGCGATTCGATTGGGCGGAGATTCGAATGTTTCGATGCCCGCATCGAAAGTGCGAGAGGGATTGACGGGACTCAAGACCTTCCTATCATCCAGGATGCCCGGCCCACCGATGAACGTTCGAAACTCTGAACAAGAGCAGTGCTCCGCCCGGTGGGAGCGCTTGCCCGCCTGGCTCGCCCCGACCAAGCCCCCTGCCAGAAAGCCGAGGTACCCGTCATGCGCCGCAGACTCCTCGCCCTGGTGGCAGCGCTCTCCTCACTGCCGCTGGCGCTCGCCGCCGCCCCGACCGCTCATGCGGCCGACCCGACCACCATGACCAACGGGTTCTACGCGGATCCCGACTCCAGCGCGAAACGGTGGGTCGCCGCCAACCCCGGCGACGGCCGGGCCTCCGCGATCAACGCCTCCATCGCCACCACCCCGACGGCCCGCTGGTTCGGCTCCTGGAGCGGCAGCATCGGCGCGGCCACCGGCGCTTACGCGGGCGCCGCGGACGCCCGGGACAAGCTGCCCCTCCTCGTCGCCTACAACATCTACAACCGTGACTACTGCGGCGGTCACTCCGCGGGCGGAGCCTCGTCGCCGTCCGCCTACGCGAACTGGATCGCCCAGTTCGCGGGCGGGATCGCCGGCCGCCCGGCCGTCGTCGTCCTCGAACCGGACTCCCTCGGGGACTACGGCTGCATGAGCCAGGCGCAGATCGACGAACGCGAGAGCATGCTGACCGGCGCCCTCGCCGAGTTCAACCGCCGAGCTCCCAACACCTGGGTCTACCTCGACGCCGGCAACCCGGCCTGGGCGAGCGCGGCGACCATGGCCCGGCGTCTTCACGAAGCCGGCGTCCGGCAGGCTCACGGTTTCTCGCTCAACGTCTCCAACTACCTCACCACGGCCGAGAACACCGCTTACGGTGACGCCGTCAACAGGGAACTCAGCGCCCGGTACGGCTACACCAAGCCGTTCGTCGTCGACACCAGCCGCAACGGCAACGGCTCGAACGGCCAGTGGTGCAATCCGTCGAGCCGCCGCATCGGCACTCCCACCCGCCTGGGCGGAGGCGCCGAGATGCTCTTGTGGATCAAGGTTCCCGGCGAGTCCGACGGCAACTGCGGCGTGGGAGGCGGCTCCTCGGCCGGGCAGTTCCTTCCCGAGGTCGCCTACAAGATGATCTACGGCTACTGATCCCAGGCCGTCCGGGCGCTTCCTGTCTTCCGCACTTGGCTGATCCGCGATCCTGCGCCGAGGCCGTCCGCGTCCTTCAGGGTGCGGTCGGTCTCGGTCCGCAGGGCGTCGAGGTCCGAGACGGACCGGCACCGACAGCCAAGATCGACAACTGGTCAAACGTGACGTGAGCTGCGAAGCTGGAATTCGAGGGCTCATCTACTAGGTTGTCTAGGAGGTACCCGTGAAGATGCTGATCAACGTCCCGGAGAACGTGGTCGCGGATGCGCTGCGCGGTCTGGCGGCTGCCCACCCGGAGCTGACCGTGGACGTGGAGAACCGGGTGATCGTGCGGCGGGACGCTCCCGTCGCCGGACAGGTGGGGCTGGTGTCGGGCGGAGGCTCGGGGCACGAGCCGTTGCACGGCGGTTTCGTGGGTCCCGGCATGCTGTCGGCGGCCTGTCCGGGCGAGGTCTTCACCTCCCCCGTGCCCGACCAGATGCTGCGCGCGGCCGCCGCCGTGGACAGCGGTGCCGGCGTGCTGTTCATCGTGAAGAACTACACCGGGGACGTGCTCAACTTCGACATGGCCGCCGAGATGGCCGAGGACGAGGGCATCCAGGTGGCGAAGGTACTGGTCAACGACGACGTGGCGGTGACCGACAGTCTGTACACGGCGGGCCGTCGCGGTACGGGCGCGACCCTGTTCGTGGAGAAGATCGCGGGCGCCGCCGCGGCCGAGGGGATGCCCCTGGAGCGGGTCCAGGCCATCGCCCGGCAGGTGAACGAGAGTTCCCGCAGCTTCGGGATCGCGCTCAGCGCCTGCAGCACCCCGGCCAAGGGCAGCCCCACCTTCGATCTGCCGCCCGGTGAGCTGGAGTTGGGCATCGGCATCCACGGCGAACCCGGCCGGGAGCGGCGCACCATGATGACCTCCGGCGAGATCGCCGAGGCCGCGGTCGAGGCGGTGGTGGAGGACCTCCAGCCGCGCAACCCGGTGCTGGTCCTGGTCAACGGCATGGGAGCGACCCCGCTGCTGGAGCTGTACGGCTTCAACGCCGAGGTGCACCGGGTGCTCGCCCAGCGCGGCGTCCCCGTGGCCCGCGTGCTCGTGGGCAACTACGTCACCTCCCTGGACATGGCGGGTGCCTCGCTCACCCTCTGCCAGGTCGACGAGGAGCTGCTGCGGCTGTACGACGCGCCGGTCAGGACCCCGGGTCTGCGCTGGGGCGTGTGACGGACGGAGGGGGTAGAGGATCACCACGTACCTACCAGGCAAGGAGATCCAGTGCTCGACGCCGATTTCTTCCGCCGTTGGATGACGGCGACCGCCGCGTCCGTCGACCGCGAGGCGGAGCGGCTCACCGCCCTCGACTCCCCCATCGGGGACGCCGACCACGGCAGCAACCTCCAGCGCGGGTTCACGGCCGTCGTGACCGTGCTGGAGAAGGAGGCCCCCGGCACGCCCGGCGGGGTCCTCACCCTGGCGGGACGCCAGCTGATCTCGACGGTCGGCGGCGCGTCGGGGCCGCTGTACGGGACGCTGTTGCGCCGTACCGGCAAGGCGCTGGGCGATGCCGAAGAGGTCAGTGCCGAGCAGCTGGCCGAGGCGTTGCGGGCGGGGGTGGACGCGGTCATGACGCTCGGCGGCGCCGCCCCGGGTGACAAGACCATGATCGACGCCCTGGTGCCCGCGGTGGACGCGCTCGGCGACTCGTTCGCCGCGGCCCGCACCGCCGCGGAGGAGGGCGCGGTGGCAACGACGCCGCTGCAGGCGCGCAAGGGCCGGGCGAGCTATGTGGGCGAGCGCAGCATCGGCCACCAGGACCCGGGCGCCACGTCGTCGGCGCTGCTGATCGCCGGACTCGCGGAGGCCGCAGGTGAGTGACGAACGGCTGGTGGGAATCGTGCTGGTGTCGCACAGCGCGGAGGTGGCCGCGTCGGTAGCCGAGCTGGCCAAGGGGCTCGCGGGCGGCGGCCCGGCGGTCCCGGTCGCACC
Source organism: Streptomyces tibetensis (assembly GCF_040647715.1). GTDB lineage: Bacteria > Actinomycetota > Actinomycetes > Streptomycetales > Streptomycetaceae > Streptomyces > Streptomyces tibetensis_A. Next base: position 132,560 of record NZ_JBEZCR010000010.1, on the reverse strand, counting down.
GGCCGGTGGCACCGAGGGCGGCGGGCTCGGCACCAGTTCCGAACTGATCGCCGCCGCGGCCGCGTCCGTCGATCGCGGTGCCGGAGTCGCTGTCCTGACCGACCTGGGCAGCGCGGTGCTCACGGTGAAGGCACTGCTCGCCGAGGGCGACGAACTTCCCGAGGGGACGCGTCTGGTGGACGCCCCCTTCGTGGAGGGGGCCGTGGCAGCGGTCGTCACGGCGTCCACGGGGGCGGACCTGGCGGCGGTGGAGGCGGCCGCCACCGAGGCGTACTCCTACCGGAAGGAATGAGCGCGACCTGCGGCCGGGCACGCCGAGCGGCGGTGTGCCCGGCCGCGGCGTGCCGGTGAGGGGCCGTCAGCCGCTCATCCCCCGGCCGGCGGCGCGTCCGTGCGGCTCCCGGTGGCGAAGCGCTTAGCCGCCCGCTCCCCCTCCGTCACGGCGGCGGCGTGGTCCTCGATGGGCGACACCCTGGTGTTCTTGAAGACGATGTAGGTGACGCCGGAGGGTGCGCCGCCGCCGTGCGGGTCGGCGCGGATGCCGAGGCCCTTGGCGGTCGCGTAGGACGCCTCTCCGATGATGCCCTGCGGGCCAGCGTCGCCGACGACCGCGTACTGCACGCGGTCGCGGTACACGACGGCCACCACCGAACCGCCGCCGATGCCGTGGTCCCGGTAGTCCCAGCGGCGGCTCGGCGCGGGTACGACGATGAACGGCAGCCGTTCGGCGCTCAACGGGCGGCCGTCCGACTGGGGGTAGGCCGTGCTCGCGGCGAAGTACGGGTCGGTGCGGACGTTGCAGCGGGGCCCGGGCCGGCCGTCGCAGTCGATGTCCATGTCGGCCTTCCAGAACACGACGTCGCGGGTACCGCAGACGGGGATGTTCGCGGGCGCGCCGTTGTCCCTGCGGTAGCGGCCCCGGGAGACGGGAGTGCACTGGCTCACCCCGGCGAGCAGGTCGGCGGCGCTCACGGCGCTCTCGCGCCGTACCGCGGGCTGGGGATGGGCGGCAGGGGGTGCCGTCGGGGCGAGCAGGGCGGCGCTGGCCACGGCCAGGGTGAGCGACTGGACACGCACGATACGGGAGCCTCTCATCGGGGACCTGACGGGCACTCAGCCCAATCTGTTCCCGCGATGATCATCCGGCCACCGTTAAGGGGCCGGACGGCTCACGCCCTCAACCCCCGACAGACGCCGGGAGCCTGAGTCCGTGTAAGGATCCGGCCGTCCGGCCACCCGGGCCGGCACGAGGTTCCGCCACGACGGCGCTCTGCGCGACAGGGCCGAACTCACCCCTGCCGAGGCGTAGTTCGACCGCGAGGTCGTCAGCAGTCGTAAGGCTCCCGGGTGGTCACGCACGGCCCGGCGTGCCCTCCTCCCGGCCGGACCGTCCCCGTTCGACCGGACGGCCTCTTGATGCGTCCCGCCAACGGCGTCATATTGGTCCGGACCAATACCGTCCACCGGTCGGCCGACCACCCCACGGAGGCAGCGTCGTGCGAGGACCTTCCGCTCCCTCCTTCCTCTTTCGCCGCCTAGCGCTCTGCGGAACCCTCGCGCTGGTCGCCTCCTGCGGCCCGGCCGGAGCTGAGGAGGGGGACGGCAGCGGTGTGCCCGGTGCGCCGACGGGAGTCACGGCCGCGTCGGGCAGCGCGACGAGCGTGCACGTCATGTGGAACACGACCGATCGGGCCGATGTCTACGAGGTGTATCGCGGGAACACGAAGGTCAAGGAAGTGCCGGGTTCGCAGCACATGGTGGATGTCACCAGGCTCCGGCCCTCCACGCTGTACGTCTTCTCCGTGCGGGCGCGGGGCGCCGACGGGCGGCTCGGGCCACCCAGTCGCCGGGTACGGGCGCGGACGCCCGCGGTCGTGGCGGACGACCGCTCCGCGCCGACCCGCCCGTCGGCGCCCCGCGGCCGGGCGGTGGGGAGCCGGGCGGTCCAGCTGTCCTGGTCCGCGTCTACGGACGACCGGGGTGTGGTGTCGTACGACATCCACCAGGGAGGAACGAAGATCCACAGTGTGGGCGCGGGCCGCACGGCCACCGTGCTCACGGGGCTGCGGCCGGGAACGCGCTACACGTTCACCGTCCGGGCCCGGGACGCGGCCGGGAACGTCTCGCCCGCCACCCACGCCGTCCGCCTCACCACCCCGGGCACCGACGACGGCCGGGCCACCGCCCCCACCGGCTTCCGGGTGACGAGCCACCGGGCGGCCGGGGCGTACCACCTGGACCTGAGCTGGGTGCCGCCCCGCGTGGACGGTGAGGTCACCCAGTACCGGATCGAGCTGGACGGCCGGCCCGTCACGTCCCTCGTGTTCGGCGGCAGCGCCCCGCGCGACCGGGCCACGTACAGCTTCTACGTGGGGCGGAGAGCCGGTGTCACCCACCGGGTCCGCATCAGGGCGATGCTGCCGGACGGCACCTGGGGAGGTCTCTCGGCGGAGCGGACGGTGACGACGGAGCCCTGACGTCCGGCGCCGCATCGGCCGGGCGGAGGAACCCGTCACCTGCACGGGGGCGCTCGGAGTGCGGCCGTGCCCGGGTGCGCCTTGGCTGACCCCGAGGCAGCACGGGCGTTCCCCGACCCTAGGCGGCTCAAGGGATGTACCGCCGACCGTGCCGCCGGAGGGCAGTCCACATGCGCAACTCATCGTCAGTTCTCCGCTCCGGCCTGACCGTGGCAGTCGCCGCGCTGCCCCTCGCCCTGACCGCGGTGCCCGCCGTCGCGGGTCCCGGTATCTCCGTGAGCACCACCGGGTCCACGGTGTCGGTCACGACCAGCTCGTGCACCCAGATCAACGGCAGCTGGGGCACCGCCTCGCTCCTCACCAGCAGTCAGGGCAGCTTCGCCCAGGGCCGTCAGGTGACGCTGTCGGGGACGTCCACCAGTCAGTCCGCGGCCTGGTCGAACGTCTCGCCGGGCACGTACACGGTCATCGTGGTCTGCTCGGAGGGCACCACCGCGGGCACCCAGTCCGTCGTGGTGTCCACCGCCCCCTCCCCCTCGCGGTCCGCGTCGCCCTCCGCCTCGCCGTCCCGCGGCGTCATGGGCGGATCCGGCGGCAGCACGAAGGACTACGGGGCCGTCACGCTCGTGGCGGGCGGCACGCTGGTCGGGGCGGGCCTGATCGGGACGGCCTGGTACCTGCGCCGGCGCAACAAGCCGTACCGGCTCTGACCCGGTACGGACGGCGGCCCGCTCCCCCGAAGCGCTCCGGGCGGGCGGGCCTCCGTCATGTCGTGTCCGGGGCGGCCGGGTCCGTCAGGTGCGTTCGCCGTCCGGGAGTTCGGCGACCTCCGCCAGGGCACGACTGAGCCACCGGGTCCAGAAGGTCTCCAGGTCGATGCCGGCCCGCAGCACGAGATGCCGCAGCCGGACGTCGGTGCCGTCCCGGCCGGGCGGGAAGTCGCGCTTCTCGATCTCCTCGTACTCCGCCAGCTGCCGTTCGTGCAGCTCCAGATGGCGCCGGAGGTCGGCCTCCAGGCCCGCCGTGCCGACCACGGCCGCCGCCCTGAGCCGCAGCAGCAGCGCGTCGCGGTGCGGCTTGGGGTCCTGGGAGGCGGCAGTCCAGCGGGCCAGCTCGGCGCGACCCGCGGGCAGGACCTCGTAGCTCTTCTTCTGTCCGCGGGCCGGCTGCTCGGCCGGCAGGGCCCTGATGAGGCCGTCGGCCTCGAGTTTCCCGAGCTCGCGATAGATCTGCTGGTGCGTCGCCGACCAGAAGTAGCCGATCGACCGGTCGAAGCGGCGGGTCAGTTCCAGGCCCGACGACGGCTTCTCGAGCAGGGCGGTCAGGATCGCGTGCGGGAGTGACATGGCCTCATCCTAGGGACGCGTATCCGCACTACAGGGCGGCTGCCAGCTCCGTGCCCTGCTTGATGGCGCGCTTGGCGTCCAGCTCGGCGGCCACGTCGGCGCCGCCGATGAGGTGCGTGCTGCGCCCGGCGGCGAGCAGCTCCTCGTACAGGCCGCGGCGCGGCTCCTGGCCCGTGCAGAGCACGATCGTGTCGACCTCCAGGACCGTGCTCTCCTCGCCGACGGTGATGTGCAGTCCGGCGTCGTCGATCCGGTCGTAGCGCACGCCCGGGACCATGGTGACGCCGCGGTGCTTGAGCTCGGTGCGGTGGATCCAGCCGGTGGTCTTGCCGAGGCCGGCGCCGACCTTGGAGGTCTTGCGCTGGAGCAGGTGGACGGTGCGCGACGGGGCGGGCCGCTCGGGCGCGGCGAGGCCTCCGGGACCGCTGTAGTCCATGTCGACGCCCCACTGCCGGAAGTACGTCGCCGGGTCCTCGTGGGCCTTGTCGCCGCCGTCGGTGAGGAACTCGGCGACGTCGAAGCCGATGCCGCCCGCGCCGAGGATCGCGACCCGGTCGCCGACCGGGGCACCGTCGCGCAGGACGTCGAGGTAGCCGACCACGCTCGGGTGGTCGACGCCGGGGATCTCCGGGGTGCGTGGGGTGACGCCGGTGGCGACGACGACCTCGTCGTAGCCGTCGACGTCCGCGGCCGTGACGGGCGTGTTCAGCCGGATGTCGACGCCGTGCCAGTCCAGCTGGGTGCGGAAGTAGCGGAGCGTCTCGTCGAACTCCTGCTTGCCGGGGACCTTGCGGGCGACGTTGAGCTGGCCGCCGATCTCGCTCGCCGCGTCGAACAGCGTCACGTCGTGCCCGCGCTCGGCGGCGGAGACCGCGCAGGCGAGACCGGCCGGGCCGGCGCCGACGACCGCGACGCGCTTGCGCAGCCGGGTCGGGGAGAGCACCAGCTCGGTCTCGTGGCAGGCGCGCGGGTTGACCAGGCAGGACGTGATCAGACCGCTGAAGGTGTGGTCGAGGCAGGCCTGGTTGCAGCCGATGCAGGTGTTGATCGCCTCGGGGCGGCCGGCGGCGGCCTTGGTGACGAAGTCGGGGTCGGCGAGCATCGGGCGGGCCATCGACACCATGTCGGCGGCGCCCTCGGCGAGCAGTTCCTCGGCGAGTTCGGGGGTGTTGATGCGGTTGGTGGTGACGAGCGGGACGGACACCTCACCCATGAGCCGCTTGGTCACCCAGGTGTAGGCGCCGCGCGGCACGGAGGTCGCGATGGTGGGGATGCGGGCCTCGTGCCAGCCGATGCCGGTGTTGATGATGGTCGCCCCGGCGGCCTCGACGGCCTTGGCGAGGGTGATGACCTCGTCGAGCGTCGAGCCGCCCGGGACGAGGTCGAGCATGGAGAGCCGGTAGATGACGATGAAGTCCTCGCCGACGGCCTCGCGCACCCGGCGCACGATCTCCAGCGGGAAGCGCGTGCGGTTCTCGTAGGAGCCGCCCCATCCGTCGGTGCGGTGGTTGGTCTGCTGCGCGATGAACTCGTTGATGAGGTAGCCCTCGGAGCCCATGATCTCGACACCGTCGTAGCCGGCCTGCCGGGCGAGGCGGGCGGCGCGGGCGTAGTCGTCGATGGTCCGCTCGATGTCGGCGTCGGTCAGCTCGCGGGGCGGGAAGGGGCTGATCGGTGCCTGGACCGGGCTCGGCGCGACGAGGTCCTGGTGGTAGGCGTACCGGCCGAAGTGGAGGATCTGCATCGCGATCCGCCCGCCCTCGCGGTGCACGGCGTCCGTGATGACGCGGTGCTGCTCGGCCTCCTCCTCGGTGGTGAGCTTGGCGCCGCCCTCGTAGGGCCGCCCCTCGTCGTTGGGGGCGATGCCGCCGGTGACGATCAGGCCCACTCCCCCGCGGGCGCGGGCGGCGTAGAAGGCGGCCATGCGCGCGAAGCCGCCCTCGGCCTCCTCCAGGCCGACGTGCATGGAGCCCATGAGGACCCGGTTGGGCAGGGTCGTGAAGCCCAGGTCGAGGGGGGTCAGCAGGTGCGGGTAACGGCTCATCGGGCCCTCCGTGCGGGGTGTCGTGCCTGCCCGTAGTTGTAGAGGACTACCGACGGTTTATGCAACTAGTTGCATAACGTGATGGAGGGCACAGCAGGCACGAACAGGGGACCTCCGACCGCTGACGGCCTGCGTGGACACCGCGCCCGCGGTCGCACGCCGTTCAGCGGCAGGCGGTCCCTGGCCTGCTCGGGGAGAGAGGAGACAGGAGGTGGTCAGTGGCTCTGCAGACGCACGTGCAGTTCCTTCTCCTGGTCGCCGGAGGCCGTGCTGAGATCGTGCACGTCGAACAGCGAGTCCAGGGTCGTGCGGAACCGTTCGATCGCCCAGTAACCGCCGTGCAGGTCGGCCTCGACGGAGGACGACAGGTGAACCGGCCGCGCGCCCTCGTGCTCGTCGGCGACGTCGAAGGTGCCGAGCCACACGGTCGGTCGGGTCTCGTGCAGTTCCTCGGGCACGTCGTCGGCACACCGGTCGGACTCGAAGCAGGAGCACAGTGCGTCGAACACGATCCGGGCGTCGTGCTTGCTGCACCCGCTGATCTCCACCGAGACGGAGTGGGGGTACGGTCGCTCGTGGTCCATCGCCATCGTGATCGCTCCTCTCGAGGTCACCGGCTGCCGTATCCGCCCCTACCCCAGCAAAGCACCACCTTCCGGCGAGCACTACCGGCGGGTTCCCTTCTCCCGGTGACACTTTTGCGGGGCGGTCCGCGCCGTGGTGGGAGATGGTGGAAGGTGACGGAAGGGGCCTTCGGGATACGGCTCCGCGCGGTAGAACTTGGGGTGTCGGCACACGACGGCGTGCCGCGAGGACGGCGAAGGCGGGCGTGGGATGAGTGCAGCCGGGTCTCCCGAATCCGCAGGCGACGGTCCGGTACGCGGATCGGCGCGCCCGAGCGGACTGCTGGACGTGCTGCGCGTGGCATCGGTGGTCCTGGACGCCGAGGGCCGCATCGTGCTGTGGAGCCCGCAGGCCGAGGAGCTGTTCGGGTACGACGCCCAGGAGGCGCTCGGGCAGTACGCCGCCCGGATCATGGTCCACGAGGAGCACGTCGACCTCGTGGTCAAGCTGTTCGCCGACGTCATGGGCACCGGTCAGAGCTGGGCGGGAGCCTTCCCGATCCGCCGCAAGGACGGCGGCACCCGGCTCGTGGAGTTCCGCAACATGCGGCTGCTGGACGACCAGGGCGACGTCTACGCGCTGGGATTGTGCGCCGACCAGAGGACCGTGCGCCGGCTGGAGCGTGAGGTGGCCCTGTCGACGCGGATGATCGCGCAGTCCCCGACCGGGCTGGCCGTGCTGGACACCGAGCTGCGGTACGTCTCGGTCAACAGGGCGCTGGAGAAGATCAACGGCGTACCGGCCGCGGAGCACCTGGGCCGCACCCCTCGCGAGGTGGTGCCCCGGATGGACGTGGACGCCCTGGAGGCCGCGACGCGCCGGGTGCTGGAGACGGGCACGCCGGTCGTCGACCAGTCCACGATCGGCCGCACCCCGGCCGACCCGCAACAGGACCACGCCTGGTCGGTCTCGCTGTACCGGCTGGAGAACGCCTTCGGGACCGTGCTGGGCGTGGCCGTCTCGATCGTCGACGTCACCGAGCAGTACCGGGCGGGCATCGAGGCCGAGGCGGCGCGTCGGCGCCTGGCTCTGATCGCCGACGCCTCGGGGCGGATCGGCACCACGCTGGACCTGGACCGCACGGCCCGCGAGCTGGCCGACGTGGCCGTGCCGGAGCTCGCGGACATCGCGGCCGTCGACCTGCTGGACGCGGTGGTGCAGGGACGGCGCACCAGCCTGGGTCCCGCGGAGTCGGCCGTGATCCGGGCGCTGGCGGTCCAGGGGTACGACTCCGCCGAGGCGCTGGAGGCGGCCGACACTCCGGGGCAGGTCGCCCGGTACGCGCCCGACCGGCTCGTCACCCGGTGCGTGCGCACGGCGAGCCCGGTGATGCTGCCGGAGGTCAAGGACGAGGACCTGGTGCACATCGCCCGCTCCCCGGAGGCGGCCGAGCTGCTGGGCCGGGCCGGGGTGCACTCGTATCTGGCGGTACCGCTGATCGCGCGCGGAGAGGTGCTGGGGGCGCTGGACCTCAAGCGCACCCGCAATCCGCTGCCGTTCAGCGAGGACGACCTGCTGCTGGCGCGCGAGCTGGCCGCCCGGGCCGCCGTGCAGATCGACAACGCCCGCTGGTACCAGAGCGCCCGGGAGACCGCGCTCACCCTCCAGCGCAGCCTGCTGCCCAGCCATCCGCCGGTCACCGGCGGGCTGGAGGTCGCCTCCCGCTACCAGCCGGCCGGGGCCACGAGCGAGGTGGGCGGCGACTGGTTCGACGTGATCCCGCTGGACGGCGGCCGGACGGCGCTCGTCGTGGGCGATGTGATGGGCAGCGGCATCCCCGCGGCGGCCGCGATGGGGCGGCTGCGCACGGCGACCCACACCCTCGCCTCCCTCGGCCTCGACCCGAACGTGCTCCTGGAGCACCTCGACAAGATCACCGCGGGTCTCGAACAGGCCATCGCCACCTGTGTCTACGCCGTCCACGACCCGCATCTGCGGCAGTGCCGGATCGCCAACGCCGGGCACCTGCCGCCGGTGCGGGTCCGGGCCGGGCGGCCACCGGAGCTGCTCGCCCTGCCGACCGGGGTGCCGCTCGGGGTGGGCGGTGTCGCCTTCTCCACGACCACCGTCGATCTCGAGCCCGGGGACCGGCTGGTGTTCTACACCGACGGTCTCGTCGAGACCCGGCGCGATCCGATCGACGAACGGCTCGAGACGCTGCTGTCCCTGCTCGACGGGCCCGACCTGCCGCTGGAGGACGTCTGCGACCTTCTGCTGCGCACCCTGCACGAGCCGGACAACTTCGACGACGTGGCCCTGCTCATCGCGCGGGCGACCACGCCGGGCTGAGAGGCCCTACGGCGCGACGCCGATCACCACGTGGGCGTACAGCTCCTCCGACACGGCCAGGTGGGTCGTGAGGCCGCTGCGCTCGAAGGCCTCGACGGCGGCCGGTGCCTGGTTCCGGCTCGTCTCCACCAGGACGCAGCCCCCCGGGGCGAGCCAGCCGGGCGCCTGCGCGGCGACCCGGCGCAGGACGTCGAGGCCGTCGGTGCCGCCGTCGAGGGCGACCCGCGGCTCGTGGTCCCGGGCCTCCAGCGGCAGCAGCCCGATCTCGTCGCTCGGCACGTACGGCACGTTGGCCGCGAGGATGCCGACGCGGCCTCGCAGCGCAGGGGGCAGCGCCTCGAACAGATCGCCCTCGTGGACACGGCCGCCGGCGGCGGCGATGTTGCCGCGGGCGCACCGCACGGCGGCCGGGTCGATGTCGGCGGCGTGCAGTTCGACGGGGCCGAGCGCGGCGGCCAGCGCCGCTCCCACTGCGCCCGAACCGCAGCACAGGTCCACGACGACGGCGGCACCGGACGCCCGCTCCAGGGCCTGCTCCACGAGGAACTCGGTGCGCCGGCGCGGCACGAAGACGCCTGGGGCGACGGCGATGCGCAGGCCCCGGAACCCGGCCCAGCCGACGACGAGTTCGAGCGGCAGCCCCGCGACACGACGCTCGACCATGGCGGCGACCTCGGCCGGGGTGCGTGCGGCGGAGAGGATCAACTCGACCTCGTCCTCGGCGAAGACACAGCCGGCGGCCCGCAAAGCGCGGACGACGCGGTCACGGGAGGACGGCGCGGAAGGGGGGACGGCGGACACAGACGGCATGGAAGCCCAGAGCCTTTCGCAACCGAAGGGCGCTCCGGCGATCGCCTACGACCGGCGATCCGCGCGACATCGAGAGGAGAGCACCCGAGCTGACACAGCGGTAATGGGTCTCACCTCCTCGGCTTCCGACGGCCGGGTCCTGACCAGCCGGACGGCAACCCTACCCGACGGGCCCGCCGCCCGCCGCGGCCCTCGTGACGGCGCCCCGTCAGGTGGTTGGGTTGTGCAACCATGGAGGGGAGCCGAGCAGCATCGTGGTGAGGGAGGGCCCGTGCACACCGCAGACGCCGTGGAGACCATCCAGCGGGAGATGACGGTCTTCGCCCGCCGGGCCAGGGCCGCGGCGGGCCGGATGCACCCCGAGCTGTCGCTGGTGTCGTACACGCTGCTCGGGCACCTGGAGGAGAGCGGCGGGTGCCGGGCCACCGACCTGGCCGTCCACTACGCGCTGGACAAGTCCACCGTCAGCCGCCAGGTGGCGGGGCTGGAGCGCGCCGGACTCATCGAGCGCCGCCCCGACGCTGCGGACCAGCGCGTCCAGGTGCTGCACCTGACCGGGGCCGGGCGGCACATCCTGGCCCAGGTCACCGAGAGCCGCCGCGCGGCCTTCCGGGAACGTCTGGCCGACTGGCCCGCGGAGGACCTGAGCCGGTTCGCGGACTACCTGGTGCGCTACAACGCCTCACCCGGTCCCGGCCGGCAGGAGTAGGGCCTGTCCTTCGGATCAGGTCGCAGCCGCGGGGATCACCGGCGTCGAGAGGCACGGTCGATCTCCTGGACCCGACCCGGGCGACAGGCCCCGGGACACCCGGCACGTACGGTTGAGTACGCACACACGAGCACACCGGTCCGGCGGGGCACCGTCGGCCCGGCCCGGAGGCACCACCGCATGCACATCACCCGAGGCTTCACCGGGCGCCCACGCGTCGCCGACCCCGGCCTGCCGCCCGGCCAGTACGACGCGGGCGACGACTGGCCCGTGCTGTCGGCCGAGGTCACTCCCGAGCTGGCGGCCGCCGACTGGACCTTCCGCGTCGACGGACTGGTGGCCGAGCCCCGCACCTGGGACTGGGAGGCAGCGCACCGGCTGCCGCCGTCGGCGTACGAGGGTGCCATCCACTGCGTGACGAGCTGGTCGAAATTCGGCGTGCGGTTCGCGGGCGTGTCCCTGGACGCCTTCCTGGAGGTGGTCCGGCCCCAGGAGTCGGCCACCCATGCCGTCGCCTACTCGCACACCGGCTACACCGCCAACCTCCCGCTCGCCGACCTGACCGGCGGGCGCGCCTGGATCGCCTGGGAGTACGACGGGCAGCCACTCGCCCCCGAGCACGGCGGCCCGGCCCGGCTGCTGGTGCCGCACCTGTACTTCTGGAAGAGCACCAAGTGGATCGCGGGGCTGCGGATCCTCGACCACGACGAGCCGGGCTTCTGGGAGCGCAACGGGTATCACGAGCGGGGCAACCCCTGGGAGGAGCAGAGGTACTCCGGTGACTGAGACCGCCGTGACAGAGACCGCCGTGACAGAGGCCTTCGTGCCGCCCACGCGGTTCGCCGTGCCCGGGCGCATCGCGGTGAACGAGCAGGCCGCGTCCGAGTGGCAGACCGCCACCGTCGTCGAGATCCGCCGCGAGACCCCGCGCGTGTCCACCTTCCGGCTCGCGGTGCCGGGCTGGCCGGGGCACCTGCCCGGCCAGCACCTGATGGTGCGGCTGACCGCCGAGGACGGCTATTCCGCCCAGCGGCACTACTCGATCGCGTCCGCGCCGGACGACTCCGGGGAGGTCGAGCTGACCCTGGACCACGTCGAGGGCGGCGAGGTCTCGGGCTGGTTCCACACCGTCGCCCGGCCCGGCGACCGGGTCGAGGTGCGCGGCCCGGTGAGCGGCTTCTTCGCCTGGCCCGGCGACCGCCCCGCGCTGCTGGTGGGCGCGGGCTCCGGCGTCGTGCCGCTGATGTCGATGATCCGGCACCACCGGGCACGGAACCTGACCGTGCCCCTGCGGCTGGTGGTGTCCGCGCGCAGTCCCGAGGAGCTCATCTACGCCCGGGAGTTGGGTGCGGAGACCACCACCGTCTTCACCCGGAGCGCGCCGGAGGGAGTGGCGGTCGGACGTATGGCGGCCGCACATGTGGCGCCGCTCCTGGCCGAGCAGCCTTCCAGTGGGTGGGAGGCCTATGTGTGCGGCTCGAACTCCTTCGCCGAGCACGCCTCGCGCCTGCTGGTGACGGCAGGTCAGCCGGTGGACCGGATCCGCATCGAGCGCTTCGGCTGACCCGGGTGTTTCGCCCGGCACCCGCCGGGCACCCAGGCGGAGGGTTGCGGCAGCCCGCCGCTGCTGTGCCTGGGTGGGCGGGCGTTCATGGTTTGCGCGAAACACCCCCAGTGGACGTGAAGCGATCGACGGGTGCCGGAGGGGTATCCGATTCGTAGGGCACGCGTACGCGTGATGTGATCCGCGGGGAGCGGCGGCGCACCGCACGGCCGCTCCGCACCTCCCCGCTGTGACGGCGAGGAGGTGGGCATGCGCACTCCGATGCACGCTTGGCGTCGGCGGCGCGGTCCGCTGCGGCGCCGGTCGGATGTCGTCGAAGCGTGGACGGTACTGGTGGTCGCCGTCCTCCTCCTCGTGGGCGCGCCCCTGGCCGGGACGGCCGCCGCCCGGTGGGCCCATGACGAGGCACGGTCGCTGTCGGCGGAGCAGCGGGCCGAGCGGCATCGGGTCCGGGCCGAAGTGGTCGGCGGGAACGACTCGCTGCCGTCGGTGCGGCCCGGCGGGCAGCACGCGTACCGGGCCACCGTGCGCTGGACCGAGCCGGACGGCACCACGCGCACCGCGACGGCCCGGGTCCCCGCGGACTCCCGGCGCGGTGACAGCGTGGACGTCTGGTTCGACCGCCAGGGGCGCAGCGTGTTGCCACCGGTGGACGACACGGCGGTCTGGGAGCACACCCTCACCATCGGCTCCTGCGCCACGGGCGGTGCGGTGGCCGTGGTGCTCTTCGGTCACCTGCTCGTGCGACGGGTGGCGTTGCGCCGCCGGATGGCCGAATGGGACCGGGCCTGGGCCCGGATCGAACCGGAGTGGACGCATCGCAACGCGTGACCGCGCGGGGCCCCGGGGCGTCGGAACAAACACCTGGCCAGGCCTCCGGCCACGGACGTAGTGTGATCATCCGCACTGCCCCTGTAGCTGCTTCTCACCCAAGGCGGTCCTGCATGGCCCTGTTCGACCTTCCACTCGACGAGCTCCGCGAGTACCGCAGCGCGGCGGCCGAGCCCGAGGACTTCGACGCCTTCTGGTCCAAGACCCTCCAGGAGGCTCGCGAGTACGACCTGGACGCCCGCTTCGAACCGGTCGACACGGGCCTGTCCACCGTCCAGGTCTTCGACGTGACCTTCGCCGGTTTCGGCGGCCACCCGGTCAAGGGCTGGCTGACGCTCCCGGCCGGCGCAGACGGCCCGCTGCCGCTCGTGGTGGAGTACATCGGCTACGGCGGCGGGCGCGGGCTCCCGCACGAGCACCTGCTGTGGGCGTCCTCGGGCCGGGCGCACTTCGTGATGGACACCCGGGGGCAGGGCAGCGGCTGGGGCGGGGGCGGCGGCACGGCGGACCCGGTGGGTGGCGCGCCCGCGTACCCCGGCTTCATGACGCGTGGCATCGACGCCCCGGAGAACTACTACTACCGCCGGGTCTACACGGACGCGGTGCGTGCCGTGGAGGCGGCCCGCTCGCACCCCCTCACCGATCCGGCGCGCACCGTGGCCGTCGGTTCCAGCCAGGGCGGCGGCATCACGATCGCGGTCGGCGGACTCGTCCCGGACCTGGCGGGCATCGCGCCGGACGTGCCGTTCCTGTGCGACTTCCCGCGTGCGGCGACGATCACGGACCGGCACCCGTACCGGGAGATCGGTCTCTACCTCAAGACCCACCGTGGCCGCACGGAGGACGCCCTGCGCACGGTGTCCTACTTCGACGGCGTCCACTTCGCCGCCCGCGGCCGGGCCCCGGCGCTCTTCTCGGCCGCCCTGGAGGACCAGACCTGCCCGCCGTCGACCGTCTTCGCGGCCTTCAACGCCTGGAGCCACGAGGACAAGGCGATCGAGGTCTACGACTTCAACGACCACGAGGGCGGCGGCCCCTTCCAGCAGGCTGCCAAGCTGCGCTGGATGCGGTCGTACATCTGATCCGGCCGTTCACCTCCGCCGGGCTTCCGCTCGGTCCGACCAGTCGGTACGTTCATCGCGCCCGGGCCGCGACGCGGCGGTCCGGGCCCGGGCGGTCGGCGGAGGGGTTCATGTCCGAGATCGGAACACAGGTGGACGGTCACTGCGACGCGGCGTTCACGGCGGTGCGCCGGGCGTTCGAAGAGAACTTCCGGGAGCGCGGTGAACTGGGCGCCGCGGTGGCCGTCACCGTCGACGGCCGGACCGTGGTGGATCTGTGGGGCGGCTGGGCCGACGCGGCGCGCTCCCGGCTGTGGGAGCGGGACACCGTGGTCAACGTGTGGTCCACCTCCAAGGGGCCGGTGGCGTTGTGCGCGCACATCCTCGCCGATCGCGGACTGCTCGACCTGGACGCGCCCGTGGCCCTGTACTGGCCCGAGTTCGCCGCCGCGGGCAAGGAGAAGGTCCTCGTGCGGCATCTGCTGTCGCACCGCGCCGGTCTGGCCGGTCTGCGTGAGCCGCACTCGCTGGAGCAGCTGTACGACTGGGAGCTGACCACGCAGCGGCTCGCGGCGACCGAGCCCTGGTGGGAACCGGGCACCCGCTCCGGCTATCACGCGCTGACCTACGGCCATCTGGTCGGCGAGGTCGTTCGCCGGGTGTCGGGGCTGCGGCCGGGGGCCTTCCTGGCGCGGGAGGTGACGGGGCCGCTCGGCATCGACTTCCGCATCGGCCTGCCCGAGCGGGACTTCGGCAGGGCGGCCGAGCTGATTCAGGCGCCGCCCACGGCGGCGGACGGTGAACGGGCGGCGGTCTTCGCCCAGCCGGCGCCGGCGGCGGTCGCCGCGCTGGCCAACCCGGCGGTGTCCGCCGCGGTGGCGAACACCCCGCAGTGGCGGGCCGCCGAGATCCCGGCGGCGAACGGCCACGGCACCGCGCGGGCCGTCGCCGGACTGTACGGCGTCTTCGCGGGCCGCGGCTCCCTCCGGGATCACCGCGTACTGTCCCCCGAGGCCGCCGAGCGGGTGCGCGAGGGGCAGGGCGGTTGCCGGGACCTGGTGCTCGGCGCCGGCTTCCAGCACGAGACGGAGCTCGGCCTCGGAGTCTGGCTCAGCGGCCCCGCCGGCTCCTACGGCCCCAACCCGCGCGCTTTCGGACACGACGGCGCCGGCGGCTCCTGCGGGCTCGCCGACCCGGAGGCAGGGGTGTCCCTCGGCTATGTGATGAACCGGATGGGGCCCCGTATCGCCAACGACCCGCGAAAGACGGCGCTGGTCGACGCCCTGTACGCCGCGCTGTGAGGGCGGAGCGGGCGGGCCGGTTCCGGCCGAACCGTCCGGCCGCCCTTCCCAACTGGTTTAGACCCCGATCTCGTGACGCCCGACAGGACGCACCGGTCTACGAGTTCACCCTGCCGGGCCGCGCCCCGGCACCCGCGGCCGACCCTGACCCGTCACCCGTCACCCGTCCGGCGGACTGCCGACGCGGGTTCCCGGAGATGACGGAGATCATCGAGAGACGGCACGGCCCCCCAGGCGACCCCCGAGAGGATCCCCATGACCACGTTCACGACCTCCGACGGAACCGAGCTCTACTACAAGGACTGGGGCGCGGGGCAACCCGTGGTGTTCAGCCACGGCTGGCCTCTCAACGCGGACGCGTGGGACGGACAGGCCAAGCTGGTCGCCGAGCACGGCTTCCGGGCGATCGCGCACGACCGCCGCGGACACGGCCGCTCGGGCCAGCCGTGGCAGGGCAACCACATGGACCGGTACGCCGACGACCTGGCCGAGCTGATCGAGGCACTGGATCTCACCGACGCGGTCCTGGTGGGCCACTCGACCGGCGGCGGCGAAGTGGCCCGCTACATCGGGCGGCACGGGACGGCGCGGGTCGCGAAGGTCGTGCTGCTCGGTGCGGTGCCGCCGCTGATGCTGCGGACGGATGCCAATCCGCAGGGCACGCCGAAAGAGGCCTTCGACGGGATCCGCGCCGGTGTCGCGGCGGACCGCTCGCAGTTCTACTGGGAGCTGAGCGAGGCCTTCTACGGCTTCAACCGGCCCGGTGCCGCCGTGTCGGAGGGCGTGCGGCGGGCGTTCTGGATGTGGAGCATGCAGGTCGGGCTGAAGGGCGCCCACGACTGCGTCGCGCAGTTCTCGGAGACCGACTTCACCGAGGACCTCGGGCGCATCGACGTGCCGACGCTCGTCGCGCACGGGGACGACGACCAGATCGTGCCGATCGCCGCCTCGGCCCACCGGACCTCCCAGCTCGTCAAGGACGCGACGCTGAAGGTGTATCCGGGCGCCCCGCACGGCCTGGTCGGCGACTTCGAGAAGGCGTTCAACGACGATCTGCTGAACTTCCTGCGCGGCTGAGCAGCACCTCGGCGCCGGTGCCTAGCCCGGCAGCCGGGCCATGACGAGCCGCACCCGGGGGCTGCCGTCCGGCCGCCGCCCGAACTCCGGGAGCGGCTGGAGCTCCACTCCAAAACCGGCTGCCTCGAGTCCGCGCTGTACGTCTCCGAGACGGAACGCGCGGTAGTACATGACGAACGGAGGCCGCCAGAGGGCGTTGCGCACCCGCATGGCGGCGTCGAAGCCGAGCAGCGCCCAGGAGCCGGGCGAGCCCGGGCGGGGCGGGGCGACCAGCGGGAAGGCGAAACAGCCGCCCGGTCGCACGACGGAGCGGACCTGCGCGAACAGCCCGGGCAGTTCGCGGGGCAGGAAGTGCCCGAAGGCCCCGAAGCTCACCACCAGGTCGAAAGCGGGTGCGAAGGGCAGCGCGCGGGCGTCGGCCCGGACCCAGGAGACCGGCGGGCCCGTCGGCCCGACCCGTTCGCGTGCGACGTCGAGCATGCCCGCGCTGAAGTCGACGCCGGTGACCCTCTCCCGGCACACTCCCGCCAGCACCCCCACGCCCGCTCCCGTGCCGCAGCACAGGTCGAGTCCGGTGTCGAAAGGCCCGGCCGCCCGGAGGGCGGAGCCCACCGCGTCGAGGATCGCGTCGGGTGTCCGGAAGGGCGTGTGGTCGAACTTCGGCGCGAGGAGGTCGTAGCCGCGCTCGACGGACGACAGCGCCTGGACGGCGAGTTCGCGCACACTGGGGCCTTCGGGACTGAACATCGACTCAGCCTAGGGGAGCACGCTGCCGCAGGACGGTGCGTACGCGCTCGCACCAGCGGATGTTCTCCTCCTCGAAGGCGATGCCGCTCATCAAGGTGAGGTAGGGGCCGACGCGGTCGGCCTCGCGGAGGTACTCGTCCTCGCTGCGGCCGGCCAGGAGGCGTTCGCGCACCCGCCGGTAGCGGGCGAGCTTGCCGCGGGCCCACGCCTCGCGCTCCTCGACCAGCGCACGGGTCGCGTCCGGGTCCACGCCGTCCATGGCCTGGATCTTGATGAGGAGTTCGTCGCGGATGGCGGTGGGCCGCCGGGGCGGCGTGGCGGCGAACGCGCCCAGGTCCTGTCGGCCGGCTTCGGTCAGCGTGAACATGCGTTTGTCGGGCCGCCGTTCCTGGCGCACCGTCCTGGCCTCGATCAGTCCGTCCTGAGCGAGGCGCTCCAGTTCCCGGTAGAGCTGCTGCGGGGTCGAGGCCCAGAAGTTGGCCAGCGACACGTCGAACACCTTGGACAGCTCGTACCCCGAGGCCTCGCCCTCCAGGAGGGCCGCCAGAACGGCGTACTTGAGAGACATGTGGACACGATATCAAGAGGTGATTATTCTACTCCGCACTTACTCAACAAATTGACTAAGAGGGATTCGATGCGTGCATTCCGTGAGGCGATCGAGAAGCTCGACCTCGACGCCGCCGAGGCGCTGCTGGCGCCCGACATCGTCTTCACCAGCCCCGTCGTGTTCAAGCCGTACACCGGCAAGGCGATCACGGCGGCGATCCTGCGTGCCGTCTCCGGGGTCTTCCAGGACTTCCGCTACGAGCGCGAGATCAACGACGTGAACGGCCACGACCACGCCCTGGTCTTCGCCGCGCGCGTGGGCGACCGGGAGATCAGCGGCTGTGACTTCATCCATGTCGACGAGGACGGCCTCATCGACGAGTTCACGGTGATGGTGCGCCCGTTGTCGGCGGCCCAGGCGCTCGCGGCGGCCATGGGCGAGCAGTTCGAGCGGATCGCCGAGGAGGCACGGAGCCGCTCGGTCTGAGCGACACGTCCTGCGTTCCGTTCCCGCGTTCTCCCGGCGCCCGCAGCCGGTTCACGGTTTCATGTCCTCATGACGTCCGTCGAGCACGAGCGGCTGATGAGGGTCAACCAGGCGAACTGGGACGCCCGCACGCCCGTCCATCTCGCCAGCCGCTTCTACGGTCTCGACCAGGACCTCGAGCCGGAGCGCTGGTTCGCCCCGTTCGAGTGGGAGGACCTCGGCGAGCTCGCCGGGCGTGACGTGCTGCATCTCCAGTGTCATCTCGGTACGGAGACGATCGCCTTCGCGCGGCGCGGCGCCCGGGCCGTCGGCCTAGACTTCTCGGGCGCGTCGGTCGCGGCCGCCCGGGACATCGCGTCGAAGGCCGGCACGGACGTGACGTACGTCCGGGCCAACGTGTACGACGCCGTCGAGGCCCTGGAGGGGCGGCGGTTCGACGTCGTCTACACCGGCAAGGGCGCCCTGTGCTACCTCCCCGACCTGGACCGGTGGGCGGGGGTCGTCGCCCGACTGCTGCGTCCCGGCGGCCTGTTGTACGTGGTCGAATTCCACCCCCTGCTCAACTCGCTGGGCCCGAAACCCGCCGCGGGCGAGGGGCCCGAGCTGCTGCTGCGCCACGACTACCTGAGCGGCGCCGGTCCGGTGCACCGCGACGGGACCCACACCTACACGGACGGTCCGGCCGTCGAAGGCGCCACGGACAGTTACGAGTGGATGCACGGAATGGGCGAGGTCCTCAACGCGTTGACGGATGCGGGACTCGCCGTGCGGCGGCTGCGGGAGGGCGACGAGCTCCCCTGGCCGCGCTGGCCGCAGATGGACCGTACGGAGTCCGGCTGGTGGCGCCTGCCCGCGCCGCGGATTCCCCTGCTGTACGGACTGCTCGCCACGCGCTGACCGCCGGTTGAGGTAGGCCGCTGAGGCAGGTCGCAGAGGTAGACCCACCCACATCCGCCGCTTTCGGTGGTACATTGCGAAAAGCACACGTGTACGCCCCTCTTTGCGGGCGCCGGTGCCGTTCTTCATCTCTCTCCTTCATTTCCAGCACGACGACGTGTTCGTCGTATCCGACGTGCTGTCCCCCGCCGCCCGGAAGCGTTTCTCAGGCCTCCCTTCGCGGCTCTCCCCCTTCCCCTCGCACGTTCCATGCCTGCCGTCCGTGAAAGGACACACACCACCATGACCACCACACTCGACAACCCACCCGTCCGGCGGCAGTCCCCGGCCCGGACCGTGTCCGGTGTCCTCGACATCGACTCGAACGGGAAGGGGCACCTGCGCGCCGAGCACGGCCTGCCCTCACCCGCCGACGCCGCGGTCTCCCCCGCGCTGATCCACCGGTACGGCCTGCGCAAGGGCGACCTCGTCGAGGGCGTGACCGGGGACCGGCGCGCCCTGACCGATGTCGCTCACGTGGCCGGCCGTGCGCCCGGGGACCTGCGCGGCCGGCGCCATTTCCGGGACCTGACGCCGTTGCATCCGCAGGAGCGGCTGCGGCTCGAGCACCCGGCCGCCGGCCTCACCGGCCGCGTCGTCGACCTGATCGCACCGGTCGGCAAGGGCCAGCGCGGACTCATCGTGGCCCCGCCCAAGACCGGCAAGACCGTCCTCCTCCAGCAGCTCGCCGCCGCCGTCACCGGCAACCATCCCGAGTGCCGGCTGATGATGCTGCTGCTCGACGAGCGGCCCGAGGAGGTCACCGACATGCGGCGCTGCGTACGGGGCGAGGTGTACGCCTCGACCTTCGACCGCGGCGCCCGGCAGCACATCGCGCTCGCCGACCTCGTGATCGAGCGCGCCAAACGGCACGTCGAGGCCGGTGAGGACGTCGTCCTCCTGCTCGACTCGCTGACCCGGTTGTGCCGGGCGCACAACAACGCGGCCGCTTCCGGCGGCCGCATCCTCACCGGGGGCGTCGACGCGACGGCGCTGACCGGACCCAAACGGTTCTTCGGCGCCGCCCGGACGGCCGAGGAGGGCGGCTCCCTCACGATCCTCGCGACCGCCCTGGTGGAGACCGGTTCCCGGGCCGACGACTTCTACTTCGAGGAGCTGAAGGGCACCGGCAACATGGAGCTCCGCCTGAGCCGGGACCCGGCGTCCCGTCGGGTGTTCCCGGCCGTCGACATCACGCCCTCGGGCACGCGCCGCGAAGAACTCCTGCTCGAACAGCCCGAGTTGGCGGCCGTCCACGGTCTGCGGCGCGTGTTGCGGGACCGGGACGGGCAGGGCGGTCTGGAGACCCTCCTGGAACGCATGCGCGAGACGCCGGACAACGCGACGTTCCTGCGGCGCATCCAGCCGACCCTGCCCTCGGGCTGACGCGGCGAGATCATCCATCCGGGTACGAGCGCGCGGAATGCGGCCGTGCCGTCGCGGCGCGGAGCAGGTCCGTTCCTACGTTGATCATATGATCATCGGATTCTCTTCCCGGGTGGCTGCGTCGGCCGGTGCGCTCTGCGTGGCGGGGCTCCTGGCGCTGACGCCCGCGGCGTCGGCCGACCCCGGTGTGGTGGAGCCCACGCCACCGGGCGGGCCGAGGGCCGCGGCACCGCACCCCTCGCTGCTGTACCGACCCGGCATCCAGGTCCGCCCGCGCCCCGGCGCGGCTCGCCTCCCGGAGGTCTCCGCGCTGTCCTGGCTGGTGGCCGACGCCCGCAGCGGCGAGGTGCTCGCCGCCCACAACGCGCACCGCAGACTGCCCCCGGCCAGCACCCTGAAGACGCTGTTCGCCCTCACCGTACTGCCCGGGCTGCCGGCAGGCGTCCGGCACACGGTCCGTGAGCGGGAGCTGCGGGGCATCGGTGCCGGCAGCAGCCTGGTCGGGGTCGCCGAAGGCCGCTCGTACCGGATCGCCGACCTGTGGCGCGGTGTCTTCCTCAACTCGGGCAACGACGCGGTGCACGTCCTGGCCGAACTCAACGGCGGCTGGCAGCTCACCGCCGAGCGGATGCAGGCCAAGGCCCGCTCCCTCGGCGCCCTCGACACCCACGTGGTGTCGCCCGACGGTTACGACGCACCCGGCCAGGTGTCGTCGGCGTACGACCTGGCGTTGTTCGGCCGGGTGGGGCTGCGCAACCCCGACTTCGCCCGGTACTGCGCCACCGTCGAGGCCATGTTCCCCGGTGACGGCACGTCGTCGTACCCCATCCTCAACACCAACCGGCTGCTGAGCGGTGCCAAGGGCGTGAAGCCCTACCCCGGCCTGATCGGCATCAAGAACGGCTACACCAGCAAGGCCGGCAACACACTCGTCGCGGCGGCGCGCCGGGACGGGCGCACCCTTGTCGTGACGGTGATGAACCCTCAGGACGGCGGTGGGTCCGCCGTGTACGAGGAGGCCCGCTCGCTGCTCGACTGGGGCTTCAGGTCGGCCGGGAAGGTCGAGGCGGTGGGCTCGCTCGGCGCACCGCCCACCTCCACGCGGCCGACGGCGGCGCCGCCCGCGGTCGCGGCGGCCGTACCGGAGGAGCACACCTCCGCCTGGACGGAGGCGGGGCTGATCGCCGGTGCCGCCGGTACGGGCGCGGCGGTCGTGGTGCTGGTGCTGCGGCTCCCGGTCCGCAGACCGGACCGGAGCTGACCTGCCGGCAGCCACAGCAGCAGCCCCAGGGTGATCCAGGCGTAGGTGTTGCTGCCCACGAACCCGACGACGCCGGAGGCATCGTCGAACCACAGCCACACCACGCTGGTGCACAGCACCGCGTACAGGGCGCCCGCGATCCTGGGGCGCCCCGCCCGGACCAGCACGGCGAAGGACGGGAGCAGCCACACCAGATGGTGCACCCACGTGATCGGACTGACGAGGCAGGCGGCGAGACCGGTCAGGGCGAACGCCGCCGTCCAGTTCCTCGCGGCGACCGCCCGGCGCGTCCGCAGCACCCATACGCCGAGGACCGGCAGGACCGCCACCGCCCACACCGTGCGGTCCGTCTCACCGAGCCGGGCCAGGACGCCCTGCAGCGACTGGTTCGAGACGTAGTCGAGACGCCCCACGCGGCCGGTGTCCCACAGCGCCTCGGTCCAGTAGAAGCGCGAGGCGTCCGGGTCCACCCACGCCGCCAGGGCCGTGGCCCCGAGGGCGACGGCCGTCGCGACCGCCGCCGCGTGCCACCGCCTGGCCACCAGCAGCAGACCGATGAACAGTGCGGGCGTGAGTTTGACCGCCGCCGCGAGCCCGATGCCGGCACCCGCCAGGCGCCCGCGTCCGGTGGCGAGCAGCGTCGCGTCGGCGAGGACGAGGGCCAGCAGCAGCAGGTTGACCTGACCGAAGCTGAAGGTGTCCCGCAGTGGCTCGAAGAGAACGAGCAGACAGGCGATGAGAGCCCAGCCGAACCAACCGGGGCGCCTCCGGTCCGGCCCCGCGAGCAGGCGCAGTACCACGGCGAGGGCGGCCAGGTTGAGCAGCAGGGCGACGGCGATCGCGGTGCGCAGGCCGAGCAGGGCCATCGGCACCATGGCGACCGCGGCGAACGGCGGGTAGGTGAAGCCGTACGTCGTCCCGGGCACCCGGTAGTCGTACACCCGGCCGCCGTGGTGGACCCAGCTGTCGATGCTGCCGTAGTAGACGCGCAGGTCGAACCAGTCGCGCAGCAGCGGCACGGTCGCGGTGAAGACCGTCACCAGTGCGGCGAGGGCCAGCACCAGCAGCAGCCGGCCCCGGTCGGTGCGCGGCAGGGCCGGGGTCATGCCGCTCCTCCCGGCGCCGGGGCGAGTTCGGCCTGGTGGGCCTGCCACAGCACGACGAGGGCGAGTGCCGCGCCGCATGCGGCCAGCACGACTTGCCCCGGGTCCGCCGGGCCGCCGCTGGGCAGGACGGACAGCGCGAGCACGCCGGTCACCGCTGCGGTGCGGTGGCGTACGGAGGTGCTGGGGGCGGCGGCGGCGATGAGGAACAGGCCCCACAGGGCGTACCAGGGGCGGATCGCGGGGCCGAGCGCGGCCACCGCGGCCAGGGACAGGCCGAGCGCGTACACCGGCCGCAGGCGCAGCCGCCGCCAGATCAGCACGATCACCACCACTGCGGTCACGACTCCCAGAGCGTGCCAGGCGGGAAGGGCGACGGGCGCGAGATCGCTGCCGAGGTGCGTGAGCAGGGCACGGGTGGCGCGGCCGAGGAGGGTGGTCAGGGCCCAGTTCTGGTCAGAGGCCGGGGTGGTCAGGGCGCCGACCCAGCCGTACCCGGTCCCGGCCACGGCCGTCGCCGCGACGGTGGTCCCCGCGGCCGCGACGGTGGTCGTCACGACGGCCTTCGACGGACTGCGACCGGCGCGGACCTGCAGGACCACGACGGCGGCGAGACCCAGCACGGCGGGTGCCTTGACCAGGGCGGCGAGGGCGACCAGGACGCCGCTGAGCACCGGCCACCGCCCGCGTGCGGCCACCAGGCCGACGCCGAGCAGGCCGAGCATGACGGCGTCGTTGTGGGCGCCCGCGACCAGGTGCAGCAGGACGAGCGGGTTGAGGGCGCCCAGCCACAGCGCCGCGCTCGGGTCGGCGCCGTTGTGGCGGGCGAGACGTGGCAGCGCGGCCGCCATCAGGGCTACGCCGGCGAGGGCGACGAGCCGCATCCCGAGCAGTCCGGCGGGCAGTTCGCCGCGGGTCAGACCCGACAGGGCCGCCGCCACGACCAGGAACACCGGCCCGTACGGGGCACCGGTGTGCCGCCAGAGCGGGGCGACCTCGTCGGCGAGCGGACCACCCAGCAGGGACGGCCCGTGCGCGTAGACGTCCAGGTGCGCCTCGACCATCGCCCCCTGAGCGAGGTAGCTGTAGACGTCCCGGCTGAACAGCGGCGGGGCGAGCAGCAGCGGAGCCGCCCATGCCGCGAGCACGAGCAGCAGGGCGCGCGGCGCGGGTGGTCTCGGCCTTCGGACCAGCCGGCCCAGCAGCGCCCAGGCCGCTATCAGCAGGACGACGCCGAAGTACGCGCCGACCAGGCCGAGAGCGGCGCGAGCGGAGGCCGGGTGGAGAAGGTCCTCCACGGGCAGGGCACCGGCCGTCTCACCGCCCAGGGCGAGGCAGGCGGTACCGGCCAGACCGAGCATCTGGCAGCGGCGGAGATCGACGGGGAAAGCCATGGCCAACACTCGGGCAGCGTGTCAACGGCGGATGGCCGAAAGGGGACGCACCCCTCTCCGGAGGGCGGCCCCGCGGTGACCGGCCGGTGATCACCGGCCGATGAGTTCCCGCCGGGGCGAGAGTCCCAACCCCGTCAGCACACCGACGAACGGACGTGATCCCATGACCGGCACCTCGGCCTACGCGAAGGTCAACGGCCTGGAGATGTACTACGAGCTGCACGGCACCGACAGCGGGCAACGGCCCCTGGTGCTGCTGCACGGTGGGGTTCTCACCGTCGGCCTGTCCTTCGGGGCCGTCCTGCCGGCGCTCGCGGCCACACGCCCGGTCGTGGCCCCCGAGTTGCAGGGCCACGGGCACACGGCCGACATCGAGCGGGAGATGAGCGTGCCCGGCCTCGCCTCGGACGTGGTCGCCCTGCTGGACGAACTGGGCATCGAGCGGGCGGATCTCCTGGGCTTCAGCCTCGGCGGCCTGACCGCCCTCGAAGTGGGCGTGCGCCACCCCGAGCGGGTGGGGCGGCTGGTCCTCGCCGCCACCCACTACCGTCAGGACGGCTACTACGAGGAGGTCCGGGACCCGGAGTACGCCTCGCCGCGGCTGCCGAGCCAGGCGGATTTCCAGGAGATGGCCGACGCCTACGCGGCCGTGGCACCGGATCCCGGGCACTTCGCGGACTTCATGGCCAAGTGCGGGACGGCGGCGCACGCCCCGCTGCCCTGGACCGCGGACGACCTGCGCGCGCTGGCCGCCCCCACGCTCCTGGTGCTCGGCGACACGGACTTCCTGCGGGTCGAGCACGCCGCCGAGATGCGTGACCTGATCCCCGACGCCCGGCTGGCGGTGCTCCCGGACACCACCCACATGGCGCTCATGCGGCGCACGGAGTTGCTGCTGCCGATGCTGGAGGAGTTCCTCGGCTGAGTCGCCCGCGGACAGGTGGGGCCGCCGGTCAGAACACCGACAGGCCGGTCAGGGTCGTGAACCGGTCGAGGGCGGCCACGCCCGCCACCGAGTTGCCCCGCTCGTCCAGGCCCGGGCTCCACACGCACAGGGTGCAGCGGCCGGGTACGACCGCGATGATGCCGCCGCCCACCCCGCTCTTGCCGGGCAGGCCGACCCGGTAGGCGAAGTCGCCGGCCGCGTCGTATGTGCCGCAGGTCAGCATGATGGCGTTGATCTGCTTGGCCTGGCTGCGGGTGAGCAGGCGGGTGCCGTCGGCGCGGATGCCGTGCCGGGCGAGGAAGCTGGTGGCGAGGGCCAGGTCGGCGCAGGACGCGGCGATCGAGCACTGCCGGAAGTACTGCTCCAGCAGCGTCGGCACGGGGTTGTCGATGTTGCCGTAGGACGCCATGAAGTGGCCGAGCGCGGCGTTGCGGTCGCCGTGGGCGGTTTCGGACGCGGCGACCTCCTGGTCGAAGGTCAGGTCGGGGTTGCCGCTCTCCGCCCGCAGGAACGACAGCAGTTCGCCCGACGCGTCGCCGGTGCGGGTGTGCAGTCGGTCGGTGACGACGAGGGCGCCCGCGTTGATGAACGGGTTGCGCGGGATGCCGTTCTCGTACTCCAGCTGGACGAGGGAGTTGAAGGGGTTGCCGGAGGGCTCGCGGCCCACGTGCTCCCACAGGACGTCGCCCTCGCGGGCCAGGTCGAGGGCGAGGGTGAACACCTTGGTGAGGGACTGCGCCGAGAACGGCTGCCGCCAGTCCCCCACCCCGTACACCGTGCCGTCCGGCTCGGCGACGGCCATGCCGAAGCTGCGCGGATCGCAGGCGGCGAGCGCCGGGATGTAGTCGGCGGGCCGGCCGCGGCCGGGAGTCCGCTCGATCTCCTCGGCGATGCGCTCCAGGACCGGCTGGAAGGTGGTCGACGACGTCATGATCGGTATTGTCCCTCCGCCGGTCCCGGTGCGCTCCGGCAGGTCAGGCCGGTGCCGGACCGCTGCCGGCGAGGACCTCGGGGCGCAGCAGGCCGGCGAGTGTCCCGGCGGGGAGCAGGCCCTTCTCCAGCACGAGTTCGGCCACGCCCCGGCCGGTGGCGAGGGCCTCCTTGGCGATGTCGGTGGCGGCCGTGTAGCCGATGTGCGGGTTGAGGGCGGTGACCAGCCCGATGGAGTTCTCGACGCTCGCGCGCAGTGCCTCGGTGTTGGCGGTGATGCCGGAGACGCACCGCTCGGCCAGGGTCAGGCAGGCGCTCTGCAGGTGCGTGATCGACTCCGACAGGGAGTGCAGGATGATCGGCTCGAAGGCGTTGAGCTGGAGCTGCCCGGCCTCGGCGGCCATGGTGATGGTGACGTCGTTGCCGATGACCTCGAAGGCGACCTGGTTGACGACCTCGGGTATGACGGGGTTGACCTTGCCGGGCATGATGGACGAACCGGCCTGCACCGGCGGCAGGTTGATCTCGCCGAGGCCGGCGCGCGGGCCGGAGGACAGCAGCCGCAGGTCGTTGCAGCTCTTGGACAGCTTGACCGCGATGCGCTTGAGCACCCCGGACATCTGCACGAAGGCACCGCAGTCCTGGGTCGCCTCGACCAGGTTGGCCGCGGTCACCAGGGGCAGCCCGGTGATGGCCGCGAGGTGGCGGCGGGCCGCTTCGGCGTATCCGGCGGGGGCGTTGAGCCCGGTGCCGATCGCGGTGGCGCCGAGGTTGATCTCGTGGATCAGCTGGACGGCCTCGGCGAGCCGGGAGCGGTCCTCGTCCAGCATGACGGCGTAAGCGGAGAACTCCTGGCCCAGCGTCATGGGCACCGCGTCCTGCAACTGGGTGCGGCCCATCTTGAGCACGTCGCGGAACTCGACGGCCTTGCGGGCGAACGTGTCCTGCAGGACGGACATCGCGTCGAGCAGGCCGCGCACCGCGAACACCGTCGCGATCTTGACGGCGGTCGGGTAGACGTCGTTGGTGGACTGGCCGAGGTTGACGTCTTCGTTGGGGTGCAGGAACCCGTACTCGCCCTTGGCGTGGCCCAGCAGCTCCAGCGCCCGGTTCGCCACTACCTCGTTGGCGTTCATGTTGGTGGAGGTGCCGGCGCCACCCTGCACGACGTCCACGACGAACTGGTCGTGCAGCTTGCCGTCGCGGATCTCCCGGCAGGCCTCGACGATGGCGGCGGCCTTCCTCGGCTCCAGCAGACCGAGCTCCTCGTTGGCGAGGGCGGCGGCCTCCTTGACGGCGGCGAGGGCGTCGATCAGGTGCGGGTAGGCGGAGATGGTCATGCCCGTGATGGGGAAGTTCTCCGTGGCCCGCAGGGTGTGCACACCCCAGTACGCCTCGGCGGGTACGTCACGGTCACCGAGCAGATCGTGCTCGGAACGGGTGGCGGCGGTCATGACGGTGAGGGTCCTCTTCTCTGAGGTACAGCGTGGGAAGCGCCCCTGAAAGGGGCGCGGGGAACTGCGCGACCAGCCTCGTGCGGCCCGCAGCCGCCGACGGGGAGACCGGGCACGGCGTCAGGCGCGGGCCGAAGCGGCGGCCGGCTCCAGCGAACGGGCGGGCCGCACTCGCCCGACCTCCCGCCCGCCCCCCAGAAGCGGCTCGCCCTGGAACTCGGCAAGCAACTCCGGATCGACACCGGCCCGGGCCAGCGCGGCGGCAGCCACCGGCACACGCGCCCGGTTCGCCCCGTCGGCGATCTTCACCGCCACGGCCCGCCCATCGGCCAGCGCAGCGACCTGCACGCCCTCGAAGCCGTCCTTGGACAACAGCCCCGGCACGGCCCGCATCAACGCGGCGACGTCCCGGCCGGATCCGGAGGCCATCTCGGCGTGTTCCCGCATCGCGTCGGCGACCCTGGCCTCGGGCGTGCCCGGCGCGGCGGTGGTGATCCGGGCGGCGGCCCGGGCCAGTCCGTGCAGGGAGAGGGAGAACAGGGGCGCGCCGCAGCCGTCGACGGTGACGCCGGCGATGCGCTGCCCGGTGAGGTCCTCGACGATCTCGGCGATGGCCTGCTGCAGCGGGTGGCCGGGGTCGAGGTAGTCCTCCAGGGACCAGCCGTTGAGGGTGCAGGTGTAGAGCATGGCCGCGTGCTTGCCGGAGCAGTTCTGGGCGAGCCGTGAGGGCAGTCGGCCCTCGCGCACCCACGCGTCCCGGACGACCGGGTCGAACGGCAGGTCCGGGACGTTGCGCAGGTGGTCCTCGGTGAGTCCGGCGAGTTCCAGGATGCGCCGGGCCCCGGCGAGGTGGCGTTCCTCGCCGGAGTGGCTGGCGGCCGTCAGCGACAGCAGCTCGCCGTCGAGCGGCAGCCCGGCCCGGGCCATGGCCACGGCCTGCACGGGCTTGATCGCGGAGCGGGGGTAGAAGGCGGCCTCGATGTCTCCGATCTGGAGCCGGACCTCTCCGTCGGCGTCGAGGACGACGACGGAGCCGTAGTGGATGCCTTCGACGATTCCGCCGCGGATGAGGTGGGCGACGGGGGCGTGGAGGGGTTCACGGACAAGGGGTGCGTCCGCGAGAGAACTGCTGAACATCACTGCCTGCTTCTCGGGGAGCGACGCGTTCGTCACGCGTCGGCTCCGGTGGTGGACTTGCGTGCGATACGGCCGCGGATGCCGAACCATCCGACGACCAGGGCCCCGACGATCAGCGGCAGGCACAGCACGGTGGTGCGGCCCGCGCCGCCGTCGGCGTACATGAGGACCAGGACGGAGGCGAGGAACACCAGCGTCACGATCTCGGTCCAGGGGGAACCCGGGAGCCGGTAACCCGGGCGGGTCAGCTCGCCCTTCTGGGTCTTCTGCCAGAAGAGGAGGTGACAGATCATGATCATGCCCCAGGTGGCGAGGATGCCGATCGCGGCGAAGTTCAGCACGATCTCGAACGCCTCGGCGGGCACGACGAAGTTGAGGCCGACGCCCAGCACGCAGATGCCGCTGGTGAGCAGGATGCCGCCGTAGGGGACCTGGCTGCGGCTCATCACGGAGGTGAACCTGGGGGCGGATCCGGACATGGCCATGGAGCGCAGGATGCGGCCGGTGGAGTACAGACCGGAGTTCAGGGAGGACATGGCGGCGGTGAGGACGACGAGGTTCATCACGCCGCCGGCCGCCGGGATGCCGATGTTGGACAGCACCGTCACGAAGGGGCTCTCACCGGCGGTGTACTTGTTCCACGGCAGCAGCATCGACAGCAGCACGACCGAGCCGACGTAGAAGACGCCGACGCGCCACATGATCGAGTTGATCGCCTTCGGCATGATCTTCTCGGGGTTCTCGGTCTCACCGGCGGCGACGCCGACCAGCTCGACGGAGGCGTAGGCGAAGACGACGCCCTGGATGATCAGCAACATGGGCAGCAGGCCCTGGGGGAAGACGCCGCCGTTGTCGCCGATGAGGGACGGGCCCGGGGTGTGGCCGTCGACGGGGTGCTGCGTGACCAGCAGGAAGATGCCGATGCACATGAAGACGACCAGGGCGCCGACCTTGACGATCGCGAACCAGAACTCCAGCTCGCCGAAGATCTTCACCGAGATCAGGTTCACGGTGAGCACCACGGCCAGCGCGATCAGCGCGATGACCCACTGCGGGATGTCGGAGAACATGCCCCAGTAGTGGGTGTAGGTGGCGACGGCGGTGATGTCGGCGATGCCGGTGGTCGCCCAGTTGAGGAAGTACATCCAGCCGGCGGTGTAGGCGCCCTTCTCCCCCATGAACTCGCGGGCGTAGGAGACGAAGGCGCCCGAGGAGGGCCGGTACAGCACCAGTTCGCCGAGGGCGCGCACGACGAGGAAGGCGAAGAGGCCGCAGACCGCGTAGGCGATGAAGAGCGACGGGCCGGCGTCGGCGAGACGGCCGCCCGCGCCGAGGAACAGCCCGGTGCCGATGGCTCCGCCGATGGCGATCATGTTGACGTGCCGCGACTTCAGGGACTTGCTGTAGCCCGCGTCTCCGGCATCGACATGGATGGAACGTTTCTGCACATCGTCGTGCAGGGACTGCTCGCTCACGCCTCGGTTCCGCCTTCCGTGGGGATGTCCGTGCGCGAGGAGCGCACGATGTCGGTGAGGGTGGTTTCGACGCGGTCGAGATGGTGGGCCATGGCCTCCACCGCGTCGGTCTCGGAACCGTCGGTCAGAGCCTCGACGATCGCCCGGTGCTCGCGGTTGGACTGCTCACGGCGGCCCCCCAGCTCGTTGAGGAAGGCGGACTGGCGGGCCAGCGCGTCCCGGATCTCCTCGATGACCCGGCGGAAGACCGGGTTCTGGGCTGCCTCGGCGACGGCGAGATGGAACAGCGTGTCCATGGCGACCCACGCGGTGGTGTCCGTCTCGCGCTCCATCCGGTCCAGGAGGTGGGCCAGGTGGTCGAGGTTCTCCGGGGTGCGGCGCCGGGCCGCGTACCCGGCGACCGGGATCTCGACGTGGCGGCGCACCTCCAGCAGGTCGCTGGCCGAGTAGTCGCCGAAGGTGGGGTCCTCGACGGTACTGGCCACGACGAAGGTGCCCTTGCCGGTCCGGGACACGGTCAGGCCCATGGTCTGCAGCGCCCGCAGCGCCTCGCGCAGCACGGGCCGGGAGACCTCGAGGGTGCGGCACAGCTCCGCCTCGGAGGGGAGCTTGTCACCGATGGCGTACTCGCCCCGCTCGATGGCGCCGCGCAGGTACGCCAGCACCGCTTCCATGGCACTGACGCGACGCACGGGCTGTCCGGCTGTCCGGCTGTCTGACAGGTTCACGGGAGAGATACTCCGGGCGAAGGCTCAAGCTGTCAAGGGTGGAGCGCCCCGAAGGGGCGCGGGGAACTGCGCGACAAGCCACGATGGCGCCGCGCACAGCCACGGCGCCCCCGGCAGACCACTCAACTGTGCAGCACACCCGCCCCGAGCAGCCCGAACAGCAGCACACCCACGACGATCCGATAGATCACGAACGCGTTGAACGAGTGCTTGGCGACGAACTTCAGCAGCCAGGCGATGGAGGCGTACGCCACGACGAAGGAGACGAGCGTGCCGACGGCCAGCGGCGCCGCGCCCACCCCCGTGCCCAGGGCGTCCTTGAGTTCGTAGAGGCCGGCACCGGTCAGCGCGGGGATGCCGAGGAAGAAGGAGAGCCGGGTGGCGGCGACGCGGTCCAGGTCGAGGATCAGCGCGGTGGACATGGTCGCGCCGGAGCGGGAGAAGCCGGGGAAGAGCAGGGCGAGGATCTGGGAGCTGCCGACCAGCATCGCGTCCTTGAAGGACGTGTCGTCCTCGCCGCGCTTGTGCCGGCCCATCTGGTCCGCCGCCCACATCACGCCGCTGCCGACGATCAGGGAGCCTGCGACCACCCACAGCGAGGCGAGGGGGCCCTCGATGAGCGGCTTGGCGGCGAGCCCGACGGCGACGATAGGGATGGTCGCGCAGATCACCCACCAGGCGAACTTGTAGTCGTGGTGGTACCGCTCCTCACGGTCGCGCAGGCCCCTCCCCCAGGCGGAGACGATCCGCACGATGTCCTTGAAGAAGTACACGAGCACCGCGGCGATCGCGCCGACCTGGATGACGGCCGAGAACCCGACCACGGCGTCGTCGTCGACGGGGATGTCCATCAGGCCCTCGACGATCTTCAGATGGCCGGTGGAGGAGACGGGCAGGAACTCGGTCACCCCCTCGACGGCTCCGAGGACGACGGCCTGACCGACGCTGATGACGCTCATGGGATCCAGTTCTGCTCGGGGGCGGGAGCGGAGGGGACCGTCTTACTACACCCGGACGAGAACGGAGCTCATGGACGCGCCTCACATACGCGCCAGTGCCGCCCCCGCGAAGGCGGCGGCAAGGCCGACCGCCACGGTGACGCCGACGTTGAGGGCGGCCTGGAGACGTGCCCCGGTCTCCGCCAGCCGCAGCGTCTCGTAGGAGAACGTCGAGTAGGTCGTCAGGGCGCCGCACAGGCCGGTGCCGAGCAGCAACTGGACGTGGGTGGCGGCTCCGGTGAGCAGGCCGAGGACGAGGGAGCCGGTGACGTTGACCGTGAAGGTGCCCCAGGGGAAGACCGAATCGTGGCGCGCCTGGACCGCCCGGTCGGTGAGGTAGCGCAGCGGGGCGCCCACCATCGCGCCGCAGACGACCAGCAGCCAGTTCACAACGAGCTCTTACCCTTCGTGTCCGCTGTGCCGGGATCGTCCCCGCGTCCGGCGTAGTGGATCACCTCGCAGTCGTCGAGGGTCACGAGCCCCTCCGTGACGATGTCGTCGAGTTGCGGGAGGAAGGCGCGCACGCGCGGTTCGGTGTCGACGATCACCACGGCGACCGGCAGGTCCTCGCTGAGGGAGAGCAACCGCGAGGTGTGGATCAGGGCGGAGGCGCCGAAGCCCTCGATGCCGCGGAAGACGCTGGCGCCCGCGAGGCCCGCCGTGTGGGCCCGGTGGACGATCTCCGAGTAGAGGGGCCTGTGATGCCAGGTGTCGCTCTCGCCGATGAAGACGGTCAGACGCAGGGCCCTGCCGTTCGGCCTCGTCATCGTTGCCTCCTTTTCAGGACGCGGCGGGTCGTCCCGGCCGCGAGCCACACCGCCGTGAGGGCCGCGAACGGGGTCGCGGCGAGGTAGGCCAGACCGGGGCCGGGGCGGCCGCCGTCGATGAGTTTGTGGATGTCGACGGCGTACGTCGAGAAGGTGGTGAAGCCGCCGAGGACGCCGGTGCCGAAGAAGGGGCGGACCAGAGGGTGGGCGGTACGGACCTCGGTGATGATCACCATGAAGACGCCGATCACGGCGCAGCCGGCGATGTTGACCCAGAGGGTCGTCCAGGGGAAGCCGCCCGGGGGCGTGGGCCACCAGAGGGAGGCGGCGTAGCGGGCGGTCGCCCCCGCTCCCCCGCCGAGTGCCACGACCCCGACGACGGGCGCCTGGGTGCGCCAGGACGGCTGCCGCGGGGTGGGGACCCGCAGGCGGAGGCTCTCGGGGGATGTCATGGGGGTGTCTCCTACTCGCCGGGAGCCCGGGGTCGTGCGGGCGCGTGCCGTCGCAAGTAGGGACCGTTGGCGGCGTCCTCGCCGCGGTTCGGGTACGGCGGGCCCCACCGCCGCGCCGCGAGGGGGTCGCGGCCGGAGTTCAGGTTAACCCCGGGGCGGGGCGGGGTCACGCCGAGGCCGAGACGGACGATGCGGGTCACCTCGGGACTGCCGGCGCAGGCCCACCCCGGGACAGCCGACGCAGGCCACCTCTGGACGGACGACGCAGGCCACCTCTGGACGGACGACGCAGGTCACTTCAGGGTCGGCGGCTCGCAGACCGCCACGCCCCGTTCCCAGATGCTGCCGAGGATCAGGTACCCGCCCGCTTCGCAGACGCTGGTGGGCATGCGGTAGCCGGAGTGGCGGCGGGCGAGGTGGTGCACGACGCGGCCCTCGTCGTCGAAGGCCTGGAGGGCGATCGTGCCCGTGGGGCGGAACGGGGCGCGCACGGCGACGCGCGCGGCGGCGGCCCGGACCCCGGGCGCACTGCGGTGGAGCACGTCGAGGGGCGGGACGCGGGGCCCGGCGAGGGCCACCCAGATCGGTCCGTCCGGCGCGCCACGCCAGAGGTTGTCGGGCATCCCCGGGAGGTTCTCGGCGAACGGTTCGCTCCGCCCGGCCCGCGGCCCGGTGAGCCAGTGGCGCAGGAGCCGGCAGGCGCCGGTCTCGGCGACGACGAGGAACGACTCGTCCGCGCCGACGGCGACCCCGTTGGCGAACTGCAGCCCGTCCAGCACCACCTCGGCCGCGTCGGAGCCCGGGGCGAGCCGCAGCAGCCGCCCCGTCCCGGTGTGTTCGACGATGTCGCCGATCCAGTGCTCCAGCGGGTACCGACGGCTGGAGACGGTGAAGTAGACGCTCCCGTCGGAGAGGGACACGACGTTGCTGCAGAACCGCAGCGGCTCTCCCGACACCTCGTCGGCGAGGATCCGAACCGTGCCGTCGCCGGTGCCGACCCGCAGCAGTCCGCGTTCGGCATCGCAGACCAACAGGTCGCCGTCGGGGAGGAGTTCCAACCCGAGCGGCCTGCCACCGGTCTCGGCGAGCACTTCGACGCGGGCCGCGACCGGGTCGGCGAGGGCGTCGAGCCGCAGGATGCGGCCGTCCGCGACGCCGGTGAGGACGCGGCCGCGCGGGTCGGCGACCACGTCCTCGGGTCCGGGGCCCACCGCGATGTAGTGGCGGGGGACGAGTGCCGTGGGACGGTCCATAGTGCGCGTGTCCTTCGTCATCGGGGGCGATATGGCGGGTACCGGGTCGCCTACCAGCCCTTCTCGAACATCCGGGCGACCTCGGCGATCCGCATGTCGTCGCGGTGGTAGCGCACACGGCCCGCGGACCTGCTGGTGCGCAGCATGCCGGTGGCCTCCAGCAGCCGCAGATGGGTGGCGGCGACCGGGCGCGGTAGCGAGAACCGCTCGGCGACGGCGTCCGCGGTGACACCGTCCGCCGCGGGACCGGGTTCCTTCAGCCAAGCCAGAATGCGCAGCCGCGTCTCGTCCGTGGGAGTCCTCAGCATGTCGTGCCCCTGCCTCGCGGCTTCGCCCTCTCACCGAGCCTTCCCACTGTCTCGCAGTCGACGCCGCCCTGTCCGGGACTCGGCATCGTTGACCGATACCGAACTACCCCTTCGCAGGGCGGAGTTCGGCCAGTCCCCCGGTCGTCGTGCCCGAACGGCGCCCGGCGCCGCCGCAGGCCGCGCCGCCGGGCTCCGCCGACGTCCTCGCGGTGCTCCCGCTGGTCGCCTTCTTCCCGGTCGTCCCCCGCCTCCGGAGTCCGGATCCGGTCTCCGGAGCCGTAAGGTCATGACCATGAACGCTGCGGGAGGCAGGCGCAGGCCGCCCACGATCCACGACGTGGCGCGCGAGGCGGGGGTCTCGCGCGGCACCGTCTCGCGCGTCCTCAACGGCGGCCACTACGTCAGCCCTGCCGCCCAGGAGGCGGTCAACGCGGCCATCCGCAGAACGGGTTACGTCGTCAACCGGCACGCCCGCTCCCTGATCACCGGGCGGTCCGACTCGGTCGGCTTCCTGCTCACCGAGCCGCAGGAGCGGTTCTTCGAGGACCCCAACTTCAACGTCCTGCTGCGCGGCTGCACCCAGGCGCTCGCCGCGCACGACATCCCGCTGCTGCTGATGCTGGCGGGCACCGAGGACGAACGGCGGCGCATCACGCGGTACATCACCGCCGGTCACGTCGACGGGGTGCTGCTGGTCTCCAGCCACTCCGGTGACCCCGTCGCGGAGCGGCTGCGCGAGGCGGGGGTGCCGCTGGTCACGTGCGGGAAGCCGATCGGGCCGGCCTCCAAGGTGAGTTACGTGGCCGCCGACGACCGCGACGGGGCCCGCGACATGGTGCGCCACCTGTTGTCGCTCGGGCGGCGCAGGGTGGGCACGGTGACCGGACCGCTGACCACACCCGGCGGTGTCGATCGCCTCGCCGGCTACAAGGAGGTGCTGGCGGAGGCGGGCCTGGAGTTCGACGAGCGGCTGGTCGTCTCCGGTGACTTCGGCAGGGCGAGCGGCGAGGCGGGCGCCGAGCGGCTGCTTGCGCAGGCCCCGGACATCGACGCGGTGTTCGTGGCCTCCGACCTCATGGCGCAGGGGGCGCTCACGGCACTGCGCCGGGCCGGGCGGCGGGTGCCGCAGGACGTGGCGCTCGGCGGCTTCGACGATTCGCCGGCCGCCGTGGCCTCCAGTCCCGGTCTGACGACCATCCGGCAGCCCTGGGACCGCATCAGCAACGAGATGGTGCGGGTGCTGCTCGCGCAGATCGGGGGCGAGGATCCGGCGGCGGTGATCCTTCCGACGGAGCTGGTGAGGCGGGAGTCGGCCTGAGGCTCGGCGCCCTGCCGGGAGCCTGTGCGGTCCGGCTCGGCGGCAGGGGGCGGGCGGTTCCGCATCCGGGCGACGAGCCCGTACTGCATGCACGGTCATTGAAACCCCGCGCCGGTGTTACCGTTCCCCTATGGCGTCGAAAACGGCTGGCGGGCAGCTCGAGGACCGGTGGCGGGACATCCTGTCGGCGCACGCGCGCACGATGTGCGAGATCGACCGGGCGCTGCATCCGCACGGTCTCGGCGCGTCCGATTTCGAGGTCCTGGACATGCTCGCTGCTGCGGCGCCCGAGGAGGGCGAGCAGTGCCGTGTGCAGAACCTCGTCGGGCGGGTCCACCTCAGCCAGAGCGCGCTGTCCCGGCTGATCGCCCGGCTGGAGAAGGACGGTCTGGTGACACGGTCCGTCTGCATGGAGGACCGGCGGGGTGTGTGGGTCGCCCTGACCGCCAAGGGCCGTGACCTGCACGCCGAGGTGCTGCCCCTGCAGCGCGCGGCGCTGGCCCGGACGCTGGGCGCGTAGGCGGGCGGGGGCCGGCGGCCCACGCGGTGCAGCGGCGGATCAAGCTCTCGCCCCCGGCTCATTCCGAACCCAGGCAAGGTGCTCTGACCCGCGCCGCGACCGCGTGGGCCGTCGGCGCGCGTGCTGTCAACGGACCAGCAGGGTGCGGACTCCCTCCGAGGTCAGCGTCAGCCGGTGCTCCGAGCTGCCGTCGATGGTGAGCGACAGGTCGTCGGCCGGCCACTGTGCGGCGAGGGCGCCGAGCGGCACCATGCGGTAGCGGGAGACGAACGGCAGCAGCCCGGCCATCTCCACCTCGGAGGTGAACACGGGCACCACCGGTTCGCCGCCCGGCTGTTCCAGCACGGGCAGCGCCACCGTCGAGGGGTTGGCTGCGTCGGCGTCGCCCGCGTCGTCGGGCACGGGGATGAGCACGTCGCTGTTGGCGAGCGCGTCCAGAGCCGCCGCGTCCTCGGTGTTCTCGGCGAGGACGTCCAGTGCCCGCTGGGCGGGCGTGGGCGTGGGGTCGTTTGCGGGTGTCTCCATGGCACATTCCCTGGTAGCGGCGGTCGTGCGGCCTGCCCGGGGCAAGATCCGCCCCGGGTACGGTCCTGCTCGCGTACCCGAACGGGAACAGGGCAATCCTGGTGGATCTTCGGGCTTCGTGGGAGCGCGGGGGAGATCTTGTGGTGCCCCGGGCCGGCCCGGGCCTGCCGAGGGGTGTCGACCGGCTCATGTTACCGGTAACATCAGGCGTCTGATTCAGACGTACGCGCCTGTGCCCTCCGCCCCGCCACTCGGTGGCCCGTCCCTCGGAGTCCGCGTGATCGAAGAGCGTGTCGCCCGTCCCACCCCCGCACCGCTCTTCAGCAGGGCCGCCGTCCTGGCCTCATGCGCCGGCTTCGTGCTCATCGGGGCGCTGCAGGCGCTGTACGGGCCGGCGATCCCCGCTCTGCGTGCGGAGTTCGGGCTGTCGCCGTCCGCCGCGGGGCTGGGGCTCAGTGCGCACTTCGTCGGGGGTGTCGCCGGTGTGCTGCTGTTCGACCGGCTCTACGGGCGGATAGGAAACCGGCGGATCCTCGGCAGTTCGTATCTGCTGATGGCCGTCGGCGCGGCAGGCTTCGCACTGGCGCCCGACTGGCCGACCGCGCTGGCGGCGGCCCTGCTCGCCGGGCTCGGCTTCGGCGGCATCGACTACGGCCTCAACCAGTTGTTCGCCGTGGGCTTCGGCCACCGCTCGACCGCGATGCTGAACATCCTCAACGCGCACTTCGGCATCGGTGCCATCCTCGGCCCCGCCGTGATCGGCGCGGTCGGCTCCGAGCACTACCCGGTCGTGTTCCTCGTGTTCGCCCTCGCCGATCTGCCGTTGCTGCTGTGCCTGCGGGGCGTGGGGAACCAGGCGCCCGTCACGCCCGGGGAACGGGCCGTCGGCGGAGCCGTCCTCGGGCGGAGCCTCGGCTCCGTGCTCGCCCTCTTCGTCGTCCTCTACGTGCTGCACGTCGGCATCGAGGCGGGTGTGGGCGGCTGGGAGCCCACGCACCTGGAGACCGTCGGCTACGGCGCGGGGGCCGCCGCCACCGCCACCTCCGTGTACTGGCTCATGATGACCGCCGGCCGCTTCCTGGTCGCCCCGCTCGCGCTGCGCTTCTCCGCCCAGGCCATCATCACCGTCTCCTGCGCCGGGATGACGGTGTGTCTGCTGGCCGCGGCCGTCCCGGCACTGGCGCCCTACGCCTACGCCGGTGTCGGTCTGTTCATCGCGCCGATCTTCCCCACCGGACTGCCGTGGCTGAACCGGGTCGCACCGCGGGCCCGGCGGGCCGGTGCGCTGGTCATCGCGGCTTCCATGGCCGGGGGCGTGGCCGCGGGACCGGCTCTGGGCAAGGCCATCGAGTGGTCCGGGGTCCGCGCCGTGCCGCTCCTGCTCTGCGGCGTGTCGGCGCTCTGCCTGTCCGCCACGCTCTGGCTGATCCGCGCCACCCGCTCCCGCTGACCGTACTCCCCCTCTCCCGAAGGGACGCTTCCACATGCCCGCCCTGACGACGACGTCCGACGGATTCCTGCTGAACGGCGAGCCGTTCCGGATCATCTCCGGTGCGCTGCACTACTTCCGCGTCCACCCCCAGCTGTGGTCCGACCGGCTGCGCAAGGCGCGGCTGATGGGGCTTAACACGGTGGAGACGTACATCCCGTGGAACCACCACCAACCCGCCCCCGAGGGCCCTCTCGTCCTCGACGGCTTCCTCGACCTGCCCCGTTTCCTCCGGCTCGCGGGGGAGGAGGGACTGCGGGTACTGCTGCGTCCGGGTCCGTTCATCTGCGCCGAGTGGGACGGGGGCGGCCTGCCCGACTGGCTGACCTCCGAGCCGGACCTCCGGCTGCGCACCAGCGACCCCCGCTTCACCGGGGCCGTCGACCGCTACCTCGACCTGCTGCTGCCCGCGCTCCGCCCGCACCTGGCGGCGGCGGGCGGTCCGGTCATCGCCGTACAGGTCGAGAACGAGTACGGGGCCTACGGCGACGACGGCGCCTATCTGAAGCACCTCACCGACGCCTTCCGCTCCCGCGGCGTGGAGGAGCTGCTGTTCACCTGCGACCAGGCCGACCCCGAGCACCTGGCCGCGGGAAGCCTGCCGGGCGTGCTGACCGCAGGCACCTTCGGCAGCCGCGTCGAGCGGTCCCTGGCCCGGCTGCGCGAGCACCGGCCCGAGGGCCCGCTGTTCTGCGCCGAGTTCTGGATCGGCTGGTTCGACCACTGGGGCGGCCCCCACCACGTGCGGGACGCGGCCGACGCCGCCGCGGACCTGGACCGGCTGCTGTCCGCCGGGGCGTCGGTGAACATCTACATGTTCCACGGCGGCACCAACTTCGGCCTCACCAACGGCGCCGACCACAAGCACGCATACACGCCCACCGTCACGTCCTACGACTACGACGCCGCGCTCACCGAATGCGGCGACCCCGGCCCGAAGTACCACGCCTTCCGCGAGGTCATCGCCCGGCACGCGGCCGTGCCCGAGGAGCCCGCCCCGGCTCCGAGCAAGAAACTTCCGCCCACCTCGGTCGAGTTGAGCAGCCGTGCCCCACTCCTGCCCCTCGTCGGCTCGCTCGCGGCGGCCGTGCGCGCCGACGCGCCCGTGACCATGGACGAGCTCGGGCAGCGCACCGGCTACGCGCTCTACCGCACCACCCTCCCGGTCGGTGGCGACGGCCTGCTGCACTTCGCCCGGGGGGTCGGCGACCGCGCCCAGGTCTTCGTCGACGGTGCGCCCGTCGGCGTGCTGGAGAGGGAGCGCCACGACGAGTCGCTGCCCGTGCGGGTGCCGTGCCCCGGGGCGACGCTGGAAGTGCTCGTCGAGAACATGGGCGGCGTCAACTACGGCCCCCGGATCGGCGCTCCCAAGGGCCTGCTCGGGCCCGTCTTCCTCAACGGAACGGCCCTGACGGGCTGGGACTGCCTGCCGCTGCCGCTGGACGGCCTGGCCGCGGTGCCGTTCGCCCCGGCCGGGCAGGCGCCGGTCACCGTCCCGGCCTTCCACCGCGGCACGTTCGCCGTCGACACCCCCGCCGACACCTTCCTCTCCCTGCCCGGCTGGTCGAAGGGCCAGGCCTGGGTCAACGGCTTCCACCTGGGCCGCTACTGGAACCGCGGCCCACAGCGCACGCTGTACGTCCCGGCCCCGGTCCTGCGCCCGGGCGACAACGAACTCGTTCTGCTGGAGCTGCACGGCACCACAACCACCAGCGCCCGGCTCACCGACACCCCCGACCTCGGTCCGGAGAACACCTGGTGAGGCACGCCGTGCGTTCCTCGGCCCGCCGCCGGACGGTTCGGCCCGGCCGAGGACCGCACGGGGCACCTCCCGGCCTATGCTGTGCACCTGCCGGGCGGGTCAGGACCGCCGTGCCGACCGCGAGGAATCATCCGCCATGACACCGAGCGCCTCCGACGGCCCTGCTCCCAAGGGCCGCAGCAGGCGCAACTTCGCGGGGGCGCGGCCGGTGATGGCCGACGTGGCCAGGATGGCGGGGGTTTCCAAGCAGACCGTGTCGCGGGTGCTCAACGACCATCCGGCCGTCCGCAGTGAGACCCGCGAGGCGGTTCTGGACGCCATGCGTGCCCTCGGCTACCGGCCCAGCCGCAGCGCGCGGTCCCTGGCCAGCGGCAGGACCCGGATGCTCGGGGTCATCTCCTTCGACGCCGCGCGGTACGGGCCCGCGTCGATCCTCACCGCGATCAACACGGCCGCCCTGGAGGCCGGTTACCTCGTCAGCTCCATCGCCCTGGACACCGCCGACCACGACACCGTCGTCGAGGCCGTGAACCGGCTGTCGGCCGAGGGCGCGGACGGCGTGATCGCGATCGCGCCCCAGCTGTGGGTGGGCCGGACCCTGGCGAAGGCGACCGCTCTGGGCACTCCCCTGGTGGTGCTGGAGAACGCGCTCGACGACGAGACGTCCCTGGTCACCGGCGATTCCCGCATCGGCGCCCGCAAGGCCACCGAGCATCTCCTCGGCCTCGGCCACACCACCGTGTGGCACATCGCGGGGCCCGCGGGGTGGACCTCCGCCGACCACCGGCTGACAGGCTGGCAGGAGACGCTCCGGGCGGCCGGTGCCACCGTTCCCGAACCCCTGGCCGGGGACTGGAGCGCCGGATCCGGGTACGACCTGGGCCGTCGGCTGGCCCGGCGCCCGGAGGTGACGGCGGTGTTCGCCTGCAACGACCAGATGGCGCTGGGTCTGCTGCACGCCCTGCACGAGTCCGGGCGGTCCGTCCCCGGGGACGTCAGCGTCGTCGGTTACGACGACATCCCCGAAGCCGCGCACTTCCTGCCGCCGCTGACCACCGTCCGCACCGACTTCGCGGAGATCGGCACCCGTGCTCTGCGGCTCCTGGTCGACCGCATCGACGGCCCGGGCGAGCGGTCCCGCGTCGACACCCTCGTGCCCGTGGACCTCGTGGTGCGGGCGAGCAGCGCTCCCCCACCGGTGCGCTGACCGCCCTTGGTCAGCCGTCTCCACCGGCGGCAGCCCGCTGCCAGGCCCCTTCCCTCAGCAGCCGCAGCCCGTTCAGGCCCACCAGGACGGTGGAGCCCTCGTGGCCCGCGACGCCCAGGGGGAGCGGCAGGTCACCGGCCAGGTCCCAGACGACGAGGCCGGTGATGAACACCCCGGCGATCACGAGGTTCTGCACGACGAGGCGCCGGGCGCGCCGGGACAGGGCGACCGTGGCGGGAATCGCGGCGAGTTCGTCGCGCACGATGACGGCGTCCGCGGTCTCCAGGGCCAGGTCGGAGCCGGCCCGGCCCATGGCGAGGCCGGTGTGCGCGGCGGCCAGCGCGGGAGCGTCGTTGACGCCGTCGCCGACGACCAGCACCTTGCGGCCCACGCTCTCCATCTCCTTCACGGCCGCCAGCTTGTCCTGCGGCAGCAGCCCGGCACGCACGTCGTCGATGCCGGCTTCGGCGGCGAGATGCGCGGCGGCGCGCGGGTTGTCGCCGGTGAGGAGCACCGGGGCGGTGCCGGTGAGCCGGGCGAGGGAGGCGACGGTGACGGCGGCGTCCGGGCGCAGCCGGTCGGCGATGCCGAGCAGTCCGGCGGGCGTGCCGTCGACGACGACCAGGACGGCGGTACGGCCGGACTGCTCCAGTTCCGCGACCGTGCCGAGGGCGGTGCCGGCCAGCCGGGCC
Source organism: Streptomyces tibetensis (assembly GCF_040647715.1). Lineage (GTDB taxonomy): Bacteria > Actinomycetota > Actinomycetes > Streptomycetales > Streptomycetaceae > Streptomyces > Streptomyces tibetensis_A. The sequence continues at coordinate 90,603 of NZ_JBEZCR010000010.1, read as the reverse complement.
GGTGCGCCGACCTCCACCGTACGGCCGCCGACGACGGCGGTGACTCCCACGCCGGGCGCGGAGGTGAAGTCCTGTGCGTCGGGCAGGTCGAGACCACGCTCGCGGGCCGCGTCCACGACCGCCCGGGCCAGCGGATGCTCACTGGGCCGTTCGGCTCCTGCCGCCAGTGCCAGCAACTCCCCCTCGTCCAGGCCGGATCCGGGCAGCGGCCGGACGTCGGTCACCCGGGGACTGCCCTCGGTGAGGGTGCCGGTCTTGTCCAGGGCGACGGCGTCCACCTGGCCGAGCCGCTCCATCACCACGGCCGACTTCACCAGCACGCCGTGGCGTCCGGCGTTGGCGATGGCCGACAGCAGGGGCGGCATGGTGGCCAGTACGACCGCGCACGGGGACGCCACGATCATGAAGGTCATGGCGCGCAGCAGGGCGTCGGTGAGCTGGGCCCCGAAGGCGAGCGGCACCAGGAAGACGGCCAGGGTCGCGGCCACCATGCCCAGTGAGTAGCGCTGTTCGACCTTCTCGATGAACAGCTGCGTGGGCGCCTTGGTCTCGGACGCCTCCTGCACCATGCGGACGATCCGGGCGATCACCGAGTCGGAGGCGTCGCGCTCCACCCGGATCCGGAGTGCGCCGGTGCCGTTGAGGGTGCCGGCGAAGACCTCGTCGCCGGGCTCCTTCGCCACGGGCAGCGGCTCGCCGGTGATGGTCGCCTGATCCACCTCGCTCGCCCCGTCCAGCACGCGTCCGTCGGCGCCGACCCGCTCCCCGGGGCGTACGAGGACGGTGTCTCCGACCGCCAGCTCCTCGACGGGGACGGCCTGTTCGGCGCCGTCCGGGCTCAGCCGGGCGGCGGTGGCGGGAGCCAGATCGAGCAGGCCCCGCACGGAGTCGGCGGTGCGGGCCGTGGCCAGGGCCTCCAACGCGCCCGAGGTGGCGAAGATGACGATGAGCAGGGCGCCGTCCATGACCTGCCCGATCGCGGCCGCGCCCAGTGCGGCGACGACCATCAGCAGGTCGACGTCGAGGGTGCGGTCCTTCAGCGCCTTGAGCCCTTCCCACCCCGGCTCCCAGCCCCCCGTGACGTACGACAGGGCGTACAGGGCTCCCCAGGTCCAGACGGGGGCGCCGGTCAGCTGCAGGGGCAGCGCGAGCAGGAAGAGGGCGGTGGCCGCGGCGGCCCAGCGCGCCTCGGGGAGCGCGAGAACACGGGTACGCCGCCGGGCCGCCGCTCCGGCGCGGGCGGGCTTCGCCCGTTCGACCGGCTGGGGCGCGAGCGTGGAGGTCATCAGGGGTCCTTCTGGCGGGGGCGCGTGGCCATCCACCATACAGGAACACATGAAGACTGATTCATGTCTTCATTTCGAGCAGAGCTTGGCCAGGGCCTGGGGCGGTCCTCGCCCCGGCGGCCTCAGTCACCGAAGGAGTCGATGACCGTCTCGCCCGCGTGCACACGCCGCAGCGTGCCGATGAGACGGTCGGGGTCGCCCAGACGCTCCTTCAGCAGGCAGCCGACGCCGCCCGCGGGGTGCGGTCCGGCGAGGCGGTGCACATGGTCGGTCGCGACCCGGGACGACAGCACCAGCAGCCCTGTTTCCGGGTGCCCGGCTCGGATCGCCCGGGCCGTCCCCAGTCCCTCCCCCGGGCGGCCGAACGGCAGGTGGATGTCGAGGACGACGACGTCGGGCGACGACCGGGCGACCTCACGCAGCCCGTCGACATGGCCGGAGGCCGTGCCGACCACCTCGATCCCTCGCTCGGTGAGCACCCGGACGAGGGCGTCCCGCAGGGCGGGGGTGCCTTCGACGACGACGACACGCATGTCCACTCCCTCCCCGCACAGGACAGATGGTCCCCGCTCCGCGGGTGGACGTCAGCGAGGTTTCCCTCACCGGTCCCGCTGGTTTTCCGCGCCCAGGTACATCAAGGTGGCCACGACCCGGCGGTTGAGGTGCCGCTGCTCGTTCTCGGAACCCAGGCCGAGCTTGCCGAAGACGGTCGACAGGTTCCTTTCGACGTTCCCCAGCGTGCAGGAGAGTTTCTGGGCGATGGCCAGGTTGGTCAGTCCCCTGGCCACGAGGGACAGGATCTGCCGCTCACGGGGCGTCAGGCCCTCCAGCGGATCGGGCGCCCGGTCGGCGGGCCGGGGCTGCGGAACCAGGAGGTCACGGACCCATCCGGGGTCGATGACGACCTGGCCTTTGGCGACCCGGCTCATCGCGTCGGTGATCAGTTCCATGTCGCCCAGGCTGCCCTTCGCCATGAGGCCGACCGCGCTGGGCGGCTCCAGTTCCATGAGCCGTTTGACGTGCTCCACCGTCGGGTCGGTCGCGAGGACCAGCAAGGCGACCTCGGGGTAGAGAGCCCGGACGCGTTCGGCGATGCGCAGTCCCGCGTCGGCGGGCTGGGCCTCCTTGACCAGCCGCAGATCGAGGGTGACGACGTCCGGGGCGTGTTCGTCGACCAGGGCGACGGCGTCGTCGGCCGTTTCGGCACTCCCTGCGACCTCGACGCCGAGGCCGGTCAGGGCGGCGATGAACGTGGTGCGCAGCATCGGGTCGTCCTCGACGACGACAGCTTTCAAGGGGCGTCTCCTTCTGTGGGATCGGGTGAGTCGGCGGGTGGCCCGCCGGGCAGGCGGGCCACGAGGCGGGTGCCTCCGCCGCGTGGGCTGTCGACGCGCAGTTCGCCCCCGACGGCCGCGACCCGCTCGGTCAGCCCGCGCAGGCCGGTGCCGCGGGCGTCGGCGCCGCCCTGTCCGTCGTCGGAGACGGTGACGATCACGTCGTCCCCGTCCGGTGCGACCGCGACGCGGATGGCCGCCCCGGGCGTGGCGTGCTTGACCGCGTTGGTGACGCCCTCCGCGATGACGAAGTAGGCAGTGGACTCCACGTGGCCCGGCCAGCGCCGGTCGGGCACCTGGTAGGTGACCCGTCCCCCGTGGTTGCGGGCCAGATTGCCGAGGGTGTTGCCCAGGCCCTTCTTGACGAGCTCGTACGGGTCCAGTCCCTGGGACAGCTCGCGCAGCGTCTTCATGGAGTCGGTGAGTTGGCTCTTCGCCGTGGCCAGCAGGTCGGCGAGTTGGTGGCTTCCATCGGTCACCGCCCTGCTGTGTGCCACGCCGAGCAGGGTCAGCACGGCGAAGAACCCCTGCTGGGCACCGTCGTGAAGCGCACGCTCGATCCGTGTGCGCTCGGCCAGTTCGGCTTCGAGCAGTCGCCGCCGCGACTCGCTGACCTGCTCGTACAGCCGGACGTTCTCCATCACCAGGCCGGCGAGGGCGAACGCGATCGCCGTGGCCCGCCCGGTTTCCGTGAGGGCGGCGTCGTGTTCGATGACGCACAGCAGCCCGTCGCCGCGCCTGACCGGCGTGCGGGTGCGCGCCGGGTCCCGGCTGTCGTCGGCACGGCTTCCGGACAGATCGGTGAGCACGCCGCCCTGGCGGGGCAGCAGCAGGCGCAGCGTGGGATCGCCGACGGCTTCGGCGAGGGACGTCTGCAGCGTGTCCAGCGGCGTGGCGTGCAGTTCCCCGAGCCGGGCGGGCAGTTCCGCGATGTGCATCTCCCTGCGCCACTGAAGGCCGGCCGAGACGATGTACGCCACGATGAGCCCGGCCGCCGAGCCACCGAGCATGAGCACCTCGATGACGAGGCGGAAGTCGAGAGGCAACCCCATCGCGCTGGTCAGGGAGGACGCGATGAGCAGCACACCGGCGATCACCAGGATCGCCCAAACCGGCCCGGTACGGCGACGGCGTACGGTGAGCGCGATCAGCAGGCGGCGCAGCACGATGACGATGCCCGTAATGCCGAGCACGGCCAGGATGAGGCTGCTCGCGATCGCCCACCGCGTGTTGACCTGCCCGATGTTGTAGTTCCACGTCCCGTCGGGGCGGTCGGCGAGGTACCGGCCCACCTGGGTGCCCGTGCAGGCGAGGTAGCAGATCGCGACGTAGACGCGGTCGCCCACCCCGCGCAGGCGTCCGGAGGGCAGGCTGAGGGCCAGGTGGCCGAAGACCCCGACGTACAGGAAGGCCAGGCAGAATCCCACGGCGAACAGGACCGGGTGGCTGCTGACACGGAGGAACTGCAGGTAGTAGGTGACGCCGAGCGCGATCAGCAGCACGCCCACCCGGGCTCGCGCCGCGCGGGTCCACAGCACGCCCCCCGCAAGGATCAGCGGTACTCCGAACCCCCGGTAGGCCAGGTCGGTCCAGAGCGCGGTCGGCGGCCCGACTCCCCAGGAGGCGATGGCCGCCCACCCTGCCGCGGCGAGCGCGAGCAGCGTGACCGGCACGGCGATCATGCCGGGCATCAGCCCGCCGCGAACCGTACTCCCCACTGGGTCAAGCCACCCCCCGGCCCGTGGTTAACCAGGCCTAGCACCCCGGGTTTTCCCCGCCTGACCGCCCAGGATGCCAGTCGCGAAGAGCAGGTTTGTCCGATCGTCGGAGAAGGCCCGAGCCGGAACACTTTCGAGTGACTTCAACGCCCGCTGGAGGTCTCCGGCATGTCAGAGACATACGTCCTGCCCACCTTGGTGAAGGGACCATTCCCCCTGCCCGAGCGGTGGCTCGTGGTGAACGTCGGCTGGCTGGCCGTCATCTTCCGCAACGGGGTGCCCTGCCGGGTGTGCGGCCCCGGCCGGCACAGCACGGTGACCGGCCTGTTCACCGGCCGCAGGCTGCCCGCGACCGGCGAGTTGTCCGTGCTGCTCTTCGACAACGCGCCGCAGACCGTGGAGATGTCGGCCGACGCCGTACGGCTGGCGGACGCGCGCAAGGTCGGGGTGAGCGCGGTCGCGGTGGTGCAGCCCCGCTGGAGCGCCGACCCCGAGTCCCTGCTGGACGTCGTGGCCCGTTACGGCGTGCTCAGTTCCCGGTACGGCGAGGCGGCCGGGGTCCGGCTGGAGGCCGACTTCCGCGCGTGGGCGCGCAGACTGCTGCGTGAGCGCGGCCACGACGACGTCTATCTCGCGTTGGACAGCCGCAGCATCCTGGCCGGCCCGCCCGGCGCGTCCACCGGGCCCGGCGGGGGCCTGCTGGTAGTGGAGCAGTTCGTCGATGTGGACGTCACGCCCGACCCGACGGTGATCGCTATTGAGCGGGTCCACGACGAGCGAGAGATCGACGCCGCCAAAGAGCAGGCCAACGTCGCGCTCGAGCCGCTGCGTGCCCTCCTGGTCGATCTCAGGCAGCAGTATGCCGACCAGACCGAGCGCGCGCACAGCATCCGCCAGGCCGAGCTGGATGTGGACGTGGCCGCCGTGTACGACGTGATTCCCCTGTTCATGCGGGACCCGGAGGCCGCAGGCGAGGTGGTCAAAGCGCGCTGGGAGACGCTGACCCAGCTGCTGGGCGAGTACGCCGACACACTGCCCTTCGCAGCCGAGGAGCTCAAGGTCACACCGACCCAACTGCTGCGGAGTCTGGCGCAGGGACGCGTGCCCCAACCGGGCCGCGACAGCGAGGGGTCCTCCCTCGACGACATCGGACAACTGGACGAAAGGAGGCGCTCCGCATGAGCGCGGGATCTCGCCGGCAACAGGAGCAGCATCGGGACGACGAGCACGGCCGACGCGACGGCAACGCCCCGGCACCGCCGAACGCACAAGGCGGTGGACCGCGCAGCGGGGACGTCCGCCGGGGGAACGGCCACCGTCCGAGGGAAGATCACCTCGTCGACGCACCCGATCACCGCAGGCATGACCGGTTCTTCGGCCCGGCGCAGCAGGATCAGGGACAGCCGGGGGCGGGCCGGCCGCGCACGGGGGAGGGCTCCGGGCAGGCCCAGGGCGGGGTACCGGCCCGGGAACGCCAAGGGGGCAGCGCCCGCCCCGGGCCGGGTGCCGAGCCGCCCACCGGGCCGCGGGAGCGGCGGCCGCGGGGTGAGGAGCACCCGGACGGTGGCGGCGCCCAGCCCACGCCCTCCACCGAACGCCCGGCCCCGGCCACCGAACGCCCGGCCCCTACCAGGGAACAACCTCAGGGAAACGGCGAACGGCAGGCTCCCGGACATCCCGGCGGGGCGTCGCGAGAGGGAGGCGGAGAGCTCTTGCGGCCGCGCCAGTTCGTCGACGGCTGGTCCATCGGCCCCCGCGAGCGGTGGGAAGAGCGGCACGGCGGAGGGCACCGCACTGAGCCGGGCGAGGGACACCCCCGTCCCACGGGCGCCCGCCCTCCGCAGACCGGCGACGGGGGAACCACCGCACCGCAAGGCCATCCGCCCCGCCAGAAGGGGTCGTTGGAGGCGGAGGACGGGCAGCGCGTGTCCGATCCGTACGAGCGTCATCACTCGTGGGGCCACGACCGCACCGGCGGCCTGAAGCAGACGGACCAGCAGCTCCACAGCGGCCAGGGACAGACGTCGGTGCCCCGGACCGACTTCCACACCCATCTCAACGAGCAGGACAGGTCGTCGAGCAACACCCACGACAACAAGTCCTCCTCGGAGCTCGGGACCGGGGGGTACCGCCCATGAGCAGGAACTCCGGCGACCTGAACGAACTGCGCGACATCATCATGCGGGCGCAGACCAGGCAGGACCCGTACCCGAACGATCCGTCGGCGCGGATCACCGTGGGGCGGGACGGCACGATCTACCGGGGGGACTCGGCGGAGGACGAACCGGTCTCCCGAGTGCACCACGGCACCTTCGCCGCCTCGAGGGCCGATCAGCGGCGGCTGGCGGCGGACCGGCAGTTCGCGCGGACCCACATGCCGGAGGGCACCGTGTACGTCGACGAGCCGGACGTGCGCGGCTGGGCGTACTCGATCACGACCGAACTCGACGAGCGCTACACGTTGTTCGCGTTCTTCGACGGGCGCGAGTACCGGGTGAAGCTGGTCGAGCCCCCGCTGGAGCAGCTCGTCCAGCGGAACGTGATCGATGCGCACGACGGCCATCTGTACGCGGACGGGACGATCTGCCTGTCCCCTACGCGCGGTGCGGGCCGGCCGACGCTCGAGGAGGCGTACTCCAAGTCCGTTCTGTGGGCGCTGGGCATGGGGTTCGTACGGGGCGGCCACCGGTTCCCGTTCGCGGCGGAAGGGCGGTGAGCGCCGTGATGAGGGTACGGGTCACCGATCACGCGCTTGCGGCGATCGTCGACCGGATCGGCGGGGTGCCGCCGGAAGCCGGCGGGGCGCTGCTCGGGCCGGCGGGCACCGATCTGGTCACGCATCTGGTGCCGGACGATGAGGCGGCCGTCACCAGCGTGCGGTACCGCACCAGCACCCGGCTGATCGAGGAGGTCGAGCGGATCCAGCGGGCCGGTGCGGCACGGTTCAAGGGCATCGTCCACTCGCATCCCGCAGAACTCCCGGAACCGTCCGAGCAGGACCACCGCGAGTTCGGCCGGTCACTCGCGCTGAACCCGCATCTCGGGCGGTACCTGGCGCCCGTGGTCACGCGGGACGACGGGCCACCGGCCCCGCACGAACTGGTCAGCCGTGGGACGCGGGTGTCGTGGTTCGGCGCGGTGGGCACGCCGGGCGGGGTCGAGGTGCTGCCGATGCGTCCGCTCGTGCTGCCGGTGTCGGCCTCGCTGGACCGGGCGGGAGCCCACGAGGTGGGCGAACCCGAGGTGCTGACCATGGACGGTGTCCCGGTGCTGGCCGTGCGGGCCCGCTTCGAGGCGCTGCCCTCAGTGTCGGCGGTGCTGTTCGGCGTGGACTTCCCGGCCACACCTCCGGTGCTGGTCACGCACGGCTCACCGCTCGCGTTGTCGTGGGATCCGGCGGCCGCGGCCGCCGACCGGCTCGCCCTGGCCGTGGCGGCGGCGAGGCCGCGGCGCCGTTCCCCGGCCTCCGCAGCGCGGCTGTGGGCGGCTTCGGCCGGGACGGCGCGTCCGCGGGCGCGCCGGGGCGGCCGCCGCACGCCCAGGCTGTTCGCGCGCAGCGCGGGGCTGGTCGCCCCCGAACTCGCGGGGCGGCACGTCGTGATGGCCGGCGCGGGGTCGGTCGGCGCGTACCTCGCCGAGTGCCTGGTTCGCTCGGGAGTCGGTGGGCTGACCCTGATCGACCCGGAGCGGGTGGCCCCCGAGAACCTCGGGCGCAGCCCGTACACGGTCCGCGACATCGGCCGGTCGAAGGTGTCGGCACTCGCCTCCCGGCTCGTCGCGGTGAACCCGGATCTGTCGGTGCGCACGCTGGGGCGTACCGTCCACGAGCTCGGCGCCCGCGGTCTGGCCGACGAACTGCGCGACAGTGATCTGCTGGTCGCGGCCACCGACGACAGCCGGGCCCAGCGCCGCCTGGACCACCTCGCGTACTGGACCGGCGTTCCGGCGGTCTTCCCCGGTCTGTACCGGGGCGCGGCCGGCGGTGAGGTGATCATGACCTATCCGGGGGCCGCGTGCTGGGGCTGTGCCACGGCGGGGGTACGGGAGCTGTCGGCGGGCACTGCCCTCGTACAGCCGGCCGATTACGGCACGGGCCGACTGGTCGCCGAACCCGGACTGGTCGTGGACATCCAGCACGTCTCGGCCGCGGCCGCCAAGATCGCGCTCGCCCTGCTGCACCCGTCCGACGGTGGGACCGGGCAGGCGCGCATCGCGCGGTTCCTGACCGTCGCCCGTGAGCGCGGCCAGTCCTACGTGGCGTTCGGCACCGAACCCGGCTACTGGCTGTTCGGGCACGTACTCGCCGAGGCCCCGGGCCAGCATGCCTTCCAGAGCGTCTGGATGACGGTGGAACGCAGGCCCGACTGCCCGGTGTGCGGTGCCGAGGACTCCAGGACCGACCCTTTGGCCGGGCCCGCCCAGGACGTGTCGCCCGGCAGGCTGCGCGACCTGATCAGGACAGGGGGACAATCATGAGCGCGGCACAGGAGACCACCGGCCCGGCCGGCGTTCCGGCGACGGCGCGCAGCGTCAGTCTGCCGGTCGTCCGGCTGCCGGCACAGGCCGCGGTTCCCTCGCCCGACCGTTCGTCGCGGACGGTGGATGATGTCCTGCGGCTCAGGCTGGCGGAGTTCCTGGCGGGCATGCGGCCCGGTGATCCCGTCGCCGTGCACGCTCGTGTCTGGCGTGATCCGGTGACGGGAGCGCGCATGGAGCTGCGGCTGACCGGGCAGCACGCGTCGGTGGCCGGCCATGTGGCCCGCTGCCGTGATCTGCTCGCCGGGCTCACCGACTTCGGGTCGGCCGACGGCGGGCCGGCGGGCGCCGAGGGTGCGCTGACGTGGCGGTTGAGCGCCGGGCCCGCCGGGCGGCTGTCGGGCCGGAGCATCGCGTGCTGGCCGCCCGCCGGGTTGCGGTGGGCCGCGCTGCTGGACGCCGTCGAACGCTCCGCCGGAGCGTGCGGCGTACGGGTGGCGCTGGTACCGCTCGCGCCGCCGCGGACGGTCGTGCCGGTGCTGCGCCGCGTGGTCCGGCGCGTCGACGGACGGGCGACGGCCCCGGAACGGGACCAGGCGGCGGGCGGCCTGGTGGACGCGTCAGGTCCGACGGCCTCGCTGGAGGCTCTGGACCAGGCTCTGGTGGCCTTCCACGCGACCGTGACGGTCACGGCGGACGGGCCCGCCGTCGCGGCGGAGCTCGCGGCCGCGCTCGCCGCGCCCGGCCTGTCCCCCGAACCCGTCGCGGAGCTGCCCCGACCGAGCACGCTGGAACTGGTCCGGAACGGCACGATCGTGCCCCCGCAGACCGCGGCCGGCCTGCTGCCTCTCACCGCGTTGCCCAGGGAGGCGGTCACCCGCCTGGAGCGGCGTCCCGCGATCGTCTCCCGTTACGCCCCGCAGGCGGACGGGGCCGGGGTCCGGCTGGGCCGGTCGGCCGGCGGCCGGCCGTACCGGCTGCGGATGCCGGACCTCAATCAGCATCTGCTCGTCACCGGACTCGTCGGGTTCGGCAAGACGACCACCGTGATGACGCTGCTGCGGCGCATGTGGCGCGAGCACGCGGTCCCGTACCTGGTCGTCGACCCGGAGAAGACCGACTACCTCCCGATGGGTGCCCATGCCCTGAGGCTCGGTCACGACGGGACGCAGATCAACCCGCTGGCGGTCCCCGAGGGCGTGGACAGGGCCGCGTTCGCCGACACCGTGGCCGAATGCCTCGACGCGGCCACGGGGTTGTCGGCGTCCTGGCCGCTCGCCGCGGCGGCCCTGCGCAACGCTGTCACCGATCTCTACCAGGACGACGCCCCGCCCACCGTGGCCCAGCTCTACCGGGCGGTCCTGGAACAGGTCTGTGCGTACGGGGGCACCGGGGAACAGGCCGCCAATCTGCGGGCCTCGCTCGGGCAGCGGGTGCAGAGTCTGCTGGCGGGCGCGGGCGGTGACGCCCTGGCCGGTGGCCCGGACGCCGGGCTGGACTGGGGACGGCTGCTGGCCGAGCCCTCGGTGATCACACTGGCCGACTTCGGGGACCGGGCGGCCCGGCAACTGGCCTTCGGCCTGCTGCTGGCCGGTCTCGTGGCCTACCGGCGGGCCCATCCGCTCCCCGGCTTCGGACATCTGACCGTCCTGGAGGAAGCGCACCTGCTGCTAGGCGGTGGGGGCAGCCCCGCCCAGAACGAGTTCCGGATGTCGGCCGCCGCGGAGGCGACCGCGACGGCGATCGCAACACAGCGTTCCTACGGGCAGGGGTTCGTCCTGGTGACGCAGGACCCGAAACAGCTCCCGGACACGGTGACCGGCCTGTTTCCCAATCTGCTCACCCACCGGCTGCGCGAGGCGCCGGGCCCCGGAGCGATCGGCGAGGTGGCCGAGCAGGTGCCGTTGCTCGGCCGGGGCGAGGCCTTCGTCGTGTCGGCGGGCGGCCACCCGGCTCCGGTGTGGGTGTCGGTGACCCCGGAACCCCCTGCCCCGGTCGACGAGGTGCGGCGGTCCGCGGCCGGGCCCGCGCTGGGCGGGCAGCCCGGGCCGGCCGAGCGGATCTGGTGCCAGGCCTGTCCTCGGCCGTGCGCGGCCCGGCACTGGCTCAGGCTGGTACCGGACGTCGAGCACGAGCTGGCGGGCGTCGCCCAGGAAGCGCAGGCGGTAGCCGCTCTGCGAGCGTTGGGCGACCGCGTGCCCCGCGACGGCATGCGGTTCGACTCCGAGGAACTGCACACCGGGTTCTACTGCGTCATCGCCCGGGCGCTGACCCGGGTGCGGGCGGCCGACCGGCGCGGGGCCGCCGCGGCCGTACGGGAAGCGCGCCTGATCGCCGACCGGGTCGCTGCCGACACACGACGAGGGGCGGAGCAGGCACATGGCGGCCAATGAGGACCTGGAGAGGATCCGCGAAGCGATCACCGGCCGGCCCGGGCCCGCTCCCTTCACGGGCGGCGCGCAGTCGTTCCCCGGAACGGGAAAGACGGGGAAGCCCGCGGGAAAGGGCAAGAAGAAGTGCGGCCCCGCGCCGCTGCCGCCGGGACCGGCGGCAGCTCCGCCCCCGGCCCCGCGCCGCGAGGAGAGCGGTGGCGGGAGCGGCATCCTCGGCGGGATCGCGTTCCTGGTGGCCGCGGCGTTCGTGATCAACGGGTGGATCAACTCCGGCGGCCTGCCGGACTTCGGCTCCGCCACACCGCCATGGTCGTCGGGTTCCTCGGCCGGATCCGGTTCGTACCCGGACACAGTCCCGGAGAACGACACCTACTCCGCCCCCGAGGAGCTGACGGTCAGTCCCAGGAGCGGCTCGGCCCACACGACCGTCACCGTCACCGGATCCGGGTTCGTCCGTGACGGCCTGGTGAAGCTGACGTTCCACGCCACCGCCATGGGCGAGGCCCGCACCGACGGCGACGGTGACTTCACGGCACGGATGCGACTGCCCTCCCCCGACTTCTACGGCCGCTTCCCCGGCCAGACCTTCTCCATCAGCACCACTGAGCACACCCGGGACGGGACCTACCAGGGCAACGGTCCCGGCGTCGGGTTCCACATCAACTGACTCACGGACCACCAGGAGGTCCTTTTGTCGGTCGGCATCAGGCGGTTCCTTACACTGGCCACGGCAGCCATGCTCGTCGTCCTGTGCTGCGCGGCACCCGACGCGGCGGCCGGGCCGGGCGAGTTCGACAACTGCACCGCTCCGGTCCCGGACGAGACATGTCTGTTGCTCACTCTGAAACCGGCGGAGACGATCTGCGGGGAGGCGGCGGCGTCTCCGGCGACCCGCCGCCCCGGGAACTCCCTCCGGCTGTCCGAACCACGCCGTTCCGGTTCACCAGGTCCGACAACACCTCCTTTCAATCCCGGCAACCGCACTTCGGTGACGGCGTTCTGCGGGTTCTGGGGTCTGGGCCGGGACGGCTGGATCCAGTTCGACCATCTGCCGGTTCGGCGCGCCTGGACAAGCGGCCGTCAGCGCACGGGCACCGCCACGTACTGGTACTCCAGGAACTCGTCGATGCCGACGCGGCCGCCTTCGCGGCCGAGGCCGGACTGCTTGACTCCGCCGAAGGGTGCGGCGGGGTTGGAGACGAGGCCGGTGTTCAGGCCCACCATGCCGACCTCCAGGCCTTCACTGACGCGCAGCCCTCGATCCAGCCCCTGGGTGAAGACGTAGCCGACGAGGCCCCACGGCGTGTCGTTGGCGCGGCGCAGCACCTCGTCCTCGTCGTCGAAAGTGAGGATCGCGGCGACCGGCCCGAAGATCTCCGTGTCCATCAGACGGCTGCCGGGGTCGACGCCGGCCAGCACGGTCGGCGGGTAGAAGTGGCCGGGCCCTTCCGGCGGGCGGCCGCCGACGAGCACCTGGGCGCCGCGCTCCACCGCGTCGGCGACGAGGTCCACGACCTTGGCGCGTCCGGCGGCGTCGATCAGCGGGCCGACGTCGACGCCGTTCCGGGTGCCGGGCCCCACCACGAGGGCGCCCATCCGCTCGGCGAGCCGCCGCCCGAACTCCTCGGCCACCGACCGGTGCACGAAGAACCGGTTCGCCGCCGTGCAGGCCTCGCCCATGTTCCGCATCTTGGCGATCATCGCGCCGTCCACGGCCACGTCCAGGTCTGCGTCGTCGAAGACGATGAAGGGCGCGTTGCCGCCCAGTTCCATCGACGTGCGCACGACGGTGTCGGCGCACTGCGCGAGCAGCAGCCGTCCGACGGCGGTGGAACCGGTGAAGGACAGTTTGCGGATCCGGCCGCCGCGCAGCAGCGGCTCGCAGACCTCGCCGGCCCGAGAAGTGGTGACGACGTTCAGCACACCGTCCGGCAGACCTGCCTCCTTCAGGATCCCGGCCAGCGCGAGGCTGGTCAGCGGCGTCTGCGGGGCGGGCTTGAGGACCATGGTGCAGCCCGCCGCGATCGCCGGGCCGATCTTGCGGGTGCCCATGGCCAGCGGGAAGTTCCACGGCGTGATCAGCAGGCAGGGGCCGACCGGGCGGCGGGAGAGCAGCATGCGGTTGCGGCCGTCGGGCAGGGTGCCGTAGCCACCGTCGACACGGACGGCCTCTTCGGAGAACCAGCGGAAGAACTCGGCGGCGTACGCCACCTCGCCCCTGGCCTCGGCGAGCGGCTTGCCCATCTCGGACGTCATCAGGTGGGCGAGCTCGTCGGTGCGCTCCAGGACGATCTCGTAGGCACGGCGCAGGATCTCGCTGCGCGCCCGGGGTGCCGTACGGGCCCAGTCCTGCTGGGCCTGGACGGCGGCCTCCTCCGCGAGCCGGGCGTCCTTGGGGCCGGCGTCGGCGACGTGGCAGATGAGCTCACCGGTCGCGGGATCGTCGACGGGCATGGTGGCACCATCCGCGGCGTCCACCCAGGCACCGCCGATGAACAGCTGGTTCAGGACCTCGGTCATGTCGTCTCTCCTGGCTGGTCGGCGGCGGGGTCGAGGAGTTCGGCGAGGTGCAGGGCGCGGATGCCCCGGTCACCGGCGAGGTGGTCGATCTGGGTGGCGCAGCTGAAGCCGTCGGCGACGACGGGCCGTCCGTCGAGACGGGGCTCCAGCGCCAGGCCGGCGACGGCGATGGAGGTGTCGTAGTGCTCCGCCTCGAAGCCGAAGTTGCCGGCGAGTCCACAGCAGCCCTCCGCCTCGTCGACCTCGCGTACGCCCAGGCGGCGCAGGAGGTCGGCGGGACGGCGGCCGGTGAAGGTGGCGTACTCGTGGCAGTGGGTCTGCAGCACGATGTCCTCCGGCAGGGGCGGAGGGCTCCAGCCCTGGCCGGCCAGGTCGGTGAGCGCGCCGGTGAAGGTGTGGACGCGATCCGCGACACGCTGGGCTTCCGCTGTGCCGAGAAGTTCGGGGACGTCGCGTTTGAGGGCGGCGGCGCAGCTGGGTTCGGCCACGATGATGGGCCGGTCGTCGCCGTTGTCGAGAGCGGTCACGGTGCGGGTCATGATGGTGCGGGCCGTGTCCAGTTGGCCGGTGCTGACCCACGTGAGACCGCAGCACAGGCCGTCACGGGGGGTGCAGGGGATTCCGGCGTCGGCGAGGACGCGGCTCGCCGCTCCGGCTACCTGAGGGCGGAAGGCTCGGGTGAAGCTGTCCACGAAGAGCAGGGCCTTGGCCGGTTCCGTGGTCTTCGCCGCCTGGAGGGTCTTGCGTAGCTCACGGCGGGAGGCGAAGGCGGGGATCCTGCGCCGGGTGGTGACGCCGCCCAGACGGGCCAGGAGCTTGCCGAGCGGTCCGCGCAGCAGGGCGTTGACCGGCCGGGCGGCGTATCCGGCGAGCGCCGAACTCTTCGGCAGCCAGCCCAGGGAGTAGTGGGAGCGGGGGCGAAGGCGGCCACGGTAGTGCTGGTGGAGGAACTCGGCCTTGTAGGTGGCCATGTCAACACCCACCGGACAGTCACTGGAGCAGGCCTTGCAGGACAGGCACAGGTCGAGGGCATCGCGCACCTCGCTGGAGCGCCAGCCGTCTGTCACCGTCTCGCCGCGGACCATCTCCTGCAGCATGCGGGCCCGGCCGCGGGTCGAGTCGTTCTCCTCACCCGTGGCCCGGTAGCTGGGGCACATCACCCCGCCCGCATGGCTGCGGCAGCGGCCCACCCCCACGCAGCGGCGCACCGCACCGGCGAAACCGTCCTCGTCATGGGGGAAGCCGGACGTCGTCTCCAGCAGGGGAAGTTCGCGCAGCGCCAGGTCGGCGTCGAGCGGGGCCGGATCGACGATGACGCCGGGGTTGAGCAGCCCGTCGGGGTCGAACACCCGCTTGAAGGCGGCGAACGCGGCGATCATACGGTGGCTGTACATCACCTCCAGCAGTTCACTGCGGGCCCGCCCGTCACCGTGCTCACCCGACAGCGTGCCGCCGTGCTCCACGACCAGCGCGGCGGCCTCCGCGAGGAAACGCCGCATGACCTGCCGACCGTCATCGGTGGTCATGTCGAAGTCGATCCGCACATGCACACAGCCCGCGCCGAAGTGCCCGTACAGCACACCGGTCAGCCCGTGGGAGTCGAGCAGCTTGCGGAACCCGCGCAGGTAGGCGGCCAGGTCATCCGGCGCGACGGCCGCGTCCTCCCAGCCCGGCCAGGACTCCCCGCCGTCCACCAGCCGGGCGGCCAGCCCGGCCCCGTCCTCCCGCACCCGCCACAACGACCGCCGCTCCGCCGGGCTCTCCACCACGCGGCCACCGGTCAGCCGGCCCAGGGCCTTCAGCGCCTCCAGCAGCTCGACGGCGCGGGCGTTCACCTCGGCCTGGTCGTCGCCTTCGAGCTCCACGTACAGCCAGGCCCGGCCCTCGGGCAGGCCGGTGACCGAATCCGGTCCGCGGCGGGCGCGCATGGTCGCGACGATCGCCTCGTCCATGCCCTCCACCGCGCTCGGCGCGAAACGCAGGATCTGCGGCACGTCCTCGGCCGCGGCCACCACGTCGTCGTAGCCGAGCGTGAGGAGGGTGGATGCCTGTGCGGTCGCCACCAGGCGGACCGTCGCTGCGGTGACGACCGCACAGGTGCCCTCGCTGCCCACCAGGGCGCGGGCCGGATCGAAGCCGTTCTCCGGCAGCAGATGCTGCAGCTGATAACCCGAGACCTGGCGCGGAATACGCCCCAGCTCGGTCCGGATCGGTGCCAGATTCTCCTCGACCAGACGCCGGACTTCGGAATCGAGCCGGGCGACGCGCCGCACAGCCTCCGCGTCGCCCTGCTCGGCGGCACGCAGCCCGGTATGGTCGGCCACGGCCCGCACGCCGTCGGCCGTCACGATCTCCAGCGCCACCACATGCCCACCGGTTCGCCCGTCACGCACCGACCGGTTCCCGCACGCGTCGTTGCCGATCATTCCGCCGAGCGTGCAGCGGCTGTGCGAGGACGGGTCCGGACCGAAGTCGAGCCCGTGCAGCGCGGTTGCACCGCGCAGCGCATCCAGCACCACCCCCGCCTCGACCCGCGCGGTACGCGCCACGGGATCGATGTCCAGGATCCGGTTCATGTACCGGGAGAAATCCAGCACCACACCCGCCCCGACGGCGTTGCCCGCCATGCTGGTGCCGCCGCCACGGGCCGTGACCGGCACACCCGCCTCACGGCAGGCCCGCAGCACCGCGACCACATCCTCGGCGCTGCGTGGGAAGGCCACCGCCCGCGGCGGCACACGGTAGTTGGAGGCGTCGTAGGCGTAGGGACCGGTGGCCTCCGGTCCGGTCTCCACCCGCAGACCGGGCGCCAGCTCGGCGAGACGGGCCGTGAGACCCGCCAGGTCGCGGGTGGCGGTGCTCATCGGTGCGACGCTCCCGAGGTTCCGGCCTCGACGGCGTTCGCCCAGGCCCGGAGGCCCTCGTCGACGCCCGCCTCGTCGATCACGAGCGCCGGGATCATACGGACGACCTGGTTCCAGGCGCCGCACAGCAACAGGAGCAGGCCCTCGTCGACGGCGGCCCGCTGGACGCGGGCGGCGGTCTCCGGGTCGGCGCTGCCGTCCTCGGTGACGAACTCGGTGGCGAGCATGAGGCCCAGGCCGCGGACGTCGCCGATGCCGGGGGTCCGGTCGGCCACGGCCTCCAGGCCCTGGCGGAGCCGCTTGCCCATCGCCTCGGCGTTCTCAACGAGCCTTTCGTTCCGTACGACGTCCAGGGTCGCGCAGGCGGCGGCGCAGGCGACGGCGTTGGCGCCGTACGTGCCGCCCTGCGAGCCGGGCCAGGCCTTCGTCATCAGTTCCTCGGAGGCGGCGATGCCGGAGAGGGGGAAGCCGCTGGCGAGACCCTTGGCGGTGACCAGGATGTCGGGGGTGACGCCGAAGTGGTCGTGGCCCCAGAAGCGGCCAGTGCGGCCGACACCGGTCTGCACCTCGTCGAGGATCAGCAGGAAGCCGTGCCGGTCGGCCCGCTCCCGCAGGCCTTCCAGGAAGGCGCGGTTGGCGGGGACGTAGCCGCCCTCGCCGAGGACCGGCTCGACGATGATCGCGGCCGTGTCGGCGGGCGACGAGATCGTCTGGAGGGTGTAGTCGAGTTCCTTCAGCGCGAAGCGGGTGGCGGTCTCCTCGTCCCAGCCGTACCGGAAGGCCGTCGGGAACGGGGTGACGACCACGCCGCTCATCAGCGGCGAGAACCCGGACCGGAAACGGATGCCGGAGGTGGTCATGGAGGCCGCGGCGACGGTACGGCCGTGGAAGCCGCCGTGGCAGACCAGGACGTTGGGCCTGCCGGTGGCCTGGCGGGCCAGCCGCAGGGCCGACTCGACGGCCTCACTGCCGGAGTTGGTGAAGAACAGGCTGTCCAGACCGGCCGGCAGCACCTCGCCCAGCTTGTCGACGAGGCGGCGCAGCGGCTGGTGCATGACGGTCGTGTACTGGCCGTGGATCAGCGTGCCCACCTGCTCCCGGGCCGCCGCCACGACCTCGGGGTGGCAGTGCCCGGTGCTGGTGACGCCGATGCCGGCGGTGAAGTCGAGGTAGCGGCGGCCGTCCTCACCGTAGAGGTGGACGCCCTCGCCCCGGGCGGCCACGACGGGCGTGGCCTGGCGAAGGTGCGGCGACAGTGCGGTCATGGTCTCTCCCGGCCGTACGACGAGGTCCGATGGCTTGGCTCAGCTCCGGTACCGAGCATCCGAGCCGTCGCGGAACGGGACAACGCGTGATCTGTCCAGCCGGAGCCCGTTCTCCGGACGATGTGTCAACCGGCGAACCCCGCGGGCACCGCCCGCCCCTCCCGTGGACAGCTCTTGCGCAGGTCAGCGCCGCTTGTCAGAGTGACCGGGCACGCAGGGAGGCACCGTGAACGCTCACCCCCCGACGGCCGGTCCGGACGCCGCCCCGGCCGGCCGTGCGCCGACCCTCGCCGACGTCCTCGCCCTGCCGGTCCTGGCCGCCGGGCAGCCCCAGGTCGTCACGGGACTGGACCGGCTCGACCGGCCGGTGCGCTGGGTGCACATCACCGAGCTGACGGACCCCGCCTCCTTCCTCAAGGGCGGCGAGCTGGTCCTGACCACGGGCATGCCCCTGCCCGAGGACGCCGCGGGGGTCCGCCGGTACGTCGAGGAACTCACCGAGGTGGGGGCGGCCGCCCTGGTCATCGAGCTCGTACGGCGCTACCACCGGCCGCCCGACGCCCTCGTGCAGGCCTGCCGGGCCCGGGGACTCCCCCTGGTCACCCTGGCTCGCGACGTCAACTTCCTCGAGGTCACGCAGGTCGTGCACGCCCTGATTCTCGGCAACCAGGCCGACGCGATGCGCCGCACGCAGCGCATCCATGAGGCGTTCACCGCCCTGACGTTGCGCGGGGCGGGGCCGGAGGACGTGGTGCGCGCGGCGGCGGAGATGAGCGGCCGGACGGTCGTGCTGGAGAACCTGGTGCACCAGGCGCTGATCTGCGAGCCCTCGGGGAGCACGGTGGAGGAGGCGCTCGGGGACTGGGAGCGGCGCTCCCGGGCGACCGAGCCCGGTGACCACACCGAGGTGGGCGGCCCGGAGGGCTGGCTCACCGCGCCCGTCTCCTACCAGGGCGAACGCTGGGGGCGCCTGGCCATGCTGCCCGCCGACGGGGCGGTCTTCGGGCCGGAGCACCTCACCGTCCTGGAACGGACGGCGATGGCCCTGACCGTGGCCCGGCTCATCCATTCCACGCCGTGGGAGCACACGGCCCATCGCAACGCGCTGCGGGAGCTGGCGGAGCAGCGCCACCACTCCCCCGAGGACGTCCGTGCCCGCTGCGCCGCGCTGGGCCTGCCCACGGAGGCCGGTGTGTTCCTGGCGATCCTCGTGGACCCGGGGCCCGGCGGGCGGGGCACCGAGCCGGAGACGCGGCTGCACCGGGAGCTGAGGTCGGCCGGTGTCCCGGCCCTGGTCGGAGAGCTCTCCCCCGGGCGCCTCGGCGTCCTGCTGGCCTTGCGCCCGGCCCAGCCCTGGCGGCCCGTGGCCGAACGGCTGAGCCGCACGGCCCTGGCTCTGGCCCCGGCGACGATCGTCGGTGTCGGTTCGGAGGTGGCGGATCTCGCCGACACCGCACGCTCCTTCCGGGAGGCGGCCCGGGTCATAGAGGCCACCCCGCCCGGCCAGGCCCCGCCCGCGGACCGTTCCTTCCACGAGCTGCCGGACATCGACCTGCGCCGGCTGCTGTACGCGCTGCGCGAGGACACCAGGATCCAGGACTTCACCGAACGCCGGCTGGGCCGGCTCATCGACCACGACACCCGGCACGGCACCGACCTGCTGACGACCCTGGGCCACTACCTCGACGCGGCGGGCAACAAGACGACGGCGGCCCGTCGCGGCGGCCTGTCCAGGGAGACCATGTACCAGCGTCTGCGCGCCATCGAGCGCCTCCTCGACACCGACCTCGAATGCGGCGACCGCCGCACGGAACTCCACGTGGCGCTGACGGCGTTGCGAGTACTGCGTGCCGACCGGGGAGCGCACCCCCTGTAACGCTTTTCCCGTCCCGTTCCAAGAACAAGTGACAGGCACCGGTCGCGAGAAGGGGACATGCGTGGACGACGCGGAACGGTTACGGGGCGGGCCCGCCGCGGCGGTCGGCGACCCGCGGCTCTTCGAGGAGTTCTACCGGCGTCACGTCGACGCGGTGCTGCGCTTCGTGGCCCGCCGGGTGGACGACCCGCACACGGCGGCCGACCTGACGGCCGAGATCTTCCTCGCCGTCCTCGACTCGGCCGGCACGTACCGGCCGCACCTCGGCAGCGAGACCGCATGGCTGTACGGCATCGCCCGCAACGTGGTGTCGTCGGAGCGCCGCCGAATCGCCCGGGAGACCGAACGCGATCTGCGCATCTCCGGGCGGCGGTTGCTGGAGGCCGACGACATCGCCCGCATCGAGGACAAGCTCGACGCGGAGAGCCCCGGGCGGCGCGTTCTTGCCGCGCTGGCGAGGCTGCCCGAGGGTGAGCGGGCCGTCATGGAACTGATCGCGGTCGACCAGCTCACGGTCACCGAGGCCGCGGCCGCGCTGGGCATCCGCCAGGTCACGGCCCGGGTCCGGCTGCACCGGGCGCGCAAGGCACTGCGGGAGGAGACGGACGGGCGGTCCGATCGGACGGCGGAGGCATCGCTGGTGTACGTGGCGAGGGGGGAAGCATGAGCACGAGGACGACGTTCGAGGACCGGCTGCTCGCTGAGCTGAAAGGGGAAATCACCCTACGGGGGGCGGGGTCCGGGGCGAACGACCTCGGCAGGGCGACGGCTTCCGTGCGCCGCCGGTCCGCCCCGCGGCGGATCGCCGTGGTGGCGGCGGCCTGCGCGGCGGCGTGGGCCGCCACGGTGGTGGTACCCGGTTCGCCCGCCGACTCCGGCGCGTTCGCGGCGGAGCGCACCGACGACGGCAGTGTCGAACTCACCGTCAGGACAAGAGGCTTCGGCATCGACGACCAGCTGGAACTCGCGGAACGCGTGCGCCCGTGGGGCATCCGGGTCGACGTGGTCGCTCCCGGGGACGTGTGCAGTTCGTGGAAGATCCCACGCGTCATGGTCCTCACCGCCGAGGGCGACCCCATCCGTGCCTGGCCCGTCACCCTGCGCCGGGGCAGCACGCTGGTGATCGAGAACTCCTGGGGCGAGCCGGTGCCCAGGGACGAGATCGAGCGTCACGCGGTGAAGCCCTGCGACCGGTGAGCGGGCGGTTGGGCTGGCTCGACGGGTTGCGCGGACTCGCCGCACTCGTCGTGGTGTTCGACCACTCGTCGCACACCTTCATGCCGGACTTCCGGGCGGAGTTGATGCCTCAGTTCAACACCAGCCGCTACGGCATCATGGTGTTCTTCCTGGTCAGCGGGTACATCATCCCGGCGTCGCTGGAACGCCGGGGCTGTGTGCGGACGTTCTGGATCGGGCGGGTCTTCCGGGTGTACCCACTGTGGGCGGTCGTCGTCGCGGTGCTGCTCGCCGTCGACGTCCTGGGGCTCGCCGAGCTGCGCGACACCGGCTCGCAGAGCGCGCTCACGGTGGCCGTCGCGCACGTCACGATGCTCCAGGAGCTGCTGGGGACGCCCAACGTCCTGCTCGTCCTGTGGACGCTGTCGTACGAGATGTGCTTCTACCTGCTGGTCGTCGCGCTCTTCACGGTCCGGCTGCACCGGCGGTCCGCGGCGGTCGCGGTCCTTCTGGCGGTCCTCGCGGGAGTGAGCGCGGCGGCGGGTGCCGTGCTGCCGTCTTCCGCGCTGTCCGGCCTGGTCGGCACCGGCCCGCTGATCGCCTTCGCGTCGATCGCCATGGGCGTCGCCCTGTGCTGTGCTTGCTCCGGCTCGCCCGTGCCGCGGGTGTTCGGTGGTGTGCTGGGCGGGGCGCTGGGGCTCGCGCTGGTCGCCTTCAACGGCACGGTCCCCTTGTGGGAGGGCCTGCTGATCCTCGCCGTCATGTTCCTCGGTACCGCGGTCCGTCGTGCCGAGCGGGGGCGGA
Organism: Streptomyces tibetensis; assembly: GCF_040647715.1. Taxonomy (GTDB): domain Bacteria; phylum Actinomycetota; class Actinomycetes; order Streptomycetales; family Streptomycetaceae; genus Streptomyces; species Streptomyces tibetensis_A. The sequence goes on along the minus strand of NZ_JBEZCR010000010.1, from coordinate 68,891 downwards.
GCACCTGGCGCAGCGCAGGGGGCACGGCCGTCCTGGTGGTGGTCTGTGCCGTGGGAAGCGCCTACCGGTACGGCGACGGCGACCACTTCACCCGGCGCGGCTGGATCACGGCGTTCCTGCTGGCCGTGCTCACCTTCGCCGCCGGCTGGGCGTGGCGCGGCCGGCGCCTACCGCGACCCCTGATCGGCCTGGGGGCGGTCAGCTACTCGGTGTACTTGGTGCATCCGGTGCTGCTGGCGGTGATCGACGGCACCGCCGGACGCAGGCACGACGACAACGCCGTGCTCGAAGTGGCGTTTTTCGCCGTCCTGTTGCCCCTGTGCGTGGTGACCCACCGGCACATCGAAGCGCGGGGCCAGACCTGGGGGCGCAGGCTGGCCCGGCGCTCGGGAGATAAGGCGTCCCGGGATCAGGCGCCTCGGGATCAGGCGCCTCGGGATCAGGCGCCTCGGGATCAGGCGCCTCGGGTTCAGGTGTCGAAATCCACCGTCAGTTCCTCCGACACCGGGAATGACTGGCAGGTGAGGACGTAGCCCGCGTCGACCTCGGACGGTTCGAGGGCGAAGTTGCGGCGCATGTCGGCCTTGCCGTCGGTGATCTGGGCCCGGCAGGTGCCGCAGACACCGCCCTTGCAGGCGAAGGGCAGGTCGGGACGGATCTGCTGGGCCCCTTCCAGGATGGTGCGGTCGCGGGGCAGCGGGGAGGTGGTGGAGCGGCCGTCGAGGGTGACGGTGACCTGACTGATCGGGCCGGAGGGACCGGTCTCGGCGTGCCGGACCTCACGGACGGGCTCGTCGTCGGCGTAGAACAGCTCCTGGTGGACGCGGTCTGCGGGGACGCCGAGGCCGGTCAGGACCTGCTGGGCGGCGCGGACCATGCCGTGCGGTCCGCACAGCCACCAGTGGTCCGCCGACTCCACGTCCACCAGGGCGTCGACGAGCGCCGAGAGCCGCTCGGCGTCAAGTCGGCCCGAGAGCACCTCGGCCTCGCGGGGCTCGCGGGACAGGACGTGGGCAAGCTGGAACCGCGTCGGGTAGAGGTCCTTCAGGTCGGCGAGTTCGTCGGCGAACATGACCGTGCCGGTGCGGCGGTTGCCGTAGAGCAGGGTGACGCGCGAGCGGGGGTCGGCGGCCAGGACGGACTCGGCGATGGACACCATGGGCGTGATGCCGGAGCCGGCCGCGATCAGGACGTGGTGGCCGTGAGCGGTGAGGTCGGGGGTGAAGGCACCGGTGGGCGCCATGACCTCGACGGTGTCGCCGGGGCGCAGGTCGTGCACCAGCCAGGAGGAGAACAGGCCGCCCGGCACCACCCGGACGCCGATCCGCGGCGCTGTGCCGGCGGGGGCGCAGATCGAGTACGAGCGGCGCTCGTCCCTGCCGTCGATGTCGCGGCGTACGGTGAGCGACTGTCCGGGCGCGAAGGTGAACTCCTCGGCCAGCTCGGCCGGGATGTCGAAGCTGACGGCTGCCGCGTCCTCGCACAGGGGCTGCACGGCGGCGACCCGCAGGGGGTGGAAGACCGGGCGTCGGCGGGCACGCGGGCGTGCCGCCGGGGCGGGGGCCGGCTCCATCAGGTCCTCCATCAGATCTCCTTGACGTACTCGAACGGCTCGCGGCAGGCGAGGCAGCGCCACAGGGACTTGCAGGAGGTGGCGCCGAAGCGGGAGGTCTCCTCGGTGTCGGGGTGGCGGCAGCGGGGGCAGGGCACCGAGCGGCGGGTCGGCGACAGCACGAGCGGAACGGGCCCCACGGCGTGCCGCGGCGCTGCCCCGGGCGGGGCGATGCCGTGCTCCGCGAGCTTGCGGCGGCCCTCCGCCGTGATCCAGTCGGTGCTCCACGGCGGGTCGAGGACCGTGCGGATCTCCACGCGCGCGTACCCCGCCTCACGCAGCCGGGCGGCCACGCCCGCGCGCATCTCGGCCATCGCCGGGCAGCCCGAGTAGGTCGGCGTCAGGCTCGCGACGACCGTGCCGTCCTCGGTGAGCGACACCTCGCGCAGCACGCCGAGGTCGGCCAGGGTGAGCATGGGCAGTTCCGGGTCGGGCACCTGCTCGGCGATGCGCCGGGCCCGTCGCTCGTCCAGGAGTGCCGTCACCATGTCGCCTCCGGGTGAGCGCGGGCCACGCCCTGCAACTCGGCGAGCAGCGGGGCGAGATGCTCGGTGTGGTCCCCGGTGCGGCCCGAGCCGGGCAGCGGGCGGTAGACCGGCATGGGCAGTCCTGCCGCGTCGGTGACCTGGCGGAGGACCGCGACGACCTCGTCCCGGACGTCGCACGCCGTGAACAGCTCGCCCAGGTAGGGCGCCACCTGCTCCTGCGCCCTGCGCATCCGGCGGTGGGACTCCTCGGTGCCGTCGCCGAGGCGCACGGCCCACTCGGCCGCGTACTGGCGGTGGTAGGCCAGTTCCTTCACGCCCTTGGCGGCGATGGCCGCGAGCACCGGGTCGCGGTGCGCGGTGAGCCGCTCGAAGTGCGCGAGGCGCCAGCTGACGAGCACCAGCAGCCGCACGATCGAGAACGCGAAGTCGCCGCCCGGCAGTTCGGCCAGGCGTACGTTGCGGAAGTCGCCGGCGTCGCGGAAGTAGGCGTAGGCGTCCTCGTCGCGGCCGGTGCCGTCGGCCTGGCCCGCGCGGGAGTAGAGCAGGCGGGCCTGGCCGAGCAGGTCGAGGCCGATGTTGGCGAGCGCCACCTCCTCCTCCAGCTCGGGGGCGCGGGTGGTCCACTCCGCGAGCCGCTGGGCCGAGACCAGCGCATCGTCGGCCAGCGTGACGCAGAGGTCCGCCAGTTCAGCGGCGTCCACGCCGTCCGGGACGGTGGTGTCGACGCCGTGCAGGGGGTCCTCGAAGCCGGTGCCGTAGGCCCAGCGGGTGTCGTCGTCGTGTCCCTCGGCGAGGGTCAGGTAGACGTGGTCGTCACTCATGCCCTCTCCTTCAGATGTGCGGGACGTCTTCGGGGATGTCGTAGAACGTCGGGTGCCGGTAGACCTTGTCGGCGCTGGGCTCGAAGAAGGGATCCTTCTCGTCGCGGGTGGAGGCGGCGATGTGCTCCGAGCGCACCACCCAGATGCTCACGCCCTCGTTGCGCCGGGTGTACAGGTCGCGGGCGTGGGTGAGCGCCATGCGGTCGTCGGCGGCGTGCAGCGATCCCACGTGGACGTGGTTCAGTCCGCGCTTGCCGCGCACGAACACCTCGTACAGCGGCCAGTCCTGCCTGTCGGCGGTCATGCCACCGCTCCCTTCTGCGCGCGGGCGGCCTGTTTGGCGGCGTGGGCGGTGGCCGCCTCGCGCACCCAGGCGCCCTCCTCGTGGGCCGTGCGGCGCCGTTCCATCCGCTGGTCGTTGCACGGGCCGTCGCCCTTGATGACCCGCATCAGCTCGTCCCAGTCGGGCGTGCCGAAGTCGTGGTGGCCCAGCTCCTCGTTCCAGCGCAGCTCCGGGTCCGGGAGCGTCACGCCGAGCTTCTCGGCCTGCGGAACGGTCATGTCGACGAAGCGCCGGCGCAGTTCGTCGTTGCTGTGCCGCTTGATCTTCCAGGCCATCGACTGCGCGGAGTTGGGCGAGGCGTCGTCGGGCGGACCGAACATCATCAGCGACGGCCACCACCAGCGGTTCACCGCGTCCTGCACCATCTCGCGCTGCTCCGGGGTGCCGCGCATCATCGTCATCAGCAGCTCGTAACCCTGCCGCTGGTGGAAGGACTCCTCCTTGCAGATGCGCACCATGGCGCGCGCGTACGGCCCGTAGGAGGAGCGGCACAGCGGCACCTGGTTGCAGATCGCGGCGCCGTCCACGAACCAGCCGATCACGCCGACGTCGGCGAAGCTCAGCGTCGGGTAGTTGAAGATCGATGAGTACTTCTGGCGGCCCTCGATGAGGCGCTCGGTGAGGTCCGCGCGGTCGGCGCCCAGCGTCTCCGCCGCCGAGTACAGGTACAGCCCGTGCCCGGCCTCGTCCTGGACCTTGGCGAACAGAATGGCCTTGCGGCGCAGCGACGGCGCGCGGGTGATCCACTCGCCTTCCGGCTGCATGCCGATGATCTCCGAGTGCGCATGCTGCGCGATCTGCCGGATCAGTGTCTTCCGGTACCCCTCCGGCATCCAGTCGCGCGGCTCGATCCGCTGGTCCCGCGCGATCGTCGCGTCGAAGTGCTGCTGGAGAGCCGGCTCGGCGCCGTCCGCCCCCGCGGGGCTGGAGTGTGTCGTGTCCATCCGTCCCACTTCCCAACCGACCATTCGTTCGGTCCATCGTAGGACACTCCGGCAGGCCTTGGTAAGACCCCTTGACCAAGTCCTGGACCCTTGACAGGCGTCGAGACGCCTGGATTACATGACAACGCCAAGCTAACCGAATGTTCGGTCGGGCCATGAGGTGGTGCGAGAAGTGACCCATGCCGCTGATGCGACGACGCCACCCGCGGAGGCGATGTTCGCCGCGGACGAGGCTTCCCGCGCGCTCGGGATAGAGCTGCTGGAGCAGGGCGAAGGCACCGCCGTGCTGCGGATGACCGTCACCCCGGCGATGGTGAACGGGCACGGGATCGCCCACGGCGGCTACGTCTTCCTGCTCGCCGACAGTGCTTTCGCCTGCGCGTGCAACAGCCGCGGCCCGGTGACCGTCGCGGCCGGCGCGGACATCACGTTCGTCGCCCCGGCGCACCAGGGCGACGAGCTCGTGGCGAGGGCCGAGGAACGCACCCGCTACGGGCGCAGCGGCCTCTACGACGTGACGGTCAGGCGGGGTGACGAGGTCGTGGCGGAGTTCCGGGGCCGCAGCCGGAGCATCAGGAGCACGAGGCCGGAGGAGTCCTGAATGACCAGCGAGCAGACGGCCTCCCGGGCCTCTGAGCCGACACCGCGGCGGCTCGGCGAGCCCCTCCCCCACGACCTGTACGACGACGGTGAGCGGCTGACCCGCGAGCAGCTGCGCGAGCTCCAGCTCGACCGTCTGCGCGGCAGCCTGCGGCACGCCTACGACAACGTGGAGGCGTACCGGAAGAAGTTCGACGCGGCCGGGGTCTCCCCCGACGACTGCCGCTCACTCGAGGACCTGTCCCGCTTCCCGTTCACCACCAAGGCCGACCTGCGGGACACCTACCCGTTCGGGATGTTCGCCGTCCCCATGGACCAGGTACGGCGGGTGCACGCCTCCAGCGGCACCACCGGCCGCCCCACGGTGGTCGGCTACACCGAGAACGACCTGTCGACGTGGGCGGACCTCGTCGCCCGCTCGATCCGCGCCGCGGGCGGGCGCGCCGGCCACAAGGTGCACGTCTCCTACGGCTACGGGCTGTTCACCGGCGGCCTCGGCGCGCACTACGGCGCGGAGCGCGCCGGCTGTCTGGTGATCCCGGCCTCCGGCGGCATGACCGCGCGCCAGGTGCAGATCATCGAGGACTTCCGGCCCGAGATCATCATGGTCACGCCGTCCTACATGCTGACGCTGCTCGACGAGTTCGAGCGGCAGGGCCTCGACCCGCGCGCGAGCAGTCTGCGGGTGGGCGTCTTCGGTGCCGAGCCGTGGACGGAGGAGATGCGCCGTGAGATCGAGGAGCGGACGGACATCCACGCCGTCGACATATACGGCCTGTCCGAGGTGATCGGTCCCGGTGTCGCGCAGGAGTGCGTGGAGACCAAGGACGGGCTGCACGTGTGGGAGGACCACTTCTACCCCGAGGTCGTCGACCCGGTCACGGGTGAGGTGCTGCCCGAGGGAGAGGAGGGCGAGCTGGTCTTCACGTCCCTGACCAAGGAGGCCCTGCCGGTCGTCCGCTACCGCACCCGGGATCTGACGCGGCTGCTGCCCGGCACGGCCCGGCCCGCGTTCCGCCGCATCCAGAAGATCACCGGCCGCTGCGACGACATGATCATCCTGCGCGGGGTGAACGTCTTCCCCAGCCAGATCGAGGAGATCGTGCTGCGCACGCCCGGCGTCGCCCCGCACTTCCAGATCAGGCTGACCCGGCGCGGCCGCCTGGACCACATGACCGTGCGTGTCGAGGCCCGCCCCGGCACCGGTCCCGAGCAGCGCGAGGCCGCGGCCGGGACGATCGCCCAAGCCGTCAAGGACGGCATCGGCGTCGCCGCCGACGTGGCGATCGTCGAACCGGAGACTCTGGAGCGCTCCGTCGGCAAGATCCGCCGGGTGAAGGACCTGCGCGAGGCGTGAGCGCCTGTGGCCGCGGTGACGTCACGAGAGGCATTTCGCCCCGTGGCACCGGGGCGAGGGCGCCCCGGAAGGTGCGGCCGCCGCTCAGGAGCAGGGCCACCCCCCGAACAAGGGCCGGTGCAGCCGCCACGGCCCTCAGGAGCAGCACTCCGCCCCCGGCACCGGGGCAGGAACGTCCGGGCCGGTGCCGCTCGCAACAGCAGCCTCCGCTTCCGCCGCGCGCACGGCGGGCTTGCGGATGAGGAGCAGGGCCGCGTCGTCGTGCAGCCTGCCGCCCACATGGGCCAGCAGTTCCTCGTGGAGCGCGCCGAGGGTGGCCGCCGGCTCCTGGGAGACGTGCCGCTCGAGGCCCTCGGCCAAGGGGTAGAAGGCGCGGCCTCCGTCGCGGGCCTCGGTGACCCCGTCGGTGTAGAGCAGCAGCTGGTCGCCGTCGGCGAAGGGGAGCGTGTGGAGTCCCGGGGCGTATCCCGCCAGGTCGCGCAGTCCGAGCGGCGGCGCCGGAAGCACGGGCTCCACCGGGGTGACGGTCCCGGAGGCGCGCACCAGGAGCGGGGGCGCGTGTCCGCAGTTCACCACCTCCAGATGTCCCTCGCGCGGATACCCGGCGACCACGGCGGTCACGAAGTCGTCGCGGCCCAGATTGCGGGCGAGGCTACGCTCGATCCGGTCGACCACGGCGAGGAGGTCGGGCTCGTCGTGGGCGGCCTCGCGGAACACACCCAGCACCAGCGCAGCAGTTCCGACGGCAGGCAGCCCCTTGCCGCGCACGTCGCCGACGATCAGCCGGACCCCGTGCGGGGTCGGTATCAGGGCGTAGAGGTCGCCACCGATGCGGGCCTCGGCCGCCGCGGCGCTGTAGCGGACGGCCACCTGAAACGGCCCGACGGTCGACGGCACGGGTTTGAGCAGTGCGTGCTGGGCGGTCTCCGCGACCGACCGGACGGCGGCGAGCACCCGCTCCCGGCGTCCGCGCAGCACACCGGCCAGGCCGCTCGCGAGTGTGACGGCGACCAGGGCCGACAGCACCGCGGCCAGTTCGCGGCCCGGCACTGCGTCCCGGATTCCGAGCGTCGCACCGACCACCACGGTGAGGACGCCGACGCAGAGGACCCCGCGCGGTCCGTTGGTCGTGGCCGCCAGGGCGGGCCCGGCCGCGAGCAGGGGGAGCCAGACCATCCCCGCCCCGCCGACGAGGTCGGCGGACACGACGGCGGCGACGACGAGGACGGGCAGCACCGGCAGGACGGGTGCGCCGACGCCCAGCTGCGCGACGGCGCGCCTGCGGGCCGAAGCCCCGGCACCGGCCACCCGGTTGCGGAACGGCCGTACGGGCGGGTGGTCGTCACCATGGTGGGGGGCTTGGTTCATGTCTTTATCCGCAGTCCTGCCTGTGCGCGGGGCACGTCCCGGAAATGTCTGACATATCCAGAAAACGGGGTGAGGGCAGCACCCGGCAAGAAGCGGAATTTCAGATAGTGAGCGAGAGGCTTCTCGTCACGCGACTCGCGGTCGGCAGCAGCCGCTCGCGGATCTCCGGCAGCCTGGAGAGCCGGTTCGACGGCAGCGACACGCCGAGCGAGCCGAGCGTGTCCCCGCTGTAGACCGGGACGGCGACGCAGACCGTGCCGAGGGAGTACTCCTCCAGGTCCGTGACGGCCGGGGCCATGGGCGGGGTCTGAAGCCTCCGGAGGAGTTCCGGGAGGCTGGTGATCGTGCGCGGCGTGAGGTCGGCCAGATGGTGCCGCGAGAGGTAGTCCTGGCGAGCCTCCTCGTCCATCTCGCGCAGGACGGACTTGCCCAGTGCGGTGGCGTGCCCGGCGTCCTCGAAGCCCACCCAGAGATCGACGCGGGGTGTCCCGGGGCCGTCGACGATCTCGGCGACCCGGATCTCGCCGTCCTCGTAGAAGGTGAGGTAGGCGGCCGTGGCGAGCTCGTCCCGCAGCGCGGCGAGGGTGGGCCGGACGCGACTGAGCAGGGCCTGCGCACGGCCCGTGGACTGCAGCGTCTGCAGTTTGTCACCGAGGACGAAGCCGCCGTCGTCCAGCTTCCGCACGTACCCGTCGTGGACCAGGGTCCGCAGCAGGTGGTAGGCGGTGGCCAGGGGCAGGGCCGTCTCACGCGCCAGCTGCTTGGCCGGCGCGCCGTTCTCGTGCGCGCTCACCGCCTCCAGCAGCCGCATGGCCCGCTGCACGGAATTGATGAGCGTAGGGCCGTCTTGCCCACCCATACGGACAGCGTGCGTCAGGCCCGGGCCCCCGGGCAAGGGGGAGGCTCCGTGGATCAGCGTGGACCGGCCGCCGTGTTCCTCGCAGCTCGGCGGCCGGGCAAGGGGGAGGCCGATCAGCGTGGACCGGCCGCCGTGTCCCCCCGCGGTTCGGCGGCGGTGGGTGCGGGCGGGCGTGCGCCCCGGGGCGGCGGTGCGGTGGACGCGCGGACGACGAGGTCGACCGGCGGGTCGTACGCCGGCGGCAGGTCCGCGTCCGGGTCCTCGATCGCGCGCACCAGGAGCCGCAGCCCCTCCCGCGCCACGGCGTCGAACGGCTGCCGCACCGTGGTCAGCGGCGGGGTGACGTAGGCGGCCACGGGGATGTCGTCGAAGCCCACCACGCTGATGTCGTCCGGCACGCGCAGCCCGGCCTCCGTCAGGGCGCGGACGACGCCGATGGCCATGTCGTCGTTGGCGGCGAACAGGGCGGTGCAGTCACGGTGCGCGGCGAGCTCGCGGCCCACCGCGTATCCGGATGCGGCCGACCAGTCGCCGTGCAGCACGGCGGGCGGCGCGATGCCGCGTGCGGCGAGGGCACCGCGCCAGCCCTCCAGCCGGTCCCGGGCGGCGAACCACCGTTGTGGGCCGGCGAGATGGTGGACCGTCGCGTGGCCGAGGTCCAGCAGGTGCTCGGTGGCCGTCCGCGCGAGGAGTTCGGCGCCGACCCCCCTGGCCATGGTGCGAGCCCCGCCGAACGCCGCCGGCGCGCCGAGCACCAGGACCGGCACGTCGACGCCGAGGGAGACCGGCCCCTCGTCGATCGGCTCGGAGACGACGATGCCGTCCACGCCCTGCTCCAGCAACGACTCCACGGCGCCGGCCACACCGCCCGGGTCGCCCTCGAGCGTGTTGACGACCCGGAGCGCGTAACCGGCGTCCCGAGCGGCCCGTTCGATGCCGATCAGCAGCGAGGCGGGGCCGTAGAGGGCGGTCCCGAGGGTGATCACGCCGATGGAACGGGTCCGCCCGGAGGCCAGGGCCCGGGCCGCGCTGTTCAGCCGGTAGCCGAGTTCCCCGGCCGCCTCGAGCACTCTTCGGCGTACGTCCTCGGAGACATAGCGCTCCCCGTTGAGCACCCGTGACACCGTCTTCTGCGAGACCCCGGCGAGCCGGGCCACGTCCACCCCGCGCGGCGCGCCGCCACCGGCCCGGCCTCCCACTCGCGTCATCGCTCACTCCCCCGTGTCCGGCGGCCCCACCACGGCCCCTCACGCCCAGCGTTCCATACCCCCGAACGCCCCGGACCCGCGCCTGGTGCCCGACCGTGTGGCACGTCCTCGAAGGTGGCGTGGACGCCCCGGCGGCGCACCCGACCGGAGTGACCGTAGGCCCGGGGCCCCGGCGGTGGCCGCCGCGTGCCCGTTCCGCCGGAAGCGGATGAGCACCGCGAAACGCCGCCGTGGTCCTTCGCGGCCCTCCCTCGACGGGCGACCATGCCGTGTCATGGACATCTTGCTCGTCGCCAGCGCGTTCAACAGCCTGTCCCAGCGTGTGTTCGCCGAATTGTCGGACGAGGGGCACCACGTGGACGTCGTGCTCGCCTCGCACGGCCCCGACGCCGTCCGGGACGCCGTACGCGAGACAAGCCCGGAGCTGATCGTCGCCCCGATGCTGAAGTCGGCCCTGCCGGAGGACGTGTGGCGGGACCGCACCTGTCTGATCGTGCACCCGGGGCCGCCCGGTGACCGGGGCCCGTCGGCGCTGGACTGGGCGATCGCCCAGGAAGCCTCGGAGTGGGGCGTCACGGTGCTGCAGGCCGAGGCGGCCATGGACGCGGGGGACGTGTGGGCGGACGGCTCCTTCCCCGTGCCGCCGGCGGGCAAGAGCGACGTGTACCGCAACGAGCTGGCCGACGCTGCCACGGCCGCCGTGCTGCTGGCCGTGCGACGTTACGCCGACGGGTCGTACAAACCCCGTCCGCAGAGCGAAGGCGGGATCCACGTGGTGTGGCGGGACTTCTTCCGCCAGGAGCAGCGGCGGATCGACTGGGAGCACGACGACACGGCGACGGTGCTGCGCAAGCTGCGCGGGGCCGACTCGCAGCCCGGCGTCCGGGACGAGATCTGCGGCCGGGAGGTGTTCCTGCACGGCGGGCACCCCGAGGACCGGCTGCGCGGGGAGCCCGGTGAGCTGCTCGCGACCCGGGCCGGCGCGGTCTGCCGGGCCACCCGGGACGGCGCGGTGTGGATCCCGGAACTGCGCCCCCGCAAGAGCTCCGGCGACCCGGCGCCGTTCCGCCGCCCCGCGGCCTCGGTGCTCTCCGGCTTCCCGGCCCCGCCCGGCAGCGGACCGGGCATGCCGGGTTCGAACGATCGCCCGTACTGGCTGCCCGAGATCGCGGCGCCGCTCGAACTACCGCCGGACCGCACCACCTGGACCGACATCCGCTACCGGCAGCGGGGTGCCGTCGGCTTTCTGACCTTCTCGTTCCCCGGCGGGGCCATGAGCACCACCCACTGCCGCAGGCTGCTCGCCGCCTGGCGCTACGCCCTCACCCGCCCCACCTCGGTGCTGGTGCTCGGCGGCGCCCGGGACTTCTTCTCCAACGGCATCCACCTCAACGTCATCGAGGCGGCGAGCGACCCGGCGGGCGAGTCCTGGTCCAACCTCAACGCCATGAACGACCTGGTCGAGGCGGTGCTGCGGACCACCGACCGGCTGGTGGTGGCGGCCCTCGGCGGCAACGCGGCCGCCGGCGGGGTCATGCTCGCCCTGGCCGCCGACGAGGTCTGGTGCCGCGCGGGCGGCGTCCTCAACCCGCACTACCGGCGCATGGGCCTGTACGGGTCGGAGTTCTGGACGTACTCGCTGCCCCGCCGGGTGGGCGCGGAGACGGCCGAGCGGCTGACGAGCGAGGCACTGCCGGTGAGTGCCGCGACCGCCGAGCGGATCGGACTGGTGGACCGCCTGGTGCCGGTCGCGGCCCGGGACTTCGCCGGCGAGGTGGAGCGGCTGGCCGCCGGCCTGGCCCAAGATCCGGACCTCCCCGGCCGGATCACCGCCAAAGCCACGGCACGTCACGCGGACGAGCTCCAGCGGCCCCTCGCCGAATACCGGCGGGACGAACTCGCCCGGATGCGCGCCGTCTTCTTCGACCCCGAGGCGCCGTACCACGCGCTGCGGTCCGCGTTCGTCCGCAAGCTGCCGGGCGACTCCGTCCGGCCGACGGCCACGGGAGGCGGGCAGTGAGCACGCGGCTGCTGGTGGCGGGCGTCGGCAACATCTTCCTCGCAGACGACGCCTTCGGTCCGGAGGTGATCCGCGCCCTGGACGAACGCCCGCTGCCGCCGGAGGTCCGCGTGCGGGACTTCGGCATCCGCGGCATGGACCTGGCGTACGAGCTGCTCGACGACTACGACACGGCCGTGCTGGTCGACGCGGCCGTGCGGGGGCACGAGCCGGGCACGCTGTCGCTGATCGAGCCGGACCTGCCGGACCGAACCACCGCGGGCGCCCCGCCCGAGGCACACGGCATGGATCCGGCGACGGTCCTCGCCCTGGCCGCCCACCTGGGCGACGAGCCGCTCCCCCGCGTCCTGGTGCTGGCCTGCGAGCCGGAGCTGCGGGCGCCCGCCGACGAGGACATCGCCCCGGGCATCAGCGCGACGGTGCGCCAGGCCGTGGTGCGGGCCGTCGCGGCGCTGCACGCGATGGTGCCGGTGCTGCTCGCCGACCCCGGGGCCACGCCCCCGTTGAGCCGCCCGGACGAATCCACCGCACTGTCGTCGGCCGGGCTGCCGGGCACGGCGAGAGACGGCACGGAGGATCGGTAGCGGAACGATTTCCCTACCGACCCGCGAGGAGCGGCGCCCATGTGCGATTCCGTGGACGAGGTCACCGAGGCCGTCCTGGCGAAGAACGACTCCCTGGCCGCGGGCCTGCGCCAGGAGCTGGCCCGGCGCGGAGTGAGCGTGGTCAACCTGCTGTCGAGCCCGGGCAGCGGCAAGACGGAGCTGCTCGGCCGGGTCCTGGCCAGGGCGGTGGAGCGGGGCCTTCCGGTGGCCGCGCTCACCGCCGACCTGGCGACCGAGAACGACGCCGACCGGCTGGCCCGTTCGGGAGCTCCGGTGAAGCAGCTGCTGACAGACGGGCTGTGCCATCTGGAGGCGCGGCAGCTGCGCGGCCACGTCCAGAGCTGGCTTCCCGAGGGGACCTCGCTGCTGTTCGTGGAGAACGTCGGCAACCTCGTCTGCCCCGCCTCCTACGACCTCGGCGAGAGTCTGCGGATCGTGCTCATGGCGGTGACCGAGGGCGAGGACAAGCCCCTGAAGTACCCCACCGCCTTCGGGTCCGCCCAGCTGGTGGTGCTGACGAAGACCGATCTGTCCGGGCCGGCCGGGTTCGACGAGGCCGCCTTCGAGGCCAACGTCCGGCGGGTCAACCCGGGGGTGGAGGTGGTGCGGTCCTGCGCCCGCACCGGAGTGGGCGTCGACACCCTGCTGGAGCGGGCGCTCGCCGTCCGGGACGGGGCCCCTGCCCACCGGCCGCCCCTGGCGCCCCGCCCGCACTCCCACTCCCACTCCCACTCCCACTCCCACTCCCACGAGGGCGCCGAAGCCGGCCTCGTCTCGTGACCGCGCCCGTCACCCGGGCGGTACGCCGTCGCGTCACCGTGCGCGGCACCGTGCAGGGCGTGGGTTTCCGCCCGTTCGTGCACCGCCTCGCCTCCGAGCTCGCGCTGGCGGGCTTCGTGAGCAACACGGCGAACGGCGTCCTGATCGAGGTGGAGGGCCCGCCGGAGGGTGTCGCCGACTTCTGCGACCGGCTGGCCGGGGAACCTCCGCCGCTCGCCACCGTCACCGGCGTCGGGTTCGAGGACCTGCCCGCAACGGGCGCCGACGGCACCTTCGACATCCGCTCCACCGACCGCTCCCCCGGCAGCACCCTCCTCCCGCCCGACACGGCGACCTGCCGGGACTGCCTGCGGGAGCTGGGCGATCCGGCCGACCGCCGGCACCGGCACCCGTTCGTCACCTGCACCCACTGCGGCCCCCGCTTCACCATCGCCACGGGCATGCCGTACGACCGGGCCGTCACGACCATGGCCGGCTTCCCGATGTGCGCCGCGTGCGCCCGGGAGTACGGCGACCCCCTCGACCGCCGCTTCCACGCCCAGCCCGTGGCCTGCCCCGACTGCGGTCCCCGGCTCCGGCTGGTGCCCGCCTCCGGGAGCGGCGTCCGCCCGGCCCGGGACGCCGGGGCCCTGGCCGCGGCACGCGCGCTGCTGGCGGCCGGGCGGATCGTCGCCGTCAAGGGACTCGGCGGCTACCACCTGGCCTGCGACGCCGGTGACGCACGCGCCGTCGACACCCTGCGCACCCGCAAGGCGCGCGGCGGCAAGCCGTTCGCGGTGATGTGCGCGGACCTCGACGAGGTACGGCGCATCGCCGGGCTCTCTCCCTCCGAGCTGGCCGCACTCACGGGCCCTCGCCGCCCCATCGTCCTGCTGCGCCGGCGCCCGGAGGCCGACGGCCTCGCGCCCGGCGTCTGCCCAGGCAGCCCACACCTCGGCGTGATGCTGCCCTACACGCCCGTGCACACCCTGCTGTTCGGCCTGCCCGGTGATCCGCCCGGCCCCCGCGCGCTGGTCATGACCAGCGGCAACCGCTCCGGGGAGCCGATCGTCACGGACGACGACGAGGCACTGACCCGGCTCGCCGGGCTGACCGACGCCTGGCTCGCCCACGACCGGCCCATCGCCTCCCCCTGCGACGACTCCCTGCTGCGGGTACGCCCCGACGGCACCGAGCAGGTGCTGCGCCGGTCCCGCGGTTACGTGCCCCGGCCGCTGCGGCTGCCGGTGCCGGTGCGGCCCGCTCTCGCCGTGGGCGGTGACCTGAAGAACGCCCTGTGCCTGGGTGCGGGCGACCAGGCCTGGTTCGGCCCGCACATCGGCGACATGGGCGACCTGACGACCCTGGAGGCGGCCCGGCGGGCGGACGCGCATCTGCGGGCCCTCACCGGCGTGAGCCCCGAACTGGTCGCCGCCGACCGGCACCCCGGGTACCACTCCACCCGGTGGGCCTCCCGGCTGGCCGGGCACGCCCCCGTGCCGGTCCAGCACCACCACGCCCACATCGCCTCCGCCATGGCCGGGCACGGCCTCGACGGCACCACCCCCGTGATCGGCGTCGCCTTCGACGGCACGGGCTACGGCGACGACGGCACCGTCTGGGGCGGCGAGATCCTGCTCGCCGACTACACCGGCTTCCGCCGCTACGCCCACCTCTCCCCCGCTCCGCTGCCCGGCGGTGACGCCGGCGTCGCCAATCCATGCCGTCTGGCCCTGGCCCGGCTGTGGGCGGCGGGACTGCCGTGGGACGCGGACCTGCCCTGCGTGACCGCCTGCGCGCCCCAGGAACTGGCCGTGCTCCAACAACAGCTGTCCGGCGGCCTGGCCTGTGTGCCAACCTCCAGCATGGGCCGCCTCTTCGACGCCGTGTCCTCGCTCGTGGGCGTGTGCCACCGCGCGGGGTACGAGGCGCAGGCCGCGCTGGAGCTGGAGGCCGCCGCCGCTTCGGCGTGGGACGCCGACCCGTCGGCGTACGCCTTCGGCGGGGATCTCGACCCGGCGCCCGTGCTCGGCGCGCTGATCGCCGATCTGCGGCGCGGCGCCCCGGCCGCCGTGCTCGCGGCGCGTTTCCACCGCGCCGTGGCGCGGGCGGTGGCAGGGATCTGCCGACGGGCCCGTCAGGACACCGGCCTGGCCACCGTCGCGCTCAGCGGCGGGGTGTTCGCCAACGCGCTGCTGGAGGAGGAGTGCGCGCGGCTGCTGTCCGGATACGGCTTCGCGGTGCTCCGCCACGGAGAAGTCCCGCCCAACGACGGCGGGCTGGCCCTGGGCCAGCTGGTGGTCGCGGCGCACCTACGACAGAAGGAGTGACCCATGT
Organism: Streptomyces tibetensis; assembly: GCF_040647715.1. Taxonomy (GTDB): domain Bacteria; phylum Actinomycetota; class Actinomycetes; order Streptomycetales; family Streptomycetaceae; genus Streptomyces; species Streptomyces tibetensis_A. The sequence continues at coordinate 53,570 of NZ_JBEZCR010000010.1, read as the reverse complement.
GTCTGGCAGTGCCCGGAAAGGTCGTGTCCATCGACGACAGTGCCGATCCGCTCACCGGGCTGATCGATTTCGGCGGTGTGCAGAAACAGGCGTGCCTGGAGTACGTGTCCGACGTGAAGGTCGGTGAGTACGTCATCGTGCACGTCGGTTTCGCGCTCCAGCGCCTGGACGAGGAGTCGGCGCTGGCCTCCCTGAAGCTGTTCGAGGAACTGGGGCTTTTGGAGGAGGAGTTCGGGGACGCCTGGGAGCAGGCGGCCAAGGAGGCGGGCGACACCCTCGCGACGGAGCGTGCGGCGGCGGAGCCCCAGGAGAGCGGGAGCGAGGCCCGGTGAAGTACATCGACGAGTTCAACGACCCCCAGCTGGCCGGGCGCCTGCTGGACGAGATCCGCGCCACCGCCACCCGGCCCTGGGCCCTGATGGAGGTGTGCGGCGGGCAGACCCACTCCATCATCCGGCACGGAATCGACCAACTGCTGCCCAAGCAGGTCGAGTTGATCCACGGCCCCGGCTGCCCGGTCTGTGTCACTCCGCTGGAGGTCATCGACAAGGCGCTGGAGATCGCCGCGCGGCCCGGGGTGATCTTCTGCTCCTTCGGCGACATGCTGCGGGTGCCGGGCACCGACCGTGACCTGTTCCGGGTCAAGGGCGAGGGCGGCGACGTACGGGTGGTGTACTCGCCGCTCGACGCCCTGGAGCTGGCCCGCCGCAACCCGGACCGGGAGGTGGTGTTCTTCGCCATCGGCTTCGAGACCACCGCTCCGGCCAACGCGATGGCCGTGCATCAGGCCCGCCGACTGGGCCTGACCAACTTCAGCCTGCTGGTGTCACATGTGCGCGTCCCCCCGGCCGTCGAGGCGATCATGACCGCACCGGAGTGCCGGGTGCAGGGCTTCCTCGCCGCCGGGCACGTGTGCAGCGTGATGGGGATGGCCGAGTACCCGGAGCTGGCCGAACGGTTCAAGGTGCCGATGGTGGTGACCGGCTTCGAGCCGCTGGACATCCTGGAGGGCATCCGTCGGGCGGTGCGCCAGCTGGAGCGCGGCGAGCACCGGGTGGAGAACGCCTATCCGCGGGCCGTGCGCGAGGAGGGCAACCCGGCCGCGGTGCGCATGATCGAGGAGGTCTTCGAGGTCACCGACCGGTCCTGGCGCGGCATCGGGCGGATCCCGGCGAGCGGCTGGCGGCTGACCGACGCCTTCCGCGCCTACGACGCGGAGCACCGCTTCGACGTCAGCGGGATCCGTACCGAGGAACCCGCCGAGTGCCGGGCCGGTGAAGTGCTCCAGGGCCTGATCAAGCCGACCGAGTGCGGCGCGTTCGGCACCACCTGCACGCCGCGCACCCCGCTCGGCGCCACCATGGTCTCCAGCGAGGGCGCCTGCGCGGCCTACTACCTCTACCGCCGTATGAACGCCCCGGCCCCGCAGGCCGCCGGGGCCACCCCCCGGGAGGAGGCGACTCCCGTTGCCTGAGCACGTCACCGATGTGGTCGACCCGGCCAACTGGACCTGCCCCGCCCCGCTGCGTGACCAGGGGGTCGTGGTCATGGGGCACGGCGGCGGGGGCGCGCTGTCGGCGGAGCTGATGGAGCAGATCTTCACCCCCGCCTACGGCAACGCCACCCTGTCCGGTCTCGCCGACTCCGCCGTCCTCGAACTGGGCGGCGCGCGGCTGGCCTTCTCCACCGACTCCTACGTGGTCCGGCCGCTGTTCTTCCCCGGCGGCTGCCTGGGCGACCTCGCGGTCAACGGCACCGTCAACGACCTCGCGATGAGCGGCGCACGGCCCGCGTACCTCTCCGCCGCCTTCGTCCTGGAGGAAGGCGTGGAGCTGACGGTCGTCGAGCGGATCGCGCGCGCGATGGGGGCGGCCGCCGAGGCCGCCGGGGTCACGATCGCCACGGGCGACACCAAGGTGGTGGAGTCCGGGCACGGTGACGGGGTGTACGTCACCACCGCCGGGGTGGGTCTCGTGCCCGACGGGGTGGACATCCGGCCGCAGCGGGCCCGGCCCGGGGACGCCGTCATCGTCAGCGGGCCGATCGGGCTGCACGGCGTGGCGATCATGAGCGTGCGGGAAGGTCTGGAGTTCGGCGTGGAGGTCGCCAGCGACACCGCACCGCTGGCGGACCTGGTGGCGGCCGTGCTGGCCGTCACACCGGACATCCATGTGCTGCGCGACCCCACCAGGGGCGGCCTGGGGGCGTCCCTCAACGAGATCGCCCGTGCCTCGGGGACCGGGGTCAGGTTGCGGGAACGGGCGATCCCCGTGCCGGACGCCGTGGCGAACGCCTGCGGGTTCCTCGGGCTCGATCCGCTGTACGTCGCCAACGAGGGCCGGCTGGTCGCCTTCGTGCCCCCGTCGCGGGCGGAGGAGGTGCTGGCGGCCATGCGGGCTCACCCGCAGGGAGCCGGGGCGACACAGATCGGCGAGTGCGTCGCCGAGCATCCCGGGATGGTGGTGGTCGCCACCGGGCTCGGCGGGACGCGGGTGGTCGACCTGCCCCTCGGGGAGCAGCTGCCGCGCATCTGCTGACCCCGGCAGAGCACGGAGGGCCCCGCCGACGCGTCGGCGGGGCCCTCCGTACGTTCGCTAGGCCGGCGCCGGCTCGATCCCGGCGATCTCCAGCTCACGGCCGCTGCGCAGGTCGCTGGAGGGCTGGTCGCAGCGCGGGCACCAGAAGAACGGGGGCATGCCCACCGGGAACTCCTCGGCGCACGGGCCGCACCAGGCCTGCGCGGGGATCTGCTCGACGACCAGCCGTGCTCCCGCGAGGGACGTGCCGTCACGGGCCACCTCGAAAGCGAAATCCAGGGCGTCGGGGACGACGCCCGCCAGCTCGCCGACCCGGACGGTCACCTTCGAGACGGTCTGAGTCCCGTCCGCCCGGGCCAGCTCGCCGGCCCGCTCGATGATCGCGGTCGCGATCGACAGTTCGTGCACGGCCTGCTCACGGGTAGCGGTGACCGGCGCGGAACCCGCCCGCCATCCGCCAGATGCGCGCCTCGCGCCTCAGGCTGGGCCATTCCCAGCACAGCAGGGCCAGGGCCGCGCCGCCCACCAGGAGGGCCTCGGTCTTCAGCACCCGCTGCCCGCTCATCCCGCCCCGCCTGCGCACGACGGTTCTGCGTACTCGTTTCATTGCGGTGACTCCCTGCTCGTTCGCGTCACGGTGTTCATCCCGGCGGGATGTTCGGCATGGTCTCCGCGAGGGCGTCATGCCGCTTCCAGTGGATCCCGGTGGAGCGGCGCGCGTCGGCGGTGCCGTCCGCGTGGTGCCCCTTCTGCTGCTGGCGCGGTCCCTTGTTGCCCTGGTGCATCCCGGCGATGTGCCGGGGCGTGTCGGGCTTCGCCTGGGGCCGGCCCACTCTGATGCTGCCCATGGGGTGCTCTCCTTCCTCGCCTCCGACCTGCGGAGTGCGTGGCTATGGCCGCTCGGTGAGGCTCTCGAAGAACTGCTCGACGGCCGGCCAGATCCGTCCGCCGCCGGACAGGCCGCGCCACTCCCGGCGTACCACGGCGACCATCCGGTAGCAGTCGTCGATCGGCACGATCCAGTGGTGGTTCAGGCCGTGGACGGTGTTGACCAGCAGGGCCTCCACGTCGGGTTCCACGGTCGCGAGCGGTGGACACGTGCCGGCCAGTTTCCGCCAGGCCGTCGCGTCCACCTCCCAGCGCATGGCTCCCGCGGGGCTCGGGCCCTCGGCGGTGACGGTGCCGTCGGCCCGGGGCACGAAGAAGACCAGGCCGACCGGTACACCCAGCGCGGCCGTGTCGACCTCGGGCAGCCGGACCCGGCGGCGGGGGACGAGACGGTACTGGCCGTCCCCCGCCGCCGCGTCGGCGAAGAGCACGGAGCAGGGGCCGCAGGCGCAGCGCACCTCCTCCTGCCCGGTGTCGTACAGGTGGGCGTGCTCGTCGGCGACCGGCGCGGCGCACAGGTCGCACACCTCCCGCTCGGCCGCCGCCGTGCGGTCGGCCGAGGAGCGGATGAGGCGGGCCAGGGCCCCGTCGGTGGTCACGGTGCGCCCCGGTGCCTGAGCGTGGTCAGGGGGACGAAGGCGGGGGGCTTCTCGGTCAGGGACTCCACCGTCGTCAGCTCGGGAGCCGCGGCGAGCACCGCCGCGGTGACGGCGTCGCCGACCTCCGATCCTCCGCCGCCGCAGCCGGACCCGCATCCGCCGCCGCCCGTCGTCAGACGGACCCGGGCGACCTGCCCTTCGACGCCGGCCCACTCCACGTCGCCGCCCCGTTCCTGCACGGCGGGCCGCAGCCGTTCGACCGCGCGGGCCGCCCGGCGTTCGGGGGGCTCGGGGTGGATGTCGTGCAGCACCAGCAGGTGCCCGAGCAGCTCGTCGTCGGCCAGCCGCTCGGCCAGCTGCTCGTCCGCGGCGTCCAGGACGCGGGCCAGGGCCTCGCCGTAGACCTCGGTCAGCAGGGCCACCGCCTCGGTCGCCGAGCGGGTCGTGGGCCCGGGCGCGGACTCGAGGGTTTCCAGCGCCTGGTCGAGCCGGGCGAGCCGGGCCTCGACGTCCGGGTCGGCCAGCCGTGTACCGACGGCCTCAGCCATGGTTCGCCCCATACGTCGGCGAGTGCAAGGTGGTCAGCGTCTTGCCCTTGCCGACGTACATGTGCACACCGCACGGCAGACAGGGGTCGAAGCTGCGGACCGTGCGCATGATGTCGACGCCCTTGAAGTCGTCCGGCCCGTTCTCCTCGAAGATGGGCTGGCCCTGGACGGCGTCCTCGTACGGGCCGGGGGTGCCGAACTTGTCACGCGGGCTGGCGTTCCACGGGGTCGGCGGGTACGGGTGGTAGTTGGCGATCTTCTTGTCCTTGATCACCAGGTGATGGGAGAGGACGCCGCGCACCGCCTCGTGGAAGCCGCAGCCGATCGCCTCGTCGGGCACCTCGTAGTTCTCGAACACCTTGGTCTCGCCCGCGCGCACCATGCCCATGGCCTCTTCGAGGAACTGCAGGGCCATGGCGGCCGCGTAGGCGATGAAGTAGGGCCGGGCGCGGTCGCGTTCGATGGTGTTGCTCCACTGCGGGATGCGCCACTCCAGGGTGGTCTCCGGCAGCGACTCGCCCTTGGGCAGGGAGATGCGCACGCTGTGGCCGGTGGCCTTGACGTACGGGGTGTCGACCAGGCCGCTCAGCGCGGTCGACCACAGGCGGGCCAGGGGGCCGCCGCCGGTGTCGAGGGCGAGGTGGTCGCCGGTGCGCTGGTCGAACCAGCGGGGGCTCATCACCCAGCTGTACTTGTCGTCGAAGTTGCGCTTCTGCGGCACCGGGACGGTCGTCTGGTTCCACGGGTGGCGCATGTCGACGGGGTTGCCGAGCGGGTCGTGGGTGACGAACGGCTGCTCGTTGACCCAGTCCTCGTAGTAGGAGCTGCCCAGCATGATGCGCAGGCCGAGGTTGATGTCGACGAGGTTGTTGGTGACCAGCTCGCCGTCGACGATGATGCCCGGGGTGACGTACATGTCCTTGCCCCAGGAGTTCATGTTCTCGTAGCGGTAGTCGACGGTCTGGGGGTTCTGGAAGGCGCCCCAGCAGCCGAGCAGGACGCGGCGGCGGCCGACCTCCTCGTAGCCGGGCAGCGCCTCGTAGAAGAAGTCGAACACGTCGTCGTTCATGGCGACGGCCTTCTTCACGAAGTCGATGACCCGCATGAGGCGCGCGAGGTAGTCGGTGAAGACGGTGGGCTGCGGCATCGTGCCGACGCCGCCCGGGTACAGCGTGGAGGGGTGGACGTGCCGTCCCTCCATCAGGCAGAACATCTCGCGGGTGACCCGGCTGACCTTCAGGGCCTCCTTGTAGACCTCGCCCTCGAAGGGGTTGAAGGCCTTCATGATGTCGGCGATGGTCCGGTAGCCGTGGATCTCGCCACGGGGCGCCTCGGTGCGTTCGGCGCGGGCCAGAACACTGGGGTTGGTGGCCTTGACCATCGCCTCACAGAAGTCCACGAAGACCAAGTTGTCCTGGAAGATCGTGTGGTCGAACATGTACTCGGCCGCCTCGCCGAGGTTGACGATGTGCTCGGCCAGCGGCGGAGGCTTGACGCCGTAGGCCATCTGCTGGGCGTAGTCCGAGCAGGTGGTGTGGTTGTCGCCGCAGATGCCGCAGATCCGGGACGTGATGAAGCCCGCGTCGCGCGGGTCCTTGCCCTTCATGAACACCGAGTAGCCGCGGAACAGCGACGAGGTGCTGTGGCATTCGACGACTTCCCGGTTGGCGAAGTCGATCTTCGTGTAGATGCCCAGGTTCCCGATGATCCGTGTGATCGGATCCCAGGACATGTCCACGAGCTGTGGTGGCTTGCGGTCCGTGGGCCGGGCCTCGGTGGTGGTCATCTGCGGTACTGCCCCTCGCTGTCGGTGGTGTGTGGGGTGGTGTGCTTGCTGCGGGGAGGCCTCATCAGGCGCGCCAGTGGGGGTCGTAACCGCTGGTCAGCTTGCGCTGGTTGTGGCGCCATCGGGGCTCGTGGTTGACGAGCTCGTTGGTCATGCCGCGCAGTCGGCGGACGACGGCCCCGTAGGGCTTGATGACCAGGGACGACAGGGTGCTGCCCGGGGGTTCGTCCATGAACGGCATGAACGCGTCGGGGAAGCCGGGCATCGTGCAGCCGATGCAGATGCCGCCGACGTTGGGGCAGCCGCCGATGCCGCCCATCCAGCCGCGCTTGGGCACGTTGCAGTTGACGACCGGACCCCAGCAGCCCGTCTTCACGAGGCACTTGGGTGAGTTGTAGTCGGCGGCGAAGTTGGCCTGCTCGTAGTACGAGCCGCGGTCGCAGCCCTCGTGGACCGTCTTCCCGAACAGCCACTGCGGGCGCAGCATGTGGTCCAGCGGCGGCGGGGGCGCGGAGCCGGCCGCGTGGTAGAGGACCCAGATCAGGGTCTCCATGAAGTTCTCGGGCTGGATCGGACAGCCGGGCACGTTGACGACGGGCAGGCCGGCCTGGGAGGTGTAGTCCCAGCCCAGGTAGTCGGCGAGGCCCATGCAGCCCGTCGGGTTGCCGGACATGGCGTGGATGCCGCCGAAGGTGGCGCAGGTGCCGGCGGCGACCACCGCCCAGGCCTTGGGGGCCAGTTGGTCGATCCACCAGTTGAGGGTCTGCGGCTCGCCGGTCTCCGGGTCGTTGCCGAAGGACGTCCAGTAGCCGTCGCCCTCGATGATGTTCTGGTTGGGGATGGAGCCCTCGATGACGAGGATGAACGGGGCCAGCTCGCCGCGTACGGCCGCCCGGTAGGGCGCGAGGAAGTCCTCCCCTCCCAGGCTGGGCGAGAGCACCTTGTTGACCAGGTTCACCTTCGGCAGGCCCGGGATCAGCCCGAGCACCAGGTCCTCGATGGAGGGCTGGTCGGCCGCGGTGAGCGAGACGGTGTCGCCGTCGCAGCTCATGCCCTCGGAGATCCAGAGGATGTGGATCTCGTCGATGCCCTGCCGGACCTCGGACCGTTCGGGTTCCTTGCTGACTTCTTCGGTGCTGCTGTGGGTGGTCATGTCACTCGGCCTCCGCTGCGGGGGTGTCGGAGTCGGACGTGTGCCGCGCAGGAGCTGCGGCGGGAGCCGGTGCCGACGGCTCGTCCGGGGATCCGGCGGGCTCGAGGGGTTCGAGCTCGTCGGGCCGGAAGTAGTGGAAGCGGCCGTACCAGTTGTTCAGTTCGGCTGCGGGGTCGTCGTCGAGGGTGACGGCGAGGTGCGTGCTGCCGTCCACGTCGTGGAAGACGGCGGCGACCTCGGCGGTCCGCCCGGCCAGGAACATGTCCTGGGCGTCGGCGCCGCGTCCCCGGGGGCGCAGCCGTACGCGGCTGCCGCCGCCGAGCCGGACGCCGTCGACGAGCACGGTGTCGGTGGTCGGGCAGAGACCGTCGTCGCCGCCTTCCTGCCACCAGGCGGGGCGGTCGGCGGGCGCCGTGGGGGTGACGGTTGCCGGGAAGGGGTCGACGGCCGCCGGGGCGGTGATCGGGGTCAGGAGAGGTTCGGCGGATGCCGTGGGGGTGGCCGGCGTCAGGGAGCGGACGGCGCCGTGCAGCCGTTCGAAGACCTCCTGCGGCATGGTGTCGACGCGGTCGAGGATCGCCGCCGCCCGCGGGTCGGTGGCTCGCGCCTCGCGCTTCTCCTCGTCGGTCAGCAGCATCGTGCGCAACGTGAGGATCTCGTCGATCTCCGCGGCGTCGTGCAGGTCACCGGGGCTTTCGGGCGCGACCTGGGGATGGTCGGGCAGGATGATCGGCGCGGACAGCAGGACGCGTCCGGTGTCCCCGGCCTCGCCCCCGAGCACAGGGAAGGTGAACTCGTTGCGGCAGGCGCGCACGGGCGCTTGCAGATCCGCCGGTGGATCGATCAGCGAGACGAACTCCACCCCGTCGCCGCCCACGAGGGTGTGAGTGGCGATGAGGGCCCGGCGCAGTGCCTCGTCGCGCGCGGTGCCCGGCCCTGGTGCGGGCGCGGTGTTCGCGGTGCGTACGCGGATCCGGCAGAGGTCCTCGGCGAGCCGCTCGGCGGTGAGGGTGGTCTCGGCCCGGATCTCCTCCCGGCTGCGCACCACCCGCCCGGTGCCCTCGGGCAGCGGCTCGACGTCCTCACCGGCCGCGGCACCCACCGCGACGGTGCGTGTGCCCCGGAGGAGTTCGTCGAGGGAGACCTCCACCTCGCACTCGCGCGGCAAAGCCTCGTCGAAGGTCAGATGCACCGTGCCGTCGTCGGTACGCAGCGACTGGACGGGGTGGCCCGCTTCCTCCACCTGCTTGCGCTGCATCTGGAGGTAGCGGACCCGCACGCGGACACGGGCGCTGTCCGGCCGGCGGATCCGCAGCAGGCACTCGGTCTGCTGGTACCAGGAGTCGGCGGAGCCGGAGACACCGGGGAGGACGGGGCCGTCCGCCTCGACCCAGTCCCGGGGGAACAGCACGCCGAACTGCCAGCGAACCCGGTTCTTGGTGGAGGAGCGGCGGTAGGGGTAAAGGAGGTAGCCCTCGTAGAGGACGGCGTCGGCGACGGCGCTGAGCTGCTCGAAGACGCCCGGGGACGGGCGTGTGCCGACCGTCGTGGCAGCGCCCTTCGTGCCGCCCTCGGCCAGTGCCTCCGCCATCGCGTCTCCTCGTCCTGTGTGCAAGCGATCTCTGTGCAAGCGGTCCCTGTGCAAGCGGTCCCTGTGCAAGCGCATCCCTTCCACCACGGTCACACCGCTCATCCACGTTCGCCTCCTCCGGCCCAGTCCGATTGGGCTGTTCGGGGTGGTCACGGTGCCGGCGCCGTGGGGCGGCGCGGGAGGAGACACAGCGACGGGACCGTCGGCGCCGGGCGTACGGAGGCGGACCGGGCGGCGCGCCGGAACTCGTAGGTGGCCCGGGGACGTTTCCCCGGAGCCGGTGGTCGTCCGGATGGCACACGTCACCCGCACATACCGGCGCGTCACGGGAAGGCGTCACCTCATGGACCAGCCGACACACCACCCCCGCCCCACCACCGGCCCCGCCGTCACCACCCTGGCCGACCCCCTGGTCAACAAGGGCACCGCGTTCAGCCGTCGCGAACGCGTCGAACTGGGCATCGACGGACTGCTGCCACCCGCCGTGGAGACCCTGGACGAGCAGGTGGCCCGCGCCTACGAGGCGTTCCGCGGCTACGACAAGCCACTCAACCGGCACATCTATCTGCGACAGCTCCAGGACACCAACGAGGTGCTCTTCTACCGTCTGGTCACGGAGTACCTGGAGGAGCTGCTGCCCGTCGTCTACACGCCGACGGTGGGCGAGGCCTGCCAGAAGTTCAGCGAGATCTACCGGCGGCCCCGCGGCCTGTTCCTGACCTGGGAGGACCGGCACCGCTTCCGGGACATCCTGCGCAACCGCCCGCACCGGGACCACGACGTGGACGTCATTGTCGTCACGGACGGCCAGCGCATCCTCGGCCTGGGCGACCAGGGGGTCGGCGGCATGGGCATCCCCATCGGCAAGCTGAGCCTGTACACGGCGATCGGCGGCATCCACCCGGCCCGTACCCTGCCGATCCTGCTGGACGTCGGCACCGACAACGAGGCCCTGCTCGACAATCCCCGCTACCTGGGCCGGCGCGACCGCCGGCTGACCGGCGCCGAGTACGACGAGATGATCGAGGCGTTCGTCTCGGCGGTCGAGGCGGAACTCCCCGGGACGCTGCTGCAGTGGGAGGACTTCGCCACCGCCCACGCCCATCCGATCCTCGCCCGCTATCGCGACCGGCTGCTCACCTTCAACGACGACATCCAGGGCACCGCGGCCGTCACGCTCGGCGCCCTGTCCACCGCGGCGGACGTGGCCGGCACCCCGCTGACCGAGCAGCGCGTGGTGATCCTTGGTGCGGGCTCGGCCGCGATCGGCGTCGCCGACATGATCCGTACCGCCATGGTCGACGAGGGGTTGTCGAAGGATGAGGCGACGGCCCGGTTCTGGGTCCTCGACGTCGACGGCCTGCTGGTGTCCTCGCGTTCCGAACTGACCCCGCAGCAGCGGGAGTTCGTCCGCGATGACAGCGAGGTGGCCGACTGGGACGGCACCGGCCTGGCCGAGGTGGTGCGCCGCGTGGAGCCGACGGCGCTCATCGGGCTGTCGACGGCGCACGGCGCGTTCACCGAGGAGATCGTGCGGCAGATGGCGTCGACCTGCGAACGGCCCGTCGTCTTCCCGCTGTCGAACCCCACCTCGCACTCCGAGGCCGACCCGGCGGACCTCACCCGCTGGACCGACGGGCGGGCACTGATCGCCACCGGTTCGCCCTTCCCGCCGCTCACGGTCGACGGGCGCGAGGTGCCCGTGGCGCAGTCGAACAACGTGTACGTCTTCCCGGCCATGGGGCTCGCGGTGACCGCGAGCGGGGCCACCCGGGTCACGGACCGCATGCTCGTGGCCGCCGCCCGGGCCGTCGCACGGTGCGCGGTGCGGGCGGCGGACGGCGAGGACCTCCCCGTGCCGCTGCTGCCGCCGCTGACCGGGATGCGGGAGTCCGCCCGCGAGATCGCCCTGGCCGCGGCCCTCGCCGCCGTCGAGGACGGGGTGGCCCCGCAGGCCACGGAGGAGGAGTTGCGCAAGGCCGTCACCCGGGCGCAGTGGACGCCCCGGTACGAGGACTAAGGAGGCGTGTGCCGGCCCTCAGTGCCCGCAGTGGATGATGCCGGGCCCGGGCCGGCATCGCCCGAGCGACGCCGCGCAGTACGCCCACGCGTGGGTGTTCGTCAGCACGAACAAGTGCGCCGATAGGCTGATCACCATGGAGCATGGGAGGGCCGGAGGGCCGGCCGGAGCGGTGTGCCCGGGGTGCGGCGGTGGCCGGGTCCGGACGGTCGAGCAGGCGCGCGGTGGTAAGGGTGCGATGCGGGACGACCTGTACGGCCGACTGGCCCCGGGGCCTGACAAGACAGGCGACGGGTGCGTGCACGTCGCGGAGGGCCTGGTGTTGACCGGCATGGGCATCGCCTTCGCCTACGTCGGCGTGCACCAGGACAAGCCGCTGTACCTGGTCGGCGGGGCGGCGTTCGCTCTGCTCTGCTTCGTCGGGACCATCGTGGTCGCACGGAGCGACGGTCGGGAGAAGGCCGCGGCCGAGGCCGGGGCTCAGCGCGCGGAACGTCTGTGGCGGCCCGCGCACTACTGCTCCGACTGCTCCTCGGTGTTCTGCCCGGGTCACGCCCCGTGGCAGGGAGCCCTCACCCCGGAACAGTTCAAGAAGCTGGTGTGGACGGAGGCCGGCTACGCCGACCAACTCCCCACGGGCGACAAGGCCAGGGACGCAGTGCTTCCGTCGGGCGTCCTGCCGCAACGGTGAGGCACGAGGGGCGGCGGAGCCACTCCCCGCGCCTCCTCGTCGCGCGCCGCCTCGGTCCCGCCCCTCACCCGACCCGGATGCCCACGATGCACGTGTCGTCGTCGGTGTCCGACTTGCTGTAGGTCAACAGGCGGTCCAACTGCTGGTCGAGGGTGCTGGGTGCCGTACGGGCCGTGGTCAGGAGGTAGGTCAGGGACTCCTCCACGGGCCGGTCCCGGCGCTCGACCAGGCCGTCCGTGTACATCAACAGGGTGTCCTCGGGGGCCAGTTGGAGCTCCGTCTCCTCGTACACGGCCTCCGGGACGGCCCCCAGCAGCAGTCCCTTGACCAGGGGCAGCGGGGCCGCTTCCGTGTCCCGGACGAGGACGGGCGGGAGGTGTCCGGCCCGGGCCCAGCGCAGTGTCCGCGTGACCGGGTCGTACAGGCCGCACACCGCCGTCGCGGTGACGGCACCCGTCAGGTGGTGCGCCACGATGTTGAGCCACGACAGCAACTGCCCCGGCCCGGCACCGGTCACCGCCAGGCCGCGCAGCGCGTTGCGCAGGACGACCATGCTGGTGGCGGCCTCGATGCCGTGCCCGGCGACGTCCCCCACGCACAGCAGCACCTTGCGGGACGGCAGGACGACGGCGTCGTACCAGTCGCCGCCCACCAGCTGCTCGGTCTCCGCCGGCCGGTAGCGCACGGCCACCTGGAGGCCGGACACCTGCAACGGCGCCTGGGTGGGAGGCATGATGGCGTGCTGCAACTGCAGGGTCAGCCGGTTGCGTTCGGTGGCCTGCTGCTCGGTGTGCGCCAGCTGGTCGCGGGTGGCGGCGAGCGCCACCTCGGTCCAGTGCTGGGCCGAGATGTCCTGGTAGGCGCCGCGCACCAGGAGGAGCCGGTCGTCGGTGTCGAGCACGGGTTCGGCGACGATCCGGATGTGACGGGTCACCCCGTCCGGCCGCTGCAGCCGGAAGGCGGCGGCCGCCGGCCGCTGGTGGTGCAGCAGCGTGCGCAGGAAACGGCGGATGGAAACGCCGTCGTCGGGGTGCGCATGGGCCGGCAGCTCCTCCAGAGGCACCGGGGTGCTCGTCTGGGGGCGTCCGTACAGGTCGAAGAGCTGCCCGTTCCAGGTGATCTCGCCGGTGAGGACGTTCTCCTCGAACCCGCCGATACGGCCCAGCCGTTGGGCGTGCTGAAGCAGGCTGGCCAACCGTGCCGTCTCGTCCTCGATGCGCCAGATGAGCAGGACGGACGTGCCGTGGCGGCTGATGCTGATGTCCGCCACCGCCGAGAGCGAAACCTGGTCGACAAGGGCTGTGAGGTTCAAGCGGCGGGCCCGGAAGGGCTCACCGGTGGCGTACACCCGCTCGACGCGCTGGAACAACTCGCTGTCCCCGGCGGCCATCGGGTAGGCCTCCAGGAGCAGCGCGCCGTTCACGACCGCCCGCGGCCTGCCCGCCGGGTCCAGGAAGCGGTTGTTCACGTGCTGGATACGGAAGTCCACCAGGTGCCCGTCGCCGTCCAGATGCGGCACCAGCACGAGGGCGGGGTCGTACAGCCCGTCCGCCAGATCCATCAGCTCGGCGGCGTCCGGCAGCACGCGCGGCTCCTGGGCCGCTCCCTGTGGCGGCGTGTACATCTCCAGGGTGTGGGCGCACAGTTCGGCCAGCGCCTCCAGCTGCCGGACGATCTGCGGGGACTGCGGCGCCTGCGGGGTGGGCCAGGCGATCTCCAGCACACCGTGGATGCGGCCTCCGGTGCCGGCGGGCAGGGCGGCCCGGCCGCCGTCCGGATGGTGGTGCAGGCCGATGGTGGGCAGGCCGGTCGCGCCGAGGGTGGCGATCCACTGCCCCTCGCGCTCGATGAGTCCGCGTCGCGCCACGGTCACCACGTCCGGCGGGACGTAACGCCAGCGCTCCGCCTCAGCCGGTGAAAAGCCGGCGCTGCCCGCCAGGGTGAGCGAGCCGTCTGCGCCCGCGGCCCAGACGGCCACGGCCACCGCACCGAGCGGGCGCAGCGCCTGCTGCAGCAGGGCGTCCGCCACTGCCTGGGCGTCGTCCGCTGCCAGTACTCCGCTCTCGGCCGCGCGCAGGCGCACGGCGGCCGACTCGGTCTCCGCCTCGTCCGCGGCCCTGGTGGCGGCGAGGAAGGCGTCCGTCACCTCGGACATCCGGTCCCGGGCCGCCTGGTTGATGACGTCGACGGCGAGTTCCAGGGGGGTGACCTGGGCCTGCTCGGCCAACTGGGTGAGCTGGCGGGCGGCCTGGGCCGGACCGCACTGCAGCCGCTCGACCAGAACGCCCTTGGCGAGCTCGATCAAGGCACGCCCTTCGGCCTCCGCCTGAGCGGCCCGCACCTCCCGGCTGAGCCGTTCCACGGTGGCCGCGAGCCGACCCACCGGAGAGGCGGATGAGCGGTCCTCGACGTCGGCGGGCGGTTCGTCGCGGAACGCCGACGGGCCGCTGGGGGTCTCCGCCTGTTCGTCGGAGGACTTGGACTCCCCGTCCACGGCCGGGGACGAAGCGTCGGAGGTCACCGACGGCAGCGAAGACTCCGGATCCGCGGCCGAGCCGTGCTCCGGCTCACCGCCCCGACCCGGCTCGCGCGGCTGCTCGGACATGCTCACGGTGTAAAAGCTCCTCGGCTGGGGTGCCCTGGGGCGCGGAACGACAGGCGCTGCGGGGCGCCCGGCCCGCCGGTCTGGGGGCCGGGCACCGGTGTGCTCATGCGGGCAGCCAGCGGCGGACGCAGGCCATGAGGTCGCGCGTGTCGACGGGCTTGGTGACGTAGTCGCTGGCCCCCGAGGAGAGGCTCTTGTCCCTGTCACCCGGCATCGCCTTCGCCGTGACGGCGATGATGGGCAGCTCGGCGTACTGCGGCATGCGGCGGATCTCGGCCGTCGCGGTGTAACCGTCCATCTCCGGCATCATCACGTCCATCAGCACGAGGGCGACGTCCGGATTGTTCACCAGCGTCTCGATGCCTCTGCGGCCGTTCTCGGCGTGCAGGACGCGGAAGCCGTGGAGCTCCAGGATCCCGCTCAGCGCGAAGAGGTTGCGCGCGTCGTCGTCGACGACGAGAACGGTCCGGCCGGCCGACGTGTCATGGACGGCGGGCGGCGTCAGATGCTGCGGCCCTTCGGTCCTGACGAGGGAGAGCACGTCCCCGGGTTCCTCCGCGGACAGGTGCAGGGCGATGCGCTCGCGCAGTTCGTCGAGGCTGGACAGCAACTCCAGTGCGCCGCCCTCCGAGCGGGAACGCAGCGTCTCGTCCAGGGGCACGTCCGCGGGATGGCTGCTGTGGACCAGCACCGGAACGCTCGTCAGCGCCGAATCGCCCTCCAGGGCCTGAAGGAAGCGGGACGCCTCGTCGTCGGGCATGTCCAGCTCCAGGACGACGCAGTGGCACGGCTCGGACGCGAGGGCACCGGCCGCCTCCTGTGCGCCGACGGCGGTGATGATGTCGACCGCGGGGCGCTGGGCACCGTCGGCGCGGCCGTGCGTCAGGTCGGCGACCACGCTCTCCGCGACGAGGGTCAGCAGGCCGCGCGAGCGCTCCTCCACGACGAGCAGACGCCGGGGCCGGGGGCCGGGCCCGATCTGGGGCACCGGCACCGAGCCGGCCAGTCCGTCCGGCACGGGTTCCGCCAGGACCCGCTCCAGGGTCCTGCCATGGCTGAGCAGTTCCTCGAAGTCGGGGCGGGCCACGGGCAGGAACAGTGTGAACGTACTGCCCTGACCGGGCGTGCTGTGCACCGAGACGGCACCGCCCAGCAGTTGGGCGATCTCCCGCGTGATGGACAGGCCCAGGCCGGTGCCGCCGTACTTCCTGCTGGTCGTGCCGTCCGCCTGCTGGAAGGCGCCGAAGATCGTCTCCAGGTGCTGCTCCGGGATGCCGATGCCGGTGTCCTTGACCCGGAAGGCGACCACGGCGGCGCCCCGCACCACTCCCTCGGGGACCTCGTCGTCGGAGGCCGGCTCGATGCTCAGTTCCACGCCGCCCTGCTCGGTGAACTTCACGGCGTTCGACAGGAGGTTGCGCAGCACCTGGCGCAGCCGGGAGTCGTCGGTGAGCACGTCGGCGGGCGCGCCGGGCGCGGTCGTCACCGTGAACTCGAGGCTCTTCTGCGTCGTCATCGGCCGGAAGGTGGCCTCGACGTACTCGATGAGCTGCCGCAGCGTCACCCGCTCGGGCGTGACGTCCATCTTCCCGGCCTCGACCTTCGACAGGTCGAGGATGTCGTTGATCAGCTGCAGCAGGTCCGAACCGGCGGAGTGGATGATCTGCGCGTACTCGACCTGCTTGGGGGTGAGGTTGCGGGAGGGGTTCTGCGCGAGCAACTGGGCGAGGATGAGCAGGCTGTTGAGCGGGGTGCGCAGTTCGTGGCTCATGTTGGCCAGGAACTCCGACTTGTACTTCGAGGCCAGCGACAGCTGCTGGGCACGGGTCTCCAGCTCCTGGCGCGCCTGCTCGATCTGCAGGTTCTTCGCCTCGATGTCCCGGTTCTGCGCCACCAGCAGCGAGGCCTTCTCCTCCAGCTCCGCGTTGGAGCGCTGCAGTTCCTCCTGCTGCACCTGCAACTCGGTGGACCGGGCCTGGAGTTCGACCGTGAGGCGCTGCGACTCGACGAG
Organism: Streptomyces tibetensis; assembly: GCF_040647715.1. GTDB lineage: Bacteria > Actinomycetota > Actinomycetes > Streptomycetales > Streptomycetaceae > Streptomyces > Streptomyces tibetensis_A. The sequence goes on along the minus strand of NZ_JBEZCR010000010.1, from coordinate 37,141 downwards.
CAGCTCGTCGGTGCGGGCGTTGGCCACGATGGTGTTGACGTTGACGCCGATGGTCTCCATCAGCTGCGCCAGGAAGTCCCGGTGGATCTGGGTGAAGCGGGTGACCGACGCCAGTTCGATGACGCCCAGGACCTGGCCCTCCACCACGATGGGCAGCAGCACCAGTGCGGACGGCACCACCTGGCCGAGGCCCGAGGAGATGGTGACGTAGCCGTCCGGCAGCTCCTCGACCATGATGGTGCGCCGGCTGCGCGCCGCCTGTCCGACGAGGGTGCGGCCGAAGGCGATGCGGGAGGGGCGGCTGCTCTCCTCCGGGTAGCCGTAGGAGCCGACGAGCCGCAGTTCGGGCCCGTCCTCGCCGTCCTCGGCGAGGTAGAAGGCTCCGTACTGGGCCGACACCAGCGGAACCAGCTCGTCCATGATCAGCTCGGCGACCACGGGCAGGTCGCGGTGGCCCTGCATCAGGCTCGAGATCCTGGCGAGGTTGGTCTTGAGCCAGTCCTGCTCCTGGTTGGCCCGGGTGGTCTCGCGCAGGGACTCCACCATCGAGTTGATGTTGTCCTTGAGCTCGGCGACCTCGCCGGACGCCTCGACGTTGATCGACCGGGTCAGGTCGCCCTCGGCGACGGCGCTGGTGACCTCGGCGATGGCCCGCACCTGACGGGTCAGGTTGCCCGCCAGTTCGTTGACGTTCTCCGTCAGGCGCTTCCAGGTGCCGGAGACGCCCTCGACCTCGGCCTGGCCGCCGAGGCGTCCTTCGGTGCCGACCTCGCGGGCGACTCGCGTGACCTCGTCGGCGAACGCGGACAGCTGGTCGACCATCGTGTTGATCGTCGTCTTGAGTTCGAGGATCTCACCGCGGGCGTCCACGTCGATCTTCTTCGACAGGTCGCCCCGGGCCACCGCGGTCGTCACGAGCGCGATGTTGCGCACCTGGCCGGTGAGGTTGTTGGCCATCGAGTTGACGTTGTCGGTGAGGTCCTTCCAGGTGCCGGCGACGTTCGGCACGTGCGCCTGGCCCCCGAGGCGCCCCTCGGTGCCGACCTCGCGGGCGACACGGGTGACCTCGTCGGCGAACGCCGACAGCGTGTCGACCATCGTGTTGATGACCTCGGCCAGCGCCGCGACCTCGCCCGCGGCCTCCACCGTGATCCGCTGCGACAGGTCACCGCGCGCCACGGCGGTGGCGACCTGGGCGATGGAGCGGACCTGGCCGGTCAGGTTCGACGCCATGACGTTGACGTTGTCGGTGAGGTCCTTCCAGGTCCCCGACACCCCGCGCACCTGGGCCTGGCCGCCGAGGCGCCCCTCGGTGCCGACCTCGCGGGCGACACGCGTGACCTCGTCGGCGAACGCCGACAACTGATCCACCATCGTGTTGATGGTGCTCTTCAGCTCCAGGATCTCCCCGCGCGCGTCCACCGTGATCTTCTGCGACAGGTCGCCCTTGGCCACCGCCGTGGCCACCAGGGCGATGTTGCGGACCTGGCCGGTGAGGTTGCCCGCCATGAAGTTCACCGAGTCGGTGAGGTCGCGCCAGGTGCCCTTGACACCCTTGACGTCCGCCTGGCCGCCGAGGCGCCCCTCGGTGCCGACCTCGCGGGCCACGCGCGTGACCTCGTCGGCGAACGCCGACAACTGATCCACCATCGTGTTGATGGTGCTCTTCAGCTCCAGGATCTCCCCGCGCGCGTCCACCGTGATCTTCTGCGACAGGTCGCCCTCGGCTACGGCCGTGGTCACCTGGGCGATGGAGCGGACCTGGCTGGTGAGGTTGCCCGCCATGTGGTTCACGGAGTCGGTGAGGTCACGCCAGACACCCGCCACGCCGGGCACCTGCGCCTGGCCGCCGAGCCGTCCCTCGCTGCCGACCTCGCGGGCCACGCGCGTGACCTCGTCGGCGAACGCGGACAGCTGGTCGACCATCGTGTTGACGGTCTCCTTCAGCTGAAGGATCTCGCCCCGGGCCGGCACGTCGATCTTCTGCGAGAGGTCGCCCTTGGCAACCGCCGTGGCCACCTGGGCGATGTCGCGGACCTGGGTGGTCAGGTTGCCGGCCATCGCGTTGACCGAGTCGGTCAGGTCGGCCCAGGTGCCCGAGACTCCCGGCACCTCCGCCTGCCCGCCGAGCGTGCCCTCGGTGCCGACCTCACGGGCCACTCGGGTGACTTCGGAGGTGAACACGGACAGCTGGTCGACCATGCCGTTGAAGACCGTGGCGATGTCGCCCATGAGGCCGTCCGCGTCGTCCGGCAGCCGGGTACCGAAGTCCCCGTCGCGAACGGCTGTCAGACCGGCCAGCAGCCGACGCAACTCCTGATCACCCGGCACCGCATCGACGACCCCAGTGCTGTCGCTGGTCATGCGCACCCTCGTTCCGCTCCCCGAGAGCCCTCTGAGCAGAGGACTCGGACCCCCCGGACCGATGTGCGGCCCGGTTGTCATGCAAGCGTGTTCCACGGTCACAGATGTGTATGCGGTGTGGAAATACGCCGCAGGTTAACCCACGTTTCAAGCCCTGAACAAAGCCGGAGCAACCATCCTCGGCCGAACTGCGCCGGCGCCCCCGGACCCGTCGGCGCCGGCAGGCGGACCGGGGAAGTGCCGGGCGAGCGAGGCCGGCCCGCTCAGGAGACGGCGGCGTCGTCGACGGAGTCCCGGATCTCCAGGAGGGCGTCGATCCCGGTGATCTCGCAGAGCCGCCGCAGCTGCGCCGACGGCGCCACGACCCGCAGGGTGCCCGCCTGGTGGGTCAGGATCAGCAGATTCAGCAGGGCCGAGTCGGCGAAGGTGATGCCGGAGGCGTCCAGGATCACCTTCGGATGCTTCCTGGCCGCGACCGGGAGCGCGTCCGCCAATGGCGTGATCGAGTCCATGTCGTAGGAGCCGCGGGCGATGACGACCCAGGCCCCGCGCCATTCGTACTGCAGCACCGAGGCCCCTTGCGAGGTGGGCGCGGCGGGCTGTTCCGGCTGCGTCTCGACGCCGGCATCGCGCGTGAGCGCCGGCGCGCCGGCCTCGTCCCAGGGCATGGTCGGGCTCCTTCTGTGGATCCCCCGAGGGGAGCACGTCATATGTTGCATGAAAAGTATGTCACGTATCTACGTTCCGGCAACGGGCTCCTCTAAAATGCTGCGCATGGTCGGAGTGCCCGAGTCCCACAGCGGATGGACGTTCATCACCAGCCACGCGCGCGTACTGGCAGTCATTGCCGACAACCCGAACGTCCGCATCCGTGACATCGCTGCCCGCTGCCGTCTCACGGAACGTGCCGTCTCCCGGATCATCGCCGATCTGGAGCAGGACGGTTATCTCTCCCACACCCGGGACGGACGCACGAACACCTACCGCATCGAGCCGGACAAGGTGTTGCGCCACCCGGCCGAAGCAGGCCTGTCCGTGGCTTCCCTGCTCTCCCTGCTCCTGCAGGACGAGTCCGCCCGGGTCAGGAATCCCGTCGCCGGATAGCCGGCCTGCGAGGACCTCGAGGTCTCGCTCGATGACGGCTCGCTCGGTGGGAGTCAGCCTTGTCGTTGGCCGCGCCGTTGTAGCCGACTTCCTGGCCGGGGGTGAGACGGATCGTCATGTGTCCGCCCAGACTGGCGCTGGAGTAGACCCTGACATGGTCCTTGACCCCCGGCCCCGAGATCCCGTGGTTCGCCCAGGAGGAGTCCGTGTCCGCGATCCAGCTCTCCCACCAACGGTCGTCGCCGGACCAGTTGGCACGCTGGCCGGAGAAGTCGGCGTTCTGCCAGAGGCAGAACTCACCGCGCGGGCACTCGACGGCGTCTGCCGGGCCGGCCGTGGTGAGGGCACCGGCGAGGAGGCCGGGCCGTGCGCGGTCACCCCGGCTCCCTGGCGTCCCTCACCTGGGGATGCGGGAAGGCCGGAGGGGGATCCTCACCCGGTGACGAAGGTCGTCACGCTCTGAGCGGGAAGCTGACCGGTGAAGGAGCCGTTCGACAGGGTGATCCTGTTCTGGGCCGCGAGGTTCCTGCTTGCGTCCGTCAGCCAGGACGACACACCGGACGAGGTGTTGTTCTGCAGGACGAACTGCTGACTCACTCCTGCGGTTCCCTTGTTGACGGCGACGATGACCAGCCGGGAGCCGCTTCCCTTGTACGCCGAGACGAAGACGTTCGGCGCGGGATTCGGCGTCACCGCGACGCGCACATACCCCGGGCGGACGAACTTGGAGAAGTGCGCCATGCCGGCACCGCGCTTGCTGATCCGGCCGTCCTCCCGCATGGGCCCGTAGCCGCGCCGGATGTACCACCACACGTAGGCCTGGAACTCGGCGTCCACCATCGCGCGGTGGACGTGCTCGGCGACGCCGAGTGCCTGGGGCCAGAGATCGGCCGAATCGCTGCTGTTGGGGTAGTAGACCTCCGTCATCCACAGTTCCTTGCCCCCGCCCTTCTGCTTGAAGAGGGGGTAGGGGAAGTTCTGGAACGGTGTGCCGTAGAGGTGGGCCCCGAGGATGTCCACGTTGGCGAGTGCCCTGGCGTCGTTGAGGATCGGGTCCGAGAAGCTCTTCACATACTGGAAGGACTCAGGGGCGATGACCTTGGTACTGATCGAGCCGGCGTTCTCCCGCAGGAACCTGGTCATCTCGCCCGGAGTCCACCACGTCCAGTCATGCGCGTAGTCGGGCTCGTTCTGCACGGAGATGGCATACAGGTTCACTCCGTTGTTCCGCATGAAGCCGACGAAGTCGTTCAGGTGCTGTGCGTAGGCGCCGTACGAGTCGGACCGGAGCCGCTTCGCGTCGGTCTGCTGGCCGTGGACGAAGGTCTCGACCATGTGAGCGGGCGGGTTCCAGGGGGATGCGAAGACGGTCGCCCCGAGCTCGATCGCCCGCCTGGCCGTCGCGACCTCGCGGTTCCAGTTCGCCCGGTCCTCGGAGACGAAGATTCTCAGCATCGAGAAACCGAGTTGCCCTTCGCCGTTGCCGAAGGCCGTGTCCCTCTGAGCGGAGGTCAGGTCGCCGATCCAGAGCGGATGGTTCATGCCGCCGAATCCCCGGATCGTCTGCCGCGTCGCCGACGGGTCGACGGTCACGGCGGCCGCGACGGACGGTGTGCGAGGTGCCCCGACGGCCGGTGCCGCGGCCGCGAGGACGGGCAGTGCGCCCATCGTCGCCAGAAGGGCACGACGCCCTGGAGATTCCGGCCCTGTGGTGCTGGATCCGATGCGGTGCAAAGACATGGTTCCTCCTTGGCAGAGGGGCGTCTGCCGTCTCGGTGTCTGCCGTCTCGGCGTCTGCTCTGCCGGCCTGGACGGGAGGTGGGAGCGCTCCCCCAGGGCGAAAGTTTCGGGAGATCGGCCGATCGGGAGCGGTGTAGGGAACGTAGGTGCGCGCCCTTTCGTCGTCAAGGCTCAGGGGAACCAGTCGTGTGGCGGCTGCGCGGGCTCCATGGGGCTAGGACGCTGCGTGTCCTCAGCCGCGACAGGCATGAGGCCCGGGCCTGTCCTCAGCCGCGCCGTACCGCGCCGAGTTGGGTCCGGTGCAGGCCGGGGGCCGTGAACCGCTGTGCCACCGTGCGCAGGACACGGACCATCGCCTGGGCGGGTGGAGTGGCGGGGCGGGCCGTGGCGCGGGCGAGCAGGATGCGGCGGGTGGGGGCCGGTACGTCGGAGGCGAAGGGCAGGAGACGTACGTCGCTGCGCCGGCTGGTGAGGGCCAGGCGAGGGGCAAGCGCGATGCCGAGCCCGGCGGCGACCATGGCCTGTGCCTCCTGGTAGTCGTGCGAGGAGTAGGCGATGTGCGGCTCGAAGCCCGCCCGGCGGCAGCTTCGGCGCAGGACGTCGGCGACGGGGTGGTTGTCGGCGCGGATGATCCACTCCTGGTCGGCGAGGTCGCCGAGGCGCACGGAGGGATGATTGCGAAGGGGCGAGTCGGCGGGGACGACCAGCACCGTGGGGTCGTCCAGGAGGTGGGTGAGGGTGAGCGCCGGATCGTCGAGGCGGTTCCACTCGTAGTCCCAGAGCAGCCCCTGCTCCACCTCGCCGGTGTGCAGCATTTCCCGGAGCTCGGCGAGGATCCCGGCGCGCACCTCGATGCGGATGCCGGCGTGACGACGCCGGAAGCGGGTGAGCGCGAGCGGCAGCAGGGACGCGCTGGCCGTGGGGAAGGAACCCAGCCGCAAAGTGCCCTGGTCCAGGGCCGTGAAGGAGTCCAAGTCGGCTTGCGCCGCCCTCAGTTCACGGCGGATCGCCTGTCCGCGCCCCGCCAGCGCGACACCCGCCGGGGTGGGGCGGATCCCGCGTGGCAGCCGCTCGATCAGGGGCTGTCCGGCCTCCTGTTCCAGCAGGGACATCTGCTGGGAGGCGGCGGACGTGGTCATGCCCAGGGCCTCCGCCGCGGCGGTGAGCGACCCACGTTCGGTGGCCTCGGTGAGCAGCAGCAGTCGGCGCACGTTCAGCATGCGTTCGACTTTAGCGGAGCTAAACCCACCTGAAGCGAACCACGATTGTTCCGAAGTCACGCCTCTGCGAAGGTCTCCGCAGTCGCCGACCGGTTCACCGGCCCGCAATGGGCCCGACACCACCGCCTCGGCCATTCCCTCCCCCTCATTGATCAAGGAAGAGCTCAGCGTGCACACTCCCGCGACCCTGGTGCGTGGCGGCACCAGCAAGTGCTGGCTGTTCAACCAGGTCGACGTCCCCGCCGGCCGTGGCGACCTGGAGAGGCTGCTGGTCTCCGCATACGGCGCCACCGACCCCGTGGAACTCGACGGTGTGGGCGGGGCGACCCCCACCACCTCGAAGGCGGCGGTGGTCGGCGCGGCCCCCGAACCCGGCGTGGACGTGGACTATCTCTTCGCCCAGGTGGGCATCGGCACGGGCTCGGTCGAGTGGACGAGCAACTGCGGCAACTGCGCCACGGGGGTCGCGCTGTACGCGGTCGCGAAGGGCTTGGTGGCGATCACCGGCGACCACACTCGTGTGGTGATGCGCAACGCCAACACCGGCGCGGTCCTCGAAGGGCTCGTCGACACCACCGGTGGCGTCGTGCACCACTTCGGCCGCCAGACCGTCCCCGGCACCCGTGCCGGCGGGGTCGCCGTCGGTCTCACCTTCCGCGATCCGGCCGGCGGCACCACCGGTTCACTGCTCCCCACCGGGCAGGCCGTGCAGGATCTGCCGGTCGCTGCCGCCGGGCCGGTGCGGGTGAGCATGGTGGACGCCGGAGCACCCGTCGTCCTCATCGACGCCCTCCGCGCCGGACGCACCGGTGCCGAGTCGCTGGAGCGGATGGGCGCGGACGTGCCCTGGCTGCGCGGCGTCCGTCGTGCCGCCGCACCGCTCATGGGGCTGGTCGAGCCGGGCGTCGAACCCGGCGACGCGGTGCCCAAGGTGGGCCTGGTGGGCCCGCCGGTGCCCTACACCACCACCCTCGGGGAGCGGATCGCGGCCGAGGACTACGACGTCTCGGTGCGCATGCTCAGCATGAACGCCCCGCACCCCGCGATCGGTCTGACCTCCGCCGTCGCCGTCGCGGCGGCCGGGCTCGTCGAGGACTCCGTGGTCTGCCGGACCACGGGCGGCCCGGCAGACGAATGGCTGCGTCTGGGCACACCCGCCGGCATCGTCGCGGTCCGCTGCACCGACCTACGGGACGGCCTGCCGCGGAGGGTCACCGTGCAACGCGCGGCGCGGCTGCTCGCCGACGCCCGTATCTACGTCCCGGAGACCGGCCGCATCCACGTCCCGGACACCGGCCGCATCCACGTCCCGGGAGCGGGCCGCACGCAAGCCGCCTGAACCGGGACGGACATCACCCCGGTCGGCCGGTCCCCCAGCCGTCCGCACCGGGATACCCCTCGCGCCCCTGGGGCGCGCCCCTCCCCATCGCACCAAGGACGAAGATGTCTGCTGAAGTGATCTCCATAGGCGCGCTGCTGGTGATGTTCATGGTCGGCACGGTGCTGCCGATCAACCTGGGCATCCTCGCCTTCGTCGCCGCCTTCGCGGTCGGCACCGCCTCGCTCGGCCTCACCGAGGACCAGATCTTCGAGGGGTTCCCGGCGAAGCTCTTCGTGACCATCGTCGGGGTCACCTACCTGTTCTCCGTCGCCCGCCGCAACGGCACCATCGACCGGCTGGTCGCGGCCGGGGTACGGCTGGTGCGCGGCAAGGTCGCCCTCATCCCCTGGGTGTTGTTCCTGGTGGCCGCTCTGCTGACGGCGTTCGGCACCTTCACTCCTGCGGCGGTGGCGATCCTCGCGCCGATCGGCATGAACTTCGCCTACCGCTACAGGCTCAACCCGCTGGTCGTGGGCATGATGGTGATCAGCGGCGGACACGCGGGCGCGTTCTCCCCGCTCGCGGTGTCCGGTGCGCTGGTGCTCGGCCTGGTCGACAAGACGGAACTGCACATCTCCGCGGTGACGCTGTTCAGCGCGAGCTTCCTGATCAACCTGGTGCTCTCGGCGCTCACCTACGTGCTGCTGGCCAAGCGCACCGTTCCGTCGGCCGAGGGCTCGGCGGAAGCGGCCGAGGAGCGGGACCTCGCCGTGTCCGGCAGGCCCGACTGGCGTCAGTGGCTGACCCTCGCCTGCCTGGCCGCCCTCGTCATCGGCGCGCTCGGCTTCCATCTGGAGATCGGTTTCCTCGCCCTCGCGGCCGGTGCGCTGCTGGCCCTGGTGGACATGAAGCGCCAGGAGAAGGCGGTGGACGGCGTCAGCTGGTCCACCCTGCTGCTGGTCGCGGGCATGATGACCTACATCGCCATGCTGGAGAAGGCCGGCATCATCGAGAACATCTCCGAGCACGCGGCGGGCCTGGGCGCACCGGTCGCCGTCGCCCTGTTGCTGTGCTTCACCGTGGCCGTCACGTCCGCCTTCGCCTCCTCCACCGCGATCCTCACCGCGATCATCCCGATCGCCGTACCGCTGCTGCTGTCCAGTCACCTCAGCGCCGCCGGGCTGATCGCCGCTCTCGCCGTCTCCACGACGATCGTCGACACCTCGCCCTTCTCCACCAACGGCGCGCTGGTCCTCAGCAACGCCCGCGGGGTGGACCCCCGCCGCTTCTACCGCCAGGTCATCGGCTACACCGGCGGAGTCGTCGCCCTCGGACCCGTCGTCGCCTGGGGCGCGCTGGTCCTGCCCTGGTCGTAGCGGCCGGTGGTTCGTCCTTCGCCTGGTGAGCGCCGCCGACCGGCAGGAACCAGGAGGTGCCGTGGGAGGGCACGGGGGCCTGGAGCGCCATGCAGCGGAGGCCGATCTAGGCTGGAAGCAACCGCTGGAGACCAGCCCTGACGGGGCGGCAGTCCGGACGGAGGCGTGGTACGTGGAGATGCCCGGCAAGCAGGATGCCCCCACTGCCGCTGTCGTGGTGGGCCCGGACGGCCTGGTGAGCGGCTGGAGTGAGGGGGGCCGGCTGCTGCTGGGCTGGACAGCGGAGGACACCGTCGGACGCCCCGTGGCCGACCTGCTGGTCGATCCCCCGCCACCCGGCTTCCCGGAGGGCTTCGGTGCCGGCCTTACAGGGCTGGTCCCCTTGCGCCACCGGGACGGCTCCACAGTGGACGCTGTGGTATCGGCCCACCCGTTGTCCGGGCCCGACGGACGGGCCACTGGCCACGTGGTGACCATCCAGCATTGGGGACGCCGTCCGGTGATCGCCGACCGGGCCTTCGAGCAGTCCCCCTTCGCTCTGGGCGTCTACGACCCCGAACTGCGGTTCCTGTGGATCAATGCCTCCTCGGGCCGGGTGATCGCGCACTCCGAGGAGCAGGTGCTCGGCAGGAAGTACCGGGAGGTGCTTCCGGAATTCGACCGCACGCTGTTTCCCGAGAGGGACGACAAGCCCTACACCGACGCGCTCGCCCAAGTGGCGAGGACGGGCGAGCCCACGCGTCTCATCACCGTCTTCCGCCCGCGCGGCAGCGACTACGCCAACGCCTGGGCCACCAGCATCTGGCCCGTCCGGGATGCCGAGGGCAGGGTCCGCGCGATCGCCAACTGGGGATTCGACATGAGCGCCGAGTACTGGGCTCGGCAACGCCTGCTCATCCTCAACGAGGCCAGTGGCGGCATCGGCCGGACCCTCGACGTGATCGGCACCGCCCAGGAACTGGCCATGACTCCGGTGCCGGGATTCGTCGACCTCGTCAGCGTGGACCTCTTCGACGAGGTGCTGCGCGGAGAGGAACCGCCCTCAGGATTCCCGTTCGCCGCCGACGAGCCCATCAAGCTAACCCGTGCCGCCCAGCACAGCGCGAAGGCGGACGCCGGCCAGGCTCCGGGGGCCACGACAGCGGTCACGCACGGGCCGGGTTCCGTCGCCGCCCGCTGCATGGCCGCCGGCAGGTCCACGGTCGAGCTCTCCGCCGGGCCCGGCCAGGGCGGCGAGTGGGCCTTCGGGCCCGGACTCGCCGCCGACCCGGCCCACTGGCCCCCGGGCAACCCGGTGATCGACGCGTCCATCGCCGCGGACGGACTGACCGGCCGGATCACCGTGCCGCTCCGGGCGCGCGGCGCGCTGCTCGGCGTCGTCGCCTTCTCCCGCGTCGACCGGCCCGAGGCCTTCACCGCCGACGACCTGATCCTCGCCGAGGAGCTGACCGCGAAGGCCGCCGTCGCCATCGACAACGCCCGCCGGTACTCGCGCGAGCGCACCACCGCGCTGACCCTGCAACGCACCCTGCTGCCGCAAGGGCTGCCGAAGCAGGAGGCGGTCGAGGTGGCCTCCCGCTACCTGCCCGGCGGGACCGGTACGGAAGTGGGCGGCGACTGGTTCGACGTCATTCCGTTGTCCGGAGCCCGGGTCGCCCTGGTCGTCGGCGACGTCGTCGGTCACGGCCTGCACGCCTCGGCCAGCATGGGCAGGCTGCGCACGGCGGTGCGCACCCTCGCCGACGTCGATCTGCCACCGGACGAACTGCTGACCCACCTGGACGACCTGGTCCTCCACCTCGCCAGCGACCTCCGGCCCACCGGCGACTTCCAGCCGACCGGCGAGTCAGGGGCCACCTGCCTCTACACGGTCTACGACCCGGTCTCCCGGCACCTCACGCTGGCGAGCGCCGGCCATCCTCCGCCGCTGATCGTCTCCCAGGACGGCACCCGGATCCCGGTACCCGTCCATCCGGGACCGCCGCTCGGCATCGGCGGGCTGCCGTTCGAGGCCACCGAGCTCGAACTGCCGGAGCGCAGCCTGCTCGCCCTCTACACCGACGGACTGGTGGAAAGCCGCGAGCGCGACGTCGACCAGCGGACGGCCGAACTGCAGCGAGCCCTGAACCACCCGACCACCTCGCTGGAGGCCCTGTGCGACACGGTGATGGACGCCATGCTTCCGCAGCGCCGCACCGATGACGCGGCCCTGCTGCTCGTTCGCACTCACGCGCTGGATCCCCACCACGTCGCCGACTGGGACGTCGAGCCCGACACCGCGCAGGTGCCGCGCGCCAGGAAACTCGCCGTGGACCAAGTGGACGCCTGGGGCCTGGAGGAGGCGGCGTTCGTCACCGAACTGGTCGTCAGCGAACTGGTCACCAACGCCATCAGATACGGTGAGCCGCCCATCAGACTGCGGCTGATTCGCGACACCTCCCTGATCTGCGAGGTCTCCGACACCAGCAACACCGCTCCGCACCTGCGCCGGGCCCGGGCCTTCGACGAGGGCGGCCGGGGCCTGCTGCTCGTCGCCCAGCTCACCGAAGGGTGGGGCACCCGGCACACCACCGACGGCAAGACGATCTGGTGCGCACAGCCCCTTCCCCAGGCCGGGCGGCATTGACGGTCCCGCCCGCGGACGGTCTCCGCCCACAGTCGTCCGATCGCTCGTTGATTGCGGCGCCGGCGGTCAGTGGCTGCCGGTGAGTTCGCCGCTGAGCTTCTGGTGGATCTGGGCACTGGGCCGGTTCAGGCCGATGATCTCGATGCTCTTGCCGCGCTGGGCGTACTTGGTCTCGATCGCGTCCAGGGCGGCGACGGAGGAGGCGTCCCAGATGTGGGTGCCGGACAGGTCGATGACGACCTTGTCCGGGTCGGTGGCGTAGTCGAACTGCGTGACCAGCTCGTTGGAGGAGGCGAAGAACAGCTCACCAGTGACCCGGTAGACGACTTGGCTGCCGTCGGGGTCGGTTGCCGCGGTGACCTCGGCCAGGTGGGCGACGCGCTTGGCGAAGATCACCATGGCGGTGATGGTGCCGACGACGACGCCGATGGCGAGGTTGTGGGTGGCGACCACGACGGCGACGGTGAGCGCCATGACGGTGATCTCCCCGGCCGGCATGCGCTTCAGCGTCTTGGGGGCGATGGAGTGCCAGTCGAAGGTCGCGAAGGACACCATCACCATCACGGCGACGAGGGCGGCCATGGGAATGTCGGAGACGACCGGGCCGAAGACGATGCACAGCACCATCAGGAACGAGCCCGCCAGAAACGTCGACAGCCGGGTGCGGGCTCCGGACACCCGTACGTTGATCATGGTCTGCCCGATCATGGCGCAGCCGCCCATGCCCCCGAAGAAGCCGGTGACGATGTTGGCGATGCCCTGGCCGATGGACTCGCGGGTCTTGTTCGAGCGGGTGTCGGTGATGTCGTCGACCAGCTTCGCCGTCATCAGTGACTCCATCAGGCCGACCAGCGCCATGGCGAGCGCATAGGGGGCGACGGTGGTGAGGGTGTCGAGGGTGAACGGCACGTCCGGAAGGCCGGGAGTAGGCAGCGAGGACGGCAGGGCACCCTTGTCACCGACGGTCGGCACCGCGATCCCGGCCGCGAGGGTGATCACGGTGAGGATGACGATGGAGACGAGCGGTGCCGGGATCACCGTGGTGACCTTCGGGAAGAACACCATCAGCGCGAGCCCGCCGACGATCAGCGGGTAGACGGCCCACGGCACGTCGTGCATCTCCGGCAGTTGAGCCATGAAGATCAGAACGGCGAGCGCGTTGACGAAGCCGACCATCACCGAGCGCGGCACGAACCGCATCAGCTTGGCGACCCCGACCGCGCCGAGGAGGATCTGGAAGACGCCGGCCAGGATGACGGCGGCGACGAGATAGCCGAAGCCGTGCTCCCGGTTCAGGGGTGCGATGACCAGGGCAACGGCGCCGGTCGCCGCGGAGATCATGGCGCGGCGGCCGCCGACGACGGAGATGGTCACGGCCATGGTGAACGACGCGAACAGGCCGATCGCCGGGTCGACTCCGGCGATGATCGAGAACGAGATCGCCTCCGGGATCAGCGCGAGGGCGACGACCAGACCGGCCAGGACCTCGGTGCGCCAGACCTTCGGGTTGTTCACCCAGTCGGGACGCAGGCGGCGCAGCCGCGCGGCAGGAGACACAGCAGCAGATGACAAGGAGATGCGTACCAGTCGTGCTCGGGCACACCCGTCGGCACAGGCCGGGGGCGTGCGGACGCGCGGAGGCCGGGGCGGCACTCCGCGGACGGCCCGAGGGGCGGGCCGGAAGCAGAAGGGGGTGTGGCGGGAGGCGCGGCACGGGGCGGCCGGGCGACTCACGCAGAGAGACGAGAGATCACGGCGGGCAGGCGGCGGCGATCAGCACCTTGGGCTCGCGCACGCTCTCTCCTGCACATCGAATCTCGGCCGGGGGCGACACCGGCCCCGGACTGTAGCAGCGGGACGCTCAGACCGCCGTCACGATCTGCAACTCTACCCCGACGTCGCAGCGGAGGCCGGTGGGGCCGCACGGGACGCGACAGGCCTCGAGAACCGGCCCGGCTCAGTGGCGGTACGACCGAGGAGAGAAGGCCGGCAGGGTCTGCGTTCCCCGAGGGAACTGCGCGCTCGGAGAACCGCGTCCCCGCCCTGCTCGGGCGGGGACGCTCCAGCCGTCGCGCGGTGGGGTCAGTTGGCGTTCACCAGGTCGTGCGCGGGCACCGTGACCGTCCGCTTGCCCGGCTCGCCGCCGAGGACGATCTTCCGAAGGGCGCTGTTGTTGCCGAGGTTGGTTTCCTTCAGCCGCTTCGCGGGGTTGGCCAGCACCTGGATGTAGTAGGTGCCGTTGGGCACGTCGGTGATGTCGAACGACTGGCCCGGCAGGTCCTGGGTGTACGTGTCACCCGATCCGACGTCCAGCACCTCGCGGACGGAGATCGAGTTCTCCTCACCGCAGGCGGTGGCCAGGTCCGTGTTGTACGGGTGCCAGTTGGCGTTCTTCACCGTGTAGTCGATCGCGTCGGTGTTGGCCAGGCAGAACGCTTCCTTCCCGCTGCGCACGGCCTCCTTCTTGTCGGCCTTCAGCAGCCGGTAACTGGCGAAGTCGGTGAAGTGCCAGTGCACATGGCCCGGGCGCGGGTCCCACTCCATGGTGCCGGTCGGGGTGTACCCGACCTGCTTGCCCTTGGCGTCGTAGAAGTACTGGTAGGCGTCCATCTTGGCCTTGCCGGGCGAGCGGAACCCGTCCACCACGAGCTGCGCCGGGCCGGCGTTCCAGACGTTGGCACTGAACGCCAGGTAGTCCTTGCCCGGGATGTCCTCGTCGCCGTCGCTGATGGTGATGCCGTAGGCCGGCAGCGAGCGCAGGTCCGGCTTGGGGACGTCCGGGACGGAGGGCGTGCCCGTGGGGCGCTTCGCCGGCGGTTGGAGAGCGGGCGCCTGACGCGAGCCGTCGGTCTGGCCGCCGGTGTCCCCGGCCTGCGGAGACCGTGCGGAATTCTGCTTCTTCTTCAGTGCCCACGGCAGGGCCGGCGGCGCGGCCTTCAGCGGGCCGTGGCCCACGTTGTACGAGGGGCCCGCACCGCTCGTCACCGGTGCGGCGGCCTCGGCGGGCGTCGGGGCATGTCCCGGCCCGTGACCCGCGTGCGCGGCCGGCGCCCGGTGACCGGCACCGTGCCCGGCGTGCCCGGCGTGCTCGCCGGCCTTCGCGGAGCGGGGCGCCGCCCCGGTGATGCCTTCGTCCTCGTCGCTTCGTTCCACCACGGTCACCTTGACCGTGGCCGGTTTGTCGGCGATGCCGAACAAGGCGCGGTACTTCTTGGCGACACCGACCTTGGCCGTGTACGTACCGGCCGGCAGCTGGACCGGTTCGGTGTAGGAGCCGGCGTAGGTGTTGGCCGCCCAGCCCTTCTCGACGCCCCATACCGAGCCGAGGGTGAAGGGGTTGGTGGGGCAGCTCTCCGGATACTTGGACGTGGAGGGTGCGTCGGGCCGCACGCGGCCGCTGGCGTTGTTCGGGCAGAAGCTCTCGCTGCGGCTGAGGACCTTCTTGCCGGCCTTGTCGGTGAGGGTGATCTCTGAGAAGCCGGGCAGCCCGGAGAAGTCCTTCACGGTGCCCGCGGGCAGCTTCTTCGCCTTGGCCTTGCCACCCTCGTACACGGTCTGGGTGACAGCCACCGGGTCCTTGTAGGACTTGCGGGTCACCTTGAGCTCCAGCGGCGTCCCCTCGGCGATGAGGTAGGTGCCGAGGTCCAGGTACACACCCGGCTCCTCCTTCCAGGAGGTGAGCGTCACCGAAGTGGCCGCCGCGACAAGGCTCAGCTCGGGGCCCTTCGCGGCCTTCGCAGGGTCCTGCGCTGCGGCCACGATGCCGGCCGTAACGGCCGTCACGGCGACGGCCGTGGTGCCGGCGAGCAGCGTGCGCCGCAGCCGAGCGGTCCTTCTTCTGGTCATGGGTACCTCGTCCTTCGGTGCTGTGAGAAGGAAGCAGGCGGCACGGCACGTCTGCGAGGTCCGGGCCGCGGCCGTCACGTGAGAGGCGTTTCGCTCCGCCCGCGCTGTGAGAGGAACCGACCGGCCGCGCGGTTGTCCGAGCACGCAAAGGGGGTGGAGTGTTGGCCGAATGCCGTTGCAGTGACGAAATCCGGCCGCCGGTGGGGCACTCCTCGCCCGAGAGGAGTCTCAACTGGCCAACCGGATCAGGCGCCAGGAGTATCCGGTACTCGTCGACTGAACGGACGGCCCCTTCGACGCCACACAGGTTCCTGTGCTGTTCCGGGTCCACACCTCGACATCAGCACCCACACGATCACCGGCGGGACCGCTGTATCGGTCACAGTCACAGCCCGGCGGGCCGACGCTCTTCCCCTGTCTTCCCCGGATGAACCGGCCTGAAGGTGCGTTGAGGACCCCACCCGACGTGTCTAGCCTCCTTTCACAATCGAATGGAGGCATGTCCATGGCCCGAACGGTGAGCCTGTTGTCGACGGTGGCCCTGGCATCCGGTGCCCTGCTGGGTACCAGCACTCCGGCCGGCGCGGCCGACCCTGCCCCCGAGGTCATCCCGATCGACCTCCTGCTGGCCGGCTCCTACACGGACGCGGCGCGCGAGGCGATCCAAATCTGGAACACGGCCGTCCCGTCGATCAAGTTCGTCGAACAGGACACTCCGGCGCCGCTACGGGTCATGGAGTACGAGACGGCCAAGGGAGTCCAGTCCCACGTCAACATCAAGGGAGCGGGGCGGGGTTGGGTGTACCTCGAAGTCGGGGACGCCCAGCTGTACAGGCCTTCTCGCATCGTCGTCCACGAACTGGGCCACATCCTGTCGCTTCCCGACCTGGGCCCGGGCAGCCCCTGCTCCAAGGTGATGTCGGGTGCCTGGGGCGGATCGGACTGCGTCAACACCCGGCCCGACGCCGCGGAGAAGGCCGCCGTCAGGGACTTCTTCGCCGCCAACGACGTCGGCGACCGAGTCCCTTGGTGGGGGTCGGCACTCGCTCCACGGTAGGCAGGCAACAGGCTCCGACCGTGGCACAGGGGCCGGCTCGCACGTATTGCCCTGCCGGGAATCGACCGGCAGGGCAACTCATGCGGCTCGGGGCTCGAAAGAACAGCAGGCCCGCTGCGGCAGGACGACGTCAGACGCGCTCGAACTTCCACGTGACGCTGCCGGCGTCGGCCTTGAGCACTGTACTTCGACGAGGTACGGCCTGCGACGATGTTTCCGCTGAGCGCCTTGTGGCCGTCCACGGTCACGGTGGGGCACTTGTCGAGCCCAGTGGTCGACGGATCAGTCGTTCGTTGGTCCGGGTGTGCCGTTAACAGACGCGCAGTGGGCGCGGATCGAGCCGTTACTCCCGGATCGCACGCCGAAGCGGGGTGGTCGCTGGCGGGATCATCGTGAGGTGATTGACGCGATCGCCTTCAAGTTCCAGACCGGAACGCAGTGGGTCCACCTGCCGGAGAAGTACGGCAACTGGCCACCGGCTGCGTCGAGGCAGCCGGGGCGGCAGGCCGCCGGCCTTCGACCGCGAGGCCTACAAGCAGCGCACCAGTCGTAGTCTGTATACAGAAGAGTGTGCGTGTGGATGACAGGGAGTCTCATGGCCCGGGCGACTGGCAAGAGCGAGGCGGTCTACGAGCGGCTGAAGGGTGACATTGAGTCGCTTCGGATGCGGCCGGGAGCCAAGCTGAGTGAGGTCCAACTGGGCGAGGAGCTGGGGGCTTCACGGACGCCGGTGCGGGAGGCGATCAGGCGGCTGGCCCGGGAAGGGCTGGTCGATTTCGTGCCGGGGGAGGTGGCCCGGGTGGCCGCCATCTCCCTGGGCGGTGTGCGCGCCCTGTTTGAGTTCCGGATGCTGCTGGAGCCCCGGGCGGCCGCCTCGGTCGCCACGGCGGGCTCGGCCGACGAGCGGGTGCTGGCGCCGTTCCATGAACTGCTGGAGCGGCTGGAGGTCTTCGACGAGTCCTTCCGCGCGCTGGACTCCGCCGCGCAGGTGGGCTCGTACCAGCAGTTCTACGACATCACCGAGGCGTTCGATCAGGCGGTCATCGCGGCCTGCCGCAATCCCTACCTCGCCCGCACGATCCGCGACCTGCGCAGTCAGACCGTGCGCCTGCGTCACCTCTCGCACAGCGGCCCGCGTCGCATGCTGACCTCGCTGGAGGAGCACCGCGCGATGCTGAAGGCGGTCACGCACGGGGACGCCCAGGCGGCGGAGGCGGCCTGCCGGCACCACCTCGCGCAGACCTTGCAGGCGCTCATCGACAGTCTGACGAGCCAGGATCTGACATTCGGTACGGACGTGTCGCTGGACGTCGCAGGCTGAGACACCTCCCGCCCGGGCGAAGGCGCTGGGGCACGGCGCCTCACGGCCTGTGATGTCTTCAAGTTTTAATGTATACAGGACTGGATACATTATTTCCGGAGGGGAGAGTCCGCCTCATGCCGCATACCGTCGGCGCCGCCGACCTGCTGGGTTTCGCCACCGCCACTGCCGAGGCACACGGCGTTCCGCCTGCGGACGCCCGTCTTCTCGCGGACACGCTGGTGACCGCGGAGCTGTGGGGACATGCGTCCCACGGCATGCTGCGCCTGCCCTGGTACCTCGACCGCCTGGCGAGCGGGGCCACCACGGCCGTCGCGGACCCGGAAGTCGTCAGCGACAACGGAGCCGTTGTCGTGGTCGACGGCCGTGACGGTCTGGGTCAGGTGCTCACCGAGCGCGCGGTGGCCCTGAGCGTGGAGCGTGCCCGTTTCCACGGCATCAGCGCGGTCGCCGTCCGCAACTCCGGTCACTTCGGGACCGCGGCGTACTTCACGCGCAGGGCCGCCGAGCAGGGATGCGTGGCATTGCTGGCCACCAACGCCAGCCCGGCCATGCCCCCTTGGGGCGGCAAGGAGAAGCGAGTCGGCACCAATCCGTGGTCGATCGCCGCCCCTGGCGGCCGTTACGGCACGGTCGTGATGGACATCGCGAACACGGCCGTGGCGCGCGGCAAGATCTACCACGCCAAGGAGCGCGGTGAGCCGATTCCCGAGGGCTGGGCGGCCGACGCCGCGGGCGTGCCGACCACCGATCCGCGGCGTGCGATCGAGGGCCTGATCCTGCCGATGGCCGGCCACAAGGGTTACGCGATCTCTTTCATGTTCGACGTGCTGGCGGGCGTGCTGACCGGCAGCGCCTTCGGCTCGGCGGTCGTCGGCCCCTACCGGTCCACCGGCCGCAGCGGCGTCGGCCATCTGCTGCTGTGCGTCGACATCCGGTCGATGGCCGACCCAGCCGAGTTCGAGCAGAGGATGGAGGCCCTGATCGAGGAGACCAAGTCCACCCCGACCGTGCCCGGCACCGACGAGATCTTCGTCCCCGGTGAGCCGGAGATCCGCACCGCCGAGCGGCTGCGCACCGAGGGCATCACGCTCGTCGACGACACCTGGGCCGCCCTCGAACGCATCGCCGACGCCACCGCCGTACGCCTGCCCCTGCCCCTGCCCCTGCCCCTGCCCCTGCCCCTGCCCGAAGCCATCTCCCAGGAGCTGCCCGCATGATCGCCCTGACCGTGTCCCTCCAGGTCAACCCCGGCTACCGTGAGGACTTCCTCAAGGCCATCGAGGAGAACGCCGAGCGTTCCTTCACCGACGAGCCCGGCTGCCGCTACTTCGACGTCGTCTGCGACCTGGCCGACGACCACCACTTCGTCTTCCACGAGATCTACGACGACGAGGCCTCCGTCGAGGCACACCGCGCCGCGCCCCACTTCAAGGTCTGGCGCGAGGCCGCGGCGAAGTACGTCGTCCCCGGCAGCCAGGTCAACACACTCTCCCGCCGCCTGTTCCACCACTCCTGAACGGAACCGACTTCATGTGCACCAAGCCCGCTGGGCCGAATCTGCTCATCCACCCCGACGAGGTCGAACGCTTCGACCGCGGCGGCGGTGTGGCCACCATCCCCTACGTCGGCAAGTGGAACTCGGAGAAGGCCGTCATCACCACCGGCCAGACGGTCTTCCAGCCCGGCACCGGCCTCCCCCTGCACAGCCACAACGTCGAGGAGTCCGTACTGATCCTCGAAGGCGAGGCGACCGCCGAGATCGACGGCGAGTTCTTCGACCTGGAGCCCGGCCAGGCCACCTGGGTGCCGGCCGGGATCCCGCACCGCTTCTTCAACCGCGGCGAGGACGTCATGCGGATCTACTGGGTCTACGGCGGCCGGGACGTCACCCGCACCATCACCGCCACCGGCGAGACCTTCGAGCACCTCTCCGCTCACGACAAGGGAGGGGCACCCACCGCATGAGCGGCATCCTGCAGACCGTCGACCCGACAACCGGTGAGCCGACCGCCACGTATGAAGGCTGGGACGCGGACCGTATCGAGACCGCTGTGGCCCGGGCCCACGCCGCGAGTCGTGCCTGGGCCCTGGTGCCGGTCACCGAGCGGTCCGCGCGCGCCCACCGCCTTGCTCAGACCCTGCGCGAGCACAAGGACCACCTCGCTTCCCTGGCCGTCGCCGAGATGGGAAAGCCGGTCGGCGAGGCCGAGGGTGAGGTCGAGAAGTCGGCGGTCACGGCCGAGTACTACGCCCGGCAGGGCCCCGGCATCCTCGCCGACGAGCGCGTCGAGATCGACGGGGCACAAGCCTGGGTGGCCTACGAGCCCACCGGACTCGTCCTGGCCGTGATGCCGTGGAACTTCCCCGTCTGGCAGGTCATGCGCTTCGCCGTCCCCTCCCTGGTGGCCGGCAACGGCGTCCTGCTCAAGCACGCCTCCAACGTCACCGGCAGCGCGCTCGCCCTCCAGGACCTCTTCGTGGAAGCCGGTTTCCCCGAGCACCTGGTGACCACACTGGTGATCGCCGACACCGACGTGTCCGACGTGACCGTTCGGCTCATCGAGGACGACCGCGTCGCGGCCGTCACCCTCACCGGGAGCAACCGGGCCGGCGCGGCCGTCGGTTCGGCGGCCGGGCGCGCGGCGAAGAAATCGGTACTGGAACTGGGCGGGTCGGACGCCTTCGTGGTCCTGGACGACGCCGACATCGAAGTGGCCGCGGCTGCCGCGGTGAAGGCGCGCTTCACCAACTCCGGGCAGAGCTGCGTATGCGCGAAGCGGTTCATCGTCGCCGCCCCCGTGGCGGACGCGTTCACCGCCGCGTTCGTGGCCGGGGTCGAAGCCCTGCGCGTCGGCGACCCGCGCGAACGACAGACGCAGGTCGGCCCGCTCGCCCGCGACGACCTGCGGGCCGCGATCCAGCGACAGGTCGAGGAATCCGTCGCCGCCGGAGCCCGCCTCCTGACCGGCGGCAAGCCCGTGCCCGGCGACGGCTTCTTCCACCAGCCCACCGTCCTGGGCGACACCGGCCCGGGAATGCCCGCCTTCGACGAGGAGACCTTCGGCCCGCTCGCCGCCATCGCCGTCGCCCGGGACGACGAGGACGCCGTACGGCTCGCGAACGCCACGCCGTACGGGCTCGGCCTGAGCATCTGGACGGCCGACCCGAGCCGTGGCGTCGCCCTCGCCCGCCGTATCACCAGCGGAGCGGCCTTCGTCAACGCGATCGTCGCATCCGACCCCCGCCTGCCCTTCGGCGGCACCAAGCGCAGCGGCCACGGCCGCGAACTGGCCGCCGCCGGCATCCGCGAGTTCACCAACACCCGCACCTACTGGGTCACCACCTGACCCGATCCCGCCCTGCCGGACCACGCACTGACCAGCAAATTTGAGTGCCGACACTCCGCAGTACAGGTATGAATTCAACGCTGTACACAGACCTGGTTACGGCTACATGGAAAGGAGATGACCATGCTGGTCCTCCATCCTGCCGTATGGAACAGGGGCAGGGCGCTGACCCAGGTCCCCTGGTGGGGGAACCCGGCGCGGGCGGCTGTGAAGGCGGCGTTGGTGACCAGTCCACGGTGGTGCAGCACCGCGCCTTTGGGGGTGCCGGTCGTGCCGGAGGTGTACTGGATCTGTGCGGCCGAGCCGGGGGCCACCCGCGGCAGCGGTATGACCCGTGTCCGGCGGATCTCGGTGAGCCATCCGGTGAAGGAGGACTGTTCGCGCAGCCGGGGCAGCCGCGGCCGGATCCGTTCCACCGCCGCGGCCATGTCGGTGTCGCGGAAGGAGTCGGTGAGGAGCAGGCCCACGGCTCCCGACTGGAGCAGTACGTGCTGGAGTTCGGCGTATTGCGGTCCTGACGCCGGCCAGTGACTCTGGGCCGGTGCCAGGACAGGGGTGCTCGGCGATAGCGCGTATTCAGCAGGGCGATCCGGCACCTTCTGAGGCGCCGGGGCATCGCTGCCACGATCCCCGAGCGCCGGGACCAGGTGACAACGGTGGCCGCCTGGCAGCCCTGTCCCTGTGGCTCCGCGAACCCGCCAGGTGATCATTTGTCAGACACCCCCTGGGCCAGCAGGGGTCGACGCCGGCCCCAGCGGTCCGACAGTGGACCGACGACCAGCTGTCCGATGGCCAGGCCGGTCATGAACGCGGTCAGCGTCAGTTGGACGCCGGTGGCCGGGGCATGGAGGTCGCGCGCCATGCGCGGGAACGCCGACATATACATGTCGATGGCCAGCGGCGAGACTCCGCAGGCCAGGGGGAGCGCCGACAGCATCGGCGCAGGCAGGTCCGTTCCCTGTTGTTCGGGTGCAGCGCGTCTGTGGCCCCCTTCGGTCCGTGCCCCGCGTTCGGCCTTTACGCGGAGTCGGCCGACGGGCCGGTGGGCGTGGTCCGGAGCAGGTCGAGAACCCTGGGCGATGCCTGGAGTGCCGTGCGCTGCATCAGGTCCACGACACCGCGAGTGCCCGCCATCTCCGACCCCCCGCCGGCCCGGCCGGGGCCCCCGTGGCGCAGGGCGGGGAGCGGGGAGCCGTGTCCGGTGGTCTGTGTCATGTTCGTCGAGTCCAGCAGGTGGAGTCGCCCGTGCCAGGGTGCCGCCTCGCGGACGAAGGCGGTCGTCCAGGCAAGATCGTCGCCGACCAGGGAGGCGGCGAGGCTGCCCCGGCCGCGCGCGATCAGGTCCGTGGCGTGGGCGGTGTCGGTGTACGCCAGGACGGTCGCGGCCGGGCCGAAGGGCTCGACCTCGTGGGGTGCGGCCGCCTCCGGGTCCGCGGAGATCAGCAGCGTGTCCAGGAAGGCGCCCCGCTCGGGGTCGGCGTCCACCGCACGGACCTTGTCCGGGTCGCCGTACACGAAGCGGCCGGATGCGGCGATGGTGCGCACCGCTCGTCGTACGTCGTCGCGCTGGGCGAGGCTGACGACCGCGCCCATCCGTACGCCCTCCGTGGCGGGGTTGCCGATGGTCACGTCGGCGAGCTCGGCGGCGAGGGCATCGAGGGCGGCGGCCTCGTGCTCGCGGGGTACGAGGACGCGGCGGATGGCGGTGCACTTCTGGCCCGCCTTGACGGTCATCTCGGTCACGACCTCCCGTACGAACGCCTCGAACAGCGGTGATCCGGGCGTGACGTCCGGAGCCAGCACGATGGCGTTGACGGAGTCGGCCTCGGCGTTGAAGCGCACGGAGCGGGCGACCACGTTGGGGTGGGTGCGCAGCGTCGCGGCGGTGGCGGCGGAGCCGGTGAAGGAGAGGACGTCCTGTTCGCCGAGCAGGTCGAGGGCAGGGCGCACCGAGCCGACGACGAGTTGCAGCGCACCGGGTGGCAGGACACCGGCGTCGGTGACGATCCGGATCAGGCGCTCGGTGAGGTACGCGGTCGGGGTGGCCGGCTTCACCACGCTGGGCATGCCCGCCAGCACCGCCTGGGCGAGCTTCTCCAGGGGCGCCCACACGGGGAAGTTGAAGGCGTTGACCTGGAGCATCAGGCCCGGGGAGGGCGTGAGGAGATGGACGCCCAGGAAGTCCTCGCCCCTGGCCAGGCGTTCGGCGGGCTCTTCGATCAGGTGGGGCGTGTCAGGGAGTTCGGTGCGGGCGCGGGCCGCGTAGTCGCGCAGGACGCGGATGCCTCCGTCGACGTCGTAGCGGGCGTCGTTGGGGGTGGCTCCGGCACGGGCCGAGAGGGCGTACAGCTCCTCACGGCGGGCGCGGACGGCTGCGGCTAGCGCGTCCAGCAGGTCGGCGCGCTGGTGGAAGGTCAGCCCTCGCAGGGCGGGTCCGCCGTGGGTGCGGGCGTGATCGAACGCGGCCGCGAGGTCGAGGCCTTGAGAGGAGACGCGGCAGACGGTCTCGCCGGTGACGGCGTCGCATACGTCAACGGCCGTCGCGTCGGCTGCCGTCGGGGTGGCCCAGGTGTCCTGCAGATAGCTCTCGAGAAGCATGGGGTTCGGCCCGCCTTTCTTCGCAGGGGTCGAGGGAGGTGAAGTCGGGCTACGGGACCGGGTGGTGGCCCCAGATGTCGGCCGTGTAGGTGCGGCTGACCCAGGTGTCCTCGTCGACCTGGATGCCGCCCGCGCCGATCTCGATGCCGAAGCCGGCCGGTGAGCGCATGTAGAAGGAGAACATCCCGTCGTTGGAGTGCTTGCCGAGCGTGGCCATGAGCTTGACGTCGTGCTCGCGCGTGCGGTCCAGTGCCCGGCCGACCTCCTCCGGGGTGGTCACCTCGCACAGGATGTGGTGGGTGCCCTCGTTCTTGTGCGAGCGGACGAAGGCGATGCTGTGGTGGCGGGGGTTGCAGCCCAGGAAGTAGAAGGTGCCCCAGGGGAAGTCGGCGGTGTCGCTGAGCCGGAAGCCCAGGACGTCGCGGTAGAAGTCGACCGCCTCCTGCACGTGCGGCGTCTTCATCACGACGTGCCCGAGCCCCTGATCACCGGTCACGAAGTCGACGCCGAGCGGGGAGACGAACTGGCTCGCGGCAAGGCGGCGGCCGCAGAACAGCTCGGTGCGAATGCCGACCGGTCCGGTGAAGTGCACCAGCCGGGCTACTTGGCGCTCCCTGCACTCCTCCTCGGTGCCCGCCGTCACGTCGACGCCGGCCTCCTTCAGCCGCACGGTCATCTCGTCGACGGCGGCCGCGTCGCGGACCTCCCAGCCGATGACCGTGACGCCGCCGGTCGGTGCCTGCGTCAGCCACATGCGGAACGGATGCTGGTCCATCCGCAGCCGGTAGCGCACCGGGCCGTCGGGCTCACCGGCCTCGACGGCGAGGCCTATCACGCTGCGGGCGTACTCCGCCCACGCGGTCGGATCGGGCGTGCCGATCCCTACGTAACCAAGGCTCTGGATCGTCATGACGAGGACCGTATTTGTTAGACCCTTGACGGTCAAGGCTCTGACGAATACGTTGCACGTCATCGAGCCGAGGAGGACTCCGATGCCGGAGAAGCCCCGCCTGCACCCCGTCGACGAGGCGGATCTGCAGGAGAAGACGCTGGCGTCGCTGGCGCCCTATCGCGACCAGGACGGCCGCGTCTACACGATCTGGGCCACGCTGGCCCACCACGAGGACGCGCTGCGCCGCTACCTCGTCTTCAGCAACCACGTACTGGGCAAGAACACCCTGCCGCTGACGTCACGGGAGTTGATGATCCTGCGGATCGCCGCCCGGGCGCAGGCGGCGTACGAGTGGGACCAGCACGTGCGCATCGCCCGCCGCGCGGGTCTCGCCGACGAGACGATCCTGGCTGCCGCGACCGGCAGCCGGGACGGACTCGACGAGCTGGATCAGGTGCTGCTGACCGCCACCGACTCGCTCATCGACCACCAGGGCGTCGACGACGAGCTGTGGGGCCGGCTGACCGCCCACCTGAGCACCGAGCAGGTCATCGACGTGCTCTACACCGTCGGCCAGTACCTGACCATCGCCACCGTCATCAACACGCTGGGCGTGCACACCGAGGGCGACCTCGCCCTCCCTCTCCCCCGCCCCGCCGACCTGAAGGAAGTCGCCGCATGAACCTCGCCAACCTCGCCGGCCGCCCCGTCGTCGTGCGCGACGACCGCGCCCTCGACATCGCGGACGCCAGCAGGGGAGCGATCGAACCGCGCCTGGAGGTCCTGTCCGACCTGTCGCTCCACGACGAGCTGCGCACGCTCGCCGAGCGGGCCGCCGAGGCGGACTGGAAGCCGTTCGAGCCGCGCGACCTGGGCCGCGTCGCCAAGCCGTACAAGGCCATCGGGGTCGCCCTGAACTACCGTGCGCACGCCGAGGAGTCCAACCTTCCCGTCCCGGACGAGCCGTCGGTGTTCGCCAAGTTCGCCTCGTCCGTGGTCGGCCCGTACGACGCGATCGTGGTCGAGCCGCAGTACGACAAGGTGGACTTCGAGGCCGAGCTCGTGGTGGTCATGGGCAAGGAGGGCAAGAACATCCCCGAGGCCGACGCCTGGTCCTACGTGGCGGGTGTGACCGCCGGCCAGGACGTCAGCGACCGCAAGGAGCAGTGGCGCAAGCCGATCAACCAGTTCACGCTGCCGAAGTCGTACGACACCTTCAGCCCCGTCGGCCCCTGCCTGGTGACGGTCGACGAGTTCGAGGACCCGGACGACATCGAGGTGGCCGGCTGGGTCGACGACCTGGAGGTGCAGCGGGGCCGCACCTCGGA
Organism: Streptomyces tibetensis; assembly: GCF_040647715.1. Taxonomy (GTDB): domain Bacteria; phylum Actinomycetota; class Actinomycetes; order Streptomycetales; family Streptomycetaceae; genus Streptomyces; species Streptomyces tibetensis_A. Next base: position 10,998 of record NZ_JBEZCR010000010.1, on the reverse strand, counting down.
CCTCATCTTCAGTGTGCCGGAGCTGATCGCCTGGCTGTCGAAGCGGGTGACGTTCGAACCCGGCGACATGATCTTCACCGGCACCCCGGCCGGCTGCGGCGTCCGCCGCACGCCGCGGCTGTACCTGACCGCCGGGAAGGTCCTGCGGACCGAGGTCACGGGCGTGGGCACTATGGTCAATCCGATCGTGGCCGGTTAGCCGAGGGGAAGGGCGGGAGATCGTGACCGACACCGTGCGCGAGACGGGGGACGCCGGCGCCGGCCGGACCCGGAAGTTCTCGGAGCTGCTGCGCCACCACCATCGCGAGGTGGGCACGACGGATCCCCGCGACCTCGACGCGATCGAGATGGTCACCGACCTGACCCGCCTCGAAGCGCGACTGACCAAGGACTTCGAGAAGCACGTCCACCGGCCACTCGGCCTGACCTGGGCAGGCTTCCGCATCCTCAACGCCCTGTGGGTCTACGGCCCGCTTCCCCAGCAGGACATCAGCCGGTTCTCCGGATCCACCCGAGCCAGCATCTCCAGCGCCCTGGCGACCCTGGAGAGTCGCGGCCTGGTCGCCCGGGAGCGGGTCGAGACCGACCGCCGGCAGCTGACGGTCGAGCTCACCGACGAGGGCCGCGAGACCCTGCACAAGGCCATCGAAGCTCAGACCAGGCGCGAACGGGCCTGGACGGCCGTCCTGCGCGACGACCAGCTCAGCGAGCTGGTCCACCTGCTGCGCACCCTGGTCAACCAGGAGACACCGGCCGACGACTGAGCCTCGGCCTCCCCCCTGTCCAGGCGGTGCGGGGACGCACACCCTCGAAATAGTAAGAACTTTTACTGTCAAGGCTCTAACAAATAATCCCCGGGCTGCTTTAACGTGCAGCCACCTCATACGACGCCCTCTGCGTCGGTCCCGAAGGAGAGAAGGATGGTCCGTCGTATCGTCACCGGTGTCAGCCCCAGTGGCAAGCCCGTGATCGTCAGTGACGGCGAGCCGCCGCGCACCCGTCAGTACACCCACACCCCCGGCTTCGCCCGGTCCCTCGTATGGAACACAGCAGCCCCCGCCGTCCCCTCGGCCGACCCCACCGGGTCACTGGAGTCCTTCGTACCGGCCCCCGGCGAGACGATCGCGCTGACCGTGACCTTTCCGCCGGGCAGCGTCTACGCCGACCCCGCCTGGGACCCCGCGGCCGCGGCCGCCGAGCAGCTGGAGGCCACCCCGGGTCTGGCCGAGCTCTTCGAGCCCGACAACCCCGGCATGCACACCACGCCCACCGTGGACTACGGCGTCGTCCTGAGCGGCGAGATCGTCCTCGACCTCGACGGCGGCGAGACCGCGGTCCTGAAGCCCGGCGACATCGTGGTCCAGAACGCCACCCGGCACGCCTGGCGCAACCTCGGCACGGAACCCGCCACGCTGTTCTTCGTTCTGATCGGCGCGGGCGGCACCTCATGAGCGCCCCGGCGACGGCGGCACCCGGCGCGCCCGTCGTCGACCTCGACCTCGCCGAGCTGCGCCACGACCCCTACCCGGCCTACGCCGCCCTGCGCCGCAGCGCGCCGCTCGCCTGGGTCCCGTCGGTCGGCCGCCACCTGCTCACCCGGTACGACGACATCGTCCACGCCGAGAAGCTGCCCGAGGTGTTCAGCTCCCGCGAGGAGGGCTCGCTGCTGCTACGCACCGTGGGCCCCAACCTGCTCCGCGAGGACGACCCCGCCCACCGGCGGCTGCGCGCCGCGGCCGAGCCACCCACCCGCCCCCGCCAGGTGCGTGACCTGTGGGCCGGCGCCTTCGAGAAGACCGCGCACGAACTGCTCGACCGGATCGCCGGCCGCGGCGAGGCCGACCTCATAGCCGACTTCGCCGAACCGCTCGCCGCGGCCAACCTGGCCCTCGTCCTCGGCCTGCGCAATGCCACGGCCGACGACATCGCCGACTGGTCGCGGGCGATGATGGCCGGCAACGGCAACTACGCCGACGACCCCGACATCTGGCTCCGAGCGGAGCAGGCCACCCGGGCCATCGAGGAAGCGGTCGCCGACATCGCCGAGTCGGTCCGGCACGAGCCCGACGGCTCGGTGATCTCCTCGATGGTCCACGCGGCCGATCCCGTGGAGCTCACCGAGATCCAGAACAACGTCAAGGTCATCATCGGCGGAGGCGTCAACGAGCCGCGCGACGTCTTCGGCGTGGGCGCCTGGGCACTGCTGCGCCGCCCAGGCGTCAGGGACCGGGTCCTCGCCGACGCCACCCTGTGGAAGCGTGTCTTCGAGGAGAGCGCCCGCTGGATCTCGCCCATCGGCATGTACCCGCGCCAGCTCACCCAGGACCACGAGATCGCCGGCGTGAGACTGCCCGCCGGAAGCCGGGTGGCCCTGGTGATCGCCTCGGGGAACCGGGACGAGTCGGTCTTCGAACGGGCCGGCGAGTTCGACATCGACCGCCCCCACCGCCCGCACCTCGCCTTCGGCGGCGGCCCGCACTTCTGCATGGGCGCCTGGATCGCCCGCCACGAGGTCAGTGCACTCGCCTGGCCCCTCGTGTTCAACCGCCTGAAGGGCCTCCGCCTCGTCGAGGGCGCGGAGGACCACCTGGAGGGCTGGGTGTTCCGGGGACTCACCTCGCTGCACGTCACCTGGCAAGCAGCCTGAGCCGCTCCCACCGGGAGGACTTCATGCCCACCGTCATCTTCCAGCTGCCCGACGGCAGCGAACGCAAGGTCACCGCGGCACCGGGGACCGTGCTCATGCAGGCGGCCGTCTCCCACGGCGTCGACGGCATCGTCGCCGAGTGCGGGGGCAACGCCTCCTGCGCCACCTGCCACGTCTACGTCGACGACCGGCACACCGAGCTGGTGGGACCGCCCAACGACGTGGAGGACGAGATGCTGGACTTCACCGCCGCCGAACGCCGGCCCACCAGCCGGCTCAGCTGCCAGATCCAGCTCTCCGACGCGCTCGACGGACTGCTCGTGCACGTGCCCGAGGAGCAGGTATGACGTCCGCCGCGGGCGTGGTCGTCGTCGGCGGCGGACAGGCCGGGTTCAGCGTCGTCTCGAACCTGCGCAGCGCCGGATACGACGGCCCGGTCACCGTCCTCGCCGACGAGCACCACCTGCCCTACCAGAGACCGCCCCTGTCGAAGAAGGCCCACGCCGACCCCGACGGGATACGCGTCGGCCTGGTACCCGAGTCCTTCTACCGCGAACGGGACATCGACCTGCGCCTCGGCGACGGCGTGACCGCCCTCGACACCGCCACCCGCACGGTCGTCACCGGTTCGGGCAGGCGCGTGCCGTACGAGCACCTGGTCCTGGCGACCGGCGCCCGCAACCGTCGGCTCCCCGTCCCCGGCGCCGCACTGGACGGCGTCCACGCGCTGCGCTCGCTCGACGACGCGCTGGCGATCGGCCGGGCGCTGACGACGGCCCGGGACGTGGTCGTGATCGGCGGAGGCTTCATCGGGCTCGAACTCGCCCAGGTAGCCGCCGCCCACGGGGCACGCGTGACCGTGGTCGAGCTGGCGGACCGCCTGCTGGGCCGGGCCGTCTCCCCGCAGCTGCAGGAACACCTGCGGGAACGGCACGAGAGCAGCGGAGTGCGGATCCTCACCAGGACGGCCGTCGAGGCCATCGAGGGCGCGGGCCGGGCCGAGCGGGTCGTCACGGACCGCGGCGTGCTCGCCGCCGACCTCGTCGTCTACGGCATCGGCGCCACCCCACGCGACGAGCTGGCCCGCGACGCGGGCCTGGCCGTGGACGACGGTGTGATCGTGGACGAGCATCTGCGCTCGGTGAGCGACCCGCGGATCTCCGCCGTCGGTGACTGCGCCCGCCATCCCCACCCGCACGCGGACGGGCCGGTGCGGCTGGAGTCCGTGCAGAACGCCACCGATCAGGGGGCGCTGGTCGGTCGCCGTATCGCGGGCTCACCGGCCCCGTACCGGAGCCTGCCGTGGTTCTGGAGCGACCAGGGCGCCATCAAACTGCAGATCGCCGGGCTGCGGGCGAGCACCGACGAAGTACTCGTGGCCGAGGGTGACGCCCCGGAGCGACTGGCGGCGTACGCCTTCCGCGACGATCGGCTGGTCGCCGTGGAGACCCTGAACTGGCCCGCCGAGCACCTGGCCGCCCGTCGGCTGCTGGAGCGACCGATCCCTGTCCGCGCCGCTGACCTCGCGGGAGCGACCCTCGGCGCGCTCGCCCGTGCCAGACGTGCCGCGGAGGTGAGGGCATGACGCACACCTTCGGCGCCCACCTCACCGCCGGCGCCGCCGAGACCGGCTCCCGGACCGCCTTGGTCTTCGAGGACCGCAGCTGGACCTACGCCGAACTCGACTGCGCCGTACGCCGCACCATGGCCCGTCTCGACAAGGCCGGGGTGTGCAGGGGCGACCGGGTGGTGATGCAGGGCGCGGCGCGGCCCGAGGCCCTGATCACGCTGTTCGCGGTGACGCGGATGGGGGCGGTGCTCGTGCCCCTCCACCCGCAAGTCACCGGCGGCGAGCTCGCGGTCGTGTGCGAGGAGACCGGCCCTACGGCCGTGGTCGCCGACCAGAAGTTCCCGGCGGGCAGGGGTCTCAGGCTTACCTGGGAGGAACTGCATCCCGGGGACGAGGGGCCCGAGGCCCCCGACTGCGACCCGCCGACCGGTTCCGACGTAGCCGTCATCGCGTTCACCTCCGGTACGTCGGGCCGCCCCAAGGGCGTCGCACTGACCCACGACAACCTGCACTGGAGCATGGTCAACGGCCTCGCGGGGCTGCCCTTGGGCGAGGACGACACCGTGCTCGTCTCCACACCCCTGGCCCATGTCGCCGTACTGGGCGGACTTCCGCAGTACACATGGGCGCGGCGCGGCACAGTGATCCTGGCTCCGCGCTTCGATGCGGACCTGTTCATCGACCTGGTCCGCGACCACCAGGTCACCTGCGCCTTCGCCGTACCGGCCATGTCCGCCCTGCTGGCCCGCCACGCCCGGTTCACCGGCGGCGATCTGGACAGCCTGCGGTGGATCCTGTCCGGCGGATCACCGGCCCAGACCGCCACCCGCGAACAGTTCCGGGCCCGCGGGATCGGTGTGGTCAACTCCTATGGCCTGACGGAAACCGCGGCGGGGGTGACGTACTCCGCACCGGACGAGCCCGCCGCCTCCACCGGATCCCCGGTTCCCCACGTCGAGCTGGCGGTCATGGATGCGACCGGATCGCCCGTCCCGACCGGCACGCCCGGGGAGATCTGGGTGCGCGGGCCGTCGGTGGCGGCCCAGTACTGGACCGCCACCGGGCCGCTGCCCGTCACCGACGCCGAGGGCTGGTTCCACTCCGGAGACCGCGGACGCCTCGACGCCGAGGGCCGCCTCGAGGTCGTCGGCCGGGTCAAGGACACCATCATCACCGGCGGGGAGAACGTCGACCCCGCCGAGGTCGAGAACGCGCTGGCCGACCTGCCGGGCGTCGTCGAGGTCGCGGTGTCCGGGACGCCGGATCCCATCTGGGGCGAGGTCGTCACCGCCTTCCTGGTCTCCGACGCCGGGGAGCCCTCCCTGGACGACGTCCGCGCCCACCTCGACGGGCGACTGGCCCGGCACAAGTGGCCCCGCCGCCTGCGCGTCGTACCGGCACTGCCGCGCGGCGCCACCGGGAAGCTCCAGCGGCAGCGCCTCACCATCCTGCTCGACGACTGACAACCGTCGGCCGACACCCCCACGCAGCTCCCAGCTCCCCCACACACCTCCCCGCCCGTGAGATGGGGGCCGGTGCCACCGGCGACCTCTCCACACCCACACCCCAGGAGAAGCCATGAGTGCGACCATGCGAGCCGCGCGGATGCACCACGTCGGCGAGCCCATGAAGATCGAGGAACTCCCCGTTCCCGAGCCGGGTCCCGGCGACGTCCGCGTGGCCGTGCACGCCGTCAACATCGTCCCCAACCTCGCCAACATCCTGCACATGTGGACCACCTGGTTCCCGCACAGCCCCCTGCCGACCCTGCCGGCGATCTTCGGCCTGGACCCCGCGGGAGTGGTCGAGGCGGTCGGCGAGGGCGTCCAGGCGTTCAAGCCCGGCGACCGTGTCTACGTCAACCCGGGCCGCTCCTGCGGCTCGTGCCGCTCCTGCCGCAACGACGACTCGATCAACTGCGCCAGCTACGCCTTCGCCGGATACTTCGGCTTCTCACCGACCGCGATCGACCTGCTGGACCGCTACCAGGGCGGCCTCGCCGAGTACATGCTGGCCCCCGCGTACTCCCTGGTGAAACTGCCGGACAACCTGTCCTTCGAGGCCGCAGCCCGCTTCGGCTACCTCGGCACCATGTACTCCGCCCTGCGCAAGGCCGGCGCCGCTCCCGGCAAGTCGGTCCTGGTCAACGGCATCAGCGGCACCCTCGGCATCGGCGCGGCGCTCCTCGCCCCCGCCTTCGGCCTCACGCACGTCTACGGCACCGGCCGTGACAAGGGCCTGCTCGACCAGGTCGAGGAGCTCGGCGGCGGCCGACTGCGCCTGCACTCCCTGCACGACGGCCCGCTCGACGAGTGGATCCGCAAGGAGTCCGACGGCTACGGCGTCGACATCTACATCGACGCGCTCGGCCCGGGCGCGCCGCACGAGACGTTCCTGGCCGGCATGCGTGCCATGGCGCGCGGCGGGATCGCGGTGAACATCGGCGCGGTCGCCGGTGACCTGCCCATCGACATCCACCGGATGATGGACCAGCAGCTACGGCTGATCGGCTCGGCCTGGTTCACCTCCGGCGAGGGCCAGGCCATGGCCGACCTGGTGGAGGCCGGTGTGATCGACCTCAGCGCGCTGGAGCACCAGGTGTTCCCGCTGGAGCAGGTCAACGAGGCCATCAGCGGCATCGCTGAGCGCAACGGCGGCTTCAGCAACTTCATCATCAGTCCGACAGCGAGCGCGTGAGCGCCGGTCTGACGACCGCTCCCAGCCGGGGCCGCCGGCCCCTCCCCCGACCGGCGGCCTCCTCCCCTCCTCCGTACGACCTTCTGGAGAGACCTCATGCACGCCCAGCAGTCCGGCCGCCCGGCCGACCCCCTCGACCTCGTGGAACTCGACTCCCTGCTCACCCCTGACGAGCGCGCCGTACGCGACACCGTCCGCACCTTCTGCGACCGGCGCGTGGAACCGCACATCGCCGAGTGGTTCGAGCAGGGCGCGATCGACGACATCCGCGGCCTGACCAAGGAACTCGGTGAACTCGGCCTGCTGGGCATGCACCTGGAGGGCTACGGATGCGCGGGCATGAGCGCCGTCGACTACGGGCTGGCCTGCCTGGAACTCGAGGCGACCGACTCCGGTCTGCGCTCCCTGGTCTCGGTGCAGGGCTCGCTGGCCATGTTCGCGATCCACGCCTTCGGCTCCGAGGAACAGAAGGAGGAGTGGCTGCCCCGCCTCGCCGCCGGCACCGCCATCGGCTGCTTCGGTCTCACCGAGCCCGACTCCGGCTCCGACCCGGGCAGCATGCGCACCGCGGCCCGCCGCGACGGCGACGACTGGATCCTCGACGGGCGCAAGATGTGGATCACCAACGGGTCGGTCGCCGACGTGGCGGTGGTCTGGGCCCGCACCGACGACGGCATCCGCGGCTTCGTCGTCCCCACCCACGCCCCCGGCTTCTCCGCTCCCGCGATCAAGCACAAGATGTCGCTGCGGGCATCGGTGACCAGCGAACTCGTGCTGGACTCCGTACGGTTGCCGTCCACCGCGATCCTGCCTGGCGTACGGGGACTTCGCGGCCCGCTGTCCTGCCTCAACGAGGCGCGCTACGGCATCGCCTGGGGCGCGATGGGCGCCGCGCGCTCGGCCTTCCGGACCGCACTGGCGTATGCCAACGAGCGCGTCCAGTTCGACCGTCCGATCAGCTCGTTCCAGCTCACCCAGGCCAAGCTGACCGACATGGCGCTGGAGCTGACCAAGGGCACCCTGCTCGCCTTCCACCTCGGCCGCATCAAGGACGACCGTGGCCTGCGGCCTGAGCAGGTCAGCTTCGGCAAGCTCAACAACACCCGCGCCGCCCTGGAGATCTGCCGCACCGCCCGCACCATCCTGGGGGCGAACGGCATCTCCCTGGAGTACCCGGTCATCCGGCACGCCAACAACCTCGAGTCGATCCTCACCTACGAGGGCACCGTGGAGATGCACACCCTCATGATCGGCCAGGCCCTGACCGGCCAGGCGGCCTTCCGGTGACCGACACCCGGCCGTCGGCAGCGGACATCCGCCGGGTCGGCGTTGTCGGCTGCGGTCTGATGGGCGCGGGCATCGCAGAAGTCTGCGCCCGAGCGGCACTGGACGTGGTGATCCACGAAGTGACGGAGGAGGCGGCGAAGGCGGGCCTGTCCCGGATCACCGCCTCGCTGGATCGCGGAGTCCGCCGCGGCAAGCTCACCGGTGAGGAACGCGACGCCGCGCTCGGCCGGCTGCGGGCCACCACCGATCTCGCGGACCTCGCCGACCGGGACGCGGTGGTGGAGGCGGCCACGGAGGACGAGGCGGTCAAGCTCGACCTCTTCGCCGCCCTGGACCGCGTCGTCGTACGGGAAGACGCGCTGCTCGCGTCGAACACCTCCTCGCTCCCCATCATGAAGCTGGCCACGGCCACCGCGCGGCCGCACCAGGTGATCGGAGTGCACTTCTTCAACCCGGTCCCGGTTTTGGACCTGGTGGAGCTCGTGCCGTCCTTGCTGACGAGCACGCGGACGCAGGCCCGGGCCGAGGAGTTCGCGACGCGGGTGCTGGGCAAGCGCGTGATCCGCTCGCAGGACCGGGCCGGCTTCGTGGTGAACGCCCTGCTGGTGCCCTACCTGCTCTCGGCGATCCGGATGCTCGAGTCCGGCTTCGCCTCCGCGGAGGACATCGACACGGGCATGGTCCTCGGCTGCGCCCACCCCATCGGGCCGCTCGGCCTCACCGACCTGATCGGCCTGGACACCCTCAGCGCGATCGCGGACGCGATGTACGCGGAGTTCAAGGACCCCCAGCACGCCGCGCCGCCGCTGCTGCTGCGCATGGTGGAGGCGGGTCTGCTCGGCAGGAAGTCGGGCCGCGGCTTCCACGACTACGCGACGGCTCCGGCCGTCTGATCATCGCAAGCCCTCGCAATCGGAGAGAGAAGAGCAGACATGGCGCAGGAAGTTCGCGGTGTGATCGCGGCGGGCAAGGGCGAGCCGGTGCGGGTGGAGACAATCGTCGTGCCGGACCCGGGTCCGGGCGAGGCCGTGGTGCGGGTCCAGGCGTGCGGTGTGTGCCACACCGACCTGCACTACAAACAAGGCGGCATCAACGACGACTTCCCCTTCCTGCTCGGCCACGAGGCCGCGGGCGTGGTCGAGGCGGTCGGCCCCGGCGTCACCGATGTCGAGCCCGGTGACTTCGTGATCCTCAACTGGCGTGCGGTGTGCGGGAAGTGCCGGGCGTGCCTGCGCGGGCGGCCCTGGTACTGCTTCGACACCCACAACGCGAAGCAGAAGATGACCCTGGCCGCGACGGGGCAGGAGCTCTCCCCGGCGCTCGGTATCGGCGCGTTCGCGGAGAAGACGCTGGTGGCGGCCGGGCAGTGCACCAAGGTCGATCCGTCGGCCTCCGCCGCGGTCGCCGGTCTGCTGGGGTGCGGGGTGATGGCCGGGATCGGCGCCGCGATCAACACTGGCAACGTCGGCCGGGGTGACACGGTCGCGGTGATCGGCTGTGGCGGCGTCGGGGACGCAGCGATCACCGGGTCACGCCTCGCGGGCGCGGCGAAGATCATCGCCGTGGACATCGACGACCGCAAGCTTGACACCGCCCGGTCGATGGGCGCCACGCACACCGTCAACTCCCGTGAGAGCGACCTGGTGGAGGCGATCCGCGAGCTGACCGACGGCTTCGGCGCCGACGTCGTGATCGAGGCGGTCGGCCGCCCGGAGACGTACCGGCAGGCGTTCTACGCCCGCGACCTCGCGGGCACCGTCGTCCTCGTCGGCGTGCCCACGCCGGAGATGAAGCTCGAACTGCCGCTGCTGGACGTCTTCGGGCGCGGCGGTGCGCTGAAGTCGAGCTGGTACGGCGACTGCCTGCCCTCCCGCGACTTCCCGATGCTGATCGACCTGCACCTGCAAGGCCGCCTGGATTTGGGCGCGTTCGTCACGGAGACGATCCAGCTCGACGAGGTGGAGAAGGCGTTCGAGCGCATGCATCACGGCGACGTGCTGCGCTCAGTGGTGGTGCTCTGATGGCCGCCCGCATCGAACACCTCGTCATCTCCGGGCAGTTCACCCTCGACGGCGGCACCTGGGACGTCAACAACAACGTGTGGCTCGTCGGCGACGACCACGAGGTGATCGTCATCGACGCCGCCCACGACGCCGACGCCATCGCCGAGGCCGTGGGCGACCGCCGCCTGACGGCCATCGTGTGCACCCACGCCCACAACGACCACATCGACGCAGCCCCCGCCCTCGCCGAGCTCACCGGCGCCCCCGTGCTGCTCCACCCCGACGACCACCCTCTCTGGAAACAGACGCACCCCGACCGGGCACCGGACGCCGACCTGGCCGACGGCCAGGTGCTGGCCGTCGCCGGTGCGGAACTCACCGTCCTCCACACGCCGGGTCACGCACCGGGCGCCGTGTGCCTCCACGCGCCCGCGCTCGGCACCGTGTTCACCGGCGACACCCTCTTCGCCGGCGGCCCCGGGGCCACGGGCCGTTCCTTCTCCCACTTCCCGACGATCATCGACTCCATCCGCGACCGGCTCCTCACCCTCCCGCCCGGCGCGGTCGTACACACCGGCCACGGCGACTCGACGTCGGTCGCCGCCGAGGCCCCTCACCTGGACGCCTGGATCGACCGCGGCCACTGACGACGCAAGCACCCAGCAAGGAGAAGTGATGGCTCTGAGGATTGTCGTCTGCGTGAAGTACGTGCCCGACGCCACTGGCGACCGGCACTTCGCCGATGACCTGACCGTCGACCGGGACGACGTGGACGGTCTGCTCTCCGAGCTCGA
>NZ_JBEZCR010000009.1:0-374003 GCF_040647715.1 Streptomyces tibetensis | reverse complement strand
TCGAGCTCGGAGAGCAGACCGTCCACGTCGTCCCGGTCGACGGTCAGGTCATCGGCGAAGTGCCGGTCGCCAGTGGCGTCGGGCACGTACTTCACAGTGACAACGATCCTCAAGCTCACGCCGGCTCTCCTACTGCATCGTCATTTCCATGCTGCCTACTTGCAGGCAGCATAGGCGCCTCTAGCGTCCGATCCCGGTCGGGGCGAACCCACGCCCCGAGCGAAATATTACTCGTCAGTACACCCAGTTCGTTCCCGCTAAGCAAGCGCTTTGAACTGTGACCTTCGCAACGCAGCGTAACCGGAACTCGACGGTCACGCAGCCCGGGGAGCCAGGCGGTTCAGTCGCCCAGACGCTGGAAACGCCCCTGGTGGTAGAGGAGCGGACGGCCGGTACCCGAGGGGTCGCCGTCCACGACCTCGGCGATCACGAGCCGGTGGTCCCCGGCGGGTACGCGCGCGACGACCCGGCCCACCAGCCAGGCGAGCACGCCGTCGAGGACGGGGACCCCCTCGGGCCCCTCCCGCCAGTCGGTGGGCGGGCCGAAGCGGTCGGCGCCGCTGCGGGAGAAGGTGGCGGCCAGCTCCTGCTGGTGCTCACCGAGGATGTGGACACCGACGTGATCCGCCGTCGCGATGGCCGGCCAGCTGGAGGCACCGGTGCCGACACCGAAGGACAACAGGGGCGGCTCGGCGGACACGGACGCCAGGGAGGTGGCGGTGAAGCCCACCGGGCCCGCCTCGCCACGAGCGGTGATGACGGCGACTCCCGCCGCGTGCCGCCGGAAGACCGAGCGCAGGAGGTCGGGCGTGGCGATCAGGTCCGCAGGCATGGGGTCAGGCTGACGATAAATGGTACGCGCAGTCAAGTTCGTTCCTTGATGTGGGAGATGACTCACTGACGGCGTCACCCCCGTCACACCGCCTCTCCCAGGGCCGCGATCACGTCGGCCTTGCGCGGTTGCCCCGTGGCACGCCGCACCACCCGTCCGTCGGCGTCCAGCACGAGCACGGTCGGGGTCTTGAGGATGTCCAGCCGCCGTACGAGGTCGAGGTGGGCCTCGGCGTCGATCTCGACGTGGGTCACGCCCGGCACGACGCCGGCCACCTCGCCGAGGACCCTCCGGGTCGCCCGGCAGGGCGCGCAGAAGGCGCTGGAGAACTGCACGAGCGTGGCCCGCTCTCCGAGTTCCGCGCCGAGCTCCATCGCTTCGAGCCGCTTGCCGTCGTCGCGCCCGCGCACCCGCACTCTCCCGCTCCGCCGCCGCTGCAGCACTCCGTAGGCGCTCGCCGCAGCGAGCACCGCCACGCACACCACCAGTCCGGTCATCACATCCCGTAAGCGTTCACGAGACCGCAAAGATTCCCACCCCCATACGCGGCCGCGCTGCGGAATGCTTGGTTCCCATGGACATCGATGCGAGAGGGCCCCGTTTCGGCGCGGTCGTCACGACCGCCGTCCTGGCGGTCGTGCTGGTCACGGGAAGCGCCTGGCTGCTGGCGTGGCAGACGCTGGCGTTCCTGCTGGGCGCGGCGGGTGGCGTCGGCCGCTCCCCGTACGGCCTGCTGTTCGCCAAGGCGGTCCGGCCGCGACTCGGGCCACCGACGGAGTTCGAGGCGCCCGAACCGCCGCGTTTCGCCCAGGCGGTGGGGCTGCTTTTCGCCGGACTCGGGCTCGTCGGCTACACCCTCGGACCCGGATGGCTGGGACTCGCCGCGACCGGCGCGGCACTCGCCGCCGCCTTCCTGAATGCGGCGTTCGGGTACTGCCTGGGTTGCGAGTTGTACCTGCTCGTGCGGCGGGTGGCACCCCGCACGGAGTAATGGGGACGCAAAAGCACGAGGTGGGAACCTGCGGACGACGTGACGAGAATTACGCCGCCGACGGGCACGAGGACTGGCTACCCGGCCGTTCTTCGGGCACGATCTGCGACATGCCGTAAACCTACGGCTGCGTAACTTCTCCACTGGGAATCCCTTCCCAGGCAGAGCAGGAAGGGTCCGAACCGCCCATGGCAGAGCTCGTCTACCGTCCCGTCGTCGGTTTCGCCCGCACGCTGTTCAAGGTGTGGGACCTCAAGATCGACTGCCAGGGTTCGGAGAACATCCCGCGCTCGGGCGGCGCCGTGCTGGTGAGCAATCACATCAGCTACCTGGACTTCGTCTTCGACGGCCTGGCAGCCCTGCCGCAGAAGCGTCTCGTGCGTTTCATGGCGAAGGAGTCCGTCTTCCGGCACAAGATCTCCGGACCGCTGATGCGCGGGATGAAGCACATCCCGGTGGACCGCAAGCAGGGCGAGGCGGCCTACGCGCACGCGCTCGACTCGCTGCGGTCGGGCGAGATCGTCGGGGTCTTCCCGGAGGCGACGATCTCGCAGTCGTTCACACTGAAGAGCTTCAAGTCGGGCGCGGCGCGCCTGGCCCAGGAGGCCGGTGTTCCGCTGATCCCCATGGCGGTGTGGGGCACGCAGCGGCTGTGGACCAAGGGCCACCCGCGCAACTTCAAGCGCAGCCACATCCCCATCACCATCCGGGTGGGCGAGGCGATCGAGGCCTCCCGGGACAAGTACGCCGGCGCCATCACGCGCCAGCTGCGGGAGCGCGTCCAGGAACTCCTCGAGGCCGCCCAGCGCGCCTACCCGGTTCGCCCCAAGGGCCCGGACGACACCTGGTGGATGCCGGCCCACCTCGGCGGTACGGCCCCCACGCCCGAGCAGGTGCGGGCGGCCGAGGCGCACTGACCGCCCGCCCGGTCCCCAGGCGGAGGACTCCGGAGCCGAGACGGCGATGTCCGCTCCCGGGCTGTACCACGCCGTCAGCCCGGCGAGTTCCGCGGCCACCGCCGCCACGCCTGCGCGGAGTTGCGGTCCCGGACGGCTTCGAGCCGAACGCCGTGCAGGTCTCGCGCCACGCTGCCGTGCGCGGGTCTTGTGCGAGCGCCATGGTCGCCCTGCCTCAGAGCGCGGTGGGGAGCGTCTGCCACAGGCGCGGGCGGTCGCGAGCCGCTGTGAGAGCGTTCAGCACGACCGGATGTGGTTCGGCGTACAGCTCCGGATAGTCCATTTCGTCGGCCGCATGGTCGGGCGTGAAGGCGAGCCGCTCACCGTCGAGGGAGAACTGCGCGTCGACGCCGGGCTTGTTGCCCCGCGGGTCCTGCCGGTGCCACGCACCGTTGAGCCGCACGGCGACCAGTCCGTGCACCTCGTCGAACTTCTGGTAGCAGAGCGCGGTGGGGATGTCCTCGGCCCGTAGCAGCGCGGTCAGCGCATGGGCCTTGGCATAGCAGATGCCGGTGCGCTGCTCCAGGACATCGGAGGCGCGCCAGGTGACGCGGAGATCGCCGGAGTCCTGGGAGTGCGGAATGGTGTCGCGTACGAACTCGAAGGCCGCCCGCGCATAGGCATACGAGTCGTCCACCCCCTCGGCGAGTCTCTCCGCGGTCTCGCGGACGAGCGGGTGGTGATGGTCGATGGCCTCGCTTGCGGCCAAGTAAGCGGAGAGGTCGGGCGTTTGCTGGATGAGCTGCATGCAGGCAGAGCGTAGAGAGGCACCCACCTCTCGGTCAATCGATTTACGCTCTACCGCATACGTATGCACATCTGCGCGGTCGCCGTCCGACCCTAGCGGGCCATCTCCTCCTTGAGTGCCGCCACGAACGCGTCCACGTCGTCCTCGGTCGTGTCGAAGGCGCACATCCAGCGGACGTCGCCCGCCGCCTCGTCCCAGAAGTAGAAGCGGAACCGCTTCTGCAGGCGCTCGCTCACGTCGTGGGGCAGGCGGGCGAAGACCGCGTTGGCCTGCACCGGGTAGAGGATCTCCACGCCGTGCACGGCCCGCACTCCCTCGGCGAGGCGCTGGGCCATCTCGTTGGCGTGTCCGGCGTTGCGCAGCCACAGGTCCCGGGCGAGCAGGGCCTCCAACTGCACCGACACGAACCGCATCTTGGAGGCGAGCTGCATGGACAGCTTGCGCAGGTGCTTCATGTGGCTCACGGCGTCCGGGTCGATGACCACGACGGCTTCGCCGAACAGGGCGCCGTTCTTGGTGCCGCCCAGGGAGAGGATGTCGACGCCGGCGGCGTTGGTGAGCGTGCGCATCGGGACGTTCAGGGTGGCGGCGGCGTTGGCCAGCCGGGAGCCGTCCAGGTGCACCTTCATGCCGTGCGCGTGGGCGTGCTCGCAGATGGCACGTATCTCGTCCGGCGTGTACACCGTGCCCAGTTCGGTGGCCTGCGCGAGGGAGACGACCTGCGGCATCGCGCGGTGCTCGTCGTCCCAGCCGTACGCCTGCCGGTCGATCAGTTCGGGCGTGAGCTTGCCGTCGGGCGTCGGAACGGTCAGCAGCTTCAGGCCGCCGACCCGCTCCGGGGCACCGCACTCGTCGACGTTGATGTGCGCGCTCTCGGCGCAGATCACCGCGCCCCAGCGGTCGGTGACCGCCTGGAGCGCGACGACGTTCGCACCGGTGCCGTTGAAGACCGGGAACGCCTCGGCCGTCGGCCCGAAGTGGCTGCGGACCACCTGCTGGAGGTTCCCGGTGTAGGCGTCCTCGCCGTAGGCGACCTGGTGCCCGCCGTTGGCCAGGGCCAGGGCGGCGAGCACCTCCGGGTGGGCCCCGGCGTAGTTGTCGCTGGCGAACCCGCGGACCTCCGGGTCGTGATGACGGCGGGCGTCGGTCTTCGGCGGGTTCACGGCTTCTCGGTGAGCCACAGACGGTTTCCGTTCACTTCGGCGGCGGGCTTGTCCCAGACCTCGGTGATGGCCTCGGCCAGGTCCTTGACGTCGGTGAAGCCCGCGAACTTCGCATTCGGCCGGTCGGCGCGCATCGCGTCGTGGACCAGCGCCTTGACCACCAGGATCGCAGCGGCCGACGTCGGCCCCTCGGCGCCCCCGGCCTTGCGGAAGTAGTCGGCCATGGCCAGCGTCCACGCCTCGGCCGCCGCCTTGCCGGCCGCGTAGGCGGCGTTGCCCGCGGTGGGTTTGCTGGCCCCGGCGGCGCTGATCAGCACGTACCGGCCGCGGTCGCTGCGCTGCAGCCCCTCGTGGAAGGCGAGGGAGGTGTGCTGCACCGTGCGGACCAGCAGCATCTCCAGGAAGTCCCAGTCGTCGAGGCTGGTCCTGGTGAAGGTCTCGCTGCCGCGCCAGCCGCCGACGAGGTGGACCAGGCCGTCGACGCGGCCGAAGTCCTTCTCGATGCGGGCGGCCCAGTCACGGGTGGCCCCGAGGTCCAGCAGATCGACCGTGTCGCCGGTGACGGTGGCGCCGCCGGACGCGAAGCTCGCCGCGTCGACCGCCTCCGCCAGCCGCTCCGGATCGTTGTCGGAGCCGATGACGGTGGCTCCCGCCTCGGCCAGCCTGAGCAGTGCGGCCCGGCCGGCGGGCCCGCCCGCTCCGGCCACCGCGATCACCGCACCGCTGAGCGCCCCGTTCCCCATGATCTTCGCCTCCTGAGCAGTGTTCCCGGTACGCCGATCGCTCACGCGGCGATCCGCTCGGCGCTGTCCGCCGTGATGCCCTTGGTGGAGGCGATCACGTTCTTCAGCTTCTTGGACAGTGCCTCATAGAACATGCTCAGCGGAAACTCGTCCGGAAGCACGTCATCGACGAGTTTGCGCGGCGGCTGCGTCGTGTCGAGGGCGTCGGGGCCCTTGGCCCACTTGGAGCCCGGGTGCGGGGAGAGGTAGGTGGAGACCAGCTCGTAGCCGGCGAACCAGTGGACGAGCTTGGGGCGGTCGATGCCGTCGCGGTACAGGTCCTCGATCTCGGCACACAGCTGGTTGGTGACCTGCGGGGCGCGCTCCCAGTCGATGGTGAGCTTGTTGTCGGTCCAGCGGACGACGTCGTGCTTGTGCAGGTAGGCGAAGAGCAGCTGACCGCCGAGACCGTCGTAGTTGCGCACGCGCTCGCCGGTGACCGGGAAGCGGAACATGCGATCGAAGAGGACCGCGACCTGCACGTCACGGGCCTGCGGGACGCCGTCGGCGGAGAGCTTCACGGCCTCCTTGAAGGCGGTGAGGTCGCAGCGCAGCTCCTCCAGGCCGTACATCCAGAACGGCTGGCGCTGCTTGATCATGAAGGGGTCGAAGGGCAGGTCGCCGTGGCTGTGGGTGCGGTCGTGGACCATGTCCCACAGGACGAACGCCTCTTCGCAGCGCTTCTGGTCGTGGACCATCGCGGCGACGTCCTCGGGCAGCTCCAGGCCCAGGATGTCGACGGCGGCGTCGGTCACCCGGCGGAAGCGGGCGGCCTCACGGTCACAGAAGATGCCGCCCCAGGTGAACCGCTCCGGCGCCTCGCGCACGGCGATGGTCTCCGGGAACAGCACGGCCGAGTTGGTGTCGTAGCCGGCCGTGAAGTCCTCGAACTTGATGCCGCAGAACAGCGGGTTGTCGTAGCGGGTGCGCTCCAGCTCGGCCAGCCAGTCCGGCCAGACCATGCGCAGCACGACTGCCTCGAGATTGCGGTCCGGGTTGCCGTTCTGCGTGTACATCGGGAAGACGACGAGGTGCTGGAGGCCGTCCGCGCGGTTCGCAGCGGGCTGGAAGGCCAGCAGCGAGTCGAGGAAGTCGGGCACCTGGAAGCCGCTGTCGGCCCACCGGGTCAGGTCCTTGACCAGTGTCTCGTGGTAGGCGGCGTCGTGCGGGAGCAGCGGGGACAGCTCCCCTACGGCGTCAGCGACCTGGCGGACCGCGAGCTCGGCGTCGGCCGGGTCGGGCGCACCCTCGGCGTCGAAGTCGATCGACCCGTCCTTGGACTGCCATGGCCGGATCCGCTCCACGGCATCCTTGAGCACGGGCCATGCCGGGTGGTCCACCACCCTGGCCACGGGAGGAAGAGCTTCCTCCGAACCCACCTGCACAAGAATTTCCGTCATGTCCCACCTTCCACGGGAGAATCTCACGTATGCAGACCGTATACACACGAGGTTCCTCCCAGCAAGGGTGAACCCGGGAAAATATCCTGCCCGACCCTGTGCTTCACCGCACTTTTTCCTGTCGCACACGCTTCTGCCCGGATGTGCCGCAACCATGCCCTCACTCTCTGCACAGGGAGGGTCCAGGCGATACGGTCAGGGGGGCCGTCAGGCCCCCAGTGCCGCCTGTCGACGGAAGAGAGTCGCGTCTTGAACTTCCTCACCATCGGTCACCGCGGAGTCATGGGTGTGGAACCCGAGAACACCCTCCGGTCCTTCGTCGCCGCCCAGGAGGCGGGTCTCGACGCCATCGAACTCGATCTGCACCTCAGCAAGGACGGCGCGCTCGTCGTCATGCACGACACGGATGTGGACCGCACGACCGACGGCACCGGCCCGATCGCCGAGAAGACCCTCGCCGAGCTGCGGGCCCTGGACGCGGGCCGCGGCGAGCGGGTGCCGGAATTCGAGGAGGTCCTGGATGCCGTCCACACGCCGCTCCAGGCCGAGATCAAGGACAAGCAGGCGGCGCGGGCCCTGGCCGAGGTGATGAACCGGCGCGATCTGGCCGGCCGGGTGGAGGTGTCCTCGTTCCACGACGAGGCGATCGCCGAGATCAAGCCACTGGTGCCGGGCGTACGCACCGCCCTGATCGCCAGCCGTTACGGCACGGACATCGTGGACCGCGCCGTCGCGGCGGGCGCCGAGACCGTCTGCCTGAACATCCGCCGGCTGACCCTGGAAATCGTGGAGCGAGCCCGCAAGGCCGACCTGAGGATCATCGGCTGGGTGGTGAACACGCAGGACCAGCTGCGGCTGGTCCGGGCGTTCGGCCTCGACGGCGCGACCACCGATCACCCGGACATCAAGCGCACGGGCCGTTTCACGGCCTAGTGGTCACGCCAGTTCCTTCACCAGCAGCTCGAACTGCAGGCCGTCGCGCTGCGGAATACCGAAGCGCTCGTCGCCGTACGGGAACGGGGTCATCCGTCCCGTGCGGCGGTAGCCGCGCCGCTCGTACCAGGCGATGAGGTCGTCACGCACGGAGATCACCGTCATCTGCATCTCCTTCACGCCCCAGTCCTCGCGGGCCTGGCGCTCCGCCTCCGCGATGATCAGCTTGCCGAGGCCCGCGCCCTGGAGCAGGGGGCTGACGGCGAACATCCCGAAGTAGGCGCTCTCACCCCGGTGCTCCAGCTGGCAGCAGGCGACGATCCTGCCGTCCCGCTCCACGGTCAGGAGCCGGCTGTCGGGCGACTTGACGACCGCCAGCACTCCCTCCGGGTCGGTCCGCTGCCCCTCGAGGATGTCCGCCTCGGTGGTCCACCCGGCCCGGCTGTCGTCGCCCCGGTACGCCGACTCGATCAGCGCGACCAGCTCGTCCACGTCGGCGGCGGTGGCGTCGCGGAAGGTCAGTGCGGTGGCGGCGGTCTCCATGGGGTACGTCTCCGTCTTCCTGGCGCGGCTCGGGCAGGGATGAGCGTAACGCCACCACCCGGCCCTCGAGTCTGCGGCGTGATTCAAACGACAACCCCCTAAGCTCCGCTGCATGGTGCATGTACTCAGCAGTCGGATCCTGCTCCGCCCCAGCGACCCCGAGCGCTCCCGGTCCTTCTACGGCGAGCAGTTGGGCCTCGCCGTGTACCGCGAGTTCGGCACGGGCGCGGAGCGCGGCACGGTCTTCTTCATGGGCGGCGGCTTCCTGGAGGTCTCGGGCCGGTCCGAGACGCCCCCGGCACCCGCCGTACGGCTGTGGCTGCAGGTCGACGACGTGACCGCGGCACAGGAGGAGCTGCGGGCGAAGGGCGTGGACATCGTGCGGCCCCCGGTGAAGGAACCCTGGGGGCTGATCGAGATGTGGATCGCCGACCCGGACGGGACGCCGATCGTACTGGTGGAGGTTCCTGCGGACCACCCGATGCGCTACCGGCCCGGCACCTGAGCCCTCCCGGCGCGGTGCTCCCAGCCCCGGTGCGGGTGAGCTCGCCGAAGCCCGCACCGGGCAGGAGGGCGAGCGGGGCGCTGTCGGCGGCCTGCTCGTAGGCGGCGAGACGGTCGACGCCGCACAGCCGCAGCCACAGCCACTCCAGTTGATCTCCGCGGCGCCCCGGTAGTACTCGCCGACCTCGGCATCGGGGGGGAGGGTATGCCGGGACCACTGCGGCACACCACCGGGTTTCCCCGGATGGCAGGGAGTCCGGGAGGCGGCTTAGCGTGCTGGAGGGGGCCCGGGGGCCTGTCCCCGCCGCTCGCGGAAGGAACGCCATGAAGCTCGACGCACCGGTGACCGGCGGTCCCTGCTGGACCGAGCTGGGGACCAGCGACCTGGACGCCGCCCGGCGGTTCTACACGCGGCTGTTCGGCTGGCGGCCCGAGACGGACGCGCGTCAGGAGGCCGGCGGTTACACCGTCGCGCACCTCGGGGACGCGGCCGTGGCGGCGCTCGCCCCGCTGTACCAGCCGTCGCAGCCGGTCGCGTGGAACGTGTCGTTCGCGGTGACCGACGCGGACGCCACCGTCCGTACGGTGACGGAGGTGGGCGGGTCGGTGCTGTTCGGCCCGACGGACGTGTTCGACGTGGGCCGCTTCGCGGTGGCAGCCGATCCCGGCGGTGCCGTGTTCCAGCTGTGGCAGGCGGGGACCTTCCCGGGCGCCGGGCTGTTCAACGCGCCCGGTTCGCTGGGCTGGGTAGAGCTGATGACGCGCGATCCGGAGGAAGCCGTGTCCTTCTACACGCGGGTGTTCGGCTGGACGGTCGCCCCGTCGGACCGTTACACCCAGTGGGGCGTCGGTGGCGCCGACTTCGGCGGCATGGTGACGATGGACGACAAGTTCCCGCCCGAGGTGCCGGCGCACTGGCTGCCGTACTTCGCGGTGGCCGACGTGGACGACACGACCGCCGTCGTGCAGCGGCACGGCACGGTCCTGATGGTGCCCACCTCGGTGCCCGACGGCCCGCGCATCGCGGTGCTTCGGGATCCGCAGGGGGCGATGTTCGGCGTCTACCGGGCGGACACCGAGGGCTGAGACGGCGGTGTGTGACGCGGGGAGGGATCGGTCGGGAGCGCTCGGTTTCCCGCACGACTCCCTCGGGGAACCGGTCATCACCCGGAACGTCTACGGCGATCGCTGGGAGGCCGTGGACGACCGCCGCTCCACGCATCGCCGCACGGTGCACGAGGTGCTGGGACCGGTGCGTCCCGGCCCGGCGCGTGGCCGCATCAGGCCCGCAGCACTCCGAGCCGCCCTTCCAGTTGACTGAGCAACTCCCCCAGCCTGGAGGCCAGTTCGCCCTGCTCGGGGACACCGAGGCCGGACAGCACGGCGGTCTCGTAGGCGAGCTGGACGGGCAGGATGCCGTCGACGAGATCGCGTCCGGCGTCGGTGAGGCGGAGGTGGACGACCCGCCGGTCACGCGTGTCCCCGCGCCGTTCGACCAGCCCGCGCCCGGTGAGCTGCTTCAGTCGTTTGGTGACGGCGGCCCCCGAGGAGAAGGTCTCCTTGGCCAGCTCCCCGGGCGTCAGCTCGTGCCCGGTACGACGCAGCGCGCCCAGCAGATCGAACTCGGGCCGGCTGAGCCCCGCCCGGCGCAGGGGAGCGTCCTCGGCCTGCTGCAGCAGGGCGGCACAGCGGTTGATCCGCCCGATGATCTCCATCGGCCCGGTGTCGAGCCCGGGGTGCACGGCCTGCCACTGCCGCACCACGGCGGCGACGGTGTCGCCCCGACGGTCTGCGCCCGGGTCATCGGCTTCGGAGGGACCTCCGTGGACGGTGTCGCCCCCACGGCCACCGCCCGGGGCCTCGCCTTCGGCTGACGTGCCACCGCCGCGGACGCTCCCCGTGGTCGCCGCTCCCGTTGCCCCGGCCTCGTCGGCCGCCCGCCCCTGCGCCGCCTGTTGCGGGCCGTGCCCCGTGTCGCTCCGCTCGGGCGATGGTCCTTCGGTCGGCGTCATGGCCGTACGTCCTCCGTTTCTGTGGCCGGGCCCCGGTCCGGGAGCAGGCCCTGGCGTCGGGCCGTCGCGGCGAGCGTACGGTGTCCGGCCTGCTCGGCGAGCACGACCCGCTCCTGGGGCAGGGTCCGCGGCCACCATTCACCGGCGGCGGCGTCGGCGGTGGCACGCAGGTCGGCCAGGGCGACGGCGAGCCCGCGGCGGGCCGATTCCAGGTCCGTGGTGCCGGGGTCGGGCTCGGCCAGCAGGCGGGCGGCGTGCTCGCGGGCCCGGTCGGCGGTGGTCAGCGCATCGTCGACGCGGTCGCCCGCGCGCCGGTTGGTGACGGCCACGGCGGCGACGAACCCCACCAGCGCACCGACGACGGTGTCCACGACCCGCTCCGTCATCAGGGTCCTGGGCTCCTGGTATCCGGCGAACTCCGTGATGAGCAGGGCCATGGGCGTCACACAGACACTGCCGAGCCAGTAGTTCCGGCTGATCAGCACCTCAGCGCCGAAGCTGAACGCCAGGCAGCACAGCACGAGCGCCACCGGACCCAGGTGCGCGAGCGGCACGACGGCCAGGAAGACGAGCACGCCGACGACGTTGCCCACGACCCGCTGGACGGCCCGGCTCCAGGTCAGTGCGAGGTTGGCCTGGTAGAGCGAGGCGGCGGTGACCAGTGCCCAGTAGGGGCGGCCGATCCCGAGGGCGAGGGAGGCGTAGCCGGCCAGCACGCAGCCGAGCGCGGTACGCACCGCGAGCGGGGTCAGTGGCCCCAGCCGCGCCCGGAGGGGCCGGGCCACGGCCACGCCGAGCAGTTCGTCGGCGCCCCCGTCCGCAGGTCCGGCCTCCGGCACGGGTCCGGTGCCGCGCAGCGAACCCGCCCAGGCGCGCAGCCGGCGCGCGTCCGCCTCCGTCGGCGCCGCAAGGGCGACCTCGGCACGAACGACGAGCCGTTCGAGTGCTCGACGGGTCCGGGAGGGGGCGTTGGTGGACAGCAGCGACTGCCAGGCGGCCTGCACGGCGGCATAGCCCGCGGCGCGGGCCCGGGCGTGGCCCTCGCCCGTGCCGCCGGTGCCGGCGTACCCGGCGGCGGCCTGCAGGGCGGCGGCGGTGGCGCGGCGCTCCGGTCCGTGCGGCCTGAGGAGTGCGGGCGCCATGCAGACCAGCCAGGCCCAGGCGCCCGTTCCGGCGGCCAGGGCCAGATGTCCGGGCACCTGATCCAGGGTCTGCGGCGCGAACAGGGAGGCGGAGCTGACGAAGGTGAGGACGACGTTGCCCGGCGGACCGACCCGGGTGGCGTCGCACAGCACCTTCTGCGCGGCGGCCAGCAGCGCACCGACGGTGACCAGGATGACGGCACTGCCGGTGAGCGAGGCCGCGACCAGGGCCACGGCGAGCCCGCCGAGCATGCCCAGCACCACCCACACCAGCACCCCGGCGCGTGCGGCGTAGGGGCGGTTGTGGGCGTACAGGGCGCACAGCGAACCGGCCATCGCGTACATCACCAGGTCGAGCCGGCCGAGCGCGAGCAGGGTGAGGGCGGGCGGGGCGATCGCCGCGACGACGCTCAGCGCGGGCTTGAACCAGATCTCCGAGGGCCTGCCCAGGCGCAGCACTCCCGCCAGGGGGAGACGCCGGGCCTGTGGGGTGGAGGGGGCGGGGGGCACACTGCTCATGACCATAAGATTAACATGTATTTTACTCGTAAAGCATACCCTCTCGCCTGGCGTGCTCCGGCGAATGCTCCCCGTGTACACCCTTGCGCTTGCGTGCGCACCCCGTGGCCCGGGCATCGAATGACCGACCGTCGAACGGGGAGGTGCGCGTGCACGGACCGGCTTCGTCCGGCTGGCTGCTGGTGGCGCTCTGCGCGGTGACCGGCGCCTACTGCCTGGCGCGGATGCGCAGCGGCACCGAAGGGCAGCGCGGCGCCGCGGGTGGCGAGGCGCTGATGGGTTTCGGGATGGCCGCGATGGCCGTTCCCGGGGCGGTGTACACGCCACCCGCGTGGGCGTGGCCCGTCTACGCCGCGGTGTTCGGGGCGGCCGGCGTCCACGCGCTGTGGGCGGCGCGGGCCGGCGCACACCATCTCCATCACCTGGTGGGGGCCACCGCGATGGTCTACATGTCCGTCGTCATGGCCGGTTCTCCCGCGCACGCGCACGGTCAGGGCGGATCGGGGGTTCCGCTGCTGACCGGGGCGCTCCTGCTCTACTTCGCCGGGTACGTGCTCCTGACCGGGGTCCGTCTGGTGCCGGTCACCGCCGTGGCCGGAGGTGCCGGCCACGGCGGCTGGGGCGACCGTCCGGAACTGGCGCGGGCCTGCCGGCTGTCCATGGCGATCGCGATGGTGACGATGCTGCTGACGCTGTGAGTGCCCCCGCCGGCCGGGCACTCACCTTCGTGAGGCCCCGGCGCCCCGACGGTTCCGTTGTCTGCGTCACTTCGGCGTCAGACGTCGTACCCCTGAACGGGGCGGCGCTCATAGGCTGCCCCCATGATGCTCACCGCCGCGCTGTTGCTGCTCGGCGCCCTGACCGCCGTGGTCGCCCCCCGGCTGCTCGCCCGGGCGGACTGGCCGGACCGTGAGCCGGTGGTGGCGCTGTGGGTGTGGCAGTGCGTGGTGGCGGCCGTCCTCGTGTGCTGCGCCCTGTCGATGACGCTCAGTGCGGCCGCGGCCTGGCAGGCGGTCGGCGGGCACCTCTTCGCCTCGGCCCCCCGCGCGGTCGTCGAGGCCTACGCCCTCGGCACCGCGGGCCCCTGGGCGGCGACCACGGCGCTCGCGCTGGCCGGCGGCGGGCTGTGGAGCGCGGCGATGCTGTTGCGCGAGATCGGCCGCGCCCGTGCCCGGCGTCGCCGTCGACGGGCCGATCTGCTGGTCCGGGCTCCGCTGCTGCCGGGTGAGGTGGCCGTCTCGGGTCGGCTGGTCGTCTTGGAGAGCGAGCAGCCCGACGCCTGGTGGCAGCCCGGCACTCCCCCGCAACTGGTCGTCACCACGGCCGCGTTGCACCGGCTGAAGGGCCGGCAGCTGGACGCCGTGCTCGCCCACGAGCAGGGCCACGCCCGGGCCCGGCACGACTGGCTGCTGAACTGCTCCTCGGCGCTGGCCGGCGGCTTTCCGCAGGTGCCGGTGTTCGCCGCGTTCCGCGACGAGATGCACCGCCTGGTCGAACTCGCCGCCGACGACACGGCATCGCGCCGCTTCGGCCGGCTGACCACGGCGCTGGCGCTGGTCGAACTGAACGAACACCGCGGCGTGTTCGGGCCCTGCCCGACGCCGCAGGCCCATGTCCCGGCCCGGGTGAACCGGTTGCTCACTCCTGCGGACCGGCTGACCGCGGCGCGGCGCCTGCGGCTGACGGCGGCGGCCGCGCTGGTACCCGTGGTGCCGGTGCTGCTGGCTTTCGTGCCGGGATTGCGGGCACTGGGGTAACAGAGGCAGCTTTCGTGCCGGGATTGCGGGCACTGGGGTAGCAGAGGCCCCCGGACAGCCCGCGGAGGACACGGCATGGCCGAAGCACGTCGCCCCGGTGGCGGAAGATCGTCCCCGAACTGGATCCGGACCCCCCGGTTCGGCGAGGATCGCCGTATGCACACCTCGTCCGTCGAGTCCCCGCCCCGTCCGGAACACCGCACCACCGCCGGTCTCGCCGGTGCTCTCGCCCTGTGCTCGACGCTGCTGCTGGTCCTCGTCGCGGCCAGATGGAACCCGTTGATCAGCGCGGACGGGGACATCTCCGCCACCACCCACCGCTGGGCGGTCGACGAACCGGTCATCACCCAGACGTGCCGCATCCTCACGGACTGGGTGTGGGATCCCTGGACGATGCGTCTGCTGTGCGCGGCCGTCGTCGTGTGGCTGGTGGTGCGCTGGGCGGCCCGCTGGACGGCGGTGTGGCTGGCGCTGGCCGTCGCGCTGGGCACCCTGCTGCAGCAGAGCATCAAGGCCGCGGTGGACCGTCCCCGCCCGGTCTGGCCCGACCCCGTCGACTCCGCCCATTACTCGGCGTTCCCGTCGGGCCACGCCATGACCGCCACCGTGGTCTGCGGCCTGTTGCTGTGGCTGCTGCACCGGCATGGCGTCGGCCGGGCCGTGTGGCGTACCGCTGTGGCGGTGGCCGTCGTCTCCGTGGTGGGAGTCGGTCTGACGCGGATCTGGCTCGGTGTCCACTGGCCGTCGGACGTGCTGGGCGGCTGGCTGCTGGGCGCGACGGTGGTGGCCCTCGCGGTCTGGGTCCACCGGCGCCGGCAGCCCGGAGCGGGGATCGTCCCCTGACGTACGACGGGGCCTCGCAGTCAGGTGCTCATGCGAAGGGCGTGAATGCCTCCGCCGCCGAAGGTAGCCCGAGGCCACTACCGGGGCCGACTGCTCGTCTGCCTCGGACGATCCCCCGCGTCGCCCGAGGCAGACGGCATCACCGGCCGGACCTGACAGGTCGTGGCCGGACCCCTCCGAGTATAGTTGGCTGGCAGCCAGTCAAAACAGGAGTTGCAGCATGTCTCCCCGTAGCGCCTCGGTGAACGAAGAGTTGCGGCGGCGTTCCCGTGAGCGGCTCCTGCAGGCGGCGGTCGAGCTGGTGAGCGAGCGCGGCTACGAGGCGACCACGCTCGGCGACATCGCGGACCGGGCGGGTTCGGCCCGGGGCCTGGTGTCCTACTACTTTCCCGGCAAGCGGCAGCTGGTGCAGTCCGCGGTGCACCGGCTGATGCACCGCACGCTGGAGGAGGCGCTGGAGCGCGAGCCGCACACCGAGGACGGCCGGGAGCGGATGGCCCGGGCGATCGACGCGATCCTGGGCCTGGCCAGGGACCGGCCGGTGCTGATGCGCCAGCACATGGCGGGGATCCTGCAGGCCGAGGGCTTCATGCAGTGCCCGGAGCAGCGGCGGCTGGCCGAGCTGCTGCGGGACACCATGGCCCGGCACGGGTCGCCGGACGTCGAGAGCGACTACCCGATGATGCGCGCCCTGCTGATGGGCGCCGTGTACGCGGCCCTGGTGCCGGGGGTGCCCATGCCGGTGCCGGTGCTGCGGGCCGAACTGTTCAAGCGCTACCGGCTCGACCGGGAACTGGGGCTCCCGCCGGAGACCGCAGCCTCCGGCGGGAGGGGCGACAGGGATCTGTCGCGGTTCTTCGCGACCGGGGACGCACCGGGGTGCGGCCCTCGGGATCAGTCGAAGTAGTCCGGCTGGGTCTGCACGTTGAGCTCACGCTGGTGCACCCGGCGTGCCGGGTCTGTACGCCGGTCGTCGATCTTCAGGACGTCGAAGCCCCGGGCGTACTCGTTCGAGTAGATGTAGCCGTTGTAGTAGTACGCGGACCACGAGCCGCCCGACTTGATCGTGTCGGTGGTCAGTGGGCCGCGGTCGAAGTAGGCGATCTCCCGCGGCCTGGCCGAGTCGGTGAAGTCCCAGACGGAGACGCCGCCCTGGTACCAGGCCTGGACCATGATGTCCTTGCCCTTGACCGGGATCAGCGAGCCGTTGTGGGCGACGCAGTTCTCGGTGGCCGCCTGGTGGCGGGGGATCTTGAAGTAGCTGCGGAAGACGAGCTTGCGCTTGTCGCCCTTGCCGACGATGTCGTAGATGCCGTCGGCACCGCGGTCCGGGCCGATCTCCGCGTTGCAGGTGGCCGCGGCGCCACCGCCCAGCTCGTCGGTGTAGACGACCTTGTTCGCCTTCTGGTTGAAGGTCGCCGAGTGCCAGAACGCGAAGTTCACGTTGTCCTGCACGCGGTCGATGACCTTGGGGCGTTCCGGGTCCTTGATGGAGAACAGGATCCCATCGCCCATGCAGGCACCGGCGGCCAGGTCCTTCGACGGCAGTACGGTGATGTCGTGGCAGCCGGTGGTCTTGGACACGCCGGGGTTGGTGGGTCCGCCCGGGTTGCCGCCGCCGTCCGGTCCCTCACCGGGGAACAGCACGGGGAAGCCCACGACCTTGGCCTTCTCGGGGGCACTGCGCGGCACCTTGATGACGGAGATGCCGTCGTGCGGCGGCTGGCAGTCGGGGTAGGCGGCGTTCGGCGAGTACGAGGAGACGTACACGTAGACGTTGCGGCGCTCGGGCACCAGCGTGTGGGTGTGCGAACCGCAGGCGGTCTCGACGGCCGCGACGTACCGCGGGTTGCGCTTGTCACTGATGTCGAAGACCTTCATCCCCTCCCAGGAGGACTTCTCGGTCGCCGGTTGCGTGGTGCTGGAGCAGCTGCTGTCGCTGCGCGAGGAGTCGGTGGACAGGAACAGCAGGTCGCCGGAGACGGAGATGTCGTTCTGCGAGCCGGGGCACAGCACCTGGGCGACGGTCTTCGGCGCCTCGGGGTTGCTGATGTCGAAGATGCGGAAGCCGTCGTAGTTGCCCGCGAACGCGTACCTGCCCTGGAAGGCGAGGTCCGAATTCGTGCCCTTGAGCACGTCCTTGGGGACGTGGGCCAGGTGCTGGATGTTGTCGGAGTGGACGATCTCGTCCTGACCGGGTGTCTCGCCGCTCTCGATGGCCTCTCGGACCTCTGCCTGGGCGCTCTTGGAGACCTTCTTCGGCGCGGGCGGCGCGTCCCCCGGGTCGGGGGTGGCCCCTGCCGGTGCCGCTGTGAGGAGCGCGGCCAGCAGCCCGGCGGCCGCAGCGGCAATCCCCAAGCGTCTGCGGCGTGTTCTGCGGTCGTTCAACAGGATCACTGTTTTCCTCCCTGGTTCCGTTCACTGCGGAACGGTTCACGCACCACGCAGTATCGTCTTCGCCATGCACATACCAACAGAGGGCAACAGAATCGCAATGAAGTTTTCCGATCAATGACCCGCGGAAGCGTGCGTGTACGTCGTCCGCAACCCGAGGTCCGTTCCAATCCGCTTGCCACAGGAGGTCGTTGTGCTCTTCCGCCGTGCGTCCCGGGCGTCCGCCGTCACGACGGGGCTGGTCGCCCTGGCCGTGCTCGCGGCCGGGGGCTGTGACTCCGGTCCGGACCGCAAGCCGGCCGCCGCGGACGAGCCCGCCGTGATCGCGCCGGGTGAGCCCGGCGGGGCGAACCGCACCCTGTCCGCCGAGGAGGCCGCCGACCGGCGTTCGGAGAACGACTCCCCCAACTCGGCCGACGTCTCCTACGTCCGCATGATGATCGAGCACCACGCCCAGGCGCTGGTGATGACCGAACTCGTCCCGGCACGCGCCGAGTCGAAGGACGTGAAACGGATCTCCGAGCGCATCGCCGCCGGCCAGAAGCCCGAGATCGAGGCGATGAAGGGCTGGCTGAAGTCGTACGGCAAGCCCCTGAAGGCCGAACGGCACGAGCACGCCACGATGCCGGGCATGGCGACGGAGGCCCAACTGAAGAAGCTCCGCGCTGCCGACGGGCAGGCCTTCGACCACCTCTTCCTGACCCTGATGACGACCCATCACCAGGGCGCGATCACCATGGCCTCGGACGTGAAGGGGCAGGGCAACAACATCCGCGTCGAGGAGATGGCCGACGAGGTGATCGCCCAGCAGACGAGCGAGATCACGCGGATGCGGAACATGCTGTGAGCTTGTTCTTCGAGATCCCCGGTGACTGACTTCGACAGTGCGCGGGGTGGAGTGAGAGGGAGGATCAGCGGCAAGCCGAGTCTGTCCTCCGACACGCTGTGCTACCTGCCGCTCCCCCGACTCAACCGTGCGCAGCCCGTCGTACCTGCCGCGACGGTCAGACCTGCCAGCCCGCCGATCGCCCCTCGGTACGCGCCGGGGTCCAGCTCTGCTTCCGTGTCCTCGTCCTCCAGCGGGGCGGCTGCGCCCTCGGGTCGTAGAGCACGCGCAGCGTGTCGCCCGGCGCGACCCTTGTGGCGTCGCAGCCGTCAATCATCGGGGTGAGATCTCCTTGCCCTCGCGGGTGCGGAGCGTGCACTCGTCGGAGGTGCCGTTGTGGACGTCGGCCACGACGGCCTCGGTCCACCTGCCCCGCTTCTCCAGCCCCCGCTAAGGGCCGACGAGGCAGCCACGCAGGCGCTGTTGAACAGGAACCAGCGAATCGGCCCCGCCCAGCGACGAGGAGACGCGCCCTCGACCGGGCCGACCGCTCGGCCCGCTTCTTCCGCCCGCCCGGGCCGGTCCCTGTCCGTCGCCACGCGCGCTCTGTCCGTCTTGGTCGGGCCTGCTGACGGACAAGCCTATGAGGTGCGGAATCGGCGCCGATCGGCGACTGCCGGCCGGCTTCCGAGGCGGTCCAGTCCGTTCAGCGTCGGGCGCGGCGCGGTGAGAGCAGGCCCGCGTCGCGGGCCTGGCCGATCAGGCGGAGGGACGTGCGACGGCTGTGCCCGGTCGCGTCCATCACGGCGAGGATCGGGTCGGCGCCGTCCCGCTGGGCCGTGCGGTACTCCTGTGCCACCAGCCGACGCCCCTCCGGCCCGCGGGGCCAGGACGGCCTGGCACGTCGCCCCTGGCCGCCGCGGTCGTCCGGCCCGGCTCCGGGCCCGCATGCCTCGGTCACCGAGTCCTCGATCCAGTCGGCGAGCACGGCCAGGTCGTCCAGGGACAGGGCGGGCTGAGCGCGCACCTCCTCGACGCAGACGCATCCGCCGCCCACGACGGCCAGCGCATCGATCCGCGCACCGTCCCCGAACACCAGCCGGAATTCGAACCACCGCGTCGTGCCCTCGTTCTCCCGCACTTCCCACGCGGGGCGCACGGACACCGCACCGTCCACCGGAGAGCGATCAGAAAGATTCAGAAAGGATGCTTTCAGCACACGCCGAACGTAACCGCATGATCACATTCCCTATAGATCGGACACGCGCCGCGGGTGGAGCACAGCACCCTGTCAGCGGAGCCCCGCCGGTGCGATGCTGGAGGCGTCAGCGCTCTCCTGAGATCCGTCGGTTCCCCCGGGTGAGGAGTTCCGCCGTGCTGCGAGTCGCCGTCGTAGGCTCCGGGCCGAGTGGGTGCTACACCGCCCAGAGCCTCGTCCAGCTGGACTCCGACGTGCGCGTCGACGTCCTGGACCGGCTGCCGTGCCCGTACGGCCTCGTCCGTTACGGGGTGGCGCCCGACCACGAGAAGATCAAATCGCTGCAGAACAACCTGCGTGCGGTTCTCGAACACGATCGGGTCCGGTTCCTCGGCGGCGTGCAAGTCGGCCCCGGCGGCGTGTCCGTCGCGCGACTGCGGGAGCTCTACCACGCGGTGGTGTACTGCATGGGCGCCGCGACCGACCGGCATCTGGGAATTCCCGGGGAGGACCTGCCGGGGAGCTGGTCGGCGACCCAGTTCGTGTCCTGGTACAGCGCCCACCCGGACGCCGTGGACGCCGGTTTCCTGCAGGACGCCCGGTCGGCCGTGGTCGTGGGCGTGGGCAACGTCGCCGTGGACGTCACGCGGATGCTGGCCAGGGGCCTGGCCGAGCTCACCCCGACCGACATGCCCCAGGCGGCCCTGACCACCCTCGCGGACAGCCGGGTGACCGAGGTCCACATGGTGGGCCGGCGCGGTCCGTCCCAGGCCCGGTTCACCACCAAGGAGCTGCGCGAACTGGGCACGCTGCCGGGGACCGACGTCGTGGTGGATCCGGCGGAGCTGGCCCTGGACCCGGGGTACACGGACCCGTCCGCACTGCCGGCGCCCCAGCGCCGCAACGTGGAGGTGCTGCGCGGCTGGGCAGAGACGCCCCCGGCAGGCGCGCCACGCCGCATCCACCTCCGGTTCTTCCTCCGCCCGGCCGAACTCCTCGCCGAGCGGGGCCACGTGGGCGCCGCACGGTTCGAACGCACGGCTCCGGACGGCCACGGCGGCGTGACGGGTACGGGGCGGCACGAGGTCATCGAGGGACAGCTGGTCCTGCGCTCGGTGGGCTATCGCGGAGCCCCCCTGGAGGGCCTTCCGTTCGACCCGGTCACAGCAACCGTGCCGAACCTGTCGGGCCGCGTCCTGCGCGAGGGCGTCGTCACCCCCGGCGAGTACGTGGCGGGCTGGATCAAGCGCGGCCCCACCGGCGTCATCGGCACGAACCGCCCCTGCGCGAAGGAGACGGCGACGTCCCTCCTGGAGGACGCCCCCTCGCTCGCCGCGAAGACGGTCCCCGACGACCCTCTGCCCGCCCTGCGCGGGGAAGGCGCCGATCCGGTGGAATGGAAGGGCTGGCAGTCGATCGAGCGGGCGGAGGCGGCACTGGGCGCGTCACTGGGCAGGGGCGTGGTGAAACTCCCCGACTGGCGGTCGCTCCTGGAAGCCGCTCGGGCCGAGGTTCTCTGACGGCGCGCGTCAGTCTCCCGGAGAGGCTTCCTGCCGGGCAGCCGCATCGAGCAGGGCGGCCATGAGCCCCGGGAACAACTCATCGAGCTCGTCCCGGCGCAGCCCGTTCATCTTGGCCGTCCCCCGGTACACCTGCCGGATCACCCCGCTCTCCCGCAGCACCCGGAAGTGGTGCGTGGTGGTCGACTTGGTGACGGGCAGATCGAAGTCCGAACAGGACAGTTCCCCTGTCACGCCCGCGAGTTCCCGCACGATTCGCAACCGCATCGGATCCGAGAGCGCATGCAGAACCCCCTCCAGCCGGATCTCGTCACACGCGGGATGCGGCAGGTCACGGCTGCTGACTGCGGGGGACGACACGGCGGCTCCACTTTGTCGGGGACTCCATAGTACGAGAACCATCGTAGTTTGACATCCACCGTACTACGGTGCCTATCGTACGAGTCGACATCGGCCCCGTCACGAATGGAGTCCGCCGTGACCGCGCTCTTCGAGCCCTTCACCCTGCGCGAGCTGACGATCCCGAACCGCGTGTGGATGCCCCCGATGTGCCAGTACTCGGCTGCGCCGGAGGGCCCCGAGGCCGGGGCCCCCACCGACTGGCACTTCGCGCACTACGCCGCCCGCGCCACCGGCGGCACGGGCCTGATCATCGTCGAGGCGACCGCGGTGTCCCCACAGGGGCGCATCTCCCCTTACGACCTGGGCATCTGGAACGACGCGCAGGTCGAGGCGTTCCGCCGCGTCACCGGCTTCCTCACCGCACAGGGCACGGTGCCCGCCATCCAGCTCGCCCACGCCGGCCGCAAGGCATCGACGGACCGCCCCTGGAAGGGGGGCGCGCCGGTCGGTCCGGACGCCCACGGCTGGGACGCGGTCGCGCCGAGCCCGCTCGCCTTCGACGACCGGCACCAGGTCCCGGCCGAGCTGACCGTCGATCAGATCAGTTCCATCGTGGAGGAGTTCGCCGCCGCGGCCCGTCGTGCGCTCGCCGCCGGCTTCGAGGTCGCCGAGATCCACGGCGCCCACGGCTACCTGATCAACGAGTTCCTCTCCCCGCACTCCAACCACCGCACCGACGCCTACGGCGGTTCGTACGAGAACCGCACCCGCTTCGCCCTCGAAGTCGTCGACGCCGTACGGGAGGTCTGGCCGGACGACAAGCCGCTGTTCTTCCGCATCTCGGCGACCGAATGGCTGGAGGACGGCGGCTGGAGCGCCGACGACACGGTCCGCTTCGCCGCCGACCTGCGGGCCCACGGCATCGACCTGCTGGACGTCTCCACCGGCGGCAACGCCTCCGGCGTCCGCATCCCCACCGGCCCCGGCTATCAGGTGCCCTTCGCCGCCCGGGTGAAGAACGAGACGGGTCTGCCGGTCGCCGCGGTCGGGCTCATCACCGACGTCGAGCAGGCCGAGAAGATCCTGGCCAACGGCGAGGCGGACGCGGTCCTGCTGGGCCGCGAGCTCCTGCGCAACCCCTCGTGGGCACGGCACGCGGCGCGCGAACTCGGCGGCGAGGTACGGGTACCGAACCAGTACCACCGGTCGGTCTGATCCGGCCCGCCCGAGCCGGGTCGGCGTGATCCCGGCCGGTGCGAGCCGGTTCAGCATGATCCGGCCCGCCCGAGCCGGGTCGGCGTGATCCGGCCCGCCCGAGCCGTCCGTCCCGTCCGGCACCCCAAGAGATGGGTCAACCGGTCGCGCACGCCGTCCCGTTGAGCGTGAACGCGGTCGGAGCGGCACTGTTGCCCGCGTGAGAGGCCTGGTAGCCGAAGTTCACGCTGGCCCCCGGTGCGATCGTGCCGTTGTACGAGACGTTGGTTGCGGTGACCGACCCGGATGTCGGCGCGTACGTGGCGCCCCAGCCACCCGTGACCGTCTGCCCGGCGGGCAGCGTGAAGCCGGCCTTCCAGCCGTTGACGGTCGTCGTGCCGGTGTTGGTGAGGGTCACGGACGCGGTCAGCCCGGTGTTCCAGGAGTTCACCGAGGCCGTCACCCGGCAGGCGCCGGGTTGGGGCTGAGGACCCGGGCCGGAGCCCTCCAGGCCGAAGAAGGTGAGCACGCGGGACGCCATACCCTGGGCGTACAGGTTGTGACCGACGCCCTGGAGACTGATGGCCTCCACGGGAGCCCTGTCGCTCGTGCCGCCGTAGCGGGTACGGGTCCAGCCGGGCTGGGGAGTGTCGGTGGCGGCCGGCGTCTGGCTCACGCCCTGCACGTTCGTCCACTGCTTGATCTGCTCCCCGAAGTTGGGGTAGCGCAGGGCGTCGTCCTCGGTGCCGTGCCAGATCTGCATGCGGGGCCGGGGGCCGGTGTAACCGGGGTACGCGCCCCGGGCAAGATCGCCCCACTCCTGCGCGGTGCGGGTGACCGTACCGCCCGAGCAGGCGCTGTTCCACTCGGAGCCGTCGGTGGTGGCGAAGCAGCCGAACGGGACGCCCGAGAAGGCGGCGCCCGCCGCGAACACGTCCGGGTAGTCCCCGAGCAGGACGTTCGTCATCATCGCGCCGGAGGAGATCCCGGTGGCGAACACCCGGCCCGTGTCGGCGTCGTAGGTGCGGGTGACCCAGTCGATCATCGACTTGATGCCGACGGGGTCGCTGCCTCCGCCACGGCGCAGGGCCTGGGGCGAGGAGACGTCGAAGCACTTGCTGCTGCGGGTGACGGACGGGTACAGCACGATGAATCCGTACCGGTCGGCGAGCGTGTCGTACTCGGTGCCGTTGTACATGTCCGGTCCCGAGCCGGTGCACCAGTGCACGGCCACCACGACCGCAGGCTTCGGGGTCACGCTCTCCGGTACGTACAGGTACATCCGCAGGTTGCTGGGATTGGTACCGAAGTTCGTGACCTCGGTGAGGGCCGCGGCGGGGACGGCCCCCTTGCGGGCGGAGCCGGGGGCGGGACCGCGGGTGGGCTCGTCGGCGGCGGCCACGGGAGCAGTGAGCACGGTGGCCACGAGCAGCGGCAACAGCGCGGCGACCAGCGCGAGGAGAAGCGGTCGCCGAAGTCTCCTGGACCTGGGGTGGGAGGTGGCAGGCACGTCCGGGTTCCTTCCGTCGTGGGAGGCGTCCGTTCGGGCATGGTGGCATGGACATGGCTCCCATGGAAGCGCTCCCACGCGACTGGCGCGGTGACCAGCGGCGACCGAATCAGTTCTGCACGAGGCGTTGACTAGAAAGCGCTTGCCCTCTACGTTCCGTTCAGCAGTGTGACCCGCTGACGCGAACGGTGCACGTGCAGTGCGCAGGACGAACGAGATGACGGATGTCATTCATGTATGTGTTCCCCGGGCACTCCTGAACACTTCGACACGATGCACGACCACGGGAAGCTTCGGCTCCACCCACCCCCACAACAGAAGGGACTCGGGACATGACTTCTGCGACACGTCCACGCGCCCGCAGGCGCGCGACGGCCGGCGCACTGGCCGCACTCGGCCTCTCGGTTGGCATGATCATGACTGTCAACGCCCCCGCCGCGAGCGCCGCCACCTGGCCGACTCCCAACGGCAGCCAGGGGACCTCCTCCACCATCTCCGTGTCCGGCACCAAGGACTACGGGATGAAGCGGTACTACGGCACCGGCGCCCTGGCCGGTGACGGGCAGGAGGAGGGTCAGGACCCGATCTTCAAGCTCGCCGACGGCGCGGTGCTGAAGAACGTCATCCTCGGCGCCCCCGCGGCCGACGGCATCCACTGCGAGGGCAGTTGCACGCTGCAGAACGTCTGGTGGGAGGACGTCGGCGAGGACGCCGCCACCTTCCGCGGCGGCAACGGCGCCACCTACCAGGTGATCGGCGGCGGTGCGAAGAAGGCCGCGGACAAGGTCTTCCAGCACAACGGCGGCGGCACTCTGACCATCTCCAACTTCGCGGTGCAGGAGTTCAAGACGCTGTACCGCTCCTGCGGTGACTGTTCCACGCAGTACACCCGCAAGGTCAACCTCAACACCATCGACGTGACCGGCACCGGCTCCACCGCTCGGCTCGTCGGCATCAACGTCAACCGCAACGACGTGGCGACCCTGCGGAACATCACGATCCGCAACGACTCCGGCCGCAAGGTCGTCCCCTGCCAGAAGTACAACAACAACACCGCTGTCGGATCCGGACCCGACAGCAAGAACTGCCTCTACTCCACCTCGGACATCACGTACAGGTAGTCCTGGGCAGACACTCCCCCCACGGTGAAGGCGGCCGTGCGAAGCGTCCGACGGGCGCTGCGCACGGCCGTCCGCGTCATGTGCCGCGCACGCGCGCGCGTACCTCCCCGATCAGCTCCCGCTGGTAGGCGGTGTAGGCGGCGCGCAGTTCGGTGCCGGGCCAGTCGGCGGGCAGGAGTCCGGGGGGCAGCACGGGGTCGGCGAGCAGGTGCCGTACGACGGCGGCGAAGGCCGTCAGGCGGTCGGCCGGGCGGGGCGAACCGGCGATGTGGGCGAGCAGAGCCCGGGCGGTGGCGGACCAGGCGTCCAGCGGCCAGAGGGTTCCGGCCAGTTCGTCCGAGGGGCGGTCGGGGCGGGCCGTGTAGCGCTGGACGACCCGGTCCAGGTCAGCGGGGAGAGCACGGGTGAGGTTGGCGGGCCGGAGCCAGACGCCTTCGCGGAGTTCGGCGAGCCGGAGGGCGGTCAGCCGCGTGCGCAGCTCGGCGCGTTCCGCCGGGCCGCGCCCGGTCGCGGTGATCACGACCATCTCCCAGTCGCCGCGCCACGCGCGCGTGCGCGGATGCACGGCGTCGTCCTGGCGGCGCTGGCGTTCCAGCAGCCGCTCGCTGAGGCGGTAGCCCCCGTCGGTGCGCCGCAGGTCCCCGGCGGCCACCATCCGGCTGAGCGCCGCCCGCAGGGTGGAGCCGCCGACGCCGAAGCCTTCCACGAGCCGCAGCAGTTCCCTGACCGGAAGTTCGGGTGGATGCGTGCCGAGGAGCAGGCTCAGGACGACCGACCGCGCGGACAGCGGGCGCAGGTCGAGCGCGCCGGGCGGCGCCGGGACGTTCATCGGCATGGTCACGTACTGTACGCCGCGCATGCCGGTGTTGCAGGATTGCTGCGACCGCAGCCTGAGTGCAACACTCGAAGCATGGTCTCGACACTGGAAGAACAACCGTCGTACGGCGGACCCGCCACGCACGACGTGACGAACCAGGCCCCTCCCCTCACCCCCTATGACGCCTCCGACGACACGGCCCTGCTGGAGGGCCTGTGGCGGGAGGGCGCAGGGTGGGCCGGGGAGGACCTGCGGCGACTCGGGCGGCAGGCCGGCAGTGCCCAGGCGCAGGAGTGGGCCGACCTCGCCAACCGGCACGAGCCGAGGCTGCGCACGCACGACCGGTACGGCAACCGCGTCGACGAGGTGGAGTTCCACCCCAGCTGGCACCACCTGATGCGCACGGCGATCGGGGAGGGACTGGCCGCATCTCCCTGGGCGGACGACCGGCCCGGCGCTCACGTCGTCAGGACCGCGGGCGGACTGGTCTGGGGCCACACCGAGGCCGGGCACGGCTGCCCCACGTCGATGACCTACGCCGCCGTCCCCGCACTGCGCAAGCAGCCGGAGCTGGCGAAACTCTACGAGCCGTTGCTGACGAGCCGGGAGTACGACCCGGTCCTCAGGGAGCCCACGGAGAAGCGCGGGCTGCTCGCGGGCATGGGGATGACCGAGAAGCAGGGCGGCTCCGACGTCCGGACGAACACCACGGCGGCCACACCGACGGCCGAGCCCGGGGTGTACACGCTGCGCGGACACAAGTGGTTCACCTCGGCGCCGATGTGCGACGTGTTCCTCGTCCTGGCCCAGGCCCCGGGCGGGCTTTCGTGCTTCCTCGTGCCGCGGGTACTGCCGGACGGGACCCGCAACACCTTCCGCATCCAGCGGTTGAAGGACAAGCTGGGCAACCGGTCCAACGCCTCCTCCGAGCCCGAGTTCGACGGGACGGTGGCCTGGCTGGTCGGCCCCGAGGGGCAGGGCGTGAAGACCATCATCGAGATGGTCAACTGCACGCGGCTGGACTGCGTGACGATGTCGGCCGCGCTGATGCGCAAGTCCCTCGTCGAGGCCGGGCACCACGCGCGCCACCGCAGCGCGTTCGGCGCACGGCTCGTCGACCAGCCGCTGATGCGCAACGTCCTCGCCGATCTGGCGCTGGAGTCCGAGGCCGCCACGACGCTCACCCTGCGGCTGGCCGGGGCGGCCGACCGGGCCGTCCGAGGAGACGATGTGGACGGTTCTGAAGCCGCGTTCCGCCGGATCGCCACCGCGGTCGGCAAGTACTGGGTGACCAAGCGCGGCCCCGCCTTCACCGCGGAGGCACTGGAGTGCCTCGGCGGCAACGGCTATGTCGAGGACTCGGGCATGCCCCGGCACTACCGCGAGGCTCCCCTGCTGTCGATCTGGGAGGGCTCGGGGAACGTCAACGCGCTCGACGTGCTCCGGGCGCTGAGCCGCGAACCGGGTACCGCCGAGGCCGTGTTCGGCGAGCTCGCCCTCGCCCGGGGCGCGGACGCCCGCCTGGACTCGGCCGTGACGCGGCTCAAGGCGGGTCTGTCCGAGGCGTCGCCGGTCACGGCCCGCCGTCTCGTGGAGCAGATGGCGCTGGCCCTCCAGGCATCCCTCCTCGTCCGGCACGCCCCGGCGGCCGTCGCCGACGCCTTCTGCGCGACGCGGCTCGGGGGTGACTGGGGGTACGCCTTCGGGACGCTGCCGCGGACGGCGGACCTGGACACGATCGTGGAGCGGGCACTGCCCGGCGGCGGGGGCTGAGGCCGGGCCGGGGTCCGGGTCGGGCCGGGGTCGGGGCCTGGGCCGGGGGTCGGAGCCTGGGCCGGGGTCCGGGCCTGCCGCTTGAAGGGGCGCCGGGCCCTGGGCGGGGCAGCCGGCCCGGGTGGTGCCGACTCGAACTCCAGCCATCGTGCGCACAGTTCGCGCACAGTCATCTCCCGATTCCGCTTCGTTGTCAGTGCTGTGGTGCAGACTCCCCGTCGTCGGCACTTCGTCTGGGGGAGGACAACGTGTTCAGGGGGATGGACGAGGTCGACCGGGCCTCGCTGCGCCACGCTCACGGCAGAGCGGAGGACGTGCCCGGACTACTGCGGGGGCTGGCCTCCTCCGACCCGGCCGAGCGACAGACCGCGCTCGACGGGATGTACGGCGCCGTGCACCACCAGGACGACGACGTGCACGACTCGGCGCTCGCCTGTGTCCCGCACCTCCTCGCGCTCGCCGACCGCGAGGAGGTGCGGGACCGGGCGGGCGTGGTGGAACTCCTCGTCAGCATCGAGGACATCGCCGGTGCCCGCGACGACCGCACGGCAAGGGTGCGGGACCTTCTGCGCGCGCGTGCCGACGTCTTCGTCCGTCTCGCGGGGGACCCGGACGCCGCCGTGCGGCGGGTGGTCCCGGGCGCGCTGGTGCGGTACGTGGACCAACCGGCGCGGGTGCTCGCCCTGCTGCGGGAGCGGATCACCGTGGAGCGGGACGACGGTGTCCTGCTCGCCCTCGCGGAGAGCCTCGGCCTGTTCGCGCATCTCCTCCGCCCGGCCGGAAAGGTCCATGCAGTCGAGGAGGCTCACGCGGCTGAGGAGGCTCACGCAGCCAAGGAGACTCACGCGGCCGGGGAGGCCCACGCAGCCGAGGCAGTGCGCCTGCTGGCCGAGCTGGGCGCGCCGCCTTACGGCCCCGGTCTCCGGCTCGCCGCACTCGGCCAGCTCGCGGGATGCGCCCCGGACCTGCTCCCCGCCGATCTCGTACCGACCGTCGTCGGGCTGCTCAGAGCCAGGTCAGAGAGGCGGGCCCGGGCGGGGACCGCGGAGGGCCGTCCCGGTCCGGACACGCTCGCCGTCCGGTTGCGGCGGTTGCGCCCCTCGGACGAGGAGGGCTCCCGGCTGTTGCGGACCCTGCACTCCGCGCTGGGCAGCCGGGTCGCCGACCGTGTCGCCCTGCTGTGCGGGCAGTTGACC
This sequence comes from Streptomyces tibetensis, assembly GCF_040647715.1. Classification (GTDB taxonomy): domain Bacteria; phylum Actinomycetota; class Actinomycetes; order Streptomycetales; family Streptomycetaceae; genus Streptomyces; species Streptomyces tibetensis_A. Next base: position 344,987 of record NZ_JBEZCR010000009.1, on the reverse strand, counting down.
AGCCCTGATCCCCTCGACCGGTGCAACGGGGTGTGGATGTCGGCCGGGCTCTTCCGTGAACGGCGCACCGGTCACGCGGAGCCGGTCCTCCTCATCGGCAGTCAACTGGGCTCGGAGGAGAGCCGGTTGCACGACGCGGCGGTCACCGTCCTGGTGGAGCTCTCCGAGCTCGCCGCGCCCGCCGCGGATCATCTCCACACGTTGGTGACGTACCGTCCCGAGCTGCGGATACGGCATGGGGAGCGGGGTACGCCGACCTTGGGCGGCCCGCTCAGGGCACTGGCCGGGACGGGCGACGCGCGGGCCACACCCGTGCTGGCCGAGGTGCTGGCGGGTCCGGTCGTACCGCGCGATCTCGGGCTGGCCGTACCTCATCTGGGACGCGCGGCCGTGCCCCTCGTCCCTGCGCTGCGGCGGTCGCTCGGCCGTGTGCCGCTCGACGCGTCCGACCTCTGCGAACGAGCCGTTCCCCTGCTGTCGGCCCTCGCCGCACTGGGCGACGAGGCCTCCGTACCGGCTGTGCTGCGTCTGCTGCGTGGCATGCCGCACGGGATGCGGCGGCGCGACGCCGTCACGGAAGCGGCGGTTCGTGCCCTCGGCGCGTTCGGCGGCGCCGCGCGCGAGGCGGTGCCGGATCTGTGCGGACTGCTGGAGGGCGACTGCGCGGTCGCGGCGGCGGACGCGCTGTGGTCGATCACGGGCGACGCGCACGCTGTGCTGCCCGTGCTGCTCCGCGCGTTGACGGACACGTCACCGGACACGGACAGCGACCGCCGACGCCGTGCGGCGGCCGTACTGGGGCGGCTTGGCCCGGCCGCCCGCCCCGCCCTGCCCGGGCTGCGCGAGCTGGCCGGCCGCGGTGACGCGCGGGCCCGGGCCACCGCCGCCTGCGCGGTGTGGCGGGCGACGGGCGAACCGGAACGGTTCCTCCCCGTCCTCCGCTCCGCGTGGAGGGATCACCCCCGCACGCGCGCGACGATCGCCGAGTGCGTCTCGGCACTGGGAACGTCGGGAACACCCCTGCACGACCTGCTCCGAGCGGAACTCGCCTCTCCCCTCCGGCATCGCCCCGACGCCGTGGGCAACGGCATACGCGAGGACCTGACGCTGCTCCGGACATGCGGTCATGCACTGGCCGGAGCGGGGCACCGGTAAGGCCGGCGGCTGTCGGCGGCCGGAGCGGGGCGCCACGACGGCCTCACCCCGTCGTGCGCCCCCACATCGGGCCGAAGCGGGCCCACTCCGCGTCCCACTGGTCGATGCGGCGACGCTCCAGGCGATCGCGAAGGGCACGGCCCGCGACCAGGGGGACGGCCGCCGCGCAGAGACCTGCCGCGCCACCGGTCAGGGAGGCCCGTACACGCGCCTGGGACTCGGTGACGGGCCGGGTGACCTGACGGCCCTCGGCATCGGTCCATACGGTGACCGGGGCCCCCACGGCGCTGCCCGCCGGAACCCGCAGCTGGCCGGAGTGCTCGGACCCGTCCGCGGCGGTCCACCGTGCCGTCGCCCACACCGTCTCGGTGCGGGACACGCTGCCGCTCTCGGGGGCCGCCCCGGGCGCGCGCTCGGCGAGCCGTGCCACGAGGGGGCGCCAGTCGGCGCGTTCCCGGGCCAGCCCGTCCTCGACGGAACGGCTCACCGCCGTCCCGGCGAGCAGCCCGACGAAAACGGTGAGCAGCCACACGCCCAGGACGACCCAGGCCTCCACCCGGTCGCCACGGCGCTTGAGCGGATTGCGCCGCCAGCGCCACAGCCACACCTTCGGACCACGTAACGCCATCGAAGGCCTCCTCCTCACGAGCCCACGACCATCCCGCCGCTCTCCCCATACGGACGGCGGCGCCTGGATGCTCACTGCACCTACCCGGCGTGACGATCTCCACGGTGCCACCGCTCCGGCGAGGGCCGGCCCGGGCGGTGCGCCAGCCCCCTCGCCCGCCTCGGCCGACACCCCGCTGACCTGGGACGCAGCCCGCTCCGGGGGTGACTGTCAGTGGTCGGGTGCAGACTGGCCGGTGTTCGGGACGAGGGCGTCAACGACGACGCCGCGGAGGTGATCGGCATGACCGAGGTACTGCTCGCCGTGGGCACGCGCAAAGGCCTTTTCATCGGGCGCCGGCGAGGCGGTGAGGCCTGGCAGTTCGACGAGCGCCCCTACTTCAACGCGCAGGCCGTGTACTCGGTCGCCATCGACGCCCGGGCCGGGACCCCGCGGCTGCTGGTCGGCGGCGACAGCGCGCACTGGGGCCCGTCCGTGTTCCACTCCGACGACCTCGGCCGGACCTGGACCGAACCGGCCCGCCCGGCGGTCAAGTTCCCCAAGGACACGGGAGCGTCCCTGGAGCGCGTGTGGCAGTTGCACCCGGCCGCCGCCGAGCCGGACGTGGTGTACGCGGGCACCGAGCCGGCCGCGCTGTACCGCTCGGAGGACCGCGGGGAGACGTTCGAGCTGGTCCGGCCCCTGTGGGAGCACCCCACGCGCTCGAAGTGGGTACCGGGCGGCGGTGGCGAGGGCCTGCACACCGTGCTCACCGACCGGCGGGACCCCAAAGCGGTGACGGTCGCCGTCTCGACCGCCGGCGTGTTCCGCACCCTGGACGGCGGCGCGAGCTGGGCCCCCTCCAACTCGGGTGTCTCCGCGGTGTTCCTGCCCGACCCGAACCCGGAGTTCGGGCAGTGCGTGCACAAGGTCGCACGTGACGCGGCCACCCCGGACCGGCTGTACCTGCAGAACCACTGGGGCGTGTACCGCAGCGACGACGCCGGTGCGCACTGGACGGACATCGGCGAGGGCCTGCCCTCCACGTTCGGCTTCGCCACGACGGCGCATCCGCACCGGGGCGACACGGCATACGTGTTCCCGATCAACGCCGACGCCGACCGGGTGCCGGCCGACCACCGGTGCCGGGTCTACCGGACGACGGACGCGGGCAAGAGCTGGGAACCCCTCTCGACGGGCCTGCCGCAAGAGGACCACTACGGCACGGTGCTGCGCGACGCGATGTGCACGGACGACGCCGACCCCGCGGGCGTCTACTTCGGCAACCGCAACGGCGAGGTGTTCGCGTCGGCCGACGACGGAGACAGCTGGCAGCAGCTCGCCTCGCACCTGCCGGACGTGCTGTGCGTGCGGGCCGCGCTCGTCGGCTGAGGCGAAGGACGCGGACGAGGGCGGGGACGAGGCGGAGCGACAGGCGGGGGACGAGGGCGCACGCAGGCGTTGGCCACCGGTTGATCGCCGCTGTCCGCACGGCAGTAGGGTGACGCCCGTGGCACCACGACCCTTGCATGAAATCGTCGAAGCGGGCTGGGCGAAGGCCCTGGAACCGGTGGCCGAACGCGTCGCCGCGATGGGGGACTTCCTTCGCGCGGAGATCGCCGCGGGACGCACCTACCTCCCGGCCGGGCCGAACGTTCTGCGGGCCTTCCAGCAGCCGTTCGACGACGTACGGGTCCTGATCGTCGGTCAGGACCCGTACCCCACTCCCGGGCACGCGGTGGGCCTGTCGTTCTCGGTGGCGCCGGAGGTGCGGCCGCTGCCCGGCAGCCTCATCAACATCTACCGCGAGCTGAACGCCGACCTGGGGCTCCCCGAGCCGTCCAACGGCGACCTCACGCCGTGGACGCGGCAGGGTGTGCTGCTGCTCAACCGGGCGCTGACCACCGCCCCGCGCAAGCCCGCCGCACACCGGGGCAAGGGCTGGGAGGAGGTCACGGAGCAGGCCATTCGGGCCCTGGCGGGGCGCGGCAAGCCGCTGGTGTCCATCCTGTGGGGCCGTGACGCCCGCAATCTGCGCCCGATCCTCGGCGATCTGCCCTCCGTCGAATCCGCCCACCCCTCCCCCATGTCGGCCGACCGGGGCTTCTTCGGTTCCCGCCCGTTCAGCCGGGCCAACGATCTGCTGATCCGCCAGGGTGGCCAACCGGTGGACTGGCGCCTGCCATGACCGGGACGCCGGCGGATGCCGGGTTTCTCGCCGTTGACTCCGGTGGCTCCGGGCTCCGGGCCGTGATCGGGACCGCCGAGCGCGGCCCGCTGGCCCGCCGGGCGTCCGATGAGCCGGTACGCACCGGCGAGCGGGGCATCGACCCCGAGCACTTCATGGCGCAACTCACTCCGTTGGTGAGCGCGTTGACCGCCGAGGCGGGAGCCGTGCCGCTGACCACCGTCGCCGTCGGCGCGGCCGGCATGGCCTCCCTGGGGGGCGGGCTGCGCGCCGAACTGCCCGGTGCCCTGGCCCGGGAATGGGGGGTGCGCCGGGTCGCACTGGCCGCCGATGCCGTGACCGCCTATGTGGGTGCGCTCGGGCCGCGCCCCGGTGCCGTGATCGCCGGCGGTACCGGGCTGATCGCGGTGGGCACCGATCTGACCGGCTGGCGGCGCGCGGACGGCTGGGGGCATCTGCTCGGTGACTGCGGGGGCGGTGCCTGGATCGGCCGGGCGGGCCTCGAGGCCGCGCTGCGCGCCCACGACCGACGCCAGGACGGCTCGGCCCGCCTGCTGGCCTGCGCCGAGGAACAGTTCGGGCCCGTCGCGGGACTGCCCGGCGCGCTGTATCCCCGTCCCGACCGGCCCGCCGTGCTCGCCTCCTTCGCACCTCGTGTGGCCGCCTGCGCGGACGAGGATCCCGTCGCGGCGGGCATCCTGCGTGCCGCCGCCCGGCACATGGCGGACTCCGCGGCGGCCGTGTGCCCCTCCGGCGGTGAGCCGTGCGTCGCCGTCACCGGCGGCCTGTTCGAGCTGGGCGACCCACTGCTGGGACCCCTGGACGAAGAACTGACCGGGCGGCTCCCACGGGCGCGGCGGGTGCCGGCCGAGGGCGATCCGTTGCACGGCGCGGTGCGCATCGCGGCCGAACTGAGCACCGGTTCCCTCACGCTGCCCGGTGACGAGAGGATGCTGTCGGTGACCATCCGTTCGGGTGATTGATCCGACCGCGTCCGATCCATACGCAACTCATCCGTACGTAACTCAATAGACAAAACGGGACGGATACCGCTCACCTGCACCCTCCCCGAACAGAGGAACCCAGGAAGCCAGTAACATGCGGCGCCATGAGTTCCCCCACTGGGCCCGCGGATGGCCTGCCCGTACGAATGCCGCGCCCCCGCCAGCCCGGACGGCACCGCCGCCCCGAGCCGCTGGTTGCTCCCGAGGGCGCGCCCGCGCTCGTCCTCGCCGTGCCGGGGACGCCCAGTAGCACCACGCGCAGCCTCGCCGAAGAGGTCGTGAGCATCGCCCGCTCCGAGCTGCCCGGCCTCGATGCCCGCATCGGATACCTCGACGGGGACAACGCGGAGTTCCCCTCGCTGCAGGCCGTGCTCGTGCACGCGGCCGAGGAGCGCACGGCCCGTTTCGAGCAGGCCCGTGCCGCCGGCATGGACGTCAAGATGCCCGACGGCCCCGTCGCCGTCGTCGTGCCGCTGCTCGCAGGCCCGGACGGTTCGCTGCTGCGCCAGGTCCGCCAGGCCCTCATGGAGAGCCGTGTCGCCGCCGAGCTGACCGACGTGCTCGGCCCGCACCCGCTGCTCGCCGAGGCGTTGCACGTGCGGCTGTCCGAGGCCGGTCTGGCCCGCGCGGACCGTGCCCGGCTGTTCACCGTGGCGACCGCCGCGGACGGCATCATCCTCGCTTCGGTGGGCGGTGACGAGGCGGTGCAGGCGGCTGGCATCACCGGCATGCTGCTCGCCGCGCGTCTCGCCGTTCCGGTGATGGCCGCGGCCCTGGACCAGGAGGGCTCCATCGCGTCCGTCGCCGAGCAGCTGCGCTCCTCGGGCTCGCAGCAGCTGGCGCTCGCGCCGTACCTGATCGGCCCGGAGATCGAGCAGGTCCTGCTCGAGGAGGCCGCGAAGGAGGCCGGGTGCTCCGCCGCCGAGCCGCTCGGCCCGTACCCGGCGATCGGCAAGCTGGCCCTGGCCAAGTACACGACGGCGCTCGGCATCGCGCCGCAGCAGCCGCAGAGCACGCCCGTGCGCTGACACCAGGCGCCGCGCAGGACATCGAGAAGGCCCGCTCCGGTTCGGAGCGGGCCTTCGTCGTCGAGGGCGGGGCGGGCGGTCCTGGTGACTTCCGCTCAGCCGAGGACCACGTACGAGGCCGCGGTCACCCTGGTCGAGCCGCCTCGTCGTGGGACGCCCGTGAGCGGGTCGACCGCGAACCAGGTCACGTCGCCGGAGCGCTCGTTGGCGACGTACAGGTAGCCGTCGCCGGCGGTGAGGGCGCGCGGCCAGTGGCCGCCGCAGGGCACCGTGGTGACGAGCCGCAGCCCTTCACCCTCGACGGCGAGCACGGACAGGACGTCCTCGCCGCGGGTGGCGGTCCAGACGAAGCGGCCGTCGCGTGAGGCGGCGATGCCCGACGGGTAGGCGTCGCGCGCCGGTGCACCGGGCAGGACCGGGGTTTCGGACAGCGGTGTCAGAACGCCTTCCGTCGCGTCCCAGCGGCATACGGTGACGGAGGGGCTGAGTTCGTTGACGACGTACGCGTGGCGGCCGTCCGGGTGGAAGGCCAGGTGACGCGGCCCCGAGCCGGGGCGCAGGGCGGTCTCCCGGTGCACGGCGAGGGCACCGTCGGTCAGGGTGCACACCCGCACCGAGTCCGTGCCGAGGTCCACGCTGACGGCCCAGCGGCCGCTCGGGTCGGGCTGCACCTGATGGGCGTGCGGCCTCTGCTGGCGGGGCGTGTGCGGACCGGCGCCGCTGTGCCGGAGCACGCGGGACGCGGACCGCGCGAGTGTGCCGTCGGGGCGGAGCGGGACCGCGGTGACGCTGCCGGAGCCGTAGTTGGCGGTCAGGAGGTGCCCGGCGTACAGGCTGAGGTGGGTCGGGCCGCTGCCGTCGACCGGGACCGGCCGTCCGGCCGGCTCGGGCTTGTCCCCGTCCACCCGGTACGCGGCCACCGCGCCCTCGGCGGTCTCACTGACCGCGTACAGCATCTCCCCGTCCGTCGAGAGCGTCAGGCAGGAGGGGTCCGGGACGGCGTTCACGCTGCTCAGCACGGTCAGCGCGCCGGTGTCGGCGTCGACCTCCGCCATCACGATGCCGGGGCCGCCGGCCGCCGTGAACGACCCGATGAACGCCCGCCGCCTGCCGTCCGTCACCGCTGTCCCCTCTCGTCCGCGCGGCCGGGTGGTCCGCCCAGCCGATCATGCGCGGTCTAGACCAGACGGTCAAGGGTGCCTCGCCCGGTCGGCCCCGGGCCCGGCGGAGCGCGCACCGCCACCGTGCCGGCCCAGAGCCGCTGACGTCCTCACGGCGCACATCACCACCGTGCCGACCCAGGGCGCGTCACCGTCTCACGGCGCAACTCGGGCCCGTGCCGACCAGGGGCGCCTGCGCCCTCACGGTCCCGTCAGGCGCCCACCAGCGGTGAGCCCGACGGGGTGCGCAGGGGGCGGGCCAGATCGGCCAGGGCTCGCTCCAGGCCGTGCAGATGGGCCAGGGCGGGCTCCGCGTGGGGCAGGCCGTCCGCGTGGACCGCGATGTCCCTGCCCTCGGTGAGGGCCTCCACAGCGGCCTCCACCCGTCGGCAGGCGGTGGCGAGACGGGCGTCGTGGGAGGCCTCCGGGTCCGCCGCGACGGCGACCAGACCGCGGATTTCGCGGGCGCAGTCGTCGAGGAGGGCCAGCACGTGCCGGGCCCGCCGTTTGCGGCCGAGCATCGGGTTCAGCGGGTGCACGAGCGGGGCGACCGAGAGCCGTACCCGGGCGAGCAGCTGCTCCAGCTCGGCCACCCGCGGGCCCGGGTCGGCGTCCGCCGCTCCGGCCAGGCGCCGGGCGGTCTCGACGGCGCAGGCGTGCACGCAGCGCAGGGCCCGCCGGATCCAGGCGTCGGTGATGCTGTGGGTGGTCACGGGCAGGACGAGGATCACGGCCAGGGCGGCGCCGAGCGCTCCGACGCCGGTCTCGGCGAGCCGCAGTGCGAGCAGTCCGGGGCCGAGCACGCCGAGGAGACCGTAGAGGAGTCCGGCGAGGAGGGTGACCCAGAGCATCATCCAGGTGTAGGACACGGCGGCGGTGTAGAAGATGCCGAACACGCAGGCGGCGGCCAGCGCGGCCGTGACGGTCGGGTCGCCGTGCACGGGCATCGCCACGAGCAGACCGAGGGCGATGCCGATGACCGTGCCGAGCAGCCGCCGGAAGCCGCGGACCAGGGTCTCGCCCCGCGAGGTGGTGTTGACGAAGATCCACCAGGTGGCGCCGACGGCCCAGTACCAGCGCTGCCCCGACACCAGCTGGCCCACGACGAGGGCGAAGCCCGCCCCGGCGGTCGCCTGGATCGCCTGGCGGGTGGTCACCCGCGCCAGACCGGTGCCGCCCGGCGGGGCGGGCGTGGACGGCGGGGGCAGGCGGCGCTCGTAGCACCAGAGGCCGAAGCGCACCGCGGCGGCGGCGAGGACCGACAGCAGGACCGCGGCGTACAGCTCCAGCAGCCGGCCGGTGGTGGCGTGCAGGAACTGCGCCACGAAGAAGGTCATGAACGCGAACACGCCGAGGCTGTGACCGCGCGGGCCCCAGCGGCGCGCGTACACGCCCGCACCGACGACGGCGAGGAAGGTGAGGTCCCGGGCCACCGGGTGGTCGTGCAGCTCGGCCGCGGCGGTGAGCACGGGCAGGCCGACGGCGGGCAGCAGAGCGGTCGTGACGGCCTGGCCGCGGACCGTCGCGTCCGTGACGGTGAACAGGGCGAGCAGGGCGGCGAGACCGCCGGTGACGGCACCCGCGAGGGAATGCCCGGCGAGGCCGCACAGGGCGACCGCGAGCGCGATGCCGAGCACGGCCCGCGCGGCGAACCTGAGCCGCGTCCGCCCCGGATCCGGAGCCATGAACACCCTCTTCAGCACCGCTTACCGCCCCTCTCGTCGTACCGGCCACAAGTACGCATGAAAAAGGCGCCGCGGGGTCCGCAGCGCCATCGACGCACCCATATCAGCATCCCGGAGGCCACTGGCTCAACCGGCTCCTTCTAGACTGGGCCATTGGTGCAGCCTGAGCGGCCGGGGAACGGCCGCAGCAGAGCCAACGGACGAGGAGGAGGCGCCATGCCCGTGGACGAGCTCGACACCCGCATCCTGCGGCTGCTGCTGGAGCAGCCACGTACCAGCGTGCGCGAGTACGCCCGGATCCTGGGCGTCGCCCGGGGCACCCTGCAGGCAAGGCTCGACCGGCTGGAGCGCGACGGTGTGATCACCGGCACGGCACCGGCCCTCTCCCCCGCCGCGCTCGGGCATCCCGTGCTCGCGTTCGTCCACATCGAGGTCACCCAGGGCCATCTCGACGAGGTGGGGGACGCTCTGGCGGCGGTGCCGGAGATCGTGGAGGCGTTCTCGATCACGGGTGGCGGGGATCTGCTGGCCCGGGTGGTGGCCCGGGACAACGCACATCTGGAGGACGTCGTCCAGAAGCTGATCAGCATGCCCGGGGTGGTGCGCACCCGTACCGAGGTCGCCCTGCGCGAGCGCGTGTCCCACCGGATGCTGCCGCTGGTCGAGTCGATCGGGCGGTCGGCCCGCGGATGATCTTTGAGAGCATGGCCGCATGAGCGAGCTCCGCGGAATGTCAGTCATCTTCGATCTCGATGGAACACTCGTGGACAGCGAGCCGAACTACTACGAGGCAGGCCGCCGGACGCTCGCCGAGTACGGCATCACGGACTTCACCTGGGCGGACCACGAGCGCTACGTCGGCATCAGCACGCAGGAGACGGTCGCGGACTGGAAGGACCGCTACGGCCTGCCCGCCTCGGTCGAGGAACTGCTCGCCGTGAAGAACCGCCACTACCTGGAACTGGCCCGCAGCGCCACCCGCGCCTACCCGGAGATGCGTGCGTTCGTCGAGCTGCTGGCGACCGAGGGCGTGCCCATGGCCGTGGCCTCGGGATCGTCGCCGGAGGCCATCGCGGCGGTGCTGACCGGAACCGGGCTGGACGCGCGGCTGCACACCGTGGTCTCCGCCGACGAGGTCGCGCACGGCAAGCCCGCTCCGGACGTCTTCCTGGAGGCGGCCCGCAGGCTGGGCGCGGCCCCGTCCGACTGCGTCGTGCTGGAGGACGCCGCTCCGGGCGCCGCCGCCGCGCACGCGGCCGGCATGCGCTGCATCGCGATCCCGTACGTCCCGGCCCAGGCCGACGCACCCGAGTTCGCGACCGTGGGCCTGCTCCTGCGGGGCGGCCAGGAGCAGTTCACGGCACGGTCGGCGTACGACTGGCTCGTCGGCTCGGCCGACCTGTCCTGATCTGGCCTCTCCCGTCCCGTGCGGGGAGCATGGCGAGCGGATTCTGCGAACTTTTTTGCGGCAGGGGTGATTGTTTCGCCCCCGGCGTCCGTACCTCCTGGTGTTGGGCCGTTCATATCCCAGGAGGCACGATGCGCATCTCGCGCAGCACGGCAGGAACCGCGTTCGTGGGCGGTGCGTTGATCCTTACGCTCACCGCGCTCGCCTACCCGAGCATGCTGGGCGTGCAGAACACCGCTTCCGGCCAGGACCGCATCATCGCCAACACCCAGTGGGGTCCGCTGACCGAGGCGGACCGCGACTTCGTGGTGCGCGTGCGCGCGGCCGGGCTCTGGGAGTACCCGCTCGGGCAGATGATCAAGGAGCGGAGCACGTCGCCGGAGATGCAGGAAGTCTCCAAGCACCTGCTCGTGGGGCACGGCCGGCTCGACGCGGGCTGCCGCAAGATCTCCACGGACCTGGGCATCACCCTGCCGAACGAACCGTCGCCACAGCAGCAGCAGTTCGTGGCGACGGCCGAGGGCAGCACCGGCAAGGAGTTCGAGTCCACGGCCGTGACCATCATGCGTGTCGCGCACGGGGGCATCTTCCCGACGATCGCCAAGATCCGGGCAACCACCCGCAACAGCCTCGTGCGGGAGCTCGCCGACACGACCAACGACACCGTTCTGGACCACATCACGGTGCTGGAGAAGACCGGCCTGATCAACCAGGAGCAGGTCAGCTTCCAGATCACCGCCCCGCCCAAGCTTCCCCAGGACCAGACGACACCGCCGCCGCCGCAGCAGGGTGCGCCGGTCCGCGTGCTGCCGATCCCGGACGACCTGAAGGACTTCCAGACGGTGGCACCCAACCCCTCCTTCGGGGCGCCGGCGCCCTCTCCGTCGGCAGGCTGAACAGACACGGGTACGCGTCCGGGGCTGCGGTCCGTCCGCCGGCCCCGGACCACGAACGACGGCTGACCGGTATCGCGCAACGGCCTCCGCGAGCACCACGAACACGGCAGGCCCCGGTGCCACGAACGACGGCCGTCCCCGGTGCTGAGAACGACGACAGGCCCCGGTATCACGAACGGCGGCGGGGCTTGCCCCGTCTGGCGCCCTTGGGCGCGCCGCTCCCGCTCTGCCCCGTCCGCTTCACCCCCGCCGACTTGGCGCCAGCCGACTTGCCGGGCGCCGGTTTCCGCCGGGCGCCGCCCCGGGCCGCGTCCGTGGACCTGCCCTGCGTCGGCGGCTGCTGACGGCCCCGGGTGCTGTTGACCGTGCGGCCGCGGACGATGCCGATGAAGTCCTCGACCTGGTCCGTCTTCGCGTCCTCGGGCCAGGCAAGGGCCACGCTCGACTCGGGGGCGTCGGTGAGGGGCCGGTGGGTGAGGTCCTTGCGGTGGTGGAGCCGGGCGAGCGACAGCGGGACCACGAGGACGCCGATGCCCGCCGCGACCAGTTCGACGGCGTCGGCGGTGGTGGCGGGCCGATCGAGGGCAGGACGCCCGGGGAGGGTCTCCCAGTCGAGGACGTCGTCGAGCGGGTGCAGCACGATGTCGTCGGCCAGATCCTCCGGCGCCACCTCGTCAACGGCCGTGACCAGGTGATCCTTGGGCACGACGACGACCGTCTGCTCGGTGTAGAGGGGAATCGCGCTGAAGACCGTCCGGTTCACCGGTGTGCGGACGAGGCCCGCGTCGGCCTCCCCGCCCAGCAGCCGCTCGGCCACCTCTCCGGCCGGCACCTGCGTGAGGATCAGCGGGACATCGGGCTGCCGCTCGTTCCAGATGCGCACCCACTTGTCGGGCATCACCCCGGGGACGTAGGCGAGCCGGAACGAGGGGGTTTCATCCGAGCCTGTCACCTCGCCAGGTTACCGGGCGTGGTCAGGGGTCGTGCACACGCTCGATACCCTGGGAGCCATGACGTCGCACCAGAGCACCCAGACGATGAAGCCCGCTACCGCGGCCAAGAAGCTGGGTGTGTACCTCGAAGCCACACCCGCCGAGTTCCGGGAGGGTGTCGTTTCGCGCGCCGAGCTGAACGAGCTCCAGGCGAACCCTCCGCAGTGGTTGCAGGACCTGCGGCGCAACGGCCCGCACCCCCGCCCGGTGGTCGCCGCCAAGCTCGGCGTCTCCATCGCCGGTCTCGCCCGCGCGGGCGTCACCGAGCCCCTCACCACCGAGCAGATCGAGGCCCTGAAGCAGGAAGGCCCCGAGTGGCTCGAGCGGGAGCGCACCACCCAGGCCGAGGTCCGCAAGGAAGCGGCCCGGATCAAGAAGAAGAACGCCGAACGTCAGGCCTGACCTCAGCACCCCTCGTTTTTGGACGGCCCCCACCGGATGATCCGGTGGGGGCCGTCGCTGTCTCCTGGGTGTTACCGGGCGCCGTGTGGCATCGGTGAAACCTTTCGGCCATGTCTTGACATGGCGCTGAAACGATCCGTAGCTTGGCCGATCATTTAGATTCGTGAAGCGGGTTCACGAATATGAACGGAGAACCACCCATGCGGGATCGCCGACGAAGTCTCCGCCTGGCTGCCACGCTCACCGTCTCGGGGCTCCTGTTCGGAACGGCAGGCTGCGGCTCCGGTTCCGGCAGCGCCCGGGCCGGCGACCCGAACACCCTGGAGGTGTGGACCCGGAGCGATCCGGAGTCCGCCAAGACCTACGACCGGGTGTTCGCCGCCTTCACCCAGAAGACCGGCATCAAGGTCGACTACCAGCCGGTCATGAACTTCGACCAGCAGCTCCAGAGCCGGGCGTCCGTCAAGGACCTGCCGGACGTCATGATCAACGACACGGCCCTGATGGGCAGTTACCAGTCCCAGGGTCTCCTCGAGCCCATCACCCCGGCCTCCATCGCGGGCCACGACGAGATCACCGCCAAGTCCTGGGCGACCACCGTGGGCCGCGACGGCAGGCACTACGGCATCCCCTACTCCCGCCAGGCCATGACGCTGTTCGTCCGCAAGGACTGGCGCGAGAAGCTCGGCCTGCCACAGCCGAAGACCTGGCAGGACACGCTCGTGCTCGCCAAGGCGTTCGCCACCCGCGATCCGGACGGGGACGGCAAGGAGGACACCTACGGCATGGTCGTCCCGGGCAGCGCCCAGAACGGCTACGTCGCATGGTGGGGCGCCAGCTACCTCTGGCAGGGTGGGGTGCAACTCCTGGAGAAGGAGGGCTCGGGCTTCCGGCCCGCCATGGACTCGGCTGCCGCCGTGCGCACCGTCACCTGGATGAAGAAGAACCTCTTCTGCGGCGACAAGGGGGTCGTCCAGCCCAGCGCCCTGACCTCCGTCACCTCGAACACCACCAACTTCCAGGACGGCAACGCCGGGATGTACCTCACCGGCCCGTACAACATGTCGACGTTCGACGCGGCGCTCGGCAAGGGCAAGTACGAGGTGCTGCCCGCGCCGGCGGGACCGGCCGGCAACAACGTGCTGGCCGACGGCGAGAACATCTACTTCGGCGCCAGGACCGGCAAGGCGAAGCAGGAGCAGGCGCTCGCCGCGTTCCTCATCTCCCCCGAAGGCCAGGAACTCGCCATGACCGGCGACCACCAGCCCGTCGTGCGCATCCCGGTCAACTCCACGCTCGACGCGGCGAAAGTGCGCCACGACCCCCGCTGGAGCGTGGTGCAGAAGGCGTACGAGACCGCCTCCGTGCAGTTCCCCAATGCGCCGGACTTCGCCCCGATCAAGCAGGACACCGCCGACGCGCTCAACGCGATCTTCACCTACTGCGGCAGCGACGTCCGCTCCGGCCTGAAGGAACTCAACGACACCCTCGCCGGTGACCTCAAGGACCAGGACCTGTTGAAATGACCGCGACCGCGACGACTGCCGGGCCACGCAGAGCCCGGATCATCAGCAAGAAGGCCGTACTGCCCTGGCTGTTCCTCGCCCCGGCTCTGCTGCTGGCCCTCATCTTCAAGTTCCTGCCGATGGGCAAGGGCGTCTGGCTCAGCTTCTTCGACGTACGGCCCTTCCTCGGCGACAAGTGGGTCGGCCTCGACAACTACACGCGGGTCCTGACCGATCACCGCTTCCAGGACGCCATCGGCCACACCCTGGTGCTCGGCATCGGCATGTCCCTCGGCGGGATCGTCGTCGGCTGTGCGCTGGCGCTGCTGCTGGAGGGCCAGGCCCGCTCACTGAAGATCATCCGTACCGCCGTGTTCCTGCCCGTCGTCACCGCCACCGCGGTGGTCGGCGAGATGTGGCGGCTGATGTACTACCCGACCTCCGACGGCCTCATCAACAGCGGTCTCGGACTGTTCGGGCTGGGTCCGGTGCCCTATCTGGACAACCCCGGCACCGCATTGTGGGCCACGATGGCCATGGGCATCTGGATGCTCGCCCCGTACAACATGGTGATCATCCTCGCGGGCCTCGCGGGCGTGGACCGCTCGCTGTACGAGGCCGCCGCGATGGACGGCGTCTCGCTGTGGCAGCGTCTGCGCCACATCACCCTGCCCGCCATCCGTCCCGCCCTCGGCATCGTCCTGACCCTCGCCGCCATCCGTGGACTGCGCGTCTTCACCGAGGTGTACGTCCTCACCGGCGGCGGCCCGGCCGGCTCCACCGACGTGTGGATGACCCGCGCCTACACCCTCGGCTTCACCCGTAACGACATCGGCGGTGCCTCGGCCGCCTCCGTGGTCCTGCTCTGCGTGACGCTACTGCTCACCGTCACGGTCAACTACCTCCGCAAGAGGGGAGACGCGAAATGAGCGCCCCTGCCATCGAACCCGTCCGCACCCCGGTGACCGCCTCCCCCACGCGGCAGTCCGGCGGCAACCGGCGCACCACGCCCGCCCGTTTCGACACCGCCCTCGGATGGAACGACCGGCCGGGCCCCGCCTGGGCGCTGCGCGTCCTGCTCTGTCTGCTCGCCCTGGGGGTCTTCGCGGCACCGTTCCTGACGATCTTCTCCGGTTCCTTCAGCGAGAAGGCCAGCGGTTCGACGCTGTCGTTCCTCCCCCACCACCCGACCCTGCTGAACTTCGAGGTGGCGGGCGAGCGCGGCATCTGGGACTACTTCGGCAACTCGCTGGTCATCGCGGGCGGTGGGCTGCTGCTCCAGCTCGCCGTGTGCACACTGGCCGCGTACGCGCTGGCCCGGCACAGGTTCCGCGGGCAGGCGCTGGTCCTGACCCTGTTCATGCTGACGATGATGCTCCCCGAAGAGGTCATCGCCATCCCGCTGTCGCTGGTCCTCGGGCATGTGCCCGTGCTCGGCGTCGACCTCAAGGGCACGGTCTGGGGCGTGATCCTGCCGCTCGGCGCCTGGGGTTTCTCGGTGATGCTGCTCACCGAGTTCATGAAGGACATCCCCACCGAGATAGAGGAGGCCGCCCGTATCGACGGCGTGGGCGAGCTGCGGATGCTGTGGCAGGTCGTCCTGCCGCTGTGCAAGCCCGCCCTCGGCGTGGCCGGGGTGCTCGGCTTCATCATGATCTGGGACCAGTACCTGCTGCCCCTGATCGCCGCCAAGGACCCCACCGACTACACGGTCACCGTCGCCCTGTCCGTCCTGCGCACCGACCCGCAGGTCGGCTCCGGGGTGGTGCTGGCCGGTGCGGTCATCGCCCTGATCCCCAGCCTGATCGTCTATCTGCTCCTCCAGCGCTCGCTGGTCACCGGCATCGCCGCCGGGGCCACCAAGGGCTGACCACCCACCCCACGTTTGAGGGAGACATGAAGTTCCACGGAGTGCTGTTCTTCCCGGTCACGCCGTTCGCGGCGGACGGTTCACTGGACGAGGAACGGCTCGCCCAGCACATCGAGTCGGGTGTCGCCGCGGGCGCGGGAGGTGTGTTCGTCGCCTGCGGCACCGGCGAGTTCCACGCGCTGTCGGCCGAGGAGATCGAGCGGGCCACCCGGGTCGCCGTCGAAACCACGGCCGGACGCGTACCGGTCCTCGCTGCGGCCGGCGGCCCCACCCCGGTCGCCCGCGACCAGGCCGCCCGCGTCGAACGCGCCGGCGCCGACGGCATCCTGCTGCTGCCGCCCTACCTCGTCAGCGCCCCGCAGCAGGGCCTGGTGCGCTACGTCGAGGAGGTCATCGCGACCACGGACCTGCCGGTCGTCTTCTACCAGCGGGGCACCGCCCGGCTCACGGCGCAGACGGCCGCGGAGATCGCCGCCCTGCCCGGGGTGGTCGGACTCAAGGACGGTGTCGGGGACATCGAGCGGATGCACCGCATCGTCCGCGCGGTGCGGGCCGTGCCGGGCACGGAGGACTTCCAGTTCTTCAACGGGCTGCCGACCGCCGAGATGACCGCGCCCGCCTACCAGGGCATCGGTGTGGAGCTGTACTCCTCGGCGGTGTTCGCCTTCGCCCCGGAGATCGCCCTGGCCTTCCACCGGGCCCTCGCGGAGAACGACGACGCCTTGGTCTCGCGGCTCCTCGACGAGTTCTACGGCCCGCTGGTCGCCCTGCGCGACGAGGTCCCCGGGTACGCCGTGTCGCTGGTCAAGGCCGGTGTGACCCTGCGCGGCCTGGATGTCGGCGGGGTACGGGCGCCCCTGCTCGACCCGACGCCGGAGCACCTCGCCCGGCTCGCGAAACTCCTCGACCACGGTCTGGAGGTGGCCGCAGCATGAGTGCCACGCGCATCCGTGAGCTGATCATCACCCCGATCGCCTTCGGCGACCCGCCGCTGCTCAACTCGAGCGGCGTGCACGAGCCGCTCGCCCTGCGGATCGTCCTCCAACTGGTCCTGGAGGACGGCACGGTGGGGCTCGGCGAGTCCCCGGGTGGCGCGGCCCGCCTGGAGCGGCTGCACGCCGCCGCGAAGGTCGTCGCCGGCATGGACGTCTTCGACACCACCGCCGTGTCCGCGGCGATCGACGCGGCGCTGCTCCCGACCGAGCCGAGCTCCCACGAGCGCGGCTGGACCACCTCGGCGGTCGAGGTGGCCTGCCTGGACGCGCAGGGCAGGCTGCTCGGCCGTCCGGTCAGCGACCTGCTGGGCGGGAAGGTCCGCGACGCGGTGCCCTTCGCCGCCTACCTCTTCTACAAGTGGGCGGAGCACCCCGCGCTCGACGGCCGGGCCGCGATCGGCGACGACTGGGGCGAGGCCCTCGACCCGGCCGGCATCGTCGAGCAGGCCCGGCTGATGCAGGAGCGGTACGGGTTCCGGTCGTTCAAGCTCAAGGGCGGTGTCTTCCCGCCCGACGAGGAGATCGCCGCGATGCGGGCGCTCGCGGAGGCCTTTCCCGGGCAGCCGCTGCGGCTCGACCCGAACGTGGCCTGGACGGTGGAGACGTCGAAGTACGTCGCCCGTGAACTCGACGGCGTACTGGAGTACTTGGAGGATCCGACCCGGGGCGTCCCCGCCATGGCGGAGGTGGCGAAGGACTCCCCCATGCCGCTCGCGACCAACATGTGCGTCATCGCCTGGGAGCATCTGAAGCCGGCCGTCGAGCAGGACGCGATCCAGGTGCTGCTCACCGACCACCACTACTGGGGCGGACTGCGCCGCACCCGTGAACTGGCCGCCGTGTGCGAGGCGTTCGGGCTCACCCTGTCGATGCACTCCAACTCGCACCTGGGCATCAGCCTCGCCGCGATGACCCATGTCGCCGCCGCCATCCCCAACCTCGACCACTCCTGCGACACGCACTACCCGTGGAACTCCGCGGACGACGTGATCGTCCCCGGCGCGCTGGAACTGCGCGACGGTGAGGTCAAGGTGCCCACCGGGCCGGGACTGGGCGTCGAACTCGACCACGACCGGCTGGAGCGACTGCACCGGCGGTACCTCGACTCGGGGAAGCGCAGCCGGGACGACACCGGTTACATGCGGCGGTTCCGTCCGGAGTTCGAGTCGAGGCTCCCGCGCTGGTGACGGCCGCGCGTGTTGCGCTCGAAGTTGACCGCGGTTGTGCGGAACGTGCCTTCGGCTGCCCTCGTTCGACCGGGACCGGCACGCCTCAAACGCCACACCGCGCCACCCCTTCCGGCGCATAGAAATATCTACGAGCATGGCTACGGCCGGGCGGCACGCGGAACCCCGCGGGCCACCGGCCGTGTCCAGCGCGCGCCCGACCGCGGCGCCACCGACTGTGCCTGGGGTGGCCATGCAGAGCGTCATGTGGAAGCAAGCCGTCGAGTGGCTCGCCGCGGCCGCCACGGACCCCAAGGAGTGCAAGCGGGAGTGGGACTACGGTGCGGGGACCATGCTCGTGGAGGCCGGGCGGTACTGGGACGTGCTGAGCGTCCCCGACCGGCTCGGCCTGCTCGCTCTGGACATCCTGTGGCGCGATCCGCTGAAGGTGCCCGGCCCTACCCTGGTGGACTGCGCCGCGCGCAGAGTGGGGTTCTTCCTGCCACCGGATCCGGTCAGCGAGTGGATCGGCTTCGGCGTACGGCACGTCGGCCGGGGTTCCTGGGTCGCCGTGCCGCCGCCGTACCGTCCCGCCGGCCGGCTGGAGTGGCTCGTGCCGCCGGACGGAACCGGCACCCTGCACACCCCCGGCCCGCTCGAATGGGCCCTGCGGGAGGCCAGCGGAACCCTCGCGGTGCTGGCACCGGTCAGTGCGGAGCCGGTGGTGACGGACGGCTGGTGACGCGGGCACCGGACGACGGCCCGGCAACCCCCGGGTGCCGGCCGGAGGCCGGGCGGGTGCCCGCGGGTGCGGCCGGGCCCGGGTACCGGCCGGCCGCCGGGTGAGGGGCGGCAGCCGGGTACGGGGCGGCAGCCGGACGCGGGGTGCCGGGGATGACCGGGCCCAGGTGCAGGCCGGTGGTCCACGCGGGGACAGCGGTCCAGGTTTCGCTGTCGGCGGGCGCGGCGAAGGAGACCCACTGGCCGTCGCGGTGCTCCGGGACCGCGTGGCCCCGCGCCTCCCACTCGGCGACCAGAGCCGCGTAGATCGGCGGGTGTCCCGCGTATCCGCTGGTGAGTTCGGCGTACGAGCGGGGTACCGCTTCGTTCCCCGGAAGGCGCCGCGCCGTCTCCGTGCTGTCCATGCCGGGGGAACGCGGCGCCGCGCACCGGTGGCACGCGAGCCGGACCCCGTCCGTCGGGTCGAGTGAACCCGTCACCCGGACGGCGGCACGCGGGCACCGGACAAACATCCAGTGAGGCGGTCGCCCGTTCAGAACGTCTCACCCCGGCCCGGCCAAGTGCTCGACCGGGGCCGACGCGTCCGGTAACACTGACCTCACCCCGAGAGACCGGTACGACGGCAGGGAGAGGCCATGTCACAGCGCCCTGACCTCACGCAGCGCAGGGCCGTGCTGGAGCACGAGTGGTCGCGCTGGGTGCCGCGGCTGGGCGTGCCGGGCACGCGGCCCGGCGGCACCGCCGTACTGCGCCACGAGGTGAGCGAGTCCTGGGCGCGTTCGCTGGGCAGCGTCGACCCGGGCCGCGACAGCGCCCCCGTCACCGACGACGGCCTGGTGCACCAGCGCTGGACCTCGTCACCGCTGTACGGGCCGGTCTCCGCTCTCGCCGGGGAGCTGCACAGCATCGCCGAGGACGCCGGGTTCGTCTCTGCGGTCACCGACGAGTCCGGCACCATCCTGTGGACCTGCGGCGGCCCTGCCATGCGCCGCAGGGCCGAGCGGGTCAACTTCGCGCCGGGCGGCCGCTGGGACGAGCAGGCCATGGGCACCAACGCGCTGTCCCTCGCCCTGCGCACCGGCCGTCCCAGCTCCGTGTTCTCGGCCGAGCATCTGGTGTCGGCCCTGCACGGCTGGGTCTGTTACTGCGCGCCCGTGCACGGCAGGGACGGCAGCGTCCTCGGCGTCCTGGACCTCTCCACGACCTGGGACCGGTCCCACCCACTGGCCATGTCCACCGTGCGCACCCTGGTGTCGACGATCGAGGCCCGCCTGACCGCGGAGGTGTCCCGCCCGACTCCGCTGCGGCTCACGTGCCTGGGCACCGAGCGAGCGCTGCACGAGGGGCGGCCGCTCCCCCTGCGCCCCCGGCAGTTGGAGATCCTCACCCTCCTCGCGCTCGAACCCGACGGCTTCTCCCCGGAGCGGCTGCGCGCGGCCCTGTACGGCGACCGGCCGGTCACGTCGTCCACCTTCAAGGCGGAGATCTCCCACCTGCGCCGGGCGCTGGGCGGCGCGATATCCCCCCGCCACTACGCCCTCACCGCCCCCGTGTCCTGCGACGCCGCAGACGTCCTGCGCGCGCTGGAGCAGGGCGACACGGACAGCGCCCTGGGGCACTACGGCGGCCCGCTCCTGCCCCGCTCCGAGGCCCCCGGCGTCGAGGAGTGGCGCACCCGCCTCGAAGTGGCGGTACGCGAGGCCGTCCTGGCGAGCACCCGCCCGGACCACGCCCTGCGCTACGGCGAACGCGCCCCGTACGACGCGGAGATACACGAGCACGCGCTGCGGCTGCTCGGTCCGGACGACACGCGCCGCGCCATCGCGGCGGGCCGGCTGACGACGGCCCTGCGCGACTGACGGCCTGTGCGGCCGGCACCCGCGCGGCTGCAGTGCCCTCGCCGCACGCCAACCTTGCGCCAACCTCCCGGGAGCACAGTGAGGGACGTCGCGACCGTCCCGCACCGCCCTTCACCGAGGAGAGCCGCCATGGTGTACGCGCAGCCCGGAACCGAAGGCAGCATCGTTTCCTTCGCCCGCCGGTACGACAACTTCATCGACGGCGACTGGACAGCGCCGGTCGAGGGCCGTTACTTCGAGAACCCGACACCGGTGACCGGCAAGGTCTTCTGCGAGGTCGCCCGTTCCACCGCGGCCGATGTCGACCTCGCCCTGGACGCCGCGCACCGGGCGGCCGACGGGTGGGGCCGTACGTCCACGGCGGAACGCGCGAACGTCCTCAACAGGATCGCGGACCGCATCGAGGAGAACCTGGAGAAGATCGCGGTCGCCGAGACGTGGGAGAACGGCAAGCCGGTCCGTGAAACCCTCGCGGCCGACATCCCGCTGGCCGTGGACCACTTCCGGTACTTCGCCGGAGTCGTCCGCGCGCAGGAGGGCAGCATCGCGGAGATCGACGCCGACACCGTCGCGTACCACTTCCACGAGCCGCTGGGTGTGGTCGGTCAGATCATCCCGTGGAACTTCCCGATCCTCATGGCCACATGGAAGCTCGCGCCCGCGCTGGCCGCCGGCAACTGCGTGGTCATCAAACCGGCGGAGCAGACCCCGGTCAGCCTGCTCTACGTCATGGACCTGATCGCCGACCTGCTCCCGCCGGGCGTGGTCAACGTGGTCAACGGCTTCGGCGTGGAGGCGGGCAAGCCGCTGGCGTCCAGCCCCCGGGTGGCGAAGGTGGCGTTCACCGGCGAGACGACGACCGGCCGCCTGATCATGCAGTACGCGAGCGAGAACATCATCCCCGTCACCCTGGAGCTGGGCGGCAAGAGCCCGAACATCTTCCTGCCCGACGTGATGGCCGCCGACGACGACTTCCTGGACAAGGCGGTCGAGGGCTTCGTGATGTTCGCCCTCAACCAGGGCGAGGTCTGCACCTGCCCGTCCCGCGCCCTGATCCCCTCCTCGATCTACGACGACTTCATGGCCCGCTGTGTCGAACGCACCGAGGCGATCGTCGGCGGCGATCCGCTGGACCCGGCCACGATGATCGGCGCGCAAGCGAGCAACGACCAGTACGAGAAGATCCTCTCCTACCTCGACATCGGCAGGAAGGAGGGCGCGGAGGTCGTCACGGGCGGCAGGCCCCGCGCGGTGCCCGGCCTCGATGGGGGCTACTACATCGAGCCGACCATCTTCCGCGGCACCAACGACATGCGGATCTTCCAGGAGGAGATCTTCGGCCCGGTCGTCTCGGTCACGACGTACGACTCGGTCGACGAGGCGCTGAAGATAGCGAACGACACGTTGTACGGCCTCGGCGCGGGCGTGTGGACCCGCGACGGCAACACGGCCTACCGCCTGGGCCGCGAGATCAAGGCGGGCCGCGTCTGGACCAACTGCTACCACGCGTACCCGGCCCACGCGGCGTTCGGCGGCTACAAGAAGTCGGGCATCGGCCGCGAGACACACAAGATGATGCTGGACCACTACCAGCAGACCAAGAATCTTCTGGTGTCGTACTCGCCGAAGAGGCTGGGCTTCTTCTAGACACATGCGAAAAGGCGCCTGACCTGGGTTTTCACCCGTCAGGCGCCTTTCGTGCAACCCGTTCTCGACCGAGCCCGGCTTGCGCGCCAACTCCCAATTCCTCCCACGACTGCACCCCTGCTGACCAGTGCTTCCGGACCAGTCACGGACTAACAGCTCATCTCATTTGGCTGGATAGGCTGCGGCCTGTGGTGGGGATCGTGGAGCGGCTGGTGCCGGACGAGTTGTGGGAACAGTTCCAGCGGGTGGTGCCGGAGGCGCCGACGCGGCCTCAGGGCGGCGGTCGGCGCCGGCACGGTGACCGAGAGGTGCTGGCCGCGATCGTGTTCGTGTCGACGTCAGGCTGCACGTGGCAGCAGTTGCCGTCTGCTTCGTTCGGACCCTCGGGAGCGACGGCTCACCGCCGGTTCACCGAGTGGACGCGTGCCAGGGTGTGGGCCAAGCTGCACCGCCTGGTCCTCGACGAACTCGGTTCCCGTGGCAGGCTGGACTGGTCCCGCTGCGCGATCGATTCGGTCAACATGCGGGCCCTGAAATGGGGGACCTGACAGGTCCGAATCCTGTCGACCGGGGCAAATACGGTGCGAAGATCCACCTGATCACCGACCGGAACGGTCTGCCCCTTTCTGTCGGAATCTCCGGGGCCAACGTCCACGACAGCCAGGCTCTGGTCCCGCTTGTTCAGGGCATCCCCCGGTCCGTTCCCGCCGCGGACCTCGGCGGCGCAGACCGGCAAAGCTTTATGCCGACAAGGGATACGACTACGCCCACCTGCGACGATGGTTATTGGCGCGCGGTATCCGGCACCGGATCGCCCGCAAGGGAAGGGACAGCTCCCAGCGGCTGGGCCGCCACCGTTGGGTCGTTGAACGGACCGTGGCCTGGCTGGCCGGCTGCCGACGCCTTCATCGCCGCTACGAACGCAAGGCCGAACACTTCCTCGCCTTCACCAGCATCGCCTGCGCCCTCATCTGCCTACGCCGCCTCACCAGCTGATGTGCCGGAGCAACAACTTGACCGCCAGGTCATGGCCGTAGTGAACGGCGAGGTCCATGGGCGTTTGCCCGTCAGGTCCTGGAAGTTGCGGGTCAGCACCGAAGGCCAAGAGCACAGCGGTGGTATGCACCGTCAGCGGGTCACCGCACTGCAAGGCGCCGTCACCTTCCACGTCAATTGCGTGCATCAGGAGCGTCATGTTGCCGCATACCTCGTCGGGGTCGACTCCCTTGGCCAGCAACTGAGCCAAAGCCCCTGCGTCCTCGTCCTCCACCGCTTGATGCGCTGGCGTCCAGATGTTCTCCACGGCGGCATTCAACCGTTGCGGACACTGTCCGGCCAGCGCCCTTCTCAGCCTCCGCTCACCAATTGAGATGAGCTGTAAACCCTCGGTTCAGCCCTCGGGTACGTCACCTTGACTGACGCGCTGCCACTCGTTCATGGACTGCTCGATGAGACGATTCGCCTGCTCTCGAAGGCCGTCATGCAACTTGGCGTAGTGGCGAAAGAGAACCTCGATGCTCTGACCGGCGCGGCGGGCGCACTCGGCCGGGTCCACTCCGGAGTAGAGCCACAACGAGATCCCGGCGTGCCGGAGATCGTAAGGCCGCTTGGCCAGGCGAGAAGTGCGCTCAGTACGGGTCAGGGTGTATTCCCGGGCCCGCGCCCATGTGATGTCGTAGGCGGCAGCGTCCACGTAGTTGCCAGCCTGGTTCCGGAAAAGTCGACCGTCAGGTGCCACGTCGAACCGATTCACATGGGCACGCAGCATGCGTACGAACTGCGGCGGGATGGGAACAGGCCGCGTCGCGCTTGCCGCGCGACGCTTGAGCGAGTGCACCTCGTGCACCTCACCGTCGTCGGTCCTCTCCTTGCCAGACGTGACGACCCCGCCCGAGAGGTTCAGCATCCCCCATCCCGTCTTTGGCAAGTGGCATTGATCGATCCGAAGGTGGATGACCTCAGCTGGCCGCATAGCCGCGAAGTACATGCAACCGAAGAATGCTTCAAGATGAGGACCCCGCCCCCGCTGGCGAGCAACGGCCTCGAGCAGCCGAAGCACCTGGGCCGGATTGGGAACGGCGTCCGGATCCACCTCCTCATTGACTGCTGGCGCTTGCCATCGGAGCCCCTTGAGGGGGTTCTCTGCGAAGTACCCCTTCTCCACCGCAGTGTTGAGAGCTTCGTTGAACGCAGCCCTCTTGCGTCGGGCTGTTTTAGCCGCAGCCGCCTTGCCGTCCAGCTTGCGGCACATCGCATCGAGGGCCCGCCTCAGAACGTCGGCTTCCGCGAGGGCGCTGACCGGCAGCGAGTTGCGTCCGGCACGCCTTCCTGCCCGGCGTCGACCTGGAGAGCTCGTACAAGGAGGACGCGGTCCCGATCAAGCACGACGAGCACGGGGAGATGATTTCCTGCATCTCCGCGCCGTCCATCGTCGCCACCCAGCTCGAACGGCTCGGCACCCAGCCCGGCCACAAGGTCCTGGAAGCCGGAGCCGCCACCGGCTACAACGCCGCCCTGCTCGGCAAAATCGTCTCCCCCGGCGGGCAGGTGTGGACCCTCGACGTCGGCCAGGACCTCTTCGCCGGCGCGAGCCGGCACCTCGCCGAGGCAGGGGTCGACAACGCCACCGCGGTGATGGCCGACGGCGCGGCCGGGCTGCCCGAGCACGCCCCCTACGACCGGATCATCTTCACCGTCGGCGCCGGCGACGTCCCCGTGAAGATCCTCGACCAGCTCGCCCCCGGCGGGCGCCTGGTCCTGCCGATGCGCATCCGCGGCAGCATCTCCCGCTCCTTCGCCTTCGAACGCGACGGCGACACGTGGAAGACCGTCTCCTGCGAGATGGCCACCTTCATCCCCCTGCGCAAGGGCGTCTGCGACGACGTGTACACCCTCGTGCCGATGGCCGGCGAGGGCAACGTGCGCCTGGAGACGTTCAGCGAGCAGGACGTCGACCGCGACGCGCTCCGCTGCGTCCTCGACCAGCAGCAGACCAAGCTCTACAACGGGGTGAAGTTCCGGCAGGGCTCGGCGTGGGAGTGGCTGTACCTGTACCTGGCCTGCGTGCTGCCCAACGGCCTCTCCCGCCTGCCGGGCCAGCACCCCGGATTCACCCCGCACTTCGGGTGGGGCTCCATGGCAGCCCTCGACGCCGGGTCGCTCGCATACCTGACCATCCGCGAGGGTGAGGACGACAAGGGCCGGTACTGGGAGGTCGGCGTGATCGGCCACGGCGAGGGCGGCGCCGACCTCGCCGAGCGCGTCGTGAGCGAGATCCGCGCCTGGGACGCGACCGGCGGCAACGACGCCCCCGAGCCGGGCTTCCGGATGGCCGTCGCGGACTCGCGTGACCGGCTGACGGCGGACGACGCCCGCTTCGTCGTCGACAAGCCCTACAGCCGGCTGGTCGTCGACTGGGCGCGCAGGGGCTGAGCCGATGATCCCCGCGATAGCCAGCCGCATCCCCCTGGTCCGCCGCACCAAGGCGCCCGCGCTCCCCTTGGAGGAGCGCATCAACCACCTCACCGGGCTGACCGTCGCGCCCGCAGGTGCGAACCACCATGACCTGGTGGCCCGCGCCTGCGGGGTCCTCAACTACGCCGCGCTCATCGCCTCCGACGTCGGCCTGCCCGGCCTGGCCGAGGATCTGTGCTGGCGCCAGCACCAGGTCTTCACCGACGCCGGACGCTTCAGCGGACGGGTCGCCGTCATGTCGCTGATGCCGCTCGTCAACCTCTCCCGATTGCAGACTCGCGCCGGCCACGGCGAACTCGCCTACGGCTTGTTGTACTGCCTCAACGACGCTGCCCGACATCGGAACAAGGCTGACATCGACGGCCGCACCGTCGACCTGTCTGCTCTGACCGGCGCGGACGAGGACCACCGCACGGTGTGCCAGGAGCTGTACGTCACCCTGCTCGTGGACGGCGCCCGCGCCCTCGCCCAGATCGGGCGGTGGACCGACGCGGCCGACGCCATGGCCCGGCATCGCGGCACTGGCAACCGGCTCCTCGACGGTCGCCAGATCAAGATCATGGCCCTGATGGAGCAGGGCCTGGACCAGCAGGCCCGCGACCTGATCGACACCACCCAGCCCACGGAGCCTTGGGAGAGAGCCATCGCCCTCCTCCTGCACGCCCACTGCCGGCCCGAAGACACCCCCGTCCCTGAACCCGACCTCGACTGCACCGTTGATGCAGCCGTCCAGCTCCTCGACCATCCCGATCCGCCGACCGCCGCCTTCCAGACCCGGACGGGCCTGTCAGCCCTGGAACTGGACCGCACCGGACGCCATGTCGCCCGCGTACTCGACTCCCTCGTCAGCGTTGCCCGACTCGACGCCTACGCCGCACGAGACGCACTGCACCACCCCGTCGCCGCGGCCGCCCTGGACGACCGGGCGACAGACGCGCTGAACGCGGTGATCGCCGCGGCCGGACTGGGATCCGGCGTCCTGTCCGCCCACCACCATGAGGCTCTGACGGGCGCGGTCGGCCACGCCGAGACAGAGCTGGAAAGGCTGCTACAGGCCGAACCAGATCCCGGCTAGGAGAGGGCGACCGGGATGGGCCCGCCGTGCTGCCCACGCTGTTTGGCGGTGTCGGCGTTTCGGCCATTTCCTGCCCGCGGCCGCTCCAAGCCAGACCAGGGATCCCGCGCCCGCGGGGTTCCCTGACGCAGGAAATAGCAGGCTCCTCAGCACGACCGAATGACGTGTGTTCGATATCGCAGCCGTGTCGTTAGACCTTACGACTCTGCCGCAGCGACCGTCCTAGGGGGAACGATGACCTCGGCCATTACGCAGGACCAGCCGCCGCAACCGCCAAAGGGGGCCGCGCCGGACGACGAACCGCAGGAGGCCGGTGTTCGAGAGGAGGAATACCTCTACCGCGACGAGTCGAGGCTCCAGGCCGGCTCCCTGCTGACCTCCCGCACCATGGCGCGGCGCCTGCCCTCGCTCGTGCGGCGCTCGGTGCAGATGGCCTGGCGCGTAGACCGCGGCGCGACCATCGGCCTGCTGGTGTGCCAGATCGGGACCGGCGTCCTCGCGGCCCTCGGCCTCCTGGCCGTCACGGGCACGATCACCGCGCTGATCTCCTCGGGCGGCATCACCGAGCGGCTGTGGGACGCAGCCCCGCAGCTGGCCGTGATCGCCGCCGCCACCGGCGTGCGCGCGCTGCTGGGCATCGCCGTCGTCTGGCTGACTGGCCGTCTGCGCCCGGTGCTCGGCCGGGCAGCGGAGCTGACGATGATCGAGGCCGCGCTCGGCGCGGAACTGGCCGCCAACAACAAGCCCGGCTACAACGACGCCTACGACATCGCCGACCGCGGCGCCCAGGTCACCCCCGACCTCGTCGAAGAAGCGCAGGACGTCCTCGCGGCGACCGCCACGCTCGCGGCCGGCGCCACCGTCCTGACCGTCCTGCATCCGCTGCTCCTTCCCCTGCTCTTCCTCGCCTGCCTGCCGCAGGCCGCCGCCTACGTGCGCTCCGCACGCGTGATCTACCTCGCCGGGCTGGAGACCTCCGGGCGGCGCAGGATGCTGGGCAAGCTGCGCTGGCACATGGCCTATCAGGAGTCCAGTGAGGAGATGCGCGCCTGCCTGGCCGGGCCCTTCCTGATCGGCCGGTACCGGCGGCTGGCCGCCTCGGTCAACGCGGCCGAACGCAAGGCCGCGAACACCGGTGCCTGGATGGGGCTGGCAGGAGCAGTGGCCGGCGGGATCGCCTCGACCGCGGTGTGGGCGGCGCTGCTGTGGCTCCTGGCCTCCGGGCGGTTGAGCCTGGCGGCCGGCGGCGGCGCCGTCTTCGCTCTCCAGACCGCCACCGGCTCGGTGCGCGGCATCATCAACGGTGGGGCACGCCTGGTGCGCACCGGCTGGTACGTGCAGGACTGGCAGAACTTCCTCGACAACGCCCACGGCCAGGCCATGACCGCTTCCCGCGGCACCGCGCCCGTGAGCGCGGCACCGGAGCGTTTCGAGGTCCGCGACGTCACCTACCGCTACGACGGCGCCCCGAAGGACAGCCTGAGCAACGTCTCCCTGCACGTGCGGTGCGGGGAGATCGTGGCGCTGGTCGGAGAGAACGGCTCCGGCAAGACGACCCTCTCGCGCCTGCTGTGC
Organism: Streptomyces tibetensis; assembly: GCF_040647715.1. Classification (GTDB taxonomy): domain Bacteria; phylum Actinomycetota; class Actinomycetes; order Streptomycetales; family Streptomycetaceae; genus Streptomyces; species Streptomyces tibetensis_A. Next base: position 316,555 of record NZ_JBEZCR010000009.1, on the reverse strand, counting down.
GGGCTGCTGCTGCCCACCGAGGGCGACGTGGCCTGGGACCACGCCTCCACCGCGGACCTGGACCCGTGGGGGTCGTGGGAGCACGTCGCGCTGGTGCCGCAGAAGTTCACGTACCTGCCGCTGACGATGCGCGACAACATCACGTTCGGGCAGGGCGACACCAGCGACGCGGCCCTGCTCGCCGCATGCGAGGCGTCCGGCGCCGCGGAGATGCTGCCGGGCCTGCGCTCCGGCCTGAACACCCTGCTGACCAGCGAGTGGTTCGGCGGACAGCAGCTCTCCGGCGGGCAGTGGCAGCGCCTGGTCCTCACCCGCGCGTTCCACCGGCAGGCGGCGCTGCTGGTGATGGATGAACCCACCGCCGCCCTCGACGCCCGCGCGGAGCACCGGATCTTCGCCGGCCTGCGCGAACTGGCCAAGGACCGCGCCATCCTGCTGATCACGCACCGGCTCACCAACGTGGCCGTCGCCGACCGGATCGTGGTCCTGGACGAAGGGCGGATCGTCCAGGAGGGCACCTACGCCCAGCTCACCCAGGAGCCAGGTCTCTTCCGGACCCTGTGGGAGCTGCAGCGCCGGATGAGCGGCGACACCCCCTGATCACCCCTAGCCGTTCTGCGCTGCCCACTCCCCCGTACACCGTCTCGGAAGGCAGAGATTCGTGACCTCTCCCGTCTCCCCTTCGGATCACGTCTCACCGCGTGCTGCTCTGCCCGCAGCGCAGTACGCCGCATCCCGGCATGCGGCGTGGCTCGGCGCCGCCGCGATCATCACCGACGAGGTCGGCCGGGTCCTGCTGGTGCACCCTACCTACCGCGAGGACGATTCGTGGCTGCTGCCCGGAGGCGTCGTCGAAGCCGGCGAACACCCGCACGTCACCTGCAGGCGCGAGATCATCGAGGAACTGGGCCTGGATCTATCCCTGTCGGCCGTGCTCGCCGTCCACTCCTTCTCCCCGCACCACCCCGACCTCCAGCCCGCCACGGCATGCCCCGGCGAGATCCGGTTCGTCTTCGACGGGGGAACCCTCCGCCCCGACCAGGTGGAGGCGATCCGCCTGCCGCACGAGGAGCTGTCCGAGTACGCCTTCCTGGAGACCCGGGACGCGGTGCAGCGGCTGCGGCCCGTGGACGGGCAGATCATGCTCGCCGCCTACCGTGCCCGGCTCGGAAACACCGCCACCGCTCACCTCGCCGACGGCCGGCACATCCTCGACGTCCCGGCGCTGGACCGGCACGACGTCCACGTCCGGTACCGGCCTCTGTGGGACAGCCCTCTCCACCGCGGCCCCGTCCCCGGGCAGCTGCCCGTGCAGCAAGCCTGGGCGTGGTGCTTCATCCCCGACGGCCGGGTCGTCCTGGTGGCCGACCCCGGCCCGCGGGGCGCGCTGCCGATGCTGCCCGGCGGCACCGTGGAGACGACCGACGCGACGCCAGAGGACACCCTGCACCGCGAAGCCGCCGAGGAATCCCAGCTCACTCTGACCGATCCGGTGCGACTGGGCTGGGTGCTGGACGAGACCGGCGAGGTCTACGGCGGCGTGGGGCCCAACGCCCGGCTCCGCATGGCCGCCCGGGTCACCGCCATCGGGTCGACGGCCGTCGACCCCGCCACCGGCCACCCCTTCGCCCGCCTGCTCGCCACCCCCGCCCAGGCAGCCGCCCTGCTGGGCTGGGGCCCGCCCGGCGCGCGGCAAGCCCAGCTCGCGGCGGAGACGGCACGCGAGCGGTGGGGCCTGCCCACCGCTCGCTCCGCCGCCATCGAGGAGATCCCTGCGGAGGGGATGCGGCTGACCTGACCCGAACACGCACCCCGCCTCGACTCCTCCCGCTCTACGGCCCTATGAGGTAGCCCCATGCCGTTGTCGCACGACCACATCCGCACCACCGTCGAGACCTACCTCGCTCGCCACCCTCACGAGCGCACGCAGCTCGGCGGCCTCCTGGACGCCCTTGACCGTCCCACCGACATCGCCAGCCGCTCCACCTTCACCGGACACGTCACTTGCGGCGCAATCGTCGTCGACCCGCTCGGCCGCGTTCTGCACGTGCTGCACCTGGCGAGCGGGAAGGTCCTCGCCCCCGGCGGACACCCCGAGCCCGACGACGAGTCCCTGGCAGCAGCGGCGCTGCGGGAGCTCCACGAGGAGACCGGGATCCCGCCCCAGGCCGTGGCCCCGTGGCCCGGCTACGAGGCCGTGCCGTTCGACATCGACATCCACGACATCGACGCCCACCCGGGCAAAGGCGAACCCGGCCACCAGCACTTCGACCTCCGGTTCCTCTTCCGCCTGCACCCCGCAACAAATGTGCCCGTGGTGCTGCAGGAAGAAGAGGTCGGCGGCATCGAGTGGCGTCCCGTGGACAGGGTGTCCTCCCCCTCACTGCGCGAGAAGCTGCTCAAGCTCCCGCCCAAGACCGAACCGGATACGGCCAACGCCTCCGCCCTGATCTACAACGACCGCGGCGAGTACCTGCTCCACCTGCGCGACTACTTCCCCGGCCGGATCTGGGAGCCGGGCATGTGGTCACTGCTGGGCGGCGGCCGAGAGCCCCAGGACGTCACCCTGGAACACACCGTACGGCGCGAACTGGCCGAGGAAGCCGGCCTCGACATCACCGACCTCACCCCGTTCGGCACCGAGTACGCCTCCGACGACGCCGGCGCGAGCGTGCCCATCGCCATCTACGCCGGCCACTGGAACGGCGATCCCCGCGAACTCCGCCTGACGGAAGGGGTGATGCTGGCCTGGTTCGCCCCCGACGACCTCCACCGCCTGCGCATCGCAGACACCACCAGCGACCTCGTACGGCGCCACGCCGCCAGCCTCCCGGCCAACGCTTCCAGCACTGCGTCGCAGAGCGGGCTCTCGTCGCACGAGGAGCGTCGCCCAGCTTCGCCGCACGGCACGGTCCTCAACGTCATCGGCGTCCACCTCTACCTGGAGCGGCCCGACGGGACGGTGTTGCTCGGGCTGCGCCACCCCGACTCCGCGTTCGCGCCGTCCACCTGGCACGCCCTGGCCGGCCACTGCGAGCAGGAGAGCGCCATCACCTGCCTGATCAGGGAGGCACGGGAGGAAGCCGGCCTGCGCATCGAGCGCCAGGACGTCGAACTCGTCCACGTCGTCCACCACATCGACCGCGCCGGGGACCGGCCCCGCATGGGCCTGTTCTTCCGCGCCCGCGCCTGGAGCGGCGAGCCGGAACTACGCGAGCCGGACAAGTGCACCCAGTGGAAGTTCTGGGACCCCGCCGCGCTGCCCGACAACCTCGTTTCCTACACCCGCCAAGCCATCGCAAAGATCCAGAACGGGGACCTGTACAGCGAGACGGGATGGCCCGCATGACCGGCACTCCGAGCGGCGCACACCGTCGTGTGTCCACTGCAACTGCGGCCGGCCGTGCAGACACCCGTCTGGTAGTGGTCCGCGGCAACTCGGCGACAGGCAAGTCAAGCGTGGCCCAGGGCCTGCGAGATCACTACGGCCGCGGTATCGCGATCGTGGGCCAGGACGTGATCCGCCGGAACGTGCTCAGGGAACACGACACCGCGCGCGGCGCCAACATCGCCCTGCTGGGCAGGATCGCACGCGAAGCACTGAACGCCGGCTTTCACGTGGTGCTTGAAGGGATCCTGTACGCCGACCGCTACAGCCACATGATCACGTCTCTGGTGCGGGACCACCGCGGCGTCCCCTGCTGCTACTACCTGGACGTGCCGCTGGAATCGACGTTGTTCCGACACGCGTCGAAGGCGGATGCCGCGTACCTGGCTCACGTCACCGACAGCCACCTCGCCTCCTGGTACCGCGAGCTGGATCTGCTGCCCGGCGGTCTGGAGACCGTGATCCCGGCCGACAGCACGCTGCAGGACACCATCGCGCGAATCCTGCGCGAAACCGACCTGGCCTCTGCCTCCCCAACCCCGCCGCCGCAGTGCAAGCCGTCGCAGGGAGACTCGATGAACAGTCTGGTGTTGATGTCCGATCCGCAGGTCGCCGCAGTCCCGGTGCGCGAGTGCGGGGAGCCGCTCGTCGACGTGCGCGACCACAGCTTCCGCGTCGATCCCCGCAAGCAAGATCCGCTGGGCGCGTTCGCCCACGTCCGCGAGGGCGTCCTCGCCCGGCTGGAGCACGCCCGCTCGCTCCTGCCCGCCGGCACCGACCTGCTGTTCATCGAGGGCTACCGGCCGCTGGCTCTACAGCAGCGCTACTTCACCGAGTACCGGGACGAGCTGGCCGCCGCTCACCGCGGCTGGACAGCTGAGCAGCTGTACCAGGCTGCCAGCCGGTACGTATCACCACCGGAGATCGCGCCCCACTCCGCGGGCGCGGCCGTGGACGTAACCCTCGTCGACCAGGACGGCCACGAACTCGACCTCGGCACCCGCGTCAATGCCTCCCCCGAGGAGAGCGACGGCGCCTGCTTCACTCACGCCCCGAACCTCAGTGATCGCGCGCGCCACCACCGCACGCTGCTGCTCAACGCTATGGAGAACGCAGGTTTTACCAACTATGCGACCGAGTTCTGGCACTTCTCGGTAGCGGATCGGTACGACGCGCTGATGCGGCAGGAGCCGCACGCGCGCTACGGACCGATCGAACTGCCCTAGCGCGCCGGCATCCTCGTCCACTTTCTCGCCACCCACGCCGATCCGGAACCACAGGAGCGCGGCCACCGCACCCTGGCGCGCCTGCGATCCCAAGGCCGCAACCGGCGGACCGCATCGAAACGGAGGCACGCGTGCCTGACGACACCCAGCAGGCGATCCCGGCTGTCCCGAGCCCGGCGACCGGAGGTGAACCACAAGAGCACCACATGCGCCTGCTCGGGCGGTACTACCGCCAAGTGGAAGCAGGCCGCAAGACGATCGAAGTGAGGGTGGCCACCCCGCAGAAGCGCGCCGTCGCAGTCGGTGACACGGTCGTCTTCCACGACCGGGACACCGGGCGGGAACTCAACGTCATCGTGAAGCGGATCACCCCGTACCACTCCTTCGAGGATCTGCTCAAGAACGACCGGCCGGTCCAACTGCGCTCGGTCTACGGCTCGAGACTCTGGCAGTTCCCGGGTGGCAACCTGGACGTCCCAGGCGAGGACCCGCTGCAGACGGCCCGGCGCGAGGCGGTCGAGGAGACGGGCCTCGAACTCGGTCTGGACACGCCGAAGCTGCTCCTGACGCACTTCCTGCACGCCGGGCCCCGGCTGCCGCTGAACAAGGTGGGGCTCATCTTCGACGGAGGGCAGCTGACCGCCGGCCAGCTCGGCCGGATCCGCCTCGATCCCGCCGAGCACGACATGTGGGCCGTCCACGACCTCGCGACCTGGCAGGAACTGATGGCTCCGCGCGCCTTCACCCGTCTCGACGCCATCGAACGAGCCCGGCGCGGTGAAGGCCCCGCCTACCTGATCACGCACACCTGACCCCCAACATCCCCACCCAGGAGGCAACCGTGCCCGCCGAGGACACCAACACCCGGGCCTGGCAGATCTACGGCCAGAGACAACTGGCCCGCGCCTACACGCCGCTCTCATGGCTCTGGTGGCTGCCGACTGGAGCGTCGTCGCCGACAACATCCTGGTCCTGGCCCGCATCGATCACGAGGAGTCGCAATGACTGAGTCAAGCCACCTGCACGGTCTATCGAAGAGCGTCGAGGCCCATGTCTTGTCTGCGCAGCTACTGCCGCCTCGCCGTGCAACGGCTGGTTCCCAGTGATTTCGCCGCCGAAGATCGACGATGATGGAGCCCCTCGCACCAGACGACGACAAGGGGTGGGTGACGTGGCCAGCCTGATCAGGCGCCAGGAGTATCCGGTGAATGTCGACTACAACGGATGGGCCTTGCAGGACTTCGACGACACGCAGGTTCCTGTGCTGTTCCCGGAGGGTTTCGAGAGCGGCACGTTCCTCACTGCCCATCCTGGGCGCCTTGATTTCTACAGTGCCGGGCACACCCACACCGCGTCCCTGACGGTGGAGGTCTGGGACGGAGAACCGGCGGTGCCGGCCGGCGTGTGGGACGAGACAGCTCTTGCGAGCATCGTTTGTTCGGGCAAGTTGCGCGCCAGGGGTACGGCGGCGGGACCGATGCCAGAGGTGATCGAGTTGTCGGACGACCCGGGCGTCTGGACGGTGCGAGTGGTGTGTACCGGCCGTGAGGCGGCAGCTGCGCAGACCCAGCACGCGGTGGTGCACGGAGTCGAGCGCTACATCACACAGTTCTGGCCGAACGCCTGAAGTGGTGGGGACGGCTCTTCTCTCCGAGCCGCCCCCATACCTGTCAAAGTCGCTACGAAGTAATCTCGACCCAGAAGCCGTCGTCCGGTCCGTCTATGACCCTGTTCTTGTCATAGAACTGGGCGAGCAAGTTTCCGGCAGCTCCATTGTCCTCCTTCTTGACAGGTAAGACGCTGAAGTTCCCCGGCTCGGCGAGGTGATCGTAGTCGGAGTGGCCTGCTCCCTCGTACGTAGATGCCATCGGATACTCATCACATTCTCTCGCATACCCGGCTGACGTTGCGTAGTCCTCACCGAAGTACTTCCCGCAATTGTAGACGGAGCGGTTGCGGTTCAACTCCCGGCGTTTGGTGTCCCAGTACAGGCGCGTCAGCCCGGGCTTGGGACCCTTGCCTGGAACGTCCTTCTTCGCCATGGGGGGCTGCGTCATACCTGGAGTGGTGAACGCCTTTTGGATATGCAGGGCCACCTCCCGCTCCGGAGCACCGGCCGCCGTGCTGTACTGCAGCGGCGTGACGACGGCCCACGAGGCTGCCCCCGCCGCTGCATTGGGCAAGTACGGAGCCTTGTCCCATCGGGGCGGCAGCATGAACAAGTCGCCGCCCGTGATCGGCAGCGACGACCAAGCGGGCGGTGCCTTGAGGCTGATGTTCGGCACGTACACCGCGGCGATAAGATCCGTCTTCGCGGTGTCAGACCCCTGGCCGCCGGCGACGGTCAGCGTGTGCTTGTACGCGTCCGCACCCAGCAGCTCACTCCATGTCCGGGTGAAGGGCATCTTCACGCCGCCCTGCGTGTAGGCAGCTGTGGACGGCCAGAGATGGGTGACGCTGCCCTTCGTCGTGATGCCCATCGCAGCGGCACCATTATCCTTGGCCGCAGTGAAGTCAGTGAAGTGATAGGTGATCGTGATGGTCCTGCTGTTCTTCGGGATGGTGCCGATGGCGAGAACATCGAACTGACTGGTGCCGACGGCTTTGCCGTTGCGCAGCCAGACCTGCTCGAACTGCTTACCGGAGCACAGCGCATAGCGGGACTTGACGTAGAAAGTATTCGTCGCGAGTCCCGCGATGCATTCCTGTTTCGTCATCGTGCGCGGCGGCTCGGGAAGGCTGACTGCCGCCGGCGCTCGAGAGTCGAGCGGCCTACGACTCGGAGGCTGATATCGCGCCGAATACTCCGTGGCGAGCGGAGCGTAGGTTTTGGCCTGGCCGAGCGTCTCGCGAGGCAGAACGGCCTGCGTGGTCTCCTCGCTGGACAGGGTACGTAGCTTGCTCGGCTTCTGTTGAAGTTCCGCGAGGTCGAGCGGCTCGGCGTTCACCGGCCGCATGTATGACTCCATGCTCAGCGAGTCAGATCCGTCAGCCTGGGCACTACTCAAGGGCATGAGTAATGAAGCAACCAGCCCGGGAACCAGTACAGCGGCTGCGCGTATTCGGGCCCGCGCGAGCACACGTTTCATCATCATTTACACCCCTGTTCTCAGGTACACGCCATGCGACCTGGGCCCCAACAGAGCTACCTGGCACAGGAAGTGCACAACCTGCACTTGATCTACTCTGACTTGATCGGTTCCGAGCCTGGCGCAAATACACGTTCGATCAGTCGCCCTCGCAGAACCTCATCCCCTGGTCGGCGCGAGAGGTGCGAAGACTCGGTTGTCGCGTAGGAGAGCCCACAGGACACTGACGCACCGACGGGCGAGCGCGATAACGGCCTGTACATGCTTAAGGCCCTCACCGCGCTTCTTGAGGTAGAAGTCCCTGTTCGGGCCCTTGTGGATGATGCTGGTCTGCGCGGACAGGTAGAAGACCCTGCGTAGGCGTCGGCTATAGCGCTTGGGCCGGTGCAGGTTGCCGATGCGACGACCCGAGTCCCTCGGGACTGGCACCAGCCCCGCTGCGGAGGCCAGATGACCAGCGTCCGGGTAAGCCGGTTGATTCAGCCAAGGTTGAATCGGAGCCTCAGCTGGGTGCTGACCAGTTCATAGCCAGCGAGGTCGGGGGCGCCGAATGGGTTGGGCAGGACGGTGATGTTGCGGCGGTCGCGGTCGAGGACGTGAGAGACGTACACGATGAAGTACGTCTCGTCCGGCTGCAGGCGAGAAGCGCGTCGAACCTCGGATTCGCCGAGGATGATCTCGCCACTGTCGCCGGTGGATGCCTTGACCTCGTAGAGGTAGGTCGCGTCGCCGTCGTGGATGAGGAAGTCGTAGCCGAGCCGGTCGTCCCCCGGCTGCGCGCCGGCGAGCCCGTGAACTCGCAGGCCGGACTTCCATGAGTCCTGTGGTTCGACCCCGAACTGCTCTTGCAGCCACGCGGCCACCGCCGCCTCCCCCGCAAGGCCCACGGCCAATGTCCGGTCCTGGTCGCTCGCGGGGACCTGGTACGAACCGCTGTGCGACCTTGCACCGGACGACGAGGAGGTGCGTGGCTGCGGAATGCGGGGCGCGAGCGCCGTGGCGGACGTGGCCGAGGTGGCCCGCTGCTCAGGCGTGAGGTCTGCGGCCACCTCGCGGGAGAGCGCCGCCAGGTCATCGGGCAGGGCCGACACGGGCCTGCCGTTCAGCATGACATGAGGGCCGGGTGCCGACCCTCCGGATCGGTTTCCGCCCGTGGCCCCGCCAGTGTTCCCCGCGGGATCCGGGGGACGTGTCGCGGCCAGTCCGAGGTCCGCGCGCCGGTCCGACAGAGGCATGTCTTGGGGCCAGTGGCCGCGAGCCCCAAGCCAAGCGATCAACGCCTTCACGGACAAGACTTCGAAGTCCAGCAGGCCGTCGCCGTCCAGTTCCCGCAGGACGTCCTGGGCCGGGGGCAGCACCGTGGGGCGACTTGCGGCATGAAGGCGCTCCCATTCCTCGATTAGTTGGCGCAGCCGCGGTACCTGCCTGTGCACCGCTGTGCTGGATGCCTCGCGTACCTCGGCCAGCGGCCTCAGCAGGCGTGACGTCGAGGAGGGTGCGGGAAGCTGTTTCATCAGCCAGGCGTCCGCGTGGGCTTGGAGAAGTTCGTCGGAGAGATGCCACAGCGTCGTGTGCCAGGCCGGGTCCGGCGCGAGTAGGGAGAGGTCGCGCAGCTTCACGTACCCGGCCAGGGACCGTCCGGACCGGTGGACGTCCCTGTAGGCGTCCCTGATCCGCTCGGCGAGCGCGGGACGGTTCCGCTGAAGCCATGCCGCGAACTGCCGTTCATGCCGGTCCCTGTTGTCGATCTCCGGGAGGCCCAGGGTGCTCCATGCGCGGTTGGCGTCGGCCAGGGGAACGGATATAGCGCTTAGTTGCCGTTCCCGGTCGTCGTCCTCCAGCAACCGCATGAGCTGTTCCCCGTTCGGTGCGCCGATCCGGTCGGTGAGCCAGGTGAAGAGGGCGGCGTGGTGGGAGAAGTCGTCGGCCTGTTGCCGCAGTTGCTCCGCGAGGTCGAGATCGAGGCAGGCGAGGAGGGGGACTAGCCGCGCGCTGCCGGAACGCTGTGACGCCCGCTCGGCGAGGACGGCGTGCAATTGGTGCGGCCGCAGGTCCAGGACGTCCGTGAGATCCTCCTCCGGGACGTGGTCGGTCTTCAGGCCGCGTTCCTCCAGTTTGGTCAGCGCCTTCCACAACGGGTCTGCGAGGTAGGGTGCGCCGATAAGGGCAGCCACGGCGGGGGCGGCGGTGCGGAGCACTCGCCAGCCGGTACGCGGCTCGCTGTGCACGACGACCACACGGGGCCGGTCTGGGTGCGGGTGCAGCAGGGCTCGGGCCGCTCCGTGCTCGGTGAGGCGGTGGCCGGCGATCCAGAGGACGGCCTCGCCGGCCACGGTCACGTCGCAGCGATGCAGTAGGCCGGCCACGTCGGCCGCGGCGACGGGCTCCGGACGGGACGCTCGTTCCTCGTCGAACTCCACCAGGGCCGCGACCAGGGTGAGCAGCCAGGATCCCGCGTACTCCGTCAACGGCACGTGCGGTGCGTCACGGACGGGCAATCCGTCGGCCTGGATGTCGTGCGCGGCCTCGCCGCACCGCTGGACGTCGAACGTAGTCCTCCGTTGGAGGAAGGCGTGGACCCGGCCGCCCAGTGCCCTGTCCCGTACCGGGATCACGGGCACGGGGACCCGGTCCAGAAGGGCTCGGTTCTGGATCCCGTCAGGATCCGGGACGAAGACCGTCTCGTCCGTCTCCGCCGGGTCCAGCGAGGCGAGGGCGCCAGCGCGGGTCACCAGCAGCCGGCGCGGCGCCGCAGGCTGCCCGCCGTCAGCGGCGCGCGTCCCGCCCTCCGTCGGCAGCAGCTGCGCCCACGCCTTTTCGTACTCCCGTCCGATCTCGTGCGCGAGTCTTCCTTCCCTGAGGTGGGCGTTGGCCTGCACGAGGTCCGGCAGGTGGCGGAGCCGGTCGAGCGCGGTGCCGGGATCGTCCCAGGAGCGGATGCCGAGCAGGCCGAGCCGTGCCACGAGCTTGGCGGACCGCCTGCTGCGCAAGGAAGCCGGCACCACGCCGAGGAACTGGGGCGGGGGCTGCGTGCCGTGCCACCACCAGGCCGTGCCGGCGGTGGCGAACACGGTTCCCTCCGAGGTGGCGCTCGGGGCGGCCGTCTGCGGGATCCACAGTGCGTGGGTGAGGAAGGCGGACAGCGGAGTGGGCCAGGGCGTCCCGGTGGGATCGCTGTGGCGTACGAACTGCATCTCCAGTGCGGAGTCGGCCCAGGCGAAGGCGAGGCCGTGCACGATGAGCTCCGCGTAGAGTCTGCGGTCCTCTTCGGAGAAGGCGGCGTAGTCGTCCTGGCCGGGCAGCATGGCCGCGGTATGGGAGCGTGAGTGGTACTCCACGCTGATGTAGCCGACCCTACGCCGGTTCCGCCAGCGCTCGGCGCTCGTCCGCCACTTCGGCAGCAGGTCCGGCCGGTCCGGGGCCCAGAAACGGGAGGGCCGGTTGAGGGCGTCTCCCCTGACACTGGTGCGGAAGGTCTCGTACCGGGGAAGGAGGCCGTGAGCGACGTGGTGCCGTTCGAGGAAGCGCCGCATGGCCTCCACGGGGATCGCGTCACCGCACAGCTCGTCGGGGCGGACGAGGAGCCGTCCTTCCGTCTGGGTGAGCACGGGAGACAGTTCCCGGGCGCGCTCCAGGAATCGGGTCAGGGTGTCGTCGACGGAGGAGTGCTCTGCTGGCCAGCCCGGCCCGAACATGGCGCGGCTCGCGTCGATCCAGCCGGCCCGGGTCAGTACCTGAAGATTTCCCAGGACGGGAGCCCTGCGGCCCTCCGTCTCCAGAGCGTGGGAGACCGCGCAGGCGTAGCGCAGGCAGGCCAGTCGTACGCCGTTGTCCTCGCTGTCCGCGCTCAGTGCGGCTGCGACGACCGCGAGCACTCGGTCGGCGCCGTAGTCATGGACGAGGTTCGCGGTCCTGAGCCACTTGCGGCCCTGGGCTCTGCGCTTGCGGCCCTTGCCGGACCAGGCGATGCGCTCGTGCACGAAGTGCAGGCGGTCGGACAGGCCGTCGGGCAGGGTCGGCAGGGAGCCGCCCTGCGGGGGGTCGCGGTCGAAGAAGACGCCATCCGCGCCGGCCGGTGCCGTCGTCGACCGGGAAGTAATGACGATCCGCTTGCCGGTCAGGGCCGAGCCGTCGGGGAACGCCTGGGAGAGGTCGTAGTAGAAGTCCGCCCACCATCCGGGATCAAAGGTGTCACGTACGGCGGCCCCGGCGAGCCCTTCCGCCCACGACGCGAGGCGCTCTGTGGGGGGTTCGAGGCGCGTGCCCGTGCTCCTGGCCAGGGACGCCAGTCGCCGCAACCGAGTGGGGTGCAGATGCGGATCGAGGAGATCCATGACCCCCGTGGCGGCGACGGCGTGCGGGGTGAAGATCGTGGAGCCGTCCTTCCCTTCCCACAGAAGGGCACGGTGCAGGGAGGTGCGAGCCCCTGGTGTCGCTCCGATCACCGGGATGAACGGCACGTGGGCGATGCCATCGTCTAGCCGTTGGAAGGCAGACGTCAGCCGTGCCAGAGCCTTGGGCTGCCAGCACATCAGGTCGACGAGCGCGCCGGGCGGAATCGGTGCCCGCCTGTCCGCCGCTGCAAGCACCGCGCGGGCGCACACCTCAGCCACTGTGTCGAGCAGCAGGCCGTTCCACGGCACCGCCTCGTTGAACGAACGACGGTTCATCTCCGCGAAGAACGGTGCGTGGACATACCCGCGGACGGGTGCCGGGATCTGCTCGCCCATCGGCAGGAAGGCGTAGAGCCGCCCGTCCCGTAGGGGATCGGCGACCGGTACGGCGACGCGTACCTCGGCCTTCTTCTCCCAGGCCATCCAGTCGCGTCGCATCCCGCTCTTCTCGATCGACGCGGCGAGCGCCTCCCGGGCGCGGTCCGGGTCGGCCTTCCCGCAGATGACGATCAGACGCATCCGCCGACGCAAGGTGATCTGCTGCACCTTCAGGCCACGGGCGTGGTGCAGCACCTCCACCTGACGGTCGTACGTCCTGCGCCGGGTCTCTCCCGCGGCCCGCCACTCCAGCCGGACACGTTCCAGCCGGTCGAGGAACAGTTCGAACGGGGCGTTATCGTCCATGAGTTCTCGCACCTGCGCCCCGGCGGCCGAGCGCGCGTCGGGTGACTTCAGCGGCAGACGGATGACGGTGACAAAGCCCCGGCGCGCGAAGCCTTGGACGGTCTTCGGTGGCTCCTCCAGGAAGACCGGCACCTTCAGCGTGAGCAGGTTCTCCTTCAAGTGGTCGGCAAAACCGTCGCGTTCGGGCGCCACCTCCCGGGCGAGCGCGTCGTAGTCGTCGAGCCGGGCGAACCGGAAGGTGAACCCGTCGAGGAGCCGGGACCCCTCCCTGGCCACGCTGTAGACCTCGGGCGCGTCGCACAGGTGCAGCACGCTCCTGAAACCGACGCCCTTGTGGCCGATCCCGGCGTCGGCACGCTTGCTGGAAAGGGCGATGCTGCACAGGTCCTTGAAGTTCTTGCCGCCGAACGGCTTACCGCGATTGGCCACATAGAGGGTGCCGTGCTCACCCTCGTCCTCGTCCAACCGGATCTCGATGCGTCCGTCGGTGGCTCTGGCCGGGTGCGCGTCGTGCGCGTTCTGCAACAACTCGATGAGCACCCGACCCTCGTACTCGGGCGCGATGATCGTCTCGGCCACGGCCTTGGCCTCACGGGCCGCGTCACGGCCGTCGTCCCAGTCCCGCAGACAGCCGCGCACCTCGACCAGCGCCTTCTCGTGCACACGCCTGCGCACAACTGCCGACCGGCGCTGCCGCGCACGCTCCGCCGACGGTCGCCAGCCCCCCGCTGCCATACCGCTGCTCCCCACCCCGTGCGCCTCCCGCCCCACTCTGCCGGTGATCCTACTGAGCGCGAAGGAGCCCTGAAGGACGTTTGACACCGGCAGCCTGTGGCTCCGTAGCCTGCCCGTTTGATCAAAGCGCTCGTACGCTGCAAGCCGGGTAGCGGGCAAGCGGATCCTGACGCGGGCCCATTGGGTAGTTCCTTCCGGACTGATCCCGAGAAGGGACCACCGATAGATAGGCGGGAGCTCCCCGGGAATGGCTCTGCTGCGTGTGCGCTGGCGTCACTGTGTCGTGCTTTGGATGCCGAGGACGTCGTAGAGGTGCTCGCCGTGGGCCCATCGTTTCAATTCCGGGCGGCCCATGAGGATGAGCTGGTGATGCTGGGCGAAGTCGATCGCCGGCTGCGTGAAGCCGTTGAGCGCGATCATGATCGGGAGGTCGGCTCCGTGGTGCGGGCGGGCTGTCCCGTTGAACTTCTGCACGTGGCCTGACCCGACTGGGCTCTGATACTGCTTGCACTGCACGATCAGGAGGCGGTCTTCGTCATCGCGGGCAGTGATGTCCACGCCGAGGTCACCGGCGCCTCCGACCCGCTTGGGACGCCGGAATCCGTCACGGGCCAGGAGATCAGTGCACGCCTGCTCGAAACCCGTCGCGCTCATCGACGAAAGCTGCTTCATCTTGAAGGTCAGCGCGTCCGCTTCGATCACATCGCCAGAGGGAGCGGCGAACGTGTCGTCCGCGTAAGCGTAGGTGTTGACGCCGAACAGGAACGACAGGATCCTGCCGAGCAGGAGCAGCATGGGCAGTCCGCCGACCACGAAGAGCCCGGTCCACCACGGGTGATCGGCTATCAGCCCCCACAAATCTGCGGTGATCCACTGGCCGACGTCCTCGGTGAGCCACTCCCAGAGCATCTTTCCGACGGCCAGCGCGATGACCGCATACAGCAGGAACTTCAGCAGCGGGTCGAGCGACCCGTCCTCGTCGAACACCCCACCTCCAGACGTCTTGGGCAGCGATCACGCTCTTTGCCAGTCATGCCGCACGCCTGAATCGGCTCGGGCGGGAGCGCGCGGACAATCCGAGGAGCTCGCGCAGAGCGGCACCGTCCTCGGCCCAGCGCCGAAGCTTTTCCCGGTCGATCCAGTGGACGCCGTGCCGGTCGCCCCACGCCATGGCATCGCGGGTGAAGGCTCCGTTGGTGACGACGACAGCGTGATCGGCTTTGTGGACCGGCCCGGCCGTCCCCTTCACCGCGTACATCACAGCTGAGCCCACTTTCCCGCCGACGCGAGTGTGCTTGGCCTGCACCACGATCCGGCCGCGCTGCGGATGGTCACCGATGACGTCGGCGGCCTGGTCGCCGCCGCCACCTACTCTGCGGGCCGGCCAGCCGTCGCGGACCAGCAGATCCCGCAGGGCGTACTCGAAGCGACGGTCGTCCATGGTGTCGAACTCCGCGAGCGTGATCCGCAGAGTGGCCAGCCGCTCCTTCTCCCGACGCCGCATCGTGGTCGCCTGCGTGATCCGCCACGCCGCGACGGCTCCCGTGAGCAGGGCGAGAGCCAGCAGGGCAGGCCATGCCGCCTTCAGTGTGCCGACTGCCTTGGCCGCCGTCTGCGCCACCAGGACGAGCACCGCCAGGGCGACTACAGCCGCTGCGACCAGTTCCGCGGCACCGCGAGGACGCCGCAGACGTATCCGTCCCATCAGCGCTCGGCCGTCGCGCTGGCCGGCGGCTTCGGATCCGTCGGCGGTGTCGTGGCGGTGGACTCACTGAACCCGAACACCTGCCCCCACAGCCACACGCCGGCCAGTAAGCCGGCAATCATCCAACCGCTCATGCGCTTGGCGCTCCTGGGCTTCGGATTGCGACGGATGTGTCCGCGTACCCGGTGGGACCCGTCCGGCACCTTCGACATGTTTCCCCCTCCCGTCGGTGGGCCGCGGAGCGCGGCTCATCCCAACAAAAGGGTGTAGCAGTGGGCACTGACAGCAGCTGATGGGTCATCACGGTGCTACGCCCGGGTCGAGTCGCCATCAGGCCAGGAGGGCCCACACCGTCAGGCCAATTCACGGGGCAGCGAGCCTGAGGCAGCTCAGCTGGGCGAATGCCCTTCTCAGCTACCAAGCGGTTCGCCATGGCCCTTTCCGCCAGTCCTCACACGGCGCGTGGCCGTCCCTCTCTCACCTGCGGAAACAGCCCCGGTCACGCCAAGCGGAGCTCTGCCGACGAATGGCGAAAAGCAGCGGAAGCGCACTCACAGCCATAGTGCGCCGGCGCCGCCCCTTCGAACCGTGGTTCTGCGATCATGACCCGGTGGCGTCACAGAGTCGGGAGGCACTGGTAGGCACTGATCAACCCGCCGCCGCGACGCCTCGGGCAACCAAGCGCCTACGGGACGAATTCTCAACACCGTGTCGTCGCGGTCCTGCGAGGACAGTGGCACGGTTGTAGGGCCGGGCCGAAGAAACCGCCGCTGGCCTACGCCAGCGCCGGATCCAGCCTTGGTGCAGCCCGGTCAGGACAGTCTTCTGCGGCCCGTCGTCGCCTCTCGAAGCAGTGCCGAGGCCGTCATCGTCGTACAAGCGCAACACGTGAGCAGCGCTCATCACCACAAACCTTCGAACCAAGATCCGGACCATACCCGGACCAGCCATCCGCAGCTTGTGGCGAGCGGAGCTGTTATCGCTGGTCAAACTGCATCCGAACCGTGTACCACCAGCAGACCAAGAACATTCTTTGTTCTTACAGCCCTCAGAAACTCGGCTTCTTCTAGAGCCTGAAGTCGGGTTGCGCGCGTGATGTACGGTGCGTCGATGCTGTACGTCCTCGCCGCGATGCCGGCGTGGCGGCCGGGTGGAGGACCGCCTGCCCCATCCTGTACGCGTCCGGCTTCCTCGTCCTCGCGTCCCTGCAGGTGGCGCTGGGCCAGGCCGTGTCCGCCCGCCTGCCGGACCGTTCGGGCAGCCTGCCGTAGGCAGGAGGATCCCCCCACCTCTCGTCCAGGTGTCGCCCACACCCGCCACTGAAGCCGCCACTCGTGGACGGCGACTTGCCGATGCCTTGACGATCCGTTCCATGTACGTTCAATCAACTGCCCCTGCCTGCGCTGCGTGTGGTCACTAAGTTTCCTGAGGGTTTTGGGAGATAGGGACTATGAACACATTCCTCGCAGTCCGGGCTCGTGGGATCACCAAGTGTTTCGGTGATGTCGTCGCCCTCGACGGCATCGATCTGGATGTGGCGCAGGGGCAGATCCACGGTCTGGTCGGGCCCAACGGCGCCGGTAAGACGACGTTGCTCGGTGTCCTTCTGGGTCTGGCGGTAGCCGACAACGGCAGCTTGGAGATTCTGGGGGCGCCGGTGGGGCGGGCGCTCGCCGCTCCCGACGGTGTAGCCGGTTTCGTGGACGGGCCCGGTCTCTATCCCTCGCTGACCGCGCGCCAGAACCTCGCCGCGCTGGCGACCCTGCGCGGTCGCAACGCGCGGACGGCGGGGATCGACGACGTGCTCGAGCAGGTCGGGCTCACCGATGTCGCCGACGACCGGGCCCGTGGCTTCTCCCTCGGCATGCGTCAACGGCTGGGGCTCGCCGCGGCCTTGCTTGCCAGGCCCCGGCTGCTGGTGCTCGACGAGCCGTCCAACGGTCTCGACCCGGCCGGGAAGAAGCACGTGCACGGTGTCCTCACCCGGCTCGCGGCGGAGGGAACCGCCGTCGTGCTGTCGAGCCATCGGATGGACGACCTCGAGGCGCTGTGCTCCGACGTCACCATCATCGCCACCGGCCGGGTCGTCTTCTCCGGCCCGCTCGGCAAGCTGGCCGCCGAGAACCGTGAGCTGGACTACCGGCTGCTCACCTCCGACCCGCGGGCCGCCCGCCGACTGGCCGTCGAGTCCGAGGGGATCGGGGTCGTCGACGATGCCGGGCCACGGCACCACGCCGATGTGCTGGTCGTGCGGGCGCTGGTGCCCGCCCTCGACGAACTGGTGGTGCGGCTCGTGCGGGCGGGCGTCGCGGTGCGTGAGCTCGCGCCCGTGGTGTCGCCGCTGGAGGCCGCGTTCCTCGCCCTCACCGAACAGCAGGAGGCGGCCCGATGACCGCGACCATCGCCCACCCCCCTGTTCAGGGGGCGCCCCGCGTCTCGGTGGCGCGCGGATACCGCTTCGAGCTCGTCAAGTTGGTCTCGCAGTGGCGGATCCGGCTGCTGGTCCTGGCCTGCTGGATCGCGCCGGGGCTCTTCGTCGCCGCGGTGAGCCGGCAGAGCACGCTGCCCTCCGACACCCTCTTCGGCCGCTGGATGCACGCCACTGGGTGGGCCGGGCCGCTGGTGCTGCTCGGTTTCGCGGGCACCTGGGCGCTGCCGCTGCTGACCTCGGTCGTGGCCGGCGACGTGTTCGCCTCCGAGGACCGTCTCGGCACCTGGCGGCACCTGCTCGTGGCGGTCCGTTCGCCGCGCCGGATCTTCGCGGCGAAGGCGCTGGCCGGCCTCACCGTCCTGCTGCTGCTCGTGGCCGGGCTGGCCTGTTCCAGCGCGGTCGGCGGTGTGCCGGCGGTCGGCAACCAGCCGCTGGTGGGCCTCGACGGCCACCTGCTGTCGCCGTCGGACGCCGCGGTGAAGGTCCTGCTCGCCTGGGTCTGCGTGCTCGCCCCGACCCTGGCCCTCGCCGGTATCGGACTGCTCGGTTCGGTCGCGCTCGGGCGGTCCCCGATGGGGCTGCTGCTGCCCGCGCTCGTCGCGCTCGCGATGCAGCTCGCCCAGATGATGCCGCTGCCCGTCGCCGTACGCCTCTCCCTGCCCGGCTACGCCTTCATCTCCTGGAACGGCCTGTTCACCAGCCCGGTCCAGCTCGCCCCGCTGCTCATCGGCATCGTCGTCAGCCTGCTGTGGGCGTTGGCCGCGACAGCGCTGGCGTATCTGCTCTTCCTGCGGCGCGACTTCACCAACCCGACCGACGACGGCTCGGCGCGCCGCGCGGTCACCGCCGGAGTCCTGCCGCTCGTGGGCCTGGTCGCCGCGACCATGGCGGTCGTCACCGCGACGACCTCGGCCACGGGCTCGGGGATCACGCAGGACAAGGTGCAGCACTCGCTGGCCACGGCGTTCGCCCACCTCTACCGGATGCAGACCGCGCAGCTCCACCGCCCCGCCGTCACCGAAGCGCAGGTGCGGGCGACGGCGGCGTGCAGCAAGGGAGATGGCCAGGTCGCCCCCGAGGGCGCGGGCAACGACTGGCGTTGCGTCGTCACCTGGCACCTCCCCGGCGTCGCGACCGCGGGGCAGGCCGTCTACCAACTCGACGTCACCCCCGACGGGCGGTTCGTGGCCGACGGCGACGGACCGAAGGAAGTCAACGGCTACTTCCTTGTCCGGACCCCGACCGGGGACGCCCCGAACCCCCTGTGGCAGTTCGACGGCAACGCCGAACTGCTCGACACCACCTCGAAGGGATAATTCCGTGCAGGTAACACGCCGGCGCCGGATCAACGAGCAGGGACAGATCAGCCTCTTCGGCAGACGAGTCGGCCGCCGGACCATGCTGGTGACGGCGGGCATCGCCGTCACCCTGGGCATCACGGGCACCGCGGTCGCCCAGACCCACCAGTTCGGCACCCAGCAGGTCGGCCAGGTCACCGCCCACGGCCAGGTCGCCTCGGACGACCAGTACATAGCCCCGTACGGCGACCGCACCGTCATCAACGACGGCAAGATCATGTCGTCCTCGGTCAGCCCGGACGGCAGCCACCTCGCCGCCGCGGTGGCCGACGGTGACGCGGCGCTGGTCATCATGGACCTGAAGACCGGTCAGGTGAAGCAGAAGGTCGGCACCAACGCCGCGGACGACCTGCGCATCAGCAGCGCCTCCGTCGGCCAGGAGGGCCCGACGTACTCGCCCGACGGCAAGCAGCTGTGGCTGGGGCAGAGCGACGGCTACACCAGGTTCGACGTGAACGCCGACGGCACGCTCTCCCACCCGACGACCGTCTCCATGCCGGCCGACGGCTCCCAGCACGCGCTCGTGGATGGGGCCGTGTTCTCGGCCGACGGCTCCACCGTGTACTCGGCGGTCAACGGCCAGAACCGGGTGGTCGCCATCGACGCGGCGACCGGCGCCGTCAAGCAGACCTGGGCCGTGGGCAACGCGCCCCGTGGCATCGCCCTGGTCGGCGACAAGCTCTACGTCAGCAACGAGGGCGGGCGTCCGGCCAAGGCCGGCGACACCACGATGAACTCCTACGGCACCAGGGTGCCGGCCGACCCGGACACCGGCGCCGCCACCACCGGCACGGTCAGCGTCATCGACCTGGCGGACCCGTCGGCGGCCGTGGGGAGCATCGACGTCGGTCTGCACCCGACCGCGGTGTACGCGACGAAGGGTGCGGTGTTCGTCACCAACACCGCCGACAACAGCGTGTCGGTCATCGACACCGCCAAGGACAAGGTCGTACAGACCATCGCCACCCAGCCGTGGCCGGAGGCGAAGGTCGGCTACGAACCCAACGCGGTGACGCTCACGCACGACGGTCACCTGCTGGTGACGCTCGGCCGCGCCAACGCGGTCGCGGTCTACCGATACACCTCCCCGCAGCAGCCGGCCGGTTTCGTCGGGCTCCTCCCGACGGACTACTTCCCCTCGGAGATCACCACGGCCGGCAAGAAGGTGGTCGTCTCCAACACCCGTGGCATCGACGCCCGCCGTCCCACCACCAACGCCGGGCACGGCACCCACGACACGACCTCCAGCCTGACGCAGTTCACGCTGCCGGACGACAGCGTCATCAGATCCGAGACGGCCAAGGTCTTCAAGCAGAACGGCTGGACCCCCGGCTCGGTCACGACGGCCAAGGGCAAGAGCCACGCGAAGCCGGTTCCGGTCCCGGTGCGGCTCGGCGACCCCTCGACGATCAAGCACGTCTTCCTGCTCGTCAAGGAAAACCGGACCTACGACCAGGTCTTCGGTGACATGAAGCAGGGCAACGGCGACTCCTCGCTCACGCAGTTCGGCGAGAACGTCACGCCGAATCAGCACGCGCTGGCCCAGCAGTTCGGCCTGTACGACAACATCTACGACATCGGCACGAACTCCGCCGAGGGCCACAACTGGCTGATGCAGTCGGACAACCCGGAGTACACCGAGTCCTCGGCCGGTGAGTACACCCGCAGTTACGACACCGAGGACGACGTTCTCGGCCACCAGAAGTCCGGCTTCATCTGGAGCGGCGCGCAGGCGGCCGGCAAGTCCGTCAAGGACTACGGCGAGTTCCAGTCGATCGAGAGCAAGCCGTCCGACGCGACCTGGCAGAACCTGTACTGCGACGCCAAGAACATGGAGGCGACGGGGCAGAAGACCGCCTACCCCATTCAGACGGGGTCGGCGATCCCCTCGCTCAACAAGGTGTCGGTGCCCGGCTTCCCGCTGTTCGACCTCAGTGTCCCGGACGTCTACAAGGAACAGGTCTGGAAGCAGGACTTCGAGAAGAACGGTCCGGCGAACCTGAACATGTTCTGGTTCTCCAACGACCACACCGGTGGCCCGCCGAGCCCGGCTGCCGAGGTCGCGGACAACGACCTCGCGGTCGGCAAGATGGTCGACGAGATCACGCACAGCCAGTACTGGAAGGACTCGGCGATCTTCGTCGTCGAGGACGACTCACAGGCCGGCCTCGACCACGTCGACGGCCACCGTGCCCCGGTCCAGGTCATCAGCCCGTGGGCCCAGCACGGCACCGTCGACAGCCACTACTACTCGCAGATCACGATGATCCGCACCATCGAGCAGATCCTCGGGATCCACCCGATGAACCAGATGGACAGCGCGGCCACCCCGATGTTCGGCGCGTTCACCCGGAAGCCGGACTACACGCCGTTCAAGGCGCAGCCCAACCGGACCTCGCTGACCCTCGGCCTGAGCACCCAGCCCTCCTGCGGCTCGGACACCCCGAGTCCGCAGGTCGCGGGAGCGGCGCCCGCGCAGACCTTGGTGACGGTGCCGGCGTCCGAGCGGAAGGTCGCGGCGCAGTGGAAGGCCTGGGAGTCCCACCAGCGGCTCACCGGCACCAAGGCGGTGCCCGACTTCGCGAACCCCGAGCAGATGAACCGCCTCACGTGGTACGAGACGCACAACTGGTCCAAGCCGTACCCGGGCGACAGCAAGATCTACGCGCCGAACGACGTGCCGGGCGCCTACATCCCGTCGTCGGAGAACGACGGCTGACGTAGGGCGAATGACCCGCAGGTCGATCGGCTTGGCCGCCCGTGAGTGTGCCAGCAGCAGGCGCACAGGACCCGGGCCTGTGAGGAGGTCCGGGTCCCTGGGAGGGGGTGTCACGCGGTGGCACGGTGCGCCAGCGCACGGGCCTTGGCCGCCCACTCCCCCATCCTCGTGATGGCGGAGGTCAGTTGCTTCACCGCGGCGGAGATCTCCTTCACCGGCTTGCGGAGGTGCCGGCTCACCCGGACCAGGCCGCCCACCGAGGTGCCGAAGGAGGAGATCTGCGCCAGACCTTCCTGCGCGGCCTCGTCCAGGGACATCAGCTGCTCCAGGAACTCCTCGACTCCCTCGCCTCGCTCGTCGGGCGGCGTCATTTCGATGAGCCCCAGCGCTGCCCGCACTCCGCTGTCCATGGTCGTCATCCGCTCCGCGAACACGGCAGCGACGGTGTTCAGCTCGCCCGCCGGTGCGCTGATCGTTTCCGCGTACCGGGCGACGGCGGCGAGCCGTGCGCTCATGGGCGCGTTCGCCTGGGTCAGATCGAGCATCTCGGTGCCGGACTGCTCGGTCAGCGTTCCAATCGTCTCGACCGTCTTCGTGATCGCCTCCATGTCGGCGGCCATCTCGTCCAGCCCGTCCTCGATCACGGCGAAGTCGTCGAGCAGACCGGGCGCGTCCTCGTCCTCGTCCTTCCCGCCGTCGCCGGCTTTTGAGGCGTAGGCCGTTCCGTCACCGGTCTGGAGTCCGCGCAGCACCCGCGCCGGCGTGAGGAGTTCGAAGCCGTCCCGGAGCCCGGCTTCCAGGGCGCTCTCGATCTCTTTGCGCGCTTCGGCCAGATGGCTGCGCTTCCGCTGGTAGCGGATGGTCCTGATCGACGCGATGTCGAAGGGCAGCTGCCCGGCCTCCCCGATATGGATCGTCGGCTTGCCGGTGATGTGCCGCAGCCCGAGCTCGTACATCACGTTGGGGTTGCCGCCGCTGACGTCCGCGACGACCAGGTCGGATTCGACGACGTGCCGACAGATCTGTTCGTTGATGTCACCGGCGTGCGCGATGCCGTCCGCGCGCACGGCACTGATGCCGTACTTCTCGCAGGCGGGGGCGATCACCTGCTCGAAGATGCCGAGGTGGTGCTCGTACGCCTCGCGCTCCGGGCTGCCGTGCTCGGCGTGCGGGTCGCCGATGGGGCCGACGACGAAGCATTTCCGGGGCTGGTCGGACTCCTGTCGGAGCGCCTGTGACGTGATCATGCGGGAACCTCCGATGAGCGAGTGTGGATGTCATGGGGCCGGGCTGCGGGCGTCGCGTCGTCCTCCAGGGGGACGGCGTAGACCGGCCGCTCCTCGATGCCGAGGGTGCGCAGCATGTAGGCCGTGGGGATGCGGTACTGTCCGCCGACCCGCAGCACGGGACACGGGAAGGCTCCGAGGCGGATCAGCTTGTACGCCGTCGCGGGGCAGATGCCGAAGGCGCGGGCGGCTGTGCGCAGGTCGACGCTCAGGGGCAGGTCGAAGGCCTCCGCGAAGCCGAGCGGCGGGCCGGGCCGCCCGCTCACCGCCCGGCTCCCGTGGGGCGCAGGACCAGCGTGCCGATGAGGTCGGCCTCCTCGTGGCGGCGGGCCCGGAACACCAGGTCGGGCAGGCGGGTACCGGTTCGCCGGCCGTCTTGCCGGGGGCGCGGCTCGGCGAAACGGAGCGTGGCGTACAGGCCCTCGCGGCGGGGCGGGGGCGTGATGTGTACTTCCCATCCTTCAGGCGGCCGGGGGCTTTCCTCCGGCGGCGTGGTGGCGTTGCGTGCCTCGGCGAAGGCACCGATGTCGACGACGGGGATCTCCCGCGTGACGCGCTTCGCGTAGGCCCACATCCGGTTCACCGCCTCCTTGATCAAGCAGCCCCCCGGGTCCGGGCCGTCCGGGTCGGCCGCGTCGAGGGCGGCAAGCACGGCCAGGACGGCCTCCGCCTCCAGATCAGCCCGGTCGACCCGCCGCCAGAGGCGCAGGATCCGGTGCAGGTTCCGGTACAGGCCGGGGAGGACGAGCCAGACGACAAGCAGCCGTCCGGCGCCGTCGCCGTCCCGCGGCTCACGCCGGGCCTCGATGACGGCCTGTCGCCAGACCGCCGCGCCCAGCGCCGCGTCCCGGTGTGCGCCGTAGAGCACCTTCCTGCTCTCCTCCGGGGAGAGCAGGACCGCACGGGAGCCGATGTGCACCGTGAGGGACGGCCGTGTGGCGACGCCGGGCGGCCCGAGGACGCCCCGGTCGATCCGGGCGAAGACGCTCCCGGGTTCGGTCGATGTCATCCCTCCTCCTTTGCGGCCTCGTCGGGTCGGAGGTACGCCAGGGCGGCGGCGGCTCGGGCGCAGGCACGGGCGAGGTCGGTCAGGGCCGACCGCACGGCCGCGTGCCGCGTCATGCGGGCCGGGTACGCCGTCCCGTTTCGGTGCCGGGACCGTGCGGCGGGCGACGCGGGCGGGTGGAAGTGGATGCCGCCGTACACGGCGTGGCCGACGTTCACCCCGTAGTCCGCCCACTGGCTTTCGCCCCGCTCGCTCCAGGGCGGAGCCTTGTAGGGGGCGGTCACCGGGCGGGCCCCGAGCCGGCCGGCGGAGGGGCCACGGGCAGGCCGACGGTGAGACCGCCGACGACGTCCCTGCCGACGGCGGCGCCCTGGTGGACGTACTGGGACAGGCTCGTCCGGCTCGGGACGTCGGCATGGGCCGAGGGCTTCGGCTCCGGCGTCTCCGCCACGGCCGACCGCACGTCGTCGCGCGCGTGACCCGGCACGCGGATCCAGCCGTAGCCGCCGAACTCCTTGACCTGCACATGGGCCCGCACGTACTGGGCGGGGTCGAGGTCCCGCCGCCCTGACCGCACGACGTCCTGGTAAAGCCGGTCCGACACGATGACTGCGAGATCCGCCGCGGTGAGGGTGGCCAGTACGGCCTTGAGCTGGGGCGCGTTGACATACCTCGCCACAGCGACCGGGGCAGGGCCGGCGTGGCCGAGGGCGGCGTCCGCGACCACTCCGGTGTCCACGGCCATCCGCAGCCTGATCCGCTGGGCTGCCGGGCGGGCGTTGCGGTCCCGGAGGCGGACCGCGAGATGGTGGACGAAGGGGCCGAGCACGCAATCCTCCGGCGTGCCCTCGGGGAGGACAGCGAACTCCAGGTCGCCCTGCGGCTGACGCGCCCAGGCTGCCCTGTCCAGTCCGGTCAGTACCGCCGCTTCGTCCAGCATCCGAACCAGCTCGGACTGGACAGCCGACTGCGTCCGGGTGTCGAGACGGCTGTACTGCTCCACGTCCGCGGCCAGGCACAGCCGGCGGTGTGTCAGGTCGTCCGGCGGGCGGAGATGAGAGAGCTCCTTCATGGCAAATCGCCACCTTCCAGGGTTGGGTGCGGTGCACGCCAACTGTGGGCGGAAGGGGCGGGAGCAAGGAAGAAAGCCGCATTAATGCGGCTTTCTAGGCATGCTCTTAGGCGGCCGGCACACTCAGCAGGGCCGTCTCGCGCAGACGGGCCATATTCTCGATGGAGGTCTGACTGCAGCCGGTGGTGATGATCTCGTCATTCCGTAGTTGGGCGAGAGCCTTGTGAACGGTGTGCGTGGTCGATGCGGTGAGCGCAGCGAACTCCGACTGGGACAAATTCACGTCTATGCGCACCCTGTTCCGGTCGAGCCCTCTGAGCGTCCGTCTGGGCTGCCCGTACGACTCCGCGAGTTCGACGAGAACGCGCGCCAGCCGCACCCGGACGGGGTATGCGCCCAACTCCAGCCGTAGGCGGTCGGCTCGGCGCAACCTGCCGCAGAGCATGCGGTTGAGCGCCAGTAACGCCTCGGGATGAGCGAGGAAGAAGGGCTCCAGTTCGTTGCGCGGGACAACGGTGGCGGACACGTCGCCGCAGGAGGTGACCGTGGCCGATCGCGGTCCGACACCCATCGCCGCCACCTCGCCCACGACGTCCCCGGCGATCCTGATGTCCCTCAGTAACACCCGGCCAGGGTCCAGCCGGGCCGTCACCTTGACCAAGCCCTCGTGGAGGACCACCAGCTCCTGCGCGTGGTCGCCTTCGTGGATGAGTACGTCTCCCACCGCGTAGCGGAGTCGCGTACCGAGCCGGGTGAAGGCCGAGCGTGTTCCGGGCGACAACGTGTCGAGGAAGGCCGCGCGGCCGTTGGGGTTCGAGCTGTGCATCATCTGCACAGCACAGCACTCGGTCACCGCGGCGGCGGACCATTCCGCCCGGTCCTCCGGTGCGCCGGACGCACGCCGGGGCGCGCGGCGGCGCACGGCCGGAGCATTCATGCGGGTCGGAACCGGGCAGGGCCGGTGCCGTTCAGCTCCGGTCGGAGTCGTGGATCGCCTCTGCCACGCCGTAGGAGCCGAGGAGGAGTAGTTGATCCAGCAGATCGAGGATCCCGGACCGGAGCGCGGGTGAAGTTGCCTGGACGTACGCACGGACCAACAAGCGGCCGATGGCGCGGGCGTCGGCCGCCACACCACGGGCCAAGTCGGCCGAAGCGGCTCCGAACACCGTGACAAAGCGGTGCGCGCATGTCAGAACCAACTCGTCGACCCGGTCCGGGGCGTCTTCGAGCGTGATCAGCAGTTGAGGCAGGGCGGCCTCGAAGGCGCGGGAGTCGATCAGTGCGGTCACTGTCCGCCGGTAGGGGCCCAGGCGTCGGCCGCGCAGCGCGGCGGCCACCGTGGCGGCGGCTTCGCGCACGTCCTCCTCGGGGTCGTGGAAGAACCGGACGAGTGCGTGGTGGGCGAGCGCCGCGTCACCGGTGTTCAGGAGGCGCTGGGCGCACACTTCGGCGGCTCCCTGCCGCTGTGCCGTGTCGTTACCGGCAAGCACCTTGGCCAGCAGGTCAGACGTCTCCCACTCCATTGCGGCCAGCGCGGCGACCTGGCCGCCGACCTGACGCACCGGCGCCACCGGGGAGTACAGCATTCGTCGAGTCAGCGGTCCGGCCGACGCCGGGTCTCCGTGCATCAGCGCAACGGCCAGGCGGGCAACGTACGGTGACGCCAGCAGGTGGTCGGCGGTCTGGACGAGCACCGCGAAGGCATCTGCCGCCGCCGGGCGGTCGTGACGGATCGCGGCATGCAGCGTGTGGGCCACGCACGCCCGGACGTCGAGGGAGGAGTCGGCCGCGAGTCGGCCCAGGTGGGGGACGATCAGGGCGGCGCGGGAGCCGTCCGCGTCGTGGACGAGCAGATCGCCCAGGCTCTCGGCCGCGCTCCCTCGCACGGTGTTGATCCCAGCGGTGAGCAGATCACGCGCCACGTCGTCCCCGTCCGCGCCGGACACGTGCGCGCCGGCCAGATCGTCGGCGTCGCTCGGCTCACCCACGTCGAGAGCGCGGCTCAGGAGTGCCTCCACCAGGTCGAGCGGCACGTGATCGAGGTACTTCCGCAGGGCGTGCCCCAGCCACCGGTCCTGTCCCGGCCTGCCTTTGCCCGCGAGGTGGCGCACTGCCGCGAAGACGGTCTCCGGATCGTCGTACAGCTCGGCCTCCCCAAGGCCGAGGAGCAATGAGGCACCGTAGGCCGGGTGTGTGCCGGCGTCGATCCGCAGGGCGAGCCGCGCGAACCGGCCGGGGTCCGCCACGGTCATGCTCCGCAGCACGTGGGACAGTTCGCGCGCCCCGCCGGTGTGGGTCGTCCAGTCGGTTCGGTCCCGGCTGTGTTTCCTCATGGCCCTCAGCCACTGGTCGTCACTCATGTGCTGGGCCGCCTCGGCCGGGATAGGCGGTCCCACACCCCCACCCGTCACCCCCTCCGGTTCGTCCGGCCCCCGTCGGTCGCCGTGGAGCCGGCGGAGTTCTCCGAGCCGGCGCGTCGCCCGCTCGGAGAGCCGCCCTTCGGGAAGCGCCGTCAACAGGGTGAACTCGTGCCAGGGCGAGAGTGTGCCGTCCGGGGGAAGGCGCAGGTGGAGCAGGAACCGTTCCAGCCGCCCGAGAGTGTGGTCGGGCAGGGCACCGCCGATGGCGTGGAGGACCTCGCGTGCGCCCCACACGGCATTGGCAACGTAACCGGACAGCAGACGGTGTCCGCCCTGGAAAAGGATTTCGGCGGACCAGGGGGCGAGGTCGGGGCCTCCGGCGGCCAGCGCCCGGTAGAGCAGCCACTGCGCCGCCTCGTACGGCTCGCTCACCAGAGGTTCCACGAGCTGACGCGCTCGCGCGGCGTCCCGGCCTGCCGTACTGCGCAGAGCTTCGGCCGCGCCTTGCAGCAGGGCCTCGCCCAGGTCGCCGGGATCGTCGCCGGGGTGGCGGTGCGAGAAGTGGCGGTCAGGGACGGGCCGCCCCGTTCGTACCGGACAGGCGGTCAGGCTCATGACGGCCAGCAGGACCGGCAGCATCCGGACGCAGAACTCCTCCGGCGCGCCGGCAGCAGCGGCGGTCACCGTCTTGAGTGCCGTGTGGTCCCGGTTCAGCAGTACCGCCACCCTGCCTCGGCCGTCGAGCTGGAGTGCGTACGGGCGGTCCGCCAGCAGTGCGCCCAGCAACTCGACCACCCAAAGGGGTTCTTCGGCCGCCAGATCGCCCGCCGGAACCCAGAGGGCGTGCTCGACTCCCTTGAAGAGGCCCGCTCGCACGCCGCCGAGCAGGAGATCGAAGAGCGGTCGGCTGCCGGCCAGGCAGGCGTGGGGAACGATCCGGATCAGCCACGCCCCGTACCCGGGATCAGCGGTGTGCGGTTCCAGAAGCCGGGCCACCCGGTCGGGCAGGGCATCGGCGACCGCCACCAAAAGCCCTACCGCCCAGTCCTGTTCTCTCGTGTCGGCGCTGTCGAGCCAGTTCTCGAAGACCCCCTCGTCATCCGCGCGACGGAACCAGGCAGGCGTGGCGAGCATGTCGACGAGGCGGTCGCGGAAGGGCGGGCGCGTGTCCAGCACACGTGCGACGACACCCCACTCGGTGGCGGTGGGAGCGTCCAGGTTGCGCAGCACGGCCAGGGTCAGATGCTTGAGGTGGTAGCGGATGTCCGGATCGGTCAGCAGTGCCTCGACCTCCTCGGCGAACCGCTCCGGGTCGAGATCCCGCAGGTGATCGAGCACCTGCCGAAGCTGTCCACGGCGGAACAGCTCCTGCTCTCCGCCCGTGAGGAAGGCAACCAGGCTCTCTTCGCGCCGAAGCCAGTCGCGGGCGAAAGCGTAGTCGAAAAAGCTCTCGTGGAAGAAGGCCAGCTGACGGCCGTCGCGTACGCAGACGTGTTCTGACTCCAGTACCTTCCGGCTGGCGGCGAGGTCGTCCGAGTCGAGCACGCTGTGCGGCACGGACAGCCGCTGGCGCGCACTCATGACGGCGACGAGGGCCGAGACCGCGTCGTGGAAACGCACGGATGGACGCCGGGCGCACTCCTCCTGCTTGGTGTCCCAGAAGGCATCGAAAAGCTGCCGGGTCGTGCGGAAGAGGAGGGCCTCCTCCTGGTCCGCGACCTGGGCGAGGAGGACCAGATGCAGGGGTGAGCGCAGCAACGCCCTCTGCGACGGGGTTAATCGGGAGGCGTCCAGGCCCATGCCGGTGACGGCGGTGTCGACCTGGGCGTCGGACAGCGACCCGACCGTGACGCGTGTGCAGTGGTCCGAGGCAGTGAGCCTGCGGATGCGAACGTCGGCCTCGGCGTCGAAAGCGCGGCAGGCCAGGACCACTCGCATCCCGGGATGCGCCGCAGCTTCGTCCACCATGTCGGCCACCGCGTCGAAGGTCTCCGGGATGCGTCCCGAGGCCATGCTGACGGCGTCGAGCTGGTCCACGAGGAGGACGCAGGGCCGCCCGTCCGCCACCGCGCCCAAAGCGCTGACCGGGGACATGGGCAGGCCGACACGCTGCCCCAGTTCATGGGTCGAGCCGAAGGGTTCCAGGCGGTCGAGACGGAAGGCAAGAACCGGAGTGGCCGCCTCATCGAGGGCGGTGAAGGCCTGGTGCAGCACGGCGCTCTTCCCGCCGCCCGCCGTGCCGCTCAGCAATACGAGCCGCCGGGTGCCCTCCCTGACCTCCGCCACGAGGCACACGGCCTCCTCCCGGGGGATTGTGGGCCGGAGCAACGTACGCTCGATACTCGCCGCCCACCGGCGCGTCACCGTTCTCACGGTGTTGGACACCGCGACAGCGTCGGCCCGCACGACGCCCCGCAGTCCGTACGGCGCCAGGAGGGTGGTGAGGGCCGCGGCGTCGAGTGTCGTTCCCAGGTTGTCCAGCAGGACTTGACCGAGGGCAAGCGCCGCCAGGCGGCCCGGTGCTCCGGCCAGGACCTGTTCGGCCAGGATTCCGTTGGTGTGCACGAGGTCCCGTTCGTCATGCCACTCAACCCTGAACCCTCTCAACATCCTCCAGGCCGTCGTGGTCGACCCGTAGACGGCGCCCGAGGCGAGGGCGTCGAAGTGGCCCCGGAGCTCGTTTGTCAGCCACTCGGCCTCGAACGAGGCGAGATCGTCGGAGCGGCGGGCGCGGTCGGCGAGTTCGTCGAGCGCACGGGCGGGGAGTGCGGAGACAAAGTGGAACACCCTGCCCGCCTCGACATGCGAACGCAGGCTCTCCCACACTCCTTTGCGGCGGAGGGAGGCCACATTCCAGCTGTTCGCGTTGTGGTGCTGCCGCTTGACCTGATGCACCTCCGTGCCGTGGTCGTGCCGGTAGACGAACTCGACCCCGTCGCCCAGCGGCCCACCCGGTTCGACGCGGAGCGACGTGCCCGATCCCAGCAGTACGTACAGGGCATGTCTGATTGTCCAGGCCCCCTCGTAGCGGTTGCCGAACTTGTCCGTCTCGCCACCAGGCCGCGGTACCACTGTGCCCCCACCCCCTCCGACCCGGACGGGCCGCGCACGTGCCCGGACGCTACCGCAAGCAGGCGAGGCACGCTGAGGACCACTGAGCCCGCCTTGTCGAGCGGGGATGGATGGCGGTGATCCACCTTCTGCAACAGGTGCGCGGCGTGCCGGCGATGGCCGACGAGAACTTGCCGGCAACCGCCGGAGAGGATCTACGGCAGGGCCCTGGTCGTGCTCGCGACCAGGCGGCCCACCTCGAAGCCCTCGAGGTGGGCCGTGTGTGCGGAGGCGGCACCGTGGACCAGCAGGTCGGCCTGGCCGCCGGCGAGGTCCACGGAAGCGCGCGGGCGCTGGTCGAGGTACACGTCGACGCGGTCGACGTTCTCCGCCGTGAGCGTCATGTGGAGGGCGCCATCGACGGGGGCGGCCTCCGTGATCGTCACGGCGTGTGGAGCGAGACCCTGCAGAAGCCGGCCCGCGTGGTCCAGGAGATCGAGGTTGCCCTCCAGCAGGTCGCGGCGCGTCATGCGGTGCAGTTCGTCGGGCACGACACCCAGGTCCTCCACCGGTGTGCCCGAGTTCGGGCCGACCCGCAGCGTGCGGCGTATCGACACCCGCATGCCGGCGCCCTTCGGCAGGGGCAGGTAGGGCGTGCCCGGGTCGTCCGCCAAGAAGTCGGAGAGCAGATCATGCGTCCATACATTGGCGCCGCCGGCGCCGGTGTTCTCGTCGGTGCCGAGCACGGGGCCGATGCCATGGTCCTGGAAACCGGCAGCGAAGATGTCCGTGGCCGAGTAGCACCGGGCGTTGGTGATGAGTACGACGGGCCCGAAGTACTGCTGCCCGATGGCGTTCGCGCCGTCCTCGGGGCTGATCGGGAAGGCGCCGGAATAGACCGAGCCGGTCTCGACGGCCTGTTCCATGGAGGGCACCCAGGGCCCCAGATCCAGTCCCGGACCGCCCTGGAACCGCCGACAGATCCGCAGATTGAGCGGGGTGTTGAGGAACTGCACCGGTTCGGGAGTGATCCGCCGCGGTGTCAGCGTCTGCAGGGTGAACTCGGCTGCGTGAATGTGCCCTCCGCCGTTGTCCCGGACGTCCACGATGAGGCCGCCCTGCGGCAGTTGACGGATGAGCCGGACGAACTCGGCGACGAACATGCCGGGATCGGTGACGTTGAACGTGAAGATGCGGATGTGGCCGAACGTCCCGGACGGGGTGGTGACGGCCCGGGCCCGGAACACCTTGGGCATGCTGGTGGCCACCTCACCCGCCCCCAGGTCCGGCAGGGAACCGTCCGCTTCGGCGGCCCGTTCCTGGGCGACCACCCGGGGCGCGAACAGGAGCACTTTGGCCCGCTGGGTTTCGTCACCGTCGAGGTCCAGGCCCTGGAACGCGGGAGTGTCCCGGTCGGCGGAGGCGAACGAGGGCAGGTTCTCCACGATCTGCCAGCTCTGCCGGAGTTCCCTGGCCGTTCCGGCGAGGTCGAGGTAACTGACCGTCACCCACTCCTCCAGCGGCGGAAGGTGCATGATGAGCGGCCGCACGGTCAGCGACTGCACACCTCGGCTGCGCCGGGCCGCCGTGTTGCTACCGGCGAACCGAGCCGCGTTGAGGTCGACGGCGTCCAGGATGGGGATGCCGCTCCAGTGGGTGATCTCGGCCCCCGGCTCGAACCCAGGGGCCGAGAAGCCGCTCATCACGTGGGTGACCAGGAACCGGGTGCGGTCCCCGTCAGTGCAGGACTCGACCAGGAACGGAAGGAAGGCGATCTTGTCGTTGAAGGGGTCGGGCAGCAGGTAATTCGTGTGCAGGTCTCGCACGGAGTGGAAGATCTCCGACATCTCCGCGTGGAACAGCCACTCCCTCGGCATGGTCTGCGGTGTCTGCCGCTCCATGCGCCGACCCAGCAGCCGCAGCCGCTGGACCGGGTTGACGGCGTGCATGGCGGTTTTCAGCGGCAGATGGGCGTAGTTCTGCTCCAGCAGGACCAAGGCCTGGTCCACGAGGAGCCGACGATCCTCCAGGGACAGCTGGTCGGCGCCCTGGAGGAAGGCGGGCAAGGGGGCCGCACCGAGCAGGTGGTCACGTACCGGTTCCTCCGCGTTCTGGAGGAACTCGGGTGCGTTCTCATGAACGGGCTTGGTCATGATGACGCGCCGGCCTTTCACGACGTATGAGCGGAGCTCGACGAATTCAGCTCCATCGGATGTCGGACGTGGACCGCAGCGGCGAGCGCTCCGCTGCCGCCTCGGGCACATGCTGGGTGTCGCCCTTGTGGAGGGCGGCGGGGAAACGCACCCGGGTGCGGTCCTCGACCTCGCCGAGGGTGACCTGGAAGACCCGGAACTCGTCCAGTTCCAGCGCTTCGAGCTGGTCCAGGCTCTGCGTGAGCAGAAACGCTCTCGCCTTCAGTTCGCCGTTCTCGGTGAACGCGATGACCTTGTAGAACTCCCGGGGTATGCGCACGCCCCGGTAGACCCGGTCGTCGTCCTGGAAAACAGGCCCGCCGAAGACGCTGATTCTCAGGTCATCGACTTCGACGTCGGCGAAGACGGCGTCTTCCAGCGCGCCCCACACCCCGTTCTTGGCACTCTGGTTGAAGTCGTCCATCTGCGGGGTGATATTCGTGTAGAAGAACGAGTCGGTGTTGGCCTTGCTCGCCTCCGGCAGGCTGCCCCAGAGCAGGTCCGCACGGCGGGCGATGTGCCCCCGGTCGAGCCGGTTGGCCTGGTACAGCTCGTTGCCGACCTGCGCCGTGCCGGGCAGCCGCTGGTCCTTGACGAAGGGGATGCCGCTCCGGCTGAGCTTCTTCAGCGAGCCGCCGTCGACGTTCCAGGCCACCCAGAACGGGAAGCGCCGCTTCTTGTTCAGGGTGAGGGAGAAATGCGTGTACGGGATGACCGGCGAGCCGTCCAGGAGGGCGGCGTCCCGCGAGAGGTCGGTGTCCAGTTCCGGGGCCTCGACCCGCTCGCCGAGGAATTCGGCGTCGTAGCCGGCGATGATCTCCAGCTGCTCCGGCGCCGGCTGGCTGAGGGTGATGTCGAGCTTCTCGAACACCGAGGTGGACAGGCAGGCCAGGGCGTGCTCGTCCGGGTCGCCGGTGCCCTCGCCGGCGAAGTGCAGACCGGCGAGCACCGTGCTCGTGCGCTCGTCATCCTCCTTGAACATCCACACCGAGCCGGAGTCACCGCCGCTGCTGACCTCTCCGCCCGCCGACGGATGGTCGGGGTCCGGGCCGATCTCGAAGCACCCGATGGTCTGCAGGCCCGTCACCCCGCCGTAGTCGATCTTCGCTACGGTGTCGATGCGGCGGACGGTGCCGTGGGTGACGCCGGTGGACCGGCCGCTCTTGACGACCTTGTCACCGAGTTCGGGCTCCCCCAGGGTCTGCGGGGCGACGTCGAGTTCGAGGATCTCCGGGAGGGAGCCGCGGTCCTTGATGGTCGCCACAGCGCAGTCCCCGGCCACGCCGAGGTGGGAGCGCTTGAGCACGCCCATCCGGTTGCGGTCGATGCGATTGTCGTCCCGAGTGCCGGGCTGCACGACCTCGATCCCCAGTTCGCCGAATGCGCCGTGCAGCACATGCCAGTTGCTGAGCACGTACGGTGTGCCGTCGGCCCGGTCGAACACGATGCAGCCTATGGTGCCGGCCGACACCGTCACCGCGCCGACGCTGGCTCCGGGCCGGACGGGGTCCAGCCGAGTCTTGCGCAGCGGGCTCTCGACCTCGGCCACCATGTGGAAGCTCGGCTTGTAGGTGCGCTCTATGACATCGGTGGGCACCTCCATACCGTCGACAGTGATGCTCGCCGGGATCGGCGATGTGCCCAGGGATTCCAGCTCCTCCGGCTCGGCCTTGGTCGCCACGGTGAACTGCAATGCCACTTCCCCGCCCTGCTGATCGCCGGTGACCTTACGGCCGACGCCCACCGAGGTGATGTTCGGATCCTCCAGCAGATGCGGCCCCCGGACGCGTATGTACTGCCTCAACGACGCGATGAGGTCACTGTCGGAAGACGAGCCCGTCTTCGCCGAGGCGGTCTTCGCAGCGGACTTCGACGCGGCCTGCGGTTTCGGGGCCCTTGAGGTGGTCTTCTTCGTGTTCGTCGTTCTGGTAGACATGCCGGCACATCCCCTCATGTGCGAGACAGCACCCGAGAAGCGTCGCTCACCGGCAACGTCTTTTGTCGGTGGAGCATTCGATCGCGGCACCGCCGGCCGGACGAAGGGCGGCCACGGCGCTTGCCACATGGTCGATTTGGACACCGCTCGACAGCGACCCCGCTGGAAATTCAGGTTCTGAAGAAACTCGGAAAGCGGTTTTAGCCCTCATCTCCATGATGGTTGAGCGGCACGAAGAGGCAAGTCGACATTGCCACTCGAATAGGGTCCAGTGAAGCGTCAACTGTTGAAACGAGGCTCAAGGTTGTACGTCGACGGGGACGGTGGCCGGGGCAGTGTGCGGGCCGTTCGGGCTGGGCATCCTCGCCCATCAGGCCTTGACGCTCGATGAGTTCGGCCGGCGTGGGCCCTGGGATGTACACGTGGCCGGCCAGGGCGCCTTCGCGTCCACCACCAAAGCCGTGCGGAGAGGCAACCGCCCGCGGCGAGACAGACCGTCCCCATGCCGCCCGCGCTCGGCTCTCGCTCAACGGCGTGGACACCGATCCGACGCGGCACGCCCGCGCCGTTCTCCGTTCACCGGTGCGTCTCCCCCTGCGCGCGATCACCCCATCGTGACGCCGCGTGGTGCACCGGCCGATCTCCGGTCCCATGTGTCCGTCCAGCTGCGTGGACGGAGGTACGGCCGGGAAGCCGGCCTCAGCCGCCGCGCCGCACCCGGGCCGCCCTGCGGGCCTCCGCGAGCTTCTGGGCCTCGCTGCTCTTGCGGGACGACCTGCCACCGGAGCCGCCCTTCGCGTCCTTGGCGCTGCCCAGGCCGCGGAACGGCGCGTTGTGGTTCTTGGCGCGCGATACGGCCGACCGGCCGTCGAGAGGCTCGCCGGAGGGGGCCTTGGCGCCGGTGATCCGGCTCAGCTCCGCCTCGCCGGACCGCACCTTGGTGACCTTGGGAGCGACCTCGGCGTCCGCCATGACCTGGCTCGTCTCGCGGCGCTGCCCCGGCAGGACGAGTGTCACGACGGTGCCGCACCGGCCGGCCCGGGCGGTGCGGCCCGCTCGGTGCAGATAGTCCTTCGGGTCGGTGGCCGGGTCGACGTTGACCACGAGGTCGAGGTCGTCGACATGCAGGCCGCGTGCGGCGACGTTCGTCGCCACCAGCGAGGTGACCTGTCCGTTCCTGAACTGGGCCAGGGTCCGGGTGCGCTGCGGCTGGGACTTCCCGCTGTGCAGGGCGGCGGCGGCCACGCCGCTGGCCCGCAGATGCCGCGTGAGCTGGTCGACGCCGTGCTTGGTGTCCAGGAACAGCAGGACGCGGCCGTCCCGGGCGGCGATCTCCGTGGCCACGGCGTACCGGTCCGGGCCGTGCACGACGAAGACGTGATGCTCGATCGTGGAGACCGCGCTGGACGCGGGGTCCACGGAGTGGACGGCGGGGTCGCGCAGGTAGCGCTGCACCAACTGATCGACGTCGCGGTCGAGGGTGGCGGAGAACAGCATCCGCTGTCCGTCGGAACGCACCTGGTCCAGGATTTCGGTGACCTGCGGCAGGAACCCCATGTCGCACATCTGGTCGGCTTCGTCCAGGACCACGATGCGCACTCGTCCCAGTCGGCAGCCCTTGCGCTCGATGAGGTCGTGCAGCCGACCGGGCGTGGCGACGACGATCTCGGCGCCGTCCCGCAGCGCGGCGGCCTGCCTTCCGATGGACACCCCACCCACCACGGTCGCAAGCCGCAGCCGCAGGGCCTCGGCGTACGGGGTGAGCGCCTCACCGACCTGCTGCGCCAGCTCCCTGGTGGGGACCAGGACGAGCGCCAGGGGTTCTTTGGGCTGGGCACGTCGCCCGATCGTCCGGGCGAGCACACCCAGGCCGAACGCGAGCGTCTTGCCGGAACCCGTGCGGCCTCGGCCCAGGACGTCCCGTCCGGCGAGCGCGTCGGGCAGCGCCGCAGCCTGGATGGGAAAGGGAACAGTCACATCGTGCTCGTCGAGCACTCTCAGAATCCCGGCAGGCAGCCCCAGCTCTGCGAAGGACGCCACCGTGGGCAGCGCCGATGCAGCGCCCCCGGCCTCGGCGGGTCCGTGGTCCTGCCGCCGGTCATCGACACGTGCTGATTCGCTCACTGAAAGCCTTCCTCCGAAGGGACCGTACCGAGGAAGGCGCGGCGGGGACGCGGTCACCAGCCAGGGACGCCGAGCGGAGCACCGACACGGCAACGCTGCAAAGAGTGGACTCTAGCATGGGGTAAGCGGCCCGTCCCTCCCCCGCGGACTTCGAGACCCCGAACAGCGGGCCGAGCCGGCGCAGCGTCAAGTTGGTGCGCCGGTACGCTGCGACGAGCAGGACACGGTCTTCCAGCGGAAGACTCCCGGGCCTACCGCGCCGGACGGCGTCCGTTCCCTCGTGGCGTAGAGCGGTCACGAGCTTGCGGAAGCAGCGCGGGCCCACCCCATTGAACGGGCCTGTCCAAGACCGCTGCGACGCCGTGATCACACCAGCCACACCGTGATCATCGCACTCGGGGCGACCGGGACCCGGTCCGCTCTCACACCTCCGGGATGAAGGCAGGGTCGATGCCCACCGCGGTCACGCCCTCGCGCACGGAACGGTCGAAGTGCCTGATCTCTGACACCAGGACATCCCAGCTGACGGGCGTGGTCCAGAAGTCCGGCGTGAGGATGGAGCCGATCCGCCAGCCCTGCTCGGAGTGCACAATGCGGATCAGCCCCTCCTCCGCCTGCATCGAGTCCAGCTCGAAGTCCTCATGGCCCGCAGCCGGACTCTGGAGCCAGCGCGCGAGGTGGTACGCCAGCTCGGCGACAGGGAACTGCTCCTCGGACCACACCGCCCGCCCCTGCTCCCAGATGGACAGCCCTGCCTCGATGTCGAGGAGCAGCACCGCCAAGGGAGCCTCCTGCGGGGTGAGACCCCGCCGAGGCAGGTCCGACAGTCCAAAGTTTCGGCAGACGAACCGCACTGCCCGGCCTCCACGAGATCTGGGGCCGACAACATCCAGGCCGACCAAATACGGAAAACCGTACCAAGACGCGTCAGGTGTCCCGCCCGGCGCCCCATGAGCGGGACATCACTTGGGCACCCTCACGGACGAGGAGTGGGCTGCCTGCCCCGAACTCAGAGCCCTGCATCGTTCGCGCCCACAGCCGTCGACCGCCTGCTCGATCTGGGACCGCACCTTCGGCGTCGAGGCGTGGGAGAGCAGCCCCAGGGTGTCGGGCCTCGAGATCACCGACGCCATCCAGCCCGGCGGCATGACCTTGCAGCCCCGCCAGATCAGTCGATCTGGCGGGGCCCGTGTTCGGTATGCGGCCGGAGGCGTCGAGTCGAGTCTGCACCCCTGGAAGGCGGCCACGCACTGCACACGGCGCTGCTGCGACCACGCGGGGACGCCGCTCTCCCGCTCAGACCTCTTCGCCCCCATACGGCAGCGCTCAGGAACACCGGTCCGGTCGGCCCGTGGGTGGCCGGATACAGTGCGCGAGACGGCAGCCCGGTCAGAGAGGGGAAGCATGCCGGACACCAGCGACGCCCGACCCGCCGGGGGTGAAGCGCCAGCTCCGCGGCAGAGCCGGCTGCACCGCCTGATGCGCTACCTCCCCCTGATCGCCCCCGTCCTTCTGTGGGCCGTGCCCTGCTGGGTGCTGCTGTACACCGGGCAGCACTGGCCGCCGGCCGTCACGTCGGCCGGAACCGGCGTGTTCGTCCTCGGCCTTGCAGGTATGCCGTTCGCGATGGTGCGCGGCCACGGACGGCGTCAGCAGGACCGGGCGGCGATCACCGGTGACACCCTGCTGGGCTCGAGCTGGGTTCTGTTCACCTGGTCCGTTCTGCTCGGTGTCTTCCTGCGGCTCGCCCTGACCGTGGCCGGTGTCGGCGAGAGCCAGGACCGGGCCCGCGTCGTCACGTGGGCCGTCCTCGGCGTGAGCGCCGCGCTGCTCGGCTGGGGGTACGCCGAGGCCCGCCGCGTGCCGCGCGTCCGCCGGCTCGACGTGCGGCTCCCGCGACTGGGTGCCGGGCTGGACGGGCTGCGTGTCGTTCTCATCACCGACACCCACTACGGTCCCCTCGATCGCGCCCGCTGGTCGGCACGGGTGTGCGAGACGGTGAACACCCTGGAAGCCGACCTGGTCTGCCACACCGGCGACATCGCGGACGGCACGGCCGAACGCCGTCGCGCCCAGGCCACCCCCCTGGCAACCGTGCGGGCCACCCGCGCCCGGGTGTACGTCACCGGCAACCACGAGTACTACAGCGAGGCCCAGGGCTGGGTCGACCTGATGGACGAGCTGGGCTGGGAGCCGCTGCGCAACCGCCATCTGCTGCTCGAACGCGGAGGCGACACCCTCGTGGTCGCCGGCGTGGACGACGTCACCGCCGAGTCCTCCGGCCTGACGGGCCACGGCGCCCACCTCGCCGGAGCCCTGAACGGCGCCGACCCCGACCTCCCCGTCCTGCTCCTGGCACACCAGCCCAAGTTCATCGACCGGGCGGCAGCCGCCGGCATCGACCTCCAACTCTCGGGCCACACGCACGGCGGCCAGATCTGGCCCTTCCACCACCTCGTACGCCTCGACCAGCCGGCCCTCGCCGGTCTCAGCCACCACGGCGCTCGAACGCTGCTCTACACCAGCCGCGGCACCGGCTTCTGGGGCCCGCCGTTCCGCGTCTTCGCCCCCAGCGAGATCACCCTGCTCGTGCTCCGCTCCCCGCACCAGCCGACCTCGACGTAGTGCTCGTAGGGGCGGCAGGGTCTCTGTCGCTCTCGTTCAGTGAGCCGGCCTCTGCGTCCTTCGGTCCGGGGCGGACGTGGACGGGGTGGAGTCAGGACCATCCTGGCTCCACCCTTGGTGCGTCGATGCACGCTTTCGTAGGTCGTATGTCCCCTCAGGTGCGGGTCCAGCGCTGGTTGGCGCCGTTCGAGCAGGTGTAGAGCTGGATCAGGGTGCCGTTGCCGGTGCCTCCTGCGACGGCGTCGAGGCAGAGGCCGGACTGGACGCCGACGATGGACCCGTCCGAGTTGAGGCGCCATTTCTGGTTCTCGCCGCCCCAGCAGCCGTAGATCTGGACCTTGGTGCCGTTGCCGGTGCCGGCGGCGTCCAGGCACTTGTTGCCGAAGACCCTGAGCTCGCCGGCGGCGGTGTACGTCCACTGCTGGTTGGTGCCGTTGTGGCAGTCCCACAGGTTGAGCTGCGTGCCGTCGGCGGCACCGCTGCCGGGCACGTCGAGGCAGCGGCCCGAACCGGCGCCCTTGATCGCTCCGGAACCCGAAGGGGGCGTGGGGGTGCCGCCGTTGAGGGCGTTGAGGACGGCGGTGTACGCGGACTTCTTGCTGCCGTCGCCGTTGAACAGCAGCGGCGTCTGCTCCGCTCGCCAGGAGTCGGTGTCGCGCACACCCCAGACGGTGATACCGAGGCAGCGTGGGACGGCCAGGCAGTCATTGGTCACGTTCGCGTACGTCGTGGCCGGGGCGC
Organism: Streptomyces tibetensis; assembly: GCF_040647715.1. GTDB lineage: Bacteria > Actinomycetota > Actinomycetes > Streptomycetales > Streptomycetaceae > Streptomyces > Streptomyces tibetensis_A. The sequence goes on along the minus strand of NZ_JBEZCR010000009.1, from coordinate 276,433 downwards.
CCTGGATGTCGAGTTCGGTGATGGCCACGTCGACGCCGAGGGCGGCGAAGTTCTGCAGGGTGGTACGGAAGTTGCTGTTGTAGGGGCTGCCGCTGTTGAAGTGCGACTGGAAACCGACGCAGTCGATCGGCACGCCGCGCTGCTTGAAGTCCCGGACCATGGCGTACATGGCCTGGGTCTTGGCCCAGGTCCAGTTCTCGACGTTGTAGTCGTTGTAGCAGAGCTTGGCGGCCGGGTCGGCGGCGCGCGCGGTGCGGAAAGCGACCTCGATCCAGTCGTTGCCGGTGCGCTGCAGGTTGGAGTCGCGCCGCGCTCCCGAACTGCCGTCGGCGAACGCCTCGTTCACGACGTCCCACTGGGCGATCCTGCCCTTGTAGTGGGCCATCACGCCGTTGATGTGGTTGATCATCGCCTGGCGCAGCGTGCTGCCGCTGAGGCTCTGCATCCAGCCCGGCTGCTGGGAGTGCCAGGCCAGGGTATGGCCGCGCACCTGCTTGCCGTTCTGCACCGCCCAGTTGTAGACGCGGTCGGCGGCGGTGAAGTTGAACTGGCCCCGCTGCGGTTCGGTGGCGTCGATCTTCATCTCGTTCTCGGCCGTCACCGAGTTGAACTCACGGCCCGCGATCGTCGTGTAGGCCGAGTCGCCCAGTCGGCCCGAGGCGATGGCAGTGCCGAAGTAGCGGCCGCTCTGCGCCGCCGCGGCGCCGAGGGTGTTCTCGGCGGCATGTGCGGTCGGCGGCACGACCAGTGCGGCGACCACGCCCAGGACGGCGGTGACCAGCATCAACAGCAGGCCGCGGACCTTCCGGCGGACAGCGGGTCTGAGAAGGACGTACGAGCCCATGGCTGTGCCTCCAGGGTAGGAATCATGGAAGGACGGAGAGGGCAGCACGGAGTCACCGAACACCACGGTCCGGGGACCGGGACGATCTCAACCGGCACGGACGGCACCCGTGCCACGCATGTTCGACATACCGAACTATGACCGACCCTCAGGCAGGGATGATTGAGGCGTTGATGACAGGTCGTCAATACTCCCGACGAAAGAAGATTTCGCTCCGTCTTCCGAAACTTCCGATGCCCCAAGGAGCCGGACGACGCCCCCTGTGGCCGTCGTCAGCTGCCGTGGAGCCCGAGACGAGGCGCTGTTTGTGGACAGATCGGCGACAGCCCTTGACCTATGGCCCCGGCATTCCTAGCTTGTGGCGTCGAAGCTTCCGGGAATTCCTCGAAATGTTTCGAGGTTGCCCCCTCTCTCCCCGGCACGTCCGCTCCGCCGTTCATCGGGGTCACTTCACCCCCACTCCCGAAGAAGGAGGCCCTCTGATGTGGTTTCGCCCCCCGTCCCCGGTCCGTACCAGACGATTACTCGCCGTTCTCGCGCCCCTGCTGCTCGTGGCCGGCTTCCTCGGTGCCCAGCCCGCCGCCGCGGCGACCGTAGACCCCAACGCCTCGTATGTGCTGGTCAACCGCAACAGCGGCAAGGCCCTGGACGTCTACAACATGGCGACCGGTGACGGCGCCCGCATCACCCAGTGGTCCAGGAACGATCAGAACCAGCAGCAGTGGCAGTTCGTCGACTCCGGGGGCGGCTACTACCGCATCAAGTCCCGCCACTCGGGCAAGGTCCTGGACGTCCAGAACCGGTCCACCGCGAACGGGGGCTCGATCGTCCAGTGGGCCGACTCGAACGGCACCCACCAGCAGTGGCGGCTCGCCGACAGCTCGGACGGCTACGTGCGGCTCATCTCGCGCCACAGCAACAAAGCCCTCGAAGTACAGGGCTCCTCCACCGCCGACAACGCCAACGTCGTCCAGTACGACGACTGGGGCGGCACCAACCAGCAGTGGCAGCTCGTCAAGGTCGGCGGCGCCAACCCCGCACCGTGCGACCTTCCGTCGACCTACCGATGGACATCGACGGGCGCGCTGGCGCAGCCCAAGCCGGGGTGGGTCTCGCTCAAGGACTTCACCGTCGTCCCCTACAACGGCAGGCAACTCGTCTACGCGACGACGCACGACACCGGGACGCGCTGGGGCTCGATGAACTTCGGCCTGTTCACCAACTGGTCGGAGATGGCCTCGGCGAGCCAGAACACGATGTCGACCTCCACGGTCGCTCCCACGCTCTTCTATTTCGCGCCGAAGAACATCTGGGTGCTGGCCTACCAGTGGGGCGGGACCGCCTTCTCCTACCGCACGTCGAGCGACCCCACCAACCCGAACGGCTGGTCCTCCCCGCAGGTGCTCTTCTCCGGCAGCATCGGCGACTCCGGAACAGGCCCCATCGACCAGACGCTCATCGGTGACGGGACGAACATGTACCTGTTCTTCGCCGGTGACAACGGCAAGATCTACCGGGCCAGTATGCCGATCGGGAACTTCCCGGGCAGCTTCGGCTCGACCTCGACCGTGGTGATGAGCGATACGAAGAACAACCTGTTCGAAGCCCCGCAGGTCTACAAGCTGCAGGGCCAGAACCGCTACCTCATGATCGTCGAGGCGATCGGTGCGCAGGGCCACCGCTACTTCCGCTCGTTCACGGCCACCAGTCTGAACGGCTCGTGGACACCCCAGGCCGCGACCGAGAGCAATCCCTTCGCCGGCAAGGCCAACAGTGGCGCCACCTGGACCAACGACATCAGCCACGGCGAGCTGATCCGCACCGGCCCCGATCAGACCATGACCGTCGATCCCTGCCGGCTGCAGTTGCTCTACCAGGGGCGCAGCCCCAACTCCGGCGGCGACTACGGTCTTCTGCCCTACCGTCCGGGTCTGCTGACACTGCAGCGCTGACGGCCCGGGAAACAGGCAGGCCGGGAAGCATACGTGCTTCCCGGCCCTGCTCAGCGGCGTTCAATCCGGCAGGGGCTGTTCCGCCCAGATCGTCTTGCCCTCCGCGGTGTGGCGGCTGCCCCAGCGCTCGGCGACCTGGGCGACGAGCAGCAGTCCGCGGCCGCCCTCGTCGAAGACCCGGGCGCGGCGCAGGAGCGGGGCGGTGCTGCTGCCGTCGGAGACCTCGCAGACGAGGACGTCGGAGCGGATGAGGCGCAGCTCGATGGGGGCGCGGCCGTAGCGGATGGCGTTGGTGACCAGTTCGCTGACGATCAGCTCCGTGGGGAACTCGAGCTCGGACAGCCCCCAGGCGGCCAGTTGTTCGCTCGCCATCCGGCGGGCCCCGGCGACGGCCGCGGGATCCACGGGCAGCCCCCAGACGCGTACCCGGTCGGTGCCCAGACCACGGATCCGGGCCAGGAGCAGAACGATGTCGTCGGCGGCGGGCTCGGCCCGGACCTTGCGCAGCACCTCCTCGCACGTTTCCTCCAGGCCGGCGGCCGGGCGCCGCAGCGCCTCGCTCAGCAGCTCCAGTCCGACGTCGATGTCACGGCCGGGGGTCTCGACCAGGCCGTCGGTGTAGAAGGCGAGCAGGCTGCCCTCTCCCACGTCGATCCGGGCGGCCTCGAAGGGCATGCCGCCCAGGCCGAGCGGTGGCCCGGCGGGCAGGTCCAGGACCTGCACGGTCCCGTCCGGGTTCACCAGGACGGGCGGCGGGTGCCCGGCCCGGGCCATGTCGCACCGGCCGGCGACGGGGTCGTAGACGGCGTAGAGGCAGGTGGCACCGACCTCTGCCGAGGCCCCCTCGCCCTGCCCGCGGGTGTCCGGGCCTTCCTCCCGGTCGAGGCGGATGACCAGGTCGTCCAGGCGGGTGAGCAGCTCGTCGGGCGCGAAGTCGGCGTCGGCGAGCGTGCGGACCGCGGTGCGCAACCGGCCCATCGCGGCCGAGGCGTGCACCCCTTGGCCCACGACGTCGCCCACCACCAGGGCGACCCGGCCCCCGGACAGTGCGATGACGTCGAACCAGTCGCCGCCGATCTCGTCCCCCGAACCGGCGGGAAAGTAGCGGTGGGCGAGGTCCAGCGCCTGCGCTCGGGGCGGCCCGGGCGGCAGGAGGCTGCGCTGGAGAGTGATCGCGGTGTGGCGCTCGCGGGTGTAGCGGCGGGCGTTGTCGATGCTCACCGCCGCCCGGGCGGCGATCTCCTCGGCCAGGAGCAGGTCGTCCTCGCCGAAGGCGTCCGCGGTGCGGTGCCGCACCAGGTGCATCACACCCAGGGTGACGCCCCGGGCGCGCAGCGGCACCATCATCACGGCGTGCATACCGAACCTCCGCACGCTCTCGGCGCGGGCCGGGTGGGCCGTCGACCAGTCGCCCAGCAGCGGATCCCCCATCCGGTACACGGCGCCCCGGCCCGAGATCAGGACCCGAGCGGGTGGCGAGCCGGGCGGGCAGATGTCGATACCGCCCTCCGGGACCACGGATTCCGGGCATCCCGGCAGCACCGACCGTTGTGCGGTGCGGCGGAAGACGATCTGTGTGCCGGGGGGAATCGGTTGCGGCTCGTGGCCTTGGGCGACCGCCTCCAGCAGGTCGACGGCGACGAAGTCGGCGAACCCGTCCACCGCCACCTCGGCCAGCTCCTCGGCCGTCCGGGTCACGTCCAGGGTGCTGCCGATCCGCGTGCTGGCGTCGTTGAGCACCGCCAGGCGGCGCCGGGCCCAGTACTGCTCGGTGATGTCGATCACCAGGGCGGACATGCCCAGCGTCTCCCCCGCCCCGTTCTTCAGCGGGGAGAGGAAGACCGACCACGCATGATCGCGGATCTCGCCGGAGGCCCGGAAGGGTTGTTCCTCACGGACGATCATCTCGCCGGTGCGCACCACCTCCCGTTGCAGGCGGTCGATCTCGTCCAGGGGCGGGGTGGGGTAGATCTCCCACAGGGTCTTGCCCCTCATCTCGTCCGGGGTGAGGCCCATGGCCCGGCTCATCACCTGGTTGCACGTCACGAACCGTGCCTCACGGTCGTAGACGGCCACCGGCAGCGGAAGTTGCGCGAGCGTGAGGTCCCACAGTTCCGTGGGCTCCTCGCCGGTCGGCCCGGCGGGGTAGGTCACGGCCGCCGGGGTGACGACCCAGGCGGTCCTGCCGCGCGCGTCCGCCAGCGGGGTGCCCCGGAGCTGCGCCTTGACGCGGCCCCCGTCGCGCTTGCGCAGTCCCACGTCACTCGTCCACGGTTCGCCGGCGGCCAGGTGGCGCCGCATCGCCACGGGCAGTTTCGCGGACAGCAGGTGGGAAGCCTGCCGGCCCACGACCTCCTCGGGCTCGTATCCGAGCAGCCGCCCGGCTCCCGCGCTCCACACCAGCACGGCACCGCGGGCGTCGATGACGACGGCGACGTCCTCGGGCGCCGGCGCGCCGTCCCCTTCTGATGTGTTCGTGTCGGGTTGGTTGTCCATGGGGTGTCCCGACTTCGTTCCTGCCGCGCCCGGCACGGCCTGTGCCACCCGTCACGGGCGGTGCCTTCAGCATCCCGCCCCGGCCCGCCTCGCTCAACCGGCGGCATCCGGCTCCCGTCCGCGTCCCGGGCACGGGCGTATACCGGGCCTTCGAGAGGACCGGCCGGTCCCTGCCCGCGCATGGGGGCGCCTCGTTGCGCCGGCATAGGCTCCGGGGCGCAGCACGAGGGCGCCTGACCAGGTCGGATTCCTGTCAGGCGCCCTGGTGAGCGGCCGGGCTAGCGCCGGTGGTTGCCGACGGTGACGACTCCCTTCGTACGGGCGCCGGTCTTGTTGTCGTAGAGGACGTCGCCGGTGGACTTCTTCCAGATCCTGATGCGGAAGGTGTCCGGGCCGTCGGTGGCGGTGACCCGGAAGGCGTATCCGCTCTTGCCGCCCACCGTGCCGGTGCCCTGGTAGACGGCCCGGGAGCCGTTCACCACGAGCCAGTCGGAGCCGGTCGAGCGGAAGGTGAGCCGGGCGGAGCCGAGGACGAACGTGGCCTTGCCGGTGGGGTTGGTGGCTCCCTTGCGGTACTGGGCGGCCAGGGTGAACGCCGCCTTTCCGGTCAGCCCCGGCCTGCCCGGGTAGGCGCCGGCCGGTGAGGTGATCGTGCCCGCGCCGGCGACGGGCCCGGCGGCACGGTCGTAGACGATCAGCTCCGCGAGCGTGGTGGTGTCGGCGGCGTTGTCGTCGTCGGTGACCGTGATGACGGGCCGGTGGATGCCCGCGTCGGTGTAGACGTGTGCGGCGCGGCAGCCGGAGTCGGTGACCGTGCCGGCCGACGGCCGGCCGCCGTCCTTCCAGTCGACCGTGCAGGTGTGGCGGTCGGCCGTGCCCGGGTCGTCGAAGGACGCGGTGACGACGGCGGTCCTGCCCGCCGGCACGGGCGAGCCGGGGCCCTTGGCGGAGGTGATCGAGGGGGCGGCGTTGGCCACCTCGACGGTCGCGGTGTCGGTTCCGCGTCCGCCGGTGAGGGTGACCCGGAAGGTGCCGTCGTCGGTGCAGGTGAGGGTCGTCCGGGCCGCGACCGGGTCCTTGACGGTGCACGGGGCGCCGTCCTGCACCGTCCACTCGGGGGTGCCGGCGCCGGAGACTGTGCCGGCGAGCGTGATCGCCTCGCCCTCGGTGCCGGTGGTGTCCGGACCCGCGTGGACGACGGTGACCGGGTCGATGCCGCCGAGGGTCGGGGCGACCTTCTTGATCAGGCCGTCGGGGCCGAACTCCAGCTTGTCGATGGTGGTTTCGCGGTGGGTGCCGTCTCCGCCGGGGATGGCGAAGCGGTGGTAGGCGACGTACCAGTCGTCGGTGTTCGGGACGTGGACGACGGAGTGGTGGCCCGGCCCCTTGATGCCCAGGGAGAGGTCCTTCTCCAGGATCACGCCCTGCTTGGTCCACGGGCCGGTGGGCGAGGGGCCGGTCGCGTAGGCGACGCGGTAGTTCTCGTCCCGGGTGTCGTTCTCCGACCACATGAAGTAGTAGGTGCCCTTGCGCTTGACGACGAAGGTGCCCTCGTTGTAGCCGCTCGGGGTGATGTCGGTGACCTTCGACGTGTCGATGGACGTCATGTCGTCGCCCAGCGGGACGACGTAGGCGCGGCCGTTGCCCCAGTAGAGGTACTGCTTGCCGTCGTCGTCGGTGAAGACCGCCGGGTCGATCATCTGGCCGCGGAAGTCACCGGCCTTGAGCAGGGGCTTGCCCAGGGCGTCCGTGAAGGGGCCGGTGGGTGAGTCGGAGACCGCGACGCCGATGTTCGCGTCGGCGCAGAAGTAGAAGTAGTACTTGCCGTCCTTCTCCGTCATCGCCGGTGCCCAGGCCCTGCTGTCCGCCCAGCTGACGTCCGGTCCCAGGTCGAGGATGACGCCGTGGTCCTTCCAGTGGACCAGGTCCGTGGACGAGTAGGCCTTGAACTGCGTGCCGCTCCAGCCCTCGAAGCCGTCGGTCGTCGGGTAGATGTAGAAGGTGTCGCCGAAGCGCACGATGTTCGGGTCGGCGTTCAGCCCCGGCAGGACCGGGGTCTTCATGATCAGCGCCGAGACCTTCCAGGTGCGCCTCTTGCCGTCCGCCCCGGTGACCTCGTAGGTCACGGGCTCGGTGAAGTCGCGGACACTGCCCGAGTCGGGGGTGATGGTCGCGCCCTCGGCCAGGGTGAACTCCGGTGCCAGCGCGGTGAGATCGGTGCCCGCCTTCATCGGCAGCGTGATCGTGCCGGCCGCGTTGTCGACGAGCGCGTCGACCTTGAGCCCGGGGTGCGTCACCTTGGCGATGCCCGCCGTGTTGCCGCTGAGCCTCATCACCTCGGTGCCGGTGAGGGCCCGGTCGTAGATGCGGAAGTCGTCGACCTCACCGCCGAAGGAGGGATCGGCGGCGTAGAGGGACTTGCCGATGTAGCCGCTGTAGTCCTTGGCCGCGTCGTACAGCTCGGACGGTTTGATGGTGGTCGTGGTGCGGGCCGCCTCGATGCCGTCGGCGTACAGGACCATGGTCCCGGTGGTGCCGTCCAGCGTCACCGTGACGTGCCGCCACTGGCCGGGAGTGAGCTGCGAGCCGGCCGTGAGCTTCGACTCCGCCGACCAACTCGCCTTCGTGATGGCCGAGTAGAGGCTGGAGCCGCCGTTGGACGGAGTGGCGAACAGGTACTTGTCGCTGTCGGGACCGAGCCCGAACAGCCACTGGAAGCTGCTGCCGCCCTTCCACTTGGCGTACGTCGACACCGTCACGCTGCCGGCGTTCTTCAGCACGCCGTTCGGGATCTTCACGTATGGCGAGTCGGAGCCGCCGGACATCTTGAACGAGCCGCCGTCCACACCGGTGCCGAAGTCGGGCGTGCGCACATAGGTGCCGTGGTGCCCGTGCCCGCTGGAGTCGCGGGCGATGGTGCCGCCCGTCTCGTCGAAGTCGTAGTGCAGCAGCAGGCCGGCCGGGAGGTCCGGTCCCTCTTCGGACACCGTGACCTCGGCCCGGGCCGGGATCGCTGCGCCGCCCGGCAGGCTGCCGGTGACGGTGAAGGTGCCGGCCTGGGCGTACTTCGACGCCGGGACGTCCTCCCAGTCGACGGAGACCGGCCGCTTGACGCCGTCGGCGTACTCGGCGATCACCGTGGCCGGCAGCACCGGCGCCCGGCCGATCGCGGTCTTCACGGAGACGTCCTCGACGCTCCGCACGACCTGGTCCGGCTCGTAGGCGCGCAGCAGCCGGTCGTACTCGGCCTGGGTGACCGGCAGTACGGTGCCGTGGCGGGGCTTGGCGGGCAGGTCGTACCCGGTGGAGGGGGTCCAGGTGCCGGAGTCGAGGTCGGTCGTCTCGAACGGGATGTAGCCGCGGCCGCCGAACTCGTCGAGGAACGCGTACCACTTCTCCTCGGTGTTGGACTTGAACACCAGCGGTCCCTCGGCGGCGTTCATCGCGCCCTTGCCGATGCCCTCGGCCACCGGCGTCCAGGACGGGTTCAGGATCGAGTCGCTCTTCTCCTGGAAGATGAACTTGCTGTTGGGGGTCGAGGAGCTGTTGTTCCGCTCGTCCTTGGACAAGCGGTAGTACGTGCCGTCGTGCCGGATCATCGTGGAGTCGATGACCGAGTAGCCCCGGTCGATCCAGACCTTGGGCTCGCTGAAGGTGTAGAAGTCGCGGGTGGTGGCGTACATCATGCGGTTGTAGGTGTCGCCGGAGTGGTCGGCGTTGTCGTACAGCTTCGACGCCCAGAAGACGACGTACTCGCCGCGCTCGGCGTCGTAGAACGCCTCCGGCGCCCAGGTGTTGCCGGCGCTGTCGGGCGAGACCTTCACCAGGCGCTGGTTCGTCCAGTGCACCAGGTCGGTGGATTCCCAGACCATGATGGACTTGCTGCCGGTGCGCTGGGAGGCGTCCCAGTCCCCGTTGCCGTAGATCCTGAGGTCGGTGGCGATCTGGTAGAACTTGTCGCCCTCCGGGGAGCGGATGATGAACGGGTCGCGCAGGCCCTTCTCGCCGAGCGTGGAGGTGAGGACCGGCTTGCCGTCGTTCAGTTCGCGCCAGTGCAACGGGTCGTTGCCCTTGCTGAGGGCGGCGTAGAGCTGCTCGCCGTCGGAGGTGCCCTCGCCGGTGAAGTAGCTGAACATGTACCCCTTGAGGGGCGCCGCGGCGGGCAGTTCGGGCACCTTGGCCGTCAGCACGCGGGTGGCTCGGGCCTCGCCCTTGGTGACGGTGGCGGTCAGTTCGACGGTGGTGGCGCCGTCGCCGTGCGCGGGGCGGTGGACCTCGCCGTCGGCGGAGACGACGTCCGGCTTCGCGGAGGACCAGGTGACGGCCGTGCCGTAGGTGCCGCTCCCGGGCAGGGTGAGGTTGCCGCGCGCGTCGTCGAGATTGTGGACCGTGAGATCCTCGGCGGCCTGCCGGGTGGCGGCGGCGTCGTCGAGTGCGGGGCGGACCGTGACGTCGAAGGTCTTGGTGCCGGTCACGGTGCCCTTCTTCAGGGTCGCCGTGAGCGTGGCGCGGCCGTCGGGTGAGCCTGCCTCCGGGCGGGTCACCTTGCCGGTGGCGGACACCACGGACGGGTTGTCGCTGGCCCAGGTGAGGGAGGAGCCGCCGGCCGGGCCGGTCTTCGGCAGGTCCAGGTCGGCGGTGACATCGCTGGTGTCGCCGAGGCTGAGGGCGTCCCTGTCGGCGGCGACGCCCTGCGTGGCGACGGGGAGGGAGAGCTGCTCGACCTCCGAGCCGTCCAGGGCCCTGTCGTACACCCGGAAGTCGCGGATCCGGCCCTTGAAGAGCTTGTCGCCGTCGTAGACGGACTTGCCGATGTAGTTGGCCTTGGTGGTGCCGGAGCCGATGGCGCCGGGCGTGGTGGTGACCGAGGTGTTGCGGCCGACCTCGACGCCGTCCTCGTAGAGCACGCCCGTGGAGCCGGTCTGGGCGTAGGTGACGTGCTTCCACACCCCGCGGGTGAGGTTGTGGGAGTCGGAGGGCTTGGTGGTCTGTTCGGTCGACCAGTTGCCCGTCGCGACGGAGGTGCGGAAGGAGTTGCCGGTGGTGAACAGGTAGCCGTTGCCGCTGCCCGCGCTGGTGTTGCCGAAGCCGTAGAGGAAGTAGGGCGTGCTCTGGGCGGAGTCGATCAGCACGTCCATGGAGACGGTGATCGAGTCCATGCCCTTCATGATGTCGTCCGGCACCTTGATGTAGGTGTCCGATCCGTTGAAGGAGAGGCCCTGACCGGATGCCGACCAGCCGGCGGTGCCGTTGAGCGTGCCGTCGCGGCCGTTGCCGGAGGCGTCGGTCACCGTGGCGCCGGTGCCGGCGTCGAGCTTGTACCACAGGGCCAGGCCCTCGGTGAGGTCCGCTGCTTCGGGCGCCGGCGCCTCCGGGGCCGCCTGCGCGGAGACGGTGGGGCCGGCGAGGGTGAGCAGCATCGACGCGGCGGTCAGTCCGGCGAGGGGGCCCGCCCAACGTCTCGCGCGGCTGCGAAGTCGTGCGACGTGCGTCATGTCTTGTGGGGTCCTCTGCTGAGGCATGGCTGATGACGGACAGGGCGGAGCGGTGAGCGCGGAGATGACGAGGCGACGGCAACTCCTTGCCGGAGGCCTGGTGTTACACGCAGGTGAACGCGTGTTGCGAGAGTTTCAGCCGACGGCCCGGGCAGCGTCAAGAGGTTCCGAACAATGTCCGACAGGTCGAACATCTTTCTCGGGGGCACTCACCGTCGGCCGCGGACGCCGGCGCGGCATTGTCAGTGGCGGGTGGCAGCATCGGGCCCATGACGGACACCACGGCGTGTGACTGGCGGTCCTTCCTGCTCAGGTGGAGCGGGGAGTGGGCGGATTCCCTGTCGGAGGGCGAGACACGGGGAGCGGACGACGAGGCCGCGCGGCAGGCACGGTGGCTGGGGTTCCCACCCGCGTCCGAGGAGCGGATCGCGGCCATGGAGAAGCGCCTGGGCCGGCGGATGCCCCCGTCGTACCGGGAGTTCCTCTCGGTCACCGACGGGTGGCGGCACGCGGGCGGGTTCGTGTGGCTGCTGGCGGGGACCGACTCGGCGCACTGGCACGACGACGCGTCCGGGCTCGCGGAGATGTTCGAGGAGTATCTGGACGAGGACGCCGGGCCCGAGGAGCGGCAGGAGGCGGACATCTGGCGGCGGGGCCTGCAGCTCGACGTCGAGTCCGACGCCACCTATGTCCTCATGGACCCCGAGGACGTGGACGAGGACGGCGAGTGGGCCGTGTACACGTGGGCGAGCTGGCGTGCCGAGTCGCCCGAGCGGCACGCGAGCTTCGCCGCCTTCATGCGGGACGTGTACCGGGAGTTCCACAGCCTGCGGTCGCCCGGGGGCGCGGAGGAGCCGGTGTTCGTGAACGACACGACACGCGCGCTCGACTCGCAGCTGGAGGAGGCCCGGATCGAGGCACTGCGCGGCGGCTGGGAGCGGGCTCTGGAGGCGCTGGACGAGGCCAAGGGGTACGGCAGACCACGGGCCGCCGGGCTGGGCGACCAGATCCGCCGGCTGCTCGGGCAGACGCACATGGTCTACTTCGACGACCTGGCGACGGATCCGCGCTATGCGTCCGAGCTGCTGCCGCCACTGATCGCCCAGCACGAGGCGCACTCCTGCCGGGGCGATGCCGGCCTGACGTTCCATCTGCGGGGCGCCGACGAGGACGTGGTGGCCCTGGCTCACGCGATGCTGGACCGGATACGCGGCGGCACCTACCGGTACACGGCGACGGGACCGTTCGGCGAGGCGGTCGAGCGGGCCCGGCAGTCGGCGGGGTGGGGAGACCCCGACGGGGCGTGGCGGACACTGATCGACGCGATGCCCCTGTGGGAGCCGCTGGGACCGGATCACCTGGCGCCCCTGGGCTGGGTGGCCGACCCCGTGCTCGGGCCGCTGCTGACCCCGGAGCGGGGCCGGGAGCTGCTGTCCACGCCGAGGGCCGGCACACCTTCGTCACCCGTTCAAGGGGGCGACCGCCCGTGGACGGAGAGAGGTACGCGGTGATCCGGAGGCCCTGAGGAGACCCTCACCCGGCCCTCGGCGAGCTGGGGCGAGGTGGCCGCTGAGCGTGCTCAGCCATTGCCCCTCGTGGCCACAACGGCCCAGGTACGGTGCGGGACTTGGATCACCTCGCCGGGGAAACGCTCGTGCAGCACACGGCCGAGGGCGTCGTCGAAGCGATCCACCTCGTCCGGCGGCAGACTGGCGCCGACCCCGGCACTGGCCCTGACCCGGCCCCGCCACGCCTCGGGCGGGTACGGCACGGCCAGATCGAAGGAGAAGGTCTCGATGCCGGTGAAGCCCGCGGTGGCCAGGTCGGTCAGCCAGCGCGGGTACAGGCCGGTACCGCCGCCCAACGTCCAGGCCGGGTTGAAGGAAAGGATCAACTCCTCGGTCGCCGCGACCACGTTGCCCGGCAGGGGCAGCCAGTCGAAGTGCGCGATGACCGCCCGGCCACCCGGACGCAGCAGCCGCCTCACCTCGGCCGCGGCCTTCGGCGCGTCGAACCAGTGCCAGCACTGCCCGGCCGCCACCACGTCGTACGACGCGTCCGGCAGCCCCGTCGACTCCGCCGTGCCCACCCGGTAGTCGGTGTGCACCCCGGCTTCCCTGTCGAGCTCCCGGGCCTGTTCGAGCAGCGGTGCCGCCGGATCCACACCGGTCACCCGCGCCCCCGCCTGCGCGAACAGCCGGGCCAGGGCACCGGTGCCGGTACCGATGTCGAGTACGTCCTTGCCGGGGAAGGCGATGCCGTGCCGGTACAGGTGCGTGACGAGCTGCGGTGGGAATCCCGCACGGTGGCGGCCGTAGTCCTGCGCGGTGAGCCCGAAGTCAGGACGGAAACTGCTGGTCATGGCGGGCTCCTGCAAGGCTGTGCGGCGACGGGCACCGTCCACCCTGTCATCCCCGACCGCTGATCGCGATGGAAAAGGGAGATCGCCGGGAACAGGCAGGCGGAACGGTCCGCTCCTCTCGGCCTGCCGCCGCCCGCGTTCGGCCCCTGACCTGCCCTGTGCGGGCGACGGGCCCCGGGGCGCGGGTGGGCGAAGGGGCCAACGTGGTGTTCCCCCGGCTGTGTCAAGAGGCCGGGTCGCAGCGGTTCGGCCATGCTGGGGCAGTCGCGCCCTCTCCACGGCAAGGAGCCCGGTATGCCCACGGACCCGCTCGGACGATTCCTGGCAGCTCTGGACCCGGAGCACCGCGAAGCGGTCGGTGCCAGGCCCCGCCAGGAGCAAGAACGCCTCGCGGCGGCCTGGGAACGGGAGCTGGAAGCGGACGACGAGCTCGACACCCTCGACGAACTCTCGCCGCCGGCGGCGGAGGCCGAGGCCGCTCGCCGCGTTCTGGAACGCGGCAGCGACTAGGAAGGCCCTGAGTACCTCCCGGGTGCCCCCCGGTTGGTCTCACCGCGTTCTTCCACGAGTCCCGGAAGTGAGCGGCCAGGGCTCAGGCGAGGTCCGAGAGCCGCCGCATCAGGCGGTGTTCCTCCTCCGCGAGTTCATGCACCAGCTTCGACGCGCGCTCGACGGCGACCCGGTCCCTGGTGGCTCCCGCCTCGCGCAGGAGTTCCGCCACACGGGTCCAGTTCCTCGACACCGCGCGGTACGCGTCCGAAAGGCCGTGGTACTCCCCCGCGCCCGTGAGTTCGGCGGTCTCGGCCAGGAAATCCGCCCACAGGGTGCGGAAGAAACCGCCGCCGGTTCCGCCCTCCTCCATGATCGTGGAGATCTCGGCGAGCGCCTCCTCCGGGGATTCGAGGTCGTCGATCCAGCCGGGCATGAGGTCGGCCGCTTTGTGCATTCCCTTGAACCCCAGATTGGAGATCGGTGGGTTCAGGAAGCTTTCCGCTGTGGCCCTGACGGACCGGCGGGCGACCTCGCCGAGGTCGGGCAGCGGGCCCATCGGAGGGGCGATGGTGAACGAGAGGTTGCGCGAGCTCATCGGGCCCCGGGCGCTGCGTGCACGTGCCAGCGACGCGCCGGAGGCCCACTTCAGCCCCAGTGGCCTGGTCTCGACGAGTGCGAACCGGTCGTCCTCGTAGCCGACGCAGGCGACGTAGTGGGCCGCGAACCGGTAGTCGTCCGTGGAGTAGTCGAGGTCGTAGCGGTCGAGCTTGAGACCGACCACGGTTCCCGAGTCGAGCTCCTGGAGCAGTTGTTCGCGGGCCCGCCTTTTCGAGGAGGTCTCCCGCACGGTCAGTCGGAGACCGAGCGCTTCGGTGAGGTGGGCGGTCAGCCGATCCGGCTTGATCCGGCCGCCGAGGAACGGCGTGGGCATCTGCCTGGTACGCCAGTAGGTGAAGGACAGACCTCTGCCGAGGCCGAAGACGAGCGACTCCGACAAGTCGATCTCGTGTTGCCTGAGAAGGTTGACCAGGGACGTCGATTCGCAGTGATGACCGACGTACGGCCGCTCTTCGAGGAGTGACACGACGGGCTTCTCCCACTGTGGACGATTGCTGTCACATACCGGCCCGCCGACTTCACCCGTGGGCCTTCTTGCCGAGCGCCATCAGGGAAGCCCGGGTTTCCGGATCCATCTTCTCGATCGCGTACCGGAAGGTATCGCGGGCCATTTCGGTGTGCCAGGTGCGCAGGAATGCGGCCACCTCCTCCTGATGGGCCTCGGCGGTGACCTTGAGCAGCCAGCCGCAGCCCTTCTGCACGTACACGTCCTCGTCGTGCATGAGCGTGATGCAGTTGCCGAAGACGTGCGACAGGGGCAGTTCGAACACCGTCCGCCCCACTGCGCGCCGGACGAACTTCACGACGGCCACATTCGCGGCGCGCCTCGCCCAGGGCGACCGGGAGGCGACCCAGCGCCGCGTCCGCGGGATCCGGTCGAGGTGCCCCCGGAAGAACGGGTACAGCAGTTTCAGGCACAGGTCGTCGCACTGTGCCCAGTTGGAGACATACGTTTCCAGCCAGTACTCACAGCGGTCGAGGAGTTCGTCGCCCAGACCGGCCCTCGCGACCTTGTGCAGCAGCGCGAAACCCAGCAGGACCTCCTCGTGGTGCGAGGCACGTGACAGCACCTCTTCCGTCAGGGCCAGGCGTGCCGCCGGGCGGATGTCCGGCCGCTCACGGAAGCAGCCGGTCGCGACCTCCACGACGGCGGCGTTGCTCACCCCCAGGGCACGGATCCCCTCCGGGAAGTACCGCTGCGTTCCGGCCGCGAAGTCCGCGTCGCCCCGCGCCGCCAGGGAGGCCAGGAGGTCCCCGGCCACGGCTGCCACGTCCATGCTGGATCCCTCCGTCACCTCGCCCCGACTGCGAGGCCGTGTACGACGCTGCCGCCGGGCGCCTCGGTCTGCGGCAGCTGGACAAGGCTGAGGCCGACGCCCCGCACGGGTTCCGTCATCCGGGCAGCGGCCGGTCGTCGACGATGTGCTTCATGACCAGGGTGGAGTTGAGGCGCTGAACACCCGGGAGCCGGGCGAGCTGCTGGTCGTAGAGCTGCTGGAAGGCGGTCAGGTCGGCGGTGGCGACGCGCAGGAGGTAGTCGGGGTCGCCGAACAGGCGCTGGGCCTGGAGCACGTGCGGGACGGCGGCGACCGCCTCTTCGAACGCGGAGACCGTGTCGGCGTCCTCCAGGCGCATGGTGACGAAGACGAGGGCTTCGAAGTTCAGGCCCACGGCGGCCGGGTCCACCACCGCGCGATAGCCGCGGATCGCACCGTCGCGTTCGAGGTCGCGCAGCCTGCGGTGACAAGGCGAGACGCTCAGTCGCACGCGCGCCGCCAGCTCGGTGACCGTGAGACGGCCGTCCAGCTGCAGCTCGGCAAGAATTTTTCGATCCATGGCATCCATGGAGGAGATTCTGCCCCAGATACCGCGATCAAGGAGTAAAGAGGGGAACACCTTCGGGCGGATCCGGCCTAGCCTTCCTCTCGCACCACAGCACGTGAGAGGGAACGATCGATGGACACGACGACGCTGGCGGCCTTCCTGGCAGTGGATCTCCTGCTGGTATTCACTCCCGGCGCGGACTGGGCCTACGCGATCACCGCCGGTCTGCGGGACCGGTCGGTCGTGCCGGCCGTCGCCGGACTGGTCGCCGGATACGCGGGCTACACACTGCTCGCCGTGGCGGGTCTGGTGGTGATCGTGGCGAGCTCGGGGACGCTGCTGACCGCGCTGACCATGGCCGGGGCCGGCTATCTGGTCTGGCTCGGCTGGGGGGTGCTGCGGCAGCCGGCGGTCCTTGCGGCCGGCGCGGTGGAACCGGACGCCGAGGGGGCCTCCCGCGCGCGGGTCCTGCTCCGGGGGATCGGGATCAGCGGCCTCAACCCCAAGGCGCTGCTGCTCTACTTCTCCCTGTTCCCGCAGTTCATCGACCCCGCGGGTGCCTGGCCGGTCGCGGGCCAGACCGGTCTGCTCGGCTCGCTGCACATGACCGCCTGCGCCGTCGTCTACCTCACCGTCGGATTCCTCGCCCGCACCGTCCTGAGGACCAGGCCCTCCGCGGCCCGGGCGGTGACCCGGGTGTCCGGCGCGATGATGATCGCCATCGGCGGGTTCCTGCTGGTGGAACGCCTGGCCGGCTGAGGGGACCGAGCGGCCCCCTGCCCGGGAGAGGATGGGGTCACGGCACCTCCGGGCCGCCGAACTCGCTCATCGCGTCGACGATCCAGCGCCCCAGGTAGTCGGCGAACGAGGAGCGCGGCAGCAGGCGGTACGTCGGCGCGTCGTCGGTCTGCCAGAGCAGGACGGCCACGGGACCCACCGTGGTCGACACCGCCCGGCCCGGGCCGAAGGAGCGGGGATGCAGGTCCAGGGGGCAGCCCTTCTCCAGCACCTGCCGGGCGGACGGTCCGCTCAGCTCCAGCGTCGTGCGGTTCGCGGAGACGTCCACGACCGACCCTGGATCCTGCCCCAGTGCCTCCCGCAGTGCGGCGGACTCGTCGGACGGGGACAGCACGAGCCACTCGTCGGGGCCCAGCCAGGCGGCCGTCCGGTGGCCGGAGGCTGCGGTGTCACCGCATCGGCGCGGGAGCTTCGCCCCCAGGACCGTCTCGACCCGGCCGGCCGCCGCGGAGGAGGGGTCCACGCGCACGTTCACCATGTGGAGGAACGGCAGCTCCCGCAGCGTGACGCCCCGGGCGCCGGTGACGTCGGCAGCGCGCATCCGGTCCGCCAGATGGGCCAGTGGGCTGCCGCGCAGGGCGGCGATACCGGAGTCAGCCATCTCGCTTGGTCCCTTCGGGGTCGTAGAGGACGCAGTCGGCCACCTCGACGGGCACCAGGGCCTCGCCCACGGGGGCGAGCAGGGTCTCGCCGATCCTCTCCCGCCCGCCGGTGACGAGGGCGAGGGCGAAGGGGCGGCCGAGTGCCGGGCTGTGGTAGCTGGAGGTGACGTGGCCGAGCATCGGCACGGGCACGGTCTCCAAGGAGACGTCCGGCGCCACGAGTTGGGTGCCCTCGGGCAGCCGGGTCGTGCGGTCGCGCGGCAGCAGGCCGACCAGGTGCTTGCGGTCGGTGCGCGCGGTGTCGGCGCGGGAGAAGGACCGCTTGCCGATGAAGTCCTTCTGCTTCGAGACCACCCAGGACATACCGGCGTCCTGCGGGGTGACCGTGCCGTCGGTGTCCTGCCCGACGATGATGTAGCCCTTCTCGGCCCGCAGCACGTGCATGGTCTCGGTGCCGTACGGGATGATGCCGTACGGCCGCCCCGCCTCGTGCACCCGCTCCCAGACGGCGAGGCCGTACCACCCCGAGACATTGATCTCGTAGGCCAGTTCGCCGGAGAAGGAGATCCGGCAGATGCGCGCCGGGACGCCGCAGGCCAGGGTGGTCTCGCGGAAGGCCATGAAGGGGAACGCCTCGGCGGACAGGTCGACGTCGGGGGCGAGCCGGGCGACGACCTCGCGGGACCTGGGGCCGACGACGGCGATCGTCGACCACTGCTCGGTCACCGAGGTGCAGTACACGTCGAGGTCGGGCCACTCGGTCTGGAGCCACTCCTCCAGCCAGTCCAGGACGCCGGCGGCACCGCCCGTCGTGGTGGTCATGAAGTAGCGGTCGTCGTCGAGCCGCAGCGTGACACCGTCGTCGAAGATCATGCCGTCGGGCTTGCACATCACGCCGTAGCGGGCCGTGCCGGGCTTCAGCTTCTTGAAGGCGTTGGTGTAGATCCGGTTGAGGAACTCGCCCGCGTCCGCGCCCCGGATCTCGATCTTGCCGAGCGTGGAGGCGTCCATGAAGGCCACGCCCTCGCGGGCCGCACGGCACTCGCGGGCCACGGCGGCGTCCATGTCCTCTCCGGGCCGCGGGTAGTACCGGGGGCGCTTCCACTGCCCGACGTCCTCGAACTCGGCGCCGTGCGCCACGTGCCAGGCGTGCAGGGGGGTGGTCCGCTCCGGCTCGAACAGGTCGCCGCGCTCGCGCCCGGCCAGGGCGGCGAAGGCGACCGGCGTGTACGGCGCCCGGTAGGCCGTGGTGCCGATCTCGCCCGGGGAACCGCCGAGCGCCGCGGCGATGACGCCGATCGCGTTGACGCCCGAGGTCTTGCCCTGGTCGTTGGCGGTGCCGAGGGAGGTGTAGCGCTTGACGTGTTCGACGCCGCGCATACCGGCGCCGGTGGACCGCCACACGTCGGCGACGCTGACATCCCGCTGGAGGTCGACGAAGTGGCTGTCCCAGGTGCCGGGTACGCCGTAGGGGCCGGGCACCAGCCACAGCGCGCGCGTCGGACCGCCCGGGGGTCGTGCGCCCTCGGGCGGTACGGCGACCGGGAACCCGGCCCCGGTCGCGGCCAGCGCGCCCGCCCGCGCCCCCTCGGCACGGCAGCCGTCGACGTCGTAGGTCCCGCGGGCCGCACCGACGACCTGCTGGTCGCGCACGACGCCGTCGGGTACGAAAGCGACCAGTTCCTCGTCCCAGCGCAGCCGGCCCTGCCGCTGGCTGTGCAGGTGCACCACCGGGCTCCATCCGCCGGAGACGGCGAGCAGGTCGCAGTCGAACGACCTCTGTTCTCCTGTGAGTCGGCCGTCTGTGTCGAGGGCCTGCACGACGACGCCGGTGAGGCGGCCGGAGCCGGCCGTGTCGACGACCGTGCTGCCCGTCAGCACCGGCACCCCGGTCATCCCGGCGATGTCGGCGGCGTGCGGCGACAGTTCGGGCCGGGCGTCCACGACGGCGGCGACGCCGATCCCGGCCGCGTGCAGAGCGGCGACGGTGTCGTAGGCGCTGTCGTTGGTCGTGCTCACCACGGCCCGCGAACCGGGGGCCACGGCGTAACGGTTGAGATACGTCCGCACGGCCGAGGAGAGCATCACCCCGGGCCGGTCGTTGCCTGCGAAGACCAGCGGCCGCTCGTGCGCGCCGGTGGCCAGCACCACCTGCCGGGCGCGGATGTGCCAGAGCCGCTGGCGTGAGACGCCTTCGGGGGCGGCGGGTCCCAGGTGGTCGGTGCGGCGCTGCAGGGCGAGCACGTAGTTGTCGTCGTAGGAGCCGAAGGCCGTGGTGCGGGGCAGGACGACGACCTCGGGCGCGGCGTTGAGGGCCGCCCGGACGTCGGCGATCCACCGGGTGTCGCGGAACAGCGGACCACCGGGCTCGGGCCGCTCGTCGAGGAGGATCACCCGCGCGCCGGAACCGGCCGCCGCGGCGGCGGCCGAGAGCCCCGCCGGTCCCGCGCCGACGACCAGGACGTCGGTGTGGACGTACTTCTTGTCGTAGACGGCCGGGTCGGGGGCCGTGTCGAGGCGGCCCCTCCCGGAGAGCGTGGTGGCGGACAGGCCGTCGTACAGCTCGACGGTCGGGGCCGGGAGCATGCCCTCCGCACAGGGTCCGTCCAGCTGGACGAGGGCGTTGGGCTCCTCGACGCCCGCGGCGACGATGCCGCGCGGGCGGCCGCGGTAGAGCGACGGGGCGACCTCGACGAGCCCGTTCGCCAGCATCGCGGACGCGAGGGTGTCGCCGGGATGCCCGGTCAGCTCCCGCCCGTCGACGGTGAAGCGCAGCACGGTGCCGCGGTCGACCCGGCCGCCCTGCGGGAGCCGGAAGCGCTGGTCGGTCATCGGGTCCCTCCGGGGCGCGGCTCGTCGAGCCGGTAGCTGGTCAGCACCTCGTGGGTGGCGGTGTCGCGCAGGGCGTTGAACCAGCGGCGGCAGCCGGTGGCGTGCATCCAGCGTTCGGCGAAGGGACCCTTGGGGTTGTCGCGGTAGAAGACGTAGGCGGCCCACTGCTCGTCGGTGAGATCGGCCGGGGCCTCGGGGTGGGGGACGTGGGCCTGTCCGCCGTAGTGGTACTCGGTCTCGTCCCGCGGGCCGCACCACGGGCAGGTGATCAGCAGCACGGTGATGTCCTCCTCAGTGGGCCACGGCCGCTGCGCCGTGTTCGTCGATCAGGGCGCCCGTGGTGAAGCGCTCCAGGGTGAAGGGTGCGTTCAGCGGATGCGGCTCGCCCGTGGCGAGGGTGTGCGCGAAGGTCCAGCCGGCGGCCGGGGTGGCCTTGAAGCCACCGGTGCCCCAGCCGCAGTTGACGTACAGACCCTCGACGGGGGTGCTGCCGATGATCGGCGAGGCGTCGGGGGTGACGTCGACGATCCCACCCCAGGTGCGCAGGACGTGCGCGCGGGCGAAGACCGGGAACAGCTCGACGGCGGCGGCCATCTGCCGCTCGATGACGTGGAAGGAGCCGCGCTGCCCGTAGCCGTTGTAGGAGTCGACGCCCGCGCCCATCACCAGCTCGCCCTTGTGCGCCTGGGAGACGTAGACGTGCACGTGGTTCGACATGACGACCGTCGGGTGCACCGGCTCGTGCAGCTCCGAGACCAGCGCCTGCAAGGGGTGTGACTGCACCGGCAGTCGTACGCCCGCCCGTTCGGCCAGCACGCTGCTGTGCCCGGCCGCCGCGAGCCCGACCCGGCCGGTGCGGATACGGCCCCGGCTGGTCTCGACGCCCACGACGCGGTCGCCGTCCTTGAGGAAGCCGGTGACTTCGCAGTTCTGGATCAGGTCCACGCCCAGCTCGTCGGCGCGGCGGGCCAGCGCCCAGGCGACGTGGTCGTGCTTGGCGATGCCGGCCCGGGGCTGGAAGGTCGCGCCGAGGACCGGATGGCGGGTGCGCGGCGAGACGTTGAGGATGGGGCAGACCTTGGCGGCCTGGTCCGGTTCGAGCCACTCGGCGTCGACTCCGTTGAGCCGGTTGGCGTTCACCCGGCGCATGCCCTCGCGGACGTCCTCGAGGGTGTGGGCGAGGTTGAGGACACCGCGCTGACTGAACAGGAAGTCGTAGTCGAGCTCCTCGGGAAGCCGCTCCCACAGCTTGAGCGCGTGCTCGTAGATCGCGGCGCTCTCGTCCCAGAGGTAGTTGGAGCGGATGATCGTGGTGTTGCGGGCCATGTTGCCGCCGGCCAGCCAGCCCTTCTCGAGGACCGCCACGTCGGTGATGCCGTGGTTCTTCGCCAGGTAGTAGGCGGTGGCCAGGCCGTGCCCGCCCGCGCCGACGATGACGACGTCGTACGAGGAACGCGGCTCGGGATTGCGCCAGAGGAAGTCCGGGTGCTCCGGCAGCGGCTGTGCGGTCATACCGGCGCTCCGTCCGTATCCGGTGCGCCGGGCGGCAGGGCGAGGGGGGACGGGAGTGTGCTGGTCGACGGGCTGGTTGCCATGGGTGCACCATCCTGGGAGCCAACTAATGCGCAACTGATATATCAGACTGTGCGGTACGGTATGGGAGCTCGCCGGACAGGTCAAGGGGGCATTGATGCAGCAGTTGGCGACCGAGCCCACCAGCGGGAACGCGCGGAGCACGCAGCCCGGCCGCGAGGAGTTGTCCCTCGCCGAGCGTGCCTACCGGTCCATCCGCGACCGGCTCGTGATGCTCGAGATCCGGCCGGGCGCGCCGATCCACGAGGAGCAGCTGGCACAGTCCCTCGGCGTCGGCCGCACTCCGGTGCGCGAGGCGCTGAAGCGGCTCCAGTACGAGCGTCTGATCACGACCTATCCCCGGCGCGGCACCTTCGCCACCGAGGTCAACATCACCGACCTCGCCCACATCTCGGAGGTACGCCAGGAGCTGGAGCCCCTGGCCGCCGCCCAGGCCGCGCGCCGCGCCACGGCAGCGGACCGAGAGGTCCTGACGACGCTGCGGCACGAGCTGGAGAACGCGGACCCCGCCCGGCAGGACGGCACCGCCCTGATGCACCTGGACCTCCAGGTCCACCGCGCGGTCTACGCCGCCGCGCACAACCCCTACCTGGAGGACACCCTCGTCCGGCACGACAACCTCGCCACCCGGATCTGGTGCCTGTTCCTCGACCGCCTGCCGGACATGGCGGGTCACGTCGAGGAGCACGGGCCGCTGATCGAGGCGATCGTCACGGGTGAGCCGGAGCGGGCGGCGCGCCTCGCCCGGGGCCACGTCGAGGGGTTCGAGCGGGCGATCCGCGCGGCGATCTGAACGTTCCCGCTGGTCACCGTGGCGCCCCCCGGCAGACGAGCCTCAGCGAGCCCGTAGCGGGACAATCGGGTGCAGGGACCGAGTAGGCAGGTGCGGTACATCCGGAGGCACCGTGCAGGGACGCGTACCGGAGGACTTGGCGGTCGTCGTCGACGCCGGCGGGGTGATCATGGTGTGGAGCGACGGCGCCCGCCGCCTGCTCGGACACGAACCCGCCGAACTCGTGGGCCGGCCCGTCATCGACCTGCTCATCACCGACCTCCCCGAGTCCACGCGGCGCCACGTGGCCGAAGGCCGGCCGTGGTCCGGTGAGGTGGCGCTGCGGCACCGGGACGGCGACCGGGTCGTGGTCCGGCTGCGGGGGACGCCGTTGCGGGACACGGAGGGCCGGCGGCTCTGGCTCGTGACCGGCACCGTACCGGCGTACCCGTGGGCCGCGCGCAGGCCCCTGCCCCTGTGGGACCTCACGCTCGCACAGCTCCCCGTGCCGGTGGCGGTCTACGACCGGGATGCCCGGCTGGTCGGCGCCAACGACCTCATGGCGGAGGTGATGGGCAGGTCCGAGGAGGAGATGAAGGGACTGACCCTGTGGGAGATCGAGCCGAACCCGCCCTTCGACACCTACGACCGCCTGCAGCGCGAGGTACTGCGGACCGGCGAGATGATCTTCCACGAGGAGCAGGGCAAGGCCCCGGGCGAGGTCCGGCCGCACGCCTGGTCGATGTTCCTGTCACCGCTGAAGGACGAGACCGGCACGGTCCAGGGCGTGTCGGCCACCGTGTTCGACACGACGGAGCAGTCCTGGGCCCGACGGCGGCTGGCGGTGATCAACGAGGCCAGTCTGCGGATCGGAAGCACCCTTGACGTGACCCGGACGGCCGAGGAGATGGCGGAGGTGGCCGTCACCGCCGAGTTCGCCGACTTCGTCACCGTGGATCTGCTGGAGTCCGTGGCCCGGGGCGACGAGCCGGGCCCGCTGCCGCCGGACACTCCGGTCACGCTGCGCCGCAGTGCGCAGCGGTCGGTACTGGAGGGCTGCCCGGAGTCGGTGGTGGCGCCGGGCGGCGCGATCCGCTACCCGGTGGGGACCCTTCCGTTGCGGACCCTGGCCACCGAGCGGGGCGTGAGGCACCGGCCGGGGGATCCTGATCTCCTGGAGTGGCTCCGGTCCTCCCCCGCCCGCGCCGAGACCGTGTCCAGGTATCTGATCCACTCGGTGATGATGGTGCCGCTGCGCGCCCGGGGCGTGATCCTCGGCATGGTGCACTTCCTGCGCCACCGGACCCCCGACGCGTTCAGCGAGGACGACCTGCTGCTCGCGGAGGACATCGTGGCCCGGGCCGCGGTGAGCGTGGACAACGCCCGCCGCTTCACACGGGAGCGCCGCACGGCGCTGGCGCTCCAGCGCAGTCTGCTGCCCGAGCGGCTTCCGGAGCTGGCGGCGATGGACATCGCCTACCGCTATCTGCCCACCGGGTCCGGCGCGGACATCGGAGGCGACTGGTTCGACGTGATCCCGCTGTCCGGCACCCGCGTGGCCCTGGTGGTGGGCGACGTGGTCGGCCACGGCATCCAGGCGTCGGCCACGATGGGCCGCCTGCGGACCGCGGTACGCACGCTCGCCGATGTCGACCTCGCCCCCGACGAGCTGCTCACCCAGCTGGACGACCTCGTCATCCGGCTCGACCGGGAGGAGGGCCCGGAGGCGCGCGGGGCGGAGGAGACGCCGGGGCAGGTCGGCGCCACCTGCTTGTACGCCGTGTACGACCCGGTGTCCCGCCGCTGCACCATGGCCCGCGCCGGGCATCCGCCGCCCGCGCTGGTCACGCCCGACGGCGGCGTACGGTTCCTGGACCTGCCGGCCGGGCCGCCGCTGGGCCTGGGCGGCCTGCCGTTCGAGGCGTCCGAGATCCAGCTGGAGGAGAACAGCCTGCTCGCCCTCTACACCGACGGTCTGCTCGAAGCGCCCGGGCACGACATCGACGTCGGTACCGCCCTGCTGCGCCAGGCACTGAGCAGCCCCGTGGGGACGCTGGAGGACACGTGCGAGCGGGTGCTGGGCACGTTGCTGACCGGCCGGCCAGCCGACGACGTCGTGCTGATGCTGGCGCGGACGACCGTGCTCGACGCCGGGAAGGTCCGCACCTGGCAGTTGCCCCCGGACCCCGCGGCCGTGGCCCGGGCGCGCAAGATGGCCGGTGAGCAGCTGGCCGAATGGGGGCTGACGGAGGCGGAGTTCGCCACCGAACTGATCGTCAGCGAGCTGGTCACCAACGCGCTGCGGTACGGCGGCGCCCCCATCGAGCTGCGGCTGATCCGCGACGCGACCCTCATCTGCGAGGTGTCCGACGGCAGCAGCACCGCGCCGCATCTGCGCCGGGCCCGGGTCTTCGACGAGGGCGGGCGGGGGCTGCTGCTCGTCGCCCAGCTCGCCGAGCGGTGGGGCAGCCGCCAGACGGCCACGGGCAAGACGATCTGGGCGGAACAGCCCCTGCCCGCCGGGGTGTGAGCCTGGCCACCGCGCGTCCACGATGCCGTGGGTCACGGCGATCACCTCGCCGACGGTGCAGCGGGTCCGGCCCGGACACGACCTGCGGTGCGGATCTTTCCTGCTCGGGCCGCACATCTCTCCCGTGCCGCCGTCGTCCGCGGCACGGCTCGGTCCACCGGCCGCGCCGTCTTGCCCGCCCCTCGTGCCCACCACGGCGGCAGGCAGGTCCCGTGTGGTCCGGAACGGGGCGCGGTGTCCGGAGCGGCATGCCGGGAGACCCGAGGGGTACTCCGACGATCTTGCAAGCCGGCCTTCGGGCCATCCGCTGTCGGAAGGAGAGCCGTGTCTGACGAGACGGTGAAGAACGTCTTCGTGATCGGGCTCGACGAGGCCAACCTGCCCACGCTCCAACAGGTCCCGGGAGCCGACCAGCTGCGTTTTCACCCGCTGCTGTCGATCGAGGAACTACAGGTCGGCGAGGTGGACCTGCCCGCGCTGCTCGACAAGGCCCAGGGCGTGCTCGACGCGTTCGACGGCAGCATCGACGCGATCGTCGGTTACTGGGACTTCCCGGTCAGCACGCTCGTCCCGATGCTCAGCGAACGCTACGGCACCCGCAGCACCAGCCTGGAGTCCGTGGTCAAGTGCGAGCACAAGTACTGGAGCCGGCTGGAGCAGCAGAAGGCCACCGACCGGCACCCGCCCTTCGGCCAGGTCGACCTGTCGGCCGAGCCGCCACGCCCGCCGGACGACGTGACCTTCCCGATGTGGCTCAAGCCCGCCCTGTCGTACTCCTCCGAACTCGCCTTCGGAGTGGATGACGAGGAGGAGTTCCGCAAGGCGGTCGCCGAGATCCGCGAGGGCATATCCCGCATCGGGCGCCCCTTCGAGCACGTCCTCGAACGCATCGACCTGCCGCCCGAGATGAACGGCGTCGGCGGCCGGGTCTGTCTCGCAGAGGGGGCCATGTCCGGCGTCCAGGTGGCCGTCGAGGGATACGTCCACCAGGGCGAGGTGAGGGTCTACGGCGTCCTGGACTCCATCCAGTACCCGGACTCCTCCTGCTTCCTGCGCCACCAGTACCCCTCGATGCTGCCGCCGCCGGTCATCGCGCAACTGCACGACGTCAGCGAGCGGGTGATGCGGCAGATCGGGATGGACTCGGCCACCTTCAGCATCGAGTACTTCTACGACCCGCGGACCCAGGAGATCAACCTGCTGGAGATCAATCCCCGGCACTCCCAGTCGCACGCGGAGCTGTTCCAGTACGTCGACGGCGTGCCCAACCACCACTGCATGGTCCGTCTCGCCCTCGGCGAGGATCCGCGCATGCCGCAGGGCGAGGGCGAGTACGCGATGGCCGCGAAGTGGTACCACCGCTGGTTCACCGACGGTGTGGTGCGCCGGGTGCCGGGCCCCGAGGAGATCGCCCGCATCGAGCGGGAGACCCCGGGCGTGCGCATCGAGGTCGTCCCCGCGGAGGGCGACAGGCTTTCGGACCTCCCCGGGCAGGACAGCTACAGCTACGAGCTGGCGCACATCTACACCGGCGGGGCCGACGAGGCGGAGCTGCGGGAGAAGTTCGACCACTGCGTGGCCGCCCTGGGCCTGGCCTTCGAGGACGCCCCGGACCAGACCGACGCCCCGCGAAAGTGAGGAGCACGTCACTTCCATGCGTTACGTGACCAACCTGCCGTACGAGACGAAGGAAGAGGAGCACGTCACGATCCCGATGTCCGACGGGGTCCGGCTCTCCGCGCACATCTGGCGCCCCACCTCCTCCGACCAGGAGCCGGTACCGGCGGTGCTGGAGTACATCCCGTACCGCAAGCGCGACCTGACGGCCGTACGGGACTCGATCCATCACCCCTACCTCGCCGGGCACGGTTACGCCTGTGTCCGTGTCGACCTGCGCGGCACCGGTGACTCGGAGGGCGTACTGCGCGACGAGTACCTGGAGCGGGAGCAGGCGGACGCCGAGGAGGTCCTGGCCTGGCTGGCGGAGCAGCCCTGGTGCGACGGCGGCACGGGCATGATGGGCATCTCCTGGGGCGCGTTCGCGGCGCTGCAGGTGGCGGCCCGCCGGCCGCCGTCCCTGAAGGCCATCGCCATCGCGTCCTTCACGGACGACCGGCACTCCGACGACATGCACTACATGGGCGGCGCCCTGCTGTCGGACAACCTGGCCGAGGCGGGCACCATGTTCGCCTACGGCACCTGCCCGCCCGACCCGTCCGTGGTGGGCGAGCGCTGGCGCGAGATGTGGCACGAGCGGCTGGAGAACACCGAGCCCTGGGTGCTGGAGTGGCTGCGGCACCAGCGCCGCGACGACTACTGGCGGCACGCCTCGGTGTGCGAGGACTACACGAGCGTGCAGTGTCCGGTCCTGGCCTCCAGCGGCTGGGCGGACGGCTATTCCAATGCCGTGACCCGGCTGCTCGGCAACCTGGACGTGCCCCGCAAGGGGCTGATCGGCCCCTGGTCGCACAAGTTCCCCCACCTCGGGGAGCCCGGCCCCGCGATCGGCTACCTCCAGGAACTCGTGCGGTGGTGGGACCACTGGCTCAAGGGCGTCGACAACGGCGTCATGGACGGGCCGATGCTCCAGGCGTGGATGCAGGACAGCGTGCCGCCCTCCACCTCGTACGAGGAGCGGCCGGGCCGCTGGGTGGGCGAGCCGGACTGGCCGTCCCCGCACATCCGGCCCGTCACGCACCCGCTCACCCGGCACACGATCGGGCCCGCGCAGGACACGACCGTGCAGGACACGACCGTGCAGGACGCGACCGGGACGGTGTCCGAGGACGGTGCGGCGATGACCGTGCGGTCGCCGCTGTCCGTCGGCCAGTTCGCGGGCAAGTGGGCCTCCTACAACGCGCCCCCGGACCTGCCCTACGACCAGCGGGAGGAGGACGGCGGTTCCCTCGTCTTCGACAGCGAGCCGCTGACGGAGCCGTTGGAGATCCTCGGCTCGCCGAGCGTGGAGCTCGACCTGTCGGTCAGCGAGCCGGTCGCCATGGTGGCCGCGCGGCTGTCCGACGTGAGCCCCGACGGCGCCGCGACGCGTGTCTCGTACGGCATCCTGAACCTGACCCGCCGTGACAGCACGGAGGATCCTGAGCCGTTGGAGCCGGGGCGGCGCTACCGGGCCACCATCCCGCTGAACGGTGTGGCGCAGGCGTTCCCGCCCGGCCACCGCATCCGGCTGTCGCTGTCGACGTCCTACTGGCCGCTGGCCTGGCCGGCACCGAAGCCGGCCCTGCTCAGCGTCCACGAGCACTCCAGCACGCTCACGCTGCCGGTGCGGCCGGTGGAGGAGCCCGACGAGGTGCCGTCGTCGCCCTTCGGCGAGCCCGAGGGCACTGTCCCGCTGGCCACGTCTCAGGTGACGCCGCGAGAGCAGCGCTGGGAGGTCAAGCGAGACCTGGTCGACTACCGCTCCGAGCTGGACATCGTGAAGGACCAGGGCACGGTCCGCTTCGAGGACATCGGCATGGAGTGCGGCCGCCGCGCCCACGAGCGGTACACGGCGATCGCCGACGACTTCACCTCGGTCGGCGGCGAAACCACGTGGACCATGCGGTTCGCGCGGGACGACTGGGACGTTCGGGTGGTCACCCACACCCGGCTCACGTGCGACGAGACGGACTTCTTCGTCGATGCGACCCTCGACGCGTACGAGTCCGACCGCCGGGTATTCTCCCGCACCTGGAACGAGAAGGTCCCCCGCGACCTGCTGTAGTCCGCCTCACCGCAGCTGGGCGGCGCACCAGCGGTGGCGAGGCCGCGGCCGGCGCTTTCCACGCGGGTGCGCTCGGCATACTTCTCCGCCCACCCGCAGGAGTGCGGGCAGGGCCCCCGCAGGTGCGGGACTCCCGTGGAGGGCGCCAGCCATCGGCTTGCGGCATCCAGGCGCGGCAGCACCCGCAGCCATGTCTCGGAACTGGCTGGTCGCCTGCTGCTGCGAGTAGGTCTCCACGCCGTACGGCACCGCCAGCCGCTCGGAGAGGGCGTCGAACAGGGGTTGATTGCGATGCCGTCCGTGCCGAGGGCCTGGGCGTAGGCCCGCTGGTAGCAGTGCCCTGATACGGGGTCGGTGACCAACTCGTGCGGCGCGTTGTCCAGTGCCGAGAACCGGACCTCCACGGGCAGGTTGTGGCGGTCATGGAGGCGGGCGGCCGTGGCGAACGCCATCGACTGCACCAGCGAGGTGCCGGCGTGCGGTGCGCCGTTGATCTGGGTGCCCACCACCAGGGCGATCCGCTGCGGCCTGCTGGCGCGGATACGCGGGGCGAGGACGTCCTCCACGTTCGTCAGGGCGTTCGCGAGGACGGTGTTCGGACTGATGAGCGTCATGCTGGTGCCTCGTCTCATGTCAGTGAGCTGCTGTGACTGCGTGGGCCGGTCCCGCGGGACAGCCGGGCCGGGGGCGTGGGGTCGCAGGAGGCGGACTCCGGCCTTAAAGCAGGGCGCCGAATGCGGCCAGGGCAAGGAGCGCGAGCGCAGCCAGGATGCAGTCGACGGCGCGGCGCAGGGTGCGGTACTTGCGCAGGGCGGTACGCGACAGGACGTGGATCCGGGCGGGCCGGGTGTCGCCGGTCATGGTGCGCTGATCGCGGCTTCGTCCAGCCGTGCCCAGTAGGGGGAAGGACGCGCGGTCGTGGCCGCCGAGCCGGGGCCGGACGACCAGGAGCAGCAGCACAGCCGCAGCGCCTAAGGCAGCCATGGCCAGGGCGCCGGCCGCGCGGGTGAGCCGCGGTCTTCGCCGGGCTGCGCTCGCACCGTGACCGGGCCTTGCTGGCCTTCTGGATCGCGACCAGTGCTCGTGCCGAGGATTGCTCACTGCAAAGCAGGGTGGTGCGGTCGTCGGCAAGCAGACCATCGGCGTGATCCGTAAGGGCAGCCGGGAGTTCCCGGAGTTGCCTGCTACGCCCGACGCGTTCGTCTGGCTGCGGCTCTATCAGGAGGCCGCCTGGAAGGAGGGTGTGCCGCGCGGACGACACCGCCCTCTGTGGTGGAGGACTTCGCCGACCGACGGACTTCGTTCAGCGGTGCGGCGACCATGGGCCCCTCGATAAGGCACGACCGCCGCCTCGCCGGACAGAAACAATTCCACTCACAGGAGGAACGTTCTTCCTCCAGCATCCAGCACCCCCACAGCCCGTTCTGCCAGTTCGCGCAGGCGGTCACCCAGATGCCGCAGCCCGTCACTCATCTACCCGAAAAGCCTGCTTATCGGCTCCAGATGGTGGAGTTCGGTGCAGGCCGGAGGAAGCGACGAGCGGCGCGGTGATCGCGGCACTGGCTTTATTCACGAGTCGTGAAGGCGGCGGTGCGCGGCTTTGGGAGGCACCCCGCTCCACGGATGTGTGGTGTTGATGAGTTTGGGAGGCGCTGGGGCTCTTGCCAGGACAGCGTCGGGATGCTCCTGGTGAAACATGCTGGTCATGCGGCAAACGGGCACTGCAGTCATCCGCCGGTCGCACCACTTCGTCAGCCGTCAGACGGAGCCGAGTCGGCCCTCAGAGCGACGCTCGGAGCCCCCGTGACTGGGATCTTCATTACCGAACGGGCCGAACAGCATTTCATCCAAGCCGAGGACCGCCCATGCAGCAGCTCCAGCACGCCAAAGAACCCACTCCCGTCCACCCCGGACGATTACGCGTCGCATGGCGGGGGGCCCACGAGCCCGTTGCCGGAGTGTCACGACGGATGCGACTCGTGGCTTACGCCGTGCCCTTGGCCGTCCTTCCT
This sequence comes from Streptomyces tibetensis, assembly GCF_040647715.1. Classification (GTDB taxonomy): domain Bacteria; phylum Actinomycetota; class Actinomycetes; order Streptomycetales; family Streptomycetaceae; genus Streptomyces; species Streptomyces tibetensis_A. The sequence goes on along the minus strand of NZ_JBEZCR010000009.1, from coordinate 245,487 downwards.
TCCAGTATCTGGCGTCTCCCGGCCGCGTTCGGCGACGGTCGCGGACTCGGCGAACGGACGTACGTCGTCTTCCTGTCGATTCTGTCCGAAGTCTTCGCCTTCACTGCGATCGGTCTGATCGCCCGCTGGGGTGAGGTGTTCCCGCGCTGGATCCCGTTCCTTCGCGGGCCGCCGGGTTCCGAGAAGGGCGGCCGTCCTCCCGGCCACCATCGGGGCCGCGAGCCTCACCCTCCTGTTCACCCTTTTGTTCATCGCCTCCGAGATCAGGGATACCACGATCCGAGGCGGCGACCTGCCGACCGATTCCCCCGGCCAAGCCGGCGGCTGGGAAGCTGCCTGGTTCTATTTCTGCTACGCGCCGCTGACCCTGTGGGGGCCGCTGCTGGGCGTGCTGACCGTCGCGTACTGGAAGCGCCGTTCCGCGGCCGAGAGGACACCTGCGGCGGCGTGAGATCGCCGTCGCCTTGATGCTCACTCCGGAGATCAGAGCCTTAGGCGAGCAGTGCCGAGAAGTCGCTTCGGCAAGCGTCTGCTGGCGGCCTACTTGTTTGCCGGCCTCCAGGGCCACGTGTGGCATCCGATACGACCGTCGCCAGCCAGCCTGACGGGCGGCTGGCTGTCACGCGTTCGCGGCCACGACAGTGCCGTCATTTGTCGTCGACATCCATGAGCCGGCTGATCACCGACTGGCTCCGGAACCCGTCGACAAACGCTGCTCCCAAAGATGAACGAAGCCACGGCATGGGTGGAGGGCAGGCGGTCAGACCGCCAGGGCGTGGCCGGGCGGGGTTATGTAGGTGGTGGGGTCGGCGGGGGTGCCGTCGTGGCATTCTAGGCAGGAACCGAGGGTCTTCAGCGGTACCGGCGCAGCGCACTTGTTCCGGAGCTGTCGTATTCCTGGGCGCGAGCAACGCAGAGCGGCGAGGCAGTTCGGATCCAAGGCCGGCCATCGAGGAGTACGTCGAGACCAACGCTCCGTAGCTCGCTCTGTGACTGCGACGTGCGGATAAGCAGTGGAGACCCGGTCGTTGTGATGACAAGGTGAGACTCATGCCGTCGCCCACATCCGAGCAGCTCCTCCGTGAACTGCACGCCTCGCTCACACTGCGCAAGCGTCCGGAGGATGTGGCCCGGCTCATCCAGGATCTGTACGCCGCCCAGGGCACTGACCTCGATACAGCGACCGAGGCGGCGCTCGCCAAGGCTGCTGAGCACTCGCTGCGCAACCTCTGGCACGGCTATACCTCCATGCGGGAGGAGTTCGCCCGTCCAGTTGGCGCACAGCGCCAGCTTGCCCGAGCGGCAGACCTGTTCATGAGCGTGCCGGACCTTCCGGACAACGCCGGGGATGATCCAGCCCAGATCGAGGTGGTGATCCGGCGAGCTGGTGAGGAGATCGGCCGCTCGTACGGGCAGAACGACTTCGGCATGGACCGCCTCAACCGGACCGAGCGCACAGCGGCGGGCCTCGGAGAGATTTCCAAACGCCAGTACAACAAGCGTTTCCGACTACTACGCCGGATGGAAGCCAAACTGGCCCGGCTCATCCACGAGCAGCGCCGACGCGAAGTGGCCATCACCGGCAAAGGTGCCCTCGCCCACGCCCTGCCGTACGAGCTGTTCGCCACAGACCCGGACACGGCGGCCTTCATCGCCTACATCACGGCGCGCGGCTACATGCGCAGCGTCTTCACCAACGGTCGGCAGCGTCAGGTCTACGACGAGGTCGCCGAGGCCCTGTTCCAGCGCCTGAGGAATCTCCCCGAGCAGGCCTGCTGGTACGCGGTCGCGCACGTGCACCCCACAGCTGAAGTGCTGGCCCATGTGTCCGACCAGGACCTCATCCAGCTGCTGGTTCGGTGGAACGGATTCCTGCGCCAGGTCGCCGGCCTACTGGAGGACGCCTGGAACCGGCATCCCCTGGAACGCGACACGATGATCGTGCGCCGTGGCAACGACTCGTCGACGTGGAACCAGGCCGCACAGGCATGGAACACGGCCCGGGCCCACTGGTTCGCGCTGCTAACCGAGCTGAGGCAGGACGAGATCCTGGATCGGATTTGCCCTGGCAAGGTGCCCCGCCTGATGGCGGCCGACGTGGCGTACTGGCACCGCATGAGCGGCGGCGGGCTGCACCCGGACACCTACGTCTGGGCAGACCTTCCTCTGCCCTGGGAAGTACTCCGGGGTGAGAAGGAATGCCCACGCTCGCTCGTCGAAGCAGCTTGCGCCCGGCATCGGGTGGACCCGATAGCTAGCGCCTGGACTGCTCCCAGGCCAGCGGCTGAGGCCGTCGCCTTCCGGCGGACACCCGAGCTGGTACACGGAGTTGCCGTCGCCGACCCGCTCATGGCCAGCGCTCTCCGTTCGGCGGGAGTCTTCTCCGGCAAGGGAAAGCGTGCTGCCGCTCATGAGTGGACGTGACCGGCGGCAATCCCCGCGCGTGTCCGCCCCTGCAAATCAGTTGACCCACACAGCGGCCCAAGCAATGATCACGGTGGCGACGAGGAAGCTCTGCGGAGGAGCGCCCGGCTCTGATCCCGGGTGGACGCAGGTTCGAATCCTGCCCTCGTCGCCTCTCCGCATACTTCCCAGAAACAACGTCCCCGGGCCGCGTCCCTCGTCGACGAGGCACGCGTGATACCTCCGTCGGCACTTCGGGCACGTCTGGCGGGCGGCCATCGCCTTGTCGAGCGCGAGTTCCTTGGCGAGGGTCATGGGCCGTATGGGCTTGGCCAGGTCCACGCGGTAGAGACACCTCAGGCGCTTATCACGTCAAGTTGGGTTGCGGTCGAACAGGCGGGTGCTCCTGTTCTGTGAAGCCGTGGCACGATCGGGGCGTGGAGAGTCCGGATCCCGAGTTGCGCCGTCGCCTCCTGATGGAGGCGCTCATCGTGTTGGCGGCGCCTGCGCCAGCCCAGACGGCATGGCTGGAGAAGCACGGTGTCGTGACGGACGAGATCGCCCTCGATTTCGATCACGCACTCCGCATGGCCGAGCGCCTCGTGGAGGAGGGACTCCTCAGCCGTGGCGCACTACCTGACCTGCGGATGATCGATTCGATCTTCGATGAGATGACTCGCGATGAGTCCCCCGATCGGTGGACGGCAGCGGCTCTGATCAGCGACGTCGGGTGGCGCCAGGCCCGCGGGCTGGCTCAGCAGGTACTGGCCCGGGAGGGCGCGGACACCTCGGTGCTGCCAGACATCTGTGTTGTCCGGTAGCGCACCCTGGTGGCTCAGGCCGCTGCTGCCTGTGAAGCGACGTTCCGCTCGGGAAAGGCCACGGTCTCGTCATAGGTTCGGTTGTGCTGCAGGCAGTGGTAGAGCTGGCCGATCATGCGGTTGAAGAGATTGCGCTGGGCGGCGGCGTGCCAGTCTCCGTGGTCGTCGCGGCGTCGGCGGTAGTGCGTCTTGGCGCCGGGTGAAGCAGTGATCGCGGAGAAGGCCCAGAGGTAACCGGCGTGGTTGAGGCGGTCGTTCTTCACCCAGCGCCGGGTGATTGATGATCTCTTGCCGGAGGCTCGGGTTACGGGTGAGGAGTCGGCATAAGCCTTGAGGCCGCGGGCGTCGGAGAACCGTGTGCGGTCGTCACCGATCTCGGCGAGAACCCGGGCGCCGAGCTGGACGCCAAGGCCGGGGAAGCTGAGGAGGATCTCAGCGTCCGGGTGCTGGAGGAATGCCGCCTCCACCGCCTTGGCCAGGTCGTCAGCGGCGGTGCAGGCGGCCGAAAGCTGGATAAGTAGTGCGAGCATCTGCTGCCCAAGCGCATCCTCGACAAGCGATGGCTGGTGGGCGCAGTCGGCGCGGAGAACTTCGCGGAGCCGCTCGGCTTCGGCTTCGATGCCGCGCTTTCGGCCGGCGCGCTTGAGCGCTGCCTGCAGCTGGGCGCGGGTTAGCCGGGCAGCCTTGGCAGGGGTGGGGGCGGCTTTGAGGAGCTCATAAGCCTCGGGGCGGCACAGACCGTTCTTCCAGGACTCGACGGCAGCCAGAGCGGCCGGATAATACTCGCGCAGCAGAGAGCGGAGCTGGTTGGCGATCTGCTGCCGGTTCCAGGTGGCGTCCTGCTGAGCTCGGGCCAGCACCGCCACCGCGCGGGCCAGGTCGCTGTCAGCATGCAGGGGCCGGTGGACGTGCATGTCGGTGCGCAGGATGTTCGCCAGGACCAGGGCGTCCCCAGGGTCGGGCTTCTTGCGGGAGACGGAGTGGTCATGCCCGGCATTCAACCAGCGCCCGTGATCAGGTTCCCGGGCCGGGCGGCGCGGACGCGGGGCCGTCGCCGATCTCGATCTCGGTGTACCGGACGAAGTCGTCGACGAGCCGGCCGAACAGCCTGGCCAGCCGTCCCCGGTCCTCGGGCGACCAAGCGGCGAGGGTGGCCTCCATGCCCCGGCGGCGCACCTCCCGCATGCGGTCGACCGCGTCCTGGCCCGCCTCGGTGAGCTGGACGCGCTGGGCCCGCCGGTCGTCCCGGTCCGGGACGCGGACGACGTAGCCGGCCCGCTCCAGCTGCCGCAGCTGCCGGGTGACGTGGGACGCCTCCACCGACAGCCGGACGGCGAGCACCCCCGGGCGCAGCGGCTCGCTCTCGGCGATGTGCCGCAGGATCGCCACGGCGGCCCGGTCCAGGGACAGGCCCGACTCCGCCATCAGACGCTCGTGCTGCCGGGACCGGCCTGCCAGGTAGGTGATGCGGTTGAGGGCTCGCTCGATCTCGACCGTGGCCGAGCGGGCGGGATCCCCACTGTGGTGCGGCGTGGACATGCGACGACCCTAGATGTACTTGCCGAAGTTAAGCAATCCAAAAGTTGCTTGACTTCGACAACGGGATTCTGCTTGCCTAAGTCAAGCAACCTCGCTCCCCCGTCAGCACGGAGTCGCTTCATGTCCCACACCCTTGCCCCCAGCCGGCAGGCCGGTCCCTCCGCCCCGAGCAGACCGAACGGCGTCGTCGCCGTGCTCGCCCTCGCGGGGATCGTGGTCTCGCTGATGCAGACCCTGGTCATCCCGATCGTTCCCGAGCTGCCCGACTACCTCGACGCCTCGGCGGCGAACGCCGCGTGGGCGGTCACCGCCACCCTGCTGGCCGCCGCCGTCGCCACCCCGGTCGTCGGACGTCTCGGCGACATGTTCGGCAAGCGCCGTCTGCTCCTGGTCAGCGTCGTGCTGCTGGTGTCCGGCTCGATCGTCTGCGCGCTGAGCGACTCGCTCGTGCCGATGATCGTGGGAAGGACGCTCCAGGGCCTGTCGGCGGCGGTCGTCCCGCTCGGCATCAGCATCATGCGCGACGTGCTGCCCGCCGAGCGGCTCGCCGGCTCCACCGCCCTGATGAGCGCCTCCCTCGGGGTGGGCGGCGCGCTCGGACTGCCCGCAGCCGCCTTCATCGCCGACCACTACGACTGGCACCTGCTGTTCTGGATCTCCGCCGTCCTCGGTCTCGTCGCCCTCGCACTCGTCGTGATGGTCGTGCCCGAGTCCGCGGTCCGCACCGGCGGCAGCTTCGACCTGCTCGGCTCCCTCGGCCTGTCCACCGCGCTGGTGTCCCTGCTGCTGGCCGTCTCCAAGGGCGGCGACTGGGGCTGGACCAGCGGCACGACCCTCGGGCTGTTCGCCGGCGCGGCCGTGGTCTTCCTCGCCTGGGGATGGTACGAACTGCGCACCGAACAGCCGCTGGTGGACCTGCGCACCACCGCCCGCCGCCAGGTGCTGTTCACCAACCTCGCCTCGGTCGCACTCGGCTTCTCGATGTTCGCCATGTCGCTCGTCCTGCCGCAGATCCTCCAGCTGCCCGAGCAGACCGGCTACGGCCTGGGCAGGTCGATGCTGGCCGTCGGCCTGATCCTGGCGCCGCAGGGGCTGGTCATGATGGCCATGTCCGCCGTGTCCGCGGGCATCACCAGGGCCAAGGGGCCGAAGGTCACGCTGATGATCGGCGCTCTCGTCGTGGCCGCCGGGTACGGCCTGAGCATCGTGCTGATGTCCGAGGTCTGGCACATCGTGCTCGTGGCCTGTGTCATCGGCGGCGGCGTCGGCTTCGCCTACGGCGCCATGCCCGCCCTGATCATGAGTGCGGTGCCCGCCTCCGAGACGGCCGCGGCCAACAGCCTCAACACCCTGATGCGTTCCATGGGCACGTCGTTCGCCAGTGCCCTCGCCGGCGTCATCCTGGCGCAGCTGACCACCGACTTCGGAGGCCACGCCCTGCCCTCCGAGAACGGCTTCAAGTCGGTCATGGCCCTCGGCGCCGGCTCGGCCGTCCTCGCCTTCGCGCTCGCCTCCTTCCTTCCGCGCCGGCGAACCGCCGCCGAACCGCCGGAGTCCTCCGGCGCGCAGAACTGAACCGCCGCTCCTGTCAGCCCCCTCCCCCACGCCTCACCGAAAAAGGTGCCTCCATGTCTCCGTCTCCCTCCACCGCCAAGTCCGCCGTCACCGACCTGCTGCTCTGGGCCTTCTTCGGCGCCGGTCTGGCCGCCGCCCTGGGCGCCGGTGCCGTTCTCGACGGCATGCAGCAGGACGTCGCCACGATCGCCGGGTCCGCCGTCGCGCTCGTCACCGGTACGCGTCTTGCCAGGAAGCCGGGGATCTCGGCCTTCCTGGCCAGACCCGGCACGCTGTGGTTCCTGTTCCTGTTCAACGGCGGTGCGGCCACGGCGATGTACTTCGCCCTGGACGGGGTGGAGGGCACCGCCGCCGCTGCCGCGATGGGCCTGGTCGCCCTGGGCGCGGCGGGCGGGATCGTCACACGGCGCCGCAGAGTGGCACGTCCGTAGACACGGCCGAGCACCACCTCCCGCCTGTGACGATCCGGCCGGATCCCCCCACCCCTACCCCCACCGCACCTCACGAGGAGATGCCATGTCCGATGTCCAGTCCTGCCCCGTCACCGGGGCCTCCGGGCCGCTGCCCGGGTATCCGCTGCCGCGGGCGGCCGAGTGCCCACTCGCCCCGGCCCCGGCCGCGCAGGAGCTGCGGGCCGAGAAGCCGATCACGCGGGTGCGGATCTGGAACGGCAGCACGCCCTGGCTGGTCACCCGGCATGCCGACCAGCGGGCCCTGCTGCCCGACCCGCGCGTCAGCGACGACGATCTCGACCCCGGCTTCCCGTACGTCAACGCGCACCGGGCGGAGATCGCGCCGGTCACACCGCGGCTCATCACCAACACGGACGCCCCGGAGCACACGCGGCTGCGGCGGACCGTCAACGGCCCGTTCGTGGTCAAGCGGATCGAGAAGATGCGGGAGCCGGTCCAGAAGATCGTCGACGAGCTCATCGACCGGATGCTGGACGGACCCAACCCGGTCGACCTCCTCCAGGCGTTCGCCCTGCCGGTGCCCTCGCTGGTGATCGCCGAGCTGCTCGGAGTGCCGTACGCGGACCACGACTTCTTCCAGCGCAGCAGCAGCCTGGTGCTGGACGGGGCGGCTCCGCCGGAGGAGGCACGGCGGGCCGGCGGCGAACTGGCCGCCTACCTCGACGAGTTGATCAAGCGGAAGGCGGCCGGCCCGGGCCAGGACGTGCTGTCGGAGATGGCCGGCCGGGTGCGGGCCGGGGAGATGGCGCACACCGAGGCCGTGCACATGGGCGTCGCCATGCTGATCGCCGGTCACGAGACCACCGCGACGATGATCAGCCTGGGCACCCTCGCCCTGCTCCAGCACCCCGACCAGCTCGCCCTGCTGCGCGGGAGCGACGACCCGAAGCTGATCGCCAACGCCGTGGACGAGGTGCTGCGTTACCTGTCCATCGTCCAGACCGGCGTACGCAGGGTCGCCAAGGACGACATCGAGATCGGCGACGTCGTCATCCGCAAGGGCGACGGCATCATCTTCGACCTGCACGCCGCGAACTGGGACCCGGAGGTCTTCCCCGAGGCCGAGCGGCTCGACATCACCCGCCCGGCCCGGATCCACCAGGCCTTCGGCTACGGCCCCCACCAGTGCCTGGGCCAGAACCTGGCCCGGCTGGAACTCCAGGTCGTCTACGGCACCCTCTACCGCCGCATCCCCACCCTGCGGCTCGCGGTTCCCGTCGCGGAACTGGAGTTCGACCACACCGGGACCACCTACGGCGTGCACGGCCTGCCGGTGGCCTGGTGACCCCTCCCACCCCCACTGATCCCCCCACCGAGAGAACCGGGACGACAAGCATGCGTGTGGAACTGGACGTACCGAAGTGCGTGGCCTCGGGCCAGTGTGTGATGGCCGCCCCCGACGTCTTCGACCAGCGCGACGACGACGGCGTCGCGATCCTGCTGGAGGAGAGGCCGGGCGAGGATCTGCTCGACGACGTGCGCGAGGCCGTGGCCGTCTGCCCTGCCGCGGCGATCCGGCTGGTGGAGCGGTGAGGCAGGTCGTGGTCGTCGGCGCCTCGGCCGCGGGGCTGGCGGCGGTCGAGACACTGCGCCGGACGGGCTTCGACGGCACGCTGACCCTGGTCGGCGACGAACCGCACGCCCCCTACGACCGGCCCCCGCTGTCCAAGCAGATCCTCTCCGGCGCATGGACCACCGGGCAGCTCGCGTTGCGCCCGCAGGCGGACCTCGACGCACTCGGTCTCGACCTGCGGCTCGGGACGGCGGCGACGGGCCTCGACCTGACGGGCCGTACGGTGCTGCTGGCCGACGGCTCGCGTCTGCCGTACGACGGGCTGATCGTGGCCACGGGTGTTCGGCCCCGGCGGCTGCCCGGTGACCGGGGCGCGCACGTGCTGCGCACCCTGGACGACGCCCTCGCGCTGCGCGAGCGGCTGAAGCCCGGCCGCCGACTCGTCGTGGTGGGCGCGGGGTTCCTCGGCGCCGAGGCCGCCGCGGTGGCCCGGGGGCTGGGCGCGCGGGTGACCCTGCTGGAACCGGCTCCCGTGCCGCTGGCGCACGCCGTGGGCACCGAGGTCGGGAGGCTGCTCAGCCGGACGCACCTCGACCACGGCGTGGAACTGCGCACCGGCGTGACCGTGACCGGGGTGAACGACGGCGGCGTACGGCTGGCCGACGGCGAGGTGGTCGGGGCCGACGAGGTCCTGGTCGCCGTCGGCTCGCTCCCCAACACCGAGTGGCTGGCGGACAGCGGGCTGCCGGTCGGCGACGGCGTGCTGTGCGACGCGTACTGCCAGGCCGTGCCGGGTGTCTACGCGGCCGGTGACGTGGCCCGCTGGGACAACCCGCTGTTCGGGACATCGATGCGGATCGAGCACCGCACCCACGCCGCCGAGCAGGGCATGGCCGCCGCCCGCAACCTGCTCGCCGCACCGGAGGCCCGCCGGCCCTTCGCGCCCGTGCCCTACTTCTGGTCGGACCAGTACGGCACGAGGATCCAGGCGTACGGCTTCCTGCGCGGACACGACGAAGTCGTCGTCGTGGAAGGGGACCTGGCCGACCGGCGGTTCGTGGCCGCGTACCGCAGGGGTGACCGGCTGACCGGCGCCCTGGCGATGGGCGTGCCGCCCAGGACTGTGCGCGCCTGGCGGCAGGCCGTCGCGGGCGGAGCGGCCTGGCGGGATGCGGTGGGGGCAGCGGCGGCCTGATCCGTACGCCCAGCAGCGGGGCGGGAACGGGCAGGCGTGCACCGCTCCCGCCTTGTGGCCCTCCCCCGTACGGCGGCGGATACTGGGGGACTCGCGATACGGACCGGTTCCCGACCCACCGTCACCGCCAGGAGGAACTCATGACCGTGCGCACGGGACGTGTCGAACTGACCCCCGCCGCCGGGGAACTGCTGCGACGGCTGATCGGGACGCACGGGCCGGTGATGTTCCACCAGTCCGGCGGCTGCTGCGACGGCAGCGCCCCGATGTGCTACCCGCGCGGCGAGTTCCGGGTCGGCGCCTCGGACGTCCTGCTGGGGCATGTGGCGGAGGACACGCCGTTCTGGATGAGCGCGGACCAGTTCACGTACTGGTCGCACACCCATCTCACCGTGGACGTGGTCCCCGGCCGAGGAAGCGGCTTCTCACTGGAGGCCCCGGAGGGCGTCCGCTTCCTGCTGCGCTCCCGCCTCCTCACCGACGAGGAGCTGCGCCGCCTCGCATCGGAACCGCCCTTGCCGAACGGGGCGAACCACACCACCGACGTCCCGGGACAGCACACCTAGGCCGTCCCCGTGCGAACGCCCGCCCGCGTCTCTCCCCCCGCCCCAGGGGCAGCGCCTAGGGTGGCCCCCATGTACACGTCCCGGGTCTCCGGCCACGTCGACGCTCCTCGTGCCGCCGTCTACCGGGCGCTGGTGAGCGCGGAGGCGATCGCACGCTGGCGGGTGCCGACCGGCATGAGCGGCGAGGTGCACGCGTTCGACGCCCGCGAGGGCGGCAGGTTCCGGGTCTCGCTCACCTATGAAGCACCGGACGCCTCGGGGAAGTCGTCCGCGCACACCGACACCTACCACGGGCACTTCGCGCGGCTGGTACCGGACGAGCAGGTGGTGGAGGTGCTGGAGTTCGAAACCACCGACCCCGCGCTGGGCGGCGCCATGACGCTGACGACCACGCTCACCGACGCGGAGGGCGGCGGCACCGATGTGCTGATGGTGCACGAGGGAATCCCCGACGCCGTGCCGGCCGCCGACAACGAGGCGGGCACCCGCACGGCCCTGGCGAACCTGGCCGGGCTCGTGGAGTCCGGCTCCTTCTGAAACTGCATCCCTCTCCGGATGCGTGTAGACGGAAAAGACGTAAGGCGTCCTCGAGAAGTCCGAGTGGCGGAAGAAAACCGCCTGTCGCAAGACGTGCTTCGGAAGTGATTCACCCAGCGCTGCCCCGTGCACCCGTGCGCCCCCCTGGAGAATGGGTTCATCGAGTCGACGGCCCGCCTCGATTGGGCAGGACATGGGGCAAGCGCCGCATCGGTGAAACATCACCGTTTTCCCATGTCGACTGAAGCAGGTGGTATTCGATGAACGGCTGCGTTCCTGAACCGGAACAGGCATGGACGGTTGGTACTGCTCCAGGCATATTCCCATCCATCGGCCACGGTATCGCCTTGTTCCGTCGGCCGCTGGATTTTCTGAATTCTCTTCCCGTGCGGGGCGATCTGGTCGAGATACGCCTCGGCCCGCAGCGGGCGTGGATGGTCTGTCACCCGGAACTGGTCCATCGGATGCTCCGGGACACCCGCACGTTCGACAAGGGCGGACCGCAGTACGAGAGGCTCCGGGCACTGATGGGGGACGGCGTCGTCACCTGCCCGCATGCCGAGCACCGGCGTCAGCGCCGGTTGCTGCAACCCACCTTCCGCCCCGCCGGCGTCGCCGCGCAGACGGGCGTGATGGCCGAGGAGGCCGCGTCGATGTGCCGGGACTGGCGCAGTGGGCAGCGGGTCGATGTCAGTGCCGCCACGCTGGGTCTGACGACCCGGCTGATCAGCGGGCTGCTGCTGTCCGACTCGCTCGGTCCTGCCGAGGCCGACGAGGTGCGGCACTGCCTCGCCGTCATCGTCCGGGGCCTGTTCGTGCGCACGGTCGTACCGGTCGACGTGCTGTTCCGTATCCCCACACCCGCCAACCGCCGTTACCGGCGGGCGGTGGAGCGGGTAGGCGAACTCATCGACACGGCCATCGACGAGCGCCGCCGGGGGACTCCCCGCGACGATCTGCTCGGGCTCCTGCTGAACGCCGCAGCGGACGCGGACGGCGGGCCCTCGGTCACCGGCCGCGAGGTCCACGACCAGTTGGTGTCCCTCCTGCTCACCGGTTCCGAGAGCCCTTCGATGTGTCTGGCCTCCACCTTCAGCCTCCTGGCCCGGCACCCGGCGGTGGAGCGGCGGCTGCACGCCGAGATCGACACCGTCCTCGCCGGCCGGTCACCGGACGCCGGTGATCTGCCGCGTCTGGTGTACACCCGGGCCGTCCTCACCGAGACGTTGCGCCACTCCCCGCCCGGCTGGCTCTTCACGCGGGTCACCACCCGGGAGACGGAGCTCGCCGGACGCCGGCTGCCGCGGGGAACCACCGTCCTGTACAGCCCCTATCTCCTGCATCACGATCCCGCTTCCTTCCCCGAGCCCGACCGGTTCCTGCCGGAGCGCTGGCTGGACCGTGAGGCCGCCGCCCACCCGCACGGGGCGTTGATCCCGTTCGCGGCCGGCAGCCGCAAGTGCATCGGTGACCTGTTCTCCATGGCCGAGATGACGGTGGTCCTGGCGACCGTCGCCGGCCGCTGGCGGCTGCGGCATCCGGCCGGGCGCATCGCACCCCCGCGCCCCGGCGCGACGCTGGGGCCGAGGTCCCTGACGATGATCTGCACATCGCGGGCGGACGCACCGGGCCACACCGCGCCGCGTGGCCTCGCCCGCGGGTCCGGAGCCGTGACGGCGGTGTCCGGGACGAAGCACATACGGAGGGAAGGTGACAACGGTGTCGACCACGCATGAGGAAAGGGCGGCAGTCGCGCAGGACGTGCTTCCTGCGTCCACCTTGGTGGAGCTGATCGACGCTCACCTCTACATGCCCTTCCCGTTCCGGCGCAGTCCGCACGAGGCGGCGGTCACTGCGGGTGTCGACGACTGGCTGTGCGCCACCGGGCTGAGCGACGAACCGGGCGTCCCGGCCATGATCCGGCGCACCCGCCCGGCCGAACTCGCCTCCTACAACAGCCCGGACGCCGATCCCGGCGTGCTGCAGCTCGTCGCCCACCAGATCGCCTACCAGTTCGTCTTCGACGACCGGGCCGAGGAGGTCGGCCGGCACCGGCCCGGCCTGCTGCTGCCCATGCTGGGCGAGAGCATCGCGATCCTGCGGGACGGCGCACCGCCCAGCACCCCGCTGGGAGCGGCCCTGTCCGACCTCTACCGGCAGATCCGCGCGCGGTGCACACCCGCACAGGCCGCCCGCTGGGCGTGGAAGAGCCGCGAGTACGTGCACGGGCTGCTGTACGAGGCGGTGGCCCAGACTCATCCGTCCCCCCTGCGGCCCGGGCTGTGCACGTCGATACGGTCCCTCACCGCGGGCGTCGAGCCCTTCCACCCGCTGTGCGAGGCCGCACAGCCGCGCGAGCTGGCCTCCGAGGAACTCCACCACCCGGTCATGCGACAGCTGAGCCGGCTGTCGGCGGACGCCGCGGTGTGGATCCCCGACCTCTTCTCCGCGGTCAAGGAGCAGCGGTCCGGCGAAATGATCAATCTGGCGCTCGCCTACCAGCGGGCCCACCAGTGCCCTCTGCCGGTGGCCGTCACGCTGGCCATCCAGCAGATCAACCGTACGATCCGCGAGTTCGAGAGCCTCTACGCGGAGATCGAACCGGAGTTGAGCCCTTCGGGCGTCGGCTATGTGGAAGGCATGGCCGGCTGGATCCGTGGCTGCTACTACTGGTCCCGCACCGTGCCGCGCTACGCGGACGCGGCGGCTCCGGTGCTGCGGTGAGAGGGCGGGTCGTCAAGGTGCGTGACGGGTGCCCATTCGGGTCACGGTACCCGCCCGGGCCGCGTTTCACGCGGCTATAGCAGGTCATTCACCCTTCTTCGTCGTGTTCGTTCCGGATTCCACAACAGCGCCCATCGGGCGGCATACGCTCGCGCTGCCTCCCGATGGCCGACGACAGGAAGCGGTACGGCACATGGAGAATGAGCTGCGGCAATCCACCACCGAGGCCCGGCCGTTGCTCGAGCGCCGCAAGGAATTGCGGGCACTGGAATCGGCGCTGACGGGTCTGCGGGACACAGTCGACGGCGTGCCACAGGCACCGCGCGGTGGGCTCATCGCCTTCACCGGTCCGGCCGGGATGGGCAAAACCGCCCTGTTGACCGAGGCCCGCGCCCGCGCCCGGGCGCAGGGGTTCACCGTGCTGTCGGGCCGGGGCGGCGAGAACGAGCAGGAGCTGGCGTTCCACCTGGTGCGTCAGGTCGTCCAGCCCGCGCTGGCGTCGATGGACGAGGGCGAGCTCCGTACCTTCCTGGGCGGCTGGTACGACATCGTCGCCGCCGCTCTCGGTCTGGTCGCCACACCGAGCGGCCATGTCCCGGACCCGACCGGGGTCCGGGACGGTCTCGACTGGGTGATGACGCGCCTGGCGGTGATGAAGGCGCCCGTGGTCCTGTTGCTGGACGATCTGCACTGGGCGGACGTCGAGTCACTTGGCTGGCTGGCCTCGTTCGCCCCGCGGGCCGTGGACCTGTCCCTGCTGATCGTCGTCGCCTTCCGGCCCGACGAACTGCCCCTCGAGGCAGCGGCTTTCGGTTCCCCCTCCGCCGACCTGGGGAACCGTCCCTTCACCCTGGCGCCGCTCAGCGCCACGGCCGTGGCCCGGATCGTCCGGGACAAGGTCGGCGAGCAGGCCGAGGACGCGTTCTGCACGGAATGCTGGGAGATCACCGGCGGGAGCCCCTTCGAGACGGTGGAGCTGTCCGTCAGGCTCGGTGAGCGCAACCTGCGGGGCACCGGCGAGGACCTGCCCACCATGCGCGATCTGGCCGCCGCGGTGAAGGGACCCGGACTGATCGAGCAACTGCAGGGGCTGGGCACCACCACCGTCCGGTTCGCCTACGCAGCAGCCGTCCTCGGGCGGGCCGTCTCACCGGAGCTGGCGGCCCGTATCGCGGCGATCGGCAACACGGCGGCGGCCGAGGCCACGGAGAAGCTGCGCGCGATCCGTGTACTGGCCGACGGCGAGGCGCGCGCAGAGACCCTGGAATTCCTCCATCCCCTGATCGCCACCACGATCTACCGGTCCATCGGGCCGAGCCTGCGTGAGGGGCTGCACAACTCGGCCGCGGAAGCCGTCCGGGCGGCCGGGCTCGGCCACGCCGCCGCGGCCCGGCACCTGCTGGAAGTTCCCTGCGAAGGCAGCGCCGAGGCCGTGGCCTGTCTGCGGGAGGCCGCCCGGGAGGCGCTGCACTCCGGCGCCCCGGAAGCGGCCCGACGGCTGCTGAACCGGGCTCTGCAGGAACCACCGCTTCCGGAGGAACGCGCCGCGCTGCTGCACGAACTCGCCTGCGCGACCTTTCTCATCAACCCGACGGCGACCGTGACACACCTGCGGGAGGCGCTCGCGGAACCGGGCATCGACCCCGAGCTGCGTGCCTCCATGGTGTACCGGCTGACCCAGGCCCTGGCCCACACCGACCGGATGGCGGAGGCCGCGACGGTGGCCGCGGACGAGGCGCAGCGGGCCGCCGCCCATCCTCGGATCAGGCTGCGGATGCAGGCCGACCACTTCGTGTGGAGCGCGTTCCGCACGGACGAGGTCGACTCGTCCGGCCGGTCGCGCAAGCTGGCCCGGCTGGCCGACCGCCTGTCCGGGCGCGGTCTGGAGGAGCGCTACATCATCGGGTCGCGCGCCTGGGACGCGATGATGTGCGGGGAGCCCCGGCACAAGGCTCTCGCCTACGCCGAGAAGGCCCTGCGCGGCGGACTGAGCTGGACCCATGAGAACCACGGCTTCGAGGTGCCCGTCTCGGTCGCGCTGGTGTTCATGTACTGCGACCAGCCGCGGCGGGCCGAGGAACTGTTCGCGAAGGGCATGGCCGAGTGCGAGTCGAAGGGCTGGCGTGGTTCCCACCTGGCCCTGGGCCAGACGCTCTCGGGGTACATCCGATACCGCCGCGGCTGTCTGGCCGAGGCCGAGAACGCGGTGCGGGAGGGCCTGCGCATCGCCGACCGGGTGGAAGGTGCGGTGCCCGCCCAGTGGTTCGCCATCGGCATCCTGATCCAGACGCTCCTGGCCCGCGGCCGCGTCGAGGCGGCACGCCGGCTCGCCGACAGGTACCACTACGGCGACGTCATCCCGAACGCCGTGATCTACCCCGACCCGCGCACGGTCTACGCCGAGTTGCTCCTGGCGGAGGGGCGGCCCGACGAGGCCGCTCCCCTGCTGACCCGTGTCGGGGAGTGGCTCGAGGGCCGGGAATGGCGCAACCCCGCGTGGTGTCCCTGGCAGCTGGGACTGGCCTCGGCCCTGTCGCGCAGTGCTCCGGACCGGGCGGTGCGCCACGCCCGGGACGCGGTGAAGCGGGCCAGGGACTTCGGCGCTGCGTCCGCCATCGGTCAGGCGCTGCGTACGCAGGCGGAGGTGACGGGCGGTGAGGCGGGGCTGGATCTGCACGCGCAGGCCGTCGACCAGCTGCAGCAGTCGCCCGCCGCCTACGAACTGGCCCGTGCCCTGGTCGGCCACGGCGCCGCGCTGGCCCGCGTCGGCCGCCTGCACCAGGCCGCCGACCGCCTCTACCAAGGTCTGGAGTGCGCCGTCCACTGCGGTGCCGAGGGACTCGCCACCCGGGCCAGGAGCGAACTGTCCGCAGCCGGGCTGCGTCCGCTCCCCCTGCGCTACGCCCAGACGGACACGCTCACCGCCCAGGAGCGCAAGGCGGCGGAGCGGACGGCGCGGGGCCACACCGCGGCGGTCGTGGCCAAGGACCTGCACCTCACCGAGGAGGGCGTGCGACAGCTGCTCTCGTCCGTCTACCGCAAGATCGGCACGGACGCCTCGGGCCTGGCCGCGGCGCTGGAGACGTTCCCCCGGGCGCGGCCGTGACAGGCGTCCGCCAGGGGCGGGGGGCGCAGGGTGCGGCCCAACAGCGGGCGCACGTCCTGCTTGTCGTCATTGTCGTGTCCGGAGGTGCGGATGGTCTGAGCCTGGCAGGCGGCTTCCATCAGAAGGTCGCGGGCGGCGCTGACCGGGTACCAGCAGGTCCCGTCCGGGCCCCTCGCGCCCGGCTCGTCGTGGACGCACGCGCCGTCCGGCAGCCGGGAGTGCAGCACCATGGCGATCAGCAGCTCCCGGCCCGGACTGCGCAGGGCCGCCGGGAAGAACGATCCCTCGCGGGGTTCGTCCGGGACCTCGGGGTGGATCACCGCGTTCAGGAAGCGGGCGCCCAACTGTGCATGGACGACGCTGCGCTGGAAGCGGACGCGGTCCCCGCCCAGCTCGACCAGCTCCATCCGGGCGCCCCAGTGGGCGGCGAGCCTGAGGTCGATGCCGCTGCCGCCGACCCTCCGGGGCCAGTTCGCGGACGATCTCGGGGAATGGGGAGCGGGCCGGGTCCTGCTCGTCGACGACGTCGGTGAACCGCACCTCGGAAGTGTCGAGGGCGAGTCCCACGCACGCGAGCGCGGACAGGGAGTGGACGGTCGAACGGCGCTCCTCCGGGGAGAGCGGCAGGTGCGGCTGGAAGCGGCCGCTGATGAGGGCGCTGAGCCAGGTCTCGAACAGATGGAACCGCAAGGACGCCCGGTCGCCGCCCCTGGTCTCCACGGCCTCTTCCTCCGTGGGGGTGCTGAGGGCGCGCTCCAGCAGGCCCTGCTCGTGCAGTCGTGCGGCCGGGAGGTGATGATCAGCGGCAGGCCCTCCTCGGCAGGGTGATGAGGGCCGTGACGGCCAGGAACAGCAGGAGCAGCGCCCCGGTGAACGTCAGCACCAGCAGTGCCACGTACGTGCCGTTCTTGCGGACCCGCCAGGTCCTGGTCCGGTCGTAACCCTGCCGCATCAGCCGGCGTCGGTGCAGGGCGCCGCGGACCCCGAGCGCGTCGCGCAGCACTCGCCCGAGCCGCCGGCGGGGTGTTCCTCCTCCTTCGCTCACCCTGTGAGGTTTCCGCCGTGCAGGGTGTTTCCGGCACGGGCGGCCCCGGATTCACCCGACGGAAGCGCCGCGGGCACCCGCCACCCGGCCGTATGACGCCGGTGCCGCGCGACCGGCAGCCGGGTGCTTTCCCCTCAGCTGCCCACAGGTGCCGGGCGCTTGACGTTGAACCGTTTCACTGCTTCTCTCGAATGGCTGCCTATGGGAGCGCTCCCAGTTCGTCCCCCACGTGAAGGGAATCCCGTGCAGACCACCCCCCACACCGTCCAGAGACGTGCCCTGCCGACCCTCCTCGCGGCCGTGCTCATGGCCTGCCTGCTCGCCTTAGCCGATGGCCCGCCCGCGCAGGCCGCCGCAGAGCGGGCCGGCTTCACCGGCACCACAGTGAAGGCGGCCGCCCCCGGCCAGCCCGGCGACCCGAACATCAAGTTCGTCGGCCGCTGGGACACCACCAGTTCCTCCACCGCCTACACCCCGTACTGGGCGGGCGCGTACTACCGGGTCGGTTTCACCGGCAGGACGGTCAGGCTGAAGCAGCGCGGCACGATCGACCTGTGGGCGCGGATCGACAACGGTCCGGTGACGTTCTACGACGACGTCAAGGGCACGGTGAACCTGACCCCGTCGGCGCTTTCCGCCGGCAACCACACCCTCCAGGTCAACTACCAGGTGGTGGCCGGGTCGTACAAGGGTGACGCCGTCTTCCAGGGACTGGTCCTGGACAGCGGCGCGACGACGTTCGCGCCGCCGGCCCCGGCCAAGCTGGTCGAGTTCGTCGGCGACTCGATCACCGTGGGCACGACGAGCTCGCAGAATGCCCGCACCGCCTACGGCTGGCTGATCGGGGAGCGACTGGGCGTCGAGCACACGCAGATAGCGCAGGGCGGGGCGTGTCTGGTGGCCGCGGCCGACGGGTGCGTGGGGCTGGAGCGGCAGTTCACCAAGCTCAACCCGAACGCGGCGACGCCCGACTGGAACTTCTCCCGCTACCGGGCCGACGCGGTCGTCATCAACCTCGGCACCAACGACGTCGGGCACGGGGTGAGCTCGGCGCAGTTCCAGTCGGCGTACAGCAGTCTGCTGCGCAAGGTGCGGGCCGCCTATCCGCAGGCGTGGATCTTCGCGCTGGAGACGTTCCGCGGGCGGTTCGTCCCGCAGACCGAGGCCGCCGTGAAGGCCGCAGTCGCCGGGGGCGACGCGCGGGTCTCCTTCGTGGACACCACCGGCTGGCTGGGCTCGGGCGATCTGACGGACTCGGTGCATCCCAACGACCGGGGGCACCGGGTCGTGGCCGACCGGCTGGCGCCGGTCATCGCGGCGCGGATCGGGTCGTAGCGGACCGGGGGTAGCGGACCGGTTGTAGCGGACCGGTTGTAGCGGACCCTGACAGGGGCGGGCCTCACATCGGGCCGGGGCCCGCTCCTCCTCCCTTGAGGCGCTCCAGGTCCGAGGGGCGGACCTGGATGACGACCAGGGCGATCAGCGCGGCCACCGCGGTGAAGATCGCCGCCATGATGAAGGCGGCCGAGACACCGGAGGTGAGGATCTCGTCGGACCAGGGTTTGGGCACTTGCCCGGTCTGTTCGAAGCGGATGCGTTCGGCCGGGGTCGCCTGCCGCAGGAAGTCCGGGATCTGCTCGTTCGCCTCGTTGGTGCTGGCCGTGCCGTACATGGTGACGAGGATGGACAGACCGAGGGAGCCGCCGACCTGCTGGGTGGCGTTGAGGAGTCCGGAGGCCGCACCGGTCTCCGGTGTGGGCACGTTGGACAGCGCCATGAGGGTCAGTGACACGAACTCCATGCCCATGCCCAGGCTGAAGACGAGCATGGGACCGAGGACGCTGCCGGCGTACGTGGAGTGAACGTCGGTCAGGGTCAGCCAGGCCAGGCCGGCCGCCGCCAGGATCGCGCCCACCACCATGAAGGGCTTGGGCCCGTAGACGGGCAGGAACCGCGAGGCCAGTCCGGCTCCGACGGCGATGACCGCGCTGACCGGCAGGAAGGCGAGGCCGGCCGCGAGCGGACTGAACCCGAGTACGTCCTGCACGAAGAGCGTGAGGAAGAAGAACATGCCGAAGATGGCGGCGGCCAGACACAGCATGATGCCGTACGTGCCCGCACGGTTGCGGTCGGCGAACATGTGCAGCGGCGTGATGGGCTGTTTCGAACGCCGCTCGATCATGATGAAGGCCGCCAGGACCACGACCGCCCCGGCGAACGAGGCGAGGGTCAGGGCGTCCCGCCAGCCTTCCTGCGCAGCTCTGATGAAGCCGTAGACGAGCAGCACCATGCCCGCGGTGGACGTGAGTGCGCCGGCGATGTCGAAGCGCCCGGGGTGGCGTTCGGACTCCCTGATGAAGCGCGGTGTGGCGAGCGCGATGAGCAGGCCGATGGGCACGTTGACGAACAGCACCCATCGCCAGTTCAGCCACTCGACCAGCATGCCGCCGGCGAGCAGGCCGATCGCGCCGCCGCCGGCCGAGACCGCGGCGAACACCCCGAAGGCGCGGTTGCGTTCCGGCCCCTCACGGAAGGTGGTGCTGATCAGGGCGAGCGCGGTCGGGGAGGCGATGGCGCCACCCACGCCCTGCAGGGCGCGCGCGCCGAGGAGTTGGCCGGAGTTCTGGGCGAAGCCGCCGAGCAGGGAGGCGAACGCGAAGAGCAGCACGCCGAAGATGAAGACGCGCCGCCGGCCGAGGATGTCGCCGGTCCGGCCGCCGAGCAGCAGCAGACCGCCGAAGGTGAGGGTGTAGGCGTTGACCACCCAGGACAGGCTGGTGGTGGAGAAGTCCAGCGCACTCTGGATGTGCGGCAGCGCGATGTTCACGATGGTGATGTCGAGGACCACCATCAACTGGCACGACGCGATGACGAGAAGTGCCATCGTGCTGCCGCCACCACCGGATTCCCTGGTGGTGGTCGTCTGTGGTGAAGCCGGCTGCGGGCTGCTGCCTGCGGTGTCCACCGTTCGACCGTACGCCCGGCCCCCACACCCCACCAATCGATCTCCGTCGGCGCAGGACGGTGCGGGGGCGGCGGTTCGTAGGCCTGGCAGCTCAGCGGCCGCCGCGGATGAGGCCCGTCAGGTAGCGCCACAGCGAGGAGCGCTGCCGGGCGGACGGGTCCGGCAGGACCTCCTCGGCCACCCCGGGTGCGGGGTCGTCCGCCCATGGCCGCGGGGGCGGTGCGGAGGCGAGTTCGTAGTGCACCGGAAGGGAACGCAGGCCGCGCATGAACGGCGAGGAACGCCAAGGCAGTTGGTCGGCGGGCAGGGCCAGGTCGAGGTGGTCGAACCGCTCGAACAAGCGCCCCACCCCGGCCGCCGCGACCGCCGAGGCGAGCTCCCGCGCCGGGCACTGACGCGGCCCGGCTCCCCAGGACAGGTGGGCCCGGGTGCTGATGGTGGTGCCCGCGGCGATGTGGTCGGCGAAGAGCGGGTCGGCGTGGGCGGCGCCCGGCGAGACCCACACGGGGTCACCGGCCCGGATCGTGTAGTTGCCGAGGGGGGTGTCCCGGGCCGCGAAGCGCGGGACGAAGTTGACCAGAGGCGGCTTGCGCATGACGACCCGGTTCATGCTCTCCCTGACCATCCCGGCGGACAGGCTGGCGCGCACACTGCCCTCACCCGAGATGACCTCCACGACCGTGTTGGAGATGAGGATGCCGACGTGGTCGGACGTCATGCCGAGCAGCATGAACAGCTCGCGGGCGAGCTGGTCGAGCGAGAGGTCCGGGTGGGCGGCCAGCAGATACGAGGGAAAGTCGTCGCCCGGCTTCTGGAGCTTCAGCGCGGCGAGTTCGGCCAGTGCCGCCAGCAGGCGTTCCAGCGCGGCCTCGGCGTCCTGGCCCGCGTCGAGCACGCGCCACATGTCCATCAGCGCGTCGTCGCCCTGCGAGCCGGGGAAGCCCAGCAGATGGCTGGCCACCATCAGCGGCAGCGGCCGGGAGAACTGCGCGGACAGGTCCGCCACACCCGTCTTCCCGCCCTGTCCGACCAGGGTGATCAGTTCGTCGGCGTAGGCGGTGACGGCGGACTTCAGCCGCTTGGCCTGGGGGTGACGAGGGTCCTGGAAGGGCTTGAGGGCGACGTCCCACGCGGTGCGCAGCGGCCGGTAGCCGGGGCCGCCCTGGATCAGGATGTGGTTGACCTCCAGGGAGGGTCCGAGCGGCCAGTCGGCCGGCACCCTGCCCTCGGTGCGGGCGCGCCAGTTCTCCAGCCCCTTGGGCCAGCCGTCGTCGTCCTGGAGCACCTGCAGCGACTCACGGTAGCCGAGGACCAGCCAGGCCGGGACCCCCAGCAGATCGACCGGCGCGACCGGGCCGTGCTGCTGCCGCAGCCGTTCGTACACGAACGCGGGACGTATCTCGTAGTCCCTGGTCAGCAGCGGTTCGGGAGCGAGCGTCTCCAGTCCCGGGCCGTCCAGGTCCGCGGATCCGCCGTCACCCCGCTGGGTTTCCATCCTCTTGCCACCTTCCGACACGCCCTGTACCGGCACACCACCAGCCGGTAGCCGGAAACCGTGGGGACCCTACCCCAGGCTGAACTCGCGGGTAACGGCCGGGGGTGTGTGGTGGGGACGGCCCGGCCGGGTCAGGCGGCCGTGTACCCGAGTTGACGGCGCATGTAGGGAGTCATGAGGCTCTTCGCCTTGGCCAGGGTGGTGGTGCGGCTTCCGAGGACGGCGGAATCGCCGCCCGGCACGGGCAGCACGGTCAGTCCGTCTGCGGACCCGAAGGGCACGATGAGCGGGGTGCGCCGGGTCGGGCGGTAGAGGCGCGGTTCCCTGCGGTGCTTACCCGAACTCTGCAGGTAGGTACGGATGTTGTGGGCGGCGGTGTCGGCCTGGGCGAGGGCGGCGGGGGTGACCTTGAGTTCGCTGACGTCGTTCACGTCGCCGACGGCGAACACGTCCAGCCGGCCCTCCACACGGAGCGTCCGGTCGACCTTCACGCGGCCGGCCGGGTTGAGCCAGTCGCCGTGCCCGGCCAGACGCAGCCAGAGCGTGTTGGGGGTGGTGCCCGTCGCCCAGAAGGACAGGTCGGCCTCGACGATCGTGCCGCGGGCGTCGCGGTAGGTGCCGAAGTCGGTGCCGGGTGACATGAAGGAGTCGAGCAGCACCTCGACATCGTGGGACTGGAGCCAGGCCAGGGCCTTGCGCCCCGGGCGGGCGTTGCCCGCGGAGTCGAGCAGCGCGGACCCGGAGTGGGCGAGGGTGACCCGGGCGTCCGGGCGGGCCAGGCGGATCTCGGCGCTGAGTTCCACGCCGCCGGGACCGCCGCCGACGACCAGGACGTGCTCGGCCGTGGCGACGTCGCGCTGGTGCTCGGCGAACGACGTGGCCGCTTCCTCCGTGGTGGTGCCGGTGAAGCGGGCCGGCTCCGGGTAGTCGGCGCCGGTGGCGATCACGACCACGTCGTACGGCAGCCGCTCGCCGGTGGCGAGGACGACCTGCCGCTCGGCGGTGTCGATGCGGACGGCCTTGCCGGTGACCAGGCGCCCGTGCCGCAGCAGCCGGTCGTAGGGGATGAAGGGTGTGTGCGTCCACTCGGGGTGCACGCCGGCGCGCAGGGAGGCGACGCGGTGGAAGAAGACCTCCTTGCGGTCCACCAGCGTGACCCGGGCCGTGCTGTCGAGCCGCCTGGCCAGCCGGACACCGGCGTAGCCGCCGCCGATCACCACTACGTCGCCGTCGTACACGCCGAGTCTCCTGTGCCTGGTGGGGGGAAGAGGGCCGCCGCGGACGGGCCCCGCTCGGATCGACCCCGGCGGCCACTCGACTGACGTGACAGTAGCGATTGAGACTTAAAGGGATCCCGAGGTTCCGTGCATGTTCCGTGAAGGGATCGGCACCTGAGCGGGCGTCACTTCCCCCAGATCTTCCGGTAGGCCTCCCGGTAACCCGACGGGTCCCAGGCCGTGGCCCCTTCGCTGTTGTCGGCCGTCGCGATGTGCACCGGGGCCACGTACCCGCTGTGGGGGCGGCCGGAGAAGGCGCGGTTGAACTCGTCGACGATCTGCCAGCCCTGCAGGGACAGCGGTTCGGGCACGGTGGCGGCCTGGTACTGCTCACTGTTGACACGCTGGAACGCGGACGGGTCACCGTCGCCGGCCCCGATGTTGAAAGGCGGGCCGGAGCCCTTCTCGCCGGCGGCACGGAAGGCGGGGGCGGCGTCGGCGAAGTACAGGTCGTTGATGGCCACGGAGTGGGTCCAGCGGTCCTGGAAGCGGGAGAGCAGGGAGGAGATCTCCCGCGGGGTTCGGCTGCTCGCGTCGGGGATCGGGATGTTCTCCACCGAGAGCAGCCTCACGCCCTGACAGGCGGCCAGCTCCTCGCGGATCAGGTCGGACTTGTTCCGGGCGAAGGGGATCGACGCGTCGGTGATGAGCACGACCCCGGCGCGGCCGTCGGAGTCGGAGATGATCCACTGCGCGCTGACGCGGGCCACGTCCTGGACGCGGGTGGTGACGTTGGTGAAGAGGTCGGGCCGGCGGCTCGGGCCGGGGTCGGGGACCGCGTGCCAGCCGATCAGCGGGATGCGCTGGGCGTTGGCCCGGGCGGTCTGCTGGGCCGTCGAGTCGGGGTCGAACCCGCCGATGACGATGCCCGAGGGCCGCAGGGCGACGGCTTCGCTCATGGCCGCCTGAATACCGGCCGGGGTGCCGCCGCCGTCGATCACACGGACGTTCCAGCCGATGGCGCGTGCGGCGTCGCGCACTCCCTCGGCCGCGCCCGCGACACCGGGGTTCGTCATGGTCTGGGCGACGTAGACGAGGGCCTTGCCGGCGACCGCCCGGGGGCCGCTGGCGGGACCGCCCCAGGGGATGTCGGTCCGCTCCGCCCGGGCGACGGCTTCCCGGGCCCGGGTGTGGACGGCGGGGCAGCCGCTCGGGCCCGTGGTGCTCTCGTCGGAGTCTTTGGAGGAGCCGCGTTCGCAGCCGGTGAGGACGGCGACCGTGGCCAGCAGGGCGCAGGAGGCGAGCCGCGCGGCGCGGACTGCGGGGGCGGCCTTGCGGGTGTGGTGCACGGGAGCTCCAGTGAGGGTCGACGCGGCGGGGCGGGCCGTGGGTCAGGGCGGGGCCGTGCCGCCCTCCCGCGCGGGAGGGTATGGGGGTGGCGTGGCGGGCGCGTCGCGGGCCACGCCGCCGCGCAGCCGGCGGCGGGCGGCGTATCCGGCCAGGCCCACGGCGATGAGCAGGGTGCCGCCGTTGAACAGCGGGACCGTCCAGAACTCGGCGCCCAGCTGCGCGATGCCGGTGAGGCCGACGGCGAGCACGGCGACGGCGACGACGGTGCCCAGGGCGTTGGGCCGGCCGGGCTTGATCGCCGTGGAGCCGAGGAGTGCGCCGACGAAGGCGGGCAGC
The DNA here is from genome assembly GCF_040647715.1 of Streptomyces tibetensis. Taxonomy (GTDB): domain Bacteria; phylum Actinomycetota; class Actinomycetes; order Streptomycetales; family Streptomycetaceae; genus Streptomyces; species Streptomyces tibetensis_A. The sequence continues at coordinate 220,627 of NZ_JBEZCR010000009.1, read as the reverse complement.
AGGTAGTCGAGGCCGACGCTCGGGTTGCCGATCTGCTGCTGGGCGGCGAGCAGCACCCCGGCGAAGCCGACGATCAGGCCCGAGGCGGCGAAGGCGTAGACGGTGTACCTGCGGGTCGGGATGCCCACGAGGTCGGCGGCGCGCGGGTTCGACCCGACGACGTACAGGTAACGGCCCAGCGGCAGCCGCTCCAGCACCAGCCAGAGGGCGGCCGCGAGGGCGAGCACGTAGAAGGCGGGAACCGGGAGCCCGAGGAACGAGGAGTCGTAGAGGTCGGTGAACCCGGGGGGCAGGCCCTGCGGGCCGGGGACGATCCGGCCGCCGTCGGTGATCCAACCGGTCACGGCGTACATCATGCTGCCGGTGCCGAGGGTGGCGATGAAGGAGTCGATCCTGCCGAACTCGACGATGACACCGTTGAGGACGCCCACGACCAGCCCTCCGGCGAGCACGGTGAGGCAGGCGAGCGGCCAGGGCCAGCCCTCGTTGACGACGAGCTGCAGCACCAGCACATGGGCCAGGCCCAGGCCGTAGCCGATGGAGAGGTCGAACGCGCCGGTGACGACGGGCACCGTCGCGGCGAGCGCGAGGACGGCCGGGATCGACTGGTTGGAAAGGATCGAGTCGAGGGTGTCCAGTGTGGGGAAGGTGTCCGGCAGGGCGAGGGAGAAGGCCAGGTAGAGCAGGGCGGTGAGGGCGAGCAGGCCGTAGGCACCGATGTGGTGGCCGCCGGGGCGGCGCCGCGGCGGGGGCGGGGGCGTCACCGGTGCCCGGCCGGGGACGGGGGCATGGCCGAGGCCGCCCGGGTGAGACCGGTGACGGTGAGCGCGGGGCCGCTCAGTTCCGCCGTCACGGTTCCGCGCACGAAGACCAGCGTGCGCCGGCACACGCTCGCCACCTCCTCGAAGTCGGTCGACAGCAGCAGCACCGCGAGGCCCGCCTCCAGCGCCTGGTGGAGCAGGCGGTGGATCGCGGCCTTGGCGCCGACGTCGACGCTCGCGGTCGGCTCCTCCAGGATCAGCAGCCGCAGGTCCGTCCGCAGCCAGCGGCCGAGCATGACCTTCTGCTGGTTGCCGCCGGACAGGGTGGCGATGGGCGTCTCGCTGTCGCGCGGGCGCACCGAGAAGCGGTCCATCAGGGCGGCGGCCCGGAGCCGTTCGCCGCGGGGGCCGATCCAGCGTGGTGCGGGCGCACCCCCCGCGCGGGGATTGGCCAGGAGGTTCTCCCGTACGGTCAGCTCGGCGAGGCAGCCCTCCCGCAGCCGGTCGCCCGGCACCAGGCCTACCCCGAGGGAGACGGCCTCCGCGACCGTACGGGGGCGGTACGGCTGTCCGTGCAGGACGGCCCGCCCGCCCCGGAGGGGGCGGGCACCGGCGAGGGCGCGGCCCAGGTCCATGTGCCCGGCGCCGGAGAGGCCGACCAGGCCGAGGACCTCCCCGGCGGCGAGTTCGAGGGCCACGGGCCCGGTCCGGGCGGTGTGCACCCCCTCCAGGCTCAGGACGGGGGGTGCGCCGGCCGTCGTTCCGGTACGGCGGTGGGCGGCCGGTTCGTCCGCCTCGCCGACGATGTCGCGGACCAGACGCGCGGGGCTGCGCTCGGCGAGCCGGCCGTGGCTGACGACCCGGCCGTCGCGCAGGACGGCGAAGGTGTCGGCGACCCGGTGGACCTCGTCCAGGCGGTGGCTGACGTAGAGCAGGGCGTGGCCGCGGTCGCGCAGGTCGTGCAGGACGCGGAAGAGCCGGTCGCAGTCCGCGGCGGGCAGGCGGGCGGTCGGCTCGTCGAGGACGATGAGCCGCGCGCGTGCGGCGAGGGCCCGGGCGATCGCCACCAGGGAGCGGTCGGCCGGCGCGAGGTCGGACACCGGCGTGTCCGGATCGAGGTGCGCGGCGACGGTCCGCAGGACCTCGACGCAGCGCGCGCGGGTGCGCCGCCACGAGATCAGCCCCGACCGGCGCCCGTACCCGGTGGTCAGGGCGATGTTTTCGGCCACCGTCATCCACTCCACGAGACCGAGGTCCTGGTGGATGAACGACATCGCCCGGGTGGCGGTCGGGCTGCCCAGGGGTTCCCCGGCGACGGTGACCTGCCCCGCGTCGGCGTGGTGGACCCCGGCGAGGATCTTGATGAGGGTGGACTTCCCGGCGCCGTTGGGGCCGAGGAGGGCCAGGACGCTGCCGGGGTGGACCTCGAGGTCGGCTCCGGCCAGCGCGACGGTGCCGCCGAACCGCTTGCTGAGTCCGCGGATCCGGACCAGGGGTTCCGGCCCGAAGGGCGAAGCCGTCTCCGGGGGCGTGTCGGGAGCGTCGCGCACTCGATCAAATTACAGCATTCCGGGCATTTTCCGGCCTGCTACGGCTTTGATGGCCCGTGGCCTCCCCGGTCCCCCGCCGATGGTCGCGTCACGCCGCGCCGAGTTCGCACTCGGCCCAGATGACCTTGCCCTCGGGCAGGTAGCGCGTGCCCCAGCTCTGCGACAGCTGCGCGACGAGGAACAGGCCGCGTCCGCCCTCGTCCGTGCTGGCCGCCCGACGCAGGTGCGGTGCGGTGTTGCTGGCGTCGGAGACCTCGCAGATCAGGGTCCGGCCGTAGAGCAGCCGCACCCGGATGGGCGCGGCGCCGTGCCGGACGGCGTTGGTGATCAGCTCGCTGAGGATCAGCTCCGCGGCGAACGCGGTCTCCTCCAGCCCCCGGTCGGACAGCCACCGCACGGCGGCCGCCCGGACCTCGCCGACGAGGGCCGGGTCGGCGGAGAGCTCCCAAGTGGCGATCCGGCCGGGATCCAGGGCGTGCACGCGGGCGACGAGCAGGGCGATGTCGTCGTGCGGGTGCGCGGGCGCCACGGTGTCCAGGACCGCCTGGCAGGTCTCCTCCGGGGCGCGCCCGGGATGGGCCAGGGCCGCGCGCAGCTGCTCCAGGACCACGTCGACGTCGCGGTGCCGGTCCTCGATGAGCCCGTCGGTGTACAGCACGAGCTGGCTGCCCTCGGGAAGGCCGACCTCGACGGCGTCGAAGGGCAGGCCCCCGAGACCCAGCGGAGGCCCGGCCGGCAGGTCGGGGTAGGTCACGGCGCCGTCGGGGTGGACGAGCGCGGGGGGCGGGTGGCCGGCGCGGGCCATCAGACAGGTCTGGGCCGCCGAGTCGTAGACGGCGTAGAGGCAGGTCGCGCCGATGACGCCGGCGCCCTTGCCGTCGGGGTCCTCCCGGTCGAGGCGGCCCACGAGGTTGTCCAGGTGGGTGAGGACCTCGTCCGGCGGGAAATCAAGCTCGGCGAAGCTGCGGGCGGCGGTGCGCAGCCGGCCCATGGTGGCCGCGGAGAGCATGCCGTGGCCGACGACGTCGCCGACGAGGAGACCGACGCGGGCCCCGGGCAGGGGGATGACGTCGTACCAGTCGCCGCCCACGTCGGACTCGGCGGGCAGGTAGCGGTGGGCGACCTCGACGGCGTCCTGGTCGGGCAGGCCGTGCGGGAGGAGCCGGCGCTGGAGGGCCAGGACCATGGTGCGTTCATGGGTGTAGCGCCGGGCGTTGTCGATGGACAGGGCGGCGCGGGAGGCCAGTTCCTGGGCGAGGGAGCGGTCGTCGTCGCCGAAGGAGCCCTCCGCGCGGTAGAAGCAGGCGACGCCCAGGACGACACCGCGCGCGAGCAGGGGCACCGCTATGAGGGACTGCACGTGGGCCAGCAGCCGTGCGGTGGGCTCGGGGTCCTGGGCGAGCCAGCCCTCGGCGGCCTTCAGGTCCGGCTCCAGCACGGCCTCGCCGCTGCCGAGGCAGCGCAGCTGGGGCGTGGCCGGTCCGAAGTCGATGCGCTTGCCGGCCGGCGTGAAGGGCAGGCCCTCGCGGATGCCGTGGACGACCGTGCGGCGCAGGTCGGCGAGGGGGTCGGCGGACTCCTCGCCGCGCAGCACGGCGTCGGGCAGGTCGATGGTGACGAAGTCGGCCAGCCCGGGGACCGCGGTCTCGGCCAGTTCCTCGGCGGTGCGGCGCACGTCCAGGGTGGTGCCGATGCGGGTGCTGGCCTCGGACAGCAGCTCCAGACGCCGCCTCGCCGCGAGGGCGTAGGCCCCGACCTGAGGCTCCCCCAGCATCACCAGTCCCCGGGCCGGGAAGGCGTCCCCGGACTGCCGCTCGTCCGCGGTGCTCCTGCCGCCCTCGGCCGCGAGGGCCCCGTCGGACTCGGCAACGCCCCGGGCCTCGCCGCTCGGGACGCCCGCACCCGGCTCGACGCGAGGCCGACCGCCGTCGGCCGCGGCAGGCCCGCCGGTGCTGGGCGGATGATCCGTCGCTGCGGGGGTGTTCGGAGGGTGATCCACCGCCGCAGGCGCGGCGGGGGGCGGGTCGCCGTTCGCCGGGGCGGTCCTCTCGGTGCCCGTGGCCACCCGGAGGCCGTCGGTGCCGTCAGGGCCCGCCGTCGCGCCGTCTCCGTCGGGCGGCCCGGCCAACCGGGGGGATACGGCGAGGTGCCCGGTCGGCAGGGTGAGCGCCGGGCGCGCGGCGGAGAGCGCGACGGCGGGGGCGCCGAGGCCGGACGGCTCATCCGTCTGGTGCGGTATGACGAGGGGATGCCCTGCCGGGAAGTCCGGCAGCAGGGCCTCGATGGCGAACCCCCGGACCCCGGAGCCGCTCGTCACCGGACGGCTCACCAGCGTCACCCGCCGGCCGTCGGGCAGGGTCACCTCGGCGGCGCCGCGCTGCGCACCGGAGATCAGCTCGGCGGCCTTCTCCCGAAGGATCGCCTGGTCACGGGGGTTGAACTGGTTCACCAGCGCGTCCAGCGCCACACCGTGGTGCGGACCGGCGGCCCGGGCTCCGGTGGCCAGGTACGTCCGCAGCAGGGCCTGCTCGCGCGCGGAGCTCTGCCCCAGCAACCGCCGCTCGATGCCCTCGGCGGCCCGGCGGATGGCGACCCCCAGCCCGGGCCGCTCGAAGGTGCGCGGATAGCCGAGACACAGGACGCCCTCGATACGACCGCTGAGCGGGTCCCGTACGGGCATCGCGACGCAGGCGTTCTGCTGGGAGCGCTGCGCGAAGTGCTCGGCGCCGTAGACACGGATGAGCTGCCGTTCGGCCAGCGCCAGTCCGATGCCATTGGTACCGGCGACCTGCTCGGCGAACACGAACCCCGGGACGACCTGGATGGCCGGGAGGCTCCGGGCCATCGCCGCGTCCCCGAAGCGGCGCAGCAGGACCGTGCCGTTCGCGTCGGCGACCGAGATGTTGACCTGGCTGCCGGCGAACGTGGACTGCAGCCGGTCGAGCACCGGCACGGCCGCCCGGACGATACGGCCGCCCGCGTCGAAGTCCTCCCGGTAGGGCAGGTCCGATGTGTCCGGCGACAGCCCCAGGGACCGGCAGCGCTGCCACGAGTTCAGGATGGACGCCCGCACACCCGTCTCGACGAGCTCGCCCTGCAGGAACAGCTCGCGCAGGCTGGCGGGCCCCGTGCCGTCCGTCGCACGCCCCGCCGGCCTGGGTTCCTCGCCGGACCGACCCACGCTTCGCCTCACTTGCGCCCGCGGTATATCCGCTGCTCCCAAGAGAATCTGGCATTGATGAGGATACGGGCATTACGGGCGGGCGTCACGGCGCGCCGGGGCCGGCGGCCGGGAGCCGGGGCGACACCCCGTGCTCACCCCAGGAAACTCAGGCGCACCTTGCGTTCCGGGTTGTCCTTGTTGGTGTCCACCAGGCACACGGACTGCCAGGTGCCGAGCTCGAGCCGGCCGCCCAGCACGGGGAGGGTCGCATGGGGCGGGACGAGGGCGGGCAGGACGTGGTCGCGGCCGTGGCCGGGGCTGCCGTGCCGGTGCTGCCAGCGGTCGTCGGCGGGCAGCAGGCTGTGCAGCGCGGCCAGGAGGTCGTCGTCGCTGCCGGCTCCTGTCTCCAGGACGGCGATGCCGGCCGTCGCGTGCGGGACGAAGACGTTGAGGAGACCGTCGCGGCCGGCCGCCGCGTCGCGAAGGAAGGCCTCGCAGTCGCCGGTGATGTCGAGGACGCGCTCGGCGGCACCGGTGCTGACGTTCAGGACTCGGGTCGTGAAGACATCTGACATGCCCTCCATCCTGACGCACGCGCCGGAGTTTCTCCGGGTCCTGCCGGGCCGGGTGGCGATACGGGCGTCCCACTGATCGAGACGCCATTGACCGTGCGCATGCCAGCTGGCTAGGTTCGGCCGCATGTTGCGTTCAGCCCTGCTCACCACGCGCGGTCACATCGACCTGCTGCGGGTGGCCTCCGCCGCGTGTCGCCGCGGCTGCTGACGCCCCTCTCCCCCTCTCTTCTCTCTTCGCCCTTCCGGCCTCCTCGCCTGCGTTCCGCCTGTCCGCCGATCGCTTCCGATCGCATGGCACGGCGGCGGTGAGGCGCGCTTTCCCCGGCCCGCGCTCTCCCCCGTGGATCACTCATGAGCATCAGTCATGCCCCGCCCGTGTCCGAAGAACCCGATATTTCGTCTGTATCGGTTTCCGATCTCGACCTCCAGCCTCTCGTCCCCACCTCTTCCCGCCACGCCCGCGTCCCGCGCTGGCTGCGCCGCACCACCGGCCCGGTGCTGCTGCTGGCGTTGTGGCAACTCCTCAGCAGCACCGGCGCGTTGCCGCCCGACGTGCTCGCCTCACCCAGCCGGATCGCCCGGGTCGGCGCAGACATGCTGGCCGACGGTTCACTGCCCACGGCCATGGGCACCTCGCTCCAGCGGGTCGCCGGCGGGCTGCTGTTCGGCCTCGTCGTCGGCACCGGACTCGCCCTGCTCTCGGGCCTGTTCCGGATCGGCGAGGATCTCGTGGACGCGCCCGTGCAGATGCTGCGGACCGTGCCGTTCGTGGGGCTCATCCCGCTGTTCATCATCTGGTTCGGCATCGGCGAGGCCCCCAAGGTCGCCATCATCACGCTCGGCGTGACCTTCCCGCTCTATCTCAACGTCTACGCCGGAATCCGGGGAGTGGACGCCCAGTTGATCGAGGCCGGCGAGTCCCTCGGACTGTCGCGGTGGGGACTGGTGCGGCACGTCGTCCTGCCCGGTGCCCTGCCGAGCGCCATGACCGGCCTGCGCTACTCGCTCGGCATCGCCTGGCTCGCACTGGTCTTCGCGGAGCAGGTCAACGCCGACTCCGGCATCGGGTTCCTGATGGTGCAGGCGCGTGACTTCCTGAGGACCGACGTGATCGTGGTCTGCCTCGTGGTCTACGCCTTCCTCGGCCTGCTCGCCGACTTCATCGTCCGCTCTCTCGAAAAGGTGCTGCTGCAATGGCGACCGACGTTCACCGGCCGGTGACCCCCCAGGCGGTCCACGTCGAGGGCCTGACCCGTTCGTTCGACGGCCGGGCCGTCATCGACGACCTGCGCGTGGACGTCCGGCCGGGCGAGTTCGTGGCCCTGCTCGGCCGCAGCGGCTGCGGGAAGTCGACGCTGCTGCGCATCCTCGCCGGGCTCGACCGTGACATCGAGGGCACCGTGCTGGTACCCCGCCGCAAGGCCGTCGCCTTCCAGGCACCGCGGCTGATGCCGTGGAAGAAGGTGTGGCGCAACGTGCTGCTCGGTCTGCCCGGCAAGCCCGAGCGCGCCGTCGCCGAGCAGGCTCTGGACGAGGTCGGCCTCGGCCACCGCACGGACGCCTGGCCCAAGACCCTCTCCGGCGGTGAGGCCCAACGTGCCTCCCTGGCCCGGGCGTTGGTGCGCGAACCCGATCTGCTGCTGCTCGACGAGCCGTTCGGCGCGCTCGACGCCCTCACCCGGATCAAGGCCCAGCGGCTCGTGGGTGAGTTGTGGCAGCGCCGGGGCTGCGCGGTGCTCCTCGTCACCCATGACGTCGAGGAGGCCGTGCTGCTCGCCGACCGCGTCCTGGTGATGGACCGCGGGGTCATCGCCCATGAGCAGCGCATCGACCTGGACCGCCCGCGCGACATCACCGACCCCCGCTTCGCCGCCCTGCGCGCCGGTCTCCTCGAACGCCTCGGCGTCGAGGCGACAGCCGCCGAAGCCGCCTGACCCTCCCCGCGTACCGCCAGTACGCCCGTACGACCCACATGAACGGAACCATCATGCGACGACGACGCCTCTCCCCCGCCGCCCTGCTCCTGCCCCTCGCCCTGCTCCTCACCGCCTGCGGCGGCACCTCGGCAGCCGGCACATCGGAGGGCCGCGTCGACGGCAAGGGCTCCGTGACACTCAATGTGGGTGATCAGAAGGGCGGCTCGGAGGCCATCCTGCGGGCCGCCGGGGAACTGAAGAACCTCGACTACAAGATCAAATGGTCGACGTTCACCTCCGGCCCGCCGCTGTTGGAGGCCATCAACGCCGGGGCCGTCGACACCGGAGGCGTCGGCAACACCCCGCCGGTCTTCGCGGCCGGTGCGGGTTCGAAGATCAAGGTGATCGCGGCTTGGCACGGCACGTCCAAGGGCGACACCATCCTCGTCCCGAACGACTCCCCCCTGAAGAGCCCCGAGCAGCTCAAGGGCAGGTCGGTGGCCGTGGCACAGGGTTCCTCCGCGCACTTCCAGCTGGTCGCCTCCCTGAAGAAGGCCGGGCTGAAGCTGAGCGACATCAAGGTCAAGTACCTCCAGCCGGCCGACGCCCTGGCGGCGTTCACGTCCGGCAAGGTCGACGCGTGGGCGGTGTGGGACCCGTACACCTCACAGATCCTCCAGGGCAGGCAGGGGCGGGTGCTGACCGACGGCGACGGCGTGACCAACGGGCACACCTTCCAGGTCGCGTCCCCGGCGGCCCTGAAGGACAAGAAGAAGGCAGCCGCCATCAAGGACTACCTGGAGCGGCTGCGGCGCGCCTACACCTGGGTGTACGACCACGAGGAGGAGTGGGCGAAGGTCTGGGCCGAGGACACCGGGCTCCCGAAGGACGTGGCGCTGGCCGCGGTGAAGCGCACCTACACGACCCGGATCGCGGTCGCCGTCGACAAGCCGCTGATCGCCTCCGAGCAGGAGATCGCCGACACCTTCACGGCGTTGAAGCTCATCCCGCGCAAGGTCGACTTCGCCGAGTTCACGGACACGCGCTTCAACGACGGCCTGCCGCCGTCGACGACGCGGGCACGCCCTTCCACCGGTTCGTGAGGCGGCCGTGGGAAGATCCATCACCCCGCCGCGGTTAGTAGAAATGTGAACAACACGCCCGAGGTCGAGGTAGTCGTCATAGGCGCAGGTCAGGCCGGTCTGGCCGGCGCCTATCACCTGCGCCGATCCGGTTTCGAGCCGGACCGCGACTTCGTCGTGCTGGACCACTCCCCCGGCCCCGGCGGCGCCTGGCAGTTCCGCTGGCCGTCGCTGACGTACGGCAAGGTGCACGGCATGCACGCGCTGCCGGGCATGGAGCTCACGGACGCGGACCCCGCGCGACCGTCGGCCGAGGTGATCAGCGCGTACTTCGACCGCTACGAGCGGACCTTCGACCTGCGGGTCAGGCGCCCGGTGGACGTTCGGGCCGTGCGGGAAGGGCCGGGCGGACGGTTGCTCGTGGAGACCTCGGACGGCGTGTGGTCGCCACGGGCGCTGATCAACGCGACCGGCACCTGGGACCGGCCGTTCTGGCCGCGTTATCCGGGCCAGGAGACCTTCCGGGGACGGCAGTTGCACACCGCGCAGTACCCCGGGCCCGAGGAGTTCGCGGGGCAGCGGGTCGTGGTGGTCGGCGGCGGCGCGTCCGGCACCCAGCATCTGCTGGAGATCGCCTCGTACGCGTCGGCCACCACCTGGGTCACGCGGCGGCCGCCCGTCTTCCGGGAGGGGCCTTTCGACGAGGACGCGGGCCGCGCGGCGGTGGCGCTCGTCGAGGAGCGGGTACGGCAGGGGCTGCCACCCCGCAGTGTCGTCTCGGTCACCGGCCTGCCGCTCAACGACGCGATCCGGCAGGGCATCGAGGACGGGGTGCTCGACCGGCAGCCGATGTTCGACCGGATCACTCCCACCGGAGTCGAGTGGGCCGACGGTCGCCGCCTCGACGCGGACGTCATCCTCTGGGCCACCGGCTTCCGCGCCGCGATCGACCACCTCGCCCCGCTCCGGCTGCGCGCCCCCGGCGGTGGCATCCGCATGGAAGGCACGCACGCGGCCGCGGACCCCCGCATCCACCTCGTCGGCTACGGCCCTTCGGCCAGCACCATCGGAGCCAACCGGGCCGGACGCGCGGCCGTACGGGACATCAGGCAGCTGCTGGAGCGCGCGCCGGCCGCGGCATGACAGGGCGGGTCCAACGGGTCGGTGAGGCTCGGGAGACCCAGCCGCGCAGATACAGGCCGGGGCTGTCACCCGGCCGCCGGGGCCCCGCTCTTCTTGCTCAGCGCGTTGAACTCCGCGACGTTGCGCTGGTGCTCCTGGTAGTCCGCCGTGAACCGGGTGTCGCCCGGGCGGACGGTGACGAAGTACAGCCAGTTGCCCGCGGTCGGATTGACGGCCGCGCGCATCGCCTCCTCGCCCGGGCTGCCGATCGGGGTGGGAGGCAGGCCCATGCGCTGGTACGAGTTGTAGGGGCTCTCGATCCGGGTGTCGCTCTCCGTCGTGCGAACGGAGGAGCGATTGAGGGCGTAGTTGATGGTGGAGTCCATCTGCAGGGGCATGCCGCGTTCCAGACGGTTGAAGATGACCCGGGCCACCTTCCCCATGTCGGCCCTGGTGGCGGCCTCGGCCTGGACGATGCTCGCGATGGTGACGGCCTGGTACACGTTCATGGCGTTGCGCTGCGCCCCGGCGGCGATGGGCGCACCGTTGAACTTCTCGTTCGCGGTGTCGACCATGAGCGCGAGGAGCTTGTCCGGAGTGGTCTTCTCCTGGATCCGATACGTGGCCGGGAAGAGGTAGCCCTCCGGATTGCCCTCGGCGTCGTTGGGCAGTTTCAGCGCGGCCCTGTCCAGGGACTTCTTCGTACTGCCGGCAGGCAGGGCGAGGGCCTTGTCGACGGCCGCGTAGATCTGGCTCGCGCGCCGGCCCTCCGGGACGGCCAGGGTCGTGGGCCGGCTCTCCCCCTCTGTCCCGGCCCGCAGGGTCAGCAGCGGCACCGCCACGGCGGTGCCGACCACGACGGCTCCGGTCGCGACGAGGACGATGCGGCCCCTGCGCGTCAGTCGAATCGTGCTCCGTGGCGGAGTGTTCTTCTCCATGCGGGCACGGTAACCCCCATATCGCCATAAACCCGGCATATTTTCATCTTGTCGGCTCCAGTTGGGCGTCCCGGCGTACGAGTGCCGCGTACCGGCCGCCCTCCCCCATGAGGTCCTCGTGCGTACCGCGTTCGACCGCGCGGCCCGCGTCGAGGACCACGATCTGGTCGGCGCCGCGCACGGTCGACAGCCGGTGGGCGATGGTGAGGGTGGTGCGGTTGGCCGACAGAGCGTCGATGGCGTCCTGGACGGCCGCCTCGGTCCGGGTGTCCAGCGCGCTGGTGGCCTCGTCGAGGATGAGGACCGGCGGGTCGCGCAGGATGGTGCGGGCGATGGCCAGCCGCTGCTTCTCGCCACCGGAGAAGCGGTGGCCGCGCTCGCCGACGACGGTGTCGTAGCCGTCGGGCAGGGCCGCGATGTGATCGTGGATCTGCGCCGCCTTCGCCGCCTGGTGAAGCTCCTCGTCGGTGGCGTCGGGCTTGGCGAAGCGCAGGTTCTCGGCGACCGAGGCGTGGAAGAGGTACGTCTCCTGCGAGACGACGCCGACCGCGCGCGCCAGCGTGTCGAAGTCGAGGTCGCGAACGTCGGTCCCGTCGAGGGTGACGCGGCCGCCGGTGACGTCGTAGAGCCGGGGCACGAGGTAGCCGAGGGTGGACTTGCCGGCGCCGGTGGGGCCGACGACGGCGAGGCTGCCGCCGGCCGGGACGGTGAGGTCGATGCCGTCGAGAACCGGGCCGCCCTTGTCGTCGTAGCCGAAGGAGACGTTCTCGAAGCGGACCTCGCCCTTGATGCGTTCGAGACGGACCGGGTCGGCCCGCTCGGTGATGTCGATCGGGAGGTCGAGGTACTCGAAGATGCGCTGGAACAGGGCGAGCGAGGTCTGGATCTGCACCCCGGTCGACAGCAGGCTCACGGCCGGGCGGAACAGGCCCTGCTGGAGCGAGACGAAGGCGACGATCGTGCCGATGGAGACCGCGGGGCCGCCCAGCTGGAGGGCCATGCCGGCGGTCCAGTAGATGACGGCGGGCAGGGCGGCCATGACGATCGTGATGACCGCCATGCGCCACCGGCCGGCCATGTTCGACCGCACCTCCAGGTCGACGAGCTCCTCGGACTCGTCGGCGAAGGACTTCGTCAGCGAGTCGGAGCGGCCCATCGTGCGGCCGAGCAGGATGCCGCTGACGGAGAGCGACTCGGTGACGGTGGCGGCCATGGCGGCCATCTGCTTCTGGCGCTGGGTGGTGATCTTCCGGCGTTCGTTGCCGACCCGGCGGCTGATCCACACGAACACCGGCAGCAACAGCAGCGAGACGACCGTCAGGCGCCAGTCGAGGGCGATCATCGCGACGATGGTGGCGACCACGCTGGTGACGTTGGAGACCAGGGAGGTCGCGGTGGAGGTGACGGTGGCCTGCATGCCGCCGATGTCGTTGGCGATGCGGGACTGCACCTCACCCGTGCGGGTGCGCGTGAAGAAGGCCAGGGACATGCGCTGGAGCCGGCCGTAGACCGCGGTGCGCAGGTCGTGCATGACGCGCTGGCCGACCGTCGTGGAGATCAGGGTCTGGAGGACCCCGAAGACGCTGGTGAGGACGGCGCTGAGGATCATGCCGAGGGCGAGCAGGCTCAGCAGGCCCGTGCGCCCTTGCGGGATCGCGACGTCCAGGATCTCCTTCAGCAGGAAGGGCGTGGCGACCGAGACCAGGGACGCGGCGCCGACCAGCAGGCCGACGATCGCGAGGCGGCCCCGGTAGGGGCGGAAGAGGCCGAGGATGCGGCGGACCTGCCGGGGCTGCTCCTTGGAGTCGGCCGGTGGGGTCCAGGGGGCTTCACGGTCGGGATGCATGGGCTCCTACGAGGGATGCGGCGGATCGGATCACAGCTCATTGTTACCTATGCTCACAATGAACTGCATCCTGATATTGTTCCCGCATGACCACGCCCGACGCCGACGGCCTGCTCGCCGAGCAGTTGCTGCGGCTCACCCGCCGGGTGCACCGCATCCAGAAACGCCATCTGGAGCACCGCGACCTCGGCATCACCCCGGCCCAGTCCAGGCTGCTGCGCACGCTCGCACACTGGGGCTCGCCGCCGCGCATGGCCGATCTTGCCGAGCGCCTCGAGGTGGTGCCGCGGGCCGTGACGACGCTGGTCGACGGTCTGGAGGCGAGCGGCAAGGTGCGACGGGTCCCGGACCCGGCGAACCGGCGGGTGATCCGCATCGAGCTCACGGACGACGGCCGGGGCGCGCTGCGCGAGCTGCGGGCTGCGCGCAGGTCGGCCGCGGAGGAGATCCTCGCGCCGCTGACGGAGGCTCAGCGGGAGGCGCTCGGGGGTCTGCTGGACACGCTGATCGACGGGACGCCGGTGCAGTCCTGCTGACAAGGCCGGAGCGGCGGCAGCCGGACACCGGCACGGCCCCGCCGGCCGGCCGGCGGGGACACGGCAGCGGATCCCAGGCCCCGCCGGCTTAAGGGGGGAGCGCGGCAGCGGATCCCGGGGCCCTGCCGAGCCCCGGGGCCCCGGGGGGCGGAGCGCGGCAGCGGGCCGCGGTCACCGCTCGTCCTGTCCGTGCGGTGGCGCGGCCCGATGCCGTTCGGGTCAACCGGCCTCGGGAGCGGGCTCCTTGAGGTCCTCGGTCTTCTGGGCCGGGATGTCCGGCACCGGTGTCCCGGCGCCGACCACGGCAGCGGCGCCCTTCTGGGTGCCGACCGGCACGGAGACGTCCGCCGCGTCAGGGGCGCCCTTCCCGGCCTCGTCCGGATCCGGGGCGTCCTCCCCGTCCAGCGTCCTCTTCGCCCGGTCGATGTCCAGGGCCCCCTCCCAGCGGGACACCGCGAAGACGGCGACGCAGTTGCCGAGCAGGTTCGTCACGACGCGCATCGAGTCCATGATGCGGTCCACGCCGAGCAGCAGCGCGACGGCTCCGGCGGGGATCGCTCCGAGGGACGAGGCGGTCGCGGACAGGGCGAGGAACGCCGAACCCGGAATGCCCGCCATGCCCTTGCTGGTCAGCATCAACACCAGCACGACCGTGATCTGCTGGCCGAGGCTGAGGTCCACGCCCACCGCCTGGGCGATGAACAGCGTGCCGATGGACAGGTACAGCGAGGCGCCGTCGAGGTTGAAGGAGTAGCCGGTGGGGAGCACCAGCCCCACGGCGTCGTCGCGGGCACCGGCCCGGCGCAGCTTCTGCATGACACGGGGCATCACCGACTCGGTGGACGCGGTGCCGAGCGCGAGCAGCATCTCCTCGCGGATGTAGCGCAGGAACTTCCAGAGGCTGAGCCCGGTGACGGCCTTCAGGGCGACGGCGAGCAGCGCGACGAACAGCGCCGCGGCCACGTAGCAGAGCACGATGAGCTTGGCGTACGTCCTCATCACGCCCAGGCCGTAGTTGCCGACCAGATGGGCCATCGCGCCGAACACCGCGAGCGGGGCCAGCCGCATGATGAAGCCGACGATCGCGAAGATGACCTCCTGGGCCTGCTCGATCGCGGGCAGGATCTTCGGCACCTTGGTGTGCCCGAGGTGCAGCAGGGCGGCGCCCACCAGGCAGGCCAGGATGAGGACTTGAAGCAGCTCGTTCTCGGCGAAGGCGCCGAGGAAACTCTGCGGCAGCGCGTTCAGTACGAACTCGGCCGTCGAGGGAAGGTGGCCCCCGCCCGTCGTCTCGTTGACGGCCGCGGTGTTCAGCGAGGAGGGGTCGACGTTCATGCCCTTGCCCGGGCCGACGACGTTGGCGGCGACGAGGCCGATGACCAGCGCGGCCGTGGAGGCGATCTCGAACCAGATGAGGGCCTTCACCCCGATCCGGCCGAAAGCCTTCAGGTCCCCGGCCTTGGCGATGCCGACGACGACCACACAGAACACCAGCGGCGAGATCACCGTCTTGATGAGGCGGGTGAAGCCGTCGCCGAGCGGCTGGAGAGCCGTGGCCGTGTCCGGCCACAGCTTTCCGACGACGATTCCGAGGACGAGCGCGCAGGTGACCTGCGCGAAGAGCGAGGTGCGCAAGGTGCGGGCGACGCGTCGCGGGAGGGACGGTACGAACGGCGGCACGAAGCCTCCTAGGGGGACGGGACACACAGAAGCCGGAGGAGACTTCTGTGATACGGAAAGGAGATTCCGCTTCCGACACCCTGAAGGCCGTCTTGATCGCACACAAGACCGCAACGTTTCGGCCAAGTAAAACATCACGCGTGATACAGGTCACACACGCCTCGGATGTCGCCTCAGCAACGGTTCCGGTTCTCCGTGAGCATCCCCTGCACGGTGGCCAAGGTGCGGTCGTAGCAGCCGCGTGGGCCGGACAGCCGGTAACGCTCGCTCGTGGTGCCGACCGCGTGGCGCTGGTCGCGCGGCACGTCGGCCGTGTAGGTCGCGTCGCCCGTGTACGAGTCGTCGAGCCGTGACCACGAGGTGCGCCGCCCGCGGCTCGTCCCGACGACCGTGGCGTGATCGCCGAGCTTCAGTACCGTGCGCAGGCGGTCGCCCGTGCCGAGGATGGTCGTGCCGTCCATCGTGTAGCTGCGGTGGGTGCGCGTGGTGCGTGCGCCGACGGTCACCGACTCGTCGTCCGTCCAGACGGCTTCGAGAGCGTCACGCGTCTCGCCGTCGGTCCAGCGGTGGGCGGAGGTGCCGGTCAGCGAGCGGCTGACGGTGGTCCTGACGCGGCCGCGCGAGGTGTCGACATAGCCGGCGACGGTCAGCCGGTGGGCGCCCTCGGTGTCCACCCGGTGCTCGGAACCCGGCGTGTACACAGATGAGTCGGTGAGGTCTTCCGCCGTGTGCGCGGTGAGCTTCCCGGTGACCCGCTCGCGCTGTTCGTCCTGCCACACGAGGACGTTCACCGGCGTGCTCCAACCGCTCTGCCCCTCGGGCACACCGACCACCGAGACCTCGACGCGGTGCGGACGGCCGTCGTTGAGGATCCCGGCGAAGGGAGTGAGGTCGTAGGTGATCGGTTTGATGTCGAAGGCACGCGGGCCCGGGATCACGTACCAGAGGAACGGGTTGGACCAGCCTCCGGTCCACACCGTCGGGAACGGGGCGGCGATGCCGGCGAGCCGGCCGTCGACACTGATCTGCACCTCACGGTAAGGGCCTTGACCGGCCTTGCAGGAGTATGGCGCCGGTTCGGGCACCGTCAGGTACCAGTACTCCTCGCAGCCGCCACCGGACCCGGTCGCGTACACCTCGGCCAGGATGCGCTCGCTGTTGCGCGGGGTGGTGAGGGCCGAGCCGCCGTCGAGGGTGAGGACCCGGTCGGGGCTCTTCGGATCGGGGCGCCCCTGGAAGAACGTCAGCGTGACCTCGACGTCGAGGACGCCCGTGTAGGTGTCGTCCACGACGTTCCCGATGAGCATCTCGACGCCCCTGCTCGTGCGGAAGGTGTCGCTGTAGCGTGTGACGTCCTCCTCCACGGACCACTCGACGCCGTCGGGTGAGGGCTGCGGGGTCGACGTCCGGAAGATCTCGACACCGCCGACGTGGAGATAGCCGAGCCGGTCGTACTGACGCCCCTTGACCTTGCCGTCGAGCCGCAGCACCACCTTGCTCCAGCGGTCGCCGCAGCCGCCGGGCGGGGTGTAGGTGCCGCGGTACGGGGTGAAGTCCCGGAACTGCGCCCGGGCGAGGGTGACTTCGCACGACTTTCCGGCGGGCTTCGCGACGGGCGGCGCGGCCGTGACCGGGTCGTGCCAGTCGGTGCCGAACTCGGCGGGGACGCCGGCCGCCCGGGCCGGGACGTCCGCCGCCCCGGCGGGAGTGGTACCGAGGAGGGTGCCCGCCAGAAGGGTCGCTCCGGCAAGCATGGACATGACGATCCGTCTCTTCATGGGCGGTGTTCTACGGGGACTGGGCCACCCGCGCAATGAGGCCTAGGCGGCCAGGTCCGCCCTGTCCCCCATCACCACCACGGGACGCTGCCCGGGGTCGAGCGTGCGCAGCAGGTACCTCATGGCCGACTCGGGCACGCTGACACAGGCCGACGTGCCGCTGCCGTGGTCCATGTGCAGCCAGATCCCGCCGCCCTTCTTCTCGCCCTCGGGGCGGGTCGGGTCGTTCGGCGGGGTGCCCTTGACGCGGTTGTAGTCGATGGCGATGACGTAGTCGAAGTCGTGCCAGTACGACTTGGCCCACCAGCGCGGGGCGGCGAAGGCGGCGGAGCGGGTGTACGGCAGCCCGGAGCCCGGGTCCGGCAGCACGCCGCCCGCGTCGCTCAGGGTGAACACGCCCACGGGGCTGCGGTCGTCGTCCTCGCGGTGGTCGGTGGTCCAGCCCTTCTTGCCGTTGTGCCCGGCCCAACCGCGCTCCCGCTGCCAGGTGGAGCCGTGCTTGGTGTAGAGAACGACCGTGGAGTCGGCGGAGTTCTTCCCGTCGCCGTAGACCGCGACGACCTGGTGGGAGCCGGACGGGATCCGCCGCTGGAGCCGGTCACCGACGCCGGGGATGCGGGTCGGATCGGCCGTGGCCGCGCGGGTGCGAGTCGCCGGGCGTGCGGCGTCCGTCCCGCCGCCGCCCTCCGCGCCGCCGCAGGCGGACAGAGCCGTCAGGAAAGAGGCCAGGACCGCCGTCGCGGCCACCGCTCGTCGTACGCCACCAGTGTGCATCGCTCCATGGTCGCACCACCCCGCCTGCCGACCGGTGGCGCACGGCGGACGGCCGGTTCCGCTCGGTTGCAGACCGGATGCGCACGCCGGACGACCGGTCCCGCCCGGTCGTCGTCGGCCGGCTGCGCACGGCGGACGGCTGGTTCCGTGCTGCGGGCGGAAAACCGGTTGCCTCCGGCCGCGTCGCAACGCGAACCTGTCACGGTTTGCTGCCGTCGTCGGCGGCCGCCCCCCACTTTCCTGCCGACCCGCCTCCCGACCCCTTCGCCCCCTGACACGAGCCAATGGGACGTCATGCAGATTCAAGACCTTCCGTACCCCGACCCGGGCGTCCCGGACGCGCGTTCGGGCCCCCGATTCCTGTGGTGGCTCTTCCGGAACCAGCTGGGCGGTCAGCTCAAGTCGCTGAGCTGGGGGCTGCTGCACTTCGCCTCCGTCGCCGCTCTGCCGTTCTGCGTCGGGGTCGCCGTACAGGCCGTCGTCGACGGCTCCGGTACCCGGCTCGCCCTGGCGGGTGGCCTGCTGGCGCTGGCCTGCGTGGGCAACGCGGTCGGTGACACCTTCCTGCACCGCACCGCGATCACCAACTGGATCACCGCTGCCGCGCGCGTCCAGCAGCTGCTCGCCCGCAAGACCGCCCATCTGGGCTCGGCCCTGACCCGGCGGGTCGCGGCCGGTGAAGTGGTGGCCGTGTCGACCGGTGACGTCGAGAAGATCGGCTGGTTCGTCGAGGCCCTGTCCCGGTTCACCGCGGCCTTGGTCACCGTCGCCCTGGTCTGTGTCGGCCTGCTCGTCTACCAGCCCGCGCTCGGCGTGGTCGTCGCCGTGGGGCTGCCCGCGCTGGCGCTCGCCGTGCTGCCGCTGCTGCCCCGCGCCACCCGGCGTGCCGACACCCAGCGTGAGAAGGCCGGGCGGGCCACCGAACTGGCCTCGGACACCGTCGCCGGTCTGCGGGTGCTGCGCGGCATCGGCGGCGAGGAGCTGTTCCTCGACCGCTACCGCAGCGCCTCCCAGGAGGTCCGCCACGCCGCCGTGCGCAGCGCCCGGATGTGGTCCCTGATCTCCGCGATCCAGGTCCTGCTGCCCGGGCTGCTGCTCATCGCCGTCGTCTGGTACGGAGTGGGGCTGGCCCGCGAGGGCCGGATCACCGTCGGCGAACTGGTCACCGTCTACAGCTCGGTCATGGTCCTGACCTATCCGCTGCGGCACTTCGAGGAGATCGCCATGGCGTACTCCTTCTCCCGGCCCTCCGCCAAACGGGCCGCGGGGGTGCTGTCGCTCCAACGGCCCACGGACACCGCAGGATCACGCGCGGCCGAGGTCCCGTCGGGGGACCTGTACGACCCGGAAACCGGGCTGCTCGCGCCCGCCGGCCGGCTCACGGCCGTGGTGTGCGGCGACCCGGACGCCGCGGGCCTGCTGGCGGAACGGCTCGGCGGACACGCCTCCCGGCAGGGCACCTCGGTGCTGCTGGGCGGGGTGCCGCTCGACGAACTCCCGCTGGACAGCGCCCGGACGGCCGTCCTCGTCCAGGACAAGGACCCGGTACTGCTGTCCGGCACGCTGCGCGAGCTGCTCGACGTACCCGCGTCCGGTGCGGTGACGCCGCGGGAGGCGCTGGCCGCCGCGCAGTGCGACGACGTGCTGGCGGCCCTCGTGCAGGGCTCACTGGACGCGGCCGACCCGATGGACGCCCGGATCACCGAACGCGGCCGGTCCCTGTCCGGCGGTCAGCGCCAGCGGCTCGCGCTCGCCCGGTCGCTGGTCACGGACCCGGAGGCGCTCGTCCTGGACGAGCCGACCTCGGCCGTCGACTCGCACACCGAGGCCCGGATCGCACAGGGCGTACGGGAGTTGCGCACGGGACGCACGACGGTGGTCTTCACCTCCTCCCCGCTGCTGCTGGACCGCGCCGACCGGGTGGTGTTCGTCCACGACGGCGAGGCCGTGGCCGTCGGCGCCCATCGTGAACTCGTGCGGACCGAGCCCCGTTACCGGGCGGTGGTCACCCGCGAGACGGACGACGAGGCCGCCCTGGACGGCTCCGTCGCCCTGAAGGACGTACTGCAGGAACTGGAAGAGATCGAGGAGAAGGCATGATCGGCGTCGCGCCACCGGCGTACGACCCGGCGGCCCCGACGACGGCGAACACCCTGCCGGTCGGCGCCCCCGAGACCGTCCGCGCCTACGTGGCCGAACTGCTGCGCCGGCACCGGCGGGCGTTCCTGCTGCTGGTCGCCGTCAACACGGCCGCCGTGCTTGCCTCGATGGCTGGTCCCTGGCTGCTGGGCGGACTGGTGGAGCGGGTGTCCGACGGGGTCGGGAACCTGCGGCTGGAGCTCACGGCCGGGCTCTTCGTGGTCGCTCTGGCCGTCCAGGCCGTGTTCGTCCGGCAGGTGCGGCTGCGCGGCGCGATGCTGGGCGAGCGGATGCTGGCCGACCTGCGCGAGGACTTCCTCGTCCGGTCGGTCGGGCTGCCGCCCGGGGTGCTGGAGCGGGCCGGGACCGGCGACCTGCTGTCGCGCATCACGACGGACATCGACCGCCTGGGCAACGCCATGCGCGAGGCCGTACCGCAGCTGTCGATCGGCGTGGTGTGGGTGACCCTGCTGATGGGCGGGCTGGTGATCACGGCGCCGCCGCTGGCACTCGCCGTCCTGCTCGCCCTGCCTCTGCTGATCGCCGGCTGCCGCTGGTACTTCCGGCGAGCGCCCTCGGCCTACCGCTCCGAGGCCGCCGGGTACGCCGCCGTGGCCGCCGCGCTCGCCGAGACCGTGGACGCCGGGCGCACCGTCGAGGCACACCGCCTGGGCGAGCGCCGCGTCGCGCTGTCGGAGCGCCGGATCCGGGAGTGGACGGCCTGGGAGCGCTACACGCTCTGGCTGCGGTCGGTGCTCTTCCCGGTCGTCGACGTCACCCACGTGACGGTGCTCGCCTCGGTCCTGCTGGTCGGCGGTGTGTTCGCCCTGCACGGATGGATCGACGTCGGCCAGCTGACCACCGGCGCGCTGATCGCCCAGATGCTGGTCGACCCGGTGGGCATGATCCTGCGCTGGTACGACGAGCTGCAGGTGGCCCAGGTGTCACTGGCCCGGCTCGTCGGGGTCCGGGACATCGAGACCGACCCGGGGGATCCGACCCTGGCTCCCGAGGGACGCCATGTCCACGCCGACCGGGTGCACTTCGGCTACCTCGAGGGCGTCGACGTCCTGCGCAAGGTGTCCCTGGAGGTCGCTCCCGGCACCCGGCTGGCCCTGGTGGGTCCCTCGGGTGCGGGCAAGTCCACACTGGGCCGGCTGCTCGCCGGGATCTACGCGCCCCGGGACGGCCGGATCACCCTGGGCGGCACGGAACTGTCCCGAATGCCCGCCGAGCACGTCCGCTCCCACGTGGCCCTGGTCAACCAGGAGCACCACGTCTTCGTGGGCTCCCTGCGCGACAACCTCCGGCTCGCGCGGACCGGCGCGGTCGACGCCGAGCTGTGGGCGGCGCTGGGAGCGGTCGACGCCGACGGCTGGGCCCGTGCGCTGGAGGACGGCCTGGACACCGAGGTCGGCTCGGGCGGTCTGGCGCTCACCCCGGCCCAGGCCCAGCAGATCGCGCTGGCCCGCCTGGTGCTGGCCGACCCGCACACGCTGGTCCTGGACGAGGCGACCTCCTTGCTCGACCCGCGTGCCGCCCGCAACCTGGAACGCTCCCTGGCCCGGGTCCTCGACGGCCGCACCGTCGTCGCCATCGCCCACCGGCTGCACACGGCCCACGACGCCGACGTCATCGCCGTCGTCGAGAGCGGTCGGATCAGCGAGCTGGGCAGCCATGAGGAGCTGGTCGCGGCGGACGGGGCGTATGCGGCGCTGTGGAGGTCGTGGCACGGGTGAGCACCTCGTCGTACCAGGCGGCGCGGCCCCTCGCGAGGCGGCCGCGTCCTTGGCGTTGCGCGGTCCCGAACCTGGGTGGAAGGCTGGAATCAGGCACCGGCTCGGGGAACGCCCCGGAACCAGTGGTTCGGGCGGCGTCGGCGCTCCGTGCGGCGGCGGCCCGGCACGGGTCCCGTGAGAACGGGCCCGCCCCACCCCCTGGAGGTACCCGTGAACAGCTCCGACGGCTGGGGAGACGACGTCTACCAGCCGGACCAGGACGAGCAGAGGGAGGACACGGGGCTGCTCGACGCCGAGGACACCCTGGAGAACGACGGCGTCGACGATCCCCTGGACCGTGGCTGGTCCCCTCCCGAACGGCCCTGGGCCGTCGAGCACCTCGGTGTGACGGCCGCCGAGCGTCAGCGGGGCGAGACGCTGGACCAGCGGCTCTCCGAGGAGCTGCCGGACGCCGCCGTCCCGGACGGTGACGGCCTCGGCGACTGCACGGGCACCGACGGGGAACTCCTGGACAACGAGGTCGGAGCCGAGCGCTCCGGCCGGCTCGTGGCACCCGACGAGGGCGCCCACGAGGACGAGGAGGAGGCACTGGTCGCCATGGACGTGGGCATCGACGGCGCCGCCGCGTCGGCCGAGGAGGCCGCCGTGCACATCGTCGATGAGGACACCCTGCCCGGCTGATCGCAGAACCGGCCCGAGCCGCCCGAGGAGCATCCATGCAGCAGGACAAGCACCCCGACTACCACCCCGTCGTCTTCCGTGACCGCGCCGCCGGGTACGCGTTCCTCACCCGGTCCACCGCGACCAGCGACCAGACCATCGAGTGGGACGACGGCGAGACCTACCCGGTCGTGGACGTGGAGATCTCCTCGGAGAGCCACCCCTTCTACACCGGCAAGGCCCGCACGGTGGACTCGGAGGGCCGGGTCGCGGCGTTCGAGCGGCGCTACGGCGGCGGCTGAGGCGCCCGGAGGGGCGGGCTCCTGGAGGCTCCTTGCGGCTCCTTGCGGCTCGTGGGAGGCCGACTCCTGGGGCCGGCTCCTGGGGGTCAGATGAAGTTGAGCGCCGCCGCGCAGCCCACGCCGCCGAGCAGCATGAACACCGGCATCAGCACCTTGAGCTCCACCCAGCTGCCCGCCCGGAAGCGCATGGCCTTCGGGGGCCCGACCGGGTACCAGCGCTTGCGCCCGACCGGGATGGGCCACAGGATCGGGCAGCCGGACACGGTGAGCGCGTCCCCGATGTCGTGCACGATCGCACCCAGCACCACCGGCAGCCCCAGCCACAGGTACTCCTGGCCCGGTGCCGTGAACAGCCAGTCCGCGCCGTTGCCCGGCTTGTCCAGTATGCCGGCGAGGATCCACGCGGTGGTCGCGGCCAGCAGCCACACCAGGACCTCACTGCTGGAGCCGCGCGTCGCCCGCCACAGCAGGCCCTCGATGGCCAGGACCATGTGCACGAAGAGGACGGCGAGCACGCCCCAGCGGTCGCTGGTGATCGCCACGGCCGAGGTGCCCGCACCGATCAGGACCGCCCACAGCCAGGTGTGGGTCAGGGTGCGGTGCCCGCCGGAGCGGCGCGGGTCGCCCTGCTTCTTGGTGGCCTTGTAGACGGCGTACGACAGCTTGTCGACGATCTCGCACAGCCAGCGCGACAGCGGTCCGAAGGACCGGGAGATGGTGGCCGCCTTGTGGTCGAGGTCCGGGGCGAGGGCGGCTCCGGCGCAGATCAGCGCGCCGACGAGGAGGACCGGCCAGGGCATCGGGTGTCCGGCGGCCGCGGCGGCCGCACCGACGCCGAGCCAGGCGGCGGCCCCCGACAGTGAGTGTGCTGGTCCCATCATGGCCGTGGCCCGCCTCATTCCCATGTACCGCTGTCCAGTTGACCGGGCGCGCTGACGTCCCGTCGGCGCCCCAGCGTAGCGTTCGTGATCTTCGGGCCCGCAGCCGATTCCCGCATCGGGCACCGGGCCGGGCAAGATGGGGGCGTGACCCTCATCGATCAGCTGCCGCGGACCCCCGACCCCGACGCCCTGTACGAAGCCTTCGAGTCGTGGGCCGGCGAGCGGGGTCTCACGCTCTACCCCCACCAGGAGGAGGCGCTGATCGAGGTGGTCTCGGGTGCGAACGTGATCGTGTCGACGCCCACCGGCTCCGGCAAGAGCATGATCGCGGCGGGCGCGCACTTCGCCGCCCTCGCCCGTGACGAGGTCACCTTCTACACCGCCCCGATCAAGGCCCTGGTGTCGGAGAAGTTCTTCGAGCTGTGCAAGATCTTCGGCACCGAGAACGTCGGCATGCTGACCGGCGACGCGTCGGTCAACGCCGACGCCCCCGTCATCTGCTGCACCGCCGAGGTACTGGCGTCGATCGCGCTGCGCGACGGCAAGGACGCCGATGTCGGCCAGGTCGTGATGGACGAGTTCCACTTCTATGCCGAGGGCGACCGCGGCTGGGCCTGGCAGATCCCGATCCTGGAGCTGCCGCAGGCGCAGTTCGTGCTGATGTCGGCGACGCTCGGCGACGTCTCCTTCTTCGAGAAGGACCTCGCCCGCCGCACCGGCCGCCCCACGGCGGTGGTCCGCTCGGCGACCCGGCCGGTCCCGCTGTCCTACGAGTACCGCTACACCCCGCTCACCGAGACCCTCACCGATCTGCTGTCCGCCCGGCAGGCGCCCGTGTACATCGTGCACTTCACGCAGGCGCAGGCCGTGGAGCGGGCGCAGGCGCTGATGAGCATCAACATGTGCTCCAAGGAGGAGAAGGAGCAGATCGCCGAGCTGATCGGCAACTTCCGTTTCACCACCAAGTTCGGCCGCAACCTCTCCCGTTACGTCCGGCACGGCATCGGCGTGCACCACGCCGGCATGCTGCCCAAGTACCGCCGTCTGGTGGAGAAGCTCGCCCAGGCCGGTCTGCTGAAGGTCATCTGCGGCACCGACACGCTCGGCGTCGGCGTCAACGTCCCCATCCGTACCGTTCTGTTCACGGCCCTCACCAAGTACGACGGCACCCGTGTACGCACCCTGCGCGCCCGGGAGTTCCACCAGATCGCGGGCCGCGCCGGGCGGGCCGGGTACGACACGGAGGGCTTCGTCGTCGCGCAGGCGCCCGAGCACGTCGTCGAGAACGAGAAGGCCCTCGCCAAGGCGGGCGACGACCCCAAGAAGCGACGCAAGGTCGTCCGCAAGAAAGCCCCTGAGGGCTTCGTCGCCTGGTCGGAGCAGACCTTCGAGAAGCTCATCGGCTCCGAGCCGGAGCCGCTGACGTCCCGCTTCCGCGTGACGCACACGATGCTGCTGTCCGTGATCGCCCGCCCCGGCAACGCCTTCGAGGCGATGCGACGGCTGCTGGAGGACAACCACGAGCCGCGCAAGCAGCAGTTGCGGCACATCCGCCGGGCCATCGCGATCTACCGCTCACTGCTGGACGGCGGCATCGTCGAGAAGCTCGACCAGCCGGACGCCGAGGGCCGTATCGTCCGCCTCACGGTCGACCTCCAGCAGGACTTCGCCCTCAACCAGCCGCTGTCCACCTTCGCCCTGGCCGCCTTCGAGCTGCTCGATCCCGAGTCCCCGTCGTACGCCCTCGACATGGTGTCCGTCGTGGAGTCCACGCTCGACGACCCGCGGCAGATCCTCGCCGCCCAGCAGAACAAGGCGCGCGGCGAGGCCGTGGCCCAGATGAAGGCGGACGGCGTCGAGTACGAGGAGCGCATGGAGCGCCTCCAGGACATCACGTACCCGAAGCCCCTGGAGGAGCTGCTCTTCCACGCGTACAACACGTACCGCAAGAGCCACCCCTGGGTCGGCGACCATCCGTTGTCGCCGAAGTCCGTGATCCGCGACATGTACGAACGGGCGCTTTCCTTCACCGAGTTGGTGTCCCACTACGAGCTGGCCCGCACCGAGGGCATCGTGCTGCGCTATCTCGCCAGTGCCTTCAAGGCCCTCGACCACACCGTCCCGGACGACCTGAAGTCCGAGGACCTCCAGGACCTGATCGCCTGGCTGGGCGAGATGGTGCGCCAGGTCGACTCCAGCCTGCTGGACGAGTGGGAGCAGCTGGCCAACCCGGCGGAGATGACGGCCGAGGAGGCCCAGGAGAAGGCCGACGAGGTCAAGCCGGTCACCGCCAACGCGCGCGCCTTCCGCGTCCTGGTCCGCAACGCCATGTTCCGCCGCGTCGAGCTGGCCGCCCTCGACCAGGTGGGCGAACTGGGCGAGATGGACGGGGAGTCCGGCTGGGACGCCGACGCGTGGGGCGAGGCGATGGACAAGTACTGGGACGAGTACGAGGATCTCGGCACCGGCCCCGACGCCCGCGGGCCGAAGCTGCTGCTCATCGAGGAGGAACCGGAGAACGCCCTGTGGCGGGTCCGGCAGATCTTCCACGACCCGAACGGCGACCACGACTGGGGCATCAGCGCGGAAGTCGACCTCACGGCCTCGGACGCGGAGGGCCGCGCGGTCGTCCGCGTCACCGACGTCGGCCAGCTGTGACGGGCCCGGCAGCAGCGAGCACAGGAGAATTCCACCCATGACGACCAACCCGGCCGAAAGGCTCGTCGACCTGCTCGACCTGGAGCAGATCGAGGTCAACATCTTCCGCGGCCGCAGCCCGCAGGAGTCCCTGCAGAGGGTCTTCGGCGGTCAGGTGGCGGGGCAGGCGCTGGTCGCCGCCGGCCGCACCACCGAGGGCGACCGTCCCGTGCACTCGCTGCACGCGTACTTCCTGCGCCCCGGACGGCCGGGCGTGCCGATCGTCTACCAGGTCGAGCACGTGCGCGACGGGCGGTCGTTCACCACCCGGCGGGTCACGGCCGTGCAGCAGGGCCGCACGATCTTCAATCTCACCGCCTCCTTCCACAAGCCGGAGGAGGGCAGCTTCGAGCACCAGCTGCCTCCCGCACGCGAGGTGCCGGACCCGGAGTCCCTGCCCACCGTCACGGACGAGATCCGCGAGCACCTGGGTGCGCTGCCCGAACAGCTGGAACGGATGGCCCGCCGCCAGCCCTTCGACATCCGTTACGTGGACCGGCTGCGCTGGACCGTCGACGAGGCCCGCGACGCCGAGCCGCGCAGCGCCGTGTGGATGCGCGCGGTCGGGCCGCTCGGCGACGATCCGCTCGTGCACACCTGCGCCCTCACCTACGCCAGCGACATGACCCTCCTGGACGCCGTCCGCATCCCGGTCGAACCGCTGTGGGGTCCGCGCGGTTTCGACATGGCGTCGCTGGACCACGCCATGTGGTTCCACCGTCCGTTCCGCGCGGACGACTGGCTCCTCTACGACCAGGAGTCGCCGATCGCGGTCGGCGGCCGTGGTCTGGCCCGGGGCCGGATCTACGACCGTGAGGGCCGTCTCGTCGTGTCCGTGGTGCAGGAGGGGCTCTTCCGGAAGCTGGGCTGACCTTCGCCGCCGGGCCCTGCTCGCCGGGGTCCTGCGCGGCGGGCCCTGCCCGGCGGGGCCCTGCTCGCCCGGGTTCCGATCGCGCCCCTGACCGGATCCGGCGACCATGGCAGCAGCAGGCACCGCCGACGCCACACCCCCGCCGATCCGGGAGGTGACCACGCTGCACACCGTGCTGCCCGTCGTGTTCGCGATCTGCGCCGCCTTCAGCAACGCGGTCGCGACCGTGCTGCAGCGCAAGGCGGCGCTCACCGTGCCCTCCTCCCAGGGGCTGCGGGCCGGGCTGATCGTCGATCTGCTGCGCCGGCCGGTGTGGCTGGCCGGCATCCTCGCGGTGATCGGCGCCGCCGTC
Organism: Streptomyces tibetensis; assembly: GCF_040647715.1. Lineage (GTDB taxonomy): Bacteria > Actinomycetota > Actinomycetes > Streptomycetales > Streptomycetaceae > Streptomyces > Streptomyces tibetensis_A. The sequence goes on along the minus strand of NZ_JBEZCR010000009.1, from coordinate 193,265 downwards.
TGCCAGGCGCTGGCGCTGGCCACCGGGCCGCTGACCATCGTGCAGCCGCTGTTCGTGCTGGAGCTGCCGCTCACCCTCATCGTCGCCTCTGTGCTGATGCACCGACACCTGCCCGGGAGGGGTTGGCTGGCCGTCACGGTGGTGGTGGCCGGTCTGGCGGTGGCGCTCGCCGCCGCCTCCCCCGCCGGCAACCGCACCCATGTGGCGCTGGACCGCTGGATTCCCGCGCTCGCCGTGTGCGCGGGGGCGGTCGCAGCCCTCGCCGTCGCGGCCCTCCGCCGGCCCGAGGGCCGGGCCCGGGCGGCATGCCTGGGTGCCGCGACGGCGATCAGCTACGCGGTGACCGCGGCGCTGATGAAGGCCGCCACCCACATCCTCGACGAGCAGGGCCTCGTGGCCTTCCTCACCGCCTGGCAGACGTACGCCTTCGCCGCCACCGGAGTGTGCGCGTTGTTCCTGCTGGAGAACGCCATGCAGGCCGGCCCCCTGGTCGCCTCGCAGCCCGCGCTCACCCTGGGCGACGCCCTGGTGAGCCTCGCCCTCGGCATCACCCTGTACGAGGAGACCATCCGCTCCGGGTGGTGGCTGCTGCCCCAGTTGGTCGGTGTCGCGCTGATCGCCGCCGGCGTGCTCGCGCTGGCGCGCATTCCGTTCACACAGTCGCTGGTGGCCCCCGCCGACGAGCGCGAGACCGCTGCGACGCCCTGACCATGTGGTCCACGACGGGGACGCTGCGGGGGCCGGGACGGCGGAGCCTCGAGACGGCAGGACGCAGGCATCGGGCCCCGGCGTCGCGGGGCGGGGCAGTGGAACCGGGTGGCGCGTACTGTCGGCCCGGTTCTCGCCGCTCACCCTTCCGGCTGGCACCGCGGGCACCACACCGTGCCCCGGCCCGCCATACGGGTCCGGCGCAGCCCGGCGCCGCACCGCGGGCACCTCGGGTCATGGTCGTCCCGGTGGCCGGTGAGCCAGGAGTCACGGGGCGGCACGCAGCCGGCCGCCACGGACGAGCGCAGGGTGCGGCGCATCTCTCTGTACAGGCGACGGTGGTCCTCCCGGGTGAGATCACGCGTCCCGTGGTCGGGGCGCAGCCGGGCCCGCCACAGGATCTCGTCGGCGAGCAGATTGCCGAGCCCGGCGAGCACGGACTGGTCGGTGAGGGCCGTCTTGAGGTGCCCCCGGCGTGACGAGAGCACCTCCTCGAACTCCGCGTGGTCGACCGTCAGGGCGTCGGGCCCCTGCTTCCGCAGCAGCCGGCCGACGTCGGTCTCGTCGTGGGCCAGCCACAGCCCCTGGAGTTTGCGCTGGTCACGAAAGCGCAGCTGGCGTCCGCCGCCCAGGGTGAACAGGACGCGGTCATGTGTCTCGACGGGATCATCGACCTGCCCGCAGACCAACCGCCCGGTCATGCCGAAGTGCAGGACGAGGGTGGGACCGCCGGTACGGGCCAGCAGCCACTTGCCGTGCCGCTCCGGCGTACCGAACCGCCGCCCTTCGAGCGCGTCCCGCAGCTTCCGGGTGTCGACGCCGTGCAGCACGCCCGGATCCCGCACGTCGACCCGGCGGATCACGCGTCCCTTGGCGCAGGACTCGAGCACCTGCCGGAAGCCTTCGACGTCGGGCAGCTCGGGCACGACCGGCGCGTCAGGCTTCCTGAAGGACGGAGAGCACGTTCCCCGCCGGGTCGGTGAACCAGGCGATCAGCGGGCCGCCGCCGCGGAAGATGCCCTTGTCGTCCGCCTTCAGGTGGTCGTAGCGCTCGAAACGCACCCCTTTCCTGCTCAGCTCGTCGACCGCGGCCTCGATGTCGTCGACGGGAAAGTTGAGGATGGTGAACGTGGCCGGCGTGTGGTCCGGCTTGGGGTAGACCACGGTGTCCCGGTCACCCGCGATGTGCAGGATCAGCAGCCCGTGCTCCTCCGACACCCGCAGCCCGAGCGTGTCGGCGTAGAACGCCTTGGCCGCGTCGATGTCGTCCACCGAGAACCCGCTGAACGCCTTCGTCGTACCGAACATGGTCGCCTCCCGGACATAGTCTCCTGAGGGTGTGACCACGGCGCATCCGGAAAGTCATCGGTCGACGGGCCGCCCCCGCGGTGACGTCGACCGCCGGGTCACCCGGTCGGCTGCCGGCCTCTGCGGCGCAACCAGCTCAGCAGACCGCGGGAAGGAGTGCAGCCCGAAGGCGCGGGAGGGGGCCGCTTCGCCGCCGGGGTGGGGGCTGCGGCGGGGGCTGCTGACGTGTCCGGATGAGCCCCAGGTTCACCGCGAGGTCGAACTCCCGCCGTTTGAGCTCCAGTTCACGGGCTGCTCGGCTCGGGGCCCAAGTGGTGCGGTCGGATGTCGTGCTGGTACGTGCCATGGTCGCTCTCCCCCGTGGTGTCAGCGGCTCACGCCAGTGTGCGGTGGCCGCGTGCAGTGGCCCTGCGCGGTGGCCTGGAAAAAACCGTAGCCGCTTCGGCGGATCTCGTGGCGAGCCTGTGGATAACTCCACGGGGGATGACGAACGTACAGGTCAGAGGTCTGTCATCGGTTTTGGTAAGGGCTGGCGCGCGTCGACGTCGAGGCGCTCGCCGACCCGGTTGACCAGCAGTGTCATCTCGTAGGCGATCTGGCCGATGTCGGCCTCCGCGCCGCTGAGGACGCACAGACAGCTGCCTGTGCCGGCCGCGGTGACGAACAGCACCGCGTCGTCGAACTCGATCATCGTCTGGCGTACGCTGCCCGCCCCGAAGTGCCGTCCGGAGCCCTTGGCCAGGCTGTGCAGCCCGGACGAGACGGCCGCGAGGTGCTCGGCGTCCTCGCGGCGCAGTCCGGTGCTCGCGCCCGTCACCAGGCCGTCGTTGGACAGGACCAGTGCGTGCCGCACTTCGTGGACGCGCTCGGTCAAGTCGTCCAGCAGCCAGTCGAGTCCCTGGTTCTGCGCCATCTTGCGTTCTCCCCGTTTTCTCCCCGTGCGGAAGTCCTCCTTGGCCGGAGGACCTCCTTGTCAGCCTTCCCCACGAGCGCGGTCGGGGCAAGGAGGATGAAAGCCATGGCAGAGAAGATGACCGACGCTCGCCGGCCGAGCGGGACGTCGCGAACTGACCGCGCGCGCCCACCTGTTCGCTCAGCCGACCGAGTCGAGCAGCCGGGCGGTGTGCATCCGCCCGGCGTACTCGACGAGCCGGATCAGCACCTCCTTTCCCGAATCGCGGTCACGGGCGTCGCACAGCACCACGGGGGTGCCCCTGTCGAGATCGAGTGCGCGTGAGACGTCCGGGGCACCGTGCCGGCGGGCGCCCGCGAAGCAGTTGACGGCCACGACGAACGGGATGCGCCGGTGCTCGAAGTAGTCGACCGCGGGGAAGCAGTCCTCCAGGCGGCGGGTGTCCGCGAGGACCACCGCACCGAGGGCCCCCTGCGACAACTCGTCCCACAGGAACCAGAAGCGGTCCTGGCCCGGCGTGCCGAAGAGGTACAGGGAGAGGCCGGACCGGATGGTGATGCGTCCGAAGTCCATGGCGACGGTCGTGGTGGTCTTGTGGTCCACGCCGTCGGTGTCGTCCACCGACTGTCCCGCTTCGCTGAGCAGCTCTTCGGTGCGCAGCGGCCGGATCTCGCTGACGGCGCCCACCAGGGTGGTCTTGCCCACGCCGAATCCGCCGGCGACCAGAATCTTCAACGCCAGCGCGGCGCTCTCGCCGTCCGGGGCGTCGGAGTGCTCGGAGACCATTGATCACTTCTCTCAGGAGTACCGGGTGTCGGGAGTGCCTGCGTGGGGACTGCGGGGGGCGGGATGACCGTGCGTGAGGAGTCCGGGGATGGGGAGGGCCGCGTGCAGGGCCTGCGTGGGTGCAGGGAGCGTGCGCGGGTGGTGCGGTTTGCATCTGTGCGTCGGGTGTGCCGGGGTCACAGCGCTCTCAGGCCGTCGATCACCTCGCGCAGGATGCGTTCGTCGGGCAGCTGCGCCGGGGGGACGGGACGGCTGACGGTGACACAGCCGAGCTCCAGGAGATCGCCGAGGAGGACCCTGACCACACCGACGGGCAGGTCCGCACCTGCGGCGAGTTCGGCGACCGACTGGGTCTCCGGGCGGCACAGGTCGATGAGGTTGCGGTGTTCCGGTCCGAGCGGCGCGTCGTCCACCCCGGGTGCTCCCGGGTCCAGCGTGACCAGGGCGATCAGGTCGAACCGCACGCCGGTGGGACTCGGCCGGGTGCGTCCGCCCGTCATGGCGTAGGGGCGGACGAGCGGGCCGGCCTCGTTGTCGTACCAGTGGCTGCCCTGCTCGTGCGGGGTGCCCGTCATGTCCTCGGTCATCTGCACGGACCGTTCTCCCGGTTCATCCGGCGACGGGTGGCCGCGCGGCCGTGCGGGGCGCCGTGCCGAGGTGCTCGCCGACGCGTTTGACCAGGCGTGCCATCTCGTAGGCCACGAGACCGATATCGGCGGTGACGGCGGTGAGGAGGGCGAGGCAGGAGCCGTCGCCCGCGGCGGCCACGAACAGGAAGCCCTCGTCCATCTCCACCATGGTCTGGCGGACCCCGCCGGCGCCGAAGTGCCGTCCCGCGCCCTTGGCGAGGCTGTGGAAGCCCGAGGCGACCGCCGCGAGGTGCTCGGCGTCCTCGCGGCGCAGGCCGGACGACGCGCCCACGGCCAGGCCGTCGTTGGACAGCACCACGGCGTGCCGGATGTCGGTCACGCGGAGCACCAGATCGTCCAGCAGCCAGTCGAGTTCGCCGGTTCGCCGGGCGGACTGTGCGCTCGGATCCTGGATCATGCGGGGTCTCCTTCGCTGCTGTCGCTGCCCGTCGCGGGGCCGGGAGTGGTGCCGCGGCCGGGCCGCCTGCCGCCGCCGCGCGCCCAGCCGTCGCGGTAGGCGGCCATGCGGTCGCGTACGAGTTCGGGTGTTCGCTCGTCGTCCAGGGGGGCGGGCGCGGGCGGCTGTTCCTCGGGGCGCCGGTCGCGCAGTTGGGGAGCGAGGCTGGCCTGACGTACGCGCCGGGGGAGGTCGTCGTAGTCTTCGGGCTGCTGCGGTGGTCGGTGCAGTCGCAAGGTGGCGACTCCTGGGGCTGGGGGCTGGCTCGGGGTCTCCAGGTGACGAGGGCCGTCCGGGAGCCCTGAGGTCTCCGCGTGTCGTGAAGTCGCCGCGCGACGGGAGAGATCCGCGTGAGGCGAGGTCTCGGGCTGAGCGGCGGACGGCACCGGAGCCACAAGGGCCCTCCGGTCACCGTGGGCGGGGACGGCATCCTGGAGCGGTGTGTCGTCGGGCACGCGCGCACAGGTGCGGGCCCCGGGTTGCCGCGCGGGTTCCACCGCTTCGGGGGAGCGTGGTGCCGCGCCCGTGTGAAGGAGAGCGGTGGGCAGCAGGACGACCGCGGTGGTGCCGCCGTACGGGGAGGTCCTCAGCTGGACTTTGACGTCGTGCCGGGCGGCGAGCCTGCTGACCACGAACAGGCCGAGCCGGTCGCTGTCGAACAGGTCGAGCGCCTCGGACTGAGCGATGCGGCGGTTGGCTTCGGCGAGGGTTTCGTCGCCCATGCCGAGGCCGCGGTCCTCGACCTCGACGGCGTAGCCGTTGCCGACGGGTTCGCCGGTGACGCGCACCCGCGTGTGGGGCGGGGAGAACTGGGCGGCGTTCTCGATGATCTCGGCCAGCAGATGGGTGAGGTCGGCGACGGCCGCGCCGACGACGGCCGCCTCGGGGAGTTGCCGTACCTCCACGCGCGCGTAGTCCTCCACTTCGGAGACGGCCGCGCGGACCACGTTCGTCAGGGAGACGGGCATGCGCCAGGCCCGGCCCGGGGCGGCACCGGAGAGGATGATCAGGCTCTCCGCGTGCCGCCTCATACGGGTGGTGAGGTGGTCGAGGCGGAAGAGGTCGCTCAGCTCGTTGGGATCGTCGGAGCGGCGTTCCATGCTGTCGAGGAGGGCCAGCTGCCGGTGCACGAGGATCTGGCTGCGGCGGGCGAGGTTGACGAAGACGCCGGAGATGCCGCTGGCGAGTTCGGCGCGTTCCACGGCGGCCCGCAGCGCAGCGCGGTGCACGGTGGTGAGGGCCTCGGCGACCTGGCCCGTCTCGTCCTCCGCGGGCGCTCCCGGCGGTGCCTCGGCCCGGATGTCGATCTCCTCGCCCGCGCGCAGTCTGTGCATGGCGTCGGGCAGTTTGCGCCGGGCGATCTCCAGGGCGCTGTTGCGCAGGCCTTCCAGTTCCACCACGAGGCCGCGGCCGATGCGCACGGAGATGACGAGCGAGGCGGCGACGGCGGCGAGGCCGAGCAGGACGGCGGCGCCGGCCGGGGTAAGCAGTCCCCGGGTGAACGGGTCGGCCCGGTCGGCGACTCCGCGTGCCGCGTCGTCATCGATGGTGCGCATGCCGCTCTGCACGCGCGCGTGTGCCGTGTTCCAGCTGCTCTCGGGTGCCGCTTCGACCGCCTTCGTGCCCGGTCCCCGGGTGAGGACGACGTCCTCGGTTTCGTCCAGGCCGGCGTAGGCGCTGCTGCCGGCGAGGGCCTCCCACGCGGAGCGTTCGACGCCGCTCAGGTCCGCCACGGCCGACTCGGTGAGCGTACGGCGCAGGTCGACGGCGCCGGTGAAGAGGCGCAGCCGCTCCCCCGTCAGGGTGCCCTCCAGGCGGGCGCTCGCCAGCAGGGCGTCCTCCTGGGCCAACGCCTCGCCCGCGCGGGCCAGTTCGAGCAGCACGCGCGCGTCGGATCCGAGGTCGGCGTCCCGGATGCCGGTGAGTGCGCCTCCGACGCCGAACGCGGCCGAGATGGTCCGGGTGTAGCGGTCGTACGTCTCGGCCCAGCCGGCGCGCCGGTCTCGTACCGCGGTGCGCAGGGGCCGCAGTTGTTCGGCATCGGAGACGAACGTCTTCAGCCGCTGGGCGACTCCGGCGGGCAGTTCCCCGCTGTCGGCGACGGTGGTGCCCTGCCCGAGCCGGAGTCTCGCGACGGCCCGGTCGGTGCGCCGGGCCAGCTCGTCCAGTTCGCCGGTCCGGACGGCGGACGGCTCGGTGGCGCGACGTACGGCGGCGGCGCGTTCGGCCTGGAGGGCGGTGACGGCTGCGGAGACGGGGGCGCGGACGGTGGCGTCGACGCGCTGGACCTGCCGGAGCCGGGAGACGTCCTGGGCGGTGGTGACGGTGGCGTATCCCCACAGGGCCAGGAGGGAGACGACCGGCACCATCAGCAGGCAGACGATCTTGGCGCGTACGGTGCGGGGGCGTATGTGCCAGCGCTCCGCGCGCGCGGGCGCCTCGTCCGGTGCGGCGTCCGAGACGGTGTCGCTGCTCTCGTCGGCCGGTGGTCCGGCGTGCGCGCGGCGCCCGCGCAAGGGAGGGGGCGGCGCCTCGGCGCCGGCGGTGGGGGTCCTACGGGGTGTGCGCATGGACTCCTCGCTCGGGAGTGGGTCGGAGGGCTGAGGGCCGGCGTCCCGCCGGGGGCGCGTGGGGCTTGGAGCGCATGGCCCGACGGGGAGGGGACTGTCCATGCGGATGGGTGCGCCACCGCCGCCCGGACCGCTGGGACGGCCCCTCCTTGTCCGCCGGGACTCGTGCACCGAGAGGCATGCCTTGCCCCCCCGGGCCGCTCGGCAGCGGTCGGCGGTCTCGGGCCCCCTCGTGGCTAGGGGACGGCGCCCTGGACCGGGCGCTGGGCCGAGGCGGAGGCCGCACGCTCCCCCGCTGTGGGCGACAGCGCGACGAAGGCCGACGTCAGGAAGAGGTAGGAGCCGAGGCCGACGGCGAGGGGGAAGATGAACTGCATCGCCGAGGCCCCGGGCAGCGCCTCCCCGGAAGGCGTGACGCGCACGCCCACCGCGAACATCCCGGTGTAGTGCATGCTGCTGACGGCGGCGCCCATGATCAGGGAGGCGATGGTGACCGCCACGGGCGACTTGATGTTGAGGGCAGCCCACAGGGCCGCCGTGGCCGCGACGACCGCGATCAGCACGGAGAGTGCGACGAGCAGCGGGTCGTAGGTCACGTCGCCGTGCAGCCGGACGGCCGCCATGCCGAGGTAGTGCATGCTCGCGACGCCGAGGCCGGTGGTGAGCCCGCCGGCGAGCAGGGCGCGGCCGCGGTCCTTGCCGTAACCGACGGCGAAGACACCGGCGCAGACGACGAGCATGGCGACGAGCAGACTCAGCAACGTGAGCGGCACGTCGTAGCGGATGTCGGTGCCGGTGACGCCGAAGCCGAGCATGGCCACGAAGTGCATGGTCCAGATGCCGGTGCCGATCGCCGAGGCGGCGGTGACGAGCCAGTTGCGGCGCGAGCGCCCGGTCGTCGCGAGCGCGCGGACGGTGCAGCGCAGACCGAGCGCGGCGCCTATGCAGGCCATTGCGTACGACAGTGCGGGGGTCAGCCACCCCAGGGCTGCGTGGTCCAGGTGTCCCATGGCCCCGGGACGCTAGACCCGGCACCGGCACCCGAAGGGGGCGCATTTCGAAAGGTGTTGGAATATGACCCGAGGCTGTACCGGAACGATCGGGTCACGCTCGAACGTGTGCACTGAGGCGTCATCCGTGCCGGTGAGGAATCATGCGGTACATGAGCGACGAGCAGACGCGTGTCCAGGAGTTCTTCACCGCCCGCGCCGCCGACTGGGACAGCCGTTTCCCCGACGACGGCCCGGCCTACGCGGCCGCGGTCGCCGAGCTCGGACTGCGTACGGGCGACCGGGTGCTGGACGCGGGGTGCGGCACCGGACGCGCGCTGCCGCCCCTGCGAGCCGCCGTGGGGCCGTCGGGGATGGTCCTCGGGGCCGATCTGACGCCGGCCATGCTGCGGGAGGCCGTGCGGGCCGGACGGGACCGCGACGGGCAGTTGCTGCTCACGGACGTCGCCGCGCTGCCCCTGCGCTCGCGGTCGCTGGACGCCGTGTTCGGAGCGGGCCTCATCTCGCACCTGGGGAGTCCGGCCGAGGACCTGTCGGAACTGGCACGCGTGGTGCGCCCCGGTGGGGTGCTGGCGCTGTTCCACCCCATCGGCAGGGAGGCTCTCGCAGCACGCCACGGTCGTCCGCTCACCCCTGAGGACCTGCGTGCCGAGCCCAACCTCCGCCCCCTTCTGGCCGGTTCCGGGTGGCGCCTGAGGTCGTACGTCGACGAGGACTCCCGTTTCCTGGCACTCGCCGTGCGCGAGGACTGAGCCGCGTCGCCCCCCGGGCGTCCGGCCCGGTGTCGCCCCGCCCGGTCGTCCGGCCCCGCCTCAGCCCGCCCGGTCGTCCCGCCCCGTGTCACCCCGTCCGGTCGTCCGGCGCGGCGTGCCGCACCGGGCAGCCCCGGACGCCCGGGACCGGGCGGGTGCCGAGATCTGCGATCCGGTAGCCGTACGGGTACCCCTTGATCTCCCGGTTCTGGCGGGCGAAGTGCGGGGTGCGCCGGGGCGGCAGCAGGCGGACGGCGCGGCCCCGGAGCCGGACGGCGCGCCTCACCCACGCGCGCGTGGTGGCACTCGGCGGGGTGTAGCGGAAGGCGTGCAGCAGCGAGTCGTCGAGCAACGCGAGGGTCATGGTGCGCAGCAGGGGCGCGAGGGGGCCGGGGTACCAGGAGGCCATCAGGCGCAGCGTGGCGTCCGAGACGCGCCGGGCGTCCTCGTCCCAGGCGAAGTGGGCGGCCTCGTACGAGTCGAGGCAGCGCTCGAACTCCTCGTAGGTCTCAGGGATGCCCTTGATTCCCATGTGACGGCCCAGGGTGCGGTAGTGGACCACACTGGCGACGATCTCGTGGCGTGACATCCTGCGCCAGCCGTAGGCATCGATCCAGCGCTTGGGCATCACGACGAAGGTGCAGAGCACGTACCGCATGTCGTCGTCGCTGATGTCGTAGCTGCGGTGCATCTGGTTGATGCGGCGGATGGCGGTCCTGCCCTGCTCACTGCCGAAACCGTGCTCGACGACGGCGTCCAGCAGCAGCGAGGTGTCGTCGTAGCGCTTCTGCGTCCTGTCCGTGAGCTCTGCCGTGCGCGCGAGCAGCCTGCCGATGCCGGGGACGGCGTACGTGCGGAACAGGGCCAGCTCCAGGGCGCGTGTGAAGTCCCAGGGGAACTCGTGGGCGACGCTGAGCCGGTAGATCTCCGTGGCCTCCTCGTACGGGTCCATCCGCCGGATCTGTTCGAGCCGTGAGAAGCGTTTCACTGCTCCGTCCCCCTTCTGCCCCAGGATCTGCAACTTTACGTTGGAGACCGGGAGATGAACGACCGGGCACGGCAGAGGCAGAGGGAAGGTGGTCAGCATGTGGGACCGGTTCCGCAGAGCCGGGGGAAGGGTCGCCGATGTCTTGCGCACGGAGCCGAAAGCCGGTGAGGACAAGCGTCCGCACAATCTTTTCGAGGCTGCGGCGACCTATGTCACGGCCTGCGCGGAGAACCGCCCGGAGCAGGCCGACGAAGCGGCCGGCTGGGTGTCGCCGGAGGCGCTGTCGTTCGGCGTGAACGAGCTGGCCTGCCGGGCCGTGGTCGCACTGGCCCGTGAGCGCGGTCAGTCGCCGGAGACCGTGGCCCGCGGGTTGCTGGGGCTGCCGGCGGCATGAGGTGCGCCTCCAGGACGGCCGATTCGCCCCGTCCGCCGGAAAACTGCAGCTCCGAGTGCGCCTGCGAGACCGTGACAAGGGGCTTGCGGGCGCATTAGGGTGCGCGCCGGTGGACGAACCGATGGGGAGGCTGGGATGGCCGGGACGGACGAGGAAGCCGTCGCCGCCGCGGACGATGCGCTCTATGTGCTCACGGCGGTGCTGCTGACGCCGGCGAAGTTCCCGAGCGTACTGGGCGACGACTATCCCGAGGCATGCGCGGCGCTCGGCCTCGCGCCGCTCGCCGACGGGTACGGGCTGGTGCTCGGCCAGGACGGCGAGGGCGCCCGGTGGACGGTGGCCATCGACGACGTCTCGCTGGTGGCCGTCGCGATCGCCTCCTGGGACTGCGGCATGGAGTACGAGCTGTCGCCCGACGAGCGCACGGTCGTCGCGGCCTTGCCCGGGTGGCCCCTCGCGGTCGCCGTCGCGGCCCCCGGCGTGCCCGCGCCGCACGATCCGGGTCCGGAGGCTGACGACCGGCCCCCGCTGACCCCGCCGGACACCGGCGTGTGGGGCCCGGCCCAGCGGCGTCTGGGCGCGGACGAGATCGCGCTGCAATGGGCGACATGGCGGGAGCAGGTCGACGACACGGCGTTCCGGACGCCGGAGTCCACCGAGGCTCCCGGCTCCCCGGGAGACGACAGCGCCGCGACCGACGGCCCGGACGGAAGCGGGACCGCCGACGGATCGGGCGGGCGCCGGACGGCCGACGAATCGGGCGGGCGCGGGGCGGACGCGCAGAAGGGTGGCCACAGCGGCATCCGGCGCGTTCTCGCGGAGGCCCGTACCTACATCGACTCGCCGCCGCCGCTGGGCCGGGTCAGGTCCTCCTTCGCGCCGGGTGACGCCCGGACCCTGCGGGCCGACGGTCCGGGCTGGTCGCTCGTCGCGCGAACCGACGACATCGCGTTCGTGCTGCTGGACGAGGAGCCCGGTGAGGTCCTGCCGGTGGGCAGGGGGCCGGAACTGCCGAGTCTCCTGGAGGCGCTGGACAAAATGGCCGTGCGGCCGAACTGAGCCGGTGCGGCCGGGCTCCTTGCGGTGCCCGGCCGGTCGCGCGGAGCCGGGGCCTCAGCGGCCGAGTTCCTTGCGGGTGGCGCGGCGCAGCCTGCGCCGCTGCGACGGGTCGAGCGTGAGGTACGCGGCGGCCGGGACTCCCAGGATGATCAGGAGCGATGCCCACCAGGGCAGCCAGATCAGCAGGATGAGCCCGACCGCCACACCCCCCGCGGCGATCTTGGCGTTGTTCGACATGACTGTCGCCTCCTTCGCGGCCACTGCCGCTCTCTGTCTCGAAAACGGACCCGCCTCCACGGCGGTTCCGGACCGCGACCCTGAGACATCCCTGAGGTGCGACCCGACGCACCCCTGAGACCTCCATGGTGACCCAGCTCACAGCACATCCATACCCATGCGCACTGAAAGTGCTGTACTCTCGGCGACTCCGCTCTCACTAGTCAAATTTGAGGACTACGCCATAGCCGAGCATCGGAATCACCCGGCACCCTCCTCCGACGACTCCGAACTGGCCCTGTGCCGCTCCGTTTTCCTGCCCGGCGATCCCGCGCGCGCCGGCAGCCTCGCCTTCTGGCGGCCCGACGGCGCTCCCCTTCCGGTGTGGGAGTCCGCGTCCGTCACGGACCTGACGGTCGCCGTGCCTCACGACGGTGGGGTCGAGAAAATGAGCCTGCCCGCCGTCCTGATGCCGGTTCGCACGGCCTTGCCGGTCCTCACGCGCGCGCGTGTCGGCGAGCAGGGGCACCGGTCCACCGTCTTCTGGGGCGCGGCCGCCCTGCACGCCCTGCACCTCGTCGCCCGCGGACTGCTGTTGCCGGGACTGTCCCCGGGCGATCACGACGCCTGGCGCGCGGGACCGCTGCGCGCCCAGGACATCGAGGCCGTACGCCGCCTCGCCGCCGCGATGCCTCCCGAAGCGCACGCCGTCCCCCTGGAGAGCGCCGGGCCGATGCGGTTGCCCGACCCGGAGCAGCTCCTGCGCGCCTTCCTCGACGCGGTCGCCGACTCCCTGCCCCGCTCCCCCGCCGCACCCCTCGTGACGGGCGGCCCCGCCTACGCCGCGCAGGATCCGGTGCGGTTGCCCGAACAGCGTGCCTGGGCCGCCGCTGTCGCCGCGGGCCACGACGCGGGCGTCCGGTTGTCGCTGCGGATCGAGGCGGACGGGCTCACCGACTCGGCGGACGACGGCGCGGGCGTGACCTTCCGGGCCGTGCTTCAGGTGCACAGCGTCAGCGATCCGGCGTTGGTCGCGGACGCCGCGGACGTCTGGGCCGGGTCCCTGGGCGAGGCCTTCGGTCCGCGCGCGCGGATGGACGCGCTGCTCGCCCTGCGCCGTGCGGCCCGGGCCTGGGCCCCGCTCACGCCCCTGCTGTCGGCTTCCGTGCCGGACGCGGCGGAACTCGCCGACGAGGAGGTCACCGAGCTTCTCGGCGCCGGTGCCCGGGCTCTGAGCGCGGCCGGGGTCGATGTGCACTGGCCGAGGGGGCTGTCCCGTGAGCTCAGCACGCGCGCGGAGGTGGGGCCCGGCGACAGTGAGTCGGACGGCGCGCCGGAGCCCGGCGCGGCCCTCGCGGGCGTGCCGTCGTTCCTTTCGGCCGACGCGCTGCTCGCCTTCACCTGGTCCTTCGCCCTGGGCGAGAGGCGACTGGACCGGGAGGAACTGGACCGTCTGGCCGAGGCGAAGCGGCCGGTGGTCCGGCTGCGCGACCAGTGGGTCCTGATCGACCCTCAGGAGGCCCGCCTGGCCCGTTCCCGGCAGGACCGCCGGGTGACGCCCGTGGAGGCCCTGGGCGCGGCCTTGACGGGCTGGGCGGAGGTGGAGGGCCGCCGGGTCGAGGTGCGGCCCACGGGATGGCTGGCGGATCTGCGGGAGCGGCTCGCGACCCCCGAGGGGCAGCGGTCCGTGGAGCAGCCGGCCGCCCTCGCCGCCACCCTGCGGGACTACCAGCGGCGGGGCCTGAACTGGCTCGCGAGTATGACGTCACTCGGATTGGGCTGCTGTCTCGCCGACGACATGGGACTCGGCAAGACGATCACGCTGATCGCCCTCCACCTGCACCGGCAGTCCGACGCACTCTCCGCCGGACCCACCCTGGTGGTCTGCCCGACGTCCCTCATGGGCAACTGGCAGCGGGAGATCGAACGGTTCGCCCCCGGCACACCGGTACGGCGCTTCCACGGGACTCGGCGCGGCCTGGACGACCTGGCCGACGGGGAGTTCGTGCTCACCACGTACGGCACGATGCGCCTGGACGCGCCGCGGCTCGCCCGGGTGCCGTGGGGCCTGCTCGTGGCGGACGAGGCCCAGCACGTGAAGAACCCGTACTCCTCCACCGCGCGCGAACTGCGCTCCATCGGCGCACGCGCGCGCGTGGCGCTCACCGGCACCCCGGTGGAGAACAACCTGTCGGAGCTGTGGGCGATCCTCGACTGGACGACTCCGGGGCTGCTGGGCCGGCTCGGCGCCTTCCGCCGGCGGTACGCGGAGGCTGTGGAGGGTGGCCAGGACCCGGCCGCAGCCGACCGGCTGGCCCGGCTCGTACGGCCGTTCCTGCTGCGTCGCCGCAAATCGGATCCTGGGATCGCGCCCGAACTTCCGCCGAAGACCGAGACCGATCGCGCCGTGTCGCTCACCCAGGAGCAGGTGGCCCTGTACGAGGCGGTGGTGCGGGAGGCGCTCGCGGAGGTCTCCGGCGCCGGCGGCATGGCGCGGCGGGGCCTGATCGTGAAGCTGCTGACCGGGCTCAAGCAGATCTGCAACCATCCGGCGCAGTACCTCAAGGAGGAACGCCCCGTGATCGCCGGGCGCTCGGGGAAGCTGGAGCTGCTGGACGAGCTGCTCGACACGATCCTCGCCGAGGATGCGGGCGTACTGGTCTTCACGCAGTACGTGCAGATGGCCCGTCTCCTGGAACGGCACCTCGCCACCCGCGGCACACCCTCGCTGTTCCTGCACGGAGGGACACCCGTCCCCGAGCGCGAGGCCATGGTGCGGCGCTTCCAGGACGGCGAGATCCCGGTGTTCCTGCTGTCGTTGAAGGCGGCGGGCACCGGGCTGAACCTCACCAGGGCGGAGCACGTCGTGCATTACGACCGCTGGTGGAACCCGGCCGTCGAGGCACAGGCCACGGACCGCGCGTACCGCATCGGCCAGACCCGGCCCGTGCAAGTGCACCGGATCATCGCGGAGGGAACGATCGAGGACCGCATCGCCGACCTGCTGCTGCGCAAGCGGGAGCTGGCGGACGCGGTCCTGGGGGCCGGCGAGGCGGCGCTCACGGAGCTGACGGACGCGGAACTGGCGGATCTGGTCGAACTGCGAGGAGGCCTGCGATGACACGGCACGAGGGCGACACGGAACGCACCTTCCCCGCACTGCCGCCCGCGCACGGACGGGGCTTCGCGCAGTCCTGGTGGGGCCGGGCCTGGCTGCAGGCTCTCGAAGGCACCGCGTTGGACACGGCGCAGCTCAAGACGGGTCGTCGGCTCGCCCGTGCGGGTGCGGTCGGCGCGGTGTCGGTTCGCCCGGGGCGGCTCACGGCCGTCGTCCAGGACCGCGACCGTACGGCGCACCGGGCCGACGTCCTGCTGGAGGAGCTCACTCCCGAACGATGGGACCGCTTCCTGGACATGGCGGCGGAGCGGGCCGGTCACGTGGCGGCGCTGCTGGACCGGGAGATGCCGCCGCACCTGGTCGAGGACGCCGGGGACGCGGGCATCGACCTGCTCCCCGGCCTCGGTGATCTGGAGCCGGAGTGCGGCTGCGGGGCCTGGGACCACTGCGGGCACACGGCGGCACTCTGCTACCAGGTGGCACGCCTGCTGGACCAGGACCCGTTCGTGCTGCTGCTGATGCGGGGGCGCACCGAGGGCGCGGTGCTGGAAGATCTCCAGAGGCGCAGCGGTTCCTCCGCCGCGCAGGCCCCGGCGCCGGAGGGTGTGGACGCGGCCGAGGCGTACGCGGCCGGTGACATCCTGCCCCCGCTGCCGCCGCTGCCCGATGCGCCCGGCGAGCCGGGAGCGCCGCCGTCCCTCGACACCGACACGCCGCCCGCCCCCGGCCTCGACCCGCTCGCGCTGGAATTCCTGGCCGCTCGGACGGCCGTACGGGCCCGCGGCCTGCTCCGGGAGGCGCTCCGGGGCGGCTACCCCACGCAGTTGCGATCGGCGCAGGACGCGGTGCGGCTGGCCGCGGGCGATCCCGGACGGGATGTCGCCGACCGGCTCGCCGACGGGTCCGGACGCGGCCGGGAAGGGCTGGCGACGGCCGTGCGCGCCTGGCGTCACGGCGGGACGGCCGCGCTGTCCGTCCTGGATGAGGAGTGGCGCGTGGAGGGTGAAACGCTCGCACGCGCGCGTGCCGCCCTGGACTCGGCCTGGGACGCCGGCGAACGGCCGGAACTGCGGGCACGGGGCAATCGGTGGACGGTCGTCGGGGCGTCGGTCCAGCTCCGCCTCGGCCGGGACGGCCGCTGGTGGCCCTATCGCAAGGAAGGCGGCCGCTGGCAGCCCGCGGCAGGCGCCGCACCGGATCCGGCGACGGCCCTGGCCTCGATGACGGCCCCGGCCTCGGGGGAACTCGCGCCGGGAGAAGGAAACTCTCCGTAGGCGGTACCGGCCGGAAACCCCGGAGGGGCACGTGGAGCAGATGTCAGGGCAGTAGCCCGCCGGGGTCCAGGGACGGGACGAGTGATGCGAGGCCGCTCGGCAGCTCGCTCGGCCACCGCGTCGGGAAACCCGACGGCAACCTGGTCGGCAACTCGCTCGGCAGCATGGTGGGCAGCTTCGTGGGGAGGCCGAAGGACGGGGCGGGTGTGCGGGTCGCGCTCTCGCCGGGCGTCTTGTCGTCCGACGAGTCGCCCCGGCCCGAGGCCATGAGCACCACGAGCGACACGGCTGCCACGGCCACGAGCACGGCGAGCAGGATGAACAGCGGATTCCGGCGCCGGGGAGGTCCGGGCGGGTGGGGCGGTACGGGCGGCAGGGCCATACCGTCCAGCGTCGCCGCGTACCGCCCACGCCGGGAGGGGCGGACGGAAGCTGATACGGACTCATCGCGTGGATCGCACGATTCCGCGGCACGAACAGGGCCCGCCGGCCGGCCGGAGTGGCCGGACGACGGGCCCGCACGCGCGCGTGGCTCAGCCACGCGCCCCCAGCAGGTGATCCATCGCCAGCTGGTCCAGGTGCTCGAACGCCATGCCGCGCGCGGCGGCCGCTTCCACGTCGAACGCCTCGAACGCGGACCGGTCGGCGAGCAGCGCCTGAAGGCCGTCCGCGGCGGTGGGCTGGGCCAACTCGTCCAGCCGGGCCGCGCGCAGCGCCTCCTGCACCTCCGGGTCGGCGCGGAAAGCGGCGGCTCGCTCCTTGAGGATGAGGTAGTTGCGCATGCAGCCGGCCGCCGAGGCCCACACACCGTCGAGGTCCTCGGTCCGCGGCGGCTTGAAGTCGAAGTGGCGCGGTCCGGCGTAGCCGGCCGACTCCAGCAGGTCCACCAGCCAGAACGCGGCACGCAGGTCGCCGGCGCCGAAGCGCAGGTCCTGGTCGTACTTGATGCCGGACTGACCGTTGAGGTCGATGTGGAACAGCTTGCCCGCCCACAGGGCCTGCGCGATGCCGTGCGGGAAGTTCAGCCCGGCCATCTGCTCGTGCCCCACCTCGGGGTTCACGCCGTACAGCTCCGGGCGCTCCAGGCGCTCGATGAACGCAAGCGCGTGACCGACGGTCGGCAGCAGGATGTCGCCGCGCGGCTCGTTCGGCTTGGGCTCGATCGCGAAGCGCAGGTCGTAGCCCTGGGAGGTGACGTACTCGCCGAGCAGGTCGAAGGCCTCCTTCATCCGGTCCAGGGCCGCGCGGACGTCCTTGGCGGCACCGGACTCGGCACCCTCACGGCCACCCCAGGCCACGTACACCTGGGCGCCGAGCTCGACGGCGAGGTCGACGTTGCGGATGGTCTTGCGCAGGGCGTAGCGGCGCACGTCGCGATCGTTGGCGGTGAACGCGCCGTCCTTGAAGACGGGATGGGTGAAGAGGTTGGTGGTGGCCATCGGGACCTTCATGCCCGTGGCGTCCAGCGCCTGCCGGAAGCGCTTGATGTGCGCCTCGCGTTCGGCGTCGTTCGAGCCGAAGGGGATCAGGTCGTCGTCGTGGAAGGTGACGCCGTGGGCGCCCAGCTCGGCCAGGCGCTGCACCGTCTCGACCGGGTCGAGGGCACGCCGCGTGGCGTCACCGAAGGGATCCCGTCCCTGCCAGCCGACGGTCCACAGGCCGAAGGTGAACCTGTCCTCGGGGGTGGGCTGGAAGCTCATGCCGCGGCTCCTTGCTCGCTGGGGCTATTTCGTCATGCCGATTTACAAATTAGTATGCGAGCACCTCTCTGGGAAGAGACAAGGTGCCTCCGAACGGAGTCACGTGCCGCGCGCAGTAGGGAGAAGCCCGATGTCAGCAGCCGAGGGTCCGCTCGTCGTCGGTGTGGACTCGTCGACCCAGTCCACCAAGGCACTGGTCGTCGACGCGTCCACCGGCCGGGTGGTCGCGAGCGGCCAGGCGCCGCACACGGTCTCCTCGGGAGCCGGGCGCGAGAGCGATCCGCGTCAGTGGTGGGACGCCCTGTGCGAGGCCCTGCACCAGTGCGGGGAGCCGGCTCACGAGGCCGCGGCGGTGTCGGTCGGCGGGCAGCAGCACGGCCTCGTCACGCTGGACCGCCAGGGCGAGCCGGTGCGGCCCGCCCTGCTGTGGAACGACGTGCGTTCGGCTCCTCAGGCCCGCCGGCTGACGGAGGAGCTGGGCGGAACGAAGTACTGGGCCGAACGCACCGGAAGCGTCCCCGCCGCCTCCTTCACGGTCACCAAGTGGGCGTGGCTGGCCGAGCACGAGCCGGAGGCAGTACGCGCCACGAAGGCCGTGCGCCTCCCCCACGACTACCTCACCGAGCGGCTCACCGGGCAGGGCACGACCGACCGCGGTGACGCCAGCGGGACGGGCTGGTGGGCGTCCCGGACGGAGGCCTACGACGAGGAGATCCTGGCGCACGTGGGGCTCGATCCGGCTCTGCTGCCGCGCGTGGTCCGGCCCGGCGAGATCGCGGGCACGGTGCGCGACGGCCACGACCTGCCGTTCTCCAAGGGCACGCTGGTCGCGCCCGGCACCGGCGACAACGCCGCCGCGGCGCTGGGTCTGGGGGTGCGTCCGGGGGTTGCGGTGATGAGCCTCGGCACCTCGGGCACGGTGTACTCCGTGTCGCAGCGGCGGCCCGCCGACCCCAGCGGCACGGTGGCGGGCTTCGCCGACGCCCGCGGCGACTGGCTGCCCCTGGCCTGCACCCTGAACTGCACGCTCGCCGTCGACCGCGTGGCGGCGCTGCTGAGCCTGGACCGCGAAGCCGTCGAGCCCGGCACGGCCGTGACGCTCCTGCCCTACCTGGACGGCGAACGCACCCCGAACCTGCCGAACGCCTCCGGCCTGCTGCACGGCCTGCGTCATGACACGACCGCGGGCCAGCTGCTCCAGGCCGCCTACGACGGTGCCGTGCACTCCCTGCTCGGGGCGCTCGACCTGGTCCTCGACGCGGACGCGGACCCGTCGGAGCCGCTGCTGCTGATCGGCGGCGGCGCCCGGGGCACCGCCTGGCAGCAGACCGTGCGGCGGCTGTCGGGGCGCCCCGTGCAGGTGCCCGAGGCCAGGGAACTGGTCGCGCTCGGCGCCGCGGCGCAGGCGGCGGGGCTGCTGACCGGGGAGGATCCGGCGGCGGTCGCGCGTCGCTGGGACACGGCGGCCGGTCCGGTGCTCGACGCCGTCGAGCGGGACCAGGAGACGCTGACCAGGATCGCCGGGGTACTCTCCGACGCGGCTCCGCTGCTGGAGCGGCCCACGGACACCCACTGAGGACTGGCGTCAGGCATGACCGCACCGCTGCACGAGGCCCGTCCCACCGGCCCGGGACGGGCTCTGCCCGACACCCAGCAGGGCATGCGCCGCCGCAACCTCGCCCGTGTCCTGCACACCGTCCGCGCCGAGGGGCCGCTGTCCCGGGCCGCCGTCGCCTCGCGGATCGGCCTGACCCGGGCGGCGGTCTCGACGCTCGTCGACGAGCTCATCCGGTCGGGGCTCCTCGAAGAGCTGGGGCCCGAGCGGCCCGGCCGGGTGGGACGGCCCGGTTCCGCGCTCGCCGTGAGCGGACGCGGTCCGGCCGGCATCGGCGCGGAGGTGGGCGTGGACCATCTCGCGGTGTGCGCCGTCGACCTGCGCGGCACGACCCGGTCGCGGGTGATACGGCAGGGAGCGAACCGCGGCCGCTCCCCGCAGCCCGTGCTAGCCGAGCTCACCGACCTGATCCGGCAGGTCGTCGACGAGGCGGAGGGCGAGGGCCTGTACCCGGCCGGACTCGCCGTGGCGGTGCCGGGTCTGGTGGCGCGCGACGCCCGGACGGTCGTGCGGGCCCCGAACCTCGGCTGGCACGACACGGACCTCGCCCCGCTGCTGCCCGCGGACACCGCACTGACCGTGGACAACGAGGCCAACTTCGGTGCCCTCGCCGAGCTCTGGCTGGGTGACGGCACACCTCGCGACTTCCTGCACGTCTCGGCGGAGATCGGCATCGGCGCGGCGGTCGTGGTGGACGGCGGGTTGCTGCGCGGGACACGGGGTTTCGCGGGCGAGTTGGGGCATGTGCCGGTCCGGCCGGACGGGCCGGAGTGCGCCTGCGGCGGGCGGGGCTGCCTGGAGCAGTACGCCGGCGAGGAGGCCGTGCTGCGTGCGGCTGGTCTGGAACCCGACGAGGACAGGGTCGGGTTGCTCGCGGGGCGCGCCGCGCAGGGCGACGAGGACGTACGCCGGGCCCTGCGCGACGCGGGTACCGCGCTGGGCGTGGCCCTGACCGGGGCGGTCAACCTGCTCGACCCGCAGAGCGTGGTCCTGGGCGGCGAGCTGTCCGGGCTCGCCCCCTGGCTGCTGCCCTCGCTGCAGGAGGAACTCGCGCGCCGGACGGCGGGTCCCGCCTGCCCCGTGTCGGTGTCGCGACTGGGTCCTCAGGGGCCGCTGCTGGGGGCCGCCCATTCGGTGATCCGGGCGGTGCTGGACGACCCGGCGGCGTTGGCCGGACAGCCCTGAAACGGCGGGTCGCCACCCGTCGCAGACAGTGCTCCTCCTGCCCTGACCACCCGACCGGTTGAGGGAGTTGTCCACAACAAGGGGCCTGTCCACCGAATCGAGCCGCTCTCTCCGGGCCGGCCGCCGGGCGTCGTAGCTTGATTCACGCGAGCCGCGATCGCAACGGCCGCCGCTTCGCGCAGTCGCGTGAGAGACACCCTCCAACCGAGCCCGGAAGGCGCACACCCATGCCACAGACCACCCTTTTCCCCAGCAGGCGAGGCATTCTGGCGGGCGCCGCCCTCGCCGCCGTCCCGTCCGGCCTGCTCTCCGGCACCCGGGCCGACGCCCGGCCCCGGGTCGTCGATCATCCCGGAGTCGCGTGGCGACCGGCGAGCCGCGGCAACTACACGCCGTCCAACCGTCCACGGGCCCACCCACTGCGTTACGTGATCATCCACGTGGCGCAGACGACCTACTCCGGCACCCTGTCCGTCTTCCGCAACCCCCGGCAAAAGGTGTCCGCGCACTACGTGGTGCGTTCCTCCGACGGGCGGGTCGCACAGTGCGTACGCGAGTCCGACATCGCCTGGCATGCGGGCAACTGGCACTACAACACGCGCAGCATCGGCATCGAGCACGAAGGCTGGGTGGACCGGCCCGGATACTTCACCGACGTCATGTACGAGCGCTCGGCCCGGCTGACCGCGGCGATCTGCCGGAGGCACGGCATCCCGAGGAACCGCGCGCACATCATCGGCCATCACGAGGTCCCCGGCAGCGACCACACCGACCCGGGCCGGCACTGGGACTGGAAGCGCTACCTCAGACTCGTCAAGTCGGCCTGAGAGCAAGCTCGTCAAGTACGCCCGAAATGCCTGGCGCTCTCCTGCCGTCCACCTCACGTCCCGGTTACAAATCGCTCAACCTCTGGTTGCGGACCGGTGATCAGGCGACGATGGGGCCATGACTCTGGCCCAGCGCGCCATGGAGCGCCTGCAGGCCTGGCCCGACCTCAAGGCGGGCCCGGCGAGTTGCGGCACCGGAAGGGCGCTTCGTTCCGTCCGTGACGAGATCGTCCACTTCCACTCCTCACGGGACGTCGATCTCCACCTCACCCGCCGGGCCATACAGCGCTTCCACTACGACCTCGCCGGTTCGAGCGCGATCCACCTGCTGCCCGGATCGTGCTGGGTGACGATCCACCTCGACTGTGAGGCGGACGTCGATCTGCTGCTGAGTCTGATGAGCATCGCCCTCAAGGCTCACCATGCCCCGCCTGCCGATGACGACGGAGCACGGCTCGCCGGGTGCAACTTCCACCGGGTCACGGTGCTGCCGCGTGACGCGGTGGCGGGCGGCTGAGCCTTGGCGGCAGAACCGGAGGCGGCCAACGCCGAGGCGTGGGACGCGTACGGAACGCACCATCTGCGCCGGGGCACGGCGCTGCCCGAGGCGGCCCGGATCGACTGGGGGTTCGCGGGCGGCGGACCCGGGAGCGAGGTTCTCGGGGAGCTGACGGGCCGGCGGGTGCTGGACCTCGGCTGCGGTCCGGCTCGGCACGCCGCCCATCTGGTGAGGGCCCACGGGGCGCTGGTGGACGCGGTCGACGCCTCGGCCGGTCAGTACGAACGGGCCCGAGCCCGCTACGGCTCACTGCCCGGACTGCGACTGGTCCTCACCGACGCGGTGGAGCACCTGCTCACTGCCGAGCCGTATGACGTCGTCTACTCCGTCAACGCCGTCCCGTACATCGATCCGCACCGGCTGTTGCCCGCCCTCGCGGGAGCGCTCAAGCCGGGTGGCAGGTTCTGTTTCACGGTGCTGCACACCAACAGCCGGGGTGACGGACCGTGGGACCGGGTCGCGGCCCGGCCGGAGATTCTGCGGCTCGCAGACGGCGGTGACGTCACCGTCCACATGTGGGTGCTCGACCCGGAGCTCTGGACGGAGCTGCTGGCCGAGCACGGGCTGCGGGTGGAGGGGATCGACGTCCTCGACGCCCCGGAGGACGGCAACAGGGCCTCCTACCGGCTCTTTCGGGTGAGCCGGCCCGTCCGGGTGTCCTCCCGGCCACGCGTCGACAAGCCGCCGCCGGCGCACGCCGCGCTCGGCGTGGGTGCCGTTCTGTACGGGCCGCGCGGGTTGCTGCTGGGCCGGCACCGGCGCGGGACGTGGGAGCTGCCCGGCGGGACGGTGGAGCCTGGGGAGTCGTTGCAGGAGACGGTCGTGCGCGAACTCGGCGAGGAGACGGGGCTCGTGGCGCGGCCCGAGGACGTCCGGCTGCTCGGGACGCTGCTGGACGACGTCGGAGGTGTCGTCCGGATGACCGTGCCCGCCCGGGTGACCGTCTGGCGGGGCGAGCCGTCGGACCAGCCCGGGGAGAGCGTGGGCCGCTGGCGGTGGTTCGCCCTGGACCGGCTGCCGGAGCAGCTGTTCGTGTGCAGCGCACAGGCCCTCACCCTGTGGCGGCCCGGTCTGCCGATCGACCACGCGCCGGCGCACATATGGCGTCCCGGGCTTCCGCTCGACCACTCACCGGCGCGTGCCACGCCGTTCGACACCGGAACGGGTGACAGCTGAAGCACCCAGTGGGGTGTGTTTTTTCAGCCGTTCCCGCGTAGTGCGCGCTCGGCCGCCCTGCCGGACGCCCCCGTCTGGTGCACTGCCTCTGTGGTTCCCGACAGTTGACGAGGCATCAGGGGGCACGATGGCAGGTCGTCGCGAGCGACGGAGAACAGGCAGAGCGGTACTGGCGTTTCTCACGGCGTTCGGCGCGCTGGTCGGTGCGGGACTGGCTGGGGCGGCTCCGGCCGGCGCCGTGCAGAAGGGCGGACGGGTCGCGCCGGGTGTGACGTACGAGGAGTTCGACATCCAGGCGGCGAGGGGGGTGGCACACGCACATGTGCTGAGGGTCGAGCTGGGCAACCCGCAGGTACGGGTCGATCTGCTGTATCCAGGGTCCGTGGCCGCACGCGCGCGGGTCTCGGCGATGGCGGACACCCAGGGCGCCGTCGCCGGTGTCAACGGCGACTTCTTCAACATCACCGAGACGCAGCATCCGGGCGTGGAGGCGACCGGCGCGAGTGTGGGTCCGGCGATCGCGGCCGGGCGGACCCTCAAGGCCGCCGTGCCGGAGGGACAGCGTTTCGGGCCGGAGCCGCCGCCCGGCACGACCCCCGAGGACGTCTTCGGCGTCGGCACCGACGGGCGGGCACGGCTGGACCGGCTGGCGCTGGCCGGTTCGGTCCGTACGGCCGAGGCGCGGCTGCCGCTCGGCGGGCTCAATCAGTACGCGCTGCCGGTGGGGTCGGTCGGTGCGTTCACCTCCCAGTGGGGCAGCGTGTCGCGGGTGCGCGCCACCTGCGGCACGGACACGGACCGCGCCGCCCCGTGCAGCACGGACACCTACGAGGTGACGGTCCGCGACGGCACGGTCGTCTCGGCCGCCGACACTCCGGGCAGCGGCCCGATCGCCGAGGGGACCACCGTGCTGGTCGGTCGGGAGGCGGGCGCCCAGCAGCTGCGCAAGTTCTCCATCGGTGAGCCGGTCGAGGTCGAGCACAGCCTCGTGGCGGCGAACGGCGTCGCGTACCGGCTCGCCCTGGGCGGCTACCCGGTGCTCTCGGGCGGGCAGCCGCTGCCGGGGCTCGACGACACCACCTCGGCCGTCCGTACGGCCGTGGGGATCGCCGACGACGGGCGCCGTGTCCTGCTGCTCGCGCTGGACGGCGCCGCCGCCTACCGCAGCGGCCTGACGATCGCCGAAGTCGCCGCCACCATGCGGAACCTGGGCGCTCAGGACGCCTTCAGCCTGGACGGCGGCGGATCGTCGACGCTGGTCGCGCGGCAACCGGGCGCGAGCGCGGTCTCCGTGCGCAACCATCCCAGCGGCGGCGTCGAACGCCTTGTCCCGAACGGCATCGGTGTGTTCTCGGGGTGAACTCAGGGAGGGCTGAGACCGCTGACGATCCCCGGGGCGGGCTCAGGGCCGGAGGCCGCTGACGATCTCCGCCGTCGCCGTGATGCCGCTGTGGATGGTGGGGGCGATGCTGGTGCTGGCGAGATAGAAGCCGAGCAGCAGGCAGACCAGCGCGTGGGAGACCTTCAGCCCGCCGTTGCGCAGGAAGATCACCGCAAGGATCGCGAGCAGCAGCACCACAGAGATGGAAATGGCCATCGTCAACTCCTCCGCCACGCCGCCATGTCCGGTTCACGGCGTTCGGCCGCAAGTGTGGCGTAGCGGAGGGTTCGTTCGGGCGGCTGACCTGTCCGCCGAACGTGTGGTGTCCTGCTGTCGCCCTAAGCCGCCCGCCGGGCGTCGAGGAACGCTTCCAGGCCGGCGAGGTCGTCGGTGTTGAGGTGGTCCACACCGGCGGCGAGCAGTTCGGCCCATACCGCGTCGCGGGCGGGTCCGGCCAGGTCCGCAGTGGCCCAGAACCGCACCCGCTGCCCGCGCCTGTGGGCGGCCTCGGTGATGCCCCGCAGCTTCTGGCGTTCGGCGTCGGGGAACGGACCCACGCCCTGCCAGGTGAAGTTCAGCGTCCAGTTGTCGCTGATCAGCGGGATGAAGGAGGCGGGCGCGGGGCTGCCGAGGTCGGCGAGGCGGCCGTCGTAGAAGGCGCGCCGGACGGTCTGGGCCTCCATGGGCGCACGGGCCGCGCGGTCGCCGGAGATCACGGCGGTGACCGGACCGCGGTGGACACGGCCGTGGGCGTACGTGGTGAACAGGTCCCGGTGGCACCGGAGCCGGCGGTCGAGTGCGCGGTAGGTCGAGGCGCCCTCGGTCTTGATGTCGATGAGCAGTTGCAGCGAGCCGCGGTACCCCCGGTACACCGAGCCGTGGTGGGCCCGGACGCGGGACGCGAGCGGGGCGAGGTAGAGGGACTCGAGGGTACGGGACGGGTCGAGGTCCTCGGGGTCGTGGGCGACGAGGAGCTGGTCGCCCACGAGGTGGATGTCGGCTTCCACGCTGCCGAAACGATGGCCGAGGGCGTCGAGCAGCGGGCGGGGGTGCTCGTAGTCGTTGTGGGCGTGGGCGCGCCACAACGGGTGGCGCCGGTGCCTGCGTTCGCCCGCGGGTGCGGGGGTGGCGGGCAGGGCGATCGAGCCCGCCAGGGCTGCGCCGAAGGTGGTGAGGGCCGTGCGACGGGTGGTGAGGGCCATGCTCCGCCTCCCTGGAGATGCCGTACGGGGACCCTGCGAGTATGGGGTCCGCACAGCTCAAGGAGCAGGCCCACGCGCGGAGTTGGCCGGACGGAAGCCACGGGTTCACTTCGCCGGACCGGCGCGCACGGACAGGCCCGCCCCTGGCGGGACGGGCCTGTCCGGGTTCTCCCCCGGGAGTTGCCTGAGTCGAGAGGGGGCGTCAGGGGGCCTGGAGGTCGACCAGTGCGGCGAGGGCTTCCCGATGGGCTCCCGGCGTGCCGTAGGCGATCGAGTCGGCCTTGGCGCGCTTGAGATACAGGTGCACGGGGTGCTCCCACGTCATGCCGATGCCGCCGTGCAGTTGCAGGGCCTCTTCGGCGGCGCGCACGGCCACGGGTGCCGCGTAGGCCTGGGCGACGGTGACGGCCACGTCGACGTCCTCGCCCCTCGTCAGGGCGTCGGCGGCATTGCGGGCGGCCGCACGGGAGTTGACGACCTCCAGCCACAGCTGGGCCAGCCGGTGCTTGATGGCCTGGAAGCCGCCGACGGGCCGGTTGAACTGCTTGCGCTCCTTCAGGTAGCGGACGGTCTCCGTCAGCGTCCACTCGGCCAGGCCGAACTGCTCGGAGGCGAGCAGTCCGGCGCCCGCGCGCAGGGCGCGGCGTACGGCGGGCTCGGCGTCGCCCAGCAGCCGCCCCGGCACCCCGTCGAGGGTGACGGTGGCGAGCGGCCGGGTCAGGTCCAGGGAGGTCTGGGATGTGACGGTCGCGGCGGTGGCGTCGACCGCGTACAGACCGCCGTCGTCGGCCGGCACGAGCAGCACGTTCGCGGCTGCCGCGTCCGCGATGCCGGTCAACTCGCCGCGCAGCAACCCGTCCTCGTGCCGGACCACCTTGTAGGCGGCGCCCGGCGCGACGTGGAGGGCGACGGCCAGGGTGCCGATCGTCGTGCCGGTCGCGAGGGCACGCAGCAGGTCGTCGGCGCCGCAGGCCAGCAGGGCCTCGGTGGCGACGACCGCGCTCGTCAGATACGGCACCGGTGCGACCGCGCGGCCCAGTTCCTCCAGCACCACGGCGGCTTCGCGGTGGGTGGCGCCCTGGCCGTCGAGCTCCTCGGGCACCAGCAGGCCGGCCAGGCCCATGCCGTCGGTGAGGGCCTTCCACAGGGGCAGGTGGTGGGGGCTGTCCGACTCGGTGCGGGCGATGACGCCGGGGGCGTCGCAGTGGTCGGTCAGCAGGTCGCGGACGGCGGCGCGCAGCGCCTCTTCCTCTTCCGAGTACAACAGGTCACTCATCGGGCGAGGTCCTTCCAGGCGACGTCCTTGTCGGTGCGCGGTTCGGCGGGCAGGCCGAGAACCCGCTCGGCGACGATGTTCAGCAGGACCTCGCTGGTCCCGCCCTCGATGCTGTTGCCCTTGGAGCGCAGATAGCGGTAGCCGGCGTCGCGGCCGGTGAAGTCGACGAGCTCCGGGCGGCGCATGGTCCAGTCGTCGTAGAGCAGGCCCTCCTCGCCGAGGAGTTCCACCTCCAGGCCGCTGATCTCCTGGTTGAGGCGGGCGAAGGCCAGCTTCATTCCGGCGCCCTCGGGGCCGGGCTGGCCCGCGACGAGCTGCTGGCGCAGCCGCTCGGCGCTGAGGCGGGAGACCTCGGACTCCACCCAGAGCTTCAGCAGCCGCTGGTGCAGGTCGTGGGTGCGCAGTTCGGGCCGCTCGCGCCAGGTCTTCGAGACCGGGCCGATCATGCCGCCCTCGCGGGGCAGCCGCATGCCGCCGATGGCCACGCGCTCGTTGTTCAGGGTGGTCTGCGCGACCTTCCAGCCGTCGCCGACCGCGCCGAGGCGCCGCGAGTCCGGGATGCGGACGTCGGTGAGGAACACCTCGTTGAACTCGGCCTCGCCGGTGATCTGCCGCAGCGGCCGCACCTCGACGCCCGGGTCGGTCATGTCGCACACGAAGTAGGTGATGCCCCGGTGCTTGGGCACCTCCGGGTCGGTGCGGGCGATGAGGATCGCCCAGCGGGCCACATGGGCACTGGACGTCCAGACCTTCTGCCCGTTGACCAGCCAGCCGTCGCCCTCATGCACGGCCCGGGTGCCCAGCGCGGCGAGGTCGGACCCGGCGCCCGGCTCGCTGAACAGCTGGCACCAGACCTCCTCGCCCGTCCACAGCGGCCGCAGGTAGCGCCGCTTCTGCTCCTCGGTGCCGTACTGGAGGATCGTCGGCGCGGCCATGCCGAGGCCGATGCCGATGCGGCGCGGGTCGTTGTCGGGCGCCCCGGCGGCCTCCAGCTCTGCGTCCACGACGGTCTGCAGGGAGCGGGGCGCGCCGAGTCCGCCGAGGCCTTCGGGGTAGTGCACCCAGGCGAGTCCGGCGTCGAAGCGGGCCCGCAGGAAGTCCAGTCGGTCCGTGGCGGCCGGCGGGTGGGCGGCCAGCAACTCCCGGGTGCGGTTGCGCAGTTCCTCGGCGTCGGTCATGCCGCCTCCTCCATGACGACCGCGATGCGGCCTGTGGTCACACCGTCCGCCACCTTCTGCACGGCGGCGGCCGCCCCGCCGAGCGGCACGCGTTCGCTCACCAGCGGCTTGATCGCGCCCCGGGCTGCCAGCTCGGTGAGCTGCTCGTGGCAGTGCTGGACCAGCTTGGGGTTCTTGGTGTTGTACAGACCCCAGTGCAGGCCGAGGATCGAGTAGTTCTTCACCAGGGCGTGGTTCAGGCCGGGGCTGGGGATCGTGCCGCTCGCGAAGCCGACGACGACGATCCGCCCCTCGAAGGCGACGACTTTGGCGGACTGCGCATAGGCCTCGCCGCCGACCGGGTCGTAGATCACGTCGGCGCCACGGCCGCCGGTGGCCTCCTTGACGGCGGCGACGACGTCCTCGGAGCGCCGGTCGATCACGACGTCGCAGCCCAGCTCGCGGGCGACGGCCGCCTTCCCGGAGCCGCCGACGACACCGATGACGGTGGCGCCGGCGGCCTTCCCGAGCTGCACGGCCGCGCTGCCGACCCCTCCAGCGGCAGCGTGGACGAGCAGGGTCTCGCCGGCTTCCAGACCGGCCCGGCGGTGCAGACCGAACCAGCCCGTCTGGTAGCCGATGTGCAGGGCCGCGGCCTCGGCGTCGTCGAGGGCGTCGGGCGCGGGCAGGAGCGCGGCGGCGTCCGCGACGGCGTACTCGGCGAAGCCGCCGTGGGGCAGCGCCGGGTTGGCGATCACACGGCGGCCGTCCTCTGTCTCGCCGCAGATCTCCACGCCCGGGGTGAACGGCAGCGGCGGCCTGACCTGGTACTGGCCGCGGCACAGCAGGGCGTCCGGGAAGTTGATGTTGGCCGCGCGCACCCTCAGCAGCACCTGGCCGTCACCGGGAGTGGGGGGCTCGACGTCCTGGAGCCGCATCACCTCGCCCGGCTCGCCGTTCTCGTGCACTTGCCATGCCTGCATGCGGGGCCTCCACGGGGGACTGCTTCGTCTGACCGGGGTCGGTTCGCATACTAAGCGGTCGCTTGCCGATCAGGGAACAGTCTCCGTGCAAAGTCCCGCGCAGAGGCATCCCCTGCGTCACGCTCCCTTCGGCCGGGCCCGCACATGCATCCGCTCGCCCTGAGGACCGAACAGGCTGAGGAACTCCACGGGCCCCTCCCCCGTCGACCCGAACCAGTGCGGCACCCGGGTGTCGAACTCGGCGGCCTCCCCCGCCGTGAGCACCACGTCGTGCTCGCCCAGCACCACGCGCAGCTTCCCGGACAGCACGTACAGCCACTCGTAGCCCTCGTGGGTCCGGGGATCCGGCTCCTGCTTGCGCTTCGGTTCGAGGACCTTGTAGGCCTGCAGGCCGCCAGGACGGCTGGTGAGGGGCCAGTGGGTGCGGCCGCCCATCACGATCGGCTTGGCCCGCACCCGCGGATCACCGGCCGGCGGGGCCCCGACCAGCTCGTCCAGCGCCACCCGGTGGGCGCGCGCGATGGGCAGCAGCAGTTCCAGACTGGGTTTACGCAGGCCGGACTCCAGCCGCGAGAGGGTACTGACCGAGATGCCGGTGGTCTCGGAGAGCGCCGCCAGGGTCACCTCCCTTTCCTTGCGCATCTGCCGCAGCCGGGGGCCCACGCCCGCGAGTACCTCGTCCGTCGTCATGGCCGTATTGCAGGTTCGGCAAAGGCGTTTGTCAATCCCGCAGGGCCGGGGCGACGCTCGGCAGCGGAGGTGGTCACATGACCGAGAAGTACGCAGTGGTGGTCATCGGCGGGGGCGCGGCGGGCCTGTCCGCCGCGCTCGTGCTGGGGCGGGCCCGGCACCGCACGCTGGTGGTCGACGCGGGCGAGCCGCGCAACGCACCCGCCGCGCACATGCAGGGCTATCTGACCCGGGACGGCATGCCGCCCGCCGAGTTCCTGGCGGCCGGCCGCGAGGAGATCGCGCGCTACGGCGTGGAGCTGGTGCGGGACCGGGTGGTGGAGGTGACTCGGGGCGAGGACCTCACCGGGGTGCAGGACGAGGACTTCACCGTGGCCCAGGGGGAGGGCTTCACCGTCGTGCTGGCCGGCGGCCGGACCGTGCGGGCCCGGCGGCTGGTCGTCGCGACCGGGCTGAGGGACGAGCTGCCCGCGGTCGCCGGGGTCGCCGAGCGGTTCGGCCGGGACGTGCTGCACTGCCCGTTCTGCCACGGCTGGGAGGTTCGCGACCAGCCGTTCGGGGTGCTGGCCACCGGTCCGGCGAGTGTGCACCAGGCGCTGATGGTGTCCCAGTGGTCGAAGGACGTGCGGTTCTTCCTGCACACGGTCGCCGAGGAGGAGCTGTCCGACGAGGATCTGCGCCGGCTCGCGGCGGCCGGGGTGGAGGTGGTGCCCGGAGAGGTCACGGGGCTGGTGGTCGAGGACGACCGGCTCACCGGCGTCCGGCTCGCGGACGGTACGGAGCACGCGCGCTCGGTGCTGTTCCTCGCGCCCCGGGCCGTTCCACAGACCGGCGTGCTGGAGCGGCTGGGCGCCGAGCTGCACGAGACGCCGTTCGGCGCGTATCCGGTGGTCGACGCGACCGGCCTGACGACCGTGCCGGGCGTGTGGGCCGCGGGCAACGCGATCGGCTTCGCCGAGCAGGTCGTGCACGCCGCCAGCGGCGGCTACCGGGCGGCGTCGGCCATCGTCGGGGATCTGCTGATGACCGACCTCGATGCGGCCGCCCAGGTGTAGAGACGACGGCACGCCGCCCGAGACCCGCCCGGTCACCCCGCGGCACGCCCCGGGGCCTCCGGCGAGCGGCTCCCGCACGGCCGCCCAGGTGTACCAGGTGTAGAGGCACCGCCTCCGGTGCACCATGGCTGCATGCTGCTGCACCGGCTGGCCAGAGTGTCCCAGGAGGTCGCCGCCACCTCCGCGCGGTCCCGCAAGACGGCCCTGCTCGCGGAACTCTTCCGGGACGCCGAGGCGGAGGACGTGCCGATCGTCATCCCGTACCTGGCGGGAAGGTTGCCGCAAGGCAGGATCGGCGTCGGCTGGAAGGTGCTGAGCCGCCCGGTCGCGCCGGCCTCCGAGCCGGGCCTGACCGTGCGGGAGGTGGACGCCCGGCTGGCGGTACTCGCCGAGGTGTCCGGTCCGGGCTCCCAGGCCGAACGGGTCCGGCTGGTCGGGGAGTTGATGGGCGCGGCGACCGAGGACGAGCAGCGGTTCCTGCTCGGGCTGCTGACCGGCGAGGTCCGGCAGGGCGCCCTGGACGCGGTGGCGGTGGAGGGGCTGGCCCAGGCGACCGGGGCGCCGCCCGCGGACGTGCGGCGGGCCGTGATGCTCGCGGGTTCCCTCCAGGCGGTGGCCGAGGCGCTGCTCGCGGACGGGCCCCCCGCCCTGGACCGCTTCCGTCTCACCGTCGGCCGCCCGGTACTGCCCATGCTGGCGCACAGCGCCTCCTCGGTGGCCGAGGCGATCGAGAAGCTGGGTGCCTGCGCGGTCGAGGAGAAGCTGGACGGCATCCGCGTCCAGGTGCACCGGGACGGCGACACCGTGCGGCTCTACACCCGCACGCTCGACGACATCACCGACCGCCTGCCCGAAGTGACGTCCGCCGTGCTGCAGTTGCGGGGCGAGCGGTTCATCCTCGACGGCGAGGTGATCTCCTTCGACGAGGCCGGGCGCCCCCGCTCGTTCCAGGAGACCGCCGGCCGCGTCGGCTCCCGCACGGATGTGACGACGGCCGCCCGTGCCGTGCCGGTCTCCCCCGTCTTCTTCGACGCGCTGTCCGTCGACGGGCACGACCTGCTGAACCTGTCCTTCGCCGAGCGGCACTCCGAGCTGGCCCGGCTGGTGCCCGAGCCGATGCGGGTGCGGCGCACGCTGGTGTCCGGGCCCGGCGACACGCCCGGCGCGGAGGAATTCCTCGCCGAGACGCTGAAGCGCGGCCACGAGGGCGTCGTGGCCAAGGCCCTCGACGCCTCCTACAGGGCGGGCCGGCGCGGCGCGTCGTGGCTGAAGGTCAAGCCCGTCCACACCCTCGACCTGGTCGTCCTGGCCGCAGAGTGGGGCCACGGCCGCCGCACCGGCAAGCTGTCCAACCTCCACCTGGGCGCCCGCACCGCCGACGGCGGCCTCGCCATGCTGGGCAAGACCTTCAAGGGCATGACCGACGCGATGCTCACCTGGCAGACCGAACGCCTCCAGCAGCTCGCCGTCGAGACCGACGCCTACGTGGTGAAGGTCCGCCCGGAACTCGTCGTCGAGATCGCCTACGACGGCCTGCAGCGCTCCACCCGCTATCCGGCCGGCGTCACGCTCCGCTTCGCGCGCGTGATCCGTTACCGGGAGGACAAGCGGCCCGAGGACGCCGACACGGTCGAGACGCTGCTCGCCGCGCACCCGGAGGTCAAGCCGTGAAGCGCAGCGCCGGCCTGCTGCTCTTCCACCCCGCCGACGACGGCATCGAGGTCCTGCTCGGCCACATGGGCGGCCCGTTCTTCGCCCGGCGCGACGCCGGGGCATGGACCGTGATCAAGGGCGAGTACGAGCCGGACGAGCCCGCCTGGGAGGCCGCCCGGCGCGAGTTCCAGGAGGAACTGGGGCTGCCCCCGCCCGACGGGGAGGCCATCGATCTCGGTGAGGTCCGGCAGACGGGCGGCAAGATCGTCACGGCCTGGGCGCTCCGGGCGGACCTCGACCCGGAGACGATCACGCCCGGCACGTTCCGGATGGAGTGGCCGCCGAGGTCCGGACGGCTCCAGGAGTTCCCCGAACTGGACCGGGTGGCCTGGTTCGGCCTCGACCGGGCCCGCACGGTGATCGTGAAGGCACAGGCGGCGTTTCTCGACCGGCTGGCGGAGCACTCGCACTGAGGAGACACTCCCGCGTTGCGGTCCCCTCCGCAGCGCGGGAAGGTCGAGACACAGCCCGCTCCGAGGGAGGTCGGTCATGCCCATCGCAACGGTGAACCCGGCGAACGGCGAGACGCTCAAGACGTACGAGGCCATGGGTGAGCAGGAGATCGAGCGCCGGCTCCAGCTCGCGGAGGCCACGTTCCGCACATACCGGACGACGACCTTCGACGAGCGCGCCCGGCTGCTGCACCGGGCCGCCGACCTCCTCGAAGAGGACCAGCAGGACATCGCCCGCGTGATGACCACCGAGATGGGCAAGCCGATCCAGCAGGCCCGCGCCGAGGCGGCGAAGTGCGCCAAGGCGATGCGCTGGTACGCCGACCACGCCGAGGAACTGCTCGCTGACGAGGAACCAGCGGACTCCGACGTGAAGGACTCCGGCGCCTCGCGCGTCCGGGTGCGCTACCGGCCGCTCGGCCCGGTGCTGGCGGTGATGCCGTGGAACTTCCCGCTGTGGCAGGTGGTCCGCTTCGCCGCGCCCGCGCTGATGGCGGGCAACGTGGGACTGCTCAAGCACGCCTCGAACGTCCCGCAGACCGCCCTCTACCTGGAAGACCTCTTCCACCGTGCGGGCTTCACGGAGGGCACCTTCCAGACCCTGCTGATCGGCTCCGGCGCGGTCGACGAGATCCTGCGCGACGAGCGGGTCAAGGCCGCCACCCTCACCGGCAGCGAGCCCGCGGGCCGTGCGGTCGCCTCCACCGCCGGCGAGATGATCAAGAAGACGGTGCTGGAGCTGGGCGGCAGCGATCCGTTCGTCGTCATGCCCTCCGCCGACATCGACCGGGCCGCCGAGGTCGCGGTGACCGCGCGGGTGCAGAACACCGGGCAGTCCTGCATCGCCGCGAAGCGGTTCATCGTGCACACGGACGTCTACGACGCGTTCGCCGAGCGGTTCGCCGAGGGCATGAGGGCGCTGAAGGTCGGCGACCCCATGGCCGACGACACCCAGGTCGGGCCGCTCTCCAGCGAGCAGGGACTGCGCGATCTGGAGGAACTGGTCGACGACGCGGTGCGCAGCGGGGCCCAGGTGCTGTGCGGTGGCGAACGGACGGACGGGCCGGGCTGGTACTTCGCGCCGACGATCCTGGCCGGTATCACCCGCGAGATGCGGATCCACCGGGAGGAGGCGTTCGGGCCGGTCGCGACGCTGTACCGGGCGGCCGACCTGGACGAGGCCGTGCTGATCGCGAACGACTCCCCGTTCGGGCTGAGTTCCAACGTCTGGACCCGCGACGAGGGGGAGGTCGACCGGTTCGTCCGGGATCTCGAGGCCGGCGGGGTGTTCTTCAACGGCATGACCGCGTCCCACCCGGCGTTCCCGTTCGGCGGTGTGAAGCGGTCCGGGTACGGGCGTGAGCTGTCCGGGCACGGAATCCGCGAGTTCTGCAACATCACCACTGTTTGGCATGGTGCGTGAGTGTTGCGGGGCTACGATCCCGTCTGTGAACCGCGAAGTGACTCTGCCTCTGATCGTCGACGACCGCGGGACCCTGCAGGTGGCTGCGGCGGATGTCAGCAAGCTCCTGCGGACGGTGGGGGGGCGGTGGGTGCGGCTCGTGGAGGGCGGGGAGTCGGGGCTGGACGAGGACACGGTCGCCGAGTTGGCCATCGAGCTGGCGAAGCTGGCCGACCGGATCGACGTCGCCTGTATCGCGCACAGCAGTGGGACCGCGACCTGAGTGGTGGGGGTGCCCGGGGGTGCTCGTGCGGTTCCCCGCGCTCGCACGGCACCTGACACGGCCGGGTCACGGCACCTGACACGCCCGGGTGCGGAACTCGGCGTCCCCGGTACGGAGTAGCTCCGCGCGAAGTCGGCGCCCCGGCGGGTGATCGTGAGTGGACCACCCTTGTGGTGAACCACCTTCTGACCGGGGGGCGAAGAGCCTTCCGGGCGGCGAAAGCAGGCGCGGCTCATGGCGACTTTGTGCAGACCCTCGGTGTCCGTTCCAGAGCACGTGATCACGATGGAGGAAACCCTGGAGCTGGCGCGCGAGCGCCACGCCGGGCACCCCCAACTGCCGCTGGCCCTGAGGCTGATAGAGAACACCGGGGTGCGCACCCGGCACATCGTGCAGCCCGTCGAGGAGACGCTCAAGCACCCCGGGTTCGCGGACCGCAACAAGCTCTACGAGGCCGAGGCGAAGGCCCGGGTTCCCGCGGTCGTCCAGCGGGCGCTCGACGACGCCGAGCTGCTCACCACGGAAGTGGACCTGATCGTCTACGTGTCGTGCACGGGTTTCATGATGCCCTCGCTCACGGCCTGGCTGATCAACGAGATGGGCTTCGAGCCGACGACCCGGCAGCTTCCGATAGCCCAGCTCGGCTGTGCGGGCGGCGGGGCGGCCATCAACCGGGCCCACGACTTCTGCACGGCATACCCGCAGGCCAACGCGCTGATCGTGGCCTGCGAGTTCTGCTCGCTGTGCTACCAGCCCACCGACATGGGTGTCGGCTCGCTGCTGTCGAACGGCCTGTTCGGTGACGGCATCGCCGCCGCCGCGGTCCGCGGCCGGGGCGGCGAGGGCATCCGGCTGGAGCGCAACGGCTCGTATCTGATCCCCAAGACCGAGGACTGGATCACGTACGACGTGAAGGCGACCGGTTTCCACTTCCTGCTGGACAAGCGGGTGCCGGCGACGATGGAACCGCTCGCGCCCGTGCTGAAGGACCTGGCCGACGACCACGGCTGGGACGCCTCCGACCTGGACTTCTACATCGTTCACGCGGGCGGCCCCCGCATCCTCGACGACCTCAGCACCTTCCTGCACGTCGACCCGCACGCCTTCCGGTTCAGCCGGGCCACGCTCACCGAGTACGGCAACATCGCCAGCGCCGTCGTCCTCGACGCGCTGCGCCGGCTGTTCGACGAGGGCGGCACCGAGCACCGGGCGCGCGGGCTGCTCGCCGGGTTCGGCCCCGGCATCACCGCCGAGATGGCCCTGGGCCGCTGGCACAGCGCGGACGAGACGAGGTGACATGAGCGGAGAGACGATCACCGAGGATGCGTCCCCGGCCCTGGACCGGCCCGCGCCCGGCCCGGCCGGCGCCACCGTCGCCCCAGTCGGCGCCACCGTCGACCGGGGCGGCGACGGCGACGCCTTCCGCCTCCTGGACCTGTCGGACCAGACGCGGTCGCGCCGCGCCGTCGCCGCCGCGTTCACGGCGCAGGGGGTGGAGCGGGTGCGCGAGCGGTGCCGGCGCATGCTGGCGGAACTGGTCGACGAGTTGCTGCAGGACGGCCCGCCCGCCGATCTGACCCGGGCCGTGCTCGGCCCCTTCCCCAGCGCGGCGATCTGCGAGCTGATGGGGGTCCCGCCCGCCGACCGGCAGGGCATGCACGCCTGGACCCGGCTGGTCCTGTCCTCCTCGCACGGCGCCGAGGCCGGCGAGAAGGCCAGGAGGGAGATGGGCGCCTACTTCTCCGATCTCATCGCCCTGCGCGAAGGCGGCACCGGCGAGGACGTCGCCTCCCTGCTCGGGGCCGCCGTGCGCCGTGGGGAGGTGACCCTGGAGGAGGCGGTCGGTCTCGCGGTCCTGCTCCGGATCGGCGGTGAGGCGGTCACCGACCAGAGTGTCCGGTTGTTCCACGTCCTGCTGACCCGGCCCGACCTCGCCGAACGACTGCGCGCCGAACCGGAGATCCGTCCCCGGACCGTCGACGAACTGCTGCGCCGACTGCCCCACCGCGACGCGGACGCCTTCCCCGAGCCGGGAACGAGCGACCTCGGCCGCGACCCCGACCGGCGTGTCTCCTTCGGCTGCGGCCCGCACTGCTGGCCCGGCGGTCTACCGGGCCGGATGGTGTCGGAGCTCCTGGTCGACGCGCTCCTCGACGGCGTGCCGGGCCTTCGGCTCTTCGTTCCGGCCGACGAGCTGCCCCTCAGGACGGGCTCGCGGCTCCACGGGCTCGAGTCCCTGCCCGTGACCTGGTGATCCGGCGATGACGGCGACGGAAGGGCTGCTCGTCCCGCCCGGCCACGGCCGGATCATGGAGACCCCCGCCCAGCGCGTCACCTTCAAGGTGACCGGCACGCACTCCCGCATGGCCTCCACCTTCGAGGTGGTCGTGCCCCCGGGCTTCGACGTCGGCGCCCATGTGCACACCCGCAGCGAGGAGTTGTTCTACGTGCTCGAGGGCGAGCTGGACGTCCTCGCCTTCGAGCCGCGGATCCGCACGCCCGACAACTGGCGGACGTGGCAGTCCGCTTCGGGCAACCGGGTGGTGCGGGCGACGCCCGGGACGGTGATCGCCGTGCCCCCGGGATGCCCGCACGCGTTCGCCAACCCGACCGACGCACCGGCGAAGATGTTCTTCCAGGCGAGCCCGCCGCCCGACCACGAGCGGTACTTCGAGGAACTGCTGGAGATCCTCGGGGACGGGGGCCCGCCGGACCAGGCGGCGATCGAGGCGCTGCGGGCGCGCTACGACATCGAGCAGCTGACGCCGCTCCGGCACCGCTAGCGGATGGGCACGCCGGCGAGGGTACGGGCGATGACCAGGCGCTGGATCTCGCTCGTGCCCTCGAAGATGGTGTAGATGGCCGCGTCCCGGTGCATCCGCTCCACGGGGTACTCCCGGGTGTAGCCGTTGCCGCCGAGGATCTGGATCGCCTGGGCCGTGACCTTCTTGGCCGTCTCGCTCGCGAAGAGCTTGGACATCGAACCCTCGGCCGCCGTGAACGGCTTGCCGTTGATCGCCATCCAGGAGGCGCGCCACACCAGCAGCCGGGCCGCGTCGATGGACGTCCGCATGTCGGCGAGCTGGAAGGCGACGCCCTGGTTGTCGATGATCGGCCGGCCGAACTGCTCGCGCGTCTTCGCGTAGTCGAGGGCGACCTCGTAGGCGGCGCGGGCCGTGCCGACGGCCATGGCGCCGACCGCCGGGCGCGAAGCCTCGAACGTGGCCATGGCCGCGTTCTTCACGCGCTCGCCGCCCGCCTTGGCCCGCTCCCGCGCCCGGGCCAGCCGCTCGTCCAGCTTCTCCTTGCCGCCGAGCAGGCAGGAGCCGGGAACGCGCACGTTGTCCAGGATGA
The DNA here is from genome assembly GCF_040647715.1 of Streptomyces tibetensis. GTDB lineage: Bacteria > Actinomycetota > Actinomycetes > Streptomycetales > Streptomycetaceae > Streptomyces > Streptomyces tibetensis_A. The sequence continues at coordinate 155,073 of NZ_JBEZCR010000009.1, read as the reverse complement.
CCTCGGCGGTGTGCGAGGCGCGGATGCCGTGCTTCTTGAACTTCTGGCCCTGGGCGAGACCCGGCGTCCCCGGCGGGACGATGAAGGAGGCGTGCCCCTTGGAGCCGAGCTCCGCGTCGACGACCGCGACGACGACGTGGACGTTGGCGATGCCGCCGTTGGTCGCCCAGGTCTTGGTGCCGTTGAGCACCCACTCGTCCTTGGCCTCGTCGTACACGGCCCGGGTGCGCATGGAGGCCACGTCGGAGCCGGCGTCGGGTTCGGAGGAGCAGAAGGCGGCGACCTTGACGTCGTTGGCGTCGCCGTACATCTGCGGGATCCAGGTGCCGATCTGTTCCTCGGTGCCGTTGGCGAGGACGCCGACGGCGGCGAGGCCGGTGCCGACGATGGACAGTGCGATGCCCGCGTCGCCCCAGAACAGCTCCTCCATCGCCATGGGGATGCCGAGGCCGGTGGAGTCGAAGTACTGCTGGGCGTAGAAGTCCAGGGAGTAGATGCCGACCTTGGCGGCCTCCTGGATGACCGGCCAGGGAGTCTCCTCACGCTCGTCCCATTCGGCGGCCGCGGGGCGGATCACATCGGCCGCGAAGCCGTGCAGCCAGTCCCGGACCTCCTTCTGTTCGTCGTTGAGATCCATGGTGAACTCGGCCATGTCGTCCCCTCCAGCGGCACACATGCATGTTACTTGCGGTAACACCAGTCTGTTACCGGCGGGTAGTCGAAGTCAACTCCTACCGACCGGTCGGCACCCGTTCGGTGTCGGGGGCACGCTTCAGTGTTAGTTTTCGCAGGCGTCATGGAAACAGCACGGGTGGGGAGAGACCATGGACACCACGCAGCGGACCGATCAGCAACGGTCCGCCGACCGCCGCCGGCGTGAGCTGCTGGAGGCCGCCGACCGGGTGGTGCTGCGCGACGGCCCGCAGGCCTCGATGAACGCGATCGCGGCGGAAGCCGGCATCACCAAGCCGATCCTCTACCGGCACTTCGGTGACAAGGGCGGACTTTACGCGGCCCTTGCCATGCGGCACACCGACGCGCTGCTGGACTCGCTGCGGGCGGCGCTGGACGCGCCGGCGGACCGACGCGAGCGGGTCGAGGCGACGTTGGACACGTACCTCACTGCGATCGAGCTGCGGCCCCAGGTGTACCGGTTCCTGATGCACCCCGCGGAGGGGGGCCAGCCGGGGGACGCGGGGTTCGATGTCGGCAAGCACAGCGCGCCGTTGCTGCGGCGGATGGGCGAGGAGCTGGCGCAGGTCATCGAGGAGCGGCTGGATCTCGGGCCGGGCGGGCAGCAGCTGGCGCGGGTGTGGGGGCACGGGATCGTCGGCATGATGCATGCGGCCGGGGACTGGTGGCTGGGGGAACGGCCTTGTTCCCGTGCGGAGTTGGTGCGGAGTCTGGCCGACCTGTTGTGGGGGCGTCTTGCTGCTGCGGGGGATCGGGTGGGGGGTCCGGGGTTCTGACCGCCGCGTTCGTGTGCGGGGCCGTGGGGGCTGGTCGCGCCCACGCGGCGGAGCCGCATATTGAACACAGCCCCGCGCCCCTGAAAAGAGGGCGAATCACCTTCACCGGCGCCAAGAAGCCCGGCTGACCTGGCGCATCAGCTTGCGATGGCGCCAGCCCGTGAGATGGTCCGCGTAGATCCGGCCCTCCAGGTGGTCGCACTCGTGCTGCAGGCAGCGGGCGAAGAAACCCGTGCCATGGACGGTGACGGGGTCGCCGGTCATCGTGAAGCCCTCGACGACCGCGTGGTCGTGGCGTTCCGTGCCCGCTTCCAGGCCCGGGAGGGACAGGCAGCCCTCCGGGCCCCGGATCACCACGCCGTCCTTTTCGGTCAGGCGGGGATTGACCACATGGCCCACATGGCGGACGTCCTCGTCGTCCGGGCAGTCGTAGACGAAGACCCGCACGGCCTCGCCGACCTGGTTGGCGGCGAGGCCGACGCCCTGGGCGGCGTACATCGTCGCGAACAAGTCCTCGACGAGACGGGCCAGTTCGGAGCCGAAGTCGGTGACCTCCGCGCAGGGGGTGTGCAGCAGCGGATCGCCGTGCAGGGTGAGGGGTCTCACGCGGCCGTGGGCGCCGGGGATGGAGCTGTGTCGCATGGCGGCAAGAGTAAGGTCCTGTCGGTCCGCGTCTCCCACACGAGTTCGCCACAGTGCCGCGGTTCGGGAGTGCGAATGGATCTCGATAGGCTGAGGTCCACACCACGTGGCCGTCAGGCTTCAAGGCGCGGCGCGTACGCAAGGAGGATCGAGAACTGATGGCAGGCAACTCGGACCCGCTCTCGCCGCGGGCCAAGCTGGCCGTGACCGCGGGCAAGGCGGTCGCGGCGGCATCGCGCGCCGCAGGGCGGGGCAGCGGTTCGGTGATCGGCGGCCGGGTCGCGCTGAAACTCGACCCCGACCTCCTCGCCCGGCTCGCCCAGAACCTGGACGTGATCCTGGTCTCCGCGACGAACGGCAAGACCACCACCACGCGGCTCATCGCCGAGGCCCTGCGCGCGGCGGGACCGGTCGTCTCCAACGCGCTCGGCGCCAACATGCCGGCCGGCATCACCTCGGCCCTCGCCGGCAGCTCGGACGCCCGCTACGGCGTCATCGAGGTCGACGAGAAGTACCTCGCCGGCGTCGCCCGGGACACCGCCCCGAAGTGCATCGCCCTGCTCAACCTCTCGCGCGACCAGCTCGACCGTGCCGCCGAGACCCGCATGCTCGCCGAGAACTGGCGGGAGGGCCTCGCGGGCTCCAAGTCGGTGGTCGTGGCCAACTGCGACGACCCGCTGGTGGTGTGGGCGGCGTCGTCCTCCCCCAATGTGATCTGGGTCGCCGCCGGGCAGATGTGGAAGGACGACGCCTGGTCCTGCCCGTCGTGCGGTGGCGTGATGCAGCGCCCCGGCGACGACTGGTTCTGCGGCGAGTGCGGCTTCCGCCGTCCCACCCCGAGCTGGGCGCTCTCCGGTGACCACGTGCTCGACCCGCACGGCTCGGCGTGGCCGATCCACCTCCAGCTGCCGGGCCGCGCCAACAAGGCCAACGCCGCCTCCTCTGCCGCCGTCGCCGCCGTGTTCGGCGTGCCGCCGCAGGTCGCGCTGGAGCGCATGTACCAGGTGCAGGCGGTCGCCGGCCGGTACGACGTCGTCCAGTTCCAGGGCCGTGACCTGCGACTGCTGCTCGCGAAGAACCCGGCCGGCTGGCTGGAGACGTTCTCCCTGATCGACCCGCCGCCCACCCCGGTCATCCTGTCGGTGAACGCGCGCTCCGCCGACGGCACCGACACCTCCTGGCTGTGGGACGTCGACTACTCGCGCCTGACCGGCCACCCGATCTGCGTCGTCGGCGACCGGCGACTGGACCTGGCGGTGCGCCTGGAGGTCGCCGACCAGCACTTCCAGGTCTACGAGAACCTCGACCAGGCCGTGGCGGCGTGCCCGCCGGGCCGTATCGAGGTCATCGCCAACTACACGGCGTTCCAGGACCTGCGCCGCCGGGTCGGCAACTGAGCACGAGACGTCAGGGGACTTTTGTGAGCGACAACCAACTGCGGGTCGTCTGGATCTATCCCGACCTGCTCAGCACCTACGGCGACCAGGGCAACGTCCTCGTCGTCGAACGCCGGGCGCAGCAGCGCGGCCTGGACGTGGCCCGGCTGGACGTGCGCAGCGACCAGCCCATCCCGACCTCCGGAGACATCTACCTGATCGGCGGCGGTGAGGACCGGCCGCAGCGGCTCGCCGCCGAGCGGCTGCGCCGGGACGGCGGACTGACCCGGGCCGTGGAGAACGGCGCCATCGTGTTCTCGGTGTGCGCCGGCTACCAGATCCTCGGCCACGAGTTCATCAACGACCTCGGCCAGCGCGAGCCCGGCCTCGGGCTGCTGGACGTGGTGTCGGTGCGCGGCGAGGGCGCGCGGTGCGTCGGCGACGTGCTGGGCGACATCGACCAGCGCCTCGGCCTGCCCCCGCTGACGGGTTTCGAGAACCACCAGGGCGTCACCCACCTGGGCCCCACCGCACGCCCGCTCGCCCAGGTGCGCTTCGGCAACGGCAACGGCACGGGCGACGGCACGGAAGGTGCGTACAACGACACCGTCTTCGGCACGTACATGCACGGGCCGGTGCTCGCGCGCAACCCGCTGATCGCGGACCTGCTGCTGAAGCTGGCCCTCGACGTCAACGCGCTGCCGCCGACGGACGACCGCTGGTACGAGGCCCTGCGCAACGAGCGCATCGCGGCTGCGCAGCAGCCTGCGTAGACACAGCTGCGCAGCAGCCTGCGTAGACACAGGTGCGCAGCAGCCCGCCCGGGAACAGCGCCGCAGCGTGCCCGGGGTACGCGTCAACCTGCTGGTCAACAGCCCGTATGACGGCCCATCCGCACAGGTGAGCGGGGTCGTCCAGCAGGCGGACGCGTGCTTCGGTCCGGCCCCTCGGTGCCGCTAGGGTGGCGGGGATTCCAGCCGGACAACGTGGTCCGGTCCCCGGCCCACGTTGAGAAGGTATTTCGGGCTATGCGCATTGGTGTCCTCACGTCCGGCGGCGACTGCCCCGGCCTGAACGCCGTCATCCGGTCCGTCGTGCACCGCGCCGTCGTCGACCACGGCGACGAGGTCATCGGCTTCCGGGACGGCTGGAAAGGCCTCCTGGAGTGCGACTACCTCAAGCTCGACCTCGACGCGGTGGGTGGCATCCTCGCCCGCGGCGGCACGATTCTCGGGTCCTCCCGGGTCCAGCCCTCCCATCTGCGGGACGGTGTGGAGCGGGCCAAGGAACATGTCGAGGAGCTCGGCCTCGACGCGATCATCCCCATCGGCGGCGAGGGCACGCTCAAGGCCGCGCGGCTGATGTCGGACAGCGGTCTGCCCGTCGTGGGCGTGCCGAAGACCATCGACAACGACATCGCGGTCACGGACGTCACCTTCGGCTTCGACACGGCCGTGGGCGTGGCGACCGAGGCCCTGGACCGGCTGAAGACCACCGCCGAGTCCCACCAGCGGGTCCTGGTGGTCGAGGTCATGGGCCGGCACACCGGCTGGATCGCGCTGCACTCCGGCATGGCGGCCGGTGCGCACGCCATCGTCGTGCCCGAGCGGCCCTTCGACATAGAGGAACTGACCAGGCGCGTCGGCGAGCGGTTCGAGGCGGGCAAGCGCTTCGCGATCGTCGTGGCGGCGGAGGGGGCGAAGCCCCGGGCCGGGAGCATGGAGTTCGACGAGGGCGGCAAGGACATCTACGGGCACGAGCGGTTCGCCGGGATCGCCCGGCAGCTTTCCGTGGAGCTGGAGGGGCGCCTGGGGAAGGAAGCCCGCCCGGTGATCCTCGGACACGTGCAGCGGGGCGGTACGCCGACCGCCTACGACCGGGTGCTGGCCACGCGGTTCGGGTGGCACGCGGTGGAGGCGGTGCACCGGGCTGAGTTCGGGCAGATGACCGCGCTGCGGGGGACCGACATCGTGATGGTGCCGCTGGCGGAGGCCGTGGAGACGCTGAAGACGGTGCCGGAGGATCGGTACGACGAGGCGGAGTGCGTCCTCTGAAGGTGCCGTGGCCGGCCGGGTGCGGGTGGTTCGTGGTTTGTCGCGCCCGCGCGGCGGAGCCGCATTTGGACACGGCCCCGCGCCCCTGAGGGACGACGGACCGCCCCCGGTCGTAGCCGCGACCGGGGGCGGTTCTACTCTTATGGGCGGACAGATTGCTGCACACCCCCACGAAACAGGAGCCGGCGGAATGGATCACAGCGGGCACGGCATGACCATGGATCTGCCGCCGTTCACGCTGGGGCGAGGTCTGGAGTGGTCGGCGGACCCGTTCTTCCTGGTCGCGTGCCTGGCCGGGCTGGCTCTGTACGGGTGGGGTGTCGCACGGCTCGTCCGGCGCGGGGACAAGTGGCCGGTGGGGCGTACGGTCGCCTACGTCCTGGGCGTGCTCAGCATCGTGCTGATGATGTGCACCGGGCTGAACGACTACGGCATGGTCATGTTCAGCGTGCACATGGTGCAGCACATGGTCATCAGCATGGTCTCGCCCATCCTCATCCTGCTCGGGGCGCCGATCACGCTGGCGCTGCGGGCGCTGCCCACGGCGGGGCGGGGCCGCAAGGGGCCGCGTGAGCTGCTGCTGATGTTCCTGCACAGCCGGTACATGCGGATCATCACGCACCCGGCGTTCACGATCCCGCTGTTCATCGCGAGCCTGTACGGGCTGTACTTCACCCCGATCTTCGACACCCTGATGGGTTCCAAGGCGGGCCACATCGCGATGATGGTGCACTTCCTCGCCGTGGGCCTGGTGTTCTTCTGGCCGATCATGGGCGTGGACCCGGGCCCGCACCGTCCGGGCTACCTGATGCGGATGCTGGAGTTGTTCGCAGGCATGCCGTTCCACGCGTTCTTCGGGATCGCGCTGATGATGGCGTCCGAGCCGATGGTCGAGACGTTCAAGAACCCGCCCGCCTCGCTCGGCATCGAGGCGCTGTCCGACCAGAACGCGGCGGGCGGCATCGCCTGGGCTTTCAGCGAGATCCCCTCCGTGCTGGTGCTGGTGGCCCTGCTGTTCCAGTGGTACGCCTCGGACCAGCGGCAGGCCAGGCGCAGCGACCGGGCCGCCGACCGCGACGGGGACAAGGAGCTGGAGGCGTACAACGCCTATCTGGCCTCGCTGAACACGCCGGGGCGCTGAAGACCTCTTCGGTACGGGCCGTGCGCGCCGGGCGTCCGCCGGGCACCATGGAGGGACCGAACCCGAGGAGGGTGTTGCGATGCCCGGTTCCACGAACGGTTCCAACTCGACGAAGACCATGGGAGCGCTCACGCTGGGCGGGCTGGTCCTGGTGACGGCCTACACGGTGGCGCTCGGGAGCAACGGCTGGCTGTGGTTCGGCTGGGTCGTCCTGGGCCTGATCACGCTGGGACTGGTGGTCACCACGCGCAGCACCTGACGGATCACCGCCCGGTCAGCCGGTGGCGCGGCTCACTTCCCTGTCAGCCGCTGGGGGCTCATCCGCTGGCCAGCCGCCCCGCCGAGTGCACGCCGGGCTGGTACTTGGGGAGCCGGACGGTGATCTTCATGCCGGCTCCCACGGCGGTTTCGATGACGAGCCCGTAGTCGTCGCCGTAGACCTGGCGGAGCCGGTCGTCGACGTTGGACAGGCCGATGCCGCCCGAGGGGCTCATCTCGCGGGCGAGGATGCGGCGAAGCAGGCCGGGGTCCATGCCGGCGCCGTCGTCCTCGATCACCACGAGGGCTTCGGCGCCCGCGTCCTGTGCGGTGATCTGGATGTGGCACTTGCCCGAGGACGGGGCCTTGCCCTCCAAGCCGTGCTTGACGGCGTTCTCGACGAGTGGCTGAAGGCACAGGAACGGCAGGGTCACCGGCAGCACCTCCGGCGCTATCTGCAGGGTGACGGAGAGGCGGTCGCCGAAGCGTGCCCGCACCAGCGCCAGGTAGTGGTCGATGGCGTGGAGCTCCTCGGCGAGGGTGGTGAAGTCGCCGTGCCGGCGGAACGAGTAGCGGGTGAAGTCGGCGAACTCGAGGAGCAGTTCCCGGGCGCGCTCGGGGTCGGTGCGGACGAACGAGGCGATCACCGCGAGCGAGTTGAAGATGAAGTGCGGGGAGATCTGGGCCCGCAGCGCCTTGATCTCGGCCTCGATGAGGCGGGTGCGGGACTGGTCGAGATCGGCCAGTTCCAGCTGGACCGAGACCCAGCGGGCGACCTCGCCGGCGGCCCGGACGAGCACCGCCGACTCACGCGGTGCGCAGGCCACGAGCGCGCCGTGCACCCGGTCGTCGACGGTGAGCGGGGCGACGACCGCCCAGCGCACCGAGCAGTCGAGGCTGTCGCAGGTGAGCCGCAAGGCCTCGCCGCGGCCGGTTTCCAGGGCGCCAGTGAGGCGTTCCATGATCTCGGTGCGGTGGTGGGAGCCGTCACCGTCCCAGACCAGGACCTGCTCCCGGTCGGTGAGGCACAGGGCGTCCGTTCCCAGCAGGGAGCGGAGTTTGCGGGCGGACTTGCGGGCGGTCTCCTCCGTCAGGCCGGCCCGCAGCGGGGGCGCGGCGAGGGACGCCGTGTGCAGGGTCTCGAAGGTGGCGTGCTCGACGGGAGTGCCGAGGCCGGCGAGGCTCTTGGCCCGTGCGGTGCGCCGGCCGAGCCAGACCCCGAGGGCGAGCACCGGGAGCACGGCGACGCACAACCCCGCCAGGAACCCGCTCATGCCGTCACCTCGGAGCGCAGTTCCTCGGGCAGGTGGAACCGGGCCAGGACCGCCGCGGTGCCGGGCGGGACCCGGCCGGGGGTGGCCAGGGACACCAGGATCATGGTGAGGAAGCCCAGGGGCACCGACCACAGCGCGGGCCAGGCGAGCAGGGCGTGCAGGGCGGCTCCCTGGCCCGGGTAGCCCGCCATGGTCGCGGCGACGGCGAGCAGGGCGGAACCGCCGCCGACCAGCATCCCGGCGGCGGCTCCGGGCGGGGTCAGCCGCCGCCACCAGATGCCGAGGACCAGCAGCGGGCAGAACGAGGACGCCGAGACGGCGAAGGCCAGCCCGACGGCGTCGGCCACCGGCAGCCCGCCGACCAGGACGCTCGCCGCGAGGGGCACGGCCATGGCGAGGACCGTACCGAGCCGGAAGTGCCGTACGCCCCGGGACGGCAGGACGTCCTGGGTGAGGACGCCCGCGACCGCCATGGTCAGGCCCGAGGCGGTGGACAGGAACGCGGCGAAGGCGCCCCCGGCGACCAGCGCGCCCAGCAGGTCGCCGCCCACTCCCCCGATCATGCGGTCGGGCAGCAGCAGGACGGCGGCGTCCGGGTCGCCGGTGAGGGTCAGCTCCGGGGCGTAGAGGCGGCCGAGGGCGCCGTAGACGGGAGGCAGGAGGTAGAAGACGCCGATCAGGCCGAGGACCGCGACGGTGGTGCGGCGGGCGGCGACGCCGTGCGGGCTGGTGTAGAAGCGGACCACGACGTGCGGCAGGCCCATGGTGCCGAGGAACGTGGCGAGGATCAGTCCGTACGTGGCGTACAGCGGGCGTTCCTCCCGGCTCTCGGCCTGTGACGGGGACAGGTCGCCGCCGCTGCGCTCGGCCTCGGGGACGGGGGCGCCCCGGGCGAAGGTGAGCCGGGTGCCGCGCTCGATGTGGTGGTTTCCGGCGGTGAGTTCCAGGCGCGCGCCGGTGTGGGTCCGACCGTCCACGGTGCCGGTCACCGTGACGCTCAGGGGCCGGTCCAGTTTCAGGTCGATCGAGTCGTCGACGCGCACGACACGCTGCTCGCGGAAGCTGGCCGGTTCGTCGAAGGCGTGCCGGGGTGCTCCGTCGCTCTGCCAGGTGAGGACCAGGAACAGGGCGGGGACGAGCAGGGCGGTGAGTTTCAGCCAGTACTGGAAGGCCTGGACGAAGGTGATGCTGCGCATGCCGCCGGCGGCCACGGTGGCGGTCACGACGACGGCGACGATCACCCCTCCGAGCCAGTCGGGCGCCCCCGTCAGCACGGTCAGGGTCAGTCCGGCGCCCTGGAGCTGCGGCAGCAGGTACAGCCAGCCGACGCCGACGACGAAGGCGCCGGCCAGCCGGCGCACGGCCTGGGAGGCGAGGCGCGCCTCGGCGAAGTCGGGGAGGGTGTAGGCGCCGGAGCGGCGCAGCGGGGCGGCGACGAAGATCAACAGGACCAGGTAGCCGGCGGTGTAGCCGACCGGGTACCAGAGCATGTCGGGGCCCTGGACGAGGACGAGTCCCGCTATGCCGAGGAAGGAGGCGGCGGAGAGGTACTCGCCGCTGATGGCGGCGGCGTTGAGGCGGGGGCCGACGGTGCGGGAGGCGACGTAGAAGTCGGAGGTGGTGCGGGAGATGCGCAGGCCGAAGGCGCCGACGAGGACGGTGGCGACGACGACGAGGGCGACGGCGGGGACGGCGTAGCTGGAGTTCATCGGAGGCCGGAGTTCATCGGTGGGACTTCATGGGACTTCAGCGGTCTTCGACGAGGCGCACGAAGTCGCGTTCGTTGCGTTCGGCGCGGCGGACGTACCAGCGGGCGAGCAGCACGAGCGGGACGTAGAGGCCGAAGCCGAGGACGGCCCATTCGAGGCGGCGGGTGTCGGGCATCGCCGCGAAGAGCAGCGGGAGCGGGCCGACGAGCAGGCCGAGGACCGCGAACACGGTGAGGGCGGCCCGCAGTTGGGTGCGCATCAGGGAGCGGACGTAGGTGTGGCCGAGGGTGGTCTGCTCGTCGATCTCGGTGCGCGGACGGTAGTGGCCGGAGGAGGCCTGGGGGTACCGGCCGCGCGAGCGGAGCCGGGCGTGGGGAAGGGTCTGCCGCGGCGGGCCGGTGACGACGACGCGGCGTTCGGTGGGGTCCTGGGGCACCGTCACGGCCTCCGCATGAGCAGGTCGCGCAGTTCGCGCGTGTGGCGGCGGCTGACCTGGAGTTCCTCTGAGCCGACGAGGACGCTGACGGTGCCCGCGTCAAGGCGGAGTTCGCCGATGTGGCGCAGGGCGACGAGGTGGCGGCGGTGGATGCGGACGAAGCCGCGGGTGCGCCAGCGCTCCTCGAGGGTGGACAGCGGGATGCGCACCAGATGGCTGCCCTTGTCGGTGTGCAGACGGGCGTAGTCGCCCTGGGCTTCGACGTGGGTGATGTCGTCGACGGCGACGAAGCGGGTCACGCCGCCGAGTTCGACGGGTATGTGGTCCGGGTCGGGTTCGTGCACGGGAATGCGCGGGGCGGCTCCGCGCAGTTCTGCGGCTCTGCGGACGGCCTCGGCGAGGCGTTCCTTGCGGACCGGTTTGAGGACGTAGTCGACGGCCTTGAGGTCGAAGGCCTGCACGGCGAAGTCCTCGTGTGCGGTGACGAACACGACCAGCGGCGGCCGGGCGAAGCCGGTGAGCAGCCGGGCGAGGTCGAGACCGTCGAGGCCGGGCATCTGGATGTCGAGGAAGACGACGTCGATGGCCTCGGGCCCGCCCGGGCCGGACTCCAGGGCGCGGTTCATGCGGCGCAGCGCCTCGGTCGCGTCGCCGGCGCCCTCCGCGCTGCCGATGCGGGGGTCGGCGTGCAGCAGGTAGAGCAGCTCCTCCAGGGAGGGGCGTTCGTCGTCGACAGCCAGGGCACGCAGCATGAACCCGGAGTGTAGGGGTGATCCGTACGTCTGGACATGTGCCGGGGGTGGACGCGTCCGCTGGATGCGGTGCTCGCGCCCGGCGGGGCGCGAGCCGGGGTGCCGGTGGATACAGTGCGCCCATGAACAGCAGGTCCACGCCGTTCGACGAACTCGACCGGAAGATCATCACCGCGTTGATGGCGAACGCGAGGACGTCGTTCGCCGAGATCGGCACGGCGATCGGGCTGTCGGCCACGGCGGTCAAGCGGCGGGTCGACCGGTTGCGCGAGACGGGCGTGATCACCGGCTTCTCCGCGACGGTGAAGCCGTCGGCGCTGGGCTGGCGCACGGAGGCCTACGTCGAGGTGTACTGCGAGGGGGCCGCCCCGCCGCGGCGCCTGGCCGAGGTGGTGCGCGACTACCCGGAGATCGCCGCGGCGATGACCGTGACGGGCGGTGCGGACGCGCTGCTGCACGTGCGGGCGCGGGACGTGGAGCACTTCGAGGAGGTACTGGAACGGATCCGGCAGGAGCCGTTCATCCGGAAGACGATCAGCGTGATGGTGCTGTCCCACCTGCTGCCGGAGAGCCCGGAGGCGGGCGCGAGCCATCCGGCCCCGGAGGGGGTTCCCGGCGGCGCAGCAGACGTGCGCTGAGCGCCTGGAAGACGCAGCGTTCCTGCGCGAACGCGCAACCTTTGTTTCTTGTCGGGCACCACCCCCGGTTCCTACCGTTGTGTCAACCCCCAGTCACACACCGTGAGGAAGCGGAGGGACCCCTCTGTGCCCGACTCCCGTGTGCCGCGCCGGCGGCGCTACCTCGTCTGCGAACCCAGACACTTCGCCGTGCAGTACGCGATCAACCCGTGGATGCATCCCGACGAACCGGTCGACGTCATCCGCGCCCTGGACCAGTGGCAGGCGCTGGTCGACACCTACCGTGTCCACGGCCATACCGTGGACAGTGTGAAACCCGTTCCCGGCCTGCCCGACATGGTTTTCGCCGCGAACGCGGCGGTCGTCGTCGACGGCCGCGTCTTCGGCTCGCTCTTCCACGCGCCCGAGCGCCGTCCCGAGTCCGTGCCGTACGAGGCGTGGTTCAAGACGGAGGGCTACGACGTCCACCACCCCGAGTCGGTGTGCGAAGGGGAGGGCGACCTGGTGCCGGCCGGCCGCTGGATCCTGGCCGGGACGGGCTTCCGGACGACCAGGGAGGCCCACAGCGAGGTCCAGGAGTACTTCGGGACGCCGGTGATCAGCCTGACGTTGGTGGATCCGTACTTCTACCACCTGGACACGGCGCTGTTCGTCCTGGACGAGGGGCACGACGGGAACATCGCCTACTACCCCGAGGCGTTCTCGCCGGGCAGCCGCGAGGTGCTGGCCCGGCTGTACCCGGACGCGGTGCTCGCCACCCGCGAGGACGCGATGGCGTTCGGGCTCAACTCCGTCTCCGACGGACGCCACGTGTTCATCCCACCGGGGGCGACGGGCCTGGCCGGGCAACTGGCCGACCGCGGTTACGTCCCCGTGCCCGTCGACCTGTCCGAGTTCCACAAGGCCGGTGGCGGCATCAAGTGCTGCACCCAGGAGATCCGGGAGATCCGCTCATGACCGCACCCGTCCGCACCGAGGACCCGCAGGGAGCCCGTGGCCCGCGGGAGGCCCGTGACGCGCAGGAGACGCGTGGCTCGCAGGAGCTGATCCGCGCGGAGGAGCCGGTCCTCGCGCACACCTACCACCCGCTGCCGGTGGTCGTCGCCCGCGCCGAGGGCACCTGGGTGGAGGACGTGGAGGGGCGGCGCTACCTCGACATGCTGGCCGGCTACTCGGCCCTCAACTTCGGCCACCGGCACCCCGCGCTGATCGAGGCGGCCCACCGGCAGCTGGACCGGCTGACGCTCACCTCGCGCGCCTTCCACAACGACCGGCTCGCGGAGTTCGCTGAGCGGCTGGCGGCACTGACCGGTATGGACATGGTGCTGCCCATGAACACCGGCGCGGAGGCGGTGGAGAGCGGGGTGAAGGTGGCCCGCAAGTGGGCCTACGACGTCAAGGGCGTACCGGCCGACCGGGCGACGATCGTGGTCGCGGCGGACAACTTCCACGGGCGTACGACGACGATCGTCAGCTTCTCGACCGACGAGACGGCCCGGGCGGGCTTCGGTCCGTACACCCCGGGGTTCCGGGTGGTGCCGTACAACGACCTGGCCGCGATGGAGGCGGCCGTCGACGAGACGACGGCGGCGGTGCTGATCGAGCCGATCCAGGGCGAGGCGGGGGTGATCATCCCGGACGAGGGCTATCTGGCCGGCGTGCGGGAGCTGACGCGCCGCAAGGGCTGTCTGTTCATCGCGGACGAGATCCAGTCCGGGCTCGGCCGTACGGGCCGCACGCTGGCGGTGGAGCACGAGCCGGTGGTGCCGGACGTGCTGCTGCTGGGCAAGGCGCTGGGCGGCGGCATCGTGCCGGTGTCGGCGGTGGTCGGGCGCCGGGAGGTGCTCGGGGTGCTGCACCCGGGTGAGCACGGCTCGACGTTCGGCGGCAACCCGCTGGCGGCGGCGGTCGGAACGGCGGTGGTGGAGTTGCTGGAGACCGGCGAGTTCCAGCGCCGCGCGGCCGAGCTGGGCGCGATCCTGCGCGACGGTCTGGCGGGGCTGGTCGGCAAGGGCGTGGTGGGCTTCCGCTCGCGCGGGCTGTGGGCGGGCGTCGACATCGATCCCGCACTCGGCACCGGCCGCGAGATCAGCGAGCGGCTGATGCGCCAGGGGGTCCTGGCGAAGGACACCCACGGCTCGACGATCCGCCTGGCCCCACCGCTCACCATCACGGCCGAGGAGCTGACGGGCGCCCTGGGTGCACTGGAGAAGGCACTGGGGTAAGGGGCTGGTCGGCGCCGGGCTCGGCGTGGGCGGCGCCCAGGTCGGGTGGGCGGCGTGTCGGCGCTCGCCGTCCCGGCGTCGGCCGCCGTACCACCGCGCAGCCGACCCTGGCGGACGTACTCGTCCGCACGTCGGCCGCCGTGGTTCGTCCGGTGTCCGCCACGTCCGGCACGAGCCCCGACCGGCCCCGCACAAGCCGCCCCGCGTCGCCGGAAGGGTGAAGATTGAGGCAAGAGGTGGTAGACCACTCTCAGCGACAGAGAGGTCGGCCGTGGGCGCAGACGAGGTGGACGGCGTTACCCGGCAGCGGTTCGATGTGGCCGACGCGGCGCCCCTGTTGCTCGATCCGCAGGGCGTGGTGACGGGCTGGACCGATGCTGCCCGGCGGCTGCTGGCGTACCCGGCTGCCGAGGCGGTCGGCAGGAAGCTGGCCGACCTGCTGGCCGCCGAGGACGCACAGCGCGTACCGGACCTGGTGGAGCGGTGCCGCAGGGACGGCGGCTGGACGGGGCTGCTGACGGCCCGCCGCAGGGACGGACGGCCGGTGAAGGTCGCGGCCCGGATCGTCTCGGCCGAGGAGGCACAGGGCGGCGCCCGCTGGCTGCTGCTCCTGTCGGAGCTGTCCGACGCCCCCGGCTGGGACATGAGCCGCACGGTCCTGGAGCAGATGGCGGCGGGCGCCCCGGTCGGCATCGCGATCGTGGACACGGACCTGCGCTTCGTGTGGTCGAACGCCGCCCTGGAGCAGTTCGGCGGCGGCCCGGCGGCGCGCCGGCTCGGGCTGCGCTTCGCGGACGTGCAGCCGGGCATGGACGCCCAGGCGGTCGAGGCGCAGATGCGGCACGTGCTGGAGACCGGCGAGCCGGTGGTCGGCTACGAGCACGTCGGGCACGTGCGCTCTGCCCCGCTGCGCGAGACGGCGCACATGCTGTCGTTCACACGCCTCGAGGACGACCGGGGTCATCCGATCGGCGTGTACTACACGGTCGTGGACATGACCGAGCGGCACCGGGCGCGACAGCGGCTGGCTCTGCTCGACCGGGCGGGCGAGAGTATCGGTCGCAGTCTCGACCTCACGCGCACCGCGCAGGAACTGGCGGACGTGGCCGTGCCGGGGCTGGCCGACTTCGTCACCGTCGACCTGCTGGAGTCGGTGCTGCGGGGCGGCGAGCCGGTGCCCGGGCCGCTCGCGGACTCGGAGGAGCCGGTGGAGCTGCGCCGCGCCGGCTACCGGTCCGCGCAGGACGATCTCGTGGAGGCCGTCATCGAGATCGGTGAGGGGGTGGCCTTCCGGGCCGGGACGCCGCCCTTCCGCTGTCTGGCCACGGGACGGTCCTGGCGCGCCGAGCGGCTCGACCCCCTGACCCGGGACTGGACCACGAGGACCCCGAGCGGCCGCAGGGCGACGTTCCGGGAGCTGGGCCTGCACAGCGTGATGACCGTGCCGATCCGCTCGCGCGGCATCACCCTCGGCATCACGACCTTCTACCGGCGCGACCACCGGGAGCACTTCGACGACGAGGACCTGCGGCTGGCCGAGGACCTCGTCGCCCGCGCGGGCGTCTGCGTGGACAACGCCCGTCGCTACACCCGCGAGCGGGACGCCGCGCTCGTCCTGCAGCGCAGTCTGCTCCCCCACCGCCTGCCCGAACAGGACGCCGTCGAGGTGGCCGCGTGCTACCGGCCGGCGGACGAGCTGACCGGTCTCGGCGGCGACTGGTACGACCTCATCCCGCTGTCGGGGGCGCGTGTGGCACTGGTCGTGGGCGAGGTGCCGGGGCACGGGATCGACGCCGCCGCGGCCATGGGGCAGTTGCGGACCGCCGTGCGGACCCTGGCGGCGCTGGATCTGCCGCCCGCGGAGGTGCTGGCGCACCTCGACGACCTGGTGGCGCGTTCGGCGCGGGAGGAGGGCGCGGAGCCCGGGACCATGGGCTCCGCGGGCACGCAGGGCGTGGGCTCCGGTTGCCTGTACGCCGTCTACGACCCGGTCGACGGGGGGTGTGCGCTGGCCGCGGCCGGGCATCCCGCCCCGGCCGTGGTACGGCCCGACGGCTCGGTCGGCTTCGTCGAACTGCCGCAGGGGCCTCCGCTCGGCGTCGGCGGCCCGCCCTTCGAGGCGGTCGAGCTGACCCTGCCGGAGGGCAGCACGCTGGCGCTGCACACCGACGGGCTGCTGGCCCGGAGCGAGATCTGGGCCGTCGACGCGGGCCGGGAACGGCTGCGCCGGGCCCTGGAGCGGACGGGCCCGCTGGAGTCGTACTGCCGTTCCGTGGTCGACGCGCTGGTCCCGGCCCGCCCGTACGACGACGTGGCCCTGCTGATGGCCCGGACGAGACGTCTCGGCAGCGATCAAGTCGCTGCCTGGGACCTGCCGTCGGACCCTGCCGTGGTCGCCGACGCCCGCCGCACGGCCACCCGGCAGCTCGCGCACTGGGGCCTTGAGGAGCTGGCCTTCACCACGGAGCTGGTGGTGAGCGAGCTCGTCACCAACGCCATCCGGTACGCCACCGGGTCCATCCGGCTCCGGCTGATCAGGGAGCGTGCCCTGGTCTGCGAGGTCCTCGACGGTGGTGCCACCGCGCCCCATCTGCGCCACCCCCGGACGACGGACGAGGGCGGGCGCGGGCTGTTGCTGGTCTCGCAGCTCACGCAGCGGTGGGGCACGCGGTTCGTTCCCGAGGGGAAGGTCATCTGGGCCGAGCAGTCCCTGACTGATCGGCCCGGGTGAGTACATCCGGAGTTCGCCCATACCGTGCGAAACTGGTGTGACCCCGGCGGCGATGAGGCGGCAGCCATGGCGGAGACGGCGATCGACTACGGTGCGGTGTTCAAGGCCCTGCCCGGCATGGTGGCGCTCCTGACGCCCGAACTCGTGTACGCGGACGTCAACGACGAGTTCGTCCGCGTGTCCGGCCGCTCGCGGGAGCAGCTGATCGGCCAGTACCTGTTCGACGTCTTCCCGGACAATCCGAACGACCCGGCCGCGACGGGCATGCGCAATCTGGAGGCCTCGTTGTACCGCGTCCTTGCCACCGGGGAGCGCGACGCCATGGCCCTGCAGCGGTACGACGTCGAGGACCCCGAGCGGCCCGGCGAGTGGCAGAAGCGCTACTGGAGCCCGGTGAACGCGCCGCTGCTGGGCTCGGACGGCAAGGTAGTGCTGGTACTGCACCGGGTAGAGGAGGTCACGGAGCTGATCCGGGCCCGGGGCGGCTCTCCGGGGGACCGGGGCAGCCGGGCCAGTGTGCTGGAGGCCGAGCTGTACACCCGCGCCCGGGAGCTGCAGGAGCTCAACGAACGGCTGCGCCAGGCGCACTCCCGGGAGCGGGAGGTGGCGCTGGCGCTCCAAGCGGCGATGCTCCCCGCACCCCGGCAGGTCCGCCGTCACCGGACCGCCGTGCGGTACCGGCCCGCCGTGGGTGCGCTCAACGTGTGCGGCGACTGGTACGACCTGGTCGATCTGGTGGGCGGCGACCGGATCGGTGTGGCGGTGGGCGACGTGGTGGGGCACGGGCTGGAGGCCGCCGGTGTGATGGGTCAGCTGCGCAGCGCGCTCAGCGCCGCCTCCCGGGTCGCCGACGGGCCGGCCCAGGCCCTGGACGTGCTGGGGCGCTACGCCCACGTCATCGACGGGGCCGAGTCGGCGACCGCCACCACGACCTTCATCGACTGCGACCGCCACCTCATCACGTACAGCAGCGCCGGCCATCCCCCGCCCGTGCTCGTCCACGCAGACGGCCGCACGGAGTTCCTCGACCAGGCCACGGACACCCCGCTCGACGCCCGCCCGGACCCGATCCCGAGACCTCAGGCAGAGACCACGTACGCACCCGGCGCCACGCTCGTGCTCTACACCGACGGCCTGATCGAACGGCGCCACGAGGACATCGACAAAGGCCTGGACCGGCTCGCCGACGCCCTGCGCGACCATCGGGACCAGGACCCCGAGACGCTCGCCGACACGGTTCTTCTGGACTTGCTGCCACACGGCGGTGCCACCGACGACACCGCGCTGATCATCGTGCGGCTGTGACCCGCTCCGGTTGTGAGCTACATGCGGGCCTTGCCGTGGTCGAGCAGCCGGACGCGGTCGACGTTCTGCCGGTCCTCGGCGTCCGCGCTGGGCTCACCGGCGAACCACGCGTCGAGGATCTCCGTCAGCAGCGGCTGCGACGTCAGCCGCAGGCTGAGCGCGAGCACGTTGGCGTCGTTCCAGCGGCGCGCCCCGTCGGCCGTGTAGGAGTCCGTGCACAGGGCGGCCCGTACGCCGGGCACCTTGTTCGCGGCGATCGAGGCGCCCGTGCCGGTCCAGCAGCACACCACCGCCTGGTCCGCCGTACCGTCGGCGACCTCGCGGGCCGCCGCCTCGGAGCACACCGCCCATTGCGGGTCGTCGCCCGGGCGCAGCGCGCCGTGCGGGCGCACCTCATGACCCCGCTCGCGCAGGGCGGCCACGAGGGAGCGGGCGACGGGTTCGTCCATGTCCGAGGAAACAGCGATCCGCATGCCTGGCAGGTTACTCGCGAAGGGCGCCGAGGCCGACCCACAGCGGCCGTCGAGCCCGCAAGAGCCACCGGCAGGTCACGCACCCCCGCGATCGCGCCACCCCACCCGTTCGGCTTGCCCGTCACCCGGGTGGCCCAGCACGCTGGTCCCGCGACCCTCCCCAGCCGCAGGAGCATCACCGGACACACGCGCCTGACTGACCATCAGTCAATTGGCGAAGGATCTGTGCCCTCCGCCCGCACGAGGTGCCCGGTGACCGCGCCTACACCTACACTGGCACCCCACGACATGCCGGTTGACCTGCTGGAACGCGGCGGTTGAGGCCACCGCGAGAGTCGAGGAGCGCCCGCTTTGTTCTACTACCTGCTGAAATACGTGCTGCTGGGTCCGCTGCTGCGACTGGTCTTCCGGCCTCGGATAGAGGGCTTGGAGCACGTGCCCGCGGAGGGCGCCGCCATCATCGCCGGCAACCACCTGTCGTTCTCGGACCACTTCCTGATGCCCGCCATCCTCAAACGGCGCATCACCTTCCTCGCGAAGGCCGAGTACTTCACGGGCCCCGGGGTCAAGGGCCGCCTGACGGCCTTCTTCTTCCGCAGCGCGGGGCAGATCCCGGTCGACCGCTCAGGCAAGGACGCCGGCCAGGCCGCGATCCGCGAGGGCCTGGGGGTGCTGAGCAAGGACGAACTGCTCGGCATCTACCCGGAGGGCACCCGCTCGCACGACGGCCGGCTCTACAAGGGCAAGGTCGGGGTGGCGGTGATGGCTCTCAAGGCCGGCGTCCCGGTGATTCCCTGCGCGATGATCGGCACCTTCGAGGCCCAGCCGCCCGGCAAGGTCATCCCCAACATCCACCCCGTGGTGATCCGCTTCGGCAAGCCCCTCGACTTCTCCCGCTACGAGGGCATGGAGAACGAGAAGGCCGTCCTGCGCGCCATCACCGACGAGATCATGTACGCGATCCTCTCCCTGTCCGAGCAGGAGTACGTCGACCGCTACGCGGCCGTGGTGAAGGCCGAGGAGGCAGCCGCCACGAAGGAGCGGAAGTTCCGGCGCATGCCCCTTAGTTGAGCTCTGCTGTCGGCAGAAGCCCGTTCCCCGGCCGGCCGCCGGCGATCTACGGTCGCGGCATGAGACGAGCTGTGGTGATCGGGGCGGGCGGGCAGATCGGCGGACCGGCGGTGGCGGCGCTGGTGCGGGACGGCTGGGAGGTGACCGCCGCCTCACGCGGCGGCGGCCGGCGGGACGACTGGCCCGCAGAGGTGCGGACGCCGCGGCTGGACCGGGAGGACGACGCGGCCCTCGGCGCTCTGATCGGCGACGGCTGCGACCTCGTGGTCGACCTGGTCGCCTACGGGGCCCGGCACGCACGGCAGCTCACGGGCCTGGCCGACCGGATCGGCGCGGCCGTGGTGGTGTCGACGGTGTCGGTCTACGAGGACGGCAAGGGCCGCGGCTTCGACACGATGGGCGAGCCGGACGGGCTGCCGGACTACCCGGTGCCGATCCCGGAGGACCAGGTCACGGTCTCTCCGGGCGACGCCACGTACAGCACGGGCAAGGTGGCCCTGGAGCGTGAACTCCTCGCGGCCGCCGACCGGTTGCCCACGACCGTACTGCGCCCGGGCGCGGTCCACGGCCCGTACAGTCCGCTCCCCCGCGAGCTGTACTTCGTCAAACGGAACCTCGACGGCCGACGCAGGAGGGTGCTCGCGTTCCGGGGTGAGAGCCTCTTCCACACCTCGGCGGCGCGCAACGTCGCCGAACTGATCCGGCTGGCGGCGAACCGGCCGGGCTCGCGGGTGCTCAACGCCTGCGATCCGCAGCCGCCGACCGTGGCGCAGATCGGGGTAGCGGTGGACGCGGTCATGGGCGTGGCGACGGAGACGGTCACGCTGGACGGGCCCGCGCAGGCGTCCGTGGGCCGTACGCCCTGGTCGGTGGAACAGCCGGTGCTGTGCGACATGTCCGCCGCGGAACGGGAGCTGGGCTACCGGCCGGTCGTGACCTACCGGGACAGCCTGCCGGAGACGGTCGAGTGGCTCACTCGCCGGCTGTCCCGCCAGGACTGGCGGCAGGCGTTCCCCACCCTCGCCCGTGCCTACCCGGACCTCTTCGACTATGCGGCGGAGGACGCCTGGTTCGCGGCCCGGCAGGCATGAAGAAGGGGCTGCCGGTGTCCCGGCCGCCCCTCACCACCGTCGGACGACGGCTACGGCTTCGGCGTGGCGTGCGGCGCGCAGGTCACGTCGGCGCCGTCCAGCTTGCCGGTGAGCAGGTAGCTGTCCACCCGGGGATTGATACAGGGGTTCACCAGGCTGGTGACGCCGTGGGAGCCCGCGTCCTTCTCCGTGATCAGGCGGGAGCCCTTGAACCGCTTGTGCAGCTCCACGGCGCCCTCGTACGGAGTGGCCGCGTCCCGTTCGGACTGGACGATGAGCACGCCGGGCAGGCCCTTGCCGGTCTTGACGTTCAACGGCGTCTGCTGCTTGGCCGGCCAGGTCGCGCACGGCAGGTTCATCCAGGCGTTGGCCCAGGTCATGAACGGGTGATCCTTGTGCAGCCGCGTGTTGTCGCGGTCCCACGTGCGCCAGTCGGTGGGCCACTTGGCATCGGCGCACTCCACGGCGGTGTAGACGGCGTTGCCGTTCTCCGAGGACGCGTTGCCGGCCGTGTCCGACAGATCCGGGGCGGCTGCGTCGACGAGCGCCTGGGTGTCGCCGGCGACGTACTTGCTGAAGACCGACGCGACCGGTGCCCACGAGGAGTCGTAGTACGGGGCGCTCTGGAAGAAGGAGATGAGCTCGGCCGGGCCGACGACCCCGCCGATGGGGTTCTTCTTCGCGGTGGCGCGCAGCTCCAGCCACTTCGCCTGGACGGCGCCGCGGGTGGTGCCCAGGTGGTAGGTCGCGTCGTTCGCGGCGACCCAGTCCTGCCAGTCCTTCCAGCGGCCCTCGAACGCCACGTCCTGGTCCAGGTTGGCCTGGTACCAGATCTTGTCCCGCGAGGGGTTGACCACGCTGTCGACGACCATGCGGCGCACGTGCCCCGGGAAGAGGGTGCCGTAGACGGCGCCCAGGTAGGTGCCGTAGGAGACGCCGAGGAAGTTGAGCTTCTTCTCGCCGAGGGCAGCGCGGATGACGTCGAGGTCGCGCGCGGTGTTCGGCGTGGTCATGTGCGGCAGCATCGCGCCGCTGCGCTCCTGGCAGCCTTCGGCGTACTCGCGGGCCAGCTTGCGCTGGGCGAGCTTGTCCGCCTCGGAGTCGGGCACCGGGTCGGCCTTGGGCGCCTTGACGAACTCCTGGGGGTCGACGCAGGAGATGGGCGCGGACCTGCCGACGCCGCGCGGGTCGAAGCCCACGAAGTCATAGGCCTTGGCCACGTTGGCCCAGACGGCGTTCTTGTTGGTGACCCGGGTCGGGAAGCGCAGCCCGGAGCCGCCGGGGCCGCCCGGGTTGTAGACGAGCGCGCCCTGCCGCTCGGCCTGCGTGCCGGTGTTGCCGATGTGGTCGACGGCGAGCTTGATCTGCTTGCCGTACGGCTTGGCGTAGTCGAGCGGCACGGTGACGTACCCGCACTGGATCGGCTTGGCCAGGTTCCAGTCGGCGGGGCAGTCCTGCCAGTCGATGCCGGCCTTCGCGGCCCGGGCGGCGGCGATCGCGGCGCCCTTGGCCTCCCGGTCCTGGCCGTGGCCGCTGCCCGCGCTCGCGGCGGGCGCCGCGACGGCGCCGGCTATCAGCGTGGCCGTGACGAGCGCGCCGGCCGAACCGAACGCCGCCACCCGCCTCTTCGGTCTCGAACCCCTCAAGGGGGACCTCCCCGTACCTCGTTGAGATCAGTACGGGGGATCCTCCCTGTTGTGGGGTCCCTGACAACAGGGTCGGGCGCTCTTCTTTGCCAATCCGATAAACGGAGAAGGTGTACTTCTCTCCGGACGCTCGCGTCCGTCGGGACGGGCGCCCGGTCCGGAGGGGACGGCGCCTAGGTCTGCCGCAGGGACGACAGGGCCTCGTCGAGCAGTCGCCTGAGCCGGAGGGCGTCCGGCGCCACCGCGGTCACCAGCGCGGCGGGCCCGGCGAGCGGCACCAGCGAGGCTCCCTCCCCCAGCACCCCGGCCGTCACCGGTTCGTCGGCGAACTCCGGCCGCACCACGACCAGCTGACCGACGGCGCGATGCCCTGCCAGCACTGCGGGCCCGTCCCAGCCGCCCGGCGCGCCGGGCCCGCAGGACAGTTCCTGGTCGAGGACGGCCTGCCCGGCCACCCGCACGGTCAGACGGCTCGTGAGCCGCCCCGGTTCCTCGCCGACGCGTCCGAGCACCTGCTCCTCGCGCAGCACGAGCCGGGCGGTGGGTGCGAGCTCGACGCGGGTGGTGACGTACAGGTCGCTGCCCTGGGCGGAGATCAACTGCTCGGGAAGCCAGTGCAGTTCGCCATGACCGGCGACCTCGAGCCGGACGTCGTAGCGGGCCTCGCCCTTCGCCTGCCCGGGCAGCGCGATGGTGGCGGCGGCCGACCCGACGGACAGCCGCGCTCCTTCCGCCACCCGGCCCTCCACGGTGAAGTGGTCACCGCCGAGCGGCCCGCTCATCGCGCCGACCAGCATGACCCGCGCCTCGGAGCCGGAGGCCCGGGTGCGCCGCAGTGCCAGGGGCCCGTCGCTCTCCAGCACGGGCAGCGAGGTCCCGCCACGCCCGTCGTCCCGGGCCTCGATCCGCGCGAGGGACCGCACCCCGGCACCGGCACGCATGCTCACGCCCGCCACGCGGCGAGCTGCGCCCGCACCCACGCGGCGACGTCCGCCACCCCGGCCTCGCTGCGCAACGACTGGAAGACCACCGGCAGTTCGGCGCGCTGCGCCTTGGCGTCGGCCGCCATCCGGGCGAGGTCGGAGCCGACGTACGGGGCGAGGTCGGTCTTGTTGACGACGAGGAGGTCGGCGGTGGTCACGCCCGGTCCTCCCTTGCGCGGGATGTCGTCTCCCCCGGCCACGTCGATCACGAAGATCTGCGCGTCGACGAGCCCCTTGGAGAAGGTCGCGGTGAGGTTGTCCCCGCCGGACTCCACGAGCACCAGATCCAGCGACCCGACCGCGTCCTCCAGATCCTCCACCGCCTCCAGGTTCGCGGAGATGTCGTCCCGGATCGCGGTGTGCGGACAGGCACCCGTCTCCACGGCGGTGATGCGCTCGGGCGGCAGCACGGCCTCGCGGAGCAGGAATTCGGCGTCCTCACGCGTGTAGATGTCGTTGGTGACGACGGCGAGCGCCAGTTCGTCCCTGAGCGCGCGGCAGAGCGCGGCGACGGTGGCGGTCTTGCCGGACCCGACAGGTCCGCCGAGCCCGATACGGAGCGCTCTGCGGGTGCCGTCGGGGCGGTGGGCGTCCGCGCTGAGGGCGGTGGAGGTGTCGTGGTGGTGATCGAGGTGCATGTGCGGCTCCTGGTGGTGGGCGAGCGGGGGCCCGGGGTGGCGGGCGGTGGTGGCGGGGTGCGGGTGCATGGGGGCTGGTCGCGCAGCTCCCCGCACCCCTGAAAGGGATGGTCTGCGCGGCGTTCAAGGGACGGCTACGACGCGAACAGGCGCACACCCCACCCGGCGTGGACCTCCGCCCCGATCTCCAGCAGCGGCGCCGACGCCGCGGGCAGTGCGTCGACCCCGTCGTCGACCACCCGCCGCGCCGCCTCCACCGCACGGTCCACCACGCGGTCCACCTCCGGCGCCAGCCGGGCCAGCACCCGCGTAGCGTCGAACGGATCCAGACTCAGCAACCGCACCGTCGCCGAGGCGGGTCCGCTCACGTTCTCGTACGCCGCGCAGTACGCCGCGTCCACCGGGCCCAGCCCCGCCGCCCGGGCCGCCAGTCCCAGCACCACCGGCTGATGCGCCCCCTTGGGGAACTCCCTGCCGATCGCGTCCAGTTCGGCGGACGGCCAGGTCACCCGGACGGCGCGCAGCAGCTGCCGCCCCAGTTTGCGCGCGGCGACCCGCAGCGCGGGCGACGGCGTACGGGCGTCCGCGGCACGGTCGAGCGCGACGGGGTCGATCCCGAGCGCGGCGGCCGCCGCCAGGCCGGCCGCGACCAGCCCCGCGGTGTGCAACCGCCCCCGGCAGAACTCCTCCAGGCTCGCCGCCCCACTGATCCGTCCGGCCTTGACGGCCGCCTCGGCCCCGCCCGAGTGGGCGTGACCACCGGCGGGAAAGCGGCCGTCGGCCAGGACGAGCAGCGCCGCACGTGACATCAGACCTCCCTCAGACTTCAGAACAGGAAGTACCGCTGGGCCATGGGCAGTTCGGCCGCCGGGGCCGCCTCGACGAGCTCCCCGTCGATGTGCACGGCGAAGCTGTCGGGATCGACCCGTACCTCGGGCCGCGCGTCGTTCTCGCGCATGTCGGCCTTGGTGACCCCGCGCGTCGACTCGATCGCCGCGAACCGCTTCCCGAGCCCCAGCCGCTCCGGCAGCCCCGCCTCGACGGCCAGGGGGGCGACGAAGTTCAGGGAGTTGGAGGCCGGTGCCCGCCCGATCGCCCCGTACATCGGCCGCGGCAGGATCGGCTGCGGGGTGGGGATGGAGGCGTTCGCGTCTCCCATCTGCGCGTAGGCGATCTGGCCGCCCTTGATGACGAGCTGCGGCTTGACGCCGAAGAACGCCGGCTCCCACAACACCAGGTCGGCCAGCTTGCCGCTCTCCACCGATCCGATCTCCCGGGCCAGCCCCTGGGCGAGCGCGGGGTTGATCGTGTACTTGGCGACATAGCGACGGACGCGGCGGTTGTCGGCCCGTCCGTCCCCGGGCAGCGCGCCCCGCCGCCGCTTCATCACGTGTGCGGTCTGCCAGGTCCGCATGACGACCTCGCCGACGCGTCCCATGGCCTGGGAGTCGGAGGAGATGATCGAGATGGCACCCAGGTCGTGCAGCACGTCCTCCGCCCCGATCGTGGAGGGGCGGATCCGGGACTCGGCGAAGGCCAGGTCCTCCGGCACCGCGGGGTTGAGGTGGTGGCACACCATCAGCATGTCGAGGTGTTCCTCGGCGGTGTTGACGGTGAACGGCCGGGTCGGGTTGGTGGAGCTGGGCAGCACGTACGACTCGGAGACCACGGTCATGATGTCCGGCGCGTGCCCGCCGCCGGCCCCCTCGGTGTGATACGCGTGGATGCCCCGCCCGGCGATCGCGGCCAGCGTGTCGCCCACGAACCCGGCCTCGTTGAGGGTGTCGGTGTGGATGGCGACCTGGATGCCGGTCTGCTCGGCGACGGTCAGCGAGGCGTCGATGACGGCCGGGGTGGAGCCCCAGTCCTCGTGCAGCTTCAGGCCGAGTGCGCCGCCCCTGATCTGCGACAGCATCGCCTCGTGGGAGACGGTGTTGCCCTTGCCGAGCAGGCCGATGTTGAGCGGGAAGGCCTCCATCGCCTCCAGCATCCGGGCGAGGTGCCAGGGGCCGGGGGTCACGGTGGTGGCCTTGGAGCCCTCCGCGGGGCCCGTGCCGCCGCCGACGAGGGTGGTTATGCCCGAGGACAGGGCCTCGTCGGCGATCTGCGGGCAGATGAAGTGCACGTGCGCGTCGATCGCGCCGGCCGTGAGGATCCGCCCGTTGCCCGCGATGATCTCGGTCTCCGGGCCGATGACCAGGTCGGGGTGGACGCCGTCCATGGTGTCGGGGTTGCCGGCCTTGCCGATGCCGGTGATCCGGCCGTCGCGGATGCCCACGTCGGCCTTGACGATCCCCCAGTGGTCGATGATCACCGCGCCGGTGATCACCGTGTCCGGGGTGCCCTCCGCGCGCGTGGCCCGCGCCTGGCCCATGGACTCACGGATGACCTTGCCGCCGCCGAACACGGCCTCGTCACCGGCGAGTCCGGGGCCGCCGGAACGATCCTCCTCGATCTCGACCAGCAGATCGGTGTCGGCGAGGCGGATCCGGTCGCCGGTCGTCGGGCCGAACAGGTCGGCGTACGCGGCACGCGAGATCTCAGGCATCGAGGGCACCTCCGGTCTCCCCACGCAGACCGGGCACCACACGTGATCCGGCCAGCGGAACGAGTTCGACGTCGACGGGGATCCCGGGCTCGAAGCGCACGGCCGTGCCGGCGGGGACGTTCAGCCGCTTGCCGCGCGCGGCGTCGCGGTCGAACTCGAGGCCGGGGTTGGCCTCGGCGAAGTGGTAGTGGGAGCCGACCTGGACGGGCCGGTCGGCGGCATTGAGGACGGTGAGGCGGGTGACCTCGCGACCCTCGTTGTAGGCAATCGGGTCCTCGGCGAACAGGAACTCTCCGGGAATCACGGCGGCCCCGTCAGACGATCGGCTCGTGGACGGTGACGAGCTTGGTGCCGTCCGGGAAGGTGGCCTCGACCTGAACGTCGTGGATCATCTCGGGGATGCCCTCCATGACGTCGTCCCTGGTCAGGAGCTTGCGACCGGAGGACATGAGCTCCGCGACGGTCCGGCCGTCCCGCGCGCCTTCGAGGATGTGCGAGGTGATGAGCGCGACCGCCTCGGGGTGGTTGAGCTTCAGACCACGGGCCCGGCGCTTCTCGGCGACGTCCGCCGCCACATGGATCAGCAGTCGTTCTTGCTCGTGCGGGGTCAGCTGCACGTCCCACCTCACAGTCGTCGCTCCGGGCCGTGCGGGACCCGGTTGCCGCGGCCACGGGGCAAAGTGCCAGGTGGCGTGGATCGGCAGGCTAATTGGACCGCGTTTCGGGCACGTTAACCGAGGTGTGATCCATCGGGCCCCTCGCCGCGCATGCCCGTCAGGGCCCGCAGGCCGTCCTGGAGGACCTCGACCGGGGCGGGTCCGAAGAGGGACTGCTGCGCGATGAATCCGAGCACGGCGGCGATCATCGTGCGGGCCACGTGGTCCGGTGCCACGTCCGCCCGCATCATGCCGGCCTCCTGGTAGCCCTCGACGACCCTCCCCCAGGCCGCGCGGACCGAGCCGTACCCCTCCCCCAGGAGGGCCGCCAGCTCCTCGTTGCGCAGGGTCTCCGTCCACACCTGGATGACGAGCCGCGGAAAGGCGGGCCGGCCGTCGACGACCAGGGACTCACGGGCGGCGAGCGTCCTGCCGAGGACCGAGGCGACGAGTTCGTCCGGCGGCGGGGGCGGACTCAGTCGCGCCGCCTCCTCGAAAGCCTCGCGGACGGAACCGAGCGTCTCGGCGACGATCGCGCCGATCAGCTCCTCCTTGCCGCTGAAGTACCGGTACACCGCACCGGCCGAGAGGTCGACCTCCTTCAGCACGTCCTGCATGGACGTGGCGTGGAAGCCGTTGCGGGCGAAGCAGAGCGCGGCGCCGTCGAGGATCTGGCGGCGGCGGGCGTCGAGATGTTCCTGGGACACGCGAGCCATGATCCCCAACGTAAAACGAATATTCATTCTTGACAAGACGCCGCGACGGGAGCACGGTGAGAACACAGCAAAAACGAACGATCCTTCTTTTTGCAGTCCAGGTCCCGCTCGCTTCAGGAGACCCTCATGCCTTCCCGCAACCGCCATGTGATCGCGGTCGTCGTCCTCGTGCCCGTCCTGGCCGCCCTCGCCCTGTGGGCCTTCGCCTGGCCGGCCTCCCGCATCGCGCCCCGCGACCTGCCGCTGGGCGTGGCCGGACCGCCCGCCGCGGCGGCCCAGGTCGAGCGGCAGCTGGAGCGGCACGAGGGCGCCTTCGAGATCCACCGCTACGCCGACGAGGCCGCCGCCCGGGACGCCATCGAGGACCGGAGCGTGTACGGCGCGGTCGTGGTCACCCCGCAGGGGCCCGAGTTGCTGACCGCTTCCGCGGCCAGTCCGGTCGTCGCCCAGTTCCTCCAACAGGCCGTGGGCCGACAGGCCGACGCCCAGGGCACACAGGTCAAGACGGTCGACGTCGTAACCACCCCGGCCAGTGATCCGCGCGGTGCGGTGCTGAACGCCGCCGCACTGCCGCTCGCCCTGGCCGGCATCGCGGCGGGCGCGGCCGTCACCCTGCTGGGGCTGCGCGGCTCCCGGGCCGTGATCGCGCTACTCGGCGCGTCCGCCCTGGTGGGTGTGATCGCGGCCGGGATCGCGCACAGCTGGCTCGGCGCGCTCAGCGGCGACTGGTGGACGGAGGCATCGGCGCTCGGCCTGTCCACACTGGCCGTCGGCGGTGCCGTCGCCGGACTCGCCGCCCTGATCGGCCCCGCCGGCACGGGCGTCGGGGCCGCCCTGGTGATGCTGATCGGCAACCCCTTCTCCGGCGCCACCTCGGCCCCGCAGATGCTGCCGGAGCCGGCCGGGGCGATCGGCCAGTGGCTGCCGCCGGGTGCGGGGACGAGCCTGCTGCGCTCGGTGTCGTACTTCGACGGCGCGGCGGCGACCGGGCCCGCCCTGACGCTGACCTGGTGGGCGGTGCTGGGCCTGGGGGCCGTGCTGCTCGGCGGATCGCTCAGGGCCCGTAAGACGGGCAGTGCGCCCGCGGCCGAGCAGCGGGAACTCTCGGCCGTCGGCTGACTCCGCCCGTACGCCCCGGAGGTGACCGGGGAAAGCGACCGTGCGTCCCCGCCGTAGCGGACGGGGGCGCACGGTCTCTCCGTCCGTCTGTCCGACTCTGGACCGGGCCGAGGGTCCTCACGTCTGTCCGGCCCTAGGCCGGGCCGCCCTCCGGTGCTCCGCGGCGATGCAGGAGGCGGTCGAGTGCGGCCTGGTAGACGGGATCATCCCGGCCGCAAGGCACACCCTCGCCCCGCCGACCGGCCAGTGAGGACCCGATGCTCCCGCCCGAACTGCCGCCGCTGCCCGCTCTGACCCGCGTCGAGGCGGGACTGATCGACCGTTACCTCGGCGTGGTCGACCTGCTCGGCCGCATCGACCCGGCCCGCGACGGCGACACCTACCGCGGGCTGCGTGCCACCCAGGCCCTCGTCGGCAAGGCGACCGCGCTGCGTGACGCCTTGGCCCTGATGCACCAGCGGGGCGAGGCGGAACTGCACGCCGCCACCCCGGCCCGGGCGCTGCGGGTGCTGGACCACGAGCGGCGCACGACCCGGCTCACCCTGTCCCCGGAGTCCGTCAGTTGACGCGCGAGCCTCGACCCGGATGCCCGACGCGACTCGAAGCGTTGGCAGTTGAGTTGAAACGGACCAAAAGACGTACCCCTGTTCGGAGTAGGCGGAGGACCAATTTTGGGACCCTTCCGGTTGCGCAACGCGCGTAGCCTCAGGGCGGAATGAGGCATTCCGCTGCTGGTCCGACGGTCCGCGAACCCGTGAACAGTGGCGCGAACGCACACGTGTCCACCCGAACGGGTGAGTGGTGAGTAACAACACAAATCCCCGGTTCCGTTGGGAAATCCGGACAGGCATGCGCCAAGATCCCTGTCTGACGACAAGCCCCCGCCGCTGTGGCGGGGCGATCCGGGCGGACGCCGAGTCCTGCCGCCGCCCGGATGACCGGTCGACAGGAGTGGATCGGCAGGAGTGGAGGACCCGAGCACGACGGGTCGCCGGGACGGTCACGCCATGACCGGATCCGAGCAGCCCTTGGGGTGAAGCCGCGTCAGCGGCCGGGCAACTTTGTCAGCCCGAATCCGACAGGTCATCCTTCACAGGCGGCTGACGAAGGGTTGCGCATGACTGCGCTCAATCGTGTCCCGTCGCTCATGGCCCGAGCCGGCACCGCCTCGGCGCTCACCATCGCCGCGGTGGGCGGCTCGATCGTGGCACCCGGCTTCGCCTCCGACGCCGCAGCGGCCACGCCGGCGACCAAGGCACTCCAGATAGCGGCCTCGAAGAAGGGTGCACCTTACAAGTACGGGGCCACCGGTCCGCACCGGTTCGACTGCTCCGGGCTCACGCTCTACTCGTTCAAGAAGGCCGGCAAGAAGCTCCCCCGCACGGCTGCCCAGCAGTACAACAAGACGCGCCACATCTCCGCCAAGAACCGCAAGGCGGGAGACCTGGTGTTCTTCCACTCGGGCAGCAACGTGTACCACGTCGGCATCTACGCGGGTAAGAACAAGCTCTGGCACTCCCCGAAGAGCGGGGACGTGGTGCGGCTGCAGAAGATCTGGACCAAGAGCGTCTGGTACGGGCGCGTGAAGTGATCCGCCCGGCGTGCGGCGGCGTCCTTGACGCGCCGCCGCACGCCGGAGCGTGACACGGGCTCCTGTGGATACCCGTGATGTCATGGCCGAGCACCGTCCTTGCACCGCGCGCAACGAGACTCCGCTGCAACGCGCCGACCGCAACTTCGTCGAGCTGCTCCAGGAACTCCGCGTCACCCAGACGGGTGTGCAGATCCTCTTCGCCTTCCTGCTGTCGCTGGCCTTCACCTCGCGCTTCGGGGACCTCGACACGGTCCAGCGCGTCACCTACGTCATCACGCTGCTGCTGGCGGTCCTGGCCGCCGCGTTGTTCACCGCGCCGGCCGCGCTGCACCGCTCCCTCTTCCGGCAGGGCGCCAAGCCGCGCATAGTGCAGGTCTCCTCGCGCCTGGCCACGACCGGTCTGAGTGTGCTGGTGTTCGCGTTCAGCGGTTCGGTGCTCCTGGTGGTCGACGTGACCACGGGCCGTACCGGTGGCATCGCCGCGGGCGTCGCGACCTTCCTGGTCTGCGTCGGGCTGTGGGGGGTGCTTCCGCGGCTGGTGCGACGGGCGGGGCTGCACGGGGAACGGAAGGGGGCCGAGGAGGCCGCCGGGGAGGATCCGCAGGGGGCCGGGATCAGGGTGCCCGCACCGCTGCGGCGCACTGTCCGGCAGCCGTCAGGGGTTCGAGGGGCGGCAGCGCACCGGGAGGCATCGACTCGGCACCGGTGACGGCCGCGGGCAGATCCGTCAGGTCTTCCAGGTTCTGTGGTGACCGGCTACGGCTCCTGCCGGCCCGCCGTCGTCACCGGCCGGACCGGAACGGCCCACGGGAGTTCGATCGAGATGGTCTTGCCGCCCTCGCGGGTCGGGCGGATGCGCAGTCTGCCGCCGCACTCGGCGGTCAGCCAGCGGATGATGACCAAGCCGCGGCCGTTGTCCTGCTGGACGGCTGCGGGCAGGCGTCTGGGGAAGCGTGGGTGACTGTCCGTGACACCGATGCGCAGCTGTTCGTCGCGGTCCAGCTCGAGGCCCACGGTGAAGGTGGGCGACTGGCCGAAGGTGTGCTGGACGGCGTTGGTGGCGAGTTCCGAGATGATGAGCCGGACGGTGTCGGACAC
Organism: Streptomyces tibetensis; assembly: GCF_040647715.1. Classification (GTDB taxonomy): domain Bacteria; phylum Actinomycetota; class Actinomycetes; order Streptomycetales; family Streptomycetaceae; genus Streptomyces; species Streptomyces tibetensis_A. The sequence goes on along the minus strand of NZ_JBEZCR010000009.1, from coordinate 123,430 downwards.
CTCCGTGTCCGCCGGCAGGCCCCACTCCGCCAGCGTGCTCACCACGTAGGCACGCGCTGCGGAGACCGAGGCGGGATCGCTCGGCAGAGTGACGGATGCTTCCAGATGGTCTGCCATGGCGACGTCGTCCCTTTCCCACGGGACCGTAGCCCGACACGGAGCGGATGGTTCGAGTACGGTCCCGGACTGGTGCTTCGTCGTCAGACTGCCACCAGAACACCCGTGAAGGTCGGCGATCCACCAAGATGTGCATATATCTGTCGCTCAAAGCGGTGAACTCTGCGACGCGAGACCGTATTTGGGTGGCTCCGAAGGAGTAAGGAGAAGCCCATGCAGCACGGTCCCGCGGTGCGCCGCCGGAAACTGGGCGCCGAACTGCGTGCGCTGCGCTCCTCGGCGGGGCTCACGAGCGGTGAGGCGGCCCGGCTGGTGGGTTGGCACCAGTCAAAGGTCAGCCGGATCGAGACGGGCACGAGCGGGGTGAAACCGGCCGATGTGCGGTTACTTCTGGATGCCTACGGCGTGACGGACGCACAACTCCGCGAACTGCTCATGGTGTTGGCGGGCGCTGAGGACAGCGACGGCCGGCACCACTGGTGGCACGCCTACCGCGGGGTACTGCCGCCGACCTACCGGGACTTCATCAGCCTGGAGTCGCAGGCCGGCGCGATGCGCACGCTGGAGACCGCCGTCGTCCCGGGGCTGCTCCAGACCGCCGAGTACGCGCGCGCGGTGACCCGGGCCGCGGTGGAGGGACTGCCGGAGGATCGGCTCGACACGCTGGTCGAGGTGCGGTTGGCCCGGCAGGACGTGCTGCGCGCCGATCCGCCGCTGAAACTGAGCGCCGTGCTGGACGAGGCGGTGCTACGGCGGGAAGTGGGCGGGCCCGGGGTCATGGCCCGCCAGCTGGAACGACTGGTCGAGGCGGCCCGGTTGCCCCAAGTACGCCTGCAGGTACTGCCGTTCGCCGCCGGGGCGCACATCGGCGTCACCGGACCTTTCGTTATCTTCTCATTTTCGAGCACTTCCGATCTGGATGTGGTTGTTCTCGACCACTTGACGAGTAGCCTCTACCTCGAACGGAAAGAAGACCTCCAGGCCTACACGGAGGCCTTCAACGCCCTTCAGATCCACGCCCTTTCGCCCGAGGACTCGTTGGATTTCATCGCCGGGACAGCCGCCGGCGCGTAAGGAGGCACCATGCGTGCACTGCCTCGTCACGTCCCCTCAAGCATCGAACTGCACGGTGTGCGGTGGTTGCGCAGCAGCTACAGCACCGGCGCGAACAACTGCGTCGAGACCGGGTGCCCTGATGCCCCGCCCTGGGCCGGACTGCTCGCCGTGCGCGACTCCAAGGACCCGGCCGGGCCCGCGCTGCTCTTCTCCGCGGGGAGCTGGCAGGCCTTCACGGCCGGGGTGGACCGCATGTAGGCGCGCTTGCAGGCGCGCTCGATCAGACCGTCATCCCGTCATCGCGCGACGCACGGCCGTGTCACGCCGACTCACGGCCGCGTCTCGCCGATCAGCCGTACAGCGCGTTCGATCTGCTGACCGGTCAGGTCCGCGCGTGCGGTCAGCCTGAGCCGTGAGATGCCGTCCGGCACGGAAGGGGGCCGGAAGCACCCCACGGCCAGGCCCGCCGCGCGGCACTGTGCCGCCCAGCGCACGGCGTCCTCGGGAGAGGCCGCCCGCACCGAGACCACCGCGGCGTCCGGACGGACCGCTTCCAGACCCGCGGCGGTCAGGCGTGCGTGCAGTTCGCCCGCCACTGCGCGGGCCCGTGCGGCCCGCTGCGGCTCGCGGCGCAGCAGCCGCAGGGCCGCCAGGGCCGCCCCCGCCGCCGCGGGTGCGAGCCCGGTGTCGAAGATGAAGGTCCGGGCCGCGTTGACCAGGTGGTCGACGACCCGCGCCGGGCCGAGGACGGCTCCGCCCTGGCTGCCGAGCGACTTGGAGAGGGTGACCGTCGCGACGACATCGCCGGCGCCCGCGAGGCCCACGGCGTGCGGGGCGCCACGGCCGCCGTCACCGAGAACGCCCAGCCCGTGGGCGTCGTCGACGACCATCCCGGCGCCCTGCCCCCGGCAGGCCTCGGCGAGCGCGGTGAGGGGGGCCGCGTCGCCGTCGACCGAGAAGACCGTGTCGGACACCGCGATCGCCGTGCCCTCATGGGTCGCCAGCGCCTTGCGCACGGCGTCCGGTTCGGCGTGCGCCACCACCTGGGTGGTGCCGCGGGCCAGCCGGCAGCCGTCGATGAGCGAGGCGTGGTTGCCCGCGTCCGAGACGATCAGGGATCCGTGGGGGCCCAGCGCGGTGACCGCGGCGAGGTTGGCGGCGTAGCCGGAGGAGAAGACGAGGGCCGCCTCGAAACCGCAGAAATCGGCCAGTTCCCGCTCGAGTTCGGCGTGCAGTTCGGTCGTCCCGGTGACGAGCCGGGAGCCGGTCGAGCCTCCGCCCCAGTCCCGCGCGGCCCGGGCCGCCCCCTCGGTGACCTCGGGATGGCGCGCCAGCCCGAGGTAGTCGTTGCTCGCCAGGTCCAGGAGCGGCGAATCGGCCGGACGGGGGCGCAGAGTCCGTACGAGTCCGGCGCGGGCCCGCAGCGCCGCCTGCTCGTCGATCCAGCCGAACGCCATGGGTGGTCTCCCGGGGAATTTGTAGGCAGTGCACAGACACTAGCGGGACCACCAGCAGGTCAGTGTGTGGCAATACCCACACCTCGAAGCGACTCTGTTGTACGAACTCTCCTTTGCCCCGGGCGCCTCCTTAGGACAGGATCGGCTCCCATGGACCTGCTGAACACGCTGGTGGACAAGGGGCTTCGGCGCGAGCTGCCGACCCGCGACGAGGCACTGGCCGTCCTCGCGACGTCCGACGACGACCTGCTCGATGTGGTGGCCGCGGCCGGAAAGGTGCGCCGGCACTGGTTCGGCCGACGGGTGAAACTGAACTATCTCGTCAACCTCAAGTCCGGCCTGTGCCCCGAGGACTGCTCCTACTGTTCGCAGCGGCTCGGCTCGACGGCCGGGATCCTGAAGTACACCTGGCTGAAGCCCGACCAGGCGTCCGACGCGGCGGCGGCCGGGGTGGCGGGCGGGGCCAAGCGGGTGTGCCTGGTGGCGAGCGGGCGCGGCCCGACCGACCGGGACGTGGACCGGGTCTCCGAGACGATCAAGGCGATCAAGGACAACAACGAGGGCGTCGAGGTGTGCGCCTGCCTCGGACTGCTTTCCGACGGCCAGGCGGAGCGGCTGCGCGAGGCCGGCGCCGACGCCTACAACCACAACCTCAACACGTCCGAGGCCACGTACGGCGAGATCACCACCACGCACACCTACGAGGACCGCGTCGACACCGTGCAGAAGGCGCACGCGGCCGGTCTGTCCGCATGCTCCGGGCTGATCGCCGGCATGGGCGAGACGGACGAGGACCTGGTGGACGTCGTCTACTCGCTGCGTGAGCTGGACCCGGACTCGGTTCCGGTCAACTTCCTGATCCCGTTCGAGGGCACCCCGCTCGGCAAGGAGTGGAACCTGACGCCCCAGCGCTGCCTCAGGATCCTGGCGATGACGCGGTTCGTCTGCCCGGACGTCGAAGTGCGGATCGCGGGCGGGCGCGAAGTCCATCTGCGCACGATGCAGCCGCTCGCGCTGCACCTGGCCAACTCGATCTTCCTCGGCGACTACCTCACCAGTGAGGGCCAGGCCGGCAAGGCCGACCTGGAGATGATCGCGGACGCCGGTTTCGAGGTGGAGGGCACCGACCAGGTGACGCTGCCGGAGCACCGGGCCGCCGGGGGCTGCCACGACGGTGGCGGCGTCTGCGGTTCCGAAGGTGGCGGAGCCTGCGGCTCCGACGCCGCGCCGGAGGTCTCCGAGCCCCGTACGGCCGCGGACGCCCGTACCGACCTGGTCGCCGTCCGCCGCCGGGGCGCCGGAACGGACCTCGCGCCCAATGCCTGACCTGGCGGTGCCCGAGCTGCTGGAGCTCGACCGGCGGCATGTGTGGCACCCGTACGGTCCGATGCCCGGGCGGCAGGAACCGCTCGTCGTGGAGTCGGCGAGCGGGGTACGGCTGCGGCTCGCCGACGGCTCGGGAGCGCAGAGCGGTCCGGGTGGTTCGGGAGGACCGAGCGGTCCGGGGGCGCCCGGCGGTTCACAAGTGCCGGACGGTCCGCGCGAACTGGTCGACGGGATGTCGTCCTGGTGGTCGGCGATCCACGGCTACAACCACCCGGTGCTCAACGAGGCCGCCCGCGAGCAGCTCGAGCGGATGTCCCACGTGATGTTCGGCGGGCTCACCCACGAGCCCGCCGTGCGGCTGGCGAAGCTCCTCGTCGACCTGTCACCCGAAGGCCTCGAGCACGTCTTCCTGGCCGACTCCGGGTCGGTGTCGGTCGAGGTCGCGGTCAAGATGTGCCTGCAGTACTGGCGTTCGCTGGGCCGTCCCGCCAAGCAACGGCTGCTGACCTGGCGCGGCGGCTACCACGGCGACACCTGGCAGCCGATGTCGGTGTGCGATCCGGAGGGCGGGATGCACGGCCTGTGGACCGGCGTGCTCCAGCGTCAGGTGTTCGCCGGCCCGCCCCCGGCGCAGTACGAGGACGCGTACGCCGAGCAGTTGCGGTCGCTGATCGAACAGCACGCCGGTGAACTGGCGGCGGTGATCGTCGAGCCGGTGGTGCAGGGCGCGGGCGGGATGCGGTTCCACTCCCCCGCCTATCTGCGGGTGCTGCGCGAGGCGTGCGACGCGCACGACGTGCTGCTGGTGTTCGACGAGATCGCGACCGGCTTCGGCCGTACGGGTGCGATGTTCGCTGCGGAGCACGCGGCCGTCACGCCGGACGTGATGTGCGTGGGCAAGGCGCTGACCGGCGGCTACATGACCATGGCGGCGACCCTGTGCACCGCGCGGGTGGCCGACGGCATCTCGCGGGGCGAGGTGCCGGTGCTCGCCCACGGGCCCACGTTCATGGGCAACCCGCTGGCGGCGTCGGTGGCCTGCGCCTCGATCGAGCTGCTGCTCGGCCAGGACTGGCTCGCGGAGGTCAAGCGGATCGAGGCGGGGCTGCGGGACGGGCTCGCGGCCGCGCGGGACCTGCCGGGCGTGCAGGACGTCCGCGTCCTCGGCGCCATCGGCGTCGTCCAGCTGGACCACGCCGTGGACATGGAGGCGGCGACGCGAGCTGCCGTGCGCGAGGGCGTGTGGCTGCGGCCGTTCCGCGATCTGATCTACACCATGCCGCCGTACGTGACGGGCGACGCGGACCTGGCGAGGATCGCGCGCGCCGTGTGCGCCGCGGCGCGGGAGGGATGACATGCCGGTACTGGTGATCACGGGCACGGGCACGGAGGTCGGCAAGACGGTCGTGACCGCCGCCGTCGCGGCGACGGCGCTGGCGGCGGGCCGTTCGGTGGCCGTGCTGAAGGCCGCCCAGACGGGCGTGGGGCCGGACGAGCCCGGGGACGCCGCCGAGGTGGCGCGCCTGGCGGGCCCGGTGACGACGGCAGAAGTGGCCCGGTATCCCGGGCCGCTGGCCCCGGCCACCGCGGCGCGCCGGGCCGGCCGGGCGCCGGTGCATCCGCAGGAGGTCGCGGAGGCCGCCGCCAAGCTGGCCACCGAGCACGACCTGGTGCTGGTCGAAGGGGCGGGCGGGCTGCTCGTACGGTTCGACGCGGCCGGAGGGACCCTGGCGGACGCGGCCCGGCTGCTGTCGGCGCCGGTGCTGGTCGTGGCGCCCGCGGGTCTCGGCACCCTCAACAGCACGGAGCTCACGGCGCGTGAACTGCGCTCCCGGGGGCTGGAACCGGCCGGGATCGTGATCGGCAGCTGGCCCGCGGCCCCGGATCTCGCCGCGCGCTGCAATCTCGCGGACCTGCCGGACGTGGCCGGAGCGCCGCTGCTGGGCTCCGTCCCGGAGGGGGCGGGCGTCCTGCCCCCCACCGCCTTCCGGGCGGCGGCGCCGCAGTGGCTTGCTCCCGGACTGGACGGTTCCTGGGACGCGGAGGCCTTCCGGGTACGGGAGGCGCCCGAGGCGTTCTGAGGGGCCCGGCTGACGCGTGGTGAAACCGAAGCGGCCGTGATCGCGTGTTCGACCACGTAAGTGATCGCCTTCGAAGGGACCACCTTGTACACGAACGGATCACGCCCGTCCCGCCGCACGGCCCTCACGATCGGCACGGCCGCCGCCGCTCTCGCCCTGGGCGGCGGCACCGCACACGCCTCGACCGCCACCGGCGGGGCGACCGCGCGGTTACGGGAACTGGAGCGGGAGCACACCGCCCGGCTGGGCGTGTACGCCCGCAACCTGCGCACGGGCCGGACGGTGGCCTACCGGGCCGACGAGCGCTTCCCGATGGCCTCGGTGTTCAAGACACTGGCCGCCGCGGCGGTGCTGCGCGACCTGGACCGCGACGGCGAGTTCCTGGCCCGGCGCATCCACTACACCCAGGCCTGCGTCGACGCGTCGGAATACTCCCCCGTCACCAAGGACCACGTCGCGACCGGCATGACCGTCGGAGAACTGTGCGACGCCACCCTTCGCTTCAGCGACAACACCGCTGGCAACCTGCTGCTGAGGGAGCTGGGCGGCCCGACCGCGATCACGCGCTTCGCCCGCTCGACCGGTGACCGCGTCACCCGGCTCGACCGCTGGGAGCCCAAGCTCAACTCCGCGGAGCCGTGGCGCGTCACCGACACGACCTCGCCGCGTGCCATCGGCCTGACCTACGCCCGGCTGGTGCTCGGCGACGTGCTCGAGCCCCGGGACAGGGCCCGGCTCACGGAATGGCTGCTGGGCAACACCACGAGCCTGGAGAGGTTCCGCAAGGGTCTGCCGGCCCGCTGGCTGCTCGCCGACAAGACGGGTGGCGGGCGGTACGGCAGCAACAACGACGTGGGCATCACCTGGCCGCCGGACGGTCCGCCGATCGTGATGTCGGTGCTGACCACGCAGCCGGAGGAGGACGCCGAGGCAGACAACCCGCTGGTGGCCCGGACGGCGGCGCTGCTGGCGGCGGAACTCGCCTAGCGGCGGACCCGAACCGAGCGGGCCCCGGTCACGGCCCGCTCGGGGCCGGGTCCTCCCGCGAGCGGTGAACAGGGGTGCGGCGGGCTCGCGAGGGGGAGAATCACCCCACAGCGCAAGGCCGACCTTGTCAGGGAGGTTCCCATGCCGCTCCGCTCCGGCAAGGTGTCACGGGACGCCGTGCACCATCCGCTGTTCGCCCGCTGCTACGCCCGGATCAGCGTGGCCGCCGAGGCCCGGATGGGCATGGGCCCGATACGCGGGAGACTGCTCGGCGGGCTGGCGGGACGGGTGATCGAGATCGGCGCGGGCAACGGGCTGAACTTCGCACACTATCCGGGCACCGTCGCGGAGGTCGTGGCCATCGAACCGGAGCGGCGGCTGCGGCGGCTGGCCGTGGAGGCCGCTCTGCGGGCCGAGGTGCCGGTGGACGTGGTGCCGGGAGCGGCCGAGGCGCTGCCGGTCAAGAGCGAGGGCTTCGACGCGGCCGTGGTGTCGCTGGTGCTGTGCAGTGTGCGGGACGTGCCCCGGGCGCTCGGGGAGCTGCGGCGGGTGCTGCGGCCGGGCGGCGAGGTGCGGTTCTTCGAGCACGGCCGGGGCGGCGGCCGGGCGATGACCTTCACCCAGCAGGCGCTGGACCGGACGGTGTGGCCGCTGCTGAGCGGGGGTTGCCATGTGGCGCGGGAGCCCGTGCGGGCGCTGCGGGACGCCGGGTTCGAACTCGGCCCCTACCGGCAGGTGCTGATGCCGGCGGAGGGGCCGCAGCTGCCCACCTCGTACTGCGTGCTCGGGACCGCGTGGCGCCCGGCCGGCGGGTGATCACAGGCTCCCCGTGGCGCCTGGGTGATCACAGACTCCACTGCCGCAGCTCCTGCTCGATCTCCCGTACGGACGCCTCGCCGCTCTTGACCAGCCGGGCGAGGTCGCGCACCTGCTCGGGCGAGGTGATGACCTTGACGCCGCTGGCGACGAGGTAGGCGTAGGCGACGGCGGAGGCGAACAGGGCGTTGGAGCGTTCCAGCGCGGGGACGTGGATCAGGAGCTGGAGCAGGGCGGCGGCGCGGGCGTGCGGGCTGTCGTAGACGGGGACGTCGAACACGGCGGCCTGGTGGCGGGCGACTGCGGCGACGAGTGCTCCCCAGTCGGTGACCTGGGGGTCCCCGGGGGTCTTGTGCTCGGCGAGCATCAGCAGCCAGGCGAGGTCGATCTCGAGGTTGTTCAACGGTTCAGTGGCGACCTTCGCGCGTGCCCTCGCGGTCCTCCCCCACTCGCGGCTTCGCTCGAGCGGGTGCACCTCCACCGAACTCCTCGGCGAAGACGGACTCGTACTGCTTCATGAAGTCGGCGGCGGCCTCCACGAAGGTGTGGCCCACCTCGCCGGTGTCCTGTCGGACCAGCTCCTCGATGTAGCGGTTGACGCTCATCCCGCGGGCCAGGGCGCGTTCACGGGCGGCGCGGGCGGTGCCCTCGTCGACGCGCACGTTCAGCTGGGTCTTCGCCATACCCCGAAGCTAGCGCTAAGGCGCTAGCACCGGCAAGGGCGGTGTCCGACCCGCGGAGGATACCGAGTGTGGGCCGGGTCACATTACTCTCGGGCAGGGTTGGGGCCCTGCACGTCCACCCGGAGGAGGCGGCCTTGTCCACACCTGCTGCGCAGCACGCTCCCGGCCTCGCGCCGGCCGACGGGATCGCTGCCCGCGCCCGCGGCCTGACCAAGGCGTACGGCACGGGTGAGACGACCGTGCTCGCACTCGACTCGGTGGACGTGGACGTCGTCCGGGGCCGCTTCACCGCGGTGATGGGCCCGTCGGGTTCGGGGAAGTCCACCCTGATGCACTGCCTGGCCGGGCTCGACAGCGTCTCCGCCGGTCAGGTGTGGCTCGGTGACACGGAGATCACGGGACTGCGGGAGCGCGAGCTGACGCGGCTGCGCCGGGACCGGATCGGGTTCATGTTCCAGTCGTTCAACCTCATCCCGACCCTGAACGCGCTGGAGAACATCACCCTGCCGATGGACATCGCGGGCCGCAAGCCTGACGCGAAGTGGCTGGACCAGGTGATCGACACCCTGGGCCTGCGGGACCGGCTCGGGCACCGGCCCTCGCAGCTCTCCGGCGGGCAGCAGCAGCGCGTGGCCTGCGCGCGGGCGCTGGCCTCCCGGCCCGAGCTGATCTTCGCGGACGAACCGACCGGCAACCTGGACTCGCGAGCCGGCCTGGAGGTCCTCGGTTTCCTGCGCGAGGCGGTGGACCGGCTCGGGCAGACCGTCGTCATGGTCACCCACGACCCCGGCGCGGCCGCCCACTCGGACCTGGTGCTCTTCCTCGGGGACGGCCGGATCGTCGACGAGATGCGGCGCCCCACCGCTGAGGCGGTCCTGGAGCGGATGAAGAGGTTCGACGTGATCCGCACCCGCTCCGAGGACGTCGGCACCCCGGTGCCGGGCGAGGAGAACTGAGCCCGTGCTCAAAGCGACCCTGAGGAGCTTCCTGGCGCACAAGGGGCGGCTGCTGCTCTCGGCGCTCGCCGTCCTGCTGTCCGTCGCGTTCGTCACGGGGAGCCTGATCTTCTCGGACACCGTGAGCCACACGTTCGACCGGCTGTTCGCCTCCACGGCGGCCGATGTCACGGTCAGCCCGAAGAAGGACCTCGACGAGGCGCTGCCGTCGGGCCGTACGGCCACCCTGCCGGCCGCGTTCGCCGAACGGGTCCGGCGGGTCGACGGGGTCGCGGCGGCCCGCGCCGACGTGAAGGTGAACGGCCTCACGGTCGTGAACGAGAAGAACGAGCCTGTGGGCCCGACCACCGGGGCACCGACGCTCGGTTACGCCTGGAACCCCAACGAGCGCAGCCCCGTGCGGCTGGACTCGGGCCATGCCCCGCGCGGACCCGCGCAGGCGCTGCTCGACTCCGAGACCGCCGGCCGCAAGCACGTGCACGTGGGCGACACCCTCAGGGTCATCGCACCCCCCGGGTCGTTCCGGGTCCGGGTGGTCGGCATCGTCGCCTTCAGGACCACGAACCCCGGCTCCGCGCTGCTCTACTTCGACACCCCGACCGCCCAGACGAAGCTGCTGGGCCGGGCGGGCACGGCCACGAGCATCTCCGTCGACGCGGCGCCGGGCGTCGGCGACGCCCGGCTCAAACAGCGCGTGGCCGACGTGCTCGGCACGCACACCTACGACTTCAGGACGGCCGGTGAGCAGGCCGAATCGGACGTCGAGCAGCTGGGCGGGTTCCTCGACGTCATCAAGTACGTGATGCTCGGCTTCGCCGGGGTCGCCGTTCTGGTCGGCGTCTTCCTGATCGTCAACACCTTCTCCATGCTCATCGCCCAGCGCACCCGTGAGCTGGGCCTGCTGCGGGCGCTGGGCGCCGACCGGCGCCAGGTCCGGGCCTCGGTGCTCATGGAGGCCCTGCTGCTCGGACTGGTCGGCTCCACGCTGGGACTCGCCGCGGGCATCGGGCTGGCGGCCGGGCTGATCGGACTGATGGGCCTGCTCGGCATGAACATCGACGCCGACGAGATGCAGATCGGCTGGGTCACCCCGGTGGCGGCGTACGTCGTCGGGCTCGGCGTCACCTTCGTCGCCGCGTACCTCCCGGCCCGGCGGGCCGCGGGTGTCTCGCCGATGGCCGCGCTCTCGGACGCCGAGGTGGCCGGGGTGGGCCGACCGCTGCGGATGCGGGCGGTAGCGGGCGCGCTCGTCGGGGCGGCCGGTGCGGCGGCCCTCGCGGGCTGCGCGGTGTCCCGGCAGACGCCGTCGGCGGCGTCCCTGCTCGGGCTGGGCGTGGTGCTCACCCTGATCGCGACGGTGATCGCCGGGCCCCTGCTGGTGCGCCCGGTGATCCGGGTGCTCGGCGCGGCCTTCCCCGCGCTGTTCGGTCCGATCGGCCGGATGAGCCAGCGCAACGCGCTGCGCAACCCCCGCCGCACCGGAGCCACCGCGGCGGCGCTGATGGTGGGGATCGCCCTGGTCGGCGGGATGTCGGTGGCGAGCGAGTCGATGACCGCGTCGTTCGACCGGCAGATCGACACGACGCTCGGCGCCGACTTCGTCGTGCAGAACACCAACTTCCAGCCGTTCCCGCAGGAGGTCACCGACAAGGTGCGCCGCACCGAGGGCGTGGGCCTGGTCGTGCGTGGGAGGTTCACACCGGTCGCGGTACGTCTCCCGGACGGCGACCGCGTGGAGACCACGGCGGCGGGGTACGACCCGCGGCTCGACGAGGTCGCCGACATCACCTATGTGCAAGGGGACTCCGCGGCCGCGCTCGCCCGCGGGCACCTGGCCATGGACCGGGACTTCGCTCGCGACCACGGCGTACGCGTGGGCAGCGTCCTCCCGGTGGAGTTCCCGGGCGGACGCTCGGCCGAGCTGACGGTCGGCGCGCTCACCGATCAGGACGCCGCCGAGGGATTCGGCACCCAGGGCGGGCTGTTCTTCGGGCTGGGCACCCTGGAGCGCTACGCGCCGGGCGGCCGGGACTCCGCCCTGTACGTCAACGGCTCCCCCGGCACGAGCGACGACGATCTGCGCGCGCACCTGGAGCAGACCCTGGATCCGTACCCACAGGTGCAGGTGCGGGACCTGGCCGACTACAAGCAGCTGGTCCATGACCAGATCGCCGTCCTGCTGTACCTCGTGTACGCGCTGCTCGGGCTGGCGATCATCATCGCGGTGCTGGGCGTGGTCAACACCCTCGCGCTGTCGGTCGTCGAACGCACCCGGGAGATCGGCCTGTTGCGGGCGATCGGGCTGGCCCGGCGTCAGCTGCGGCGGATGATCCGGCTGGAGTCGGTGGTGATCGCGGTGTTCGGCGCGGTCCTCGGGCTGGCGCTGGGGCTGGTGTGGGGTGTGTGCATGCAGCGGGTGCTGGCGCTCCAGGGCATGACGGTCCTGGCGATCCCGTGGGTCACGATCGTGCTGGTGGTGGCCGGCTCGGCGGTGGTCGGGGTGGTGGCGGCGCTGCTGCCGGCGTTGCGTGCCTCCCGCATGAACGTCCTGGCGGCCATCGCGCACGAGTGACGTCCGGATGGTGAAACGGCCTGCCGCGGTCCGGCGTGAGTGATGTGATCTTGGGATGACCGACTTGCGTATCCGGGCCGCGACGCCCGAGGACCTCGACGCCGTGCTGGCCTTCTGGAAGGTCGCCGCCGAGGGGACGAGCATCAGCGACGACCGCGGCGGGGTGGAGCGGCTCGTGGAGCGTGACCCCGAGGCGCTGATCCTGGCCGAACGGTGCGGCGAACTGGCGGGCACGGTGATCGCCGGGTTCGACGGCTGGCGCTGTCATCTGTACCGGCTGGCCGTGCACCCGGAGCACCGCCGCCGGGGCATCGCGACCGCGTTGCTCGCCGCCGCGGAGGAGCGGTTCGTACGGCTCGGCGGGCGCCGCGCGGACGCGATGGTACTCACGCGCAACGAGACCGCGCACCGGACGTGGGGAGCGGCCGGATACGGGGCAGAGGAGCAGTGGCGACGTTGGGTGAAGCCGCTCACCGAGTAGGTGTGGCCGCGGGGTCATGATCACAACACGAGGCGGACTTTGCCCATCCTTTACCCTTGAGTGGCCACTCGGTCCTGCATGAAAGGTTGTGAGCCTCCGCCCATGGGCGAGCCTCCCCGTGCGCGACACCGCGCGTTCCGCCCCGTCCTGGACAACCATGGAACGGGGGTGAACCGATGACCGAAGTGCTCCTCCTCCTGGCGGCGATCGCGCTCTCGCTCGCCTGCGGTGCCTTCGTGGCCGCCGAGTTCTCCCTCACCACGGTCGAGCGCGCCGAACTGGAGCAGGCCGTCGAGCGGGGCGAGCGGGGTGCGCAGGGTGCGCTGAAGGCCGTACGGAACCTGACGTTCCAGCTTTCCGGGGCGCAGCTCGGCATCACCGTCACCAACCTGGTGGTCGGCATGCTCGCGGAGCCGTCGATCGCCGCCCTGATCGCGGGGCCGCTGGAGGACCTCGGCGTGTCGCGCTCGGCGTCGCACAGCATCGCACTGGTGGTCGGCACCGCCTTGTCCACGGTGTTCCTCATGGTCGTCGGCGAGCTGGTGCCCAAGAACTGGGCGATCTCCTCGCCGCTGACCGTCGCCAAGACCGTGGGCAACGCACAGCGCTGGTTCAGTGCCGCGTTCCGGCCGTTCATCACGCACCTGAACAACACCGCGAACCGGGTCGTGCGGCGGATCGGTGTCGAGCCCGCCGAGGAACTCGCCTCGGCACGCGGGCCGCAGGAGCTGGCCGCCCTCGCCCGGCACTCCGCCAAGGAGGGCGCCCTGGAGGCGGACACCGCCGAGCTGTTCGTGCGCACGCTGAACCTCGCCGACCTGACCGCGGAGAACGTCATGACCCCCCGGGTGCAGGTCGTCGCGCTGGAGGTGCAGGCGACCCTGGAGGACGTGGCGAACGCGACCCGGGCGACGGGCCTGTCCCGGTTCCCCGTCTACCGCGGGACCCTCGACTCGGTCGTCGGGACCGCCCACGTCAAGGACGTGCTGGCGGTACCGGCCGAGCGCCGGACCCGGATCTACGTCTCCGAGCTGATGCGCGAACCCCTGCTGGTCCCGGAGACGCTCACCGTCGACCGGCTCCTGGACCGGCTCTCCGGCAAGCGCACGATGGCCGTCGTGATCGACGAGTACGGCGGCACGGCGGGCGTGGCCACGCTGGAGGACATCGTCGAAGAGGTCGTCGGCGAGGTGCGTGACGAGCACGACCCGCACGAGACGCCGGACCTGGCCGCGGCAGGCACCGACGAGTCCGGGCACGCGCTGTACTCGGCCGACGGCTCCGCACGCGTGGACCACCTCGAGCGGGTCGGGCTGCGCGCGCCGGAGGGGCCCTACGAGACGCTCGCCGGGCTGGTGGCGACGGTGCTCGGCCGGATACCGGCCGCGGGGGACACCCTCGAGGTCGCCGGCTGGCACCTGGAGGTCCTGGACGCCGCGGGGCGCCGGGCCTCCCGCGTCCGGCTGCGCGCCCCTCTCGACGACCACAAGCCCGACGAGAAGGGGGTGGAGCTGTGACCGCCGTCCAGCTGCTGATCGGACTGGCGACGCTCGTCGTCAACGCCTTCTTCGTCGGCGCGGAGTTCGCGCTGATCTCCGTGCGCCGCAGCCAGATCGAGCCCTACGCCGACCAGGGCGACCGGCGCGCGAAGAGCGTGCTGTGGGGCCTGGAGCACGTGTCCGCGCTGATGGCGGCCGCCCAGCTCGGCATCACGCTGTGCACGCTGGTGCTGGGTGTGGTGGCCGAGCCCGCGATCGCGCACCTGCTGGAGCCGGTGTTCCACGCGGTGGGCGTGCCGGAGGGGGCGGGGCACGCGGTGTCCTTCGTGATCGCGCTGTCGCTTGCGACCTATCTGCACATGCTGCTCGGCGAGATGGTGCCGAAGAACATCGCGCTCGCCGAGCCGGTGCGCAGCGCGCTGGCACTCGGACCGCCCTTGGTGGCGCTGTCCCGCGCCCTGCGTCCGGTGATCTTCACGGTGAACGCGTTCGCCAACACGCTGCTGAAGCTGCTGCGGGTGGAGGCCCGGGAGGAGGTCGCCGCCTCCTACTCGGACGCCGAGATAGCGCAGATCGTGAAGGACTCCAGCGAGGCGGGCCTGATCGACGACCGCGCCCAGGAGCGGCTGCGCGACGCGCTGGAGCTGGGCCGCCGCCCGGTGCGGGACGTGGTGCTGCCGCTGGAACACGTGGTGTACGCGAGTGTCGGTGTCACCCCGGAGGAACTGGAGCGGCTGTCGGCGGAGTCCGGGTTCTCCCGCTTCCCGGTGGTCGACGAGGGGCGGCGGATCGTCGGGTACCTGCATGTGAAGGACGCGCTGGACGCCGCCGGGCGTGACGTGGCGTTCCGGTTGCGGGACATGCGCCCCATCGCGCGGGTGCGGGAACACACGCCGCTGGACGACGTCCTCACGGCCATGCGGGGCAGCCGCACCCACCTCGCGGCGGTCCTCGGGGCGGACGGACGGCTGGCCGGGCTGGTGACCATGGAGGACGTCCTGCGGGAGCTGTTCGGTCAGCGGGCATGAGGAACCGGGCCCGGTCGGCTGTCGGAGCTGTCCAGCCAGGGTCCGGGACCCGGCCCGGCGGGACCGACCGACTGATGGGTATGTGCACGGGATACCATTTCCGTCGCCATGCAGACGAACCCCACCCACAGCAGCCTGGTCGCCATCGGCGACTCGTTCACCGAGGGCATGTCGGACCTGATGCCCGACGGCTCCTACCGCGGCTGGGCCGACCTGCTCGCCGCGCGGATGGCGGCCCGCGCGCCCGGCTTCCGGTACGCCAACCTCGCCGTGCGCGGCAAGCTCATCCAGCAGATCGTCGACGAGCAGGTCGACGTCGCGGCGGCCATGGGAGCCGACGTGATCACCCTGGTCGGCGGGCTCAACGACACGCTGCGGCCCAAGTGCGACATGGGCCGGGTCCGCGGGCTCCTGGAGGAGGCCGTGGAGAAGCTGGCCCCCGCGTGCCGGCAGCTCGTGCTGATGCGCAGCCCGGGGCGGCAGGGCCCGGTCCTGGAGCGGTTCCGGCCGCGCATGGAGGAGCTGTTCGCCTGCGTCGACGAGCTGGCCGCCCGGCACGGCGCGATCGTCGTCGACCTGTACGGCGCGCCCTCCCTCAGCGATCCGCGGATGTGGGACGTGGACCGGCTGCACCTGACGGCCGAGGGCCACCGCCGGGTCGCGGAGGCGGTGTGGCAGACGCTGGGCTACGACCCCGAGGACGCCGAGTGGCGCACGCCGATGGCGGCGACGCTGCCGCCGGGCTGGGTCGTGCGGCGCGTGGCGGACGCGCGTTTCGCCCGGCAGCACCTGCTCCCGTGGATAGGCCGCCGCCTGACGGGCCGCTCCTCGGGCGACGGACGGCCCCCGAAGCGGCCGGAGCTGCTGCCGTACGAGGAACCGGCCCAGGACCCGGTACAGGACCCGGCGTAGCCGCAGGTGGACACGGCCGGGACGCATTCGTAGGTTCCCACGAAGGCACCCGCGGCGCTGGCCTGCAGGAATCGCCAGTAGAATCCGTACACGTGACTTCTGCGCCCGCCAAGCCCCGCATCCCGAACGTCCTCGCCGGACGCTACGCCTCCGCCGAACTCGCCACGCTCTGGTCGCCCGAGCAGAAGGTGAAGCTGGAGCGGCAGCTCTGGCTCGCCGTGCTCCGGGCCCAGAAGGACCTCGGCATCGACGTGCCGGACGCGGCGCTCGCCGACTACGAGCGCGTCCTCGACACCGTCGACCTGGCCTCCATCGCCGAGCGCGAGAAGGTCACGCGGCACGACGTGAAGGCGCGGATCGAGGAGTTCAACGACCTCGCCGGGCACGAGCACGTGCACAAGGGCATGACGTCCCGCGACCTCACCGAGAACGTCGAGCAGCTGCAGATCCGCCTCTCGCTGGAGCTCGTGCGCGACCGCGCGGTCGCCGTCCTGGCCAGGCTCGGCAAGCTGTCCGGCGAGTACGGCGAGCTGGTCATGGCCGGCCGCTCGCACAACGTCGCCGCCCAGGCCACCACCCTCGGCAAGCGCTTCGCCACCGCCACCGACGAGCTCCTCGTGGCGTTCGGCCGGGTCGAGGAGCTGCTGGGCCGCTACCCGCTGCGCGGCATCAAGGGCCCCGTCGGCACCGCGCAGGACATGCTGGACCTGCTGGGCGGGGACGCGGCCAAGCTCGCGGACCTGGAGCAGCGGATCGCCGCGCACCTTGGCTTCGCGCAGGCGTTCACCTCGGTCGGCCAGGTCTACCCGCGCTCGCTGGACTACGAGGTCGTGACCGCGCTGGTGCAACTGGCGGCGGCCCCGTCGTCGCTGGCCAAGACGATCCGTCTGATGGCCGGGCACGAGCTGGTCACCGAGGGCTTCAAGCCCGGCCAGGTCGGCTCCTCGGCGATGCCGCACAAGATGAACACCCGCTCCTGCGAGCGCGTCAACGGCCTGATGGTGATCCTGCGCGGTTACGCCTCGATGACCGGTGAGCTGGCGGGCGACCAGTGGAACGAGGGCGACGTGTCCTGTTCGGTGGTGCGCCGGGTCGCGCTGCCGGACGCGTTCTTCGCGCTGGACGGTCTGCTGGAGACGTTCCTGACGGTGCTCGACGAGTTCGGCCCGTTCCCTGCCGTCGTCGCCCGTGAGCTGGACCGTTACCTGCCGTTCCTCGCCACCACGAAGGTCCTCATGGGCGCCGTGCGCGCGGGCGTCGGCCGGGAGCTCGCGCACGAGGCGATCAAGGAGAACGCCGTCGCCTCCGCGCTCGCCATGCGCGAGCAGGGCGCCGAGCGCAACGAGCTGCTGGACAAGCTGGCCGCCGACGCGCGCATCCCGCTGGACCGGGACCAGCTGGACGCGCTGATGGCCGACAAGCTGTCCTTCACCGGCGCCGCGGGCGACCAGGTCGCCGCCGTCGTCGCCCGGGTCGAGGAGATCGTCAAGCAGCACCCCGAGGCCGCGGGCTACACGCCCGGCGCGATCCTCTGACGCGCCGCTCGCGATGGCGCGTTTCACGCCCGAGGAGCTTCAGGCCGCCCGCGACCGCGTCGTGCCCGACGTGGTCGCGGAGGGTCTGCACGTCCTCTTCTGCGGGATCAACCCCGGCTTGATGACGGCCGCGACCGGCCATCACTTCGCCCGGCCGGGCAACCGCTTCTGGCCGGTGCTGCACCGGTCCGGGTTCACCCCGCGACTCCTGAAGCCGTCCGAGCAGCAGGAGTTGCTGTCGTACGGGCTCGGCATCACCAATGTCGTGGCGCGGGCCTCCGCCCGGGCGGACGAGCTGAGCGCCGAGGAGTACCGGGAGGGCGGGCGGCTGCTCGCGGCGAAGGTGGCACGGCTCCGGCCGCGCTGGCTGGCCGTGGTCGGCGTGACCGCGTACCGCGCCGCGTTCGACGACCGCACGGCGCGGGTGGGGCCGCAGGCACGGACGATCGGTGACACCCGCGTGTGGGTGCTGCCCAATCCGAGCGGGCTGAACGCGCACTGGACGCTCGACACGATGGCGGAGGAGTTCGGGCGGCTGCGGGAAGCCGCCGAGGACTGATCCGCTAGGGCGGGTCCGCCTCCGTGACCAGGGCCAGCAGCTGGACCTCCCGTGAGGCGTCCCGGTCCGCGACCGCCACGGCGACCCAGCGGCCCGTGCCCTCCACCTCCCACAGGTGGGCGACGCCGGCCCGCGCGCTCAACTCGGCCCAGGGCCGGGGCAGATCCTCCCGCTCGGTGCGCAGCAGCACGGTCTGCAGGTTGTAGGGGTCCGTGTCCCCCCAGCGGGAGGCGAGGAGTTCGTAGACGGCGTCCCGGTCCTTCTCGAACTGGTCGATCGTCACCGCCCGGGCTCCGGGGTCGCCGTCGGTCCCGGCCTCTAACACCGCGAGGTGGTGGCCGGGCCCCGAGACGCCGACGTCCGACGGGCCGTGCTCCGCCGGAAAGGGGCGGTAGCACAGCTCGTCGATGAGGGCGATGTGCTGTGCGATGTTCATGGCTCCAGTA
This sequence comes from Streptomyces tibetensis, assembly GCF_040647715.1. GTDB lineage: Bacteria > Actinomycetota > Actinomycetes > Streptomycetales > Streptomycetaceae > Streptomyces > Streptomyces tibetensis_A. The sequence goes on along the minus strand of NZ_JBEZCR010000009.1, from coordinate 104,919 downwards.
AACCCGCAGCCACTGACACTTGGCGGGGCATCAACCCGCTCGCCCTCAGGCGTCCCTGCGCCGCATGCTCCAGGCTCCGGCCAGCAGGGCACCGGCCGTCCACAGCCCGGTCACCCCGAGCCCCGACCACGGTCCGAGTGTGCCCTCGTACGTCTCCCTGAGGGCCAACTGCCCGGCCTTGTCGGGGAGGAAGTCGGCGACGGTGCCCGTGGCGTCGCCGATCACGAACGACACGACGAGGATGAACGGCACCAGCAGGGAGAGGGTGGCCACGCCGCTGCGGAGGAGGGCGGCGATCCCAGCGGCGAACAGGGCCATCAGCATCAGGTAGACGCCGCAGCCCACCACCCCCCGCACCTGCTCGCCGGTAGCGAGCCCGTCGGCCGCCGCGCCGAGCCCGGCCCGGCCCACGAGGAGGGCGGCGAGGGCCGTGACCAGCCCCACCAGGAGCACCGGCAGGGCGATGACGGCCGCCTTGGCCGCGAACCACCGTCCGCGCTGCGGCACTGCGGCCAGGGAGAGCCGCAGCGCGCCCTGGTGGAACTCCGACGACACGGCCATGGCCCCGAAGGCGACGGCCGCGATCTGGCCCGGAATGACGCCCGACAGAGCCGTGAACAGCGGATCGAAATCCGGGTCCGAGGCGTCGGAGACTCCGGCGATCGCGGAGAACGCCGTGGTCACGGCGAGCAGGGCCAGCAGCGCTCCCGGGAGCGAGCGCAGGGTGCGGACCTTCAGCCACTCGGAGTGCAGTACGGGCGTGAATTCCATGGTCAGGCCTCCTGGGGTCGTGCGGTGAACTCGGTCTCGGCCCCGGTGAGGTCGAAGTAGGCCTGCTCCAAGGTGCCCTCCTCGGCCGCCAGTTCCAGGACCGGCACGCCTGAGGCCGAAACGATGCGGCCGATGTCGTCCACACGCGCGTCACGCACGGTCCAGTGCCCGTCCTCGTGTTCCTCCGCGTCGTGGCCGTGCCGGGCGAGGGCCGACTTGAGCGCGACGGAGTCGGTCGTGCGGATGCGCACGCGGGGCTGCACGCGCGCGTGGATGAAGTCCCGCATCGGGGTGTCGGCGAGGAGCCGTCCCCGGCCGAGGACGACGAGGTGGTCGGCGAAGGACGCGGTCTCGTTCATCAGGTGGCTGGAGACCAGGACCGTGCGGCCCTCCTGCGCGAGCCGGCGCAGCAACCGCCTGATCCACACGATGCCTTCGGGGTCGAGGCCGTTGGACGGCTCGTCCAGCATGACGACCTCGGGGTCTCCGAGCAGGGCGGCGGCGATGCCGAGCCGCTGGCGCATGCCCAGGGAGTACGTCCGTACCCGGCGCCGGGCCACCGACGCCAGGCCCGTCTCCTCCAGGACCTCGCCGACCCGCCGGTCCGGGATGCGGTTGCTCGCCGCCAGGACGCGGAGGTGGTCGCGGGCGGTGCGGGAGCCGTGCGCGGCCTGCGCGTCGAGGAGGGCGCCCACGTGGCGCAGGGGTTCGCGGAACGCCGGATAGGGACGGCCGCCGAGGGTGGCGGCACCGGCGGTCGGCCGGTCGAGGCCGAGCACCAGCCGCATGGTGGTGGATTTCCCGGCGCCGTTGGGGCCGAGGAAGCCGGTGACGCGGCCGGGCAGCACGCGGAAGGTGAGCCGGTCCACGGCTCGCCGGCCGCCGAACTCCTTGGTGAGGTCCTGGACGTCGATACTGATCATGGCAGAAGCGTCGCGGCCGGACCGGGGTGCGGTCCTCCCCCGGCGGTGGAGATCGTCTCCCCCGTGCGGGGGAGGTTCGCTGTCGGTGCCGACTGGCACGATGACGCCATGGTCCGCATGCTGCGCCCCTTCACCCGGGCGGTGACGTACACGCGGTGGCTGCATCTGTCGATGGCCGTCGTGTGGCCCGCCCTGTGGCTGTTCATCGACGAGGCCTGGTGGACGGTGGGCACGGCGACCGTGCTGCTCGGACTCGCGGGTCTGGTCCCGGCCGTGCGGGTCGTGGAGGGGTTCCAGGCGAGATTGCTGCTGACCGGCCATCGGGACGGCAGCGCGAGCGCGGAGATCGTCGTCGCGCCCTCGGCCACCTGGGGTGACCGCGGGCGGATGGTGGTGTGGCTCCAGACGCGGCTCTTCCTCGGCGCCCTGGTGTCGCATCTGTCCGTCCAGCTCCTCCTCCTGACGGCGGACCTGGTGTCCACTGCGTTCAGCGGGGAGCGCGCCGGGGGCGCCTTCCTTCACGTCGAGGGCCCCCGCTGGTGGCACGCCCTGTTCGCACCCCTGCCCCTGGCCGTGGCGGCCGCTGTCGTGGTCGGTTCGGGGCACCTCGTCACCCGGATCGCCCTGCGCCTGCTCGGCCCCTCCCCCACCGAGCGACTCACCGCCCTGGAAGAGCGCACCGAGCAGCTTCTGGAACGCACCCGGATCGCCCGCGAGTTGCACGACTCCATCGGCCACGCGCTCACGGTCGCCGTGGTGCAGGCGGGAGCCGCCCGGGCGGCGGGCGATCCGGCCTTCACCGACCGGGCGCTGGACGCGATCGAGGAGACGGGCCGGGCCGCCCTGGAGGACCTGGAGCGGGTGCTGGGCGTCCTGCGCGAATCGGAGAAGCCGGTGCGCAGCGGACCGACCCTCGCGGACGCCGACCGGCTGCTGGACTCCGCGCGCGCGTCCGGGGCGAAGGTCGACGCCGAGGTGACCGGTCCGGTGGAGACCGTGCCGGGGCCGGTGTCGAGGGAGGGCTACCGGATCCTCCAGGAGTCTCTGACCAATGTGCTGCGGCACGCGGGTGCGGTCCCGGTGCGCGTCCGTGTGCACGTCGCCGACGGCACCCTCGTCCTCGCGATACGCAATCCCCTGCCGGCCGCGGTGACCGGCTCCGGACGAGGCAGTGGCCTGCGCGGGATCCGGGAGCGCGCGACCCTGCTCGGCGGCCGGGCCCGGACCGGGCCCGACGAAGGCGACTGGCAGGTCCATGCAGAACTTCCCCTGAGGTGATCTACGCTGGCCCGATGCCGGTCACCGTTCTCCTCGTCGACGACGAACCCCTCGTGCGGGCGGGTCTGCGGGCCGTACTGGAGGCACAGCCCGACATCGAGGTCGTCGGGGAGGCCGCGGACGGGGCGGCGGTGATCCCGCTGGTGCGGAAGCTGCGGCCGGACGTGGTCGCCATGGACGTGCGGATGCCGCTGCTGGACGGCATCGAGGCCACCCGGGCGCTGCTGCGGACCGTCGACGATCCGCCGCGGATCCTCGTGGTGACGACCTTCGAGAACGACGAGTACGTGTACGAGGCGCTGCGGGCGGGCGCCGACGGGTTCCTGCTCAAGCGGGCCCGGCCCGCCGAGATCGTGCACGCGGTGCGGCTGATCGCCGAGGGCGAGTCGCTGCTGTTCCCGGCCTCCGTGCGGCAGCTGGCCGCCGAGTACGGCGACGCCGGCGGGAACCGTGCGGCCCGGGCCGTGCTGGAGCGGGCCCAGCTGACCGAGCGGGAGGCCGAGGTGCTGCGGCTGATGGCGCGTGGCCTGTCCAACGCGGAGATCGCCGCCCGGCTGGTCGTGGGGACCGAGACCGTGAAGTCGCATGTCAGCTCGGTGCTGGCGAAGTTGGGTGCGCGGGACCGCACCCAGGCGGTGATCGCGGCGTACGAGTCGGGGTTCGTGGCGCCGGGCTGACCGGCGGGGCGGGTGCCTGCCCCTCGCCGGGGTGCGCCGTACCGAAGTACGATCCGGCCAACACGCGCACGACCTGGGAGGACGGACGGTGGGGCGGCTGACCGGCGGGGATCCCTCGCTGCTGCGAAGGATCAACTCCGCGGTGGTGCTGCACGCGCTGCGTGCCACGGACTGCGCGACGCTGACCGAGATCACCCTGGTGACGGGGCTGTCCCGGCCGACCGTCGAGGGCGTCGTCGAAGGGCTCATCGAGGCCGGGCTGGTCGTCGAGAAGGCGGCCGAGGAGGGTGCTGCCCGGCGGCAGGGGCGCCCGGCGCGGCGGTTCCGGTTCCGGGCGGAGGCCGGGCATCTGATGGGGCTGGAGATCGGGGCGCACCGGGTGGCGGCGCTGCTGTCCGACTTGGACGGCCGGGTGATCGGCGCCCAGGCGAAGGACGTGCCCGAGGCGGCGGGGGCCGACGAGCGGCTGGAGCGGCTGCGCGGGGCGGTCGCCGAGCTGCTGCGACGGGCCGGGGTCGCCCGCGGCTCGCTGCGGGCCGTGGGCGTGGCGACGCCCGGGATCGTCGAGGCCGACGGCACGGTGCGGCTGGGCACGGCGCTGCCGGGGTGGACGGGACTGCGGCTGGGCGAGCGGCTGGGCCGGTCGTTCACGTGCCCGGTCCTGGTCGAGAACGACGCCAACGCCGCTGCGGTGGCCGAGCACTGGAAGGGCGCGGCCACCGAGTCGGACGACGTGGTCTTCGTGCTGGCGGGGCTCAGCCCGGGCGCCGGTTCGCTGATCGGCGGGCGGCTGCACCGCGGCTACGGCGGTGCCGCCGGCGAGATCGGGGCGCTGCACCTGCTGGGCCGGGGGGTGACGCCCGAGACACTCCTGTCGACCACGGACGAGCCCCTGCACCCCCTCGACGAGCAAGCGGTCGCCGCGGTCTTCGCGCAGGCCCGCGAGGGCGACCGGCGCGCCCGCGCGGCCGTCGACCGCTTCATCCAGCGTCTGGTCCACGACGTGGCGGCCCTCGTCCTCGCCCTGGACCCGGAGCTGGTCGTGATCGGCGGCTGGGCGGCGGGCCTGGACGGCGTCCTGACCCCCCTGCGCGAGGAACTCGCCCGCTACTGCCTGCGCCCCCCGCGGGTCACCCTCTCGGGCCTGGGCGACGCGGCCGTGGCGACAGGCGCCCTACGCCTGGCCTTGGACCACGTGGAGGAGCAGCTCTTCGCCGTGGAACGTCCCTGAGCGACAACGCCCTTCAGGGGCGCGGGGAACTGCGCGACGAGCCACAACGAACCCGCAGCTCCTCACGCACCGCACGCCCCCATATCGGGGTTCAGGACGCCTGCTTCTGAAGCCCGGCGTGGATCTCCACACCCCCCGGATCACCGAAGGTGAGACGGCACGTGTCAGCACGATAGGTCGCCACGGACAGCGCAGCCGTACGCCCCAGGGCGATGAAACGGGTCGTGACGACAAGGACCGGCGCCCCCGGCAGCCGGTCCAGCTCCTTCGCCTCGTCCGCTCCGGCGGAGCCGAGCTCCACGGCGTTCTCCTGCCGCTCCAGCTCCAGTCGCTGCAGTTCCCGCAGCACCGCACGCGCGCGTGCCGCTCCGGAAGGCGCGTCGATGCCGGACAGCTCGGGCACCGAGAGCCGCGGGACGTACAGCAGCTCCGCGGCAACCGGCCGACCGTGCAAGACGCGGGAGCGCCGCACGATGTGCACGGGCTCCTCCCGGCCGGTCTCCAGAGCGTCGGCGACGGTCGCCGGCGGCACGGCCGCCGTGCAGTCGGCGGGCTGCCAGGCGTCTTCGGGGCCTCCCGGCCAGGTGTGCGGGCCGGTGCCGAGTGAGACACCCATGCGGGGCGGCGCGACGGTCGTACCGACGCCACGGCGCCGCTGCAGCCTGCCCTCGAGTTCGAGTTGCTCCAGGGCCTGGCGGAGCGTGGCCCGGGCGACTCCGAAGCGGGCCGCGAGGTCGCGCTCGTTGGGCAGGATCTCGCCCACCGAGAACTCCGAGTCGAGCGCCTCACTGAGCACGGTCTTGAGATGCCAGTACTTCGGTTCCTGCACCGATTCCAGCTGCGTGGTCCCCACCCTGTCCTCCGCAATCGCCGTGGTCGGCGGCTTTTAGCGCCCTTGTTTATTAAAGGTTGTTGCACTTCTCTGCGACCATAGGGCGGCCCTGATGCTTGGTCAAGACCAATGGCCGGGAACGTTCACGGGGCGTTCATGAAGGGCCCCGGACGGTCTCGGCGAAGCACCTAAAAGGCAGTCAGGAACCGGAGTTTGTCGGGGTTTCGGATGATGTAGACGGACTGGATTCGGCCGTCGGCGACATCGACCTGGAAAACGGAGTCGGGCCTGCCCTCGGAGAGGATCAGCGCGGCCGGGCCGCCGTTGAGCTCCAGGAAGCGCACGGACAGGCCCGGGAGGCTCTTCTGCGCGACGCCGACGAGGAAGCGGCCCACCTTGTCGGCCGTCTGCAGGATCCGCAGCGGCGCCTGCGACTTGCCGCCGCTGTCGCCCACGAGCCGGACCTCCGGGGCAAGCAGTGCCATCAGGCCTTCCAGGTCGCCGCCGGCCGCCGCGACGAGGAACCGCTCGGTGAGGTCGCGTCGCTCGGCAGGGTCGACCTCGTAGCGCGGGCGTCGCTCCTCGACGTGCTTGCGGGCCCGCGCGGCCAGCTGACGCACCGCCGGTTCGCCGCGGTCGAGCATGGTGGCGATGTCGGCGTAGGGGAAGCCGAAGGCCTCGCGCAGCACGAACACGGCCCGCTCCAGCGGTGACAGCGACTCCAGCACGACGAGGACGGCGAGGGAGACGGAGTCGGCGAGCACGGCCCGCTCGGCGGTGTCCGGCACGGTGTCCCCGAAGTCGGTGACGTACGGCTCGGGCAGCCAGGGGCCGACGTACGTCTCGCCGCGGGCCTTGATCTGGCGGAGCCGGTCGATGGCGAGGCGGGTCGTGATCCGCACGAGGTAGCCGCGCGGCTCGCGCACGGCGGCGCGGTCGCTGCCGGACCAGCGCAGCCAGGTCTCCTGGACCACGTCCTCCGCGTCGGCCACGCGCCCCAGCATTCGGTAGGCGACGCCCAGCAGGACGGGGCGGTGTGCTTCGAAGACGTCGGTCGGGGTCTCGGTGGTCACGGCCCCATCCCAGCCCACCCCTGCGGCCCTGTCCAGGCGGAATGGTCACTTCCCGGACAGAATGGCCGACAGGACGCCGGTGATCGGCGGTACGGCTGCGGAGGTGGCGATGCGGTACGGGGTGCTGGGCACGGGACAGGTCGGGCGCACGCTCGGCGGGCGGCTGGTGGAGCTGGGGCACGAGGTGCGGCTGGGATCGCGCACGCCGGACAACACGGCCGCCGTGCAGTGGGCCGCCGCCGCGGGCCCCCGGGCGGGAGCGGGGACGTTCGCGCAGGCGGCGGAGTTCGGGGAGGTCCTGGTCAACGCGGTCGGCGGGCGGGTGGCGCTGGCCGCGCTGGAGGCGGCGGGCGCGGAGAACATCGACGGCAAGATCGTCGTGGACGTGTCCAATCCACTGGCTTTCGAGGAGGGCGAGCTGCGGCTGTCCCCCGTCGAGTCGGACAGCGTGGGCGAGCAGCTTCAGCGGGCCTTTCCGCACGCGCGCGTGGTGAAGTCGCTCAACACGGTCAACTGCCGGGTGATGGTGGATCCGGGCAGCGTGCCGGGCGAGCACAACGTCTTCGTCTGTGGGGACGACCCGGGCGCCAGGGAGCAGGTGACGGCGCTGCTCGGGGAGTTCGGCTGGCCGGCGGAGCGGGTGCTGGACCTCGGCGGCATCCGGGCGGCCCGCGCCGTGGAGATGTGGCTGCCGCTGTGGGTCGGACTGTTCCAGAAGTTCGGGCACGGCGAGTTCAACCTGGAGGTGCGACGGTCACGCTGAACCGGACCGACGCCGCGAAGGTCACGCGACTTGGGGCTACCCGCCGGTAGCAATTGCTGACAAGCTGTCTACGGCGTCCGTCAGCGAGTACAGCCGAGGAGCACCCCATGTCCGCCACCGTCTCCTTCGAAGTCGCCTCCGCGCAGGGCGCGCAGAGCGTGACCCTGTCCTACACGCGCCGGGGCAGCGGCGAACCGCTGCTCCTGCTGCACGGCATCGGTCACCACCGGCAGGTGTGGGACCCGGTGATGTCGGCGCTGGCGGCCGAACGCGACGTGATCGCCGTGGACCTGCCGGGCTGCGGTGAGTCGCCGGCGCTCCCGGACGGCATGGCGCACGATCTGCCCACGATGAGCACGGTCCTGACGGCCCTCTTCGGGGCCCTGGAGATCGACCGGCCGCACGTGGCGGGCAACTCGCTGGGCGGACTGCTGGCGCTGGACCTGGCCCGGGCGCAGCTCGTCCGCTCCGTCACCGCACTGTCCCCCGCCGGCTTCTGGAACGAGGCCGAGCGCCGCTACGCCTTCACCGTGCTGACGGCGATGCGGCAGATCGCCCGGCGGATGCCACCGCCCCTGGTGGAGCGGATGGCCCGCCCGGCCCTCGGCCGCACCTTGCTGACGAGCACCATCTACGCCCGCCCGGGTCGCCGGTCACCCGAGGCCGTGGTCGCCGAGACGCTCGCCCTGGCCCGCGCCCAGGGGTTCTCCGAGACGCTGCGCTCCGGCCGGACGGTGCAGTTCACCGACGACATCGTGGGAACGCCGGTCACCGTGGCGTGGGGCGACCGGGACCGGCTGCTCATCCCCCGACAGGGCGTCCGCGCCAAGGGCGTCATACCCGGGGCCCGGCTCGTGCGGCTGCCCGGTTGCGGGCACGTCCCGATGAACGACGACCCGGCGCTGGTGGCCCGGGTGGTGCTCGACGGCAGCCGCTGACCCCGCACGCAGGGCCGCGGAGCCTCTAAGGTCTCCCCTCATGAGGCCGACGCGGAGCAATCCGGGCGCAGGTGCGGCGTCCGCCGCCTGGGAGTTGCTGCTCCCGGCCGCTTCGGCGCCGGCACGCACGCGTGGCCGTTCCCTGCAGGCCGCGCTGCGCGAGGCGGTCCGCTCGGGCCGCCTCGCGCCGGGTACCCGGCTGCCGTCGAGCCGGGACCTCGCGGCGGACCTGGGAGTCTCACGCGGGCTGGTCACGGAGGCCTACGAGCAGCTGACGGCCGAGGGGTATCTGCGCAGCGGCCGGGGCGCCGGAACGTGGGTGGGCGCGGCCGTACGGGCGGCGCGGCCGCGGGCGCACGATCTCGCTCCGCGCTCGCCCGGCGCCCGGGCGGACTTCGTACCCGGGACCCCGGACCTCGCCCTGTTCCCGCGCACGGCCTGGGCCGCCGCGCAGCGCGCCGTGCTCGCGGAACTTCCGCACCGGGAGCTGGGCTACCCCGACCCTCGGGGGCTTCCGAGGCTGCGTACCGCGCTGGCCGAACTCCTCGCCAGGCGACGGGGCGTGGTGGCCGACCCCGAACGGATCGTGGTCGTCTCGGGCGTGGCCCAGGCGACGGCCCTGCTCGGCTTCGCCCTGCACGCGCGCGGGATGCGCAGCGTCGGCGTGGAGGACCCGGGCAGTCCCCAGCACGACGCGCTGTACGCGGCGGCCGGGGTCACCGTCGTGCCGCTGCCGCTGGACGACGAGGGCGTCGCCCCGGAGCCGCTGCGGGCGTCCGGCGTACGGGCCGTGGTGACGACCCCGGCGCACCAGTTCCCCACCGGCATCGCGTGTTCGGCCCGGCGGCGCGCCGAACTGCTGGACTGGGCGCGGTCGGTGGACGGCATCGTGCTGGAGGACGACTACGACGGCGACTTCCGTTACGACCGTGCCCCCGTCGGCGCTCTCCAGGGCCTCGACCCGGACCACGTGGCCTACACGGGCTCGGTCAGCAAGTCGCTCGCGCCGGGCCTGCGGCTGGGCTGGCTGCTGGTGCCGGAGTCCTGGACGGAGGAGGTCGTCGAACGCAAGCGCACGATGGATCTCGGCCACCCTGCCCTCGACCAGGCCGTGTTCGCCCGCTTCCTGGAGCGCGGCGACTACGACCGCCAGCTGCGACGCTGCCAGCGCGCCTACCGCGAACGGCGCGACACGCTGGTCGCGGCCCTGGACGCCCGCTTCCCCGGAGCGGAGGTGTCCGGGATCGCCGCGGGCCTGCACGTGATCGCCGCTCTGCCGCAGCGGTACGGGCCCGAGGAGCGGTTCCTCACGCGCATGGCCGAGGCGGGGGTGGCGGTGCGCCCGCTCTCGGCCTACGGGCACACGCCGACGGGGCCCGGGCCGGCCGGGGAGGTTCGGCTGGTCCTGGGGTACGCCCATGTGCCGCCCGCCCGGATCGCCGAGGGCGTGCGGCTGATGGCGCAGGCCGCGGCCGGGTGAGGCGACCGGGTGAGGCGACCGGTTCGCGCGTTCCCTCACCCTGCGGTCGGTTGTTCACTTGGGGTTCGTGTGTGCGCCGCGATGTGCCAGTAGGTGTGGCTCTGCACACTTGGCCGGATCCCGTCCCCGGAGGCGTATCCATGTCACACCGTCCGTTGCCCGGACGCCGCAGCGTCCTGCGTGGCTCCCTCGCCGCGACTGCGGCCCTGTCCCTGCCCACCGCTCTCGGCGCGGCGCCCGCTTTCGCACGCTCCGGGCGCCCGACGGCAGGGTGGGGGGTGCAAGCGGGCGACGTGACGTCCGACTCGGGGCTGGTGTGGGTGCGCTCCGACCGGCCCGCCCGGATGATCGTCGAGACGTCGGCGACCGAGTCGTTCCGCAACCCGCGGCGGTGGCACGGCCCCCTGCTGGGCGCGGGCACCGACTTCACCGGCACGACCCGGCTGCGCGGACTGCCGTCCGGGGAGCAGATCCACTACCGCGTGCTGCTCGCCGACCCGGACGACCCGCGCCGTGCCGGTGAACCGGTCACCGGCACGTTCCGCACGGTGTCCGCCAGACGCCGCGACGGCGTGCGGTTCGTCTGGTCCGGCGACCTGGCCGGGCAGGGCTGGGGCATCAACCCGGAGGCCGGTGGCTACCGCATCTACGACGCGATGGGCGCCCTCGACCCGGATTTCTTCCTCTGCAGCGGCGACAACATCTACGCCGACGGCCCGATCACCGAGACCGTGGCCCTGCCCGACGGCCGGACCTGGCGCAACGTCACGACCGAGGAGAAGGCGAAGGTCGCCGAAACGCTCGCGGAGTTCCGCGGCAACTTCCGCTACAACTTCCTGGACGAGAACCTGCGGGCCTTCAACGCCCGGGTCCCGTCCATCGTCCAGTGGGACGACCACGAGGTCCTCAACAACTGGTATCCGGGAGAGATCCTCACCGACACCCGCTACACCGAGAAGCGCGTCGACGTGCTCGCCGCGCGGGCCCGCCAGGCATTCTCCGAGTACTTCCCGATCTCCACCCTGCGCCGCCCCGACGGCCGGGTCTACCGAGTGCAGCACCACGGCCCGCTGCTGGACGTGTTCGTCCTGGACATGCGCACCTACCGCAACGCGAACTCGCCGGACGACCAGACCACGGACACGCAGGGCATCCTCGGCCGGGAGCAACTGGAGTGGCTCAAGCGGGAGCTGTCCCGCTCGCGGGCGGTGTGGAAGGTGATCGCCTCCGACATGCCGATCGGACTGGTCGTCCCGGACGCGACCCAGGGCAAGGCGAACATCGAGGCCGTCGCGCAGGGCGACCCCGGCAAGCCGCTCGGCCGCGAGCTGCAGATCGCCGAACTGCTGCGGTTCGTCAAACACCGTCGCATCACGGGCACGGTGTGGCTGACGGCGGACGTGCACCACACCTCGGCGCAGCACTACCAGCCGTCGAAGGCCGCCTTCACGGACTTCGAGCCGTTCTGGGAGTTCGTCTCGGGTCCGCTCAACGCGGGCGCCTTCCCCGCGAGCGCGCTGGACGGCACCTTCGGCCCGGACCGCGTGTTCGTGAAGGCGCCGACCACCGCCAACGTCTCCCCCGCCGGTGGCTACCAGTTCTTCGGTGAGGTCGACATCGACGGCCACAGCGGCGAGCTGACGGTACGTCTGCGGGAGCAGGACGGCACCGTGTTGTTCACTCAGACCCTCCAGCCGGGCCTGGTCGGCCAGTAGGTACGGAACTCAACGTTTGAAGCATCTACAAAGGGGGCAAACTGCCCCCCTTTACCCATCGGTCACAATGCGTTCGCGATCACGCAACACCGCTCGGTCACAGTGGGTGCATGACGCGAGAACTGACGCACCTGACGCACGCAGAGGCCGACCGCCGCACCGCCCTCTCCTGGCAGCGGGTCGCGGCGGCGTTCCACGCCTGGCGAACACGACGCCAGGAACACGCGCCGCCCACGAGTGATACCGGGTCCCCGGCACCGGAGCCGGTGCCGGGGGCGAACACCCTGTGGCGGATGCGGACCACGGTTCAGGAGGAACCGGGGTCACTGGCCGCGCTGTGCGGCGCCCTGGCCGGGCAGCGCGTCGACATCCTCAGCCTGCAGACGCACCCGCTGGCCGAGGGCACGGTCGACGAGTTCCTGCTGCGTGGCCCGGACGGCCTGTCGGCGTCCGCGATCACCACGGCCGTCGAGTCGGCCGGTGGCACCGACACCTGGATCGAGCGCGCCGACGCCCACGACCTGGTGGACGCGCCGACCCGGATCCTGGGGCTCGCCGCCCGCACCGCCCTGGACTCGGCGGAACTGCCGCTGGCCTTGCGTCAGTTGCTGGGCCGGTGCACGATCCGGTCCCTGCCCGCGCCGGCCGGTGGCGGCAGGGCACCGGAGAGCCTCGCCGTCGAGGGTGCCCTCGACGACACGGTGATGCGGCTCCGTGCCCCGGAAGGCGGAGTGATCATCGTCGAACGGCCGTATCTGCCGTTCACACCGACCGAGTTCGCCCGGGCGAGGGCTCTGGTGGAGCTGGACGCCCGGCTCGGACCGCGCCTGCCGCACGGACGGGACGTGTTCACGCTCGCCGAGGGCAGCGACATCACTGTGCGGCGGGCCGACACCCGCGACCTCGAAGCGGCCCGGGCGATGCACGAGCGCTGCTCGCCGCGCACGCTGAAGCTGCGCTATCACGGGCCCGTCGGTGACGCCGACCGGTACCTCAACCACCTGCTCAGCCCGCGCTACGGGCGCACGCTCGCCGTGCAGACGGCCTCCGGGCGGATCGTCGGGCTCGGCCACCTCCTGTGGGACGGGGACGAGACGGAGGTCGCGCTGCTCGTCGAGGACGCGTGGCAGCGGCGGGGCGTCGGGGCGGAGTTGCTGTCGCGACTGGTCGGGATGGCCGTTGAGGCCGGTTGCTCGAGTGTGTATGCCGTGACGCAGGCGTCCAACACGGGGATGGTCGCGGCGATGCGGGGGCTGGGGCTTCCTCTGGACTACCAGGTCGAGGAGGGGACGCTGGTGATCACGGCGCGGCTGGGTGAGGCGGTCGTGAGGAGTGCGGAGGAACTGGGGAGCGCCTCCGCGTCGTAGGAGCGCTCGTCAGTGGGCGGGTGCGGGTTCGGCGTGGCTTGTCGCGCCCACGCGGCGGAGACGCACATCGATACAGCCCAGCGCCTGGTCCAGATCCGACCAGAGGTCCTCCACGTCCTCCAGCCCCACCGACATGCGCAGGAGCCGGTCGCTCACACCGGCTCCCCTGCGGTCGTCCGCGTCCACGATGCGGTGGCTGATGGAGGCCGGGTGCTGGATGAGGGTGTCGACGCTGCCGAGGCTGACCGCCGGGGTGATCAGGCGGACCGCGCCGATCACCCCGTGCGGGTCGCCGTGCACCTCGAAGGCGACCATCGCGCCGCCGATGCGCGGGTAGTGCACCCGGGCGATCCGCGGGTCGGCGGCGAGGCGGCGGGCCAGTTCGGCCGCCGTGGCGGAGGCCGCCCGGACCCGGACGGGAAGGGTGGACAGGCCACGCAGCAGCAGATAGCCGGCCAGCGGGTGCAGGACTCCGCCGGTGGCGAACCGCACCTGTCGCAGCCGGCCCGCGAACTCCTCGTCGCAGGCGACCACGCCCGCCAGGACGTCGCCGTGGCCGCCGAGGTACTTGGTGGCGCTGTGCAGGACCAGCCGGGCACCCTGCTCGGCGGGGCGCTGGAGGACCGGCGTGGCGAAGGTGTTGTCCACCAGCAGCGGCACCGATCCGCAGGCGTGTGCGACGGCCCGCAGGTCGACCTCGGCGAGCGTGGGGTTGGCCGGGGACTCGACCAGGACCAGCCCGGTGTCCGGGCGCAGGGCGTCGGCGACGCCGGCCGGGTCGGTCCAGGTCACCTCCGTGCCCAGCAGCCCGGCGGTCAGCAGGTGGTCACTGCAGCCGTAGAGGGGGCGTACGGCGACGACGTGCCGCAGGCCCATGGAGCCGCGGACGAGCAGGACTGCGCTGAGGGCGGCCATGCCGCTCGCGAACGCCACCGCCGCCTCGGTGCCCTCGAGCCGGGCCAGAGCGGTCTCGAAGCGGGCGACGGTCGGGTTGCCGAGCCGCCCGTAGACCGGCGGGCCGTCCGGCTCGGCGCCGGTGGTGGCGAAGGCGTCGATGCGGGCCGCCTCGCCACGGCTGTCGTACGACGGGTAGGTGGTGGACAGGTCGATCGGCGGGGCGTGCAGCCCCTGCCGGGCGAGGTCGTCCCGCCCGGCGTGCACGGCCTCGGTGGCGAGGGCTCGCGGTGCGGTGCGTACGTCGTCGTGGGCGCGCGTGCTCGTTGTGTCCATGTCCATGGTGGGCAAGGGTGAACATCGACCGGGCTCCCGGGTACGTTTCCCGTGCTACGTTCGGCCGATGGCTGAATCTGTCGTACTGGATCCGGTGGATCTCCATCTGCTGCGGCTGTTGCAGAACGACGCCCGGGCGACCTACCGGGATCTCGCCGCACAGGTCGGGGTGGCACCGTCGACGTGTCTGGACCGGGTGACGCGGCTGCGCCGCTCGGGCGTGATCCTCGGGCACCGGCTGGAGCTGGATCCGGCCAAGCTCGGGCGAGGGCTGGAAGCCCTGCTGTCGGTGCAGGTCAGGCCGCACCGCCGGGAGCTGGTGGGGCCGTTCGTGGAGCGGATCCGGGTCCTGCCGGAGTCACGGACGGTGTTCCACCTGACCGGTCCCGACGACTATCTGGTCCATGTCGCGGTCGCCGACATGGCCGACCTGCAGCGGCTGGTGCTGGACGAGTTCACGTCGCAGCGGGAGGTGGCGCGGGTGGAGACCCGGCTGATCTTCCAGCAGTGGGAGTGCGGCCCGCTGCTGCCGCCTTCGCCCTCGGCTCAATCCGCGTGACGTGCGCGGTCCGTCGTACGAGGATGGCGACATGTCTGAGATCAAGAGCCCGCTGCCCCGAGAGGTCGCCGACGCCTACGTCGACGAGCTCGTCGCCCTCGACCCGATCACCGGTACGTTCCTCGGCGACAAGGAGAGTTCGAGCAGGCTGCCCGACACCTCGCCGGCGGGGCAGGAGGCACTCGCCGAGCTGGCGCGGCGGACGCTGGCCCTGCTGGACGAGGCCGAGCGGCTGCCCGGCGCGGACAGTGACATCGAGCGCCGGTGCGCGCGGCTGCTGCGCGAGCGGCTGGGCGCCGAACTCGCGGTGCACGAGGCGGACGAGAGCCTGCGTTCCGTCAGCAATCTGAGTTCCGTCGCCCATGCGGTGCGGCAGGTCTTCACCGTGACGCCCGCGCAGACGGAGCAGGACTGGACGGCGATCGCCGAGCGGCTGCGCGGCGTCCCGGCCGCGCTGGAGGGCTACCGGGAGTCCCTGGCGCTCGGCCTGGAGCGGAAGCTGTACGCCGGCCCCCGGGCCACCGCCACCTTTGTGACGCAGCTCGGTGAGTGGGCCGACGCGGACGGCGAGGGGCACGGCTGGTTCGAGCAGTACGCGGCGGCCGGCCCCGAGGCCCTGCGGTCCGAGCTGGATGCCGCCGCCCGCTCGGCCACCGAGGCGGTCGTGCGGCTGCGCGACTGGATGCGGGACGTGTACGCGCCGACGATCGAGGGCGCGCCGGACGTGGTGGGCCGGGAGCGGTACGCGCGCTGGGTGCGCTACTTCAACGGCACCGACCTCGACCTGGACGAGGCGTACGCCTACGGCTGGTCCGAGTACCACCGCCTCCTCGGCGAGATGAAGAGCGAGGCGGAGAAGATCCTGCCGGGCGCCGGCACGCCGTGGGAGGCGCTGGCCCACCTCGACGCGCAGGGCACGCACATCGAGGGCGTCGACGAGGTCCGCGACTGGCTGCAGGGCCTGATGGACGAGGCGATGGACGCGCTCGACGGCACGCACTTCGACCTGGCCGAGCGGGTGCGCCGGGTGGAGTCGCGCATCGCCCCTCCGGGCAGCGCCGCGGCCCCCTACTACACGCCGCCGTCGGACGACTTCTCCCGCCCCGGCTGCACCTGGCTGCCGACCATGGGCGAGACGCGCTTCCCCGTCTACGACCTGGTGTCGACCTGGTACCACGAGGGCGTGCCCGGCCATCACCTCCAGCTGGCGCAGTGGAAGCACGTGGCGCAGAACCTCTCCCGCTACCAGGCGAGCGTCGGCATGGTGAGCGCCAACGCCGAGGGCTGGGCGCTGTACGCGGAGCGGCTGATGGACGAGCTGGGCTTCCTGACGGACCCGGAGCGCAGGCTCGGCTACCTGGACGCGCAGATGATGCGGGCCGTGCGCGTCATCATCGACATCGGCATGCACCTGGAGCTGACGATCCCGGACGACTCGCCCTTCCACCCCGGCGAGCGCTGGACGGCCGAGCTGGCCCAGGAGTTCTTCGGCTCGCACAGCAGCCGCCCGGCCGACTTCGTGGAGAGCGAGCTGACCCGCTACCTGTCCATGCCGGGCCAGGCCATCGGCTACAAGCTCGGCGAACGGGCGTGGCTGCTGGGCCGCGAGAACGCCCGCGCCCGCCACGGCGACGCCTTCGACCCGAAGGCCTGGCACATGGCGGCGCTTTCGCAGGGGTCACTGGGTCTGGACGACCTGGTGGACGAACTGTCGCAGCTGTAGTTCGCACACCGGGGGAGGCACTGTCCTCGCGCGGTGCGGGTCCGTCATGGCCGGTTCCGCAGTCCCACGCGCCCGTGGGGGTGTCCGTCAGCGCGGCGTTCGCAGCCGGAGCCGGACGAGGTCCAGCCAGGTCTCCGGGCCCGGCTGGACCCGTGCGGTGCGGACCGTGTAGGTGCCGGGCTCCAGAGCGACCCGGACCTGGTCGGTGTCCGCGAGGCCCGTCCCGGGCCAGGCCGCGTCGAAGAGACGGACGGGGCCGGGCACCTTCCAGGTCGTCTCCGCTCCCCATTCCGCCGTGGCGGTCGCGGACGGCACGCTCGCCAGCAGTTCGTCCTCACAGTCGCCGGCGCACCAGCGGACGAACGTGCCGTGGTCGGGCAGGTAGGCGGTCGCGGCGGGCTCGTCGCCCAGGACCAGCGCGGTGCAGTCGCCGACCGGGAGGAGACCGACGTGGCCGTCCACCTCGCAGGCCCGGTCGTAGTCCGAGGCGGCCTCCTCGCCATCGGCGCCCGCCCAGAACGGCAGGACGGTCTCCGGTACCGCTATCAGCGGCCCGCCGCCCGACTCCACCCACTCCACAGCGCCCGGCTCCGCGTATCGCACCATGGCGCAAGAACCTACAGGGCTGACTCGCGGGCGTGGGTCAGGGGTGGCGGCTGCGGCGCCTCCGCAGAGGGGCCGTGCAGGGCGAGATCGAGGAGTTGGTGGGGGCGTTTCGGGTGGTACAGGAGGCGTCGACGGGTTCAGCAGCCGCAGGCGTCCGCGTCCACGGGGGCCGTCAGGGGATCCGGAGCCCGGCGCTCACGCCCCTGCCCGGTCTCGAACTCCAGCCCTTCGCGCACCCAGTACTCGAAGCCGCCGAGCATCTCCTTGACCTGGTAGCCGCGTTCGGCGAGGGCCAGGGCGGCACGGGCGGCTCCGTTGCAGCCGGGCCCCCAGCAGTACGTCACGACCGGCACCGTCCGGTCGAGGAGCTGCCCGGCCCGCTCGGGGACGAGAGCGGTCGGCAGGTGGAGCGCGCCGGGGATGTGGCCCTGGTCCCAGGCCTCGGTGGAGCGTGTGTCGACGAGGACGAAGCCGGGGTCGCCGCCGTGCTCGAGTGCGGCGGCGACGTCGGACACGTCGGTGTGGAAGGCGAGGCCGGCGCGGAAGTGGGCGGCGGCCTCGGCGGGAGCGGCGGGCGCGACGCGCAGGACGGGGTTCACGGTGGTGGTCATGCGGCAAAACTACGGCCGTCGGCCCGGCCCCTGAAGTGACGATCCACGGTGCTCTGCTTGATCTGCCGGGGATTTCCCTGCTATCCCTCGGGCATGACCGAGTATTCCCCGGACGCCACCGACTGGCGCATCCTGGACGTCCTCCAGCGGGAGGGCCGGGCCAGCTTCGCCGAGCTAGCCCGTGCCGTGTCGATGTCGGCCAGCGCGGTGACCGAGCGGGTGCGGCGCCTGGAGGAGGCCGGGGTCATCCGGGGCTACGCGGCGGTGGTCGACCCTGAGCGGCTGGGCCTGCCGATCCTGGCGTTCGTGCGTCTGAGGTACCCGACCGGCAACTACAAGCCCTTCCACGACCTGGTCGCCGTCACACCCGAGATCCTGGAGGCGCACCACGTCACGGGCGACGACTGTTTCGTCATCAAGGTGACAGCCCGCTCGATGCGCCACCTGGAGGAGGTGTCGGGGAAGATCGGGGCGCTGGGCTCGGTGACCACGAGCGTGGTGTACTCCTCGCCCCTCCCCCGGCGCCCCCTGGGCAGCTGACCTCAGCCGGCGCCGCGCTGCCGCAGCGTCGACCCGGAGCGGCCCTTGACCACGTCGAGCTGGGCGTGGATCCGCCGCCGCAGGTCGGCGACATGGCTGACGATGCCGACACTGCGGTCGCGTTCGCGCAGGGAGTCGAGCACGTCGAGGACCTCGTCCAGGGTCTGGTCGTCGAGGCTGCCGAAGCCCTCGTCGATGAACAGCGTGTCCAGCCGCACCCCGCCCGCCTCGTCCGTCACGACGTCCGCGAGGCCGAGGGCCAGGGCGAGCGAGGCGAAGAACGTCTCGCCGCCCGAGAGCGTCGCCGTGTCGCGTTCGCGGCCGGTCCAGGCGTCGACGACGTGCAGTCCGAGTCCGCTGCGGCCGCGTCCGGTGCGGTCGTCGGAGTGGACGAGGGTGTAGCGGCCGGACGACATGCGGCGCAGCCGTACGGTCGCGGCGGAGGCGACCTGCTCCAGCCGGGCCGCCAGGACGTACGACTCCAGACGCATCCGGCGCTCGTTGTCCGCGGAGGTACCGGCGGCGAGGCCGGCCATGCGGGCGACGCGGTCGTACTCCTCGCGCAGTGGCGCCAGCCGGCGCACGGAGGCGGTCGCCCGGGCGGAGAGCCGGTCGAGGTCGGCGCAGCGCCGCTCGGCGGCGTCATGGGCGGAGGCGGCGTCGCGCAGCCGCCTCACCGCCGCGTCGGCGGCCTGCTGCGCCATCTCCGGGTCGGCCCGCGGCTCGCGGGCCGCGGCGGCCGTGTCGGCCTCGGCGAGGACGACCCGTACGGCGGCCTCCTCGTGCTCCCAGGCGTCCAGGCGGCGTTGCAGTTCGCGGTGGGCCGCGCGGTCGAGCAGGGCGTCGGCGGCGGCCTGCGGGGTCTCGAAGCCGGCCCGGAAGGCGGCGTCGGCGAGCCGGGCGTCGGCGTCCTTCAGCCGCTGGGCGGTGTCCTCGGCCATGCGGGCGGCGTCGGCGGCGTCCGTGAGCAGGGCGGTCCGCCGCTCCAGTTGCGCGGCCCGCGCGGCGACACTGTCCGAGGAGCCGCGTGCCCGCTCCAGCTCCTCTTCCAGCGCGGCCCGTTCACGGTCCAGGCGCTCCCGGTGACCGACCCGGGACGCGGTCCGCACGGCGGCCTCCTGCCGGGCGGCGAGGCGGCGCTCGTGCTCCTGTCCGGCCTGCCGCAGCCGCTCCTGCGCGGCGTGCAGCTCGGCGGCGGCACCGCGGGCCTGCTCGTGCTGCTCCTCCAAGTCGGCCAGTTCGTCCTCGAGTTGTGCGGTCGGCGTGTCGCCGGCCTCCGCGGTGGCGGCGGCGAGCGCCTCCCGTACGACGCCGAGGCGCCGTTCGTGCTCGGCGCGCTGTTCGTCGGCACCCTGGTAGGCGGCCAGGGCGTCCTCCTCCGCCTCTCGGTCCACGTGCCCGGCGACCTTGCGGGCGGGGGCGGGGTGTTCGGTGGCGCCACAGACGGCGCAGGGTTCGCCGTCGGCGAGGTGGGCGGCCAGTTCGGCGGCGATGCCGTTCAGGCGCTGCTCCTTGAGGTCGAGCCAGTGCTGCTTGGCCCGGAGCGTCTCGTCCTGCGCGGTGCGCACCCGCTCGACGGCACGCTCCGTGTCCTGGGCGAGCTGGTCGCGCATGCGGGCCGCCCGCAGCCGCTGCCGCGCGGGCTCACGCCGTGCGCCGAGCTGCTCGGCGAGGGCGGCGGCCTGTTGCGCGGAGTCGACGCGGGTCTGGAGTGCGGTGCGCCGCTCCTCCCAGCCGTCGAGCCAGGCGTCGGCCTCCTGCAGGAGGTCGGCGTCGGCGCGCTCCTGGCGGTCCAGGCCGGCGCGCTCGTCCAGGAGTGCGGTCAGTCGTCGCTCGGCGCGGCGGGCCGAGTCGAGCCCGCCCAGTTCCTCGGCGGCCCGGCGTGCGGCGGCGGCGAGTCCGGCCGCGCCCGCGTCGGCGAAGGTCTGAGGCAGCTGGGCACGCGCGCGTGTCTCGGCGGCGGCCGCCCGGCGGTGTTCGGCTTCGGAGGCTTCCCGCAGGTCGAGGGCGGGCGCGACGGCTTCCGCCTTGCGGGCCCGCTCCATGAGGGCCCGGGCCTCACGGTAGGCCTCGGCTCCCTGCTCCAGGTGTGCCGCCCGTTCCTGGGCCTCGTCGAAGCGCCGCTGCAGCCGGGCCAGTTCGCGTACCTCGTCCAGGGCGCGGCCGGCGGCGGCCTGCACGGACTCGGCCGCGGTGAGCGTGCACGCGGCGACGGTGAGCTGCTCGCGGGCGGTGCTGCGGGCCACGGCGGCGGCACTCAGCACGGCCTCGGCGAGCCCCGGTTCGCCGGGGGCGAGTTCGGGCAGTTCCATGGCGGCGTCCGCGGCCTGTTGCATGCGGTGGGCGTCGGCCAGCAGTTCCGCGTCCCCGTCGCGCACCTGGGCCTCGGTGGTGCGGCGCCGCTCGGCGAGGCGCTTTTCGACGTCGGCGAAGCGGCGGGTGTCGAACAGACGGCCCAGCAGCTTGCCGCGGGCCTCGGCGTCGGCGCGCAGGAAGCGGGCGAAGTCACCCTGCGGCAGCAGAACGACCTGGCAGAACTGTTCGCGGCTCATGCCGAGCAGCTGGGTGATCTCCTCGCCGATCTCCTGATGGGAGCGGCTGAGGTCCTTCCAGGTCCCGGCCGTGGGGTCGTACTCGCGCAGCCAGGTCTGGGCCTTGTCGAGGGTCGTGCCGGTGCCGCGTTTCTTGGGGCGTTCCCAGGGCGGCTGGCGGGTGATCTCCAGGCGGCGTCCGGCGACGGTGAGGTCGAGGGTGACCTCGGTGCGGGTCGCGGGAGCGGCGTGGTCGCTGCGCAGGGCCGTGCCCTGGCCGCCGCCCTGCCGGGCGCCCGGCACCGAGCCGTAGAGGGCGTAGCAGACGGCGTCCAGGACGGACGTCTTGCCCGCGCCGGTGGGTCCGTGCAGCAGGAACAGGCCTGCCGCCGACAGCTCGTCGAAGTCGACGGTCTGCGTCCCCCCGAAGGGCCCGAAGGCGGTGACCGCGAGCCGGTGGAGCCTCACCGGGTCACCTCCCGTACGGTCTCGTCCGCCCGTACGGCGTCGAACGCGTCGCGCAGCACGCCCTGTTCGTGCGGGTCTGGTCCGGCGCCGCGCACATGGGCGACGAAGTCCTCGGCGATCTGCTGGTCGCTGCGGCCCGCCAGGCGCCTGGCGTACGACACCTCGGACTCGTCCTCGTCGCGGTCGGGGTCGAAGACGAGGCTGAGCGTGTGCGGGAAACGCGCGGTGAGCCGGGCCATCGGGTCGGCGGGGCGGACGGGGTCGGTGAGGGTCGCCTCGACCCAGGCCTCTTCGTACCGTGTCAGGTCCGCATCGGAGAGCAGGTCCTCCAGGTTGCCCCGGATCCGGGCGAGGGCGCGGGGCACCGGGCAGTCGACGCGCTCGGCGTCGACGGAGCCGTCCGCGGCCAGGTCGACCAGCCACATGCTCTTGCGGTGGGCGGCCTCGGAGAAGGAGTACGGCAGCGGCGAACCGGAGTAGCGGACGCGGTCGGTGAGGGCCTGGCAGCCGTGCAGGTGGCCGAGCGCCACGTAGTCGACGCCGTCGAACACCCCGGCCGGCACCGCGGCGACGCCCCCGACGGTGATGTCCCGCTCGCTGTCGCTCGGTTCGCCGCCCGTGACGAAGGCGTGCGCGAGGACGACGGAGCGGGTGCCGGGCGGGCGGGCGGCGAGGTCGGTGCGGACCCGGTCCATGGCGGCGGCGAGGACGGTCTCGTGCCCGGCCTTGTCCACCGCGAACTCGTTCTTGACCAGGGCCGGTTCGAGGTAGGGAAGTCCGTAGAAGGCGACATCGCCGTGGGTGTCGGACAGCATGACCGGAATGCCGGCCGCCGCTGGTTCCGTCCGCAGGTGGATACCGGCCCGCCCGATGAGCCCGGCACCGACCCCGAGCCGGCGGGCCGAGTCGTGGTTGCCGGAGATCATCACCGTCGGCACGCCGAGGTCGGCGAGGCGGTGCAGGGCGTCGTCGAACAGCTCGACCGCGGCGAGCGGCGGCACCGCCCGGTCGTAGACGTCCCCCGACACGACCACCGCGTCCACGGCGCGCTCCCGCACGGTCGTGACGAGGTGGCCGATGAACTCGGCCTGGGCGTCGAGCATGTTCACCCGGTGGAAGGCCCGGCCGAGATGCCAGTCGGAGGTGTGCAGCAGCCTCAAGACGCCGCTCCGCCCCGCATGTCTCCCCCTGCTGTCCGTTCGTCGGCGGCAACGGGCCGGTCCGGCCCGCTGTCAGCCCACCACGCTAACGCCTGTGGGCCCCTGGTCCATCACGAACCCCGGACCACCACGCACGTCCGGCAGCAATTCAGGGGATATGTCCGTAACTGGGCTATGAAGCAGGTCATTGACGTGCGTGCGCAGGCCGTCGGGTTCGAGGTGCGCCTCCCTCAGGCGTCCCCGTATGCCTCCCTCAGGCGTCTCCGTACGCCTCCCCGCCCGTTTCGAAACCGGCCGTGCCGGCGGTGGCGTCGGCGAGCCAGGAGCGGAAGGCGTCGACATCGGAGTCCGGGAGGGCGATCTCGATGGTGACCGCCTCGCCGTAGTGCACGTCACGGACTTCGCGTCCGGTGGTGCGCAGGTCGTTCTCCAGCTTGCCGGCCCGCTGGTGGTCGACGGTGACCGTGGCCAGCCGGAACCTGCGGCGCGTGCGGGTGCCGAGGGCGTCCAGGGCCTCACCGACCGCCCCGCCGTACGCCCGGATGAGTCCGCCCGCTCCGAGTTTGACCCCGCCGAAGTAGCGGGTGACGACGGCGACGACGTACCGCACGTCGCGGCGCAGCAGCATCTGGAGCATGGGGACGCCCGCGGTGCCGCCTGGTTCGCCGTCGTCGCTCGCCTTCTGGACGGAGGCGTCGGCGCCGATGACGTAGGCCCAGCAGTTGTGGGAGGCGTCGGCGTGCTCCTTGCGGACCGAGGCGATGAAGTCCTGGGCCTCCTGCTCGCTGGCCGCCGGGGCGAGGGCGCACAGGAAGCGGGAGCGGCCGACCTCGGTCTCGTGCACGCCGGCACCGGCCACCGTGCGGTATTCGTCCTGCATCCGGCCAGCCTAATCCCCTGGTCGGGAGCGTCCCGGCGAGGCGGCTGTCTCTCCGAAACCCGGGAGGGCGGCCCGCGAACACCTCGGGAGAGCCGGTAGCGCCGAGGTTGTCCGCTACGAGTGGGCCACGACCTCGCCGGCCGTGACCTGGGGCGGTTGCGGCAGCAGTTCGGCAAGCCGCTCCCGTACGAAGTCCCCGGCCCTCTCGGTCGACTCCTCGGCGCCGGCCCTGTCCTGGAAGACACCGGTGGAGACCATCACCCCGCCGCCGGCGTCGACCCAGTAGTAGGCCACGAACCCCTCGACCTGGCGGACGAGCGGCAGGAACTCCTCGCTCACCCGGCGACCCGCCTCAGCCGGGTCGGTCACCCCTTCGTACCGCCGGATCACTGCGTGCATGACTGCTCTCCTCATGGGTCGGCGAGGCGTTCGACTCAGAGGCCATACCCGCCGCGGGAGGTGTGCGCAGCGCACGCCCGGCGCACATCACCGGAAAGGCCCCATGCCGTGCGGGGGCCCGGGCTGGTGCTTCGCGCCCCGGGGCACCGTCACGGATGTGAGCAGCGCGATGCCGGGGGCCAGCGCCTGCCAGGTCGGGCCGTGCCAGGACAGGACGGCGATCGCAGAGGTGGGGAATTTCGTGCGGACCTGCTCCAGCGTGTCGTCGAGGCCGTCACCGGCGAGGGCCAGGACCAGCTCCTCCAGGCCGGGGTTGTGCCCGATCAGCAGCAGCGTCTCCACCTCGGCGGGCACCTCGTGCACCACGGCCAGCAGGCCGGACGGGCCGACGGCGTACAGGCGCCGGTCGAGCCGGACCGGCGGGGGCGTGCCCCACTCGGCCGCGGCCAGGTCCCAGGTCCGGCGGGCGCGGACGGCGGTGGAGCACAGTGCGAGGTCCGGCAGGAGGTCGGCGTCGGCCAAGGCCCGTCCCGCCGCGGGGGCGTCCCGGTGGCCGCGCGGGGCGAGGGGGCGTTCGTGGTCGGCGACGTCCAGGGGCCAGGCCGACTTGGCGTGCCGCAGCACGATCAGGCGGCGCAGTGGGCCGGCGCCGCTGCGGGCGATCACGACGGCGATCCCAGGTCGCGGGCGAGGTCGAGGCCGAGGAGCCGGTCGGCGTAGGCGTACGTCTCGAAGCGGGCGCCGTCCGCCAGTTCCGGCTCGGTCTCGACCTGCCGCAGCACCTCCAGCACCCGCGGCACGTCCAGGTCGGCGTCCCAGGCTTCGCGCAGCCGCTCCCGTACGCGGTCGGGGACGGGCCGCGAGGGCTGTCGAGCCCAGCGGGCGACCGCGGCGCGCCAGCGGGCCAGGGTGGCGCCGGCCTCGTCGAGCACGGCGGGCTCCAGCCGGACCGGGGCGCTGTGGTGCCGGGTGATCAGGGCGAGGCGCAGGGCGGCGGGGTCGCTGTGGTCCGGCGGGTCCGGTTCGACGGGTGCGACGGCGATCCGCACGCCGTCGGGTACCGCCTCGCCCTCCGCCGCGACATGGACGACCTGGGACTCGCCCAGACCGGCACCGACGTCGGGGCTGTCCTCGAAGGGGCGGATGCCGAGTGCCGTGGCGTCCGCGCGCAGCTCCGCCTGTCGGTTGCCGCCGGTCAGCAGTGCCCAGACCGGTGTGCCGCCCAGTTCCAGGGTCCGCACGAGGATGTCCCCGACGAGCAGCACCCGCAGGTCCGTCGTGCCGGAGTCCGACGCCTGCACGTGGACGCGGGTCAGGCCCCGGCGGGCCGGGGCGGCGTCGACCGGCCGGCGGGTTCGGGCGTCGATGATGCGCAGCACGAGGCGAGCGTAGGCGGGCGGACGGGCCCGCGCAGGCAGGCAGGGCGTTTCCCGGCCACCGTGGCGCGCGGCGTGGGCGGGGTGGTCCTGTCAGTTCAGTGTTCCGAGAAACCGCACATGAGGCCGCCCTTCGGGTCCCTCCGTGCTGACGGCGGCCCGCACCCCGTACACCTCGGCGATGAGTTCCGCCGTGAGGACGTCCCCCGCGGGGCCCGCCGCCACCACCCTCCCCGCGCGCAGCACGACGACCCGATCGCAGTACATCGCCGCGAGGTTGAGGTCGTGCAGGGCGACGACGGTGGTGACGGGCAGGGCCGTGACCAGGGCGAGCAGGTCGAGCTGGTGCTGGATGTCGAGGTGGTTGGTGGGCTCGTCGAGCAGGAGTTCGCGGGGTTCCTGGGCGAGCGCCCGGGCGATCTGCACCCGTTGGCGTTCGCCGCCCGAGAGGGTGTGCCAGAGCCGGCCGGCCCGGTCGGCGAGCCCCGTGCGCTCCAGGGCGGCGCGCACCGCCCGCTCGTCGTCGGCCGAGGGGGGCGTCCAGGCGCGGCGGTGCGGGACTCGGCCCAGCCGCACGACGTCCTCGACCGTCAGCTCGACCTGGGTGTCCGACTGTTGTTCGACGACCGCCAAGCGGCGTGCGACCGTGCGGCGGGGCAGCTCGGCAAGGGGCGTGCCGTCGAGGGTGACGACTCCCGAGGACGGCGCGAGCAGCCCGGCCAGCAGCCGCAGCAGCGTGGACTTGCCCGAGCCGTTGGGGCCGAGCACGCCGACCGTGGAGCCGGTCTCCGGCGCGAGGGCGACGCCGTCCAGGATGAGGCGCCCGTCGGCACGGCGGCTGACCCGGTCGGCCCGCAGCCCCGCCGCCACCGGTGTCTCCGTGCCGCTCATCGCACCCTCCGCGTCCGGTAGAGCACCGCCACGAACGCCGGCACCCCGATCAGCGACGTCACGACCCCGACCGGCACCTCCTGCGGGTCGAGGACGGTACGGGCCAGGGTGTCCACCCACACCAGGAAGACCGCTCCCGCGAGGGCGGTGACCGGCAGCAGCCTCGCGTGCCCGGGACCGGTCAGGGCCCGGGCGGCGTGCGGCAGGACCAGTCCGACGAAGCCGATCGCCCCGGCCGAGCTGACCAGCGCGGCCGTGAGCAGGGCCGTGACGCACAGCAGGACCAGGCGGGTGCGGGCGACTGACACCCCGAGCGCGGCGGCCGCGTCCTGGCCGAAGGCGAAGGCGTCGAGGGTCCGGGCGTACGACAGGCACACCACCAGCGCCACCGCCAGCACGGCCAGGCACAGCCACACGTCGGTCCAGCCGGCGCCGCCGAGCGAGCCGAGGAGCCAGAACAGCACGCCGCGGGTCGTCTCGGCGTCGGCGGAGGTCATCACGACGAAGGAGGTGAGCGCGGAGAAGAGCTGCATGGCGGCGACGCCCGCGAGGACGACCCGGTCGGTGGTGCCGCCGAGGGTGTGGCTGAGCAGGAGCGCCAGCGCGAAGGACAGCAGGGCGCCGAGGAACGCGCCCGCGGACACCGGGAGGGCGCCGCCGCCCACGCCGAGCACGACGACGAGGACCGCACCGGTGGAAGCGCCCGAGGACACCCCGAGCACGAAGGGGTCGGCGAGCGGGTTGCGCAGCAGGGACTGCATCACCGCCCCGCACA
This sequence comes from Streptomyces tibetensis, assembly GCF_040647715.1. Lineage (GTDB taxonomy): Bacteria > Actinomycetota > Actinomycetes > Streptomycetales > Streptomycetaceae > Streptomyces > Streptomyces tibetensis_A. The sequence continues at coordinate 78,122 of NZ_JBEZCR010000009.1, read as the reverse complement.
CGGCCAGTCCGGCCCCGCACACGGCGGCGAGCAGCGTGCGCGGCAGACGCAGCTGCCAGACGATCCCGTCCCGGATCGGCGTCAGGCCCGAGTCGCCCAGGCCGAGATGGGCGGCGACGACGGACCACACGTCGGCGACGCCGAGGTCGGCGGGGCCGATGGTGACGGCCACGGCGAGGGAGGCTACGAGCGCGACGGCCCCGGCCAGACCCTGCGCGAGCCCGGCCCTGCGCCCGGGCCCGGCGGCCCGCAGCTCCTGCCCCCGCCCCCGCTCCCGCTCCTGCTCCTGCCCCCGCCCCCGCTCCTGCTCCTGCTCGCGCCCCAGCCTCTGCTCCTGCCTCTCCCCCTGCCCCTGCCCCTGGGCGGTCACGTCACCAGGCCGAACCGTCGCAGCCCGGCGGCGACCTGCTCCACGCCCTCGACGGTGCGGATCGTCGGGTTCATGGCCTGCCCGCTGAGCAGCACGTACCGCTTGTGCCGGACGGCCTCCATGTTCCTGGTGACCGGGTTGGACTCCAGGAAGGCGATCTTCTTCGCTGCCGACTCGGCGGTCTGGGACTCGCGGCTCAGGTCGCCGATGACGAGGACGTCGGGGTCACGGTCGGCGACCGTCTCCCAGTTGACCTGCGGCCATTCCTCGTGCGTGTCGTCGAAGACGTTCTTCGCGCCGAGGGCCCGGGTGATGATGCCGGGCGCTCCGCAACAGCCCGCCATGTAGGGCGACTCGGAGTTCGCGAACCAGTAGAGGAGGGTGACGTCGGAGGCGTCGATGCCCCGCGTGGCCTTGTTCATGCGCTTCCGGAGGGAGGTCACGAGGTCGTCGCCGCGTTCGCGCACACCGAACACGGTCGCGAGGTCGTGGACTTCGCCGTAGACGGTGTCGATGTCCAGGGCCTTGTCGCGGGTGCCGTCGCCGCCGCCCGAGTTGTCCTTGCCGGCGCAGTCGGCCGGGGAGACGTAGGTGGGGACGCCGAGCTTCTCGAACTGCTCGCGGGTGGCGACGCCGCCCTTGCCCAGGGTGGAGACGAAGGACGCGGCGACGAAGTCGGGCTCGGTGTCCAGGACGCGTTCGAAGGACGGATTGTCGTCGGCGATGCGCGGCACCGTCGCGTTCGCCTTCTCCAGTCCCTTCATCACGGGGTCGGTCCAGGTGGCCGTGCCCGCGAGGCGGTCGGCGAGACCGAGGGAGAGCAGGATCTCGGTGGTGCCCTGGTTGAGGGACACCGCGCGACGAGGCGGGGCGGCGACGCGGACCTCGTGCCCGCAGTCGGTGAGCGTGACGGCGGCCTTCGCGTCGGTGGCCGGGCTCCCGCCGCAGCCGGCCAGGAGCAGGGAGCCGGCCGCGAGCAGGACGGCGGCACGGGCGGGGCGGGCGAGGGGCACGGGAACCAGTCCTCAGTCGTCGAGGGCTCGGTCGCGGAGCCCGGTCGTACGGTGCTCCCCCACCGCGCGCGGCCGCGGGGGCCGCCAGCAGGTCTTCGGACTCGGGTTCACCCGGGTCGGAGCGCCTTCCCGGACGTCCGCGTGGAGTCCAGTGGCCGAGGCCCCGCCCGTCCCCCTCACCGCTGCGCGTCAGTTCCGGATTCGCACCGGATTCCCTGACCCACGTACATGGGTTCGACTGGCCCCGGCAAGCTATCACGGGGGCTTCCGGGGAATCACCGCGCACCCGGCGTCGTTGCACGGAGATCAGCTCGTCCACGACTTCCGAGGAGGCCGCCGGTGTACGGCGACGAGGCAAAGGTCCGCAGGATCCTCACCGAGCTCGGCGACACCTGGGCCGTGGTGGGCCTGTCGTCGAACCAGCGGCGCGCGGCGTACGGCGTCGCCGCCGTGCTCCAGCGTTTCGGCAAGCGCGTCGTGCCGGTGCATCCGAAGGCGGAGACGGTGCACGGGGAGAAGGGTTACGCGAGCCTGGCGGACATCCCCTTCGACGTGGACGTGGTGGACGTGTTCGTGAACAGCGACCTCGCCGGGGCCGTCGCGGACGAGGCGGTCGCCAAGGGCGCGAAGGGCGTCTGGTTCCAGCTCGGCGTGATCGACGGGGCGGCGTACGACCGGACCCGTGCGGCGGGCCTGGAGATGGTGATGGACCGCTGTCCGGCAATCGAGATCCCACGGCTGCCTCATCACCGCGTACAGGAATCCTGAAGCGTTCTCCAGTAAATGCCCGCAGCCGGTCAAGGCTTCCCGCGCCCGGTCAAGGCTGCACAACTCGTCTTCTACGTCCGGGCGGTCGATTCCTAATCTGAGGCCTCTTACTCGCTGAACTCTCCGAGTTCACTATGAGAGGCCCCTGAATTCATGGAAAGAGACGGCCTGCGCCGGGACGTCGGGCTGATCGGGCTCATGTGGGCCTCGGTCGGCTCCATCATCGGCTCGGGCTGGTTGTACGGCGCCGAGAAGGCCGTCGTGGCGGCCGGCCCAGCGGCGATCCTGTCCTGGCTCATCGGTGCGGTGGCGATCGTGCTGCTGGCTCTGGTGCACGCGGAACTCGGCGGCATGTTCCCGGTCGCCGGCGGCACCGCCCGTTATCCGCACTACGCGTTCGGCGGGCTGGCCGGCATGTCCTTCGGCTGGTTCGCCTGGCTCCAGGCCGCGACGGTGGCACCGATCGAGGTCGAGGCCATGATCGGCTACGCCGGGCACTGGCACTGGGCGCAGGGCTTCCAGCATGCGAAGGACGGGACGCTCACGACGAGCGGCTTCGTGGTCGCGGTCGTGCTGATGGCCGTGTTCGTCGTCGTCAACTTCCTCGGGGTGCGGATCCTGGCCCACACCAACAGCGCCGCCACCTGGTGGAAGGTGGCCGTGCCGCTGGCCGCGATCTTCATCATCGCGGCGGGCAACTTCCACCCGGGTAACTTCACCGAGCACGGCTTCGCCCCGTTCGGCGCCCATGGTGTGCTGAGCGCCGTCAGTTCCAGCGGCATCATCTTCGCCCTGCTGGGCTTCGAGCAGGCGATCCAGCTGGCGGGCGAGAGCCGCGACCCGCAGCGGGACCTGCCGCGCGCGACGATCGGTTCGGTCGCCATCGGAGCGGCCATCTACGTCCTGCTGCAGGTCGTCTTCATCGCCGCTCTGCCGCTGGGCTCCTTCGCACACGGCTGGACCAAGCTCGACTACCCCGGTATCAGCGGCCCGTGGGCGGGGCTCGCGACCCTGTTGGGCCTCGGCTGGCTGAGCGTGGTGCTGTACCTGGACGCGGTGGTCTCCCCGGGCGGCACCGGCCTGATCTACACGACGGCCACGTCCCGGGTCTCCTACGGACTGGCCCGCAACGGCTACGCGCCGAAGCTGTTCGTCCGCACCGACGCGCGCGGCGTGCCGTGGTTCGGGCTGATCGTGTCCTTCGTGACGGGCGTGGTCTGCTTCCTGCCGTTCCCGAGCTGGCAGCAGCTGGTCAGCTTCATCACCTCGGCGAGCGTGCTGATGTACGCGGGTGCCCCCCTGGCCTACGGCGTCTTCGCGGACCGGCTGCCGCACCGGGAACGCCCCTACCGCCTGCCGGGCGGGAAGGTCGTCTCACCGCTGTCGTTCGTCGTGGCCAACCTCATCATCTACTGGTCCACCTGGGACACCCTGTGGCGGCTCGGCGTCGCCATCGTCCTCGGCTACGTCCTGCTCGGCGGCTACGCCTGGTACGCCACGAGCAAGGGCCTGCCCGACGCTCCCCGGCTCGACTGGAAGGCCGCCCAGTGGCTGCCCGTCTACCTGCTGGGCATGGGCGTCATCTCCTGGCAGGGCGGCTTCGGCGGCCAGGGACACCTCGCACTGTGGTGGGACATCCTGGTCATCGCGGTGTTCTCGCTGGCGATCTACTACTGGGCCCGGGCCTCGGCCTCCCTGTCGGGCGAGATCGAGCGGAGCATCGAGGAGGTGGCCGTCACCGAGGTGCCGGTCCACTGAGACCGGCCTCCATAATGGGCGCATGCCCCACGCCTCTCCGCCTGTGAACTCCGGCGCCCCGCAACGCTTCCCAGTCGTTGTCGTGGGCGCCGGTCCGGCGGGTCTGACGGTCGGCAACATCCTGCGGGCCGCGTCCGTCGACTGTCTGGTGCTGGAGACGGAGACCCGCGAGTTCATCGAACAGCGGCCCCGCGCCGGGGTCATCGAGGAATGGGCCGTACGGGGCCTGGAGAAGCGGGGCCTGGCCCGGAACCTGCTGGACCGCGCGGAACTGCACACCGCGTGCGAGTTCCGCTTCGACGGGGAGCGCTACCGCTTCCCCTACGGCGAGCTGACGGGCAGCCATCACTTCGTCTATCCGCAGCCGTTGCTGGTGACGGACCTGGTGCGCGAGTACGCCGACGTCCGTGGCGGCGATATCCGCTTCGGCGTCCGGGACGTGGCGCTGCACGACGTCGACAGCGACCGGCCGTCGGTGTCGTACATCTGCCCCGAGACGGGAGAACGCCGGGTCGTGCACTGCGACTTCGTCGCCGGGTGCGACGGGGCACGCGGAGCAAGCCGGGCCTCGCTGCCACCCGAGCGGGTCCGGATCGCACGGCACGACTACGGCATCGGATGGCTCGCCCTGCTCGCGGAGGCGCCGCCGTCCGCCGACTGCGTGCTGTTCGGCTGCCACCCGCGTGGATTCGCCGGGCAGATGCCCCGCAGCCCGGAGGTGACCCGCTACTACCTCCAGTGCCCGCCGGGCGACGCTCCGGACGACTGGCCGGAGGAACGCGTGTGGTCGGAGCTCCGGCAGCGGCTCGGAGCGGCCGGCGTCCCCCCGTTGACCGAGGGGCGGCTGATCGAGAAGCGCGTGCTGGACATGCACGACTACGTGGTCGAGCCGATGGTGCACGGCCGGCTCCACCTCGCGGGCGACGCGGCCCATCTGGTCGCCCCCATCGCCGCCAAGGGCATGAACCTCGCCCTGCACGACGCCTTCCTGCTGGGCGACGCCCTGGTCACGCGGCTGACCACGGGTGACGACAGCGCTCTGGCCGGCTACGAGCAGGCGTGCCTGCGGCGCGTGTGGGACTACCAGGAGTTCTCACAGTGGCTGTCCGAGGTGTTTCACGGCACGGCGGCGGGCGACCCCTTCCGCGCGGGCACGGCGCTCGCCCGGCTGCGCCGCCTGTTCACCTCCCCCACCGCGGCGGCCGCCTTCGCCGAGCAGTACCTCGGGACGGCTGCGCGTTACTGAGAGGGCCCTGCGCGGTGCTGCCCGAGCCGTCCTCAGTCGTGCAGGGGGCGGTCGCTGAGGCGGTGGTCGGCCACGTTCAGCGCCTCGTCGACCAGGCGGCGCAGATGACCGTCGCGCAGTGAGTAGACCACCCGGCGGCCCTCCTTGCGCGTGTTCACCAGGCCCGCCAGGCGCAGTCGCGCCAGGTGCTGGCTGACGGCCGGCCTGGCGGCCCCGCACGCCTCCGTGAGCGTCGTGACGTCGGCCTCTCCCCCGGTCAGCGCGTGCAGCAGGGCGAGCCGGGTCCGGTCCCCCAGCAGGGCGAGGACTTCCGCGGCGAGCGCGAACTGCTCCTCGCCCGGGCTGCGCGGATGCGCATCGTGCGCAGATGACAGGTGCATGCGTGCGCTCATACGCACATAATGGCGGCACGGCACGGGTACGTCCACTCCCGCGCGCACCGGAAGGGGATCCACGTGAGCGAACGGCACGAGCACACCCAGCCTCATGACCACCGTCACGACCACCCCCATGACCACGCTCATGGGTCCCCGCACCAGCGCGACCATGGAAACGCCCACGGCCACCGGCACTCCCTGCGCCACCGGATGGCCCACGTCATCGCCCCGCACTCCCACGAGACCGCCGACAAGGTCGACTCCGCCCTGGAGTCCTCGGCGCGCGGGATGCGGGCGTTGTGGGTCTCGCTGGCCGTGCTCGGGTTGACCGCGCTGGCCCAGGCGGTCGTCGTGGCCGTCTCGGGGTCGGTGGCACTGCTCGGGGACACGGTGCACAACACCGCGGACGCGCTGACCGCCGTCCCGCTCGGCATCGCCTTCGTGCTGTGCCGGCGCGCGGCCACGCGCCGTTTCACCTACGGCTACGGACGCGCCGAGGACCTGGCCGGACTCGTGATCGTGCTGACGATCGCGGCGTCCGCGGTCTTCGCGGGCTGGACGGCCGTGGACCGGCTGCTGGATCCGCGCCCGGTCGAGCACGTCCCGGCGGTCGCCGTGGCCGCTGTCGTCGGCTTCGCCGGAAACGAGTGGGTGGCCCGCTACCGCATCCGCGTCGGCCGCTCGATCGGCTCGGCCGCGCTGGTCGCCGACGGTCTGCACGCCCGCACCGACGGCTTCACCTCTCTGGCCGTGTTGGTGGGCGCCGGCGGTTCGGCCCTGGGGTGGCAGCCGGCCGATCCGATCGTCGGGCTGGCGATCACGGCGGCGATCGTCCTGGTGCTGCGGGACGCGGCCCGGGAGGTGTTCCGCCGGGTGATGGACGCCGTCGACCCGGCCCTGGTGGACCGGGCCGAGCGGGCGCTGACCGAAGTACCCGGAGTGCGCGGGGTGGGTGAACTGCGGCTGCGCTGGATCGGCCACCGACTGCGCGCCGAGGTGGCGGTCGTGGTGGACGGCGAGGTGACGGTGCGCGAGGCCCACCGCATCGCCGTGGACGCCGAGCACGCGCTGCTGCATGCCGTACCGCGTCTGACCGCGGCCCTGGTGCACGCGGACCCCGAGCCGGCACCGGGCGAGAGCGACCCCCATCTGCCGCTGGCCCACCACATGGCGGCGTAGGCCGGCGGCTGCGTCACCGGCTCACGTCACGGGTGGCACGGAGACGGCCATGACCATCTCCATGGGGGTGTCGCCGGTGTTGCCGTAGGTGTGCGGGACGTTCGCCTCGAAATGGACGCTGGCACCCGCGGGCACGCGGTGCTCGACGCCGTCGACGGTGAGGGTCAGTTCGCCCGCCGTGACGTGGAGCAGTTCGGTCGTGCCGGCGGGGTGCGGGTCCGACGGGCTGCTCTCACCGGGCATGAGCCGCCAGTCCCACATCTCCAGCGGGCCGGGTGCCTCGGTGCCCGCGAGGAGCCGGTTGTAGCTGCCGGCGTCGGTGTGCCACAGCCGTACCGCCTGCTCGGCCGGGACGATGCGGACGTTCGGTCCCTGCTCGTAGTCGAGCAGGGTGGTGATGCTGACGCCGAGCGCGTCGCCGATCTTGACGACGGTGCCGAGGCTGGGGTTGGTGCGGGCCTGCTCGATCTGGATGAGCATGCCGCGGCTGACGGCGGCCCGGGCGGCGAGCACGTCCAGGGTGAAGCCGCGCACCGCGCGCCAGTGCTTGACGCTCCGCGCCAGGGACTGGGTCAGCAGGTCGAGGTCCGACACATTCCGTCCAATATTCTGTATGACACAGTGCAATGGAGTGCACTATGGTGTGGTTGACCTGATCGTTCACTGCACTGTACTGCGATTACTGCGAGGTACCCGTCCCATGACAGCGCTCTTCGCCCTGGCCACCAGTCTGTTGTGGGGGCTGGCCGACTTCGGCGGCGGTCTGCTGACCCGGCGCACACCCGCCCTCACGGTGGTCGTGGTCTCGCAGTCGATCGCGGTGGTGGTGCTCGGCGCGGTCGTGGTGGCGACCGGCGGCTGGAGCGAGGCGGGGCCGCAGCTGTGGTTCGCGGTGGCGGCCGGGCTCGTCGGGCCGGTGGCGATGCTCGCCTTCTACAAGGCCCTGGCGCTCGGTCCCATGGGCGTGGTCTCGCCGCTGGGCTCCATCGGTGTGGCCGTGCCGGTCGGGGTCGGCCTGGTGCTGGGCGAGCGCCCCGGCCTGCTGCAGCTGGTCGGCATCCTGGTGGCCGTCGCCGGTGTGTGCCTCGCCGGCGGTCCGCAGTTCCGTGGCGCACCGGTCCAGCGCCAGGCCATCGCCCTGACCCTGCTCGCGGCGTTCGGCTTCGGCGCGGTGATGGCGCTGATCGCCGAGGCGTCCACGACGCTGACCGGCCTGTTCCTCGCCCTGTTCGTCCAGCGGGTCACGAACGTCGCCGCAGGCGGACTGGCCCTCTACGTCTCGGTGCGGCGCGGATCGCCCGCGCTCCCGGCGGACGGCTTCCCCTGGCGCTCCCTGCCCGCCCTCGCCTTCGTCGGCCTCGCGGACGTCGCCGCGAACGGCACGTACTCGATCGCCGCGCAGCACGGCCCGGTGACGGTCGCCGCCGTGCTGGCCTCCCTGTACCCGGTGGTGACGGCCGTGGCAGCGCGGGGTGTTCTCCGGGAACGGCTGCGGGCGGTACAGGCCGCGGGAGCCGGGCTCGCCCTGGTCGGGACGGTGCTGCTGGCCTCGGGCTGAGCCCGACGGTTCAGGAACCCGGCTCCAGCTTCGCGAGATCGGCCGCCGTCTCCTCGTCCAGTTCGGCCAGCCGGGCCGCCGTCTCCTCGTCCAGGTCCGACAAGGCGCGGAGCTGTTCGGGGGTGACGCCCTCGGGTATCGGCACCGGCGCGGGGGTGCGCAGCGGTGGCTGCCAGCCGTCCGCGGGGGTCCAGCGGCGTACGACCCGGGCGGGCGCGCCGGCCACCACGGCGTGGTCGGGCACCACGCCCCGTACGACCGCACCCGCGGCCACCACGACGTTCCGTCCGATCCGGGCGCCCGGCAGGATCACCGCCCCGGTGCCGATCCAGCAGCCCGGCCCGATCTCCACGGGTTCCATGCGCGGCCACTGCTTGCCGATCGGCTCATGCGGATCGTCGTAGGAGTGGTTCGTGGAGGTGACGTAGACGTACGGACCGAAGTAGCAGTCGCTGCCGATCGTGACCGTCGTGTCCGCGATGACATGACTGCCGCGGCCCAGGACGACCCCGTCGCCGATGCGCAGGATCGGGTCCGGGCCGAGGTCGAGGTCGGGCATCAGACCCGCGGTGAGGGTGACCTGCTCACCGATGATGCAGTGGGAGCCGAGGTGGATCCAGGGTTCGCCGAAAACCGTGCCGAGTGGGAAGGCCAGTCTGGTACTCGTTCCCATCGCGCCGAAGCGGTAGCGGCCGGGGTGCTCGGCGGTGACGGAGCCCGTGCGCTGCAACCAGGCCCAGCCCGCGTGGACGGCGCGCTGCGCGAGGCCCCGCCGCCAGGATGAGAACGTGTTCTTGGGCTTCGGCACGACCTCACGGTACTCACCGGTAGCTCCGGCCGCGGCGCCGGAGGCCTGTGATCTTCGCCCCACCGGGTGGCGTACGGTGTGCGCGTTGTCTACGACGTTCCTGGAGGCGGACATGGCGCATCGGGCGATGATCACGGGGATCGGCGGCAGGGAGCCGGAGATCCATGAGACGGCGTTCGTGGCGCCCACGGCGTCGGTGATCGGGGGCGTGACGCTGGGCCCGGGAGCGAGCGTCTGGTACGGAGCGGTGGTGCGCGGCGACGTCGAGGCGATCTCCGTCGGGGCCAGCAGCAACGTCCAGGACAACTGCACCCTTCACGCCGATCCGGGGTTTCCCGTGAGCGTCGGTGAGCGGGTGAGCATCGGGCACAACGCGGTGGTGCACGGGGCGACGGTCGAGGACGACTGTCTGATCGGCATGGGGGCTACGGTCCTCAACGGCGCCGTGATCGGGGCCGGTTCGCTGGTCGCGGCGCAGGCGCTGGTGCCGCAGGGGATGGTGGTCCCGGCCGGGTCACTGGTGGCGGGGGTTCCCGCGAAGGTCCGGCGGGAGCTGTCGGAGGAGGAGCGGCAGGGCGTCACCCTCAACGGCACGATGTACGCCGAGCTGGCGAAGGCGCATCGGGAGGTGCATGCGTAGGTTCTGCGGCGAGTGCGGCGTCGTTGGGGGCTGGTCGCGCAGTTCCCCGCGCCCCTAGGGCACCGAAGCCCCGGTCGCTTCCACGTTCTGGTTGGCCTTCTTCGCCCTGCGCCTGATCACCAGCATGGACGTGAGGCCCACCAGGACCGCCGCCACCAGGCCCAGCCACGAGAAGCGCTTCAGCCAGGACTCCGCGACGATGCCGACGTAGTAGATGACGGCCGTCGTGCCGCCCGCCCAGACGATGCCGCCGAGGACGTTGGCGATGAGGAACTTCCAGTACGGCATGCGGAGCACACCGGCGAGGGGGCCCGCGAAGATGCGGAGCAGGGCGACGAAGCGGCCGAAGAAGACGGCCCACATGCCCCACTTCTCGAAGGAGCGCTCGGCGGTGGCGATGTGGCCCTCGCTGAAGTGCTTGGGGAACTTGCCGCCCAGCCAGGCCAATAGGGGCCGCCCGCCCTTGCGGCCGATGGCGTAGCCGATCGAGTCGCCGATGATCGCGCCGGCCGTGGCGCTGGCGCCGAGCACGACGGGGTCGATCTCGCCGCTCTGGGACGCGAGCAGCGCCGAGGAGACGAGGATGATTTCGCCCGGCAGCGGGATGCCCAGACTCTCCAGGCCGATGACCAGCCCGACCAGCGCGTATACGGCGACCGCGGGTACGGTTTCGAGCCACTCCTGGACGTGCAACGCCGGTTCCTTTCGCTGAGCTTCCCTGCGTGCCCTGGGAAGCCTACCGGCTCATAGGACGTCCCTCGGGGCTCAGGCGTTCCAGCTCCACTCGGCCACCTCGGGCAGGTCGGTGCCGTGCTCCCGGATCCAGGCGTGGTGGCGGGTGCGGGCGTCGGCCATCCGCTGGCGCACGGCCGTGGCGCGGACCGCGAGGCCGGGGACGCGGTCGATGACGTCCATGACCAGGCGGTAGCGGTCGAGGTCGTTGCGGACGACCATGTCGAACGGCGTGGTCGTGGTGCCGGCCTCCTTGTAGCCGCGCACGTGCAGGTTCTGGTGGCCGGTGCGGCGGTAGGCGAGGCGGTGGATCAGCCAGGGGTAGCCGTGGTACGCGAAGATCACCGGTTTGCCGGTGGTGAAAAGGCCGTCGTACTCGAAGTCGCTCATGCCGTGCGGGTGTTCGCCCTGGGGCAGCAGCCGGGCGAGGTCGACGACGTTGACGACCCGGACGGACAGCTCGGGCAGGTACCGGCGGAGCAGGTGGGCGGCGGCCAGGGTCTCCTGGGTCGGGACGTCCCCGGCGCAGGCCAGGACGACATCGGGCTCGGCGCCGTCCTCGGTGCCCGCCCACTCCCAGATGCCGGCGCCTCGGGCGCAGTGGACCCGGGCCTCGTCCATCGACAGCCAGTCGAAGCAGGGCTGCTTGCCGGCCACGATCACGTTGACGTAGTCGCGGCTGCGCAGGGCGTGGTCCGCCACCGACAGCAGGGTGTTGGCGTCCGGCGGGAGGTAGACCCGCACGACCTCGGGGCTCTTGTTGAGGACGTGGTCGACGAAGCCGGGGTCCTGGTGGGAGAAGCCGTTGTGGTCCTGGCGCCACACGTGGGAGGTCAGCAGGTAGTTGAGGGAGGCGATGGGGGCCCGCCAGGGCAGCCTGCGGGAGGTGCGCAGCCACTTGATGTGCTGGTTGACCATGGAGTCGACGATGTGCACGAACGCCTCGTAGCAGGAGAAGAGCCCGTGCCGGCCGGTGAGGAGGTAGCCCTCCAGCCAGCCCTGGCAGAGGTGCTCGGAGAGCACCTCCATCACCCGTCCGTGCCGGTCGAGGTGCTCGTCCACGGGCAAGGTCCCGGCCTGCCAGGCCTTGCCGCTTGCGTCGTAGACGGCCTGGAGCCGGTTGGAGGCGGTCTCGTCCGGGCCGACCAGGCGGAAGTCGCGGCGGTCGGCGGTGTCGCGCATGATCCGGGCGAGTAGGTCGCCGAGGACCCGGGTCGGCTCGTGCGTCGTCGTGCCGGGCTTGTCGACGGGAACGGCGAAGTCGTCCAGGGACGGGATCGGCAGGTCACGGACGCGCAGTCCGCCGTTGGCATACGGGGTGGCGCCGAGCCGCCTGGTGCCCTCGGGGACGCAGGCGAGGACGTCCGCGACCGGGCGGCCCTCCGCGTCGAACAGCTCCTCGGGCCGGTACGAGCGCAGCCAGGACTCCAGCTGCCGCAGGTGGTCGGGGTTGTCGCGGACGCCGGACAGCGGCACCTGGTGGGCGCGCCATGTGCCCTCGACCGGCTCGCCGTCGACCTCGGCCGGGCCGGTCCAGCCCTTGGGGGTGCGCAGCACGATCACCGGCCAGCGCGGGCGCTCGGTCTCGCCCTGCTCGCGGGCGGCGTGCTGTGCGGCGGCGATGCGGTCGAGCGCGGTGTCCATGGCCTCGGCCAGGGTGCGGTGGACGGTGGCCGGGTCGTCACCGGCCACGTGGATCGGCTCGTGGCCGTAGCCGCGCAGCAGCGCGTCGAGCTCCTCCTGAGGGAGGCGGGACAGCACGGTCGGGTTGGCGATCTTGTAGCCGTTGAGGTGCAGGATCGGCAGGACGGCACCGTCGTGGACGGGGTCGAGGAACTTGTTGGCGTGCCAGGACCCGGCGAGCGGACCGGTCTCCGCCTCGCCGTCGCCGATCACGCAGGCGACGAGCAGGTCCGGGTGGTCGAGGGCGGCGCCGTAGGCGTGGGCGAGGGAGTAGCCGAGTTCGCCGCCCTCGTGGATCGAGCCGGGCACCTCCGGGGCGACGTGGCTGGGCACGCCGCCGGGGAAGGAGAACTGCCGCATCAGCAGCTCCATGCCGTGCGCGTCCCGGGACGCGTCCGGGTACTTCTCGGTGTAGCTGCCCTCCAGCCAGGAGTTGGCGAGGACCGACGGCCCGCCGTGGCCCGGGCCCCAGACGCACAGGGCGTCGAGCCCCCGGTTCTTGATCACCCGGTTGAGGTGCGTGTGGACGAGGTTCAACCCGGGTGAGGTGCCCCAGTGGCCGAGCAACCGCGGCTTGATGTGCTCGGGCCGCAACGGCTCGGTGAGCAGCGGGTTCGCCAGCAGGTAGATCTGACCGGCCGCCAGGTAGTTGGCGGCCCGCCAGTGGGCGTCCAGGGTCCGCAGTTCCTCGTCGGTCGGCGCGGTCCTGCTGCCGGTCCTGCTGTCCTGGTGCGGCGCCTCGGACATGGGTGACTCCCTGGGTTCTGCGGGCGGACTCAGGAGGAGTACCAGTCTGTTCCGATTCGATGCCAGGCGCCTGTCGGCCATCCGGCCCGCCGGGGGTGCCGAGCACCCGCCCTGCCAGGTGCTGGGCACCCGTCCCGGGGGCGCACCCAGGAGTTCTACGGCAAGCGCACCGCGGAGCGCAGCGTCGCCACGGTGTCGGCCACCGTGGCAGGCGTGCGACCGAGGACACCGGAGCCTGTCTGCGGCGCGGCCTCACCGTCCCCACCGGCCTCGCCGGCCCTGCCTGCCGCGCCGGGCCCTGACCCGGCTTCCTCACAGCACCCCACCTGCGCGAACCGCGTCTCGTAGCGCTCCTGCGGCGGTTCCGCGGGCTGGGTGCGCGGCGGTACGGGCCAGTGCCCGGGCGGGGCGTCGTCGTACGGCCGCTGCTCGTCCTCCCGGCTCTCCCGGGGAGCGTCCTGCGCCCGCTTGTCCCGGGAGTCCCCGGGCCCGCGGGGGGCGGCGGCCGGTTCCAGTGCCCAGCGTTGCGCCTCGGATCCGTCGCGGTCGGTGACGATCACGTTCCGGCCCTTCCCGGGGGCGAGGGCCAGCCCCTTGCCGCCGCGCGGCAGGAGCTCACCGCGCACGGTCATGTCGTAGCGGACGACTCCCGCGTTCACCAGGCAGCCGGCCAGGGCGACGGAGCCCTTGGCGGTGTCGGAGCCGAGACACAGGGTGGGGTCGGCGGCGCTGCGCAGGACGCCGTCGTCCCGGTAGGACCACTGCTGGGATCCACCCGTGGAGCAGGCGGCCAGCACGATGCGGGCGTCGGCGCGGACGCGTCCGCCGAGGACGTCGACGCACAGGCCCTCGTCGAGGTTGCGCAGCCGCCCCCCGGCCACTTCGGCGGCGTTGCCGGCGGAGGCGGCCGACGGGGAAGCGGCGGCCGAGGGTGCGACGGAGTCCGGTCCGACGGACGAGGACCCCGCGCCGTCCGGGTCGACGGAGTGGCCGCTGACCGCGCCCCAGGTGGCCTGCGGTTCGACGGTTCCGCCCTCCTCGGTCCAGCCCCGGGCGGCGAGCAGGGTCGCGAGCAGCACGAGGGAGGTCACCCCGACGGCGGCGGCCAGTGCCTTCGCGTGCCTCCTCGGCGCCCCGGGCCTTCCCGCCGCAGGCAGGGCACCGGGCCGGAGGCGGTGTCGTCCACCGGAGGCCGGGGCGCCCTGGTCCGCGACGCGGCCCGGCCGTGATTCCAGGTAGCGGCGGGCGCCCCAGCCGAGCACCGTCTCGGTGAGCAGCTCCTCCAAACCGCCCTCGAAATAGCTGAGTTGTTCGGCTGCGTGGCGGCAGTAGCGGCATGCCATGAGATGCCGCTGCACATCGGGAAGCAGCGCCCCGCCGCGACGCATGGGAACGTCCAGCAGACGGTTGTAGTAGCGGCATTCCTGCGTCGGTGCGAGTTCCCGGTGGGCGCGTACGCACCCCGACCTGAATTCCTCGCGTGCCTGTTCCAGAGCGGCCGAAGCGGTACGGGTGTCCACTCCCAGCAGACCGGCCGGTACGGATATGGGTTCGGCCTCGACCTCCGTGTGCCAGAGCAGGCATTGGGAAGCTCCCGGAAGGTTGCGGAATGCGCGCTCCGCGAGGCGCCGCCTTTCGGGTGTCCCGGGGCGGGCGGCGCGCAGGCCGCGGGCGCCGACGGTTTTGCGGAGTTCCGGCAGTACTTCGGAAATGCCGTCGTCGGCGGCCCACTCCCTGGCCGTCTCCCGGACGGCGGTGAGCAGCCGCGGACGCAGGGCCCCGCCGCCCGGTCGGGCGAGTTCCGTGCGGAAGGCGGCGGCCGCCGCCATCGACGCGGAATCCTCGGAGGTCGCCAGGCAGATCACGGCGTATTCGTAGACCGCGCGCCAGTGCCGGGCGAGCAACAGGGCAACGGCGCGCGGCCCTTCGGCGGGTGCGCCCACCAGGGCGAGGAGATCGCGGTCGGATTCGGCGGGTCCCGCTCCGGGGCGTGGCGCGTACGGCGGGCGTGGGGGGGTGGGGGATTGCACGGAACCATTTCCTTCCAGCCGCGAAACGGCAGGCGAATTGCGCGTCCGTCGGAAAGCAGGTGGGTGATTGGTGCATACCTATGCCGCGTCAGCTACGGACTTGGCTGTGAGCCGGCTCACTTTCGCACAGACGACTGACAGGTAACAAGGAGTGCGGATGACCCAAGTTCAAAACGGAAGGAATTCAGATATGTTACCGGCGGTATCCGCACCGGTTTTCGAAAACGCGGGCGCGAAGGGCCGCAAGTTGTGCGCGCTCAGAGGCGGTCGGTCCACACAATCTTCAACTCCACAGCGCGCCCGCATGCGGCTCCCCGCGGGCTCTCAGCTCTCCGCGCCGGCATGAGCCGCATGATCACCCCCGCCGGGCACCGTCGGCGGAGCGGTCGTCCCGGCCGCCGGCCTCGGCACCCGCTTCCTGCCCGCCACGAAGGCGACGCCCAAGGAGATGCTCCGGACCGGCGTCAGGCACCCAGCCGTTACGCCGCCATCGGCCGCCACGTCCTCGGCCCGGCCGTCTTTCCCGTCCTGGAGCGCCCCCCGGGCCGGGCGGTGAGATCCAGCCGGCCGACGCCCTGCAGGAGTTGGCCGCGGACGGCACGGTGCACGGAGTGGTCTTCAGGGGCCTGCGCCACGACACCGGCGGCAAGGCCGACCATCTGCGCACGGTGGTCAGGATGGCCTGCGAACGGCCCGCCCCCGGGCCGGAGTTCGTGGCGTGGCTCCGGCTCTTCCTCGCGGAGCCGGACGGCGTGCTCCCCGGGCACCGGTACGCGGCGGCCTGACCCGCGAAGGCCCCGGCACCCGGCCGGGGCCGACGCGCACCGGCTGCCGGATCAGCCGTTGGGCCGCAGGGTCCACACCACGGTCATCTCGCCGGTCACGGCACCGTCGGCCCGCTGGATGGCGATGGCCACCGGGAACTCGGGGCGCTCACCGGCGTCCAGCTGCGCGACGACCTCGGCGGCCGGGCGACCCAGGGTGGCCGTGGCCGTGACGGCGCCCATCGCCAGCTTCTTGTAGGAGATCTCGGCGCTGACGGCGAGCGGCACGGCGCGCGAGAGCTGGTCGCCGAACGCGGCCAGCACGATGGCCCCGCTCGCGGACTCGCCGAGCGTGAACATCGCACCGGCGTGCGGGCCGCCCACGTGGTTGTGGTACTCGGGCTGGTCCGGCAGCGACACCACTGCCCGGTCCGGCGAGGTCTCCACGAACTCGAGGTTCAGGGTCCGGGCCATGGGCACCGTGGCGGCGAGCATCTCGCCGATGGACATCTGGTCTGCGCTCATGCCCGAATGTTACTCACGAGTAGATGCGCCTGGCCAGGCCGGTGTGACGACCGCCGCATCCCTGCGCACGACATCCGCACCGGGCCGTCTCCGGGTTGCTACGTCTCCGTCCACGGGCGGTGACCGAATCGTGTCGGGGCGCGGCTAGGGTTGCTGCCCATGTGGCCAGGACAGCAGCCGCCCGGGGGCGAGCAGAACCCGCAAGCGAACAACCCGTACCAGCAGCCGGGGTACCAGCAGCCGAATCCCTACCAGCAGCCGGGATACCAGCAGCAGCCCCACCCCTACGGGCAGCAGCCGCAGTGGGGCGCCCCCGGGCCGGCCGGCGCGCCGCAGCCCCCGCAGCCCCCGCAGGGCGGTGGCGGTGGCAGCCGGACGAAGCTGGTCGCGATCATCGCCGCCACCGCGGTGATCGTGGCGGCCGGTGTCACGGGCTTCCTGGTGCTGGGCGGCGACAAGGACGACACGGCCGACGGCGGGAAGGACGGCAAGGGCGGCAAGGTCACGACGAGCCCGTCGGCCGAGGAGCCGAGCGCCCCCGCCTCGGACGACAACCCCCGCGGCGGCGAGGCGGCGCAGCCCACCGTCAAGGGCTGGAAGGTCGTCGTCAACCCCAAGTGGGGCACGGCCTTCGACGTCCCCGCGGACTGGGAGGTGGCCTCCCCGACCTCGTCCGTCTTCTTCGAGGACGAGAAGTCCGACGACGGCAAGCCGCTGATCATCATGTCGGCACCGGCGTTCTACAAGTCCAAGTGGTGCACGAGCGACGACAACAAGGACGGCAGGACCGAGACCGAGTCCCTGGCCGGGGCGGGTACCAAGGGCGCCGACGGCGCCAAGAACACGGACGAGGTCGCGGTCAACCAGGTGGCCTGGTGGGTGTACGGCGGCTACACGCAGCCGGACAAGAAGAGCGTCAAGACCGACGACAAGGCCAAGCCCTACACCACGGCCTCGGGCGTGAAGGGCAGCGTCGCCTGGGCGCATTCGGAGAACACGCCCGACAAGGGCAAGTGCGCGAGCGACGGCAAGGCGGTCACGTTCGGCTTCAAGAACTCCGCCGGCGACTTCGTGGCGTGGAGCTTCTTCGGTGCCAAGGGCGTCAAGGGCGAGGTGCCCGAGAAGACCATCATGAAGATCCTCAGCACGGTCCGCCTGCACGGCGAACCGACCGGCGGCTGACCCGGAGAAGCGGAATCGGGTCCGACCCGCGACACGACGGGGGCGGGCCCGGCTCACCGGAGCACCGTGAAGGAAACGGTTTGGCAGGAGGGGCCGCGGGCGGCGATAGTCGGCCGGTGACGTCCCCCACCGCCTCTTCCCGGAGCCCCCGCAGACCCGCTTGGGCGGGCCGCAACTACTCCCTGCTGACCGCGGCCGCGGTCGTCACCGGCCTGGGCAGCCACGGCGCCCTGGTGGCGTCGGCCTTCGCCGTCCTCGAAGCGGGCGGCGACGGCGGTGACGTCGGCCTGGTGGCTGCGGCGCGGACGCTGCCGCTGGTGCTGTTCCTGCTGATCGGCGGCGCCGTGTCGGACCGGCTGCCCCGGCACCACGTGATGGTCGCGGCCAACGTCCTGAACTGCCTCTCGCAGGCCGCCTTCGCCGTGCTCGTGCTGACCGGGGAGCCCCGGCTGTGGCACATGATGCTGCTGGCCGCGCTCGGCGGCACCGGTCAGGCCTTCTTCAGCCCGGCCGCCGAGGGCATGCTGATGTCCTCGGTCGACGGCGAGAACGCGGGCCGCGCCTTCGCCGTGTTCCGGATGGCGATGCAGGGTTCGGCCCTCGGCGGTGCCGCGCTCGGCGGCGCCATGGTCGCGGCGATCGGGCCCGGCTGGGTGCTGGCGGCGGACGCGGCGGCCTTCGCGCTCGCCGGTGCGTTGCGGGCCTTCCTCGACGTCGGCCACATCCCGCCCCGCGCCCCGGGCGGCGGCCTGCTCGCCGATCTGCGGGACGGCTGGCGCGAGTTCGCCGGCCGCCCCTGGCTGTGGGGCATCGTCGTCCAGTTCTCCCTCGCCAACGCGGTCGTGGCCGCCGCCGACGCGGTCTACGGCCCACTCGTCGCCCGCGACCACCTGGGCGGGGCGGGCCCCTGGGGACTCGCCCTGGGCGCCTTCGGCGCGGGCACGGTGGCCGGTGCGCTGCTGATGACCCGCTGGAAACCCCGCCGCCTGCTCCTCGCCGGCACCCTCTGCGTGTTCCCGCTGGCCCTGCCCTCGGCCGCCCTGGCCGTCCCGGTGCCGATCGGCGTCCTGTACGGGGTGATGTTCCTCGCCGGCGCGACGGTGGAGGTGTTCGGCGTCTCCTGGATGACGGCACTGCACCAGGAGATCCCCGAGCACAAGCTGTCCCGCGTCGCGGCGTACGACTGGTTCGGCTCCGTCGCGCTGGTCCCCCTCGCCACGGCCGCGGCCGGACCGGCGGAGGACGCCTTCGGCCGCACTGCCGCCCTGTGGGGCTGCGCCGGCCTGGTCGTCCTGGTCACGGCGGCCGTGCTGTGCGTACCCGACGTCCGCGATCTGCGCCGCAGGACCACGCCGGTCGCCCAGGGCGGCACGGACCCCGCGTCAGCCGATGCCGAACGCCCCGTCGGGGGGCTCGGGTGACGGCACGGCGTCGGCGTCCGCGACGGGCCGTGCGCCGCCGATGAACGTCCGCAGGGCGGAGCCGTGTTCGACCCGGGCGGGGAAGGCGTCGGCGGCGGTGAGACGGGTCAGGGCGACGATGTCGACCGGCTGGTTCCCGGCGACGAGCACGGCGTTACCGAACCGCCGCCCCCGCAGCACCCCCGGCTCGGCGATCAGCGCCAGTTCCTCGAAGACGGTGGCCAGCGTGGCGAGTTGCGATCGCAGGAAGCCGAAGGGCGCAGCGTCGGGGAGGTTGGCGAGGTAGACCCCGCTCCCCCGCAGCACCCGCGCGGCCTCGCGGACGTAGGAGACGGAGGTGAGGTGTGCCGGCACCCGCGAGCCGCTGAAGACGTCCGCGAGGAGCACGTCCGCCGAGTCGGCGGGGGCGCTCTCCAGCCAGGCCCGGGCGTCCGCCGTGTGGAGGGCGACGGCCGCGTCTTCCGGCAGCGGCAGATGCTCCGCCACCAGTTCCAGCAGCCCCCGGTCGGCCTCGACGACGTCCTGCCGCGAGCCCGGCCGGGTCACGGCCACGTACCGCGGCAACGTGAGCGCACCGCCCCCGAGGTGCACCACGTCCAGCGCCCGCCCCGGCTCGGCCGCCACATCCAGCACGTGGCCGAGCCGCCGCGTGTACTCGAACTCCAGATGCGCGGGTTCGTCGAGATCGACGTAGGACTGCGGCGCCCCGTCCACGGTCAGCAGCCAGGCCCGTTCCCGGTCGACGTCGGGCATGAGCTTGGCGGTGCCGTGATCGGTGGTCCGGGTCACGGGGACGGCGTCTTTCACCCCTCCATTGTGCGGTGGGACAACGCGGCCCCGGGGCGGGGCCGTTCCGATATGCGGCTCCGCCGCGTGGGCTCGGCCGGCCCAGGGCGGCCCGCAGTCCCCCACATCCTCAACCGACCACGGTCACGGTCCCCGCCCCGACGGTCCGCCCACCCTCACGGATGGCGAACCCGAGCCCCGCCTCCAACGGCACCTCCCGCCCCAGTTCCACGGTCATGGCGACGGTGTCGCCGGGCCGTGCCACCGCCACCTCACCGAGATCGACGACCCCCACCACGTCCGCGGTCCGGATGTAGAACTGCGGCCGGTACCCGGAGGAGACAGGCGTCGTCCGCCCACCCTCCCGGGCCGACAGGACGTACACCTGCGCGGAGAATCGCCGGCGCGGCTTCACACTCCCCGGCGCGGCGACCACATGACCCCGCCGAACGGCGTCGCGTGGAACACCCCTCAACAGCAACGCCACGTTGTCCCCGGCCTGCGCCTCGTCCATCGGCTTGCCGAAGGTCTCAAGACCCGTGACCACCGTCTCGACGGACGCCCCGAGCACCTCGACCCGGTCGCCGACGCGCACCAGGCCCCGCTCGACCGCCCCGGTCACCACGGTTCCCCGCCCCGTGATGGTCAGCACGTTCTCCACCGGCAGCAGGAACGGCGCGTCCAGGTACCGCTCGGGCATCGGCACATAGGTGTCCACCGCGTCGAGCAGCGCCTCGATCGACGCCGTCCAGCGCGGGTCCCCCTCCAGCGCCTTCAGCCCGGAGACGCGTACGACGGGCACGGAGTCACCGCCGTAGCCGTGCGCGGTGAGCAGGTCGCGGACCTCCAGCTCGACCAGGTCGGTCAGCTCCTCGTCCCCCGCGTCGGCCTTGTTGAGGGCGACCACGATGTGGTCGACACCCACCTGCCGGGCGAGCAGGACGTGTTCGGCGGTCTGCGGCATGATCCCGTCGAGCGCGGAGACGACGAGGATCGCCCCGTCGAGCTGGGCGGCGCCGGTCACCATGTTCTTGACGTAGTCGGCGTGGCCCGGCATGTCGACGTGCGCGTAGTGCCGGGTGTCGGTCTCGTACTCCACGTGCGCGATGTTGATGGTGATGCCGCGCGCCGCCTCCTCGGGCGCCCGGTCGATCCGGTCGAACGGCACGAACGCGCCACTGCCGCGGTCGGCGAGGACCTTGGTGATGGCGGCGGTCAACGTGGTCTTGCCATGGTCGACATGACCCATCGTGCCGATGTTGAGATGCGGTTTCGTACGGACATAAGCCGTTTTGGACATGGCGTACCTCGAAGCGTCTGATCGGCGGAGAAGAAGGGGGACCCCGAGGACCTGCCCGACCCTCCCCTTGCGGGGTCCGCCGGACGAACCGGAGAGGGTCAGCTTCGGGCGCCGTCCATGACGGCCGTGAGATCGAGGACGGCAGCCTTCGGGGCATCCGTGACCACGGATGCTGCGAGGGGGAAGGCGTGCCGGAACATGCCGTCGATCATTGCCGACGCTTTACCGCACGTCGAATGGTTTTCATCGGCCCTGCGCACAGGCGCGGGGACCGCTCCCTGTGACGCCGGTGAGACGAACCATACGGCGATCACCCACATTTGTCGGTTAGTGTCACTGGATGCTCGATGCCACCACCCGCTCTGGGGGCACCGCCACGGCCTCTCCCCGGGCCACCGCCGCGGAGCTCGCCGTCGCCGTTCCCCCGGCAACGACCGTCACGTCCGCCGTACCGACCCGTTTCGCCGCTCGCTGCACGAGAGTTCTGCTTTCTCCCTATGCCCGACTGTCCCTGCTCGTCGTGCTGCTCGCCGCGGGCGCGTGCGGGGTGCTCCTGTTCGAGCCGCAGAAGCTGCTGACGGAGGGCTGGCCGCCGCAGCTGTCAGGTGCCGCCGCGGCGGCGGTGTTCACGGTGGCGTACGGCGTGTGCACCGTGGCGTTCGTGCCGCGGCCGCTGCTGAACCTCGCGGCGGGTGCGCTGTTCGGCTCGCAACTCGGCCTCGGCGTGGCGCTGACGGGCACGGTGCTCGGCGCCGGCATCGCCTTCTGCCTGGGCCGGGCGCTGGGCCAGGACGCCCTGCGGCCGCTGCTGCGGGGGCGCTGGCTGAAGGCCGCGGACGGCCAGCTCAGCCGGCACGGCTTCCGCTCGATGCTGGCGGTGCGGCTGTTCCCGGGTGTGCCGTTCTGGGCCGCGAACTACTGCGCGTCCGTCTCCCGCATGGGCCTGCTGCCGTTCCTGCTGGCCACGGGCATCGGCTCGATCCCGAACACCGCCGCCTACGCCGTCGCGGGCGCCCGGGCTTCGACCCCGACCTCCCCCGCCTTCCTGATCGCCATGGCGTGCATCGCCCTGCCCGCGCTGGCGGGCGTGGTGGTGGCCTGGCGCAAGCGCCACCGGCTGCGCGACCTCTGACGTTCCGTCACATCAGGCTCAGAACCGTTCCAGCACCATGGCGTTGGCGAGTCCACCCGCCTCGCACATGGTCTGGAGCGCGTACCGGGCGCCTCGTTGCCGCATCGCGTGCACCAGTGTCGTCGTCAGCCGGGTGCCGCTAGCGCCGAGCGGATGCCCGAGCGCGATGGCCCCGCCGTTCACGTTGACCCGGGCGAGGTCGGCGCCGGTCTCCTGCTGCCAGGCCAGTACGACACTGGAGAACGCTTCGTTGACCTCGAACAGGTCGATGTCGTCGAGGGTCAGTGAGGCCCTGCGCAGCACCTTCTCGGTCGCCGGGATGACACCCGTGAGCATCAGCGTCGGGTCGGATCCGGTGACCGCGAAGCTGTGCAGGCGGGCCAGCGGGCGCAGACCGAGCCGGGCCGCCGTCTCGCTGGACGTGATGAGCACCGCCGACGCCCCGTCGTTGATCGGGCTGGCGTTGCCCGCCGTGATGTTCCACTCGATCTGCGGAAAGCGCTCGGCGAAGGCGGGGTCGTGGTAGGCGGGCTTGAGGCCGGCGAGGACCTCGGTGGTGCTGCCGGGGCGCACGCACTCGTCGCGCGTGACGCCCTCAAGGGGTGCGACCTCGGCGTCGAAGAGCCCGCTCTCCCAGGCCTCGGCGGCCTTGTGGTGCGAGGCGACGGCGAAGGCGTCCATCCGTTCGCGGCCGATCGACCACTTGGCCGCGATCAGTTCGGCACTGATCCCCTGCGGCACGAGCCCCTCGGGGTAACGCCTGGCGACTCCGGGGCCGAAGGGGTCCTTGCCCTCGGGCACGTTCGACCACATCGGCACCCGGCTCATCGACTCCACGCCGCAGGCCACGACCATGTCGTACGCGCCCGAGAGCACCCCCTGCGCCGCGAAGTGCACGGCCTGCTGGGAGGAGCCGCACTGGCGGTCCACGGTGGTCGCGGGCACCGACTCCGGGAACCCGGCGGAGAGCACGGCGTAGCGGGTGGTGTTCATGGCCTGCTCGCCGACCTGGTCGACGGTTCCGCCGATGACGTCGTCGATCAGCTCCGGGTCGATCCCGGACCGCTCGACGAGGGTGCGCAGGGTGTGGGCGAGGAGCTCCACGGGGTGGACGTGTGCCAGGGCGCCGTTCGGTTTGCCCTTGCCGATCGGGGTGCGTACGGCTTCGACGATCACTGCGTCACGCATGTGCGGGCCTCCACGACTACCGGTGAGTAGGAAATCCAAACTCACCGTATCCTGCAGCGTTGGAAAATCCAACCCTCTCCTAGACTGATCCTCATGGCCGACCGCAAAGACCCGCGCCCCTGCTCCATCGCCGACACGCTCGCGCTCGTCGGCGAGAAGTACTCCCTGCTCGTGCTGCGGGAGGTGTGTCTGGGCAACGGCCGCTTCGACCAGCTGGTACGCAACACCGGCGCCCCGCGCGACGTCCTGGCCACCCGGCTGCGCCGGCTCGTCGACGCCGGGATCCTGGCCAAGCGCCTCTACAGCGAGCGCCCGCAGCGCTTCGAGTACCGGCCGACACCCGCGGGACTGGAGCTGGAGCCGGCACTGATGACCCTGATGGCGTGGGGCGACCGCCACCTCCGGCCGGACGGCGACCGGCCGATGGTCGTGGAGCACTCCTGCGGGCGGCCCCTCACCCCGGCCGTCACCTGCCGCGCCTGCGGCGAGGAGGTGCGGCACGAGGACCTCACGGCCCGGCCCCAGACCCCGGGCTGGACGGTGGCCGGACCCACCCCGGCCTGATCGCCGCTGGTCGGGAGCGGCTTCCAAACCCCTGTGTCCGGTAGGCCGTCCGGGGACGCTACGCTTCCCCCTCGGCACACATGATCCCCCGTTCATCGCAACGGCGGCCCGGTGCGCCCGTCGCCCGTCCCACGATCGGCACTTGGACTCCGCTACCTCATGTCTTGGTTCGAATCACTCATCCTCGGACTCGTCCAGGGGCTGACCGAGTTCCTCCCCGTCTCCTCCAGCGCCCACCTGCGGCTGACGGCGGCCTTCTCGGGATGGGAGGACCCGGGCGCGGCCTTCACGGCGATCACGCAGATCGGCACCGAGGCGGCCGTGCTGATCTACTTCCGCAAGGACATCGGGCGGATCATCTCGGCCTGGGCGCGTTCGCTCACCGACAAGTCGCTGCGCGGGGACCCCGACGCCCGGATGGGCTGGCTGGTCATCGTCGGCTCGATCCCGATCGGTGTGCTCGGCGTGACGCTGAAGGACCAGATCGAGGGCCCGTTCCGCGATCTGCGGATCACCGCGACGATGCTGATCGTCATGGGCATCGTCCTGGGCGTCGCCGACCGGCTCGCGGCCCGCGACGAAAGCGGGGGCAAGCACCGCGCGCCCAAGCAGCGCAAGGCCCTCGAGGACCTGGGTGTGCGGGACGGCCTGATCTACGGCGTCTGCCAGGCCATGGCGCTCATCCCGGGCGTCTCGCGCTCCGGTGCCACCATCAGCGGCGGTCTGTTCATGGGCTACAAGCGCGAGGCCGCGGCCCGCTACTCCTTCCTGCTCGCCATCCCCGCCGTGCTCGCCTCCGGCGTGTTCGAGCTGAAGGACGCCACGGAGGGCGGCCACGTCTCGTGGGGTCCCACGATCTTCGCGACGATCATCGCCTTCGGCGTCGGATACGCGGTGATCGCATGGTTCATGAAGTTCATCTCGACCAAGAGCTTCATGCCGTTCGTCTACTACCGCATCGTGCTCGGCATCGTCATCATCGCCCTGGTCAGCGTGGGTGCGCTGAGCCCGCACGCCGCCGAGTCGGCGGGCTGAGCACGAGGGTCTGTGACCGCGGTCTCGTGACCAACCGCATAGCCGTGGGGTAGCCGTCCGGTAGCGGGCTGTCAGTGGCTGCCCCTAGGCTTGTCCGCATGTCCCCCGATTTCGTGACCCCTGGTTCCGTGCGTTCCGCTGCCGAGGTCAACGAGGAGATCCGTGCGCTGTGGCAGCGCACGGGCGGCACCCTGTCGGCCGAGGAGCGCGCGGAGTACGAGCTTCTCGTCGTCGAATGGGCCGCCGCTCTCCGAGGCGGCGTCGTCAAGGCGGCCTGAGCGGCTCCACAGTCCCCCTCTCCGACTCGTACCACCGTTCTCTCTGGTCGTACCGCACTCTTCAGGCGCGCAGTCGCGCCAGTACCTCGTCGTGGACGGCGAACGGCCGCTCCTCGGGCAACAGCCCCGCGGCCGACTCCAGTTGCCCTGCCCGCACCAGCTCGTGGATCTCCGTGGCGAGCGGTGTGACGTCCTCGATCCCGACGATCCACTCGTCCGCGTACCGCGCGGCCGCCTCCCCCGCGAGCCCCAGCTGGAGCGACCGGTGGGGCAGCGGATCGAGCCGCAGATCCCGTTCCGGGTCCCACTGCACCCGCGCGGGCGCCTGCCTCAACTGCCGCTTCCAGGAGGCCTGGTCGCCGTGCAGGGCGGGGACGTGGTGGGACAGGCAGGCGTTGCGCAGCGCCCAGAGGAAGCCCTCGCGGTCGATCTCGATCGCCAGGACGGTCTCCTGGCCCTCCTTGGTGCCCCAGCCGCAGCGGTACATCATCCACAGGAACGAGGGCTTGATCCAGGTCATGCGCTCCCGTTTCCAGGAGGCCGGGAAGCGGCCGTGGCGGGCGGCAGGGCCGCCGATCTCCGGGCGGTAGGCCTGGTAGACGGTGAGCGTGGACTCGGTGTGGCGGGCCCTCACCTGGTACTTCGGTTCGTGTCGTTCGTTCACGCACGACAGGCTGGGCCCCGGCACCCCTCGGCGGCCAGCGAATATCGGGCACGCACGGCTCTTGGCCCGGCCCTCGCCATGGCCAACACTGAGCCGATGACGCAGCGCGTGGAACTCGCCACCGTGAGAGACCGGCTGGCCGTCGACGGACTGATCACCGACTACGCGGTGGCGGTCGACGACGGTGACTGGGAGGGATATCGAGGCCTGTTCGCTCCTCGCGGGCGGGCGGACTACCGCTCGGCCGGCGGCATCGAGGGAGAGGCCCGGGCGGTCGCCGACTGGCTCGCACAGAGCCTGGAGCTGTTCCCGATGCGGCAGCATCTGATCGTCAACCGGCGGGTGCGCTTCGGGCTCTGGGAGCAGGACACCGGCGACACGGCCGAGGTCCAGGCCGACTACGTCAACCCCATGGCCACCACCGGACCCGCTCCCGACTTCGTGTGCGGCGGCCGGTACGCCTTCGCGGCGCTGCGCACGGCCGACGGCTGGCGGCTGAGCGAGGTGGTCGTACGGGAGAAGTGGCGCCGCCTTCCCGAGCCGAAGAGCGCACCTGCGGCGACCTGACCCGGCTCGGAAGCAGCGGCGGTGCCTTCCCGGGCCGGACAAGGCACCTGTGGTCAACTGACCGGGCGTCCTGTGTCCTAGATCGTCCGCGGAGCGCACACTGGAGGCACCCGCGGGTAGGAGGCGCCTATGAAGACGCTCGGCCACTGGCCCGCCTCCCCCTGGCGCCGCTCGGCCGCCGCGGCGGTCGCGGGCGCCCTCCCCGTCCTCGCCTTCCCCGCGCCGTCCCTGTGGTGGTGCGCCTACATCGCCCTCGTGCCCTGGCTCCTGCTGCTGCGCACCGCGCCGACCGGGAAGCGCGCCGCGTACGACGGCTGGAGCGGCGGCTTCGGCTTCATGCTGGCCATGCACCACTGGCTGCTGCCGAGCCTGAACGTGTTCACCTTCCTCATCGCCGCCCTCCTGGGCGCCCTGTGGGCCCCGTGGGGCCTGCTGGTGCGCCACCTCCTGGGCGGCCTCCCCTCCGGCAGCCGGGTCGCGGGGGCTCTGCTGGTGCTGCCGTCGGGCTGGCTGGCCGTCGAGCTGGTGCGCTCCTGGCAGGGGCTCGGCGGCCCCTGGGGCATGCTCGGCAGCAGCCAGTGGCAGGCCGAGCCCGCGCTGCGGCTCGCCTCGGTCGGCGGGGTGTGGCTGCTCAGCTACCTGCTCGTGGCCGTCAACGTGGCGGTCGCCGTCCTCGTCGCGGTCCGCCGGGCCCGGGTGCCCGCCGTGGCCGGTCTGGTCGCCACGGCCGCGGCCACCTCCGCCGCCTGGGCGTTCTCACCCCGCCCCGCCGTCGACGGCCGCGTCAGGATCGCGGTCGTACAGCCGGGCGTCATCGCCGGCCCCGACGGCCGGTTCGACCGGGAGGAGCAGCTCACCCGGCGCCTCGCCGGGCAGGACGTCGACCTGATCGTCTGGGGTGAGAGCAGCGTCGGTTTCGACCTCGGGGACCGGCCCGACCTCGCCCGGAGGCTCGCGGACCTCTCCCGTGCGACGGGCGCCGACATCCTGGTCAACGTGGACGCCCGGCGCTCCGACAAGCCCGGCATCTACAAGAGCTCGGTCCTGGTCGGGCCCGACGGCCTGACCGGCGAGCGCTACGACAAGATGCGGCTCGTGCCGTTCGGCGAGTACATCCCGGCCCGCTCCCTGCTCGGCTGGGCCACCTCGGTCGGCAAGGCCGCGGGCGAGGACCGCAGGCGCGGCTCGCTGCCGGTCGTGATGAACGTCGGCGACGATCTGCGCGTCGGCCCGCTGGTGTGCTTCGAGACCGCCTTCCCGGACATGACCCGCCACCTCACCCGGGAGGGCGCCGACGTGCTGGTCGGCCAGTCGTCGACGTCCTCGTTCCAGCACAGCTGGGCGCCCGAGCAGCACGCGTCGCTGGCCGCGCTGCGGGCCGCCGAGACCGGCCGCCCCATGGTGCACTCGACCCTGACGGGCGTCTCCGCCGTCTACGGCCCGGACGGGCAGCGCGTCGGGTCGTGGCTCGGCACGGAGGCCTCCGCCGCCCTGGTCTACGACCTCCCCCTCGCCCACGGCACCACGCCCTACGTCCGCCACGGCGACTGGGCGGTGCACGCGGCGATGCTGATCCTCGCTCTGTGGGCCGCCGGCGAGGGCGGACGGGCCCTGCGGATCAGGCGGTCCGCTCCTGAACCGCGCGTACGACCCGCTCGCACAGTTCATGGGTCTCCAGTGCGTCCCGGGCGCTGAGCACCCTGCCGGCCCGGACCGCGTCGAGGAAGGCGAGCACCGCCTGCTCGATCCCGCGCTGCCGGGCCACCGGCACCCAGTCACCGCGTCGCCGCACAGTCGGCTGCCCCTTGTGGTCGACGACCTCGGCGAGATTGACCACCTGCCGTTTGGTGTCCTGCCCGGACACCTCGAGGACCTCCTCGGCGGAACCGCTGAGCCTGTTCATCACGCCGAGCGCGGTGAAGCCGTCCCCGGCGAGCTGGAGCACCAGGTGGTGCAGCAGCCCGTCCCGGACCCGGGCCCGCACGGTGACGTCGTCGATCTCGCCGGGAACGAGGAAGCGCAGGGTGTCGACGACGTGGATGAAGTCGTCCAGGATCATCGCGCGGGGCTCCTCCGGCAACCCGATGCGGTTCTTCTGCATGAGGATGAGCTCACGCGGATGGTCCGCGCACTGGGTGTAGCCGGGGGCGTGGCGCCGGTTGAAGCCGACGGCGAGGCTGACGTCCCGTTCCTCGGCGAGCGCCACCAGCCGCGCGGAGTCCTCGAGTTCGTAGGCGAGCGGCTTGTCGACGTAGGTCGGTACGCCCGCCTGGAGAAGCCGCGTCACGATCTCCGGGTGCACGAGGGTGGGGGCGTGCACGAAGGCCGCGTCGAGATCCGCCGCGAGCAGCGAGTCGAGGGTGGTGTGCCGTCGCTCCCGCGGGATGTGGAGGCTCTCGGCGACCCGGTCGAGCGTGGCGGGCGTACGGGTCTGCAGGTGCAGTTCGACGCCCGGCTGGAGGGCGAGGACCGGGAGGTAGGCCTTCTGCGCGATGTCGCCGAGTCCGATGCAGCCGACCTTCACGGGGTGATCTCCTCTAACCGTTGCCTGCCGGGGTTTGCTCGGAGCATACGGCGTCCGTCTGCGGGGGCCGCCAGTCGGCGATGCCGTCGAAGCCGCGCAGGAACAGGGCGGGCCCGGCCTTCGACAGCAGCCTCATGGCCGTGTCGCGCAGGGCGAGACCGGTCCGGCTGCTCATCAGGCTGAGGCGGGACGCCTTCACGGCCTGGCGGGCGATGGCGGTCGTGCGGGGGCGCCGGGCGGTGGTGTAGGCGGCGAGGTCGTCGCAGTGGTGAGCGAGGACGACGGCGTCCTCGATGGCCAGGTTGCCGCCCTGGCCGAGACTCGGCGGCATGGCGTGCGCGGCGTCGCCGAGCAGCGCGACCCGGCCGTGGTGGTAGGCGGGCAGGGGGTCGGCGATGTGGTGGACGTCGTGACGCAGTACGTCCTCGGGGCGAACGGCGGCGAGCACGGCGGGGATGGGGGCGTGCCAGTCGCCGAAGAGGCGCAGCAGCTCCGACTTCTCGTCGTCGGACGCCCGTTCGCCTGCGGGGGTGGTGGCGCCGGCGTAGGCGTAGACGCGGCCGTCCTTCAGCGGGTGAGTGCCCCAGAGGCGGCCCGGGCCCCAGGTCTCGTGCGAGGCGAACCGGGCTCCGGGCGCGGGGATCACGACCCGCCAGGTCGTCCAGCCCGAGTAGACGGCGCCCGGGTGGTGCGGGAAGAGCGTTCCGCGCACGGCCGACCGGATCCCGTCCGCGCCGACCACCAGGTCGGCCTCGAGGTCGCCGTCCGCGGTCGCCACGCGGGCCGCCCGGGCAGGACCGCCGCTGTCGGCGAGGGTCGCGGCGGCGTTCGTCCGGACGGCTCCGGCGGGCAGCAGCGCGGCCAGCCGCTCGATCAGGGTCGCGCGGTGCAGCAGCACGAGTGGCCCGCCGAAGCGCCGGGCTGCGGCCTCGGCGGAAGAGCGGGACAGCCACCGCCCCTGCGGGCTGCGCAGTCCGCCGTCCCCGGACCAGGCGGCGAGGTCGCGGATCTCGTCGCCGAGGCCGATGACGTCCAGCGCGCGCAGGGAGTTGGGCGCGAGGGAGATCGCCGCACCGACCGGTTCCAGCGAGCGGGCCCGCTCCAGCACGGTGACCCGCACGCCGCGCTGGTGCAGGGCGACCGCAGCCGTCAGACCGCCGATCCCGCCGCCGATCACGACGGCATGTCCGGGCTGTTCCATGACCCCTCCTTAAGCGACTACATCTGTAGTGAGGACTTCGACGTTACTACACCTGTAGTCGGAGGGGTAGCGTGAACCCCATGCCCGCACGCACCGAAGGCCCCGCCCGCTCCGACCTCGTCGCCGACACCGCCCTCGCCCTGCTCGCCGAGCGCGGGATGCGCGGCCTGACGCACCGGGCGGTCGACGAGCTGGCCGAGCTCCCCCAGGGCTCGACGTCGAACCTCGCGCGGACCAGGCAGGCCCTGCTGGAGCTGGCGGTTCGGCGCCTGGCCGACCGTGAGGCCCGGGTGCTGGCCCTGCACGAGATGCCGGGCCCCGAGGCCGGTGCCGGCTCCCTGGCGGACGCCCTGGCCGTGGCGACCCACCGGGCCCTGACGCAGCACCGCGCGCTCACCCTCGCCCGCTACGAACTGGCCCTGGAGGCGACGCGCCGCCCCGAGCTGCGGGCCTTCTTCGACGCCACGGGCGCCCGCTTCCGGGACCAACTCACCGTGCTGGTCGCCGCAATGGGCTCGACGGATCCGGCCCGGCACACCCTCTCGCTGATCGCCTGGGCGGACGGGCTGATGTTCAGCTGCGTGGCGGGGTCGTTCGGTGCCGACGCGCCGAGTCTGGAGGAGGTGCGGGCCGGCCTGCGGGAACTCCTGCAGGGGATGCTCGGGGGCTGAAAACCTGGTGGTGCGGCACGGGCGGCTCGGAAAGGATGCGTCCATGACGAACGAACGCCGAGAGCCCTCCACCTTCGCCGACGAGCGCACGATGCTGGAGGGCTGGCTGGACTACCACCGCCAGACCCTCGCCTGGAAGTGCGAGGGCCTGAGCGACGAGCAGCTCAGGACCGCGGCCGTCGAGCCGTCCGACCTGTCCCTGATGGGGCTGGTCCGGCACATGGCGGACGTGGAGCGGAACTGGTTCCGCCGGGTGCTGACGGGCGAGGACGTGCAGCCCATCTACTGGAGCGACGAGAACCGGGACGGCGAGTTCCACCTCACCGAGGCGGACACCTGGCAGGATGCCCACACCACCTGGCAGGCCGAGATCGAGACGGCCCGGCGCAACGCAGCCCGCTTCGGCCTCGACGACATCACCGAGGGCAAGCACCGGCGCACCGGCGAGCGGTTCAACCTGCGGTGGCTCTACACCCACATGATCGAGGAGTACGCGCGGCACAACGGTCACGCCGACCTGCTCCGCGAGCGCATCGACGGCGCGACCGGCGACTGACTCACCGCCGTCACACACCGCGCCACCACCCCTCACCTCACCGCCGCCACGGCACCACTGCACGTCACCCGGCGCCACCGGACAAAACCCGGCATCGCCGGGCGTCACCCCCGTCGCACGAGAGCCCTCCGTACGGGGCGCGAGATCACCCGTGCGGGGCAACCTCCGCCTGTCCGACGCCTCAACGCGGGTTGGACGCACCAGAGTTGCCCGGGTGCATCGAACGACGACCACAGCGACGCTCCTGGTGACCGTGGCGGTCTCGGCCCTCTCCGGCTGTACGACGGTCCCGCCTTCCGCCGCGCCGGAGCCCTCGGTCGCACCGTCCCGGCCGTCGGCGCCGGAGCCGGGGGGCGCGGCGGAGACCCCGATCGTGCAGGCACCGGCCCGCGAGGCCCTGCTGCTCATCGAAGAGGCGTCCCACAGCCCGGCGGCAGCCGTGTCACCGACCGGCCCGGCCGCTCCCCCGGCGGCCTCGCAGTCGCTGGGGGCGCCGCAGCGCGGGCATCGCGACGTCCGTCCGCGCCCCGCCCGTCCGGAACGCCCCGAGCCCGCACCACGACGCCCCCAGCGGCCGCACGCCGATGTCCGCGACGTGTCGGAGGCGGTACGCCAGAACATCGAGAAGAGCGTCCCGAGCAACAACGCGGACGTGTGCGCGCTGGGCAGGCGCTACGGGCGATGGCGGGCGGACAGCCCGGAGGCGACGATCTGCCGCGACACGTACGGGCGTTGACCTGTCGCCTCAGGGCCGTTGACGAGGCGGCGTCCACGTCCCCGGGGCGCCGCCCTCCCCCAACCGGGACTCCAGCCGTCCGATGGCCGCCCACACGCCCTCGGCGTAGCCGTCGTCGGTGAGGGCGGTGGCGGCCTCCCGGGCCCACCGCAGGTGTGTGCGGGCTGCGTCACCGCGCCCCAGCCTGACGTAGTCGTCGGCCAGGTTCAGGTGCAGGGAGGGGTAGAGCGCGGCCACCGCCGCCACCGCGAGGGCCTCCTCCCCGGCCTCACCGGCGGCCGTCAACGCGCGCAGGTCCCAGGCCAGTTCGTCCACCGGGTCGTCCTGGGTGTCGGCGAGGTAGTGGGCGAGGGTGCAGCGGTGCAGCGGGTCGCCGTGCTCGCCGATCTCCGCCCACAGGCCGAGGAACCGGCGCCGTGCCTCCTCGCGGTCCCCCGCGTGGTGCAGCATGACCACCTGCCCGATCCGGGTCAGCACGGCATCGGGCGCCGCCTGCTCCTGTCGCTCCGCCACGACGCCCTCCGCGCACTCGCCGGCTGTTCCCGCCGACGCTAACCGCAGGCGGGGGCGATCCGGCTCAGGCGGCTCCGGACACCACCGGGCCCGTCACCGCACACTCCCGCGCGGCTACGGACACCCCATCGCCCCCTCACCTCGGCCGGCAGGTCTCAGCCCAGGTTCGGGATCGTCCAGTCGATCGGCGTGTGGCCCTGCGCCGCCACAGCCTCGTTGATCTGCGTGAAGGGGCGCGAGCCGAAGAACTTCTTAGCCGAAAGGGGGGAGGGATGGGCGCCCTTGATCACGATGTGCCGGGACTCGTCGATCAGCGGGAGCTTCTTCTGCGCGTAGTTGCCCCACAGCACGAAGACCGCCGGATCGGGGCGCTCGGCCACGGCCCGGATCACGGCGTCGGTGAACTTCTCCCAGCCGCGGCCCTTGTGCGAGTTGGCCTCGCCGCCGCGGACCGTGAGGACCGCGTTGAGCAGCAGCACGCCCTGCTCGGCCCACGGCATCAGATAGCCGTTGTCCGGGATCGGCGTGCCCAGCTCCTGGTGCATCTCCTTGTAGATGTTGCGCAGGGACGGCGGGATCCGCACGCCCGGCCGGACCGAGAAGCACAGACCGTGCCCCTGGCCCTCGCCGTGGTAGGGGTCCTGACCGAGGATCAGGACCTTGACCTCCTCGTACGGCGTGGCGTCCAGCGCCGCGAAGACCTCCTCGCGCGGCGGGTGGACGGGACCCTTCGCCCGCTCCTCCTCGACGAACTCCGTCAGCTCCTTGAACCAGGGCTGCTGCAGCTCGTCGCCCAGAACCCCGCGCCAGGACTCGGGCAGCATGGCGGTGTCGGTCACGTCAACGTCCTCACGATGTGCGGTCACTTCCAGGCCACAGAACCTACAGGCGACCACTGACAACGCGCCCGGCGAAGCCCGGTGCCGGACCGCCTACCAGGCGGTCTTGCGGTGCAGCTCCCACATCATCATGATCGTCGACGGGTCCATGGCCCGCTCCGCGCCCGAGATGTCCGCGCTGGCCGCCACGTACTGCCGCCCCTGCCACAGCGGCAGCAGCCGCGCGTCGTCCACCAGGATCTGCTGGGCCTCCTCGAACTCCTTCACCACGTTCGCGCGGTCGCTCTCCCGGCGCGAGCGGGGCAGCAGGTCGCCGGTGATCTCGGGCGCCGGGTAGGGCGTGCCGAGGGCGTTCTGGTCGCCGACGAACGGCGCGATGAAGTTCTCGGCGTCCGGGAAGTCGGGGAACCAGCCCCGCCCGAAGACCGGGTACTCACCCTTCTGGTAGCCCTCGACGTACGTCTTCCAGGGCCGGCTCTTCAGGCTGATCGTGAACAGGCCGGAGGCCTCGAGCTGGCGCTCAAGCTCCTTGAACTCCCCGGCGGTCTCGGAGCCGTAGCGGTCGCTGGTGTACCAGAGGGTGAGCGGGACGCGCCGGTTGATGCCCGCTTCGGTGAGGATCTTGCGGGCCTTGGCGATGTCGGGGTCGCCGTAATCGTCGAAGAAACCCGTGGTGTGGCCCGTGAGGCCCTTGGGGACCATGGAGTACAGCGGGTCCACGGTGTCCTTGTAGACCTTGTGGGCGATCGCCGCCCGGTCGACGACCTGCGCGATGGCCTGGCGGACGGCCTTCTTGCTCGCCCAGGGGTCCTTCGGGTTGAACACCAGGTAGTTGATGTCGGTGCCGGTGCCCTCGACGAGCTGGATCTCCTCGTCCTTCGAGGACTTGCCCTGGAGCTCGACGACGTCACCCGCCGCCAGACCTCGGTAGGTCACGTCGATCTTCTTGTCCCGCAGCGCCGTCACCATGGCGTCGGAGTCCTGGAAGTAGCGGACGGTCACCGCGTCGTTCCGGCGCTCGGCGTAACCCTTGTAGGAGTCGTTGCGGACGAGGACGGCCTCTTTGCCCTCGGAGTACGAGTCGAGGGTGTACGGCCCGGACCCGACCACGTCGTCGCCCTTGCGCAGGCTGTCGTCCGGGTAGGCGTCCGGGGACACGATCGACATGGCGGGGGTGGCGAGCACGAACGGGAAGGTCGAGTCGGGCTTGTTGAGGTGGAAGACCACCTCACGCTCGTTCGGTGCCTGGACCCGCTCGAGACTGCCCAGGAGACCGGCGGGGCCGCCGTTGACGTTGATCTTCCGGATCCGGTCGAAGGAGTACTTCACCGCTTGGGCGTCGAGCGCGTCGCCGTTGGAGAACTTCAGGCCCTCGCGCAGCTCACAGCGGTAGACCTGGTTCGAGGAGTCGCTGAAGCCGCAGCTCTCGGCGGCGTCCGGCTGAGGCGTGCTCGCGCCCGTCGGATAGCTCAGGAGCGTCTGGTAGATGTTGCGGAACAGCTCCCAGGAGCTGTCCCACGACGCGGCAGGGTCGAGCGTGCTGGGCGAACTGGTGGTGCCCACGACGATCGGTCCTTCGTCCTCCGGGGTGTCGGACGACAGCACGCCGCACCCGGCGAGCAGGGCCGATATGGACGCGATGGCCGCCACCCGCCGCAGGCATCGGTTCCGCTTGAACACGCGCACGCTCCTCGATCTGCCATACCAAGGGTCGGCAGACCATACCGCAGTGCCGCGCCCGCTGACCCTCCCCGTCCATGACCTCTTGATCGATAAACCTTTGACGACGTTGTCATCGCGCTTTGCGGTGTTTTTACGCCGGCACGGGCGCCGTTCCTGTCGGCGGGCGCCCGTGCCTGACCCCGTGCGCGGTCCTCGTCAGCCGGTTCCGGCGTTGAGGAAGATGCCGCCGTCGACGACGAGCGTCTGGCCGGTGACCCAGTCGGACTGCCCGGAGGTGAGGAACGCGGCCGCGCCCCCGATGTCGGAGGGCACACCGAGCCGGCCGAGCGGGTAGGCCGCCGCGGCCTCCTCCTCCCGGCCCTCGTACAGGGCCTGGGCGAACTTGGTCTTCACGACGGCCGGAGCGATCGCGTTGACCCGCACCTTGGGCGCGAACTCGTGCGCGAGCTGCACGGTGAGGTTGATCATCGCGGCCTTGCTGACGCCGTAGGCACCGATGAACGGCGAGGGTGAGAGGCCCGCGACGGAGGCGATGTTGACGATCGCGCCGCCGTTGTCCTTCTGCCAGGCGTGCCAGGTCCGCTGGGCGAAGCCGAGCGCCGAGACGACGTTGGTCTCGAACACCTTGCGGGCGACGTTCAGGTCGAGGTCCGCGATCGGGCCGAACACCGGGTTGGTGCCCGCGTTGTTGACCAGGTAGTCGACGCGGCCGAAGGCCTCCATCGTGCGCTCGACGGCGACGGCCTGGTGGGCCTCGTCGTGCGCCTTGCCCGCCACGTAGACGGCGCGGTCGGTGCCGAGCTGCTCGACGGCCTCCTTGAGGGCGTCCTCGTTGCGGCCGGTGATGCACACGCGGTCGCCGCGCGCGACGAGGGCCTCGGCCACGCCGTAGCCGATGCCGCGGCTGGCGCCCGTGACGAGGGCGACCTTGCCGGAGAGTTCCACGGAAGTCATGTTCTTCGTCCTCTAGTCGAGCGGTCCGCCGGCCACGTACAGCACCTGGCCGGAGACGAATCCGGCCGCCTCGCCGGTGAAGAAGGCGATGGCGTTGGCGATGTCCTCCGGCTCACCGACCCGGGCCACCGGGATCTGAGTGGCGGCGGCGGCCTTGAAGTCCTCGAAGCCCATGCCGACGCGGTCGGCGGTGGCCTTGGTCATCTCGGTCACGATGAATCCGGGGGCGACGGAGTTGGCGGTGACGCCGAACTTGCCGAGCTCCTTGGCGAGGGTCTTGGTGAAGCCCTGCAGACCCGCCTTGGCCGCCGAGTAGTTCACCTGACCGCGGTTGCCGAGCGCGGACGACGAGGACAGGTTGACGATCCGGCCGAAGCCGGCGTCCACCATGTGCTTCTGGCAGGCCTTGGACATCAGGAAGGCGCCGCGCAGGTGCACGTTCATGACGGTGTCCCAGTCGGAGACGCTCATCTTGAACAGCAGGTTGTCGCGCAGCACGCCCGCGTTGTTGACGAGGATCGTCGGGGCGCCGAGCTCCTCGGCGATCCGCGCGACGGCCGCCTCGACCTGCGCCTCGTCGGAGACGTCGCAGCCGACGGCGATGGCCTTGCCACCGGCGGCGGTGATCTTCTCGACGGTGTCCTTGCAGGCTGCCTCGTCGAGGTCGAGCACGGCGACCGCGCGGCCCTCGGCGGCCAGTCGTACGGCGGTGGCGGCACCGATGCCGCGCGCGGCACCGGTCACGACGGCAACCCGCTGCTCAGTGGTGGACATGACTGCTACTCCTCAGGTGAGCGACCGCTTAGTACCTTCAGTGGGTGTGACGCTAGAAGCCCTGGCACGCGGTGTCAACGGCCCCGGGCGGCATGTGATCCATTACCCGGGTCCCGCCCGGCCCTGTGGCCTTCTCGGGGACACCCGATCGGCCCAGGGCGGCGCGCCGCCGCACCCCTCGGCGCCTAGCGTCGGAGCGCGAGCCACCCATGGCCGGAGGGAGGCGCTCCATGCGCCGTCGCACCGGTGTCACGGGCGCGCTGTTCGCGATCGCCGCGATCGTGCCCATGGCCGACCCCGCTCACGCCCGGCAGGACCTGGACTGCCGCGACTTCGCCTTTCAGGAGGACGCGCAGGCCGTCTTCGACGCGGACCCGAGCGACCCCAACAGGCTGGACGAGGACCAGGGCCCCGACGACGGTGTCGCGTGCGAGGCGCTGGCCCGCCGCGGGATCAGCAACCCCACGACGTCGCCCACCCCGCCCGGCCCCTCCACCAGGGCGTCCGTGCCTCCCTCGATCAGTCCTTCCGCTCCCGTCGCCACCACTCCCACCGGCGCTCCGAGCCAGGGTGTGCGGGGCGGGCTGGGGGGCGCGGTGGCCTCGGGGCCGAGCGACTGGGACCTCGCGATGGGAGTGACCTTCGCCGTGGGTGCCGCTCTCGCCGCCGGCTACGTGGTGAGGCGCCGGCGGCGCTGACGGCCCGGTGCCCGTCACCTCACCAGCAGGTCCAGCAACCGCTCGGTCTCCGCCGCCGGGTCCGTGGTCAGGCCGGTGTGCACCGGGCCGGGCTGGACGATCGTGGAGCGGGGGGCGACGAGCCAGCGGAAGCGGCGGCCCGGGTCGTCGGAGGCCGCCTGCCCCGCAGCGCTCCCACCCGTGCACAGGCCCTCCACGGCCCCCAGGGCGGCCCGGACGCCGGCCACGTCGGCCAGCGGGTCGAGGGCCAGCAGACGGGTCTCGTCGAGGTGGGTGCGGGCACCGACGTAGGACTCGGCGCGGCAGTACACCAGGACCCCGGCGTTGATGCATTCGCCGCGTTCCACGCGCGGGACGACGCGCAGGACGGCGTACTCGTAGACGTGGCGGTCCCGTGGCCCGCCCCTGATGATGTGCCGGTCGTTCACTTCAGCCCCTGGATGCGGTCGTGGATGACGGCGGCCCGTGCCAGCAGCGGGCGCGCGTAGGCCTGCCTCAGATCGTCCGGCGCGGCGAAGCCCGGTTCGTCCGTGAGCCAGGTGTCCGGGATCTGCGCGGTGACGTCGGCGAGCAGTTCCTCGGTGACCAGGGGCGCCAACTCGGCTGCGGCGGAGGCGACATCGGGCGCGAAGGGCGCGAGCGCGTGGTCGGAGGCGTCGTACGGGCGGGCGGCGGAGGCCTCCACACCGGGCCAGTTGTGGTGCCAGATCATCGTCGCGCCGTGGTCGACGAGCCACAGCTCGCCGCGCCACCTCAGCAGGTTGGGGTTGCGCCAGGAACGGTCGACGTTGTTGATCAGCGCGTCGAACCAGACCACACGGCCGGCCTCCTCGGGGCTCACCGGGAACGCGAGCGGGTCGAAGCCGAGCGCGCCGGAGAGGAAGTCCATGCCGAGGTTGGTGCCGC
The DNA here is from genome assembly GCF_040647715.1 of Streptomyces tibetensis. Taxonomy (GTDB): domain Bacteria; phylum Actinomycetota; class Actinomycetes; order Streptomycetales; family Streptomycetaceae; genus Streptomyces; species Streptomyces tibetensis_A. The sequence goes on along the minus strand of NZ_JBEZCR010000009.1, from coordinate 39,752 downwards.
CGCTGGACCGGAGCAGGCTCTGCACCTGCTCCTCCGGTTCACCGAGCCCCAGGTCGGGGTCGAGCTCCACGGTGACGAGACGCGGCATGCGCAGCCCCAGCCGCCGGGCCAGTTCCCCGCAGACCACTTCGGCGACGAGTGTCTTGCGGCCCTGTCCCGCGCCGGTGAACTTCAGGACGTAGGTGCCGAAGTCGTCCGCCTCGACCAGACCCGGCAGCGAACCGCCCTCGCGCAGGGGCGCGATGAAACGGGTCGCGATCACTTCCTTGAGCATCGCCCCAGGTTACTGACGAATCCGGCAACGGGGACGACGGCCTCACGGGGGCGGGCCGGAACCCGACAGCAACCCGACAGCTCCGCTTTACCCGTGTCCCTCCCCGAACGGGTCAGGATTTCGGCGGGGCCTGAACAGCCGGTCCCCAGGGGCCGTACCTCTCGGCAGATCACCGATCCCCCGGAAGGAACGTCAGCATGACCAGCGAATCCGTTCAGCCGATGTCGGGACCGAACCGCCGCACCGTCGTGGCGGCGGTCGGCGCGGCGGGGCTCACCGTGGCGCTGACGGCGTGCGGTTCGGAGGACAAGGCGTCCGACCCGTCCACCGAGCAGGGTGCGAACGGAGGGGGCGGCTCGTCCGCCGGAGCGGGAGCCGGTGGTGCGGCGCTCGCGAAGACCTCCGACATCCCCGAGGGCAGCGGCAAGATCTTCAAGGACGAGAAGGTCGTGGTCTCACAGCCGGCGGCGGGCGACTACAAGGCGTTCTCGACCATCTGTACCCACCGGCAGTGTCCGATGGTGGACCTGAAGGACGACATCATCTCCTGCACCTGTCACGGCAGTCAGTTCTCCGTCCTCGACGGCAGCGTCAAGAAGGGGCCGGCGGTCGAACCGCTGGAGGCGAAGCAGATCAGCGTGAAGGGCGACTCCATCACTCTGGCCTGACGCCCCGCGCACGCTCCAGGCACGCCAGCACCTCGTCCGTGGTCGCGACCGTGGCGACCAAGGCGAGGGTGTGGCGGATCATCGCAGGGGTGTAGTCGGCCGGCACTCCCGCGATGGCGTCCGCCGGGACGACGACGGTGTAGCCGCGGTTCACGGCGTCGAACACGGCATTGGGGACGGCCACGTTGGCCGAGACCCCGGTGACGATCAGCGTGCGGCAGCCGAGGTTGCGCAGCAATGGATCGACGTCGGTGCCCTGTAGGGGTGACAGCCCGTGCAGTCGCCGTACGACGAGATCCTCCTCGGCGACCTCGATCGGGGTGGCCACCCGCACCGCCGGCGTGCCGGTCAGCTGCTGGACGGGCAGCCGTGCGGCGGCGCGGAACAGCCGGGCGTTGCGGCTGGCGCCGCGGCCGTCGGGGCGGCGCTCGGCGACGGCGTGGACGACCTGGACGCCGCCGTCGTGGGCTGCCGCCACCAGACGGGCGACGTTGGCGAGGGCGCCGCCGGCGCGTGCCTGTTCGGCGAGTTCGGGCAGCGCGCTGTCCGCCCCGACGACGCCTTCCTGGCACTCGACGGTGAGCAGCACGGTGGTGCGCGGTTCGAGGAGTTCGCTGAGCGCTGAGTACGAGGGCACGGGTTTCCCCCTGTCACCGGCGGCAGGGCGGGCGAGCGTAGCGACCATTGCGCACGGGCGGAAGAGCACTCATCCTTTTCTGACGTGATGTCAGAGGATCTCCTCTGGCACGACGTGGGAGAAAGAGGGGGAGCATGACCGTCACGCAGCAGCGCAGGGGCCGGAAGATCATGATGACGCCGGGCGAGCTGGACGAGTTCCTGACCAGCCAGCGCACCTGCCGGGTCGCCACGGTGTCGGCCGGCGGGGCGCCGCACGTGAGCACGCTGTGGTTCGCCTGGGACGGCACCTCGATGTGGCTGTACTCGGTCGTACGCAGCAAGCGGTGGACCGACCTGCGGCGCGATCCGCGGGTGGCGATCGTGGTCGACACCGGCGAGGAGTACGACGAGCTGCGCGGCGCCGAGCTGTCGGGCACCGCCGAGTTCGTGGGCGAGATACCTCGCACGGGCGAGCTGCGCGCCGAACTCGACGTCCCGGAGATGCTGTTCGCGCGGAAGAACTTCAACCTGGAGGAGATGCCGCACGACGGCCGGCACGCCTGGATCAGGCTGAGGCCCGAGAAGATCGTCTCCTGGGACTTCCGCAAGCTCGCCGGGCAGTAGCCTCTCCCCGGAACGTCAGCCGACCCTCTCCCCCGCCGCCCGCAGGGCCTTCACCGCCGCGCGGATCGACGGACGGCGGTCCGCGTCCGCGCGCCAGACGACGTACACGTGCCGCCGGACCCGCTGCCGGAGGGGGACGGTCACCACACCGGCCGGCACGGGGTGGCGGCCGAGCAGCGGGGCGATGCAGACCCCGAGGCCCGCGGCGACCAGGGCGAGCTGCGTGTGGGTCTCGGCGGCGCGATGGCCGACGATCGGCTCGACGCCCTTGGAGCGGAGGGTGAACATCAGCCACTCGTGGCAGAACTCGCCGTCGCCCCAGGTGATCCACTCGTCGTCGGCGAACTCGCCGAGGTCGACCTCCTCGCGCTCCGCGAGCCGGTGGTCCACCCGCAGGGCGACCTCGGCCGGGTCGTCCAGGATCGACGCCTTGACCAGTCCCTCGGGCAGCGCCATCGGCTTGTTGTACCAGTCGAGCACGACGGCCAGGTCGAGGTCGCCGCGCACGACTCCGGCGATGCCGTGCTCCGGCTCCAGCTCGCAGGAGCGCAGCCGGAGCGCGGGGTGCTCCTCCCGCAGTGCGGCCAGCGCGTGCGGGAACAGCCCCCGCGCTGCCGTCGGGAACGCCGACAGCCGGAGCTCGCCGACCACCTGCCCGCGCTGTGCCTCCAGATCGGACTGGGCGAGTTCCACCTGGGACAGGATGCGCGCGGCGTGCTCGGCGAGCAGCCGGCCCGCGTCGGTGAGCCGCACCCCCCGGCCGTTCTTGGCGAGGAGCTGCTGACCGACCTCCCGCTCCAGCTTCGACAGCTGCTGGGAGACGGCGGACGTCGTGATGTGCAGCCCCTCGGCCGCGCCGCTCACCGAGCCGTGCCGGGCGAGGGCGTCGAGGGTGCGCAGGCGCTCCAGATTCAACATGTAAGCAATGCTACGCAGTACCGGGTGCGAAATCTCGATTGTGCTACGAGGTCGCGTCGGCGCATCGTGGTGGCCATGAGCACCGTCACCACCCCGGCCGACCGGGCCGCCACCGCCCCGCCGGCACAACCGCGCCGTCGCCTCGACTGGCGCCTCAGGTTCGCCGCCCTGTCTCTGATCTGGGGCTTCAGCTTCCTCCTCATCAAGGTGGGCACCGAGAGCTACGCGCCGTTCCAGGTGACGCTCGGCCGGCTGGCGTTCGGCACCGCGGTGCTGGCCGCCGCGATGGCGGTACGACGCGAGCGGCTGCCGCGCGGGGCGCGCGTCTGGGGGCATCTGACGGTCGCCGCGTTGTTGCTCAACGCCCTGCCGTTCTCGCTCTTCGCGTACGCCGAGCTGACCATCCCGTCCGCCCTCGCGGGCATCTGCAACGCGACCTCGCCGCTGTGGGGCATGGCGTTGTCGCTGGTCGCCCTGTCGGAGGACCGGCCGACCCGGGTGCGGGTGGCGGGGCTCGGGCTGGGCTTCCTCGGGGTCCTCACGGTGCTGGGGGCCTGGCAGGGCTTCAACGGCCTGGACGCCACCGGCACGGCACTGGCCCTGCTGGGCTCCCTCAGCTACCCGATCGGCTGGATCTACGTACGCCGCACCCTCGCCGGCACCGGCCACTCGCACCTGTCGATGACCGGCGCGCAACTGCTGCTCGCCACGGCCCAGTTGGCCGTCGTCACCCCGCTGTTCACGACCCTGCCGACCCGGGCGTCCGCCGTGCCGCTGCTGGCGGTCGCCGCCCTGGGCGCGCTGGGCACGGGCCTCGCGGTGCTCCTCCAGTACGGCCTGGTCGCCGAGGTCGGTCCGACGACCGCCCAGATGGTCACGTACTTCATCCCGGTCATCGCCACGGCCGCGGGCGTCGCCCTCCTCGGCGAGGGGCTCACCTGGTCGACTCCGGTCGGGGCGGTGATCGTACTGGCGGGGGCGGCACTCACCCAGATCCGCCCGAAGCCGGCTCCGGGACCTCGACCGTAGCCCGCCGGGACCCGGCCGCCCGGGCCGACGACTCAGCCGTAGCCCCGTGCGGGAGCCGGCCGCCCAGCCCCACGTCTCAGTCGTAACTCCGCGCGGGGGCGGGTTCGAGGGCCGAGGCGATCGCTTCGGCCAGCCTCTCGATCTCGCCGTCGACGAGGGTCGAGACGGTGACCCGGATACCGGGCGGAGCGCTCAGCCGGAAGCGGGCACCGGGAGCCACGGCCCAGCCGGCGTGCAACAGCCGGGCGACGGCGCCGGTCTCGTCCGGCACCGGCACCCAGACGTTCATGCCACTGCGCCCGCAGGCCGCGACACCACGCCGTCCGAGCGCCTTGATCAGCGCGTCCCGCCGCCGCCCGTACGACGCCGCCGCCTCGGCCGTGTCCACCGCCCCGTCCGCCCACAGCCGGACCAGGGCCCGCTGCATCAGCCGGCTCACCCAGCCGGGTCCGAGCCGGTGCCGCCCGCGGACCCGGTCGACGGTGACGGAGTCCCCGGTGAGCAGGGCGAGCCGCAGATCCGGGCCGTAGGCCTTGGCTGCCGAGCGCACGAACGCCCAGTGCCGGGTGGCTCCGGCCAGGGGGTGGAGGGGTACGTCGACGATGCCGTGACCGTGGTCGTCCTCGATCAACAGGGTCTCCGGATACGCCCGGAGCACGGCTCGCAGTGCACGCGCGCGTGCCGAGCTCACCGCCGCACCGGTCGGGTTCTGTGCCCGGGCCGTGACGATCAGGGCCCGAGCCCCGGCCTCCAGCGCCCGGCGCACGTCCTGAGCGCACGGCCCCTCGTCGTCGACGCCGACGGGTTCGGTGCGCAGCCCGAGCGCGGGCACCAGGTCGAGGGTGCGGCCCCAGCCGGGGTCCTCGACGGCGACGGTGTCACCCGGCTTGAGGTGGGCCGCCAGCACCCGCTCGACGCCGTCCAGGGCGCCGGAGACGACGGCGAGCGGCCCGTCCGGCACGCCGTCGGCGTCGAACCCGGCCCGGGCGATCCTGGCCAGCTCCGGTTCGATCGGGGTGTCGCCGTAGAGCACGGGCGCCCGGTCGCCCTCGGCGGCGGCCGCCGCGAACGCGCCCGCGAGGGCCGGCAGCAGCGCCGGATCCGGATTGCCCTGCGCGACGTCGCGCACCCCCTCCGGGACCTCCACCCGGAAGTGGTCCCGCCCGGTCGTCGCCGGCGCGGGCCGCACCCGGCTGCCGCGCCGCCCCGCCGTCTCGATGACCCCGCGCTCGCGCAGGGTCCGGTACGCGGCCGCGACCGTGTTGGGATTCACCCCCAACCGCTGCGCCAACTCCCGCATGGGGGGCAGCAGTTGACCCGGTTGCAACTCACCGGCTCCCACGGCGCGCTCGATGCTCGCGGAAATGTCCGCTGCACGACGCCCACTGATCCGATACTCTCCTAGCACAAAGCCAATTATGCGCTAGTGCAATGGAGAGCGCCATGCAGGGGACCACACAAACGCCGTCGCAGCCCGAAACGGCCTACACCCCGACCGACCGCACCGTCCCCACCCGCTCCCCGGGCCGGGCCTCGTACGACAAGGACCTGGTGCACTCGATACTCGACGAGGCCTACGTCTGCCATCTCGGCTTCGTCCGCGACGGGGCACCCGTCGTGCTGCCCACCCTGTACGCCCGGGTCGGCGAGCGGCTGTACGTGCACGGCTCGACGGGCTCGCGTCCGCTGCGGACCACCGCCCAGTCAGAGCCCGGCCTCCCGGTCTGCCTGACGGTCACCCACGTCGACGCCCTGGTCCTGGCCCGCTCGGCCTTCCACCACTCGATCAACTACCGCTCCGTGGTGGTGCACGGCGTCGCCCACGACGTGACGGACCCCGAGGAGAAGCTGCGGGCGCTGGACGCGCTGGTCGACCACGTCGTGCCCGGACGCTCCGCGGACTCGCGCCCCGCCAACCAGAAGGAGCTGGCCGCCACGGCCGTGATCCGCCTGGACCTGGACGAGGTCTCCGCGAAGCTGCGCACCGGCGGTGTGAACGACGGACCGGAGGACCTCGCCCTGCCTCACTGGGCCGGCGTCGTCCCGGTGCGGCGCACCTACGGCACCCCGCTCTCCGACCCCGCCCTCGCCCCCGGCACCGAGCTGCCCGACTACCTCACGGCCCTGTGATGCTGATCCATCCCTGGGACGCGCCCCGTGACGACACCGAATGGCAACGGTGGCTGGCCGACCACGACTTCGGCCAGCTCGCGGTCAACGGCCCGCCGGGCGAACCGCCACACGTCCAGCCCCTGCACTTCGCCTACGACGCCGGGCGCCGCGAGGTCCTCACCCACCTCGCCCGCCCCAACCCGCTCTGGCCCGCGCTGGAGGCCGCCCCGGATGTTTTGCTGAGCGTGGTCGACGACTACGTGTTCGTGCCCGGCCCCTGGCAGGCCGCCCCGGACGTCCCGCCCGAGCACGGCACCCCGACGAGTTTCTACGCGGCCGTCCAGCTTCGCTGCCGCGCCCATGTCGTGGACGACCCGGCACACAAGGCCGCACTGCTCAACCGCCAGGTCGACCACTTCCAGCCGCGGGGCGGCTCCGCACGGGCGGCGGCGGGTGAGGCCCCCTACGGCAGGATGCTCGCCGGCATCCGCGGCCTGCGCCTGGAGGTGACGGACGTACGAGCGAAGTTCAAGTACGCCAACCACAGGCCGGCCGAGGTCCGGGACCGGATCGCCGCGGGTCTCGCGGCCCGCGGCGGCCCGGGCGACTCCAGGGCCCGCGCCCATCTCCTGCGCAGACAGCAGGCGTAGGTCGCGGCTCCCCGCCCCGACACCTCAGGCGCTGGTCCCGCGCCTGGACAGTTCCCTTTCCGGGCCGCCGCTCGCCACCTGCTGTCCGGACCCCTTCGACGGCGTCGAGGACTGCGCGATGAACGCGCCCACCAGCACGATCGCGCCACCGGCGATCTGCGGCGCGGAGAGGTGCTCACCGAGCAGGACCCAGGCCAGGACGGTGGCGATGACCGCCTCGAGGCAGGCCACGACCCCGGCGACCTGCGGGGAGAGCCGGCGCACGGAGACCACACCGGTGACGTAGGCGACGACCGTGGCGACCAGGACGATCCACGCCAGCAGTACGGCGGCGGGAACGGGCCGGCCGTCCATGCTCGCGGTACCCCCGAGCACCGGCCAGTCCATGGTCCAGGGCCGGGCGACGACGGTCAGCACGGTCGCGCCGACCAACAACCCGTAGGCGATGACGCCGAGCGGATCGGGCGCCTCGTCCCCGGCGTCGCTGCCCTGGTCGGACAGGACGAAGTAGCCGACCTGGCAGCAGGCCGCGCCGAGCGCGAACAGCAGCCCCAGCGCGTCGAACCCGAGGCCCGACCACACCTCCACGACACAGGCGAGGCCGCCGACCGCGAGCACGACACCGACGGCTGCGGCACGCGTCACGGGCCGCTTCTGCACGAACCGCACCCAGCCCAGCACCAGCGCGGGCGCCAGGTACTCGATGAGCAGCGCCACCCCGACGGGGATCCGGGAGAGCGCCGCGAAGTAGCAGGCCTGGACACCGGCGACGGCGAGCAGCCCGAACCCGGCGAGCAGTCCGGGGCGCCTGCGCACCAGCGCGCGGTGACGCACGGCGAGCGGCAGCATGACCAGGGCAGCCCCGGCCACCCGCAGCCACACCACGTGCAGCGGCTCCAGACCCGCTTCGATCAGCGGTTTGGCCGCGACACCGGATCCGCCGAAGGCCACCGCGGACAGGAGGGCGAGTCCGAGCCCCACACCCCTGCCGCGCCCGCTCACGCTGCTGTCAGTGGTACGCACCGGCACATGATGACAGGCGATGACAGGAGCGTCATCCCCTATGACACCTGTCTCACAGCCTGGACGGGACGGCCGGCCGCACGCCGCAGCGCTCAGTGGGCGGCTTCGCCGCACTCCTCGGCGACGCCGGACCGGCCGTCGAGCCGGGTGAGCACGTCGCGCGGGTCGATGCCGGCCCGCCCGAGCACCTCGACCGCGCGCGCCTGCGGGTCGACGACGATCGCCGCGAGCAGGTCGGTGCCACGGGCCGGTTCGCCGCGCTCGGCGGCACGCTCGCAGGCGTACTCCATGCACGCGGCGGCGAGCGGGGAGAAGCCCGCCGTCTCCGTCACCACGGGGACGGCGCCGGAGTCCTCGACTCCGTTCTGCCAGCGCAGGCCGTACCCGATGCTGCGCTGGACGAGATAGCCCAGCAGACGCGCGATCTGCGGCCCCTCGACGAAGGCGGCACGCGCCTCGGGGTCCGACTCCAGCAGGGAGTGGAGCAGATGGGCGGTGTCGATCTGCCGGTCGCCGTCCCGGACGGCCCGGCGCCGGGCACCACCGACCACCGACGCCAGCTCGTCACTGAGCCTGGCATCGTTGTCCACGCGCTGAATGCCGTGCTCATGGGCCGACTGTCGGGGGGTACGGGGTTGCACATCCCCTAGCCCACCAGTCTCACGGGCTCGCGTCATCCTCGGTGGGAAGCATGTTCGCGTCCCACGGGAAGTGGACTCCGCCGGTCTGGTCTCCTCCTTGCGGAGGAGACCAGGCAGATCCGGATGCAGACGCGACCGGTCTGACAGTTCGTCAGTATTGAACATTGCGGCCGCTGCGGCTACGTTCCGCGCACCCAGCCCGCTACGGAGAGGTGGTCGCATGGCCGAAGTCAGCGCGGAGGCCCGCATCGGGGCGCCGGCCGGCACGGTGTGGGCGAAGCTCACCGACTGGTCGACGTACGGCGAATGGAACGCGACCCACACGAGCTTCCCGGCGGGCGGCCCGGAGCCCCTGCACGTGGGCGCGACGTTCCAGGAGAACATGCGGCTGATGAACTTCCCGGCCGAAGTGGCCTGGACCGTGGAGGAACTGGAACCGGCGCGGGTGCTCGCCATCCGCGGCAAGGGCCCGATGGCGGTGACCGTCGCGACGCGCTACACCCTCACACCCGACGGCGATGCCACGACGGTCCGCATCGACGGCGAGTTCACGGGGGCGACGGTGTCCTTGATGGCGGGCAAGCTCAAGGACTCGGCGACGGCCGCCCTGCACGAGTCGCTGCGCAAGCTGGACCGGCTGGTGACCTGACACCCCGCCACGCCCCCGGACCCCCGGCACACCGAGACGCCCCCGGACCACTCCGGGGGCGTCTCGTGTCCTACGCGGTTCAGTCAGTCCTCGTCGGCGAGGATGAGATACAGCTTCTTACGGGCCTCGTTGATGACGCCGAGGGCCTTCTCCCGCTGCTCCTTGCTGCCGGTCTTCCAGACCTGGCCGAAGGCCTCCATCAGGCCGAAGCCTGCCTGGCGGATCTCACCGAGAGCCTCCCAGTCGACCCCGCGAGAAGCTTCTTCCCAGGGAGCCTCGGGCCCCTCCTCGGCGGCCTCGCGGCCCGCCTCGGTGAGCGAGAACAGCTTCTTGCCGCCCTCGGAGGCGCTGGCGATCAGCCCCTCGTCCTCCAGCAACTGGAGGGTGGGGTACACCGAGCCGGGGCTGGGCTTCCACGCCCCGCCGCTGCGCTCGGCGATCTCCTGGATCATCTCGTAGCCGTGCATCGGCCGGTCCTTCAGCAGGGCCAGGATCGAGGCGCGTACGTCACCGCGCCGCGCCCTCCCCCTGGGTCCCCCGCGCCCTCGGCCACCCCATGGGCCCGGACCGAAGCCCGGCCCACCGGGCCCGCCCCAGCCGGGGCCACCCGGACCGCCCGGCCCGAAGGGGCCGAAGGCCGCACGCAGCCCTTCGAAGCCGCCCCGACCGTGGTGCGGGCCACCGTGTCCATGTCCACGCTCGAATCCGTGGGTACGCATCGCAACCACTCTCCATTCCATCGTTGATCTGTCGCGATGCTTCAACGATATATCGGTACCCCTCCACCGACAAGGCCTTCTCCGAGGTTTCCGTCTGCAGAAGTGGTGCTCAGGCAGCCACCCGCGAGCCCGCCCGATCAGCACCCCGCCGCAGCACGAGGAGCGGCCCGGCGGACTGATCTCGGCGGTGCGGCGGTAGAGCACCTGCAGGCGATCGGACGTCAGTAGGCAAGAGGTCGAAGTTCACCGTCGCAGGGCATCCCTGCCGGGGGAATCGGGCCAGTGGGTGCGAATTGGCCTTGGTCTGCCGCGTCGTGGGCGCCCTAGCGTCGGGGCATGCGGATCCGAATCGTCGACGCCTTCACCGATAGCCCCTTCTCCGGCAACCCGGCAGGGGTCCTGCTCCTGTCCGGCGCGGACGCCTTCCCGGACGACACCTGGCTGCAGAACGTAGCCCTGGAGGTCAACCACGCCGAGACGGCCTTCGCCCACCCGCTCCCCGAGGGCTCCGGGGCGGACTGGGCGCTGCGCTGGTTCACTCCGGCCACCGAGGTCGCGATGTGCGGCCACGCCACCCTCGCCACCGCCCATGTCCTGCACACGACCGGCGCCCACGTGGGGCCGGTGCGGTTCGCCACCCGCAGCGGCGTCCTCGTCGCCACCCCCGCGGCGGACGGCTCCGTCACCCTGGACTTCCCGACGGCCCCGCTCACGCGGATCGAGCCGCCCGAAGGTCTCGCCGAGGCGCTGGGCGCGAAGGTGCTCACGGTCCTCGACACCGGCCCGAACGTCGGCGATCTGCTCGTCGAGGTCGCCGACGAGAGGACGGTGCACGCCCTCAGCCCGGACCTGGCGGCCCTCGCCACCCACTCCGAGCGCGGTGTGATCGCCACGGCCCGCGCCGAGGACCCCGCCGGGGGCTACGACTTCGTCTCGCGCTGCTTCTTCCCGAACGTGGGCATCGACGAGGACCCGGTGACCGGCAGCGCCCACACGGCACTCGCCCCGTTCTGGTCCGAGCGCCTGGGCCGCCCCCGCCTCACCGGCCTGCAGGCCTCACCCCGCTCCGGCCGGATCCGTACCGAGTTGCGCGGCGACCGCACCCTGCTGACGGGTACAGCGGTCACCGTCATCGAGGGCGAGCTGCTGGCCCATGACGAATGAGAGGCCATCTCATGTGGCGAGTCTGCGGTAGCAGGTGAGGGTGCAGGCGGTGATGTCGAGCGCCCCGCTCAGCCGACCGGAGTGTTCTTCGTCGCCTCGCGTGCCTCGGTGAGGGCTCGCTGCCTGATGTCGCCGCCGAACAACTGAATGGTGGTGGCGGCCAGGATGTCATCCCTGCCGATGGTCCGCCTGTCCCCCCGACGGGTGGACAGTGCCCGGAGGGAGTCCTCGAGGGGCGGGGGTGGGGCCGGTTCGTCCGACATCACCACCGTACCGAAACGTTTGACCCCGCCCTCGCGTACGACCATGGCCGCGTCCCGGGCAAGGTCCGTCAGGAACGCGCTCGCGATTCCGTCCAGGTCGCGGACCATCGCCGGGACGGCCGTCGCCCCCTGGTTCCGCAGCAGCTTCCTGACCCCGGCCTCGAACCTGTGGGCGCCGACCACAGCACTCGGTTTGCGCGACCTGCTGCGCTCAGGAGGGGGCACGACGACACCCTCGGCGTCGTACAGGACACCGGTCCGGCTTTTGAACGTCGGGCTGTGGCCATACCACACCTCTCCCACCTGGAGCTCGATGTTCCGGCCGATCGCCGAAAGAAGGTCACCGGGAATCAGCTTCTTCCGGGCTTCCTCCGCCGCCGCTCTCTTCGCGCCGTCGATGATCTCCGTCAGCACCGTCCGCGTCACCGACGCGGCGGCCCAAGCGGCCGACCGAGAGACGTGCATCGGGGTCACGTCCCGGAACACCGTTCTGACGAGAGAAGACTTGAACGGCGAGACATCCGTGACCGAGGCGGTCCCGGAACCGCTGCGCTCAGGACGTGCGGGCTGTGCGGGCTGTGCGGTCATCGGAAGACGCGCTCCCTGCGGTTGGAGTTGTCACAGGCCCGCACTTCACCCAAGGGGGCCGCGAACCGTCGTACGCCCTTCACCCGCTGCTTCACGCCGTCGGGAGCCAGCCCACCTTGCCCGCCAGCAGCGCGTATCCGACGAACGCCCCGATGTCGAGCAGCGAGTGGGCGACGACGAGCGGGCCGACGCGCCCCCAGCGGCGGTAGAGGTACACGAAGACGACGCCCATCACCATGTTCCCGACGAAGCCGCCGATGCCCTGGTAGAGGTGGTACGACCCGCGCAGAACGGCGCTGCCGGCCAGCGCGGCCGTCGGCGTCCAGCCCAGCTGGCCCATGCGGCGCAACAGGTAGCCGACGACGATCACTTCCTCCAGCACGGCGTTCTGGATCGCCGACAGGATCAGCACCGGGTACTTCCACCAGACCGCCGGCAGCGCCTCGGGCACCACGGTGAGGTTGAAGCCGAGGCCGCGGGCCGCCAGGTAGAAGGCGATGCCGGTGCTGCCGATGACCGCGGCGATCGCCGCTCCGCGGCCGAGGTCGGGCCAGGGGCGGGTGCGGTCGAAGCCGATCGTGCGCAGGCTCGCGCCCTCGCGGAGCAGGAAGTGCGCGACGAGTGCGACGGGTACGAGCGCGGTGGTGATTCCGAAGAGTTGCCAGGCGAGGTCGAGCCAGGGCCGGCCGGGCGCGGCCGAGGCGTTCATCGTGGCGGCCTGGTCCTTGAGTCCACCCGGCTTGGTGACCGACCCGACGAAGCTGATCAGCGCCGACAGTCCGCTCGCGCCCAGTGACAGCGCGAGGACCAGCAGCGTCTCGTTGCGGAGCATCCGCCGTGAGAGCCCCTGCTGGGGAATGGAATCGCCCACCGGGCTCGCCTCCGCCTGCACACCCGCCTCCACTTCACCGACCTGTCGGATCAGTATGGCGGCAGCGGGATGTCAGCCCTGAGGCGGCGTCGACCCTCGGCGCACTCGCAACGTCAGCCGGAGACGGTGGCTCTCTGCGTCAGCCCAGCGACACAGGCTCCGGCAGCCCCACCGGCCAGCTGTGCACCGGCTCGCCCTTGTGCATCAGCTCGCGGTAGCGCCGGGTCGTGGCGGCCAGTGCGTCCTCCCGGGAGAGGCCCGCGTCCAGTGCCTTGTGGAAGGTGGCGGCCTGCCAGCTCGCCCCGTTCACCCGGCGCCGGCACCGCTCCTCGATCACACCCAGGTACAGATCGCGGTCGGCCGGCTCGACCCCCCAGGCGTCCAGCCCGGCTTCGGCGAGCGGCAGCAGCTCGTCGCGGATCAGGCTCACCGCGTCGACCTGGGTGGTGCCGCTGTACCGGCCGCGCCGGGGCCAGGTGAAGCGGGCGTCGATCCCGTCCTTGCACGCGGCGTCGAAGTTGGCGGCGGCCGCCTCGAAGGGCAGCCGGGACCACACCGGCCGGGACTCCTCCGCGAGCGCCCGGACGACCCCGTAGAAGAAGGCCGCGTTGGCGACGACGTCGGTGACGGTGGGCCCGGCCGGCAGCACGCGGTTCTCCACGCGCAGATGCGGGACGCCGTCGGCGATGCCGTAGACCGGGCGGTTCCAGCGGTAGATCGTGCCGTTGTGCAGGACGAGTTCGGCGAGCGAGGGCGTGCCGCCCTGGTCGAGCACCTCGAGCGGGTCCTCGTCGTCGCAGATCGGCAGGAGGGCCGGGTAGTAGCGCAGGTTCTCCTCGAAGAGGTCGTACGCCGAGGTGACCCAGCGCTCCCCGAACCAGGTGCGCGGCCGGACGCCCTGGGCCTGGAGCTCGGGCGGGCGGGTGTCGGTGGACTGCTGGAACAGCGGGGGCCGCGACTCGCGCCACAGTTCGCGCCCGAAGAGGAAGGGCGAGTTGGCGCCGACGGCGATCTGCGCGGCGGCGACCGCCTGGGCCGCGTTCCACACGTCGGCGAAGCGGGCCGGGGTGACCTGGAGATGCAGCTGAACGGAGGTGCAGGCGGCTTCCGGCGCGATGGACTTCGAGGTGCAGCTCAGGTGCTCCACGCCGTCGATGTCGAGGGTGAACTCCTCGCCGCGGGCGGCCACGATCTGGTCGTTGAGAAGCGTGTACCGGTCGACGTCCGAGAGGTTCGACGACACCAGATCGTCACGGTCGAGAGTCGGCAGAATACCGATCATCACGATACCCGCGTCGACCTCGCCGGCCTTCCGGTCGGCATATGCCAGCGACGTACGGAGTTCCTCCGCGAGACGGTCGAATACCCGCCCCCCGAGGCGGTGTGGGGGAATGTTCACTTCCAGATTGAACATGGCGAGTTCTGTTTGGAAATCGCGACTCGCGATGCGTTCCAGGACTTGCCCGTTCAACATTTTCGGCATGCCGTCGGCGCCCGCGAGATTCAATTCGATCTCCAGCCCCATGAGGTTCTTGGGGCGATCGAACCGCTTCTCCGCCAGGAGTCGCTCCAAGCCCGTCAGGCACTGACGCAGCTTGTCGCGGTAGCGCTGGCGATCGGACAGGTCGAACCGCCCTGCCACGACCTTCTCCCCCATCGAAGCGTCCCTCCTTGGATGATGCGGGCCCGGGACCCGGCTCACGGGGCCCCGGTCAGGTGGAGGATGCCCAGCGAAAGCGATCGATAACGTCCCGGGCGGACCCGGCGACCGCTACGCTGGTCGCGTGTGACCGGTGGCACATTCACTCGGCATGACGCACAGGACAGGTTTCGGGGCCTCGGGAACTCGTGAAAAACGCCGACGAGAATAGGCCGACCGGTTGGCGGACATTCGCCGAGGTCACCGTCGTGCACCCCCGCATGGAATCGGGATAATTCTCGCGTATCGTCGCCCGAATGTACCCTTGTTCTACTCACCGGAAACGGCTAGACGAAACACAGCCCGAACCCGTGTCGTATAAACTCCGCGAACAAGGCAGAAGGCCGGCGCCCACGGTCGATGGGTCCTGCCGTCCAGGCGATGCGGACCCCACCCCCCTCTCGTTCACACGACCTCGGCCCCTGCCGCTCTGACCCCCGTGAGCAGACAGCGCCGTCCGCCCCCGCCCTCGTGCCACCGTGCCTTTGAATGAGAGGCGACCCACCATGCCGCTGCACGTCCCTCCGGCTCCCGCGCCCGCACTCCGCTCCGTCCTCACCGCCCTCTCCTCTCCCACCGCGGTCCGCGAAGCCCGCACCCCCTCCCTGCTCGGCACCCAGGGACCCGTCACACCCGAGCTGCCCCTGCCCGTGCACGTCCTCGACCACGTCACGGCCGAGGGCGTCTCCGCGACCCGGCTGGCCGGGTGGCGCTTCCTGATCCGCTGCGGCGACCACGTCGTGGCCGCGGCGGAGACCATGCTGACCGCAGACGGCTGGGCCTTCTCGCACTTCTTCGAGGGCCCGTACATCACCTCCACGGAGCGCGCCCTGCGGCAGGCCGAGACGATCCCGCAGCCGTACCAGCCCCGCCTGCTGTCGGTGCCCGGCCTGTACATGCTGACGCTCTGGCTGCACGAGGACTGCTCCGCGGACGGCGCCGCCGGTCACCCCGCGGCGACCGACCTGCTCGTCCCGCTGGCGCCGGCGCCGCCTGGCATCGCGGCCCACCGTCCGCACCGCGTCTCCGAACTCCTCCCGGTGCTCACCCATCGAGTGGCTCCCACCAGACTTCTCGGATCACCCGCCTGAAACACCGCACGGCTCCCCGCACCCCGTCGCCAGGAATTCCGGCGGCGGGGTCGTTCCTTTGGCGCCGACGAGCCACGGACCGCTCGCACGATCGACTTATCGCTCACACGATCGCTCGTACGAGCGATGAATAGCTCTTAAGAGCCGGAGAGGTCGTCGGCCCGAGCGGACTAGCCCCATCCGGCCCCTACGAACCACCCGAAGGGACAGCCCAGTTGGGATGAACCGTCCGCGCGGGTGACGCGTCCTGAACCTGTGAGAAGCGGTGCCGCGAAATCCCTGCGGATCGACGCCCGTGGGGCAACACTGGGTTCCGACGACCTATCACAACGGGGGCGGCCATGAACGACACTTCTAGCCGCGGAACAGACACGACAGCCCACTCGGACACGTCAATATCATCGTCCGTCTCTACACAGCGAAAGATCCCACCCATGTGCCAGCACCAGACCCAGTGCCCCTCAGCGGAATCCGCCGACCGGGAATCCGCCCGCCTCGTGGCGCACCACCCGGAGCAGGGATGGAGCCTGCTGTGCAACGGCGTGGTGCTCTTCGAGGACACCGGCGAACTCCTGCCGGACGGGCGGGCCATCGCCCCGCATCGTCCGCTGGCCGGCCAGGTGATGACCGCCGCCTGAGGCCGTCCGCGGGGTGATGCCCCGCCGCACGACATGAGGGGCCGGCCGCGGGACACCCCGCGCACCGGCCCCGACGCATGCCCGAAGGCCGTCACCGACCGTCACGCCCCGCGACGTGGCGCCCCCGTCCGATATGCCTTCCCCGTACGCCTTCCCACGGATGCGTCGTTTCCGGAAGACTCCTGGAAGTTTCGCGGTCATCCGTCGACGGAGGTGGGGCTGGTGGGTTCAGGTGGGGCCGACCCCGGGGGCAGGGTCACGATCACGGAGATCGCCCGCCAGGCCGGCGTGTCCGTACCGACCGTGTCCCGGGTGGTCAACGGCCGGTCCGACGTCTCGCCGCGGACCCGGGCCCGGGTCGAGGATCTGCTGCGTCGGCACGGTTACCGCAAGCGTCCCGCGGCCCCCGGTACTCGCGCCGCCCTGCTCGACCTGGTCTTCAACGACCTCGACAGCCCCTGGGCGGTGGAGATCATCCGCGGGGTCGAGGAGGTCGCGCACGCCGCCGGGGTCGGCACGGTGGTGTCGGCGATCCACGGGCGATCCGGCGACGCCCGCGCATGGATGCGCAACCTGAGGGCCCGCGCCTCCGGCGGGGTCGTCCTCGTGACGTCCGCCCTGGATCCGACACTCCACGAGGAGTTACAGATCCTCGGCGTGCCCCTGGTGGTGGTCGACCCGGCGGGCTCCCCGGCCCTCGACGCCCCCACGATCGGCGCCGCGAACTGGGCGGGCGGCCTGGCGGCCACCGAGCACCTGCTGTCCCTCGGCCACCGCCGGATCGGCTTGATCGCCGGACCGCCCCGCCTGCTGTGCTCCCGGGCCCGTCTTGACGGCTATCGCGCCGCCCTGGAAAGCGCCGGCGTCCCGAGGGACCCGTCCCTCGTCGTCCCCGGCGATTTCCGCCCCGAGTCCGGTTTCACCGCCTGCGAAACCCTGCTCGACCTCCCGGAGCCGCCGACCGCGCTGTTCGCGGCCAGCGACCAGATGGCACTCGGCGCGATCGAGGCGCTGCGCCGGCGCGGTCTCCGGGTGCCGCAGGACATGAGCGTGGTCGGCTTCGACGACCTTCCGGAGGTCCGCTGGTCGGCCCCACCCCTGACGACGGTCCGCCAGCCCCTGGCCGACATGGGCAAACTGGCCGCGCGCACCGTGCTCCGCCTGACCCGTGACGAGCAGCCGGACTCACCGCGGGTGGAGCTGGGCACCGAACTGGTCGTACGGGCTAGCACGACCCCCTTGCTCTGACCCCTCGGTACGAGGAACAACCCGCTTGCCTGACCCCTCGGTACGAGGAACGGCACCTTTGCCCTGAGACTCCTCGGTACGAGGACCGGCACCTTTGCCCTGACCACTCGGCACGAGAACGGCACCCGTGACCTGCCCCCTCGGTACGAGAACGGCGCCCCACCACCCCCTGTCCGGTGGGGCGCCGCCCGCCCCCGCTACCTCCCCCCGAGCACCTCACGCAGCGCGAAGTACGCGGGCTTGTGCCGCAGTTCCTCGTCCCACGGCAGGGCCGCGCCCTCGCCCGGGAAGAACGCGGGGATCCAGGAGTACTTGTCGGTGTAGTCCCACAGGGTGATACCCACGCAGCGTCGGACCGCCAGGCACGCCTCGGTCAGGTCGGCGTACCACTCGGCCTGCCGGTCCAGCTTCTCCTCGGTCGCGGGCAGCTGCATCCGTATGTCGACCTCGGTGAGCGCGGTGTCGAGGCCGAGCCGGGAGAAGCGGCGGAGGTTGTCCTCCAGGGTGGTCGGATAGCCGTACTGCAGGGCCAGATGGGCCTGCAGGCCGATGCCGTGCAGCGGGACGCCCGCCGCCTTGAGCTCCTTGGCCAGTCGGTGGTAGGCGTCGCTCTTCGGGCCGATGCCCTCGATGTTGTAGTCGTTGAGGTACAGCTTGACCCGCGGATCCGCCTGGTGCGCCCAGCGCAGCGCGTCGGCGATGTAGCCGGGCCCCAGCGTCTTGTAGAAGACCGACTCCCGGTACGTGCCGTCCTCGTTGAACGCCTCGTTGACGACGTCCCAGGCGAACACCTTGCCCCGGTAGTGCCGTACTTCCGTCTGGATGTGTTTCTTCAGTACGGCCCTCAGCTCGGGGGCCGTCCACTCCCTGCCCGTGAGCCATTCGGGCAGCTGGCTGTGCCAGACCAGGGTGTGGCCGCGCACCTTCTGCCGGTTGGCCCGGGCGAGGTTCACGATCTCGTCGCCCGCCGAGAAGTCGAACACCCCTTGCTGGGGCTCGGTCGCGTACCACTTCATGCCGTTGCCTGGCGTGATCTGGTCGAACTCGCTGCCGAGCAGGGCCGTGTACGGCCCGTCGACGAGCTCGGGGTTGTCGGTGGCGCTGCCGAAGTAGCGGCCGTGCCGCTGCGCGAGGTCGGCGAGGGTGGGCTGCTGGTGGCCCGCCTGGGCGGGCGTGCCGGCGCCGATTCCGGCGGCGACCAGGAGCGCGGCGACGGCGCCGACGAGTCTGAGACGGGTGGTGCGCATGGTGCGACTCCTCACGACGGTGGGTGGGTAGAGCCGTACGTTCGCGGCGCGCGTCAGCCCTTGGTGGCGCCGGCGGTGAGGCCGCCGACGAGCTGACGCTCGGCGACCGAGTAGAAGGCGAGGGCGGGGACCATGGCCAGCACCAGGTAGGCGAAGACCTTGGCGTACTCCGCGGAGTACTGTCCCTGAAACTGCTGGACGCCGATCGGCAGCGTCCACCACTGTGCGTCGGTGAACACCAGCAGCGGCAGGAAGAAGTTGTTCCAGCTGGTGACGACGGCCAGCACGGAGACCGTGCCGAGCGCGGGCCGGGCCATGGGCAGCAGCACCCGCCAGAAGAAACCGAACGAACTGCACCCGTCGAGCGTGGCGGCCTCCTCCAGCTCGCCGGGGATCTGCCGGAAGAAGCCCCGCAGGATGATGATCGTCATCGGAAGTCCGAAGGCGGCCTGCGGCAGGATCACGCCGAGCGGGTTGTCCAGCAGGTCCAGTGAGCGCAGCAGCAGGAACAGCGGCAGGGCCGCCACCGCGAACGGGAACATCAGCCCCATGGTGAAGAGCGTGAACAGCGCCTCCCGGCCCCGGAAGGCGAACCGCGCGAAGGAGAAGGCCGACAGGGCGGAGACCGCGACGACCAGGACGGTCGTGCCGATCGCGATCAGTGTGCTGTTGCCGATCAGCCGCCAGAAGTCCCCCGAGCCGAGGATCTGGGTGTAGTTGGAGGTGATCCACGACTCGGGCAGTCCGACCGGGTTGCGGGAGAGCTCGTCGGTGGACTTGAAGCCGGAGAGCGCGGCGTAGAGCAGGGGGGCTGTCATGACGGCCCCGACGACGACCAGGACGAGGTGAAGGCTCCAGGTCTTCCCGCGTACACGGGTCTTCTGACTGGCTGTCACTTTCCGTCACCCCGCATGGTCGTGGTGGCCCCTTCCAAGTCGCGTCGGAGGACGAACCGCTGGTAGGCGAGGGCGAAGACGAGACTGATGCCGAACATGACCACGCTGATCGCGCTGGCGTAGCCGACCTGGTAGCGCTTGAAGCCGTACTGGAACATGGTCACGGCCATGGTCTCGGAGTGGTGGTCGGGACCGCCCGCGGTGGTCACCCACACCAGGTCGAACAACTGGATCGACCCGATGACCGCGAGGAAGACGCTGATGCGCAGGGTGGGCGCGAGCAGCGGCAGGGTGACGTTGCGGAACCGCTGCCAGGCACTCGCCCCGTCGATGAGCGCCGCCTCGGTCAGTTCCTTCGGGACGGCCTGGAGCCCGGCCAGGTACAGCATCATGTGGAAGCCGAAGTACTTCCAGGTCATGACCAGGAACACCGTCGCCATCACGGTGGACGGGTCCGCGAACCACTCCCCGCCCAGCCCCGCCAGACCGATCCTGCCGAGGACCTGGTCGGCGAAGCCGTCGTCCGGGGCGAAGATCATGCCGAAGAGGATGCCGGTGATGGCCTCCGACAGGACGTACGGGGCGAAGAACAGCATCCGGTACACCGCCCGCCCGCGCATCCGCTGGTTGAGCAGGACGGCCATGGCGAGGGCGAACGGCAGCTGGATCGCGAGCGACAGCACCACAAGCACCAGGCAGCGCCACAGGTCTCCGAGGAAGACGTCGTCCTGGAAGAGCCGGGCGAAGTTCTCGCCGCCGACGTAGTCGGAGGGCATGCCGAAACCGCCCCAGCGGAAGAACGCGGCGTACAGGGCGAACAGCATCGGCAGCAGCACGAGCCCCATGAACAGCACCAGGGCCGGGAGCTGGAAGCCGGCCGCGGTGAGCCAGTGCAGTGTGCGTCGCCGGGCCCGCCCCGGGGGCCGGGCCGCGGCCGGGGGCGGGGAACCGGCGCCGGGGCCGGTCCGTTTGTCCGGCAGGAACGTGGAGGTCATCGGCGGCTACTGCTCTTCCTTCGCGGTCTTCGTGATCGACTGCGCGACCTGCCCGGGCGACTTGGAGCCCGCGATGAGCGCGGCCACGCTGTCGTTGACCTCCTGGCCGACGGCGGGCGCGTACGCCTGGTCGAGGTAGAGCTGGAAGCCGGTGGCGGCCTTCAACTGGGCCTGTACGGACTTGATGTTGGGGTCGGCGATGGCGCTCTCGGCCGCCGGGACCACGGGCAGGACACCGGTCTTCTTGACCAGCTCCAGGTCGGTGGCCTCGGACGCGAAGAACTTGAGGAAGTCGACGGCCTCCTGCGGGGCGCCCCTGCGCAGTGCGTGCCCGCCGCCTCCGCCGAACACCTCGGTGATGGCTCCCTTGCCGCCCTCGACCGCGGGGAACGGGAAGAAGCCCAGGTCCTTGCCGAGGCCCTTGCCCACGTCGGCCTGCACGGTGGGCGCCCACTGGCCCATGAGCTCCATGGCCGCCTTGCCGTTGCCGACGGCGGCGGCCTGGCCGGTGGGAGTCGAGTAGGCGGCTCCGAGGAAGCCCTTCTGGAACGGCTGCAGGGCGACGAGTTCCTTGAGGTGTTCGCCGGCCTGGAGGAAGGGGGCGCCGGTGAAGTCCTTGTCGTCGTAGGCCTTCGTCAGCGCCTCGGCCCCTGCGGTGCGCATGGCGAGGTAGGCCCAGTAGTACATGCCGGGCCACTTCTCCTTCCCGGCCAGGGCCAGGGGCGTGACCTTGGCGGCCTTCAGCTTGCGTACGGCGTCGAGGAAGCCGTCCCAGGTGGTCGGCGGCTCGGCGATGCCGGCCTTCTCGAAGAGCGCCTTGTTGTACCAGAAGCCGATCATGCCGATGTCGAACGGAATGCCGTAGGCCTGGTCGTCGAACAGGTACGGCTCCCGGGCGACCGGCAGCAGGGCGTCGCCCCACGGCTTGGTCCGGTCCGTGAGGTTCTCCACGAGGCCCGCGTCGACCTGCTGCTTCAGCACGCCGCCGCCCCACGTGTGGAAGATGTCGGGCAGCTTCCCGGAGGCGGTCAGGGCCGTCATCTTCGACTTGTAGGCGTCGTTCTCCAGCTGGACGATCTTTATCTTGACCTTGGGGTTCTGTGCCTCGAACTTCCGCGCGAGAGCGGCCCAGACGGTCTTGGACGGCTGGGTGGTGGAGATGTTCCACCATTCGATCGTGGTCGTCCCGGACGACCCCCCGTCCGAGTCCCCGCCGCATGCGGTCAGTGCCGTCATCCCCAGACCGGCCGCGGCGGAGGCCGCCAGGAAGCCGCGGCGGGACAGTGCGGGGTCGCCCATCATGCACTCCTCGAGAGTGTCGAAAGTTTCGGATCAAAATCAGAAAGCTTCGCTGCTGCCGCACCCTAGAGACAGCCGACAAACGGTGGCAACCCCTTGTACGAGGTGAATCTCTCGGTAACTTCGGAACCTGATGGAGATGCGAAACATTCGACTCACCGGACGAACGTTACGAAGTCGACTGCGCGGTGATCACACAGGGTGTCCACCACGAGTCGACCGGGAGCGCTGCCCCCATCGGGGCACAACGCCGCCCGACGCGCGCTCAGCTCGTGTTTCCGGATCCACGACCGCCCGGGCCGTCAGTCTTAACGGAAGCTTGACGCGCTCAGCCCCTTCACCCGTGGGCCACGGCGTCACGCTCCGCTTACGCTGATCGGGCCGTCCAGTGATGGCCGGAAACCACGCTGAGCCGCACGATCGGGAGCACGTCGATGGCCACCACCGAGCACCCGGCACCGAGCCGTCCGGAGCCCTTCCCACCCAGCCGTCTGCGCGCCTGGATGCTGGAAGGCCTGTCGGACATGGGCAGGGGCGGCGGCCACACCGGGCCGCATGCCGAGCCGGAGCCTCCGCACCGGGGTCAGCGCTGGTGGCGGGTGATGTGCCTGACCGGCGTCGACTACTTCTCGACCCTCGGGTACCAGCCGGGCATCGCGGCCCTGGCCGCCGGTCTGCTGTCGCCGATCGCGACCATCGTCCTGGTGGTCGTCACGCTGGCGGGCGCCCTGCCCGTCTACCGCCGCGTCGCCGAGGAGAGCCCCCACGGCGAGGGCTCGATCGCGATGCTGGAGCGGCTGCTCTCCTTCTGGCAGGGCAAGCTGTTCGTCCTGACCCTGCTGGGCTTCGCCGCGACCGACTTCCTCATCACCATCACCCTGTCGGCCGCCGACGCCTCCACCCACCTCGTGGAGAACCCGCATCTGACCGGTGTGCTGCACGACAAGCAGCTGCTGATCACCCTGGTCCTGGTGGCCCTGCTGGGCGCGGTGTTCCTCAAGGGCTTCCTGGAGGCGATCGGCGTCGCCGTCGCCCTCGTCGGCGCCTACCTCGCGCTGAACGCGGTCGTGGTGGTCGTCGGCCTCTACCACGTCATCACGGCCGGCCACGTGGTCGCCGACTGGTCGAGCGCCCTCACCGCCCAGCACAGCAACGTCTTCGCCATGATCGGCGTCGCCCTGCTCGTCTTCCCGAAGCTGGCCCTCGGCCTCTCCGGGTTCGAGACGGGCGTGGCCGTGATGCCGCACGTCAAAGGCGATGCGGGCGACACGGAGGCACGACCGGCCGGGCGCATCCGTGACACGAAGAAGCTGCTCACCACGGCCGCTCTGATCATGAGCGTCTTCCTGATCACCACCAGCTTCATCACCACCCTCCTCATCCCGGAGAAGGAGTTCGAGGCGGGCGGCCAGGCCAACGGGCGTGCGCTCGCCTACCTGGCGCACCACTACCTCGGCAACACCTTCGGCACCGTCTACGACGTCTCGACGATCGCCATCCTCTGGTTCGCCGGTGCTTCCGCCATGGCCGGTCTGCTCAATCTGATGCCGCGCTACCTCCCCCGCTACGGCATGGCCCCGCACTGGGCCCGCGCGGTCCGGCCCATGGTCATCGTCTTCACGCTGATCGCCTTCCTGGTCACCTGGATCTTCGACGCCGACGTCAATGCCCAGGGCGGCGCCTACGCCACCGGTGTGCTGGTCCTCATCAGCTCGGCGGCGATCGCGGTGACCATCGCCGCCCGCAAGGCCCGGCAGCGCAACTGGACGATCGCCTTCGCGGTGATCTCCGCGGTGTTCCTGTACACGACCGTGCTCAACGTCATCGAGCGCCCGGACGGCGTGAAGATCGGCGCCTGCTTCATCGCCGGCATCATCCTGGTCTCCCTGTTGTCACGCCTGGCCCGGGCGTTCGAGCTGCGCGTGACCAGCGTGACGCTGGACGACATGGCGGAGCGCTTCGTCCGGGACATGGCCAGTCGCCGGCTGCGGTTCATCGCCAACGAGCCCGACCGGCGCGACATCGCCGAGTACCGCGACAAGATCGAACAGATCCGGCACGACAACGACGTACCCGGCCAGGAGGACTTCGTCTTCGTCGAGGTGACGGTGACCGACCCGTCCGAGTTCGAGGCGGGCCTGACCGTGCGCGGTGAGGTGCTGCACGGCCGCTACCGTGTCCTGACCCTGGAGTCGTCCTCGATCCCCAACGCCCTGGCCGCGCTGCTGCTGCACGTCCGCGACGCGACCGACCGGACCCCGCACATCTACTTCGAGTGGACCGAGGGCGGGCCCTTCGCCAACTTCCTGCGCTTCTTCCTGTTCGGCCAGGGCGAGGTAGCCCCGGTGACCCGCGAGGTCCTGCGCGAGGCGGAGCCGGACCGGAAACGGCGGCCGAGGGTGCACGTGGGGTGATCGGGCCCGTCGGCTGCGAGGGCTGCCGCGGCCGCCAGCGGCTGTTGTATGCGATCAGGCGCCATGGCACGTCACGCCCCACGGCCGGCCCCGCATCCCCAGCCGCCCTCCCCCGCCCCTATCGTGACCGGCATGCAGTCCTACACGATCGGCCAGGCAGCACGGCTGCTCGGCGTCAGCCCGGACACCGCCCGCCGCTGGGCCGACGCGGGCCGCATCACGACCCACCGCGACGAGACCGGACGCCGTCTCATCGCCGGGCGGGACCTGGCCGCCTTCTCGGTCGAGCTCGCCCGGTCCGGCGCCGCCGAGGAGGACACCCCGTACACCTCGGCCCGCAACGCCTTTCCCGGCATCGTCACCGCGATCAAACTCGGCGATGTCGCCGCCCAGGTCGAGATCCAGGCCGGCCCGCACCGGCTGGTCTCACTGCTCACCCGCGAGGCGGTGGAGGAACTGGGCCTGGAGGTCGGCATGGAGGCGACGGCCCGCGTGAAGTCGACGAACGTCCACATCGACCGCGTTTGAGCCCGGCACGGCAGGGCGGGGCGACGCACAGCCACACCTACCGTCCCGATCCGCCGGCCGGGGCTACCGTGCACCCATGAGCCTGAGCATCCGCAACCAGCTCCCCGGCACCGTCACGGCTGTCACCTCCGGCGAGGCCATGGCGACGGTCAGGATCCGCCTCACCGGCGGCCAGGACCTCACCGCGGCTGTCACCCGCGAGGCAGCGGAGGACCTCCGTCTCGCCCCGGGCACCGCCGTGCGCGCCCTGCTGAAGTCGACGGAGGTCTCCGTGGCCACCGCGCCCGTCGAGGGCCTGTCGATCCGCAATCAGCTCCCCGGTACGGTCACGGACCTCGCAGCAGGCGAGGCGATGGTGTCGGTCCGGCTCACCATCGAGGGCGGCGAGCTGACCTCCGCGATCACCAGGGACGCCGCGGAGGATCTGGCCCTGTCGCCCGGGACCCCGGTCGTGGCTCTGATCAAGGCGACCGAGGTGTCACTCGCCACCGCATGACAGGGCGGCGAACGGCAGGAGGGGCCCCGCATCGCGGAGCCCCTCCCCCTTGTCACCGGTCGGCCGATCAGTCCTCGTACGCGTCCAGCGGCGGGCAGGAGCACACCAGGTTCCGGTCGCCGAAGGCCTGGTCGATGCGGCGCACCGGCGGCCAGTACTTGTCGGCGCTCGACACTCCGGCGGGGAAGACGGCCTCCTCGCGGCTGTAGGCGTGCTCCCACGCCCCGGCGAGCGCACCGGCGGTGTGCGGGGCGCCGCGCAGCGGGTTGTCCTCCGCGGGCCACTCGCCGGAGCCGACCTTCTCGATCTCCGCGCGGATGGCGATCATCGCCTCGCAGAACCGGTCCAGCTCGGTCAGGTCCTCCGACTCGGTCGGCTCGATCATCAGCGTCCCGGCCACCGGGAACGACATGGTCGGCGCGTGGAAGCCGTAGTCGATCAGCCGCTTGGCGACGTCGTCGACGCTCACGCCGGTCGCCTTGGTCAGGGGCCGCAGGTCGATGATGCACTCGTGCGCGACGAGACCGCCGGGGCCGGTGTAGAGCACCGGGTAGTGCGGCTCCAGGCGCTTGGCGATGTAGTTGGCGCTGAGCACGGCCACCTGCGTGGCCCGCTTCAGCCCCTCGCCGCCCATCAGCCGGACGTACGCCCACGAGATGGGCAGGATGCCGGCGGAGCCCCACGGAGCGGCCGAGATGGGACCGACGCCCGTCTCCGGGCCCGCCTCGGGCTGCAGCGGGTGGTTGGGCAGGTAGGGCGCGAGGTGCTCGCGCACCGCGACCGGGCCGACGCCGGGGCCGCCGCCGCCGTGCGGGATGCAGAAGGTCTTGTGCAGGTTCAGGTGCGAGACGTCGCCGCCGAAGTGCCCGGGCTTGGCGAGCCCGACCAGCGCGTTGAGGTTGGCCCCGTCGACGTAGACCTGCCCGCCCGCCTCGTGGACCTGCGCGCAGATCTCGGAGACGTGCTCCTCGAACACGCCGTGGGTGGACGGGTACGTGATCATCAGTACGGCGAGTTCGTCGCGGTACTGCTCGATCTTGGCCCGCAGGTCCGCGACGTCGATCTCGCCGTCGTCGGCGGTCTTCACGACGACGACCTTCATGCCGGCCATGACCGCGCTGGCCGCGTTGGTGCCGTGCGCGGACGACGGGATCAGGCAGACGGTGCGCTGCTCGTCCCCGTTGGCCCGGTGATACCCGCGGACGGCGAGCAGACCGGCCAGCTCGCCCTGCGACCCGGCGTTCGGCTGGAGGGACACCTTGTCGTAGCCGGTGACCTCGGCGAGCCGGTCCTCCAGCTCGTGGATGAGGGTGAGGTAGCCGCCGGCCTGCTCGGCGGGCGCGAAGGGGTGCAGCTGCCCGAACTCGGGCCAGGTGACCGGCTCCATCTCGGTGGTCGCGTTGAGCTTCATGGTGCAGGAGCCCAGCGGGATCATGCCCCGGTCGAGCGCGTAGTCGCGGTCGGCCAGCTTGCGCAGGTAGCGCAGCATGGCGGTCTCGGAGCGGTGCTGGTGGAAGACGGGGTGGCTCATGTAGTCGTCGGTGCGCAGCAGCGCACCGGCAAGACCGTCCTCGGCGGCCGCGTCGAGCGCCTCGACGACGCCCTCGACGCCGAAGGCCGCCCACACGGCACGCAGCTGGGCGCGGGTGGTGGTCTCGTCGCAGGCGATGGAGACGTGGTCGGCGTCAACGAGACGCAGGTTGACGCCGTTGTCCCGGGCGGCGGCCACGACCTCGGCGGCCCGTCCCTCGACTCGCACGGTCACGGTGTCGAAGTAGGAGCCGTGCACGACCTCGACCCCGCCGTTCGCGAGCCCGGCGGCGAGGACCGTGGCGTACCGGTGGGTGCGCCGCGCGATGCCCTTCAGGCCTTCCGGGCCGTGGTAGACGGCGTACATGCCGGCCATGACGGCGAGCAGGACCTGAGCGGTGCAGATGTTGCTGGTGGCCTTCTCGCGGCGGATGTGCTGCTCACGCGTCTGCAGGGCCAGCCGGTAGGCCTTGTTGCCGTCGGCGTCCACGGACACGCCGACGAGCCGCCCGGGCAGGCTGCGCGCCATCTTGTCCTGGACCGCCATGTAGCCGGCGTGCGGTCCGCCGAAGCCCATGGGGACGCCGAAGCGCTGCGTCGTGCCGACGGCGATGTCCGCCCCGAGCTCACCGGGCGACTTCAGCAGGGTCAGCGCGAGCAGGTCGGCGGCGACGGTGACGAGTGCCCCGAGCTCGTGCGCCCGGTCGATGACGGGCTTGATGTCCCGCACGGCACCGGAGGCGCCCGGGTACTGCAGCAGTACGCCGTTGATCTCACGCTCGGCGATCCCGTCGGGGATGCCCTCGCTGAGGTCGGCGACGACGACCTCGACCCCTGCGGGCTCGGCGCGGGTCTGGATCACGGCGACGGTCTGCGGCAGCGTGTCCGCGTCGACCAGGAACAGGCCCTTCTTGTTCTTGCCGAGCCGCCGCGACAGCGCCATGGCCTCGGCGGCCGCGGTGCCCTCGTCGAGCAGGGAGGCGCCCGAGGTCGGCAGGCCGGTCAGGTCGGCAACCATGGTCTGGAAGTTGAGCAGCGCCTCGAGCCGGCCCTGCGAGATCTCCGGCTGGTAGGGCGTGTAGGCCGTGTACCAGGCCGGGTTCTCCATGACGTTGCGCATGATCACCGGCGGAGTGAACGTGCCGTAGTAGCCGAGGCCGATCATGGAGCCGAGGACCTGGTTGCGGTCGGCGAGGGAGCGCAGCTCGGCGATCACTTCTGCCTCGCTGCGGGCGCCGGGCAGATCCAGTGCCTCGGCGCTCTTGATCACGGCCGGGACGGCGGCGGCGGTCAGCTCGTCCAGCGAGCCGTAGCCGATGTGCGCGAGCATCTTGGCGCAGGCCTCGTGGTCGGGGCCGATGTGGCGCTGCTCGAAGGGGACTGCCTCTTCGAGCTCGGAGAGCGGAATGCGGTGGGCGGTCATTACGGAGGCCTCCTGGTCGACACGACCTGCGAGGGGCACCACGGCACGGGTACCCGGACGGCCTCCCCCTCTGTCATCTCAACCTGAGAGCTTCACCGGATCGCCCGAAGGCCTCCGGCTTTCACCGTCGGTGAGAGCGGAAGCCGTCGACACCCGCCCTGCTTTCCAGAGTGACCTCGTCCGTGCGGTACGTGTGCCTGAGAGATTCCGGGGAGGATTTGCTCCTTCGGCGCCTCCGATGGTGTCTGGAGGACTCTCCCGCACGGGGTCAGCAGCCGCTGCCAGCGTACCAGCGAGGTTCACGCACGGACCTTCGAGTGGCCACATCCCCGCTTGTACCGTTTTGTTGTGTTTACGGATGAGGTGCGACCATGTGGAGGGCCCGTGCGAACCGATATCGATCCGCGCAACCTGATCGGCCGCAAGGCGTTCGACCGCAACGGGACCAGGATCGGCACCATCGACGAGGTCTACCTCGACGACGCCACCGGCGAGCCGGAGTGGGCGGCCATACGGACCGGCCTGTTCAGCAGGGACGCCTTCGTCCCCCTGGAGCCCAGCGAACTGATCGAGGGTGCCCTCCACGTCCCCTTCGAACGGGCCCTGATCAAGGACGCCCCGGACTTCGGCGTGGGCCGCCACCTCTCCCCCGAGCAGGAACTGCAGCTCTACCACCACTACGGTCTCGACGTCGCCGCCCCGCCCCCGCTCCCGGACCACGACTTCGGCAAGCTCGCGGGCACCGACGAAACGGCCTGATGTTCCACCTCAGCGGCCGGACCCCTCTCTTCCGCTAACACCAGAGGCAGCGGATCCGCCGCTTCCAGATCCGGATCGTCGATGCGGAAGGTCCGCACCCGCCCGGGCTCCGAGTCGGGCGTCTCGAACCGTACGGTGACCCGCCCCAGACCGCTGCCCTGCACCCAGCCGTGCCCGAACTCGGCGTGCCGCACGTCGTGCCCGGCGGGCCAGCGCCGCTCGGCGAGCGAGGGCTGCTCCTCGACCGGTGACACGGGCTGCTCCTCGACCGGGCCCTCTTCGACCGCCCGCTCCCCCGCCGCCTGGGCGAACAGGTCCTCCTGCGTGTAGTCGGCGAGCCCGCTGACCCCCACCCCGAGCAGCCGCACCCCGCCGGTCGTGTCGACCGAGTCCAGCAGTCTGGCCGCCGCCTCGCGGACCACCGCGGGGTCGTCCGTGGGCCCGCGCAGCGTCTCCGAGCGGGTCAGCGTCGAGAAGTCGTACCGTCGCACCTTCAGCACGATCGTCCGCCCGGAGAGCCCGGCCCCGCGCAGTCTCCGCACGCACCGCTCGGCGAGCCGCTGCACCTCCAGCCCGACCCGCGTGCGGTCGTGGATGTCCACGTCGTAGGTGTCCTCGACCGACACCGACTTCGCCTCGCGCTCCGCCACCACGGGCCGGTCGTCCCGCGCCAGCGCCATGGCGTAGAGGCCATGCCCGTGTGCCTTGCCCAGCAGCCGGACCAGTTCGTCCTCGCCCGCCTCGACGATCTCCCCGACCGTGGTGATCCCGGCCCGCCTCAGATGGTCGCCCGTCGCCGGCCCCACCCCCGGCAGGATCCGCACCGGCATCGGCCCGAGCATCGCCCGCTCGGTCCCCGGCTCTATGACCACCAGCCCGTCCGGCTTGGCCTCCTCCGAGGCGATCTTGGCGAGCATCTTGGAGGCGGCGAGCCCCACCGACCCCGTGAGCCCCGTCACGGCACGGATGTCCGCGCGCAGCTTCACCCCGGCCAGCCGTGCCGACCGCTCGTCCCACGCCACTCCGCCGGCCTCCAGGTCCACGAACGCCTCGTCCAGGCTCAGCGGCTCCACCAGCGGCGACAGCGCGCGCAGCAGCTCCATGACCCGCTCACTGATCGAACGGTAGAGAGGGAAGCGCGGCACGAGATACGCGGCGTTCGGCGCGAGCCGCCGGGCCTGCCCCATGGGCATCGCCGAATGCACCCCGAAGACCCGCGCTTCGTACGACGCGGTCGCCACCACGCCCCGCGGCCCGAGCCCGCCCACCACCACGGCCTTCCCGCGCAGACTCGGCTTGGACGCCTGCTCCACCGAGGCGTAGAAGGCATCCATGTCGAGATGCAGGATCGTGGGCGAGGTTCTCACACTCCCGATGCTGCCCTACGCCACTGACAACGCCCTGCCCGGCCGGTCGGAACACCCCGCCGCAAACCGCTCACGGCCCGGGCGACGACCGCCGGCAGAGCCCGCTCGCCACCGTGAGGCAACCGTCCAGGCGAACCGCTCACCCCTCGGCACCTTCTCTTCGTCCCAGCAGAAAACCCTCCTGCGGGAAAGCGCTTACGGCCCGGCGCGGAAACGTCCGGTCTCCTTCGGCCACGTAGGCCCCCTGCCGGAGGACGGCTCAGACGGCCCGGTTCCGTCGGCGTGCCAGCTCGTCCGCCGGGTTGGGCCCGACCAGGGTCTCGCCGGTGTCGATCCGCTCGCCGTGCAGCTGGGACAGCGCGCTCTCGACGTCCCGCCACACCACCCCGACGGCGATCCCGAAGACCCCCTGACCACCCTGGAGCAGGGCATGGACCTCGTCGGGCGAGGTGCACTCGTAGACCGTCGCACCGTCACTCATCAGCGTCATGCGCTCGAGGTCGCTGAAACCGCGTTCCCTGAGGTGCTGGACGGCGGTGCGGATGTTCTGCAGCGACACCCCGGTGTCCAGGAACCGCTTGACGATCTTCAGGACGACCACGTCCCGGAAGCTGTACAGCCGCTGCGTCCCGGACCCGTAGGCGGGACGCACACTCGGCTCGACGAGCCCGGTGCGGGCCCAGTAGTCCAACTGCCGGTAGGTGATGCCGGCGGCCGCACAAGCCGTGGGACCGCGATAGCCGATCTGCTCGGACGCCATGGACGCCGCCCCTCCGCTGCTCGGCACCGCTGTCGGTCGCTGCGGAACGTGGTCGGCCCCACCACCTGGCTGGGGGCATCCCCCTGCCGGGAGGGGCCGCGAGCCGGGGGGAGGGTACGGACCGCTCGCCCTGAGAATGCGCTCGGGGCCGCCCCCAGCCGTACCGTCGCCGCTGCTTCTCACGCCGACCTCCGTCCTTGACCTGCCTTCTCGACGGTAGGCAGTCACCAGGGGTGCGTCAACGATCGCCACACTCGCCACGCCGAGTGATAATCACCCTGAGAGTGGTTTCCCGTGCCCCGTCGCGGGGAAAGGCTAGCCGAATGTGCCTCGAACAGCCTGCGTGACGCTCTCACACGCCACCGGCACATGCGGGCATTTCACCCGTCACACGGCGGGCGGCCCTGCCGCGGACCACGTCGTCCGCCGGGCCGCCCACACGCTTCTCAGGCCGCTGCCCCTCCCGAGGAACTCACTGGCTGCTGCTGCCGAAGTCCTCCGGGGAAATCTGGTCGAGGAACTCGCGGAACTTCTCCACCTCGTCCTCCTGCTCGTCCGGGATCGCGATACCCGCGTCGTCGAGCACCGTGTCACTGCCGTAGATCGGCGTCCCGGTGCGCAGAGCGAGTGCTATGGCGTCGGACGGGCGGGCACTCACCTCGACGCCACTGGCGAAGACCAGTTCCGCGTAGAAGACGCCCTCACGCAGGTCCGTGATGCGCACTTCCGTGAGCTCCTGGCCGACGGCTTCCAGCACGTCCTTGAAGAGGTCGTGTGTCAGCGGCCGCGCGGGAGCCATGCCCTGCTGGGCGAAGGCGATCGCCGTCGCCTCCCCCGGTCCGATCCAGATGGGGAGGTAACGGTCGCCTCCCACTTCACGCAGCAGCACGATCGGTTGGTTGGAGGGCATTTCGACCCGGACACCTACGACATCGAGCTCGTTCACACAGCAACCCTAGGCCGTGCCCGGGATGTTTGGGTAGTCGGGCCGGGATCGGGCGCCTGATCCGGCCCCCGAGCGCCTGCCCGTCTCAGGGCAGCCGCACTCCGAGCGCCCTCTGCACCAGCGCGGCGTGCAGCTTCACCGTGAGCCCCGCCAGCTCCTTGGCGCGGGCCTCGGCATGAGCCCTGGTCTGCGGGTTCCGGTGCCGCTTCAGCGGCGCCACCACCTGGTCCACGAGCCCGGCCTCCCGGTCGGCGGCGGCCTTCATCACCCGCAGGTGCCGCGGCTCGATCCCGAACCGACCGAGCTCCACCACGAGCAGGGCGACGGTGACCGCCTCGGCGTCGTAGGCCCCGTCCTCCAGCGGGGTGAGGAGCCCGTAGGCCTCCCACTCCGCGAGCTCCCTCTCGTCCACGCCGACGGCCGTGAGCAGCTCGTCCCGCCCGATCCTGGCCGCTGTGGGCGGCTCCGGCGGCTCCGGCGCGGATTCGCCGTCCCGCTGACGGCCCACGACCGGCAGCTGCACGGCGTCACCACGCTCCACGGCCTCCAGATGCTCCCGGATCACCTTCAGGGGCAGGTAATGGTCCCGCTGCATCCGCAGGACGCGTCCGAGGCGCTCGACGTCATGGGCGCTGAACTTGCGGTACCCCGAGGGGGTCCGCTGCGGCTCGATGAGCCCTTCCGACTCCAGGAAGCGGATCTTGGAGATGGTCACTTCGGGAAACTCACCGCGCAGCGCGTTCAGCACGGCGCCGATGCTCATCAGCCCACTGTCCGTGGCGGCGGTGCCGTGTCCGGCACCGCCGCTCGGTGTATGAAGCATGGACCTTCCCTGACGGATGGACCTTCGCTGGGTCTGCCCGGACGCTGCCGGTCAGTAGCCCCGCTGGCTGGCGTAGAAGACCAGCCGGTACTTGCCGATCTGCACCTCGTCGCCGTTGGTCAGGGCGACCTGGTCGATCCGCTCCCGGTTCACGTACGTGCCGTTCAGGCTGCCCACGTCGGCCACCGTGAAGGAGCCGTCCTGGGCCCGGCGGAACTCCACGTGCCGCCGGGAGACCGTCACATCGTCCAGGAAGATGTCGCTCTGCGGGTGCCGGCCGGCCGTGGTCAGGTCACCGTCCAGCAGGAAGCGGCTGCCCGAGTTCGGCCCCCGGCGCACGACCAGGAGCGCGGAACCGAGCGGCAGCGCGTCGACGGCGGCCTGCGCCTCCGGAGACAGGGTCGGCATCGGCGTCTGACCGGTGGTCTCGCTGTCGTAGGCCTCGAGACCGGAGATGGAGATCGTGGAGGTCGTCTCGGACGGACGCTCCGGTGCCGCCCCCGCCCGCAGCGGCGCGCCGCAGTTGGAGCAGAAACGGCTGTTCTCCGCGTTGCGGTTACCGCACCTCGTACACACCAGGGCCGACATCGGATCCTCCTGCCGCGGCTGCCCCACGGGGGCGTTGGACGCGTACGGGTCGGAAAACCCTCCACCCGCACTTGAGGTTGACGGCTGCCCGAAACCTATGCCGCCGGACTGTGCAGGGTCAACCGACGGCGCGCCCTGACCACCGGAAACATCGCCACCCGGGCCGCCGACCTGGTCCCGGAACAGCGGCCGCTGACCCTCCGCGTCAGGCTGTGCGCGATGACGAGCGGTCGCATTGTCGCTGCCCTCTCGCGCGCTCTTGCCGAACAACTTCGCAAACAACTTCACGGGCGATTCCCCTTGACCGAAACAGACCCGCCCGTGGGGCAGGACGAACCCTGACTGAACACTCTGGCCGACCCGGACATCCTGACAACGTCCGTCTGCACCAGACAGTTTCCACCACGCACCGCCCATTCGGTGCGCCGACCCCCCGCAACCTCATGCCCTCGCCGAACGCCGCCCATGCACCCCCTGTTCACTGCGAGGACGACCGAGCGTAGTCAGGCCGCTTCGCTGCTCGCAAGGCGTCCACGACGATGTCCGTCGACCGCTCGATCGTGACGGTGGCCTGTTCCTTCTCGAGGGTCTGCACCACGCCTCCCGGGATGTTGAGCGCCGGCTCGAGGTCCTGCGGCTTGCCGATGACCTTGAAACGATAGGGCGCGTTGATCTTGTTCCCGTCGACGCCCACGCCCTTGCCCGAGTCCGTGAGATACGTACCCGCGACCACCCGAACACCGTTGACCTGGATCGCCTCGGCACCCGCCGCACGCAGCTCCTGGATCGCGTCGAGCAGCATGTCCGCCTCGACCGTCCCCTTCGTGTCCTGGATCGTCATGGTGATGCCGGGCCCCTGCGCGGCCACCGTGCCCGCCAGGATGCCGAGCTGCCTCTCCTTCTCGACCGTCTGCTTCCGGGCCTCCTCAGCCTGGTCGGAGCTGTTCTCCAGCTCGTCGCGCTGCTTCTCGAGACCCTGCTTCTCGTCCTCAAGACGTTGCGTACGGTCATCCAGTTCATCGAGGATGCGGACAAGATCTTCCTGTCGCGCCCCGCGCAGCGCGTTGTCGCTGTCGCTGTTCGACGCCACCTGCACCGCAAGACCGAACCCCAGACCGAACAGCAGCACCGCGACGATGAGTTGGGCCCGGGTCACGCGCGGCGGCCACACCCCCTGCGCCAGCCGCTGCCGCCCGGTCAGCCGCGGCTCGGGGTCCGGCTGCGGTTCCGGTGCCTGCTCGGGCAACGGCTCCGGCTCCACCGGGGCCGCCCCGGCCGCTGGCGCCTCCGCGGGTCCGGCCCCGGGGACCTCCTGGGGCAGCTCCTTGCGCAGCCTGTTCCCGGACTCGCCGCTGCCGTCGCGCGTGTCGCCCTGCCCCGCGGCGATGTCGGCGGGCTTGGCGGGCTTCTCGTCGTGCTCGCTCATCGGCCTCACGCCCGGAACACGTGCCGGCGGATCGCCGCGGCGTTGGAGAAGATCCGGATGCCGAGGACGACCACCACACCGGTGGACAGCTGCGCACCCACACCCAGCTTGTCGCCCAGGAACACGATCAAAGCGGCCACGACCACGTTCGACAGGAACGACACCACGAACACCTTGTCGTCGAAGATCCCGTCGAGCATGGCCCGCAGACCCCCGAAGACAGCGTCCAGAGCCGCCACGACGGCGATCGGCAAATACGGCTCGACCACCGCCGGAACCTCAGGCCGGACCAACAGCCCGGCCACGACTCCCACCACGAGGCCCAGTACGGCGATCACGATGTGCCCTTCTCGCTCTTCTCAATGCTCGGCTGTGCTGTTCGTACGATCACACTCGGTGCGGCAGGCAGCCGGAGGTCGTCCTCCACCGAGATGCCTGTCCTGATGCCGTAGCTCTCCTGCAGCGCGTTGAGGTACAACCCGTCCGCGCTGTCCTGGAAGCGTGTGCTCAGCCGCTGCCCGTCCCCCACCGCGAGCACCGTGTACGGCGGCACCAGCGGCTTGTTGTCGACCAGTATGGCGTCCCCGGCGGCCCTGATCGCGGACAGCGCCGTCAGCCGCTGCCCGTTGATGGAGACGGCCTCGGCACCCGACTCCCACAGCCCGTTGACGACACGCTGCATGTCCCGGTCACGCACGCGGCCGGTGTCGGAGAAGCCGGACGTCTCCCGCGGGTTGCCATCGCCTCCGGAGGCGGCTTCCTTGGCGTCGTTCACGACGAGCTTCACACCGGGCCCGTGCACCGCGACCGCCCCCGACAGGATGCCCGCCAGGTCGGATTCCCCGCCGCCGCTGTGCTTCAGTGCCTCGCGCTGTCGTGCGCCCACGTCCGCGCGCAGTTCGTCGACGGTGTCCGCCAGCTTGTCCGCCGCCTCGGTCTCCCGGTCGATGCGATCGACCAGCTCTTCCCGCTCCTTGGCGACCACCGGAGCCGCGACCCTCGCCTGCGCCGCCCCGACGGTCACCACGAGGGCCGCGAGCACCAGTCCGGCTGCGAGCCCCAGCTTCGCCCTGAGCGTCTTCGGCATGCCGCTGTCACCCGCGGCCTTCTTCCGCGCGGCCGCCTCGGCGTATCCGTCATCGAGGCTGTGGTCCATGACGTTGGTGAGCAACGACATGGACGCATCCGGGCGCCGGGGCCGCGCGGGTGTGCTCCGAATGGGGGGTTGCTGCGGCATGCCGCACATCGTCGCACGTCGCGAGCACTACCTCCGAACGGGGCCACCGGCGTGCCGGACAGGCCCCGTTGGGGGCCACGTGTCCGGCACGCACGCGTCCAGCCCGTTCTACCGGCCGGCGCTGTCCACGACCGCCGACCATTCATCCAGC
Source organism: Streptomyces tibetensis (assembly GCF_040647715.1). GTDB lineage: Bacteria > Actinomycetota > Actinomycetes > Streptomycetales > Streptomycetaceae > Streptomyces > Streptomyces tibetensis_A. The sequence continues at coordinate 3,380 of NZ_JBEZCR010000009.1, read as the reverse complement.
AGGGCCTGCGCGGAGGCGTCGTCCGGCCCCTCGGCCCACAGGTGGGTGACGGCCTCGGCCGGGTCGGGCAGCACCATCACCCAGCGGCCGTCGGTCTCCACCACACGCACACCGTCCGTGGTGTCCACGAAGCGATCTCCGGCCGCTTCGACGACCCGGCGCATCACCAGCCCCTTGACGGCCCACGGGGTCGCCAGATCACGCTTCAGGACGTGCGCCCGCGGGATCCTCGCGTCGATCTGGCTGAGCGTGAGCTGCGTCCGCGCCACGAGCCCGATGAGCCGTACGAAGGCCGCGGTGGCGTCGTACACGCTGCTGAACTCGGGGACGATGAACCCGCCCTTGCCGTCACCGCCGAAGATCGTCCCTTCCTCACCGCCCACGCGTGTGAGGTCGTCGGGCGAGGTGGTCGTCCACTCGACCTGCGTCCCGTGGTACGCCGCGACCTGCTCGGCGATCCGGGTGGTGGTCACCGGCAGCGCGACCCGGCCGCTGCGCCGTTCCGCGGCGACGAGGTCGAGCATGACGAGCAGCGCCCGGTCGTCCTCGATGATCCGGCCCTTCTCGTCGACGAGCGACAACCGCTCACCGACGGGGTCGAACCGCACGCCGAACGCGGCTCCCGAGGACGCCACGATCTCCCCGAGGCGCACCATCCCCGACCGCCGCATGTCGGCCGTCTCCGTCGGCCTGGACTCGTCGAGACCGGGGTTGATCGTCAGCGAATCGACCCCGAGCTTGCCGAGGAGGCTCGGCAGGACGAGTCCGGCACTGCCGTTGGACGCGTCCACGACGACCTTCAGCCCCGACTCGGAGATGCCTGTCGTGTCGACGTTCCGCAGCAGCGACCCGGTGTACGAGTCGAAGACGCTGGCCGGGAAGTGCAGATCCCCGATCTCACCGGGGAACGCCCTTCGGTACTCCTGCCTCGCGAACACTCGGTCGAGCTTCCGCTGGCTGCCCTGTGACAGGTCCGCACCGTTCCCGTCGAAGAACATGATGTCGACGGAGTCCGGCACCCCGGGGGTGGTACGGATCATGATGCCGCCGGCACTGCCGCGCGCGGTCTGCTGCCGCGCCACGGGCAGCGGCACGTTCTCCAGGTCGCGCACGTCGATCGCGCTGGCCTGCAGTGCTGAGATCACCGCCCGCTTCAGGGCACGGGCACCACGCGAGTGGTCCCGGGCCGTGGTGACGGTCGAGCCCTTCTTCAGCGTCGTCGCATACGCGCCGGCGAGCCGCACCGCGAGTTCCGGCGTGATCTCGACGTTCAGGATGCCGGACACACCGCGGGCGCCGAAGAGATGCGCCTGGCCCCTGGACTCCCAGATCACCGAGGTGTTGACGAATGCGCCGGCCTCGATGGTCTTGAACGGGTAGACCCGCACATTGCCCTGGACGATCGATTCCTCACCGATCAGGCACTCATCACCGATGACCGCCCCGTCCTCGATCCGCGCCGCACGCATGATGTCGGTGTTCTTACCGACCACGCAGCCGCGCAGATTGCTGTGCGGCCCCACGTAGACGTTGTCGTGAACGACGGCCTTGTGCAGGAACGCGCCGCTCTTGACGACCACATTGGAGCCCACGACGGTGTGCTCGCGGATTTCGGAACCGGCCTCGACCTTGGCGTAATCGCCGATGTAGACAGGCCCGCGGAGTACGGCGTCGGGATGGACTTCCGCCCCCTCGGCGACCCACACGCCCGGGGAGATCTCGAACCCGTCGATGTCGACGTCGACCTTGCCCTCGAGGACATCGGCCTGCGCCTTCACATAGCTCTCGTGGGTGCCGACGTCCTCCCAGTAGCCCTCGGCGATGTAGCCGTAGACGGGCTTGCCTTCCTTCATCAGCTGAGGGAAGACATCACCGGACCAGTCGACGGGCACATCGGGTTCGACGTAGTCGAAGACCTCGGGCTCCATCACGTAGATGCCGGTGTTCACCGTGTCGGAGAAGACCTGGCCCCAGGTGGGCTTCTCGAGGAAGCGCTCCACCTTGCCTTCCTCGTCGACGATGGTGATACCGAATTCCAGTGGATTGGGCACACGCGTCAGACAGACGGTGACCAGCGCGCCCTTCTCCTTGTGGAAATTGATGAGCTCAGTGAGGTCGAAATCCGTCAGAGCGTCGCCGGAGATGACGAGGAAGGCATCGTCCTTCAGCGCTTCCTCGGCGTTCTTGACGCTCCCGGCGGTACCGAGTGGCTTCTCCTCATTGGCATAGGTGAGCTCCATACCCAGCTCTTCGCCGTCACCGAAGTAGTTCTTGACGAGCGAGGCCAGGAACTGGACAGTCACGACTGTTTCGTTGAGCCCATGCCTTTTGAGCAGCCGAAGAACATGCTCCATGATCGGCCGGTTGGCCACTGGCAGGAGCGGCTTGGGCATGCTTGAGGTCATAGGGCGAAGGCGCGTGCCTTCGCCTCCGGCCATCACGACGGCCTTCATGTCGGAAGCGTCCTCCTCGAAGAGACGGTCTAGCCGACTTCCCCCGTCAGGATTGTCCCGCACTTATCCGGTACAGGCCATCGCTCCGCTACGGCAGCAGGACCATCCGAGAGTTCAATCGGCTATGGCGTCCGCACGGACCAGGCGGCGGACTTGTACCACGTAGAGGACTCCTGCCCACCAGTAGAGGGTTGTACCCCATCCGGCGAACGCCCATCCGAAAATGGCAGCCAGTGACGAGATCCAGCTGCTTCCGTCACTCAGCAGAAGCAAGGGGAACGCGTACATCAGGTTGAAGGTGGCGGCCTTACCCAGGAAGTTCACCTGGGGCGGCGGATAGCCGTGCCGGCGGAGGATGCCCACCATCACCAGCAGAACCAGCTCTCGCGCGAGAAGTGCGGCGGTCAACCACAGGGGCAGGATCTCACGCCAGGTGAGGCCGACCAGGGTCGAGAGAATGTAGAGCCGATCGGCCGCGGGGTCGAGGAGCCGGCCGAGGCTGCTGATCTGGTTCCAGCGCCGCGCGAGCTTGCCGTCCAGATAGTCGCTGACGCCGCTCAGAGCGAGTACCAGAAGAGCCCAACCGTCGCTCTGGGGTCCACCGAACTCAGGGAGCAGGATCAGCCACAGGAAGACGGGTACGCCGACGAGGCGGGCCATGCTGAGGATGTTCGGGATGGTGAGCACACGGTCCGTCTGGACGCGAGTCTCCTGAACCTCCACCCGGGGGCCTCCTGTGGGAAACGTGCCAACGATGCCCCCTGACCCTACCTCAACGCAAAAAAGCTCTGGCTCTTGGGCTGTGTGCCCAAGAGCCAGAGCTGCAAAAGGAGTTCGGCGGCGTCCTACTCTCCCACAGGGTCCCCCCTGCAGTACCATCGGCGCTGTAAGGCTTAGCTTCCGGGTTCGGAATGTAACCGGGCGTTT
>NZ_JBEZCR010000008.1:0-450766 GCF_040647715.1 Streptomyces tibetensis | reverse complement strand
AGTTCTCAAGGAACGGTCGCTTCCTTTGTACTCACCCTCTCGGGCTTTCCTCCGGGCGCTTCCCTTCGGTCTTGCGTTTCCGACTCTATCAGATCCTTTTTCGATCCGATTCCCTGTCGGCGGGATTTGTCGTTGGGCCCGGGCTTTCGCTCGTCGGCCTTTCGACATTCACTACGTTAGCGGATTCCCCGTCCAACTCATAATCGAGTCTGTCGGCGTCGAATTCAGGCATGCGAGCACGCCGAATTCGCCCCTGCTGAGGGGAGTCGCTAGGTAGTTGGTTTGGCCGCTTCCCGCTGTTGGCGATCGCCATACCCGGTTCAACGGCTCGGGCTACATTACGCACCTCGGCAGGGCGCGTCAACTTCGGCGGCGCCTCGGGACGTGGGCCCGATACGGGCTCACCGTCGGGTCGTTGGCCACCCAGAAGCGCCAGGGATGCACGGCCCCCTCGCCGCCGACCCCGGTCCGTGGCCCGTTGAGTACCTGGTCGGAAGGCACGGGCGTGCCGGTGAGCATGCGGAGCGGGGTGTCCTCGGGGGTGCACGCGTCCGTGCCGTCCAGGGAGCGGTCCACGTTCAGAGCGGTGGCCAGACGGGCCGGGCCTTTGGCCAGTTCCTTGTCGTTGCGGGCCGAGAGCCGACGGGTGCGGGCCAGTTCGGGGCCCTCGATGATCTCGCCGGCGCGGAGCAGCACCGCGCTCGACTTCCCCTCAGGGCCGCAGACCAGGTTCATGCAGAACCACATGCCATAGGTGAAGTAGACGTACACGTGTCCGGGCGGACCGAACATCACGCTGTTGCGGGCCGTGCGGCCGCGGTAGGCGTGGGAGCCGGGGTCGTTCTCACCGTCGTAGGCCTCGACCTCGGTGAGGCGGAGGGCGATCGGACCGTCCGGGGTGCTGCGTACCAGGATGCGGCCGAGGAGGTCGGGGGCGACATCGAGGACGGGCCGGTCGAAGAACTCCCTGGACAGGGGCGTACGGTCAGGGGTCGCGATCATGCCGTCCGAGGGTACTGGAGATGAGTGGTGCGGCGGGGTGGCCGTCGGGCACCGGCCTTGCCAGGGTGGGGCATGGAACCGGCCACGGCCGGATCGCGTTTGTATGGATCAAGGATCCACCCGTTGTGGGCGAGAGGGAGAGACATGGCGTTCAAGAAGCTGCTCGCGAGCCTGGGGGCCGGCGGGGCTTCGGTCGAGACGGTGCTGCACGAGGTCAACGTCGTCCCGGGCGGCGTCGTCCAGGGTGAGGTGCGGATCCAGGGCGGCTCCGTCAACCAGCAGATCGAGGGGCTCTCGGTCGGGCTGCAGGCCAAGGTCGAGGTGGAGAGCGGCGACCAGGAGTACAAGCAGGACATCGAGTTCACGAAGTCGCGGCTGGGCGGTGCGTTCGAGCTGCAGGCCGGCGCAGTGCACGCCGTGCAGTTCGGTCTCGAGATCCCGTGGGAGACGCCGATCACGATGATCGACGGTCAGGCCCTGCGCGGCATGAACATCGGGGTGTCGACCGAGCTGGAGATCGCGCGTGCGGTGGACTCCGGTGACCTGGACCCCGTCAACGTGCACCCGCTGCCGGCGCAGAAGGCGATCCTCGACGCGTTCATCCAGCTGGGCTTCCGGTTCAAGAACGCCGACATGGAGCGCGGTGTGATCCGCGGTACGCGGCAGCGGCTGCCGTTCTACCAGGAGATCGAGTTCTACCCGCCGCAGCAGTACCGCGGGCTGAACCAGGTCGAGCTGAGCTTCGTGGCCGACCAGAACGCCATGGACGTCGTGCTGGAGATGGACAAGAAGCCCGGACTGTTCAGCGAGGGCAGTGACACCTTCCGGTCCTTCCAGGTGGGCCTCAACGACTACCAGGGGACGGACTGGACCGCGTACCTGAACCAGTGGCTGTCGGAGGTCGGCAGCAAGCGCAACTGGTTCTAGGCTCGGGGGCTACTGCACGAAACGATCAGGAGGTACCGAGGTGACCGAGCTCAAGCGGCGGCCGCTCCCCCACGACTTCCATCCGCCCGTCGCGTCGTTCACGGTGACGAGCGAGGACATCGAGGAAGGTGCGACGCTCAAGGACGCTCAGGTCCACGCGGCCGGCAACACTTCGCCGCAGCTGCGGTGGGAGGGTTTCCCGCCCGGGACCAAGAGCTTCGCCGTGACCTGCTACGACCCCGACGCCCCGACGGGCAGCGGTTTCTGGCACTGGGTGCTGTTCGACATCCCGGCGTCGGTGACCGAGCTGCCGGTGGGTGCGGGCAGTGGCAAGTTCGAGGGTCTGCCGGAGGGCGCGATCCACGCGCGCAACGACTACGGCGGTAAGGAGTTCGGTGGGGCCGCGCCGCCTCCCGGGGACGGGCCGCACCGGTACGTGTTCACGGTGTACGCCGTGGACCAGGAGAAGCTGGGTCCGGACTCGGACGCGTCGCCTGCGGCCGTGGGCTTCAACCTGCGGTTCCACACGATCGGGCGGGCTCAGCTGATCGGTGAGTACGAGGTGCCCGCCGAGGGCTGAGCAAGCCGCCTCGAATGTCGGCGTTCATGGAACGTTTGCCCGCTCCTGGTCTTGGAATTGATCAGGAGCGGGCATTTTTGTTGCCGGGGGTCGCGGGGGTCACCCCCCGTGAGAGCAGCAGATATTGCGTTGTCCATCTCGGCGTGCCCGGCCAGAGTTGATCCCAGCCCGCCAGGGGGTGGGCCGGTGCACGGGAGGTGGGCTGGTATGCGGGACACGCTGGTACTGAACGCGAGCTTCGAGCCGCTGTCGACGGTGACGTTGAACCGAGCCGTCGTTCTGGTGCTTCAGGACAAGGCCGTCGTCGAGCAGGCCCACCCCGAACTGCGGATGCGGGGTGCCGCGGTCGACATACCGGCGCCCCGGGTGATCAGGCTCTGCCAGTACGTGCGGGTGCCGTTCCGAAGACGAGCGCCGTGGTCGAGGCGGGGGGTGCTGGTCAGGGACCGGCACCGCTGCGCGTACTGCGGCAGGCGGGCGACGACCGTGGACCACGTGGTGCCGCGGTCGCAGGGAGGTCAGGACACGTGGCTGAACACGGTGGCCTCGTGTGCGGAGGACAATCACCGGAAGGCGAATCGGACTCCTGTCGAGGCGGGTATGCCGCTGCTCCGGGAGCCGTTCGAGCCGACGCCGGCGGGTGCGATGCTCTTGGCTCTGACACAGGATGACTTTGCGGCGCTGCCGGATTGGCTGGCGCTGGACGCGGCGTGACCGGTCGCCGGGGGGCCTTGGTGGTTCGTCGGCCGCGGGTTTGAGTGTGGTTGTTCGCGCAGTTCCCCGCGCCCTGGAAGGAAGGGGGTCGCGGGGAACGTTGCGTGGTTGGTGCTGTCAGTCGATCGAAGGCTTCTCGCGGCGTTCCTGGGCGGGGACGCTTGCTCCGGTGGTGCCGCCGTTGCCGCCGGAACCGCCGCCGAGGCCGCCGAAGTTGCCCATGGCGCCGGAGAGGCCCTTGAGGGCGTCGCCGATTTCGCTGGGGACGATCCAGAGCTTGTTGGCGTCGCCCTCGGCGATCTTGGGGAGCATCTGGAGGTACTGGTAGGACAGGAGCTTCTGGTCCGGGTCGCCGGCGTGGATGGCCTCGAAGACCGTACGGACGGCCTGGGCCTCGCCCTCGGCGCGCAGTGCGGCGGCCTTGGCCTCACCTTCGGCGCGCAGGATCTGGGACTGCTTCTCACCTTCGGCGCGCAGGATCTCTGACTGCCGGACACCTTCGGCCTGGAGGATCGCGGCGCGCTTGTCGCGGTCGGCGCGCATCTGCTTCTCCATCGAGTCCTGGATGGAGGTGGGCGGTTCGATCGCCTTGAGCTCGACGCGGTTGACGCGGATGCCCCACTTGCCGGTGGCCTCGTCGAGGACGCCGCGCAGGGCCGCGTTGATCTCCTCGCGGGAGGTGAGGGTCCGCTCCAGGTCCATGCCGCCGATGATGTTGCGGAGCGTGGTGACGGTGAGCTGCTCGATCGCCTGGATGTAGCTGGCGACTTCGTAGGTCGCGGCCCGGGCGTCGGTGACCTGGTAGTAGATGACGGTGTCGATGTTCACGACCAGGTTGTCCTGGGTGATCACCGGCTGCGGCGGGAAGGGCACGACCTGTTCGCGCAGGTCGATGCGGTTGCGGATGGTGTCGATGAACGGGACGACGATGTTGAGGCCCGCGTTGAGTGTGCGCGTGTAGCGCCCGAAGCGCTCGACGATGGCCGCGCTGGCCTGTGGGATGACTTGGATCGTCTTGATCAGGGCGATGAAGACCAACACCACCAGGATGATCAGGACGATGATGACCGGTTCCATCGTCGTTCCCCGTGTCCCTTCTCCGCTTCGGCGTCTTCGGCAGATCTTATGGTTGTCGAAGATCTTGCTGGTCGAGTCTGACAGACCGTCGCGTGGCTGGCGAGGAGTTCCACTCCTGTTACGTCCTGCGAGGTCACATGACGATCGCGGTGGCTCCTTCGATGTCCACGACATCCACTTCCTGGCCTACTTCGTAGGCGTGGCCGGTGTCGAGAGCGCGGGCCGACCAGACCTCGCCGGCGAGTTTGATCCGGCCGCCGGAGCCGTCGACACGTTCCAGGACGACGGCTTGTCTGCCCTTCAACGCGTCGACACCGGTGGCGAGTTGGGGTCGCTGCGCGCGGTGCCGGTTCGCGATGGGCCGTACGACGGCGATGCCCGCGGTCGAGATGACGGCGAAGACCGCGACCTGGGCGACGGCTCCGCCGCCGAAGACGCCGGTGACCACCGCCGCCGCGATGGCGCCCACCGCCAGCATGCCCAGTTCGGGCATGGCGGTCACCACGAGCGCGATGCCGAGCGCTGCCGCGCCGATCAGCCACCACAACCATGCGTCGATGTCCACCTGGTCATGGTAGGTCCGCGGGCCCCGTCGACGACAGGGCGCCCGTGGTGTGAAATCCCGTTCTCACCCTGGGGATTGCGCGTCGGCGGGCCGGGTCAGGAGAGCGGGAGGCCCTGGGCGGTCCAGCGCTCGCCCGACTGTTCGACGACGAGCGGGAGGCCGAAGCAGAGGGAAAGGTTGCGGGAGGTGAGTTCGAGCTCCAGCGGGCCGGCGGCGAGGACCTTGCCCTGGCGGATCATGAGGACGTGGGTGAAGCCCGGGGGGATCTCCTCGACGTGGTGGGTGACCATGAGCATCGAGGGGGCGATCGGGTCCAGGGCCAGGCGTCCGAGGCGGCGGACGAGGTCCTCGCGGCCGCCGAGGTCGAGGCCGGCGGCGGGCTCGTCCAGGAGGAGCAGCTCGGGGTCGGTCATCAGGGCGCGGGCGATGAGGGTGCGCTTGCGCTCGCCCTCGGAGAGGGTGCCGAAACGGCGCTCCAGGTAGTCGCTCATGCCGAGGCGGTCGAGGAAGGCGCGGGCGCGCCGCTCGTCGATCTCCTCGTAGTCCTCGTGCCAGGTGGCGGTCATGCCGTACGCGGCGGTCAGGACCGTCTCCAGGACCGTCTGGCGCTTGGGGAGCTTCTCGGTCATGGCGATGCCGGCCATACCGATGCGGGGGCGCAGCTCGAAGACGTCGGTGCCGGGCTTGCCGAGGGTCTCGCCGAGGATGGCGGCGGTGCCCGAGCTGGGGAAGAGGTAGGTGGAAGCGAGGTTGAGGAGGGTGGTCTTGCCGGCGCCGTTCGGGCCGAGGATGACCCAGCGCTCGCCCTCCTTGACCGACCAGGAGACCTGGTCCACCAGAGCCCGGCCCTCACGGACCACGGATACGTCCTGAAGCTCCAGAACATCGCTCATGAGCGCGTTGTCTCCCCTTGCAGTGTGGCCGGTCTCGGCTGTCGCGTAAGCCTGTGGCTCGGTCCGCCGCGCCGGTGGGCGCAGCCCTCCATGAAATCTACGCCACCGGTCGTACCGGGCGTTCCCTCGGTCCGGTCCTTGGAGGGTCCTAGGGTGGAGGCATGCTCTCGGAACCGCGTGCTGGACGCCTCGCAGCCTGGGGAAATGCCCTATTGGCCGGACTTGTCTCGCCGGACGACGCCGTTGCCGCCGTCGTCGGTGAGGACGCGGTGCACCGGGTGGAGGGGCTGCCGGGTGAGTCGGGGCAGGTCGGGCTGACACTCGCGCTCGGGCGGTTGCGGACGCTCGGGGTGAGCGGGCTGCGGGTGGCGTTGCCCGCGCCGGGGCATCCGCTGGGGCTGAGCGGGCCGCCGGAGTTCAACGCGCGGGCGTTGGAGGCCGAGGAGGCGGTGGTCTGTCACGGGGCGGCCTACGGCTTGGTGCCGGACGTGTACGAGGCCGGACCTGTGGGTGTGCAGGTCGAGGTGGTGTGGCATGTGCTGCCCGTACGGGAGGCGCCGCCCGCGGATGTGCCGTCGCTGGGTGAGGCGGAGCGGGAACTGGCGGAGGCTCTGCGGGAGGCCACCGAGGTGTTGACACGGCTGGATGTGGCCGGGTCGGGGCCGGTGGCGGAGGCGGCGATCGATGCGTACCGGGCGCGGGCCGAGCGGGGGCGGGAGGTGCTGGCTCCGGGCTATCCGCCGCGGGCGGTCCGGGTGCTGGAGCTGGCGCAGCGGGTGGGGACGCTGATCGCCGTGGCGACGGAGGGTGGGCACGGGGGTGCGGTGAGTTCGTCCGAGATCTCCGCGCGGCGGGAGGCGTTGCGGCCGGTGGAGCGGACGGCTCGGCGGGCGCAGGTCGCGGCGTACAACTCCGTTGTGGAGGAGCGGGAGCGGGGGGTGCGGTGACGGTTCTTCGTGTGGTGCCCGGCGTGGAGGCTGGAGGCTGGAGGCTGGAGGCTGGAGGCTGGAGGCTGGAGGCGATGGTTTCGCAGCCCGGCGTAGCGGGACGCCGAGCGGCCTCCCGGTGGGGGCCGGGAGGCCGTTTCACCTCCGGCTCGGAGACGGAGGTGGGGCGTCAGTGGTTGACGGCGAGGTTGCCGAAGGCCGGGTTCAGGATGCCCACGACGTTCACGCTGTTGCCGGACACGTTGACCGGGACGTGCACCGGGGCCTGGACCACGTTGCCCGAGCCGACACCCGGGGAGCCCACGGCCTGGCCGTCGGCGTGCGCGCTGGTGGCGGAGGCCATACCCGCGCCGGCGGCCAGCAGGCCGCCCGTCACCATCGTCACGGCCGCTGCCTTCTTCAGGTTCTTCACTTCTGAGCCCTCCTAGCGATTGCCGCGGCAGGCGCCGCAGCACGCACTGGAGAACGGCGGAGATCCATCGAGGTTGCGCCATCCGGGGGACGTTCCCACGACAGTATGAATCTCGGTCCGGAACGCAACCTTCCGTGTTGCCGTCGGGTGAGCGTCAGCCGGTCACACCATGGCGAACGGCCCACAGAGCGGCCTGCGTTCGGTCGGACAGATCGAGCTTCATCAGGATGTTCGACACGTGGGTCTTGACGGTCTTCTCGGACAGGACCAGCGCGCGGGCGATCTCCCGGTTGGACCGGCCGTCCGCTATGAGGCCGAGGACCTCGCGCTCCCGCTCGGTGAGCGAACCGGCCCTCGTGGTGCCCGTGTTGGTCTCCTCCTGCGCCAGCAGCGCGCCGGCGACCTCGGGCTGGAGGAGGATGTGCCCGGCGTGGACCGAGCGGATGGCTCCGGCGAGGGCGTCGGGGTCGACGTCCTTGTACACGTACCCGGCGGCGCCCGCGCGCAGGGCCGGGACCACCGTGCGCTGTTCGGTGAAGCTGGTGACGACCAGCACACGTGCGGGGTTGTCCAGCTCGCGGAGTCTGCGCAGGGCGTCGACGCCGTCCATGCCCGGCATCTTGACGTCCATGAGGATGATGTCGGGCTTCAACTCCTCGGCGCGGTCCACTCCTTCGGCGCCGTCCGCCGCCTCTCCGACGACCTCGATGTCGTCCTGCACTTCGAGGAAGGTGCGCAGACCCCGGCGGACGACCTGGTGGTCGTCGACGAGCAGCACCCTGATTGCGTCAGCCACCGGGGACCTCCATCTCGATCACGGTGCCCTTGCCGGGCGCCGATTCCACGGCCAACGTGCCGCCCGCACCGCTCGCCCGGTCCCGCATCGAGACCAGGCCGAGGTGGCGTCCCGCGCGGCGGACCGCGCTGGGGTCGAAGCCGCTGCCGTCGTCCGTGATGCGCAGGACGGCTCCGCCGCCGCGGCGGTCCAGGGTCACGTCGACGTGGTCGGCGCCGGAGTGGCGAAGGGCGTTGTGCAGGGCTTCCTGAGCCACGCGCAGGAGGGCTTCCTCCTGGGAGGCGGGCAGGGCCTTCACTCCGTGACCGGCGAAGGTGACGCGGGCGCTGTGCGCCCGGTCGAGGACCTGGATCTGCGTGCGGAGGGTCGCGACGAGACCGTCCTCGTCGAGGGCGGCGGGGCGCAACTCCACCACGGCTGCGCGCAGTTCGTCGGCGGCCTCGGCAGCCAGGACGGCCACCTGCTGGAGTTCGCCCTTGGCCCGGGAGGGGTCGCGGTCCACGAGGCGGGCCGCGGCCTGCGCGGTCAGGCGCAGGGAGAACAGCTTCTGGCTGACCGCGTCGTGCAGTTCGTGGGCGAGGCGGGAGCGCTCCTCGGCGATGGTGAGCTCGCGGCTGCGTTCGTAGAGGCGGGCGTTGGTGAGGGCGATCGCGGCGTGCTGGGCGAGGATGCCGAGCAGTTCCTCGTCCTCCTCGGTGAAGCCGCAGCCGCCTTCGGGCCGCTCGCAGTTCTTGTTGGCCAGGAACAGCGCACCGATGACCTCGTCGCCGTCACGGATCGGCAGGCCCAGGAAGTCGACCAGGTCGGGGTGGGCCTTCGGCCAGCCCTCGAAGCGGGGGTCCTTGCGGACGTCGGCGAGGCGCTCGGACCTGGCCTCGCGCAGCATCGCGGCGAGGATGCCGTGCTGGCGCGGGAGGGGGCCGATGGCCTTCCACTGTTCCTCGCTGACGCCGTCCACCACGAACTGGGCGAAGCCGCCGTGGTCGTCCGGGACGCCCAGGGCGGCGTACTGCGCGTCGAGCAGCTCGCGGGCCGAGGCGACGATCGTCTTGAGGACGTCGCGCACCTCGAGGTGCCTGCTCATGGCCAGCAACGCGGAACTCACCGCGGCGAGGCCGGACCGGGGGCCGTGACTCATGACCTCACGGTACCGGCGGGCTGTGACAGCGCGGATCGGACCGGTGGCGGCGGGGCGCCCGTTCCGTGGGCCTAGGTCGCTGGGCCGAGAGGCCGGGCCTCGCGGTGCACCGCCGGTCCGCGGGCCCAGGTCGCGGGGCCGAGAGGCCGGGCCCTAGGTCCGGGTCCCGGGGCGCCGGGCCCGCGGCGTAGGGCGAAGGGACCCGGTGGAGTGCGGCCCGCGTCCGAGGCGGTCCGGGCGGGCCCGTTCCTACGTTGAGGGCAAGCGATCACGACGAGGGAGCTGATCATGCCGGTTGCGATCATCACCGGGGCCTCGAAGGGGCTGGGCCGTGCCCTGGCCGAGGCCCTGGCCGGGCGGGGCTGGGACCTGGTGCTCGACGCCAGGGGTGCCGAGGCGCTGGCGAACACCGTCGGAGCCGTCTCCGCGCGCGGCACGCGGGTGACCGCCCTGCCCGGGGACGTGACGGACGCCGCTCATCGGGCGGAGCTGGTGGCGGCGGCCCGGCGGCTGGGCGGGGTCGACCTGCTGGTGCACAACGCGAGCGCACTGGGTGCCGAGCCGCTGGTCAGGCTGGCGGAGCTGCCCCTGGAGGGGCTGCGCCGGGCGCTGGAGGTGAACCTGGTGGCGGGGCTGGGCCTGGTCCGGGAGGCGCTGCCGCTGCTGCGGGCCTCGCGCGCGGGCACCGTCATCGCGGTCAGCTCGGACGCGGCCGCCGAGGCGTACGAGACCTGGGGCGGTTACGGGGCGTCCAAGGCGGCCCTGGACCATCTGGTGGCCGTGCTCGCCGTGGAGGAGCCGGGGCTGCGGGTCTGGGCGGTGGATCCCGGGGACATGGCCACGGACCTGTACGCGACGGCCGTACCGGACGACCGGGAGCCGCGGCCCGAGCCTGCGGCGGTGGTGCCGGCGTTCCTGCGGCTGCTGGACGAGCGTCCGGCGAGCGGGCGCTACGGGGCTCCGGCGCTGCTGGACGAGGCCCGATGACGGTGCGGGTGCGGGTGCCGGAGGAGCTGTCGGCGCGGGTGCCTGTCGAGCAGCGGGGCCCGGGGCTCGAGCGGGACGCCGTACGGATGCTGGTGTCGCGGGGTGCCGAGGTGGCGCATCACACGTTCACGGAGCTGCCGCGGCTGCTGAGGGCCGGGGACCTGCTCGTGGTGAACACCTCGGCCACGCTGGCGGCGGCCGTGGACGGTTGGTCCGGCCCCGCGCGCGTGGTGGTGCATTTCTCCACCCGGGGGGACGACGGCCGCTGGGCGGTGGAACTGCGGGAGCCCGACGGGCGGGGCACCACGCGCGCGCGTGCGGGCGGGCCCGCGGGGAGGGAGGTGTGCCTGCCGGGGGGTGTGCGGCTGGTTCTGGAGGAGCCGCTGAGCGGGCGGAGCGAGCGGCTGTGGTGGGCGCGGGTCTCCGGGGCCGCGGTGCCGGGGCTGCTGCGGGAGTACGGGCGGCCTGTCCGTTACGCCTATACGGAGCGCGACCAGCCGCTTTCCGTCTACCAGACGGTGTTCGCGCTGCCGTCGGCGGACGGCACGGGAAGCGCGGAGATGCCGAGCGCGGCGCGGCCCTTCACGGCGCGGATGGTGGCGGAGCTGGTGAGCCGGGGGGTGCAGTTCGCGCCGGTCACCCTGCATACGGGGGTGGCCTCGGCGGAGGCGCACGAGCCGCCGTACCCGGAGCGATTCGCGGTGCCGGAGGCGTCCGCGCGGCTGATCAACGCGGCGCGGGCCGGTGGGGGCCGGGTGGTGGCGGTGGGGACGACCGCGGTGCGGGCGGTGGAGTCGGCGGCGGGCACGGACGGGTCCGTACGCGCCGTTGCGGGGTGGACGGATCTCGTCGTCACCCCGGAGCGCGGGGTGCGGGTGGTGGACGGGCTGCTGACCGGGCTGCACGAGCCGGAGGCCTCGCATCTGCTGATGCTGGAGGCGGTCGCGGGGCGGGGGGCGATCGAGCGGGGATACGAGGCCGCGCTGCAAGGCCGCTATCTGTGGCACGAGTTCGGGGACGTGCACCTCGTGCTGCCCTGAAAAGGCCTCACACAGAGCATCGCTTGTGCAACGCGCCGTAAGTCTGATCTCAGGGCGATGTGAGCCCCCGCATAGGACCCACGTCACGTACGAAAGTGCGTAGGAGACAAAGCCCCACCTTTTGAGCGGCGCAGACAGTCCAATCTGTCCTGATTTCACCCTCCCTGATCCACTATCTCCTTTCGTACGTCACACCTTTGCCACGCCATTTTGCGGCCGCTAAGAATTGCTGACGTCGCTCAGCGCCGTGGGTTCACCTCCGCGGCGTTCGTGTCGGAAACACACCGAGTCCAACGCCGGACGCCGAGCGACTCCCGCGCTATTCGAAGAGGTCCAACGCAGCATGCCCAAGAACATCTTCAGCCGTGTTCAGAGTCGTAGCCTGACCCGTCACCACAAGATCGCCATGGCGGGTGTCGCCACCCTCGGCGCCGCCGCCATCGGGTTCTCCGCGGTGCCGAGCGGCGCCTCGACCAAGACCACGACCGAGGCCGCTCAGCCGGCTGCGGTGGCGTACAGCAACCAGCAGATCAAGGACGTCAAGGCGAGCGTCACGGACCAGATGGCCGGCGCCACGCTGAAGGCCGAGCAGATCGCGGCGAAGAAGAAGGCCGACGCCGCGGCCGCCGCCAAGAAGAAGGCCGCCGCCGAGGCGGCGAAGAAGAAGGCCGAGGCCGCGCGCCAGGCCAAGGAGGCCGCGAGCCGCGCCGCCAAGCGCGCCGAGGCCAAGAAGGCCGCCGTCAAGACCTACCCGAACAACCTCGACGGCTGGATCCGCGAGTCGCTCGCCATCCTGAAGAAGCACGACATCCCTGCGTCCTACGACGGCATCCACCGCAACATCATGCGCGAGTCCTCGGGTAACCCGAAGGCGATCAACAACTGGGACATCAACGCCATCAACGGCATCCCGTCGAAGGGTCTGCTCCAGGTCATCCCGCCGACCTTCAAGACCTGGCACGTCCCCGGTACCTCCTGGGACATCTACGACCCGGTCGCCAACATCACCGCCGCCTGCAACTACGCGGCCGACAAGTACGGCTCGATGGACAACGTCAACAGCGCGTACTGAGGCCGGCGCGGACCTCTCTGCTTCGCTGTACGCAACGCCGAAGGGCGGCACCCACCTGACGGGGTGCCGCCCTTCGGGCGTCGCGGAGCGGGGACTACTTGCGCATGACCTCCGGCTCGTGGCGGCGCAGGAAGCGGGCCACGAAGAAGCCGCAGATCACGCCGAGAACGAGGAGGGCGCCCATGTCCATGGCCCAGGCCCCGACCGTGTGCTCCCACAGCGGATCGTTGTCACCGGCCGTCTCGGGCGGGCTGATCTTGTTGAAGTCCAGCGTGGCACCGGAGGCGGCGACCGCCCAGCGCGACGGCATCAGGAACGAGAACTGGTTGACGCCGATCGAGCCGTGCAGGGTGAACAGGCAGCCGGTGAAGACGACCTGGATGATGGCGAACATCACCAGCAGCGGCATGGTCTTCTCGGCGGTCTTCACCAGTGAGGAGATGATCAGGCCGAACATCATCGAGGTGAAGCCCAGCGCCATGATCGGCACGGACAGCTCCAGCAGCGTCGCGCTGCCGAAGACCAGGCCCTCCTCGGGGATCTCCCGGCTGGAGAAGCCGATCACGCCGACCAGCAGGCCCTGGAGCACGGTGATCATGCCGAGCACGAACACCTTGGACATCAGGTACGCCGAGCGCGAGAGGCCGGTCGCGCGCTCCCGCTCGTAGATGACCCGTTCCTTGATCAGCTCCCGGACCGAGTTCGCCGCGCCGGCGAAGCAGGCGCCGACCGCGAGGATCAGCAGGACGGTGGTCGCCGTGCCGTTCGGGATGATCCGGCCGGTCTGCGGATTGGCCGGGTTCGGCAGCAGGCCCCGGTCTGCGTCGATGAGCAGACTGACCGCGCCGAGCACGGCCGGCAGGATCACCATCAGGGCGAGGAAGCCCTTGTCGGAGGCGATCACTGAGACATAGCGCCGGACAAGCGTGATGAACTGGGACATCCAGCCCTGCGGCTTCGGCGGCTTCATCGCCTGCATCGGCGGAACCTGTACGGACTGCGGCGCAACGGCGTCGATGTCCGCGGCGTACATCTGGTAATGCTGCGAGCCCTTCCAGCGACCCGCCCAGTCGTAGTCGCGGTAGTTCTCGAAGGCGGAGAAGACATCGGCCCAGGTGTCGTAGCCGAAGAAGTTCAGCGCCTCGTCGGGCGGGCCGAAGTAGGCGACCGAGCCGCCCGGCGCCATCACCAGCAGCTTGTCGCAGATCGCCAGCTCGGCCACCGAGTGGGTGACGACCAGGACCGTGCGGCCGTCGTCGGCGAGGCCGCGCAGCAGCTGCATGACGTCGCGGTCCATGCCCGGGTCGAGGCCGGAGGTCGGCTCGTCCAGGAAGATCAGCGACGGCTTGGTGAGCAGCTCCAGGGCGACCGAGACGCGCTTGCGCTGGCCGCCCGACAGGGACGTGACCTTCTTGTCCTTGTGGATGTCGAGCTTGAGCTCGCGCAGCACCTCGTCGATGCGGGCCTCGCGCTCGGCGGCCGTGGTGTCCGCCGGGAAGCGCAGCTTGGCCGCGTACTTGAGGGCCTTCTTGACGGTCAGCTCCTTGTGCAGGATGTCGTCCTGCGGGACCAGACCGATGCGCTGGCGCAGCTCGGCGAACTGCTTGTAGAGGTTGCGGTTGTCGTACAGCACCTCGCCCTGGTTGGCGGGGCGGTAGCCGGTGAGCGCCTTGAGCAGGGTCGACTTGCCGGAGCCGGACGGGCCGATGACCGCGATCAGCGACTTCTCCGGCACGCCGAAGGAGACGTCCTTGAGGATCTGCTTCCCGCCGTCGACCGTGACGGTCAGGTGGCGGGCGGAGAAGGACACCTCACCGGTGTCGACGAACTCCTCGAGCCGGTCGCCGACGATGCGGAACGTCGAGTGACCGACGCCGACGACGTCGGCCGGGCCGAGCAGTTGAGAGCCGCCCTTGGCGATCGGCTGGCCGTTGACGTACGTGCCGTTGTGGGAGCCGAGGTCGCGGATCTCCATGCGCCCGTCGGGCATCGCGTGGAACTCGGCGTGGTGCCGGGAGACCTGCAGGTCGGAGACGACCAGCTCGTTCTCCAGGGCACGGCCGATGCGCATCACGCGGCCGAGGGAGAACTGGTGGAACGTGGTCGGGCTGCGGTCGCCGTGAACCGGCGGAGCCCCCGCGGCACCGCCGGAACCCTGCTGCTGCGGAATGTGCGCGGCGGCCTGCTGCGGCTGCTGCCAGCCGGCCTGGGGGGCCTGCTGCTGCGGCGGCTGCTGGGCCGGAACCTGCTGACCCCAGCCGGGGTTCGCGCCCTGCGCCGCGTACGGCTGCTGGGGCTGGGCCTGCGGCGTGGCGACGGAGGCCGCGGCGCCGGACAGGTTCAGGCGCGGGCCGTCGGTCGCGTTGCCCAGGTTGACGGCCGAGCCGGCGCCGAGCTCCATGTGATGGATGCGCTGGCCCTGCACGAATGTGCCGTTGGTGCTGCCGTGGTCCTCGATGACCCAACTGCGGCCGTTGAAGCTGACCGTGGCGTGACGCCAGGAGACCCTGGCGTCGTCGAAGACGACGTCCCCCTGCGGATCACGTCCGAGGGTGTAGGCCCTGGACGGATCGAGCGTCCAGGTACGTCCGTTTGATTCCAGTACGAGTTCCGGCACTCCATGCCCCACTGAGTTGTCCCCCGAGTTACCCCCGACATGGGGAGTCTAGGGATGTCGAACATCGGGGGGAACTATTTCAGTAGCGCCCCCCTGACCGAAAGTCGGGCCTTGTGAAGACCGCGTTCGGACGCATCGGCCGATTCCGTTGACGGGGTTGAAACCGGGCCGGAGAGTGGTATTTCGACGCGAGGGGGACATGCGTGGTGTTCCCGTCGTGCCGCGGATCGGGGGGTCTGCCATGAGTGCTGCCGCAGGGGCCGGGACGGCGAAGGGTCACGGGCGCGTGCCGTGGGGGGACGTTCTGATGTCCGCCGTGGCCGCCGTGAGCTGGGCGTTGATCGGGATGGCGGGGACGGCGGCGCTGGGGCTGCGGTTGCTTCAGGCGGACAGCGCGGGGTCGTTGGGACCGATGACCGCGGCCGTGGTGGCCCTCGGGGCGGGTGGTTCGGTCACGCCGTCCGGGGATGTGTCGGTGTTCGGCCTGTCGGGCGCCGAGGCGGACACGGCCATCGAGATCACGCCACTGGGGGTGAGCCTGGTCGGGGCGGTGCTGCTGTCGTGGTTCTTCCTGCGGTCCCTGCGGGGGGTGGGAGTTGTGATCGCACCGTCCGAACTGCTCGCGCGGGCGGGGTCGGTGGTGGTGCTGTTCGTGGCGATGCTGGGCGGGCTGGCGTGGGCGGGGCACGACGTCATCACGATCGACGGCGGGTCGCTGGGGCTGGACGACGTCACCGGCGGGAGCGGCAGCGTGGAGATCCCGGGGCTGGGGGACATCGGGGGGCTGCTGCCGGACCGGCTCGGCGACCTGGTCGACGCGCAGGCCACCGTCGGGTTCACGGTCGACACCGCCCCGACGCTGCTCGGCGGGTTCGGCTGGTCGGCCGGGATCCTCCTCGTCGCCCTGCTGGCCTCGCGCCGTACGCCGTTGCCGCGGGGCTGGGAGGCCGTGCACCGGGTCGTGCGGCCGGCCGTGTCCGCGCTGGTGACCGTGCTGCTGGTGGCGGTGGCGGCGGGATGGGCGGCGGCGGCGTCCGCGGCGGTCGGCGACGGCCACCCCCGGCGCATCGCGGGTGCGGCGCTGCTCGGAGCGCCGAACGGGGTGTGGCTGGGGTTGCCGCTCGGCCTGTTCGTGCCGTGGGACGGCCGGGCGACGGGTGAACTGACCCGGTTCCTGCCCGACCCCCTGGGCGGGCTGCTCGGTACCGGGTCCGACCGGCCGGTGACGCTGGGCCGGCTGGCCGATCTGGACGGGCGGGTGTGGCTGCTGGGGGTGGCGGCCGCGTTGACGATGCTGCTGGCAGGGGTGCTGGCAGCGGTACGGACGCCGGTCGGGGCGGCGGACGGTGCCCTGCGTTTCGCGGGGCGGTGTGCGCCGGCGGTGGGTGCCGCGACCGCGCTCGCCCTGCCGCTGCTGGTCTGGCTCACGGACGTGTCCGTGACCGCGTCCCTGTCCGTGCTCGGCTTCGACGCCCTCGGCGCGGGCATCGCACTGCACGGCCATCTCGGCGCGGCCCTGCTGCTGGGCGGGGTGTGGGGCGCCGGGGCCGGAGCGGCCGGGGCGCTGCTCGCGTGGGGGTGCGGGGCGGCGGGGCGCAGGGCTACCGCCTGGGCTCAAGGGGAGGCGGTGGCCGGAGCCGGTGGGGCAGCGGATGTGCCGGGCGCGGTGTGGGGCGAGCGCGGGGCCTCGGCCGGGCAGGCGGAGGCCCGGGGTGTCTCCGGGCCAGCGGGACGAGGCGATGGGGCCGGGCAGGGGTGGCCGGGCACCAGTGGCACGGTGCGGCACGGAGACGCCGCCGGGGCCGGGCAGCCAGGGGAGCGAGGCGGGTGGGTGCCGCGGGGTGAGGGGGCCGGGCCGTACGAGCCCGGTACGCCGTACCGGCCGCCCGATCCGGGCACCAACCCCTACCTCCGGGTACCGGAGGAACTGCGCGAGCCGGAGGACGCACGGCCTCCCGGGGTGGAACGGCATCCCGGGGCTGAACCCTCCGGGGCGGAACGGCCCTCCGTGGTGGAACGGCCCCCAGGCGAGGAGCGGCCCTCCGGCGCTGCGCCCGGGCCCGGGTACGACGCAGTCCGGGACGACGAGCCCCCGGCCCCGGGCGACCTCTACAGCGCCCCCACCGTCGTACGGCCGGTCGGGCCGCCCCCGCGTGGCCCGCGGCAGTCGCCCGGGCCGCGGAACGGGAACGGGCCGCCCGCGCGTCCGGACGACGGCCCGCCGCCTCCCCCGCCTCCCCCGCCACCGCCGCGGAAACCGCGGGGCGGGAAGTGAGCCGGTGAAGGCGCCGGGCACCGTACCGGTACGTAGGGTGCACGTCATCAACGCGCCATGCAGTGTTCGCTGTCCGCCAGACGGACCTCGGGGGTGACAGGTGCCGCGCGCCGGATACGGTGGAACCACCATGAGCGCTTCGCAGACCTCGTCTTCCGACGTCCCTGCCGACGTCCCCACCCTCCTTGTGAAGATCTTCGGCAAGGACAGGCCGGGCATCACCGCCGGCCTCTTCGACACCCTTGCCGCCTACTCCGTCGACGTCGTCGACATCGAGCAGGTCGTCACCCGTGGCCGGATGGTGCTGTGCGCGCTCGTGACCGAGCCGCCCCCGGGCGTCGAGGGAGACCTGCGGGCGACCGTCCACAGCTGGGCCGAGTCGATGAAGATGCAGGCGGAGATCATCTCCGGCCTCGGCGACAACCGGCCGCGCGGTCTGGGCCGCTCCCTGGTCACCGTCCTCGGGCACCCGCTCACCGCCGAAGCCACGGCTGCGATCGCCGCGCGGATCACGAAGACCGGCGGCAACATCGACCGTATCTTCAGGCTCGCCAAGTACCCCGTGACCGCCGTCGAGTTCGCCGTTTCCGGCGTGGAGACCGAGCCGCTGCGCACCGCCCTGGTGACCGATGCCGCGCGGCTCGGTATCGATGTGGCGGTCGTCGCCGCCGGTCTGTACCGGCGTGCACAGCGCCTGGTCGTCATGGACGTCGACTCGACGCTCATCCAGGACGAGGTCATCGAGCTGTTCGCCGCGCACGCCGGCTGCGAGGACGAGGTCGCCGAGGTGACGGCGGCCGCGATGCGCGGGGAGCTGGACTTCGAGCAGTCCCTGCACGCGCGCGTGGCGCTGCTGGAGGGGCTGGACGCCTCGGTCGTGGACAAGGTGCGCAGCGAGGTGCGGCTGACGCCGGGCGCCCGCACCCTGATCCGTACGCTGAAGCGGCTCGGCTACCAAGTGGGCGTCGTGTCGGGTGGATTCACCCAGGTCACGGACGATCTGAAGGAGCGGCTCGGGCTGGACTTCGCCCACGCCAACACCTTGGAGATCGTCGACGGCAGGTTGACCGGCAAGGTCACCGGCGAGATCGTCGACCGTGCGGGCAAGGCCAGACTGCTGCGCCGGTTCGCGGCGGAGGCGGGTGTGCCGCTGTCGCAGACGGTGGCGATCGGTGACGGCGCCAACGATCTGGACATGCTGAACGCGGCGGGGCTCGGTGTCGCCTTCAACGCCAAGCCGGTGGTGCGCGAGGCCGCACACGCCGCGGTGAACTTCCCCTTCCTGGACACGGTCCTGTACCTGCTGGGCGTCACGCGGGAGGAGGTCGAGGCGGCGGACACCCTCGACGTCGTCTGAGCCGACAGGAGGGGCCCGGCGCCGCACCGGCGCCGGGCCCCTCTGTCACGCGATCACGAGGTCACGCGATCACGAGGTCACGCGGAGGTCGTCACTCGGCCGGCGCCCAGTAGTCCTGCAACGTGGCCACACCCGGCTCCAGGCTCTTCCACGTGCCGCCGAACGACAGCACGGCGAAGGCGGCGGCCGGGAAGCCGCGGCGGGTCATGCGCTCCCTGGCTTCGTCCTCGCCCGAGCCCGCCAGGATCTCGGCGAGTCCCTGGATGCCCGGGTTGTGCCCGATCATGAGGACGTTCTGCGCGTCGTCGGGGGTCTCGTTGAGCAGGGCGATGAGCTCGCCGGGCGAGGCCTCGTAGATCCGCTCCTCGTAGACGGTTTTCGGCCGCTGCGGGAACTCCTGGACGGCGAGCTTCCACGTTTCCCGGGTCCGGACCGCGGTGGAGCACAACGCCAGGTCGAAGGCGATACCGGTGTCGGTCAGCCTGCGCCCGGCCTCCGCCGCGTCCATTCGGCCGCGGTCGGCGAGGGGACGCTCGTGATCGGTGACCTGTGGCCAGTCGGCTTTCGCATGGCGGAAGAGGACAATCCTGCGGGATTCTGCGACGCTCATGAGATCCAGCTTCGCATGAAACACGCCAGCTGGCGCAGGGAGTTGACCACCGGCTTCGGCCGTGATCAGCGGGCGGTGAGCTGCTGTATACGCTCGAAGAGGTGGGTGATCACCGGCTCACCCGTGGCCGCGTGCGCGTCGGAGGGGTTGAGGATCAGGGCGAGCAGCGCGGAGAAGGCGAGCACGGGAAGGGCGAGAGCCCACCAGGGCAGCCGGCCGGCGGCACCGGCCCGGGGCGCCGGATGGAGCCGGGTGTGCGTAGGGGCCGACATGGGTGCCTCCGCTCTTCGAGTGGTCGGTGACCGCCTCGCGGTCACACACTTGAAGCTACGGAATCGGCGGCCGCCGACCCATCCGGTGATCCACCCACTTGACCCTGACCCTCACCCCCTAGGGGACAGGGGGGTTACCCCCACCACGGGCCGCGGGTGCCGGTCATGGCGAGGCGATGGTCGCGATGACGGCGATGACGATGAAGATCGCGAAGAAGGCGCCGAACACGAGCAGCATCTTCTTCTGACCGTGCTGGGGATTCGGGTCGAGCACTGGCATGGGGAAAGTGTCCCACCTCCGTGCATGCGGGATGCCGCGGGGGGTGAGCTCTTGTCCCGGGGCGTGGCTCAGCGGGCCGCCTCGTCCTCCACCGTGCGGTCGCGGCCGGCCAGGAAACCGACGGCCATCTGCGGGACCATCAGGGCGCTCATGAGCGCGATCGGCAGGCCCCAGCCGCCGCTGTGCTGGTAGAGGACGCCCACCAGGAGCGGTCCGGGGATGGAGATCAGGTAGCCGGTGCTCTGTGCGAA
Organism: Streptomyces tibetensis; assembly: GCF_040647715.1. Taxonomy (GTDB): domain Bacteria; phylum Actinomycetota; class Actinomycetes; order Streptomycetales; family Streptomycetaceae; genus Streptomyces; species Streptomyces tibetensis_A. The sequence continues at coordinate 430,954 of NZ_JBEZCR010000008.1, read as the reverse complement.
CGCCGACAGCTGGACCACGCCCGGGCCGGTCCTGGCCCGCATGCCGACCATGGTCAGGGCGAGCGGGAAGGCGCAGTTGGAGACGCCGAGCAGCAGGGCCCAGGCCCAGGCGCCGGCGGCGGGCGCGAGGTACAGCCCGGCGTAGCCGGCGAGGCCGCACAGGCCCAGGGCGAGCACGATCGGGCCCTGGTGGGGCAGCCGGGTGGCCAGGCGGGGTATGACGAAGGCGAGGGGCACGCCCATCACCATGGTGACCGCCAGCAGCAGCCCCGCGGTGCCGGCGGGCACACCGGCGTCCCGGAAGATCTGCGCCATCCATCCCATGGTGATGTAGGCAGCGGTGGCCTGGAGTCCGAAGAAGACGGCCAGGGCCCAGGCGGTCCCGCTCCGTGCCATGCGCAGCCGAGGCGCCTCCACGCGCGCGTGCTCCGTCGAAGCCGGAGCCGGGCCGCGCGTCGGTGTCGCGGCCCCTGCGGCCTTCTCCTCCGCCCCGGGCGGCGTGACGCGTCCCCGGACGAAGGGCAGCCACGGCAGGACGGCCGCCACGGCGAGTCCCGCCCACAGGGTCAGGCCGGTCTGCCAGCGGCCGCCGAGGGCGTCGGTCAGGGGCACCGTGACCGCGGCCGCGAGGGCCGTGCCGAGGGCGAGGGCCATCGAGTACAGGCCGGTCATGGAACCCACGCGGTCGGGGAACCAGCGCTTGACGATGACCGGCATCAGGACGTTGCTGACCGCGATGCCCATGAGGGCCAGGGCGCTCCCGGCCAGGAAGCCGGCCGTGCCGCCCGCGAACGGGCGTATCAGCAGGCCGGTGGCGATGGCGGCCATGCCGGCGCACACCACCGCGCCGGGCCCGAAGCGGCGGGCGAGCCGCGGGGCCATGACGCCGAAGACGGCGAAACACAGCGGCGGCACCGAGGTGAGCAGCCCGGCCACGCTGCCGCTCATGCCGAGCCCGTCGCGGACCTCCTCCAGGAGGGCGCCGAGGCTGGTGATGGCGGGACGGAGGTTCAGCGCGGACAGCACGATGCCGAGGACGAGCAGTCGCGTCGTCCACGCGCGCGGGGCGGCGCCGCCCGGTGTCCCCGGCTCGTGCGCGGATGGGCTGCATACGGTCGGGGGTGTCGTCGTCCGGGTTTCCTCACGAGGCATGAGACCCATCATAGAATCATAGGATGATTGACTGTCCACTCCCTGGTTGCCCTGGGGCGCCCCGGTCGTGCGAAGGTGTGCCATGCCCTTGAGCCATACCCGTCGCTCGGCCCTGTCCGAGCAGGTCATCGCCGCGCTGCGGGCCCAGATCACCTCGGGCGAGTGGCCGGTCGGCTCCCGGATCCCGACCGAGCCGGAACTGGTCGAGCAGCTCGGTGTCGCCCGCAACACGGTCCGTGAGGCCGTCCGCGCCCTGTCGCACAACGGGTTGCTGGACATCCGCCAGGGTTCCGGAACGTACGTCGTGGCGACGAGCGAGCTGGCGGGCGTGATGCAGCGGCGGTTCGCCGAGGCCGACCCCCGGCACATCGCCGAGCTGCGCTCCACGCTGGAGTCGGCCGCCGCCCGGCTGGCCGCCGAGCGGCGTACGGAGAAGGACCTCAAGCAGCTCGACGCACTGCTGCTGCGGCGCGAGGAAGCCTGGGAGTCGGGCGACAAGGAGGCGTTCGTGACCGCGGACGCGACCTTCCACCTGGCCGTGGTGTCGGCCTCCCACAACGACGTCATGACGGCCATGTACGCGGACCTGGGCGAGGTGCTGCGGGACTGGCTGCGTGAGGACGTCGGCGAGAGGCTGACGCCGGAGACGTACATGGACCACGGGCGGTTGCTGGAGGCGATCCGCGCGGGCGAGGCGGACACGGCCGCATCGGAGGCCGCCCGCTACCCGTTCCTGTGCCGCCCGGGCGGGCTCAGCTCCCCGGCCGGTGACTGATACCGCCCGGAAAGCTCTGCTCCCCCACCGGTGACCGATGCCGCCCGGAAGGCTCAGCCCCCGGCGATTGATGCGCCCGGCAGGATCAGCTCCCCCGCCCGTGACTGACCCACACGTCGGCGACCTCTTTCCAGCAGCGTCCCGTCAGCCGCACCGTCTGCGCGGGAGCGGCCTCGATCGGTGAGCTGTCGGTGTCGATGTCCCACCAGCGGACGCACTCCACGTGCAGGCTCACACGGTCGGTCTCCGGGTAGGGGTTGTGGCAGTAGGCGAGCACCTTGGAGCCGGTCACGCGGATCCGGCAGGCCGCGCCGAAGAGGTCCGGGGATTCGCGCTCGCCGGCGGGCACGCGCGCGTGGGGCACCGCCTCGTACGCCAGGGTCAGCACGAGCGCGACGGCGAGGGACACTGAGGCCGTTCGGCGGGACAAGCGCACAAGGGGACCTCCTCGACCGTGCTGGGGAGGGGCTCGCGTGGTGAACGCGTACTCAACAGTGCCCGGTGGACGGCCTCCCCCGCCCGGCCGGCTGAGCCGAACGGGTGACGCCCCGCTCCCCGCACGCGGCGGGAAACGGGGCGTCGAGGAGGTGCGGGAGATCAGGCTCCGATGGCGTGCAGACCGCCGTCCACGTGGACGATCTCGCCGGTGGTCTTCGGGAACCAGTCGCTCAGCAGGGCGACGATGCCGCGGCCGGCCGGCTCGGGGTCCTTCAGGTCCCACTCCAGCGGGGAGCGGCTGTCCCACACCGAGGCCAGCTCGCTGAAGCCCGGGATGGACTTGGCGGCCATGGAACCGATCGGGCCCGCCGAGACCAGGTTGCAGCGGATGTTCTGCTTGCCCAGGTCACGGGCCATGTAGCGGCTGGTGGCCTCGAGTGCGGCCTTGGCCGGGCCCATCCAGTCGTACTGCGGCCAGGCGAACTGGGCGTCGAAGGTGAGGCCGACGACGGAACCGCCGTTCTGCATCAGCGGCAGGCAGGCCATGGTCAGCGACTTCAGGGAGTACGCCGAGACGTGCATGGCGGTGGCGACGGACTCGAACGGCGCGTTGAGGAAGTTGCCGCCGAGGGCGTCCTGCGGGGCGAAGCCGATGGAGTGCACGACACCGTCGAGGCCGCCCAGCTCCTCGCCGACGAGGTCGGCGAGACGCCCGAGGTGCTCGTCGTTGGTCACGTCCAGCTCGATGACCTTGGTGGGCTTGGGGAGCTTCTTGGCGATGCGCTCGGTCAGCGTGGGCCGCGGGAACGCGGTGAGGATGACCTCGGCGCCCTGCTCCTGGGCCAGCTTCGCGGCGTGGAAGGCGATGGAGGCCTCCGTCAGCACACCGGTGATCAGGACGCGCTTGCCCTCGAGAATTCCGCTCATGGTGATCAGTGACCCATTCCCAGTCCGCCGTCAACGGGGATGACGGCTCCAGTGATGTACGAGGCGTCGTCCGAGGCGAGGAACCGCACCGCTGCGGCGATCTCCTCCGGGTGCGCGTACCGTCCCAGCGGCACCTGCGACACGATGTTCGACCGCTGCTCGTCGGTGAGCGCCTTGGTCATGTCGGTGTCGACGAAGCCCGGCGCGACGACGTTGAAGGTGATGTTGCGCGAGCCCAGCTCGCGGGCGAGGGAGCGCGCGAAGCCGACCAGGGCGGCCTTGGACGCGGCGTAGTTCGCCTGGCCGGCCGAGCCCAGCAGCCCGACCACCGAGGAGATCAGGACGACGCGGCCCTTCTTGGCGCGCAGCATGCCGCGGTTGGCGCGCTTGACGACGCGGAAGGTGCCGGTGAGGTTCGTGTCGATGACCGAGGTGAAGTCCTCCTCGGACATGCGCATCAGGAGCTGGTCCTTGGTGACGCCGGCGTTGGCGATGAGGACCTCGACGGGGCCGTGCGCCTCCTCGATCTCCTTGTAGGCCTGCTCCACCTGCTCCGCGTCGGTGATGTCGCACTTGACGGCCAGGCAGCCCAAGTCCGTGAGGGCGGCCGGCGGCTCACCCGAGCGGTACGTGATGGCGACCTTGTCGCCGGCATCGGCGAAAGCGCGGGCGATGGCGAGGCCGATGCCCCGGTTGCCTCCGGTGACGAGAACCGAGCGGCTCAACGGATCACCCTTTCGATAGCGGTCTGGATACCCGCCCGGGCGCCTGGACGACAGGCGGTGATGACAGGCGGCTTCCTCGAAAACCTATCGGTCCCGGCAGGCCCGCGGACAATCGGGCACCGACAGTGGCGTAGGGGACTACCTGTCGGGTCCCTACAGAAAGCCGCGAACCCGGCTCGGGAAAGTCGTGGCCCGCGCGGTGGATGGGCGACATGATCGGAGCAGTCACGACGCACGGCAACCACGGTCACCTCGACAGAAAGAGACGGCGGTGCCTCATACCATCGACGAGGCCTTCACGGCCCTCCCCCTACGCCCTCTGGCCGACGCCGCCCTCGCACGCGCGCGTGCGCTGGGCGCCGAGCACGCGGACTTCCGGTTCGAGCGGGTGCGGGGCGCCTCCTGGCGGTTCCGGGACGCCAGACCCGCCGGGTCGTCGGACACCACCGACCTCGGCTATGCGGTGCGGGTGGTGCACGGCGGTACGTGGGGCTTCGCGTCCGGCGTCGACCTCACCCTGGACGCGGCCGCCAGGGTCGCCGGGCAGGCGGTGGCGATGGCCAAGCTGTCCGCCCAGGTGATCAAGGCGGCGGGGTCGGACGAGCGGGTGGAGCTGGCCGCCGAGCCGGTACACGCGGACAAGACGTGGATCTCGTCGTACGAGATCGACCCCTTCTCCGTGCCCGACGAGGAGAAGGCCGGGCTGATCGCGGAGTGGAGCGCGCGGCTGCTGGCGGCCGACGGGGTCGACCATGTGGACTCCTCACTGCTGACGGTCCACGAGAACAAGTTCTACGCCGACACCGCCGGGACGGTGACCACGCAGCAGCGGGTGCGGCTGCACCCGGTGTTCAACGCGGTGTCGGTGGACGAGTCGAGCGGCGAGTTCGACTCCATGCGCACCCTCGCGCCGCCGGTGGGACGCGGCTGGGAATACCTGACGGGCACCGGCTGGGACTGGGAAGGCGAGCTGGAGCGGATCCCGGAGCTGCTCGCCGAGAAGATGCGCGCGCCGAGCGTGCGCCCCGGCCTGTACGACCTGGTCGTCGACCCGTCCAACCTGTGGCTGACCATCCACGAGTCGATCGGGCACGCCACCGAGCTCGACCGTGCGCTCGGCTACGAGGCCGCCTACGCCGGCACCTCCTTCGCCACGTTCGACCAGCTGGGCAAGCTGCGCTACGGCTCCGAGCTGATGAACGTCACCGGCGACCGCACCGCCGAGCACGGCCTGGCCACCATCGGGTACGACGACGAGGGCGTCGCGGGCCAGTCCTGGGACCTGGTCAAGGACGGCACACTCGTGGGCTACCAGCTGGACCGGCGGATCGCGAAGCTGACCGGCTTCGAGCGGTCCAACGGCTGCGCCTACGCCGACTCCCCCGGACACGTGCCGGTCCAGCGCATGGCCAACGTGTCGCTGCGACCGGACCCGGCGGGGATGTCGACCGAGGATCTGATCGGGGGCGTGGAGCGCGGCATCTATGTCGTCGGTGACCGGTCCTGGTCGATCGACATGCAGCGGTACAACTTCCAGTTCACCGGGCAGCGCTTCTACCGCATCGAGAACGGGCGGCTCGCCGGGCAGCTGCGCGATGTCGCCTACCAGGCGACGACCACCGACTTCTGGGGGTCGATGTCCGCGGTGGGCGGACCGCAGACCTACGTGCTCGGCGGCGCCTTCAACTGCGGCAAGGCCCAGCCGGGCCAGGTCGCCGCCGTCTCGCACGGCTGCCCCTCGGCCCTCTTCAAGGGCGTCAACATCTTGAACACGACTCAGGAGGCCGGTCGATGAGTCCTCTCACCAGCAAGCCGCACGAAGTGGTCGAGCGGGCCCTCGAACTGTCCCGGGCGGACGGCTGTGTCGTCATCGCCGACGAGCAGTCCACCGCCAACCTGCGCTGGGCGGGCAACGCGCTGACCACGAACGGCGTCACGCGCGGGCGCACGCTCACCGTCGTCGCGACCGTCGACGGCAAGGAGGGCACCGCCTCCGGGGTGGTGTCACGGTCCGCCGTGACACCCGACGAGCTGGAGCCCCTGGTGCGGGCCGCCGAGGCCGCCGCGCGCGGCGCCGGGCCCGCCGAGGACGCCCAGCCGCTGGTCACGGGCGTGACGCAGGCACCGGAGTTCACGGAGGCACCCGTCGAGACCTCCTCCGCCGTGTTCGCCGACTTCGCTCCCGCGCTCGGCGAGGCCTTCGCCCGCGCGAGGGCGGGTGGCCGCGAGCTCTACGGCTTCGCCAACCACGAGCTGGTGTCGTCGTACGTCGGCACGTCGACGGGGCTGCGGCTGCGGCACGACCAGCCGAACGGGACGCTGGAGCTCAACGCCAAGTCGCCGGACCGGACCCGGTCGGCGTGGGCCGGCCGCTCCACGCGGGACTTCAAGGACGTCGACCCGGCGGCCCTGGACGCGGAGCTGGCCGTGCGCCTCGGGTGGGCCGAACGGCGCGTGGAACTGCCCGCCGGGCGCTACGAGACGCTCCTGCCGCCGACGGCCGTGGCGGATCTGCTGATCTACCAGATGTGGTCGGCGTCCGGCCGGGACGCCGTCGAGGGCCGCACGGTGTTCTCCAAGCCGGGCGGCGGCACCCGGGTCGGTGAGAGGCTGACCGACCTGCCGCTGACCCTGCGCAGCGACCCGAACGAGCCGGGCCTGGAGTCGGCGCCCTTCGTGATCGCGCACTCCTCCGGGGGCGACCAGTCGGTGTTCGACAACGGGCTGCCGCTCGCCCCCACCGAGTGGATGCGCGAGGGCGAGCTGCGGCACCTGACGACGAGCCGGCACAGCGCGGGCCTGACCGGCCTGCCGGTGGCGCCGGGGATCGACAACATCGTCCTCGACGGGGGCGAGGACCAGTCCCTGGAGGAGATGGTCGCGAACACCGGGCGCGGGTTGCTGCTGACCTGCCTGTGGTACATCCGCGAGGTCGACCCGGCCACGCTGCTGCTGACGGGCCTGACCCGGGACGGCGTCTACCTCGTCGAGAACGGCGAGGTGACGGGCGAGGTGAACAACTTCCGGTTCAACGAGTCGCCGGTGGGGGTGCTGGGCCGGGCCACGGAGGCCGGGCGGACCGAGAAGACGCTGCCCAGGGAGTGGAGCGACTGGTTCACCAGGGCGGCCATGCCCGCGCTGCGGGTCCCGGATTTCAATATGAGCTCTGTCAGTCAGGGCGTATAACCTCGTAGGCGGCTGTCACCCGACTGCCCGAAGATCATCGAGGAGACACGAGAACCGTGACGGACATCGTCGACGAGCTGAAGTGGCGCGGGCTGTTCGCCCTGTCCACCGACGAGGACGCTTTGCGCAAGGCGCTCGCGGACGGTCCCGTCACGTTCTATTGCGGCTTCGACCCGACGGCGCCGTCGCTGCACGTGGGGCACCTGGTGCAGGTGCTCACCGTGCGCCGGCTCCAGCAGGCCGGTCACCGGCCGCTGGCGCTGGTCGGCGGTGCCACGGGCCTGATCGGCGACCCGCGCCCGACCGCGGAGCGCACGCTGAACGACCCGGAGACGGTCCGCGGCTGGGTCGCCAAGTTGCGCGGCCAGATCGAGCCGTTCCTGGACTTCGAGGGCGAGAACGCGGCCGTCATGGTCAACAACCTCGACTGGACGGAGAACCTCTCCGCGATCGAGTTCCTCCGCGACATCGGCAAGCACTTCCGCGTCAACAAGATGCTGACGAAGGAATCCGTGGCCCGGCGCCTGGAGTCCTCCGAGGGCATCAGCTACACGGAGTTCAGCTACCAGCTGCTGCAGGGCATGGACTTCCTCCAGCTCTACCGGCGCTACGGCTGCACGCTCCAGCAGGGCGGCAGCGACCAGTGGGGCAACCTCACCGCGGGCCTGGACCTGATCCACCGCCTGGAGCCCGACGCGACCGCGCACGCGATGGCGACGCCGCTGATGACCAAGGCGGACGGCACCAAGTTCGGCAAGACCGAGGGCGGCGCCGTCTGGCTCGACCCGGAGATGACGACGCCGTACGCGTTCTACCAGTTCTGGCTGAACGTGGACGACCGGGACATCTCGAAGTACATGCGCATCCTGTCCTTCCGCTCCCGCGAGGAGCTGGAGGAGCTGGAGCGGCAGACCGAGGAGCGTCCGCAGGCCCGGGCCGCGCAGCGTGCCCTCGCCGAGGAGCTGACGACTCTGGTGCACGGCGACGACCAGACGGCCGCCGTGATCGCCGCGTCGAAGGCGCTCTTCGGTCAGGGCGAGCTGGCGGAGCTCGACGAGCGGACACTGGCCGCAGCCCTCTCCGAGGTGCCGCACATCCAGGTCGCCGAGCTCGGCCCGGCCGTCGACCTCTTCGCCGAGGTCGGCCTGGTGGCCAGCAAGTCGGCCGCGCGCCGCACGGTCAAGGAGGGCGGTGCCTACGTGAACAACGTCAAGGTCGCCGGCGAGGACGCCGTCCCCGCCAAGGAAGACCTGCTGCACGGCCGCTGGCTGGTGCTGCGCCGGGGCAAGAAGAACCTGGCCGCGGTCGAGGTCACGGGCGGCTGAGAGCGCGACGGCGAAGGGGGCGGTCTCCGTTTTCGGAAGGCCGCCCCCTTCGCCGTGCGCCCCGTTGTGCCCTGCTCCGGTCTCCTCGCCGTGCGCCGCGTTATGCCCTGCTCCGGTCTCCTCTGGCCGCCGTCCAGGCCCGGTCGCCCAGGCCGACGAGGATGATCGCCATCACCAGCTGGAAGACGTGCCGCCACCAGTCGATTCCCGAAGTGGCGTCGACACCGGCCGCCCGGGCGATGGCGTTGCCGGCGATGCCGCCGATCATGCCCAAGATGACGGTCAGCCACAGGGGAAGATGTTGCTTGCCCGGAATGATCGCCTTCGCGAGCAGGCCGAGTACCAGTCCCACGATGATCGCCCACAACCAGCCCATCGCTGCCTCCTCGTGCGGCTCGACGTGAGCACTACGGCCAGTGTCGGCCCAGCTGCCGTACGCCGCATGCCGACGCGGGCCGTACGCGGGACGGCGCAGGCCGTTCGTCCCGCGCTGCGCGACCCGCTCTCGTGGCGGGCCCAGCCGCGGCGTAACGTAAGAGCTGTCCCGGTCAGGTTCCCCGGCCGGCCGGGGAACGGCCACGGGGCGGGTGAGAGTCCGATACGGGCGGATGGTGGAATGCGATGCGGAAGCGGCATGGCGGCGGCAACGTCCAGGTTTTCCGGATCACCGGCGCCCGGACAGGGCTGCAGGAGGACGTGCGCGGGCGGCAGCGCCGGTACGTGATCTCGATGACGGTCCGCACGATCTCCGTGATTCTCGCGGCCACCCTGTGGAACGTCGAACGGCACGTCGCCATCGTGGCGTTGGTGCTGGGGCTGGTGCTGCCGTACATCGCGGTGGTGATCGCCAACGCCGGGCGTGAGAATGCGCCGTCTCTGCCGTCGACGTTCGTGGTGTCGCGGTCGCATCCGATGATCGGCCCGCCGGGTGCGGGTGACGGGTCGGGGGAATCGGTTGCGGAAGATGCGGTGTCCGGGCCGGGGGCGAGCGCGGGGAGCGGATCGCACGAGCGGTAGGCGTGCCTCGGCGCCGTTCGGCGGGAGATCGCGGGAGGGCGGGAAGGGAAGTCAGCTTCCCGCCAAGCTCAAGAAAAGCTCAGATCAATCATGTTGTTCCAGTGCCGGGGTCGGGGTTACCCGTGACATACTTCGTACGCGCTCCGCATCCCCCGTCGGAGCGACGGACCGACGCCGGGCAGCTCCCCCCGTGGCTGCTCGGCGTCGCCTTTTCTGTGTGCTGTGGTGAGACGAACCTGTGAGTGACGAGACGCCCATCTGTTCCGCGAAGGGCTGCCGTGTCGACGCCGTGTGGGTGCTGGCGTGGAACAACCCGAAGATCCATACGCCGGAGCGGCGCAAGACGTGGCTGGCCTGTGAGGAGCATCGCGAGCATCTGTCGCAGTTCCTCGGGGTGCGGGGGTTCTTGAAGGACGTGGTTCTTCTGAAGGAATGGGAAGCGCGGGAGCTCTAGCCGCCGATCGCCGACATCGGCCGGTCCGGCTGTACGAACGTCGGGTCGTCCAGACCCGCTCCCGCCTTCTTGCCCCACATCGCCAGGCGCCAGATGCGGGCGATCTCCTCGTCCGGGGCGCCGGAGCGCAGCGCGGCGCGCAGGTCTGTCTCCTCCTGGGCGAACAGGCAGGTGCGGACCTGTCCGTCGGCGGTGAGGCGGGTGCGGTCGCACGCCGAGCAGAAGGGGCGCGTGACGGAGGCGATGACGCCGACCACATGCGGGCCGCCGTCGACGAGCCAGCGCTCCGCGGGGGCGGAGCCGCGCTTCTCCTCGCCCTCGGCGGTCAGCTCGAAGCGGGTGCGCAGGGAGGCCAGGATGTCGCCGGCCGTGATCATGCCGTCGCGCTTCCAGCCGTGCTGCGCGTCGAGGGGCATCTGCTCGATGAAGCGCAGTTCGTAGTCGTGCTCCACGGCCCAGGCCAGCAGCTCGGGGGCCTCGTCGTCGTTGAGCCCCGGCATCAGGACCGAGTTGACCTTGACCGGGGTCAGGCCCGCGTCGCGGGCGGCGTACAGGCCCTCGATGACGTCCTTGTGGCGGTCGCGGCGGGTGAGGGTCTTGAAGACGTCCGGGCGGAGCGTGTCGAGGGAGACGTTGACCCGGTCCAGGCCCGCCTCCTTCAGGGCGGCGGCGGTGCGCTTGAGGCCGATGCCGTTGGTCGTGAGGGACATCTGGGGGCGGGATTCGAGGGCCGCCACGCGCTTGACGATGCCGACCAGGCCGGGGCGCAGCAGGGGCTCACCACCGGTGAAGCGGACCTCCTCGATCCCGAGGGACGTGACCGCGATGTCGATCAGGCGGACGATCTCGTCGTCGGTGAGCAGGTCGGGCTTGGCCAGCCACTGCAGGCCCTCCTCGGGCATGCAGTACGTACAGCGCAGGTTGCACCTGTCGGTCAGTGAGACCCTCAGGTCGGTGGCCACCCGGCCGTAGGTGTCGATGAGCACGTGGGCCCCCTCCCTCGTCGCGGATCATGCGTGCGGCACTGCTTCTCCGACTACCTGCGAGCCTACGTGACCGCACCGACAACGCCACAGGCCCGATCCCCACGACGCACGGCGCGGCCGGGCCGCGGGGACCTGGAGGTTCCTACGACGCGGCCGCGCGGGTGGGGTGGTGCTCAGTGGGCTCCGGTGCCGGTCAGGGACCGGACCTCCAGCTCCGCGTACTTCTTGGCGTCGGGCTCCTCCTTGGACAGGACCGTGCCGAGCCAGCCCATGAGGAAGCCGAAGGGGATGGAGATGATGCCCGGGTTCTTCAGCGGGAACCAGGCGAAGTCGACCTCGGGGAACATCGCCTTGGGGTCGCCGGAGACGACGGGCGAGAACAGCACGAGGCCGACGGCGACGATCAGACCGCCGTAGATCGACCAGAGCGCGCCCTGGGTGGTGAAGCGCTTCCAGAACAGGCTGTAGAGGATCGTCGGGAGGTTGGCGGAAGCGGCGACCGCGAAGGCGAGGGCGACGAGGCCGGCCACGTTCAGGTCGCGGGCCAGGGCGCCCAGGCCGATGGAGACGACGCCGATGAAGACGGTCGCCCAGCGGGCCGCGCGGACCTCCTCGGCGCCGGAGGCCTTCCCCTTGCGGATGACGTTGGCGTAGATGTCGTGCGCGAAGGACGACGACGAGGCGAGGGTGAGGCCGGCGACGACGGCGAGGATCGTCGCGAAGGCGACGGCCGAAATCGTGGCGAGCAGGATCGCGCCCCACGTCGAGTCGACACCGCCCAGGTGCAGGGCGAGCAGGGGCGCCGCCGTGTTGCCGGACGGGTTGGAGGCGATGATCTCCTCCTGCGAGATGAGTGCGGCGGCGCCGAAGCCGAGCGCGATCGTCATCAGGTAGAAGCCGCCGATGATGCCGATCGCCCAGTTCACGGACTTACGGGCGGCCTTGGCGTCGGGCACCGTGTAGAAGCGGATCAGGATGTGCGGCAGGCCGGCGGTACCCAGGACCAGGGCGATGCCCAGGGAGATGAAGTCCAGCTTGGAGGTGCCGGTCGCGCCGTACTGGAGGCCGGGCTCCAGGAAGGCGGCGCCCTTGCCGCTGTTCTCGGCGGCCGTGCCGAGCAGGTCGGAGATGTTGAAGTTGAACTTCAGCAGCACCAGGAAGGTGATCAGGATGGTGCCGCCGATGAGCAGCACGGCCTTGACCATCTGCACCCAGGTGGTGCCCTTCATGCCGCCGATCGAGACGTAGACGATCATCAGGAGACCGACCAGGGCGACGATGAGGATCTTGCCGGCGTCGGAGGTGATGCCGAGCAGCAGCGAGACGAGGACGCCCGCACCGGCCATCTGCGCGAGCAGGTAGAAGATCGACACCACGATCGTGGAGGTGCCGGCGGCGGTGCGGACCGGGCGCTGGCGCATGCGGTACGCGAGGACGTCGCCCATGGTGTAGCGGCCCGAGTTCCGCAGGGGCTCGGCGACCAGGAGCAGGGCGACCAGCCAGGCGACCAGGAAGCCGATGGAGTAGAGGAAGCCGTCGTAGCCGAAGATGGCGATCGCGCCCGCGATGCCGAGGAACGACGCGGCGGACATGTAGTCGCCGGAGACGGCGAGTCCGTTCTGGAAGGCGCTGAACTGGCGTCCGCCGGCGTAGAAGTCGGCGGCGTCCTTGGTCTGGCGGCCCGCCCAGATGGTGATGCCGAGGGTCGCGAGGACGAACAGCGCGAACAGGGTGATGATCAGCGGGCGGTGCTCGCTGGCCTCGTTCGCGGCGAGGAAGGTCTGCTGTACGGGGCTCATGCGCCGCTCTCCATCCGGGTCTTGATGGCCTCGGCCTTGGGGTCGAGCTTCGCGGCGGCGTGCCGCGAGTACCACCAGGCGATGAGGAACGTGGTGACGAACTGGGCGACGCCGAGGACGAAGGCGACGTTGATGTTGCCGAAGAGCTTGGTGCCCATGAAGCCGCCCGCGTAGTTCGAGAGCAGGACGTACAGCAGGTACCAGGCGATGAAGCCGACGGTCAGCGGGAAGGCGAAGGAGCGGTAGGAGCGGCGCAGTTCACCGAACTCCGCGCTCTCGTGCACCTCGGAGAACTCCTCTGGTGAGGGGAGCTTGTGTTGCTCTTTCGAGGGGGGCGGTGCGTCGGTGGCCACGAAGTCTCCTCGCAAGGACGGCAGCGGTTGTGAACGTGGGCGGAGGCGCGTGTCCTCGCGCTCCTTGTTCAACGTCACGGCGGCGCGTGAGAACCGGTTCAAACGCCCGGCGTTGTTTCCGAAGTCGTTTCGACAAAACGTTGCTGGCCAGCGAGAGGCCGGGATAGCTTCACCCTGCACCACGTCATGTACCTGCCCAGGCACCACCTGTGTCTCGGGCCGGTTTCGTTTCCGGAGGATGTGGAGACCCCATGTCTCACTTGCGTTCCAGACGCCGGCTCGCTCTCGCCGTGCCCGTCGTGCTGTCCCTGACCGCCTCGCTGGGCTTCCTGCCCGCCGCCGCGTCGGCGGCCCCGCAGGCGGAGTCGGCCGTCCGGACGGCGGACGGGCCGAAGCTGGCGTACGTCGTCAACACCAAGGTGGACCGCCACACGGTCGCCTCGGTGAGGAAGGCGATCGGGAAGGCCGACGGCTCGGTCGTGGCCGCCTACGAGCGGATCGGCGTGCTCGTCGTCCACTCCTCGAACCCCGACTTCGCCAAGACGATCCGCAAGGCCCGCGGGGTGCAGTCCGCCGGCGCGACGCAGACCACGCCGCTGGCGCCCGCGGGGACGAAGGAGGAGGGTGCCGTCGAGTACCTGACGGCCGCCCAGGCCAAGCGCACCGAGGCCGCCTCGGCGACGACGCCCGAGAGCGAGCCCCTCGAAGCGGACCAGTGGGACCTGCGTGCGATCGGCGCCGACAAGGCCGCGCGGATCAACCCGGGCAGCCGCAAGGTGACCGTCGCCGTGATCGACACCGGCGTGGACGACACCCACCCCGACATAGCCCCGAACTTCTCCGCGTCCCAGTCCGCCAACTGCGCGGGCGGCAAGCCCGACACCAGTGAGGGCGCCTGGCGGCCGTACACCGCCGACGACTACCACGGCACGCACGTCGCGGGTGAGATAGCCGCCGCCCGCAACGGCGTCGGCGTCGCGGGCGTCGCTCCCGGCGTGAAGGTGTCCAGTATCAACGTGACCGACCGGGCGAACGGCCTCTTCTACCCGGAGAGCGTCGTGTGCGCGTTCGTGTTCGCCGCCGACCACGGCGTCGAGATCACGAACAACAGCTACTACGTCGACCCGTGGCTGTACAACTGCATGGACGACCCGGACCAGCGGGCCATCGTCGACGCGGTCAACCGGGCGCAGCTGTACGCCCAGAGGAAGGGCACGCTGAACGTCGCCGCGGCGGGCAACTCCAACCACGACCTGGACTCGGACGCGATCGTCGACGACTCCAGCCCGGACGACTCCACCCCGGTCGAGCGCACCATCGACCCGCACGAGTGCTTCGACGTGCCGAACCAGCTGCCGGGTGTCGTCACGGTGAGCTCGACGGGCGTCGACAACGTCAAGTCGTACTTCTCGACGTACGGCAAGGGTGTCGTCGACGTCGCGGCGCCGGGTGGCGACGGGCGCTACCAGATACCCGACACGCCCTCGAAGAACGGCCGCATCCTCTCCACCCTGCCGGGCGGCACGTGGGGCTTCCTGCAGGGCACCTCGATGGCCTCGCCGCACGCCTCGGGCGTCGCCGCGCTGCTGAAGTCCAAGCACCCCTCGGCATCTCCGGCCCAGCTGCAGGCACTGCTGAAGGCCCAGGCCGACAAGACCGCCTGCCCCGCCTCCTACGACCAGGACGGCGACGGAACGCAGGACGCGGTCTGCAAGGGCGGCGAGCGCGTCAACGGCTTCTACGGCCACGGCATCGTCAACGCGCTGCGCGCGGTCAAGTGACCCGGCCCGCCATCGAGACCTTCGCACGATCAGCTCGTACCGTGAACGAACTGGAGACAGCATGACTGCGCCGTACGCGCGCTACCGTCGCGCCGCCGCGATCCCGGCCGGGATGGCCGTTGCCACGGCCCTCGCGTTCCTGCCGAACACCGCTGCCTCGGCCACCGAGGACGCCCCGGCCCCCACCGCGGCCGCGGCGACCCCGCTCAGCTACGTCGTCAACGTCAAGCCGGGGCACGGCACTTCGGCGCACGTGAAGACGGCCGTCGCCAAGGCGGGCGGCACGATCGTGACGTCGTACGACCAGATCGGCGTCATCGTCGTCCACTCCTCGAACGCCGACTTCGCCAAGACGATCCGTACGGTGCGCGGCGTGCAGTCGGCGGGGGCCACCCGCACCGCGCCGCTGCCCTCGGCGTCGACGGGTGACCTGGGCGCGCCGAAGGTGCTGAGCGCGGCCGAGGTCGCCGCGGCCGACGCCCCGGCCGGGCAGGACCCGCTGCAGCCCCAGCAGTGGGACCTGCCCGCCATCAAGGCGGACAAGGCGCACCAGAAGACGCTGGGCAGCAAGAAGGTCACGGTCGCCGTGATCGACACCGGCGTGGACGACACCCACCCGGACATAGCGCCCAACTTCGACCGCAAGGCGTCGGTCAACTGCGTGTCGGGCAAGCCGGACACGGCCGACGGGGCCTGGCGGCCGAGCGCCGAGGAGAGCCCGCACGGCACCCACGTCGCCGGTGAGATCGCCGCCGCCAAGAACGGCGTCGGCATGACCGGTGTCGCGCCCGGGGTGAAGGTCTCCGGCATCAAGGTGTCCAACCCGGACGGCTTCTTCTACACGGAGGCCGTGGTCTGCGGCTTCGTGTGGGCCGCCGAGCACGGGGTCGACGTGACGAACAACAGCTATTACACGGACCCCTGGTACTTCAACTGCAAGAACGACCCGGACCAGCGGGCGCTGGTGGACGCCGTCACCCGGGCCTCGCGGTACGCGGAGAAGAAGGGCGCGGTCAACGTCGCCGCGGCCGGCAACGAGAACTACGACCTCGCCTCCGACGAGATCACCGACCCGTCGTCCCCGAACGACAGCACACCGGGCGACCGGGTCGTCGACCCCTCGAAGTGCCTCGACATCCCGACCCAGCTGCCGGGTGTCGTCACGGTCGCCTCGACGGGCGCCAAGGGCATCAAGTCGTCGTTCTCCAACTACGGCCTGGGCACCATAGACATAGCCGCCCCGGGCGGTGACTCGACCAGCTACCAGAAGCCGGAGGCGCCGGCCACGAGCGGCCTCATCCTGGGCACACTGCCCGGCGGCAAGTGGGGCTACATGGCCGGTACGTCGATGGCGTCCCCGCATGTCGCAGGCGTCGCCGCGCTCATCAAGTCGACGCACCCGCACGCCTCTCCGGCCCTGGTGAAGGCCCTGCTGTACGCGGAGGCCGACGCCACGGCGTGCACGGACCCGTACGACATCGACGCCGACGGAAAGGTCGACGCGGTGTGCGAGGGCTCGAAGAACCGGAACGGCTTCTACGGCTGGGGCATCGCGGACGCGCTGGACGCGGTGACCAAGTAGAGCTCGTGTGAAGGTGATCGGGCCGGGCGGGGGCACCCGTCCGGCCCGCTCCACGCCTGCGGCAGGATTCCTTGTCATGGACGTGTACGAGAATCCGGCGACCTGGGCGGCCCGGCCCGTGCGGCCTCAGTGGCAGTTGGCCCTGCGGTTCGCCGGAAGTGTGGTGTGGTTCCCGGTGGTGTGTGTGCTGTGGGCGGCGGTCATGGCCGTGTTCCTCGTCGTCGGCATGTTCGCGGAGGTCGTCACGGCGTTCAGCAACACCCTCGAACGCGGCTACCTCAAAGCCATGAGCTGGACCCTCGACCGCATCGGGAGCCTGGCCTCCTGGTGCGTGTCCTGGCCCGAGCTGCGTCACGAGGGCGACGTCGCGTACTACAGGGCGCGGGTGGACAAGGCCGTGGCGAAGTGGACCGCCCGGGCCTCGGCCCCGGTCGTGCCGAAGAAGCCGAAGCCGCCCGTGGAGTGTGCGATACCCCTGCGGACCTACCGGGGGGTCGGCGGCTGGTACGTCGCCGAGGTCGCCCTCGCGCAGGGGTGGGAGCTGCGGCCGACGGACGAGTACAAGAGGGTGCGGCTGTGGTGGTCGGCCGCACCGAAGCCTTCTTGAGGCCTCTGTGCCGACCTGCCCGGCGGCATCGACGGCCGCTTGAGGCCTCTGTGCCGACCTGCCCGGCGGCATCGACGGCCGCTTGAGGCCTCTGTGCCGACTTGCCCGGCCGTGTGAAGGTTGGTGAAGATCCTGGGGTGACCCTGACACCACCCCCGCCCGCGCCGGCCGGCCGGCAGGAACGCGTGCGGCGTACCGGCGCGGGCCGGGCCGCCGCCGTCCTGGCGCTGGTCGCACTGGCCGCGCTGATCCCGCTGCTCGGCCCGTCGGCCGCGCTGCACGGCACCGGGGAGGCCGAAGCGCCCGGCGCCGGTGGCATCGCGCTGCTGCGCACGGTGCTGTTCGCGGCGTTGTGCATACCCGTCGGCGAACTGTTCGTGAACCGGCTGGCGCGCTCGCTGCCCCTCCCGGACGGGACTCCCCCGGTGCTGCCCCGCAGTTGGGCCCCGCTCGCGGCCGGCGCCGGTTTCCTGGCCGCCCTCGGGCTCGCCGCGGTCGTGGCCACCGGAAATCTCGTGCCGGGCGAGGGGACGGACATCGACGTCGGGGGTCTTTACGCCTCCCGGGACGGCAAGCTCGCCCTGCTGGAGGTCAACGCCTTCTTGCTGGCGGGGCTCTGCGCCGCGTCGCGCCGACCGGTCACACAGGCCTGGCCGCTCGCCGCCGTGGTCGTCGCCGAGGCGCTGCGCGCCCACCCCACGACCGAGCACACCCCGCTGACCGGCGCCGCGCTGACGCTGGTTCACCTGACCTGCGCGGCGCTGTGGGCGGGCGGCCTGCTGCACGTGCTGCGCGTCCTGCGGCCCCGACGCGGCCGGCCCGACGCGGTGGCGGGCGCGGCGCTGCTGGGCCTCTACGCGCGCGTGGCGGTCGTCCTGCTCGCCGCCCTCACCGCGACGGGCGTGTGCAGTTCACTGCGCCGGATGCCGCCGGAGACGATCCTGGAGCAGCTGACCGGGACGGCGTACGGGCGCACGCTGCTCGCCAAGGTGCTGCTCGTGGCGGTCGTCGCCGCCCTCGCGGTGTGGGCCCGGCGACGGCTGCGCCGGGCTGCCGACCCGCTGACCGCGTACGCGCCGGCCCGGGCGGAGGTCGCCGCCCTGGGCCTGGCGGTCGCGGTGTCCGGGGTCCTGACGGCGCTTCCCGTGCCGATCCGCTGGTGACGCCGACGCCCCGATCGCGCCTGCTGCGCGGCCATGATCGTTCTCACCGGATTTCCTGTACCCCGGCTGTTCCGGCCCGGAAGCGTCGTCGGGTCTCCTCCCGTGTCTCCTCGCGTGTCGTGTGCTCTCTAGGTCCACATGCGCGCCGCAGGGGATTGGTGTAGTTCTCGAAGGAGAGACACGCACCACGCTCGGCCCGCCGGCGACGTCCGGACGGCTCGCCCCCGGACTCGTGCACCGTCATGTCCCGCTTCGTACGAGACGGAGGCCGCCGCCATGCAACCCGTCGTCACCGTGGGCCTCGACGGCTCACCAGAGAGCCTCACCGCCGCGCGCTGGGCCGCCGACGAGGCCGAGAAGCGCAAGCTCACCCTGCGGCTGCTGCACGCGTGGCCGATGCTGGTGCCTGAACCGGCCCGCGGGCCCTCGGAAGTCGACCAGAACTACTGGGCGAAGCGTCTGGTCCACACCGCGCAGTCGGAGCTGCAGACACGCCATCCGGGCCTGTCGGTCGTGGGCAGCCTGGTCGCCGAGGACGCCGGAGAGGCCCTGCTGCGGGCGGCATCGGACTCCGAGATGCTCGTGCTCGGCTCGCGGAGGCTGGAGACCTTCTCGAGCTACTTCCTGGGCGACGTCAGCCTCCCGGTCGTGGCACGCGCCGAGCGGCCCGTCGTCGTGGTCCGCACGGCCCCGGGAGAGGAGCACCCGCCTCCGGCAACCGCGAGCCGCGTGGTCGTGGCGGTGGAACCGCGCGGGTCCAGCGACGAATTGCTCGACTTCGCCTTCCACACCGCCGCCGCGCGGGGCGTTCCCCTGCTGGCCGTCCTCGGCCGCAGCGTGCCGCTGCACGCGCGCACCCCCTGGGGTGTGGACCACGACGCCACCGAGGAGATCACGAGGAACGGCCGGAAGGAACTGGGCAAGGCGCTGCGCCCCTGGCAGGAGAAGTACCCGGGGGTGGACGTGTCCGACAGTGTCCGTCTCACGAGCCCCGCCAAGGCCGTCGTGCAGGCCACCGCGGACGCCGGGCTGCTGGTCGTCGGCCGGCGCGTGCACCGGCACACGCACACGGGGCCGCTGCTGAGCCACGTCGCCCACGCCGTCCTCCACCACGGACGCTGCCCCGTGGCTGTCGTCCCCCATACCTGAGTCCGTGGTTGCCGGTCGGATCACTCCGTGAGGGGCAGGCACTCGGCGAGCAGGTCGACGACGTCCCGCCAGGCTCGCTGCGCGTGCCGGGGGTGAAAGCCGACCCCGGGACGCACGGTGTGGTCGACCGGTGGGTGATGGAAGGCGTGCAAGGCGCCGCCGTAGACGACGAGGCGCCAGTCGACGCCCGCAGCCTGCATCTCGGCAGTGAATGCGTCCCGTTGCGCGGGAGGCATGATCGGGTCCTCCGACCCGACCCCGGCCCACACCGGGCAGTGAATGCGCGCCGTCTCGCCTGGTCGGCCCGTGGTCAGTCCGTTGACGGTCGCGATCGCGCGCAGGCCGACGCCGTCGCGCCCGAGTTCCAGCGCGATCGCGCCCCCGGTGCCGTAGCCGACGGCGGCGATCCGGTCCGGGTCGGTCCGCGGCTCGGCGCGGAGCACGTCGAGCGCCGCGTGGCCGATGCCTCGCATCCGGTCGGGGTCGGCGAGCAGCGGCATGCAACGGGCGAGCATCTCCTCGGGGTCGCCCAGATAGCGCCCGCCATGGAGGTCGAAGGCCAGGGCCGCGTATCCCAGCTCGGCGAGCGCATCGGCCCGGCGGCGCTCGACGTCGCTGAGCCCCACCCCCTCGGGCCCGACCAGGACTCCCGGCCGGCGGCCGGCACCGGCCGGGAGCGCGAGATGCCCGATCATCGTCAGGCCGTCGGCCGCGTATGCGATCGTGCGCGTGGTAACGGTCGTCATGGGCCTGGACTGTAGTGATCGCCGAGCCCGGTCGGGCCGGTGTTCTGCCGCCGGCAGAAGGCAAGGCTCCGGCGTCTTCCGGAACCACCCCGTCAGCTGCTCGAAGGTCGGGGAGAACGCCGTGAGCGCACGGCGGCGCGCATCTCGCCGTACGTGGCGGCCGGTGCCCTGCGTGCGTCGAGCGCCCCGAGCGTGCCGACCGTCAGCAGGGTCTGCGCGGCGAGGTACGTCAGCATGATCCAGAAGTCCGGCGCGGGCAGCTGCGGCCACTCGGCCACACCGGTCGCGATGAGCGTGTCGGACAGCAGGAACAGTGCCCCGCCGAGCCCCGCGAAGAGACCCAGCCGGATGCCGGACCGGTACGCCATGGCGGTGAGCAGGAGGCTGTAGCCGGTGACCGGAATGCGCAGGTCCGCGGGCAGGTCCGGCCAGAGCAGCGCCACGGTCGTCACGAGGGCGGCGGCGTAGCCGAGGGCCAGGACGCCCGCACGCGCGCGTGGGACGGCGCCCCGGCTGCCGTACGTCGTGAAGAGCACGAGGTAGCAGACGTGGCCCGCCGCGAAGGAGGCCATGCCCGCGAGGAAGGCCGGCTCGGCGTCCGACAGCAGCAGGACGTCACCGCCCCAGCCGAACAGCAGGGCGGCCAGGAGCGGTCGGGGCGCCTTGCGCAGGGCGGCCCACAGGGCCAGCAGCGGCATCAGCAGGGGCTTGGCGACGGTGTGCCCGGCGTCGGCGCCGGTGGCGAGGCACACGAGGTCGACGGCGCAGGCGAGGCCGAAGGCGGCCAGGAGAAGGCGCGAGGGGGTCACGCCGGCGTGCCCTGCCCGGCCGGGGCGGTCCCGGCACCGGGGGCGACGTCGGCGACCGGCGCTGCCTCGGCGAGGGGCAGGGCCTCGGGGGCCGGGGCGCTCTCGGAAACCAGCCCGCTCCCGGCGACCGGCGGCCTCTCGGTAACCGGCCCACTTGTGGAGATCGACGTGCTCTCAGGCACCGACGTGGTCACGGCGGCCTGGGACGAAGCTGGTGCGGGGCTCGGGGACGGAGCCGGTGCGGGGGCCGCCGGTCCCGGTCCCGGTCCCCAGCCCGGTCCGCGGAACACGCGCCCGGCGCGCTCGCGCCAACTGCGTGCCGCTCGCAGGTCCTTGGCGATGGCCACGTACTCGTGCGTGGCGACCTTGAGCAGGTTGTACGTCGTGATGTTCTTCGTCAGCCCGTACCGGGGCCGCTCGGTCTCCGCGACGAACGACCCGAACAACCGGTCCCAGACGATGAGGATGCCGCCGAAGTTACGGTCCAGGTAGCCGCCCTGGGAGGCGTGGTGGACGCGGTGGTGGGAGGGGGTGTTGAAGACGAACTCGAACCAGCGGGGCATCTTGTCGATGCGCTCGGTGTGGATCCAGAACTGGTAGACGAGGTTCGCCGAGGAGCAGAACGCGAGCGCGGCGGGGTGGACGCCGACGGCGATGAGGGGGACGTAGAACGGCCACACGGTCAGGGATGTCCAGGGCTGGCGCAGCGCGGTGGTGAGGTTGAACTTCCGGCTGGAGTGGTGGACGACGTGACAGGCCCACAGGATGCGGATGACGTGGTGGCCGCGGTGGGACCAGTAGTAGAAGAAGTCCTGCCCGAGCAGCATCAGCGGGACGGTCCACCAGAGCACGGGAACGCGCAGCGGCGTGAGTTCGTACAGGGCCGTGTAGATCGCCAGAATCGGGATCTTCCACACGAAGTCGAAGGCGAGACTGCCGAGCCCCATGCCCACACTCGTAGCGGCGTCCTTCGCCTCGTAGCCCTCCGCGTCCTCGTCGGGATGGAGGCGGTAACTCACCATTTCGACCACGGTGAGCAGCACGAAGGCGGGGATGGACCACAGCACGACATCGGGCAGGTTCGGCATGCAAGCACCGTAGGACCGGAGTCCCGCCCCGGCCAGACGTTGTTACCCACAAGTATTACCGACGGTACGCGCTTGCTTCTTGGCGATCTCCGCCAATCCGGTACGGGGCGAATTCAGACATCGGACGAGGAGACGTCCGGCTGGTCGACTGAGGACCGATCAGACGTACGCCCCTCGAACGGACAGACCGGACAACACGCCTGAGGGGATGTCGGAAGAGGCCGGCCGGCACACCTGACGGACGGCGGTGTCAGTCGCGGCCCGTATCCTCAGTGACCATGCTGGAAGACCTGACGACCGCAGTGTTCTCGGCCACGCCGTGGCCGGCCGCGTATCCCAAGGGATACGCGGTCGTTGACGTGGAGACCACGGGCCTGGCCCGGGACGACCGCATCATCTCCGCGGCGGTCTACCGGCTGGACGAGCGCGGCGAGGTCGAGGACCACTGGTACACGACGGTCAACCCCGAGCGCGACCCGGGGCCGGTGTGGATCCACGGGCTGACGAGCGAGGCGCTCGAGGGGGCGCCCCTCTTCCCTGACATCGCCGAGGAGTTCACCGCCCGGCTGGCCGACAGGGTCCTCGTCGCGCACAACGCCGTCTTCGACTGGCAGATGATCGCCCGGGAGTACGCGCGTGCCGAGCGCGAGGCGCCGGTGCGCCAGCGGCTGTGCACCATCGCGCTCTCCAAGGAACTCGGGCTGCCGTTGCCCAACCACAAGCTGGAGTCCCTCGCGGCGCACTTCGGCGTCGTCCAGCAGCGGGCGCACCACGCCCTGGACGACGCGCGCGTGCTGGCGGAGGCGTTCCGGCCGAGCCTGCGGGCGGCGGCGGCGAACAACGTACGGCTGCCGCTGCACGAGTGCCGGCCGCTGACCGAGTGGACGGACCGTCCCGCCGCGCCCCGCATCGGGCAGCAGGCGGGCCCCGGGGGCTACGGCGGTTACCGGCCCGGCAGTTGGCGCCCGTCCCGCAAGCGCCCCGCCTGCCCCTACCCCAACCCCGGGCGCTACGAGGCGGGCGGGCGGCTCAAGCAGGGCATGCGGGTCGCCTTCTCCGGTGACACCTCCACCGAGCGGGACCTGCTGGAGGACCGGGCGACCGAGGCCGGGCTGCACGTCGCCACGAGCCTGTCCCGTCTGACCAGCCTGCTCGTCACGAACGACCCGGACTCGGGCACCTCCAAGGTCGTCAAGGCCCGGCAGTTCGGCACGCCGGTCGTGGACGAGGCGGCCTTCGGGCAACTCCTCGCGGATGTGGAGCCGGCGCCGGAAGGGTGAGCCGCGTCGCCGGGGTGACACCGCAGGGGTGACCGTACGGACGGGTGATTGCCGGGCGACTCGCCCGGCGCCCGCTCGCTCGCGCGGGGACGACGGCTCACCCTGTGGCGCATGGCGACCTGTGAGGTATGTGGCAATCAGTACGGAATGACCTTCGAGGTGCACGCGCAGGGCGCGGTGCACGTCTTCGACTGCTTCTCCTGCGCGATCCACCGGATGGCCCCCATCTGCGAGCACTGCCGGGTGCAGATCATCGGCCAGGGTGTCGAGGTCGAGGGCCACTGGTACTGCGGCGCCCACTGCGCCCGCGCGGAGGGAAAGGCAGGAATTGTCGACAAGGTCTGAACCCGTACCCGACTGAATGCACCCCACGACCGAGTTGTACGGTCGTGGGGTGTACCGCTTCCTGATGTCCCGGCAGTGGGTGATCCTCACGTTGATCGCCCTGCTCCTCATCCCCACGATGATCAGGCTGGGCATCTGGCAGATGCATCGCTACGAGGAGCGCACCGCCCGGAACCAGCTGGTCACCGACGCGCTGGCGGCCGACCCGGTGCCCGTGGAGCGGCTGACCGCGCCCGGGCACACCGTGACCAGCGCGGAGCGGTACCGCACAGTGACCGCGAAGGGCCGTTTCGACACGGAGGACGAGGTCGTCGTCCGGCGCCGCACCAACTCCGACGACGAGGTCGGCTACCACGTCCTGACCCCGTTCGTCCTGGACGACGGCAAGGTGCTGCTGGTCAACCGGGGCTGGATCCCCTCCGACGGCCCGAGCCAGACGACGTTCCCGCAGGTCCCCGCGCCGCCGAGCGGCGAGATCACCGTCAAGGGTCGGCTGATGCCCGACGAGACGACCGCGGCGAGCGGCATCAAGAACCTCCAGGGCCTGCCGGACCGGCAGATCATGCTGATCAACAGCGAGCAGCAGGCCCGGCGCCTGGACGCCCGCGTGCTCGGCGGCTACATCGCCCAGACCGCCCCCGACCCCAAGGGCGACGTTCCCGAGCTGCTGGGCAACCCCGGCAAGGAGGACGCGGCGCTGAACTACGCGTACGCCGTCCAGTGGTGGCTGTTCTCCGCGGCCGTCCCGGTCGGCTGGGTGGTCCTGGCCCGCCGCGAAGCCCGCGAGCGGGCCCAGGAGGCGGCCGAGGATTCCGACACGACGGAGACCGAGCCGGCTGCGGTGTAGACACCGCCGCCGATCGCGCGAGGCGCGGCCCGACGCCTCGCCCGACGCCCCGCCCGACACCACGGACGACGGCCGCGTGGACATCGGCCGCCCGGCCCCGCACCGGCGGTGGCAGCCGGCCAGGCCACGTCACTCCCCCGGACCCCGCCCTGATTGCCGGGCCGACTTGCCGGGAACCCGCACTGGGTGCCCAGCATCGAGGACTACGCGCTCATCGGCGACGAACAGACCGCGGCCCTGGTCGGTACGGACGGATCCGTCGACTGGTTGTGCCTGCCCCGCTTCGACTCGGCCGCCTGCTTCGCCAGACTGCTCGGCGACGAGGACAACGGCTTCTGGCGCATCGCCCCCGTGGGGGCGGACCGCTGCACCCGGCGCGCCTACCGCCACGACACCCTCGTCCTGGACACCGAGTGGGAGACCGGACAAGGGACGGTCCGGGTCACCGACCTGATGCCCCAACGCGACCGGGCCCCCGACCTGGTCCGTATCGTCGAGGGCCTCGACGGCGAGGTGACGTTGCACAGCGTCCTCAAGCTGCGCTTCGACTACGGCTCGATCGTCCCCTGGGTGCGCAAGGCCGACGGCCACCGCATCGCGGTGGCCGGACCCGACTCGGCCTGGCTGCGCAGCGAGCCGGAGGTGACCAGCTGGGGCGAGGACTTCGGCACGCACGCCGAGTTCACCGTCAAGAAGGGGGAAAAAGTCACCTTCGTCCTGACCTGGCACCCCTCCCACGAGGAGCGCCCGCCGCTCGTCGACCCGCACGACTCTCTGCGCCACAGCGTGGAGGACTGGCGCACCTGGGTGTCGCGCTGCCGCTACAACGGCCCGTACCGGGACGCCGTCGTCCGCTCCCTGATCACCCTCAAGGCACTCACCTACGCCCCCACGGGCGGCATCGTCGCCGCCCCCACCACCTCGCTGCCCGAGGAACCGGGCGGGGTGCGCAACTGGGACTACCGCTACTGCTGGTTGCGCGACTCCACCCTCACCCTGAACGCGCTGCTCGCCGCGGGCTACCAGGCCGAGGCGGAGGCCTGGCGGAACTGGCTGCTACGGGCGGTCGCGGGCGACCCGGCGGACCTGCAGATCATGTACGGCGTGGCGGGCGAGCGCCGGCTGCCCGAGTCCGAGCTGCCGTGGCTGTCCGGCTTCGCCGAGTCAGCCCCCGTACGCATCGGCAACGACGCCGTGAACCAGCTCCAGCTGGACGTCTACGGCGAGGTCATGGACTCCCTGTCCCTGGCCCGCGAGTCGGGCCTCTCCCCGCAGCCGGACGTGTGGGCGCTGCAGACGGCCCTGCTGGACTTCCTGCGCACCCACTGGCAGCAGCCGGACGAGGGACTGTGGGAGGTGCGCGGCGGCCGACGCCAGTTCGTGCACTCGAAGGTGATGGTGTGGGTGGCCGCCGACCGTGCCGTACGCACCCTGGAGCGCCATCCGGAGCTGGACGGCGACCTGGACGGCTGGCGTGCGCTGCGCGACGAGGTGCACGAGGAGGTGTGCGAGAAGGGTTACGACGCGGAACGCAACACCTTCACGCAGTCCTACGGCTCCCGCGAACTGGACGCCGCGCTGTTGCTCATCCCGCGCGTCGGGTTCCTGCCGCCGGACGATCCGAGGGTGATCGGCACGATCGACGCGGTCCGCGAGGAGCTGGCCCACGGCGGCTTCCTGCGCCGCTACAGCACGGACGACGCCGACGTCGACGGACTGCCCGGCGGCGAGGGCGTCTTCCTGGTGTGTTCGTTCTGGCTCGCGGACGCCCTGTACATGACGGGCCGCACGAAGGAGGCCCGGGAGCTGTTCGAGCGGCTGGCGGGGCTCGCCAACGACGTCGGGCTGCTGTCCGAGGAGTTCGACCCGGTGACCGGACGGCATCTCGGCAACTTCCCGCAGGCGTTCAGCCACATCGGGCTGGTGAACACCGCCCTCGCCCTGTTCGGTGAGGACGGGGCAGGATAGGGACCATGGATCTTGGACTGAAGGACCGGGTGTACGTCGTCACCGGGGCCACGCGCGGCCTCGGCAACGCCACCGCGCGTGAGCTCGTCGCGGACGGGGCGAAGGTGGTCGTCTCGGGGCGGGACGAGAAGAGTGTCGCCGAGGCGGCCGCCGAGCTGGGACCGAACGCGGTCGGGGTCGCCGTCGACAACGCCGACCCGGAGGCGGCGGCCCTGCTGATCGCGGCCGCGCGGGAGAACTTCGGCCGTTTCAACGGTGTCCTCGTCAGCGTGGGCGGGCCGCCGGCCGGGTTCGTCGCGGACAACACCGACGAGCAGTGGCAGACGGCGTTCGAGTCGGTGTTCCTCGGTGCGGTGCGGTTGGCCCGCGCCGCCGCGGCCGAGATGGAGGCCGGGGGCGTCATCGGGTTCGTGCTGTCCGGGTCCGTGTACGAGCCGATCCCGGGGCTGACCATCTCGAACGGCCTGCGGCCGGGGCTCGCGGGATTCGCCAAGTCGCTCTCGGACGAGCTGGGGCCGCGGGGCATCCGGGTGGTCGGTGTCCTGCCCGGACGGATCGACACCGACCGGGTACGGCAGTTGGACGCGCTGTCGGCGGATCCCGAGGCGACCCGGGCCGCGTCGGAGTCGCGGATTCCGCTGCGCCGGTACGGGACGCCCGAAGAGTTCGGGCGGGTAGCGGCGTTCTTGTTGTCGCCGGCCGCTTCGTACCTGACCGGTGTGATGGTGCCCGTCGACGGGGGCGCCCGCCACGGGTTCTGACCGTCGCCGTCCGCGGGTCGCGGGGGGCTGGTCGCGCCCACGCGGCAAAGCCGCAGGTCGATCCGGCCCCGCGCCCCTCGGGGCCCGCCCCTGGAGTGCGTCGTCAACTCACTCTTTCCGCGCCGTGCTTGACGGCCCGCAGGCGTACGTCCACCGGAAGCGACTCGAGACCCGCCGACGTCCTCGCGTGGACCAAGGCGCCGCTCGTGAAGTCGGTCAATGCCGTGCCCGGGTCCACGTGGGGCTCCAGTGCGAGACGCACGTGGGCCTCGGGTGCGCTGCGGCGGCCCTTCAGACGGGCGTGGGCCGCGTCCACCCCGTCGACGTGGGCCGACTCCTGGGTGAGGACCTTCTCCAGGGCCCTGCCCCGCACCAGCGCGCCGTCGCCGTCGCCGGTGTCGACGAGGACCTCGGCGAGGCGGCGCCGGCGCAGGACCGCGACGAGCCACCACAGGGCGAGCAGCAGCAGGACCGCGAGGACGGCGATGACGACCGGCCACCACCAGCCGTCGTCACGCCAGCGGGTGCGCTCGGCGTTGCTCAGCAGCACGTCGTGCTTGCTGTCGTGGATCCACCACGAGGGCGCCGAGACGCCGAGGCCGACGGCGAGGACGGAGCCACCCAGCACCAGCAGGATCAGGCCCACCAGGCCGAGGAACAAGCGGTTGACGGTCCTGAGCATCGCTCTCACCCCTTCCGGCCGGGCCGCCGGACCCGCACCGACAGCGAGGGCGGCCGGGACAACCCCAGTCCGCGGACCGCGTCGGTGAGCACGGCGTCCAGATCGGTCTTCACGTCGTCCACCTCCCGGAAGTGCGCCATCGCGCGCACGTCGGCCCGTCTCCGGCGGACCCGCACCTGTGCCGACTGCACGCCGGCCACTTCCATGGCGCGGTCCCGCAGCGCGACGGCGGCGGCTTCCCGGTGCAGTCCGGCACGGACCTCGGTGTGGGTGCGCCGCATCGGGAGCACGGCCCGCAGGCCGGGAGTGGCGGCCAGGATCAGCAGCCACAGGCCGAGGACGGCGGTGATCCCGGCGCCCACGAGCACCCACGTGTCGTCGAGGGGCCGTTCGGCGAGCTGCCGGGCCAACTCCCGCCGCCAGTACATGCCGGGCCGCCCGGCGCGCACGGAGACGATGTCGTAGAGGAACAGCCCGGTCAGGCCCAGGAGCAGCAGGGCGACGATGCCCGCGGGGACGCGGCGCGCCGACCAGAAGCGGCCCTCGCGGCCACCGCCCTCCCCGGGTTCGGCCGATGGCTCGTGGGCGTCCGACGCATCGGACCGGCCGGGTCCGTCGTCGTTCCGCCTCTCCTGCTCGTCGAGGACCGGCAGGCGCTGCGTGGTGCCCTCGGGCGGTTGTTCCCGGCCGTGGGGTTCGCTCATCGCGTCCTCCCCTGTACCGCGCCGGGCCCCGCGACCAGGTGGAGCTGCTCGACGTGGACGACGACCTCCGGCACCTGCATGCCCACCAGGGTTCCCACCCGCTCGACCACGTGGCGACGCACCGTGCGGCAGCGAGCGCCGATGTCGCAGGGGTAGTCGAGGTCGATGTGGACCCGGACGTGGGCGACGTCGTGGTGGACGACGACGGACGCGGAGGGCCGGTCGGCGTCGGGCGGCAGCGTGCCGACCGCCTCACGGGCCGCCTGCGAGGCGATCTTCGCGACGACCCGGTCGGCGATCCGCGTCCCGCCGCGCTCGCCCGGCGGGACGACGCTCAGAGGTCTGTCGAGCTCACCGGCCCCCGTACTCATGGGCGTCACCGCCGCCGTTCGCGTTCACGAGGGCGGAAGAAGTCGCCGAACTCCAGGTCCCCGTCCAGGAACCGGCCGACGACGAAGCCGACGGCGCCCAGCGCCGCCACCAGCACGAAGGCACCGAATCCGCCGAAATATCCGGCGAAGGCCAGCGCCATGCCGGCGATCATGCCGACCACGGCCATGCTCATGCGCTCCTCAGCTCCTCAGCCGCTGTGTCGTTGTCCGATGGCCCGTGCCTCACTGGATCCGGCGCTCCGGTTCCTCTTCCTCCTCGTCCGGCAGCTTCACGTCGCTCACCGCGATGTTGACCTCGACGACCTCCAGGCCGGTCATCCGCTCCACGGCGGTGATGACGTTCTCCCGTACGTCACGGGCCACATCGGCGATCGACACGCCGTACTCGACCACGATCTCCAGGTCGAGGGCCGCCTGCACTTCGCCGACCTCGGCCTTCACGCCGCGCGACACCGACTTGGTGCCGCCGCCGGGCACGCGGTCGCGCACTGCTCCGAACGTGCGGGACATGCCGCTGCCCATGGCGTGCACCCCGTCGACGTCGCGTGCGGCGAGGCCGGCGATCTTCTCCACGACGCCGTCCGCGATGGTCGTCCGGCCGCGGGAACCGGCGTCTCCGCCGCTGCGCTTGGCCAACGGGCTCCTGCGTACCGCCGCGGTCTCGCTCTCCGCACCCCGGTTCTCGGTCATGTCAGTCATCGCCGTACGTCCTTTTCGTCGTCCTTGGACCACCGTAAGCACGGTTACGTGGAAGCGCGCCTCTGATACGGCAGGCTGGAGGAATGACGGCCGACCGATGGGCGCAGACAGTGAGACATCAGCTGGGAATCGGCAGGCTTCTGCCACTGGGTGACGCGCGGGACGGCGCGTGGATCGCGGAGCGGGCAGCGGAGGCGGTGCTGCGGCGTGCGGCGTGGGACACGCCGGGCGTGCGCCTCGACGTGCTCCGGCTCGCCGTCGCCGACGCGGCGGACACCGCCGAACCGGCCGTGCCGGCTCCTCCGAGTGCGCTGCCGCCCGGGCCGCTGAGGGTGACCGCGGAGTTCGCCGCGACGACCTCGCAGTCGCTGCCCGCGACGGCGGCCCTGCTGCGGGAAACGCTGGCGACCGCGGCGAACAGGCGGCTCGGCCTGACGGTGACGGAGGTGGACCTGCGGGTGACGGGGCTGCTGGACGAGGACGAGGAGGCGTCTGCGGCCGCGGGCCTTCCCGAGCCGCCGGGCCCCGCACGGGCCGAGGGAGACGACGAGGCCCGGGTGGCCGCCGCCGCGCTCGGCGTCCAGGGCGTCCTCCATCTGACCGGCACGCTGGGCCACCCCGTTCACATCGAGCTGCTGTTCCCCGAGGGCGCGGCGCTGCCCCACCGCCATGTCCGGCTGGAGCTGGCGGTGAGCTCGGACCGGCGGGCCAGGGACGCGGCCCGGGAGGTCCGGACGGCGGTCAGGCGGACGCTGTCGGATCACCCGACGGTGGCGGTCGTGGTGAGCGCGATCGGCTGACCGCGCTCACGGTCCCGGGCCGGTGGTGCCGCGCGGCCCAAGGCCGGCGGCCTGCCGGCGCGCAGGGCGCCGGTGGACGGGACACCTGCGGCGGACGGCTGGGGTCGGCGCTCTCCCGGCGAGGCTCCCGCCCGGCGCGGCTCAGTCCTCGACGCCCGCGAGGTCCCGCAGCCTTCGGGCCTGGGACTGGCGCTCGGCGGCGCGCTGCTCCTCGTACGTGCGGTCCTGGGCGCCACGCAGCAGCGCCTTGGTCTCGATGACCGCGTCGCGGGGCGCGGCGAGCACGGCCGAGACGAGGTCGCGGACCGTGTCGTCCAGCTGGCCGACGGGCACGGCGAGGTTGGCCAGGCCGGTGGTGACGGCCTCCTCGGCCGTGACGAAGCGTCCGGTCACGCAGATCTCCAGCGCGCGGGCGTATCCGACGAGTCCCACCAGCGGGTGCGTGCCCGTCAGGTCGGGCACGAGTCCGAGGCTGGTCTCGCGCATGGCGAACTGCACGTCGTCGGCGACGACGCGCAGGTCGCAGGCGAGGGCGAGCTGGAAGCCCGCCCCGATGGCATGCCCCTGGACAGCGGCGACGGAGACGATGTCGCTGCGCCGCCACCAGGTGAACGCCTCCTGGTATTCGGCGATGGTCGCGTCCAACTCGGCGTCGGCGCCGCGCGCGAGGTCGATGAACGACGGTTCGCCGTCGAAGCCCTCGGGCGTGAACGCCTGTCGGTCGAGCCCGGCCGAGAAGGACTTGCCCTCGGCCCGCAGCACCACGACGCGGACGGAGCCCGGCAGCTGCCGGCCGGCCTCGGTCAGCGCGCGCCACAGAGCGGGGCTCTGCGCGTTGCGCTTGTCCGGGTTGGTCAGCGTCACCGTGGCGATCGCGTCGTCGACGGTGAGCCGTACGCCGTCCTTGTCGAGTACGGGAACGAGGTCCTTGTCGGGCGAAGCCATGGGACGCCTCCGATGTGTGCGGTCTTACGAGCCCGTTGGACGGCTGCGCCGTCGTGGCAGGCCACGCTTAAGTGACTGCACAGTAACCACCCGGCCGATCAGTCGACCGACCGGGTGGCCACCATCGGAGCCGAGGGGCCACCCGGGGTCAGGCCGTGGCCTTTTTGCCCCGGGTCGCCCCGCCACGCCCTCGCAGCGTGACGCCCGACTCACTGAGCATGCGGTGCACAAAGCCATACGAGCGGCCGGTCTCCTCGGCCAACGCCCGGATGCTCGCACCGGCGTCGTACTTCTTCTTCAGGTCTGCCGCGAGCTTGTCGCGCGCGGCGCCGGTCACCCGGCTGCCCTTCTTCAGAGTCTCGGCCACCCGTGCCTCCTCATGGGAAGTGCGCTCTGGTCTCCTCATGATCACCCCTCCGGGCCTTCCTGGCCACCCATTCGGCAAGGTCCGTGAGACAAGGTTGTGACGACGGGAGCACATCCCCACATGCGGAATGCGGAATTCCGAAGCGTGATGTCCGTACGGCCGAACGGATCGTTCCGGAAAGGCCCAGGTCAGAATGGCGGCGCGGCCGAGCCCGGAAGGATTGGGGGCTCGGCCGCGAAATCGATGTAGGACACACCTCGGTACGAGGAGATCTCACACAGATGATGGATCACCGCTAGGCCGAATGATCCATACGCCGTTGATCACGCATTCGATCACGCGGCGGTGCCGCTCTAGGCCAGGGCGACGAGATCCGCGTAGTCGGCGCCCCACAGGTCCTCGACGCCGTCCGGCAGCAGGATGATCCGCTCCGGCTGGAGCGCCTCGACCGCGCCCTCGTCGTGCGTGACGAGGACGACCGCGCCCTTGTAGGTGCGCAGCGCGCCGAGGATCTCCTCGCGGCTGGCGGGGTCGAGGTTGTTGGTCGGCTCGTCGAGGAGCAGCACGTTCGCCGAGGACACCACGAGGGTGGCGAGGGCCAGGCGGGTCTTCTCGCCGCCGGAGAGGACCCCGGCCGGCTTGTCGACGTCGTCGCCGGAGAACAGGAACGAGCCGAGCGTCTTGCGGACCTCCACCAGGTCCAGGTCGGGGGCGGCCGAGCGCATGTTCTCCAGGACCGTGCGCTCCGGGTCGAGCGTCTCGTGCTCCTGCGCGTAGTAGCCGAGCTTGAGGCCATGGCCCTGGATGACCTGGCCGGTGTCGGGCTTCTCGGCGCCGCCGAGGAGGCGGAGCAGGGTCGTCTTGCCCGCGCCGTTCAAACCGAGGATGACGACGCGCGAGCCCTTGTCGATGGCCAGGTCGACATCGGTGAAGATCTCCAGCGAGCCGTAGGACTTCGACAGGCCCTCGGCCATGAGCGGGGTCTTGCCGCACGGGGAGGGCTCGGGGAAGCGCAGCTTGGCGACCTTGTCGGACTTCCGCTCGGCCTCCAGGCCGGCCAGCAGCTTGTCGGCCCGGCGGGCCATGTTCTGCGCGGCGACGGTCTTGGTGGCCTTGGCCCGCATCTTGTCGGCCTGGGAGTGCAGTGCGGAGGCCTTCTTCTCGGCGTTCTGCCGCTCGCGCTTGCGGCGCTTCTCGTCGGCCTCGCGCTGCTGTTGGTAGAGCTTCCAGCCCATGTTGTAGATGTCGATCTGGGCGCGGTTGGCGTCCAGGTAGAACACCTTGTTGACGACCGTCTCGACGAGGTCCTCGTCGTGGGAGATCACGACGAAGCCGCCGCGGTAGGTCTTGAGGTAGTCCCGCAGCCAGACGATCGAGTCGGCGTCGAGGTGGTTCGTGGGCTCGTCGAGCAGCAGGGTGTCCGCGTCGGAGAAGAGGATCCGGGCCAGCTCGATACGGCGGCGCTGTCCACCGGACAGGGTGTGCAGGGGCTGGCCGAGCACGCGGTCGGGCAGGTTGAGCGCGGCGGCGATGGTGGCGGCCTCGGCCTCGGCGGCGTACCCGCCCTTGGTGAGGAACTCGGTCTCCTGGCGCTCGTACTGCTTGAGGGCCTTCTCGCGGGTGGCGCCCTGGCCGTTGGCGATGCGCTGTTCGTTCTCGCGCATCTTGCGGAGCAGCACGTCCAGGCCGCGCGCGGACAGGATGCGGTCGCGGGCGAGGACGTCGAGGTCGCCGGTGCGGGGGTCCTGCGGGAGGTAGCCGACCTCGCCGGAGCGGGTGATGGTGCCGCCGGCGGGGATGCCGTCGCCGGCGAGGCACTTGGTGAGGGTGGTCTTCCCCGCGCCGTTGCGGCCGACCAGCCCGATGCGGTCGCCCTTGGCGATGCGGAACGAGGCGTTTTCGATGAGGACGCGGGCACCGGCGCGCAGCTCGATACCGGAAGCGGAGATCACGGACAGACTCCAGGGCGGATACGGGGGCGGGATGGACGGATCAGGGGGTGCCGTGCCGCGCGTAGCACGCCGTTGGAAGGGCGGTGGCGGGCGACGGGCGGGCGTTCCCGCCGTCTAATGCGCGAGGAGAATGGCCATGGAGGACAGTCTAACGGGGACGTGCAACCACTTTTTCTGTGTGCGGGTGTTCGATCACCGGCGGCCGGACGGGGGAGCTTTGTCGGTGGCCGGTGGAACACTGAGGGGGACAGCCCCGCGAGACACGAGGAAGTGATCGCCATGGCAGGCACGTCCGGCGGGCGTCCGAGCATCTACCCGACGCTGCTGTACGCGGACGCGAAGGCGGCGATCCGGCAGCTCACGGAGGCCTTCGGGTTCACGGAGCTGTCGGTGTACGAAGGCGAGGACGGCTCGGTGCTGCACGCCGAGCTGGCCCAGGGCAACGGCGCGGTGATGGTCGGCACCAAGGGGCGGGGCGGGCTGTTCGACACGGCCATGAAGAACGCGGGCACCACGGGGGTGTACGTGGTGGTGGACGACGTGGACGGGCACCACCGCCACGCCGTGGAGCACGGCGTGGAGGTGCTGATGCCCCCGACGGACCAGGACTACGGCTCGCGGGACTACATGGCCCGGGACCTCGAGGGCAACGTGTGGAGCTTCGGGACGTACGCCCCGGAGATCACGACGGGCTGACGCCCCGGCCCGACGCGCCTCAGCTGCCTCCGGTGTGCACCTGGAAGGCGGCCCGGCGGACCGCCTTGGCCAGGGCCGGGTCGGGGTGTGCGGCGGCGAGGGCGACCAGCACCTGCACGGTGCGCGGGTGTCCCACGGCGCGTACCTCGTCCAGGAGCCTCGGGACGGTCGGCTGCACCGCCGACTCCAGGTGGCGCACCAGCAGCGGCGCCTCACCGTGGTCCGCGACGGCGGCGGCGGTGTCCACCCACAGCCAGGTCGCCTCCTCGCGGGTGAGGACCTCGTGGGCGTCCTCGGGGTCGGCGCCGTCGTGCTCGGCCAGCCACAGCAGCGCGTACGGCCTGAGCGTGGGCTCGTCCAGCACGCCCCGGACGTCCGGCTCGGCGGGGGCGCCGACCACGCGCAGCGCCTCGAAGGCGAGGCCGCGCAGCAGGGCGTCCTCGCCGCGGGCGGCGTCGAGGAGTTCGGTGACGGCGCTTCCGACCGGGCGGGCGGCGAGCCAGGCGCGGTACTCGGCACGGGCCGCGTTCGGTCGCAGCTGGGCGCAGCCTCGGAGCATGTCCTCGGCGGCCTGCTCGATGTTCCCGGCGGGGCTCTGCGCGGCGACGCAGATCTGCTCCAGCTTGACCCAGACGGCCCAGTTGCCGAGGGGGGTGAGAGTGGCCTGGCCGTCGCCGTAGGTGAGGGCGCCGACGGAGGCGAGGGCGCGCAGGGCCCAGTCCAGCAGCGGGGCGAGCGGGGCGTCGGTGGGCTCCGGTTCGGCCGGCGGCTCGGGCTGGGGGCCGTAGGGGATCTCGCAGCGGGCGGTCCGCAGCTCGGTGACCCGCTGCTCCAGGAGGTCGAGGAGCTGCTCGACGGGGACGGGGCCGGCGGACAGCTGGAGGAAGGAGAGCGCCTGCGGCATGGCCGAGACGACCTCGGCGACGGCGGCGGGCTCGTGCTCCGCGGGCTCCGGGTATGCGAGCGACCACGCGTCGAAGAGCGCGACCCAGCCGCGCAGCACGGCGCTGTCGTCGCGGTCCCAGGCGCGCAGCCGCCAGCCGGGGCGGGCGCTGTCGCCGTGCACCTCGACGAGGCCGGCGAGGCGGGCGGTGTCCCAGTCGGCCCTGACCTGAGCGGGGGTCAGGCCCAGATCGCGGGCGGCCCGTTCGGCGGTCGCGTCGGAGAGGGTGGCCTTGCCGTCGTCGGTGGCGCTGTCCCGGCCGGGGCCGAGCGCGGCGTCCGCCCAGCGGGCGACGCGCGCCGCGTCGGCCAGACCTGAGCGCGCCATTCTGGCCAGCTCCGCCGGTGCCGGGGTGCCCTCCGGGGGGCGCGGCGCGGGGCGGCGCGAGCGCCGCTGGTTCATCGTTGGAGGGGCGGCGGCCAGGGGTCGCGGGCGGACGAGTCGAAGCCTGGAGTCGCGCGGGATACGGGACGTCACGGGGGCAGTCTTCCGGTTGACGGTCCGAAAACCCAAACGGAATGTCACGGCGGGCGACGGGGATGGCCAACGCACCGGCTCACGGAAGTGGTCGAGGGCCGGGAATCGGCCAGTGGTACGACGCTAAACGGAATCGTGGCGACCGGTCCGCGGGGAGCGGGAGGAGAGGTGGTTGCTGCAGGGCGAACAGGGTGTGAACGGGAGGTGTGGGAGAGACCGCCGGGAGCGGCTCGGCGGGTGGTGGGCCGAAGACGGGGGCCGGAGTGGGGTCAGACAGTGGGGTCAGACAAGGGGCGTCAGGAAACGCCGGAGCGCCTCCTCGTAGCCTTCCGGGTCGGCGTTCCACATGGCGCCGTGCGGAGCGTCGGCGACGGTGCGGAGGGCGACCAGGTCGGGGCGGGCGTCGGCGAGCCGGCGCGACGGCTGCCAGGGGGCGACGGTGTCGTCCGGTCCGTGGAGCACGAGCGCCGGGACGCGCAGTCCGTCGGCCGGGGCCGTACTCGCGACGCGGTCGCCGGTCAGGGCTGTGCGGCCCTGGGCGGCGCGGACCGCGAGGGGCAGCAGCGCGCCCGGGGTGCGGCGGGCCGAGGCGAGGGCGCGCAGGGTGGCCTCCCAGTCGAGCACCGGGGAGTCCAGGACCAGCCCGGAGACGCGGTCGCGGAGCTCCGAGTGCGCGGCGGCGCGCAGGGCCATGGTGGCGCCGGTGGACCAGCCGTGCAGGACGACCTGCCGGGCCCCGTGGCGCACGGCGTAGCGGATGGCCGCGTCGAGGTCGCGCCACTCGGTCTCGCCGAGGTGGTTCAGGCCGTCGGGCGGGCGCGGTGCGCCCAGGTCGCCGCGGTAGGCGAGGGCGAGCACCGGGAAGTGGCTGCGGTGCAGGAACCCCATGACGTTCAGGGCGAGTTCCCGGGTGGTGCCCAGGCCGTGCACGGCGATCACCCAGGTGGTGCGCTTGCCCGGCACGAACCAGGCGGGCAGGGAGCCGAGTTCGCCGGGGACGTCTACGTCGGTGTGGTCGAGTCCGAGAGCGGTGCCGGGGTTGCCGACGTACACGTTCGGCGTGAGCCAGACCTTGTCCCCCGATTCCAGCGTGCCGTGCGTGACGGTCTCCAGGCGGCGCACGACGGTGTCGGCGGGGTGCTGGGTGCCGGTCAGGACCGGGCCGACGACGGCGTGGGAACCGTCACCGGAGAGGCCGTAGCGGCCGGGACGCAGGGCGGCGAGGTCCCGGGTGAGGCGGATCTGCCCGGCGGCGGTGCCGTGCACGGTGAGCCGGGGTTCGGTGGGCAGGGGCCTGCCGGGGGGCGCCTTGAGCGCGGCGTCGCTGGCGAGCCGGCCGGCGGCCACCGCGGCGGCCCCGGCCCCGATCACGGCGGTGACGGCAGCGGCCGTCGCTTTGACGATGCGCACGGCTCCAGTGTCCCGGCGGACGCCGCGGGTGACCAGTGGGA
This sequence comes from Streptomyces tibetensis, assembly GCF_040647715.1. Lineage (GTDB taxonomy): Bacteria > Actinomycetota > Actinomycetes > Streptomycetales > Streptomycetaceae > Streptomyces > Streptomyces tibetensis_A. The sequence goes on along the minus strand of NZ_JBEZCR010000008.1, from coordinate 393,583 downwards.
GGGAGCCGCGGGGTGATCTCCGCTGTCGCGACGGAGGGAGCCGGCGACCAGGGGGACGAGGCCGGGGGTGATCTCCGCCGTCCCAGCGGAGGGCGCGGGCAACCGGTGGGACGAGGCCCGGGGGGCCTCGCCGTCCCGACGGACAGCGCGGGCTGCGCGGGCGGCCGGTGGGACGGGGCCGGGGCCGGGGGTGATCTCCGCCGTCCTGGCGGACGGTCAGGGCGGCCGGTGGGACGGGGCCCTGGTGGTGGGGCTCCGCGGGCGGCCGGTGGGCCGGGCCGGGTGGTGGGCTCCGCGGCGGTCGTGCGGACGGCTCAGCCGCGCTGGCCGTAGCCGCGCAGGCGCTCTTCCACCTCCGTCAGCTGCTCCCGGGACAGCAGGCTCGGGGTCAGCCCGGGCACCGCGGAGGCGGTGAGCCACAGGCGGCACATCCACTCCAGCTGGGCGGTGCGGTCGTAGGCCTGGGCGAGGGTGCCGCCGTGGGTGACGGTGCCGTGGTTCTGGAGCAGGCAGCCGGAGCGGCCGGTGAGGGCGTGGAGCATGTTCTCGGCCAACTCCTCGCTGCCGTAGGTCGCGTAGGGGGCGACCCTGACGGGTCCGCCGAGCGCGGCGGCCATGTAGTGGACCAGCGGGAGCTCGGTCACGAGCGTCGAGACGGCCGTGGCGTGCACGGCGTGGGTGTGGACGACGGCCAGCGCGCCGGTCGTGCGGTAGACGGCGAGGTGCATGGGCAGCTCGCTGGTCGGAACGAGGGTGCCGAGGACCTGCCGGCCGTCGAGGCCGACGCCGGTCATGTCGTCCTGGGTCAGCCGGTCGTAGGGGACGCCGGACGGGGTGACCAGGACGGTGTCCCCGACGCGCACCGAGACGTTGCCGGACGTCCCGACGACGAGTCCCTCCGAGACCGTCCGGCGGGCCGTCGTGACGAGGTCGTCCCAGGCGCGTATCTCCTCCGGGCGCGCGGTCCTGCGGCATGGCTCCCCCGCACCCGCCTCGCGCCCCGGTACGTCCGCCGTGCCCCGCTCGTCGCCTCGCTGCTCAGCCATGCCGCGATCCTTCCAGGCTGGGCCCCGGGCCGCTGCGGGCGGGGTACGTCGGGGGCGGTCTTCGTACACGATCGCGGCGGCATCCCGACGCCTGACCGAGGTCCGTTCGACACGTCACTCGTACGAGTGACGCGGAACGCCCTCGGCGGTCGGCTGCCGAGGCGCCGGACGGCCGTTCCGAGGCGGAATGCCGACCCCCCGTTGCGGTCACCCCTGCGCCCCTCCCAGTTCATCTTCCGTTCACCCAGGTTCCCTACGTTCATCGAGCCAACAACCTCGAACGATTGCCTGGGTAAATGGAAAGCTTCTCGCTGATCCTCGCGATTGTGGTGGTAACCGCACTCGCGTTCGATTTCACGAACGGTTTCCACGACACCGCGAACGCGATGGCCACAACCATTTCCACGGGCGCCATGAAGCCCAAGGTTGCGGTGGCCATGTCCGCGGTCCTCAACCTGGTCGGCGCCTTCCTGTCCGTCGAAGTCGCCAACACGATCTCCAAAGGCCTCGTCGACGAGGCCGGCATCCGTCCCGAGGTCATCTTCGCCGCCCTGGTCGGCGCGATCCTCTGGAACCTGCTGACCTGGCTGGTCGGTCTGCCCTCCAGCTCCTCCCACGCCCTCATGGGCGGTCTGATCGGCGCCACGATCGCCTCCGCGGGCGTCGGCGCGGTGCACGGGGACGTGCTGGTCACCAAGGTGCTGATCCCGGCGATCGCCGCCCCGCTGGTCGCGGGCATCGCGGCGATGCTCGCCACGCGGCTGACCTACTCCCTCGGCAGCAAGGCCGACGGCAAGGCGTCCAAGAAGGGCTACCGGGCCGGCCAGATCGCCTCCGCGGGCCTGGTCTCCCTGGCCCACGGCACCAACGACGCGCAGAAGACCATGGGCGTCATCACGCTCGCCCTGGTCGCCGGCGGCGCCGTCGCGCCCGACTCGGACCCGCCCATGTGGGTCATCCTCTCGGCGGGTCTCGCCATCGCGCTCGGCACCTACCTGGGCGGCTGGCGCATCATCCGCACCATGGGCAAGGGACTGACCGACCTCCAGCCGCAGCAGGGCTTCGCCGCCCAGACCTCCGCTGCCACGGTCATCCTGGCCTCCTCGCACCTCGGCTTCTCCCTCTCCACGACGCACTCCGTGTCCGGTTCGGTGATGGGTGCCGGGCTCGGCCGCAAGGGCGGCGTGGTCCGCTGGTCCACCGCGACGCGGATGTTCGTCGCGTGGGGTCTGACGCTGCCGGCGGCGGCCCTGGTGGGGGCTCTCGCCGAGTACGTCACCGGCTTCGGCAGCTGGGGCACCGCCGTGGTGGCCGTCTTCCTCATCGCCTCCAGCGCGGCGATCTGGAAGCTGTCGCGGCGCGAGGTGGTCGACCACACCAACGTCAACGACACCGACAGCGAGATCGACGACGCGGAGCCCGCGGGCGTGGTCACCACGGCGATCGCCGCCGTGACGCCGCCCCCGGCGGGTGGCACGGCCACGGCGCCGGAGGACCCGGTCCCCTCGTTCCCGGCGCAGGCCACCGCCGAGCGCACGCCGACCACGACCACCACGGTCTGACCGCCACCGGTTACAAGGAAGAGTCTCCGATATGAAGATCGACTGGGCGGCCCTCGGCTCCGTCTTCGGCGTCAGCCTCGTGGTCACCGTGGCCCTCGTCGGCCTGTTCACCATCGGCATCACCGGCCTGTCGCGCCGCGAGCGGGCGGTGGCGCAGGGCGGGTCCGCGGGGCTCGCGGTCACCGGCGCGTACGCGTGCTTCGCGGCGTGTGCCGCGGCCGTGGGGTACGGGATCTATCTGATCGTGGCCTGAGGGCCCGACCGACCGCACGTCGTGTCCACCGGGCGGCACGGGACTTCGGTCCCGTGCCGCCCGGTCGTCGTGTGGCGGCAGGGGCGATGTGGGGTTCTCCACACTCTCCCCCCGCAGGTCAACGGCAAGTTGACGGCGGTTCCCGGCCGTGGTGGACTGCCGGGGCCAGTACGGCGGCAGGAGAGGAAGCCGGTGCGAGTCCGGCGCGGTCCCGCCACTGTCACCGGGGTAGCAATCCCCGGGAGCCAGGAACTCTCGCCGCCGGTCTCGTCGAACCAGGGCGTGGACACCCTGAGTGAGGACACATATCGCCATGCGCGGCTGCCGATCGAGGTTCAACACCCCACCCCTGCCCGCCCTCCTGGCCGGCTGAGCCCATGGGTGCCGGTCGCGTCTTCGCGTACGGCGCCGCCGCCGGTCTGATCGGTGACCTGCTGCTCGGTGATCCCCACCGGGGGCATCCGGTCGCCGCGTTCGGACGGGCCGCGGGCGCCGTGGAACGGGTGCTGTGGCGGGACCACCGCGGGTGGGGCGCGCTGCACACCGCCGTCTGTGCCGGAGGGGCCGTCGCCCTCGGGTCCGTCGCCGCGCGTGCCGTGCGCACCTCCCCCGCCGCCTCCGTCGCCCTGACCGCCGCCGCCACCTGGGCCGTCCTCGGGGGGACTTCACTCGCCCGGGAGGCCCGGACCATCGGCCGTGCCCTGGAGGCCGGGGACGTCGAGGCGGCCCGGGCCCGGCTGCCGCACCTGTGCGGGCGGGACCCGCAGGCCCTCGACGCCGACGGCATGGCCCGGGCCGTGGTCGAATCCGTCGCCGAGAACACCTCCGACGCGGTGGTGGGGGCCCTGGTGTGGGGGGCCGTCGGAGGGGTGCCGGGGCTGCTCGGGTTCCGGGCCGTCAACACCCTGGACGCCATGGTCGGGCACAAGTCGGCCCGGTACCGCCGCTACGGGTGGGCCTCCGCGCGGCTGGACGACCTCGCCGGGTGGCCGGGAGCGCGGCTGACCGCCGTGCTCGCCGCCCTGGCCGGGCCGGATCCGCGGGGGGCCGTGCGGGCCTGGCGGGCCGATGCGGCCAAGCATCCGAGCCCCAACGCCGGGCCGGTGGAGGCCTCGTTCGCCGGGGCGCTCGGGGTGCGGCTCGGCGGGACGCTCTCCTACGGCGGGCGGGTGGAGCACCGGCCCGCGCTGAACACCCAGGGGCGTGCCGTCGGTACGCGGGACGTCGAACGGGCCGTGCGGTTGTCGAAGCACGTCACCTGGCTCGCGCTGGGAGTGTGCGCCGGTGCGCGGTTGCTGATGAGCGCGCGGTCATCGAGAAGGGGGAAATGACATGAGCGGTGGGCTTCTCGTCGCCGGTACCACCTCCGACGCCGGCAAGAGCGTCGTGACCGCCGGGATCTGCCGGTGGCTGGTGCGCCAGGGCGTCAAGGTCGCGCCCTTCAAGGCGCAGAACATGTCCCTGAACTCCTTCGTGACGACGGAGGGTGCCGAGATCGGGCGGGCCCAGGCCATGCAGGCACAGGCCTGCCGCGTCGAGCCGACCGCGCTGATGAACCCGGTGCTGCTCAAGCCCGGTGGCGAACAGAGCAGTCAGGTGGTGCTGCTGGGCAAGCCGGTCGGGGAGCTGAGTGCGCGCGGCTACCACGGCGGACGGCAGCAGCAGTTGCTCGGGACGGTGCTGGACTGCCTGGAGCAGTTGCGGGGCACGTATGACGCGGTGATCTGTGAGGGGGCCGGTTCTCCCGCCGAGATCAATCTGCGGCGGACGGACATCGTGAACATGGGGATCGCCCGGAACGCCGGGCTGCCCGTGCTCGTCGTCGGTGACATCGACCGGGGCGGTGTGTTCGCCTCGTTCTTCGGGACGGTGGCGCTGCTGTCGCCCGAGGACCAGGCCTGTGTCGCCGGGTTCCTCGTCAACAAGTTCCGCGGGGACGTCTCCCTGCTGGAGCCGGGCCTGGACATGCTGTACGGGCTCACGGGGCGCAAGACGTACGGCGTGCTGCCGTTCCGGCACGGGCTCGGGATCGACGAGGAGGACGGCCTCAGGGTCTCTCTGCGGGGGGCCGTGCGGGAGTCCGTCGTCGCCCCGCCGGTCGGCGAGGACGTGCTGCGCGTCGCGGTGTGCGCCGTGCCGCTGATGTCCAACTTCACCGACGTGGACGCGCTGGCCGCCGAACCGGGCGTCGTGGTGCGGTTCGTGGACCGGCCGGAGGAGCTGTCCGACGCCGACCTCGTCATCGTGCCCGGCACCCGGGGGACGGTCCGGGCGCTGGAGTGGCTGCGCGAGCGCGGGCTCGCCGACGCCCTGGTCCGCAGGGCCGCCGAACAGCGGCCCGTCCTCGGCATCTGCGGCGGCTTCCAGATCCTCGGCGAGCACATCGAGGACGACGTGGAGAGCCGCCGGGGCCATGTCGACGGGCTCGGGATCCTGCCCGTGCGGGTGCGGTTCGCCCGCGAGAAGACCCTCACCCGGCCGCAGGGCGAGGCCCTCGGGGAACGCGTCGAGGGATACGAGATCCACCACGGGGTCGCCGACGTCCAGGGAGGCGCCGCCTTCCTGGACGGCTGCCGGGTCGGCCAGACCTGGGGCACGCACTGGCACGGCTCGCTGGAGTCGGACGGCTTCCGGCGGGCCTTCCTGCGCGAGGTGGCGGCCGCCGCGGGCCGTCGCTTCGTGCCCGCGCCGGACACCTCGTTCGCCGCGCTGCGCGAGGAGCAGCTCGACCGGCTCGGCGACCTGATCGAACAGCACGCGGACACCGACGCGCTGTGGCGGCTCATCGAGTCCGGCGCGCCGCAAGGACTGCCCTTCATTCCACCGGGAGCACCCGCATGAGCACTGTGTTGTTGTTGTCGACCGCCGACACGGACCTGCTGGCGGCCCGGGCCGCCGCCGGTGCCGACTACCGGATCGGCAACCCGACCCGCGTGGACGTCCGGGAGGAGCTGCCCGCCCTGCTGGACGGGGCGTCCGTCGCCGTCGTCCGGCTGCTCGGCGGCAAGCGGGCCTGGGAGGACGGGCTCGCCGCGCTGAAGGCCTCCGGCATCCCCACCGTGCTGCTGGGCGGCGAGGCCGTGCCGGACGCGGAGCTGATGGCCGAGTCGTCCGTCCCTGCCGGTGTCGTCGCGGAGGCCCTGCGGTACCTCGTGGAGGGCGGCCCGGACAACCTCACCGAACTCGCCCGGTTCCTCTCGGACACCGTGCTGCTGACGGGCGAGGGGTTCGTCGAGCCGCGGAAGATGCCCGAGTACGGCGTCCACGGCGAGCGTGAGATCGTGCCGGGCCGTCCGACCGTCGGCGTGCTCTTCTACCGGGCCCACGAGCTGAGCGGCAACACCGCCTTCGTCGACACCCTGTGCGACGCGATCGAGGCGCACGGCGCCAACGCGCTGCCCGTGTACTGCGGTTCGCTGCGCGGCGCGGACGCCGGGCTGTACGAGATCCTCGGGCAGGCGGACGCCCTGGTCGCCACCGTCCTCGCCGCGGGCGGCACCCACGCCTCGCAGGCCTCGGCGGGCGGCGACGAGGAGGCCTGGGACATCGGCGCCCTCGCCGAGCTGGACATCCCCGTGCTCCAAGGCCTGTGCCTGACGTCCTCGCGGCAGACCTGGGCGGATTCGGACGCCGCCCTCTCCCCCATGGACGCCGCGATGCAGGTGGCGATCCCGGAGTTCGACGGGCGGCTGATCACCGTGCCGTTCTCCTTCAAGGAGCAGGGCCCGGACGACGTGCCCGTCTACGTCGCCGACCCGGAGCGGGCCGCCCGCGTCGCCGGCATCGCCGTACGGCACGCGCGGCTGCGGCACAAGGACAACGCCGAGAAGAAGCTGGCGCTGGTCTTCACCGCGTACCCGACGAAGCACTCGCGGGTCGGCAACGCGGTCGGGCTGGACACCCCGGCCTCGGCGGTGCGGGTGCTGGACGCGCTGCGGGACGCCGGGTACGTCGTCGAGGGGCATCCGGACGAGGGTGACGAGCTGATCCACCGGCTGATCAACGCCGGCGGGCACGACGTGGAGTGGCTGACGGAGGAGCAACTGGCCGCCGCTCCCGCCCGGGTACCGCTGGCTGACTACCGGGCGTGGTTCGACACGCTCGACCCGGAGCTGAAGGACGCCATGACGGAGGCGTGGGGCGAGCCGCCGGGCAGCCTCTACGTCGACGGCGACGACATCGTGCTGGCGTCCCTGCAGTTCGGGAACGTCGTGGTGATGATCCAGCCGCCGCGCGGTTTCGGCGAGAACCCGATCGCGATCTACCACGACCCGGACATGCCGCCGTCCCACCACTACATGGCGGCCTACCGGTGGCTGGAGAACAGTTTCGGCGCCGACGCCATCGTCCACATGGGCAAGCACGGCACCATGGAGTGGCTGCCCGGCAAGGGGCTCGGGCTGAGCGGGGGCTGCGCCCCGGACGCGGTCCTCGGGGACCTGCCGCTGATCTACCCGTTCATCGTCAACGACCCGGGCGAGGGCACCCAGGCCAAGCGGCGCGGGCACGCCACGGTCGTCGACCACCTCGTGCCGCCGATGGCCCGCGCCGACACCTACGGCGACCTGGCCAAGCTGGAGCAGCTCCTCGACGAGTACGCGCTCGTCTCCGACCTGGACCCGGCGAAGGCCCCGACCGTGCGCGCCCAGATCTGGACGCTGGTCAAGGCCGCCGAGCTCCACCACGACCTGCACGTCGACGAACAGCCGGACGACGCCGAGTTCGACGAGTTCGTCATGCACATCGACGGCTATCTGTGCGAGATCAAGGACGTGCAGATCCGCGACGGCCTGCACATCCTGGGCGGCGGTCCGGTCGGAGAGCCCCGCGTCAACCTCGTGCTGGCCGTGCTGCGCGCCTCGCAGGTGTGGGGCGGTCAGGCCAACGCGCTACCGGGCCTGAGGGCGTCGCTCGCTCAGCACTTCGGGCTGGTGGAGAAGGAGCTGCTGGCCGAGCCGGGCGCTCCGGTGAAGGTGCCCGTCGAGCTGACGGACCTGGTGGACGGCCCCTCGCGCAGCGCCGCCGACGCGATCGACCTGCTGGAGCAGCTGTGCCGGCGGATCGCCGAGGGCATGGAGGAGCGCGGCTGGGCGGTCGCCGAGAGCGCGCCGCTGGTCCGGGAGGTCCTCGGCACCGAACTGCCGGAGGCTGTCGCGGTGCTGGAGTTCGCCTGCACCGAGGTCGTGCCGCGGCTGGAGAAGACCACCGACGAGATCGGGCACATCCTGCGGGCGCTGAACGGCGGCTACGTCCCGGCGGGCCCCTCCGGTTCGCCGACCCGCGGGCTGGTCAACGTCCTGCCGACGGGCCGGAACTTCTACTCCGTCGACCCCAAGGCCATTCCGTCCCGGCTGAGCTGGGAGGTCGGGCAGTCGCTCGCGGACTCGCTGGTGCAGCGGTATCTGCAGGACACCGGTGAGTACCCGACGTCCGTCGGCCTGACGGTGTGGGGCACCTCGGCGATGCGCACCCAGGGTGACGACATCGCCGAGATCCTGGCGCTGCTGGGCTGCCGGCCGGTGTGGGACGACGCCTCGCGGCGCGTGACCGGGTTCGAGGTGGTCCCCCTGGCGGAGCTCGGCCGGCCGCGCATCGACGTGACGGTCCGCATCTCGGGCTTCTTCCGGGACGCGTTCCCGCACGTCGTGGGCCTGATCGACGACGCCGTGCGCACGGTGGCCGAGCTGGAGGAGCCGGCGGAGTCCAACTACGTCCGGGCCCACGCCGACCAGGACACCGCCGAGCACGGCGACCGCCGCCGGGCCACGGCCCGCATCTTCGGCTCCAAGCCGGGGGCGTACGGGGCCGGTCTGCTGCCGCTGATCGACGCCCGCAACTGGCGCTCCGACGCGGACCTCGCCGAGGTGTACGCGGTGTGGGGCGGCTACGCCTACGGCCGGGGCCTCGACGGGCGGGCCGCGCGCGGGGACATGGAGACGGCGTTCAAGCGGATCGCCGTCGCCGCGAAGAACGTCGACACCCGCGAGCACGACCTGGTCGACGCCGACGACTACTTCCAGTACCACGGCGGCATGGTCGCCATGGTGCGGCACCTGACGGGCGCGAGCCCCGAGGCCTACGTCGGTGACTCGGCCACCCCCGACCAGGTGAAGACCCGCACGCTCGGCGAGGAGACGCACCGCGTGTTCCGCGCCCGGGTGGTCAACCCGCGCTGGATGGCGGCCATGCGGCGGCACGGCTACAAGGGCGCCTTCGAGATGGCGGCGACCGTGGACTACCTGTTCGGGTACGACGCCACGGCCGGGGTCGTGGACGACTGGATGTACGAGAAGCTCAGCGCCGAGTACGTCTTCGACCCGGAGAACCGGGACTTCATGAAGAAGTCCAACCCGTGGGCGCTGCGCGGCATCACCGAGCGGCTGCTGGAGGCCGCCGACCGCGGCCTGTGGGCCGAACCGGACGCGGAGACGCTGGAGCGGCTGCGCGCGACCTATCTGGAACTCGAAGGCGACTTGGAGGGCGACGAGAAGTGAGCACCCCCTTTCCGTTCACGGCCGTCGTGGGCCAGGACGACCTGCGGCTGGCGCTGCTGCTGAACGCGGTGTCCCCGGCGGTCGGCGGTGTGCTGGTGCGCGGCGAGAAGGGCACGGCCAAGTCGACGGCGGTGCGGGCGCTGTCGGCGCTGCTGCCTCAGGTCCCGGTCGTCCCAGGCTGCCGTTTCTCCTGCGACCCCGCCTCCCCCGACCCGGGGTGCCCGGACGGGCCCCACGAGGCCGGCGGCGGTGCCGAGCGGCCCGCCCGCATGGTCGAACTGCCCGTCGGCGCCTCCGAGGACCGGCTCGTCGGCGCGCTGGACATCGAGCGGGCCCTCGCGGAGGGTGTGAAGGCCTTCGAGCCGGGCCTGCTGGCCGACGCGCACCGCGGGATCCTCTACGTCGACGAGGTCAACCTCCTCCACGACCACCTGGTCGACCTGTTGCTGGACGCGGCCGCGATGGGCGCCTCCTACGTCGAGCGCGAGGGCGTCTCCGTACGGCACGCGGCCCGTTTCCTGCTCGTCGGCACCATGAACCCCGAGGAGGGCGAGCTGCGGCCGCAGCTGCTCGACCGCTTCGGGCTGACCGTGGAGGTCGCGGCCTCCCGGGAGCCGGACCAGCGGGTGGAGGTCGTCAAGCGGCGCCTGGCCTACGACGACGACCCGGCCGCCTTCGCCGCGCGCTGGGCCGAGGACGAGGCCGCCGTCCGGGCCCGGATCGTCGCCGCGCGTGAGCTGCTGCCGTCCGTGCGGCTGGGCGACGGGGCGCTGCGGCAGATCGCGGCGACCTGCGCGGCCTTCGAGGTGGACGGCATGCGCGCCGACATCGTGATGGCGCGCACCGCCACCGCGCTGGCGGCCTGGGCCGGGCGCACGGACGTGCTCGCCGAGGACGTCCGGCAGGCGGCGCTGCTCGCGCTGCCGCACCGGCGGCGGCGCAACCCCTTCGACGCGCCGGGGCTCGACGAGGACAAGCTCGACGAGACCCTGGAGGAGTTCGGCGGCTCGGACGACGACGACCCGGACCCGGATCCCGGCCCTGACGGGCCCGGCGGGGGTGGCGGACAGCCGGAGCCCGACGACGCACCGCAGGGCGACGGCGACACGGCGGCCCGGCCGGAGGCCGGCGAGGGCGGGCAGCCGCAGCCGTCGGGCGCCGGCGAGCAGTCGGCCGTACGGGCGTCGGAGCCGTTTCGCACCAAGGTGCTGAGCGTGCCCGGCATCGGGGAGGGTGCCGCCGGGCGGCGTTCGCGGGCGCGGACCGAGCACGGGCGGACGACCGGGGCCCGGCGGCCCCGGGGCGCGCTCACCAAGCTGCACCTGGCCGCGACCGTGCAGGCGGCGGCCCCGCACCAGCGGGCGCGCGGACGGTCCGGGCCGGGCCTGGTGGTGCGCCGGGACGATCTGCGGCAGGCCACCCGCGAGGGGCGCGAGGGCAACCTCGTGCTGTTCGTCGTGGACGCCTCCGGGTCGATGGCGGCACGGCAGCGGATGAGCGCCGTGAAGGGCGCCGTGCTGTCGCTGCTGCTGGACGCCTACCAGCGGCGCGACAAGGTGGGCCTGGTGACCTTCCGCGGCACGGACGCGGACGTCGCGCTGCCGCCGACCTCGTCGGTGGACGCGGCGGCGGCCCGGCTGGAGACGCTGCCGACGGGCGGGCGTACACCGCTCGCGGCGGGACTGCTGCGCGCGCACGACGTGCTGCGCGTGGAGCGGCTGCGCGATCCCGCGCGGCGGCCGCTGGTCGTGCTGGTGACGGACGGGCGCGCCACCGGCGGCCCGGAGCCGGTCGCCCTGGCCGGGCGTGCGGCGCGGCTGTTCGCGGCCGACTCGGTCGCCTCGGTCGTCGTGGACTGCGAGTCGGGGCCGGTACGGCTCGGGCTCGCCGGGCAGCTCGCCGGTGAACTGGGCGGTACGGCCGTGACATTGGACGAGCTGCGGGCGGACAGCATCGCCGGGCTCGTGAAGGACGTGCAGAGGAGGGCCGCGTAATGCCGCAGGGACAGCCGAGTGTGGTGCCGGACGACGGGCTGACGACCCGGCAGCGCCGGAACCGGCCGCTGGTCGTCGTCCACACGGGCGTCGGCAAGGGCAAGTCCACCGCCGCCTTCGGGCTCGCGTTGCGGGCCTGGAACCAGGGGTGGCCGATCGGGGTGTTCCAGTTCGTCAAGTCGGCGAAGTGGAAGGTCGGCGAGGAGAACGCCCTGCGGGTGCTCGGCGCCTCCGGCGAGGGCGGGTCCGTCGACTGGCACAAGATGGGCGAGGGCTGGTCCTGGGTGCAGCGCGACGCCCAGATGGACAACGAGGAGAAGGCCCGGGAGGGCTGGGAGCAGGTCAAGCGGGACCTGGCGGCCGAGACGTACAAGCTGTACGTGCTCGACGAGTTCGCCTACCCGATGCACTGGGGCTGGGTGGACACGGACGAGGTGATCTCCGTGCTGCGCGACCGGCCCGGGACGCAGCACGTCGTCATCACCGGCCGTAACGCGCCCGAGAAGCTCGTCGACTTCGCCGATCTCGTGACCGACATGTCGAAGGTCAAGCACCCCATGGACGCGGGCCAGAAGGGCCAGAGGGGCATCGAGTGGTGAGTGCTTCCGTCCCACGGCTGGTCATCGCCGCGCCCTCGTCGGGCAGTGGCAAGACCACCGTTGCCACGGGGTTGATGGCCGCGTTCGCCGCGCGGGGGCTCGCCGTGTCCCCGCACAAGGTCGGGCCGGACTACATCGACCCCGGGTACCACGCGCTCGCGACCGGGCGGGTGGGACGGAACCTGGACGCGTACCTGTGCGGGCCCGAGCTGGTCGGGCCGCTGTTCCTGCACGGGGCGCGGGGGTGTGACATCGCCGTCGTCGAGGGCGTGATGGGGCTGTACGACGGGGCGGCGGGCGAGGGTGAGCTGGCGTCGACGGCTCACGTCGCGAAGCTGTTGCGGGCGCCGGTGGTGCTGGTCGTGGACGCGTCGTCGCAGTCGCGGTCGGTGGCGGCGCTGGTGCACGGGTTCGCCTCCTGGGATCCGGAGGTGCGGGTCGGGGGCGTGATCCTGAACAAGGTCGCCTCGGACCGGCACGAAGAGCTGTTGCGGGAGGCGCTGGAGCAGGCCGGGGTGCCGGTGCTGGGGGTGTTGCGGCGGGCTGCGCAGGTGTCCACGCCGTCGCGGCATCTCGGGCTGGTTCCTGTCGCCGAGCGGCAGGGTGCGGCGGTCGAGGCGGTCGAGGCGATGGCTGCGCAGGTGTTGGACGGGTGTGATCTGGGGGCGTTGGAGGCACTGGCACGTGCAGCCGGTGCCGTACCAGGGGGCTCCGCCCCTTGGACCCCCTCCTCGCGGTCGGATGAAAGGCCGGCCACCCCCGCCGGCTCGACGCGGGCGGGTGAAGTGGTCGGGCGGCGGGCGCCTGTTGTCGCTGTCGCCAGTGGGGCTGCGTTCACCTTCTCCTACGCCGAACACACCGAGCTGCTCACCGCCGCCGGGGCCGAAGTCGTGACCTTTGATCCGTTGCGGGACGAGGAACTGCCGGAGGAGACCTCCGGGTTGGTGATCGGGGGTGGGTTCCCCGAGGTGTACGCCGCCGAGCTGTCCGCCAACGAACCCCTGCGCAAGGCCGTTGCCGAACTGGCGGCGAGCGGTGCTCCCGTGGCCGCCGAGTGTGCGGGGCTGCTGTATCTGTGCCGGGAGCTGGACGGGCTGCCGATGTGCGGGGTGCTGGACGCCCGGGCGCGGATGACCGAGCGGCTCACGCTGGGCTACCGGGACGCCGTGGCCGTGGGCGACAGTGTGCTCGCGGCGGCCGGGACACGGATGCGGGGGCACGAGTTCCACCGGACCGTCGTGGAGCCCGGCGCGGGGGCGGAGCCCGCCTGGGGGGTCCGGGGGCCCCGTCCGCGGGTCGAAGGTTTTGTACAGCGCGGTGTGCACGCGAGCTATCTGCACACGCACTGGGCGTCCGAGCCCGGTGTCGCCCGTCGGTTCGTGGAGAGGTGCGGGACGTCATGAGCAGCAGGCTGGTCGGAGTCGGGGTCGGGCCCGGGGATCCGGAGCTGGTGACCGTCAAGGGCGTCAACGCCCTGCGGGAGGCCGAGGTCGTGGTGGTGCCCGTGATGGCCGCGCCCGACGGAACGGACGGCGGGGAGCGCGGGCGGGCAGAGGCGACCGTGTTGCACTACGTGCCCGAGGAGAAGGTCGTCCGGGTCGTGTTCGCGCTGAACGAGCGCAGCGACCGGGAGCGGCGCGAGGCGGCCTGGGACGCGGCCGGTGAACGGGTCGCCGAGCTGCTGCGGCGGCACGCGTCGGTGGCCTTCGCGACCATCGGCGACCCCAACGTGTACTCGACGTTCACCTACCTCGCGCAGACCATCGCCGAGCTCGTGCCGGGGACCGTCGTGCAGACCGTGCCCGGGATCACCGCCATGCAGGACCTCGCCGCCCGGTCGGGTGCCGTGCTGACCGAGGGCACCGAGCCGCTCACGCTCGTGCCCGTCACCGCCGGGTCGGCCGTGTTGAAGGACGCGCTGGCCGGGCCCGGGACCGTGGTCGCCTACAAGTTCGGGCGGCAGGCGCACGAGGTCGCCGAGGCGCTGCGCGAGACGGGGCGGCTCGGCGACGCCGTGTGGGGCTCGGCGCTCGGCCTGCCGGAGGAGTCCGTGCGCCGGGCCGCCGAGCTCGACGACACGCCCCTGCCCTATCTGTCGACGCTCATCGCACCCGCCCGGCGTGACGGCGGACGCGGCGGAAAGCTCTGACGAGCCCCGCCTCCAGCCCCCGTTCCACCCCCTGTACGAGAGGACCCATCCCATGGCCGACGCCCCCGCCGGCAAAGTGACCTTCGTCGGTGCCGGCCCCGGCGCCGCCGACCTGCTGACGTTCCGTGCCGCGCGCGCCATCGCCGAGGCCGACGTCGTGATCTGGGCGGCCAGCCTGGTCCAGGAGGAGGTCCTGGAGCACGCCCGCGAGGACGCGGAAATCCTCGACTCGGCGACCATGTCCCTGGAGGACGTCGTCGCCGTGTACGAGCGGGCCCGCGACGAGGGGCTGAAGGTCGCCAGGATCCACTCCGGCGACCCGGCCCTGTGGGGCGGCACGCAGGAGCAGGTCGACCGCTGTGCCGCGCTCGCCATCGCGACCGAGATCGTGCCGGGGGTGTCCTCCTTCTCGGCCGTCGCGGCGCTCGCGCAGCGCGAGCTGACCATCCCCGAGGTCGCTCAGTCGGTCGTGCTGACCCGGCTCGGCGGCGGCAAGACGCCCATGCCGCCCGGGGAGGAGGTCAGGGAGTTCGCCAAGCACGGCACGACCATGGCCGTGTTCCTCTCCGCCGCCCGCAGCGGGCAGCTCGTGCGGGAGCTGCTGGAGGGCGGCTACCCGACGTCGACGCCGGTCGTGGTGGCGTACCAGGCGACCTGGCCGGAGGAGCTGGTCGTGAAGTGCACGATCGGCACGCTGGAGGAGACGGTCAAGGAGCACAAGCTCTGGAAGCACACCCTGTTCCTGGTCGGCCCGGCGCTCGACGCGCACGGCACCCGCTCGCACCTGTACCACCCGGGGCACTTCCACGGCTACCGCAAGGCCGACCCGGAGGCCCGGCGGGCGCTGCGCGAGCGGGGGGCGAGTACGTGATCACGGTGGTCGGCACGGGGACGGGGGCGGCGCCTTCCGACGACGTCCTCGCCGGTGCCGGGCTGGTGGTGGGCGGGCGGCGGCATCTCGACGCCGTACGGCTGCCGGAGACTGCGGAGCGGGTGGTGCTCGGGCCCCTCGCGCCGGCTCTCGACACCATCGGCGAGTACGTCGTGAAGGACCGTCCCGTGGTGGTGCTGGCCTCCGGTGACCCCGGGTTCTTCGGGATCGTGCGGGTGCTGGCCGAGCGGTTCGGGCCGGAGCGGCTTCAGGTGCGGCCCGGAGTGTCGTCCGTCGCCGCGGCGTTCGCGCGGATCGGGCTGCCGTGGGACGACGCCGTGGTGGTGAGCGCCCACGGGCGGGAGCTGCGGACGGCCGTCAACGTGTGCCGGGCGCAGCCGAAGACGGCCGTGCTGACCGGCCCGGGTGCGGGGCCGGCGGAGCTGGGTGCCGCGTTGCGGGACGCGGCACGGGTGCTGGTCGTCGCGTCCGGGCTCGGATCAAAGACGGAGCGCGTGGAGCGGGTGACGCCCGCCGAGGCCGCCGCCCGGGACTGGGGCACGGCGGTGAGCGTGGTGCTGTGCCTGGACGAGGCGCGGGCGCTCGGCCCCGTGCGGACGGTCGCGGGGCCCGGGGAGCGGCCCGCCGGCTGGGCCCTGGACGAGGCGGAGTTCACCCACCGGGACTCGATGATCACCAAGTTCGAGGTGCGGGCGCTGGCCCTGGCCCGGCTGGGGCCGCGCCCGGGCGACCTGGTGTGGGACGTGGGCGCGGGCTCGGGGTCCGTGGCCGTGGAGTGCGCGCGGCTGGGTGCGGCCGTGACCGCCGTGGAGAAGACCGCCGACGGGGTGGAGCGGGTCCGCGCGAACGCCGCCGCGCACGGCGTGGCCGTGAACGTGGTGCGGGGCGCGGCGCCGGACGCGCTGGCGGATCTCGCCGAGGAACCCGACGCCGTGTTCGTGGGGGGCGGCGGGCGTGAACTGCCCGCGATCGTCGCCGCGTGCGCGGGGCGTGCCCGGCGCACGGTGGTCGTCGCGATGGCGGCGCTCGACCGGGTGCCGGCCGCGCGCGAGGCCCTGACGCGTGCCGGTCTCTCCTGCGACGGCGTGCTGCTGCAGTCGTCGCGGCTCGCGCCGCTGCCCGGGGACGTGACCCGGCTCGCGGCGACCAACCCCGTTTTCCTGCTGTGGGGCGTCCGGCCTCCGGCAGCTGTCGAAGAAGGAGTCGCCCAGTGATCGGCCTCATTTCCGCCACGGCGGCGGGAGCGGCTGCGCGGGACCGGCTGGCCGCCGCGTGGCCGGACCGCACCCGTGTGTACGAGGGTCCCGTGGGGGACGCCGTACGGACCGCGTTCGCGCAGTGCGAGCAGCTCGTGTGCTTCCTGGCGACGGGGGCGGTGGTGCGGCTGGTGGCACCACTGCTGTCCGGCAAGACCGAGGACCCGGGCGTGGTGTGCGTCGACGAGGGCGGGCGGTTCGCCGTGTCCCTGCTGGGCGGGCACGCGGGCGGTGCCAACGAACTGGCCCGTGAGGTGGGCGAGGTGCTGGGCGCGGAGCCGGTGGTGACGACGGCCACGGACGCCGTGGACCTGCCCGGTCTGGACACTCTCGGCCTGCCCGTGGAGGGCGATGTCGCCGGGGTGTCGCGGGCGCTGCTGGACGGCGAGGCGGTGGCGCTGCGGGCCGAGGTGCCCTGGCCGCTGCCCCCGCTGCCGGTCGCGGAGGAGGGGCCGTACACGATCCGGCTCACCGACCGGCTCGTGACGGCGG
Source organism: Streptomyces tibetensis (assembly GCF_040647715.1). Taxonomy (GTDB): domain Bacteria; phylum Actinomycetota; class Actinomycetes; order Streptomycetales; family Streptomycetaceae; genus Streptomyces; species Streptomyces tibetensis_A. The sequence continues at coordinate 376,846 of NZ_JBEZCR010000008.1, read as the reverse complement.
CCGAGCGCGAGGTGGTGCTGCGTCCGCCGACGCTGGTCGTCGGCGTCGGGGCGTCCAAGGGCGCCCCGACGGAGGAGGTCCTCGGGCTGGTCGGGGACGCCCTGCGGGAGGCCGGGCTGTCGGTGGCGTCCGTCGCCGAACTCGCCACCGTCGACGCCAAGGCCGGGGAGGCCGGCATCGTCGAGGCGGCGCGGCGGCTCGGGGTGCCCCTGGTGACGTACTCCGCGGAGGAGCTGGCCGGGGTCGACGTGCCCAACCCGTCCGACGCGCCGCTCGCGGCCGTAGGGACCCCGTCCGTCGCGGAGGCCGCCGCGCTGGTCGGCGGGGGTGAACTGCTCGTGCCCAAGCGGAAGTCGGCCGCGAGCCCGGCGATGGCGACCTGTGCGGTCGTACGGCGGCCGGGGCGCGGGCGGCTCGCGGTGGTCGGGCTCGGACCCGGCGCGCGAGATCTGCTGACGCCGCGTGCGCAGGCCGAACTGCGGCGCGCTTCCGTGCTCGTGGGGCTCGACCAGTACGTGGACCAGATCCGTGATCTGCTGCGACCCGGCACCCGGGTCCTGGAGTCGGGGCTCGGAGCCGAGGAGGAGCGGGCGCGCACGGCCGTCGAGGAGGCCCGCAAGGGGCAGGCCGTCGCGCTGATCGGCAGCGGGGACGCGGGTGTCTACGCCATGGCCTCGCCCGCGCTGGCCGAGGCCTCCGACGACATCGACGTGGTCGGTGTGCCGGGGGTGACGGCGGCGCTCGCGGCCGGTGCGATCCTGGGCGCCCCGCTGGGCCACGACCACGTGTCGATCAGCCTGTCCGACCTGCACACGCCGTGGGAGGTCATCGAGCGGCGGGTCCGGGCGGCGGCCGAGGCGGACATCGTGGTCACCTTCTACAACCCCCGCTCGCGCGGCCGCGACTGGCAGCTCCCCAAGGCGCTGGGCATCCTCGCCGAGCACCGGACCCCGGCGACGCCGGTCGGTGTCGTGCGCAACGCCTCGCGGCCGGACGAGTCCAGCCGGCTCACCACCCTGGGCTCCCTCGACCCGGCGACGGTCGACATGATGACGGTCGTGACCGTGGGCAACACGGCGACGCGGGACATCGCGGGCCGCATGGTGACGCCGCGCGGCTACCGCTGGCAGTCGGCGCAGGAGGGCTCCGAGTGAACCGCGTCGTTCATCCCATCGAGGAGGAGTCCTATCGGCGCCTGCGCGCGCGGCTGGACACCTCGCACTTCCCGCCGCTGACCCGGGCGGTGGTGGAGCGGGTCATCCACTCCGCCGCCGACCTCGACTACGCCACCGACCTCGTCATGGACGAGGCCGACCTGGAGAAGGCGCACGCGGCGCTGCACGCGGGGGCGCCCGTGGTCGTGGACGTGGCGATGGTCGGCGCCGGCATCACCCGGCGCGAGACCGTCTGCCGCCTCGGTGACGCCCAGGCCGGTCCCGGGCTGACCCGGTCCGCGCACGCCATCCGGCTCGCTCACGAGCAGGTCGGCCCCGGCGCCCTCTGGGTGATCGGCAACGCGCCGACCGCCCTGGAGGAACTGCTGACCCTCGACGCCGACCCCGCACTCGTCATCGGACTGCCCGTCGGTTTCGTCGGGGCCGTCGAATCGAAGGCGGCGCTGCGCGAGAGCGGACTGCCCGCCGTGAGCAACGTGTCCGAGAAGGGCGGGTCGGCGGTCGCCGCCGCCGCGCTCAACGCCCTGCTGTACCACCCCACTTCCGCCGAGGAGAAACTGTGACCACCCCGCCCGCCCTGCTCATCGCCGGCCACGGCACCCGGGACGACGCCGGAGCCGAGGCGTTCCGCGACTTCGTACGGCGGCTGGGAGCCCGGCACCCCGAACTGCCCGTGGCGGGCGGCTTCATCGAGCTGTCCCCGCCGCCGCTGGGCGAAGCCGTCACCGAGCTGGTGGAGCAGGGCGTGCGGCGGTTCGCCGCCGTCCCGCTGATGCTGGTGTCCGCCGGGCACGCCAAGGGCGACATCCCGGCGGCCCTGGCCCGCGAGAAGGAGCGGCACCCGGGCATCTCGTACACGTACGGGCGTCCGCTGGGCCCGCACCCGGCGCTGCTGAACGTGCTGGAGCGGCGGCTGGACGAGGCCCTGGGGTCGGCGGGCCGCACGCCCGGCGACCGGTCCGACGTGACGGTGCTGCTGGTGGGGCGGGGCTCCACCGACCCGGACGCCAACGCCGAGGTGCACAAGGCGGCCCGGCTGCTGTGGGAGGGGCGCGGGTACGCGGGCGTCGAGACGGCGTTCGTGTCGCTGGCGGCGCCGGACGTGCCGAGCGGGCTGGACCGCTGTGTGCGGCTGGGGGCCCGCCGGATCGTGGTCCTGCCGTACTTCCTGTTCACGGGCATCCTGCCGGACCGGGTGCGGCACCAGACGGAGGGCTGGGCGGCCGCGCACCCGGAGGTGGAGGTGCTGTCGGCCGACGTCATCGGGCCGGAGCCGGAGCTGCTGGACCTGGTGTGGGAGCGGTACGAGGAGGCCGTCAAGGGCGATCTGCGGATGAACTGCGACTCGTGCGTGTACCGCATCGCGCTGCCGGGCTTCGAGGACAAGGTGGGCATGCCGCAGCAGCCGCACTTCCACCCGGACGACGACGACCACCACCACGGACACGGTCACGGGCACCACCACGGCGCTCACTCGCATGCGCACTGAGAGCGGGCACGATCTGCGTCACCACGGGGACGCGGAGGTCCGGGACGACGGCGGCTCGCTCGTCGACCTCGCCGTGAACGTCCGCGCGGACACGCCGCCCGCCTGGCTGCGGGAGCACATCGCCGCGTCGCTCGGTGGGCTCGCGGCCTACCCGGACGGCCGGGCCGCGCGGGCGGCGGTGGCCGCGCGGCACGGGCTGCCGGTGGAGCGGGTGCTGCTGACGGCGGGCGCGGCGGAGGCGTTCGTGCTGCTGGCGCGGGCGTTGAAGGTGCGGCGGCCGGTCGTCGTGCACCCCCAGTTCACGGAGCCGGAGGCGGCGCTGCGGGACGCGGGGCACACGGTCGGCCGGGTGCTGCTGCGGGAGGAGGACGGCTTCCGGCTGGACCCGGCGGCCGTTCCCGAGGACGCGGACCTGGTGGTGATCGGCAACCCGACGAACCCGACGTCAATCCTGCACCCGGCGGACGCGATCGCGGGGCTCGCCCGGCCCGGGCGGGTACTGGTGGTGGACGAGGCGTTCATGGACGCGGTGCCGGGCGAGAGCGAGGCCCTGGCGGGGCGGGTCGACGTGCCCGGGCTCGTGGTGCTGCGGAGCCTGACCAAGACGTGGGGGCTGGCCGGGCTGCGGATCGGGTACGTGCTGGCGGCGCCGGAGTCCGTCGAGGACCTCCAGCGGGCACAGCCGCTGTGGCCGGTGTCGACCCCGGCGCTGGCCGCGGCCGAGGCGTGCGTGGGGCCGCGGGCGGTGGCGGAGGCGGCCCACGCGGCGCACCGCATCGCCGCGGACCGTGCGCATCTGCTGACCGGCCTCGCCCGCTTCGGACCGGCCGGGCTGCGGGTTGCGGGTCCCGCACAGGGCCCGTTCGTCCTGGTCCGCCTGCCCCGGGCGGCCACCGTCCGCCGCCGCCTGCGCGACCTGGGCTGGGCCGTGCGCCGCGGGGACACCTTCCCCGGGCTGGACGAGGAGTGGCTGCGACTGGCGGTACGGGACCGCAGGACGACCGACGGGTTTCTGGAGGCGCTGGGGCGGGCGCTGGAGGACTGAGGGCCGAGTCCCTGTGAGCGCCGGCAGGTCCTGTAGCGGTGAGCGGGTCCCCGCAGACACCGCAACAGGCCCCCGGGGCCTAAACCCTGGTTCCTGTGGGCACCTCGGTACCTGTGGTTCCGGCCCCTCCCTGGCACACCGCTCCCGGTGGCGGGGTCAGCCCCGGCGGCGTGCCAGGGCCACCGCTCCCCCGCCTGCCGCGAGCATGACGACCGCGGCGCCCACGAGGTACGGCGTGGTCGAGCCGCCTCCCGTCTCGGCCAGGTCCGCCCCGGCGGGTTCGCCCTGCGGCTTCACGTCGGCGGGCGGCGTGGACGGCTCGGCCGGGGGTCGTGCGGCGGACTCGGGCTGCGGGGTCCTGCAGGTCGCCTCGGCCAGGGTGACCGTGCCGTCGACCTCCGCGACGTTCAGCTTCAGCGGGTCGACGGACACCTTGAGTTCGAGGGCGGTGGCGGCGGCCGTACGAGCGGTGGTCCGGGTGTTCGAGAGGTCCAGGCGCACCTTGCCGACCCCCGGCACCTTGACGTCCGTCGGGCCGCCCGCGGTCAGCGCCACGCGCTTGCCGAGGACGGTCACCGAGCCGGGCAGTCCGGTCGTGGCGAACGGCTTCCTCCCGACCTCGCAGGTGGCCCTGGCCGTGACCTTCTCGACCTCGATCAGCGACAGCATCGGCAGGCCGGGGACGTGGAGGCGGGCGTGGGCCAGGGTGGTGCTGCCCTCGGCCTTGGCGGCGGTCGTCGTGGCTCTCGCCTCGGCCACCTCGGCGCTCAGCACGCTGAAGGGCCGGCCGCCGTCCACCGCGTCGAGGGTGGCCGTCAGCGCGGTCTCGTCGGCGCTGCGCGGGGCCTGGACGTCGTTGAGGGAGACGGCGAGGGGGACGTTCACCGACTTGTTCAGCAGGAAGACGTCCAGGCCGGTGCGCAGCACGGCGGCGCTCGCGCGGCCGTGGTCGCCGGTGGCGTGCGCCGGGCTCACGCCGGTCAGTGCCACGGGCCCGGCGGCGAGGGCCGTGACGGTGGCGACGGTGGCCAGACGGCGGGCGGGCATGCGGAAGGAAGGGCTGTTCACGGTGGGGACTCCAGGAGAGACAGGCTCGGGACCCGGAAAGGATCGCCACACCGCGCACGCGGCGTCAGCGATCTGACGCCGCTTCACTCCAACGTGGCGGGACCGTGGATCCATTCGATTCCCGCGGCACAGGCGTTCCCCGTCCTCACCCTCGGGGGGCACCGCGCGTGACCCCCCGGGGCGGCCCTACCCGACCACGCGCCCGTTCAGCACCACCCGGCGCGGCGACGTCAGCACCCGTACGTCGGCCCGTGGGTCCTCGTCGTAGACGACGAGGTCGGCCGGGGCGCCCTCGTCCAGGCCGGGGCGGCCGAGCCAGGTGCGGGCGGTCCAGGTGCCCGCGGCGAGGGCCTCGACGGGCGGGATGCCGGCGGTGACGAGTTCGCCCACCTCGGCCGCGGCCAGGCCGTGGGCGAGGCCGCCGCCGGCGTCGGTGCCGACGAAGACGGGGATCCCGGCGTCGTAGGCGTTCCGCACGGTGTCGTAGCGGCGTTCGTGGAGCCGGCGCATATGGGCCGACCAGCGGGGGAACTTGCTCTCGCCGCCGTCGGCGAGCTGCGGGAAGGTGGCGATGTTGACCAGGGTCGGGACGATCGCGACGCCGCGTGCGGCGAACAGCGGGATGAGGTCCTCGATCAGGCCCGTCGCGTGTTCGATGCAGTCGATGCCCGCCTCGACGAGGTCCTGGAGGGAGTCCTCCGAGAAGCAGTGCGCGGTCACACGCGCGCCCAGGCGGTGGGCCTCGGCGATGGCCGCCTCGACGGCTTCACGGGGCCAGCAGGCCGACAGGTCGCCGAGGTCGCGGTCGATCCAGTCGCCGACCAGCTTGACCCAGCCGTCGCCGCGGCGGGCCTCCTGGGCGACGTAGGCGACCAGGTCCTCCGGCTCGATCTCCCAGGCGTAGTTGCGGATGTAGCGGCGGGTGCGGGCGATGTGCCGCCCCGCCCGGATGATCTTCGGCAGGTCCTCGCGGTCGTCGATCCAGCGGGTGTCGGAGGGCGATCCGGCGTCCCGGATGAGCAGGGTGCCGGCGTCCCGGTCCGTCAGGGCCTGCTTCTCGGCGACGTCCTCGGGGACCGGGCCGTGCCGGTCGAGTCCGACGTGGCAGTGCGCGTCGACGAGGCCGGGCAGGGCCCAGCCGACGACCGTGCGGACGTCGCGGGCGCCGGCGGGACGGTCGTAGGAGACGCGGCCGTCGACCACCCACAGCTCGTCCCGGACGTCCTCGGGTCCGACGAGCACCCGCCCCTTCACATGCAGCACCACCTGATCGCTCATGCACCGCACCTTAGTGAGCCGGGCGCGGCCGATCGACGGGGGCCGGTGCGGGCGGGACTCGCCGCGCGGGGGGCCGGGGGCGGCCGGTTACCCTCGATGCGGCCGAACCTGCTGTGAGTGAAGAGAGCATTGCCGTGACGCATCCGTTTCTGGACCTGGCCCCGCTCGGCGCGGACCGCTTCGCCGCGATCGAGGACCGTGTGGCGCGGCTGCTGAGCACCGGGCAGGACGTCGTGATCATGCAGGGCGAGGCGCTGCTGCCGCTGGAGGGCGCGATCCGCGCCACGGCCGGCCCGGGCACGACGGCGCTGAACGTCGTCACGGGGCCGTACGGCCAGACCTTCGGCGACTGGCTCCGGGACTGCGGGGCGACGGTGATCGACCTGGCGGTGCCCTTCCACACGGCGGTCACGGCCGAGCAGATCCGGCAGGCCCTCACCGAGCACCCGGAGATCGACTTCGTGTCCCTGGTGCACGCGGAGGCGGCGACCGGCAACACCAACCCGGTCGCGGAGATCGGCGAGGTCGTACGGGCGCACGGGGCGCTGTTCTACCTGGACGCCGTGGCGTCCATCGGGGCCGAGCCGGTGCTGCCGGACGCGTGGGGCGTGGACCTGTGCGTGATCGGTGCGCAGAAGGCGATGGGCGGCCCGGCCGGGGTGTCGGCGGTGTCGGTGAGCGAGCGGGCCTGGGCGCGGATGGCCGCCAACCCGAAGGCGCCGCGCCGGTCGTACCTGTCGCTCCTCGACTGGAAGGAGCGGTGGATCGACGGCGGCCGCAAGGCGCTTCTGCACGCGCCGGCCCAGCTGGAGATGCTGGCGCTGGAGGCCTGCGTGGAGCGGATCGAGGCGGCCGGTCTCGACGTTGTGATGGCGCGGCACGCGGCCGCCGCGGCGGCCACCCGGGCCGGAGCGGTCGCGCTCGGTGGCGGGCTGGAGCCGTACGTGTACGAGGCGCGGGACGCGGCGCCGGTCGCCACGACGCTGCGGGCGCCCTCCCAGGTGGTGGCGTCGGAGCTGGTCCGCCGGGCGCTGGAGGCGGATCCGGCGGTGCCGCTCGCCGCCGGCGGGGGTGCGCTGGCCAAGGAGATGATCCGGGTCAACCACTACGGCGCGGACGCGACGCCGGGGGCGGTGCGGGCGAGTCTGGCGGCCCTGGGCGCGGCACTGTCCGAGCAGGGTCTGCCGGTGGACGTGGAGGGCGCGCTGCGGGCCGCCGAGGAGTCATGGCGGTAGCCGTCGGCGGGGACGCGCCGGGGCACCGTTGTCGGCGCCCCGTGCCATGCTCCCCGTATGACCACCGACACATCCCCTGACACCCCGACCCTCCCCGACGGCCGCCCCGTTCCCCGCCTCACGGGCGACGAGCGGGCCATGCTCGAGAGCTGGCTGGACTTCCACCGGGCCACGCTGGAGCTGAAGTGCGCGGGGCTGGACGACGCGCAGGTGCGGATCGCCGCGGCCGAGCCGTCCTCGCTGACCCTGCTCGGGCTGGTGCAGCACCTCGCCGAGGTCGAGCGGAACTGGTTCCAGCGGGTGGCCGGCGGGCTCGCCGTACCGCCGCTGTTCGAGGACGCGACCGGTTACACGCTGGATCCGGCGCGTGGGCTGGACGAGGCGCTCGGGATCTGGCGGCGCGAGATCGCGCGGGGGCGGGAGCTGTGCGCCGGGCTGCCGCTGGACCACATCGGGCGGGTGGCCGAGGGGCCGGCGCCCGGGATGGAGGTCAGCCTGCGCTGGGTGCTCATCCACATGATCGAGGAGTACGCGCGGCACAACGGTCACGCCGATCTCCTGCGGGAACGCATCGACGGAGTGACCGGGGCCTGAATTGCACGTGCATTCCGCGACATCCCACATGTAAGCTGGCACACAATTAAGAATTTCCTCCAGGAAAGCTTCCCGTATTCTTCTGCCCGCTTTTCCCGGTCCTAAACGCGCAGATTTCGAGGACACTTGGAGGGGAAATTCAGGCAGACCTCGCGAGGCTTACACGGTTGTGACGCGTTACACATCGTGACCGCTTTGCCCGGGATTAACCGGACAATACCGGGCATCTCACCGCCTCTGCACGTGATCCCTCGCGCTCGCGTGATAACACAGACGAGGTCCATATGTAACCCCGATCGGCGATGCAATTTTGAATTTCGCTGGGTAAGTTCAATTTGCATGACCGCCGTACAAGCAGATCCGCAAATCGACCGCCCCACCGTGGCCGACGGAGCCGCACTCTGGCGGATGGCGAAGGACTCCAAGGTTCTCGACCTGAACTCGTCCTACAGCTATCTGCTGTGGTGCCGCGACTTTGCCGCGACTTCGGCCGTCGCCCGTGACGAGCAGGGCGAGCCGATGGGTTTCATCACCGGGTACGTGCGGCCGGACAGCCCGCGCACCCTGCTGGTGTGGCAGGTGGCGGTGGACGAGGCCCACCGCGGGCGCGGACTGGCCGCCGCGCTGCTCGACGGCCTGGTCGCGCGGACCGTGGCCGACCTCGGGGTGACGACGGTGGAGACCACCATCACCCCGGGCAACACCGCCTCGGAGCGTCTGTTCACATCGTTCGCCGAGCGTCACGGCGCGCGGCTGGAGCGCGAGGTGCTGTTCGACACGGCCGTGTTCCCCGACGGGCCGCACGACCCCGAGGTCCTGTACCGCATCGGACCGCTGTCCCACTGAGACTTCCCGCCCCACCCCACTCCCGTCCCACAGACTTCCCCCACGTACCGAGGAGCGATTCGTCGTGACCATCACCCAGCCCGACCTGAGCGTCTTCGAGACCGTCGAGTCCGAGGTGCGCAGCTACTGCCGCGGCTGGCCCACCGTCTTCGACCGTGCGGTGGGCAGCCGCATGTACGACGAGGACGGCCATGAGTACCTCGACTTCTTCGCCGGAGCCGGGTCACTGAACTACGGGCACAACAACCCGGTCCTGAAACGCGCGCTGATCGACTACCTGGAGCGCGACGGCGTCACGCACGGGCTCGACATGTCGACCACGGCCAAGCGCACGTTCCTGGAGGCCTTCCAGAACCTGCTGCTGCGCCCGCGCGACCTGCCGTACAAGGTCATGTTCCCGGGCCCGACCGGCACCAACGCCGTGGAGGCCGCGCTGAAGCTGGCGCGGAAGGTGAAGGGGCGCGAGTCGATCGTGTCGTTCACCAACGCCTTCCACGGCATGTCGCTGGGCTCGCTGGCCGTGACCGGCAACGCCTTCAAGCGGGCCGGTGCCGGTATCCCGCTGGTGCACGGCACCCCCATGCCGTTCGACAACTACTTCGACGGCACCGTCGAGGACTTCCTGTGGTTCGAGCGGCTGCTGGAGGACCAGGGCTCGGGCCTCAACAAGCCCGCCGCCGTGATCGTCGAGACCGTGCAGGGCGAGGGCGGCATCAACGTGGCCCGTCCCGAGTGGCTGCGCGCCCTGTCCGAGCTGTGCGAGCGGCAGGACATGCTGCTGATCGTCGACGACATCCAGATGGGCTGCGGCCGTACCGGCGCGTTCTTCTCCTTCGAGGAGGCGGGCATCGTGCCGGACATCGTCACCGTCTCCAAGTCGATCAGCGGTTACGGCCTGCCCATGTCGCTGTGCCTGTTCAAGCCCGAGCTCGACGTCTGGGAGCCCGGCGAGCACAACGGCACGTTCCGCGGCAACAACCCCGCGTTCGTCACGGCCGCCGCGACCCTGGAGACCTACTGGGCCGACGGTTCCGCGATGGAGAAGCAGACCCGCAAGCGCGGCGAGCAGGTCGAGCAGGCGCTGATCTCCATCACCGAGGAGAACCTGGCCGACGTGAAGGAGTACCGGGGCCGCGGCCTGGTGTGGGGCCTGGAGTTCCACGACAAGGAGCGCGCGAACAAGGTCGCCAAGCGCGCCTTCGAGCTCGGACTGCTCATCGAGACGTCCGGCCCCGAGAGCGAGGTCGTCAAGATGCTCCCCGCGCTCACCATCACGCCCGAGGAACTGGACGAGGGCCTGAGCACACTGGCCCGTGCCGTCCGCGAGACCGCCTGACACCGAACCGAGAGCACCACCCACCTAGGAGGCATCGCAGCACCGTGATTGTCCGTTCGTTCAAGGAGATCGAAGGTACCGACCGGCACGTGAAGGCGGCGTCCGGTACGTGGGAGAGCAAGCGCATCGTCCTCGCCAAGGAGAAGGTCGGCTTCTCCCTGCACGAGACGGTCCTCTACGCGGGTACGGAGACGTCGATGTGGTACGCGAACCACATCGAGGCCGTCGTCTGCGTGGAGGGCGAGGCCGAGCTGACCGACCACGAGACCGGGCTGACCCACACGATCACGCCCGGCACGATGTACCTCCTGGACGGGCACGAGAGGCACACGCTGCGGGTCAAGCAGGACTTCCGCTGCCTCTGCGTGTTCAACCCGCCCGTGACCGGACGGGAGGACCACGACGAGAACGGCGTCTACCCGCTGCTCACCGAGGAGGTGTGACGTTTCCATGACCGCCACCACCGACACGACCACCACCGCCGGTATCCCCGACCTGTACCCCACCCGCGGTACCAGCGAGGTGGCCACCCCGCGGCAGGACCCGGTCGTCTGGGGCGCGCCCGACGCGCCCGGGCCGATCGTGCCCGGCGACCTGCTGTCCTTCGAGCGCGACGGCTTCCTCGCCATCGACGAGCTCATCAGCGAGGACGAGGTCGCCGTCTACCGCAACGAGCTGAACCGGCTGGTGAACGACCCGGACATGCGGGCCGACGAGCGGTCGATCGTCGAGCCGAAGTCCAAGGAGATCCGCACGGTCTTCGAAGTGCACAAGATCAGCGAGGTGTTCGCCCGGCTGGTCCGCGACGAGCGGGTCGTCGGTCGGGCACGGCAGATCCTCGGCTCGGACGTGTACGTCCACCAGTCGCGGATCAACGTCAAGCCGGGGTTCGGCGCCAGTGGCTTCTACTGGCACTCGGACTTCGAGACGTGGCACGCCGAGGACGGTCTGCCGCGGATGCGCACGGTGTCGGTCTCGATCGCGCTGACCGAGAACTACGACACCAACGGCGGACTCATGATCATGCCGGGGTCGCACAAGACGTTCCTCGGGTGTGCGGGTGAGACGCCGAAGGACAACTACAAGAAGTCGCTGCAGATGCAGGACGCGGGCACGCCGTCGGACGAGGCGCTGACCCAGATGGCAACGCAGCACGGCATCAAGCTGTTCACTGGCAAGGCCGGTTCGGCGACCTGGTTCGACTGCAACGCCATGCACGGTTCCGGCGACAACATCACGCCGTTCCCGCGCAGCAACGTGTTCATCGTGTTCAACAGCGTGGAGAACACGGCGGTGGAACCCTTCGCCGCCCCGGTCCGGCGCCCGGAGTTCATCGGCGCGCGGGACTTCACGCCGGTGCAGTGACGGGCGTCCCCCCCGGCCGGGGGTCCGGGGGTTGCCCCCGGACAAGCACAGCATCGGCGCGCGGGACTTCACGCCGGTGCAGTGACGGGCGTCCCCCCGGCCGGGGGTCCGGGGGTTGCCCCCGGACAAGCACAGCATCGGCGCGCGGGACTTCACGCCGGTGCAGTGACGGGCGTCCCCCCCGGCCGGGGGTCCGGGGGTTGCCCCCGGACAAGCACAGCATCGGCGCGCGGGACTTCACGCCGGTGCAGTGACGGGCGTCTGCGGTGACGGGTGAAGTGACCGCGGACAGCGGTGACGTGACCGGGTGACAGAGCTGCCGGGTGGGGCCTCCTCGTGTGGGACGGGAGGCCCCACCCGGTTTTTTCATGCCGTCAGGGCGTCCAGGAGCCGGTCGACGTCCGCCGCGGTGTTGTAGAGGTGGAACGCCGCCCGCAGGTTCCCGGCCCGGTCGGAGACCTCGATGCCCGCCCGGCTCAGCTCACCCTGCCGCCGGCCGAGCCCCGGCACCGACACGATCGCCGAGCCCGGCGCGGCGATCGGCTCGTGGCCCAGCTCCGCGAGCCCGGCACGGAAGCGGTCCGCGAGGCCGGCATCGTGGGCGTGCACGACGTCGACACCGATCTCCTCCAGCAGTTCCAGGGACGCGCGCAGTCCCGCGTAGGTGAAGAGGGCGGGGCTGATGTCGAACCGCCGCGCGGAGTGGGCGAGTTCCTCGACGGGCCCGTAGCAGCTGTCCCAGGGGCGTTCCCCGGCGACCCAGCCGGCGAGCAGCGGTGTGAGGCCGCCGAAGTCCCGCGGGGCGACGAAGAACGCGGCCCCGTGCGGGCCCATGAGCCACTTGAAGCCGACGGCGGCGAGGAAGTCGTCGGCATCGGCCTCCATCGGCAGCCAGCCGGCCGACTGGGAGGCGTCGACGTAGGTGCGGGCGCCGTGCGCCCGGGCCGCCTCGCGCACCGCGGGCAGGTCGGCGAGACGGCCGTCGGCGGACTGCGCGGCGCTGACCGCGACGAGCGCGGTGCCGGGACGGACGGACTCGGCGACCCGCTCCAGGGGCACGGCGCGCACCTTGAGGTCGCCGCGCGCGTGGAACGGGTTCACCAGGGAGGAGAAGTCGGCCTCCGCCGTGAGGACTTCTGCACCGGCGGGCAGCGACGCGGCGATCAGCCCGCCGTACTCGGCCACCGAGGCACCGGTGGCGACCCGCTCGGCCGGAACACCGGCCAGCCGGGCGAAGGACGCGCGGGCGGCCTCCACGTCCTCGTACAGGGGCCCCAGGGGCGTGCCCTCGGCACGCATCCGCACCGCCCGCTGCACGGCGTCGACGGTCCGGGCGGGCAGCAGCCCGTTGCTCGCGGTGTTGAGATAGGTCTGCTTCGGGGTGAACTCGGCACGGACGAGGTTCTCGAAGGTCTCCATGGGTCCACTCTGCGTCCCCTGGATCTCCCCGTCCATTGCCGATTTCTGCGTGATGCCGCTAAGGAGCGCTTATGGGTGTGCTCCGACCTGGGCGTTTCAGTGCTGGGGCACGGCACAGCCGTCCGGGCCGCAGGCGTCCGCGTCCGCGCCGCCGTCCACGATCTTCAGGGGCGTGTGCTCGCCGTACGCCTGGGTCAGTGCCCGGGTGAAGACCTCGGCAGGCTGGGCGCCGGAGACGCCGTACTTCCGGTCGAGCACGAAGAAGGGCACGCCGTTCGCCCCGAGCTGCGCCGCCTCGCGCTCGTCGGCGCGGACCTCGTCGGCGTAGGCGTCCGGGTCGGCGAGCACCGCGCGCACGGCCTCGGCGTCCAGCCCGGCGGCCGCGGCGAGCTCCACCAGCCGCTCGTCGTCGTTGAAGACGGAGCGCTCCTCGGCGAAGTTGGCCCGGTAGAGCAGGTCGAGCAGTTGCTCCTGGCGGCCTTGTTCCTTGGCGAGGTGCAGCAGGCGGTGCATGTCGAAGGTGCTGCCGTGGTCGCGGCCGCGGGTGCGGTAGTCGAGGCCTTCGGCGGCGGCCTGGGCCCCGAGGTTGTCCTCGCCGGCCTCGGCCTGCGCGGCACTCATCCCGTACTTCTTGGTGAGCATCGTGATCACGGGCTGGATGTCGTCCTTGGCGCGGCCGGGGTCCAGCTCGAAGGAGCGGTGCACCACCTCGACGTCGTCGCGGTGCGGGAAGTCCCGCAGCGCCTTGTCGAAGCGGGCCTTGCCCACGTAGCACCAGGGGCAGGCGATGTCGCTCCAGATCTCGACGCGCATGTCTCGGCTCTCTCCAGGTCGTACGATACGGAGACTCCCTCCGCCGGATGGATGAACGTTCAAGCAGCAGGGTTCATTCCCCGGGCAGGGCGAGCCGCATCCGCAGGTGGTGAGCGCCCGGCTCGACCGGCTCCGGGATCCATCCCTGCCGCCGGTAGAACCCCTGGGCCCGCCGGTTGTCGACGTGCACCTCCAGGAGGGCCGTCCGCCTGCCGTCGGCCCGCCACTCCGCCACGCAGGCCGCGTGCAGCGCACTGCCGACTCCCTGGCGCCAGCGGTCCGGGTCGACGTGGAACTGGAACAGCTTCACCTCGTCCGCCGGGGCGTCCTCGGGCGTACGGAAGGAGGCGAGGCCGACCATGTGCCCCGCCTCCACGACGCACAGCACCCGCCCGTCCGGCCGGGTGAGGGCGCCACGCCAGGCCTCCGCCCAGTCGGTACCGTCCTGCGGCAGCCCGTCGGGGTAGTACGTGGCCCGGGCCCGGGCGTGCAGCGCGACGACGTCCGCCAGCTCGGCGGGCAGGACGGTACGGATCACACGGCCTGAGGTCACTCGGTCCTTGATCATGGAACCGATGACGTGCTCGCGCCCGGGAACGGTTCCCCGCCCTGCCTCAGCTGCCGTCGCGCAGGTCGTCCGGCCAGCTCGGCCTGAACTCGATGTGGTCGTACGTGACCACGCAGCCCTCCCCCATCGGGGACTGGGTCATGAAGCCGACCAGGGCGGCGCCGGTCTCCTTCTCGTCGCCGAGGGTGAACAGCCGGACGAACGTCCAGCGTTCACCGTCGCGGGACGCGTGGAAGGCGAAGGCGCGGCCGGTTCGGCTCACCCGGAGCCAGACGGAACTGCCGTCCACGGCGAAGGAGTTGGCGTCGTCGGAGCGCCCCCGGGTCACCACCGTGCAGACGGTGGGCACGTCCGGGGAGTACTCCAGGCAGAGCTTGGCCCAGGCCCGCTCCCCCACGTGGACGTAGAGCACCCCGGCGTCGAAGGCCGCGCCGAACCCGACGGTGACCTTGGCGATCAGCTGGAAGTCCCCCTCGGGCGCCCCGAGCAGCCGGGGCGCGTCGGAAGCGGGGTCCAGCCCTTCACCGGTGGGCGGCACGAACCGATCCTGCCGCGCCCCGGCCCACCCGGTGAGCACGCCGTCCTCGTAGGACCAGTGGGCTTCGGGCCCATACGTGCGCAAGCCGAAAGGAAGTTCGGGAAGTTCCAGATCCATTCGACCAAGTCTTCCAGCTCCGCCCCCAAGGGGCGCGGGGAACTGCGCAATCAGCCCCGACGGGCCCGCAGCCCGCAGTCCCCCGGCACCTCCAGGGCGCTAACGCTCCAAACGCCCGTTGAACCGCCGCGGCAGCCCCAAGGGGTTCTCGTCCCGCAGCTCCTGCGGCAGCAACGCCTCGGGGGCGTTCTGATAAGCGACAGGCCGCATCCACCGCTCGATCGCCGTCCCACCCACCGACGTGGACGTCGACGTCGTCGCCGGGTACGGCCCACCGTGGTGCTGGGCGGGAGCGACGGCAACCCCGGTCGGCCAGCCATTGACCAGCACGCGCCCCGCCAGCGGCGTCAGCTCCGCGAGGATCTCGGCGCCGCGCCCCTGCCCGGCTGCCTCCTCCTCGGACAGCTGCACCGTCGCCGTGAGGTTGCCCGGCAGCCGCGACAGCACCGCCTTGACCTCGGCCTCGTCCTCGTAGCGGGCCACCACGGTGACCGGCCCGAAGCACTCCTCCAGCAGCAGGTCGTGTTCGCCCTCCTCGGCCAGCCTGCTCGCCGGCACCGTGAGGAAGCCCGCGCTGACCGTGTGCTCGCCGCCCGCGCCCGGGGTGACCGGGGAGTCGACGTCGGGCAGTTCGGCCCGCTCGGCGACACCGGCCACGAAGTTGTCGCGCATGCGGTGGTCGAGCAGCACCCCGGCGTCGGTGTCGCTGAC
This sequence comes from Streptomyces tibetensis, assembly GCF_040647715.1. Taxonomy (GTDB): domain Bacteria; phylum Actinomycetota; class Actinomycetes; order Streptomycetales; family Streptomycetaceae; genus Streptomyces; species Streptomyces tibetensis_A. The sequence continues at coordinate 361,249 of NZ_JBEZCR010000008.1, read as the reverse complement.
GGCGTCCGTCAGGGACTTCAGCAGGGCGTCGCCCGCGGCTCCGGAAGGCGCGAGGACGAGGCCCGGCTTCACACAGAACTGGCCGACGCCCAGCGTCATGGAACCGGCGAGACCGGTGCCGATCGCCTCGGCCCGCTCGGCCGCCGCGGCCTCGGTGACGACGACCGGGTTCAGCGAGCCCAGTTCACCGTGGAAGGGGATCGGCACGGGGCGGGCCGCCGCCGCGTCGAAGAGCGCACGGCCACCGCGCACGGAGCCGGTGAAGCCGGCCGCCGCTACCAGCGGGTGCTTGATCAGCTCGATGCCCGCCTCGAAGCCGTGGACCAGGCCCACGACGCCCTCGGGGATGTCGTGGCGGGCGGCGGCGCGACGCAGCACCTTGGCGACGTACTCGGACAGGGCCGGGTGGTCCGGGTGGGACTTGACGACGACCGGGCAGCCGGCCGCGAGGGCGCTCGCGGTGTCGCCGCCCGCGACCGAGAAGGCGAAGGGGAAGTTCGAGGCCGAGTAGACGGCGACGACGCCCAGCGCCACCTTGTAACGGCGCAGGTCCGGGATGGGCGGGGTCGCGGTGTCGTCGGGGTGGTTGATGACGACGTCGAGGAAGGCGCCCTCGTCGACGATGTCGGCGAAGGCCCGCAGCTGGTAGCAGGTACGGGCGAGCTCGCCGGTCAGCCGGACCGGGCCGAGCGCGGTCTCGGCGTCGGCGGTCTCGACGAGGGACTCCTCGGCCGCCTTGAGCTCGTCGGCGGCGGTGCGCAAGAAGGCCGCGCGGACCGTGCGGTCGGCCAGGGCGCCCCGGGCCTCGTGCGCGGCGCGGACCGCGGCGTCCACCTCCTGGGCTGTGGCCTCCACCGCAACCTGTTCACGCTGCTTCCCGGTTCGGGGGTCGACACTCCAGACTGGTGCTGCTGCCACCGCGGGTCCCTCCACACATGTAATGCCGCAGTACTGGGTCATCCACCAGGGACGTTCGATATACTGAACGCTGTCTCTGATGATGAATATGCTGTGGAGACTATTTCCCGGCCAACGAAGGGGTCAAGGGCGATGTCGGCTGGCGAGACGGGCGGCGGGGCACAGGTCAAGTCCGCGGTGCGAACGGTTGAACTGCTCGAATACTTCGCCGGACGCCCCGGCATGCACTCCCTCGCGGCGGTCCAGGAGGCCGTCGGATACCCCAAGTCCAGCCTCTACATGTTGTTGCGCACCCTGGTCGAGCTGGGCTGGGTGGAGACCGACGCGACGGGCACGCGGTACGGCATCGGGGTGCGGGCCCTGCTGGTGGGCACGTCGTACATCGACGGTGACGAGGTCGTCGCCGCGGCCCGCCCGACGCTGGACCGGCTCTCGGACGACACGACCGAGACGATCCACCTCGCCCGTCTCGACGGCACGAACGTCGTCTATCTGGCCACCCGCCAGTCGCAGCACTACCTGCGCCCCTTCACCCGCGTCGGCCGCCGGCTGCCCGCGCACTCCACGTCCCTCGGCAAGGCGCTGCTGAGCACGTACTCGGACGAGCAGATCCGCAAGCTGCTCCCGGAGTCGCTGCCCGCGCTGACCGAGCACACGATCACCGACCGCGAGAAGCTCATCGAGGAGCTGCGTCAGGTGCGGGAGCAGGGCTTCGCCGTGGACCGCGAGGAGAACACGCTGGGGCTGCGCTGCTTCGGCGTGGCGATCCCGTACCGCACCCCGGCGCGGGACGCGATCAGCTGCTCGGTCCCGGTGGCGCGGCTGACCCCGGCGCACGAGCAGCTGGTGAAGGACGCGCTCTTCGACGCGAGGGACCGGCTGACACTGGCCACCCGTAGGCTCTGAGACATGAATGTCGAGCTGCGCGCGGTCCACGACAGCGATCTGCCGGTCTTCTTCCGGCAGATGAACGACCCCGAGTCGCTGAGCATGGCGGCCTTCACCCCGGAGGATCCGGCGGACCGGGCCGCCTTCGACACCCGGTGGTCCCGGCAGCGCTCCTCGCCCGACGTAGTCGCCCGTACGGTCCTGGCCGACGGTGACGTGGTCGGCAGCGCGGCGGTGTACGGGATACCGGGCGAGCGCGAGGTGACCTACTGGATCGACCGCGCCTACTGGGGCAAGGGCATCGCCACGCAGGCGCTGCGGGCGCTGCTCGCCGAGGTGCCCGAGCGCCCTCTGTACGCGCGGGCGGCGTCGGACAACGCGGGGTCGCTGCGCGTGCTGGAGAAGTGCGGGTTCCGGGTGGTCGCGGGGGCCCGGGGACACGCCCCGGCGCGGGGTGCCGAGATCGACGAGACGGTGCTCATCCTGGAGGGCTGAGACACTCAAGTCCCCTCCTCCGTCCGGCGGAGGCGGATCGTCGCCGGGCAGGATGCGCCCGCGGCCTCCCTCGCGGGAACCTGCTCGCATGACCCGGTCGATCGCTCCTCCCACTCCTGTGACGGGGCGGGGGGCTGTCGCTGCCCCCGCCGTCGGCGCGACGGACCTCGCCGACCCGCCCGTGCCGTCGCGGCACCTCACCCGCGCCGGTCTGATGCCCGTCGGTCTGCTCGTCGCCGTCATCGGTGTCCACCCCTTCGCGGAGCGCTCGGCCGGGGCCGCGCGGCGTTCGGCATGAGCGGTGCCCGGCTGCTGTTCGGCCGGCGGGCGCGGTTGCGCTGGATCCATCTGGTTCTCGGCGGTGCGCTGTCCGTGCCGTACGTCCTGGTCGGCTCGGTGGTCATCGGCCCGGCCACCGGCGCCACGGACGTCCTGGGCTCCCTTCCCCTCCAACTCGCCTCGTTCGGCCTGGGTCTGCCACTCGCGGCCGTCACCTCGCTGTTCCCGCTGACCCGGCCCCTGGCGTCGGCCGCCGTGCGCTGGCTGTGCGGTGTGGACGCGGACCGGCTCGCCCTCGGGCCCGCGCGCACACGGGGCGAGAAGGGCCGTACGGCTGCCTGGTTCACGCTGCATCTCGGGTTCGGCGGGGTCATCGCGGGGATGTCGCTGGCGCTGCCACCGTTCGCCGTCACGCTGATCGTGCTGCCGGTCCTCGTGGCGGTGCGCGGCAACCGGCTCGGGCTGCCCGAAGTCCTCGACCACGCCTGGGTCCTGGCGCTCGCCCCGGTCGCGGGCGCGGCGTCGCTGGCCGCCCTCGCCGGCTGCGCGGCGGGCTGCGGAGCGCTGCTGGCCCGCTGGGCGCCCCTGCTGCTCGGTCCCACTCCGCGCGAGCGGCTCGCCGCCGCCGAGGCACGGGCGGCCGACCTCGCGGTGCGCAACCGGCTGGCGCGCGAGCTGCACGACTCCGTCGGCCACGCCCTGAGCGCGGTCACCCTGCAGGCGAGCGCGGCCCGCCGGGTCCTGGACTCCGACCCGGAGTTCGTACGGGAGGCCCTCGCCGCGATCGAGGACACGACCCGGCGGACGGTCGGTGAACTCGACGCCGTGCTGGGCGTGTTGCGTGAGGGCGACGTCCCCGGCACGGCACCGGCGCCGACGCTCGCCGACGACCTCGACGGGCTGCTGCGACGTACCCGGGCGGGCGGACGGCGGGTGAGCGCCGCGGTGGACGCCGACCCGGAGGCGCTTCCCCCGCTGCTGTCCCGTGAGGCCTACCGGATCGTGCAGGAGGGGCTGAGCAACGCCCTCAAGCACGCCGGTGAGCGGGCCGCCGTGGAGGTGCGGATCGCGGTGGCGGGCGGGGACCTGGAGATCATCGTGGAGAATCCGGTGACCGGCCCCGCATCCTCCCGCGCCGGCGGTGGCCACGGGCTGCGCGGCATCGCCGACCGGGCCAGGCTGCTCGGCGGCACCGCGGCGGCGGGACCTACCCCGGCACGGACCTGGCGGCTGCACGCACGCCTGCCGATGAGGGGACCCGCCTGACAGGAACCGCACGTCAGGGCCCGCACGACCGTCCCCTGTGAGAGGGAGCGCTCGACAGGGCCCGCATGGCCCGTCCCGCATGAGCGAACCCGCACGAAAGGGACCGAGCGACAGGAACCACACGACCGTCCCGTATGAGAGGAACCGCTCGACAGGACCCGCACGGCTCGTCCCATGAGCTGCCCCCGCGTGAACCCGTATGAGAGGACCCCCATGACCCGCCCGGCCCCGATCCGTGTCGTCCTCGCCGACGACGAGCGCATGGTGCGCACCGCGCTGCGCGCGATCCTCTCCGCCGAGCCCGACCTGGAGGTGGTGGGCGAGGCCGCCACCGGCGTGGAGGCGGTGTCGCTCGTGCGGGAGCTGCGGCCGGACGTCGTCCTCATGGACGTCCGGATGCCGCAGACCGACGGGATCCGCGCCACCGAGCAGATCCTCGCCACCCTGGACGAGCCGCCCCGGATCGTCGTCGTGACGACCTTCGAGAACGACTCCTACGTGTACGACGCGCTGCGCGCCGGAGCCGCCGGGTTCCTGCTGAAACGGGCGGACGCCGACGCGCTGGTGCAGGCGGTCCGGCTGGTGGCGCGCAGCGACAGCCTGCTGTTCCCGGCGGCCGTGCGCGCCCTGGCGACCGAGCACGCCCGCGCGCACCCGGCGCCGCCCGCCTGGGTGGCGAAGCTCACGGGACGCGAGGGGGAAGTGCTGCGGCACATGGCGCGGGGCCTGACCAACGCGGAGATCGCCCGGCTGATGGAGGTCGGGCCGGCCACGGTGAAGTCCCATGTCGCGGCGGTCCTGGCCAAGACCGGCACCCGCGACCGCACGCAGGCGGTGATCGCCGCGTACGAGGCCGGGATTCTGAACGGCGGATGAGAAAACCGGCCCGTCGGATGAGAAACCAGGACGGACGGGAACGTTCCGCCCGGCGTGGCTCGTCCTCCTGTTCGGAATGAACAAGACGATCAGGCGCGCTTCGGTCTTCTCGCTGCTCCTGGTGTTGGCTCTGCTGGTCAGGGCGACCTGGGTGCAGTTCTACGAGGGTCAGGCGCTGGCAGACGACAAGGACAACCGGCGGAACGCGATCGAGACGTACTCGGCGCCGCTCGGGAACATCATCGTGGGCGGCCGGTCGATCACCGGCTCGACGCCGACGAAGACGGGCGACCTGAAGTACAAGCGGACGTACACGGACGGCCCGCTGTACGCGGCGGTGACGGGTTACGCGTCGCAGGCGTACGCCCCGACTCAGCTGGAGGGCATCTACACCGACCTGCTCAACGGCACGGACAGCCGGCTCAAGTCCGTGATGGACACACTCACCAACCAGCGCGCCGAACCGGGCAACGTGGTCACGACCATCGACCCGGACGTGCAGAAGGCCGCCTACGCCGCGCTCGGCGACAAGAAGGGCGGTGCCGTCGCCATCGACCCGAAGACCGGGAAGATCCTCGCGGTCGTGTCGACGCCGTCGTACGACCCCTCCTCGCTGACCGACGCCAACACCGCGGGCGCGGCCTGGAAGAAGCTCACCACGGATCCGGAGAAGCCGCTGGTCAACCGTGCGCTGCGGCAGCCGCTGCCGCCCGGCTCGACGTTCAAGCTGGTGGTGGCGGCGGCCGCGCTGGAGGACGGGCTGTACTCGTCGGTGGACGAGAAGACCGACAGCCCGGACCCGTACACACTGCCGGGCACCAGCCGGGACCTGACCAACGAGAACCCGAACGCGCCCTGCACGAACGCGACCATCCGGACGGCGCTGGAGTACTCCTGCAACAACGTCTTCGCCAAGATGGCGGTGAAGCTCGGCCAGGACAAGGTGAAGGCGATGGCCGACAAGTTCGGCTTCGACGACGACAAGCTGGACGTGCCGGTCCGGGCCTACACGAGCGTGTACCCGTCGGACATGTACCCGTCGCAGACGGCGCTGACGGGCATCGGCCAGTTCGACGTCACGGCCACCCCGCTGCAGATGGCCATGGTGTCGGCGGCCATTGCCAACGGCGGCAAGCTGGTGTCGCCGCACATGGTCTCGCAGATCACGGACAGCGGGGGTGATGTGCTGCAGGACTACGACGACGACGCCGGCACGAAGGAGATCGTCAGTTCCTCGACCGCCGAGCAGTTGCGGTCGGCGATGGAGACGGTCGTGAACAAGGGCACGGGCACGAACGCCAAGGTGCCGGGCGCCACCGTCGGCGGCAAGACGGGTACGGCCCAGCACGGCGAGAACAACAGCCAGGTGCCCTACGCCTGGTTCACCTCGTACGGCAAGTCCGACTCCTCGGGCAAGGAGGTCGCCGTGGCGGTCGTCGTCGAGCAGTCGAACGCGGCCCGCTCGGAGGTCAGCGGCAACGGGCTCGCGGCGCCGGTCGCCAAGGCGATGATGCAGGCCGCGCTCAAGGACTGAGCCTCCGCCACTGAACCTCCGCCGCGGACAAGGCGTCTGTACAGACGAGACGGGCCGCCCCCTTCCCCCCGGGGGCGGCCCGTCCTCATGTCATCGCGGTCCCGGTGTCACTTCGCTCCCAGGAGCTGTTCGATGGGATCGATGGCGAAGTACACGAGGAACAGCGCCGAGGTCCCCCACAGCAGCCAGTGCACCTCCTTGGCCTTGCCGAGCACGGTCTTGATGACGACGTAGGCGAGGAAACCGGCGCCGATGCCGTTGGTGATGGAGTAGGTGAACGGCATCACCGCGATCGTGAGGAACGCCGGGATGGCGATGTCGTAGCGGTCCCAGTCGATGTGCTTGACCTGGGTCATCATCAGGAAGCCGACGGCGACCAGGGCGGGGGCGGCCGCCTGGAGCGGGACGATGGTGAGCAGCGGGGTCAGGAACAGCGCGAGAGCGAACAGGCCGCCGGTGACGAGGTTGGAGAAGCCGGTGCGCGAGCCCTCGCCGACACCGGCGGCGGACTCGATGTAGGAGGTCGCCGAGGAGGCGGAGGCCGCGCCGCCCGCGACCGCGGCGGCACCGTCGATGAGCAGCACCCGGCCGAGGTTCGGGACCTTGCCCTCCTCGTCGAGCAGGCCTGCCTCGGCGCTGATGCCGACGACCGTGCCCATGGTGTCGAAGAAGTCGGACAGGATCAGCGTGAAGATCAGCAGGACGACGGTGATGACGCCGACGCCGGGGGCGCTGAAGGCACCGAGCAGGTCGAAGTGGCCGATGAGCCCGAAGTCGGGGGCGTCGACGAGGTTGTCCGGCCAGGAGGGTGTCGTCAGGCCCCAGGACTTGATGTCGGCGAGGGAGTTGATCACGATCGCCAGCGCGGTCATGGTGACGATGCTGATCAGGATGGCGCCCTTGACCTTGCGGGCGAGCAGTCCGATCGTCAGCAGCACGCCGAGGCAGAAGACCAGCATCGGCCAGCCGGCGAGGGTGCCGGTGCCGCCCAGCTGAACGGGCACGGTGGTGTTCGCGGCGTCCGGGATGCGACTGACGAACCCGGCGTCGACGAAGCCGATGAAGGCGATGAACAGGCCGATGCCGACGCTGATCGCCTGCTTGAGCGGCTGGGGTATCGCGTGCATGACGGCCTCGCGCAGTCCGGTCACCACCAGCACGCAGATCAGCAGGCCTTCGAGGACGATCAGGCCCATCGCGTCGTCCCAGCTCATCAGCGGGGCGATCTGGAAGGCGACCACGGCGTTCAGACCGAGTCCGGCGGCGAGCGCGAGGGGCAGGTTGCCGCCGACGCCCATGACGATCGTCATCACCGCGGCCACCAGGGCGGTGGCGGTGGTGAGTTGCACGGTGTCCAGCTGGTGCCCGAACTTGTCCTTCGCGCTGCCCAGGATGATGGGATTCAGGACAAGGATGTAGGCCATCGTGAAGAAGGTGGCGAAGCCGCCGCGGATCTCCCGGCCGAAGGTGGAGCCTCGCTCGGAGATCTTGAAGAACCGGTCGACGCCGTTCGCCGGCGGTGCCGTGGCGGGTGGCCGGTCGGTGACCTGCTGGGGTTCGGTCATGGCGCGTGCTCCTCGGTGCCTGGGTGATCGGTGTGCGGATGCTGGCCGGATTGTGCCTGGGTTGAACCCTGTTCAGGTTTTCGCCGTGTTACGGAATCAGAGTCCGGCCCGCCACACGCTGTTCGAAGCCCCGTACGAACTGTTCGACGATCGCTGCTACGCTTCCCGATCTCGTCCGGGCCTCCCCCGGATGATCACATGTCATCTACATGGAACCCACAGGGTGCCCCGGCCGGGAGCGCCCGCAGCCGCTGGGAGGAGAGGTCGCCCGTGGGCACGGTCGTCGACGACGCCGCCTCCGTGGAGTTCCACGCCTTCTTCGAGCGTCACTACGCCGAACTGTCCCGCCTCGCCCACCTGCTGACCGGCGAGTCGGACACCGCCGACGACCTGGCGGCGGACGCGTTGCTGGCGCTGTGGCACCGCTGGGACCGGGTGCGCGCGGCCGACCATCCGGCGGCGTACGCGCGCGGTGTGGTCGCCAACCTGGCCCGCACCCGGATCCGCAGCGCGGTGCGCGAGCGGCGGCGCATCGCCCTGTTCTGGTCGCAGCGCGAGGAGAACACCGAGAACCCGGACGTCGCGGGCGTGGTCGACGTGCAGGAGGCGTTGCGCCGGCTGCCGTTCCGCAAGCGGGCCTGTGTGGTGCTGCGGCACGCGTTCGACCTGTCGGAGAAGGACACCGCCCTGGCGCTCGGTGTGTCGGTGGGTACGGTGAAGAGCCAGACCTCGAAGGGAATGGCCGAACTCCAGCGGCTGCTGGGGACGCAGGGCGTGCCGCAGCGGATGCACGCGACGCTGGGCGCTCCCCGCTGCTCGCCGGTTGTGGAGGGCGTACGCACCGGTGAGGGCGGAGGGAGGGACCGATGAGCATGCGGCGGGACGTGCACGAGGAGGTGCGCGCCCGGTTGCACGAGGCGGCCGGTGCGCACGTGCCCGACCGGGAGCGCATGCTGGCCCGGGTCGAACGCGGCATGGCCGGGCCTGCCGGTTCCGGCCGTCGGACGGTGCGTCCGCCGGTGTTCGGCTGGATGCGGGTGGCGGGGGCGACCGCCGCGGTCGCCGGCGTCCTGGCGGTGGGCGGCTATGCGGTGGCGTCCGCGGTGAAGGAGGAGGCCGCTCCGCGGCAGCGGGACGTGGCGACCTCTCCGACCCCGGCGCCCACGCCGTCCCCGGAGGCGACGAGCCGGGCCCCCGAACCCCCGGTGACGGTGAAGCCGGCACCGAGCCGGTCGCCCGAACGCCGCGAGTCCGGCCCCCCGCCGTCGGGGACGCCGAGCGCCCCGGCCGCCGGGCGGCCGCGCACCGCGGCAGAGGACGGCCCGCTGTGGTCGGACGGCTCGGTCGACCCGCACAGCAACGACTTCTGGGCGCAGAGCAACGTCACGCTCAAGACCCGGGAGCAACTGACCGCGCTGACCGTGCGGTTGCGGGTCGCCCAGACCGGCTCGGTCTCCGATGCGGGCGCCTGGTGCTCCCTGCCCGAGGACGACTTCAGCCTCGCGGTCGCCGAGCGGGACGGCTTCCTCGTCTACACCTGGACCCTCAGGGAGGGCCGCACGGTCCCGGTGGGCGAGTGGGTGTTCGCCGGCCAGTTCGGCCACGCTCGCGGGGGGCGCGACGCGGGCGGGGACCGCTACGCGGTGACGGCCACGGCCGGGTCGCGTCAGCTGTCGGCGGGCGGCGGCTTCGCCGCGGCGGCCGACGGCGACTCGTGAAAAATTCCTGAAGAGGCGGCAACCCTTTCCTCACCGGTGGCGACCCCTACCCGCAAGACCACCCCCCATCTGAGGAATCGGTACATGACTGCACCATCGCAACAGCGCGTCCGCCACCGCCGCAGCACCACCAAGCGGCGGGCGATGATCGCCGCGGTATCGGCGTTCGGCATCACGGGTGCGGCGATCGTCACCACGTCGCTGCTGTCGACGGCGGGCGCGGCGTCTGCGTGGCCCACGGACAAGGGCAAGACGCCCGTGTCCGAGACCATCCCGGTCTCCGGTGTGCGCGACGGCGGGATGAAGATGTTCTACGGCACCGGCGCGCTCGGCGGCGGCAGCCAGGACGAGGGCCAGGACCCGCTCTTCGAGCTGGCCGACGGCGCGGTCCTGAAGAACGTCATCATCGGCACCCCGGCGGCGGACGGTGTGCACTGCAAGGGCAGTTGCACGCTGCAGAACGTGTGGTGGACGGACGTCGGCGAGGACGCGGCCAGCTTCAAGGGCAAGTCCTCGTCCGCGGTGTACAAGGTGGTCGGCGGCGGCGCGAAGAACGCCGACGACAAGGTGCTGCAGTTCAACGGGGCAGGCACGCTGAACGTGTCGGGCTTCCAGGTGCAGAACGCCGGCAAACTGGTCCGCTCCTGCGGCAACTGCAAGACGCAGTACCAGCGCACGATCGTGCTCAGCGACATCGACGTGACCGCCCCGATGAACTCCATCGTCGGGGTCAACGCCAACTACGGCGACACGGCGACGCTGTCGAAGATCCGCATCCACGGTGACACCAAGAAGAAGATCAAGACGTGTGTGCGCTTCGAGGGCAACAACACCGGCAAGGAGCCCAAGGAACTGACGCCGCCCGGTCCGGACGGCAAGAGCTGCAGGTTCACGGCCTCCGACATCAGCTACCAGTAGGTCCTTCGCCCCAGTGACTCCGGTCGGCCCTCGTCCCCCCTTGGGCCGACCGGGACGCCGGGTGTCCGGCCCCCCAGCCGGGCGTCCCGGCACCTCGGCCTTCCGGAGCCCCCCTCCGGACGGCCGGACGGTACCGGCCGAGCCCCCCTCGGCCGGTCGGCAGGACGCCCCCGTCGCTTCGCACCGACGGGGGCGTCGCCGTGTGGCGGGACTTTTCCCACTCCGTCGTCGAGCCGACGGTCGAAGGCGTCGCGCCCCGGTGTCCCGAAAGTTTCGGAAACGCCGGCCTCACGCACACCCGTTGACGCCCTGCGCCCCTCCGGTGAAACTCCGAAGGCTGTTATCCAACAGAACCCCCCACACTCCGACAGGAAGTGTCATGCGCCCCCGCCTCGCCCGCACGCTCCTGCTCCCCTTCCTGGCCCTCACCGGCCTCCTGGTGACCCTCCTCGCCGCGCCGCCCAGCACCGCCGACCCCGGAGCCCCGCCCGTGAAGCACAGCACGTACGCCGGCTATCTCTTCGCCTACTTCACCGGCGAGGGCACCGCCGACGGCGAACAGATCCGCTACGCCCTCAGCCGCGGCAACGATCCGCTGCACTGGCGTGAGCTGAACGCCGGCAAGCCGGTGCTGACGTCCACGACCGGCGAGAAGGGCCTGCGCGACCCGTTCGTGATCCGCTCCCCCGAGGGCGACAAGTTCTACCTGATCGCCACCGACCTGCGGATGTACCAGAACTCCAGCGGCAGCTGGGACGACGTCCAGCGGCACGGCAGCAAGTCGATCATGGTCTGGGAGTCCACGGACCTCGTCCACTGGACCGACCAGCGCCTGGTGAAGGTCTCGCCGGACAGCGCGGGCAACACCTGGGCCCCGGAGGCCTACTGGGACGACAAGCTCGGTGAGTACGTCGTCTTCTGGGCGTCGAAGCTGTACGCCGACGACGACCCCGACCACAAGGGCGACACGTACAACAAGATGCTGTACGCGACCACGAAGGACTTCCGCACCTTCAGCGAGCCGAAGATCTGGAACGACCCGGGTTACTCGGTGATCGACTCCACCGTCGTGAAGTACGAGGACGAGTACTACCGCTACACCAAGGACGAGCGGGATCCCAGCTCCTCCAGCCCCTGCTCGAAGTTCATCACCGGCGAGAAGTCGACCTCGCTGACGTCCACGACGTACGGCCTCGTGGCCGACTGCATCGGCAAGGGCGCCATGGACCGCGGCGAGGGCCCGACGGTGTTCAAGTCGAACACCGAGGAGAAGTGGTACCTGTTCATCGACGAGTACGGCGGCCGCGGTTACGTGCCCTTCCAGACCACCGACCTCGCCTCCGGCAAGTGGACCCCGTCGACGAACTACCAGCTCCCGGCGAGCCCCCGGCACGGCACGGTGCTCCCGGTGACGCAGCAGGAGTACGACCGCCTGCTGGCCGCCTACCCCTCCACCCCCACCTCGGTCGTGGACGCGACGGCGAAGCACCAGAAGGGCTACGCGATCGTCACGGACAGCGCCTCGAAGGTCGTCCTGCCCATGAGGCCGGACGCCGATCTGCGGGGCCTCGCCCCGAAGCTGTGGGCCGGTGAGGGCGCGAAGCTCAGCCCGAAGTCCGGCACCCGGCGCGACTTCCGCACGCCGCAGAAGTACACGGTGACGGCCGCCGACGGCACCAGGCGCACCTGGACGGTCGAGGCGGTGCCCACCCGCAGTCCGCTGCTGCCCGGCCTGAACGCCGACCCCGACGTCCACTACCTGAACGGCCGCTACTGGATCTACCCGACCACGGACGGCTTCCAGGGCTGGAGCGGCACCAGGTTCAAGGCGTACTCGTCGAAGGACCTGGTCAACTGGAAGGACCACGGCGTCATCCTCGACCTCGGTCCTGACGTGAGCTGGGCCGACAAGAACGCCTGGGCACCCGCGATCGCCGAGCGCGACGGCAAGTACTACTTCTACTACTGCGCCGAGCAGCAGATCGGCGTGGCGGTGGCGGACTCCCCCGCGGGCCCCTTCAAGGACGCGCTCGGCAAGCCGCTGGTCGCCAAGGGCGGCTCCCTCAAGGGCCAGATGATCGACCCGGCGGTCTTCACGGACGACGACGGCCAGGCCTACCTGTACTGGGGCAACGGCCACGGGTACGTGGTGCCGCTGAACGACGACATGGTGTCCTTCGACGCCTCGAAGGTGAAGGACATCACCCCGGACAACTTCCGCGAGGGCTCCTTCGTGATCAAGCGGAAGGGCACGTACTACTTCATGTGGTCGGAGGACGACACCCGCAGCGAGAACTACCACGTGGCGTACGCGACGGGACCGTCCCCGCTCGGCCCGTGGACCAAGCGCGGGACGATCCTCGAGAAGCGGCCCGAGTACGGCATCCTCGGCACCGGCCACCACTCGGTGGTCAACACCCCCGGCACCGACGACTGGTACATGGTCTACCACCGCTTCGCCCTGGGCGGCCCCGGCCTGCCCGGCGGCGACGGCATGCACCGCGAGACCACCGTCGACCGCATGCAGTTCGCTGCCGACGGCAGCATCAAGCCGGTGGTGCCGACGCTGGAGGGGATCAAGCCGGTCAGGCGCTGACGCCGGCTCAGTCCATCGTCGCCCCGATCGTCGTGCTGCCCGTGGTCAGGAAACTGGTCGCGGGCAGCGCGCCGCCCGACTGGCGGGCGTTGTAGGTGGTCGAGGCGTTGGTGGACCGGAAGGCCGGGGTCGCGATCCCTGAGTCCCAGTTGTTGCCGGACGACGCCACCGACGAGCTCTTGCTCACCGACCCGCCCCCGTTGCTCACGGCGAGGTTCCTGCCGAGCCTCGCCGAGCCGGTCGCGAAGTAGTAGCCCCACTTGGCGTTGGCGTAGGCGGTGGTCCGGTTGATGACGATGGCGCCCTTGTTGCTGTTCTCGGTGAAGCCGTTGCCGGCGTTGTCCCAGGCGGCCGAGTTGTTGATGACGTGGGCGACCACCTCCCCGTCCCCGCCCAGTTTGTAGCCGTTGCCGTCGCCCGCGAAGGCGGAGTCGCTCCAGCGGTTCTTGCCGTTGCCGAACGCCCAGGTGTGCTCGACGGTGACCGGCGAGGAGAAGGACCAGAAGTCGAGTCCGTCGTCGGAGTTGTTGTACAGACGGGCCCCGGTGATGAGGTTGCCGGAGCCGGAGCCGAACTTCACGGCGATGCCGTCGGCGTTCTCGCCGTGCGTGGCCTTGTCGTAGTGGCCGTAGGAGTCGAGGTTGCGCACGGTGTTGTTCACGGTGCCGTCGCCGGTGAGCGTGAAGCCGGAGTCGCCGCCGTCGATGGTCTTGATGTTGTTCCAGTTGGTGCCGGTGCAGGACTGGCAGACGACGGCGCTGTCCGGGGAGTTCTGGAAGGTGAGGTTCGAGACGTTCCAGTAGTCGGCGGTGAGCTTGAGGATCCAGGATCCGGCGGGCAGCTTCGAACCGTCGATCTTGACGGTCTCCGAGCCGTACGCGGTGAGGGTGACCGGCGAGGAGGACGTGCCGTTGGCCGTGGACTGGAGGGTGGCCGTCGGGTAGTAGGTGCCGCCGCGCACCTGGATGACGGTGCCCGGTGCGGCGTTCTTGACCGCGTTCGCCAGGTCGGTGGCATTGGCGACGACCACGGTGGCGGCCTGGGCCTGGGTGGGGAGTACCGCGAGGCCGGCACCCAGCGTGAGGGCGGCCAGGGTGGCGAGGGTGCTACGACGAGACATGGGAGATCGGTTCCTTTTTCGTACGGGTGGGGGGATGGCTCACAGGACGGAGTCGAGCCAGCGGAAGACCTCGTCCTGGAGGGGGTCGGTGAAGACGTGGCCGAGTTCCGGCCATGTCCTCAGCCGCAAGCGCTCCTCGGCGTGGCGGGACCGCCAGACGGCGCGCAGCTTGTCGTGGGCGACGCGCACGCCGTCCGCGGGGAACAGCGGGTCGAGCCCGCCGTTGAGGAACAGCATCGGCCGGGGGGCGGCGATGCTCGCCACGTCGGGGATGTCGAGGTGCCGGGCGAGGCCGGGGTGGAGCATGTGGAACGACGACTGCCCGCGCAGCGTGTTGTTGCCCGGCACCATCATTTCCTTCAGGCCGGTCATCCAGCAGACGCTCGCGGCGGCCGCGACCTGGTCGCTGAGGGCGGCGGTCTGCCAGGCGCGGTAGGCGCCCATGGAGAAGCCGACGGCCGCGACCCGCCGGGCGTCCACCCGGTCGAGACCCGCGAGGAAGGCGGCCGCGCGCTGGTCCTCCCGGGCCATGAGCCCGGCGAGCGAGGAGCCGAGGTGGTAGAAGTTGGAGGCCAGGGCCTGCTGCTGGTCGTAGGCGAGGGGGCCGCGGTCGCCCCAGCCGAGGGCGTCCAGGCAGAGCACGACGTAGCCGCGCCGGGCCAGTTCGTCGCCGACGAAGCGCCCGCTGAAGTACTTCTCCGCCCACGCCTCGGCGGAGGCGAGACGCGTGTCGTCGTACCAGGGGCGGACGAGCTTCTCCTTGCCGATGTCGAACTTCGCACCGTGGTCGTGCAGGAGCAGCACGGCGGGGAACGGCCCGGGGCCGTGCGGGGTGAGCAGGGCGCCGCGGACCCGTTCGTATCGGGTGAGGGAGACGGTCACCAGTTCGCGGGTGTAGTCCCGCGCCCTTGAACGGCCGCCGGACTCCGGCGCGTACGGCGTCCCGTCCTGCCGCTCGACGAGGAGGTGCTCCTCGACCGTGGCCCGGGCGGCACGCCGCCAGGCGCGGAAGTCGCGGATCGGGGACCGGCCCCAGGCGAGCGGGAAGGTCAGGGCGTCCTTCAGCGCCGGGTGGAAGTCGGGCAGCGGGCCGTCCACGACCGCCGCCTCCGCCCCGCTCACCGCTCCCCCGCCCAGCAGCGCGGTGCCCGCCCCGACCACGAACGTGCGTCGTCCCAGGGCTTCATGGGCGTCCATGGGGCCTCCCGGCTCCGGCGTGCCGCGTCACGTACCGCTCGACCGCCGCCGGGGAGGTCAGGGCACGGTGGTCGTAGGTGTCGGCCGGGTCCCAGCCGACGTCGTTCCCGAGGCCCAGAGCGCCCGCCACGGCGTCGAGCCGGGCGGGACGGCCGTTGAACCAGGAGCCGGTGTCGTGGAACTGCGCGCCCCCGTAGGCGGCGACGGCGAGCGACGGCCCTCCGCGGGGATACCGGAAGACGTTGCGTTCGGAGAAGATCGCCGACTCGACGCCGACGCCCAGGGCGTACAGCGGCGTCCGGCCCCGGTGGACGTTGTTGACGACGTGCACCTGCCCGAAGCGGACCCGGGGGGCGCGCTGCACGATGTCGCTGAACAGGTTGCGGGCGAAGGTCACCTTGAGGTGCCCGCGGTCGCGGTCGCCGCGTCCGTCGCCCGACCCGATGAGGATCGCCTTGTCGTGGTTCTCGAAGCGGCTGTCGGAGACGGTGATCAGGTCGGAGCCGTCCTCGATGTCCAGCAGCCCGTCGTGCCGCTGCACGCGCTCGCCGTGGAAGCCGAGGGGCGCCTCGCGGTCGGGGTAGCGCCCGTCGGTGAAGGTGCAGTGGTCGATCCGGATGTACCTGCCGGTGATCACGGTCATGGCGTCGAAGCGGGCGTTCCAGTTGCCGTGGGTGCCGTCGTCCGGGGACCAACCGGTGAAGTGGTCGACAGGTGCTTCGAGGTGCAGGTTCCGCACGATGATGTTGCTGCCGGTGTTGACGGTCAGGAACACCCCGAGCAGCCGGGCGTCGCGGCCGGCGCCCTCGAGCGTGGTGTTGCTCGGCACGGTGAGCTGGATCTGTGCCTTCTCCTTGTTCGACCCGGCCTGCCGGAGCTGCCGCTGCCGCTTGCAGTGGTCGAAGCGGGTGTCGGACCAGGTGGAACCGTCCTCGCCGAAGCAGGACATGTACGCGGCGAGGTCGTATCCGGGCGCGTAGTCCTGCTCGCCGAGCAGGGAACCGTCGTCGCTCTCGTGGCCGTTGATGTCGCCGTGGACGCGGATCACCTTGGGCGCTGTCGGGTCGCCGTCGTTCGCTAGGGCGGCCTTGAGCTCGGCGCGCGTGTGCACGGTCCAGGTCCGGCCGCCCGCCCCGCCGCTCGTGCCGGGGCCGGTCGAGGCCCAGCCGGTGGGGGCGCGGTCGGCGGCGGTGGCCGGGGCGGCCGGCCAGAGCAGGCACAGTCCGAGGAGGAGCGCGGCGGCCCTACGCATAAGGCCGCCAGTCGCCGAGGTAGGTCTCCCTGGTGTGCGACCGGGCCTGCGCGCGGCTCAGCAGGGGCCGGTTCGCGGGCACCCGGACCGCCGCCCCCGGCCCCGTGTTCCGGTACTCGGCGAACCGCATGCTCTGCCACGGGTAGGCGTCCCGCATGTTCGTGTAGGGGGCCGCCGCGTCGATGCCGGGCCCGATCCGGGTCTCCCGCACGACCAGCGACGGCCATGCCGTGGTCTCGTACGACGGCACCCAGGGCCGGGCCAGCTTGTACGCCGCGTCCTCGGCGCCGGAGGTGATCCGGCAGCGCACCGCGAGGATGCCGTGCGGATTGGCCCGGGCCGTGGAGGGGGCGAAGACCATGCCCTTGGGCGTGAAGTCCACGTCCCGCGCCAGCGTGCGGAAGTGACAGTGCTCGAACACCGCCGTGGCCCGCCCGAAGACGAAGTCCACGTCGCCCTCGATGTAGCAGTCGCGAAAGTACTGCCGGTCGAAGGTGTCCAGGGCGCCGGTCTCGACGAAGAGGGTGTCCTGGTGGGCCAGGAGCCGCACGTTCTCGAAGCGGGTCCGGTCGCCGTACGTGTACGCCGCCACGGCCTGCGTCCCCGTGATCTCGGGGTGGTCGGCGCGCAGCCAGTCGTTGGCCAGGGTGAGATCGCGGACGGTCAGCCCGGGGGCCGCCGAGGTGAAGGTGGCGGACCCGGCGGTGCCGTAGGTGCCCGAACCGTCCGGCCTGGGCGTGCCGTTGGCGTTGTCGTGGACGATGACGGTGTCGCGTGGATCCCTGGTCGCACCCCTGAGGGTCAGCCCGGCCTTGGCGGCCGGGACGCCGACGACCTCGCGGTACGTCCCCGGGTGCACGACGACGGTCCATCCCGGGCCGCTCACGGCGTCGACGGCGGCCTGGACGGAGTCGCCGGGGCGGACGTGCAGGACGCGGCGGCCCGCCGAGGCGAGGGCGGGCGCGGAGCCGGTGGCGACCAGCCCGGCGGTGATGCCGGTGAGGAGGGTGCGCCGGTGCACTCAGCACACCTCCTTCCACGGCTCCCAGTCACCGAGGTAGGTCTGCCGGGTGTGCGCCCGGGCCTGCCGCGGGGTGAGCTGGGGCCGGTTGGCGGGGACCGTGACGGCCGCGCCCGGGCCGCTGTTGCGGTACTCGGCGAAGCGCTGGGCCTGCCACGGGTAGGAGTCCGACATGTTGGCGTAGGGGGCGACCGCGTCGATGCCCGGGCCGAGCCGGGTGTCCCGCACGGTGAGCATGGGGCGGGCGGTGGTGTCGGAGCTGGGCACCCAGGGCCGGGCCAGCTTGTAGAAGCCGTCGGGTGCCGCGCTGCTGACGCGGCTGCGGGTCACCAGGTAGCCGAGCGGGTTGGCGCCGGCGGTGGACGGCGCGAAGACGAAGCCGTAGGGGGCGCCGGCCAGGTCGGTCCGGGTGAGGGTCCGGAAGTGGCACCGCTCGAAGACGGCGGTCGCCCGTCCGAAGACGAAGTCGACGTCGCCCTCGGCGTAGCAGTGACCGAAGTACTGGCGGGCGAAGGTGCCCAGCGCCATGGAGTCGGCGTACAGGGTGTCCTGGTGGCCGAGGAACCGGCAGTGGTGGAAGGCGGACCGGTCGCCCTGGACCTTGAGGGCGACGGCCTGGGTGCCGGTGGTCTCCGGGTGGTCGGCGCGCAGCCAGTCGTTGGCGAAGGTGATCCAGCGGGCGGTGAACCCGTCGGCCTGCACGGTGGTGGTGGCCGAGCCGGTGGTGCCGTGGGTGCCGCCGCCGGGCTTGGGGGTCCCGGCCGCGTTGTCGTACACGATGACGACGTCACGGGGGTCCTCGCTCGCCCCGATCCAGGTCATCTCGGTACGGGTGCGGTCGACGGCCACCGTTTCGCGGTGGACACCCGGGGCGAGGACGAGCGTCCAGCCGCTGCCGGTGGTGGCGGCGACGGCGGCACGGACGGAGCGGTGGTCGCCGCGGCCACGCGGATCGACGTACAGCGTTCTGGGGTCGAGGCGGGCGGCCGGTGAACCGTAGCGGCCGAACGGGCGCTGCCGCCCGGTGGCCCGTGCGGGCACCGGCGCGAGGGCGAGAGCGGGGGCCACCCCGGCACTCGCGACGAGGAATCCCCTGCGGGAGAGGGGACGGTGGACGTGCGAGGACATGCGGCTGTCCCTTCGCTTCACGGTGCGGCTGTGCGGGGGGATGGTCCGGCGAGGGGCCGGGACGGGCGCACCTCGTGGTGTGCGCCCGGCCCGGCCGGTTCTCGGCGGCGTCAGCAGATGCGGCCGGCGCCCGCACGACGGTCGACGATGCCGGGGAGGGCCTTCGCCGAATCGACCTTGGTCCGCAGCGTCGGCGTCCAGCCGGCGTCCGACTGGAGGGTCTCCTCGGGGATCTCCGCGTTGTGCACGGCGATCAGGTCGGTCTTCTTGCCGTTGACGTAGTTGTCCGCGGCGGTGACCGGTGCCTCCATCCACTTCTTGAGGATCTTGGCGGGGCTGATCCCCTTCGGCAGGGTGAACGCGTTGTGTTCGGCGACGAGCCGGGACTCCTTGCCGATGCCGAAGCTGTAGACGTAGTCCTGACCGGCCACGAAGTGGTTGTTGTACGAGTCGACCTGTCCGAAGCGCACGCGGGGAGCGCGTTCGATGACGTTCCGGAAGAGATTGTGGTGGAGCGTCACCTTCAGCTTGCCCCGGTCGCCGACGGCGGTCGACTCGCTGTCGCTGTTGCCGATCATGAGCGTCTTGTCGTGGTCGGCGAAGACGTTCCAGGAGGCGGTGACGTAGTTGGACCCCCGGACGATGTCCAGCTCGCCGTCGTGCTGCTGGTACAGCGCGCCGAAGTACGTCGGTGCCTCGCTGTCGGGGTGGCTGCCGTCGGTGAAGGTGTTGTGGTCCAGCCAGACGTGGGTGGAGCCGTAGACGACGGCGGTGTCGTACTCGGAGTTCCAGGCGCCTGTGGAGGTGTCGGTCGGGTCCCACTGCGGGAAGCAGTCGAGCGGGCTCTCGAAGGTGAGGTTGCGGACGATGACGTTGTCCACGCCTTTGATCTGGAGGCTGGCGCCCTTGAATCCCGCGTTCTTCCCGACCCCGATGATGGTGGTGTTGGCGGGCACGTTGGCCTTGATGGTCTGGTCCTGGTTGTCGGCGGAGACGCGGCGCAGTCCCTCGGGACTGTCGGCCGGCTCCCCGCTCAGGTCCTTGTCCGTCCCCCACGTCTCAGGGGCGTACTTCTTCAGATAGGCGTCGAAGTCGTAACCGGTAGCGGCGAAGGCGTCGCACCCCTGGGAGACCGCGTCGACGGTCCCCTTCACTTTGATGATCTTCGGTGCGCTGCCGCCCGCGGCGAGGGCGGCCTTGAACTGGGCCCAGGTGGTCACGGTGTACACGTGCTCGGCGTCGGCGGCGGAACCGCCGTTGGTCCCGGTGCCTTCGGAGGCCCATCCGTCGCCGGCCCCGAGGGTCTGGCGAGCGACGTCCCGGGGCTGGGCCTGCGCGCCGGGGCCGCTCAGGGACAGCACGAGCGCGGTGCAGCCGATGAGCAGGGCCGTTCTCGCTATGACATGATCATGACACTTACGCATGTGTATGCGGCTCTCTTCCTTCTTCGTCGGGGGGCGCTACACCGCGGCCTGCGGCCAGGTGATCCAGGACTCCGGAATCCGCTCGTCCAACCGCCGCACGTCACGCGGCTCGAGCACCCGGGTGCGGAGCAGCTCCCGCGCCACGAGCCGGGCCACCTCGATGGCTCCCGGCGGGTTGAAGTGCGTGTTGTCCTGCTCGGTCGCCGTCCAGTTGAAGTACTTCTTGGTCTCCTCGACCCCGAGCCGCTGCCACAGCGCGATGGACAGCGCCTGGATGTCGAGCAGCGTGACCTGCTCCTCCTTGGCGAGCGCCCGCATCGCGGCCGGGTAGTCGCGGTGCGTCGGCAGGGCCTTGCCGGCCGTGTCGAACTTACGCCGCTCGACGGACGTGGCCAGCACGGGCCGCGCCCCGCGGGCCCGGGCCCCGTCGATGTACTGCCGCAGGTACTGCTGGTACGTCGACCAGGGCTCGGTGTACCGCGTGGGGTCCTCCGCCTTCTCGTCGTTGTGGCCGAACTGGATGAGCAGGAAGTCGCCCGGCTTGATCTGCCGGAGGATGACGGCGAGCCGCCCCTCGTCGACGAAGCTCTTGGAACTGCGGCCGTTGACCGCGTGGTTGGCCACCGGCCGGTCCTTGTGGAGGAAGAACGGCAGCGCCATCCCCCACCCGGTCTCGGGCGCCACGTCGGCGTACTTCTGTGCGGCGGTGGAGTCACCGGCGATGTAGAGGGTCCGGGCGCGGCGGCCGGTGGCCTGTGCGGTACCGGTCGTGGCGAAGGCGAGGGGGACGGCGGCGACAGCGGCCGCGGTGACTTGTCTACGGCTCAGTGACACGACAAACCCTTCTTTCAACGGGCCCGCGCGGGGCCTCGAGGGGGCGCTGGGGGGGTGCTTCTCGTACGGGGTGCCGCCACGAGTGCGACCGGCCCGGGACGGCCTGCGGCCCGCACGGCGCAGGCCGTCCCGGGGTGGCACCGGGGCCTCAGCCCTTCTGCTGGTCCCACTCCGCCTGGGCCTCGTTGAGCTGGTCGGCCATCTTGTCCAGGAACTCCTTGGCGCTCATGTCACCGAGCAGGACCTTCTGGAAGGCGGGCTCGTTGTCGGCCTTGGAGATGGTGTTCCAGTCCGGCAGGTAGTAGGGCAGCTGGACGATGGTGGTGGAACCGTCGTTGAGTGCCTCCGCTGCGAGCTTGGTCGGCTCGGCCTTGGAGATCCAGGCGTCCTTGGCGGCGTCCGTGTTCGACGGGATGGCCCCGGCCGACTCGTTCCACTTGGAGTTGGATGCGTGCGAGGCGGCGAACTCGATGAACTTCCAGGCGGCCTCCTTGTTCTTGGAGCTCTTGAACAGGCCGAGACCGTCGACCGGGTTGGAGACCTGCACGCGCTTGCCGCCGGGGCCGGTGGGCTGCGGGATGCCGCGGAACTTGCCGGTGCCGAGCGCCTTCACGTGGTCCTGGTAGGAGCCCAGGTTGTGGTTCAGCATCCCGATCGTGCCGGAGTCCCACTGCGCGACCATCTTCGTGAAGTCGTTGTTGAGGTCGGCGGCCGGAGTGACCTTCTTGTACAGCGCCGCGTACTTCTCCAGCGCCGCCACGTTCTTGGGGTCGTTGACCGTGGTCTTCTTACCACTGGCGTCCCAGAAGGACGTGATGCCGGACTGCCCGTACATCGCGTCCAGTGCCTGTGCGATGGAGCCGGCGCCGCCGCGGATGGTGTAGCCGAACTCGTTCTTCTTGGCGTCGGTGAGCTTCTCGGCGGCGGCGTAGAACTTCTCCCAGGTGGTGGGCGCGTCCAGGCCGGCCTTCCGGAACAGGTCGGTGCGGTAGTAGAGGGTGCCGTTGTTCGCGGAGGTCGGGACCGAGTACAGCGCGTCGCCACCGCCGGCGGACTTCAGCGACTCGACCATGCCCTCGTTGAGCTTGCCCCGGAGCGAGGACTTGCCGAGCCGGCCGTCCAGCGGATCCAGCGCGTTCTGGGCGGCGAACCCGGCGGCCATCGCCGCGCCGATACCACCGACGTCCGGCAGGCCCCCGCCCTGGATGGCGGTGTCGACCTTGGACTGGTACTCGGTGGCGGAGATACCGACGTACTCGACCTTGACGGACGGGTTCGCCTTCTCGAAGTCGGCGATGATCTGCTTCCAGATGTCCGTGCGGACACCGCCGTTGTTGTCCCAGAAGACGATCTTTCCCTTGCCGCTGCCCTCGGCCCCCTTGTCCCCACCGGCCCCACTGCCGTCGTCGCCACAGGCGGTCGCCGTCAGCGCGAGGACGGAGCCCAGGGCGACGGCCGTGGCGGCGCGCCTGCTTCTGCGGATGCTGCTCTTCATCGGTCGGCTCTCTCTTCTGGATCAAACGGAGATGTGAAGTCGTGGGGGGTCAGTGGCGTGCGTGGGGCGCCCAGCCGTCGTTGCCCTTGAGGTAGGCGGTGACGGTGTGCGTCCTCGCGTCCTCGTGGCTCATCTGCGGCCGGTCCGGGGTCACGGTGGCTCCCGGCCCGTAGTTGCGGTACTCGGTCAGGCGGGCGTCCTTCCACGAGAAGCCGCTCATGTCGGTCCACGGCGAGGACTTGATCGCGGCGGGCAGCCGGGTGTCGCGGATCAGCACCTGGGCCACCGCGTTCGGCTCGCCGCCCGGGTGCCAGGGCCTGCCCAGGTGGAAGCTTCCGGCCGGTGCGTCGCTCACGATCTTCGAGCGGGTGATCAGGAACCCGTACGGGTTGCCCGTCCATGTCGAAGCGGCGGTGACCCACCCGTTGTTGGTCGTCGACCCGCGGCTGAGCGCCTTGATGACGGACCGTTCGATCACGGTCGTGGCACGCCCGTAGATGAAGTCGACGTCGCCCTCGATGTACGAGTCGCGGACGTACACCCGGCTGATCACGTTCAGCTTGGGGCTGTCGGTCATCAGGGTGTCCTGGTTGCCGAGGAAGGCGGTGTTCTCGAAGACGATCCGGTCGCCGGTCGTCTTCATGGCGAGGGCCTGCTCGCCCTTCAGCTCGACCGAGGCCTCGTCGAAGTCGTTGCTGAAGGTGAGGTTGCGGGCGGTGACGTCGTTGGCGGCGATCCGGACGGTGGCGCTTCCGGTCGAGCCCCCGTACTCGGCGGGTGTGTCGAAGACGATGACCGTGTCGGAGCGGTCCCGGCCGGTGCCGCGCAGCTCGATGTTCGGCTTGCTCGCGGGGACGAACACCTTCTCCCGGTAGGTGCCCGGCGCGACGGCGATCGTCACCGGGAGGTCGTTGCCCTCGGGGACGGCGTCCACGGCGGCCTGCACGGTCGGGTAGGCGCCCGGGACGTGGAGGGTCACTCCGATCCGCTGCTGCGGGCCGGAGAACTTCGTCACCAGGGCGGGGACGGCGCGGGCGGGGTCGAGCCGGTAGTCGTAGAAGTCCCGCGGGGCGAAGGCCGCGCCCCGTTCGTCGGTCCGCCCGCTCGTCTTCCTCAGGATCGACCCCCGCTCCACCAGCTCCGCGGTGGCGTCGGCCTGGTAGGGGTGCTGGACCCGGTCGTAGTAGCTGTTCTCGATGACCATCTTGGTGCGGCCCCGGGACCAGTTCCCGTACGTCCACACGGGGTCCCGGTCGGCCACCTGTGCCGATATGTAGTTGTTGTACAGGTGCGCGTAGGCGCAGTTGTCCGCCGAGGGGTTGCGCTGCTTCGTACCGGTGAACCAGTTGTGGTCGATGGTGATCTGCGTCTGGACGTTGTCCGTCCAGCCGATCCCGAACGCCTTGTTGTGGTTGCTGAACTGGTTGTAGGAGACGGTGACGTACTGACTGTCCTTGCGGATGTCGAGCAGGCCGTCGCCCATGCGGGTGAAGCGGTTGTGGTCGATCCAGACGTGGTGGACGGCGTCCATCTGGATGGCGTCGAAGTCGTTGGTCTTGCCGTCCCAGTCGCCCTCGACGTAGGAGTCGCGGATCGTCAGGTTGCGGATGACGACGTTGTGCGTGCCGGGCTTCAGATGCAGCTCGCCGTGGACGATCTCGCCCGTGTCGCCGACACCGATGATCGTCTTGTTCGACGCCACGACGATGTCCGAGCCGAACGGCGCGACGGCGACCGATCCCGCCACCCGGATGACGTACGGCTCTTCGGCGGCCGCGTACTTCGCCAGTGCCGCCTGGTCGGTGACCGTGACGACCTTGCCGCCGGCACCGCCCGTGGTGCCTCCGGCCAGCGAGGCGAAGCCGTGGGCCTGGTCGGTCCAGCGGGCGGCCGCCGGTGTGGATGTCGCGGCGCGGGGTTCGGCGGCCCCCGCCTCACCGGTCGCGCCCAGGCCCAGGGCGGCGACCAGGCCGGCAACGGCGGCCAGGGCGACACCCGGTCTGGGCAAGCGCTTGCTACGGAGGTGCGTCATTGCGGCTCCCAACAGGCGTGATCGAGCGTGCGGATGCGGTGGGTTACAGGTCGGTGATCCGGAAGTGCGTGAACGTCGCGGCGCCCGCGTGTCCCGGCCCGACGGGCGCGAGGGCGAAGAGGCCGAGCAGGGCGCCGACCCAGCGCCACGGGGTGGCGGCGAAGACGGGACCCGACGGGCAGGGCCCGTCACCGAGGTCGTGGAAGAAACGGCAGCGGGCTCCGGAGTCGATTTCGATGCGGAGCCTGGCGCGCCCCTCGGGTGCGGGGCACGGGTGGGCCGCGTCGCGCTCCCGCTCGGCGACCCCCTCGGCGAACCGGTGCACGAGGTGGACCGTGCCGTCGGCTCCGCGCTGCAGGCCGATCCAGCCGAACGCGTCCCCCAGGACCGCGAGTCCGGCGCGGGCCCCCGGCTCCTCACTGTGCAGGCGCAGCTCCACCTCGACGGCGGACGGGGTGCCGGGCAGCCGCTGGGTGAGGAGGTTCGGGAGTTTCCGCAGGTCGTGAATGTCCGTCGAACGGACGCAGGTGAGCCGCAGCCCGTCCCCGGAGTGCTGGGTGGCCCAGCCG
The DNA here is from genome assembly GCF_040647715.1 of Streptomyces tibetensis. Taxonomy (GTDB): domain Bacteria; phylum Actinomycetota; class Actinomycetes; order Streptomycetales; family Streptomycetaceae; genus Streptomyces; species Streptomyces tibetensis_A. The sequence goes on along the minus strand of NZ_JBEZCR010000008.1, from coordinate 336,124 downwards.
TCCCGCCGGTTGGCCGTCCACTGCCACTGGCGGCCGTACCGTCCGCCGGGGAAGTCGTCGTCGGTGGCGGGGGCGGCGGGCGGCTGCGGTGGCAGGTCGGGGCGGCGGTGTTCGGTGACGGGGGCGCCGTCGTCCCCGAGCACCGGCCAGCCGTCCGGGCTCCAGCGCATCGGCTGGAGGTGGATGACCCTGCCGTACGCGCCGCGCTGCTGGAAGTGCAGGAACCAGTCCTCGCCGGACGGGGTGCGCACCCAGCCGCCCTGGTGGGGTCCGTTGACGTCGGTGTCCTTCTGCTCCAGGACGATCCGCTCCTCGTACGGCCCGAAGAAGCCGCGCGAGCGGAAGGCGCCCTGCCAGCCGGTCTCGACGCCGCCGGCGGGGGCGAAGATCCAGAACCAGCCGTCGTGCCGGTAGAGCTTGGGGCCTTCGAGGGTGAACCAGCCCGGTATGCGGTCGCCGTCGACGATCACCTTGCCCTCGTCGAGAAGGCCGGTGCCGTCAGGGCGCATGCGGTGGCCGGTGAGGCGGTTCTTGACGCCCGAGCGGGACTTGGCCCAGGCGTGGACCAGATAGGCCTCGCCGGTCTCGTCGTCCCACAGGGGGCAGGGGTCGATCAGCCCCTTGCCCGCCTTCAGCAGGTGCGGCCGGGTCCAGGGGCCCCTGACCTGCGGGGCGTTGATCTGGAAGATGCCCTGGTCGGGGTCGCCCCAGAAGATCCAGAAGCGGTCGTCGTGATACCGGAGGGCGGGGGCCCAGACGCCGCAGTCGTGCCGGGGCGTGGCGAACTCCTCGGCCGGTTCGAGGCGGTCCAGGGCGTGGCCGACCAGGGTCCAGTTGACGAGGTCCCGGGAGTGCAGCAGCGGCAGGCCGGGGGCGCGGCTGAAGCTGGAGGCGGTCAGGTAGAAGTCGTCACCGACGCGGACGACGTCCGGATCGGACCAGTCGGCGTTCAGGATCGGATTGCGGTAGGTCTCGGAGGTCACGGGCTCACCGCCTTGCGGACGAGGGCCGCCGCGGTGTCCCGGTCGAGACGGCCGTCGGCGACGACGCTGACCACCCGGCGCACCACGGTCTCGCCCGGCGGGAGGGGTATCCGCTCGTCGTGGGCCAGTGAGGAGCCGACGCCCGGGTACTCCTCGGTGCGCACGAACCAGGGGTCGCGGCGGGTCTGTTCGGTGGCGCCGGCGAAGACCAGCGTCCAGGTGCCGCCCCGCAGCGCGAGCCAGTCGGCGGGGCGGCCGTGGACCTGCTCCTCCCCGTGGGCGGCGGCCGTGAAGACCTCCGGCGCGGAGGACTCCTTGCGGGCCCGCCAGAAGAAGCCGCCGTAGGCCGCGCCCGGGCGTCCGTTGGTCGCCGGGCTGCCGATCGACAGCGGGCTCCCGGTGACGTTGGTGAGGGAGAACGTGACGTCCAGCGCCCAGGCCCGGTCGGTGAGTTCAGAGGCCGCGACCGTACGGCGTTCGCGCAGCAGTTCGCCGCCCACGGCCACCCAGCGCAGCTCCTCGACGAAGCCGTCCGGGTCGCGCAGCTGGAAGGCGACGTGCCGCTGCGAGCCGTGGTTGTCGAGCTCGGTGGGGCCCTGGTCGCGGACGTAGGTGCGTCCGCCCCAGAAGTTGAACCCCTCGACGTCGGGAACGGCGACACCGACGCCGAGGTGGTGTGCGTGGTCGGCCGGGGTCAGTTCGGTCACGGCCGTACCGGAAAGGGTGGTGACGGGGTGCAGGTAGGGGCGCGGGGAGAGCCGGGCCGGCAGTTCGGGCCGGGTGACGTACCGGCCCACCGGCCGGCCCGCGACGCGCAGGACCGCTGTGCCGTTGCTGGTCATCGGGGGCTCACCTCGTTCGACAGGGGCGCCCAGGGGGCGCCGAGCTCGGAGTAGAGGGAGAGGGTGTCGGCGGCGGCCGCGACGAGCCCGTCGATGCCGGGCACCACACGGCGGTTCTCTTCGGGGATCCGGTGCCAGGCGGAGTCCGGCAGGGGCGCCGGGTCGGGGGCGGTGCGGATGGCCTCGACGACCTTCATGAAGGCGCCGGTCTCGTCCGGCGGGACGAGCAGGTCGGCGCCGGTGGTGAGGTGGTCGACGAGGTTCTCCAGCAGGTCGGTGCGGCCGTGCTCGGATTCCTGCGGCCCGTGTCCCGCGCGCTGGAGCAGCACGCGGTCCTGCTTGTACCAGAAGGTGATCCGGCCGGTGCTGCCGTGCACGAGCACGTACGGCTCGTCCGCCTCCTCGGCGCACAGGGTCGCGGCGACCGTGACCGGGTGGCCCTGCGTGGTGGTGATCCGGACGCAGGAGGTGTCGTCGGACTCGATGGCGTTGGCGCGCAGCAGTTCGGTCTCGATGCCGGCGACGTCCTCGGCGCGGGTGCTGCCACCCAGGGCGAGGGCGGTGGCGACGGCGTGGGCGAGGGGGTTGGTCAGCGCGCCGTCGATCACGTCGACGCCGTTCAGCCGCCGCTTGCCCGCCCAGGGCGCCCGGCGGAAGTAGTCCTCGTCGCGCACCCAGGCACCGGCGCCGCCGAGCCCGACGAGCTTGCCGATCGCGCCCTTCCCGATCAACTCGCGGATGGCCGTCAGGGCGTGCGAGCCCAGCGACTGGAAGCCGATCTGGCAGACGACTCCGGCCGCGGCGACCCCGTCGGCCATCCGGCGGAACTCGGCGTAGGAGGGTGCGGGCGGCTTCTCCAGAAGGAGGTGCACGCCGCGTTCGGCCGCCGTGAGGGCGAGGCCGGTGTGGGTCGGGATCGGGGTGCAGATCACGGCGATCCGTGCGCCGGTGGAGTCCAGCAGGGCGCCGAAGTCGGCGGACTGCTCGGGCGTACCGAGGTCGCCGAGTTCCTCCTCGGTCAGCGGCGTCAGCTCGCAGACGCCGACGAGCCGCACGAGGCCCTGCTTCTGGAGCCGGCGGATGTTCTCGACGTGCCAGCGGCCGTGGCCCCTGGCACCGGCGAGGACGACAGGCAGAGGTGTGTTCATGGCGTCGATCATGCGGCCGGTCACCGGACCCTCCCCGCACCCGCGCCGCGGGCCACCGCCCGGTCGGCCTCCCGGGCGCTGTCGATCCGCCCGTGCAGGGTGGGCGTCCAGCCGACGTCGCCCGTCAGGTCGCGCTCACTGCCCGAGTTGTAGGCGTTGTGGATCGCGAGCAGGTCGACCGGGAAGCCGTTGAAGAGCGTGCCGCTCTGGTGCAGGGCGCTGCCGTTCCAGCTCTTGACCAGGTCGGCGACCTCCACATGGCCGGGCGCGTGGAAGGCGTTGTTCTCGGCGTACATCCTCGACTCGGTGGAGACGCCGAGCGAGTAGCGGTAGTCGTCGCCGGTGATGTCGTAGCGGTTGTTGTAGACGTGGACCTGGCCGAAGCGGACGCGCGGGGCGCGCTGGACGACGGACTCGAACGCGTTGTGGTGCAGGGTGACACGGAGCTTGCCGCGGTCGCTCGTCGCCGTGTCGCTGTTGCCGATGAGCATCGCCTTGTCGTGACCGGTGAAGCGGCTCCAGGAGACGGTGACGAGGTCGGAGCCGTTGGTGATGTCCAGCAGGCCGTCGTGGCGAAGGTAGTTGCGGGCGAAGTAGGTCGGCTCCTTCGCGTCGGGGTGGCCCTTGTCGCTCAGGGTCACATGGTCCACCCACACGTGGCTGGCCCCGGTCAGCCAGATGTTGTCGTAGGCCGTCTTCCAGTCGCCGAGGCCGCCGGTGTTGGGCTGCCAGACGGGGAAGCAGTCGTAGGCGTCGCGCACGTCGAGGTTGCGGATGATCACGTTGTCCGCGTTCCTCACCTGGAGGCTCGCGCCCTTGAGGACGGCCGAGTCGCCGAGGCCGACGATCGTGGTGTTCGAGCCGACGGGCAGCACGATCCGCTCGGCCTGCCGGGCGGCGGAGGCCTGGCGGGCCTTCTCCTGGGGGCCGCTGGGTTTGGCGGCGCCCCAGGTGCGGGGGTCGTAGGCGGCGAGGTACTTCTTCAGGCCGTAGCCGCCGGTGGCGTAGTCGGCGCAGTCCAGCCGGTCGCCGTCGTCGTCGGTGTTGGCGTCGATGGTCCCGGCGATCTTGATGATCTTCGGGGTGTCGCTGCCGCCGTCGAGGGCGCGGACGAGTCCGGCGCGGTCGGTGACGGTGGAGACGTGTCCGGCATCGGCGGCGGCGCCTCCGGTGGTGCCCGAGCCGTACGCGGCCCAGCCGTCGTCCGCCGGGAGGGTGTCGCGGCCGATGTCGCGGCTCTCGGCCTGGGCAGGGATGCTCAGGACTCCCAACATGAGGCCCGCCAGGGCCACCTGGAGCGTTCTCATCCCTTCACCGCCCCCGCGCTGAACCCGGTGATCAGCCACTTCTGGATGAAGGCGAACACGATCACCACAGGCACGGCGGCGATGATGCCGCCCGCGGCGAGCGCGCCCAGGTCGACGCTGTCGGCACTCATCAGACTGTTCAGGCCGACCGGGATCGTCTGCTTGTCCTGGTTGTTCAGGAACATCAGGGCGAACAGGAAGTGGTTCCAGGAGTGGACGAAGGCGAAGGATCCGACGGCGATCAGACCGGGCCGCAGCAACGGCAGCACCACGATGCGAAAGGCCGTCATGCGGTTGCAGCCGTCGACCCAGGCCGCCTCCTCCAGGGAATACGGCACGTTCTTGATGAAGTTGCTGATCAGGATCATCGACAGCGGCAACTGGAAGACCGTCTCGGCGAGGATGACACTGCCGAGCGAGTTGATCATCTGGAGCTCGGCGAAGATCTCGAACAGCGGGACCAGCAGCAGCGCGCCCGGCACGAACTGGGAGCACAGCAGGGCCAGCATGAACGCCCGCTTGACCTTGAAGTCGAACCGGGCGAGGGCGTAGCCGCCGGCCAGCGCGACGAGCGTGGTCATGAGCAGGGTGGCGACGCCGACGAGCACGCTGTTGGTGAAGTAGGTGCCGAAGCTGCGGTCCGTCCAGACCTTCTCGAAGTGGTCGAAGGTCACCGGCCAGGGCACGAGCGAGGTCGAGCCGGCCGGGCGCAGCGAGAAGAGCAGGATCCAGTAGAAGGGGATGAGGGTGAAGATCAGGTAGATGCCCAGGGGCAGGTAGATCTGCCAGCGGGGCGCCTCGTCCCAGGCGCGCCTGCCCTTGGGGTGCGGGGGTTCGGGGCTGGCCGGCGCCGGCGCGGGCGCCGTTTTGGTGGCTTCCTTGACGCTCACTTGCCCTCGCCTCCGAACTTGCTCAGCCGCAGGTAGACCATCGAGCAGAAGAGCAGGATCACGAACGCCACCGTGGTCAGGGCCGACGCGTAGCCGAAGTTGTGGGCGTCGACGGATGTGTTGGCGATGTACAGCGGCAGCGTGGTCGTCTCGCCCGCGGGACCGCCGCCGGTCAGGGTGTAGAGCAGGTCGACGTTGTTGAACTCCCAGACCGCGCGCAGCAGGGTGGACAGGATGATGGCGTCCTTCAGGTGCGGCAGCGTGATGTGCCAGAACTGCTTGATGCGGCTCGCGCCGTCGACCTCGGCGGCCTCGTAGAGGTCCTTCGAGACGGACTGGAGGTCGGCGAGGATGAGGATCGCGAAGAAGGGCACGCCGCGCCACAGGTCGGCGACGACCGCCGCCGGGAACACGGTCGAGGTGTCCGACAGCCAGCTGGTGCCGTAGGAGCCGATGCCCATGTCCGCGAGGTAACGGGTGATGCCCGTCTGGGAGTTGTAGAGCAGCACCCAGATCGCGGAGGTCAGCACGCCGGAGACGGCCCACGGGGAGAACACCAGGGCGCGTCCCAGCCCCCGGCCCACGAAGGTCTGGTTGACGATCAGGGCGAGCGCGAGGCCGAACAGCAGCTGGAGTCCGACCTCGACGACCACCCACTTGGCGCTGAAGACCAGGGTGTCCCAGAAGACCGGGTCCTTGGTGAAGGCGTGCACGAAGTTGTCGAAGCCCGCGTAGCCGTTGCGCCACGGCTTGGTGGGGTTGTAGTTCTGCAGGCTGTAGTAGAAGACGCTGATGACCGGGTAGGCGATGAACCCCAGCATGAGCAGGGCGGCCGGCGCGATCAGCAGGTACGGGAGTTTGCGCGGCGTGGCGGAGGCCCGGCGCCGCCGGGGTGGCGCGGGCGGTTTCGCCACGGCTGCGGCTTGGGCCATGACAGGGTCTCCGATCTAGGTACGGTCGTACGGGAAGCGCTTTCTCGATCTGTGCGAGTCCGCCCGGAAGCGCGGTACGGGGTGCCTCTTGCGGTGGTGTGGCGAGTGCGGACTCGTTGTGCTCTGTCGCGCAGTTCCCCGCGCCCCTGAGTGGGACCGGTCAACCGGCGTAGGGATCCGGGGCCTTTCCGGGCCTTGCCAAGAACTCGAAGTCGCAGCCGGTGTCGGCCTGGGTGATCTGGTCGTTGTAGAGCGCGCCGTAGCCGCGCTCGTAGCGGGTGGGGGGCGGCGTCCAGTCCGCCCTGCGCCGCTCCAGCTCCTCGTCGTCCACGTGGAGGTGGAGGGTGCGCGCCTCCACGTCGAGGGTGATGCTGTCGCCGGTCCGTACGAGGGCGAGCGGGCCGCCGATGTACGACTCGGGCGCGACGTGCAGCACGCACGCGCCGTAACTCGTGCCGCTCATGCGGGCGTCGGAGATGCGGACCATGTCCCGGACGCCCTGCTTGAGCAGGTGGTCGGGGATGGGGAGCATGCCGTACTCGGGCATGCCCGGGCCACCCTTGGGGCCGGAGTTGCGCAGCACCAGGACGCTGTCCGCGGTGATGCCCAGCTCCGGGTCGTTGATGGTGCGCTGCATGCTCTTGTAGTCGTAGAAGACGACCGCGGGCCCGGTGTGCTTGAGCAGATGCTGCTCGGCGGCGATGTGCTTGATGACCGCGCCGTCCGGGCAGAGGTTGCCGCGCAGTACGGCCACTCCCCCCTCGGCGGCGACCGGGTTCTCCCGGGTGCGGATGACGTCGTCGTCGTGGACGACGGCGCCCCCGATCTGCTCTCCCAGGGTCCCGTTGACGGTGGGCCGGTCCAGGTGCAGCAGATCGGTGATCCGGGAGAGGAAGGCGGGCAGACCACCCGCGAAGTGGAAGTCCTCCATGAGGTACGTCCGGCCGCCGGGGCGGACGTTGGCGAGCACCGGCACCGTGCGGGCGATGCGGTCGAAGTCGTCGAGGGTGAGCTCGACACGGCAGCGCCCGGCCATCGCGATCAGGTGGATGACGGCGTTGGTGGAGCCGCCGAGCCCGAGCACCGTGGTCACGGCGTCCTCGAAGGCCTCGCGGGTGAGGATCGACGACGGCTTGAGCGCGGTCCAGGCGAGCTCCACGGCACGGCGCCCGGAGGCGGCGGCCATCCGCTCGTGCCCGGAGTCGACGGCCGGGATGGAGGAGGCGCCCGGCAGCGTCATTCCGAGGGCTTCCGCCGCCGCGGTCATGGTCGACGCGGTCCCCATGGTCATGCAGTGACCGGGCGACCGGGCCAACCCGCCCTGCAGCTCCCGCAGTTCGCAGTCGGTCAGGTTGCCGGCGCGGTGCTCGTCCCAGTACTTCCACATGTCGGTGCCCGACCCGAGGGTCTCCCCGCGCCAGTGACCGGGCAGCATCGGCCCCGCCGGCACGAAGAGGGACGGTACGTCGGCCGAGGCCGCGCCCATGAGCAGAGCGGGCGTCGACTTGTCGCAACCGCCCAGCAGCACCGCCGCGTCGATCGGGTACGACCGCAGCAGCTCCTCCGTCTCCATCGCGAGCAGGTTGCGGTAGAGCATCGGGGTCGGCTTCTGGTACGTCTCGGAGAGCGTGGCGACCGGGAACTCCAGCGGGAAGCCGCCGGCCTGCCACACCCCCCGCTTGACCGCCTCGGCGCGCTCGCGCAGATGGACGTGGCAGGGGTTGATGTCGGACCAGGTGTTCAGGACGGCGATCACCGGGCGGCCCCGGTACTCCTCCGCCTCGTAACCGAGCTGGCGCATCCGGGCGTTGTGCGACCAGGTGCGCAGCTGCCCTTCGGCGCCGTACCACTGGTGGCTCCGGAGCTCCTCCGGACGCAGTCTGCCGGTCATATGGACCACCCCGCGGCGATCGCGGCGACCTCGGAGCGCTCGCTCTGAGGCAGCGCCCTGCTCGGCGGGCGGACCTCGCGGCGGCACAGCCCGAGGGAGGCGAGCGCCTCCTTGACGACGGTGACGTTGTCGGCGGAGCCGTTCGCGGCGCGCAGTTCCTCGAAGCGCCGGATCTGCTCCCAGACCTTCATCGCGGCCGGGTAGTCACCGGAGCGCAGCGCCTCGATCATGTTCAGGGAGACGGCCGGGGCGACGTTCACCAGCCCCGAGGTGAAGCCGGTGGCACCGGCGGAGAAGTAGGAGGGGGCGTACGGCTCGGCGAGCCCGGCCACCCACACGAACCGCTCCAGACCCGCGTCCCGGGCGAACGCGGCGAACCTGGACGCGTCGGGGACGGCGTACTTCACGCCGATGACGTTCGGGCAGGCGTCGGCGAGTTCGGCGAGCCGGACCCCGGCGAGCTGCGGGTTGCGGATGTACGGGACGACGCCCAGCTCGGGCACGGCCTCGGCGATGGCGCGGTGGTAGTCGACCCAGCCGGCCTGCGAGACGTAGGGGTGGACGGGCTGGTGGACCATCACCATCTGCGCGCCGAGCTCCCGGGCGTGCCGGGCGGAGGCGACGGCGGTCGGGACGTCGTGTCCCACGCCGGCCAGCACGACGGCCCGCTCGCCGGCCTCGTCGATCGTCAGCTCCGTGACGAGCCTGCGCTCTTCGGGGGTCAGGGCGTAGAACTCGCCGGTGTTGCCGTTCGGGGTGAGGGTCGTGATGCCGCCGTCGAGCAGCCGGCGCAGCAGGGCCCGGTGGGTGTCCCGGGCGACGGAGCCGTCCTCGGCGAACGGGGTCACCGGGATCGCCACCACGTCGGCCAGGGCCGCCCGCTGGGTCTCGAACGCCACGCTGCTCATTCCTGACCTTCCTGTTCCAGTCCTGCCTCGGGGAAAGCGCGCTGCACGAAGGACGCGATGTGGGCGTGCAGGGCACGCGCCGCGCCGTCGGCGTCGCCGTCGAGGGCGAGCCGCAGGATCTCCCGGTGCTCACCGGCCTCCCGCTCCCAGGAGGGCGAGGCGGCCCAGGCGACCGCGGAGACCAGGGCGGCCTGGTCGCGGACCTCGTCGAGCATCCGCCCGAGCAGCGGGTTGCCGCACGGCAGGTACAGGGCCCGGTGGAACTCCCGGTTGGCGAGGGAGCGCTCGGCGGTGTCGGTGGCGGCGTCGGCGCGGGTCAGCGCCTCGCGGGCGACGTCCAGGGAGGCCCCGCGCTGCACGGCCCGCCGCAGCGCCTCGGGCTCCAGCAGCAGCCGCACGTCGTAGACCTCGCGCGCCATGTCCGCGTCCACCAGGCGCACGGTGACGCCCTTGTACTGGCTCATCACGACCAGCCCGGTGCCCGCGAGGGTCTTGAGCGCCTCGCGCACCGGGGTCTTCGACACCCCGAACTGCGCGGCGAGCTCGGTCTCGACCAGCGCCTGCCCGGGCGTCAGCTGCCCGGTGAGGATGCGGTGTTTGATCCCTTCCAGCACGTACTGCGTGCGGGAGGGGATCGGCGTGGGCACAGAGGTCATGCGCGCCTCTCGGATCTCGCGTCTCGGTGGATCGCGTATCGGATCTCGCGTATCGCGTCTCATATATGACGTACGAAGTACGACGCGATGACGGTAGGAGGGCGCGTGGGGTTCGTCAATGCTTTCGGCAGAGGTGGATGCAATCGCTTTCTATGAAGGGCCGTCCGGGCGGAGGGGTTCTGACGGGATACGTCCTAGAAGGCGCGCGTCCACCCCGGGTCCCGCCCGCTCAGTCCCACCGCCCGGTCCAGCGGGGACGCGGCCGCGTCGACCGTGACGATCGGGCCGAAGATGGCGCCGCGCTGGGGATCGTCGGCGGAAGCGGCGAGGAACTCGTGGCAGGCCCCGAGGGCGGCCGGGTCGGGGTCGTACGGCTGCCCGGTGGCGCGGGCCAGGTCCCAGCCGTGGATCACCAGTTCGTCGACGGCGACCAGGCCCGCGATCTCGCCGGGCAGGTCGACGCCCCCGGCCCGGGTCATGCCGGTCCAGGCGGCCGGGTCGCGCCAGGCCTCGGCCAGTTCGGCGAGGACCTTGGGCAGGTCCTCGCGCCAGCCGGGCGCGAGGTCGGGGCGTGCGGTGCCCGGGCTGGTGTCGGTCGTGGCGCCGAGGTCCTTGCGGGCGGCGTCACGAAAGGCGGCGGACAGTCCCGCCAGGTGGCCGAGCAGGTGGCGGACCGCGTACTCGGGGCAGGGAGTCGGGCCGTCCAGCTGTTCGTCACCGACACCGGCCACGAGCTGCGCAAGGGCCTGAGTCTGGGGTCCGAGGTCGAGGGTCGGGCTCGTTGTGTCGGTCATGCGTGCTCCTCCGGAGTGTGGTCCTGAGGGGTGGACCGACGGGGGCCGCGAAACTCATCGCCCGCCGGGGGGACCGGCTTCCACCGGCGGGACCCGCTGCTGCCGACGGCATCTGTTGCCGCCGGCCTGGGCCCGCTTGTGTCCTCGCGATCCGCTGCTGCCCGGCGGGACCGCTCCTGCGGGGCGGAACCCGTTCCGCCGGGCAAGATCAGCTCCCGTCCTTCGGACCCGCCGTCTAAGGCACCTGCCCGATCCGCTCCCCAGGGCCTTAGCGCCACGATGGCCGGGCATGACGACCAAGACGACCTGGCCCCTCGTGCGCGTCCTGCGTGACCGCGACGCAGGGCTGTACCTCTCCGGTGTGGTGGTCTCCGGCTTCGGCACCTCCGCCCTGTGGCTGGTGTCCGGCGTGTGGGTCAAGGACCTCACCGGCTCGGACGGCCTGGCCGCGCTGTGCATGCTCGCCATGTGGCTGCCGGCCCTGGCCGGACCGCTGCTGGGCACCCTCGCCGACCGGGCCCGCCGCAAACCGCTGCTGATCGGCGTGAACCTGCTCCTGGGCGCCCTGCTGCTCACGCTTGTGCGCGTCGACGCGCCGAGCGACGTGTGGCTGCTGTACGCGGTGCTGTTGGTGTACGGCGCGGCGGGCGTCGTCCACGACGCGGCCGAGTCGGCGCTCGTGGCGAGGGCGGTCGAGCCGTCCCTGCTGGGCGACTTCAACGGCCTGCGCATGACCGCCACCGAGGGCATGAAGGTCGTGGCTCCGCCGGCGGGCGCGGGCCTCTTCGCGGCGTACGGGGGCGCTGGCGTCGCCCTCCTGGACGCGGCGACGTTCGTGCTGGCCGCGGGGCTGTACGCGATGCTGCGGGTGCGGGAGGAGAGGCCCGCGCCGCCCACCGGCAGTGGTCGGCAACGGACCGCCGAGGGCGCCCGGCACCTGTGGGCGCACCCCCTGCTGCGCCCGCTGGTCCTGGCGGCCGGGGTCACGATGCTGTGTGCCGGCCTCAACGGGGCGATGGTGTACGCCGTGGTCGACGACCTCGGGCACTCCCCCGGGTACACCGGCGTGTTGTACGCCGTGCAGGGCGCCGGTTCGGTCGCGGCCGGTCTGCTCTGCGGCCCCGCCCTGCGCCGGCTGGGGACGAGGCGCTTCGCGGCGTCCGGCGTCGCGCTGCCGGCCATCGCGGTGGCGCTCAGGGCGGTGCCGTCGGACCCGGTGGCGCTGGTGTGCAGCGCGGCGATCGGCATGGGGCTGCCCGCGGTGCTGATCGCCGCGCTGACGTCCGTGCAGCGCGAGACGCCCGGTGCGCTGCTGGGCCGGGTCACGGCCACCGCCCACACCGCCGTGTACGCCCCGAACGTGGTCGGGCTGGCCGCCGGAGCGGCCCTGGTGGAACTGGTGGGCCACCGGCTGGTGCTGGTGGCCCTGGGCGTGGTCCTGCTGGTGACGGCCGCGGCGCTGTGTCAGGCCCCGGCGAGGGATGAGCGGACCGTCTCCAGGTCGTCGTCGGACGCCGGCCCGGCGTGATACAGCCGCAGTTCGATGCCGGCCGCAGCCCCCGTGTCAGGCCCCGGCGAGGGCGGAGCGGACCCTCTCCAGGTCGTCGTCGGACGCCAGCCCTGCGTGATACAGCCGCAGTTCGGTGGCGCCCAGCCGGCGTGCCTCGGCGGCGTCGGCGGCGAGGGTGCCGGGGCTGCCGCCCATCCCCGAGACGACGGGGAAGTTGGCGGCGACGACGGCGCCCTCACGGCCCTGGCGCGCGAACGGCGTCAGCGTGCCGGGGCCGCCCGCGCACGGCACGACCACGCCGTCCGCCACGGACAGGATGTGCGCCGGGTCGACCCCGGGGTTGGCGCCGACGTGGTACGACACGGGATCCGCGTGCAGCAGCACCTGGAAGCCGTCGGGGGCCGCCGCCCGGACCGCCGCGACGGCCTGCTCCTGGAGGGCGCGGGCGGTTTCGTCGCGGTACGCGCGCGTGGTGTTCGCGAGGGCCTCGCCGAGGAGCTTCTCGATGCCCGCCCAGCCTTCCCCACCGGAGGGCGCCCCCTGCCAGACCGGCTCCAGCGCGGTCCGCACGGCGGCCGCCAGCTCGTCGGCGTCCAGGCCGTGCCGGCCGTAGCCCTCGCGGCAGGACGGGCAGAAGCACAGCGCCATGAGGTACTGCCCGGCCTCCCCGAGGGCGACGCCGCCGGTCTTGTCGTGGGCGTGCAGATGCTCCAGGCCGTACCAGCCGAGGGACTCCAGTTCGGTGCCGCTCGCCCCGGGCCGGACGGCCGCCTCGGCCGCCAGGTCGACGAGGTACGCGCGCGTGGCGGGCTGCGCGATGCACGGCGCCCACGGATAGCGGTCGCCGTAGGCGTTGACGACCGAGGTGCCGGGGTGCTCGGCGCCCAGGCGGGAGTTGTGCGCGAGGACGACCCAGGTGTGCACCTCGAGACCCGCACCGGCGAGGGCGGTGGCTGCCTCACCGAAGGCGTCTCCCGGGGCCCAGGCGCCGGCCGCGTAGGGGCGCAGCTCGCGCCCGGCCCAGCGGTCGTCCGCCGGGTACAGCACGGCGGCGTGCTCGGCGGTGACGATGCGGTGGCGCGGGTGGCGGGGCGTGAGGGCGCGGGTGGAGTGGTAGGCGGCGGCGAGCGTCACCTGCTCCACGCCGAGCGCGGCGATCCGGGCGGGTGCCTCCGGATCCCCGTTGACGTCCCAGGGGTAGACGAATGCCGACGCCTTCACTTGGTCTCCTCCAGCAGCGCGTAGCCCCGCTCGATCACTTCGGCGAGCTGCTTCACATGATCCTCGCTCGGCTCGTGCAGCGGTGACCGCACCTCCCCCACGTCGAGGCCGCGCAGCCGTACACCGGCCTTGACCAGGGCGACGGCGTAGCCGCGGCCCTGGGCGCGCAGTTCGACGAACGGGCGGTAGAAGCCGTCCAGCAGCTTCTCCACCACGGTGTCGTCGCCGGTCCTGAGGGCCTGGTGGAAGGCGAGGGCGATCTCCGGCGCGAAGCAGAACACGGCGGACGAGTAGAGCGTGACGCCGAGGGCGCGGTAGGCGAGCTGGGTCTGCTCGGCGGTCGGCAGGCCGTTGAAGTAGAGGAAGTCGCCCGGGGCCTCGGAGCGGACGGCACTGACGACGCGCTGCATGAGGTCGAGGTCGCCGAGCCCGTCCTTCAGGCCGATGATCCCGTCCGTGCGGGCGAGTGCGACGACCGTCTCGGGGGTGAACACGGCGTTGTCGCGCTGGTAGACGATGACCGGCAGGGCGGTCGCGGCGGCCACCTCGCGGTAGTGCCGCAGCAGCCCCTCCTGCCCGGCGACGACGAGGTACGGCGGCATGGCGAGCAGGCCGTCCGCCCCGGCGGCCTCGGCGAGTCGGGCGTAGCGCACGGCGAGCGCGGTGCCGTACCCGGCGCCGGCGACGACCGGCACCCGCCCGTCGGCGGCCTCGACGGCGGCCCGTACGCAGGCCTCGAACTCCTCGGGCGTCAGGGCGTGGAACTCGCCGGTGCCGCAGCAGGCGAAGACGGCGGCGGCTCCGGCCTCCACCCCGCGCCGGACGTGGGTGCGGAAGGTGTCGAGGTCAACGGAGCCGTCGGTGCCGTAGGCGGTGACCGGGAAGAACAGCGGCCCGCTGGGGATGTCGAGTCGAGCGGCGAGAGGGGCTGGCGTCACAAGCTCTCCCGGTTCCATATTCATGATTGACGTCTATATTTCTGAACGGACCCACGCTAAGGCGCCCCCTCGACACCGGTCAAGCGCGCACACCCGCGAGGCAGCTGCGGATTCACCCCGTCCGCGGCATACTTGACGGGCTCCGCCCCGGATCCTTAGCGTGTCCACGCATATGAATGCCGTGCGCTCATGTGCATGCCAGGCGATCACACGCATGGCGATCAGCACGCTTGGCGACCAGCACGGTCGGCGATCAAGGAGAACCCGAGGATGCCCGCTCCCCGCACCGTCCTGCTCACCGGCGCCGCCGGCGGCCTCGGCACCCTGATGCGGGACCTGCTCCCGGCCTACGGCTACGACCTACGCCTGCTGGACCTGCGCCCGGTCGAGGGCGAACCCGACGCGATCACCGCCGACCTCGCCGACCGGGGCGCCGTGCGCGAGGCGGTCCGGGGCGTCGACGCGATCCTCCACCTCGCGGGCATCTCCCTGGAAGCCCCCTTCGAGAAGATCCTCACGGCGAACATCGAGGGGACCTACCACCTGTACGAGGCCGCCCGCGAGGAGGGCGTCGGCCGGATCGTCTTCGCCTCCTCCAACCACGCCGTCGGCTACACCCCGCGCCCCCGGGGCGACGACCCCCTGATCCCGATCGACACCCCCCGCCGCCCGGACACCTTCTACGGCCTGTCCAAGTGCTTCGGCGAGGACCTGGCACAGCTCTACTGGGACAAGCACGGCCTGGAGACCGTCTCGGTCAGGATCGGCTCCTGCTTCCCCGAGCCGACCAGCGTGCGCATGCTCTCGGTGTGGATGAGCCCCGCCGACGGCGCCCGCCTCTTCCACGCGGCCCTGACCGCCGAACACGTCGGCCACACCGTCGTCCACGGCTCCTCCGCCAACACGCGCCTGTGGTGGGACCTCACCTCCGCCCGGGCGCTCGGCTACGAGCCGCAGGACGACTCCGAGCCGTACGCCGAGAAGCTCATCGCCGAACAGGGCGAACTGCAGGACGGCAACGAGGCACACGCCTACCTCGGTGGCCAGTTCGTGACGGACCCGCCGATCTGGCCGTACTGACACCTCGGACCGATGCGGGCGGGCACCGAACGGGCCCGCCCGCACCCCTGTCCGGGCACGGACCGGCTCCTGAGGGCAGGCGCGACAGCGCCGCCCCCAGGGGCGCGGAGAACTGCGCGACCAGCCACAACAGACCCGCAGCCGCCATACGACCGCACCGCCTGGGCCAGTGGGCCCGCTCCGCCCGAACGGGCATACGCGGTCACTATCACCCGAGCAACAGACCTGGTCACCACACCCCACCCGCTGTACAACTTCCTCCAGACGGCCCGAACGGGCACCGCACGACAGGAAGGCGGGTGACCGAATGACCAGAACCGCGGAAGAACGCCAGCGGGAAATCGTCCGCGCCGCCCGCACCACAGGCGCCGTCGACGTCAACACCCTCGCGGCTCAACTCGGCGTGGCCAAGGAGACCGTGCGGCGAGACCTGCGCGCCCTGGAGGACCACGGCCTGCTCCGCCGTACCCACGGCGGCGCCTACCCCGTGGAGAGCGCCGGCTTCGAGACCACGCTCGCCTTCCGCGCCACCAGCCACGTCCCCGAGAAACGCCGGGTCGCGGCCGCCGCCGCCGAACTCCTCGGCGACGCCGAGACCGTCTTCGTCGACGAGGGCTACACCCCGCAGCTCATCGCCGAGGCACTCCCCCACAACCGGCCGCTGACCGTGGTCACCGCGTCCCTGCCGGTCGCCGGCGTCCTCGCCGAGGCCGAGCAGATCTCCGTACTGCTGCTCGGCGGCCGGGTGCGGCGCGGCACCCTCGCCACCGTCGACCACTGGACGACGAAGATGCTGTCCGGCTTCGTCGTCGACCTGGCGTTCATCGGCGCCAACGGCATCTCCCGCGAACACGGCCTCACCACCCCCGACCCGGCCGTCAGCGAGGTCAAGGCACAGGCGATCCGGGCCGCCCGGCGCGTGGTCTTCGCAGGCGTGCACACCAAGTTCGGAGCGGTCAGCTTCTGCCGGTTCGCCGAGGTCGGCGCGCTGGAGACGATCGTGACGAGCACCCGGCTCCCGGCCGCCGAGGCCCACCGCTACTCGCTGCTCGGACCACAGGTCCTCCGCGTCTGACCCACCCCCTGGCCTCCCACCGGGTGCAGCCGCGCCTTGCCATGCCCCTTACCTCCCCATACATCCCATACATTCCAGGAGCGATCCATGCGAACCCAGAGCCGACGACGGCCACCGCGAGCCCCGCTCGCCCTGGCCGCCGCAGGGACGCTGCTCGCCCCGCTGCTGTCCGGCTGCTGGGTCGGCGCGGGCGGGACCGGCTCCGGCGGTGACGCCATCAACGTCCTGATGGTCAACAACCCGCA
The DNA here is from genome assembly GCF_040647715.1 of Streptomyces tibetensis. Taxonomy (GTDB): domain Bacteria; phylum Actinomycetota; class Actinomycetes; order Streptomycetales; family Streptomycetaceae; genus Streptomyces; species Streptomyces tibetensis_A. The sequence continues at coordinate 319,704 of NZ_JBEZCR010000008.1, read as the reverse complement.
GATGGTCGAGCTGCAGAAGCTGACCCGCGCCCACTTCACCGAACAGACGGGCATCAAGGTCAACTTCACGGTCCTGCCCGAGAACGACGTCCGCGACAAGATCAGCCAGGACTTCGCCAACCAGGCCGGCCAGTACGACGTCGCCACCCTGTCCAACTACGAGATACCGATCTACGCCCGCAACGGCTGGCTGCACGAGATGAACGGCTACGTGGCGAAGGACCCCGCCTACGACGAGCAGGACGTGCTCAAGCCGATGCGCCAGTCCCTCACCGCGGACGACGGCAAGCTCTACGGCCAGCCCTTCTACGGCGAGTCGTCGTTCCTGATGTACCGCAAGGACGTGTTCGACAAGAAGGGCCTGGCGATGCCCGCGCACCCCACCTGGCGGCAGGTGGCGGACCTCGCGGCCCGGGCCGACGGCGCCGAGCCCGGCATGAAGGGCATCTGCCTGCGCGGCCTGCCCGGCTGGGGCGAGGTCATGGCCCCCCTCACCACCGTCGTCAACACCTTCGGCGGCACCTGGTTCGACCAGGACTGGAAGGCACGACTCGACTCCCCCGCCTTCGAGAAGGCGACCAAGTTCTACGTCGACCTGGTGCGCGCACACGGCGAGTCCGGCGCCGCCCAGTCCGGCTTCGCCGAGTGCCTCAACAACATGACCCAGGGCAAGGTCGCCATGTGGTACGACGCCACCTCCGCGGCCGGCTCGCTGGAGGCGGCGAAGTCCCCGGTCAAGGGCAAGATCGGCTACGCCCCCGCCCCCGTCGAGAAGACCGAGTCCTCCGGCTGGCTCTACACCTGGGCCTGGGGCATCCAGAAGGCCTCCCGCAACCCCGACGACGCCTGGAAGTTCGTCTCCTGGGCCTCGGGCAAGGACTACGAGGAGCTGGTCGGCGACCAGGCCGGCTGGTCGAACGTCCCCGCCGGCAAGCGGGCGTCGACGTACGCCAACGCCGACTACCGCAAGGAGGCCGGTGCCTTCCAGGAGATGACCAAGGAGGCCATCGAGAAGGCACGGCCGACCGATCCCGGCGTCCAGCCGCGGCCCGCGCCCGGCATCCAGTTCGTCGGCATCCCCGAGTTCACCGACCTCGGCACCCAGGTCTCCCAGGAGATCAGCGCGGCCATCGCCGGACGCCAGTCCGTCGAGTCGGCCCTGAAGAAGTCACAGGCGCTCGCCGAGAAGATCTCCGAGGAGTACGAGGGACGATGACCGCGACGACCACGGCCCCCGTGGCCTCTCCCGGGATACCCGCCCCGGCCCGCCGCCCCTCCGCCCGGCTGCGCGCCTGGGCGACCAGAGCACCCCTGCTGCCCGCCCTGATCTTCATGATCGTCGTCACCCAGCTGCCCTTCGTGGCCACGCTGGTGATCTCCTTCTTCGACTGGAACTCCCTCTATCCCGACGCCCGGCACTTCACCGGCGTCGACAACTACCAGGAGGTCCTCACCGACCCGGACCTGCGCCACTCGGTGTGGACGACCGTGCTGCTGACGGTGGCGGTGGTGCTGGCGAGCCTGGTGCTGGGACTCGCACTCGCCCTGCTGCTGGACCGGAGGTTCCGCGGCCGGGGCGTCGTACGGACGCTGCTGATCGCGCCGTTCCTGGTGGTACCGGTCGCGGCGGCCCTGCTCTGGAAACATGTGCTCTACAACCCTGAATACGGCCTGCTCAATGGGTTGTTGCACTACGTGGGCGGCCCTCAGCCGGACTGGATCTCCAGCACCCCGCTGCTCGCGGTCGAGGCATCCCTCGTCTGGCAGTGGACACCGTTCATGATGCTGATCCTGCTCGCCGGCCTGCAGAGCCGCGACCACGAGCAGATCGAGGCCGCCCGGGTCGACGGCGCGAGCGACTGGCAGATCTTCGTCCACCTGACCCTCCCCCATCTGCGCCGCTACCTCGAACTGGGCGCTCTGCTGGGCTCGATCTACATCGTCCAGAACTTCGACGCGGTCTTCACGATCACGTCCGGCGGCCTCGGCACCGCCAACCTCCCCTACACCGTCTACCAGAGCTTCTACCAGGCCCACGAGAACGGCCTCGCATCGGCCGCGGGCGTCCTGGTGGTCATCGGCTCCATCGTCATCGCGACCTTCGCCCTGCGCGTGGTGTCGTCCCTGTTCCGCGAGGAGGTGTCCCGCGCATGAGCGTCGTGCGCCGCAACGGCCTCGGCCTGCTGGCCTGGCTGGCCGGGATCGTGTTCTTCCTGCCCATCGCGTGGATGACACTGACGTCGTTCCACTCGGAGTCCGACGCCGCGACGAACCCGCCGTCCTTCGCCGCCGCCCTCACCCTGGACGGCTACCGCGAGTTCTTCGGCGCGGGTGGCGGCGCGAGCCCCTGGCCGGCCCTGGTCAACTCCACCGTCGCGTCCGCGGCCTCGACACTGCTGGTCCTGCTGCTGGCCTTCCCGGCGGCGTACGCGCTGTCCATCAACCGGGTGCGCAAGTGGACGGACGTGCTGTTCTTCTTCCTCTCCACGAAGATGCTGCCGGCCGTGGCGGGCCTGCTGCCGCTCTACCTGTTCGCCAAGAACGCCGGGATGCTCGACAACATCTGGCTGCTGGTCATCCTCTACACCTCCATGAACCTGCCGATCGCGGTGTGGATGATGCAGTCCTTCCTCGCCGAGATCCCGGTCGCGGTGATCGAGGCGGCGAAGGTCGACGGGGCCCGGCTGCCCACGATCCTCGCGCGCGTGGTCGCACCCATCTCCCTCCCCGGTATCGCCGCGACGGCGCTGATCTGCTTCATCTTCAGCTGGAACGAGCTGCTGTTCGCCCGGGTGCTCACGGGTGTGGTCGCCGAGACCGCCCCCGTCTTCCTGACCGGCTTCATCACCAGCCAGGGCCTGTTCCTGGCGAAGGTGTGCGCCGCGTCGCTCGTCATCTCCCTGCCGGTGCTCGCCGCGGGGTTCGCCGCCCAGGACAAGCTGGTCCAGGGCCTGTCGTTGGGAGCCGTGAAATGAAGGCCGCCGTCATCGAGTCCGTGGGCAAGGCCGTCGTCACCGAGGTCCCGGACCCGACGCCAGGGCCGCGCGAGGTCGTCGTCGAGGTCGCCGCCTGCGGGCTGTGCGGAACGGACCTGCACATCCTCCAGGGTGAGTTCGCCCCCAAGCTCCCGATCGTGCCCGGGCACGAGTTCGCCGGCGAGGTCGTCGGAGTCGGCACGCAGGTCACGGAGGTGGCGGTGGGCGACCGGGTCGCCGTCGACCCGTCCCTCTACTGCTACGAGTGCCGCTACTGCCGCACCGGCCACAACAACCTCTGCGAACGCTGGGCGGCGATCGGGGTGACGACGGCCGGAGGGGCGGCGCAGTACGCGGTGGCCCCGGTGGCGAACTGCGTGAAGCTCCCCGAGCACGTCCGCACCGAGGACGCGGCGCTCGTGGAGCCGCTGTCCTGCGCGGTCCGCGGCTACGACGTGCTCCGCTCCCGCCTCGGCGCGCACGTCCTGGTCTACGGCTCCGGCACCATGGGCCTGATGATGCTGGAGCTGGCCAAGCGCACGGGCGCGGCGAGCGTGGACGTCGTCGACGTGAACCCGGCCCGGCTGGAGACGGCCCGCCGCCTCGGCGTCTCGGCGTCGGCGGCCACCCCCGACGAACTGGACCGCCCGCAGGGCTGGGACCTGGTGATCGACGCCACGGGCAACGCGGCGGCGATCCAGGACGGGCTGGACCGGGTGGCCAAGGCGGGCACGTTCCTGCAGTTCGGCGTGGCCGACTACGCGACCCGCGTGACGATCGATCCGTACCGCATCTACAACCAGGAGATCACCATCACGGGCTCGATGGCGGTGCTGCACAGCTTCGAGCGGGCGGCGGAGCTCTTCGCGAACGGCGTCCTGGACCCGGACCTGTTCATCAGCGACCGCATCCCGCTCGAGCGGTACCCGCAGGCGCTGGAGCAGTTCGCGGCGGGGGTCGGCCGGAAGATCGTGGTGGTGCCGTAGGCCGACCGCGCAGGAGGGCCGGGGCAGACGAAATCCGGTGGGGCGTCCGCCCCCGCCCCCCTACGCTCACGGCATGCCACGACCCCACGGTTTCACCTACGAGCAGCACGCGGGCGGAACCGTCCGCATCAGCCACCACGGCCGCCCCGCCACCACCCTGAACGGCCCCCGGGCCACGCAGTTCCTCGCCGAGGTCGAGGCGTCCGACCCCCAGCTGGTCATGGCCCGCTGGACCGGCAACTACAAGCGCGGCAACGAACGCGCCGCCCGGGACCATCCCCGTAACCGCCGGTGACCCGATTGGCCGGATGGTAAGGGAACGGCAAAACCGCCTCGCTCGTTCACCCGGCATGACAGCTATGACCCCCGGCTCGAACATCCCCCTGTCCGCCGCCCGCGTGACGGTGGACGTCGCCGCCCCGGTGCGGCTCGACGTATCGGGCCTGCTGCTCACCGCCGACGGCAAGGTGCGCTCCGACGACGACTTCATCTTCTACAACCAGCCGTCGGGTCCGGGCGTGACGTACCGCTCGGGCGGCGGCAGTGCCCCCGACGCGATCGTGGTCGACACGACGGCCCTCCCGCCCGGCATCGAGAAGATCGTCGTCACGGCCAGCCCGGACGCCGCGGGCCAGACCTTCCAGGGCATCGAGCCGACGGCCACGATCCGCGACGCGGACGGCGGCTCCGTCCTGGCCACGTTCACGCCACCGCAGCTCGGCAGCGAAACGGCCCTGGTGATCGTGGAGGTCTACCAGCGAGGCGGCCGGTGGAAGGCCCGCGCCGTCGGCCAGGGCTACGCGAACGGCCTCGCGGGTATCGCCACGGACTTCGGGGTCACGGTGGAGGAGCCGGCCGCCGCCGCGCCCCAGCCGGTGACCCCGCCCCCGGCCCCGGTGCAGCCGCCCGTGGCTCCGCCCGCCCCGGTGCAGCAGCCCGTGACCCCGCAGGTCGCCGCGCCCGCCGCTCCGCCGGCCCCGGCCACACCTCCCCCGCCCGCGCCCGGCGCCGGGAAGATCAACCTCGACAAGGGCCGTGTCAGCCTCCAGAAGAACCAGACGGTCTCCCTCGTCAAGGGCGGCCGCCCCCTGCTCTCCCAGGTCAGGATGGGCCTCGGCTGGGAGCCGGCGTACCGCGGCAAGGACATCGACCTGGACGCCTCGGTCATCGCCTACGGGCCGCAGCGCAACCACATCGACAGCTGCTACTTCGGCAAGCTCCAGATCGTGGGCGGCGCCATCCGGCACTCCGGCGACAACCTCACGGGCGAGGGCGGCGGTGACGACGAGACCATCATGGTCGACCTCGGCCGCCTGCCCCAGGAGGTCACCGGTCTGGTCTTCACGGTGAACTCCTTCTCCGGCCAGAAGTTCACGGAGGTCGCCAAGGCCTACTGCCGCCTCCTGGACGGCACGACCGGTGAGGAACTGGTCCGCTTCGACCTCACCGGCGCCGAGCCGCAGACGGGCGTGCTGATGGCCAAGCTGATCCGCCAGTTCTCCGGCGAGTGGGAGATGACGGCCATGGGCGACTTCGTGAAGTCCCGCACGGTGAGGGGGATGGTGAAGCCGGCGGCCCAGGCGCTGTGACGCGCCGGTTCCCCGCGCCCCTGAGGGGCGCGGGGAACCGCGCGACAAGCCACACACCCGCCGCATGCGCACACTGACCCCGCCCCTACGGCCCGTGAGTCCGCGGTCGCACCCCCTCCGTCAGCACGGTCAGATACCGCCGGATGTGCCCGCACTCCGCGTCCGCCAGCTCCGCAGCCGCCGCGACACCATGGGCCAGTCGCAGGATGTCGATCGGCTCGATGTCACGCCGTAGCGCGCCTGCCTCCTGGGCCGCCCGGACCAGTCGCCCCGCCGCGCCCTTGACCGAGTCGCCGCAGGCTGTTCCCACGGGGGAGCCGGTGGCCGCGACCGCCGGACCCAGCAGGGACCGCAAGCCCCGCATCCTGATCAGCCCGGCGCCCAGTTCGTACAGCCACTCGGCCAGAGCCTCACCGGGCGGGAGTTCGGCGGCGAGCTCGTCCGCCCGGGCCGCGATCGCCTCGACACGCTCCAGGTACGCGGCCTCCAGCAGTGCCTGCCGGGTCGGGAAATGCCGGTACAGCGTGCCGGAGCCGACCCCGGCCCGCTTGGCGATGTCGTCGAGCGAGGCGCTCTCCCCGTGCTCGGCGAAGGCCTCCGCAGCGACCGCCAGCAACCGCTCGTGGTTGCGCCGGGCATCCGCCCGCATGGGCCTGACCTGCGCCACGCGACCTCTCCTCACGAACCGGGGACTTTCTCCGCACTCTACCGAGGCGGCGCTCCGGCACCCGGCACCTCCCTCTTCATCGCCCCCGCCGCCAGGTCCCGCAGGAAGTGCCGCGCCCCGAACAGGAACACCACGATCAACGGGATGACGCTCATCAGCGCACCGGCCATCACCAGGGGAAGCGAGGACAACGACGTCGGCGGGCGCGTGGTAGTCGGGCCGACGTCTCTCGGTGGGGGGGTTCCGACCGCCCGTGAACGTCGTTCACGTGAGCGTTGCCGTCGAGTATCGAGGGGTCAGAAATCCGGTATCGAGGGAACCACGAGGCCGATCTGCCTCGGTCAGGCGGAGTCGCGCACCACGAGTTCGGGTGTCACCCAGGCCTCCGCGCCCCGCAGCGGCTCCTCGCCCGCGCGCAGCCGGGCCACCTGCTCCACGGCCAGCCGTCCCAGCTGCCGCTTGTCGATGTGCAGGGTGGTCAGGGCGGGTTCGACGAGCTCGCCCAGCGAGAGACCGTCGAACCCGAGCACGGCCAGGTCACCCGGAACGCTCCGGCCACGCCGTCGGGCGGTGCGCATCGCCCCGACGGCGATCAGGTCGTTGAAGCCGAAGACCGCGGTGACGTCGGGCCGCCGGGCCAGCAACCGCTCCATGCCGGCCTCGCCACCGGCCACGCTGTGCTCGGGGCACACCACGACCCAGTCCTCGTCGACCGGCAGTCCGAGCCGCCGCGCCTGCTCCACGAAGGCCTGTCGACGCGGGCCGGGACCGTGCACGCCGTCCAGCATGCCGATCCTGCGGTGCCCGGCACGGAACAGATGGTCCAAGCCCTGCTCGACACCGGAGGCGGCGTCGATGCCCACGGCCGCGAACCGGGTCTGCTGCGGCCCACGCTCCAGCAGCACCAGCGGCACGCCGCCGAGATGCCGGGCCAGCACGTCGTCCGGACCCTTGAAGTAGCCGACGACCGCGTCCGCCTGGTGGGAGAGCACGTCGAGCGCCTCCCGCTCCCTGGCCTCGTCGATCCGGGAGTCCCACACCACGACCTGCCAGCCCCGCTGCTCGGCCGCCTCCAGCACTCCGGCGGCCACCTCGGGGAAGAACGGATTGCGCAGGTCCGGGATGACCAGACCGGCCGTCACCGCACCCTTCTGGACGAGTCCGCGCGCGAACCGGCTGGGCCGGTAGTCCAGGAGCCGCGCCGCCTCGAGGACCCGCTCCTTGGTGCCGGGGTCGATCTCACCCTTGTCGTTGACCGCCCGCGAGACCGTCTGACGCGACACCCCGGCGAGCCGTGCGACGTCGTGGATCGTGGCCCGGCGCCGGGCACCGTCGGGCCGCTCCGCACGCTGATCGTCCGTCCGCACGTCCAGCACTGTATCCGCCCCCGAACCCTGGCCGGCAGGGAAGCCGGACGGACGCCACCGAGCGCCCGCACCCGCGTACGGCGAGAAGGGTCCGTGTCCGGGGGGGGGTGTCCGCCCGCAGCGGTTGGCGCGTCGACGGACAGTCACTCGGTATGGCACCCCATCGCGCCGTTCCGAGGACGGACCCCCCGGCGCGGCCCCGGCTTGCACCCTGCGGTCAGCCGAAGCGAACGCGGTCGCAGCCGGCCGATCACCCCAGCACGGCATCCACCGCTCCCGTCAGTCGCCGAGCTCCGTGAAGAGCGTCAGCTGAAGCGCCCCCGGCGCTTCGAGCCGCGAGTTCAGCGAGTTCCAGGGCGTGCGTGTCGGCTCGGCCACGACCTCCGCTCCCGCAGCGGCCAGTTTCGCCGTGGTGGCAACGGAGTCGTCCACCTGGAAGGCGACCCGGATGTGCCCGCCCACCCGCCGCCCGACCTCGACCTCGTCGATGAACGCGGCGTGGTTCGGGTCGGTCAGCTCCAAGGTGGCCCGCCCGGCGTCGAGGATCGTGACCCGCCCGTCCTCCGAGGCGAACGCGCCCTGCTCGGTCAGGCCGAGCACGTCCCGGTAGAAGTGCCGCGCGGCGTCGTAGTCCTCGGGTCCGCCGAAGAGGACGCCCCCACTCATACGGGTGACTCGGCGTTCTACCGCTTCTGCCGCTTCCAGGGCCCGGTGATGGCGAGCATGATGCCCGGCGTCTGGATGTTGGCGTACAGCGTGCGCCCGTCGGGTGAGAAGGTGACACCCGTGAACTCGCTGTACTCCGGCTCCTCCGCGGTGCCGATGTTCAGTTCGTTGCGGGCGATCGGGTAGGTGCGGCCGCTGTCGGTGGCGCCGAACAGGTGCTGTACGCCTTCCCCGTCCTCGGCGATGACCAGGCCGCCGTACGGGGAGACGGTGATGTTGTCGGGGCCGTCGAACGCACCGTCCTTCGACGGGTCGGGGTTCACGCCGAGCAGGACCTTCAGCGTCAGCGTGCGGCGCTTGGGGTCGTAGAACCAGACCTGCCCGTCGTGCTGGACGGGGCTCTCCTCACGGGCGTAGGAGGAGACGATGTAGGCACCGCCGTCGCCCCACCACATGCCCTCCAGCTTGCGGGCCCGGGTGACCTGGTCGTCCTTGAACTGCTTGCGCACGGGCGTGGTGCGGGCGTCGCGGTCGGGGACGTCCACCCAGTCGACGCCGTAGACGGTGCCGATCCTCGTGGCGCGGGACAGGTCGTCGACGAACTTGCCCCCCGAGTCGAAGCACTTGGGCGCCTGGAGGATCCCGGCGTCGTCGGCGAGCCCCCGGAACTTCCCGGGGCCGTACGCGAAGCCCCCGGGCGGGGTCCAGCGGAAGAAGAGACCGTTGGGTCCTGCGGCGTCCTCGGTCAGGTAGGCGTGGCCGCGCTTGGGATCGATGACGACGGCCTCGTGGTCGTAGCGGCCGAAGAACTTCAGCGGCTTGGGGGCACGGTTGGCGCGCCGGTCGCAGGGGTCGACCTCGAAGACGTAGCCGTGGTCCTTGGTCATGCCGTTGACGCCGGCCTTGTCGGAGTTCTCCTCGCAGGTGAGCCAGGTGCCCCAGGGCGTGCGGCCGCCGGCGCAGTTGGTGGAGGTGCCGGCGATGCCCACCCACTCGGCGACGCGTCCGTCGGGGCGCACCTCGACGACCGTGCAGCCGCCGGCCGCGGCCGGGTCGTAGACCAGGCCCTCGGTGAGCGGCACCGGGTGCTCCCAGTTGGCGCGCGGTCCCTTCAGCTCGTGGTTGTTGACGAGCAGCGTGGTGCCCCGGGGGCCGTCGAAGGTGGCGGTTCCGTCGTGGTTGGAGGGCGTGAACTCGCCGGATTCCAGCCGGGTCCTGCCGCTGTAGGTGATGATCTTGTAGGTGAAGCCGGCGGGCAGGGCGAGGAGGCCCTTGGGGTCCGGGACGAGCGGCCCGTAGCCGACTCCGTGCCGGGCGTCCGCCGCCTCGTCCCCCGCGCTGACGGTGTCGTCGGACGCGAGGGCGTTCGGCGCGGTGGCGAGGGCGCCGACACTGCCCGCCAGCGCCACTCCGGCACCGGTGATCGCGGAGTTCCTGGCGAAGTCCCTACGGGTGAGCGACATGGTGTCTCCTGTGACGGTGAGAATGCCGTGGGAGGTGGCGGACCTCGTGCGGCAACACCGTCCCGCCCGTGTCTGAACGGGGGTTGAACAACGCGCTAAGGGGCGCGGGGAACTGCGCGACCAGCCACAGCTCACCCGCACTCGAGGTCCGGGCCAGCCACAGCTCACCCGCACTCGGGGTCCCGCTCAGCCCCCCTGCTGCGACCGAGCCTTGAACGCGGCCTTCCGCGCTTCCTTCGCCACCTTCTTGTCGGGATGCAGCCGCCCCATCGCCTCCAGCACATCGGCGGTCGCCGGGTGATCAACCCGCCACACGGCCTCGAAGAACCCGCCGTGCTGGCGCGCGAGCCCCTCCACGAGCGCCCGCAGCTCCTCGGAGTTCCCCTCCGCGGCCAGCTGCGCGGCCACCGTGTCGATGGTCAGCCAGTAGACCATCGCCTCGGACGGCGCGGGCACGTCCGCCGCACCGTGCTCGGTCAGCCACACCCGGGCGAGCCCGCCCAGTTCAGCGTCGTCGAGCACCTCCCGCAGCGCGGGCTCGGCCGAGGCCCCCACCAGCGACAGGGCCTGCTGACACCGCAACCGCCGCAACGGTGCCCCGGCGTCGGAGCCCCGAGCCGCCGCCAGCAACTCCCGCGCAGCGGCCAGCGATTCCCGCCGCCGAAGCCACTGCTCGGTCTCGGCCTGCGCGGCACCGGGCGGGAATTCGGCCGTGCCGTCGAGCAGCGCGTCGGCTCCCTTGTCCGCGAGGTCGCCGACGGCCGGCACCTCGAACCCGGCCTCCAGCAGCCGTGCACGCATGCCGTACACCCCGAGCGGGGTGAGCCGGACCATGCCGTACCGGGAGACGTCGGTGTCGTCGACGGGCGCCGCGGGTTCCTCGTCGGCGTCGGCCATGAGCGCCTCGTCCACCGGCTGGTAGGCGACGAAGCCCACCGGCTCCAGCATCCGGAACTGGTCGTCCAGCCGCATCATCGCGTCGGACACCTGCTCCAGGACGTCGTTGGTGGGCTCGCCCATGTCGCCGGGCACGATCACCGAGGCCGCCAGCGCCGGGAGCGGCACCGGGGCCCCGTCGGGCGCGTCCTCGCCGGCGGTCAGCAGATAGAGGTTGCCGAGCACGCCGTCGAGGAACTCGGCCTCGCCCTCGGGGTCCCAGTCGAGGGCGGAGAGGTCGACCTCGCCGTCCTCGTCCACGAGCCCGTCCAGATCGGGCACGCTCGCGTCGGCGAGCACGGTCTCCAGCGCGGCGAGCCACACGGTGAGCACGTCCTGCGGCGAACCACCGGTGAGCAGGGCCAGGTCCGCACCGGCCGTCACGGTGCCCTGCTCCTCGTCGACGACCTCGACGAGCCCGGCGTCCACGGCGACCCGCCACGCCTCGCCGGCGTCCGCGGCCGCGTCCTCCCCGCTCAGCCCGAGCGCCTCCGCGGCCGCGGGCAGCTGCTCGTCGACGAGCCCTCCCCCGGCGTCGACGCGGGTGTCCGGCCCGGCCCAGCGGGCGAGCCGGGCGGCCCGGGACAGCAACGGCGTGGACAGCGCGTCGCGCGCCAGCTCCGCTTCGGGGTGCAGCCGCACCGGCGGCAGGGGGGAGCGGTCTGACATCGGCTGTTTCTCCTAGCGCGCCTCTGGTGACTCAACCGCTCAGCCTAGACGGATATCCACCCATGCCGCCCACTTCATCTCCCGGTCGGGTGCCGTACATGGCCGAAACCTTGACAAGTGACATGCACAGGCTGGAGATTGACGCGCGTAGAAGTCGGCGGACAGTTGTTCACCGGGCCGGCCCCACCAGGCCCACCCGTCCAGACCGGTCTACGCGCGTCACCGCATCCGCCCCACAGGTAGCGACAGTCCAGCCTTTCCACATGTCTCCGCCCTCGTCCCGGCGCCCTGTCACGTCCCCGGAGGGAATCCCGTTGCCGAGCAAGTCGTCCGCGCGTCTCGCCGCGCTCACCGTCGCCGCCGCGTGTTCCGCGGCCTCCACGATCGTCCTCACCAGCCCCGCGCACGCGGAGTCGGTCCGCGTCCACGACATCCAGGGCAGCACCCGGACCTCCCCGTACGCCGGGAAGCAGGTCACGGACGTGGCCGGAATCGTCACCGGCATCCGGACCTACGGCTCGTCCCGCGGCTTCTGGATCCAGGACCCGACCCCGGACGCCGACCCGGCGACCAGTGAGGGCGTCTTCGTCTTCACCGGCTCCGCCCCGAAGGGGGTCGCCGTCGGTGACTCCGTCACGGTCGGCGGCACGGTCACGGAGTACGTCCCCGGTGGAGCGGCCTCCGGCAACCAGTCGGTGACGGAGATCACCAAGCCGACGACGACGGTCGTCTCCAGCGGCACCGTGCTGCCCGCCGCCACGGCGATCACCTCGCGCTCGGTCCCCGCCGCCTACGCGCCCGCCGGCGACGCCGCCGCGAACGGCTCGGTCAACGCGCTGCCCCTGAAGCCCTCGAAGTACGCCCTGGACTACTACGAGGCGCTGGAGGGCATGTCCGTCCGGGTTGCCGACACCCGCGTCATCGGCGCCACCGACCCGTACACCGAGCTCTGGGTGACGGTGAAGCCGCACGAGAACCGCAACCGCCACGGCGGCACGGTCTACGGCTCCTACGACGACCAGAACACGGGCCGCCTGCAGATCCAGTCCCTCGGCGCCACGGCGGACTTCCCCAAGGCGAACGTGGGCGACACCCTGGCCGGCACCACCGCGGGCCCTCTGGACTACAACCAGTTCGGCGGCTACACCCTGGTCGCGAGCGAGCTCGGCACGCTGAAGAGCGCGGGCCTGGAGCGCGAGACGACCCGCCGGCAGCGCTCCTCCGAACTGGCCGTCGCCACCTACAACGTCGAGAACCTCGACCCGACCGACGACACCTTCGCCGCGCACGCCGCCGCGATCGTGAACAACCTGAAGTCGCCCGACATCGTGTCCCTGGAGGAGATCCAGGACAACAACGGCGCGAAGAACGACGGCACGGTCGCCGCCGACCAGACGCTGACCAAGCTGATCGACGCGATCGTCGCGGCGGGCGGCCCGAAGTACGACTGGCGTTCGATCGACCCGGCCGACGGCGCCGACGGCGGCGAGCCGGGCGGCAACATCCGTCAGGCGTTCCTGTTCAACCCCGAGCGCGTCTCCTTCACGGACCGCGCGGGCGGCGACGCCACGACGGCCACCGACGTGACGAGGATCCGCGGCAAGGCCCACCTCACGCTCAGCCCGGGACGCATCGACCCCGCCGACGAGGCCTGGCAGAACAGCCGCAAGCCGCTGGCCGGCGAGTTCGTCTTCCGCGGCCGCACCGTCTTCGTGATCGCCAACCACTTCAACTCCAAGGGCGGCGACCAGGGCCTGACGGCGCAGTACCAGCCGCCGTCCCGCAGCTCCGAGACGCAGCGTCACCGGCAGGCCACCCTGGTGAACGCCTTCGTCAAGGACATCCTCGACACGCAGAAGAACGCGGACGTCATCGCGCTGGGCGACATCAACGACTTCGAGTTCTCACAGACCGCGAAGCTCCTGGAGGGCCGCGGCGAACTCTGGTCCGCGATCAAGTCGCTGCCCCGCAACGAGCGTTACTCGTACGTCTACCAGGGCAACAGCCAGGTCCTCGACCAGATCCTGGTCAGCCCGTCGATCCGCCGCGACTGCGACTTCGAGTACGACAGCGTGCACATCAACGCGGAGTTCAACGACCAGATCAGCGACCACGACCCACAGGTCCTGCGCTTCCGTCCGTGACACCACGCGTACAGGGGCCGGCCGGGCGAAACGCCCGGCCGGCCCCTGTGCACTTGCGCTCCACGGGGCTACGTTCGCGCGACCTCACGGATGTCCTGGCTCTGCGGCTGCCGGGGCGCGTCGGCCACTGGACGGGGTTCGGCGGCGCGGCGCCCCCAGGTGGTGCCGGCGAGCACGAGGACGGCTCCGAGGTACCCGAGGGCACCCGGGCGGTCGCCGCCGAGCGCGACACCGATGACGGCGGCCCAGAGGGGCTCGGTGCCCTGGAGGAGGCTGACCCGCGAGGGGGAGCTTCGCCGTACGGCCCAGAGCTGGACGAAGAAGGCGAACAACGTGCACATGAGGGACAGGTAGAACAGGTTGGCCCACTCGGCCCCGGTGAAGGACGCGGCCAGTTCCCAGGGCGGGGTTCCGCCGAGCGGGGACAGGACCGCGAAGGCCACGACGGCGGTGCCGAGCTGGACGAAGGTGAGGGTCGCGTCGTCGGTGTCGCGCACGGCGGGGAGACGGTGGGTGACCAGCACGTTGGCCGTGCGGGCGAGGGCGGCCAGCAGGATGAGCAGGTCGCCGAGGGACGGCGTGGTGAAGCCGGTGCCCTGGGTGAGCAGGGCGACACCGAGCACGGACAGCGCCGCCGCGGCCAGGAAGGAACGGCCGGGCGGGGTGCGGGTGAGGGCGGCTTCGGCAAGGGGGGTGAAGATCATGGTGAGGCTGATGATCAGCCCGGCGTTGGTGGCCGAGGTGTGGACGACGCCGTAGGTCTCCAGCAGGAAGACGGCGGTGAGGATCAGCCCGAGGATGCCTCCGCCGCGCAGTTCTCGTGCCGTCAGCCGCCGCAGCCCGCGCCGGGCCGCCAGGCCGAGGAGCGGGATGGCGATGAGGAAGCGCAACAGGAGCAGCGCGATGACGGAGTCCGCGTGGGTGATGTCCTTGGTGGCCAGGTAGCTGGAGCCCCAGACGATCGCGACGAGAAGGACGGGGCCGTCGCTCAGCCAGGCCCTGCGGGGGCTGGTTCGGCCGGCGGGGGACGCGGTAGGCATGGAAACCCTCCGGGGTGGACCGGGCCCCGGCCGCCGGTAAGGGGCGGCCGGGGCTGGTGGTGATGCGGGTCAGCGGGCGGTGTAGGCCATCACCAGGACGTCGCGGTGGGCGGGTTCCGTGGCATCGACGGGGTGGACCGGGGTGACCGAGTGCAGGGTGCGGCGGTCGTCTCCGAGCAGCAGGTCGCCGGGCGTGGAGAGGGTGGTCGTCAGCAGGTGGGTTCCGTCGTCGGAGTAGACGGAGCTCTCACCGCCCGTGACGTTGAGCCGGTCGATGAGCAGGGAGGTGATGAAGGTGACACCGTCGCGGTGGCGGCCCTCCGGTGCGGGCTGGCCGGCCTCGGCTCCGGCCGTGATGCGGTACGGGTGGAGCTTGATGTTCCAGTGCCGGGTGCCGTCGACGGTGCTGAAGACGCTGCCCAGGGTGACCAGGAGGGTGCGCAGGAGCGGGTCTGAGGTGAACGCCGCGGTCAACGGCTCGAAGAGCCGGTCCACCCCGCCGTTGAGCGGGTTGACCTCGCTCTCCTGCCGGTACGGCTCGTGCGGGAGCAGGGTCAGCTCGCCGGTGCCGAGGTCCAGGTCGTACTGGCCGTAGCGGCGGTAGCGGTAGGTGCCGCCGTCCGCCATGTGCGTGTCGAGGCTGAGGTCGTCCCAGTTGGAGGCGAAGCGTGTCCAGTCGGCCTCGACGGCACCGAGCAGGCGGGTGAGCTCTGCTGCGGGGAGCAGGTGTCCGCCGGGGCCGGACAGTGCCGTGATGGCGGCTTCCGCTTCGGGGGCGAGCGTGATGTTGCCGGTCATGGGGTGTCCTTCCGAGGGTCAGGCCAGGGCGGGCTGGGGTGCGGCGTGTGCGGCGGTCTCGAGGGCGATGGAGTGCTCCTCCCACCGCTCGCGGTCACGCAGGTAACGCGGTCGCGGGGCAGTGATCGCCCGTGTCTCGGCACCGCCCACGTGGAGCTCCCAGGTGACCTGGCCGGTCGTCCGCCGGGCACAGATGTCGATGAACTGCTGGGCTGCGGTGCGCAGTTCACCGAACCAGCGGCCCTCCAGCGCCTCGCGCACCCAGACCTGCTCCAAATGCTGCTTCTCCCGGATGAGTTCGGCGTCCAGGCAGGCGGACTCGACGTGGCGGTAGGAACGCAGCAGCAGCCAGGCGGCCGGCATCTCGCGGATCTCCAGCACCTTCTCGCCGTGGTCGAGGTGCTCCAGTCCGGAGTAGCGGCCGAGTCCGTATGCCCCGACGCGCCGGTTCAGTGCGGCTGTCAGGTCGACGAGGGGCAGGTGTTCACCGTCCAGGGTGACGGGGAGACCGGCCTCGAAGCCCACTGAGACGGTGTCGGCGGCCAGGTGGGGGTCCAGGGCGCTCCAGCGGTACATGCCCTCGGGCACGGCGTGGTTCTCGGGGTCGTCGAGGATGCCGGACTCGAATTCGCGGCACCACAGGTTCGAGTCCCCACTGACCGCCCGTCCGGCCAGCAGGTCGACGCCGGCGCTTCGCAGGGCGGCGTGCTTGGCGTCGCGGTCGACGGGTTCGAGGTCGTAGGGACTGCCGTACAGACCCGGGTAGCCGAGCAGACTCAGTGCGCCGTTGAGGCGGCGCAGGGTGTTCTGCGATCGGTTCGCGGTGTGGATGACCGCTTGGGCGCCCAGCTCACCGGCGAGTTCGACGGCGGCCTGCGCGATCAGAGGGCGGCTCAGGGTCGAGCTGACCGGGTGGATGCCCAGGTAGACGGCCTGCGCGGCGATCGCCGGAGCGACGAAGGATGCTGCGAACTCCTGCTTGCGGTCCAGAATGTGCAGCGTTACGCCGAGGGCGTCGGCGATCTGCTGTTTGTAGGCACTGGACTCGTCCTCACCCAGGTCGACACTGACCGCGTGAACGTCCGTCAGGCCGAGCTGACGCAGTCTCAGCAGTAGGTAGGAGCTGTCCAGTCCGCCGCTGAACAGCGTCACCACCGGACGGGAGGGGTCGAGCAGGCCTTCGATCTGCCGGAAGGAGCGGATGGGAGGCGTGGGCATGAGGTCCTCCAGTGACATCGGAGGGGAACGGGACCTGTGGCACACCGCAGCCACCCCGTTGTGACTGAAGCACCCGAAGATCAACTCCGGGTACGTGGACACTACAAGCAGCCACCCGTTCACACTCTGGTGACGAATATCACCAAGAACATGACAAGGTGTTAAGGCCATGTAAACGCGCAGCTCACGCCACCCCTGGCTCGGATCACCGGCATACCTTTCCGCACTCTCCGGTCTCATCATGCGAGAGGAGTACGCGCCTCAGAGCGGCCACCGGCGAGACAATCCCCCCTCGTCTCATGACAGTTGACGGGCCGACAGACAACGGGCCGCCCGCACCGCACGGGCCACGACACACGACAGCCCGGCCCCGACCGCCGGAGGCGGGTCAGGACCGGGCATGCGGGTCAGACCGCTCAGTGATGCCCGTGCGCATGCCTCCAACGCAACACCCCGACAGCCACCACGGCCCCCGCCGCCCCGGCCACCAGCACCGGCTTCGGATGCCGCATCCCGGCCCGCACCACCGTCCGCACCGGACGAGGCCCCGTGTGCGCCGCCCGATCGTGCACGGTGTGCCCCGCCTGCGCGGCACTGCTGCGCAACTGCACCGTCATCGCCCCGGCCTTGTCCCGCAGATCGGCGGCCCGCGCCCGCGCACGGCCCTTCACATCCGCCTTCCCGGCCAGCTCCTCCACGGTGTTGCCGAGTTCGGCACGAGTCCGCTCGATCTGCCGTCGCAGCTCATCGGGGCCCTTCGCCCCGCCCGTCGCCTCCGTCATCGATGCGCCCTCTCCTTGATCTCCTCCACGTCCGCCCTGACACTGCCGAGCGCCTGCTCCGGCGTGGGCGGCGCGGCCTTCCGCAGCTGTGCCCGCCCGGTCGCCGCCAGCACCGCCGCGATCACGAACAGCACGCCGGTCACGATCAGCGCCGCGGCCCACACGGGCAGGACCAGCGAGAGCGCGGCGACGCCGGCACCGCAGAGCACCAGCAACCCGGCATAGGCGACGGCGCCCGCCGCCCCGAGCAGCCCGCCGCCCCGCCCCGCACGCCTCCCCTTCTCGGCGAGTTCCTCCTTGGCGAGCGCCACTTCCTGCCGCATGAGCGTGGAGAGCTGCTCCGTGGCCTGCCCGACGAGTTCACCCACGGAGCGGCGCTCGTCATGCACGGCCCGATGATCGATGGTCCCGGTCACGGTGCCTCCTCTCGACGTCAGGAACAACCGGGTACCCGTGCGGCCCCGCTGCTACCCAGCGATCCGGGCTCGCCGACGGTTCGACGGCGTCCACCCACCCACCATGAAGCACTACTTAGCGATACCAGGTAGCAAATTTAAGTGGAGCTACACAAAGCTCCAGCCGAGACTACCCCCATGACCACATCGCCACCCGCAGCCCCCGTACCCGCCGCAGCCTCCGTGCCCGCCGCACGGCCCGCCGCACCCCTCGGCCGCGCCCTCTGCGCCATGATCACTCCCTTCGCACGGTCAGGTGCCCTGGACCTCGACGGCGCCCAGCGCCTCGCCACCCACCTGGTGACCAACGGCTGCGACGGCCTGGTCCTCTCCGGCACGACGGGCGAGTCCCCCACCACCACGGACGCCGAGAAGTCCGACCTCGTCCGAGCCGTCCGCGAGGCGGTCGGCGACCGCGCGAAGGTCATCACCGGGATCGGCACCCCCGACACCCGGCACTCCACCGACCTGGCCCTGGAGGCCGAGAAGGCGGGCGCGGACGGTCTGCTGGTGGTGTCGCCGTACTACAGCAGACCCCCGCAGGACGCGATCGAGGCCCATGTCCGGGAGATCGCGGACACCTGCGAACTGCCCTTGATGGTCTACGACATCCCCGCCCGCACCGGCACCCGCATCGAACCGGAAACCATCCTCCGCCTCTCCGAGCACCCCAGGATCGTCGCGGTCAAGGACTGCTCCCACGACTTCCTGGGCGCCCAGAAGGTACTGGCCCGGACCGACCTGGCGTACTACGCGGGCTGCGACGAACACAACCTCGCGCTGTACGCCGTGGGCGGCACGGGCTACGTCAGCACGGTCGCGAACGTGATCCCGAACCACCTGCGGGCGGTCCTGGACGCGTTCGACGCGGGCGACACCGCCCGGGCGGCCCGGCTCCAGCAGCAGGCCACCCCCCTCATCGAGGCGATCATGGCGGCGGGCCTGCCGGGTACTGTCACCGCGAAGGCACTTCTGAACGCCCTGACCCTCCCCGCAGGGCCGGTTCGCCGCCCCCTTCAGCCGGCCGGCCGTGGAGCGACCGACGAACTGCTCTCGCTCCACGACGCCCTGACCAGCACGTGATCACAGGCCGTGCCGAGGGAAGGTTCCGGGAGCGCGCCGAACAGGCCGACCCGGTGGCCGAGGCACTGGAGACCTCCGCCCGCCCGCTCAGTTCCAGGCGTACCCGTCACCGAACAGCAGCGTGTGCTCCAGCACGTCCTCCGCCGGGTCGTCGATCTGACCGGTGTTGACGTTGATCAGACCGACCCGGTGGCCGTTGTGCGAGCCGGTGTTGGTCTCGTCGGCGTGCGCGGCGCCCGCCGGCAGCCAGCACACCGCCAGCGTCGCGGCCGCCCCGGCCAGCCCGCGCACCACGGCCCGCCCCCGCTCGTTCCTCATGTCCCCGGTCCTCGTTTCGTCGTTCCGGCGTCTGATCGGACACTGCGTCCACCCGTTCATCTGCCGAAACCACCGCAAGGTCACGCAGGGTCATCCGTACGTGATCGTGCCGGGGCCGTCAGTTGTGGCTGTGCAGGATCTCGTTGAGCCCGCCCCACACCGCGTTGTTCGGCCGGGCCTCGACCGTGCCGGTGACCGAGTTGCGGCGGAAGAGGATGTTGGAGGCGCCGGACAGCTCGCGGGCCTTGACGATCTGGCCGTCGGGCATGGTGACGCGGGTACCGGCGGTGACGTAGAGGCCGGCCTCGACGACGCACTCGTCGCCGAGGGCGATGCCCACGCCCGCCTCTGCGCCGATCAGGCAGCGCTCGCCGATGGAGATGATGACGTTGCCGCCGCCGGACAGGGTGCCCATGGTCGAGGCGCCGCCGCCGATGTCCGAGCCGTCGCCGATCACGACTCCGGCGGAGATGCGGCCCTCGACCATCGACGTACCGAGCGTGCCGGCGTTGAAGTTGACGAAGCCCTCGTGCATGACGGTGGTGCCCTCGGCGAGGTGCGCACCGAGGCGGACGCGGTCGGCGTCGGCGATCCGGACACCCTTGGGGGCCACGTAGTCCGTCATGCGCGGGAACTTGTCGACGGAGGTCACCTGCAGGTGCAGGCCCTCGGCGCGGGCGTTCAGCCGGACCTTCTCGAGGTCGTCGACGGCAACCGGGCCGAGCGAGGTCCAGGCGACGTTGGCGAGGAAGCCGAAGATGCCGTCCAGGCTCTGGCCGTGCGGCTTGACCAGACGGTGGGAGAGCAGGTGCAGGCGCAGGTAGGTGTCGTGCGCGTCGATCGGCTTCTCGTCGAGCGAGGCGATGACCGTGCGGACCGCGACCACCTCGACGCCGCGGCGGGCGTCCGGGCCGATCGCCGCGGTCGCGCCGCCGCCGAGCAGCTCCGCGGCGCGTTCGGCGGACAGCCGCTCGGTGCCGGACGGGCCGGGCTGGTCGGCCAGCTCGGGAGCGGGGAACCAGGTGTCGAGAACGGTGCCGTCGGCGGCGATCGTGGCGAGGCCGGCGGCCACGGCGCCGGTGGTGCGAGGAGCAGTCGTGTCGGTCATGAGGGCAACCTAACCGGCGGACACCGATCGATGCGAACCGGTGCGAGGGCGTCTCACGGGACGGGCGGTATCCACCCCTCGAAGAGGCCTCTCAGCAGCGGGGACACCCACCCACGGCGGTCCGCCCACGACACCCGTCCGGACCGCCGCCCACGCACACCATCGACCGAGCCGCCCGCTCACGACACCTCTCGGGTCCGGCACTCACACGCACACCCCTCCACGGCGGCCCGCAGACGACACGGCGGCTGAGACCGGCTCCGCGCCCGGCGACTCCGGCCACGGCACGACTTCGTCCTGGACGCCCTCCCCGCCGCCCCTCCCTACCGCCTCACCCCCGGGCCCCCGCCAGCACCCGCGCCAGCACCTCGCGGGCGTACTCCTCGTCATACGGCGCCCCCGTCAGCAGGACTTGGAGGCAGATGCCGTCCACGACCGCCACCAGGGCCCGGGCGGTCGCCCGGTCGGTACGCCGGGACAGCAGCTCGGCGACGCCTGCCGCCCACTCGGCGGCGACGGACCGCAGGGCGGGCCGGCGCAGGGCGGCCAGGTACAGCTCGTACTCCAGCTCCACCCCGGTACGGTCGCCCGCGAGCCACTCCCCCATCCAGCCGGCGAGTTCGGCTGCGAGATCGGTGCGGGGGTCCTCGAGGCCGCCACGCGAGGCGATCACCTTGGCGAAGCCCTCGTTGGCCTGCCGCAACGCGGCGACCAGCAGCTCGTCGAGGGTCTTGAAGTGGTAGGTCGTCGAACCGAGCGGCACATCGGCCTCGGCGGCCGCACTGCGGTGGCTCAGCCCGGCGATCCCCTTCGCCCCGACGACCCGGATCGCCGCGTCGATGATCCGCTGCCGCCGCTCGGGGTCGTGGCGCCGGGCCATCAGTGGGCCCCGCCCAGGTTCAGCACCACGACCCCGGCGATGATCAGCGCGATCCCGGCGGCCTTGACGACGGTCATCCCCTCTCCCAGGAACGCGAACCCGATCGTGGCGATGGCGGCGGTGCCGACGCCGGCCCAGATCGCGTAGGCCGTGCCGACCGAGACGGTCCTCAGGGTCTGTGCGAGCAGCGCGAAGGAGACGGCATACCCGAGGACCGTGAGCAGCGAGGGCCCGAGCCTGCTGAAGCCGTCGCTGTACTTCATGGCGGTGGTGGCGCCGACTTCGGCGGCTATGGCCCCGGCCAGCAGCAGATATCCCATATGTACGACCGTACACAACCATCTGTACACCCGTACACAACGGCGGCTTGATCACGAGGGGACACCGCTCTGGCAACGGAGAGAAACCGCTGTCACCAAACGAGTCACAGGCGCACCAGGCGTCCACTACGGTGTCACCGATCACACACCGGGCCACCACAACTGCGCCGCTGTCAAGGGTGCCCCGCTGGAGGAACAGCGCATGTCAGAAGACAAGTCCCGGCCGCCACAGGACCGCCCCTGGGAGAGCGGCTGGGCCCCGGACACCACCCGGGCACCGGGGACGCGACGGCTCTGGCTGGCAGGTGCGCTGGCCCTCGCGACGATCACCGCGTGCGCCACGGCCATCACCGTGATGAACAGTGAGGCCGATCAGGCCGACTCCCGCGCGGCGGAGCCGACCACCCTCAGCAGTTCGGCCCCGGGCGGCCTGATCTCCTTCGCGACCCCCTCAGCGACCGGCACCCCCAAGCCCGGCGCGGACCGCCGCCGCCCGTCCCCCACCCCCACCACCAGCGCTCCCACGGCCACCCCGAGCCCGAAGCCCGAGAAGAAGGCCCCGAAGCCGCCAAAGGCGTCCTCCACTCCTTCGAAGCACCCGAAGCCCCCGTCCTCCCCCGGCATATCCATACGCTCGGTCAACTTCCCCGACCGCTACTGGCGGGTCAGCGACGGCTATGTACGGCTGGACCAGATCGGCTCCGGACAGCGCGAGGACGCCACCTTCCAGCGCGTCGCCGGTCTCTCCGACTCCTCCTGCTACTCCTTCACCACCGCGGACGGACGCTATCTGCGCCACCGCAGCTTCGTCCTGGTCGCGAACAGCGACGACGGCTCGTCCCTCTTCCGTCAGGACGCCACGTTCTGCCCCCGCTTCTGGTCCCGCTCGGGAACGCTCACGCTGGAGTCGGTCAACTACCGGGGGCGCTTCCTGCGCCACCGCAACTTCCAGCTCCGCCTGGACCCCCTCGAGAACAGTCACCAGTACTACTCGGACGCGTCGTTCCAGATCGTCTCCGGGCTGGGCTGAGCATGCGGGAGGGCGGCACCCGCACAGGGTGCCGCCCTCCGTCGCGTCAGCGGATCTCAGACGTTGAAGCCGAGAGCCCGCAGCTGCTCGCGCCCGTCGTCCGTGATCTTGTCGGGGCCCCACGGGGGCATCCAGACCCAGTTGATGCGCAGTTCGCTCACGAGGCCGTCCGTGGCGGACTTCGCCTGGTCCTCGATGACGTCCGTCAGCGGGCAGGCCGCCGAGGTCAGGGTCATGTCGAGCGTCGCGATGTTCGCGTCGTCGATGTGGATGCCGTAGATCAGGCCGAGGTTGACGACGTCGATGCCCAGTTCCGGGTCGACGACGTCGTACAGCGCCTCACGGACCTCTTCCTCCGAGGCCGGCTTCATCTCAACGGTCTCGCTCATGCCGTCGTCTCCTTCTCGGCGTCGGCTCCGCCCAGTACCTGGGCCGTCGCGTCCTTCCAGGCCATCCAGCTCAGCAGGGCGCACTTCACCCGGGCCGGGTACTTGGACACCCCGGCGAACGCGACCGCGTCCTCCAGGATGTCCTCCATCGCGTCGTCGGGTTCGAGCTTCCCCTTGGACTGCATCAGCTCCAGGAAGGTCTCCTGGATCTTCCGCGCGTCGGAGAGGTCCTTGCCGACGAGGAGGTCGTTCAGTACGGACGCGCTCGCCTGGCTGATCGAACAGCCCTGGCCCTCGTACGAGACGTCCTCGATCGTGGTTCCGTCGTACTTCACGCGCAGCGTGATCTCGTCACCGCACGTCGGGTTGACGTGGTGCACCTCGGCGTCGCCATCCCGCAAGCCCCGCCCGTGCGGGTTCTTGTAGTGGTCCAGGATGACTTCCTGGTACATGGAGTCCAGTTTCATGCGAGCGCTCGCCAACCCCTCAGCCGAAGAAGTTCCGTACGTGCTCCAGGCCGTCGACCAGTGCGTCGATCTCGGTCGGCGTGGAGTACAGATAGAACGACGCTCGCGTGGTCGCAGGAATTCCGTACCGCAGGCAGACCGGCCGTGCGCAGTGGTGGCCGACCCGGACCGCGATGCCCTGCTCGTCGAGGACCTGACCCACGTCGTGCGGGTGGATGTCACCGAGGGTGAAGGAGATCGCCGCGCCGCGCTCCTCGGCCGTGGTCGGGCCGATGATGCGCAGGTCGGGGACCTCCAGCAGCCGCTTCACCGCGTACTCGGTGAGGGCGTGCTCGTGGGCGAGGATCTTGTCCATGCCGATCGAGTTGAGGTAGTCGATCGCCGCGCCGAGACCGACCGCCTGGGCGATCGGGGGCGTGCCCGCCTCGAACTTGTGGGGCGCCGGGGCGTAGGTCGAGGAGTGCATCGACACCGTCTCGATCATCTCGCCGCCGCCGAGGAACGGAGGCAGGTCCTCCAGCAGCTCCTGACGGCCCCACAGGACGCCGATGCCGGTCGGGCCGCACATCTTGTGGCCGGTGAAGGCGACGAAGTCGGCCTGAAGGGCCTGCACGTCCAGCGGCATGTGCGGCGCGGCCTGGGAAGCGTCGATGCAGACCAGGGCACCGACCTCCTGGGCGCGGCGCACGATCGCTTCGACGGGGTTCTGGGTGCCGAGGATGTTGGAGACCAGCACGAAGGAGACGATCTTCGTCTTCTCGGTGATGACCTCGTCGATGTTCGACAGGTCCAGGCGGCCGTCGTCGGTGAGGCCGAACCACTTCAGCTTCGCGCCCGTGCGCTGCGCGAGCAGCTGCCACGGCACGATGTTGGAGTGGTGCTCCATCTCCGTGATGACGATCTCGGTGTCGGAGTCCACGCGGTAGGGCTCGTCGGCCCAGCCCAGCATGTTCGCCACGAGGTTCAGCGACTCCGAGGCGTTCTTGGTGAAGATCACCTCGTCGCGGGAGGGCGCGTTGATGAACTCGGCGACCTTGTCGCGCGCGCCCTCGTACAGCGCCGTGGCCTCCTCGGCGAGCACATGCACACCGCGGTGGACGTTGGCGTTGTAGCGCTCGTAGTACTCGCTCAGGGCGTCCAGCACCTGGCGCGGCTTCTGGCTGGTCGCCGCGTTGTCCAGGTACACGAGCTTCCGGCCGTCGTGGACCTGGCGGTCCAGGATGGGGAAGTCCTTGCGGATCGCCTCGGTGTCGAGGAGGCCCGGCAGCTGTGTCACGCGGATACGCCACCCTTCGTGTATGCCTCGTACCCCTCGTTCTCCAGCTTGTCGGCGAGCTCGGCTCCACCGGACTCGACGATCCGGCCGGCGGAGAACACGTGGACGAAGTCGGGCTTGATGTAGCGCAGGATGCGCGTGTAGTGGGTGATCAGCAGGGTGCCGACTTCGCCCGTCTCGCGGACGCGGTTGACGCCCTCGGACACGACGCGCAGGGCGTCGACGTCCAGACCGGAGTCGGTCTCGTCGAGGATCGCCATCTTGGGCTTGAGGAGCTCCAGCTGGAGGATCTCGTGGCGCTTCTTCTCACCGCCGGAGAAGCCCTCGTTGACGTTGCGCTCGGCGAAGGCCGGGTCCATGTTGAGGCGCTCCATGGCCTCCTTGACCTCCTTCACCCAGGTGCGCAGCTTGGGGGCCTCGCCGCGGATGGCGGTGGCGGAGGTGCGCAGGAAGTTCGACACGGACACGCCCGGCACCTCGACCGGGTACTGCATCGCGAGGAACAGGCCGGCGCGGGCGCGCTCGTCGACGGACATCTCGAGGACGTCCTCGCCGTCGAGGGTGACGGTGCCGCCGGTGATCGTGTACTTCGGGTGACCCGCGAGGGAGTAGGCGAGGGTCGACTTGCCGGAGCCGTTGGGGCCCATGATGGCGTGCGTCTCGCCCTGCTTCACGGTGAGGTCGACGCCCTTGAGGATCTCCTTCGTGGCGTTGTCGGCCTCGACGGTGACGTGCAGGTCTCGGATTTCAAGCGTTGCCATGGGTGCCTCAGGACTCCTGGGTGAGGGAGACGAGCACGTCGTCCCCTTCGATCTTTACGGGGTATACGGGGACGGGGCGCGTCGCCGGGAGGGCGTCGGGCTTGCCGGAGCGGAGGTCGAAGCGCGAGCCGTGCAGCCAGCACTCGATGTGGCAGTCGTCGACCTCGCCCTCCGCCAGGGAGACGTTCGCGTGCGAGCAGATGTCGTGGATCGCGAACACCTCGCCCTCGGTCTGCACGATGGACAGGGGCGTGCCGTCGAGTTCCACCCGTTTCGGGGTGTCCTCCTCCAGCTCGCCCAGTCCACAGGCGCGTACGAAGGTCATGCGACCGCCGCCTCCAGCTCCTCCTCGATCTTGGCGATCAGGCGCTCCTCGATGTCGGGGAGGCCGATCTGCTGGACCAGCTCGGCGAAGAAGCCGCGGACCACCAGGCGCCGGGCCTCGTGCTCCGGGATGCCGCGGGCCATGAGGTAGAAGAGCTGCTCGTCGTCGAAGCGCCCGGTCGCCGAGGCGTGACCGGCGCCGACGATCTCGCCGGTCTCGATCTCGAGGTTCGGTACGGAGTCGACCCGGGCACCGTCGGTGAGGACGAGGTTCCGGTTCATCTCGTACGTGTCGGTGCCCTCGGCCTTGGCCTCGATGAGCACGTCACCGATCCACACGGCGTGCGCGTCCTCGCCCTGGAGAGCGCCCTTGTAGACGACGTTGGACTTGCAGTGCGGGACGTTGTGGTCGACCAGGAGGCGGTGCTCCTGGTGCTGGCCCTGGTCGGTGAAGTACAGGCCGAACAGTTCGGCCTCGCCGCCGGGGCCCGCGTACTGCACGCGCGGGTGCAGCCGGACCACGTCGCCGCCGAAGGTCACGACGACCGACTTGAAGGAGGCGTCGCGGCCGACGAGCGCGTTGTGCTGGGCGACGTGGACGGCCTTCTCGTCCCAGTCCTGGACGGAGACGACGGTGAGCTTGGCGCCGTCGCCCAGGAGGTACTCGACGTTGGCGGCGAGCACCGCGTCACCGGTGTGGTCGATGACCACGACGGCCTCGGCGAAGGCGCCCAGCTCGATCACCTGGTGGCCGAAGGCGGTGCCTCCCTCGCCGTGCACCGAGATGCGGATGGGCTCGGTGAGGACGGTCTCCTTGGGGACGGTCACGACCCCGGCCTTCTCGAACGCCGAGTAGGCCTGGGCGGCGACGCGGTCCACGGGGGTGCCGGCCTTGCCGAGCCGCGCGTCGTCGCGGCCGACGGCCTCGACGGTGACGCCCTCGGGAGCCTGGACGTCGACCTTCACGCCGTTGCCGGTGGTGACGGCGGTGCCGTCGTGCAGGCCGCGCAGGCGCTCCAGCGGGGTGAACCGCCATTCCTCCTCCCGGCCGTGCGGGACGGGGAAGTCCGCCACGTCGAAGGAGGGGGGCGCGCTCATGCGGGTGGCGACGGTCGACTCCGCGGCGACCGCGATCGAGCCCGCGGTCGTCGATCCCACGGGTGGGGGTCCCCCCTGTCCGAGCGCAGTCGAGGACTTGGGGGAGTTCTGGGCCTCAGCCATGGCTGTCGTAGTGCTCTCTTTCCGTTACGTAAGGGCTTGATGGACGGCGGCGGGACTAGCCGACCGCGCCTTCCATCTGCAGCTCGATCAGCCGGTTGAGTTCCAGCGCGTACTCCATGGGGAGCTCCTTGGCGATGGGCTCGACGAAGCCGCGCACGATCATCGCCATGGCCTCGTCCTCGCTCAGGCCGCGGCTCATCAGGTAGAAGAGCTGGTCCTCGGAGACCTTGGAGACGGTCGCCTCGTGGCCCATGGACACGTCGTCCTCGCGGACGTCCACGTAGGGGTAGGTGTCCGAGCGGGAGATGGTGTCGACGAGCAGCGCGTCGCAGAGCACGTTCGACTTGGAGCCCGGGGCGCCCTCGCCGATCTCGATCAGACCGCGGTAGGAGGTGCGGCCACCGCCGCGCGCGACGGACTTCGAGACGATGTTGGACGACGTGTTCGGCGCCATGTGCACCATCTTGGCGCCGGCGTCCTGGTGCTGGCCCTCGCCGGCGAAGGCGATGGACAGGGTCTCGCCCTTGGCGTGCTCGCCCATGAGGTAGACGGCCGGGTACTTCATCGTCACCTTGGAGCCGATGTTGCCGTCGACCCACTCCATGGTCGCGCCCTCGTACGCCACGGCGCGCTTGGTGACCAGGTTGTAGACGTTGTTCGACCAGTTCTGGATGGTCGTGTAGCGGCAGCGGGCGTTCTTCTTGACGATGATCTCGACGACCGCCGAGTGCAGCGAGTCCGACTTGTAGATCGGGGCGGTGCAGCCCTCGACGTAGTGCACGTAGGCACCCTCGTCGACGATGATCAGGGTCCGCTCGAACTGGCCCATGTTCTCCGTGTTGATGCGGAAGTAGGCCTGGAGCGGGATCTCCACGTGGACGCCCGGCGGCACGTAGATGAAGGAGCCGCCCGACCACACGGCGGAGTTCAGCGACGCGAACTTGTTGTCACCGACGGGGATGACGGTCCCGAAGTACTCCTTGAAGAGCTCCGGGTGCTCCTTCAGCGCGGTGTCGGTGTCGAGGAAGATGACGCCCTGCTCCTCCAGGTCCTCGCGGATCTGGTGGTAGACGACCTCGGACTCGTACTGCGCGGCGACACCGGCGACGAGGCGCTGCTTCTCCGCCTCGGGGATGCCGAGCTTGTCGTACGTGGCCTTGATGTCCTCGGGCAGGTCCTCCCAGGACTCCGCCTGCTTCTCCGTGGAGCGCACGAAGTACTTGATGTTGTCGAAGTCGATGCCCGACAGGTCCGAGCCCCAGTTCGGCATGGGCTTCTTCTCGAACAGGCGCAGGCCCTTGAGGCGGAGCTTGGTCATCCACTCCGGCTCGCTCTTCTTGTCGGAGATGTCCCGGACGACGTCCTCGTTGATGCCGCGCTTGGCGGAAGCGCCGGCCGTGTCGGAGTCGGCCCAGCCGTACTCGTACTTGCCCAGGCCCTCCAGCTCGGGGTGGGCAGTCTCCGTGGGGAGAGTCATGCGGGGTTCCTCCCGGCCGTGCTTGCAGATGCGTTGTGGGAAATCTTGGGGATGAACGTCGTGCAGACGCCGTCGCCGTGCGCGATGGTGGCGAGCCGCTGTACGTGCGTACCGAGCAGCTCGGCGAAAAATTCCGTCTCCGCCTCGCACAGTTGCGGGAACTGCCCGGCGACGTGGGCGACCGGACAGTGGTGCTGGCAGAGCTGCTCACCCTGCTGAGGGTGAGGCGCGCTGCGCGCCGTAGCAGCGTACCCGTCGGCACTCAGGGCCTTGGCCAGCGCTTCGGCCCGCTTCTCGGGCGGCACGCCCTCGACCGCGCGGCGGTAGGCGCCCGCCTGCGCGGCGATCCTGGCGCGGGCGAAGGCGGCGATCGCCTCGTTGCCGCCCTCGCGGTCGGCGATCCAGCGCAGGGCGTCGGCGGCGAGCGTGTCGTACGACTGGTCGAAGGCGTCCCGGCCGCAGTCCGTCAGGGCGAACACCTTGGCGGGCCGGCCACGGGTCCGCGCCCCGTACACCCGCTGCTCGCGCGCTTCCACGACTCCGTCGCCCGTGAGGGCGTCGAGGTGCCGGCGCACGGCGGCCTGAGTGAGGCCCAGCCGCTCGGCGAGCTCGGCGACGGTCGAGGGGCCGTGGTCCAGGATGGACCGGGCGACTCGGTTGCGGGTGGACCGCTCCCCGGTCGCCAGCTCCTCGTGGGGTGCCTCGCCGACGTTTTTCACAACGCCATTGTTGCGTAATTCCTCCGGACCGGGCAAGCCGCGCATGCGGCACCCGACGGTGCCCTGCGTCACTTAGGTAAACCTAATCCGACCTGCGGAAACGATCTCTGATCGATCAAACGGGTGGCATGCGGCAGCCGTATCGGGGACACTCCACAACCATGCCCACACCGCCTCCGACCGGCCCTCTTGTCACCCGCGAGACGCTTCGGACCCAGCTCGGCGAGCTCGGCGTGCGGCCCGGCGAGACCCTCCTCGCGCACTCCTCGCTCAGCGCCCTCGGCTGGGTCAACGGCGGCGCCGTCGCGGTCGTGCGAGGACTGCTCGACGCGCTCGGCCCGAAGGGCACGCTCGTGGTCCCCACCCAGACCGGCGACCTGTCCGACCCGGCCCTGTGGAGCAACCCGCCCGTGCCCCCCGAATGGTGGGCGGCCATCCGCGCCACCATGCCCGCCTACGACCCGCGGATCACTCCCAGCCGCGGCGTCGGCGTCGTCCCCGAGACCGTGCGCACCTGGCCCGGCGCACTGCGCAGCGCGCATCCGCAGACCTCGTTCGCGGCGCTCGGCCCCCGCGCGGCGGAGATCCTCGACGGGCACGCGCCCGACTGCCGGCTCGGTGAGCGCAGCCCGCTGGCGAAGCTGGAGGCGATGGGCGCCCGGGTGCTGCTGCTCGGCGCCGGCTACGCCTCCTGCACGAGCTTCCACCTCGCCGAGTACCGGATTCCGTCCCCGCGTGTCGTCGTGGGCCGGCCGGGGCCGGAGGGCTGGGAGACGGTCACCGAGGTGTCGATCAGCTCGGACCGCTTCGACGAGCTGGGCTACGACTTCGAACGGGACCGTCCCGTCGTGCGCGGAAAGGTCGGCGCGGCCGAGGCACGGCTGTTCCCCGTGGCGGACGCGGTGGCCTACGCCGAACGGTGGCTGGCGGTCCACCGGCCCCGGGACGAGGAATTCCTCCACCCGCCGGTCTGAGGTCCGGCCCGCCTCCCTAGACTCTGGACCCATGCGAAGTGAGCCCGTGATCCAGGTCCAGGCCCTGGTGAAGCGGTACGGCACGAAGACCGCGGTGGACGGGCTCGACCTGGTGGCCCGGACGGGCGTGACCGCCGTGCTCGGTCCCAACGGAGCCGGCAAGACGACCACGGTCGAGACCTGCGAGGGGTACCGGAAGCCGGACTCCGGCACGGTGCGCGTCCTGGGCCTCGACCCGGTGAGACAGTCCGCGGACCTGCGGCCCCGCATCGGCGTGATGCTTCAGTCCGGCGGGGTCTACTCGGGCTCCCGGGCCGACGAGATGCTCCGCCACGTGGCGAGGCTGCACGCCCATCCCCTGGACGTGGATGCGCTGATCGAGCGCCTGGGCCTCGGCTCCTGCGGCCGTACGACGTACCGGCGGCTGTCCGGCGGGCAGCAGCAGCGGCTCGCGCTGGCCATGGCCGTGGTCGGGCGGCCGGAACTGGTCTTCCTGGACGAGCCGACCGCCGGGCTCGACCCGCAGGCCCGCCGCGCCACCTGGGACCTCGTGCGGGACCTGCGCGCCGACGGCGTCTCCGTCGTCCTGACCACCCACTACATGGACGAGGCCGAGCAGCTCGCGGACGACGTGGCGATCATCGACGCCGGCCGGGTCATCGCCCAGGGCTCCCCCGAGGAGCTGTGCCGGGGCGGCGCCGAGAACACGCTCCGCTTCACGGGCCGGCCGGGCCTCGACGTCGGCTCGCTGCTGAAGGCCCTGCCCGCCGACTGCTCCGCCGCCGAGCTGACACCGGGCTCGTACCGGGTCGTCGGCAAGGTCGACCCCCAGCTGCTCGCGACGGTCACCTCCTGGTGCGCCCAGCACGGCGTGATGCCGGAGAAGATCTCGGTGGAGCGGCACACGCTCGAAGACGTCTTTTTGGAGCTCACCGGCAAGGAGTTGCGCTCATGATTCCGCCTCACACGGAGGTCGGCCGGGGGTCCGGGGGTCGTCCCCCGGGAAGACACAGCTTGGAGCTCACCGGCAAGGAGTTGCGCTCGTGACCGTCACCGGCACCGGGACGTACACGCCGAAGCCCGGCGCGGCGCCCCTCCCCCGCATGATCGCGGCCCAGGCCGTCCTCGAGACGAAGATGCTGCTGCGCAACGGCGAGCAGCTGCTGCTGACCGTCGTCATCCCGACCCTGCTCCTGGTGCTCTTCAGCACCGTGGACATCGTCGACACCGGCGCCGGCGAAGCGGTCGACTTCCTCGCGCCCGGCATCCTCGCGCTCGCGGTGATGTCGACCGCGTTCACGGGCCAGGCCATCGCCACCGGCTTCGAGCGCCGCTACGGCGTGCTGAAGCGGCTCGCCTCCTCGCCCCTGCCCCGCTGGGGCCTGATGACGGCGAAGACGCTGTCCGTCCTGGTCACCGAGGTGCTCCAGGTGATCCTGCTGACGGTGATCGCCTTCGCGCTCGGCTGGTCGCCGCACGGCAACCCGTTCGCCGTACTGCTGCTCCTGGTCCTCGGCACGGCCGCCTTCTCGGGCCTGGGCCTGCTGATGGCCGGGACGCTGAAGGCGGAGGCGACGCTGGCCGCGGCCAACCTCGTGTTCCTGCTGCTGCTCGTCGGTGGCGGGGTCGTCGTGCCGCTCGACAAGTTCCCCTCCGGAGCGCAGGACGTCCTCGGCCTGCTGCCCATCGCGGCGCTGTCCGACGGGCTGCGGGACGTGCTCCAGCACGGCGCCGGGATGCCCTGGGGGGACCTCGGGATCCTGGCCGTGTGGGGAATCGTGGGCCTGGCCGCGGCCGGGAAGTTCTTCCGCTGGGAGTAGGGACGGTGTCCTGTGACCGACCCTCGTGAACGCATGCACAAGCGGCGGCCTACGATGGTTCGCGTGCCACACGTGACCCGCGCCGACGCCCAGGCCGCCCTGCGCAACCCGCTCGCCTTCATCGCCGAGCGCTGGACCCCGGAACCCCGGACGGTCCGGCGGGCGGCCCTGACCGCACTGCTGATGTCGGTGATCATCGTCGTCACCGGCGGCGCCGTGCGCCTGACCGGCTCGGGCCTGGGCTGCCCGACCTGGCCCAAGTGCACCGACGACTCGCTCACCGCCACCAGCGCGATGGGCTTCCACGGCGCCATCGAGTTCGGCAACCGCATGCTGACGTACGTGCTGTGCGCGGCCGTCGGCTGGGCGATCATCGCCGCGCGCTCGCAGAAGCCGTACCGGCGGGGCCTCGTGCGGCTGGGGTGGGCGCAGTTCTGGATCGTGATGAGCAACGCGATCCTCGGCGGCATCGTGGTGCTGGTCGGACTCAACCCGTACACGGTCGCGGCGCACTTCGTGGCGACGTCCGCGCTCATCGCGGTGGCCACGGTGATGTGGCAGCGCACCCGTGAGGGCGACGCGGCGCCACGCCCGCTGGCCGGCAAGGCCGTGCAGCAGCTGGTGTGGTTCCTGGTCGCGGCGGCCGCCCTGCTCATCCTGGTCGGCACGGTCGTCACCGGTGCCGGACCGCATGCGGGCGACTCCAGCGAGGTCGAGCGGATGCCGGTCGACTGGGAGACGGTGAGCAAGCTGCACGCCGTGCTGGCGTGGATCGTGGTGACGCTGACGTTCGCCCTGTGGTTCGTCCTCAAGGCGGTCGACGCGCCGCGGAACCCGCTGAACCGCACGCGCGAGCTGTTCCTGATCCTGCTCGCGCAGGGCGTCATCGGGTACGTCCAGTACTTCACGGATCTGCCCGAGATCCTGGTCGGCCTGCACATGCTCGGTTCGGCCGTGATGTGGATCTGGGTGCTGCGGGTGGTGCTGTCGCTGCGGGAGCGGCCGGAGGCCACCGTCGACATGCCCGGTCCCACCGCCGAGGCGACCCTGACCAAGGCCTGACTCCGCCGGTTCCCGCGACCTGATCCGGACAGGCCCTAGTCGAGCCCGTACACCCTGCGTGCGTTTCCCGACGCCAGCATGCCCGCCACCCGCTGCGCGTCGGCCAGGGACCAGGCGCCCTCGGCGACCCAGGTGCCCAGCACCCGCCCGAGGGCCTCACGGAAAAGCCGGGCCCCCACCACGTGCAGTTCGGGCAGGCCCTGCGCCCCGGTGGAGAAGAGGATCTTGCCGAACGGGGCCAGTTCGAGGATCTCCGCGAGGACGGTCGCGGCCCGGGCGCCCGTGCGGACCAGGGCGGCGCCGCAGTCGACGTGGACGTGCGGGAAGACTCCGGCGAGATGGGCGGCCTGCCGGTGATACGGGTAGCCGTGCAGCAGCACCAGGTCCGTACCGAGACCGGCGGTGGCCCGTACGAAGTCCGTCAGCAGCACCGGGTCCGTACGGTCGATCCGCAGCCCCGGCGCGCCCAGCCCCGCGTGCAGCTGGAGCGGCAGCCCCGAGGCGACCGCGCTCCACAGCAGATGCCGTAGCAGCACCGGGTCGCTCAGCTCCCCGCCGACGCCCCGCCCGGCGAGCCAGCGGCCCGCCGCGCCGCGCACCTCCCCCGGGCCGGGCGGCTCGGGCGCGAGCGCGAGGCCGTGCCGTACACCGGCGACCGAGGTGAAGGCGACGGCGTTCGCGGCGGCCGTGTGCACCGACTCGGCGAGGTTGGCGAGGAAGGACTCGACGGTTCCGGAGGTGTCGGCGACCTGCTCGGCGAGGAGTTCCAGGCGCACGATCTCGCGGGCCTCCGCCGCTCCCGCTCCGGCCAGCTCGCCGGGCTCGGTCAGGTCACCGGGGAGACCGGTGTCGACCAGGTACGTCGTGATGCCGCTGCCACGCAGGAGGCGGCGGCCGGACTCCAGGACGCCCAGTTCCCGGCGTCGGGCCAGGTAGCGGGCGGGTTTGCAGTGGGGTTCCAGGCCGAGCAGGGGCGGGCACCAGCGCCGCACGGCGAAGCCGGTCTGGGTGTCGAAGAGGGTGGTGCCGGGGGCGGGTGGGCCCTCGGTGCGGCTGAGGTGGGCCTCGAAGGTGCCGAGGCCCAGCTCCGTGCGGAGCACGCCGTGGCAGTACTGGTCCACCAGTAACGGCGTTTCGATCATCCGGGCCTCCCGGGGTGGACCCTGTTGCTCTCAAGGGTCCTAACGGGTGAACCGGGGTGAAGGTCGCGGTCCCGTAGGGGGTGCGGGTCAGCGCGCGGCTGCGGACCGGATGTGGCCGCTCGCGCAGTTCCCCGCGCCCCTGGGTCGGCTGCTCAACTGTTCTTGGGGCCGCCTACCTGGATCCCCGCCATGCGGGACCACTCGTAGCGGCCCGTCTTCACCTTCGCCGCGAAGTCGCCGTCGAAGGACTCGTGGCGGGTGATGCCCGACTTCTCCACGGCCTTCTCTGCGATCTCGTAGGTGGGGGCGACCAGGTCGCCCCAGTTTCCGTCCTCGCCGACCAGGACGATGCGGGCGCCGCGCTCGCCGAGGTAGGCGACCTGGCCCTCGGCGCCGCCGTGGGCCTTCGAGAAGGAGGAGATCTGCTGGGCCAGCCGGGCCGCCTTGCGCTCGGCCTTCGGGTCAACCTGCTGCGTGTCTGCCATGCCCAGGATGCTACTCACCGGTAGATCGACTGGCGAGGGCAGGGCTCTGTGACGTACGTCCGGGTGTCAGCGCAGGAACGGGTCGACCGCGACCGCCACGAAGAGCAGCGACACGTAGGTGATCGACCAGTGGAACAGGCGCATCTCCTTCAGCTTCGCGCCCGTCACTTCCGCCTTCGCGCGGTTCTGCAGGCCGTGCGCCTCCCAGAGCCAGAAACCGCCCGCCAGCAGGGCCACCGAGGTGTAGAACCAGCCGGTGTAACCGAGCGGGGTGAGCAGCAGCGAGACGCCGACCATGACCCAGCTGTAGATCACGATCTGCTTGGCGACCACCTTGTTGGAGGCGACCACCGGCAGCATGGGCACGCCCACGCGCGCGTAGTCCTCCTTGACCTTCATGGACAGCGGCCAGTAGTGCGGCGGCGTCCAGAAGAACATGACCATGAAGAGGATGACCGGCGCCCACGACATCGAGTTCGTGACCGAGGACCAGCCGATCAGCACCGGAAGGCAGCCGGCGATGCCGCCCCACACGATGTTCTGCGAGGTACGGCGCTTGAGGATCATCGTGTAGACGACGACGTAGAAGAGGAGCGCGCCGAGGGCGAGCCAGGCGCTGAGCCAGTTCACCGTGAGGCCGAACAGCAGCGTCGAGGCGACGGCCAGCGTGATGCCGAAGGCCAGGCACTCGCGCGGGCTGACCATGCCGGTGACCAGCGGACGCTGCGAGGTGCGGTCCATCAGCGCGTCGATGTCGCGGTCGATATACATGTTGAGCGCGTTGGCGCCGCCCGCGGACATGTAGCCGCCGAGGCACGTCAGCAGCACCAGTGTCAGGTCGGGCACGCCCTGCTGCGCCAGGAACATCACCGGCACCGTCGTGATCAGCAGCAGCTCGATGATCCGCGGCTTGGTGAGAGCCACGAATGCCATGACACGGGCCCCGAGCGGCCGGTGGGCCGGGCTCCGGTCGGTCCCGGTCATCCCCGCTGGACGGGATTCAACGGCCGTCACGCACACCCCTACAGAGACATCCCAGCAAGCCTCACCGCTGTGAAGTCCCGGTAAAGGCTCGCGCGTACCACGCCACTTTAGACGTTGCCCAGACTCGGACATTCGCGGGGGTCGGCTCGTGTTGGCGGGCACCTTCGGAAGGGCGCTTCGAAGCTCGATTGAGCACCCGGATGAGCGGCTCCGTATTCACCTGTCGAATGCGGTACGGCCCAGTCAGGAAGCGGATCGGGATCCGTCCCGGCACTCTGGAGTGACTCGAAAAAACGCACGTCCCGCGGGGGTAGGCTCGACTGCGGCCGGTGGGCGCCCCGATACACCGGCATCCGACATGTGGAGAGGAGCCCTGACCCAGGGTGAGCACCAAGCCGACCACCACAGACCTCGAGTGGACCGAGTTGGACCAGCGGTCCGTCGACACCGCGCGTGTCCTGGCCGCCGATGCCGTACAGAAGGTCGGTAACGGCCATCCGGGTACGGCGATGAGCCTGGCGCCTGCCGCCTACACCCTCTTCCAGAAGGTGATGCGGCACGACCCGGCGGACGCCGACTGGGTCGGACGGGACCGCTTCGTGCTGTCCGCCGGCCACTCGTCCCTGACCCTCTACACCCAGCTGTACCTGGCCGGCTTCGGCCTGGAGCTGGACGACCTGAAGTCCTTCCGGACCTGGGGCTCGAAGACCCCGGGCCACCCCGAGTACGGGCACACGACCGGTGTGGAGACGACGACCGGTCCGCTCGGCCAGGGCGTCGCCAACGCGGTGGGCATGGCGATGGCCGCCCGCTACGAGCGCGGTCTGTTCGACCCGGAGGCCGCCGAGGGCGAGTCGCCGTTCGACCACTTCGTCTACTGCATCGCCGGTGACGGCTGCCTCCAGGAGGGCATCTCCGCCGAGGCCTCCTCCCTCGCGGGCCACCAGAAGCTCGGCAACCTGATCCTGCTGTGGGACGACAACCACATCTCGATCGAGGGCGACACCGAGACGGCCGTGTCCGAGGACACGGTGAAGCGGTACGAGGCCTACGGCTGGCACGTGCAGCGAGTGGCGCCGAAGCCGGACGGCGACCTGGACCCGAACGCGCTCTACGACGCGATCGAGGCGGCCAAGGCGGTCACCGACCGGCCGTCGTTCATCGCGATGCGCTCGATCATCGCCTGGCCCGCCCCGAACGCGCAGAACACCGAAGCCGCGCACGGCTCGGCGCTCGGCGACGACGAGGTCGCGGCGACCAAGCGCGTCCTGGGCTTCGACCCGGAGCAGACCTTCGAGGTCTCCGACGAGGTCATCACGCACACCCGCAAGGCGCTGGAGCGTGGGCAGGCGGCCCGCGCGGTGTGGGAGAAGGCGTACCAGCAGTGGCGGGACAACAACCCCGACCGTGCCGCGGAGTACGACCGCGTCGCCAAGGGTGAGCTGCCCAAGGGCTGGGAGGAGAAGATCCCGGTCTTCGAGGTCGGCAAGGGCGTGGCCACGCGTGCCGCCTCCGGCAAGGTGCTCCAGGCCCTCGGCGCGGTCATCCCCGAGCTGTGGGGCGGCTCGGCGGACCTGGCGGGCTCCAACAACACCACGATCGACAAGACCAGCTCCTTCCTCCCGGCGGGCAACCCGCTGCCGGAGGCGGACCCGTACGGCCGCACGATCCACTTCGGTATCCGCGAGCACGCGATGGCCGCCGAGATGAACGGCATCGCGCTGCACGGCAACACCCGGATCTACGGCGGCACGTTCCTGGTGTTCTCCGACTACATGCGCAACGCGGTGCGGCTGTCGGCGCTGATGCACCTGCCGGTGACGTACGTGTGGACGCACGACTCCATCGGCCTGGGCGAGGACGGCCCGACGCACCAGCCGGTCGAGCACCTGGCCGCGCTGCGGGCGATCCCGGGTCTGAACCTCGTGCGCCCGGCCGACGCCAACGAGACCGCCATCGCCTGGCGCGAGATCCTGAAGCGCTGGACGAAGGAGTTCGGCAAGGG
Organism: Streptomyces tibetensis; assembly: GCF_040647715.1. Lineage (GTDB taxonomy): Bacteria > Actinomycetota > Actinomycetes > Streptomycetales > Streptomycetaceae > Streptomyces > Streptomyces tibetensis_A. The sequence continues at coordinate 282,104 of NZ_JBEZCR010000008.1, read as the reverse complement.
GCAGCCGCACGGCCTGGCGCTGACGCGTCAGGGCGTTCCGACGTACGAGCCCAACGAGGACGCGGCCAAGGGCGGTTACGTCCTGTTCGAGGCCGACGGCGGCGAGCCCGAGGTCATCCTGATCGCCACCGGCTCGGAGGTGCACGTCGCCGTCGAGGCGCGTGAGCAGCTCCAGAGCGCCGGCGTGCCCACGCGCGTCGTGTCCATGCCGTCGGTGGAGTGGTTCGAGCAGCAGGACCAGGGGTACCGGGACAGCGTCCTGCCGCCGTCCGTCCGGGCCCGTGTCGCGGTGGAGGCCGGCATCGGTCTCACCTGGCACAAGTACGTGGGGGACGCCGGCCGCATCGTTTCCCTGGAGCACTTCGGTGCTTCGGCCGACGGCAAGGTCCTTTTCCGCGAGTTCGGCTTCACTCCCGAGAACGTGGCCGCCGCCGCGCGGGAATCGATCGCCGCAGCTCAGCGCTGACGCTTATACACGACACGTAGGAGATGGAATTTCCATGACAGACGCACTGAAGCGCCTCTCCGAGGAAGGCGTGGCGATCTGGCTGGACGACCTGTCGCGCAAGCGGATCACGTCCGGCAACCTCGCCGAGCTGATCGACCAGCAGCACGTCGTGGGCGTCACCACCAACCCCTCGATCTTCCAAAAGGCGATCTCGCAGGGCGATGGCTACGACACGCAGCTGACCGACCTCGCCGCCCGCAAGGTCACGGTCGAAGAGGCCATCCGCATGATCACGACGGCGGACGTCCGTGACGCCGCCGACATCCTGCGCCCGGTCTTCGACGCCACCGGCGGCCAGGACGGCCGGGTCTCGATCGAGGTCGACCCGCGCCTGGCGCACAACACCCGGGCGACGGTCGCCGAGGCCAAGCAGCTCGCCTGGCTGGTGGACCGGCCCAACACCCTCATCAAGATCCCGGCGACCGAGGCGGGCATCCCGGCCATCGCCGAGACCATCGGCCTGGGCATCAGCGTCAACGTCACGCTGATCTTCTCCCTGGAGCGCTACCGCCTGGTCATGGACGCGTTCCTGGAGGGCCTGGAGAAGGCCAAGGAACGCGGCCTGGACCTGTCGCAGATCCACTCCGTGGCCTCGTTCTTCGTGTCCCGCGTGGACACCGAGATCGACAAGCGGATCGACGCGCTGGGCACCGACGAGGCCAAGGCCGCGCGCGGCAAGGCCGGCGTGGCCAACGCCCGGCTGGCCTACCAGGCGTACGAGGAGGTCTTCTCCTCGGACCGCTGGAGCGCGCTGGAGAAGGCGGGCGCCAACAAGCAGCGTCCGCTGTGGGCGTCCACCGGCGTGAAGGACAAGGCCTACAAGCCGACCCTCTACGTCGACGAGCTGGTCGCGCCCAACACGGTGAACACCATGCCGGAGGCGACCCTGTTCGCCACCGAGGAGCAGGGTGAGATCCGCGGCAACGCCGTCGCCGGCACGTACGAGCAGGCCCGCGCCGACCTCGACGCGGTCGAGAAGCTCGGGATCAAGTACGACGACGTGGTGCGGCTGCTCGAGGAGGAGGGCGTCGAGAAGTTCGAGGCGTCCTGGACCGACCTGCTGAAGTCGACCGAGGCCGAGCTCAAGCGCCTCGCCCCCTCGGAGGGCTGAACAGGTGTCGAGCAGCAACCCGCTGCGTGACCCCGCGGACCGACGGCTCCCGCGCATCGCGGGGCCGTCGGGCCTGGTCATCTTCGGCGTCACGGGCGACCTGTCCCGCAAGAAGCTCATGCCCGCCGTGTACGACCTCGCCAACCGCGGTCTGCTGCCGCCGGGCTTTTCACTGGTGGGCTTCGCCCGCCGCGAGTGGGCGCACGAGGACTTCGCTCAGGAGGTCCACGACGCGGTCAAGGAACACGCCCGCACACCCTTCCGCGAGGAGGTCTGGCAGCAGCTCATCCAGGGCATGCGCTTCGTGCAGGGCACGTTCGACGACGACGACGCGTTCGAGCGGCTGCGCTCCACGATCGAGGAACTCGACAAGGCACAGGGCACGGGCGGCAACTTCGCCTTCTACCTCTCGGTGCCCCCGTCGGCCTTCCCCGTGGTCATCCAGCAGCTGAAGAAGCACCAGCTGGCCGACCAGACGGGCGGTTCCTGGCGGCGCGCGGTCATCGAGAAGCCGTTCGGTCACAACCTCGCCTCGGCCGAGGAGCTCAACAAGGTCGTCCACGAGGTCTTCGCCCCGGACCAGGTCTTCCGCATCGACCACTACCTGGGCAAAGAGACCGTCCAGAACATCCTGGCGCTGCGTTTCGCCAACACGATGTTCGAGCCGATCTGGAACCGGTCCTTCGTGGACCACGTGCAGATCACCATGGCGGAGGACATCGGCATCGGCGGCCGGGCCGGCTACTACGACGGCATCGGCGCCGCCCGTGACGTCATCCAGAACCACCTGCTGCAGCTGATGGCGCTGACCGCGATGGAGGAGCCGGCCTCCTTCGACGCGGACGCGCTGGCCGCGGAGAAGACCAAGGTGCTCGGCGCCGTGCGGCTGCCGCAGGACCTGGGCCGCGACACCGTGCGCGCCCAGTACGCGGCCGGCTGGCAGGGCGGCGCGAAGGTGATCGGCTATCTCGACGAGGACGGCATCGACGCCTCCTCGAAGACCGACACCTACGCCGCGGTCAAGCTGGAGATCGACAACCGCCGCTGGGCGGGCGTCCCGTTCTACCTGCGCACCGGCAAGCGCCTGGGCCGCCGGGTGACGGAGATCGCCGTCGTCTTCCAGCGGGCCCCGCACTCCCCCTTCGACTCCACGGCCACCGAGGAGCTCGGCTCCAACGCGATCGTCATCCGCGTCCAGCCGGACGAGGGCGTCACGGTCCGCTTCGGCTCCAAGGTGCCGGGCACGTCGATGGAGATCCGGGACGTGTCGATGGACTTCGCCTACGGCGAGTCCTTCACCGAGTCCAGCCCGGAGGCGTACGAGCGTCTGATCCTGGACGTGCTGCTCGGTGACTCGAACCTCTTCCCGCGCACCGAGGAGGTCGAGCTGTCCTGGAAGATCCTCGACCCGATCGAGGAGTACTGGGACAAGAACGGCAAGCCCGCCCAGTACCCGGCCGGTACCTGGGGGCCCGTCGAGGCGGACGAAATGCTCGAGCGACACGGACGGAGCTGGCGCCGGCCATGAAGACAGACCTCACGGACACCACGGCCAGCAAGGTCAACAAGGCGCTCGTGCAGGGCCGCCGGGCGATCGGTACTCCGGCGGTCGGCATGGTCCTCACGCTGGTCATCGTGACGGACGAGGAGAACGCCTACGACGCGCTGAAGGCCGCGAGCGACGCCGCGCACGAGCATCCCTCGCGCACGCTCGTCGTCATCAAGCGTGTCTCCCGCTCGCCCCGCGACCGCACGCAGTCCCGCCTGGACGCCGAAGTGCGGGTCGGCGCGGACGCGGGCACCGGCGAGACGGTCGTGCTCCGGCTGTACGGCGAGGTCGCGGACCACGCCCAGTCGGTGGTGCTGCCGCTGCTGCTGCCGGACGCCCCGGTAGTGGTGTGGTGGCCGGTGAACGCGCCGCTGGACCCGGCGAAGGACCCCCTGGGTGCCCTCGCACAGCGCCGCGTCACCGACACGTACGCCTCGGAGCAGCCGGTACGGGATCTGGCGACCCGGTCGGGGACCTACACCCCCGGTGACACGGACCTGTCCTGGACCCGCATCACGCCCTGGCGTTCCATGCTGGCGGCGGCCCTCGACCAGGTGGCCTGCGAGGTGCGGGCCGTCGAGGTGGAGGGCGAGGAGTTCAACCCGAGCTGTGAGCTGCTGGCGATGTGGCTCGCGGACCGGCTGGACGTCCCCGTGAAGCGCTCGCTGTCCAGCGGGCCGGGTCTGACGGCGGTCCGGATGGACACCAACTGCGGCCCGATCAAGCTGGACCGGGCCGACGGCTCGCTGGCGACGCTGTCCATCGAGGGCCAGCCGGACCGGGCCGTCGCGCTCAAGCGCAGGGAGACCGCCGAGCTGATGGCGGAGGAACTGCGTCGGCTGGACCCGGACGACACGTACGCGTCGGCGCTGCGGTACGGGGTGGACCGGCTGAAGTCGTCCTGGTCGGCTCCGGCGCCGCGGGTCTCCGGTGACGCGGTCGCCAAAGGAGAGCGCGGAGAGCCCAAAAGTGACGGGCGCGCACGACTCGCCCTCCCCGCTCCCGCTGAAGCGGCTGCGAAAGCACCCGCTTCACAAGCGACGTCGGAGGAACCGGTGAGGCAGGAACCGCCCGCGCTGGAACCGGTACGGAAGGCGACGACGAAGTGAGTACGGCACCGCAGCTGGTCGTCCACCGCGACAAGGATCTGATGGCGCAGGCCGCGGCGGCACGGCTGATCACCAGGATCGTGGACGCGCAGGCCTCCCGGGGCTCGGCATCCGTGGTCCTGACGGGCGGCCGCAACGGCAACGGCCTGCTGGCCGCGCTGGCCGCGGCGCCCGCCCGGGACGCGATCGACTGGAGCCGGCTCGACCTGTGGTGGGGCGACGAGAGGTTCCTGCCCGAGAGCGACCCCGAGCGCAACGCCACCCAGGCGAGGGAGGCTCTGCTCGACTCGGTGCCTCTGGATCCGAAGCGGGTGCACGCGATGCCCGCGTCGGACGGGCCGCACGGCACCGACGTGGACGCGGCGGCTGCCGCCTACGCGCAGGAGCTGGCAGCGGCGGCGGGCCCGGAGAACCACGGGCCCGTGCCCACGTTCGACGTGCTGATGCTGGGCGTCGGGCCGGACACGCATGTGGCGTCGCTGTTCCCGGAGTTGCCCGCGGTGCGGGAGACGGAGCGTACGGTCGTCGGCGTCCACGGCGCGCCCAAGCCGCCGCCGACCCGCGTGACGCTGACGCTGCCGGCGATCCGGGCGGCGCGGGAGGTGTGGCTCCTGGCCGCGGGTGAGGACAAGGCCCAGGCTGCGGCGATCGCCCTCTCGGGAGCCGGGGAGATCCAGGCACCGGCGGCAGGGGCGTACGGCCGCAGCCGGACGCTGTGGCTGCTGGACGGCGCGGCGGCTTCGCAGTTGCCGCGGTCGTTGTACCCGCCGGCTTCGGCTTAGACACACCAGGGGGCTCCGCCCCCTGGACTCCCCTTCCTTCGCCCACCCGCCACCCGAAGCGGTCGGCCAGACGGCTGAACTCGCGAGTTGCCCCCGGTCAAGGGCAGTTTCGGGTGGCGGGTGGGCATAGGTCGGGGGTCCAGGGGGCGGAGCCCCCTCGTACTGCGGTCACTTCACCGAACCGGCCATCACGCCCTGCACGAAGTGCCGTTGGAAGGCGAAGAACACGACGACCGGGACGACCAGGGACACGAACGCCCCGGGTGCCAGCACATCGATGTTGCTTCCGAACTGGCGTATCTGTGACTGGAGTTCCACGGTCAGCGGCTGTGACGTGCTGTCCGCGAAGAGCAACGCCACCAGCATGTCGTTCCACACCCACAGGAACTGGAAGATGGCCAGGGAGGCGATCGCCGGCCGCCCGACGGGCAGGACCAGCCGCGTGAAGATACGCCACTCGCTGCCCCCGTCCATGCGGGCCGCCTCCAGCATCTCCTTCGGCATCTCGGCGAAGTAGTTGCGCAGCAGGAACACCGCGAACGGCAGGCCGTAGGCCACGTGGAAGAGGACGACGCCGGGGATCGTGCCGAACAGGCCCAGCTGACCGAAGAGTTTCGCGACCGGCAGCAGTCCGATCTGCACGGGGACCACCAGCAGCGCGACCACGACCAGGAAGACCGTCTCCCGCCCGGGGAAGTCCAGCCACGCGAAGGCGTATCCCGCGAGTGCCGCGATCACCACGACGAGCACCGTCGTCGGCACGGATATCAGCACCGTGTTCCAGAACGCCTGCGTGATCCCGGCGTTCCCCAGCAGCGACGAGTAGTTGTCGAAGGACAGCTGTCCGGGGCTGGAGAACACCGTCCACCAGCCGCCCTTGGCCGTGTCCTCGGCGGACCGCAGCGAGGACAGGAACAGTCCGGCCAGCGGCGTCATCCACACCAGGCCGACCACGACGAGGAAGGCCTGGACGAGCCCGTTGCCCAGCCCGCGCCGCACCGCGTTCATCGTTGACTCCTTCGGAAACGGCGGACGTTGAACACCATGGCCGGGACGACCAGCAGCAGGAGCAGGACGCCGAGGGCGCTGCCGAGCCCCTGGTTGTTGCCGCCGCCGAACGACACCAGCCACATCTGCGTCGCGAGCACGGTCGCGTCCTCCTGCACGGGACCGGGCGCGATGATGTAGACGAGGTCGAAGACCTTCATCACGTTGATGACGAGGGTGATGAAGACGACCGACAGGACGGGTGCCAGCAGCGGCACGGTGATCCGCCGGAAGATCTGCCACTCGTTCGCGCCGTCCATCCGCGCCGCCTCCAGGGCGTCCCGCGGCAGGGTCGACAGGCCCGCCCCGATCAGCACCATGGCGAAGCCGGTCCAGATCCACAGGTAGGCGCCGATGATCGCGGGGGTGACCAGCGCCGGCCCGAGCCAGGAGACGCCGTCGTAGGGCTGGGCGAAGTTCGACGACGGCAGCTTCACCTGGTAGGAGCCCGACGCCAGGCCCTCGAAGCGGAAGGAACCGTCGGCGGCCGTGGTGGTCGCGGCGATCGTCTCGCCGTCGCGGACCGCCTCGACCTTCATCTGAGGCAGCCCGCTCTCCCGCCGGTCGACCTTGCCCTGCTCCCCTCCCCCGCCGGGCGTGAAGTCGAGGTAGACGACTCCGCGCAGTTCGTCGGCGGCGGCTTTCCGTCCGGCCGCCGCGTAGGCGGGCTCGGCTCCGCCCGGCAGGTCGTCGGGCTGCACGCCGACCAGGCCCAGTGCCACCGCGTCTCCGGGCGCCACGCTCGTGCTCGTGCGGTACGAGCCGTCCTTGTCCTTCGTCAGGCCCTTGGCGTCGCGTGCCCGGGCCGTCGGATAGGAGGACTCGCCCTTGAAGGCGTCGTGGACGGAGACGACCGCGGCGTTGAGCACGCCCTTGTCGGGGTCCTCGTCGTAGGCGAGCCGGAAGATGATGCCGGCGGCGAGGAAGGAGACGGCCATCGGCATGAAGAGGAGCAGCTTGAAGGCCGTGGCCCAGCGGACCTTCTCCACCAGCACGGCCAGGATCAGTCCGAGGCCGGTGAGCAGGGCCGGGGCGATGACGACCCAGATGGCCGTGTTGCGGACGGCCTTGAGGGTGGCCGGGTCACGGAACATCTCGGCGTAGTTGTCGCCGCCGACGAAGCTCGTCCCCGAGGCGTCGAAGAAGCTGCGGCCGATGCTGAACAGCACGGGGTAGACGACGAGCGCGCCGAGCAGCAGCAGCGCGGGCAGCACGAACAGCAGGGCGATGATCTTCCCGCGTCTGCGCAGTAGCCGGGTGCGGTCGGCGACCGGGCCGGGCGGTGGGGAGCTCGTGTCTTTCACGAGGGTCGCTGTCATGGCGTATCAGTCCTGGTACGCCTTGGCCGCCGCGGCCTCCAGCTTCGCCGCGGTGCCCTTCGGGTCGGACGGGTCGCGCAGGAAGTCCTGCAGCAGCTTCCACTCGCCGGTGCCCTTGGTGCCGCCGAAGGCCGCGGGGGCCTGGTCGGACATGTCGAAGCGGACCGAGTCCCCGGCCTGGACGAGGGACTTGGCGGTGGCGCGGGTGACGTCGTCGCCGTAGGAGGCGAGGTCGACCTTCTTGTTCGGGGAGAGGAAGCCGCCCGCCTCCGCCCACACGGCCGAGGCTTCGGGCGTCGACAGGTACTCCAGGAGGGCCTGGGCGGCCTTCTGGTTCTTGCCGTCCTTGAGGACGACGGCGGCGTCACCGCCGCTGACGACCGGTGCCACGCCGCCGCCGACCGCCGGGAACGGGAAGAAGTTCGCGTCCTCGCCGACCTTCTTGCCGAACTGGTCCTTGGCGACACCGGCGACGAAGTCGCCCTCGTAGACCATGCCGGCCTCGGGCTCGGGGCCGAACACCTTCTCCACCGAGCCGGGGAAGTCGGTGTTCAGGGCGCCCTTCTGGCCGCCGGCGATGAGCTGCTTGTCCTTGAAGAGCTTGCCGAGGGTGGTGAGGGCGTCGACGACGGAAGCGTCGGTCCACTTCAGCTTGTGCGCGGCGAGGGCGTCGTACTTCTCGGGGCCGGCCTGGGAGAGGTAGACGTTCTCGAACCAGTCGGTGAGGGTCCAGCCGTCCTGTCCGGCGACGGAGAACGCGGCGAGCCCGGAGTCGGAGACGGTCTGTCCGGCCTTGAGCATCTCGTCGTAGCTCTTCGGGGGCTTCACGCCGGCCTGTTCGAGGGCGTCGGGGCTGTACCAGACGGTGGACTTGTGGGCGGCCTTGAAGTAGAGGCCGTAGAGGGTGCCGTCGACGCTGCCGTACTTCTTCCACACGGGGGCGTACCCGGCGTCGACGGCCTGCTCGGTCTTCTTCGACAGCGGCTTGAGCCAGCCCTTCTGCGCGAACTGCTTGAGCACGCCGACCTGCGGGACCATCACGACGTCGGGGGCGTTGCCACCCTCGATCTTGCTGCCGACGACGGTGGAGACGTTGTCGCCGGTGGACGTGAACTGCGTCTTGGCGCCGGTCTTCTCGGTGAAGGCGTCGAGCACCTTCTGGAAGTTCTTCTGCTCGGTGCCGGACCAGACGCCGGCCACGGTGACCGACTGGCCGCTGAGCGCCTTGTCGCCGCCACCGGCCGAGACGGGTCCGCCGCCGCAGGCGGTCGCGCCGAGCGCGAGCACGAGTGCGGTGCAGCCGGTGAGCAGGGGGGTACGTCGTCGCATCATCGTTGATGTCCCTTCGGGGAGTTGACTTGTGAAGCGTTCGCTTGCGGGGGCGTTCAGGAACGGATCCACCAGGCGGCCGTCGAGCCGGAGAGCACTCCGGGCGGGCAGGGGCCGCTGGCGAGCAGGGGGGTGCCGGGGACCGGCGCGGGGGTGGGGGCCGTGCCGAAGTTGACGGCGCACACGAGGTCGCCGCGCTCGAAGGCCAGGACGCCGGGCGGGGCGTCCAGCCAGCGCAGCGTGCCCTCTCCCAACTGGGGCAGCTGGGCGCGCAGTTGGAGGCCGTCGCGGTACAGGTGCCAGAAGGAGCGGGTGTCGGCGAGGGCGCGGTCGGTGGCGTACTCGGCGAAGTACTCCGGCTGCGGCAGCCAGGGCTTGGCGCTCTCCACGCCGGGCGTGAAGCCGAACGGTGAGGCCTGGCCCGACCAGGGCAGGGGCACGCGGCAGCCGTCGCGGATGCGGGCGCGACTGCCGGTGCGGCGGAAGATCGGGTCGGTGAGCACGTCGTCGGGCAGGTCGACGACCTCCGGCAGCCCGAGCTCCTCGCCCTGGTAGATGTAGGCGGCGCCGGGCAGGGCCAGCATGAGCAGCGCGGCGGCGCGGGCACGGGCGGCGCCGAGGCCGCTGCCCTCGGTGGCGGGTTCGCCGTAGCGGGTGACGGTGCGGACCTGGTCGTGGTTGTTGAGGACCCAGGTGACGGTCGAACCGGTCCCGGCGATGTCCTGCATGGCCTCCGAGATGACCTTCCGGAAGGCGTCGGCGTCCCAGGAGGCGCTGAGCAGGTCGAAGAAGAAGGCCTGGTGCAGCTCGTCGGAGCGGACGTACTGGGCGTGCTCGCGGGCGGTGGGGACGGACACCTCGCCGACGAGGAGGCGTTCGCGGTCGTCGCGCTCGGTGTACTCCTCGCATATGGAGCGCCAGCGGCGCCACACGTCGTGCACCTCGGGCTGGTTCCAGGCGAGCGGGTTGACCGAGTCGCGGGTGCGGGCGTCGGCCTCCGGGTCGTCGGAGTCGGGCAGCTCGGGGTGCTTGTAGAGGCCGGCGGCGACGTCGATGCGGAAGCCGTCGACTCCCCGGTCGAGCCAGAAACGCAGCACCCGGTCGAACTCGGCGGCGACCTCGGGGTCACGCCAGTTCCAGTCGGGCTGTTCGGGCGTGAACATGTGCAGGTACCACTGGCCGGGCGTGCCGTCCGGCTCGGTCACCCGGCTCCACGCCGGGCCGCCGAACATGGCGTGCCAGTTGTTGGGCGGCTCGGCGCCGTCCGGACCGCGGCCGTCGGCGAAGTGGAAGCGGGCCCGGGCCGGGCTGCCGGCGGGGGCGGCGAGCGCCTCGCGGAACCAGGGGTGCTCGCTGGAGCAGTGGTTCGGGACGATGTCGAGCAGCACCCTGATGCCGAGCCGCCGAGCGGCCCCGACCAGCCGGTCGAACTCCTCGAGGTCGCCGAAGAGCGGGTCGACGTCGCAGTAGTCGGCCACGTCGTAGCCGTGGTCGTGCTGCGGCGAGGGATAGAAGGGGCTCAGCCAGATCCCGTCGACGCCGAGCTTCTTGAGGTACGGCAGTCCGGCCCGGACGCCGGCGAGGTCGCCGATGCCGTCGCCGGTGCTGTCGAGGAAGCTGCGGACGTACACCTGATAGATCACTGCGTCACGCCACCAGTGGTGCCTGTTCAACCCATCGACCTGTCTCTGAGGAGGGCAGCGGTTATGCATGCATGTTAAGTAGGCGTGTCGAGAGGGTGTCAATGAACAGACAGGAGGTATCGAGCCGGTGTGGTGTGCAAATAGGGACATACCCGGGCGAGGCTCAGCGAGTTGAGATGCCCGCGTTACCTAACAGGTAAGTAGGGAGGATCTACAAGGGTCGCGGACAGCGCTAGCCGCGCGAGATGACGGCGAGCTCTCGCGCCAGCCGTCGCACCGCCGCGGCGGGCGTCTGGTGCCCCGCCATCGCGTCGTGCACGACCGCCTGCACCACCAGGCTCACCTGGCCGTAGCGCGGACTCTTGGGGCGCGGCTCGGCCGCGAGGACGCTCGTCCGCAGGGTCGGCAGATAAGGGAATCGACGGATGAGCTCGGGATCCCGGTAGAGATCCGCGCGCACCGGCGGCAGCGCGCCGCGCGTGAGGACCTGCCGCTGGACGCGTTCACTGGTGAGGTACGCGATCAGACGGGCCGCCGAGTCGGCGTGGCGCGCATGCGCGCTGACGGCCAGATTGGAGCCGCCGAGGACGCTGGTCCCCGGCCCGCCGGGTCCGGGCAGGGGCACGGCACCCACCTTGCCGGCGACCTTCGAACCGGGGGCGGAGGCACCGACGTAGGCGTACGGCCAGTTCCGCAGGAAGAGCAGCCGGCCGTCCTGGAAGGCCTGCTTGGACTCCTCCTCCTTGTACGTCAGCGCTTCCTTCGGGATCCAGCCCTCGCGCACCCCGCGTGCCAGGAACCCGATGCCTTCGCGGGCCGCCGCAGAGTCGACGGTGACGCGCTCGCCCTCGTCGCCGAGGATCGAGCCGCCCGCCGAGTAGACGGCCTCGGCCGCGTTCACGGTGAGGCCCTCGTAGGGCAGGAACTGTCCGGCGTAGCCGTCGAGGCCGTGCTCGGGTGCGATGGTCTTCGCGTAGCGCTCCAGCTCCGCCCAGGTGCGCGGCGGTGCGACCCCCTCCTTCGCGAGGACGTCCTTGCGGTACAGCAGCAGACCGGCGTTGGTGACGTACGGGACCGCGTAGAGCTGCCCGTCGTAGGTCGCCGTGTCCACGACCGGCTGGAGGAAGGTCTTCAGGGGGAAGCGGTCCCGGGGCAGCGGCCTGATCCAGCCCGCCGCGGCGAACTCCGGGGTCCAGTTGACGTCGATGTTGAGCACGTCGAACCGGCTGCGGTCGCCGTCGCGCAGGTCGGTGATCATCTGGGCCTGGGTCTCGTCGGCCGAGTCCGGCAGTTCGACGAGGGTCACCCTCTCGCCGGGGTGGGTGCGGTTCCAGCCCTCCAGCAGAGGGCCTAGATAGCCGGTGAGGTCCCCCGCGGTGGCCAGCGTGAGCGGCCCGCGACCGCCCCCGGAGGGCTCGCCCGCCTGCGCTCCCGCGGCGACGTAGCCGGTCAGGACCACGACGAGAACGAGGAGGCCCCTACCCGCGGCATGGATCCACCGCATAGGTTCCTCCCTGTACACCGGCGCTGGGCACCCTCGCCCGGAACAGAGGCCATGTATACCTGTTAGGTATGGGCGATACTAGGGCCTGGAGCACATTGGACCGGACAGGAGGACTGCACGCGTGCGCCTGCCCCTCCTGGCACTCCTCGCCCGCGGACCCGCCCACGGCTACGAGCTCAAGCAGGACCTTGAGCAACTACTGGGCTCCGCGTACCCTCAGCCGAATGTCGGCCAGATCTATGTGACCCTCGGCCGCCTCGAGAAGTCGGGGTTGATCGAGGGCGAGGACGTGACGCAGTCCAGCCGGCCCAATAAAAAGGTCTACCACCTCACCGACGCCGGGCGGGAGGCGCTGCGCGCCTGGTTCGAGGAGCCCGAGGACGAGCCGCGGGTACGGGACGAGTTCTTCATGAAACTGGCGCTCGCTCCGCAGACCGGCCTCGCCGAGCAGATCACCCTGATCAACCAGCAGCGGCGCCAATACCTGAACACCATGCGGCAGCTGTCGAAGCTGGCCGCCGCCGAAAACCGCGACAACCGCATCGCCCATCTGCTGATCGAGGGTGCGATGCTGCACCTGCAGGCCGATCTGGACTGGCTGGAGCGGTGCCAGGAAGAGCTGGAGGAGCTGGAGTGAGCGACGAGCGGCCCGCTCCTGTGCTGCGCGCCGAGAGACTGGTGAAGACCCACCACGGCGAAGGCGCCCCGGCCCACGCCGTGCGCGGGGTCGACCTGTGCGTACGGCAGGGCGAGTTCGTGGCGATCACCGGCCCGTCCGGCGCGGGCAAGTCGACGCTGCTGCACCTGCTCGGCGGACTCCAGCGGCCGGACGCGGGCCGTATCTGGCTCGACGGCGAGTCCACCGACACCTACGGCGAAGCCCGCTGGGCGGTGGAGCGCAGGAAGCGCATCGGCATCGTCTTCCAGTTCTTCAACCTCGTCTCGAACCTGTCCGTCGCCGACAACGTGGAGCTGCCCGCCCTGCTCGCCGGGACCCCGCCGAAACAGGCGCGCACCGAGCGTGAGGCGCTGCTGGCCGAACTGGGCCTGACGGGCAAGGAGCGCAGCATGCCGGGCGAGCTGTCCGGCGGAGAGCAGCAGCGCGTCGCCCTGGCCCGGGCCCTGGTCAACCACCCCCCGCTGCTGCTGGCCGACGAGCCCGCGGGCAGCCTCGACAGCAAGGGCACCCGCGAGGTGATGCGGCTGCTGTCCCGCTTCCACCAGCGCGGTCAGACGATCGTGCTGGTCACCCATGACGCCCGGCTGGCGAGCGCGGCGGACCGGGTCATCAGCTTCTTCGACGGCAGGATCGCCGACGACGCGGCGCTCGACGGCGGCACCACCCCGCCGCGCCGCTCCGGCATATCCGGTGTGCTGGAGCTGAAGGACTGACATGCGGGTGCACGACGATCCCCGGAAGGGCTGACCCGGATGCGAGCCACCCTGCGCTGGGCCCACTCCGATCTGCGCACGCACCGCGGCGAGGCGCTGTTCCTCGTCCTCGCCACCGCCGGCATCGTCGCCTCCCTGCTGCTGGCCACGGCCCTGTTCGGCTACGCGACCAACCCGTGGCAGCGCGTCTTCGCGCAGTCGCACGGCGCACACGTGTGGCTGCACACCGATACGGCGGCCGACACCGGGAAGCTGGCCGATCTGGACGGTGTGGAATCCGTCGTCGGGCCCTATCCCAGCGCCGCCACCACCGTCTCCGCGCGCGGCAGCCGCGCGGCCGTCGAGCTGCGGGGCATGCCGGAAGGATCCTCCGACGGCCGCCCGCCGCTGGTCTCCGGGCACTGGCCGGCCCCGTCGCATCCGAACGGTGTGGTCCTGGAGAGCCGCCTTGCCCGTGCCCTGCTGGCCGGCCCCGGTGACACCCTCGACGTGCCCGGCACCGCCCGCGAGCTGACCGTCGTGGGTATCGCCGACAGCGCCGAGCCGCGCTACCGGCCCGGTGAGCAGCCGGGCCTGGTGTGGGCGCTGCCGTCGGCCGTGCGGGATCCCGGCGGCCAGGTGATCGGGCTGCGGCTGACGGACCCCGGCGACACGTCGTACATCGTCCAGCGCGCGGTGACGGTGCTGGGCTCCGGCACCATCGGCGAGGTCTCCACCTGGCAGCAGGCCCGGGCCGAGGCGCAGGGCGACAACCGGCTGCTCGGTCAGGTGCTGGGCCTGTTCGGGCTGGGTGCGCTGGTCGCGGCCGGACTCGCCGTGCACGGGGCGATCGGCACCCGCATCCGCGGGCACCTGCGCGACCTGTCCGTCCTGAAGGCCATCGGCTTCACCCCCGGCCAGGTGGTCCGCGTCTTCCTGCTCCAGCACCTCGCCTACGCCCTGCTGGGCGCCCTGGCCGCCGCCGCCCTGGCCGAGTCCCTGGGCAGCAGGATCCCGGGGCGGCTCGGGGACGCGGTCGGCGTATGGCAGGGGCTGCCCGGCCACACCGTGGCACTGCTCGTGGTGCCGGGGGGCGCGGTGCTGTTCATCGGCGCCACCACCGGGCTGGCCGCCTGGCGGGCCGGGCGCGTGCCGCCGGTACCGGTGCCGAGATCCGCCACGCCCTCGGGAGGGCGGTTGTCCGGCGTGGCGCGCAGGGCCCTCGGCGTGCGGATTCCGCCCGCGCTGGTGCTCGGATGGCACCGGGCGTTCACCCGCCGCCCCCGGTCCCTGGCCACCGTCGCCCGGCTCACCCTGCCCCTGCTGCTGATCGTCGTGGCGATGAGCGCCTGGACCACCCTCGACCGTTTCCACAGCGAGCCTGAACAGATCGGCCTGCCCACCACGCTCAGCGTCCGCGCCGACGCCGGTATGGGCGAACAGCAGGCCCGCTCCCTCCTGGAGAGCGACCCGGAGGTGGCCGCCGCCTACCCGGGCGTCGAAACGGCCGCCCTGGGTCCGAGCCAGACCGCGACCATCGCGCTGCGCGGCCTCGGCACCCGACAGGACCCCTACCCCTACACCCTCGCCGAGGGCCGTCCGGCCCGCGCCGCCGACGAGGCCGTGGCCGGGCAAGGACTGCTCGACCTGCTGGACGTGCAGGTCGGCGCCTGGGTGCGGATGACCGTCGGTGACCGGCCGCAGATCCTCCACATCGTGGGCCGCAGCATCGAGCCGGAGAACGCCGGCCGGGTCATCTCCACGTCCCTCGACACCCTCCGCGAGAACGACCCGGGGCTCCGCCCGACCCTCTACGAGCTTCGCCTGGAGCCCGGCGCCGACCCGCAGGAGGTCGCCGACCGGCTCTCCGCCGCGGGGCGCGGCCATCTGGACGTGCACCGGGTGGCCAACCCGGCGGACGGACTGTCCCCGCTGCGCGCGGTCGTCGCCTGGCTGATCGCCGTCCTCGCCCTCATCGGGCTCATCGAACTGCTGACCGCGATCGGCGGCACCGTCCGGGAGAGCGAACGGGACCTGCTGGCGCTGAAAGCCATCGGACTGTCCCCACGGCAGATCACGGCGATCACCGTCACGGCCACCGGCCTCACGGCCCTGGCGGCCGTCCTCGCCGCCATCGCCCTCGGCCTGCCCCTCTCCCGGTGGCTGATCGACGCCCAGGGCAGGTCCAGCGGCATCGGCTCCGGGATCGCCCAGGGGCCCTCCCCGATCCTCATGGTGCTGCTCGGCGCGGCGGCGGTGATCTGCGCCGCAGCGCTGGCCGCCCTGCCCGCGGCCCGGGCGGCCCGACGGCGCCTCGCGGACACGCTGAGCGCGGTCGCCTGACGCCGCCCGACGCCGGTACGGCCCGGGGTCAGCCGCCGTAGGGCTGCTGCGGGTGGTAGGGGGGCCGGGGGTGCGGGGCCTGCGGGTGCGGGGCGTACGGGTGCTGTCCGGTCGGCGCGTGGGGATGCCCGTACGGGTTCCCCTGCGGCGGCAGGTGGGGGGAGCCCGCCGGGGCCATCGGCGGGACCGGCCCGGGCACCGGCGGGTGTGTCGCCGGATGGGCGTTCAGCCGGATTCCGTACCGCCGCTTCAGCCGCCGCATCTCCAGCAGCGCGATGGCGGTGACCGTCACCGGCGCACCCAGGATGAAGACGATGCCCAGGGTGAGACCGAGGCCGTGCAGATCACCGGTCACGAGGTCCGGCACGGCAACCAGCCAGCTGGTCACCATGGCGAGCAGCGGCGGCAGGCAGCGGTGCACGGCGGCCGTGCCGAAGAAGTTGCCCGAGACCCGCACGGCTCCGGAGGCCGTGAAGACGAGCAGCCACAGCATCGTCATACCGAACCCGATGATCCCGGCCATGCTCGCGGAGGCGTTCACCGTCCGCACCAGCAACAGCACGGCGGCCACGCAGCCCACGAACAGCACGAGCAGCGCGAGGGAGCTGAGGAGCGGCCTGCGCACCTGCCGCACCGTGCCGCCGCGCCGCCAGACCCACAGCATCACCCCGACCGTCAGCGGGGTGAGGAAGAGCAGGACGACGGAGGCCGTCATCGCAGTTCTCCAGCAGCTCGGTGAAGTCGAAACCGCCCTCGATGAAGGTGTAGACCCCGAGGGACGCGACGGCCCCGGCGATGACACGGAATCTCTTGAGCCGCTCCACCGACGGATCGAGCGGTTCGGGAATCCAGGCGGGGTGGAACACCGCCCGCGCCACGTCCTGAGGCTTGAGCAGGGACCCGGCCGTCAGCGTGCCGCCGGTCCAACTTCCGCGTGTGCGTGCCACTTCGCGCTCCCCCGAGCACTCGCCGTGATGATCGTCGGGGAGTCTACGGGAAGCGGACGGCGCGGCGCCGCCCGCTTTCCCGTGCGGCTGTGGTCACTGCCTGCCGCGCAGTTCCCGGTATGTGGCGACCAGCGCCTGCGTGGAGGCGTCCAGGCCCTCGACCTCCGCGCCCCCGGTCAGCGCGGGCTCGACGCGCTTGGCGAGGACCTTGCCCAGCTCCACGCCCCACTGGTCGAAGGAGTCGATGTTCCAGACGGCGCCCTGCACGAACACCTTGTGCTCGTAGAGGGCGACCAACTGGCCGAGCACGGACGGCGTCAGCTCGGGCGCGAGGATCGTGGTCGTGGGGTGATTGCCCAGGAACGTCTTGTGCGGCACCAGTTCCTCCGGCACCCCCTCGGCCCTCACCTCCTCGGGGGTCTTGCCGAAGGCGAGCGCCTGTGTCTGGGCGAAGAAGTTGGCCATCAGCAGGTCGTGCTGCGCCTTCAGCTGCTCGCTCAGTTCGGCGACGGGCCTCGCGAAACCGATGAAGTCCGCCGGGATCAACTTCGTGCCCTGGTGGATGAGCTGGTAGTAGGCGTGCTGCCCGTTGGTGCCCGGCGTGCCCCACACGACCGGCCCCGTCTGCCACTCGACCTCGCGCCCGTCCCGGCCGACGTACTTGCCGTTGGACTCCATGTCGAGCTGCTGGAGGTAGGCGGTGAACCTGGACAGGTAGTGGCTGTAGGGCAGCACCGCGTGCGACTGGGCGTCGTGGAAGTTGCCGTACCAGATGCCCAGCAGGCCCAGCAGCAGCGGCACGTTGGACTCGGCGGGCGCGGTCCGGAAGTGCTCGTCGACGATGCGGAACCCGTCGAGCATCTCGCGGAAGCGGTCCGGGCCGATGGCGATCATCAGAGCCAGGCCGATCGCCGAGTCGTAGGAGTAGCGGCCGCCGACCCAGTCCCAGAACTCGAACATGTTGGCCGTGTCGATGCCGAACTCGGCGACCTTCTCGGCGTTCGTCGACAGCGCCACGAAGTGCTTGGCGACGGCGGCGTCGTCACCGAGCGCGTCCAGCAGCCAGGAGCGCGCGGACGTGGCGTTGGTGACCGTCTCGATGGTGGTGAACGTCTTGGAGGCGATGACGAACAGCGTCTGTGCCGGGTCCAGGTCCCGTACCGCCTCGTGCAGGTCGGCGCCGTCCACGTTGGAGACGAAACGCACCGTCAGCGAGCGGTCCGTGAAGGCGCGCAGCACCTCGTACGCCATGGCGGGGCCGAGGTCGGAGCCGCCGATGCCGACGTTGACGATGTTCCGGATCCGCCGGCCGGTGTGGCCGGTCCACTCGCCCGACCGCACCCGGTTCGCGAAGTCCGCCATCTTGTCGAGCACCGCGTGCACATCGGGCACCACGTTCTCGCCGTCCACCTCGATCACCGCGTCCCGCGGAGCGCGCAGCGCGGTGTGCAGCACGGCCCGGTCCTCGGTGGTGTTGATCTTCTCGCCGCGGAACATGGCGTCACGCAGCCCGAAGACGTCGGTGGCGGCGGCCAGTTCGCGCAGCAGTCGCAGGGTGTCGTCGGTGACGAGATGCTTGGAGTAGTCGACGTACAGGTCGCCGACCCGGAGGGTGTACCCGGTGCCGCGGCCGGAGTCGGCGGCGAACAGCTCGCGCAAGCCCACGTCGCCGAGCTCCTCGCGGTGCTTGGCCAGTGCCGTCCACTCGGGCGTCTGGTTGAGTCTGGTACGGCCGTCTGCGTTC
The DNA here is from genome assembly GCF_040647715.1 of Streptomyces tibetensis. GTDB lineage: Bacteria > Actinomycetota > Actinomycetes > Streptomycetales > Streptomycetaceae > Streptomyces > Streptomyces tibetensis_A. Next base: position 263,798 of record NZ_JBEZCR010000008.1, on the reverse strand, counting down.
ATCTCGGACTTCAGCCTTCTTTCCTGTCCTGCCTGCGTACCTTGCCCCGCTGCCGGTCCCAACCTAGTTGATCAGCGCGTGACGTCGGCTGTCGTGGCGCCGTCCTCCGGCTCGACCACAGATACGTGCGCCGTGCGCACGGGTATCAGCGCGATGACGGCGAGGACGAAGAAGGCGGCCGTGAGCAGGGGCGGGGTGCCGGGCCCCCAGGCGGCGGCGACGGCCCCGCCCAGCAGTGCACCGAGAGGCACTCCGGCGAAGGCCAGGGTCCGGAAGGCCGAACTGACCCTGCCCAGCAGCCCGGCGGGGCTGCGTTCCTGCATGAGCGTCGTCGTGTTGACGTTCCACACCATGCCGAGGAGCCCCAACAAGGCCAGCGCGCCCACGAGCACGGCGAGGCTGCGCACGGTGCCCATGACGACGAGCAGCGCGGTCTGCACCGAGCCGGCGAGCAGCACCGCCCCCAGCCGGCCGAGCCGCGCCACCAGCCGGCCGTTCACCACTCCCCCGGCCAGGCTGCCCAGGGTGAAGGCGGTGCCCGCCGCCGCGTATCCCGCGGGGCCCGCGCGGAGCCAGTCGGTGACGAGGACGACCAGCATGGCGAGCTGGGTGCCCATGCCGATGTTGCACAGGGCCGTGGCGGTACACAGGGCGCGCAGGGCGCGGTCGCGCCACAGGGTGCGCAGCCCCTCGGCGATCTCCCGGCGCAGTGTGCTGCCCGCGGGTCTCGGCTCGCGGTCGGCCCCGGCGGCCGGCAGGGAGGCGATCAGCGCGGCGGCCACGAGGAAGGTCACGGCGTCGGCCGCGAACGGCACCGCGGTGCCGGCTGCCAGCAGCAGGGGCACGACGGGGCCGCCCAGCAGTCCGCCGGCGATGCGCTGACCGGTCATCAGCCGGGCGTTGGCGCTGCCGAGCGCTTCGCGGTCGACCAGGGCGGGCAACAGCGCCGTGGCAGCGTTGTCGAAGAGGGTCTGCAGCGTGGTGAGCGCGACGGCCAGCGCGATGAGCAGGCCGATCGAGGCGTGGCCGAACGTGACCGCCAGAGCGAAGGCGGCCACCAGCAGTCCGCGCAGGGTCTCCACCGTCCACATGGCCCGACGCTGGTCCACTCGGTCGGCGACGGCCCCGCCGAGCAGGCCGAAGACGATCCAGGGCAGATAGCCGCACGCCGTGACGGACGCGATGAGCATCGGATCGTCGGTCAGGGTGACGGCCAGCAGGGGCAGTGCAGCCGTGCGCAGCGCGTCGCCGAAGCTGGAGAGCACGGCGGCACCCCACAGCCGCCCGAAGCCGCCGCGCCACGCGGGCGCGCGCACTCCCCCACCCACCTCGACCGTCGCCACCGCTCCCCCTCATGGTTCGTCCGATGCACAAACCGTAGAGGGCACCACTGACAATCGGCCGACGGTGACGGCGAGAAGGCAGTTCCGGCCGGGCACCCGTCGGTGCCCGGCCGGTTGCGTCTTCTAGATCTCGCCCCGCAGTTTGGCGAGCGCCTCGGCGAGGATCGCCTCGCCGTCCGCGTCGCTGCGCCGCTCCCGTACGTACGCCAGGTGGGTCTTGTAGGGCTCGGTGCGCGGCGGGTCCGGCGGGTTGTCCCGGTCCTGGCCCGCCGGGAAGCCGCAGCGAGGACAGTCCCAGGTGTCGGGCACCTGCGCGTCGCTGGCGAAGCTCGGCTGGGTCTCGTGTCCGTTGGAGCACCAGAAGGAGATGCGCAGCCGCGGCGCGGACTCGCCGCGCTCGGCCTCGCCCATCGGCCCCGCCCCGACCCGGCTTCCCCGGATCGCGTTGCCACTTGCCACGGTCGTAACTCCCTGCGTGATGGTGCCGCGAAGCGAGTCGGCGTTCCGCTTCGCCGCGAGCGCCTCAGTCTACGTAAGGCCCAACGCGCGTCCAGTGATTGGAGTTACAACCCTCACACCTGGACGCAAGCCCCATGATAGGCCGCGCTCAGCTGCGCGTACCGAACATGGGGCTCTACGTACCAGTTCCGAGCGGATCGCGGCTCGGTCAGTTGTTCACCTTCATCAGGATGCCGAGCACGACGATGCACGCGAACCACAGCAGACCGATCACGACGGTGATCCGGTCGAGGTTGCGCTCGGCGACCGAGGAGCCGCCGACGGAGGACTGCATGCCGCCACCGAACATGTCGGAGAGGCCGCCGCCCTTCCCCTTGTGCATCAGCACCAGCAGCATCAGCAGCAGGCTGAAGACGATCAGGGCGATCGAGAACCCCAAAACCACGGCTGGACCAACTTCCTCGGATTCGGATGGACGACGCGGGGCCCAGCACAGCGCTGGACCCCGCAAGGGTACGACGGATCGCCGCTACCGCATACTCGCGATTGGCCGGGTCGCCTCCGGAGTGCTCCATGCCGGTGTCGAGGGGCCGACCGTGCTCAACCCTTCGGGCCTCCGCGCTCCCCCAAGCTCTCAGCTTCGCTCGAGCAGGGGGGACCCCCATGCCCCCTCGACACCGGCCGCGCTCCTACGGCTCACTGGTCGCGGAAGCGCACGATCTTGACGAACTCGTCGGCGTCCAGCGAGGCGCCGCCGACCAGGGCGCCGTCGATGTCGGCCTGGGCCATGATCTCCGCGACGTTGCCGGCCTTGACCGAGCCGCCGTACTGGATGCGGACCTTGTCGGCCAGGTCCTGGGAGTACAGCTCGGCGATCTTGCCGCGGATCGCCGCGCAGACCTCCTGGGCGTCCTCGGCGCCGCAGACCTTGCCGGTGCCGATGGCCCAGACGGGCTCGTAGGCGATCACGACGGTCGCGGCCTGCTCGGCGGGGAGGTCCTTCAGACCGCCCTCGACCTGGGCGAGGGTGTGGGAGACGTGGTTGCCCGCCTCGCGGACCTCCAGCTCCTCGCCGACGCACAGGATCGGGGTCAGGCCGTGCTTGTAGGCGGCCTTGACCTTGGCGTTCACCAGCTCGTCGGTCTCGGCGTGGTACTGGCGGCGCTCGCTGTGGCCGATGGCGACGTACGTGCACTTCAGCTTGGCCAGCATGGGGCCGGAGATCTCGCCGGTGTAGGCACCGCCGTCGTGCGCCGAGATGTCCTGGGCACCGTACTTGATCTTGAGCTTGTCGCCGTCGACCAGAGTCTGCACGGAGCGCAGGTCGGTGAAGGGCGGCAGGACGGCGACCTCGACGGCCTCGTAGTCCTTGTCGGCCAGGGCGAAGGCGAGCTTCTGGACGTGCGCGATGGCCTCGAGGTGGTTGAGGTTCATCTTCCAGTTGCCCGCCATCAGCGGCGTGCGCGTGCTCATGTAGGTCAGTCCTCCAGTGCGGCGAGGCCGGGGAGCGTCTTGCCCTCGAGGTATTCGAGGGAGGCGCCACCACCGGTCGAGATGTGGCCGAATGCGTTCTCGTCGAAGCCCAGGATGCGCACGGCGGCGGCGGAGTCGCCACCACCGACCACTGTGAAGGCCTTCGAGTCGAGTAGTGCCTGGGCGACGGCCTTGGTGCCCTCGGCGAAATCAGGGTGCTCGAAGACGCCCATGGGGCCGTTCCAGAAGACGGTGGCGGCGTCGGTGATCTTCGAGGCGTACAACGTGCGGGATTCGGGGCCGATGTCCAGGCCCATCTGGCCGGCCGGCATGGCGTCCGCGGCGACCGTGCTGGGCCGGCCCGGGGCCTTGGTCTTGAGGTCCGGGAATTCCGGCGCGACCACGACGTCCACCGGCAGGACCAGCTCGACACCGCTCTTCTCGGCGCGTTCGATGTACTCCCGGACGACCGGGAGCTGGTCCTCCTGGACCAGGGACGAGCCGATCTCGTGGCCCCTGGCCTTGAGGAAGGTGAAGACCATGCCGCCGCCGATGAGCAGGCGGTCGGCCTTGCCGAGCAGCTGGTCGATGACGGCGAGCTTGTCGGACACCTTGGCTCCGCCGAGGACGACGGCGTAGGGCCGCTTGACGTCGTCGGTGAGCTTCTTCAGGACGCCGACCTCGGTGGCGATGAGGTAGCCGGCGTAGTGCGGCAGCCGGGCCGGGAGGTCGAAGACGGAGGCGTGCTTGCGGTGCACCGCGCCGAAGCCGTCGCCGACGTAGAGGTCCGCGAGGGCGGCGAGCTGGTCGGCGAAGGTGCCGCGCTCGGCGTCGTCCTTGCTCGTCTCACCGGCGTTGAAGCGCAGGTTCTCCACGACCGCGACCTGGCCGTCGGCGAGGCCGGCGACGGTGGCTCGGGCGGACTCGCCGACCGTGTCGGTCGCGAAGGCCACGTCCGCGCCGAGGAGCTCACCGATGCGCGCGGCGGCCGGGGCGAGGGAGAAGGCCGGGTCCGGGGCGCCCTTGGGGCGGCCCAGGTGGGAGGCCACGACGACTCGGGCGCCCGCGTCGGCGAGTGCCTTGACCGTGGGCAGCACGGCGCGGATGCGGCCGTCGTCGGTGATGCGTGTGCCGTCCAGCGGCACGTTCAGGTCGGCGCGGACGAAGACCCGCTTGCCCGCCACTCCCTCGGAGAGGAGTTCGTCGATCGTCTTCATGAAGGGGACTCCTGAAAGAGCTCGTGATCGCTCGGAAGCGCTCGTGATCGAACAGCTCTGATCTGTACGTGAGTCAGGGCTCGGACGGCGCGTCCTCGCGCCGCCCGAGCCCTGCTCTCACATGGACGTGCCTGCTGGGTTGATCAGAGCTGGTTGCCGACGAAGACCGTAAGGTCCACGAGGCGGTTGGAGTAGCCCCACTCGTTGTCGTACCAGCCGATGACCTTCACGCTCTTGCCCTCCTGGACCATGGTCAGGGAGGAGTCGAAGGTGCAGGACGCCGGGGCGTTCACGATGTCGGAGGAGACGATCGGGTCCTCGGTGTACTCGAGGATGCCCTTGAGCTCGCCCTCCGCGGCCTTCTGGAAGGCCGCGTTGACCTCTTCCTTGGTGACCTCGCGCCCGAGCTCCAGGACCAGGTCGGTGACCGAGCCGGTCGGGACCGGGACGCGCATCGCGATGCCGTCCAGCTTGCCCTTGAGCTGCGGCAGGACCAGCGCGGTCGCCTTGGCGGCGCCCGTGGTGGTCGGGATGATGTTCTCGGCGGCGGCACGCGCGCGACGCAGGTCCTTGTGCGGGAAGTCCAGGATGCGCTGGTCGTTGGTGTACGCGTGCACCGTCGTCATCAGACCCTTGACGATGCCGAAGTTCTCGTCGAGGACCTTCGCCATCGGCGCCACACAGTTGGTGGTGCAGGACGCGTTGGAGATGACGTGGTGGTTCGCCGGGTCGTACTTGTCCTGGTTGACGCCCATCACGATGGTGACGTCCTCGTCCTTGGCCGGGGCCGAGATGAGGACCTTCTTCGCGCCACCGGCGAGGTGCTTCTCGGCGTCGGCCTTCTTGGTGAAGATGCCGGTCGACTCGATGACGATGTCGACGCCCAGCTCGCCCCACGGGATGTCGGCGGGGTTGCGCTCGGCCAGGACCTTGATGGTCTTGCCGTCGACCGTGATCGTGTCGGCGGTGTGGGTGACCTCCTGCTTGAGGCGGCCCAGGATCGTGTCGTACTTCAGCAGGTGCGCGGTGGTCGCGGTGTCGCCCAGGTCGTTGACAGCCACGATCTCGATGTCAGCACCCTGCTCCAGCAGCGCGCGGAAGTAGTTACGACCGATGCGGCCGAAGCCGTTGATGCCTACGCGGATCGTCACGAACCGATCTCCTCGTTGGTACGCCGGCCATGAAGTGCCGGCGAGCTCTGTTTGGGATGTCCCCGACCGCCTACGACCCTACCTCCCTGAAGGGCTGGTGGTGACATCCAGATGCCTCATACACGGCAGGGCGGCCCGTACCCGCCAGTAGGGGTACGGACCGCCCACCGCCGCGAGCAAGATCACTCGATTTCGCTATCTCACGGGTTCCCTGTTGACCAGGGAACTCACCCGTCGAGGGAAGCGAGTGCCTTCCTCATCAGCGCCGCCCGGTCGGCCGCGGCGGTGACGTGCTCCAGGCCGAAGCCCAACAGCACGGTGTCGTCCGTGGTGACCGCGCCGTACGTCTGGAACAGGGCGCCGGTGCGGGCCCAGTCCTTGAGGACGGCCGGGCTGCCCGCGGGCGGTCCGGCCACCTTCCAGGCGCCGAGTGAGGTCTCGAAGCCCTCGGTCTCCTTCGCCGTGCCGCCGACGACGAGCGAGGCGTCGTCGGCGAGGACGCCGTGACCGCCGCTGCCCGGGTCGGTGACGTAGCTGATGGAGAGCTCGACCGTCTTGCCGGCGTAGGGGCTCAGGTCGAAGTTCACCCGCTGCCAGCCGTTGGAGGCACCGGTGAGGCTGTTCCACGTGCCGGTGGTGCCGGTCGCGCTGCAGCCGTCGTCCGTCACGGTCAGGTAGTGCTTCAGCCAGGGGTGCTCGCCCACGTAGAAGCCGCCCTGGCACTCCGTCGGCACGGTGGCCCGGGTGGCGCCGCCCGCCTCCGGGAGGGTCGTCCAGTCGTCGGCGCCCGCAGTGCGGGCCTCGATGATGGCGTGGTCGTAGCCGGGCTCGGTGTCCCAGAGGAGCTGGGTGCGCAGGGTCGGCTGCTCGGCCGCGGTGGTACCGGTGAGGTCCACGGTGCGGGTGAGGCGCTTGTAGGCGTCGTCGGTGTGGACGGCGGCTGCCATGGAGGAGCCGGCATAGGGGCCGTACGGGCTGACCGTGCCGGCGAACTGCCCGGCGCCCTTGCTCGCGAACTGCGGGAACGTGTCGGTGCGCAGTTCGTCGGAGGTGACGCCGTAGGTGCCGGCCCTGTCCAGCGGGTTGCCGGGGGCGGCGCCCAGCGGGCTGGTGACGCCGCTCAGGTCGCCTGAGCCGGTGAAGCCGGTGGCTCCTGAGGTGGAGGTGCGGGTGTAGGCGCCCAGGTAGTACTGGCTGAAGTCGTTCGACAGCACGCCGCCGCCGAGGTCGACGTTGCCGCCGGCCTGCTCACCGGCCTCGATCAGCCGGCCGCCCTCGTTGAGGTAGGCCCGCAGCTGGAGCTGGGTGGCGTTGCCCGGGACGCTCGCGCCCGTGTAGTGGACGACGGTGTCGAAGTGGCCCAGCACACCCAGTGCGTCCGGCACGCCCTGCTTGGCCACGTCCCAGACGACCGCCTTGCGGCCGCTCGCCTTGAGCGCGTCCACGTAGGTCTGCGCCTGCGTGGCGGCGACGCCCTCCTCGGCGACGACGAGGGTGTTCGCCCGGGGCCGCTCGGCGACGGTGTAGGTGAAGCGCTCGCTGGAGAGCTTCTTGCCGTTCTTCGCCTCGCCGGTGAACCACACCTCGACCTTGTCGCCCGGCTCGCCGTCCTTGACCTTCGCCCGGTACTCGTCGAAGTAGAGGTTGTCCTCACCGCCGTAGGTCTCGCCGCCCTTCCAGGGCTTGAGCGCCATGTCCCAGGTGCGGCCGCCGTTGACGCGGTACTTGAGCTCCTTGTCGCGCACCGACTTCCGTACGACGACGGAGACCTCCTGGTCGGCGCCGCGGGAGTACGACGTGCTGAACGCGGCCGGGGTGAAGTCGGCGGCGCTCAGGCCGACCGACGAGGACGGCCGGTCGGGGTGGGCGGCGGACTCGGCGACGGAGAGCGCGAACGGGACGTTCTTGGCGAACTCCTGCTGGATCAGCTTCTCGTCGTCCGGGAACGTGAAGACCGACTGGCAGTCGGAGGCCTTCCACTCGTCGTTCGGGTCGAGGTCCGAGGCGGTCTGGCAGGTGGACATCTCGGGGGTGAACATCGCCAGGCCGTTGACGTTGGCAGCGTGGCCGTCCGCTTCACCGTTGGTGGTGTACAGCTCGGACGAGATCTGCGGGTGGTAGCCGGGGATCGCGGAGTTCTCGGGTGTTCCGGCGAGCGCCTTGTACAGGACGTCGTCCGGGGTCTGGGTGGCCACCTGCCAGCCGACTCCGTAGAGGAGGAGTTCGGCGGCGGAGTGGTAGTTGATGCCGTACGTGAAGCCGATCCTCTTCTGGAAGGCGTCCAGGGCCTTCGTCTCCGGCTCGGAGTTCGGTCCGGCGCCCCGGTAGGTCTGGCTGGTGGGGTTGGGGGACGAACCCTCGTCGTCGTAGCCCCACTTGTAGGCGAAGTTGCGGTTGAGGTCGACGCCGTCGCCGGTGGTGATGGCACCGTCGCCGTTGACGTCGCGCAGGTTCTTGCGCCACTGGCGGTTGGCGGGGTCCGCGAAGGTGTAGTCGTAGCCGTCGGGGTTGGCCGACAGCAGGAACCACAGTTCGGTGGAGTCGACGATCTTCTTGACGCGCCGGTCCTTCTTGTAGTTGTCCAAGTAGTGGTGCATCAGACGCCGGGTCATCTCCGGCGTGATCCACTCCCGCGCGTGCTGGTTGGACATGTAGAGGACCGAGGGCTTGGAGCCGTCCTTCGTCTTCTTCGCACCCTTGGTGAGTTTCAGCGCGAGGATGTCCTGGCCCTTGATCGTCTTGCCGATGGAGACGACCTTGGTGAGGTCCGGGTTCTCCTGGGCGGTGCGCAGGAGCTCCTCCCGCAGGCCCCCCTTGCCGCTGTACGGGCGGAACACGCCCTGGGCGGCGTCCTCGACCCGGGCCGCGGCCCGGGTGGAGAGTTTGTGCTCGGTGAGGTCGACGCCCTGTTTCTCCAGCTTCTTCGCCTGCTGGTCCGTCAGGTAGACCTCGACGGTCGCGGTGCCCTTCTCGGGCACCCGCTCGCTCAGTTCGTGACCGTCCTGGCCGGCCGCCAGCAGCAGGGGTACCTGCTTCTGGTCGACGTCGGCACGGAAGACCTTGACTTCCTCCGGGTCGGACGGGGTGGAGCTCCCCGGTTGTGCCTGGGCGATGGGTGCGAAGCTCGCTCCGCCGATCAGGAGCGCGCCGACAGCGAGGATCGATCTCGCTCTTCGTCTCATGAACCCCCCTAGCGTGGGTCCGCCACAGCAGCGAACAGATGCCAGGCTCATGACAGAGCATGATCGAGTCAAGGGTGCCTCAGCGACACGCAAAAACCGGTGCCGGTCACCCAAATGGGCGGCGGCACCGGCTTTTTGACGTGGCGTGGGGTCAGCCCACCAGGTTGTCGGCCAGTTCCTCGCTGAGGTTGGCCTCCGTGCCCGGGATACCGAGGTCGGAGGCGCGCTTGTCGGCCATGGCCAGCAGGCGCCGGATCCGGCCGGCCACGGCGTCCTTGGTCAGCGGCGGGTCGGCGAGCGCGCCCAGCTCCTCGAGGGAGGCCTGCTTGTGCTCCATGCGCAGCCGACCGGCGGCGGCGAGGTGCTCGGGCACGTCGTCGGCGAGGATCTCCAGAGCGCGCTGCACCCGCGCACCGGCGGCGACGGCCGCGCGGGCCGAGCGGCGCAGGTTGGCGTCGTCGAAGTTGGCGAGCCGGTTCGCCGTGGCGCGCACCTCGCGGCGCATCCGGCGCTCCTCCCAGGCCAGCACCGACTCGTGCGCGCCGAGGCGGGTGAGCAGCGCGCCGATCGCGTCACCGTCCCGTACGACGACCCGGTCCACGCCGCGCACCTCGCGGGCCTTGGCGGCGATCGACAGCCGGCGGGCGGCGCCGACCAGGGCGAGCGCGGCCTCGGGGCCCGGGCAGGTCACCTCCAGCGAGGACGAGCGGCCCGGCTCGGTGAGCGAGCCGTGCGCCAGGAACGCGCCACGCCAGGCGGCCTCGGCGTCGCAGGTGGCCCCCGAGACCACCTGCGGGGGCAGGCCGCGGATCGGGCGGCCCCGCCCGTCGACCAGGCCGGTCTGGCGGGCGAGCTGGTCACCGCCCGCCACCACCCGCACCACGTAGCGCGAGCCGCGGCGCAGCCCGCCGGGAGCCATCACGATCAGCTCGGAGCCGTGGCCGAAGATCTCCAGGATGTCCCGCTTGAGACGGCGGGCCGCCATGGCCGTGTCCAGCTCCGCCTCGATCACGATCCGACCGCTCACCAGGTGGAGGCCGCCGGCGAACCGCAGAATGGCGGAGACCTCCGCCTTTCTGCAGCAGGTCCGGGTGACGGGGAGCCGGGAGATCTCGTCCTTCACCGCTGCCGTCATCGCCATGGGCCGATCCTTCCATGCATCCGAAAAATACGGTCGTACGCGGCGGCCAACAGCTCCGGGTCGTGCCTCGGGGTCCCGTCGGGTCTGGCCACCGGCGCCAGCTCGACCGCGGCCCCGAACCGCTTGGCGGCATCGGTCAGGGATTCACGGTCGGGCACGGCGGCCTCGTCGGCCAGCACCACGTCCAGGGCGAGTTTAGGGGCGTGTCGTCCCAAAACCTCCAAATGACGCTGCGGGGAGAAGCCCTCGGTTTCTCCGGGCTGCGGCGCGAGGTTCAGGGAGAGTACCCGGCGAGCCTTCGTCTGCGTGAGCGCGTCCAGCAGCTCCGGCACCAGCAGGTGCGGAATGACCGAGGAGAACCAGGAGCCGGGGCCGAGCACGACCCAGTCGGCGTCCAGGACGGCCTCGACCGCCTCGGGCACGGCCGGCGGGTCGTTCGGCACGAGGTGCACGGACTGCACCTCGCCGGGGGTGAGGGCGACGGTCGCCTGGCCACGGACCGTGTCGACCTCCTCCGGGCGCTCCGGGTCGTGGCCCTTGACCAGGGCCTGGAGCTCCAGCGGAACGGCGGACATCGGCAGCACCCGGCCCTGGGCGCCCAGCAGCCGTCCGACCAGGTCGAGGGCCTGGACATGGTCGCCGAGCTGCTCCCACAAGGCGACGATCAGCAGATTTCCGACCGCGTGCTCGTGCAGGTCGCCCTGGGACTGGAAGCGGTGCTGGATGACCCGGGCCCAGGTCTGGCCCCAGTCGTCGTCGCCGCACAACGCGGCCAGCGCCTTGCGCAGGTCCCCGGGCGGCAGCACACCCAGCTCGTCGCGCAGCCGGCCGCTGGAGCCGCCGTCGTCGGCCACGGTGACGACGGCGGTGAGGTCGCCGGTGATCCGGCGCAGCGCGGCGAGCGATGCGGACAGCCCCATGCCGCCGCCGAGGGCGACGACCTTGGGCTGGGCGCCCCGGCGGCGCGGTCTGCCGCCCCGGGCCTCGACGGGCCGACTGCCCTTTGCGCCGCTGGTGCCCTTGTCGCCGTTGCCTTCGGGCACCACCCGGCGCAGTCGGCTCAGCCGGGGAGTACGTCGTGTCATTCGCGTCCCATGTCCCGGTGGACGACCACCGTCTCCACGCCCTCGGCCGCGAGCCGGGCCGCGAGCTTCTCCGACATGGCGACCGAGCGGTGCTTGCCGCCCGTGCAGCCCACGGCGATGGTCACGTAGCGCTTGCCCTCACGGCGGTAGCCGGTGGCGATGAGCTGGAGGAGCTCGGTGTAGCGGTCGAGGAACTCCTTGGCTCCGGGCTGGTTGAAGACGTACCCGGAGACCTCCTCGTTGAGGCCCGTGAAGGGGCGCAGTTCCGGGACCCAGTGCGGGTTCGGCAGGAAGCGGCAGTCGACGACGAGGTCGGCGTCGACCGGGAGGCCGTACTTGTAGCCGAACGACATGACGGTGGCCCGCAGCTCCGGCTCCTCCTCGCCGGCGAACTGGGCGTCCATCTTGGCGCGCAGCTCGTGCACGTTCAGGCTGGAGGTGTCGATGACCAGGTCGGCGTCGCCGCGCAGCTCGCGCAGCAGCTCGCGTTCGGCGGCGATGCCGTCGACGATGCGGCCGTCGCCCTGGAGGGGGTGCGGGCGGCGCACCGACTCGAAGCGGCGGACCAGGGCCTCGTCGGAGGACTCCAGGAAGACGATCCGCCGTGTGACGTTCTTCGCCTCCAGGTCGGCGAGGGACTCGCGGAGGTTGTCGAAGAAGCGGCGGCCGCGGACGTCGACGACGACGGCGATCCTCGCCACGTTGCCCTGGGAGCGGGCGCCGAGCTCCACCATGGTGGGGATCAGCGCGGGCGGCAGGTTGTCGACGACGAACCAGCCGAGGTCCTCCAGGCACTTCGCGGCCGTGGACCGTCCGGCTCCGGACATGCCGGAGATGATCACCAACTCGGGAATGGCCGCGTCCGGGACCTGGGCCTTGTCGTTGGGCGTTCCCGTACTCACCTGTGCTCCGTCTCCGGCTTGCTCGTGTTGCCCGTCGTGCTCGTTCACATTCATGTCTCCTGCCCCCGTCGTTCGTCCGGGGTGCCCGCTGCCACGGGTTCCCCACTGGAACCCATGGTGCCCGGTTCCTCTTCCATGATCTCTCCGGTCGCCGTGTTGACGGCGGGTGCGGCCGGAGCCGAGCGGGCGAGGGCCACGGCGATCGTCTCGGCCGTCTTGCGGCCTATGCCGGGGACCTCGCAGATCTGGTCGATCGTGGCGGATCGCAGTTTCTTCAACGAACCGAAGTACTTCAGAAGTGCCTGCTTGCGTGTGTCCCCGAGACCGGGGACGTCGTCCAGGGGGCTGGAGCGGAAGCGCTTGGACCGCTTGGCGCGCTGGTAGGTGATCGCGAACCTGTGGGCCTCGTCACGGACACGCTGGAGCAGATACAGGCCCTCGCTGGTGCGGGGCAGGACCACCGGGTCGTCGTCGCCGGGCAGCCAGACCTCCTCCAGGCGCTTGGCGAGGCCGCACACGGCGATGTCGTCGATGCCGAGCTCGTCCAGGGCCCGCCGGGCTGCCGCGACCTGCGGGGCGCCGCCGTCGACGACCACGAGCTGGGGCGGGTAGGCGAACTTCTTGGGGCGGCCGTCGTCCTCCGTGGGACCGGTCCCGACGATCTCGCCGTTGCGGTCGATCATGGCCGCGGCGTTGTCGCCGTCGGTCACGGAAGCCGCGGCGGTCTCGCCGTGCGACACGGCAGCCTCGGTGGTCCCGCCGTCCGTCACGGGAACCGCGGTGTTCTCACCGTCGGCCCACTCCCCCGTCTTCTCCTTCTCGGCGAGGTAACGCCGGAAGCGGCGGGTGATCACCTCGTGCATGGAGCGGACGTCGTCCTGCCCGGCGAAGCCCTTGATCTGGAACCGCCGGTACTCGCTCTTGCGGGCCAGCCCGTCCTCGAAGACGACCATGGACGCCACGACGTCGTCTCCCTGGAGGTGGGAGATGTCGTAGCACTCGATCCTGAGCGGGGCGCTGTCCAGGTCGAGGGCGTCGGCGATCTCCTCCAGGGCACGCGAGCGCGTGGTCAGGTCGGAGGCGCGCTTGGTCTTGTGCAGCACGAGCGCCTGCTGGGCGTTGCGCTGCACGGTCTCCATCAGGGCCTTCTTGTCGCCGCGCTGCGGGATGCGCAGGGACACGCCGGAGCCGCGCCGGCCGGTGAGCCACTCCTGGACCGGCTCGACGGGATCGGGCAGGGCGGGGACGAGGACCTCCTTGGGGACCGCGTCGCCCGTCTCCTCGCCGTACAGCTGCTGCAGGGCGTGCTCGACGAGGGCGCCGGTGGTGATCTCCTCCACCTTGTCGGTGACCCAGCCGCGCTGGCCGCGCACGCGTCCGCCGCGCACGTGGAAGATCTGGACGGCCGCCTCCAGCTCGTCCTCGGCGACGGCGATCAGGTCGGCGTCGGTCGCGTCGGCGAGCACGACCGCGTTCTTCTCCATGGCCTTCTTCAGGGCCCCGATGTCGTCGCGCAGCCGGGCGGCCCGCTCGTACTCCATCTCGTCGGCCGCTTCCGCCATCTGCTTCTCCAGCCGGCGGATGTAGGTGTTCGTACGGCCGGTCATGAAGTCGCAGAACTCGTCGGCCAGTTCCCGGTGCTCCTCGGCGGAGACCCGGTCCACGCAGGGGGCCGAGCACTTGCCGATGTAGCCGAGGAGGCAGGGGCGGCCGGTGCGGGCGGCGTTCTTGAACACGCCCGCCGAACAGGTGCGCACGGGGAAGACGCGCAGCAGCAGGTCGACGGTGTCACGGATCGCCCACGCGTGGGCGTACGGCCCGAAGTAGCGCACGCCCTTCTTCTTGTGACCGCGCATCACCTGCACGCGCGGGTACTCCTCGTTCATCGTCACCGCGAGGTAGGGGTAGCTCTTGTCGTCGCGGTACTTGACGTTGAACCGGGGGTCGTACTCCTTGATCCACGAGTACTCCAGCTGGAGCGCCTCGACCTCCGTCGACACCACCGTCCACTCCACGGACGCCGCCGTGGTGACCATGGAGCGGGTGCGCGGGTGCAGGCCCGCCAGGTCCTGGAAGTAGTTCGCCAGTCGCTGGCGCAGGCTTTTCGCCTTTCCGACGTAGATCACCCGGCGGTGCTCGTCACGGAACCTGTAGACCCCCGGCGAGTCGGGGATCTCACCCGGTTTGGGGCGGTAGCTGGAGGGGTCGGCCATGTCTCACACCCTACTGGCGAGCACCGACAGCCGGACGCGGCGGAGGAACATGATCAGGGGCCCGGCGCAGGCAGTTTCCAACGGCATGGGCCGCTCGGGGGTTACGGCCCACCGGGAGCGGGAATGTGGCTCACCCACGGCACAGACGACGCCCGGCGGGCGATGTCCGTGCCGGTGCAGGCACAGGTTGTCGGTGCGGACCGGCCGTTTCCGGTGGAAGCGGGCGGGCCACGGGTCGGAGGGCTGCGCAGATGAAGCGGATGCGGATCGAGAAAACCCGGCGGACGGCCCGTGCCCGCCGGTACGCGGACGAGCCGTTCGCGCTGCCCGACGCCCTGGACCCGCGCGATCCCGACATCGTGCGGGCCAAGCGCCTGGCCCTCAGGGAGCAGGGCGGAAGCGACCGCTCCTGACAGCACACGTCCACCGCGAACGCCCGGGGCGCACGCCCCGGGCGTTCGCATGTCCGGACCGAGCCGGCCGGCAGGACGTGGGTCACTGTCCGGCATCAGGTGTTGTCGGGGCCGGGTCAACACGCTTCAATGCGGGGGAACTCGGGCCCTGAACGACGGCGTACGGATGTGAAGACCTGCCCGGCGCCGGTGGGAGGGCCCCGCGCGAGCGGTCTGACCAGCCGTTGCCGACTCAGAGAAGAGGCCCCTGCATGCCGCACGCCCCACAGCACGCGGACGTCGCCACCGCGGAACTCGACTCGGCCCTGCGGGGAGGCCCCTTCCACGTCGCCCTGCGGGCCGCGATCGCCGCCCGCGGCCTGCCCCTGCAGCGCGTGCAGCACCATTTGTCCCGCCACGGTGTGAAGGTCGGCGTCACGAGCCTGAGTTACTGGCAGCAGGGGGCCCGGCGTCCGCAGCGCCCCGAGTCGCTGCGGGCCGTGCGCGCGCTGGAGGAGATCCTGGAGCTTCCCGAGGAGTCGCTGATCCGGCTGCTCGCCGAGTCCGGGGAGAGCCCGTCGGGGCTGCGGTCCGCCGCCCGCTCCTACCGCTCCCTCGTCGAGGCGTCCGGCGTCCTGGACCAGTTGCTCGCGGAGCTGGACTGCCCGCCGGACGGGGGCCTGCACTCCCTCGGCCACCACGAGCGGCTGCGGATCGGGGCGCGGCGCGAGCTGGCCGAGCGCGAGTCGCACCACATCGTGCGCGCCCACCGGGACGGCATCGACCGCTTCGTGGCCGTCCACCACGGCGACCGGGGGGCCACACCCGAGCGTATGCGGGTGCACGCCCTGGAGAACTGCCGCATCGGACGGGTCCGTTGGCATCGTGAGACCGGAGTCCTCGCGGCCGAGCTGCTCTTCGACACCCGGCTGCGGGCCGGCGACACCTTCCTGTTCCGCTATGGCGTCGAGGACGGCACGGCGGGCCCGTCACGCGAGTACGTGCGCGGTTTCGACTGCCCGGGTGGCCAGTACGCCCTCCAGGTGCGCTTCGACGCGGCGGCCCTGCCGGTGCGGTGCCACCGCTTCGCCCAGCACTCGGCGGCGGCGCCGCGCAACGGATGCCACGACCTGGCGCTGAGCGGCCGGCACCGGTCGGTGCATCTGGTCGAGCCCCGGGTACGGGCAGGGTTCCTGGGGATCGGCTGGGACTGGGAGTAGCCGCACGGGCCGCGCGATGTGCCGTGGCAGCGGGAGCCCGGCGGCTGCCAGGAGAGTGCGGGGGCGGCAGCTGCCCAGGGCCGCCGGGGTCGGCGGCTGCCCGAGGACGCAGAGTGCCGTGCTGACGTAAGCGATTGCGCAAACGTTTACGTCCGGCGCCGAATGCGATACGTTCCCCGCCGGAAGCGGAGGAGGGGACGTTCATGGCGACCATGGCCGACGTCGCGCGGAGCGCCGGTGTCTCCGTGGCCACGGTCTCGCATGTCCTGAACGGCACCCGGCCGGTGCTGCCGCACACCCGCCAGGCGGTGCTGGACGCCGTGGAGGAGCTCGGCTACACCACGAACACGCTGGCCCGTTCCCTGGTGACGGCCCGCACCCGGTCCATCGGGCTCGCGGTGTCGGCGATCAGCAACCCGTACTTCACGGAGATCCTCCAAGGCGTCGAGACCGCCGCCCTGGAGGCCGGATACAGCCTGCTGATCGCCGATCCGCACGACGACCCGGAGCACGAACGCAAGGTCGTCCGGCTGCTGCACGAGCGCCGGGTCGACGGCTTGATCGTCGCGCCCTCCGCCGATCCGCACGGGCTGCTCGACTACCTCGGACGGCATGACGTGCCGGCGGTGTTGCTGGACCGGCTGGTGAACGCGACCGGCAAGGACGGCGGTCCGTTCTTCGATCAGGTGTGCGCCGACAACGCCGAACCGATGTCCCGGCTGGTCACCCATCTCGCCGGGCTCGGTCACCGTCGGATCGGACTGGTGGCGGGGCGGCCGGGGCTCAGCACCACGAGCGAGCGGATCACCGGTTACCGCAGCGGCCTGGCGTTCGCGGGGCTCGCGTACGACGAGCGGCTGCTGGTGCACGGCGACTCGGAGTCCGCGGGGGCCGAGCAGGCGACCCAGGCCCTGCTGTCGCTGGGTGTACCGCCCACCGCGCTGGTCACCGGCAACAACGCCATGACCATCGGAGTGCTGCGTGCCCTGGGCGCGCGCGGGCTGTCCGTCCCGGACGACATCGCCCTGTGCTGCTTCGACGACTTCGCCTGGGCGGATCTGTTCTCGCCCCGGCTC
The DNA here is from genome assembly GCF_040647715.1 of Streptomyces tibetensis. GTDB lineage: Bacteria > Actinomycetota > Actinomycetes > Streptomycetales > Streptomycetaceae > Streptomyces > Streptomyces tibetensis_A. The sequence goes on along the minus strand of NZ_JBEZCR010000008.1, from coordinate 246,944 downwards.
ACCGCGATCGCCCAGCCCGGCAGGGACATCGGCGCCCGGGCCGTCCGCGTGCTCCTGGAGCGTCTCGCCGAGCCGGGCCGGCCCGTCCGGACCGTCCGTCTGCCCTGCACCTTCGTCCACCGCACATCGTGCGGCTGCACCAGCCCGTCCGAGGAAGGAACCCCGTCGTGATCGTCGTCGCCGGTGAGGCACTGATCGACCTGGTACCGCAGGGCACGGGTGCCCTGGCGGCGCTGCGGCCCGCGCTCGGCGGCGGCCCGTACAACACGGCCGTGGCGCTGGGCCGCCTCGGCTCCCCCGCCGCCTTCTGCTCCCGGGTGTCGTCCGACGCCTTCGGAGAGGCGCTGCTGGACCGGCTGAGCGCGACGGGGGTCGACGTGTCAGCGGTGCAGCGGGGCACCGAGCCCACGACGCTCGCCGTCGCCACGGTCGGCGCGGACGGCTCCGCCGCGTACTCCTTCTACGTCGACGGCACCGCGGACCGGCTCTTCGAGACGCCCTCCACGCTGCCGTCCGGCACCCGGGCGGTGTCCTTCGGCACCTGCTCGCTGGTGCTGGAGCCGGGCGCGAGCGCGTACGAGGAGATGATGCGCCGGGCGGCGGCGCAGGGCGTGTTCACCGCGCTGGACCCCAACATCAGGGCCGGGCTGATCCCGGACGCCGACGCCTACCGGGCGCGGTTCAAGAGCTGGCTGCCTTCGGTGTCGCTGCTCAAGCTGTCCGCGGAGGACGCGGAGTGGCTCGGGGGTACGCCCGGCGAATGGCTGGCGTCCGGCCCGGCGGCGGTCGTGATCACCCGGGGCGGCGACGGGCTGACCGCCTTCACCGCCGACGGGGAGTACACGGTGCCGGGCGAACGCATCGAGGTCGTGGACACCATCGGAGCGGGCGACACGGTCAACGCGGCCCTGCTGCACGGGCTCGCCGTGCGCGACGCCCTCAGTACACAGGGACTGGCCGGACTGGGCCCCGACGGCTGGACGCAACTGCTGGGCTTCGCGGCCCGCGCTGCGGCGATCACCTGCTCACGGGCCGGGGCGGAACCGCCGTACGCGCACGAGCTGGAGGGCTGACACGGATTGGACTTCGCCCCCGGGCTGCTCGGCGAGGTGGTCAAGATCCAGCTCGACATGCAGTTCGTGGAGCCGAAGAAGAACGCCTGACCGCACAGCGCCCCCGGGCCCGACAGGACCTGGCGGATTCGGGGGCGTTGCAACACCTGACTTTGTCGATCAGGCCGCGAGCAGTTCACGCAGGAGCTCGGCTCGGGTTGCCCGGTCGAGTGTCCTGCGGGGGCGGTCGGGGCAGGCACCGTGGGCGGTGCCCGCCTCCCGCGCGACCGTGCCTAGAACTTGAGCTCCGGTGTGCGGTAAACCTTGCCGTTGCTCATCTGCCAGCCCGTGGCGTGGTCACGGAAGCCCTTCGGGCACTGGTACGACTTCGAGAAGGTGTCGTAGCCGGCGATCGTGCCGTCCTTGAGGACCTTCGCGTCCTGGCCGTCGGGGCCGGCGCACGTGACACCGAACTGGCCCTTGGCGGACTTGGAGGTCGTGTTCGAGAACTTGACCGTGACCTTGGTGCCACTGTGGCTGATGCACCGCTTGGTCAGCTTGCCGCTGCAGTACCACTTGGTGGCGGCGTCCGCGGACGGGGAGGCCAGCCCTACGAGCGAGACCGTGGTCAGCGCCGCGAGGGCGAGATGGGCGACTTTCTTCATGCGCGCTACTCCTGGAGAGCTGGTCGAATGCATGCGCCAACTCGGAAGCGCAGAGTGTGCCATCCCCCGATCGGCTGGGTCAGCCCATCAGGGCGGCCGACGTCCGTCAAGATCGTTCTGTCCCGTAAAGCCCCAGTTGGAGCGCTCCCCCGATGGATCTCCCCGAATGCTCCACAGGGGCGCCGGGTGCCTCTTGTCGACCTGATGGCGATAGACCGTCGAGTGGCCGATGAGTATGGCGGCGACGAATGCGCGACAGTTGCCGGTTTCGACCTGCCGAAGCTGTGAACGGCAGGCCGAAGACGACTCCTCCCGACCGATCGGGAGCCGTCGCCTTCGGCCTGCCGTTGCCTGCGGGGAACTCAGCCCTTGCTGGACCGGGTCGTCTTCTTCGCGGCCGCCTTGGTGGTCTTGGCCGCCGTCTTCTTGGCGACGGCCGTGCCGGTGACCGTCTTGGTGGCGGTCTTGCGGGCCGTGGCGGTCTTGGCCGCGACCGTCTTGCGGGCCGTCGTCTTGCGCGGCGCCTTCACCGAGGACGCGTCGCTGACGCGGTCCGCGCCGAGGACCTCCCGCAGGAACTTGCCGGTGTGGCTGGCCGGGACCCCGGCCACCTGCTCGGGCGTGCCCTCGGCGACGACCAGACCACCGCCGGCGCCTCCTTCGGGGCCCATGTCGACGATCCAGTCGGCGGTCTTGATCACGTCGAGGTTGTGCTCGATGACGATGACCGTGTTGCCCTTGTCGACCAGCCCGGACAGGACCGTCAACAGCTTGCTGATGTCCTCGAAGTGCAGACCGGTGGTCGGCTCGTCCAGGACGTAGACCGTGCGGCCGGTGGAGCGCTTCTGCAGCTCGCTGGCGAGCTTCACGCGCTGCGCCTCACCGCCGGACAGGGTGGTCGCGGCCTGGCCGAGGCGGACGTAGCCGAGGCCGACGTCCTTCAGCGTGTTGAGGTGCCGGGCGATCGCCGGGACCGCCTCGAAGAAGGAGGTGGCCTCCTCGATCGGCATGTTCAGCACCTCGGCGATGGACTTGCCCTTGTAGTGGACCTCCAGGGTCTCCCTGTTGTACCGGGCGCCGTGGCAGACCTCGCACGGGACGTAGACGTCCGGCAGGAAGTTCATCTCGATCTTGATGGTGCCGTCGCCCGCGCAGTTCTCGCAGCGGCCGCCCTTGACGTTGAAGGAGAAGCGGCCGGGCAGGTAGCCGCGGACCTTCGCCTCGGTGGTCTCGGCGAACAGCTTGCGGATGTGGTCGAAGACGCCGGTGTACGTGGCGGGGTTGGAGCGCGGGGTGCGGCCGATGGGCGACTGGTCCACGTGTACGACCTTGTCGACGAGGTCGTCGCCGTCCACGCGCGTGTGCCGCCCCGGCACGCTTCGGGCGCCGTTCAGCTCGCGGGCCAGGTGCGTGTAGAGGATGTCGTTGACCAGCGTCGACTTGCCGGAGCCGGAGACGCCGGTGACGGCCGTGAACACGCCCAGGGGGAATGAGACGTCGATGTCCTGGAGGTTGTTCTCCCGGGCTCCGTGCACCGTGAGCTGCCGGGACGGGTCCAGGGGGCGGCGGATGTCGGGCAGCGGGATGGCTTTCCTGCCGGACAGGTACTGACCGGTCTGCGACTCGCTGTTGGCGAGCAGCTCCTTCAGGGAGCCGCTGTGCACGACCTTGCCGCCGTGCTCACCGGCACCGGGTCCGATGTCGACGATCCAGTCGGCCGTCTTGATGGTGTCCTCGTCGTGCTCGACGACGATGAGGGTGTTGCCCATGTCACGCAGCCGGACCAGGGTCTCGATCAACCGGTGGTTGTCGCGCTGGTGCAGGCCGATGGACGGCTCGTCGAGGACGTACAGGACGCCGACGAGGCCGGAGCCGATCTGGGTCGCCAGGCGGATGCGCTGGGCCTCGCCGCCGGAGAGGGTGCCGGCCGCGCGGTTCAGCGAGAGGTAGTCCAGGCCGACGTCGACCAGGAACCGCAGCCGCTCGTTGACCTCCTTGAGCACGCGCTCGGCGATCTTCTTGTCGCGGGCGGTGAGCTTCAGCTCGCCCAGGAAGTCCGCGCAGTCGCTGATCGACATCGCGGAGACCTCGGCGATGGACTTGTCCATGATCGTGACCGCGAGGACGATCGGCTTCAGACGCGTGCCCTCACAGGTCGGGCAGGGCACCTCGCGCATGTAGCCCTCGAAGCGCTCGCGGCTGGAGTCGCTCTCGGCCTCGCTGTGCCGGCGCTTGACGAAGGGGACGGCGCCCTCGAAGGCCGTGGTGTACCGGCGCTCGCGGCCGTAGCGGTTGCGGTAGCGGACCTCGACCTGGGTCTTGTGGCCGTGCAGGAGGGCCTTCTTGGCGCGCTGGGGCAGGCCCGCGAAGGGGATGTCCGTGCGGAAGCCCAGCGCGTCGGCGAGGGCGCCGATCAGGCGGCCGAAGTAGTCCTTGGTGTGGCCGTGCGACCAGGGGTGGATGGCGCCTTCGTCGAGGCTCTTGTCCGGGTCGGGGACGATCAGCTCCGGGTCGACCTCCATGCGCGTGCCGATGCCGGTGCAGTCGGGGCAGGCGCCGAACGGCGAGTTGAAGGAGAAGGAGCGGGGCTCCAGCTCCTCGAAGGACAGGTCGTCGTACGGGCAGTACAGGTGCTCCGAGAACATGCGCTCGCGCTCGGGGTCGTCCTCGGGGAGGTCGACGAAGTCGAGTACCACCATGCCGCCCGACAGGCCGAGGGCGGTCTCCACGGAGTCGGTGAGGCGGCGCTTGGCGCCGTCCTTGACCGTGAGGCGGTCGACGACCACCTCGATGGTGTGCTTCTCCTGCTTCTTCAGGGTGGGCGGGCTCGACAGCTGGATCGTCTCGCCGTCCACCCGCGCGCGGGAGTAGCCCTTGGTCTGGAGGTCGGCGAAGAGGTCGACGAACTCGCCCTTGCGCTCGCGCACCAGCGGCGAGAGCACCTGGAAGCGGCTGCCCTCGGGCAGCTCGAGGACCCGGTCGACGATGGCCTGGGGCGACTGGCGCGAGATCGGGCGGGCGCACTCGGGGCAGTGCGGCTTGCCGATGCGCGCGAAGAGCAGACGCAGGTAGTCGTAGACCTCGGTGATGGTGCCGACCGTGGAGCGCGGGTTGCGCGAGGTCGACTTCTGGTCGATGGAGACCGCCGGGGACAGGCCCTCGATGAAGTCGACGTCCGGCTTGTCCATCTGGCCGAGGAACTGCCGGGCGTACGAGGAGAGGGACTCCACGTAGCGGCGCTGCCCCTCCGCGAAGATGGTGTCGAAGGCCAGCGAGGACTTGCCCGACCCCGACAGGCCCGTGAAGACGATGAGCGAGTCGCGCGGGAGGTCGAGCGAGACGTTCTTGAGGTTGTGCTCGCGCGCTCCACGAACGATGAGACGGTCGGCCACGCCGGTCCGCACCTTTCTTGAGAGAAGTGACAGGGGCGGGGCCCCCGTCTTTCCCAGACTAGGGGGAGCCACTGACAACGCCGGTCGGGTTCACGGGTTGTCAACAAACCCCGGCTCTCCAGCATGCCCGACGCCACGTCCGACCATATAGCACGTGCTTTCGATTTACGGCACTGCTTCACCACCTTCACCCGAAGGAGTGGCGCAGCTAAGGTCAGCACCATGATTGATCACGCTCATGACCTGGCGTCTGTACGTGACGCAACGGAACGGCTGCTGACCGCAGTCGGCAAGTTGGACAACGCGTCCGTGACGGAGCCGTCACGGCTGCCCGGCTGGAGCCGCGGCCATGTCCTGGCCCACCTCGCCCGGAACGCGGACGCCCTGGTGAACGTGCTCGAGGGGCGCCCCATGTACGTCTCCGGCGAGGCCCGGGACGTAGACATCGAGCGGGACGCCCCGCGCGCCCTCGAGGTCCAGCTCACCGACCTGCGCGAGAGCGCCACCCGCTTCCAGGAGGCCGGGGACGCTCCGGCGGACTGGTCGCGCACCGTGGAACTGCGCAACGGGGTCACGGACTCCGCATCCCGGGTGCCGTTCCGGCGGTGGGTGGAAGTGGAGTTGCACCACGTGGATCTGGGCATCGGATACGAGCTGGAGGATCTTCCGCAGGAGTTCACCGAGCGGGAGATCGACTTCCTGGCCGCCCGGTTCGCCGGGCACCCCGACGTCCCCGCCACGCGCGTCACGGACGGCACGCGCGCGTGGAGCACCGGACGCAAGCCCGTCGGGCAGGGGCCCGAGGTGACCGTCACGGGTCCCCCGGCCGACCTGCTGGGCTGGCTCGCGGGCCGCCGCGACGGATCCGCGCTGGCCTCGGCCGGCGGCCCGCTTCCGGCGCTGCCGCCGCTATAGGCTGGCGGACATGACGTACAGCGGAGAGGTGACGGTCGGCGGACCGGCCGATGTGCACGAGCTCAAGGACCTGATGATCACCAAGATCGCGGTGGGTCCGATGAACAACAACGCCTATCTGCTGCGCTGCAGGGCCACGGACGAGCAGTTGCTGATCGACGCCGCGAACGAGGCGGACACGCTGCTCGGCATGATCGGTGGCGACGGCATCGCGTCCGTCGTCACCACCCACCGGCACGGCGACCACTGGCAGGCGCTCGCCGAGGTCGTGGCGGCCACCGGCGCCCGCACCTACGCGGGCCGGGAGGACGCCGACGGCATCCCCGTACCGACCGGCGTGCCGGTCGACGACGGCGACACCGTCCGGGTGGGGCGCGTGGAACTCACCGCGCGCCACCTGGTCGGTCACACGCCCGGTTCGATCGCCCTCGTCTACGACGATCCGCACGGCCATCCCCATGTGTTCACCGGGGACTGCCTGTTCCCGGGCGGTCCTGGAAGGACAACCCGTCCGGAAGAGTTCAACTCCCTGATGGACGGCCTGGAGACCAAGCTGTTCGACGTCCTGCCCGACGAGACGTGGATCTACCCCGGCCACGGCAACGACACCACCATCGGCACGGAGCGACCCCACCTCGCTGAGTGGCGCGCACGAGGCTGGTAACCGTCCGACGCCGACCGCTCCATCCAACCCTTCGGCGATCCGGTGGACGCCCCGTCGGCGGTCTAGCGGGTGGCCCCGGTGTGCTCCCGCGCCGTCGCCGCCTCGCTCGCCGTCTTCCCGGCCCCCGGCTCGGCGGTCTTCCCCGCGACCCCGCGCCGGCCCGGCAGGACCGCGAGGACGATCAGTGTTCCGGCGGCCATGATGATCCCGCCGATGAGGCTGGTCTGGGCGACTCCGTGGGCGAAGGCCTGGTGGACGGCGTCCATGGCGGCCTGGGCCTGCTGGGGCCCGGCGGAGGGATCCTGCGCGACCCGCTCCGCGACGGCCAGGCCGGCGCCGACCGAGTCCTTGGCGGTCTCCATCGCCTCCGCCGGGAGCCGGTTGCCCACCAGGTCGGTCAGCTCGTCGCGGTAGGCCGTGCCCAGAAGCGAGCCCAGTACCGCGATGCCCAGCGCCCCGCCCAGCTCCAACGCGGTGTCGTTGACACCGCCGCCGACGCCCAGCTCGGACTCGGGGAAAGAGCCCATGATCGTGTCGGTCGCCGGGGAGATGGCCAGTCCGAGCGCGAGGCCCAGCATCATCAGCGGCGCAAGGAAGTCCCCGTACGTCGACCCCTTCTCGATCTGGGTGAGCAGGAACATGCCCGCCGTGCCGACGGCCAGGCCGGTCACGGCCATCACCCTCACCCCCAGCTTCGGGGCGAGCACCCCGGTCACCGCGGACCCGAGGAACACCGCACCGCCCAGCGGCAGCAGCCGTACACCCGTGTCCAGGGCGCCGTAGCCGAGGACGAACTGCAGGAACTGCGTCGAGTAGTAGATCACGGCGAACATGCCGAAGAAGAAGAACATCACCGCGAGCATCGAGCCGGTGAAGGGCCGCAGCGCGAACTTCCGGACGTCCAGCATCGGGTGCGGGTGCCGCAGCTCCCAGGCGACGAAGGCGGCCAGACCGGCACCGGCGACCACGGCGGCGGTGACGGGGCCGGCGCCCCAGCCGGAGTGCGGGCCCTCGATGGCGGCGTAGATCAGGGAGCCGACGGTGACGATCGACAGCAGACCACCGATGTAGTCGATCCGGCCCATGCCCTCCGCCTTGGACGGCGGTACCAGGGCGAGCGCGCCGAACACGGCGAGGACGGCGATCGGCACGTTGATCAGGAAGGTCGAGCCCCAGGCGTGGTCCTCAAGCAGCCAGCCGGAGACCAGCGGGCCGACGGCTACCGCCACGCCGGAGGTCGCGGCCCAGGCGGTGATGGCCTTGGCCCGCTCGCTCCGGGGGAAGGTCGCGACCACCAGGGACAGCGTGGCCGGCATCACGACCGCGGCACCGACACCCATGATCGCGCGGGCCACGATGACCAGTGAGGTCTCGTCGACCATGCTCCCCATCACCGAACCGCCGGCGAAGAGCAGCAGACCCAGCACCAGCGCGCCGCGCCGGCTGTACTTGTCGCCGATCGCGCCCAGTACCAGCATCAGCGCCGCGTACGGAACGGTGTAGCTGTCGACGACCCACTGCAGGTCACTGCTGCTCAGGCCCAGGTCGGTGGTCATGTCGGGGGCGGCGACGATCAGCGACGTGTTCGCCATCACCGTGATCAGCAGGCTCAGGCACAGCACGAGCAGCGCCCACCAGCGCCGCGCGTACGGCCCGGTCATCTTCTCCACGGGGGTATGTGCAAGGAAGGACATCAGTAGCTCCTGAGAGGGACGGGGCGGACGAGCGAAATCACGTCATTGCCCGTGAGGCGAGCGGGTGACGGGCTGAGATCTCAGGGCTTCGAGATCATCCTGTGGCCACGTGTGGGCTTCCCTCGGCGATCCCCTGGAGGGCCGCGTCGGTGTCCGCGATGGCCAGCATCCTGTTGATGGAGTCGCCGGCCAGTGCGCCGGCCGCTGCGGAGGCCCCGACCTGGGCGACCGGATCGGTGGCGTTGCCCGCCACCCACACACCCGGCACCTCGGTGGCGCCGGCCGTGCCGGAGGCGAAACCGCGGCCCATGTTGTTCGGCAGGTCCTGCACCGGCAGGCCCAGACCTTCCAGGCCCTTTGTGCGGGCCTGCATCTGCGGGCCGACCGCGAGGACGCGGCGGGCCACGACCTGGCCGTCGGCCAGGCGCACCCCGGCGAGGGCACCGTTCTCGTCGTTGACGACCTCGGTGACCGGGGTGTCGATGACGCGGATGCCGCGGGCGGTGAAGCGGGCGCGGCTGTCCTCGTCCAGGTCGGTGCCGTGGGTGAAGTAGGTCAGGTCCTCGGTCAGCTGACGGAACAACAGCGCGTGGCCGATGGAGGCCGGGCCGGTGGCGAGGATGCCGATGGGCTCATCGCGCACCTCCCAGCCGTGGCAGTACGGGCAGTGCACCACACTGTGCCCCCAGTGCTCGGCGAGGCCGGGCACCTGTGGCAGCACATCCGTGAGGCCGGTGGCCACCAGGATGCGGCGAGCGGTGATGCTGCGGCCGTCGCCCAGGGTGACGGTGAACCGCAGATCCCCGTCAGCCGACGGGGCGGCGGACTCGGCCGAGACCACCTCGCCGAACACGACGCGTCCGCCGTACTGGCGCACCTGCTCCCGACCCCGTCGAAGGATCTCGGACGGCGGGGTGCCGTCCAGGACGATGAAGCCGTGCACGGCCTCCGCGGGCGCGTTGCGCGGGGAGCCGCTGTCGATCACGACGACCGAGCGGCGGGAGCGGGCGAGGATCAGTGCACCGTTCAGCCCCGCGGCGCCCCCGCCGATCACCACCGCGTCGACGGTCCCCTCGGCCAGTGCGTCGCTCGCGTACGGAGGAGTCGCCACAGCCATGGCCTCCTGCCTTTCCTCATGATTCATGGTTCGGTCAACCCTTCGAGTTCTGGGTGGTGGGAGGGGGTCAGTTGTTCAGAAAGCCGAGGATGTGGTCGGCGACCGTCTTGGGCTGTTCGAAGGTGCAGGAAGTGCCCCGCGCCGAGGACCGCCCGACGTTCGTGATGCACAGATCCAGTCCGGCGATGAAACTCGCCGTCGCCAGGAGCGCGAGGATCAGACCGGGCCTTGCCGGCCTGGAAGGCGTCGCAACGTCGGGCGGCGCGCAGGAGCGCGAAGGCATGGGTTGCTCTCCATCGCGCCAGGTGTACACACACCCTGTCCGGTGAGCTCAGGATGGTTGTGTACTGAACAGTCAGAAACCTAGACGGTTCTGTACTGGGTTGTCAATAACGGTGGGTCGGCTTTACCTTCGGTGTATGGCGAGACCACGAAGCTTCGACCGCGACCACGTCCTGCATGCCGCCGAGCGGCAGTTCCGCACCTCGGGGTACAACGGCACGAGCGTCGACGACATCAGCGCCGCCACCGGCCTGGGTCGCGGCAGCCTCTATGCCGCGTTCGACGGCAAGCACGGCGTGCTGCTGCAGGCGATGGCCGGCTACTTCGCCCGGCTGGGGCAGTTTGCGCCGAAGGCGCTCGCCGGACCGGACGAGGGTGCCCTGGAACGACTGCACGCGTACTTGCTCCGCGCCGTCCACGGGGTGCCACTCGCGGCCGACGTACCCCCCGCCCCTGACCGGGCGGCGGCAGCCTGCTTCGCCGCGAAGATGGCCCTGGAGATCGGCGCCTCCGACTCCGAGGTGAAACGCCTGGCCAACGACTGCTTCTCCGTGCTCGCGACGGCGGTGGCCGAGTGCGTGCGTGCGGCGCAGCGCAACGGCGACATCGACCCCGACGCGGATCCCGACGACCTTGCGTACCTTCTGCTGACCATCATCCGCGGGACCGATGTCGTAGGCGCCTACGGCCACAGTTCCGACCGCCTGACCTCGATCGCGGAGAGCGCGTTCGCCTTGCTGCCTCGCCCGCGCCACCACTGAGAAGGGCACGGCCGGCCTCATTGCACAGGCATCTGATGCGGTCGGCCCACTTCGACGCCGCGGAGGCACGGCCCGTAGGTTTACGCGCCGCCGTGACCTCGTGTGCTGTCGCGTGGTGTGGTGTTCACCGGCGGTGTGGGCAACACTCATCAAAATCCCGAGGCGTTCGCCAGCCTCATCCACGACGTCGAGACCAAGATCTTCGACGCCCTCCCGGGCGAGACGTGGGTGCACCCGGGACACGACAACGGCACGTCGCTGGGGGCGGAGCGTCCGCATCTGCCGGAGTGGCACGCGCGCGGGTGGTGAGTGGCTGCGCGCGGCGCCTCCGCAGTGAGTGAGGCCCCCGGTGTTCAGAGTCGGGCGCCTTCGCCAGGCGTTCCGAGTCAGGTCCTCGCGGTGAGTGGGGCGCCTCGGCGTTCCGGATCGGGCGCCTTCGCGATGAGTGTGCGCCGCGCACGCGCCCCGTGTGAATCGTTCGCACGCGCCGGTGTCGCACGTGCGCTCCCCCCATTCGTAGTTGCGCAGTCAACTGGTCTCAGCCCCGCGCAGGATGACGGCTCCTGGGCGGATGGGCCGCCGGCCTGTCGATCCCCGCCCTCGGCCGGCGGCCCGGCGCATGCCGGCACGACGCGAGCGGGGCCCGTTCACACCACCGCAACACCCGTTCCCACTATCCGGACATGTGTTGCCGTGACCTCGACAAACGAGACCCTCGGCTGCCAATCTCCCGCCATGCAATCCGCCCCGCGTGCTCTGCGCCGCGCAGCCGTCGCCGTCGTCCTACTCACCGCCGCCGCCGTGGGCTGCGCTCCGCAGCCGGAGGAAGCGGGCAAGCCGTCGTCCGCCGGCAACGCGTGCGAGAAGGGCGCGTTGGCCACCCGGACCTCGGGCAAACTGACGATCGCCACCGACGAGCCCGCCTACGAGCCCTGGTTCAAGGACGACAAGCCCGCCAACGGCAAGGGGTACGAGTCAGCGGTCGCCTACGCCGTCGCCGAACGGCTCGGCTACGGCAAGGACAAGGTCGCCTGGCAGACCGTCCCCTTCAACAAGGCCTTCGCGCCCGGCGAGAAGACCTTCGACTTCGACATCAACCAGGTGTCCATCAGCCAGGAGCGCAAGAAGGCCGTGGACTTCTCCTCCGGCTACTACGACGTACGCCAGGCCGTCGTCGCGCTGAAGGGCTCCAAGGCCGCGAAGGCGAAGAGCATCGCGGACCTGAGGGGCGTGAAGCTGGGCGCGCAGGTCGGCACCACCAGCCTCGACTACATCGACGACGTGGTGAAGCCCGAGCGGGCCGCGGCCGTCTACGGCAAGAACGACCAGGCCAAGTCCGCCCTGAAGAACGGCCAGGTCGACGCCATCGTCGTCGACCTGCCGACCGCCTTCTACATCACCGGCGCCGAGATCACCGACGCGACGATCGTCGGCCAGTTCGAGAACCAGGGCGGCACCCCGGAGCAGTTCGGTCTCGTACTCGACAAGGGCAGCGCGCTCACCTCCTGTGTGTCACGGGCGGTGGACGCCCTGCGCGAGGACGGCACGCTCGCGAAGATCGAGCAGCAGTGGCTGGCGGACGCCGTCGACGCGCCGGTGCTCAAGTGACCGTCCACAAGGAGGAGCTGGGCTCCGGCGAGGAAGGTGCGGCAGAGAACTACGTCCCGTCGCAGCGGCGCCTGGACCGGGAGCGCCACAAGCGCGCTCGCGCCCGGCGGGCGGCGGCGATCGGCGCGCTCTCGACCGTCGTCACCGCGGTCGTCCTCTACCTGGTCGTCGTGGGCGCACCGGGCTGGCCACGCACCAAGGAGACCTTCTTCGACCCCGGGTACGCGCGCGAGGCGTTCCCGAAGGTCCTCGAAGGGCTGTGGCTGAACGTCCGGCTGCTGCTGGTCTGCGGGGCCGCGGTGCTCGTCCTCGGCATGCTGATCGCCGTCGCTCGCACGCTGCGTGGGCCGGTGTTCTTCCCGCTGCGCTTCCTGGCCGCCGCGTACACGGACTTCTTCCGGGGGCTTCCGCTCATCATCAACCTGATGATCGTGGTCCTGGGCGTCCCCGCGCTGCGGCTCCAGGGGGTGACCGTCGATCCGGTGCTCCTCGGCGGCACGGCGCTCACCCTGACGTACTCGGCGTACGTCGCCGAGGTGTTCCGCGCCGGCATCGAGTCCGTGCACCCCTCCCAGCGCGCCGCAGCCCGCTCGCTGGGGCTGAGCAACCGCCAGGCGCTGCGCTACGTGGTACTGCCCCAGGCGGTGCGCCGTCAGGTGCCGCCGCTGCTGAACGACCTGGTGTCGCTGCAGAAGGACACCGGGCTCGTCTCGATCGGCGGCGCGGTGGATGCCGTACGGGCCGCCGACATCATCGTGGGCCGCAGCCTCAACTACACGCCGTACATCGTCGCCGGGCTGGTCTTCGTGGCGCTGACCATCCCCATGACCCGCTTCACGGACTGGGTGACGGCACGGATGGACCGCCGGCAGGCCCAGGGAGGAACCGCATGAGCGAGACGCCCGTGCTGCGCATGGAGTCCGTCCGCAAGACCTTCGGCGACTCGGTCGTCCTGCGGAACGTCGACCTGGAGGTCGCCCCGCACACGGTGACCGCGTTGATCGGCGCCTCCGGCTCCGGCAAGTCCACCCTGCTGCGGTGCGCGAACCTGCTGGAGGAGATCGACGACGGGGCGATCTGGCTCGACGACGAGGAGATCACCGACCCGCGCGCCGACCAGGACGCCGTGCGTCGCCGGATCGGCGTGGTCTTCCAGTCGTACAACCTGTTCCCGCACATGACGGTCCTGGACAACATCACGCTCGCTCCGCGCCGCGTGCACGGTGTGCCCCGGGCCGAGGCCGAGGCACGCGCGCGTGAGCTGCTGGAGCGGCTGGGGCTGGGCGGAAAGGCCGGCGAGTACCCGGACCGGCTGAGCGGCGGCCAGCAGCAGCGCGTCGCGATCGTCCGCGCCCTGGCCGTGCGCCCGCGGTTGCTGCTGCTCGACGAGATCACCGCCGCCCTCGACCCCGAGCTGGTGGGTGAGGTGCTCACCGTGGTGCGCGGGCTGAAGGACGAGGGTATGACGATGGTGCTGGCCACGCACGAGATGGGCTTCGCCCGGGAGGTCGCCGACCAGGTGTGCTTCCTGGAGGGCGGCGTGGTGCTGGAGCGCGGCACCGCCGAGCAGGTCTTCGGGGATCCGCGGCAGGAGCGCACCCGGCGCTTCCTGCGGCGGATCGTGGAGGCGGGAAGACTGTAGGAGGTCCGGTGGTAAGGGGCGCTCGCCCTGGTCGGCGAGCCTCACCGGAGGCGGCTCACGCGTCCGCCCTGCCCGCCCCGGCCAGCGTCGCGACGCGCTCCACGCCGAACACGTACCCCTGCACGCCGCAGCCCGCGATGACCCCGTCGGCCCGCAGCGATACGTAGGATTGGTGCCGGAACGACTCGCGCTGGTGGATGTTGGAGATGTGGACCTCCAGCACCGGCAGGCCGTCGCAGGTGTTGAGAGCGTCCAGGATGGCGACCGAGGTGTGCGAGTAGGCGCCCGGGTTGATCACGATCCCGCAGTGGTTCAGTCGCGCCTCGTGAATCCAGTCGACCAGCTCCCCCTCGTGGTTGGACTGACGGAAGTCGACCGTGCCGCCGTGCGCGGCCGCCGCCTTGGCACACAGGGCCTCGACGTCGGCGAGGGTGTCGGAGCCGTAGATCTCCGGCTGGCGCTGGCCGAGCAGGTTCAGATTCGGGCCGTTGAGGATCATGATCGGGGCTTGGGCCAGGGTGCGGGGCACGGTTCCTCCGGTCCGTTCGGGGTCGTGCGGCCCTCGGCGGACCGCTGCTCACAGCCGGTCTATCACGGTGTGCCTGCCGCTCTCGCCTCAGTGCATGACCCCGTCCATCACCTTGCGCACGCCGGTTAAACCCGGTGCGCCTTCAGGCTGCCGGGTCGTAGCCTCCCGGCATGACGAGCCTGACCAGCCCGAGCTATCCGCCCAAGCCGTCCCCCGGCGACCGAATCGCAGTGCTCTCGCCCTCCTCCGGCCTGCCGGGGCTCTTCCCGCTCCCCTACGAACTGGGGCTCGAGCGGCTGCGCAAGGAGTTCGGGCTGGAGCCGGTGGAGTATCCGTCGACCCGGACCATGGGCTCCACGCCGCAGGAGCGCGCCGACGACCTTCACGCCGCCTTCGCCGACCCGGGGATCAGGGCGGTCATCGCATCGATCGGCGGGGACGACCAGATCACCGTGCTGCCGTACCTGGACCGGGAGTTGATCCGCGCGAACCCCAAGCCGTTCTTCGGGATGAGCGACAACACGAACCTGCTCGCGTTCCTGCGCACCTGCGGCATCGTCGGCTTCCACGGCGGGAGCGTGATGTGCGAGCTGGGCCGTCCCGGGGCCATGCACCCCCAGACCGCCGAGTCCCTGCGAGCCGCGCTGTTCACCCCGGGACCCTACGAGTTGAGGCCCGCCGAGCGGTGGCGTGACGTCGACCGGGACTGGGCGGACCCGGCGACCTTCGACGCGGAGCCGGAGACCCGGCCCGGTACCGGCTGGACCTGGGTGAATCCCGACCGGGTGGTCGAGGGCCGCAGTTGGGGCGGCTGCCTGGAAATCCTCGCCTGGCTGCTGATGGCCGACCGGGAGGTCGCGCACGACCTGTCCGAGTACGACGGCGGCGTGCTCCTCCTGGAGACCTCGGAGGAGATGCCGAGCGCCACGGAGGTCTTCCGCACCCTGCGCGGCATGGGCGAGCGCGGGCTCCTCGGGCGCTTCTCCGCCCTGCTGATGGGCCGGCCCAAGACCTGGTCCTTGGAGCGGCCCAACGCGCCCGAGGAGGCGGCGCGTTACGCGGCCGACCAGCGTGAGGCCGTCCTTCGCGCCATGCGGACCTACGCCCCCGACACCACCATCGTCTTCGATGTCGACTTCGGGCACACCGATCCGCAACTGGTGATCCCGTACGGCGGCACCGTGCGCGTGGACGGACCCGCCCGGCGCGTCACGGTCACGTACTGAGAACCCCCAGGCCCTCCGCACGCCCCCGTAACCGGTGGTCACGGTGGGTAGTTGACGCGGCATGCACGACGTACGCACCGTAAGGGCACCCTCCATGCCGCGCCTCGCCGCCGCCTCGCTCGCCGGCACGGCCATCGAGTTCTACGACTTCTTCGTCTACGGCACCGCGGCTGCCCTGATCCTCGGGCCGCTCTTCTTCCCGACCTTCTCTCCGATGGCCGGGACGCTGGCCGCCTTCGCCACCTTCGGGGTCGGCTTCGTGGCCCGGCCCCTCGGATCGATCCTGTTCGGGCACATCGGGGACCGGCGCGGACGGCGGCCGGTCCTCGTCGCCTCCCTGCTGCTGACCGGGGCCTCCACGGTCGCCGTCGGCTGCGTGCCGACGTACGGATCGATCGGCGTGATCGCTCCCCTGCTGCTCCTGGTCCTGCGCTTCCTCCAGGGGCTCGGGCTCGGCGGGGAGTGGGGCGGAGCGGTGCTGCTGGCCGTGGAGCACGCACCGGCCCGACGGCGGGTGCTGTGGTCGAGCTTCCCGCAGGTCGGGCCCGCCCTGGGATTCCTGCTCGCCAACGGTGTGGTGCTGGGGCTGTCCTCGACGCTGACCGAGGCGCAGTTCGCCGCCTGGGGGTGGCGGGTGCCGTTCTGGGCAGCGGGGGTGCTGGCCGTCGCGGGGCTGTGGCTGCGGTCGTCTCTGGCCGAGAGCCCGAGCTTCCTCGAGATCGACGACCACGCGCGCGTGCCGCTCCTCGAGGTCGTCCGCAACCACTGGCGGCTCCTCCTGCTGACCGGCGGCGGCCTCGCCATCGGCTACGCGATCTTCTACGCCGTGACGACCTGGTCCCTCGCCTACGGCACGGAGCGGCTCGGGGTGAGCCGCAGCGTCATGCTGACCTGCATCATGGGCGCGGTGCTCGTGAAGGCTGCTCTCACGCCGCTGATGGCGCTGCTCGGTGACCGCTACGGCAGGCGCCCGCTGTGCCTGGCCGGGTGTGCGGCCGCAGCCCTGTGGATGTTCCCGATGGTCGCGCTGCTCGCCACCGGGGCGCCGCTGCCGATGTTCCTCGGGTTCCTCGGGGCGATGCTCGCGTTCATCACGATGTTCGCCGTGATCGCCGCCTATCTGCCGGAGCTGTACGAGCCGCGGGTGCGCTGCACCGGCGCCGCCGTCGGCTACAACCTCGGCGGGGTCGTCGGAGGAGCCCTCACGCCGATCGTGGCGACGGCCCTCGCCGAGCAGGGCGGGCGCGTGCCGTGGGGCGTGGCCGCGTATCTGACGGCGATCGCGCTGTTCAGCCTGGCGTGCTTCACCTTGCTGCCGGAGACGCGCCCGGTGCCGGTGGGCACGGCCGCTGAGGCCGCCGCCGGGTGAGCCCCGGTGGTGCCGGCGCCGTGCGTGGCGGACACCCGTGCTCACGCGCGCCTACGGGTTGATCGCCAGCTCCAGGTACGCCGCGAACAGCACCAGATGGACTCCGCCCTGGAGCGGCGTGGCCCGGCCCGGCACCACGGTCAGCGAGGCCACCACCACGGTCAGGGCGAGCAGCACCATATGGGTGGCGCCGAGGCCGAGAACGAGCGGGCCGGAGAGCCACAAAGACGCGAGCGCCACGGCGGGGATGGTGAGGCCGATGCTGGCCATGGCCGAGCCGAGGGCGAGGTTCAGGCTGGTCTGCACGCGGTCGCGGCGGGCGGAACGCAGCGCGGCGATGGTCTCCGGGAGCAGCACCAGCAGGGCGATGATCACGCCGACGACGGCATGGTGGAGCCCGGCGGCCTCCACTCCCGACTCGATGGTGGGCGAGACACCCTTGGCCAGGCCGACCACGCCCACCAGGGCCAGGCCGAGCAGGGCCAGGCTGATCCGGGCGGTGAGGGCGGTCGGCGCCTCGGCGTGCTCCTCGGCGGTGATGACCTCGCCGTGCCGGGTGATCGGCAGGAAGTAGTCCCGGTGCCGCACGGTCTGCGTGGTGACGAACAGGCCGTACAGGACGAGCGAGGACAGCGCCGCGAAGGTCAGCTGGACGGTGGAGAACTCCGGTCCCGGCTTGCTCGTGGTGAACGTCGGCAGGACCAGGCTGAGCGTGGCGAGGGTCGCGACCGTGGCGAGTGCGGCGCCGGTGCCCTCCGGGTTGAAGACGGCCGTGCCGTGCCGCAGTGAGGCGACGAGCAGGCACAGGCCGACGATGCCGTTACAAGTGATCATCACAGCCGCGAAGACCGTGTCCCGGGCCAGGGTCGAGCTCTTGTCCCCGCCGTCGGCCATGAGGGTGACGATGAGGGCGACCTCGATGATCGTGACGGCGACGGCGAGCACGAGGGAGCCGAACGGTTCACCGACCCGATGAGCCACCACTTCGGCGTGGTGCACAGCGGCCAGGACTGCTCCCGCGAGGACCAGGGTCACCAGGGCGACGACCGCGACCGGCAGATCCCGCCCCCAGGTCAGGACCAGCAGCACGACCGCCAGCACAGGCACCAGGGTCGTCCACCGTCCCGCGAGCCGACTGAGCCGAGCGATCATGACGTGATCGTCGCAGACGGGCAGCGGCTCCGCACTGCGGTCGTACCGAGCCCCGGGAAACACGTACCGAGCCGCCGTGAACGCCCTGAGGAGCTACTTGAGGTCTCGCGCGTCCACGAGGTCGCAGTTGGTGAACACCCGCTCGCCCGTGCTGAGCGCGTCCAGCCGCTCCGCCATCGCGCTGGTCTCCGGGTCGTCATTGTTGAGCATGGCCTCCTCGTACGACTCGAACTCGATCAGCGCCAGATAGCGGTTGGGCTTGTCCCGGTCCTTCAGCAGCATGCTGTGGGTGGGACCGTTCGTGCGGTCGGCGTTGCGTCGGCCCGCCGCCTCGAGTACCTGCTGCATCTCTTCCAGACGCTCGGTCTCGAACGCGATGATCTGCACGAACTTCATGGCGCCTCCAGCCGGCCACGGCGCCCCCGGGCCGGGGAACGCGCTCAGGAAACAAGCAAGCACCGGGACCGGTGGTCGGCAATTCGCGAAGACCGGTCCCGGTGATGGTTGTTCCTACGCCCGACGCGGTCAGACGTCGATGCTGTCCTTCGGAGCGCTTCCGCTGTCACCCTGCGCCGCCTCGGCCGCCGCCTGCTTCTTGGACGCTCGCAGGCTGGTGATCGTGGTGACGATCAGGACGGAGCAGATCACGCCGAGCGAGACCGGAATGCTGATCTCGGGGACATGCACCCCGGACTCGTGCAGGGCGTGCAGCACCAGCTTCACGCCGATGAAGCCCAGGATGATCGACAGGCCGTAGCTGAGGTGGACCAGCCTCTTCAGCAGGCCACCGATGAGGAAGTACAGCTGGCGCAGACCCATCAGGGCGAACGCGTTGGCCGTGAAGACGATGTACGGGTCCTGCGTCAGGCCGAAGATCGCGGGGATGGAGTCGAGGGCGAAGAGCACATCGGTCGTGCCGATCGCCAGCATCACGACCAGCATCGGGGTCATGACCCGCTTGCCGTTCTCCTCGATCCACAGCTTGGTGCCGTGGTACCGGTCCGCCACGCCGAAGCGGCGCTCGGCGGCCTTGAGCAGCTTGTTCTCCTCGAACTCCTCGTCCTCCTCGTCGGCACGGGCCTCCTGGATGAGCTTCCAGGCGGTCCAGATGAGGAAGGCGCCGAAGATGTAGAAGACCCAGGAGAAGCTGGCGAGGATCGCCGCACCGGCCGCGATGAAGATCGCTCGCAGGACCAGGGCGATGAGCACACCGATCAGCAGCACACGCTGCTGGTACTGCGACGGCACCGCGAACTTCGCCATGATCAGGACGAAGACGAAGAGGTTGTCGACACTGAGCGACTTCTCGGTGATGAAGCCGGCGAAGAACTCACCGGCGGGCTGACCGCCCGCGAACAGGAGCAGGCCGAACCCGAAGAGCGCGGCCAGCACGATCCAGACGATCGTCCAGATTCCGGCTTCCTTGATCGACACGTCGTGCGGCTTGCGGCCGATGAAGAAGTCGACCGCGATGAGGGCGGCGAGGCCCACGATCGTCAGGACCCATAGGGTCACGGAAACATCCACTGCGCCTCCGGCAGTCGTAACGGCAAATGTCAGCGTCGTCGCTGCCGGAGGTCTCTTCCACCCAAGGATGGGCCGACGCCCCGGGATCTGGCCTGATCCGTATTGACGGGTACGCCGCAGCAGACAGGGAGTACTCCCCTCCGTGCCGTCAACAGTACCCAATCACCAAGAATAGGTAAAGCGTCTGGCAAAAGAAGGATCAAAATCCCTGGTCAGAGGGCTTTACATGAACTTGGTGCGTGCGGCGGCCACCTGGCTGAGAACCTGCTGGAGGACCTGGCTGCCGGGTGGCACGAGCGTCGGCTCGTACGTCCACGCATGACCGACCCACGGGTCGGCGAGGTGATCGTCCGCCACCGGCGTCAGTCGCAGCAGCGAACGCCACAGGGGGTCGAGCAAAGGCCCGTAACCGGAGGAATCCTCCCGGTCGGCCACCATCATCAGGTGGACGCCGAAGGCCGGGCCCTCGTCGGCGAGGTAGCGCAGCTGGTTCACGGCCCGGTCGTCGAAGCCGTGCGGGAAGTCGTTGACGATCAGGAGCTGCTGGGAGGTGTCGAAGCCGGGCGGGAGGGAGTCGGCGGCGCCGCCCCGGACCGCCATCTGCACCAGGTCGACCCGCTGGGTGAGCCGGCCCAGCACGTCCGCCACGCCGGCGGCTCCGCGCGCCGGCGGGGCCGCGAGCACGCCCGCCTGCACGAGGGGCGCCAGTGCCTGCGCCCCCGAGCCCGCCGCGTCGATGACGTGGACGGTGAACTCGCCGGCCGGGTAGACGGCGAGCAGCCGGGCCGCGTGCGCGACCGCCGTCTCCATGGCGAGACGGCTCATGGCGTGGGAATCGGTGAACGAGCCGTCGGACGAGCCGGCCGCTCCGCTGTCGATCCACAGGCCGCGCTCCAGCGGCAGCCGGACCAGCATCGGGATGCGGATCCGGTCGGCCTCGGGAAGGTGGAGGTCGCCCAGGCGCAGGGCCATGGGGATCTCCATCGGCACCCGGTAGGCGTGCCACACCGGGTTGTCCCAGCGGGCGTACGCCGGCGGCAGGGCCGGTTCCACGACGTCGGCCTCGGCGGCGAGCTGGCTCACATCCCGGTCGAGGGCCTCCTGGGCCTGGGCGACGAGTTCTGCGTGCCGGGTCCGGGCCGCCTCGCGGGCGGCGTCGCCCTGCCCGCCGATCCGGCTGCGCGGGTCGGACAGGACCTGCTCCAGCTCCTTGTCCATGCGCGACTCGGCGAAGTCGACGGCGCTGCGGTAGGCGGCGGTGGTGCGGGCCAGGTCCTCGAACATGCCCCACACCTGGTTGTAGAGCCGCTCTTCCATGGACCAGCCGGTCGCGTCGCCCGCCACGGGCTGTGCGGGCTGCCCGGGGGCGGCCGGGGGCGCGACCGGCGGGGGCGGCGGCGGAGCGGCGTTCTGGCGGCGCGGGTGGCTGTAGTCGATCGGGCCGCCGGCCGTGGGCGCGGACGTCTGGGTGACGGCGTTGGGATCCGGCGCGGCGCCCGGGTACGACGGCTGCTGCGGCCCGGGCTGCCCGGGACCGCCGGGCGTCTGACCGCCGTACGGGGACATCGGTGGGACGGGACCGGGCTGAGGCGCGGTGCCGCCCTGGTCCGGACCGAGGGCGGGGGCCGCTGCCTGGCGGGAGCGGTCACCGTCCGCGGTGCGGGGCGGGGGCGCCTGCACCGAGCGGGCCAGCCCTTGGGCCACCGCGTCGTTGATGCCGCCGGCGAGCTGCTGGGCCTGCGGAAGGCCCTGGTCGGTGAGGAGTTCGGCGAGGCCGCCCGCGTAGCCCTGGCCGACGGCTCGCACCTTCCAGGCGCCCTGCCGGCGGTAGAGCTCCAGGGCCACGACGGCCGACTCGGCCTCCAGACCGGTGATGGTGTAGCTGGCGACCTCCCCGCCGTCGAGACCGGTGACGGCGACGAAGGGGGCCGCCACCGTGCCGAAACGGACCGGTCCCGGCCCCCCGACGGGCAGGGCGAGCAGCACGCCGACCCGGTGGACGGCCTCCGGCACGGCGTCGAGATCCACCGCGAGACGGTGGTCGGCGGCGGCCTGCCGGGGGACCTCGAGACCCGGCTGGGTGGGTGCGCCCGGGTGGGCCACCCACTCCACGCCGTGGATCCGGCCGTTCTCGTCGCCGAGTGCGGCCACGGCCACGACCGGCGTACCGGCCGAGATCCGGATCTCGAGACGGACCTGGGAGAGCGGGTGGTTCTGCCCCCGCACCAGCTCGGCCGTCATCGCCTTGGTCCCCCTGTGTCGTTGTGTGGAGTCGGGTGCTGCTCGCCGGGCCCCGCGACTCCGGGGCCCGGGTGCGCTCAGAGGACCGGCAGGATCGCCGGCATCAGGTCCTGGAACGTGCGGCCGTTGGCCGGGTTGCCCAGGGCCGTCATCGTCCAGCCCTGGCCGGAGCGGTGGACCTTGGCCATGATCTGGGCCGTGTACTGGCCGCCGCCGGCGAGCGTGTAGCGGGCGAGCTCCTGGCCGTTGGTCTCGTCGACCAGACGGCAGAAGGCGTTCTGCACTTCCTGGAAGGTCTGGCCCGTGAAGGAGTTCACGGTGAAGACGATCTGGTCGATGTGGACCGGGACCCGGGCGAGGTCGACGAGGATCGCCTCGTCGTCGCCGCCCTGGCCGACACCGCCGACGAGGTTGTCACCGGTGTGGCGCACCGAGCCGTCGTCGCTCACCAGGTGGCGGAAGAAGACGACGTCGACCGGCTGCTTGTCCGCGAACAGGACGGCGGAGGCGTCGAGGTCGATCTCCCGCGTGCGCGAACCGAACAGGCCGCGCCGGGGAGCCGCCTGCCAGCCGAGACCCATGCGAACCGCAGTCAGGCTGCCGCCGTCGTTCTTCTGCAGACTGATGGCCTGACCCTTGGTCATGTTGACGGTCACGCGCTGATTCCCCTCTCAACGTCCCCTGTTGCCGCGTGGTCGCGGTTGACCAGAACCCTACGCAGGGGCACTGACAGTGACGTACCCCGATCCGCACTTTGTGTCGGTCTTGCAACACTGCGCGTACGCGGCTCGTTGTCAGGCCAGGCCCGCCTCCTTCATCTGGCGCAGTTCCTTCTTCATCTCGGAGACCTCGTCGCGCAGCCGGGCCGCGATCTCGAACTGGAGCTCCGCGGCGGCGGCCCGCATCCGCGCGGTCAGCTCCTCGATCTGCCCGGCCAGTTCGGCCGCGGGACGGTCGGTCGGCACGGTCTCCGCGGCCTTGCCCTTGCCCTTGGCGGACTTGGCGCTTCCGGCCGCCTTGCCCAGGGACGGCACGGGCGCCTTGGTGCCCCCGCCGTCCTTCTTGGCCTTGCGGTAACCCGAGCCGAGCAGTTGCTCGGTGTCGATGTCCTCGCGGGCGATCTGGGCGACGATGTCGTTGATCTTCTTGCGGAGCGGCTGGGGGTCGATGCCTCGTTCCGTGTTGTACGCGATCTGCTTCTCGCGGCGCCGGTTGGTCTCCTCGATGGCCTTCTCCATCGCCGGGGTGATCTTGTCGGCGTACATGTGGACCTGGCCGGAGACGTTGCGCGCGGCGCGGCCGATGGTCTGGATCAGGGATGTGCCGGAGCGCAGGAAGCCCTCCTTGTCGGCGTCCAGGATCGCCACCAGGGACACCTCGGGCAGGTCGAGGCCCTCGCGCAGGAGGTTGATGCCGACCAGCACGTCGTACTCACCGGAGCGCAGTTCACGCAGCAGTTCGACCCGGCGCAGGGTGTCGACGTCGCTGTGCAGATAGCGGACCTGGATGCCCAGCTCCAGGAAGTAGTCCGTGAGGTCCTCGGCCATCTTCTTGGTGAGCGTGGTGACCAGGACGCGCTCGTCCTTCTCGGTGCGCTGCCTGATCTCGTGCACCAGGTCGTCGATCTGGCCCTCGGTGGGCTTGACGACGACCTCGGGGTCGACGAGGCCGGTGGGGCGGATGATCTGCTCGACGTAGCCGTCCGAGCGGGACATCTCGTAGGTGCCCGGGGTGGCCGACAGGTAGACCGTCTGGCCGATGCGCTCCTGGAACTCCTCCCACTTCAGGGGGCGGTTGTCGAGGGCGGAGGGCAGCCGGAAGCCGTGGTCGACGAGGGTGCGCTTGCGGGAGGCGTCGCCCTCGTACATGGCGCCGATCTGCGGGACGGTGACGTGGGACTCGTCGATGACGAGGAGGAAGTCGTCCGGGAAGTAGTCCAGCAGGGTGTTGGGCGGGGAGCCGGGCGAGCGGCCGTCGAAGTGCATCGAGTAGTTCTCCACGCCGGAGCAGCTGCCGATCTGGCGCAGCATCTCGATGTCGTAGGTGGTCCGCATACGCAGGCGCTGGGCCTCCAGCAGCTTGCCCTGCTTCTCCAGCTCCGTGAGGCGCTCGGCCAGTTCCTTCTCGATGTCGTTGACGGCCCGCTCCAGGCGCTCGGGTCCTGCGACGTAGTGGGAGGCCGGGAAGACGTACAGATGCTCGTCGTCGCTGATGATCTCGCCGGTGAGCGGGTGCAGGGTGGACAGCGCCTCGATCTCGTCGCCGAACATCTCGATGCGGACGGCCAGCTCCTCGTAGACCGGGAAGATCTCGATCGTGTCGCCGCGCACCCGGAAGGTGCCGCGGGTGAAGGCCATGTCGTTGCGCGTGTACTGGATGTCCACGAAGCGGCGCAGCAGCTCGTCGCGGTCGATCTCCTCGCCGACCTTGAGGGGGACCATGCGGTCCACGTACTCCTGCGGGGTGCCGAGGCCGTAGATGCAGGAGACCGAGGCGACCACGACGACGTCACGACGGGTGAGCAGCGAGTTCGTCGCGGAGTGGCGCAGGCGCTCGACCTCCTCGTTGATCGAGGAGTCCTTCTCGATGTAGGTGTCCGACTGCGGGACGTACGCCTCGGGCTGGTAGTAGTCGTAGTACGAGACGAAGTACTCGACGGCGTTGTTCGGGAGCAGCTCGCGGAACTCGTTCGCCAGCTGGGCGGCCAGCGTCTTGTTCGGCGCCATCACGAGCGTGGGGCGCTGGAGCTTCTCGATCATCCACGCGGTGGTGGCGGACTTGCCGGTGCCGGTCGCACCGAGCAGCACGACGTCCTTCTCGCCCGCCTCGATGCGCCGGGCGAGGTCGGCGATGGCTGTCGGCTGGTCGCCGTTCGGCTGGTAGGGGCTGACGACCTCGAAAGGCGCCACCGTGCGTTCGATCTTTGAAACGGGCCGCATGGGTTCCACCGTACGACCCCGCACTGACAATGGGCTCTGATCAGCGGTTCTGCGGCGCCCGGGACCCCCGGTGCTCCACGGTGCGACGGGGGCGGAAGCGCAGTCGGTGGGCGGAATGGCGGACGTGAGCGTGGGCGGGGATGCCCGGCTTGTGCTCGGCGGGGACGACGGTGGGCTTCCCCATGACCATCAGCGGGTCGAACATCACCACCACCCCAGCGAGGAGCAGGAAGGCGAGCGGGCCGATCAGCATGGGCGCGAGCAGTGTCGCGGGCGAGTCCCCCGTGGTGGGTTCGGCACTGCCGTGCAGGTGGACGCTGAGGGCGGCCATGCCCGTGTAGTGCATGCCGCTGACGGCGAGCCCCATGACGAGGCTTGCGCCCACGCTCCACAGGAAACCCCTGACCTGGCCGGCGGCCCACAGGGCGGCGGTGGCGGCGCCCATGGCGATGGCGACGGATATGCCCACGGTGACGGTGTTGTACTCCAGCCGGCCGTCGAGGCTCATGCTGGCCATGCCCAGGTAGTGCATCGACGCGATGCCCAGCCCGGTGATGGTGCCGCCGGTGAACAGGGCCGTACCGCGCGCGCCCCGGTAGCCGACGATGAAGATCCCGATGCCCACCATGATGATCGCGACCGCCAGGCTCGCGAAGGTCATCGCCTTGTCGTAGTGGATGGGGGTGCCGCGGACCGTGAACCCCATCATGGCGACGAAGTGCATGGTCCATATGCCGGAACCGATGGCGGCGGAGCCGAGGGCGAGCCAGCCGGGGCGCCAGGACTGGGCGACGAGCATGGATCTCGTGGTGCACCGCAGGCCCAGCGCGCCACCGAGGCAGGCCATGAAGTAGGCCACCAGGGGTGTGACCAGGCCGTAGCTGAATCCGTCGATCGTGCCCTGCATGCGCGGCTGCCCTTCCCGCCCTCGTACGTCCCGGAATTCCTGATGTGCGCCCCCTCCCAGGACCGCACGAGCGGTCAGGGTTGACGCAGAGAGTATGACCCCCACCGGAATGGTCGAACGACTTTCCGGCAAAGAAACACGGGCTTGCCGCAGTTGTGCGGTACCAGTGAGCGGAGTTGGGCGACCTCCGTTCGACGTGTGGCCATCCCGCATCCCTCTCGAGTTGACCCTCTGCTGTCACAGTTGTGCTGTCTGTGACATTGCCGTTCGCTCGTCGCGAGGAGTACGCATGCACGCGCGCGCTGTTGCCGCCTCGATCACCGCACTCCTGGGGACCGCCGCTCTCCTGTTCCCCGTCTCCCCCGCGCACGCCGCGGATGATGGCACGCCCCCGCTGGTCATCGGGCACCGGGGGGCCTCCGCGTACGCGCCCGAGAACACCCTGGCCTCCCTCGACAGGGCTGCGGAGCTGGGCATCCGCTGGGTGGAGAACGACGTGCAGCGAACGAGGGACGGAGAGCTGGTCGTCATCCACGACGACGACCTCCGGCGCACCACCGACGCCGAGGAGGTGTTTCCCGACCGGGCCCCCTGGAGGGTGGAGGACTTCACCGCCGCGGAGATCGCCCGTCTGGACGCGGGCAGCTGGTTCGATCCCGCGTACGCGGGTGTGCGCGTGCCGACGCTGGAGCAGTTCGTGCACCGTCTGGAGCGTCATCGCCAGAGGCTGCTCCTGGAGATCAAGAATCCGGAGCTGTATCCGGGCATCGAGCGGCAGACGCTGAAGGTCCTCGGCAACGAGGGCTGGCTCGACCGGTCGCACCTGACGGGCCGGCTGATCGTGCAGAGCTTCAGCGCGGACAGCGTGCGGACGGTGCACGAGCTGAAGCCCGGCGTGAAGACCGCCCTCCTGGGGACGCCACGGGTGGCGGAGCTGCTCGACTGCGCCGAGTTCGTCGATCAGATCAACCCCTCCTCCAGCTCGCTCACCCCGGCATACGTGTCCTCCGTGCAGGCGTTCGACGGGCCGCACGGCAAGCCGATGAAGGTCTTCACCTGGACGGTCGACGACGCGAAGACGGCCCGGCGGGTCGCCGGCTACGGGGTCGACGGCATCATCACGAACAGGCCGGACGTGGTGCGAGCGGCCCTGGGCGGCTGATCCGGCGTTCCGCACCGGCGGCGTTGTCAGTGGCGGGTCCTACTGTGGTCGCATGGAGAGCCGGAAGCAGATCGAGCCGCACGTCGTGTGGGCGGTCGTCGACAGCGGGATCGGGCCGTTGCTGCTCGCCGCGAGCCGGGGCGGGCTGGTCAACGTCGTGTTCCACGCCACGGAGGCGGTACGGGACCGGGCCGTCGAGCGGCTGGCGTCGCGGCTGGGCACCGAGCCCGTCGAGGCACCCGGCTCCCCGCTGCTGACCGAGGCGATACGTCAGTTCCGGGCGTACTTCGCGGGTGAGCGACGCGACTTCGACCTGCCTCTGGACTGGTCGTTGATCTCCGGTTTCAACCGGGCGGTCCTGCGCGAACTGGCCTCGGGCGTGCCGTACGGCCAGGTCGTCGGTTACGGCGACCTGGCCGGGCGCGTCGGCCAGCCGGGTGCCGCCCAGGCCGTGGGGATGGCGATGGGTGCCAATCCGCTGCCGGTGGTGGTGCCCTGTCACCGAGTGGTGGAGAGCGACGGCGGCATCGGCGGCTTCGGGGGCGGTCTGGAGACCAAGCGGAAGCTGCTCACCCTGGAAGGAGTGCTTCCCGAGCCGCTCTTTTGAAACTGCCGGCCCAGTGCAAGCCGATGGGTTCCGGGCTTGATCAGTCGTAGTGCCGGGCCTCGAAGACGTTGCCGTCCGGGTCGCGGAAGTAGAAGCTGCGCGTGGCCTTGCCCCGGGCGCCGAAGGAGCCCTGCGCGAGGTCCGACACCGGCACGGAGCGTTCTTCGAGACGACTGAGGAGCGCGTCGAAGTCGCCTCGGGGCAACGACAGGCAGACGTGGTTGACCGGGTGCCCCGCGCTGTCGGCGGAGCCGGGCAGCATCGTCATGTGTTCCGCGTAGCTCAGCGGCATGAGGTCGAGGATGGTCCCGCCGTTGACGCGCACGGAGGGGAACGGCGCCTCACCCGCCGTGAATTCCTGGAGCCGGACCGCCTCCAGTCCGACGGCCTTCTCGTAGAAGTCGGCGGCGGCGAGCGGGTCGCGCACCCAGAGGACGACATGGTCGAGACGAGGTGTGTGGTCCGTCATGTCCCCAGGCTCGTTGCCCACTCCGGCCGCCCGCAAGGGTTTGGCCCGGTCCGCCGCTCGCCAGAGATGAGGGAAGACGACCGACCGACTGGCAGGAGGCATGCGCGTGGTGCTGGTGGTGTCCGAAGAAGTGCGGGAGGCGATCGACGCGCGCCGCCCCGTCGTGGCCCTGGAATCCACGATCATCGCCCACGGGCTGCCGCGACCGCGCAACCTCCAGGTGGCGCTGGAGCTGGAGACGGCCGTACGGCAGGAGGGCGCTGTGCCCGCCACGATCGCCGTGCTGGACGGGCGCCCTTGTGTGGGCCTGGACAAGGAGCAGCTGGAGCGGGTCGCCAACGAAGACGGCATCCGCAAGCTCGGCCACCGCGACCTGCCGCTCGCGGTGGCGTCCGGGGCGAGCGGGGCGACGACGGTGTCGGCGACGGCGCTGCTGGCGGCGCTGGCGGGTGTACGGGTCTTCGCGACGGGTGGGCTCGGCGGGGTGCACCGGGAGTGGACGGCGACGCAGGACGAGTCGGCCGACCTGGGGCTGCTGGCGCGCACCCGCATCACGGTGGTGTGTGCCGGAGTGAAGTCGATCCTGGACGTGCCGGCGACCCTGCAGCGGCTGGAGACACTGGGGGTCGCCGTGGCCGGTTACGGCACCGACCGGTTCCCCGGCTTCTACCTCTCGGACTCCGGGCATCCGGTGGACTGGACGCTGGAGACGCCGGGGCAGGTGGCGGACGTCATGCGGGCCCAGGACGCGCTCGGCGGGCCGGAGTCGGCGCTGATCGTCGCCAACCCCGTGCCCGAGGACGAGCAGCTGGACCCGGACCTGCACGCCCGGGTGCTCGCAGAGGCGCTGCAGGCGTGCGCGGAGGAGGGCATCACCGGCCAGGCGGTCACTCCCTTCCTGCTCGACCACCTGGTGCGGCACACGGACGGCGCCTCCCTGAGCGCCAACCTGGCGGCGGTCCGGGGGAACGTACGCCTGGCGGCGCGCATCGCGGCGGCCTGGGCCCGGGGATGACGGCGGGCGGCGGCGCGGGGCCGGGAACGGGCTCCGGGAGCACGGGCGCCGCGGCGGGCCGGGGGCTGCTGGTCGTCGGTGACGTCATCACGGATGTCGTCGCGCGGCATCGGGGGCCGCTCGCCGCCGGCACGGACACGGCCGCCTCGATCCGGACGGTGGCCGGCGGGGCGGGCGCCAACGTGGCCTGCTGGGCGGCCCACCGGGGAGCGGCGGACGTACGGCTGCTCGGACGGGTCGGGGCGGATGCGGCGGCGTGGCACGAGCGGGAACTGGTCGCCCAGGGAGTGCGTCCGCGGCTCGTCGTGGACGCGCTGGCGCCGACCGGCACGGTGATCTGCATGGTCGACGGGGGCGCATCGTCGGAACGGACGTTCCTCACCGACAGCGGAGCGTCGGTGCGGCTCGGACCCGCGGACTGGTCGGACGTGCTGCTCGACGGCGTGGCCCGGCTGCACCTCTCGGGCTACCTGCTGTTCTCCGACCCGAGCCGGGCCCTGGTCACGGTGGCACTCGCAGCCGCACGCGCGCGGGGCGTGCCGGTGAGCCTGGACCCGGCGTCGGCCGGCTTCCTGGCGGAGCTGGGCGCCGAACGGTTCCTCGGTCTCGTCGAGGGCGTGGACGTGTTGCTTCCCAGCCGGGACGAGGCGTGCCTGCTGACGGGGCTGGCGGACGCGGCCGAGGCGGCGGCCGAGCTGAGCCTGCGGGTGCCGCTGGTCGTCGCCAAGCAGGGCCACGAGGGGGCTCTCGTGGCCCGCTCGGGGAAGGTGAACGCTCACGTCCCGGCCGTACCCGCGACCGCACGGGACACCACGGGGGCGGGTGACGCCTTCACCGGCGCGTTTCTCGCCGCCCTGCTCACGGGGGCCGGGCCGGAGGACGCGGCCGCGGAGGGTTGCAGGGCGGGCGCGCGAGCGGTGGAACAGGTGGGCGGCAGACCGCCCCTGCCGGGCTGACGACCCCGCCGGCTACTGCTCCTGCTTTCGCCCCCACGCCGAGATCATCGGTGCCGTCGTCAGATCGAGCGCACCGGACGCGACGTTCTCCAGGTGCCGGTCGATGTCCTGGTCCGTGGCGAGGCCGGCGGTGACGAGCTGGTCACGGATCTGACGGATCGTGACGGACTCAAGGGCCGCGCAGGCCGGCGAGGCGAGGGGGAAGTAGGCATCGGCCTGGACCCGGGTCAGTCCGGCGTTGCGGAGCAGCCGCGGCAGGGTGCGGCCGCAGGGCAGGTCGGTCCCGCGGTCGGTGAGCAGTCGGCGAAAGCCCTGCCGCAGCCGGTTCGCGAGCTGCTGCTCGGGGCCGTACTCGTCGGGGCAGAGAAGGGGCTGCAGCGCGGGGTCGGCGTCCTCGACGAGGAGGCGCCCGCCGGGACGCAGCGCCTTGGCCATGGACCGCAACGCCCCTTCCCGGTCGGCCACGTGGACGAGGGCGAGGCGGGCGTGCACCAGGTCGAAGTCCTCCCCCGGCGGCTCCTGCGCGCCGAGGTCGTGGAGCCGTACCTCGACCGGCGGCCGGGGGGCGGGGGCGAGCCGAGAGGTGTCGGTGTGGGTCACGACGACGCGTCCCGTCGGGCCGACCTTCTTGGCCAGCCAGCACACCACGGAGGTGCCGGCGCCGACCTCCCAGCACCGCCAGCCGGATCCGATGCCGAGCGCTTCGAGGTGCCGGAACGTCGTGGGGTCGAAGAGGGCGGCGAAGGCACTGAAGTGCTCGGCCGCCTCGGTCTGCCGGTTGGCCAGGAGGTACCCGTCGGTTAGCGTCATACGGCGATCATCCCATTTGCCCGACTTGCCCTCAGTCGTCGACGCTCCGGCAAGAGCACCGCGTCGGATGCTTTCCCGGCGGAGAACCATCGCTTTCGTGGCGGAGAACCCTGGAGCCTCCGGACCAGACCCCTAGCCGGACATGCGCCCGAACAGCTGCCTCCGCACGAGAACCACCCGGTCCGGACATGCGTCCATACGACAGGACCGCGGCGCCTGCATGTCCTTCGTCCACAGGCGGGAACTAAGCGGAACCCACCTTGTCCACAGGCTTACCCGCAGCTCACGCGGGGCTGGCAGACTGGCGGGCCAAGGCGCAGGAACGGCGCGAGAAGTTCCACGCAAGGAGAGCCGGATGTCCATGGCAGGGAATCTGCGGAAGGTCACGAGCCTCGGCGGGGTCGGTGGCCTGCGCAAGGTGGCTCGGCTGGCCCGGCGACATCCGCGCGTCGACCTGAGTCACCCGGCCCGGTCCCCCCTGGGCTCCTCGGTGGTGAACTGCGTGACGTACCGGGACGGCGTGCGCACCTCCGCGCGCGGCGATCTGGTGGACACCGTGGAGCGGGTGCGCAAGAGCCGGGAGGGCTTCGTCTGGCTCGGCCTGCACGAGCCCACGGACCAGGAGTTCGCGGGCATCGCGGAGCTCTTCGACCTGCACCCGCTGGCCGTGGAGGACGCGATCGAGGCCCATCAGCGGCCCAAGCTGGAGCGCTACGGCGAGACGCTCTTCGCGGTGTTCAAGACGGTCTGCTACGTCGAGCACGAGGAGCTGACGGCCACCAGCGAGGTGGTGAACACCGGCGAGATCAT
This sequence comes from Streptomyces tibetensis, assembly GCF_040647715.1. Lineage (GTDB taxonomy): Bacteria > Actinomycetota > Actinomycetes > Streptomycetales > Streptomycetaceae > Streptomyces > Streptomyces tibetensis_A. The sequence continues at coordinate 215,433 of NZ_JBEZCR010000008.1, read as the reverse complement.
GGTGTTCGTCGGCGCGGACTTCGTGATCACCGTGCGGCACGGCCGGCACGGCTCGCTGGGCCCGCTGCGCGAGGAACTGGAGTCCGACCCCGGCCAGCTCGCCAAGGGCCCGTCGGCGGTGCTACACGCGCTCGCGGACCATGTGGTGGACGACTACCTGACGGTGACGGACTCCGTGCAGGCGGACATCGACCAGGTCGAGACGGACGTGTTCTCGGAGGCCGGTGCGCGCGCCGACCCGGGGCGCATCTACCAGCTCAAGCGTGAACTGCTGGAGCTGAAGCGGGCGGTCGTGCCGCTCAGCCGGCCGCTGGAGGATCTCGCCACCCGTCCGATCCGGGCGGTCGATCCGGAGATACAGGCGTACTTCCGCGACGTCTCGGACCATCTGCTGCGGGCGAAGGAACAGATCGCCGCCTTCGACGAACTGCTCAACTCCATCCTCCAGGCGCACCTCGCGCAGGTCACGGTCGCGCAGAACGAGGACATGCGGAAGATCACGGCGTGGGCCGCGATCGTCGCGGTGCCGACGATGGTCTGCGGGGTCTACGGCATGAACTTCGACCACATGCCGGAGCTGCACTGGCGGTACGGCTACGGCATGGTCATCGGCGTGATATCCGTCGCGTGCCTCGCCCTGTACCGGGGGTTCCGGCGCAGCGGCTGGCTCTGACACGTGCGTGCCTGCGAGGGTCCAAGGCTCGAGCGGGCGCCTGTGGAGCGATCCGGGCGGTCAGTGTCAGTGAGCGTGGTCAGTGGGTGCGGTCAGTGCATGGCGGTCGTCGCGTAGACGCTCTCCGCCCAGGAGGCGATCTGGTCCTTCGCCAGATGCCGGGCCAGGTCGGCTTCGCTGATCATGCCGACCAGGCGCTTGTCACGGATCACCGGCAGCCGGCGGATCTGGTGCTCCTGCATCTCGTGCAGCACCTCGCCGACATCGGCGTCCGCGTCGATCCAGCGGGGCGTGCCCTTGGCCATCTCGCCCGCGGTGATCCTGGCGGGGTCGTGGCCCACGGCGACGCAGCCGACGACGATGTCGCGGTCGGTGAGGATGCCGCAGAGCCGCTCGTTCTCGTCGCTGATGGGCAGGGCACCGACATTGAGCTCGCGCATCAGCTGGGCTGCGCGGTCGAGTGTCTCGTGAGCGGGGATCCACTGGGCGCCGCGGTGCATGATTTCTCCGGCGGTGGTCATGGAGTACCTCCCGGGGCCGGACGGCCGGCGCGGAGCGGGACGCACCGCGAGTCCCGGCGCCCTTCATTCTCGCCGCGCAGCCGGACGCCCGCACACGGAAGCCGACGACCGCCGGGCCGGCACCGGACAGAGGTCAGCACCTGACCCGAGTCGCCGGGGAACACCGGTCGGCACAGAACAGTTCGGCGCCGGGCACCGGCCGCGCCTCAGCCGTTCCACGCCGGATGACGCGGGTCGTCGGCCCGTACCAGGACGTCCGCCGTCCCCACCGGGTCCGTCTCGTGCTCGTAGCGCTCGAAGGCGGGGAGGGTCCAGTGCTCGGCCTCGGGGGTGCGGCGGCGCAGGGCGCCCCGGGAGAGGAGGACGTGGACGCTCAGATCGAAAGGGAACCAGTGCCGAAGGAGGAAGGGCCCGTGCATCAACAGCAGACCGCCGGGCTGGAGTTCGGTGTAGGGGCTGCGAGTGGCGCGGTCGGTGGCCGGGTCCCACAGGTCGGGCAGGACGCGGCCGTCACCGTCGGCTTCGAGCGGGCCGAACACCTCGCGCCACAGGGCGCCCGTGTCGTACCAGCCGCTGTAGTAGGCCTCGACGTCCTGGTGGCCGTACTCCAGCCGTACGGAAGCGGAACGCAGGAAGCCCTCGGTGCCGACGACGAGCGAGGAGCGGCCGCGCACACGCAGCGCCTCCGAAACCCGGTGGGCGAGGTCTCCGGGGCGGGCGGCCGGGGCGCCGTCGAAGGCGATGCGGGGCCAGGGACCGCCGTCGGCGGGCTTCAGATCGAGCAGGCGCTCGGCGAGCAGGTCGCCGAGCCGTTCCCAGGTGATCGCTTCGAGTCGCACACGACCCATGATGCGTCAGGCCGGAACAGGAGGCGTCCGGCCGGCCGACCTCTCGGCGGAGCAGCGGCCGGATCGCCTGGGTCCGTCCTGAAGTGCGCAGTTCGGGCTGCCGTCACGGGGAATGAATCAGGTATGGTCCCCCGCGCCTCGCTCCCGCCCCACACCGGACTCCTCGTCTTCCAGCCTCTCAAGCGGCGGTACTGCGCCGAGTGCCGACGGGGGCCACTGCCCCTGCTGGTCCTGGAGGACGGTGCCCCACGCTGCCTGGACTGCGCCGACCTGGCGCATCTGGTGTTCCTGCCGAGCGGCGACACCGCGCTGACGCGCAGATCGCGGGAGGAGAGCGCGCTGTCGGCGGTGGTCGTGCGGTTCGACCGGCGCAGGAGCCGGTACGAGCGGCAGGGTGTTCTGGTCGAGGAGGCGGCGCTGGCGCGGGCCGAGCAGCGGTGCCTCGCGGACGCCGAGGCGAGACGGCGACGCCGGGTGCGGGACGCGCGGCGGCGGGCGGCCCAGGACGCCTTGTTCGCCCAGGCGTTCGCGACGGAGATACTCCGGCTCTTTCCGGGGTGCCCGGCCGATCGGGCGCGGGCCATCGCCCTGCACGCCTCGGAGCGGGGCAGCGGACGGGTGGGCCGCAGCGCGGCGGGGCGTGCGCTGACCGAGGGTGCGGTGACCTCGGCGGTCGTGGCGTCCGTACGGCATGTGGACACGCCGTACGACCGGTTGCTGATGAGCGGTGTGCCGCGACACGAGGCGCGGCGGCGGATCGCGGCGGCGGTGGCGACGGTGCTGGGGGGATGGACCCGGGCAGGACTCGGTTCGACGGGGTGAGGTGCCCCGGCCCGCAGGAGCTGCCGCGCGTCCGCCCGGGCTGTTCTGCGGGCCGTGAGAAGAGGGCCGTGGGGGGAGGGCCGTCCGGTGGAGCTGGGACGTGTGCTGATGACCCCGCGCCGCTCGGTCATGGTCACTGTCCTCGTACGGAATTTCACTTGTGGCGAGGAAGAGCGCCGGGCAGGCTCCGGCTCGACGGGCGGGAGAGGACATGATCGACGGACCGTACTTCGTGCTGACGGTGCTGGGCGTGCTCGGGACCGGCCTGGTGGCCGGGGTGTTCTGCGGGTTCTCGACCTTCGTGATGCGGGGCCTCGGCATGTTGCCGCCCGCGCAGGGGGTGGCCGCGATGAACGCGATCAATGTGGCCGCGGTGGCTCCGCCGTTCATGATCGTGTTCCTCGGGTCGGCCGTGCTGTGCGCGGTGATCGCGGTGGTGACGTTCGTGCTGTGGCCGGACGAGGGAACGGTGGAACTGCTGGTGGGCAGCGCCCTGTACCTGTTCGGGTCGTTCGGGCTGACCATGGTCGCGAACGTGCCGCGCAACGACGCGCTGGCCGGGCTGGAGCCGGACACTCCGGAGGCGGCGGCGTACTGGCCCGTGTATCTGCGGGAGTGGACGCTGTGGAACCACGTCCGCACCGCCGCCTCGGCCGGGGCTGCGGTGGCCTACGTGCTGGCGCTCACCTGACGCCGGTGACTCACCGCATCCGGCGCCACGCGGCGACAGGCACCGGCCGGGAGGCGGACGTATCGTGGCGAAAGGAGTCCCGCAGGACACCACGCACGGCGCACGAAGCACGACCCACGACGCACGACCCACGACGCGACGCGCGAGGGGAGTGCGACCCGACGACGTACGGCCCGTCACACGCGCACGCAAGGAAGACGGCCATGGCCGATCCCAAGGGTTTCATGACCACGCCCCGCAAGGACTGGCCGCGCAGGCCGGTCGAGGAACGGGCACGGGACTGGGACGAGGTCTACGTCCCCGGGGCGCTGCTGCCGATCATCAGCGAGCAGGCTGACCGCTGCATGGACTGCGGCATCCCCTTCTGCCACGACGCCTGCCCGCTGGGCAATCTGATTCCCGAGTGGAACGACCTGGTCTCCCGCGAGGACTGGCGGGCGGCCTCCGACCGGCTGCACGCGACGAACAACTTCCCGGAGTTCACCGGCCGGTTGTGCCCGGCTCCGTGCGAGGCGGGGTGTGTGCTGGCGATCAACCAGCCGGCCGTCACCATCAAGAACGTCGAGTGCGCGATCGCCGACCGGGCGTGGGAGGAGGGCTTCACGCCGGCGAGGCCGCCGGAGCGGCTGTCCGGCAAGACGGTCGCGGTGATCGGTTCTGGGCCCACCGGGCTGGCGGCGGCCCAGCAGCTGACGCGGGCGGGGCACACGGTCGCCGTGTACGAGAGGGACGACCGGCTGGGCGGGCTGATGCGGTACGGCATCCCGGCGTTCAAGATGGAGAAGCACCATCTGGAGCGGCGGCTGGAGCAGATGCGGGCCGAGGGGACGAAGTTCCGGACGTCGACGGCGGTCGGGCGGGACATCGGCGCCGAGGAGTTGCGCACCCGCTACGACGCCGTCGTGCTCGCCACCGGGGCCACCGCCTGGCGTGAGCTGCAGGTGCCCGGGCGGGAGCTGACGGGGATCCACCAGGCGATGGAATACCTGCCGCTGGCCAACCGGGTGCGTGAAGGTGATCTGGAGACGTCTCCGCTGTCGGCCGCGGGGAAGCACGTGGTCATCGTCGGTGGCGGCGACACGGGGGCGGACTGTCTGGGTACGGCGGTCCGCGAGGGCGCGGCGTCCGTGACCCAGCTGGACATCTACGCGCTGCCGGACGTGGAGCGCGACGAGGACACCGAGCCCTGGCCGACGTACCCGATGCGGGTCTACCGGCTGTCCGCCGCTCATGAAGAGGCCCGTGACCTGCGGACCGCCCCGGTCGCGAACGCGGACGCGCGGCTGTTCGCGGCGTCCACGCTGCGCTTCGACGGCGACGCCCAGGGGCATGTGCGGTCGCTGCACCTGGTCGAGGTGGACGCGCGGCGCCGCCCGGTGGACGACACCGGGCGGACGCTCCCCGCCGACCTCGTGCTGCTCGCCCTCGGCTTCTCCGGGCCCGACCGGGGGGACGGGCTCGTCGACCAGCTGGGGCTGGAGATGGAGCCCCGCGGGACGATCGCGCGGGACTCCGGCTTCGCCACGAACGTGCCCGGGGTCTTCGCCGCGGGCGACGCGGCGCGGGGGCAGTCGCTCATCGTGTGGGCGATCGCCGAGGGGCGGGCGGTGGCGGCGGCCGTCGACCGTCATCTGACGGGCAGTTCGAGGCTGCCGGCGCCGATCGGACCGTACGACCGGCCCATGGCGGTGTAACGCGCCCGGCCTCCTCGGCCGCCCGGCCGTTCAGCCCCCGCAGGCTTCACCGCTCGTCCGTCCCCGCGACCTTCCCCGTCGACAGCGCCACCCGGTTCCACGTGTTGATCGTGCAGATCAGGGCGATGACCTGGGCCAGTTCGCGCTCGTCGAACCGCGCGGCCGCCTGCGCGTAGACGTCGTCCGGGACGCCGGCGTCGGCGACGAGCGTCAGCGCGTCCGTGAGGGCGAGGGCCGCCTGCTCCCGCTCGGAGAAGAAGTGACGGGCCTCGCGCCACACGGCGACCATGTGGAGCCGGTCCTCGCTCTCACCGGCCTTGCGGGCGTCGTTGGTGTGCATGTGGAGGCAGTACGCGCAGTGGTTGAGGTGCGAGGAACGGATCTGGATCAGCTCGACCAGGGCCGGGTCGAGGACGTCGCGGGCGGCGGCGTCGAAGGCGATGAGGGCCCGGAAGGCCTTGGGGGCCGAGGCGCCGAAATTCAGGCGGTTCGCGGCCACTTGAGTCTCGTGCGTGCTCGTGTTCGTCGTCATGTCCTTCAACCTACGAGCCGGAAAGACCCGCTGTAGGGTGCATTTCCATGGTGGATTCATGGGTCAATGCGGCGGAGCGGATCGGGTCCGACCTGCATCTGGAGCTGAGGGGGCCGGGCGGCCGCCGGGCTGCGCTGACCAGGGCCCTGCGCGAGGCCGTCCGCAGCGGGCGCCTCGCCCCGGGCACGCGGCTGCCGCCGTACCGATCCCTCGCGGCGGACCTCGGCGTCGCGCGCAACACGGTGGCGGACGCCTACGCGGAGCTCGTCGCGGAGGGCTGGCTCACCGCACGGCAGGGCTCGGGTACGCGAGTCGCGGAGCGCGCGGAGCCGTTGCGGCCGGCCGCTCGGGTGCCCGTGAAGGCACCTCCACGCGCGCGTGGTCCCCGGCACGACCTGACGCAGGGCACCCCGGACGCCTCGGCCTTCCCGCGCACCGCCTGGCTGACCTCCTACCGGCGGGCTCTCCAGCAGGCGCCCCGCGAGGTGTTCGGGCCGGGCGACCCCGCGGGGCGACCGGAACTGCGGGAAGCGCTCACGGAGTACCTGGCACGCGCGCGGGGGGTGCGGACCGCGCCGGACCGGATCGTGGTCTGCTCCGGTTTCGCGCACGCGCTGCGGCTGCTGTTCGGCGGCGGCGTCCTGCGCGGGCCTTTGGCGGTGGAGGCGTACGGGCTCGGGTTCCACCGGGACATCCTGCACACGGCCGGGGTGCGGACCGTGCCGCTCCCCCTTGACGAGAACGGTGCACAGGTCGACCGGTTGGGGCGCGAGCGGACCGTACTGCTCACGCCGGCACACCAGTTCCCGACCGGCGGTCCGCTGCACCCCGCGCGCCGGGCCGCCGTGATCGACTGGGCACGCGCGCGGGGCGGGCTGGTCCTGGAGGACGACTACGACGGGGAGTTCCGCTACGACCGCAAGCCGGTCGGCGCGATGCAGGGGCTCGACCCCGAGCACGTGATCCACGTCGGTTCGGTGAGCAAGAGCCTGTCGCCGGCGATCCGGCTGGGCTGGATGGTGCTCCCGGAGCGGTATGTCAGTGCCGTACTGGACGCCAAAGGCGAGCGCGAGGCGTGGGCGAGCGTCCTGGACCAGCTGAGCCTGGCGGACTTCATCGCCTCGGGGGCGTACGACCGGCACGTGCGGCGGATGCGGCAGCGCTACCGCGGCCGCCGGGACCGGCTCGTCGCGGCGCTCGCCGAGCACGCGCCGCACATCGAGGCCACCGGCATCGCGGCCGGACTGCACGCGGTGCTGCGGCTGCCGGCCGGCACCGAGGCGTCCGCGGTCAAGGCCGCCGCCTGGCAGGGCGTCGCCCTCGACGGTCTCGCGGCGTTCCGGCACCCGGAGACCGGCATGCCGGTGGGCGACGGGCTCGTCGTGGGGTACGCGACCCCCTCCGAGCACGCCTACGGGCCGGCCCTGGAGGCGCTGTGCGGTGCACTGCCGCCGCCGTGACCGGCCCGAAGCGGAAACCCTGGCGGACCCGGACGAGGCCTAGGCTTTGCGACCGATCGCCCCGTAGCCCGGGATCACCCCGTCGTCCTGTCCGGGCACGGGTTCGCCCAGCTCGGGGTGCCAGCGGTGGGGCACCTCGACGCCGGGCTCGACGAGTTCGAGGCCGTCGAAGAAGCGGGTGAACTCCTCGCGGGAGCGCAGGGCCAGCGTGACGCCGGCGGCGCGCAGCTTCTCGGTGGCCGCCTTCGACTCCTCCGGGGTGAAGTCGGCGGTGGCGTGGGTCATCACCAGGTAGCTGCCGGAGGGCAGTTCGGCGAGCAGCCGGCGGACCAGGTCGTGGGCGCCGTCCTCGTCGGAGACGAAGTGCAGCAGCGCGACCAGCGACAGCGCGACAGGGCGGCTGAAGTCCAGGACCTTCCTCGCGCCCTCCAGGATGGCGTCCGGATCGCGCACGTCGGCCTGGAGGTACTCGGGCACACCCTCGTCCGTGCCGCGCAGCAGGGCCGCCGCGTGGGCGAGGACGATGGGGTCGTTGTCGCAGTACACGACCCGGGCGCCGGGCGCCGACTCCTGGGCGACCTGGTGCAGGTTGGGCTCGGTCGGGATGCCCGTGCCGATGTCCAGGAACTGCCCTACGCCGTTGCGGGCCAGCCAGCGTGTGGCGCGGTGCATGAAGGCGCGGTTGACCCGGGCCATCACCGGGACCCTGGGGTCGAGGGTGAGCATCTGCCGGCCCATCTCCTCGTCGACCGGGTAGTTGTCCTTGCCGCCGAGGTACCAGTCGTACATCCGCGCGGGATGGGGTCTGGTCGTGTCGATCTGGACGGCCGACGTGGGGTCCTGCCCGGTCATGAGGCACTCCGTAAGGCGCATTGGGTGGTCAATTCAGCACCAGCGTAGGAAAGTCGAGGGCGAAGAACGGCGGGTACGCATCAGGACAGCAGGAAGTCCGCCGCGCCCGACTTCGCCCCCTCGATGAAGGCCGTCATCTCGTCGGTGGTGTAGATCAGCGCCGGTCCGTCGGGGTCGGTGGACTGGCGGAGGGCGATCCGGCCGTCGGCGAGTTTCATCGCCTCCAGGCAGTTGCCTCCGTTCCCGCCGCTCCACGGCTTGTGCCAGCCTTCGCTGCCCAAGTCGCGCGCGGGCATGCCGTTGTAGACCTGTTTGCGCGGCTTGATGCGATCCATTCACAGCTCCTTGCGGAGATCCCGGAGGATCTCCTTCGTGCGATGTGCCGTAGCGGCCTGCGCCGCCATGCGGTCCATGACCTCGAGGTGGGTCGCCACCTCGGTGCGCGCGTCGAGATAGACCGCGCCGGTCAGGTACTCGCTGTAGACCATGTCCGGAAGTTCGGGCATGGCGAATCGGAACAGCACGAACGGCCCGTACGTGCCCGGGTGCGGCCCATTGGCGAACGGGGCGATCTGCAGCGTCACGTTGGGCAGGTCCGTGGCGTCGAGCAGCTTGTCGATCTGGGCACGCATCACCTCCGGGCCGCCGGCCGGGCGCCGCAGCGCGGTCTCGTCCATCACGACCCACAGCCGCGGCGCGTCCTCGCGGGTGAGCAGGTCCTGGCGCTGCATGCGCAGGGCGACATGGCGCTCGATGTCATCGGGCCGGGTCTGGCCGATGGCGCCCGAGCGGAGCACCCCGCGCGCGTAGTCCTCGGTCTGCAGCAGCCCGGGGACGAAATGGGGCTCGTAGCTGCGGATGACGCTGGCCGCGCCCTCCAGGCTCACGTACATCGAGAACCAGCCGGGCAGGATGTCGTGGAAACGCTGCCACCAGCCGGGCCGGTTGGCCTCCTCGGCCAGCAGGACGAAGGCCTCGGCCTCCTCGTCGGAGATTCCGTAGGCCTTGAGGAGCAGTTGCAGGTAGGGGATTTTGAGCGCGACCTCGGCCATTTCCATGCGGCGGACCGTGGCGGGGGCGACGCGGAGGATGCGCGCGGCCTCTTCGCGCTTCATCCCGGCGCGTTCCCTCAGGTCCAACAGGCGGCGGCCGAGAACGACCTGACCGACCGTCGGTGCGGACCGCGGTTCACTCACGCTCCACCTCCAGGAAAGAGTTCTGACGAGCCGGTCACAAAAGAACGCTGACAGCCCGGCGACGCCATTCGAGGCCCTCTCGAAGAACTGATTCGAACAAAGGTTTCGAACGAATCTTCGATGGTCTCAACTGGCGTCGCGCGGGGTGCTGTTGCGAGCAGTGTGCCACGGCCTTCCAGACCGTCACACAGCACTCTGCAATTTTCAGAGTGACACTTGCCAAGTGTTCGCGGCGAGGCGATAGTGGCAAGCGTGATTCCGTCCGCGCCCTTAGGAACAGACGCCGCCTCAGGCCCTCCCGGGCTTGACGCCGCCACGGAAGAGGTCCCCCTCGGGGCCGCTGCCGAGCGCCGGTTCCGTTTCGAGCTGGCCGCACATCCGGGTTCTCCGGCGCAGGCCAGACGCCTGACCCGAGCCCGGCTGACGGGCTGGTCGGTGTGCGAGGACACGTGCGACAGCGCGGCCCTGGTGGTTTCCGAGCTGGTCACCAACGCCATCGTGCACACGGCGAGCACCCACATAGTGTGCGAGCTGCACGACGGTGACGACCTGGTGCGGATAGCCGTGCGCGACGAGGGCTGCGCCCCTGGCCAGCCCCACGCCGCCAGCCGGACACGGCCCGAGGAGGAGCACGGGAGGGGACTGCTCCTCGTCGACGCCCTGTGTCATTCCTGGGGTGCCCACGAGAACGGCCCCGGGCTGCTGGTCTGGGCCGAGCTGCCACGCACGGCGGACCTGTCGAACGATCCGGCCGGGCCCTGTGCCGACCTGGGCTGGGGCGCCCGCCCGAAGCGCGGCCCGTCCGACGACCCGGACGACGACGGAAGCCGCCAGGAGGCCCGCCACACGCGCGGAGCCCCGGAGGTCCCCCCGCAACAGCGCCGCCCGAAGCGGGGGCACGCATGAGTCCCGGGCCGGGAGGTCGCGTGCTGAACCTGGACACGCTGCTGCGCGTCCGCAGAGGGCTGCGGACACCCGGTCCGGCCCTGCGGCTGCCCGTGCCCGACGGCATGACGGCCCCGCTGGGCTGTGACGCGGTCGCCGTGCCCGCCGCTCTCGGCCCGCTGGTCATGCCGCGGCTGCCCCGCGTGGGCTGTGTCTACGCCGACGAGACGCACTGGTGGTGGCTGGTGCCGTCCGACTCCGACCACGCCCTGGAGTGGCCCGCCCCGGCGCGGTACGTCACCGGCGCGGCCGTCCCGGACCTGCCGGAGATCCCCGCCCTGATCCACCGCCCGGACGGCACCCTTCCGTACACCCCGCCCATTCCCCTCTATCTGGCCCTGTGCCGCGCGACGGGAACGGCACCGTCCTGGTCCCGTCCGGTCAGCGCGTAGACGGACCCGCCCGACCCAGCACGACCGACGTCGGCCCCACCGCTGTACACACGGCCCCGCACGACCGACCGTCACCCACTCCCCTCCGCGCCCCTGACCCGCACGACCGGCCTCCGCATCGCCGGCGTGCGCCTCCCTCGGGCTCCGGCCGCTCCCCTCGCCCCAGCGCATGGCCCCGGCCCCCCACCACCCCACACCCCCGCGCCGCCCCGCACCTCCCTCCGGCCGGGTCGTGCGCCCGCGCGCCTCCGGCGCCCCGGGCTACGCCCTGCCCGGGGTGGCGCCCGCCCCGCGATAGTGGCCGTTCGTTCAGGAGCGGGCCCGAGCGGGGGAGGTCGGTCGACCGTGGGGAAGAAGCGGACCGCGCCGGAGGTGTCCGAGTCGGAGCGGCTGCTCTTCGGCGGGCCGCTGCGCTACGACATGGGCTGGAACAGTCACGCCGACGCGTTCCTGGAGCTGAACTTCCGCGCCATGATCACCCGGTTGCCGTCCCTGCTCGCGGCCAGCCTCCGGCTCGCCCGGCAGGCAGACCGGGGCGCCGCGCGGATCGTGCTGGCCGCCGAGGCGGGCCGGGGCGTGGCGCAGGCGGTGAGCCTGCTCGCGGTGAACAGCGTGCTCGCCCGGCTGATGGGCGGCGGCCCGATCGACGAGAGGCTGCGCGGAGCCGTCCCCGCCCTGGTGACGGTGGCCGTCGTGATGTTCCTCGCGGCCCTGCTGCGGGCCGCGAGCACCTACGCCACCGGCCGGCTGGAGCCCAAGGTGGAGCGGGTGGCGACCGAGCAGTATCTGGAGCGGGCCGCGGCCGTGGAGCTGGCCGCGATCGAGGACCACGCCTTCCACAAGCTGCTGGACACCGCGCAGTACGGCGCCGCTTCAGCGCGCCGGATGATCTCCTACGGGACGCGCGTGATCAACGCGATGATCTCGCTGGTCGCGGCGGCGGGCGTACTGACCGTGCTGCACCCCGCCCTGCTGCCGCTGCTGATCACGATGGTCCTCCCGAGCGCCTGGAGCGCGCTGACCGTGGCCCGGCGCCGCTACGAGTCCTTCCACGCCTGGGTGCAGCACGCCCGCGCGGGCCGACTGCTCGGCAGCCTGCTGATCGAGCCCGAGGCGGCCCCGGAGATCCGGGTGCACGGGGTGGGATCCTTCCTGCTGCGGCACTTCCGCGCGATGTCGGAGACCGCCGAGGCCGAGCAGGCCCGCCTGGCGAGGCTCGCCGCGCGCACCGGTCTGATCGCGGCGGCGTGGACGGGCGTGGCGACGGTGGCGACGTACGCGACGCTGGGCGGGCTGCTGCTGGCGGGCGCGATGGCCCTGTCGGTGGCGGGTACGGCCGTGATCGCGATCCGGACCGGTTCGCAGAGCCTGGACACCCTGGTGGTGGAGGTCAACGCGCTGCACGAGGAGGCGCTCTTCGTCGGCGATCTGCACCGGCTGTACACCGAGGCGGACCAGTGGGCGATTCCGGCGGGCGGCACGCGGCTGCCGGAGGACCCGCGCGAGATCCGCTTCGAGAACGTCACCTTCCGCTATCCGGGCGAGTCCGCCCGCCCCGCCCTCGACGACGTGACGCTCACCCTGCCGCTGGGCCGGATCGTGGCCCTCGTCGGGGAGAACGGCTCCGGCAAGACCACCCTGGTCAAGCTGCTCGCCGGGCTCTACACGCCGGAGCGGGGGCGGATCCTGTGGGACGGCGTGGACGCGGCTGCCGCGGACCGGCACCTGCTGGCCGAGCGGATCGCGATGGTGGCGCAGGACTTCAAGCGGTGGCCGTTCACGGCCCGGGTGAACGTCGCCCTGGGACGTACGTCGGTGCCCGTGAGCGAGGACCGGCTGGCCGCGGCGATCGCCGAGGCCGGGGCGGAGCCGGTGGTCGCGGACCTGCCGCGCGGGCTGGACACGCTGCTCGCCCGCAACTTCAGCGGCGGGCACGAACTGTCGGGCGGCCAGTGGCAGCGGCTGGGGATCGCCCGGGCGGCCTACCGCAGGGGCCGCATCCTGATCGTGGACGAGCCGACGGCGGCCCTGGACGCCCGGGCCGAGCTGGAGGTCTTCGAGCGGATCCGCGCCCTGGCCGACAGCGGCCAGACGGTCGTACTGATCACGCACCGGCTGGCGTCCGTGCGGCACGCGGATCTGGTGCACGTCCTGGACCAGGGCCGGCTCGTGGAGTCGGGGACGCCGGACGAGCTGCTGGCGACCGGCGGGCTCTACGCCGAGCTGTACGCGCTCCAGGCGGAGCAGTTCGCCTCGTCACCCGCGCCGGTCAGGAAGGTGCCGGCCCCGAAGGCGGGCTGACGGCACGTGTCAGGCCACATGTCAGGCCGTGGCGTCGGCCGCGTCACCGCTGCGCACGATCACCAGGAACATGTCCGTGGCGAGGTCCATGACGACCTCGGCAGGCAGGCCCTCGCTGCGCCGCGCTTGCGCGAACTCCTCCGCAGGCCAGGAGCCACGCGGCCCACCGGCGGGAAAGCGCTCGAGCACCGTTCGCCCGTTCACCCTGCACCTCCATGTAGCGCTGTACTCGTAGAGTTAAACGCCAACCATGGGGTGAACGGCTCGCGAAGTGACGGTTCTGAGACGTACTTGACACGCGTTCACCGCCAAGTGTGACCAACCTCTCAGCCTCTTGGCGCATGTGTTCACTTTCCGTATCAGTCGTCGCACGGGTCGTGATACCGAAATGCTCACGTCCCACAGGCGCATCACAGCCGACGCGCGCCTCTCGGGTGCTGCGGGTGCCGTCGGGTGTCGTACCGCTGGATGCGTCGACCGTGGCCGCGGTCGACGAGCGCGGGCAGCCGGTCAGGTCGACCAGGGTGATGTCCGCCTTCCGGCCCGGCGCGATGCTGCCGATGCCGTCCCCGAGGCCCACGGCCCGGGCGCTCTGCAGGGTGGCGTGGTGCAGCGCCTGGCGGGAGGTCAGCCGGCAGGGATCGCCCTCGGCCGACTTCCGGACCAGCGAGAAGAGGGCCATGGACTTGCACACGTCGAGGTCATTGTCGGAAGCGGCGCCGTCGGTGGCGAGTCCGACGTCCACGCCGATGTCACGCAGGGCGTACGCGGGAGTGGTGTCGGGCCAGGCGAACTCGAGCCAGCCGCGGGGCGCGCTGGCGACGGCCACGCCGTTGCGTACGACGATCGCGGCGTCCTCCGCGAACCCGATCCGTTCTTGATCGTCGTGCACGAGGACGGTACATGCGCTGATGATGAGCTCGGCGGGACCATCCGCGGCAGAAGGCGTCACCACGCCGACGTACGACGACGTCGTAGGGCGGCATGAGCCGAACCGCACATCCCGTCACGGCTCTGTCGTGGGGCGGGCCGGGCGCGCACCCTGGCCTCACCACCCCGACTGTCGGCTTCTGAAAGGAGCCCGGCATGCTCCTCGGCACCTGGAACCTGGAGAATCTCTACCGGCCCGGCGGCCCGTACGGTCCGCAGGACGAGGCCGGGTACGAGGCGAAGCTCGCCGCGCTCGCCGCCGTGATCACGGAACTCGATCCGGCCCTGCTGGGCGTGCAGGAGGTCGGGGACCCGGAGGCTTTGAAGGATCTGGCCGGGATGCTCGACGACGACTGGCATGTCGCCGTGTCCGAGCACGCGGACATCCGGGGCACCAGGGTCGGGTTCCTCAGCCGTGTCGCGATGACGGTGGTCGCCGACTCGCGGGCGTTCCCGGCGGAGCTGCGTCCCGTCCAGGCGGACGATTCGGGGCTGACCGTGGGGGAGGCAGGGCGGGGCGTCCTGGCGGTCGAGATCGAGGGCGGGGACGGGCCGCTGCGGGTGGCCGTATGCCATCTGAAGTCCAAGCTGCTGTCGTACCCCAACGGCCGTTTCCAGCCCCGCGACGAGGGCGAACGTGCCCGCTACGGCGCCTACGCCCTGTACCGGCGGGCGGCCGAGGCGACGGCCCTGCGCGCCCTCGCCGACGAGCTGCTGGCCGGGGACGGGCAGGGGCGTGACGTGGCGGTACTGGGCGACCTGAACGACGAGGTGCAGGCGGCGACCACGCAGATCCTGCTCGGCCCGCCCGGCTCGGAGCTCGGCGCAGCGGGCCACGACCGGCCCGACCGGGGCGATGCGGCACGGCTGTGGGACGTGGCCCCGCTCATCCCGCCCGGGCAGCGCTGGTCCCGGGTGAACTCCGGGCGGCGCGAGCTGATCGACCACGTTCTGCTGAGCCACCGCCTGGTGCGCAGGGCGACGGCGGCGGGCACGGGTCTGCCGGGCGAGTGCCCGCCCGGTCTGCCGTCGGTCGGCCCGGACCCGGCGGAGCGGCGGGGCGCACCGGGTTCCGACCACGCTCCGGTGTGGGTGCGGGTCGGCGGCTGAGCACCGGACCGCACCGGGGGTGCTAGCCGGCGAGGGATGTCCGGGGCGGCCGGAGGCCCAACCGCTCCCCTCGTCCGGCGAGTTCGGCGAGGACGGCCGCGAGGCGCTCCTGGTGGCGGGGCCCGATCCGGCCCGTGTCGTCGAGGTGCACCGCGCAGGCGGTCGTGGTGTCGACGAGGCGTTCGAGGAGGTCGGCCACCTCGTCCGCGCCTTCGGCGTGCCGGGCGAGGGCGGGCAGTTCGTGGGCGGCGCGGGAGATGGCCGAACGGGCCTCGGCCAGGGTGCGGTAGGCCTCACGGCGCAGGGTCCAGCGGGTGGCGCGGTGGTCGGAGGGCGTGCCGGAGTTCCCGATGCGCGGGGCGTCGGCCTCGTCGAGCACGTGCGTGAGGTAGGCGTACGCGGCCTCGTTCGCCGCCACGAGCCGGGCGCGTACTCCCCCGCCTCGCCGGCCGGGCATCGGCAGGTGCCCCACGATCAGCACGATCGCACAGGCCAGCAGCGTCTCGCCGATCCGGCCTGCGGAGGCCTGGGGCTCGCCGCCGACCATGACGAGCGCGAGGACCAGGACGGTGACGACGGCGGTCTGGGCGGCGAAGTGCCGGGTGGCCACGGGTATCAGCGCTCCGCTGAGGGCGACGAGCGCGATGAGCCCTTCGGGACGGGGCAGGACGGCGGCGAGCCCGGCGAACAGCAACGCCCCCAGGACGGTCCCGGCGGCCCGGTTCAGCACGCGCGAGGCCAGCGGACCGAGGTCGGGTTTGACCAGGAAGACGGCCGTGGCGGGCAGCCAGTACCAGTGCGCGTGCTGCCCGTACCACTGGGCTCGGTGCAGCGCCTGGGCGACCGCGCAGGCGGCGCCGAAGCAGAGGGCGACGCGCAGCCCGTACTCGCGTCCGGCGCTGCCGAAGACGGCGCGCAGCCGGTCCCGGGCGCTGCGGGACCGGGTGTGCAGATCGCCGCCCCGGCCTTGGTCGAACGCGTCGGCGGCGTGCAGGAGGGCGTCGTCCAGGGCGCGTAGCGCGGGCGCCGAACGGGAGGGTGCGGGCAGCGGCCCGGTGTGGGTGTTGCCGCGCACGGCGGCGGCGAGTCGCCGGGGGCCTTCGGAGGCCCGCTCGGCGACGGGCTCCTCGGCCCAGGCGAGGGCGGTGGCGGCCTCCGCGAGGGGCAGGGCCGCGGCGTACTGCGCGTGCAGACGCCGCTCGGCGGACGAGGAGGCGTACTTTCGCAGCCGGGGCCCGGCGAGGGCGTCCTGGGCGTGGTCGAGGGCGGCGGTGAGCGCGGCCCGGCGGCGGAGGGCGTCCGGCCCGCCGACGGCGTCGAGCAGATCGGCGACGGCCTCATACACAGCCGCCACGGCGTGCCGTTCCCCGTCGAACCGGAAGTCACCCGCGAGGGAGCCGGGCGTGGGCAGGACGAGCCGCAGCACGAGCAGCCACCCCGCGCCGGCGAGGAAGGCGAGCGCCCGCTCCCATCCGGGCTCCGGCAGGGGCATCCCGGCACCGATCGCCGCGCCGACCAGCACCTGTGTTCCGGTGGCGGACGCGACGGGCCCGACGGCACTGATCCCCCCGGCCACGAGCCCGACGACGGTGAGCACCACGGTGAGGACGACCGCCCCGGTCTCCTGCCCGGTGTACGTCCCGATCACGAGGCCCGCCGCACCACCCAGGGCGGGCACTCCGATCCGCTCGACCGACAGGCGCCGGCTCCCGGGCCGGTCGTTGATCCCGGCGAGCATGGCGGCGACGGCTGCGACGACTCCGAGCGAGGTGAGACCGGTCTGCACGGCCACGAGCAGGACGGGCCCGGCGGACAGGGCCCCCCGCGTCACCGCGTTCCAGGGCACCGGCCCCCGCTGGGCACGCAGGGCGTGCGCGAGCCAGGGCGGAAGCTCGGGGGCGATACGGCGGGACACGGAGCTCCTGTCGTCTCGTCGCGGGCAGGGGTGAGCCTTCGGGCGGCGGCGGCCGGGGCGGTGCTGTTCACGGTAGGCGGGGTTTGGGGAGGGCAGGTTTCCGGAACGTGTCGGACGGCTGGGAACCGGCGTTCTTTATGTACGCAATCAAGCAGTGGGCGATGTGCACGATCCAGAGAGGGGCGGCAACCTTTTCGGGCCCGGCGGCCACTGGTGGGTCGTAAGCGCGCGTTCTCCCGAACCCCGCAAGGACCCGAAGGACTCATCCGTGGCATCACCGTCCCACCGCCGTCCCGCTCGCAAGCGGCGCACGGCCCTCGTCCTCACCGTCGCCGCAGCAGCCGTGGGCCTCCTCGTCTGCCTCGTGATCGCCCTGCGCCCCGGCGGCGAGGCGGACACGGTGCGCACCGCGGCGCAGGACACCGCCGGCGCCCGGCCGACCGCCCCGCCGACGACACACAAGGCCACGCCTGCGTCGAAGGCGTCCAAGGCACCCAAGGCCTCCAAGAGCCCCCGGACACCCAAGCCCGCCGCGACCACTCCTTCGGCACGGCCCTCGGCCACCGCCACCCGGACGCCCGCGCCGCGTCCGGCGTCCGGCACGGCACCCCTGGCGGGGAGGATCAAGCCCGGCACGACCTACAACGGCGTCGCCACCCACTACGACGCCAAGGACGGCGACGGGGCCTGCCTCTACGGCCCGAGCCCCGACCTGATGGTCGCGGCGATGAACCACACCGACTACGAGACGTCACAGGCGTGCGGGGCGTACATCCTGGTCCGCGCGGCGAACGGCGCCTCCGTCACCGTCCGGATCACCAACGAGTGCCCCCTGCCGTGCGCTCCCGGGCAGATCGACCTCAGCAAGGAGGCGTTCGCGAAGCTGGCCGGACTCTCCGCGGGCCGGATACCGATCACCTGGAGCCTGCAGAGCCCCGCCACGTCCCCGGCCCTCTCGATCCGCTACAAGACCGGCTCCAGCAGCCACTGGTGCGGCATCCAGGCACTGGGCCACCGCAATCCGCTGGCCCGGCTGGAGGTCAGGACCGGCGGCGGCTGGACCCGGCTGACCCGAACCGAGTACAACTACTTCCTCTCCCCGAACGGCACCGGCTGCGGCGGCCCCCTCAGGCTCACCGACATCTACGGCGAACAGCTCACCGTCGACGGCATCGCGATCCGCCCGGACACCGTCCAGCCGACCCGCGTCCAGTTCACCCGGCGGTGACGGCTTCCACGGCCCGGGCGAGGAGGGTCTGCGTGTCGGTGACGGCCCGGATGAGTGCCGACCGCGCGGAGGTGGCCGGGTCGAAGGCGCCGCGGTAGTAGACCGCGAGATCCCAGTCGCTGTCGGGCCGTTCGCTGCCCTGAGCCCGGGCCCCGCCGAGGGTGACGGCCTCGACGGCGGGCAGGGCGGCCAGGCGGACGGCGGTGGTGGCGAGGAAGGTGTGGTCCGGGAGGAGGGGAAAGGCGGAAATACGGGTGCGTCCATGGGCCGGGACCCGCATGATCGGTGGTCGTCGTGCCGTCGCCCGCAGATCGGAGCCCTCACCGTGATCCGCCGCGTCACCGTCCCGAGCCTCTTCCCGCCGCCCACCTACTCGCACGCGTCCGTCGTGGAAGCCGGCACACGGCTGGCGTTCCTCGCCGGATCCGTACCGCTGGGCCCGGACGGCACGCTCGTGGGACCCGGCGATCCCGTACGGCAGGCGCAACAGGTCATCGACAACCTCCGCGAGCAACTGGCGGCCGTCGGCAGCGACCTGGGACACGTCGTGGCGACCGACGTGTACGTGGTGAGCGGCGAGCCGGCCGTGCTGTCCGCCGTGTGGAGCGTGGTCGAGGCGTCCGGGCTCAGCGCGGGTCCGCACTCGTCGACGCTGATCGGCGTGGCCTGTCTCGGATACACCGGGCAGTTGGTGGAGATCACGGCGACAGCCGTCGTTCCCGGGTAGCAAGGACCGCCCTGCTGATCGAGCACCGCGGGCGGCGCCCCGCCGGCAAGACGGATCCACGGCCGACGCACATCGATTCCGTGCTGCCGCCCGGCACATTCCTGCCCATCTGCTGGATCGCGGCGGACGGACGGCCCCGACGGCCCGGCATGAGCTACTGTCCGGCAGGCCTCCCCCACAGCCTCCGCTTCGGCAGTGGCCCGGCGTAGCTGCCCACGCGGCTCGTCGTCAGGCCCAGTGCCACGAGCGACTCCGCCAGTCTGACCGCCGCGGCGACCCCGTCGACGACCGGCAGGCCCAGCTTCCGGCCGACGACCCGCTGCAGCCCCGTCATGCCGGCGCAGCCCAGGACGAGCACCTCCGCCCCGGCCGCGCAGGCCCGTTCGGCTGCGGCCAGGAACGCCGTCTCGGTCCGCTCCTCGTCACCTAGGTCGAGCACGTTCAGGCCCGTGCCGACGATCGCCGCGCAGTTGCGCGCCACGCCCGCCGTCTCCAGGCTGTCCTCGATCTGGCCGCACGAGCGCTCCAGGGTGGTCACGACGCCGTAGCGGCGGCCCAGGAGGCAGGCCAGGTGGGCGGCGGCCTCGGTGATGTCGACGACCGGTACGTCGACCAGTTCCCGTGCGCCCTCCCTGCCGTGCTCCCCGAATCCGGCCATGACCACGGCGTCGTACTGCGGCCCGTCGTAGGTCCGCAGCGTGTCCAGGACGGCGGCGGCGGACAGGTAGCTGTCGAGCCAGCCCTCCGCGGACGCCGGTCCCCACGCGGGGGTCAGTCCGGTCACGGTGGTGCCCGGACCTGCGGCGGCCCGGGCACCTCGTACGATCTCCCCGGTCATCTCCTGCGTGGTGTTGCAGTTGGTGACGACGATCCGCACGTCTCTCAGACCTCCGCGGTGGCGCGCTCGGGGCGGCACAGGACCGCGTACAGCCCGGCGGCGAGCGCCGTGCCGATGAACCAGGAGTACGGGGCGACGTCGCTGAAGGTCTTCACCAACGCCAGCACGGCCGCGACACCGGCCGCGGGCAGGAACGCCCACAGGGCCTTGGGGTTGAAGCCCTTGCGGTAGTGGTAGCGGGCGCCAGGAGAGGCGTCGAACAGCTCGTCGACGTTCACGCGGCCGCGCTTGACCCAGTAGTAGTCGACCATGATCACGCCGAACAGCGGCCCGAGGAAGGCGCCGAGGCCGCCGAGGAAGTAGTTCACGACGGTCGGGTTGGAGAAGAGGTTCCAGGGCGTGACCAGCAGCGCCGCGACGGTGCTGATCATGCCGCCGACCTTGAAGGTGATCTTCTGCGGCCAGACGTTGGCCAGGTCGTACGCCGGTGAGACGAAGTTGGCGACGATGTTGACGCCCATGGTGGCGATGGCGAAGGTCAGCGCGCCGACCACCAACACCCAGGTGTTGCCGATCTCGGCGACGAGGTAGGCGGGGTCGGTGATCTCCTTGCCGAAGACCTCGAACGCGCCGGCGGTGACGATGACCGACACGATCACGAAGGCCGTGGAGTTGACGGGCAGGCCCCAGAAGTTGCCGCGCCTGACGGACCTGTAGTCGGGCGCGAAGCGGGAGAAGTCGCAGAAGTTGAGCATCAGGGTGCCGTACGTGGCGAGGACCAGGCCGATCGCGCCGAACCACTGGCGCCACTGCTCGCCGACCGACACCGGGTGCGGGGTGGAGGTCAGCGAGATCGTCCAGCCGGCCTTGGCGAGGATCCAGACGGCCAGCGCGATCATCACGAGCCAGATCGCGGGGCCGCAGAAGTCCTGGAACCTGCGCACCGACTCCATGCCCCTGCTGATGATCGCCGCCTGGACCAGCCACAGGGCGATGAAGGAGACCCAGCCGAGCGCGTCCAGGCCGAGGAAGGAGTTGTGCGTCCACGACTCCAGGCCCGGCCAGGCCGCCAGCAGCATCACGTTGACGGCGACGGAGGCGAGGTAGGTCTGGATGCCGTACCACATGATGGCGATCACGGCCCTGATCAGCGCCGGGATGTTGGCGCCCCAGATCCCGAAGGCGATGCGGCTGACCACCGGGAAGGGCACTCCGTGGCGCTGGCCGATCTTCCCCATCCAGTTCATGCCGATGTAGATGATCACGAATCCGACGAGCAGCGACGTGAAGATCTGCCAGACGTTCATGCCCAGGAAGAGCAGTCCGGCGGCGAAGGTGTAGTTGCCGAGGTTGTGGACGTCGGACATCCACATGGCGAAGAGGTCGAAGACCTTCCAGTTGCGCTTGCCGACGGGCGCGAGGTCTTCGTTCGTGAGCCGGGGATCGGGGACGAACGCGGGGGTGTCGGTTGGCGCGGCACGATCGGCGAGGGACACGGGGCCTCCAGAACAAGGGGACGACGGAGGGCTGCGCTGCAGGGGCTGCTCCGCGAGCGTGTTTGGTATACCAAAGTGCCGCCATGGTCTCGCCGTCAACCGTTCTGACGGATATCGCTCCTGTTAACGCTCCGTAAAAGACCTCTCCGGTCGGCGAAGATGGGCTGCATGACGAAGATCGAACCCCTGGGAGCGGTGCGCGAACGGGTCACGTCCGAGCTGCGGCAGCAGATCATCGCGGGCAGCCTGCTTCCCGGCGACCGCCTGGTCGAACGCGAGCTGGCGGAGCGTTTCGGCGTCTCGCGCGTGCCGGTCCGGGAGGCGATCCGGGCGCTCGTGGCCGAGGGCTTCGTCCACTTCGAGACGCCCCGCCGCACGGTGGTACGCCGTCTCACCCCGACCGACGTCAAGGAACTGTTCGAACTGCGAGAGGCCCTGGAGGTCTACGCCGCGGGCCTCGCCGCGTCCCGCGCGACCCCGGAGGACCTGGCCGCGGTCCAGGAGCTGATCGACCGCGCGGCCGCCGCCACCGAGGCCGCGGACGCCGAGGCGATCACCGACCTCAACAGCCGGCTGCACGACCGCATCGTGGCGATGGCCGGCAACAGCCTGCTGACCGAGGCCCTGGAACCGGTCGCCGGCCGGTTGCGCTGGATGACCCGGCGCAACGAGGAGTGGCCCCAGCTCCTCGTGGAGCACCGCGAGCTGTACGAGGCCATCGCCTCGGGCGACCCGGACCGGGCCCGCGCGCACGCGCTGGCGCATGTGCGGACCAACTACCGTTCCACCGTCCGCCACCTGTTCGGCGAGGAGGCCGCTCCTCAGGCGCCTGGGGAAGAGTCCGCTGACTGACCGCCCCGGGTCGGCAGCCCCGCCGCCTGCCCAGCCGTCCGCAGGACGTCGCGCAGCATGGCGGGGGTGAGCCGGCCGGTGAAGGTGTTGCGCTGGCTGACGTGGAAGCAGCCGAAGAGTTCCAGGCCGTCGAGGGGGAACCGGGCACCGTGGGAGAAGGCGGGGCGTGGCCGGGGCACGGACCAGCCCGCCTCGGCGAACGCGGGCAGTGCGGCCTGCCAGCCGAAACCGCCGAGCACCACCACGGCCCGCAGCGTCGGGCGCAGCAGCCGCAGTTCCTGCACGAGCCAGGGCCGGCAGGTGTCCCGCTCCTCGGGGGTCGGCTTGTTGGCCGGCGGGGCGCAGTGCACGGGCGAGGTGACCCGCACGCCGTGCAGCTCCAGGCCGTCCTGGGCGTCCACGGCGGTCGGCCGGGAAGCGAGGCCCACGTCGTACAGCGCCTCGTACAGCACGCTCCCGGAGCGGTCGCCCGTGAACATCCGGCCGGTGCGGTTGCCGCCGTGCGCGGCCGGGGCGAGTCCGACGATCAGCAGCCGGGCGTCCGCGGGCCCGAAACCGGGCACCGGCCGGCCCCAGTACGTCCAGTCCGCGAAAGCGGCCCGTTTGGTCCGGGCCACCTCCTCGCGCCAGGAGACCAGCCGCGGGCAGGCCCTGCAGTCAGCGATGCGCCGGTCGAGGAGGGGAAGGCCGCTGGCGTCCATCACTCCACGGTAGGGGCGGCGGTGCCCCCTTCCGTCACCGGGGCCGCGCACTCAGGACGAGCCCGCACGCGATCCCGAGGCGATGGTCGTGCCCCGCGCGGGCCGTGCGTCGAGGCGGCGCAGCCAGAGCAGGGCCCCGGACAGCAGCAGCGCTCCGGTCAGCAACCAGGGCAGCGGGCCCGGCCGCAACGCCCCGACGACGAGGCCGACGAGCGCACCGGCCAGCTGCAGGGCGAGCGACTGGACGGACAGGGCGGTGGCCCGGCCCGCGCCGGCGACGCCGCGGTGCAGGAGGTCGTTCTGGTTGGGGGACGCGGCGCCGATGCCGAGGTAGAGCAGGCGTTGTGAAAATTCTTCGGCAGTGTGGGTTCCTCGGCGGCCGGGGTGCGAGGAGCCATCCCCGCGGGCCGATGTGGAGAAGCTCTCGAAGGATTCACGCGGGCGATTGGAGGGCCTCCGCTAAGCGGTCCCGGAGGGCTAAGGTCGGGGGCATGGCTTCTCTGGGTGCGCGGCAGGACAGGACGGACGGGACGAAAGACTCGGCGCCCGGATCGCCCACGCCCGTCGGCGCCTCCGAGGGCGGCGAGGCGCAGCCCTTGGACCCGAAGGTCGCCGCCGCGATCACCGCTGCCGAGGCCGCGGGTCCACAGGCGGGCACTGTCCGCGTCGACAGTTGGATCTGGTCCGTACGCCTCGTCAAGAGCCGCTCCATGGGAGCCACCGCCTGCCGGGGCGGCCACGTGCGTGTCAACGGCGAGCGGGTGAAGCCCGCACACGCCGTGCGCGTGGGTGACGAGGTGCGCCTGCGGCACGAAGGCCGCGAACGGGTCGTCATCGTCACGCGGCTGATCCGCAAGCGGGTCGGCGCCCCTGTGGCCACCCAGTGCTACATCGACAACTCCCCGCCGCCCCCGCCCCGCGAGGCGGTCGCCCCCGCCGGCGTCCGCGACCGCGGCGCAGGCCGCCCGACCAAGCGGGACCGTCGCGAAATGGAACGCCTCCGCGGCTCGACGGGCCCCGGCAGCGTGTCGGGCCCCGGGCCTGTACCCGGCGCCGGAGCCTTCGGCGGCGGCTCGGGCAAAGCGAGGCCCTGAGGGGCGGCAGGGGCGGGCCGGCCCGGGGCGGGGCAGCGGGGAAGGCCAGCGGGGCGCCACGGGCGAGCCGACCCTCAGGGCGAGGCCGTGGCGAGGGCACCATGGGCGAGCCGGGACGCGGCCGGGTCACCTCCGACGCAGCAGCCGGAGCAGATCCGCAGTGTGCCGCCGCCGCGCCCACGCTATGAGGGTGAGCGGCAGGAGCAGGATCACCGGCGTCGCCGCGTACTGCCCGTCGAAGACGGTTGTCTGCACGATGAACGCGCCCACCATCAACGCGCCCAGCGCCATCGCCGCCACCGACTGGAGCATCGGGATCAACAACGCGATGGCTCCGGCCAGTTCGAGCGCGCCGATGGTGTACATCCCCGCGCTGCCCCAGCCGAGCCGCTCGAACGACTCGGCGGCCGACTCGTGTCCGATCAGCTTGGGCAGGGCGCTCGCGATCGCGTAGAAGAGGGCGAGCAGCACCTGCACAGCACGCAGGGCGATTCGCGCACGCCGCCCGCGAGCGGTCGCGGACTCGGCGATGACGACGCCGGTCGGGGTGGAGCCGGTACGGGCGGAGTCGGTCGAGGTTGAGCCGGTCGGGACGGCAGCGGTGATCTCAGACATGAAGGTCTCCTGGTCAGACGGTGCGTGGTGGTGTCGGAGAGGTAGACCGGCACTCGCTCCGGAACTCATCGCTGCCGGGGAATGCGAGCGGAATGGTCACCGTGCGCGGCGCTTCAGTCCCCGCCCGACCCGTCCCGAACCGTCCCGACCGATCGCGACCGGTCACGGACGGAGCTGGTGGAGCCTCTCCCTCGGGTAAGGAGTCCTCCGGCTTGCCTCCTGGAGGGTGCGGTAGAAGTCGGTCATGACAGCGGCGACCGGTGCGTTGCGGGCGAGGACCTCGGCTGTTCCTGGCGGCACTCCGGCGGGTGCCCTCCCCTGGGCCCACGCCTGTATCAGCTCTCGACGAACCTCCCAGTCTCCGCCGTGCAGCGCGGTGATCAGCCAGTTGACGAGGTAACTGGCCGTGTAGCAGCGGTCGTAGGCGTCGTGCTCGGCGTAGAAGTCCGCCTCGGCCGGCGTCAGGTCGAAGCGGGTGGACAGGGCCAGGCCGTAGTCGGCGAAGTACAGGCGTCGGCCGTCGGTGAGGATGTTCTCGAAGTGAGCGTCGAAGTGGAGCAGCCCACGGCTGTTCATGAAGGACGTGCCCGACGTCAGTTCCTGCTCCACGAGGACACACGCCCGGTCGAGCGCCTCGTCACCGGCCCGCATCTGTTCCGTGAGCCAGGCGTGCAGGGTCCGGGGTATGTACTCCAGGAAGAGCGCGACGCTCGCCGAGGACTGCTGCAGGGCCTCGACCCGCCGCCTCACCGCCGCGCTCCCTCCCCAGTAGGCCACGACCTTCTCCACATCTGCGAGCTCCTCCGCCCGGTGGGGTGCCTCGTCCGGCAGCACCCGCCAGTGGTACATCAGCGGAGAGCCCTGGAACTGTCCGGACAGCGCCCAGTTCGTGGTCATGGTGTGGGCGGCGACCTCTCGCCACGCCCCGAACCCGGGCCCGCCGATGCCGTACTGGCAGACCATGGGCAGTCCGAACACGTTGGCCGTCGAGCGAAGATGCTCCGGCCGCTGCTCCAGGTCCGTGAGGGGGACGCGCTTCACGAAGACCGGTGTACCGGACACCTCGAGCCGGGCCGACTTCCCGCCGATGCCGGTGCCCAACGGCTGGGCCGTGTCCACCAGTTCGCGCAGCTCGGCGTCCCCGAGCAGCGCCAGCAAGGTCGCGACCGTGGCGTACCGGCTCAGGCGAACTGGTTCCACTCCCCCTGGCCGGCGCTCACGCACACCCGGTGGCCTCGCCCGTCGGCACCGCCCGTACCCATATTCGGTCCTCCGTCAGATAGCGGTCCACCTTCAGCCCCGCTTCCTCCAGCGCCTCCTCGAACTGCTCCTTGGTCAGGGGGCGCGCGCGGAACGTCTGGGTCCAGACCGCGTCCGGGAACTCGTATTCCGCGCGCACCGAGTTGACTCCGTCGCCGACCGGCTCCGACGACGTGATCCGCACGGTGAAACCGCTGGGGTCCTTGCGCTCCCGCGGCACGTTCTCGTGGTAGTCCTCGCCCTCCCGCTGGATCAGCACGCAGCCGCCCTTCGCCACGTGGCGCACGCAGGTGCGCAGCATGCCGCGCCGCACCTCGGCATCTCCCGCGTGCACGAGGAACGACGCCAGCAGCACCACGTCGAACGTCTCGCCCAGAGCCAGCTCCTCGATCGGGCCGCATATCGTCCGCGCGCCGCGCACACGCTCCAGCATGGGGGCGGACTCGTCCACCGCCGTGACCGTGAATCCCCGGTCCAGCAGCGCGTGGGTCATGCGTCCCACCCCGCTGCCGAGCTCCAGAATGCGGGCGCCCTCAGGGACCGCCGCCGCGATGACATCCGGTTCGTCCCCGATGGGCAGGCGGGAGTACAGCTCCACCGCGCAGCCGTCCGGGGTGATCGCCCCGGGCCCCGTCCCCTCGTACCCCTCACGCATTTTCATCTCCATGCCCGCCCAACGGACCGCGTCCGCACGCGCGTTCCCGCCGACCTCCACCTTCACCCGACCGAGTGACGAGCCCGCGGGGGCTCGGAGACCTTGGTGGACCGTCGCCACGAGGAGTACGTTGCAAACAGGAGTGGTGATCGACGATGCGTACAGGCAGTGAACCGAGAACCGCACGCAGTGCCCTGCGGGCGCGCTTCTGGCTGAGCCTGTGGGGGCTGGTCTGGGCGCTCTTCGGCACGGCGGCGTTCGCCATCGCCGGGCGGACAGGGTGGGCGATCGCCTGCGGGGTGCTGTTGCTGATCGTCACGATCGATCTGACCGTCGTCCTGCGGCACATCCACCAGGGCCCGCACTACCAGCCGGGCCCCGACATCCCGCCCTACCGACCGCCGGACGAACGCTCCTGAACCGATCGGCGGACAGGCCCGCTCATGGAGACTCCCGAAGGCCCACAGCGGACAGGGCCCGCTCACGGAGACTCCCGAAGGCCCACAGCGGACAGAACAGGCCCCCTACGAACACCCCTGAGGCACACGAGGCAGGCCGCTCACGAGTCGAAGCGTGCGGCCTTCAGAAACTCCGGGTTCGGGTCGAGCGCCGCCGCCAGGCGGAAGTGGCGCTTCGCCTGGTCGGGACGGCCCTGACGCTCATACGTACGGGCGAGCGCGAAGTGCGCGAACGCGTTGTCCGGCTCCCGCTCCAGGACGATCTGGAACTCCAGCTCCGCCGGCCGCAGCTGCGCCGCTGCGAAGAAGGCGCGAGCCCGCAGCAGTCGCGCCGCGGTGTTCTCCGGGTGCGTGGCGATGACGCCGTCGAGCAGCTTCACCGCGCCCCTGGGGTCCCGAGCGGCGAGCAGTTGCTCGGCGGCACGGAAGTCGATGACATGCGTCTCCGGGGTACGTCCGGTCGGACCGCTGGTCTCGGGCACGGCTGAGTCCTTCCCTCACTGCACGGCTTCAACGCCCCCGCGGGGTGCCGCTATTCCGTGGGAGACGGCCGAGGCGCCCGCGACCTGCGCACCAGCTCGGCCCACACGTCCCGCACGCGCTGCTCCAGCCGCTCCAGCGGGACGTCGTTGTCGATCACGATGTCGGCGATCTCGCGGCGCTGCTCGCGCGTCGCCTGGGCGGCCATCCGCGCGCGGGCGTCCTCCTCGGTCATGCCGCGCAGGCGTACGAGTCGGTCGAGCTGGGTCTCGGGGGCCGCGTCGACGACGATCACCAGGTCGTACAGCGGCGCCAGGCCGTTCTCCGTGAGGAGCGGGACGTCGTGGAGGACGACCGCGTCCTCGGCGGCGGCCTCCTCGAGCTCGCGGGAGCGGGCGCCCACCAGGGGGTGCACGATCGAGTTCAGAACGGCGAGCTTCTCCGGGTCGGCGAAGACGATGGCGCCGAGGCGGGGCCGGTCCAGGCTGCCGTCGGCGGTGAGGATCTCCTCCCCGAACGCCTCGACGACCGAGGCCAGCCCCGGCGTCCCCGGCGCGACGACCTCCCGCGCGATGCGGTCCGCGTCGATCAGCACGGCCCCGCACGCGACGAGCAGCCGTGACACCTCGCTCTTGCCGGCGCCGATCCCGCCGGTCAGACCCACCTTCAGCATGCCCCGCAGCTTAGGCCCTGCCACTGACACGCCCCTCGCCCGGGCCGGACCCGCCCGGGAATCAGCTGTCGCCTTCTCGCTCCGCCAGGAACTTCTCGAACTCCTGGCCGATCTCGTCCGCCGAGGGGATGTCCACCGGCTCGGCGAGCATGTTGCCCCTGGTCTCGGCGCCTGCGACGGCGTCGTACTGGTGCTCAAGGCCCTCGATGAGCGCGGTGAGGTCCTCGTCGCCCTCGCGGATCTGCCGGTCGATCTCCGTCTGGGTGCGGTGGGCGCCCGAGCGCAGGGCGTGGGCGATGCCGGGCAGGACCAGTCCGGTCGCCGCCGTGATGGCCTCCAGGACCGTCAGGGCCGCGTCCGGGTACGGGGAGCGGGCGATGTAGTGCGGGACGTGCGCGGCGACGCCCAGGACGTCGTGCCCGGCCTGGAGCAGGCGGTACTCGATGAGGGACTCGGCGCTGCCGGGCACCTGTGCCTCCTCGAAGGGGCTGGGGTGGCCCGGGACGAGGTCGGTGCGGTTGCCGTGCGGGGTGAGGCCGACGGGCCGGGTGTGCGGGACGCCCATCGGAATGCCGTGGAAGTTCACGGAGAGGCGGACGCCGAGCCGCTCCACGATCTGCTTCACGGCGGCGGCGAAGCGCTCCCACTCGACGTCCGGTTCGGGACCGGACAGCAGCAGGAAGGGCGCACCGGTGGCGTCCTGCACGAGCCGCACCTCGAGCGCGGGGTCCTCGTAGTCGCTCCAGCGGTCGCGCTTGAACGTCAGCAGCGGGCGGCGGGCGCGATAGTCGACAAGCCGGTCGTGGTCGAAGCGGGCGACGACCTGATGGGGCAGGGAGTCCAGCACCCGGTCGACGATCTGGTCGCCCGTCTCACCCGCGTCGATGTATCCGTCGAAGTGGTAGAGCATGACAAGTCCGGCCGACTCCTGGGCCAGCGCCATGTCGACGACGGCCAGCCCCTTCGGCTCCCAGGCGTACAAATCCTGCGGATCAAGCACAGTGACCACTCCTCCTCGTGTTCACACCGCACAACGCCGTTGTGGGCGTGGGCATTCCCGCAGGAGGAGATTCATGATCTTGGCAGTGGGAGAAGCGCCCCGTCAGGGGCGCGGGGAACTGCGCGACGAACCCCCACGGCCCGCAGCCGGACGATGAGCCCGAAAACACCGAGGGGCCGCACCTCGAAAGGTACGGCCCCTCGATCAGGAGCTACAGCTCAGTGGGCGTTCAGCTCTGCCCACCGGCCAGCTTCTCGCGCAGCGCGGCCAGCGCCTCGTCCGAGGCCAGCGCGCCGGAGTTGTCCGGGCCCTCGGAGGAGTACGAACCGCCACCACCGGACGCGGCCGGAGCGGCAGCCTCGCCACCCTCGGCAGCGGCCTTCTCGTCCGCCTCGCGGGACTTGATGACCTGCGCCTGGTGCTGCTCGAAGCGCTGCTGCGCCTCGGCGTACTGGGTCTCCCACGCCTCGCGCTGGGTCTCGTAGCCCTCGAGCCAGTCGTTGGTCTCGGGGTCGAAGCCCTCGGGGTAGATGTAGTTGCCCTGGTCGTCGTAGGACGCGGCCATGCCGTACAGGGTCGGGTCGAACTCGACCGCGGCCGGGTCGGCACCGAAGGACTCGTTGGCCTGCTTCAGCGAGAGGCTGATGCGACGGCGCTCGAGGTCGATGTCGATGACCTTGACGAAGATCTCGTCGTTGACCTGGACGACCTGCTCCGGGATCTCCACGTGGCGCTCGGCCAGCTCGGAGATGTGAACCAGACCCTCGATGCCCTCGTCCACGCGGACGAACGCACCGAACGGAACCAGCTTCGTGACCTTGCCGGGCACGACCTGGCCGATCTGGTGGGTGCGGGCGAACTGCTGCCACGGGTCTTCCTGGGTCGCCTTCAGCGACAGGGAGACACGCTCGCGGTCCATGTCGACGTCGAGGACCTCGACGGTGACTTCCTGGCCGACCTCGACAACCTCGGACGGGTGGTCGATGTGCTTCCAGGAGAGCTCGGAGACGTGGACCAGACCGTCGACGCCACCCAGGTCCACGAAGGCACCGAAGTTGACGATCGAGGAGACGACGCCGGAACGGACCTGACCCTTCTGGAGGGTCGTGAGGAACGTCTGGCGGACCTCGGACTGGGTCTGCTCCAGCCAGGCACGGCGGGACAGGACCACGTTGTTGCGGTTCTTGTCCAGCTCGATGATCTTCGCCTCGAGCTCCTTGCCCACGTAGGGCTGGAGGTCGCGGACGCGGCGCATCTCGACCAGGGAGGCCGGGAGGAAGCCACGGAGGCCGATGTCGAGGATGAGACCACCCTTGACGACCTCGATGACGGTACCGGTGACGATCCCGTCCTCTTCCTTGATCTTCTCGATGGTGCCCCAGGCACGCTCGTACTGGGCGCGCTTCTTCGAGAGGATCAGGCGGCCTTCCTTGTCCTCCTTCTGAAGGACGAGGGCCTCGATCTCGTCACCGACGGCGACGACCTCGTTGGGGTCGACGTCGTGCTTGATCGAGAGCTCGCGGCTCGGGATCACACCTTCGGTCTTGTAACCGATGTCGAGCAGGACCTCGTCCCGGTCGACCTTCACGATGACGCCGTCGACGATGTCGCCGTCGTTGAAGTACTTGATCGTCTCGTCGATCGCGGCGAGGAAGGCTTCCTCGTTACCGATGTCGTTGACCGCTACCTGCGGGGTGGTGGCGGTGGTCTCGGTGCTGCTCGTCATGTGGGAAAGGGCTCCGGTACGGACATTGAAGTCGTAGGTACTGCTACGCCGGGAGCCCGTTTCGCTCTGCAGAAGCCGGACAGCCAAGGAAGCGCCACTCAGAAACGGTGGCGCCTCGACAACCGAGGGGACATACATACAGATGCGAGCGCAGCCTGCTACGTCTGAGGTGCGCAGGCCCGCAGCGCAACTTGTAGCATACGGGGGCAGCCGGGCAGGGTCAATGCGCGAAGCCGCCCACGCGGGGCGAACGCCGCATATCCGGCACAAGTCGTGTCGTACGAGGCCACGCGCGGCGCGCGACGCCCCCCTTTGCGACACCGCCGGCACCGGCCGGACAGCAGAGCCCGCACACTAGTACGAGGGAGCCGATCATCCAAGAGTCCGAAGCGTCCGAACCCGAGGCCACCCGGCGCGACGCCGATGTCACGGAAAGCTCCCGGGCCAATCGTGGCTGGTGGGACCGCAACGCGGACGAGTACCAGGTCGAGCACGGCACCTTCCTCGGGGACGACCGCTTCGTGTGGGGCCCCGAGGGTCTGGACGAGGTGGAGGCGGAACTGCTCGGCCCGCCGGAGGAGCTGAAGGGCCGGGACGTCCTGGAGATCGGCGCCGGCGCCGCCCAGTGCTCGCGCTGGCTGACCGCCCAGGGAGCGCGCCCGGTCGCCCTGGACATCTCGCACCGGCAGCTCCAGCACGCGCTGCGCATCGGCGGTTCCTTCCCCCTGGTGTGCGCCGACGCGGGTGCGCTCCCCTTCGCCGACGGCTCGTTCGACCTGGCCTGCTCGGCGTACGGGGCGCTGCCCTTCGTCGCCGATCCGCGTCAGGTCCTGCGCGAGGTGCGCCGGGTGCTGCGGCCGGGGGGACGCCTCGTCTTCTCGGTGACGCACCCGATCCGCTGGGCCTTCCCGGACGAGCCGGGGCCCGAGGGGCTGTCGGTGTCGGCCTCGTACTTCGACCGCACGCCCTACGTCGAGCAGGACGAGGAGGGCCGGGCGGTCTACGTGGAGCACCACCGCACCCTCGGCGACCGCGTCCGGGACGTCGTCGCGTCGGGCTTCCGGCTGGTCGACCTGGTGGAGCCGGAGTGGCCCGCCTGGAACTCCTCGGAGTGGGGTGGCTGGTCGCCGCTGCGCGGGAACCTGATCCCCGGCACGGCGATCTTCGTGTGCGAGCGGGACTGAGCTGGACCGAGGCACGCGCGCGTGGGACCCGTTCCCCGGCGTACGACACTGAGGGCGTGATCCGTTACGACGCCCTGGAAGCCCTGCCCGTCCGCGGTGCCCTGCCCGCCCTGACCGAGGCGCTGGAGGGGCACGGCACCGCCGTCCTCGTGGCGCCGCCCGGCACCGGCAAGACGACCCTGGTGCCGCCGGCGCTGGCGGGCTTGCTCGGGGAGGGGCCCGCGCGGCGGGTGATCGTGGCCGAGCCGCGGCGGATCGCGGCCCGGGCGGCGGCGCGGCGGATGGCGTGGCTGCTGGGCGAGAAGCCCGGCGAGAGCGTCGGCTACACCGTGCGCGGGGAGCGGGTCGTCGGGCGGCACACGCGCGTGGAGGTCGTCACGACGGGTGTGCTGGTGCAGCGTCTGCAACGGGACCAGGAGCTGGCCGGTGTCGACGTGGTGCTGCTCGACGAGTGCCACGAGCGCCACCTGGACGCGGACACGGCGGCGGCGTTCGTGTGGGACGTACGGCAGACGCTGCGCCCCGATCTGCGGCTGGTGGCCGCCTCGGCGACGACCGACGCGCAGGGGTGGGCGCAGCTGCTGGGCGGGGCGCCGGTGGTCGAGGCGCAAGGAACCGCGCATCCGGTGGAGACCGTGTGGGCGCCTCCGGCACGGCCCGTACGCCCGCCGCACGGGATGCGGGTCGATCCGGCGCTGCTGACGCACGTGGCGTCCGTGGTGCGGCGTGCGCTGGCGGAGCGGGACGGGGACGTGCTGTGCTTCCTGCCGGGCGTGGGCGAGATCGCCCGGGTCGCCGGGCAGCTCGGGGGGCTCGGGGACGTCGAGGTCCTCCAGGTGCACGGCAGGGCACCGGCGGCCGTGCAGGACGCGGTGCTGGTGCCTGCGGAGCGGCGGCGGGTCGTGCTGGCCACGTCGGTCGCGGAGTCGTCGCTGACGGTGCCCGGGGTGCGGGTGGTCGTGGATTCGGGACTGGCGCGCGAGCCGCGGGTGGACCACGCGCGCGGGCTGAGCGCGCTGACGACCGTACGGGCGTCGCAGGCCGCCGGGCGGCAGCGGGCGGGCCGGGCCGGGCGTGAGGCTCCGGGAGCGGTGTACCGCTGCTGGGCGGAGGCCGAGAACGCCCGTCTGCCGCGGTATCCGTCACCGGAGATCAAGGTGGCCGACCTGACGGCGTTCGCGCTGCAGGCGGCGTGCTGGGGGGATCCGGACGCGTCCGGGCTGGCGCTGCTGGACGGGCCGCCGAGCGGGGCGATGGCGGCGGCGCGTGACGTCCTGGCGGCGGTGGGGGCGGTCGACTCCGGCGGGCGGGCCACGGAGCGGGGACTCGTACTGGGCCGGGTGGGTGTGCATCCCCGTCTGGGGCGGGCCCTGGTGGATTCCGTGCCGCTCGTGGGGGCCGAGCGGGCCGCGGAGGTCGTCGCCCTGTTGAGTGAGGACGCTCCGCGGGAGTACGGCGATGATCTGGCGGGTGCGTTGCGTCGTGCCCGGCGTGGGGGCGACGCCTACGCGTCGCGGTGGCGCGGTGAGGTCCGGCGGCTGCGGGCCGCCGTTTCCGGCGTTTCCCCCTCCCCCACCCGTAACCGGCCGCACGATGCCGGCGCCGGGGCCTGGGCGGACATCTCCGAGGAGCGTCAGGTCGGGGTCGTTGCCGCTCTCGCCTTTCCCGAGCGCATCGCCAGGAGTGACGGCGGGTCGTACCTCATGGTGTCCGGGACCCGCGCCGAGGTCGGCGACTCCAGCGCGCTGCGGGGCGTCCCCTGGATCGCTTCCGTCGTCGCCGACCGGCCCGTAGGGAAGGGGCACGCGCGGGTGCGGCTCGGGGCCGCGGTCGATGAGGACGTGGCCCGGCTCGCCGCGGGAGCCCTGCTGGAGGAGCGGGACGAAGTCCGCTGGGACGGCGGGGACGTCGTGGCACGTCGGGTGGAGCGGCTGGGGGCCGTGGAGCTCGCGGTGCGGGCGCTCGAGGAAGCCGATCCGGGCCTGGTGCGCGCCGCGTTGCTCGACGGGCTGCGGCGGGAGGGGTTCGGGCTGCTGCGATGGTCGGCGGAGGCCGGCGTTCTGCGGCAGCGGCTCGCGTTCCTGCGGTTGCATCGCGGTGAGCCCTGGCCTGACGTGTCCGACGAGGCGCTGCACGCGCGCGTGGAGGAGTGGCTGGAGCCGGAGCTCGGCCGGGCACGGCGGCGGGCCGATCTGGCGCGCATCGACGCCGGGGAGGCGCTCGCCCGGCTGCTGCCCTGGGCGTCCGGTCAGGCGGGGCGGCTCGACGAGCTGGCCCCGGAGCGGTTGACGGTGCCGAGCGGGTCGAGGATCCGGATCGACTACTCCCGGCCCGAGCAGCCCGTGCTGGCGGTGAAGTTGCAGGAGATGTTCGGGCTCCAGGAGTCGCCCCGGGTCGCCGGGGTGCCGCTGCTGGTGCATCTGCTGTCCCCGGCCGGGCGGCCGGCCGCCGTCACCGCCGACCTCGCGTCGTTCTGGCGGGACGGCTACAAGGGGGTACGGGCGGAGCTGCGGGGGCGGTATCCCAAGCACCCCTGGCCCGAGGACCCGGCGGGGGCCGAGCCGACGCGGCACACCAACGCGCGGCTCAGGCGCTGACCGACGACGGTTCCTCGGCCGCCGTGGACGCCGGGCCGCGGCGGCGGCGGCCGCGGGCCTCCAGGTACAGCGCGAGGACCAGCAGCAGGACGCCGAGGGCCAGGAAGCCCCACGGCAGGTAGGACGTCATCAGCAGGATGGGCAGACGCTGGGACTTCACCAGGTCGACCGTGTGCGTGAGGTAGTCCTCGCGCATCTTCACGTGTCCCGCGAAGGCGGTCACCTTGTCGCGGTCGCCGAGGAGGGCGCCGCCGCGCAGTTCCTCCCGGTGGATCTCCTCGCCGTACACGGGGGCGCCGGTGAGGGGTTCCACCCAGAACTTGCGGACCGTGGTGTACCAGCGGGTCGTGCCGGTCTGCGCCACCGCCTCGGGGGTGAGGCCTTTGACGGGCAGGGTCTTGGGGATCTTCACCTTGGTCCAGGGGATGGTCTGCTCGAAGTAGTAGACCTCCAGGCCGCGGAAGTCGCGGGTGCCCTTGTAGGCGATGGGGGCGGTGACGCGGGCCTGGGCGTCGAAGTACTCGTAGTCCCGTTTCTCGGTCAGGAAGGGCCACTTGAACTCGATGCCCCGGCGGCGCACCGGGTCGCCGTCGACCATCTCGCCGGTGGCGTGGACGGGCTGCTGGGTGTGGGCGTCGAAGAT
The DNA here is from genome assembly GCF_040647715.1 of Streptomyces tibetensis. GTDB lineage: Bacteria > Actinomycetota > Actinomycetes > Streptomycetales > Streptomycetaceae > Streptomyces > Streptomyces tibetensis_A. The sequence continues at coordinate 180,324 of NZ_JBEZCR010000008.1, read as the reverse complement.
GTAGCGCTCGGGGATCTTGGAGACCATCCTGCCGTCGGGGCCGACGACGTAGGACAGGCCGTCCCAGACGACGACGTCCCGGCCCGCCGACTCCTCGATCCGCTCGGAGGCCTCCACGTCGCCCTTGAGGGTCTGGACGATGGTGACCTTGGAGACCTTCTTCGCCTTCATGGTGCCGTAGTCGAGGAGGGTGGCGTTCTTCACCTCCAGGACCATGTCCTGGTACTGGTTCGCGGGGACCTTGGCCAGGCGCGGGAAGGCGTACCAGCGCAGCAGCGGGGACAGCGCCGCGAAGAACACGGCGAGGGCGAGCAGGACCAGGCCGGCCTTGCGGCGCATCTCGGCCTCCCTCCCGGGCGGGCGGTCAGGGGTGTGCGGGCACGGTCGTCAGCAGCGGTTTCGGGGACGTCCCGCCTGACGGGGAGCCGAGGGCGGTCAGCGTCAGGACCACGGCGAACGCGAGGGCCAGACCGGTGGCGGCGGCGATGAGAGCGCGCATGTGAACCTCCCCACGGGTCGCGACGGGCGGAACTGATGCTCCGTCAGGTTCTTCGGCACCGTAGCAACGCGCGACGGAGATGAGAACACGTTGCACACACAACGACGCCCCTCCTTGTAAGAGGGGCGTCGTCTGTCGTACCTGAGAGCTACGCGCTCGGCTCGGCCGAGGGGCTCGGCGAGGACGTCTCGGCCGCGGCCACGGTCAGTTCGACCGTGAGTGTCGCCCCGCCCGCCGTGGTGATGCGGAGCAGGAACGTGCCGGTCGTGTCGTCGGCATACAGCCTGGGCAGCTTCAGCAGGCCCTTCGCGTCCGTCTTCAGACCCGTGAGGGTGCGGAGGGCCTTGCCGTCGGCGTCCTTGAAGTAGGGGCCCTTGTCGTCGGCGGTCGGGTCGTCCGCCGACTTGACCAGTGTGGCGGTGGCCGCGACGCCGTCGGCGACGGCGCCCTTGTAGGTGGCCTTCACCGTGACCTGGTCGAACTCGCCGCCGGGGGCGCAGGTCAGCGCGGCGTCACCGGTGCGGACGAGGGCGTCGGCCGCGCGCTCGGTCACGGTGGCCTTGTAGTCGAGGCCCGGGAGGGCACGCCCCACCACGGTGGCGCGGACGGTGACGGCGCCGGTCTTCTCCCCCGCCTCGAGGGCGGGCGCCACGGCCACGCCGGAGCTGTTGGTGGCGACGGTGGCCACGCTCTCGCCGCCGGTGAAGGTCGTGTCCGTGTCACCCACGATGGTGAAGCGCACCCTGACCTTGGCGACGGCCTTGCCCGCCTCGGTCTCGGCGCGGGTACTGATCCGCCGGTCGAACGCGTCGCCGGCCATGGCGGCGAGCTTTCCGGTGCCGGCGTCCTCCAGGTGGTCCACCGTGTCGGTGGGCGTGGGGGGTGCCGTGGGCGGCGGCGACGGGGTGTCGCCGGGCGGCGTGGTGGGCGGCTTCGGGGTCGTCGTACCGCCGTCGCCCGGCTTCTGGGGCCTGTCGGAGGTCGGGGGCTTGGGTGCCGGGCTGCCGGGAGCGGTGGTGCCCGGTGCGGTGACTCCCGGTGTGGTGGGCGTCGGGCTCGCGCCGGCGCCGTCGTCGCTGCGGTTGTCGGGCAGCGTGCCCGTGCCGTCCGGGACCTCGTGGGTGCCCTTGCGGTAGTACTCCAGCCACCTCATGACCAGGTTGAGGTAGTCCCGCGAGTTGTTGTAGCTGAGGATCGCCCGGTCGAGGTCGCCCTGCTGGGACAGGTCCCAGTTGTTGCGGCACAGGTAGTGGGCGGCGGCGAGCGCGGCGTCGTAGACGTTGTTGGGGTCCTTCTTGCCGTCGGCGTTGCCGTCGCGACCGGCCCAGGCCCAGGTGGAGGGGATGAACTGCATGGGGCCGACGGCCTGGTCGTAGTTGCTGTTGCCGTCGTACGCGCCGTCGTCGGTGTCCTTGATGAGGGCGAAGCCGTTGCCGTCGAGCTCCGGGCCCAGGATCTTCTTGATGGTGGTGCCGTCGGCGTCGACGCGGCCGCCGCGTGCCTGCCCCGACTCCACCCGGCCGATGGCCGCGAGGAGTTGCCAGGGCAGGTTGCAGCCGGGCTTGGCCTCGCGCAGCGCGGCCTCCGCCTTCTTGTAGGCGTCGAGGACGGTCGCGGGGATGCCGGCTTCCGTCGTGCCCGTGCCGCCGGGGCCGGGGCCCGTGGTCGGTGACGGGTTCGGGCTCTTCAGCGGCGGCAGGTCGGTGTAGTACGGCGAGTTGCCGGTGGCGCTGCCGTGGGATTCACTCGCTTCGGGGGAGGGCATGGCGTCGGCGGCGGTCTGTCTGCCGTGGTCGTTCACACCCGGAGCCTGGGAGGCGGACAGGGCCGCGACCGCCACCGCGGCCACAGCGGTCGTCGCCGCCCCCTTGCGCAGCCTCCTGCCGAATTGCGCCGCCATAGAGTGAACCCCTCCCGTGGACGCCCGAGCGTCCGTCTACGTCTGCAGTGTTCGCCCTGTTGTGACGATCCAACCGCCCGAGGGGTTGCCCTCCGACAGCCACAACTCTGTTCTCGTGCGTGCTCTGCTCTCAACCGCCGTCGCACATTCGACGCGCTCCCCGCGCGACGACTCTGGCGACCCTACGACAACTTCTTTTGCGCGGGCACCCGTTCGTGACCGTTTTTCACCAGTTGGTCATGGGCGCTGGTGACGTCGGGTGCAGGGCGGCATCCCGCATACTGGGCCACTCACCGCCGAGACCCCGGCCTCGGTGCAACGACCGTCGCGAGGAGCCGAGTTGCCGTTCACCCTGAGCCATGCGGCAGCCGTACTGCCCGCCGTCCGCACCGACGGCACCGGCCGGGGCCCGCTGGTGCCGGCCGTGCTCGTCGCGGGTTCCTTCGCGCCCGACATGACCTACTACGCGGCGAGTGTCTTTTCCGGGGCGATGGAGTTCGGTGACGTCACGCACGGGTTCCCGGGTGTGTTCACGGTCGATGTGCTCATCGCCTGGGCGCTGGTGGGGTTGTGGCTGCTGATGCGTGAGCCGCTCGTCGCGTTGCTGCCGGGGGCCCGGCAGGGGCGGGTGGCGGCCCTGCTGCGGTGCGGGGCGCCCCGCGCGCGGGTACGGCTGTCGCTGGTGGCGCGGTGGTACGGGTCCGCGGTGCTCGGCGCGGCGACCCATGTGGTGTGGGACGCGTTCACGCATCTCGACCGGTGGGGAATGCGGCTGTTCCCGGTGCTGGGCCGGGAGGTGGCGGGCTCACCGCTGTACTGGTACCTGCAGTACGGCGGTTCGGCGGTGGCCGCGGTCGTGATCGCCGTGTTCGTGGCGCACGCGCTGCGGCGGGCGTCCGTGGGCGAGCCGGTGGGGGTCCCTGTGCTGGCGGTGCGGGACCGGTGGGCGGCCGCCGCCCTGATCTGCGGCTTCGCCGCGGTGGGGGCGGTGCAGCGGGCGTCGCGGTGGTGGGCGTACTGGGGCTCGGCCGCGAAGCCGTGGGAGATCATTCCGACGGTGTGCTTCGGCGCGGGCGCGGGACTCGTCCCGGCGCTGCTGCTCTACGCCGTGGGGGTTCGCGTGCGGCGTCCGGTCGCGGTCCCGGTCGATCCCGCGCCTGCCGCGGCTACGGAGCCGAGCCGCCCGGCCGCTCGCTGACGACGCCGTCGGTCGTCGTGATGTAGACGGTGATGGTGGTGTGCGCGGGGCGGGGGGCCGGGAGCAGCGTGCGGACCAGGGTCAGACAGCCGCGGGCCAGCCGGGCCCAGGGACGGGAGGGCTTGCCCTGCGCGCCGGGGGTGCCGGGGAGCCGTACCTCGACGGGTACGGGGCCGGTGACGGGGAGCGGACCGCTACCGGCCGTCGTGGTGTCGGCACCGACAAGACCGGTCAGAGCAGCCACGGCGTCACTGCCGACGAGACCGGTCAGGGCGGTCAGAACGGCCAGAGCGTCGGTACCGGCGAGGGCTGGAGCGTCGGTAGCGGCCAGGGCTGGAGCGGCGGTAGGGCCGCCTGTCCCCGGGAGAGCCGTGGCCGCAGCCACGTCGGTGGAGGCGGCAGAGGTGGCGGAAGTGGCGGACCGTCGCCCGTCGGTGGCCAGACGCCGACGGAGGTCCGCCGTCGCGCGGCGCAGGGCCGTGCCGAAGGTGGCGGGCACGCGAACCGTACTCGCGGCGGCCTCGAACGCCGGGACCGGCTGCGGTGCCCCGCCTGGACCCGTGCGACTAAGGAACGTTCGTATACCCATGCCCCGCATCCTTGCGACCGGCGGGGGCGGGGGCGCCTTCTCGGCGGCCACGCGAGTGACGGTTTCCGTGGGAGGGCTCGGCAGATGGGCCGGGCAGGTGGGTGGCCGAACACCCGGCACCCGTCCAGGACGGAAACCCGGGAAACCCCGCCCCATGAGGGGACCCCGGGAAACCCCGCCCCATGAGGGGACCCCGGGAAGCCCCGCCCCATGAGGGGACCACCCCGGAAAGCCCTGCCCAAGACGCAGCCCCGCGAAGCCCGACCCAAGACGCAAAGGCGGGAAGGCCCCGCCCCCAGACGGCCCGCCAGCCCCTGCCGAAGCAGGACCCCGGGCCCTGGTCGAGGAAGAACCGGCGGGCGGGTGCCGGTCGCCCACCCGGCCCCGCCCCCTCGGATCCTGTCGGCCCTGGCCGAGGGACACCCTGCGGGCGGCGGCGGTCCGGCCGCCCAGCTCCCTCGGATCCTCGGCCCTGGCCGAGGGATGCGGGCGTACCGGTCCGGCCACCCAGCCCGCCCCCTCAGATCCCGGGCCCTCGCGCCTCCCCGGCCGAGCCGCGCAGCGCCTAGTGTGCTGCCGACTCCCAGTCCGCACCCGAGCCCACCGAGACGCCCAGGGGCACGCGGAGGTCGACGGCGTTCGCCATCTCCCTGCGGACCAGTTCCTCGGCGGCGGCCCGCTCCCCGGGGGCGATCTCCAGCACGATTTCGTCGTGGACCTGGAGAAGCATGCGGGAGGCGAGGCCGGCGTCCTTCAGGGCGGCGTCGACCTTGAGCATGGCGATCTTGACGATGTCGGCCGCCGTGCCCTGGATGGGCGCGTTGAGGGCCATCCGCTCGGCGGCCTCGCGGCGCTGGCGGTTGTCGCTGTTGAGGTCGGGGAGGTAACGGCGGCGTCCGAAGAGCGTCGCCGTGTATCCGGTCGCCCGGGCCTCGTCGACCGCCCGGCGCAGATAGTCCCGTACGCCGCCGAACCGCTCGAAGTACGCGTCCATCAGGGCACGGGCCTCGGCCGCCTCGATGTTCAGCTGCTGGGAGAGGCCGAAGGCGGAGAGGCCGTACGCCAGGCCGTACGACATGGCCTTGATCTTGCGGCGCATCTCGGCGTCCACCGCGGTCGGCTCCACCGCGAAGACCTGGGAGGCGGCCGTGGTGTGCAGGTCCTCGCCGGAGGTGAACGCCTCAATCAGGCCCTCGTCCTCGGAGAGGTGGGCCATCACGCGCAGCTCGATCTGGCTGTAGTCGGCCGTCATCAGCGACTCGAAGCCCTCGCCGACGACGAAGCCGCGGCGGATGGCCCGACCCTCGTCGGTACGGACCGGGATGTTCTGCAGGTTCGGGTCGGTCGAGGACAGACGGCCGGTCGCGGCGACGGTCTGGTTGAACGTGGTGTGGATGCGGCCGTCCGCGGCGATCGTCTTGATCAGGCCCTCGACGGTGACGCGGAGCTTTGCCTGCTCGCGGTGGCGGAGCATGATCACCGGGAGCTCGTTGTCCGTCTGTGTGGCGAGCCAGGCGAGGGCGTCGGCGTCCGTGGTGTAGCCGGTCTTGGTCCGCTTGGTCTTGGGCAGGGCCAGCTCGCCGAACAGGACTTCCTGGAGCTGCTTGGGCGAGCCCAGGTTGAACTCGTGCCCGGCCGCCGCGTGGGCCTCCTTGACCGCCTGCTGGACGGCACCGGCGAACATCTGCTCCATGGCCTCCAGGTGAGGCCGGTCGGCGGCGATGCCGTGCCGCTCCATGCGGGCGAGCAGTGCGGACGTGGGCAGCTCCATGTCGCGCAGCAGGTCGGCGGCGCCGACCTCCTCCAGACGGCCCTCGAAGGCCTGGCCCAGGTCGAGGACGGCACGGGCCTGGATCATCAGGGCCTCGGCCTCGGCGGCGTCGTCCGCGCCGAAGGCCAGCTGGCCGTCTGCCGCGGCGGCCGGGGTCAGCTCGCGGTGCAGGTACTCCAGGGACAGCGCGTCCAGGTCGAAGGAGCGGCGGCCCGGCTTGACCAGGTACGCGGCCAGGGCCGTGTCCATGGTGACGCCCTCGACGCTCCAGCCGTGCTCGGCGAAGACACGCATGGCGCCCTTGGCGTTGTGGAAGACCTTGGGCCGCCCGGCGTCGGCGAGCCAGGCCGCGAAGGCCTGCTCGTCGGCCTCGTCCAGCTGGGAGGGGTCGAACCAGGCGGCGGGGCCTGCGGGCGCGGCGAGGGCGACCTCGGCGACGGAGCCGGTGCCGAGGGCCCAGGTGTCGACCGTGGCGACACCGAGGGGCTGGGTGCCGTGCTCGGTGAGCCAGGCGGGCAGCTCGCCGGTGCCCAGCACCGTGCCGTCCAGCTCCACGCCCTCGGCGCTGATCGGGGTGGTCTCGGCCTCCTCGGCGCCGGGGTCGACGGCGAAGAGCCGCTCGCGCAGCGACGGGTTGCGGATCTCCAGGGTGTCCAGGACCATCGCGACGGCCTTGCGGTCGTAGGCCGCGCGCTCCAGCTCGGTGACGCCCTTGGGCAGCTCCACCCGGCGCTCCAGCTCGGTGAGCCTGCGGTTGAGCTTGACGGACTCCAGGTGGTCTCGGAGGTTCTGGCCGGCCTTGCCCTTGACCTCCTCGACGCGCTCGACGAGCTCCGCGAAGGAACCGAACTGGTTGATCCACTTCGCGGCGGTCTTCTCGCCGACGCCGGGGATGCCGGGGAGGTTGTCGGAGGGGTCGCCGCGCAGGGCCGCGAAGTCGGGGTACTGCGCGGGCGTCAGCCCGTACTTCTCGAACACCTTCTCCGGGGTGAAGCGGGTCAGCTCGGAGACGCCCTTGGTCGGGTACAGCACGGTGGTGTGCTCGCTGACCAGCTGGAAGGAGTCCCGGTCGCCGGTGACGATCAGCACCTCGAAGCCCTCGGCCTCGGCCTGCGTGGCCAGCGTGGCGATGACGTCGTCCGCCTCGAAGCCGTCCACGGCGAAGCGGGCCGCTCCCATCGCGTCCAGCAGCTCGCAGATCAGATCGACCTGGCCCTTGAACTCGTCGGGGGTCTTGGAGCGGTTCGCCTTGTACCCCGTGAACTCCTGGGACCGCCAGGTCTTGCGGGAGACGTCGAAGGCGACGGCGAAGTGCGTGGGCGCCTCGTCGCGCAGCGTGTTGGCCAGCATCGACGCGAAGCCGTAGATCGCGTTCGTCGGCTGGCCCGTCGCGGTGGTGAAGTTCTCCGCGGGCAGCGCGAAGAACGCGCGGTAGGCCAGCGAGTGCCCGTCCATGAGCATCAGTCGCGGCCGGCTGCCGCCGGAGGTCTGGTCGGTCGTCTTCGATGCTGTCTCTGCCACGCCCCCGATCCTGCCACGCCCCACTGACACTCCGCCCCGGCCCCACGGGTGCCGTGCCCGGCCGTACCGGGCGGGGACAGTGCCCGCCCCGCGCCATCGACGCCCCACCCGGCCCGACCGCCCCGTGCAAGCGGCGCCCCACCCAGCCCGTCCGCCCCATGCCATCGACGCCCCACCCGGCCCGTCCGCCCCATGCCATCGACGCCCCACCCGGCCCGTCCACCGCGTGCCGCCACCGCCCCACTCCGCCCGTCCGCCCCGTGCCGCCGGCGCCCGCCCTGCCCGCCCGCAACCGCTGTCACCACCGCGTGCGAGGATTCGGAGGCTTACCTCACAGCGCAGTCGAAGGGGAGTGTGCGATGGCGTCGAAGCCGCCCAAGAGTGACCCGGTTCAGGACGCGCCGCAGGTCGCCGGGCCCAAGCACGCGGCCGCCGGGCTCCCGGCGATCGGGCACACGCTGCGGATCGCCCAGCGGCAGATGGGTGTGAAGCGCACCGCGCTGACGCTGCTGAGCGTGAACCAGAAGGACGGCTTCGACTGCCCCGGCTGCGCCTGGCCCGAGCCGGAGCACCGGCACAAGGCCGAGTTCTGCGAGAACGGCGCGAAGGCCGTGGCCGAGGAGGCCACCCTGCGCCGGGTCACCCCCGAGTTCTTCGCCGCGCACCCGGTCGCCGACCTGGCCGGCCGCAGCGGCTACTGGCTGGGACAGCAGGGCCGGCTCACCCATCCCATGTACCTGCCCGAGGGGGGCTCGCACTACGAGCCGGTCACCTGGGAGCGCGCCTTCGACATCATCGGCGAGGAGATCGACGCGCTCGCCTCCCCGGACGAGGCCGTCTTCTACACCTCCGGCCGCACCAGCAACGAGGCGGCGTTCCTCTACCAGCTGTTCGCCCGCGAGTTCGGCACGAACAACCTGCCCGACTGCTCGAACATGTGCCACGAGTCGTCCGGTTCGGCCCTGGCGGAGACGATCGGCATCGGCAAGGGCAGTGTCCTGCTGGAGGACCTCCACAAGGCCGACCTGATCATCGTGGCCGGGCAGAACCCGGGGACGAACCACCCGCGCATGCTGTCCGCGCTGGAGAAGGCCAAAGCGGGCGGCGCGAAGATCATCAGCGTCAACCCGCTGCCCGAGGCGGGCCTGGAGCGCTTCAAGAACCCGCAGACCCCCCAGGGCATGCTCAAGGGCGCCGCGCTCACGGATCTGTTCCTGCAGATCCGCATCGGCGGCGACCAGGCGCTGTTCCGGCTGCTGAACAAGCTGATCCTCGAGACGGACGGCGCGGTCGACGAGGCGTTCGTGCGGGAGCACACGCACGGCTACGAGGAGTTCGCCGATGCCGCCCGCGCCGCCGACTGGGACGAGACGCTCACGGCGACCGGCCTGACCCGGGGAGAGATCGAGAAGGCCCTGGGGATGGTTCTCGCCTCGCAGCGCACCATCGTGTGCTGGGCGATGGGCCTCACCCAGCACAAGCACTCCGTCCCCACGATCCGGGAGGTCGTCAACTTCCTGCTGCTGCGCGGCAACATCGGCCGCCCGGGTGCGGGCGTGTGCCCGGTACGCGGCCATTCGAACGTGCAGGGCGACCGCACGATGGGCATCTTCGAGCGGCCCGCCCCGGCGTTCCTGGACGCCCTGGAGAAGGAGTTCGGCTTCGCGCCCCCGCGCGAGCACGGCTACGACGTCGTGCGCGCCATCCGCGCCCTGCGCGACGGCGAGGCGAAGGTCTTCTTCGCCATGGGCGGCAACTTCGTCTCGGCGTCCCCCGACACGGACGTCACCGAGGCGGCCATGCGACGGGCCCGGCTCACCGTGCACGTGTCGACGAAGCTGAACCGCTCGCACGTGGTCACGGGCGCGCGTGCCCTGATCCTGCCGACGCTCGGCCGCACCGAGCGCGATCTGCAGGGCGGCGGCGAGCAGTTCGTGACGGTCGAGGACTCGATGGGCATGGTGCACGCCTCCCGGGGGCGACTGGAGCCCGCGAGCCGGCATCTGCTGTCGGAGCCGGCCATCGTCAGCCGGCTGGCCCGCCGCGTGCTCGGCGCCAACAGCCGCACCCCGTGGGAGGAGTTCGAGAAGGACTACGCGACGATCCGGGACCGCATCGCGCGCGTGATCCCGGGCTTCGAGGACTTCAACGCGCGCGTGGCCCGCCCCGGGGGCTTCGCGCTCCCCCACGCCCCGCGCGACGAGCGCCGCTTCCCCACGGCCACCGGCAAGGCCAACTTCACCACCGCCCCCGTGGAGTACCCGCGGCTGCCCGAGGGCCGCCTGCTGCTGCAGACGCTGCGCTCGCACGACCAGTACAACACCACGATCTACGGCCTCGACGACCGTTACCGGGGCATCAGGAACGGCCGCCGGGTGGTGCTGGTCCACCCCGAGGACGCACGGACCCTGAAGCTGGCGGACGGGTCGTACGTCGACCTGGTCGGCGAGTGGAAGGACGGCGTGGAGCGCCGGGCGCCCGGTTTCCGCGTCGTGCACTACCCGACGGCCCGGGGCTGCGCGGCCGCGTACTACCCGGAGACCAACGTCCTGGTGCCGCTGGACGCCACGGCGGACACCAGCAACACCCCGGCCAGCAAGTCCGTCGTGGTGCGTCTGGAACAATCGGCAACCGACTGAGCGTTCGCTCAGTGATACAGGCAGCCGAGTGACGAGGACGAACGGAGCCGGGCCCGATGGGTGAGCAGCAGCATGTGAATTTCCCGCAAGAGGTCATCGACGAGTACGCCGCGCTCGGCGTGGACCTCCAGGCCCTGTTCTCCGCGGGCCACCTCGGGAACCGGATGGGCGTACAGATCTCCGACGCGTCTGCGGACCGGGTCGTCGGGACCATGCCGGTGGAGGGCAACACCCAGCCCTACGGGCTGCTGCACGGCGGGGCCTCCGCGGTGCTGGCCGAGACCCTGGGGTCGATCGGTTCGATGCTGCACGGCGGGAGCTCCAAGATCGCCGTGGGTGTCGACCTCAACTGCACTCACCACCGCGGGGTGCGCTCCGGACTGGTCACGGGCGTGGCCACACCCGTGCACCGGGGCCGGTCGACCGCCACGTATGAAATCGTCATCACGGATGAAAACGACAAAAGGGTGTGCACGGCCCGGCTGACCTGCCTCCTGCGGGACGTCAAGCCGGGCGACGAGGAACTCATCCGCGCCGCGAACTGACCGCCGGGCCGGACGCCGTTCTCACCGACGTGCCGTCCGACGTAGGGAAAACCCTGGAGGGGCGGGCGCGCTCTTGTCGCGGCCGCCCTCCTGGCATTTCACTGGCGCCCACCCCCACAGGAGAAGACCCGTCCCACCCGCAGAAGGGTTTCTCTTGACCTCCGTACGCGCCTTCGCCGTCACCGCCGCGGCCTGTGCCACCGTGCTCGCCACCGCGCTGCCGTCCTCCGCCATCAACTCCTACAACGCCACCCCCGCCCCCGAACGCACCGAGGTGGGCGCACTCGTGGCCACCTGGGACGACGACGGCGACCCAGCGACCCCCGACCGCGTCGACTGGTCTGCTCCGGCACCATGATCGACGCGGACACCTTCCTGACCGCCGCGCACTGCACCTCGGACTGGCCCGACAACGTGCGGTTCTACGTCTCCCTCGACCAGGACGTGCAGTCGGGCCTCGACGCGGCGGCGAGGAAGTACCCGGGCGACCCGGCCGCGCAGGCCGCCTCCGTCGCCGTCCCGGGCACCGCCCACACCCACCCCGCGTACCCGGGACCCGCTTCCGACACCCACGACATCGCGGTGCTCCAGCTGCCGACCGCCCAGGTCAAGGCCCGCTGGAGCTTCACCCCGGCGACCTTGCCCACCGCGAACCAGCTCGGCCGACTCGGCCCGCAGGGCCTGAACGACACCGACTGGCTCGTCGCCGGCTACGGCACCCAGGAGGCCGTCAACGGCCCCGGCGGCCAGACCCACCCCGGCGGCGGCGTCCGGATGAAGGCACCCGTCACCTTCAACGCCCTCAACGACTCCTGGGCCCGGCTCGCGATGACAGCACCCCAGGGCAACGGCGGCGCCTGCTACGGCGATTCGGGCGGACCCAACTTCGCCGTGATCGGCGGCAAGAGGATCCTCGCGGCCACCACCATCACCGGCGACACCCCCTGCTACGCGACCAACGTGACGTACCGCCTGGACACCCCCGGCGCCCGCGCCTTCCTCTCGCCGTTCGTGAAGCTGCCGTAGCCCGCGCCACCGGCCTGCGGCGACATCGGACGCCACAGGCCGCACGGCACCGCCCGCGCCGCCTCACGCGCGCGGTCCCGGCCCGGTGAGCGACCCGCCGCATCCCGTGGAATATCACCGATTCCGATAGCGCGGGAGTTTCTCGTGTATAGACCACGCAATTCCTGCCGTGACGCTCCGTAACGCGCGCGCAATACAACGCCGCGCTTTCGCCTTCGGCCGGGCCCGCGCCCGGAACCTTTCCGATCTTGCTGGTCGCGTATCCATTCCGGCAACCGCACGATCTCAGCCATGGCCAACCGGAAGTGCGGGTTCTCAGAATGCGGACCTCGGCGAAAATCCACCAAACCCGTCGAGAGGGCCCGCCACGGAGACCGGACATCCACCCCGTCATAACAAGAAAGTCACAAGCGAGCCCGCGCCGCTGACCCTGCCCTTACCCCGGGCTTAGAGTCACGGCCAGTCACCGCTCCATCGGGAGTTCGGTACCAGCGCGGCACTCACCCCCCGACCAGGGCGGGGCCTGCCTGTGAAAGGACTGATTGTGCGACAGCGTTCCTTGGTGATTCTTACCTCCGTTCTCACGACCGGAGCTCTGACTCTCACCGCCTGCGGTTCCCGAGACGACAGCGGTGACAAGGGCGGAGACAACGGGAGCGGCACCACGCTGACCATCGGCGTCGACGCCCCCCTCTCCGGCGAGAACTCCACCACCGGTCTCGGCATCCAGTACGGCGCCCAGATCGCCGTCGACGACGCCAACAAGAACAACTGGGTTCCGGGCGTGAAGTTCAAGCTCACGGCCCTGGACGACAAGGCGCAGCCCGCCACCGGCCAGTCCAACGCCACCAGCATCGTCGGCGACAAGACCGCCGTCGGCGCCGTCGGCCCGCTGAACTCCGGCGTCGCGCAGACGATGCAGCAGGTGTTCGCCTCGGCCAACATGGTCCAGATCTCCCCGGCGAACACGGCGCCCGAGCTGACCCAGGGCAAGAACTGGCAGACGGACAAGAAGCGTCCCTTCAAGACCTACTTCCGTACCGCCACCACGGACGAGCTGCAGGGCAGCTTCGCCGCCGGCTACGCGTACAACGGCCTCAAGAAGAAGAAGGCCTTCGTCGTCGACGACAAGCAGACCTACGGCGCCGGTCTCGCGAAGATCTTCAACGAGCAGTACAAGAAGCTCGGCGGCAAGGTCGTCGGCACCGACCACGTCAACACCGGTGACAAGGACTTCGGTTCCCTCGTCACGAAGATCAAGAACTCCGGTGCCGACCTGCTCTACTACGGCGGCCAGTACGACGAGTCCTCGCTGATCACCAAGCAGCTCAAGGACGCCGGCGTCAAGATCCCGCTGTTCGGCGGCGACGGCATGTTCGCCTCGACCTACATCGAGGCCGCCGGCAAGTCCTCCGAGGGCGACCTCGCCACCGCCATCGGTGTCCCCGCCGACACCCTGCCCGCGGCCAAGACGTTCATCCAGACGTACAAGGACAAGGGTTACAAGGGCGACTACGGCGCGTACGGCGCCTACGCCTACGACGCCACCACCGCCATCATCAAGGCCGTCAAGGCCGCGGCCGACGCCAACGGCGGCAAGGTGCCCACCGACATCAACGACCTGCGCTCCAAGGTCGTCGACGGTGTCCAGAAGTCCGACTTCGAAGGCCTCACCGGCAAGATCTCCTTCGACCAGTACGGCGACACCACCAACAAGCAGCTGACGGTCTACCAGGTCGAGAAGGGTGCCTGGAAGGACGTGGAGACCGGCACCGCCGACCTGAAGTAACCCGGCCCGCCACAACGCCGCACCACGGGCCGCGCGGAAGGAGGACCCCGACCGCGCGGCCCGTTTCCACACCCCCACACAGCACACGACCACGCACACATCCAGTGCACACGACCACCAGCGACATGGAGGCCATGCGGTGAACACCCTGCCGCAGCAGCTGGCCAACGGGCTGCTTCTCGGCTCGATGTACGGGCTGATCGCCATCGGCTACACGATGGTGTACGGCATCGTCCAGCTCATCAACTTCGCGCACGGCGAGATCTTCATGACCGGCGCCTTCGGCGCCCTCACGGTCTACTTCTACATCCTCCCCGACGGCACCTCGATGGCCATCGCCGTACCGATGATGCTCATCGGCGGCGCCCTCGTGGCCATCCTCATCGCCGTCGGAGCGGAACGGTTCGCCTACCGCCCCCTGCGCGGAGCCCCACGCCTGGCACCCCTCATCACGGCCATCGGCCTCTCCCTGGCCCTCCAGGAGGTCGTGCGCAACTTCTACCCCGGCGCCGACCGCGCCCGCGCCTTCCCCGGCCTCGACGCCACCCACGACATCGGCTCCGTCACCATCAAGGACGCCGACATCTTCCTCATCCTCGCCGCCGTCCTCTGCATGGCGGCCCTCGCCCTCTTCGTGCGCCGCAGCCGCACCGGCCGCGCCATGCAGGCCACCGCGCAGGACCCCGACACCGCGCAGCTCATGGGCATCGACACCAACCGCATCATCGTGATCGCCTTCGCCATCGGCGGCTTCTTCGCCGCCGTCGCCGCCGTCGCCTACGGACTGAAGTACGGCAACGTCGACTACCGCATGGGCTTCCTGATGGGCCTCAAGGCCTTCACCGCGGCCGTCCTCGGCGGCATCGGCAACATCTACGGCGCCATGCTCGGCGGCGTCGTCCTCGGCATCGCCGAAACCCTCGCCTCCGCCTACATCGACGAGATCCCCGGCATGCAGCAGCTCGGCGGCCAGAGCTGGGCCAACGTGTGGGCCTTCTGCCTCCTCATCCTCGTGCTCCTCTTCAGGCCACAGGGCCTGCTCGGCGAGCGCGTCGCGGACAGGGCGTGATCACATGACCGAGACGACCAAGACGCCAGTGCCGGACGCCGTCCCCACCCCGACGCCCGCACCGCGTGGACTCATACCCCTGCCCGCAGCGGCCGCCCGCGCCCTGCTGCTCGTCGGCGGCATCGCCACCGCCGCCTCCACGTTCCTCGCCTGGACCTGGACGGACGAATTCCCCGGCAAACTCACCATCAACGGCTACCCCGGTGGCCTGCAGTGGCTGACCTTCACCGCCGGCGTCCTCACCGCCCTGTTCGCCCTCGCCTCCTACGGCGTCCGCGGCCTCGGCTGGCTGCTGCCCGCCCGCAACAACGCACCCCTCGTGCTCACCGCGCTCGGCGGATTCACCGTCACCTGGTTCACCGTCATCGCCATCAGCGCCCAGCTCGGCGGCGTCGTCAACCTCGAACCCGGTGGCTGGATCGCGGCCATCGCCTCCCTGCTGCCCGTCCTCGGCGCCTTCGCCCTCCCCCAGGAGCGCACCGGCACCGACGGCACCAAGGAAACCCTCAAGGCCTACGTCGCCAAGCCCGACCGCATCCCCGCCGCCCAGGCCACCGCGCCCTGGATCCAGCGGGCCGTCATCACCGTGGTCACCATCATCGGCCTCGGCGTCTTCACCTACGGCATCGACACCGAGTACGGCGAACTCTTCATCGGCTACCTCTTCGTCGTCACCTTCGCGATGTGGGCGCTGCACACCGCCGGCCTCATGGACCGCTTCTCGGCCCTCGTCGCCGCCAACCGCAGCTTCACCCTCGCCATGGGCTTCGCCGCGGCCATCGCCTTCCCCTTCACCCAGACCGACGACCACTACGCCAACATCGGCGTCAACATCCTGATCTTCGGGACCGTCGCCCTCGGCCTCAACATCGTCGTCGGCCTCGCCGGACTCCTCGACCTCGGATACGTCGCCTTCCTCGGCGTCGGCGCCTACACCGCCGCCCTCGTCTCCGGCTCCGAGTTCTCCACCATCTCCGGCGTCCACCTGCCCTTCTGGGCCTCTGCCCTGGCCGGCGCCGCCGCCTCCCTCGTCTTCGGCGTCCTCATCGGCGCCCCGACCCTGCGACTGCGCGGCGACTACCTCGCCATCGTCACCCTCGGCTTCGGAGAGATCTTCCGCATCGCCGTCAACAACATGGACGGCGACTCCGGACCCGACGTCACCAACGGCCCGAACGGCATCGCCAACATCCCCGACCTGAACTTCTTCGGCTTCAACTTCGGCCAGGCCCACGACATCGGCGGATTCACCCTCGGCCGCTTCGCCAACTACTACCTCCTGATGGTCCTCATCATGGCCATCGTGGTCCTGGTCTACACGCGTGCCGCGGACTCCCGCATCGGCCGCTCCTGGATCGCCATCCGCGAGGACGAGACCGCCGCCACCGCCATGGGCATCAACGGCTTCCGCGTCAAACTCGTCGCCTTCGCCCTCGGCGCCGCCCTCGCCGGCCTCGCCGGCACCGTCAGCGCACACGTCACCTACAGCGTCGTCCCCACGCCGTACCAGTTCGCCGGCTCCACCCCGCCCAACTCCGCGTTCCTCCTGGCCGCGGTCGTCCTCGGCGGCATGGGCACCGTCGCCGGACCCCTCCTCGGCGCGGCCCTGCTCTACCTCCTCCCCGAGAAGCTCGTCTTCCTCCAGGACAAGTCGCTCCTCGCCTTCGGCATCGCGCTCATCCTCCTGATGCGCTTCCGCCCCGAAGGCATCATCGCCAACCGCCGGCGCCAGCTCGAATTCCACGAGACCGGCCAACTCGACGTACCCAAACAGACCACGCTGACCGACGAACCGGCCGTCACCAAGGCGGGGGCGTAAGAACATGACCACACCAGTACTCGAAGCACGCGACGTCACCATGCGCTTCGGCGGCCTCACCGCCGTACGCTCCGTCGACTTCACGGTCAACGCCGGCGAAATCGTCGGTCTCATCGGCCCCAACGGCGCCGGCAAGACCACCTTCTTCAACTGCCTGACCGGCCTCTACGTCCCCACCGAGGGCACCGTCTCCTACAAAGGCACCGTCCTCCCCCCGAAACCCCACCTGGTCACCCAGGCCGGCATCGCCCGCACCTTCCAGAACATCCGCCTGTTCGCCAACATGACGGTCCTGGAAAACGTCCTCGTGGGACGCCACACCCGCACCAAGGAAGGCCTCTGGTCCGCCCTCCTGCGCGGCCCCGGCTTCAAGAAGGCCGAACGCGCCAGCGAGGAACGCGCCATGGAACTCCTCGAGTTCATCGGCCTCGCCCACAAACGCGACCACCTCGCCCGCAACCTCCCCTACGGCGAACAGCGCAAGCTCGAGATCGCACGCGCCATGGCCTCCGAGCCCGGCCTGCTGCTCCTCGACGAACCCACCGCCGGCATGAACCCCCAGGAGACACGGGCCACCGAGGAACTCGTCTTCGCCATCCGCGACCGGGGCATCGCCGTCCTGCTCATCGAGCACGACATGCGCTTCGTCTTCAACCTCTCCGACCGCGTCGCCGTCCTCGTCCAGGGCGAAAAGCTCGTCGAAGGCACCTCCGACGTCGTCCAGGCCGACGAGCGCGTCATCGCCGCCTACCTCGGCGAACCCTTCGAAGGCGACCCCGGCGAAGCCGAAGCCGCCGAGGTCGAGGCCGCCGAAGCCGCCGCCGACGCGACCAGCACCACCAGCAGCACCAAGGGAGACGCCAAGTGACCGCACTGCTCGAGGTCGAAGACCTCCGGGTCTCCTACGGCAAGATCGAAGCCGTCAAGGGCATCTCCTTCAGCGTCGAAGCAGGCCAGGTCGTCACCCTCATCGGCACCAACGGCGCCGGCAAGACCACCACCCTGCGCACCCTGTCGGGCCTCCTCAAGCCCACCGCCGGGAAGATCCTCTTCGACGGCAAGCCGTTGAGCGGGGTCCCCGCCCACAAGATCGTCGCCCTCGGACTCGCCCACTCCCCCGAAGGCCGGCACATCTTCCCCCGCCTCACCATCGCCGAGAACCTCCAGCTCGGAGCCTTCCTCCGCAAGGACAAAGAAGGCATCGAAAAGGACATCCAGCGCGCCTACGACCTCTTCCCCATCCTCGGGGAACGCCGCAAGCAGGCCGCAGGAACCCTCTCGGGCGGTGAGCAGCAGATGCTCGCCATGGGACGCGCCCTCATGTCCCAGCCCAAGCTGCTCATGCTCGACGAGCCCTCCATGGGTCTCTCCCCGATCATGATGCAGAAGATCATGGCGACCATCTCCGAGCTCAAGTCCCAGGGCACGACGATCCTCCTCGTCGAACAGAACGCCCAGGCGGCCCTGTCCCTGGCCGACCAGGGACACGTCATGGAGGTCGGCAACATCGTCCTGTCCGGGACGGGCCAGGACCTGCTGCACGACGAGTCGGTACGCAAGGCGTACCTGGGCGAGGACTGAGGTCCCGGCCCGTACGCCAAGAGGCCCGCTCCCCCTCCGGTCCGGAAGGGAAGCGGGCCTCTCGCGTCTGACTCTCAGCCCTTGTTGGCCTTCTTCTCGTCGGCGTCCTGAATGACCGCCTCCGCGACCTGCTGCATCGACATCCGACGGTCCATCGACGTCTTCTGGATCCACCGGAAAGCAGCCGGCTCCGACAGGCCGTACTCCGTCTGCAGAATCGACTTCGCCCGGTCCACCAGCTTGCGCGTCTCCAACCGGAGCGTGAGGTCGGCGACCTCCTTCTCCAGCTCCTTCAGCTCCGTGAACCGCGAGACGGCCATCTCGATCGCCGGCACGACGTCGGTCTTGCTGAACGGCTTCACGAGGTACGCCATCGCGCCCGCGTCCCGGGCCCGCTCCACCAGGTCGCGCTGCGAGAACGCGGTCAGCATCAGCACCGGCGCGATGCTCTCCTCCGCGATCTTCTCCGCCGCCGAGATGCCGTCCAGCTTCGGCATCTTCACGTCCAGGATCACCAGATCGGGCCGGTGCTCACGCGCCAGCTCCACCGCCTGCTCACCGTCCCCGGCCTCGCCGACGACGGTGTACCCCTCCTCCTCCAGCATCTCTTTGAGATCGAGCCGGATCAGCGCCTCGTCCTCGGCGATGACGACCCGCGTCGTCATCGGGGGCACGTGCGACTTGTCCTCATCAGGCACGTCAACAGGCTGGGGCGACTCGGGGGCACTCACGTGGGCTCCTTGGTAGGGGCAGGCCGGTACTGCTCCCAAGAGCGTACCTAGCTGCGGTATGGTGGTCAGGCAGTGGGTCGAGGTCAACCTTGGATTCACCGGGCCCCGGTAGCCCAATTGGCAGCAGGCAATGGATTCAAAACCCATACAGTGTCGGTTCGAGTCCGACCCGGGGCACTTTTCCTTGGTTTCCAAGGTCACCACTTCGAAGCGGATGTCCACGTTCTCGTGAACATCCGCTTTTCGCTGCGTGTCGACGTGATCACAGTTCCACTGTGACTCCTATGTACGACCTCAGCACACGCAAGCGAGCACTCGCGTTGGTGGCCCAAGGCCGCAGCCTGAATTCGGTGAGCCGTGAAACGGGCATTTCGCGGGCCGCGATCCGCTCCTGGCGGCACCGCCTCGAGCCGCGCCCCCGTATGGCGCCCCCGGACCACCCCGGACCACCCTCCGATGAGTCGGCGTACGCCTACTTGCTGGGCCTCTATCTCGGCGATGGCTGCATCAGCGGCAGCCCTCGCGGCACCGGTTACTACCTGAGGATCGCGTGCGCCGACGCATGGCCCGGTCTGATCGACGCCTGCGAGATCGCGATGCGCGCCGTCAACCCGACCGGGCGCGCCTCCCGCACACAGGCTCAGGGGTACGTCTCGGTGACCAGCTACAGCAGGCACTGGCCGCATCTCTTTCCCCAGCACGGCCCCGGCATGAAACACGAACGCCGGATCGCCCTCGAACCATGGCAGCAAGCCATCGTCGACGCCCACCCCTGGGAGTTCATCCGCGGGCTCATCCACTCCGACGGTTGCCGAATCACCAACTGGACGACCCGGATCGTCGGCGGGAAGCGAAAGCGCTACGAGTATCCGCGGTACTTCTTCACCAATCTATCGGCCGACATCATCCGCCTCTTCACCGCAGCGCTTGACCAAGTGGGCGTCGAATGGAAGAAGGCAAACTCACGCAACATCTCCGTAGCCCGCAAAGCCTCCGTCGCTCTCATGGACGCCCACGTCGGGCCCAAGTACTGACCCGGCTACTCCGCGATGTGGTGGACCCTGACCATGTTGGTCGAGCCGGAGACGCCGGGTGGGGAGCCGGATGTGATGACGACCGTGTCGCCCGGGTTGCAGCGGCCGTAGCGGAGGAGGAGTTCGTCGACCTGGTCGACCATCGCGTCGGTGGTGTCGACGCAGGGGCCGAGGAAGGTCTCGACGCCCCAGGTGAGGCTGAGCTGGGAGCGGGTCGCCTGGTCGGGGGTGAAGGCGAGGAGGGGGATCGGGGAGCGGTAGCGGGAGAGGCGGCGGGCGGTGTCGCCTGACTGGGTGAAGGCGACCAGGAAGCGGGCGCCCAGGAAGTCACCCATCTCGGCTGCCGCGCGGGCGACCGCGCCGCCCTGGGTGCGGGGCTTGTTGCGTTCGGTGAGGGGCGGGAGGCCCTTTGCCAGGATGTCCTCCTCCGCCGCTTCGACGATGCGGGCCATCGTGCGGACCGTCTCGACGGGGTGTTTGCCGACGCTGGTCTCGCCGGAGAGCATCACGGCGTCGGTGCCGTCGATGACCGCGTTGGCGACGTCGGAGGCTTCGGCGCGGGTGGGCCGGGCGTTGTCGATCATCGAGTCGAGCATCTGGGTGGCGACGATGACCGGCTTGGCATTGCGTTTGGCGAGTTTGATCGCGCGTTTCTGGACGATCGGGACCTGTTCGAGTGGCATTTCGACGCCGAGGTCTCCGCGGGCGACCATGATGCCGTCGAATGCGGCGACGATGTCGTCGATGGTTTCGACGGCCTGGGGTTTTTCGATTTTGGCGATGACGGGGAGGCGGCGGCCTTCCTCGTCCATGATGCGGTGGACGTCGTGGATGTCGCGTCCGGAGCGGACGAAGGACAGGGCGATGACGTCGAAGCCGGTGCGCAGCGCCCAGCGGAGGTCGTCCTCGTCCTTTTTGGAGAGGGCGGGGACGGAGACGGCGACGCCGGGGAGGTTGAGGCCCTTGTGGTCGCTGATCACGCCGCCTTCGAGGACGGTGGTGTGGATGCGGGGGCCGTCGACGGAGGTGACCTTGAGGCAGACCTTGCCGTCGTCGACGAGGATGCGTTCGCCGGGGGTGACGTCCGCGGCGAGGCCGGCGTAGGTGGTGCCGCAGATGTGGCCGTCGCCTTCGACGCCTTCTTCGACGGTGATGGTGAAGGTGTCGCCGCGTTCGAGGAGTACGGGACCTTCGGTGAAGTGGCCGAGCCTGATCTTGGGGCCTTGAAGGTCGGCGAGGAGGCCGACGCTGCGGCCGGTCTCGTCGGCTGCTTTGCGGACCCGGTGGTAGCGCTCCTCGTGTTCGGCGTGGCCGCCGTGGCTGAGGTTGAAGCGGGCTACGTCCATTCCGGCGTCGACGAGGTCCTTGATCCGGTCGTACGAGTCGGTGGCGGGTCCCAGGGTGCAGACGATTTTTGCTCGGCGCATGAAAGGAGCCTATGAGTTACCGACCGGTAGTGAATTGGTCGGGCATGACCGCTCAACAGACTTTGCGTGAAGTGTTATTGACAGGTGTCGAATTGTGCGCAGGGGCGCTCCGATGAGCACCCGCGGTGAATTCGGTCGTGTTTTCGGAATGGGCCCGCGAGGGATGCCTACAGCTGGGGCGGCACCATCGTGAAGCGGGCGTTGATCTGGGCGTGGACGCGTTGGCGCTGGGGTTCGAGGTCGAGGGGGGCGGGGGCGTCCTCGGGGGCGCCGCCGTAGGCAGCGGAGCGCATGCGGCCGGGGGTCTGGGGGTAGGCCGGTGGGGCGCTCTCGGCGCCGATGTCGGCGAGTTCGACGAGGGCGGAGAGGCGGGTGCCGAGGGCTTCGGCGTACTCGCGGGCGCGTTGGACGGCTTCGTGGACGGCCTGCTTGCGGGCTTCGCGGTGGGCGGGCGAGTCGGGGCGCAGGGCCCACCAGGGGCCGTCGACGCGGGTGAGTTCGAGGTCGGCGAGTCGGGTGGTGAGTTCACCCAGGGCGGTGAAGTCGGTGAGTTCTGCGGTGACGTGGACGCTGCCGTGGTAGGTGCGGACGCGTTCGCCGCGGCCGTGTTTGGTGAGTTCGGGTGTGATGGAGATGGCGCCGCTCTCCAGGCGTTCGACGGCGTCGCCGTAGGACTTGACGAGGTCGAGGACGCCGGCGTTGCGGCGGGTGAGGTCGTCGAGGGCGGAGCGGCGGTCGCGGCCGCGGGCGGCGACAGTGATGCCGATGCGGGCGATCTCGGGGTCGACTTCGAGGCGGGCCTCGCCGCGGACGGCGATGCGGGGGGCCTCGGGTGTGCCGTAGGGGACGGCGGGCGGGGAGGCGTCTGGGGTGGCCGCGGTCATACGCCCCACTCTGTCATGTCTGGGCTGATCGGCGGTCGGGGATCCGGGAGGCCGAGTCATCAGATCGCAACCTGCCGGGTCTGTTGCGGTCGGTCATGGACGGGTCAGAATCTACGCGCGTTATCTACGCGCGTCGTTCACAGATTCCGCAGGGGAGCCAGACATGCCGTTGAACCGCCGGAAGTTCCTGGAGAAGTCCGCCGTGACCGGGGCGGGGGTGGCGCTGGCCGGTGCGGTCTCGGCGCCGGGTGCACAGGCGGCCGAGGCGAAGCGGGGCGCGAAGCGGTACGCGTTCACCGTGCTGGGGACGACGGACCTGCACGGCAACGTCTTCAACTGGGACTACTTCACGGACAAGGAGTTCGACGACAAGGACCACAACGACGTGGGCCTGGCCAAGGTCTCCACCCTCGTCAACCGGGTCCGTGCGGAGAAGGGCCGCCGCAACACGCTGCTGATCGATGCGGGCGACACCATCCAGGGCACGCAGCTGTCGTACTACTACGCCAAGGTCGACCCGATCACGGCCGAGGGCGGCCCGGTGCACCCGATGGCGCAGGCGATGAACGCCATGGGCTACGACGCGGCGGCGCTCGGCAACCACGAGTTCAACTACGGCATCCCGGTGCTGCGGAAGTTCGAGCAGCAGTGTGATTTCCCGCTGCTGGGGGCGAACGCGCTGGACGCGAAGACGCTGCGGCCGGCGTTCGCGCCGTACAGCATGCACCGGCTGCGCACGCCGCACGGGCGGGACGTGAAGGTGGCGGTGCTGGGTCTGACCAACCCGGGCATCGCCATCTGGGACAAGGCGAACGTGCAGGGCAAGATGACGTTCCCGGGTCTGGAGGAGCAGGCGGCGAAGTGGGTGCCGAAGCTGCGGTCGATGGGCGCGGACGTGGTGATCGTGTCGGCGCACAGTGGTTCGTCGGGGACGTCGTCCTACGGTGACCAGCTGCCGTACATCGAGAACGCGGCCGCGCTGGTGGCCGAGCAGGTGCCGGGCATCGACGCGATCCTGGTCGGGCACGCGCACACGGAGATCCCGGAGTACTTCGTCGCGAACAAGAAGACCGGCAAGCAGGTCGTGCTGTCGGAGCCGCTGAAGTGGGGCCAGCGGCTGACGCTGTTCGACTTCGAGCTGGTCTGGGAGAAGGGCTGCTGGAAGGTCGAGAAGGTCGGCGCGAAGGTCCTGAACTCCAACACCGTGGAGGAGGACCCGAAGATCACGAAGTTGCTGACGGACGAGCACGAGAAGGTCGTGGCGTACGTCAACCAGGTCATCGGCACCAACGCGGCGGAGATGACGTCGGCCGAGGCGCCGTACAAGGACGTACCGATCATCGACCTGATCAACCACATCCAGGCGGACACGGTGAAGCAGGCGCTGGCGGGCACGGAGTACGCCGCGCTGCCGGTGCTGTCGCAGGCGGCGTGCTTCTCGCGCAGCGCGCGGATCCCGGCGGGCCAGGTGACGATCCGGGACGTGGCGGGTCTGTACGTCTTCGAGAACACGCTGGAGGCGCGTCTGATGACGGGCGCCCAGATGAAGGCGTACCTGGAGTTCTCGGCGAACTACTACGTGCAGACCGCGCCGGACGCCCCGGTGGATCCGGCGAAGCTGACGAACGCGAACGGCACGCCGGACTACAACTACGACGTGGTGAGCGGTCTGTCGTACGAGATCGACATCGCGAAGCCGGCCGGGTCGCGGGTGACGAACGTGCGGTTCGAGGGGGAGCCGCTCGCGGACGACGCGAAGTTCGTGTTCGCGGTGAACAACTACCGGGCCAACGGCGGCGGCAACTTCCCGCACGTCGCCGCGGCCCAGGTGCTGTGGTCGAACTCGGAGGAGATCCGCAACACCATGATCGCCTGGGTGAAGGCGAAGGGGTCGATCGAGCCGGCCGCCTTCGCGGGAGTCGACTGGAAGCTCACGCGTAACGGTACGCCCGTGTTCTGATCCGCGTGCTTCGTCACCTTCGGTCGTCGACCAGCGGGGTCAGGGCCGGTGCCTCGCGGGGCGGCGGGACGTGGGCCCGCTGGGTGAGGCCGAAGGTGGTGAAGGCGGTGCGGCGCGGGAGTGCATAGGCTTCCCTGCCCGTCAGGGAGTTGAGGACGATCGCGCTGCGCCAGGCGGCGAGGCCGAGGTCGGGGGCGCCGACGCCGTGGGTGTGGGTCTCGGCGTTCTGGACGTACACGGTGCCGGTGACGGACGGGTCGAGGACGAGCCGGTGGTCCTCGTCGATGCGGGGCCGCTCCTTGTTGTCGCGGCGCATGTAGGGGTCGAGGCCGGCGAGGATCCGGTCGAGGGGGCGTTCGCGGTAGCCGGTGGCGAGGACGACGGCGTCGGTGGTGAGGCGGGAGCGGCTGTTCTGCAGGTCGTGCTCGAGGTGCAGTTCCACTTTGGTCGTGGCGACGCGGCCGGCGGTGCGGACCCGCACGCCGGGGGTGAGGACGGCGTCGGGCCAGCCGCCGTGCAGGGTGCGGCGGTAGAGCTCGTCGTGGACGGCGGCGATGGTGGCGGCGTCGATGCCCTTGTGCAGTTGCCACTGGCCTTCGACGAGCCGGTCGCGGGTGGATTCGGGCAGGGCGTGGAAGTAGCGGGTGTGGTCGGGGGTGAAGTGCTCCAGGCCGAGCTTGGAGTACTCCATGGGCGCGAAGGCCTCGGTGCGGCCCAGCCAGTGCAGTTTCTCGCGTCCGGCGGGCCGGTTGCGCAGCAGGTCGAGGAAGACCTCGGCGCCGGACTGTCCGATGCCGACGACGGTGACGTGTTCGGCGGCGAGCAGGGCGGCGCGGTGGTCGAGGTAGTCGGCGGCGTGCACGACGGGCACGCCGGGGGCCTCGACGAGGGGCTTGAGGGGGTCGGGGACGTAGGGCTCGGTTCCGATGCCGAGGACGACGTCGCGGGCGTAGGTGCGGCCGAGGGCTTCTGCTTCCCCGTCGCTGTCGAGCTGGGTGAAGTCGACCTCGAAGACGTCGCGTTCGGGGTTCCAGCGGACGGCGTCGACCTGGTGGCCGAAGTGGAGGCCGGGGAGGTTCTCGCTGACCCAGCGGCAATAGGCGTCGTACTCGGCGCGGTGGATGTGGAAGCGCTCGGCGAAGTAGAAGGGGAAGAGCCGCTCGCGGGTCCTGAGGTAGTTGAGGAAGGTCCAGGGGCTGGTGGGGTCGGCGAGGGAGACCAGGTCGGCGAGGAAGGGGACCTGGAGGGTGGTGCCCTCGATGAGCAGGCCGGGGTGCCACGCGAAGGCGGGGTTCTGGTCGTAGAAGACGGTGTCGAGGCCGCCGAGGGGGTGGGCGAGGGCGGCGAGGGAGAGGTTGGCGGGGCCGATGCCGATGCCGACGAGGTCGCGGGGGGCGTCGGGGTCGGGGGTGGGTGCGGGGTTCATCGGGGGGTGTGTCCTTCCACGAGGGTGGCTCGGCTCGTTGCCGCGAGGTGCAGCAGGGCGGCCAGGTCGTCGGGCCCGGTGGCGGGGTTGAGGAGGGTGGCCTTGAGCCACAGCCGGCCGTCGAGGCGGGCCCGGCCGAGGACGGCGGAGCCGTCGGTGAGCAGCGCGCGGCGTACGGCGGCGACGGTGGTGTCGGTGGCGCCGGTGGGCCGGAACAGCACGGTGCTGATGACGGGCGGGGCGTGCAGTTCGAAGCCGGGGTGGGCGTCGACGAGGGCGGCGAACTGCCGGGCGTGGGCGCACACCTGGTCGACGAGCGCGCCGAGGCCGCTGCGTCCGAGGGTCTTGAGGGTGACGGCGAGTTTGAGGACGTCGGG
Source organism: Streptomyces tibetensis (assembly GCF_040647715.1). Lineage (GTDB taxonomy): Bacteria > Actinomycetota > Actinomycetes > Streptomycetales > Streptomycetaceae > Streptomyces > Streptomyces tibetensis_A. Next base: position 154,539 of record NZ_JBEZCR010000008.1, on the reverse strand, counting down.
GCGGCGGGTGGTGCGCAGGGACCGGCCGAGGAGGTCGGGGAGTCCGGCCTCGGTGTCGTCGGCGGCGTTGAGGTAGTCGGCGTGCTGCCGCAGGGCGGCGAGGTCGCGGGGGTCGCGGACGGCGAGGAGGCCGGCGGCGACCGGTTGCCAGCCGAGTTTGTGCAGGTCGAGGGTGACGGTGTGGGCGGCGTCGAGTCCGGTGAGCCGTGCGCGGTGCCGGTCGCTGAAGAGGAGGCCTCCGCCGTAGGCGGCGTCGATGTGCAGCCGGGCGCCGTGGGCGGCGCAACGGGCGGCGATCTCGGGCAGCGGGTCGATGCGTCCGGCGTCGGTGGTGCCGGCGGTGGCGGCGACGAGCAGCGGTCCGGGCAGTCCGGTGAGGGTCTCGTCGAGCGCGTCGGGGTCGAGCGTGCCGTCCGGGGCGGGTACGACGACCGGTTCGGGCAGTCCGAGCAGCCAGGCGGCGCGGGGCAGTGAGTGGTGGGCGTTGGTCCCGCACACGAGCCGGACGGAGCCGCCGTGCGCTTCCCGGGCGAGGAGCAGGGCGAGCTGGTTGGACTCGGTGCCGCCGGTGGTGACGAGGGCGTCGGCGGTGCGGTGCTCCGGGTAGACCTCCCTGGCCAGCACGCCTGCCGCCAGGGCTTCCAGCTCCGAGGCCGCCGGGGCCTGGTCCCAGGAGTCCAGGGACGGGTTGAGGGCCGAGGCGGCGAGGTCGGCGGCGGTGGCGACGGCGAGGGGCGGGCAGTGCAGGTGGGCGGCGCACAGGGGGTGGGCGGGGTCGGCGGCGCCTTCGGCGAAGGCCCGGACCAGGGTGGGCAGGGCGTGCGGGTCGCCCTGCCCGGGGAGGATCTCCCCCACCGCTTCCCGCAGGCGCGCGGCGACCGCCCCGGGTCCGCCCGTCGGCAGCGGCCCGCCCCGGGCCCGGGCTCCGGTGTCCAGCGCTTCGAGGACGGTGTCGAGCAACGGCCGCAGGGCGCGAGGACCTTCGGGGCCTGAGGAAAGGGGCGGCATGCTCATGGGGGCTGACCTCCGGGGCACGGGGCGAGGCGCCCGTACGGCTCAACGACCCGACCCGGGTGGAGGTATCTCCCGTACGGCAAACCCGGCAGGAGTCGCACGCTCCCCGCCCGGCGGACGGGCCGGCCCCGCACGCCCGCCGACCCGGCAACCGACCCGACCCGCATCTCCACCGACCCGGCAACCGACCCGACCCGCGCCTTCGTCGCCGGTGCCGGCCCCGCCTACCTCAGTGCACTCGTGTCCCCGCCGGCCTTGGACCCCGTCGCCCCCTGGACACGCAACGCCCTCGCCAGATCGTCCAGTTGGTCCACCAGCTTGCGGCGCAGCGCGGGGATGGGCGCGGCGGCGCGCAGGCATTCCTCGCCGAGGTGGAGGGTGTCCGCGTCGACGGCGTGGGCGGGGAAGGCCCAGCGGCCGGCGGCGTCGGCGATGGCGGGCCCGCGGCGGTCGGCGACGGCGACCGCGTCGGCGTAGTAGCGCCCGACGTACTCGCGTACCAGGTCGGCCTGTTCGGGTTGCCAGAAGCCGCGGGCGGTGGCGGTGAAGAGGTAGTTGGACAGGTCGTCGGAGCCGAACATGGCCTCCCAGGCGCGGGCTTTGGCCTCGGGGTCGGGCAGGGCGGCGCGGCAGCGGGCGGCGCCCTCCTGGCCGGTGGCGCTCGGGTCGCGTTCCAGTTCGGCGGCGATGGCGGTCTCGTCGGTCGCGCCGAGGACGGCGAGCCGGGCGAGGACGCGCCAGCGCAGCTCGGGGTCGAGCTCGGGGCCGCCGGGGACGGTGCCGTCGGCGAGCCAGGCGGCGATGGTGTCGGGGTGGGCGGCCACGTCGATGCGGTGGCGTACGGCGATCAGGCGCAGGCCGGGGTTGTCGCCGTCCTCGGTGCGGCGGATGAGGTCACGGCACAGTTCGGAGAGGGTGGCGAGGGCGGCGGGCCGCTCCTCGGGGGCGAGGTAGCGGTCGGCGATGTAGGTGGCGGCGAAGGCGAGCACGCCCTGGACGATGGCGAGGTCCGTCTCCAGCGGGAGGTGGGCGCGGGCGGTCTCCAGGTAGGCGAGGGGGGCGAGTTCGCCGTCGCGGACGGCGTCCCGCAGGGCGTTCCAGACGACCGCGCGGGTGAGCGGTTCGGGCAGTCCGGACAGGTCCTTGCGGACGGTCTCGAAGGATTCGGGGTCGAAGCGGACCTTGGCGTAGGTGAGGTCGCCGTCGTTGAGGAGGAGCAGGGCGGGCCGCTTGCCGATGGGGTGGGCCTCGGTGTGCGGGAGGTCGAGGTGGAGGCGTTCGCGCAGCACGAGCTGGCCGCCGTCGTCGCCGAGGTCGCGGTCGTAGAGGCCTGCGGCGATGCGGTGCGGGCGGCTGCCGGTGCGGTCGACGGTGAGGGCGCAGGTGCCGTGCTCGCCGGGTGTGATGCGCGGGGTGAGGGTGTCGACGCCGGTGGTGCGCAGCCAGGCGTCGGCCCAGGCGTGGACGTCGCGGTCGGTGGCGCCGGCGAGGTTGTCGATGAAGTCGGCGAGGGTGGCGTTGCCGTACTTGTGCCGGGCGAAGTGGGCGTTGATGCCGGCGAGGAAGTCCTTCTCGCCGAGCCATGCGACCAGTTGGCGCAGTGCGCTGGCGCCCTTGGCGTAGGAGATGCCGTCGAAGTTGAGCAGCGCGGAGGCGGTGTCGTCGACGGCTTCGGGGGCGACGGGGTGGGTGGAGGGGCGCTGGTCGGCGTCGTAGCCCCAGGACTTGCGGGTGACGCCGAAGTCGGTCCAGGTGTCGGAGAAGCGGGTGGCTTCGGTGAGGGTCTGGTAGCCCATGTACTCGGCGAAGGACTCGTTCAGCCAGATGTCGTCCCACCACTTGAGGGTGACGAGGTCGCCGAACCACATGTGGGCCATCTCGTGGGAGATGACCATGGCGCGGGTCTGGCGTTCGGTGTCGGTGACGGCGGAGCGGTAGACGAACTCGTCGCGGAAGGTGACCAGGCCGGGGTTCTCCATGGCGCCGGCGTTGAACTCGGGGACGAAGGCCTGGTCGTAGGAGTCGAAGGGGTAGGGCTCGTCGAACTTCTCGTGGTAGCGGTCGAAGCAGGCGCGGGTGACGTCGAGGAGTTCGTCGGCGTCGGCGTCCAGGTAGGGGGCGAGGGAGCGGCGGCAGTGCAGGCCGAAGGGCAGGCCGCGGTGTTCGGTGCGCACGGAGTGCCAGGGGCCTGCGGCGACGGCGACCAGGTAGGTGGAGATGAGCGGTGTGGGGGCCGCGGTCCATACGCCGTCGGCGTGTTCGGTGACGCCGTTGGCGAGGACGGTCCAGTTCTGCGGGGCTGTCACGGACAGTTCGAAGACGGCCTTGAGGTCGGGCTGGTCGAAGGCGGCGAAGACGCGCTGGACGTCTTCCATGAACAGCTGGGTGTAGACGTAGGTCTCGCCGTCGGTGGGGTCGGTGAAGCGGTGCATGCCCTCGCCGGTGCGGGAGTAGCGCATCGCGGCGTCCACGTGCAGTTCGTGCTCGCCGGCGGTGAGGCCCGGCAGGGCGAGCCGGTTGCCGTCCAGGGCTTCGGGGTCCAGGGGGTGTCCGTCGAGGGTGACGGAGCGCAGCTCGGCGGGCTTGAGCTCGACGAAGGTGTCCCCGTCCACGCGGGCAGCGAACCTGATCAGGGTGCGGGAGTCGAAGGTCTCGTCGCCGCCGGTCAGGTCGAGTTCGATCGTGTAGTGGTGGACGTCGAGGAGCTCTGCTCGGGTCTGCGCTTCGTCGCGCGTCAGTACGGACATGCGAGACATGCTGCCTGATGGCGTCGTCACGGCACAGAGGCGGATCGGTACGTGCTCAATGTCCGGTCCGGGTGCGGTCCTTTTCGAGCTCCCCGGCGTGCACCCCCATGGGGCGCTGGGTGGGCACGTGCGCGTCGGGGTGCGGCAGTGCGGGGCGCTCGGGGTGTGCGGAGGTCTCGGTGTGCTCCCCTGCGAGGGCGCGCAGGCGCTGCACCTCCCTCTGCAGGGCGAGATGGCGTCGGTGGGCGTCGTAGAGGTAGCGGACCTTGGTGCGCAGGGCCCAGGGGTCGACGGGTTTCATGACGAGGTCGGCGACGCCGAGCCGGAAGGCGGTGGTGGTCAGTTCGTGGTCGGCGCCGAAGCCGGTGAGCAGGATCACGGGGATGTGCTGGGTCTGCTCCACGCGCCGCATGTAGCGCACGACCTCCAGTCCGCTGACGCCGGGCATGCGCACGTCGAGCAGCAGCAGGCCGACGTGGCCGCGGAGCACCTGTTTGAGTGCCTCGTCGCCGCTGGTGGCCCGGCTGAGCTGGTAGCCCAGCGGGGCCAGGGCGCTTTCGAGCGCGTACAGCGTGTCCTCGTGGTCGTCGACGATGAGGATCCTGGTATCCGACGGCATGGCCCCACGCCCCTCCCTCGTGGAGGACCAGAGTAGTCCGGGACACTGACGCGCAGTGCTCGTCAGCTGACATGCTGTGTACAGCGCAGCATGCCCCGAGCGGGCCGCCGTGTCACTCCCCGGGGCGTGCGCGACGTCAGTTGCCGCCCGGGGCGGCGCCGTTGAGCGCTTCGTCGGCGATGCGCTCGTGGTGGCGGATGACCTCGGCGACGATGAAGTTCAGGAACTTCTCGGCGAAGGCGGGGTCGAGTTTGGCGTTCTCGGCGAGGGCGCGCAGCCGGGCGATCTGGCGGGCCTCGCGGGCCGGGTCGGCGGGCGGCAGCTGGTGCTGGGCCTTGAGGTGGCCGACCTGCTGGGTGCACTTGAAGCGTTCGGCGAGCATGTGGACGACGGCGGCGTCGATGTTGTCGATGCTGTCGCGCAGCCGGGCGAGCTCTTCGCGGACGGCGGGCTCGACGGCGGGCGAGCCGGTGTTGCTGGTGGTCATGGGGCGTCAGCCTACGGGGATCACGCCGGGTGGCCGAAGGCGTCTCATCCCTCGGCGGTAAGGGGTCGGCTGTGGGATCAGACGTCCCCGTGGCCGTCGCCGTCGGCGCCGCGGGGCGGGTCCTCGTACAGTGGAACCGGGTTCAGTGGCGTCTTGGGGGTGAGGCGTGGCGAACGACGGGCCGGTCGAACACGGCTACCCGCATCTGGAGACGGTGCGGGCCGCCGTCACGGCGCTGTACAGGCGACTGTCGTACGACACCGTGCGGACGTTCTCGACGAGTGTGCTCCCCGTGGACGTGGCGTTCTGTGACACCGACGATCTGTATCTGGGGGCGCAGCGGGTGGCGCACGAGCTGGTGCGGCACTACCGGCTGCCGGATGCCCGGCTGGTGGTGAGCTTCCGGGAGATGCGGCACGCGGCGAACGTGGAGCTCACGGCCGGGCCGGAGTACTTCGTGGAGCTGAACGACCGGTTCCGTACGCATCGGCGGGACATCGGGGCGGCTCTCGCGCACGAGGTGACGCATGTGTACCTGCACCGGCTGGACCTGTCGTTCCCGGGCGTGCGGGACAACGAGATCCTCACGGACACGGTGACGGCGTACCTGGGGGCGGGATGGCTGCTGCTGGACGCGTACCGGGAGGACGGGGCGTCGTCGCAGAAGCTGGGGTATCTCACGCCGGAGGAGTTCGGGTACGTGCTGGCCAAGCGGGCGCTGGCGTTCGGGGAGGACCCGGCGGTGTGGTTCACCAGTGCGCAGGCGTACTCGGCGTATGTGAAGGGGATGGAGCTGGCTCGCCGTGACGAGCGGCAGCCGCCGTTGACGGCGGCGGGATGGGCGGGGCGCCGGCGGTACGCCCGGGACCGGCGGCACGCTGTGGCGGGCCCGCAGCAGCCGGGGGTGCCGTACGTGTTCTCGCCCGACGGGGGCGGACGGTTGCGGGTGTCGTTCCCCTGCCCCACGTGCCATCAGCGGATCAGGGTGCCGGTGCGGGGGCGGGTCCGGGCGCGGTGCGCGCTGTGCCAGAGCGTGCTGGAGTGCGATACGTAGCGTCGTCGGACGGGTGCCGGCCCCGGCCGTCAGTGCGGGTGGTCGGCTTCGGTGATCTCCCGGTACTGCTCCACGGTCGGTTTCTCGATCCGTGCGTCGGGGCCGTACATGGCCTTCGCGAGCCGGGCGCGCAGCCGCTCGGACCGCTTGACCCTGCGGCGGACTCCCCCCGCGTCGACCTCGCGCCCGACCTCGTAGGGCGGGTTCTGCTCGTGCTGGGTGAGCGTGAACAGCTCGCCCTGGGTGAGGGGCTCGTGGACCTCGATGTACTCGCCGGTCGGCAGCCGTTTGACGGTGCCGGTCTCCCTGCCGTGCAGCACCTTGGCGCGGTCGCGGCGCTGCAGGCCCATGCAGATCTTCTTCGTGACGACGAAGGCGGCGACCGGCAGCACGAAGACCCCGATCCGCACGAACCAGGTGATCACGTTGATGGACAGGTGCAGATGGGTGGCGACGATGTCGTTGCCGCCGCCGATCAGCAGTACCGCGTACAGCGTCAGCCAGGCCACGCCGAGGCCGGTGCGCACGGGCGCGTTGCGCGGCCGGTCCAGGAGGTGGTGCTCGCGTTTGTCGCCGGTGATCCACGCCTCGAGGAAGGGGTAGAGGCCGAGGGCGAGCAGGATCAGCGGGAAGAGCGAGAAGGGGATGAACACGCCGAGGACGAGGGTGTGCCCCCAGAGGTTGATCTCCCATCCCGGCATCACCCGGATCAGGCCCTCGGAGAAGCCGAGGTACCAGTCGGGCTGGGCGCCGGTGGTGACCAGGTCGGGGCGGTAGGGGCCGAACGCCCACACGGGGTTGATCTGGGCGACCGCGCCCATCACCGTCAGCACGCCGAAGACGAGGAAGAAGAAGCCGCCGGCCTTGGCCATGTAGACGGGCAGGAAGGGCATCCCGACGACCGAGCGCTCCTTGCGTCCGGGGCCGGGGAACTGGGTGTGCTTGTGGTAGAAGACCAGGATCAGATGGGCGGTGACCAGGCCCAGCATGATCCCGGGCAGCAGCAGGATGTGGACGGGATAGAGCCGCGAGATGATGTCCTCGCCCGGGAACTCCCCGCCGAACAGGAAGAACGACAGGTACGTCCCGACGATCGGGATCGACAGGATCGCGCCCTGCGCGAAGCGGATGCCGGTGCCGGACAGCAGGTCGTCCGGGAGGGAGTAGCCGGTCAGGCCGGTGATGATGCCGAGCAGCAGCAGGGTCCAGCCGAACAGCCAGTTCAGTTCGCGCGGCTTGCGGAAGGCTCCGGTGAAGAACACCCGCATCATGTGCACCAGCATGCCGGTGATGAAGACCAGCGCCGCCCAGTGGTGGATCTGCCGGATCAGCAGCCCGCCGCGCACGTCGAAGCTGATGTCCAGCGTGGACTCGAACGCCTTGCTCATGAGGACGCCGTTGAGGTCCGTGTAGGAGCCGTGGTAGGCGACCTCCTGCATGCTGGGCTCGAAGAACAGGGTGAGGTAGACGCCGGTGAGGATCAGTACGACGAAGCTGTAGAGGGTGACCTCGCCCAACATGAACGACCAGTGGTCCGGGAAGACCTTGCGCATGTTGGCCTTGGCCAGGGCGAAGAGCCCGAGCCGTCCGTCGGCCCAGTCGGCGAGCTTCTCGCCCTTGCCGGCCGGAGGCCTCCGGTCCGCGGAGTCCGTCCCGTACACCCGTCGTGCGCCGTCGTCGCCCATGCGTCGTCGCCTCCCCGTCGGATCCTTCCCAGCGTGGCACGGCGTCGTGGCGGTGCAAACGGGGCGTGGGCCATGGGGCGGCCGGTTGGGCCAGGGGGGCGAGGGCCGGTCAGCGACTGCGGGGGTCCCTGACGATCCCCTGCGCCCGTGCGGCGACGAGCCACTTCGGGAACTCGCCCACCAGCCGGTCGTACAGCTCGGCGTCCGGGACCGTCCGCGGGTCCTGCCCCGCGTGGAAGAACCCGGCGTTGTCGACGACCCGCTTGCCCGGCACGGCCAGCTCGTCCAGTTTGCGCAGGAAGTCGAACTGCTTGCTGCCCGGGTCGCCGAACCCGATGAACTGCCAGAACAGCGGCAGCCTGGCTGCCTTGCACAGATAGCGTTCCGCGGCGAGCTTGTTGATGGGCCCGCCGTCGGTCTGGAACACCACCAGGGCGGGCTCCGTCGAGCCGCTGTCGAGGTAGTGGTCGATCACGGCGTCCATCGCCAGGTGGTAGCTGGTCTTCCCCATGTGCCCGAGCCCGGCCACGATCCGCTCGATCCGCCCCTGGTGGCCGGCCAGGGCGATCTCGGTCTCGGCGTCGACATCGGTGGAGAAGAACACGACCGGCACGGTGCCGTCGTCGTCCAGGTGCGCCGACAGCCCGAGCACCCGGTCGGCCAGCGCCTGCACACTGCCGTCCTTGTAGTACGGCTTCATCGAGCCGGAGTAGTCGACCACGAGGTAGACCGCGGCCCGCAGCCCGTCCAGCCCGTGTTTCGCGAGGGACACCCCGGCGCTCTTGTAGAGGCTCACCAGCGCGGGAGCGGTCTCCTGGACCTTGCTCAGACTGATCGCGACCATGGGCCGCATCCTCTCACTGCTCGACGACCACTCCGTCGCTCAGTTCCAGCACCCGGTCGGTCGGCGGCATCGCCGCCCGCTCCTCCCGTTCCCGCGGCTCGGTCCGGCGCATCCGCAGCGGCACGCCCACGTTCTCGGCGGCGGAAGGAAACGGCTGAGGACGTGCGACAGCGCCTGCCCGGGCGTCCGGTCGGGGACTGTGGGGCAGGCGCCGTCAGTGTTCCGTACGCCTTTGTACGGGACGTCTTGTGAGGTGCGGTCAGACCATCAGCGCGCGGTCCGTGGGACGGATCGGCGCCGGCAGCTCGCTCGCACCCGTGAGGGCACGGTCCACTCCGCGCGCCGCCGAGCGGCCCTCCGCGATCGCCCAGACGATGAGCGACTGGCCGCGGCCGGCGTCACCGGCGACGTACACGCCCGGCACGTTCGTCCGGAAGTCGGCGTCGCGGGCGATGTTGCCGCGCTCGTCGAGCTCCAGGCCGAACTGCTCGACCAGGCCGTTGTCCCGGTCGGTGCCGGTGAAGCCCATCGCGAGGGTCACCAGCTGCGCGGGGATCTTGCGCTCGGAGCCCGGCTTGGGGGTCAGCTTGCCGTCGACGAACTCCACCTCGGTGAGGTGCAGCCACTGGACGTTGCCGTCCTCGTCGCCCTCGAAGTGGGTCGTCGAGACGGAGTAGACCCGCTCGCCGCCCTCCTCGTGCGCCGAGGTGACCTTGTACAGCATGGGGAAGGTCGGCCAGGGCTGGTTGGTGGGGTGCCGCTCCTCGCCCGGGCGGGGCATGATCTCCAGCTGCGTGACGGAGGCCGCGCCCTGGCGGTGGGCGGTGCCCACGCAGTCCGCGCCGGTGTCGCCGCCGCCGATGACCACGACGTGCTTGCCCTCGGCCGACAGCGGAGTGGTGACGTAGTCGCCCTCCTGGACCTTGTTGGCCAGCGGCAGGTACTCCATGGCCTGGTGGATGCCCTTGAGCTCGCGACCGGGCACCGGCAGGTCACGGGCCGTGGTGGCGCCGACGGCCAGGACGACCGCGTCGTAGCGCTTCTTCAGGTCCGTGGCCTTCAGGTCGCGGCCGATCTCGATGCCCGTGCGGAAGCGGGTGCCCTCCGCGCGCATCTGCTCGATACGGCGGTTGATGTGCCGCTTCTCCATCTTGAACTCGGGGATGCCGTAGCGGAGGAGGCCTCCGATGCGGTCCGCGCGCTCGTAGACGGCGACGGTGTGGCCGGCGCGGGTCAGCTGCTGGGCGGCGGCGAGACCCGCCGGGCCCGAGCCGACGACGGCGACGGTCTTGCCGGACAGGCGCTCCGGGATCTGCGGGGCGACGTCCCCGGTCTCCCACGCCTTGTCGATGATCGAGACCTCGACGTTCTTGATGGTGACCGGCGGCTGGTTGATGCCGAGCACGCACGCCGACTCACAGGGAGCGGGGCACAGGCGGCCGGTGAACTCCGGGAAGTTGTTCGTCGCGTGCAGACGCTCCGAAGCCGCCGCCCAGTCCTCGCGGTAGGCGTAGTCGTTCCACTCGGGGATGAGGTTCCCCAGCGGACAGCCGTTGTGGCAGAACGGGATCCCGCAGTCCATGCAGCGGCTGGCCTGCTTGCTGATGATCGGCAGCAGGGAGCCGGGGACGTAGACCTCGTTCCAGTCCTTGACGCGCTCCTCGACGGGGCGGGACTTGGCGACCTCGCGCCCGTGGTTCAGGAAGCCCTTCGGGTCAGCCATTGATCGCCGCCTCCATCATCTTCTCGTGGGTCTCGGTCTCGGAGAGACCGGCTCGCTCGGCGGCGTCCTTGGCGGCGAGCACTGCCTTGTACGTGCTGGGGATGATCCTGCTGAAGCGCTCGACGGCGGTGTCCCACTCGCCCAGGAGCTTCTCGGCGACCGTGGAGCCGGTCTCCTCCTGGTGGCGGCGGACCACGTCGTGCAGCCACTGCTTGTCGGTGTCGTCCAGCGCCTCGACGGCGTCCAGGTTGCCGGCGTTGACGTTGTCGCGGTCCAGGTCGATCACGTACGCGATACCGCCGGACATGCCGGCCGCGAAGTTGCGGCCGGTCTCGCCGAGCACCACCGCGTGACCGCCGGTCATGTACTCGCAGCCGTGGTCGCCCACGCCCTCGGAGACGACCGTGGCGCCGGAGTTGCGGACGCAGAACCGCTCGCCGACCTTGCCGCGCAGGAACATCTCGCCGCCGGTGGCGCCGTAGCCGATGGTGTTGCCGGCGATGACGCTGTACTCGGCGAGGTGGTCGGCCGCGCGGTCGGGGCGGACGACGATCCGGCCGCCCGAGAGGCCCTTGCCGACGTAGTCGTTGGCGTCGCCCTCAAGGCGCAGCGTGACGCCGCTCGGCACGAAGGCGCCGAAGGACTGGCCCGCGGAGCCGGTGAAGGTGATGTCGATGGTGTCGTCGGGCAGGCCCGCGCCACCGAACTTCTTCGTCACCTCGTGGCCGAGCATGGTGCCGACCGTGCGGTTGATGTTGCGGATCTGCACCTGGGCGCGCACCGGCTGGGCGTCGGTGGCGCCGGTCGCGGAGAGCGCGTCGGCGGCCAGCTTGATCAGCTGGTTGTCGAGCGCCTTCTCCAGGCCGTGGTCCTGGGCGATCACCTGGTGGCGGACCGCGCCCTCGGGCAGGTCGGGCACGTGGAACAGCGGCTCCAGGTCCAGGCCCTGCGCCTTCCAGTGGTCGACCGCGCGGGTCACGTCGAGCGTCTCGGCGTGGCCGACGGCCTCCTCGATGGAGCGGAAGCCCAGCTCGGCGAGGATCTCGCGGACCTCTTCGGCGATGTACTGGAAGAAGTTCACGACGTACTCGGCCTTGCCGGAGTAGCGCTCGCGCAGGACCGGGTTCTGCGTGGCGATACCGACCGGGCAGGTGTCGAGGTGGCAGACGCGCATCATGACGCAGCCGGAGACGACGAGCGGCGCGGTCGCGAAACCGAACTCCTCGGCGCCGAGCAGCGCGGCGATGACCACGTCACGGCCGGTCTTCAGCTGGCCGTCGGTCTGCACGACGATGCGGTCGCGCAGGCCGTTGAGCAGCAGCGTCTGCTGGGTCTCGGCGAGGCCGAGCTCCCAGGGGCCGCCGGCGTGCTTCAGCGAGGTGAGCGGGGAGGCGCCCGTGCCGCCGTCGTGGCCGGAGATGAGGACGACGTCCGCGTGCGCCTTGGACACACCGGCCGCGACCGTGCCGACGCCGACCTCGGAGACCAGCTTGACGTGAATCCGCGCCTGCGGGTTCGCGTTCTTCAGGTCGTGGATCAGCTGGGCCAGGTCCTCGATCGAGTAGATGTCGTGGTGCGGCGGCGGGGAGATCAGGCCGACACCCGGGGTCGAGTGACGGGTCTTCGCCACCCACGGGTAGACCTTGTGGCCGGGCAGCTGGCCGCCCTCGCCGGGCTTGGCGCCCTGGGCCATCTTGATCTGGATGTCGTCGGAGTTGACCAGGTACTCGGAGGTCACGCCGAAGCGGCCGGAGGCGACCTGCTTGATGGACGACCGGCGGGCCGGGTCGTACAGGCGCTCCGGGTCCTCGCCGCCCTCACCGGTGTTGGACTTGCCGCCCAGCTGGTTCATGGCGATGGCGAGGGTCTCGTGCGCCTCCTGGGAGATGGAGCCGTACGACATGGCGCCGGTGGAGAAGCGCTTGACGATCTCGGAGACCGGCTCGACCTCGTCGATGGAGATCGGCTGCCGGTCCGACTTGAAGCCGAAGAGCCCACGGAGCGTCATGAGGCGCTCGGACTGCTCGTTCACGCGCTCGGTGTACTTCTTGAAGATGTCGTAGCGGCCGGAGCGCGTGGAGTGCTGGAGACGGAAGACCGTCTCGGGGTCGAACAGGTGCGGCTCGCCCTCGCGGCGCCACTGGTACTCGCCGCCTATCTCCAGGGCGCGGTGCGCCGGGGCGATGCCGGAGGCCGGGTAGGCCTTGGCGTGCCGGGCGGCGACCTCCTTGGCGACGACGTCGATGCCGACACCGCCGATCTTGGTGGCCGTGCCGTTGAAGTACTTCTCGACGAAGGCGTCGTCGAGACCGACGGCCTCGAAGACCTGGGCGCCGCGGTAGGAGGCGACGGTCGAGATGCCCATCTTGGACATGACCTTCAGCACACCCTTGCCGAGGGCGTAGATGAGGTTGCGGATGGCCTGCTCGGGCTCGATGCCGGGCAGGAAGGTGCCGGCGCGGACCAGGTCCTCGACGGACTCCATCGCCAGGTACGGGTTGACGGCGGCGGCGCCGTAGCCGATGAGCAGGGCGACGTGGTGGACCTCGCGGACGTCACCGGCCTCGACGAGCAGGCCCACCTGGGTGCGCTGCTTGGTGCGGATGAGGTGGTGGTGGACGGCCGCGGTGAGCAGCAGCGACGGGATCGGGGCGTGCTCGGCGTCCGAGTGGCGGTCCGACAGGACGATCAGGCGGGCGCCGTTGTCGATGGCGGCGTCGGCCTCGGCGCAGATCTCCTCGATGCGCGCGGCCAGGGCGTCACCGCCGCCGTGCACCCGGTACAGGCCGGAGAGCGTCGCGGCCTTGAAGCCGGGCATGTCACCGTCGGCGTTGATGTGGATGAGCTTGGCCAGCTCGTCGTTGTCGATGACCGGGAAGGGCAGCAGGACGCTGCGGCAGGAGGCCGCGTTCGGGTCGAGCAGGTTGCCCTGGGGGCCCAGCGACGAGCGCAGGGAGGTGACCAGTTCCTCGCGGATGGCGTCCAGCGGCGGGTTGGTGACCTGCGCGAACAGCTGGGTGAAGTAGTCGAAGAGCAGACGCGGGCGGTCCGACAGCGCGGCGATCGGCGAGTCGGTGCCCATCGAGCCGATCGGCTCGGCGCCGGCCTTGGCCATCGGCGCGAGGAGGACGCGCAGTTCCTCCTCGGTGTAGCCGAAGGTCTGCTGGCGGCGGGTGACCGAGGCGTGCGTGTGCACGATGTGCTCGCGCTCGGGCAGGTCCTCGAGCTCGATCTCACCGGCCTCGAGCCACTCCGCGTAGGGGTTCTCGGCGGCGAGCTCGGCCTTGATCTCGTCGTCCTCGATGATGCGGTGCTCGGCGGTGTCGACGAGGAACATGCGGCCGGGCTGGAGACGGCCCTTGCGGACGACCTTGGAGGGGTCGATGTCCAGGACGCCGACCTCGGAGCCGAGGACGACGAGGCCGTCGTCGGTGACCCAGTAGCGGCCGGGGCGCAGGCCGTTGCGGTCGAGGACCGCGCCGACCTGGGTGCCGTCGGTGAAGGTGACGCAGGCCGGCCCGTCCCAGGGCTCCATCATCGTGGAGTGGAACTGGTAGAAGGCGCGCCGGGCCGGGTCCATGGAGTCGTGGTTCTCCCACGCCTCCGGGATCATCATCAGCACGGAGTGCGGCAGGGAACGGCCGCCCAGGTGCAGGAGCTCCAGGACCTCGTCGAAGGAGGCGGAGTCGGAGGCGTCCGGCGTACAGACCGGGAAGATCCGGTCGATGGCCTTGTCGTCGCCGCCGAACAGGTCGGAGACCAGCTGCGACTCTCGGGCCACCATCCAGTTGCGGTTGCCCTTGACGGTGTTGATCTCACCGTTGTGCGCGACGAAGCGGTAGGGGTGGGCCAGCGGCCACGACGGGAAGGTGTTCGTCGAGAACCGGGAGTGCACGAGCGCGATCGCGGAGGCGAAGCGGCGGTCGGACAGGTCCGGGAAGAAGGGCTCGAGCTGGCCGGTGGTCAGCATGCCCTTGTAGACGATCGTCCGCGCGGACAGCGACGGGAAGTAGACGCCGGCTTCGCGCTCGGCGCGCTTGCGCAGCACGAAGGCCTTGCGGTCGAGGGCGATACCCGTGGCGGGCACCGCGGAGCCGTCGGCCACGAAGATCTGGCGGAAGACCGGCATGGTCGACCGAGCGGTGGCGCCCAGCAACTGGGGGGCGACCGGCACCTCGCGCCAGCCGAGGACGGTCAGGTCCTCGTCGGCGGCGATCGTCTCGATCTGCGAGACGGCGTCGGCGGTGGAGTCCTCCGGCAGGAAGGCGATGCCGACGGCGTAGGAGCCGGCGGCGGGCAGTTCGAATCCGGCCACGTCACGGAAGAAGGCGTCCGGGACCTGCGACAGGATGCCGGCGCCGTCACCGGAGTCGGGCTCGGAGCCGGTCGCGCCGCGGTGTTCGAGGTTGCGCAGGACGGTCAGAGCCTGTTCAACCAGGGTGTGGGACGCCTCGCCGGTGAGGGTGGCGACGAAGCCGACGCCGCAGGCGTCGTGCTCGTTGCGGGGGTCGTACATACCCTGCGCAGCAGGGCGAGCATCCATGAACGACCAGTTCTGGCCATTCGCGGAATGCTGGGACGGCTGGCGCGGCGTACGCATCGGCTCTCCCGTCGTCGTCTGTGGCATATGCAAGTGCCGAGGGACGACGTTGGCCCTCGCGTGATCGCAAAATTTCGTGCAGGTTACATGATGGAGCGGTTCTCGGGAACCGGGATAATCCGTTCCAGCATGCGGACACTACCGGTTCGCGGCGGGGGTTCCGCACCAGCAGTGGAAGCTGTGGAGGGACCGCACGAAACGATCGGGTCAGATCGCTGCACGTCGGTCCGGGGGGCGGGGCAGGCGTCTTCACCCGACCCGCCGAGGGTGCGCGGCGAGCGTCGTTGCCCGCAGCGCTTACGGCTCATGCCCGGCGGTCGCACACCCGAAACCAACGAGTAACAACTACTTATGCGGCCCCTTGCATAAGTCCGAGCCGCGCTATCCTACGGCCGTTCCGAACACGGTTCCCAGGGCGTACGTCACACCGGCCGCCGCGCCACCCAGCAGAAGCTGCCGCAGCCCGCTGTACCACCAGCTGCGGGCCGTCACCTTGGCCACCACCGCGCCGCACAGGAAGAGCCCCAGCAGCGCCAGCAACACCGCGGGCCACATGCTGCTCGCCCCCAGCAGATAGGGCGCGACGGGAATCAGGGCGCCCAGCGCGAACGAGCCGAAGCTCGACACCGCCGCCACGGTCGGCGAGGGCAGATCGCCGGGGTCGATCCCCAGCTCCTCCCGGGCGTGGATCTCCAGGGCCTGCTCGGGATCCTTCGACAGCTGCCGGGCCACCTCCTGGGCCAGCCGCGGCTCGACACCCCTCGACTCGTAGAGCGCGGCGAGCTCGGCCTCCTCGTCCTTGGGGTGCTTGCGCAGCTGGCGGCGCTCCACGTCCAGCTCGGCCTCGACGAGCTCGCGCTGCGAGGCGACGGAGGTGTACTCGCCGGCAGCCATGGAGAAGGCACCGGCGGCCAGGCCCGCGAGTCCGCTGAGGACGACGGTGTGCTGGCTGACCGCACCGCCCGCGACACCGGTCATCAGAGCGAGGTTGGAGACGAGGCCGTCCATCGCACCGAACACCGCGGGACGCAGCCAGCCGCCGTTCACGTCCCGGTGCGTGTGGTTGTCCCGGTGCGCCTCGTGCAGCGTCGCCTCGGTCTCGATGATGGCCATGAGAAGAACCCCACTCCCCGTCCACGGACTGTCTTCGGAACACGCTCTTTGGACACGTTCCAGAGTTTTACAACACCAAAACTACGCGCCGAATTCCGTCCCCGCCAGCAAGGAAAGGCTGGGCTAACCTGCGGGTTTGCCCTTTTCCGCTCACTTGATCATCACTGCGCCCAGATGTCGACCGGGTGATGCTGGGGCTCGTGAGGCTCGGCGGAGCCACCTCGGTGGGACACATCCCCCATGGCATCGATCGGGCTCCGGGCACGGGCACGGGGCGCACTGCTGGGCCTGGCCGTCGGCGACGCGCTCGGGGCCCCGGCCGAGAACATGAAGCCCTCCGAGATCCGCGCCCGGTGGGGCCGTATCACCGGGTACGTCTCTGATAACCCGTCCGGCACGGATGACACCGAGTACGCGATCTTCTCCGGCCTGTTGCTGGCACGGCACGGCTCGGCACTCACCCCCGGCCATGTGGAGGCGGCCTGGCACGAGTGGATCGCCGACCGCGAGGAGGGCCCCTTCCGGGGCGCCGGGTTCAGCGAGCGGGGCACCCTGGAGAACCTCCGCCGGGGCCTGGCCGCTCCGATCTCCGCCCAGCACCGGCACGCCTGGAGCGACGGGCTGGCCATGCGCGCGGCCCCCTTCGGGGTGTTCGCGGCGGGCCGCCCGGCGGAGGCGGCCCGGCTGGTCGCGATCGACGGCTCCGTGAGCCACGACGGCGAGGGCATCCACGGCGGCCAGGCGGTGGCCGCGGGCGTGGCGGCGGCGATGGCCGGCGCACCGCCGACCGCGGTCGTGGCCGCGGCCCTCGCGGTCGTCCCCGACGACTCCTGGACGGCCCGCAGCCTGCGCCGCGCGGTGGCCGTCGCCCACCGCGGCGAACGTGCGGTCCGCTCCTCCGTCGTCATCGGCGGCTATCCCTGGACCGACCTGGCCCCCGAGGCGGTCGCCCTGGCCTTCGGCGCGTACGCGGCGGCCGACGGCGACTTCGAGCAGTCGGTCCTGACCGCGGTGAACATGGGCCGCGACGCGGACACGACGGCGGCGGTGGCGGGGGCGCTGGCGGGCGCGACCCGGGGCGTGTCGGCGATCCCGCAGCATTGGGCGACCCCCATCGGCCCGGTCCACGGCAGATGCCTCCCGGCGATGGCCGGCTACCACGTCCTGGACGTGGCGGACCTGCTGACACCGGCACCCGGCGCCACAGAACCGGAGGCGACGGACTACGCCCTGGCTGCGGGCGACGAAACACAGGCCCCCTCATGACGCCCCACGACGCACCGCCGCACGAGACGACGACACGCGACGTGAAGACCCACGAGACGACGACACACGGCGTGAAGGCGCACGCGCCCGCAGCCGCCGACGGCGAAGCCGCCCCACAGGAGACCAGGACCCCTCGGGTGACAGTTACGGGCGGTGCGCGGGTGGGAGACAAAAAGGCCGAAGGCCTCCTGCTGGGCCTGGCCGCAGGCGACGCCGCAGGCTGGCCCGCGGCCCGCCACCGAGCCGCCCGCATGCCCGACTGGACCCGCCGCCTCACCCGCGAACTGGACACCTTCGCCGAACAGAACGCCACCACCACCCTCCCCGTCCCCATCGCCCTGAACCAGCCCCCCGAACCCCTCCGCCTCGGCCCCTCCGACGACGCCGAATGGGCGGCCTTCGCCGCGGAAGCCCTCCTGCGCGCAGGCGACGACACCGTCCTGAACGACCTCAGCCGCGAACGCCGCACCCGAGCCGCCATCGACCTCACCTGGAACGCCCTCGCCGCCGAGGTCGCCGCCGCGGCGGACCGCGCCCCCGAGATCGAATCCGCCGTCCTCCCCCTGCGCGCCCGCATCTCCGTCCGCGCCGGCCTCGGCAACCTCGCCACCGGCCTGCGCCCGCCCGCCACCGGCCACGACAACCCGCACTACTTCGACGACGCCGCCTGCGTACGCGCCTGCGTCCTGGCCGTGGCCCACCCCGGCGACCCCGAAAGCGCCGCCGACCTCGCCGAGTTCGACGCCCGATACACCCAGGACGGCGACGGCGTCCACGGCGCCCGCGCGATGGCGGCCGCGCTCGCCCTCGCCCTGGCCGGCGCCGACGTCGACGCCTGCGTCACCGCGGCCCTCACCGAACTCCCCGAGGAGACGGAGATCGGCCGCAACGCCCGGCACGCCCTGCGACTCGCCGGTGCCGCGGACAGCGCCTTCGCCCTCGTCCCGCCCCTGGAGCACCAGATCGTCGACCACGTCTACAGCTACGGCATCGCCGCCGCCGAGACCGTCCCGGTCGCCCTCGCCCTGGCCACCGCCGCGCGCGGCCGCATCGCGGAGGCGATCCCCGCGGCGGCCTGCCTCTCCCGCGTCGCGGACTCGGCCCCGGCCCTGGCGGGCGCCCTCACCGGCGCCCTCGGCGGCGGTGCGTCGATCCCCGCCTCCTGGCGGGAGACCTGCCGCACCCTCTCCGGCTGCGTCCTGCCCCGCCTCACCGGCACTGACCTCGTGGAACTCGCCGAGCTCCTGGAAGCCGTACAACCGACCCGCCCGGGTGGATGATGCGGCCATGCAGCCCAAAACCACCATGAAGCCCAGAACCCCTCAAAACTCCCCCTTGGACGAGCGGATCACCGGCGCCCTGGTCGGGGCGGCGGTCGGCGACGCGCTCGGGGGCCCCGTCGAGGGCTACTCGCCCGAGCAGATCCTCGAACGCCACGGCGGCCGCGTCCACGGCATCGTCGGCCCCTGGCACGGCGACGACTGGCGCACCGCCCGTCCCCTCGCCCCGTACCACAAGGGCGACGGCCACGTCACCGACGACACGTTGATGACCCACGCCCTGGTCCGCGTCTACGCCCGGGTCCGCGACCACCTCGACGCCTACGCGATCGCCGACCACCTGGTCCCGGACCTGATGACCGAACCCCGCTGGATCCCGGAACTGGAGACCGAGGCGCTCCCCCTCCACCGGATCTTCCTGGCGGAGAAATGGCTGGTGACGAGGATCCACTACGGCCACGCCGACCCCCGCGAGGCCGGCACCGGCAACATCGTCAACTGCGGGGCGGCGATGTACACGGCCCCGGTCGGACTGGTCAACGCCGCCGACCCGCGTGCGGCCTACGCCGAGGCCCTCGACATCGCCGGCGCGCACCAGTCGTCGTACGGCCGTGAGGCGGCGGGCGTCCTGGCCGCGGCCGTGGCGGCGGCGTGCACGCCCGGCGCGACCCCGGACTCGGTCGTCTCCTCGTGTCTGTCCCTCGCGAAGGACGGCACCCGGGCCGCGATCGAGCGGGTCTGCGAGGAGGCCTCCCGCCACACCGACTTCGAGTCGGCCCTGCGACCGTTGCGCGAGGCGGTGACGCCCTACGACACGGTCGGCCCCGACTACCGCTCCCCCTCGCTCGGCGCCCGCCGCCCGTCCCGCCTGCACGCGATCGAGGAACTGCCCATCGCGCTGGGCATGGTGCTGGTGGCGCGCGGCGACTACCGCCACGCGGTCCTCGGCGCGGTGAACTACGGCCGCGACTGCGACTCCATCGCCACGATGGCCGGCGCGCTGGCGGGGGCCCTGGGCTCACCGGTCCCGCAGGACTGGGCCAAGACGGTCGCGGAGGCCAGCCGGCTGGATCTCTGGGAACCGGCGGCCACCCTCACGGCCGTGACCCGTGAGATCTTCGACCGGGACGTGGCCCGCCGCCGTGCCCACGAGCAGGCCTTCGCGTCCCTCGGAGGCCGGGAATGCTCCGACTGACCTGGGTCCAGCCGGAGGACCTCATCGGCCACGAACTCCGCCAGGCGGCCCAGGACGGCCGCGAGCCCAAGGCGGTCGCGGCCCGCTGGCGCGCGGCGGGCGGCTCGGACGCCCCGGTCACCGCGGGCGCGTCCCCCACCCCCGCGTCCCGCTACCTGCGCCGGCTGGCCGCAGACCTCATGGACGAACTGGCCGACCTCCCGAGCCACCTGGTTGACGACGAACCGACGGACCTGGAGAGGATCAAGGCGGCATGCCCCGACTGGCCCGGGCCCGTGGGCACCCCGGCCACCACCCCGCACCGCCTGGAAGCCGCCTGGCTCGGCCGCGCCGCCGGCTGCCTCCTGGGCAAGCCGGTCGAGAAGCTCCCCCTGGACGCCATCCGCCGGCTCGCCCGCTCCACCGGCAACTGGCCCCTCACCACCTACTTCACGGCCCGGGGCGTCCCGGCGGAACTCCTCGTCCAGCACCCCTGGAACCGCCGCTCGGTGGCCACCTCCCTCGCCGAGAACATCGACGGCATGCCCGAGGACGACGACCTCGACTACCCCCTGATCAACCTCGTCCTCCTGCAACGCCACGGCAGGACGTTCACCACCACGGACGTGGCCCGGACCTGGCTCGACGAACTCCCCGCCGGCCGCACGTTCACCGCGGAGCGCGTCGCCTACCGCAACCTCCTGACCGGCCTCGAGCCGCCGCACACCGCCCGCCACCGCAACCCGTTCCGCGAATGGATCGGCGCCCTGATCCGCGCCGACGTCCACGGCTGGACCAACCCCGGTGATCCGGCCGCGGCGGCCGAGCAGGCCCACCGGGACGCCACCCTCACACACACCGCCAACGGCGTCTTCGCCGCGATGTTCGCGGCGGCCACCATCGCGACGGCCGCGACCGGCGACCACGACATCCACACCTGTCTGCGCACCGGCCTCACCGTCGTCCCGCCCCGCTCCCGCCTCGCCCGGGCCGTCCGCGAAGCCGTCCGGCTCGCGCACGAGCACGAGGACTTCGACACCGTCGTGGACGCACTCCACGCCACCCACGCCGCGACCTACCACTGGGTGCACGCCGTCCCCAACACCGCCCTGATCGCCGCCGCCCTCACCCATGCGCACGGCGACTTCGCCGGCTCCGTCTGCCGTGCCGTCAGCGGCGGCCTGGACACCGACTCGAACGGCGCGACGGCCGGCTCCGTCGCCGGACTCCTGGCCGGGCATCCCGCCGCGCTCCCCGACCGCTGGACGGCACCCCTGAAGAACCGGCTGGCCACGTCCGTCGGCGACTTCAACGGCATCGGCTTCGACACCCTCGCCCACCTCACGCACCGGGAGACCCGCCGCCCATGACCGCGTCCACGCCGCCGCCCACGAACGCTCCCCTCACCGGCCTGCGCGTCCTCGACCTCGCCACCCTGTTCGCCGGCCCGATGGCCGCCACCCTGCTCGGCGACTTCGGGGCCGACGTCGTCAAGATCGAGCACCCGAGGAAGCCGGACCCCTCCCGCGGCCACGGCCCGTCCAAGGACGGCGTGGGCCTGTGGTGGAAGATGCTGGGCCGCAACAAGCGGACCATGACCCTCGACCTGTCGAAGCCCGGCGGCCGCGCCACCCTCCTGCGCCTGGCCGCCCGCACCGACGTGATCATCGAGAACTTCCGCCCCGGCACCCTGGAGAAGTGGGACCTCGGCTGGCCGGAGCTGTCGGCGGCCAACCCGCGTCTGGTCCTGGCCCGCGTCACCGGCTTCGGCCAGTTCGGCCCCTACGCGCACCGCCCCGGGTTCGGGACCCTCGCCGAGGCGATGAGCGGCTTCGCCGCGATCACCGGCGAACCGGACTCGCCCCCGACCCTCCCGCCGTTCGGCCTGGCCGACTCCATCGCGGGCCTGACGACGGCGTACGCGGTGATGACGGCGCTCGCCGCCCGCGAGCGAACCGGTGCGGGCCAGGTCGTCGACACGGCCCTGATCGAGCCGATCCTGGCAGCCCTCGGCCCCCAGCCCCTCTGGTACGACCAGCTCGGCCACGTCCAGCCCCGCACCGGCAACCGCTCCCCCAACAACGCCCCGCGCGGTGTCTACCGCACCGCCGACGGCACCTGGGTCGCCGTCTCCACCTCCGCCCAGTCGGTCGCGGAACGCGTGATGCACCTGGTCGGCCGCCCGGAACTGATCGACGAGCCCTGGTTCGCCACGGGCGCCGACCGTGCCCGCCACGCCGACGTCCTGGACGAGGCGGTCGGCGGCTGGATCGCCGCCCGCACCCGCACCGACGTCCTGGCCGCCTTCGAGAAGGCCGAAGCGGCGGTGGCCCCGGTCCAGGACGTCCGCGACGTGATGGCGGACCCGCAATACCAGGCCCTGGACACCATCACCACCGTCGACGACCCCGAACTCGGCCCGCTGCGCATGCAGAACGTCCTCTTCCGGCTCTCCGCCACGCCCGGCGCGATCCGATGGGCCGGCCGCCCGCACGGCGCCGACACCGAGGAGGTCCTCACCGAACTGGGCCTGACCCCGGACGACCTCACGGCGCTGCGTGCGGAGGGCGCCCTGTGACGGCGTACCCGCTCACCTGGCTCTACGCGCCGGGCGACCGCCCCCACGTGGTGGCGAAGGCCCTCACCAGCGGCGCCGACGTCGTCGTCATCGACCTGGAGGACGCGGTTCCTCCGGACCGCAAGGCCTACGCGCGCGCCGCCACCGCGCAGCTGTTGGCGAACCCGCCGGCCGTTGCGGTCCACGTGCGCGTCAACGCCCTGGACGGTCCCTGGGGCGAGCAGGACATCGCAGCCCTGGCCCCGGCTCCCGGGCTGTCGGGGCTCCGCCTCTCGAAGACCAGCTCACCCGCCGACGTCACCCGCGTCGCCCGCCGAGCCCCCCGGACCGGCCTCCACGCCCTCCTGGAGACGGCCCTGGCCGTGGAGCAGGCGTACGCCATCGCCCGCGCCCACCCGAACCTGCGCGGCATCGCGCTCGGCGAGGTCGACCTGCGGGCCGACCTCGGCGTTCACGACGACACAGGCCTCGACTGGTCCCGCTCCCGGGTGGTCGTGGCGGCCCGGGCCGCCGGTCTGCCTCCGCCGCCCCAGTCCATCCACCCGGACATCCGCGACCTGGAGGGGCTGGCCGCGTCCTGCGCGCACGGCCGTGCCCTGGGGTTCCTCGGCCGCGCCGCGATCCACCCCCGCCAGCTCCCGGTGATCGAACGCGCCTACCTACCCACCGCCGCGGAGATCGAGCGGGCGGAAGCGGTCCTCAAGGCGGCTTCCGAGGAGCAGGGCGCACAGGCCCTCCCGGACGGCCGCTTCATCGACGCGGCGGTGGTGACGGCCGCCCAGCGCACCTTGTCGCTGGCACGCCGCTCCCCCACCCACTGACACCACCGCTCACACACCAGCCGGCACTGCGTCACCGACACACCCGCTGAGATGCAGGCCGCTCCCCCCACCCACTGGCACCACCGTTTCGCAAGCGCCGACGCCCCGCAGTGGACCCGGCCGCTGACATGCGGAGAGCGCCCGGGGAAGCTTCCCCGGGCGCTCTCCGAGCGTCATGTGCGGACCGGCGTCAGGTCTTCTTCCCCGACCTGGCCTCGTCCCCGGCGGCATCCGCGTCCGCCGTCGAGTCCGCCCCGGCCTTGTCCGCCGCCTCGTCGTCCGCTGCGGCGTCCTCGGCCCGGTCGGCCTTGCCCGCAGCATCGGCCGGCTCGGCACCGTCAATCTCGCCGCCGGAGGCCTCCGCACCCGGCTCGACGACGTCTTCCCGGCCCGGCCGCTTCTTCGACGACACCACCAGGTACGTCACCGCGAGCAGGAACACGAGGATCGCGGTCCAGACGTTCAGCCGGACGCCCAGGATGTGGTGGGCGTCGTCGACGCGCATGTACTCGATCCATCCGCGCCCCGCGCAGTACGCGGCGACGTACAGCGCGAACGCCCGGCCGTGTCCGAGCCGGAAGCGGCGGTCGGCCCAGATGACCAGCAGCGCCACACCGATGCACCACAGCGACTCGTACAGGAACGTCGGGTGGTAGGTGCCCGGCACCCGCCCGTCCGACGAGGACGTGATCTCCAGGGCCCAGGGCAGATCGGTGGGCTTGCCGTACAGCTCCTGGTTGAACCAGTTGCCCCAGCGGCCGATCGCCTGGGCGAAGGCGATGCCCGGCGCGACGGCGTCGGCGTAAGCGGGCATCGGGATGCCGCGGCGACGGCAGCCGATCCACGCGCCCAGCGCGCCCAGCGCGATCGCGCCCCAGATGCCGAGGCCGCCCTCCCAGATCTTGAAGGCGTCCACCCAGTCACGGCCCTCGCTGAAGTACAGCTCGTAGTCCGTGATCACGTGGTAGAGCCGGCCGCCGACCAGGCCGAACGGCACGGCCCAGACAGCGATGTCGGCCACCGTGCCGGCCCGCCCGCCCCGGGCGATCCAGCGCTTGTTGCCGAGCCAGACCGCGACGAAGACGCCGATGATGATGCAGAACGCGTAGCCGCGCAGCGGAATGGGGCCGAGGTACAGCACCCCGCGCGACGGGCTGGGAATGAAGGCAAGTTCCATGGCAAGGTCGACGCTACCGTGCCGCACCGGGCCCGCGTCAGGCAGCCCGGCTACGGGTCCATAACAGGGGCGTGAGAATGCCCCTTACTCCTTGTTCGCCTCCTGCACCATCTGCTTCAGCTTGGCCGGGGTCATCGTCCGGTCCTGGTAGATGTTCTCGCCGTCGAACAGCACGGTCGGCGTGCCCGAGAAGCCGCCCTTGTTGAACGCCTGGTGGGACTTGGCGACCCAGCCGTTGTACGTGCCCTTCTCGACGCAGGTGCGGAAGGCGGGGGTGTCCAGGCCGTCGACCTTGCCGGCCAGCTCGATCAGCTTGGCGTTGTCCGCATAGGCGTCGTCGACCTCGGAGGGCTGGTTGTCGAAGAGCACGTCGTGGTACGCGGGGAACTTCCCGGCGTCCTGGGCGCAGGCCGCGGCGTTGGCGGCGTTGCGGGAGCCGGTGCCGCGCATGTTGCCGTCGATCAGGGTGACCAGGTGGTACTCGACCTTCAGCTCGCCGGCGTTCGTCAGCTCGTGGATCACCGGCCGGTACGCCGTCTCGAAGGACTTGCAGGCGGGGCAGCGGAAGTCCTCCCACACCGTGAGCGTGGACTTGGCGCTGTCCTTGCCGACCGGGAGGGCGAGGCTGTCCTTGCCCTGGGCTCCGGAGGGCACCACGACCGGGCCCGAGGCTTCGCCGCCGTCGTCCTTGCCGGCGTTGGCCGCGACGACACCGATCACCGCCGCGAGTCCCAGGACGGCGACGACGGCCCCGCCCACCACCAGCGCGCGCCGGCGCTTGTCCGCGGACTTCTGCTTCTCGCGCTCGACCGCCAGCTTCTCCCGGGCGGTGCGCTTTACCTCACGGTTCTTCTCGCTCACACCCCGGAAACGAACCGGGGAGGCGCACCGCGCCTCCCCGGCCCCAGGTCCACCCGTACGAGGGACCTGTATGACTTCCTGCCTTCTTACGCCTGCCGGCGCACGCCCTTGGCGAGGTCGCCCGCCAGCACCCGCACGGCTTCCAGACCGGCCGCGTCGTCGGGGGCGTCCAGCATCGCCTTGACGAAGGCCGAGCCGACGATCACGCCGTCGGCGAAGCCGGCGACCTCCGCCGCCTGGGTGGCGTTGGAGACGCCGAGCCCGACGCAGACGGGCAGGTCGGCGCGCGTGGCCCGGGTGCGTTCCACCAGGCCCTGGGCCTGCGAGCTGACGGTGGCGCGGGTGCCGGTGACGCCCATGAGGGAAGCGGCGTAGACGAATCCGCTGCCCGCCGCGGTGATCTGCGCGAGCCGCTCGTCCTTACTGCTGGGCGCGACGACGAAGACGGTGGCCAGATCGTGCTTCTCCGCGTGCTCCCGCCACAGCGCCGACTCCTGCACGGGCAGGTCGGGCAGGATGCAGCCGGCGCCACCCGCCTCGGCGAGCTCGGCCGTGAACCGCTCGACGCCGTAGCGGTCGATGGGGTTCCAGTACGTCATGACGAGGATCGGCTTGCCGGTGGCGGCGTGCGCCTCGCGGACCGTGCGCATCACGTCGGCGATCTTCACGCCGCCGCGCAGGGCGATGTCGTCGGCGGTCTGGATGACCGGGCCGTCGAGGACCGGGTCGCTGTGCGGCAGCCCCACTTCGACGACGTCGGCGCCGCCGTCGATGACGGCCTTGATCGCCTCGATGCCGCCGTCCACGGTCGGGAACCCGGCCGGGAGGTAGGCGATGAGGGCGGCGCGCCCTTCTGACGTGGCCGCTGCGAGGGTGTCGCTCAACAGCTGGATGTTGCCGCTCACTTGGCGTCCCCCTCGATCTCGGCGTTGTCGGTGTCCGCGTCGGCGGCGACCTCGGCGTCGGTGTCGTACAGACCGAAGTAGCGGGCGGCGGTGTCCATGTCCTTGTCGCCGCGGCCGGACAGGTTGACCACGATCAGCCCGTCCTTGCCCAGCTCCTGGCCGACCTCCAGGGCGCCGGCCAGGGCGTGGGCGCTCTCGATGGCCGGGATGATGCCCTCGGTGCGCGACAGCAGGCGCAGGGCCTGCATCGCCGCGTCGTCGGTGACCGCGCGGTACTCGCCGCGGCCGGAGTCCTTCAGGTAGGAGTGCTCCGGGCCGATGCCCGGGTAGTCCAGGCCGGCGGAGATCGAGTAGGGCTCGGTGATCTGGCCCTCCTCGTCCTGCAGGACGTAGGAGCGCGAGCCGTGCAGGATGCCGGGCTCGCCCGCCGTGAGGGTCGCGGCGTGCTCGCCGGTCTCGACGCCGTGCCCGGCCGGTTCGCAGCCGATGAGGCGGACGCCGGTGTCCGGGATGAAGGCGTGGAAGAGGCCGATGGCGTTGGAGCCGCCGCCGACACAGGCGACGGCCGCGTCGGGCAGGCGCCCGGCGCGCTCCAGGAGCTGGCGGCGGGCCTCGACGCCGATGACGCGGTGGAAGTCGCGGACCATCGCCGGGAAGGGGTGGGGTCCGGCGACGGTGCCGAAGAGGTAGTGGGTGTGGTCGACGTTGGCGACCCAGTCGCGGAAGGCCTCGTTGATGGCGTCCTTCAGCGTGCGGCTGCCGGACTTCACGGCGATGACCTCGGCGCCGAGCATGCGCATGCGGGCCACGTTGAGGGCCTGGCGCTGGGTGTCGATCTCGCCCATGTAGATCGTGCAGTCGAGGCCGAAGAGCGCACAGGCGGTGGCCGTGGCCACGCCGTGCTGCCCGGCGCCCGTCTCGGCGATGACCCGGGTCTTGCCCATGCGCTTGGTGAGCAGGGCCTGGCCGAGGACGTTGTTGATCTTGTGGGAGCCGGTGTGGTTGAGGTCTTCCCGCTTGAGGAAGATCCGTGCGCCGCCGGCGTGTTCGGCGAACCTCGGCACCTCGGTGAGGGAGCTGGGGCGGCCGGTGTAGTCGACCAGGAGGTCGTCGAGTTCCTTGGCGAACTCGGGGTCGTGCTTGGCCTTGTCGTATTCGACGGCCACCTCGTCGACTGCGGCGACGAGGGCCTCGGGGATGAAC
Organism: Streptomyces tibetensis; assembly: GCF_040647715.1. Classification (GTDB taxonomy): domain Bacteria; phylum Actinomycetota; class Actinomycetes; order Streptomycetales; family Streptomycetaceae; genus Streptomyces; species Streptomyces tibetensis_A. The sequence continues at coordinate 127,388 of NZ_JBEZCR010000008.1, read as the reverse complement.
TTGCCGCCGAAGGCCCCGAAGTAGCCGTCGGGGCTGGGGGTTTGACCCTCGGGGTCGGGGATGAAGAACTGGCTGGGCATGCGAATACCTTCACGGTGAGTTGTGTGTGGGATGCACTAGTCGCCGTGGGGGCGGGGATCAGTTGTCGGCCGCGGGCCGTCAGTGGCTTGTCGCGCAGTTCCCCGCGCCCCTTACGGGGCGCTGCCATCGCATGCCGTTGACCTGCCCGGGTTCGTCACCGATGACGTACCGGACGCGGCGGCCGTGGACCCGGCGGGCGGGCGCACGGCAGCCGCGGGGGCGGCAGCCGCGCGCGAGGCGGGCGTACCGGTCCACGGTCGTCAGGGCGGAAGTCATCGGGGCAAGCCTAGCGGTGATCAGCTCCGGCCGTGCCGGAGTGCGGGGTGCTCGCCGGCCGCGACGAGGTCCGAGACGGCCGTCCTGGGGTCCTTGCCGGTGACCAGGGACTCGCCGACCAGCACCGCGTCGGCGCCGGCGTTGGCGTAGGCGATGAGGTCGTGCGGGCCGCGGACGCCGGACTCGGCGACCTTGATGATGTGGTCGGGGATCTCCGGTGCCACCCGCTCGAAGGTGCCGCGGTCGACCTCGAGGGTCTTGAGGTTGCGCGCGTTGACACCGATCACCCGGGCGCCGGCGTCGACCGCGCGCTCGACCTCGTCCTCGTCGTGCACCTCGACGAGCGGCGTGAGACCGATGGACTCGGCGCGCTCGATGAGGGACTCCAGGGCGGGCTGGTCGAGGGCGGCGACGATCAGCAGCACGACGTCGGCGCCGTAGGCCCGGGCCTCCCACAGCTGGTACGACGTGACGATGAAGTCCTTGCGGAGGACCGGGATGTCCACCCGGGCGCGGACCGCCTCCAGGTCGGCGAGCGAGCCGCCGAAGCGGCGCTCCTCGGTGAGGACGGAGATGACGGCCGCGCCGCCCGCCTCGTAGTCCGCGGCGAGACCGGCCGGGTCGGCGATCGCGGCCAGCGCGCCCTTGGAGGGGCTGGAGCGCTTGACCTCGCAGATGACCTTGACGCCGTCGCCGCGCAGTGCGGCCACGCCGTCCCTGGCCGCGGGTGCCTTCGCCGCGCGCTCCTTGAGCTCGTCGAGGCTGACGCGCGCCTGCCGCTCGGCGAGGTCGGCACGGACTCCGTCGATGATCTCGTCGAGCACACTCACGCGAGCGGCCCCCTTCCAGACTCTTGACAGTTCCAGCGACCGATCGGAAAAGCGATGGTCACTGCGATGGTATCCGCAGCGGGGCGTAGGCCTCGCATCCGGTTGACGCCGGTCCTTTTGCCGGTCCCTCCCCCATCCTCGAACCAGCTTCGCACGGCTCGGGCGGGAGGTGCCCCCGTACCGGACGTCCGTCCGCCGATCAGGGACGGAGCCAGCCGCCGAAGGGCAGGTTCCGGACGACGGAGAACACCAGCAGCAACGCCCCGAAGCCCCACACCAGCCCCGGGTGGGGGTCGATCCGCAGCGGGCGCCCGCGGACCGCGTGGACCACCCATACGGTCCACAGCACGGCGAAGCCCAGATAGCCGAGGGTGGCGAGCGCGTTGGCGTGCAGCGCCGTGACGACGTCCCCGTGGACGAAGGCGTGCGCGCTGCGCAGTCCGCCGCAGCCGGGGCAGTAGAGGCCGGTGTAGCGCAACAGCGGGCACGTGGGGTAGTGGCCGGGCTCGTTGGGGTCCACGGCGCCCACGTAGGCGAAGGCGGCGGCGACGGCCGCGAACACCCCGGCGGGGGCGGCCAGACGGCTCGGCACGCTCGGCGTCGCCCTTCGGCTCTCGGCGTTCACGGTATGCATTGTGCCCCCCGCGTGCGCGTGAGGGGCGGTCCCGGCACCCGAGTGCCGGCCGCCCCTCACGCGACCAGGGTGTTCCGCGTGAGGTCAGCCCTCGGCGCGCGCCGGCTCGCGGTCGCCCGTCATCTGGTGCGGCTGGTGCAGGTCCTTGGGCTGGCCCAGGCCCATCATCCGCATGATGCCGCCGACGACACCGCCGAGCAGCACGACCACCATGCCCGCCCAGAAGCCCACCGGCTGGTCCATCACCATGAACGCGCCCGAGACGCAGAAACCGATGAAGGCGATCGTGACACCGGTCCAGGCGGCCGGGGTGTGACCGTGGCTGCTGCCCGCCATTGCTTGCTCCTCGTTGCTGTGTGCGTGTCTGAGCAGGACGCTCGGGGCCATTGTCCCGCAACGCGCGCTTGCCGGGTGAGCGGGGGTACTCCCCCGGTCACCGCGGTCGCCCGGGTGGGCTCAGGCGCCGGTCGGGTCCTCGCCGCGGTCGAGCGCCTTCCACAGGTCCTCGGGCCGGTCGGGGTCGACGGAGGGGGCCTTGCGGCGCGGCTGCGGTGTGCCGGACCGCTCGTAGCGGCCGGACATGCCGGGCCACAGCCGGCCGTACCGCAGGGCGAGCAGCCCGGCCAGCAGGATCAGCACGCCGCCGACGACCGCGACGTACGGCCAGGCGGTGTGGCTGAGGGCGTCGACGGAGGCCGAGGTGTCCCCGGAGGCCTGCGCGGCCTGCTCGTCGAGCGCGGAGCTGTCGGAGGCGCCGAGCAGGGCCGCGGCGACGATGCCGACGCCGGAGAGCGCCAGCAGCGCCGCGACGACCAGGCGGCCGGTGCGGCGGACCGCGAACACGGCGACGAGCGCGGCGAGGCCCACTATGGCGAGCGCCGCGGGAACACCCGTGACGTCGCTGCCCTTGGCGGTCAGGGGGAAGGCTCCGCCGGCCACCGTCGCAGTGCCCTGCGACCACTCCTGCCGGGTGGCGAGCAGCGCCACGGCGGCGCCGAGCGCGCCGCTCAGCAGCGCGACGGCAAGGCTCAGGCGGCCGGCCCGGGCGGATCCGGGGGCTTCGGAACGGGGGTGAGGTACAGCAGTCACGTACCCACTATCGCCTGAAGCCCGGGCGAAACGTCACCCGGGGTTCGGCTCAGTCGCTGCCGAGCCGGTTCGCCGTGTGGACGGCCCGCAGTACCGCGGCCGCCTTGTTGCGGCACTCGGTGTCCTCGGCGACCGGGTCGGAGTCGGCGACGATGCCCGCGCCGGCCTGGACGTAGGCGGTGCCGTCGCGCAGGAGGGCCGTGCGGATGGCGATGGCGGTGTCGGAGTCGCCGGCGAAGTCGAGGTAGCCGACACAGCCGCCGTAGAGGCCGCGGCGGGACGGTTCGAGTTCGTCGATGATCTGCATGGCGCGGGGCTTCGGGGCGCCGGAGAGGGTCCCGGCCGGGAAGCAGGCGGTGAGGACGTCGAACGCCGTGCGTCCGGCGGCCACGCGGCCCGTCACGGTCGAGACGATGTGCATGACGTGCGAGTACCGCTCGACGGACATGAAGTCGACGACCTCGACCGAGCCGGGCTCGCAGACCCGCCCCAGGTCGTTGCGTCCCAGGTCCACGAGCATGAGGTGCTCGGCGCGTTCCTTGGGGTCGGCGAGCAGCTCGTCGGCGAGGGCCTGGTCCTCCTGGGGGGTGGCACCGCGCCAGCGGGTGCCGGCGATGGGGTGCACCATGGCCCGGCCGTCCTCGACCTTGACCAGGGCCTCGGGGGACGAGCCGACGACGTCGAAGCCGTCGAAGCGGAACAGGTACATGTACGGGGACGGGTTGGTGGCACGCAGCACCCGGTAGACGTCCAGCGCGCTCGCCGTGCACGGCGTCTCGAAGCGCTGGGAGGGGACCACCTGGAAGGCCTCACCGGCGCGGATGCGCTCCTTGATGTCCTCGACGGCCACCTGGAAGTCGGGGCCGCCCCACAGCGCGGTGTACTCGGGGAGCTCGGAGGGCGGCAGGACGGCCGGAGGCTGGGCGATGGCGCGGGAGAGGTCGGCCTCCATCGCGTCGAGGCGGGCGACGGCGTCGGCGTGGGCCTCGTCGACGCCGGTCTCCAGGTCGTTGTGGTTGATCGCGTTGGCGATCAGCAGGACCGAGCCCTCCCAGTGGTCCATGACGGCCAGGTCGCTGGTGAGGAGCATGGTCAGCTCGGGCAGCTTCAGGTCGTCGCGCTCGCCGGGGCCGATCTTCTCCAGGCGGCGGACGATGTCGTAGCCGAGGTAGCCGACCATGCCGCCGGTGAAGGGCGGCATGCCCTCCTGGTGGGGCGTGTGCAGGGTTTCGATGGTGGCGCGCAGGGCGGCGAGGGGGTCGCCGTCGGTGGGGACGCCGACGGGCGGGACGCCGAGCCAGTGGGCCCGTCCGTCACGTGCGGTCAGCGTCGCGGCGGAGCGCACGCCGACGAAGGAGTAGCGGGACCACGAGCGGCCGTTCTCCGCGGACTCCAGCAGGAAGGTGCCGGGCCGCTCGGCGGCGAGCTTGCGGTAGAGCGCGACCGGGGTGTCGCCGTCGGCGAGGAGCTTGCGGGTGACGGGGATGACCCGCCGGTCGGTGGCGAGCTTGCGGAAGGTCTCGAGGTCCATGGCCGCTGACCTTACTGATCCCGGGCGGGGCGGTCGGAGCCGCCGTCCTTGAGGAGCACGTCCTCGTCGAAGCAGGTGCGGGCTCCGGTGTGGCAGGCGGCGCCGACCTGGTCGACCTTGACGAGCACGGTGTCGGCGTCGCAGTCCAGGGCGACGGACTTCACCCACTGGAAGTGGCCGGAGGTGTCGCCCTTGACCCAGTACTCCCGGCGGCTGCGCGACCAGTACGTGCACCGGCCGGTGGTGAGGGTGCGGTGCAGCGCCTCGTCGTCCATCCAGCCGAGCATGAGCACCTCTCCGGTGTCGTACTGCTGGGCGATGGCGGGCAGGAGGCCCTCGGGGCTGCGCTTGAGGCGCGCGGCGATCTCCGGGTCCAGGTGGCTGGGCGTGCTGGTCATGGTGACCATTGTGCCGCGCGCCGCCGCCCGGACCGGCCCGGTGTCCACTGGGCGGACCGGTAGCGGGGGCCGGGAACGGCACGTCTGCTGGGCCGAGCGGGAGGGCGGTCGTAGGCTGGCCGCATGTCGACCCATGCCAAGCGTGAACGACTTCTCCTCGCCGACCTGTTGGAGACCGCGGGCCCGGAAGCGCCCACTCTGTGCGAGGGCTGGAGGACCCGGGACCTCGCCGCGCACGTGGTGGTGCGCGAGCGCCGCCCGGACGCCGCCGGCGGGATGCTGATCAAGCAGCTCGCGCCGCGTCTGGACAAGGTGATGGCGGAGTACACCGCCAAGCCGTACGAGGAGCTGATCCAGCTGATCCGTACGGGTCCCCCGCGGTTCTCGCCCTTCTCCCTCAAGCCGGTCGACGAGGCGTCGAACATCATCGAGTTCTACGTCCACACCGAGGACGTCCGGCGCGCCCAGCCCGACTGGGCGCCGCGCGATCTCGACCCGGTCTTCCAGGACGCCCTGTGGTCCCGCCTGGAGCGCACCGCCCGCCTGATGGGCCGTGGCGTCCCGACGGGCCTGGTACTGCGCCGCCCCGACGGGCAGACGGCGGTCGCCCACCGCGGCACCCCGGTGGTCACGGTGACCGGCGAGCCGTCCGAGCTGGTGCTGTTCTCCTACGGCCGGCAGAGCGCGGCCAAGGTCGACCTGGACGGCGACGAGAACGCGATCGCGAAACTGCACCAGTCGAAGCAGCTCGGGATCTGATACGTCGAGAGGGGCTCCCGCGAGACTTCCTGTTCACTTCCACTTGGCGGGCCGCTGGTGCAGGGCCCCCCGGGAGGCGTCGGGGACCACCCGCGGGAGCTGGCAAGCGCGCAAGGCCGTCTCGTTGATGTTGAAGTAACCGACACCAGCGAAATTGGCGCTCGGCGACATATTTCCCGGGGGCAGGGCAAGATAGACCGCTCTGTTCGGATCGACACGGCGGGCGGACTCGACGGCCGGTACGAGGTCGGTGTCCGCGGAGATGATCAGGGCCACATCAGATGCCCGCAGCGCGCTGTCCTCGACCAATCGTGCCCCGATGGCGACGTCGGTCGCCTTCTCCTCATAGGTGCGGTAGGCCCGCGAAGGTACACAGGCGCAGTGCCAGCCGCTGCGACACCGGCCGCAGCGCGGGCGCTTTTCGGTGAAGCGCCCCAGCATGATGTCCACCTCTCCCGGGTTGTGGGCGGCCAGAGCGTCGAGGTACACACGCTGGTTCTGTGCGGCCGAGGGCTCAGCGCGGACCATGGCCGTGAAGTAGCGGACCTTGACCAGCGTGTCGTTCGGTCTCAGCCGCCTGACCAGGGCAGCGAGGTCCAGCCAGTAGTAGCGGTGACCGTATTTGGCCCGCATTCCGTAATAAAGGTTGAAGCCGTCGACGTAGGCGATGACGGTGCTCACGAGTCTCTCCCGGCCAGGCATGCCGCCTGCTAACGTGAAGTCCTACAAGGTCGGCGCATGCCGACAGGAACGGCCCCGGCAACGGGGCCGTTTTTTTGTGCGGGTGCGGCTCTGCCTAGTCGCCCGCCGTCGCCGGCTCGGGCAGGCGGCGGACGCGGTGGTAGGCGGCGTTCGTGGCGTCGTGCAGGGCCGCGTACACGGCGTACGCGGACTGCTTGGGCCCGTTGATCGTGTAGTTGCCGCGCGGCGTCTGGGTCAGCACGGTGCCCAGCCAGTGATCGCCCTTGCGCCAGTCGACCTGCCGCAGGCTGTCGAGCAGTGCCTCACGGCGCGTGTCGCGCTCCTCGGGCGGCGCGGTCAGCAGGGCGCGGCCCATCGCTCCGACCGCGGCGAGGACCGTGCCGGTGCCGGCAACGCACCCCTCTCGGTCCATGAGTTCTGTGCCGAAGGTTTCCGAATAGACCGTCAGCCAATCACGGGCCACGGTTTCGAGATCCTCGAGGTCGACCTTGTCGACGGGTGCGGGCTTGGCGCCGAACTGCACGCCCGCGATGCCGTGCGCCATATTGATGACACACTGCCGCAGATCCTGCAGCTTGATCACCTTGGAACTGTTCTTCTTGATCTGGCGGGCGATTCGTTCCACCCGGCCGCTGAAGAAGGGCACCTCGTCCGAGATCCGGCCCACGACGGCCATCACCGGGTCGGTGGTGTCCATGGACAGGGCAATCGTGGAGTTGACCCGGACACCGAGCACGTTCAGGTCGTGGAAAAACTTCCGGGCCTGGAGGTGCGGCCGATCGTCGTGCACTACGGCGCTCAGGTAGGAAGTGGCGTGCTGTTCCTTCACATCCTGGCCGAGGGTCAGGTCCTGCTGCAGGTGATAGTGGCTCGCCAGCTGCGTCTCCCCGTCGATGGCGATCAGCTTGAGGCCGTACGGCACGCACAGGTAGTGCTGCACCAGACCGTTCTCGGCGAACTGGTGAACGGACAGAGCGCGTTCGGTCCACAAGTGCATGGGAGGAAGCACCCCATGCTCCTCCCCCATGACGCGGCGCCGGATGTACGCCGCGTACTTGGGAATGTTCGTCTTCTTGCCCAGTTCCAGGCCTCGCTGTACCAAGGAATGGAGTTCGACGTCGTCCTCGGTGACGTCCGAAGGGCGCAGTTTCGCACCCGGCTGGAGGACGGCGGGATCATGGGTGACCGCGCGCAGCTGCTGGAACTGCACCTGGATGTGCGTGGTCCGCTCGTCGATCGGCATGCAGCGGATGAACGTACCCGCCGCCGGGTTGAACCCGTCGGTACTCAGCGTTGCCACAACCCCACCCATTTCTTCAGCACCATTGCTGATGGTCAATCAGGGTAGGACGTGACTCAAGCTCGGCGCAGGACTTTCTCGAGATTAGCTTCTTTCCAGCTCGAGAAGGTGTTATCGCACCGGGTGGCCCGCCTCCCGCAGCGTCTCCTTGACCTGGCCGATCCGCAGGTCCCCGAAGTGGAACACCGACGCGGCCAGGACCGCGTCCGCGCCGGCCTCGACGGCCGGGGGGAAGTCGCCCAGCCGGCCCGCGCCGCCCGAGGCGATGACGGGGACCGTGACGTGCTTGCGGACGGCCCGGATCATCTCCAGGTCGTAGCCGTCCTTGGTGCCGTCGGCATCCATCGAGTTGAGCAGGATCTCGCCCGCGCCCAGTTCCGCGGCCCGGTGGGCCCATTCGACGGCGTCGATGCCGGCGGAGCGGCGGCCGCCGTGGGTGGTCACCTCGAAGGAGCCCGAGTCGGTGCGGCGGGCGTCCACCGACAGGACCAGGACCTGGCGGCCGAAGCGCTCGGCGATCTCGCGGATGAGTTCCGGGCGGGCGATGGCGGCGGTGTTGACGCCGACCTTGTCCGCTCCGGCCCGCAGCAGCTTGTCCACGTCCTCGGCCGTGCGCACGCCGCCGCCGACCGTGAGCGGGATGAACACCTGCTCGGCCGTGCGGCGCACCACGTCGTAGGTGGTCTCGCGGTTGCCCGACGAGGCGGTGATGTCCAGGAACGTCAGCTCGTCGGCACCCTCGGCGTCGTACACCTTGGCCATCTCGACGGGGTCGCCCGCGTCGCGCAGGTTCTGGAAGTTGACGCCCTTGACGACCCGGCCGTTGTCGACGTCCAGGCAGGGGATGACTCGGACCGCCAGGGTCATGAATCGTGCTCCTCTAGTGCTCTTCGGAGGGTGTCCCTCTGAATGCTTCCACTTCCACCGACACCAGGACCCGGGAGTCCATGAAGCCCTGCACGATCAGCAGGGTCGTGACCGGGCGTACGGCGTCGAACAGTTCCTTGTGCGCCCGGCCCACGGCGTCGACGTCCCGCGCGTGTGCCAGGCACACCCGGGTGCGGATCACGGACTCGGGTGCGAGCCCGAACTCGGCGATCGCCTCCAGGGCGGTGGTGAAGGCGACCTTGGCCTGCTCGTACGGGTCGCCCTCGCCGTAGAGCACGTCGCCCTTGAAGGCGGTCGTGCCCGCGACCAGCACACGGTCGCCCGCCGCGACGGCGCGTGCAAAACCGAAGGACTCTTCCCAGGGACTTCCGCTCTGCACACGCCGCACGGTCATGACGACACAGCCTCCAAGGCCTCTTCCAGGGTGAACGCCTTCGCGTACAGCGCCTTCCCGACGATGGCACCTTCGACACCGAGCGGGACGAGGTCGGCGATGGCCCTCAGGTCGTCGAGCGAGGAGACCCCGCCGGAGGCCACGACCGGGCGGTCGGTGGCGGCGCACACGTTGCGCAGCAGTTCCAGGTTGGGGCCCTGGAGGGTGCCGTCCTTGGCGATGTCGGTGACGACGTACCGCGCGCAGCCCTCCTTGTCGAGGCGCTCCAGCGTCTCGTAGAGGTCGCCGCCGTCGCGGGTCCAGCCGCGGCCGCGCAGGGTCGTGCCGCGGACGTCGAGACCGACGGCGATCTTGTCGCCGTGCTGGGCGATGACCTTGGCGACCCATTCCGGCGTCTCCAGGGCGGCCGTGCCGAGGTTGACGCGCTTGCAGCCGGTGGCGAGGGCGGCGGCGAGGGTGTCGTCGTCGCGGATGCCGCCGGACAGCTCCACCTTGATGTCCATGGCCCGGGCGACCTCGGCGATCAGCTCACGGTTGTCGCCGGTGCCGAAAGCGGCGTCCAGGTCCACCAGGTGCAGCCACTCGGCGCCGGAGCGCTGCCAGGCGAGGGCGGCCTCCAGCGGGGAGCCGTAGGAGGTCTCCGAGCCGGACTCGCCGTGCACCAGACGGACGGCCTGGCCGTCCCGGACGTCGACGGCGGGGAGGAGTTCGAGCTTGCTCACAGTGTTCCGATCCAGTTGGTGAGGAGCTGGGCTCCGGCGTCGCCGGACTTCTCGGGGTGGAACTGCGTGGCCCACAGGGCGCCGTTCTCGACGGCGGCGACGAACGGCTTGCCGTGCGTGGACCAGGTGACCTTGGGGGCCGTCATCGCCGGGTTGTGCGTCTCCAGCGACCAGTCGTGGACGGCGTAGGAGTGCACGAAGTAGAAGCGGGCGTCCGGGTCGAGGCCGGCGAACAGCTGCGAACCGGGCGCCGCCTCCACGGTGTTCCAGCCCATGTGGGGCACGACCTCGGCCTGGAGCGGCTCGACCGAGCCGGGCCACTCGTCGAGGCCCTCGCTCTCCACGCCGTGCTCGATGCCGCGCGCGAAGAGGATCTGCATGCCGACGCAGATGCCCATGACCGGGCGGCCGCCGGAGAGCCTTCGGTCGACGATCCAGTCCCCGCGGGCCTCGCGCAGGCCCGTCATGCAGGAGGCGAAGGCGCCGACGCCGGGCACCAGCAGGCCGTCGGCGTTCAGGGCCTTGTCGTAGTCACGGGTGATCTCGACGTCGGCTCCCGCGCGCGCGAGGGCCCGTTCGGCGGAACGGACGTTGCCGAAGCCGTAGTCGAAGACCACCACCTTCTTCTGCGGGGCGCTCAATTCCACACCTCCAGCCTCACCACACCGGCGGCCAGGCACATCGCGGCGCCGATGGACAGCAGGACGATCAGGCCCTTGGGCATCTTCTGCTTGACGAAGGAGTAGATGCCACCGACGAGGAACAGGCCGACGACGATCAGCAGGGTCGAGGTGCCGTTCACAGGGCGCCCTTCGTGGAGGGGAGGATGCCGGCCGCGCGCGGGTCGCGCTCGGACGCGTAACGCAGGGCCCGGGCGAGCGCCTTGAACTGGCACTCCACGATGTGGTGCGCGTTGCGCCCGTAGGGCACGTGCACGTGCAGCGCGATCTGCGCCTGGGCCACGAAGGACTCCAGGATGTGCCGGGTCATGGTGGTGTCGTACTCGCCGATCATCGGCGCCATCTTCTCGGGCTCGGTGTGCACGAGGTAGGGGCGGCCGGACAGGTCGACGGTGACCTGGGCGAGAGACTCGTCCAGCGGGACCGTGCAGTTGCCGAAGCGGTAGATGCCGATCTTGTCGCCGAGGGCCTGCTTGAAGGCGGCGCCGAGGGCGAGGGCGGTGTCCTCGATGGTGTGGTGCGAGTCGATGTGCAGATCACCCTCGGTCTTCACGGTCAGGTCGAACAGACCGTGCCGGCCGAGCTGGTCGAGCATGTGGTCGTAGAAGCCGACGCCGGTCTTGATGTCGGTCTTGCCGGTGCCGTCGAGGTCGATCTCGACGAGGACCGAGGTCTCCTTGGTCACCCGCTCTGTGCGGCCTACGCGGCTCATGCGCTCTGCTCCTTCTTCAGTTCACGTACCGCGTCGAGGAACGCGTCGTTCTCTTCGGGGGTTCCGGCGGTGACCCGGAGCCGGCCGGGCACGCCGTTGTCCCGGACCAGGACGCCCCGGTCGAGGATCTTCCGCCAGGTCTCGTGGGAGTCCTCGAAGCGGCCGAACTGCACGAAGTTCGCGTCGGACGCGGTCACCTCGTAGCCGAGGGCGAGCAGTTCGGTGACCAGGCGGTCCCGTTCGGCCTTGAGCTGCTCGACGTAGCCGAGCAGGGTGCCGGTGTGTTCCAGGGCGGCCAGGGCGGTCGCCTGGGTGACGGCCGACAGGTGGTAGGGCAGCCGGACCAGCTGGACGGCGTCGACGACGGCCGGGTGCGCGGCGAGGTAGCCCAGGCGCAGGCCCGCCGCGCCGAACGCCTTCGACATGGTGCGGGAGACGACGAGGTTCGGGCGGCCCTCGATCAGCGGCAGCAGCGAGTCGCCGTGGCTGAACTCGATGTACGCCTCGTCGACGACGACCATCGACGGCTTGGCGGCCTGCGCGGCCTCGTACAGCGCGAGGACCGTCTCGGGCGGGACGGCGGTGCCCGTGGGGTTGTTGGGGGTGGTGATGAAGACGACGTCCGGCTGGTTCTCGGCGATGGCCTTCTCGGCGGCGGCGACGTCGATCGTGAAGTCCTCGTTGCGCGGGCCGGAGATCCAGCCCGTGCCCGTGCCGCGCGAGATGAGGCCGTGCATCGAGTACGACGGCTCGAAGCCGATGGCGGTGCGGCCCGGCCCGCCGAAGGTCTGCAGCAGTTGCTGGATGACCTCGTTGGAGCCGTTGGCCGCCCAGACGTTGGCCACGCCGACCTCGTGGCCGGAGGTGTCGGTGAGGTACTCGGCGAGCCGCGTGCGCAGCTCGACCGCGTCCCGGTCCGGGTAGCGGTTGAGGTTCCGGGCGGCTTCCCGGACCCGCTCGGCGATGCGTTCGACCAGCGGCTCGGGCAGCGGGTAGGGGTTCTCGTTGGTGTTCAGCCGTACGGGGACGTCCAGCTGGGGCGCGCCGTAGGGGGACTTGCCGCGCAGCTCGTCCCGTACGGGGAGATCGTCGATGCGTACGTCGCTCACTTGCCCTGGGGAACCTTCCAGTCGAACCTCGCCTTGATCGCCGCGCCGTGCGCGGGCAGGTCCTCCGCCTCCGCCAGCGTCACCACGTGGTGCGCGACCTCGGCCAGCGCGTCCTGCGTGTAGTCGACGATGTGGATGCCGCGCAGGAAGGACTGGACGGACAGGCCCGAGGAGTGGCAGGCACAGCCGCCGGTGGGCAGGACGTGGTTGGAGCCGGCCGCGTAGTCGCCCAGCGACACGGGCGCCCAGGGGCCGATGAAGATCGCGCCGGCGTTGCGGACCCGGTCGGCGACGGCTGCGGCGTCGGCCGTCTGGATCTCCAGGTGCTCGGCGCCGTACGCGTCGACGACCTTCAGGCCCTCGTCGACGCCGTCGACCAGGACGATCGCGGACTGCCTGCCCGACAGGGCCGGGACGATCCGGTCGTCGACGTGCTTGGTGGCGGCGACCTGCGGCTCCAGTTCCTTCTCGACGGCGTCGGCGAGCTCGACCGAGTCGGTGACCAGGACGGCGGCGGCCAGCGGGTCGTGCTCGGCCTGGCTGATCAGGTCGGAGGCGACGTGCACCGGGTCGGCCGTGTCGTCGGCGAGGACCGCGATCTCGGTCGGCCCGGCCTCGGCGTCGATGCCGATCCTGCCGGTGAAGTAGCGCTTGGCGGCGGCGACCCAGATGTTGCCCGGGCCGGTGACCATGTTGGCGGGGGCACAGGACTCGGTGCCGTAGGCGAACATGGCGACGGCGGTGGCACCGCCGGCCGCGTACACCTCGTCGACGCCGAGCAGGGCGCAGGCGGCGAGGATGGTCGGGTGCGGCAGGCCGCCGAAGTCGGCCTGGGCGGGCGAGGCGAGCGCGACGGACCCGACGCCGGCCTCCTGCGCGGGCACCACGTTCATGATCACGGAGGACGGGTACACCGACCGGCCGCCGGGCGCGTACAGCCCGACGCGGTCGACCGGCACCCACTTCTCGGTCACGGTGCCGCCGGGCACGACCTGGGTGGTGTGCGTCTCGCGGCGCTGCGCGCGGTGGACGGTCCGGGCGCGGCGGATGGACTCCTCCAGGGCCGCGCGCACGGCCGGGTCGAGCTCCTCCAGCGCACGGGTGAGCGCGGCGGCCGGCACGCGCACCTGGTCGAGCCTGACCCCGTCGAACCGCTCGGCGGCGTCGATCAGCGCCGCGTCGCCCCGATGATGCACGTCCTCGCAGATCGGACGCACCTTCTCCAGGGCGGCCGCTACGTCGAAGTCGGCTCGGGGCAGCAGGTCGCGCAGGGCGGGGCCCTCGGGAAGGGCGTCGCCACGCAGGTCGATTCGGGAGATCACGTGCTCAATTCTCTCAGACCTGGTTGAGGCGCCGTTCGCGCGTATCAATGGCTGATACAGAACGCCGCGGGAAGGTGGAAGATCACCCTCACGTGGTGTGTTCGGGGGGTCACTCACCGGGCATGAACTGGTGTACGAGGAAGTGACTCGCGAGTACCCGGGGAGGGAGGGAAGCGCTGTGACCGAGGGGGCCGGCGTGCGCGCCGGGGAGCTGCCCGAGGACCTGACCGCGGCCGAGGCCGGCATGTGGCAGGCCTTCCGCAACGGCACCGTGTACGACCTGAGCAGCGGCGACGCCGTGGTGGACGATCCGCACGGCGGCCACCCCTGGGGCGCGGAGCGGACCGTGCGGGCCCGGATCGTGTGCTGGTTGCTGCTCGACGGCCCGCCCGCCCTGGCCGGCCGCGTGTCGTCGCTGAAGCTGATGGGCGTGCAGATCAGCGGCTCCCTGGACCTCGCGGGTGGCACGGTCGTGCCGTACGTGGAGATGCGCCGGTGCCGCTTCGAGCAGGACGTGCTGCTGCCGGAGGCCCGCTTCACCACCCTGCGCATGGTGGACTGCTCGGTGCCCCGGCTGGAGGCGGCCCGGGTGCACACCGAGGGCGATCTGCACCTGCCGCGCTGCCGCTTCCACCACGGCATCCGGCTCACGGACGCGCAGATCGGCACGGACCTGATGCTCAACCAGGCGATCGTGCACCGGGATCACAGTGGCCGGTCGATCGCCGCGGACGGCATGACCGTCGGCCAGGACCTACAGGCCGAGCTGCTGGCGTCGCACGGCGAGCTGAGCCTGCGCGCCGCCACCGTCGGCGTCTCCCTGAGCCTGCGCGGGGCGCGCCTGTCCAACCCCTACGAGCGGCTTGCGCTGAACGCCCCGCAGCTGACTGTCGAGCGCAGCCTCTATCTGACGCCGGCGGGGGTCGGCGCCCAGGCGATGAGCGGGATGACCCCGGCGCAGGGGACGCGGATCCAGCGCTTCGCCTGCGAGGGCGGCATCCGGCTGGACGACGGCCGGTTCGGCGACGCCGTCGACTTCGAGCGGGCCCGGTTCACCCTCACGGATGACCAGGAGCTGTCGCTGCGCCGGGTGCAGACGCCGGAGCTGCGGTTCCTCGGGGAGCAGCCGGTGCGCGGGCGGGTGGTGCTGTCCGGAGCGAAGGTCGTCAACCTGATGGACCGGGCGGATGCCTGGCCGGGCCCCGGGCGGCTGCACATGGGCGGTTTCGCCTACGAGAACCTGGTGCCGCGCGGGCCGTTCCCGCTGGCCGAGCGGCTGGACTGGGTGGCCGCGGCGACCGCCGAGTACAACCCGGAGCCGTACGAGCGCCTCGCCTCCGTGCTGCGGGCCGGCGGGGAGGACGAGGACGCCCGCGAGGTGCTGCTCGCCAAGCAGCGCCGGCACCGGGAGAGCCTGCCGATGGCGGCCAAGCTGTGGGGCTACGCGCAGGACTGGACGGTCGCCTACGGATACCGGCCGGGCCGGGCCGCGGTGTGGATGGCGGTGCTGTGGGCGGCGGGTTCCCTGGCCTTCGCGCAGGCCGGCCATCCGCCGATGAAGCGGGGCGAGCATCCGGAGTGGAACCCCACGCTCTTCACCCTCGATCTGCTGCTGCCGGTCATCGATCTGGGCCAGGTGGGCTTCTGGCAGCTGCGGGGGGCCTGGCAGTGGCTGGCGACGGCGATGATCCTGCTGGGCTGGATCCTGGCGACGACGGTGGCGGCGGGGGCGACGCGGCTGCTGCGGCGCAACTGATGGTGTTCCTGTGACCACAGTTCTTGAACTGTCACGGTTTTACGTTCTCTTGACCATCGGATGTACAACTTTCCGTAGGTTCCATGAACAGGCTGGCGCCGTCATGACCAGCCGACTTTCAATGGTCGGCACCATGGCAATGCAGCTCCCGTTCATCCGCACGAGCCGGATGACAAGGACCTCCCCCCACCTCGTCGGCGAGCCGTGCGCCGACGACGAGGTGCTGCTCGACGCGCCCGACGCCCGGCTGAGTCCGGCGCTGGTCGCCGCCGCCCGGGGAGAGCACGGGCCGGCCGCGACCCTGCTCTTCGCCACCCGCGCGTCCGCCGAGTGGGAGCGGCGCGACCGGTACGTGACCCGGCTGGCCGCGTTCGCCCACTCGCGGCCCGAGTGGCTGGACGCCTGGCTCGCCATCGCCCCGCAGGACCCCGACGCACTGCTCGTCGGGGCCCAGCTGGCGGTGGACCGTGCCTGGCGGTCACCGGCCCGGGCCGAGCTGCTGCGCGAGGTGAGCCCGCTGATCACGGCGGCCGCCCGGGGCGACCAGCGGGACCCCGTGCCGTGGCGGCTCGCGCTCGACCACGCCCGGGGCGCACAGGCCGGGCACACGTACTTCGAGGAGCTGTGGGAGGCGGCCGTACGCCGTGCCCCGCACCACTACGGCTGCCATGTGGCGGCCCTGCGCTACCTGGCCACCTACTGGCACGGCTCGCACCACGAGTGCTTCGACTTCGCCGACCGGGCCGCCCAGGACGCTCCCGCCGACGCGCTCGTCCAGGCGCTGCCGCTGCGGGCGGCCTTCGGCTACCTCACCGACCGGTGCGGGCCGGAGGTGCCGCGCGAGCGACTGGATGCGGCGGCCGACCGGGCGATCGCGCTGTCCCCGCTGCTGCCGGCGGCCGACCCCTGGCCGGCCCGCATGCGGAACCTGCTGATCTTCGTCCTGGCGGGCCTGGAGCGCTGGCCGGACGCGGCCGAGCAGCTGCGCCTGAACGGCCCGTACGCCACCTCCTTCCCCTGGGACCAGGTGTCGGACGACCCGCTCGGCCACTTCCTGCGGGTACGCCAGGACATCCTGGCCGGGGCCGCGGGGGCGGCCGGAAGCCGCTCCGGGCATCCACGGAGTGAACGGGGCGGTCGAGTCCGTCCCGGCGACCATTAGGCTTTTGCGTCGTGACCACCGTCCGGCTCCCCCTCTTCCCCCTGAACTCGGTGCTGTTCCCGGGGCTCGTGCTGCCGCTCAACGTCTTCGAGGAGCGGTATCGCGCGATGATGCGCGAGCTGCTGAAGACGCCCGAGGACGAGCCGCGCCGGTTCGCCGTCGTGGCGATCCGCGACGGCCACGAGGTGGCCCCGAGCGCGCCCGGCATGCCCGACCCGACGGCCGTGCCCGAGCGGGGACCGGCGGCCGGTTTCGGCACGGACCCGGTGAAGGCGTTCCACAAGGTGGGTTGTATCGCGGACGCGGCGACGATCCGGGAGCGCACCGACGGTTCCTTCGAGGTGCTGGCGACCGGCACGACCCGGGTGAAGCTGCTGTCGGTCGAGGCGTCCGGGCCCTTCCTGACGGCCGAGCTGGAGCCGCTGGAAGAGGAACCGGGCGACGAGGCCGCGCCCTTGGCGGAGGGGGTGCTGCGGTCCTTCCGCCAGTACCAGAAACGGCTGGCCGGGGCGCGGGAGCGGTCCCTGGCGACGGGGGCCGACCTGCCCGACGAACCGGGCGTGGTGTCGTACCTCGTGGCGGCCGCCATGATGCTGGACACCCCGACCAAACAGCGCCTGCTCCAGTCCCCGGACACCGCCTCCCGCCTGCGCGACGAGCTGAAACTCCTGCGCTCCGAGACGGCGATCATCCGCAGTCTGCCGTCGTTGCCGGCGTCGGAGCTGACGCGCGGCCCGATGAGCCTCAACTGAGGGAAGGACACGTCTCGACGGAGACGAGGAGGACGGTTTTCCGCCGCGACGCAAGGGGCGGATTCGGCCACCGGGACGACTGAAAACCTGTGGGACCCCCGTGATCGACCTGCCTATGATCAAGCCCGACCGCCATGATCATGGCCATGACCGCATCAAGGGGGATACACAATGAGTCGTGCGCGCATTCTCACCGTCGCCGCCGGTGTCGCGATCGGTTCCACGCTCCTGGTCGCGCCCGCGCACGCGGCGCCCGCCAAGGCCCAGGACCGTGTCGAGTGCACCGACCTGAGCAACGGGCAGCTGTGCATATCGCTGAACACGAGCCCCAGCCGCGTCGAGATCATCTACATCAAGAAGTCCGGCTCGCAGATCAGGGCGAAGCTGGGCTACCGCACCAGCAACGGGGGCGGGAGCACGTTCGGACCGACGGAGACCATTTCGACCGGTGACCGGGAAGTCGAGACCTGGACCATGAGCTACCGCTGTGACGTGGACTGGAAGGGCCTGATCAAGGTCGAGGGCCAGGGGACCTTCGAGACCCCGTGGGCGACCTGCTGAACCGGGCTCAGCCGGTGTGACCGGCCTCGTGTGCCGCCCCGTCCGGGGACCTCTCCGGGCGGGGCGGTGCGCGTTCGGCCGTCTGGAAGGATGCCGCTCCATGGCGAAGAAGTCGAAGAAGCAGCAGTCCGGCGGCACGCCCGCAACCGTGGCCCTGACGGCGGCGGGCGTCACGTACACCGTCCACGCCTACGACCACGACCCGTCGCACCCTTCCTACGGCGAGGAGGCCGCCGAGGCGATGGGCGTCTCGCCCGACCGGGTCTTCAAGACGCTGGTGGCGGACGTGGACGGCACGCTGACGGTCGCGGTGGTCCCGGTCGCGGGCCAGCTGGACCTCAAGGCCCTGGCAGCAGCGGTCAGCGGTAAACGCGCGACGATGGCCGACCCGGCCCTGGCCGAGCGCACGACGGGCTACGTCAGGGGTGGCATCTCCCCCTTGGGCCAGCGCAAGCGCCTGCCGACCGTCCTGGACGAGTCGGCCACCGCCCACGCGACGATCTGCGTGTCGGCGGGGCGCAGGGGCCTGGAGGTGGAGCTGTCGCCGCAGGACTTGCAGAAGCTGACAGGGGCGGTCCTGGCCCCGATCGGCCGCGCCTAGACCTCGCCGGCCCGAGGGCGATGGTGCCTGGACCTCGCCGGCCCGAGGGCGATGGTGCCTGGACCTCGCCGGCCCGAGGGCGACCGCACCTGGACCTCGCCGTTCCACCGGCGACCGCACCTGGACCTCGCCGTTCCACGGGCGACCGCGCCTGGACCTCGCCGGTCCGCGGGCGATGGTGCTGCCGGAGCGGCGCCGGTCCGAAGAGGGGCGGCACCCGCGACGCGCCGCCCCCAGCCCCCCTCGCAGAGCCTTAGGAAGCAGGTGTGCCCTGGTACGGCTCGGGTTCCGGGTCGCGGGGTCCGAACAGCGCCATGAGGCCGAGGTGCAGCACCAGTGCGGCCAGCGGCCAGGCCAGGAGCGCTCCCTTCGCGCCCAGCTTCAGCGGCGCGTCGAAGGTCACGCCCCGCCCGACTTCCCGCGCGTGCGCGATCACGTCCTCGGCGGGTCCGAGCCACACCCCGACCCGCCAGGCGAGCAGCGACCCGAGCAGCCCTCCCAGGGCCAGCCCCACCACCAGCGGCACGCCCCCGCGCCGCCGCAGCAGGAAGACCACCAGCGCGCTCACGGCCCCGAAGGCCAGCCCGAGCAGCGTGAACGTGCCATCGACGCCGATCGCCTGCTCCCCCTCGGTGTCCTTGAGGTAGACGACCCAGTTCTTCTCCACCACGTCGCCGACCAGCGGCACGTGCGGCGCGAGCCACCACCACAGCACTCCGAGCAGCACCCCGCCGAGCGCCACGGCCACGGCGATCACCGCGGCCTCCCGCAGTTCCGTCTTCATCCCGGGGCCGTCCTGTCCGTACCAGCCGGGGCCGGCGTGCTCGGCGTGCTGGGACCCGGGCGCCACGGGCCCGGCGTCCGGCGGCTGCCACGAACCCTGTGCGGAGTGTCCATGCGGCGGCGGGGGCGGAGTCAGTGGTGCGGTCACCCTGCCATCGTGCCAGGCCCGCCTGTGTGCCGCGTCACCGGACGACCCCTCCGCGCTCAACGGACGGCCGCCCGGCGGTACGCCCAGGTCGCCACGGCCAGCGAGACGACGCCCACGACCCCGCACACCGCGAGGTCCCCGAGGACGAAGGCCCAGTCGGGATGCGGCCCGAACGTGCGCGCGAAGGCCTCCACTCCGTACGTCGACGGCAGCAGGTCCCGCGCGAAGCGCACGACCTCCGGCATCCGGTCCGCCGGCAGCACCCCCAGCAGCAGCGCCGCCGACATGCCCAGCTGCCCGAGCAGCGTGGCCAGCTCCGGCCGGGGAGCGAGCAGCCCGAGGGCCGCGCCGAGCCCGGCGAGAGCCGCGCCCGCGAGTGGGATCACGGCCATGAGGACCCACAGGTGGGCCATCGGCAGCCCGAACAGCACACAGCCGAACACCGCGGTCACGACCGTCCCGGGCACCGTGAACGACGCGTACGCGCCCGCCGCGCCCAGCACCACCGCCGCCGGCGGCACGGGCAGCGTCGCGTAGTGGTCGAGTCCCCCACTGGCCCGCAGCTGCCCGAAGTACTGCGCGAGCAGATTCAGCGCGACGAAGGCCACCACCAGGACCGACGACCCCGCGACGACGGCCTGCGCCTCCGCCCCGTCGTCCACGACCCCGCGCATCAGGATCATGATCCCGACCGACTGGAAGGTCGCCACGAACAGCAGCGGGATCCGCGCCACCCTCGCCCGGGACAGCTGGGCCCGGTACACGGCCGCCAGCGACGGCCACAGTCGCGCCCGGGGCCCGAGCTCGGCCGCGCCCGCGGCGGGCTGGTCGGCGGCCAGGGCACTGCCCGGCAGGACATCGGCGGGTACGACACTCACGTCGCGCTGCTCCCCTTCGCTCGGGTCCACTGCGGCAGTCGCCTGTTCGGTACGGATCCGGCGGCCCGTGTGCTCACGGCCCGCGCGTCCGGCGCCCTGGTGCTCACACCTTCACCAGCCCCTGCTGCACGGCACCGCCGAGGGCCAGGTACACGTCCTCCAGGCTCGGCGTGGCCAGGGTGAAGTCGTCCAGAGCGGCGAAGGCGACCCCGCCAGTGACGGTCGCGACGACCGCCCGGGCCTCCTCGGGCCCGAGCCGGAGCGTCCAGCGGCGGCCCGACTCCACGACACGGTCCTTCAGGGCGGCCACCTCGGGCACGTGCAGCGGAGCCGCGTCCCGCCACACCAGGTCGACGCGCACCTCTCCGGCGACCTGCTCCTTGAGCCCGGCGGGCGTGTCGCAGGCGATCACCCGTCCCCGGTCGAGGACGGCCACCCGGTCCAGCACCGTCTCGGCCTCGATGACGTTGTGCGTCACGAGCAGCACGGTCGTCCCGCGCTCGGCCCTGCGCCGGTCGACGGCGGACCACACGGCCCGCCGCGCCACCGGGTCCATGCCGGTGGTCGGCTCGTCGAGCACGAGCAGCGGCCGCTCCCCGACCAGGGCCGCCGCGAAGCACGCCAGACGCCGCTGGCCCCCGGAGAGCTTCTTCAGCGGCCGCCCGGCGAGCGGCGCGAGGCCCAGCTCGTCGAGGACGGCGTCCCGTTCGGCCCGCGCCTGCCGCACGTCCAGGCCGCGCAGCCGTCCGGTGGTCTCGGCGGCGAGCGACACGGTCAGCTCGTCGAGGGCGGTCGACTCCTGCCCGAGGTAGGCGAGGATCCGCGCCGCCCGCTCGGGGTGGCGCACGATGTCGTGGCCGAGGATCTCCACACTGCCGCGGTCGGGCCGCATCAGCCCGGTCAGCTGGCGCACGAGGGTGGACTTGCCGGCGCCGTTGGGACCGAGCAGGCCGAAGATCTCGCCGCGGCGGATGTCCAGCGTCACGTCGTCCGTGGCCCGGACCTCGGGCGCCGCGGGAGTGCCACGCCGGCCCCGGACCGCCGGATAGGTCTTGGTCAGCCCGCGCACCGCGCACACGACGTCACCGTCGTGCCGAAATGCCTGTGCCGCGCGCTTACTCACAAGGGACGAGACTACGGGGTCGGCGGCCCCGGTCCGCCCTCGGGTCGGTCCGTACCGGGAAATCCGTCGGCAAAGAACTCAGGCCTCGACGGGTGGGTGATCCACGCCCGTGCGCACGCTGATCTCCCGCCAGAAACCGGCCCGGATGGCGTATCGGTCCCGCTCGTCGATCTGGTCGTCCTTGTGCGCGAGCAGGCCGAAGCGAGCCGCGTAGCGCAGCAGCTCCCCGTCGACGCGGTGCGGGATACGCGGGTACATCCCGGACAGTTTCGGCAGGTGGGTCTGGTCGCCGAGGCGTTCCACCCAGCGCCTGGCGAAGACCTGCCCCACCTCGAAGGGGTCACCGCCGACGGTGGTGATGTCCTCTTCGCGGTCGGCCCACCGCTGCTCGGCCGTGGTCAGCTGGGCGAGCGTCGGCATCGAGGCGGCCTCGGGGGGCTCGGCCGTGGGCCGGTCGACCCAGCCCTTGTCGGAGGACCACCGGAGGGTGGCGGAGGCGGGATGCTGGGCGGACTGGGTGCCGGGGGCGCGCAGGGCGGCCAGGTCTTTGGGCGTGGGAACGCCTTTGGGGGCGGGCACCCGCTCCTCGGTGCCGTTCTGCCCGGGGCCGGCATCCTGGTGCCGGGGCTGCGGGGCGGTGCGGTCGGTCGCGGTGCCGAGCGCGGAGTCGGGCAGCGGTGCGGAGAGGATGGCGGCGATCTCGGGCCGGGGCGCGGGCTGCGGCGCGCACACCCCGGTGAAGTCCTTGGCACGGACGGCCTTGGTGATCCACGTCCGGTCCAGGACGCGCCGCTCGTCGGCTTCGGCGACCAGGTCCTCGGACTGGTTGTAGTCGCCGTCGGCGGCCTGGACGGCCCACAGGTGGACGGCGACGCCGTGCTCCTTGGCGGCCATCATGCCGGGCAGCAGATCGCCGTCGCCGGTGACGAGGACCACGTCGGAGCAGGCGCGGTTGCGGGCCAGTTCGGTGAGCTCGGCGTGCATCGCCGCGTCGACGCCCTTCTGCGCCCAACGGCCGTCGCTGCGCGTCAGGGCGCCGAGCCGGACGGTGACCCGGGGCATCACGCGCAGCCTGCGGTGCTCGGGCTGCGGGACGCGGTCGGGGGCGCCGTCGAACCAGTAGATGCGCAGCAGCGGCTGCTGGGTGTCGGACTCGGCGCGCTCACGCAGCCCCTGGATGAGGGCGGTGTGGTCGACGGTGATGCGGGACCGCGAGGGTTCCCCGGCGAGGAGACTCGCCGCGGCTCCCAGCAGATACCCAGCGTCCACCAGGACGATGCAGCGGTCCACGCGACTCACCCTCTTCCCAGGAGGTTTGCTTCGGGCTCGCTTCGAGTCTGCCCGACGGTGCGGAGGTTAACGGCCGGAACTCGATCTTCGGCGTGGCGTTTCGGGCGCTCCCGCCGCGACCACCCCTGTCACGGACGGTAATTGTCCGACATGCGATCGTTGTCGGCCTGTGTGAATCTGGTCCCGGCCCTGGCCCCTAGTCCCCCACAGGAGGCATCACCATGGCCAAGAACAAGAACCGTGACCGTAAGCAGCAGCGTCCGACCGAGCGTGGCCGGCGGGCCGACCGCAGCCCCGCCTCGCAGACGGAGCCCCAGCCCGAGGTCGAGGCGACGCCCGGCGAGATGGCGCCGTCCGGAAAGCGAAAGCGCAGCTTCGGCCACAACTGACGTCTGCGTGACGGGCGGTTGAGCCCGCACACGCACACGCACGAGGGGCGTACCCGATGTCGGGTACGCCCCTCGAGTGCCTCAAGATCCCTGCGTCACCGCGCCGGGCAACGGCCTCACCCGGTCGGCCCGGCCAGCTTCACCTGGCCGGGCAGGACGGCCTCACCCGGCCAGGCAGGACGGCCCGAGCAGCACCTTCAGGTCGCCGAAGAGCGCCGGGTCCGGCTTCACCCGGTGCCGGTCCAGCCGCAGCACGGTCGTCTTGGTCGGCCCCTGGAGCTTGATCCGGACCTCGCTGTCGCCCTTGTGGTGACTGAGGACCTCGCCGAGGCGGCTGACCAGCGGCGGGGTGACCCGGGTGGCCGGGATGGTGAGGACCACGGGTGCGTTGGTGCCGGCGTTCGACAGGTCCGGGATCATCAGCTCCATCGCGACCAGCCGGGGGATGTCCTCGCGCTTGTCGAGGCGGCCCTTGACGAACACCACGGCGTCCTCGACGAGTTGCGTCGAGACGAGCTGGTAGGTCGCGGGGAAGAACATGCACTCGATCGAACCGGCGAGGTCCTCGACGGTGGCGATGGCCCAGGCGTTGCCCTGCTTGGTCATCTTGCGCTGCAGGCCGGAGATGATGCCGCCGATGGTGACCACGGAGCCGTCGGAATAGTCACCGCCGGTCAACTGGGAGATGCCCGCGTCCGCCTTGTCGGACAGGATGTGCTCCAGGCCGAACAGCGGGTGGTCGGAGACGTACAGACCGAGCATCTCCCGCTCCTGGGCGAGCAGATACGTCTTGTCCCACTCGTCGGGCGAGAACTCCACGTCGAGCCCGAAGCCCGGCTCGCTGGTCTCGGCCTCGCCCATGCCGCCGAAGAGGTCGAACTGGCCCTCGGCCTCCTTGCGCTTGACCGCGACCACGTTGTCGATCATCGGTTCGTAGTGCGCGGTGAGGCCCTTGCGGGTGTGGCCCATGGCGTCGAAGGCGCCGGCCTTGATCAGCGATTCGGTGGTGCGCTTGTTGCAGACCACCGCCTCCACCTTGTCGAGGTAGTCCGGGAAGGAGACGTACTTCCCCTTGGACGTGCGGCACCTGATGATCGACTCGACCACGTTCGTGCCGACGTTGCGGACGGCGGAGAGCCCGAAGAGGATCACGTCGTCGCCCTGGGCCGCGAAGTTGGACATCGACTCGTTGACGTCCGGCGGGAGGACCTTGATGCCCATGCGCCGGCACTCGTTGAGGTAGACGGCCGACTTGTCCTTGTCGTCCTTCACGGACGTGAGCAGCGCGGCCATGTACTCGGCGGGGTGGTTCGCCTTGAGGTACGCCGTCCAGTAGGAGACGAGCCCGTACGCGGCGGAGTGCGCCTTGTTGAACGCGTAGCCGGCGAAGGGGACCAGCACGTCCCACAAGGCCTGGATGGCCTCGTCGCTGTAGCCCTTCTTGCGGGCGCCCTCCTGGAAGAGGACGAAGTTCTTCGCCAGTTCCTCGGGCTTCTTCTTGCCCATCACACGGCGGAGGATGTCGGCCTCGCCGAGCGAGTAACCGGCGATGATCTGGGCGGCCTTCTGCACCTGCTCCTGGTAGACGATCAGGCCGTAGGTGACGTCCAGGACCTCCCTCAGCGGCTCCTCGAGCTCGGGGTGGATGGGCGTGATCTCCTGCTGGCCGTTCTTGCGCAGCGCGTAGTTCGTGTGGGAGTTCATGCCCATGGGGCCCGGGCGGTACAGGGCCGACACGGCGGAGATGTCTTCGAAGTTGTCCGGCTTCATCAGCCGGAGCAGGGAGCGCATGGGGCCGCCGTCGAACTGGAAGACGCCGAGGGTGTCGCCGCGCTGGAGCAGTTCGAAGGTCGTGGGGTCGTCGAGCGGGAGGCTCAGGAGGTCGATGTCGACCCCCTTGTTGGACTTCACCATCTTGACGGCGTCGTCCATGATCGTCAGGTTGCGCAGGCCCAGGAAGTCCATCTTCAGCAGGCCGAGCGACTCGCAGCTCGGGTAGTCCCACTGGGTGATGGTGACCTTGTCCGTGTGCCTGACCCAGACGGGCACGTGGTCGGTGATGGTCTCGCTGGACATGATCACGCCGGCGGCGTGCACGCCCATCTGCCGGACCAGGCCCTCGACGCCCTTGGCGGTGTCGATGACCTTCTTCACGTCCGGCTCGTTCTCGTACATCGCCCGGATCTCGCCCGCCTCCGAGTAGCGGGGGTGCTCGGGGTTGGTGATGCCGTCGAGGTTGATGCCCTTGCCGAGGACGTCGGCCGGCATGGCCTTGGTGAGGCGGTCGCCCATCGCGTACGGGTAGCCCAGCACGCGTGCGGAGTCCTTGATCGCGTTCTTGGCCTTGATGGTGCCGTACGTTCCGATCATGGCGACCTTGTCGGCGCCGTACTTCTCCGTCACGTACCGGATCACCTCGACGCGCCGGCGCTCGTCGAAGTCGATGTCGACATCGGGCATGGAGATGCGCTCGGGGTTGAGGAACCGCTCGAAGATCAGGCCGTGCGGGATGGGGTCGAGGTCGGTGATGCCGAGGGCGTAGGCGACGATCGAGCCGGCCGCGGAGCCCCGTCCGGGGCCGACCGCGATGCCCTGCTTCTTGGCCCACATGATGAAGTCGGCGACCACGAGGAAGTAGCCCGGGAAGCCCATCGAGATGATGGTGTCCATCTCGTACTCGACCTGCTTCATGCGGTCGTCCGGGATGCCGTCCGGGAAGCGGCGGTTCATGCCGCGCAGGGTCTCCTCGCGGAACCAGCTGACCTCGGTGTACCCCTCGGGGATGTCGAACTTGGGCATGAGGTCGCGCTTTTCGAACATGCCCGTGGTGTCGACCATCTCGGCGATGAGCCGGGTGTTGGCGCAGCCCTCCTGCCAGGCGTCCGAGGAGTCGATGGCGTACATCTCGTCCGTGGACTTCAGGTAGTAGCCGGTGCCGTCGAACCGGAAGCGGTCGGGGTCGGAGAGGTTCTTGCCGGTCTGGATGCACAGCAGCGCGTCGTGGGCGCTCGCCTCGTGCGCGTAGGTGTAGTGCGAGTCGTTGGTGACCAGCGGGGGGATGCCGAGCTTCTTGGCGATCTCCAGGAGGCCGTCGCGGACCCGGTGCTCGATCTCGATGCCGTGGTCCATCAGCTCCAGGAAGTAGCGGTCCTTGCCGAAGATGTCCTGGTAGTCGGCGGCGGCCTTCAGGGCCTCGTCGAAGTGGCCGAGGCGCAGCCGGGTCTGGACCTCGCCGGAGGGGCAGCCGGTGGAGGCGACGATCCCCTCGGACCACTGGGCGATGGTCTCCTTGTCCATCCGGGGCCACTTCTGCAGCCAGCCCTCGGCGTAGGCGTCGGAGGACAGCCGGAAGAGGTTGTGCAGGCCGGTGCTGTTCACGGCCCACATCGTCTTGTGGGTGTAACCACCGGAACCGGATACGTCGTCGCGCTTCTGGTGCGGCTGACCCCACTGGATCTTGCGCTTGTTGCGCCGGGACTCGGGCGCGACGTAGGCCTCGATCCCGATGATCGGGGTGACTCCGGCCTTCTGCGCGGAATGGAAGAAGTCGTACGCCCCGTGCAGGTTGCCGTGGTCGGACATGGCGATGTGCGTCATGCCCATCTCGTTGCACGCGTTGAACATGTCCTTCAGCCGCGCGGCACCGTCCAGCAGCGAGTACTGGGTGTGGACGTGCAGGTGCGTGAACGGCGGCTTTGACACGGCTGCGGCCTCCAGAGGAAACATACGACACATGGGGCCCGGCAGGCTGCGGACAGTCTGGGGGGCAGCGTCGAAGTCTATGCCTCCGCACTGACACCCCGAGGGCTGACCCGCGTACCTTCTGGCGAGGACCGCGGGCACTCCCGCGAGCCGCCGCACGTTAGCCATCAGGGCGGACCTGCCGCCCCGACACGCATGTACCAGGAGGCACCCAGCGATGTCGTTCCCGCAGCTCAACGACGAGCACCGCGGTGAGGAGATCCTCGCCGTCTTCGACACCGCCTTCGGCGAGCTCCTGGCCGCCGACCCGGCCGCGTTCCGCGTGAAGTTCCGGAAGATGGCGGCCTCGGCCTTCGCGTTCTACCGGGGCACGGCCGGCCTTTTCTACCACGATCTGGACGCAGGGAACGCCGGGCGGGGTGGCGAGAGCAAGGTCAGCGGGCCGTACCTGGACGAGCGCACCTCGCGCGTGTGGATCCACGGCGACCTGCACGCGGAGAACTTCGGCACGTACATGGACTCCAACGGCCGCCTGGTCTTCAACGTCAACGACTTCGACGAGGCCTACGTCGGCCCCTTCACCTGGGACCTCAAGCGCCTGGCCGCCTCCATCGCGCTGATCGGCTACGCGAAGGCGCTCAGCGACGGGCAGATCTCCGAGCTGGTGACGGTCTACGCGGTCGCCTACCGCGAGCGGATCCACGCCCTGGCGACGGGGGCGAAGAGCGACGAGGTGCCGCCGTTCACGCTGGACACGGCGCAGGGCCCGCTGCTGGACGCGCTGCGTGACGCTCGCTCGCTGACCCGTTTCGGCCTGCTGGACTCGATGACGGAGATCCGCGACTTCGAGCGCCGTTTCGCCGCGGGAGGCGGCTCGGTCGAGCTGGACGCGGCCACGCGCTACAAGGTGCTCGCCGCCTTCGACGGCTACCTGGAGACACTGCCGGACAGCTCGCTGACCCGCCCCGACTCCTACCGTGTGAAGGACGTCGTCGGCCGGCGCGGCATCGGCATCGGCTCGGCGGGGCTGCCGTCGTACAACATCCTGCTGGAGGGGCACAGCGACGCCCTGGAGAACGATGTCGTGATCTACATCAAGCAAGCCCAGACCCCGGCGGTCTCCCGGCACATCACGGACCGGGCGATCCGCGACTACTTCCAGCACGAGGGGCACCGCACGGTCATCTCCCAGCGCGCCCTCCAGGCGCACGCCGACCCGTGGCTGGGCTGGACCGAGCTGGACGGCTCGGGCCAGTTGGTCGCCGAGGTGTCGCCGTACGCGGTGGACCTCGACTGGGGCGACATCGACGACCCGGAGGAGATCGCCCAGGTGGTGGCCGACCTCGGCCGGGCGACGGCCACGATGCACGCGGCGGCGGACGACCAGTCCGGCGAGTCCCTGGTGCCGTTCTCCACGGAGCGGGCCATCGACGCGGCGATCGCGGCCGACGAGGAGGGCTTCGCGCCCCTGCTGGTCGACTTCGCCCACGGTTACGGCGCCCGCGCGCGTGCCGACCACCAGATCTTCGTGGACCTGTTCCGCAACGGACGGATCCCGGGCCTGTGACGTAAGACCTGTCACAGGCATCCTTTAGGGGTCCCTTACAGGCCCACGTGACACACTCTCCTATCGCTATGGACATATCCGGGATGCAGCTCAGAGCCGTACGCGCGGCGCTGTTCACGGCCGTGGTCGTGACGCTCAGCACCGCGTCGCACGTCCTGCTGTCCCGGGCCCCGCTGCCGATGGGCACCGTGGCGGCGGTCGCCACCGCCGTGTTCGTGATCGCGTTCGCCCTGGCGGGCCGCGAGCGCTCCTTCGGGAGGATCGCGGCCCTGCTGATCCCACTGGAACTCGCCGCCGACACCGTGTTCACCACGGGCCAGCACGCCTGCTACGGCCGGGCGGGCGGTCCGGTCGCCGGCCCGCTGCGCTCGGTCGGCCTGGACGTGCTGTGCGGCGGCGGCGAGGTCGGCACGCCCCTGGCCCGGATGGCCGGCGCCACCGGCACGGAGCGGCTCGCGACCGCGGTCGCCCAGGCCGGTCCGGCCACCGCCTGGCTGCTCCTCGGAGCGCACATCGGGGTCGGCCTGCTGGCCGCCGTCTGGCTGCGCCGTGGCGAGCGGGCCCTGGCCCAGCTGTTGCGGGCGGTGACGGCCACCACGTTCCGGCCGCTGCTGCTGGCGGTCGCCGCGGTCGTGGTGGAGCGGGTCCCGGCCGGACGGCGCCTGCCGGCGCGTGCCGCCGACCGCACGCCCACCGCCTTCGACCGGATCCTCGCGTACTCCCTGGGACGGCGTGGACCGCCGTGCTCACCCGCCTCCGCCTGAGGCATCCGCCGTCGCGGGAGGCACCTCCGCCCGCCCGCCCGGCGGCGCTTTCGAGCACCGGCAGTCCCCCTTACGTATCCCGCACACACAGGTGTGCGCGTCCCCTACGGAGAACATCACCATGAGCAAGCGCAACAGCCAGTCGGCGAAGACGGCGGCCCGTGAGCGGCTGCGCATCGAGCGCGAGCGCGAGGCCAAGCGGGCGAAGACCAAGCGGCAGGTCATCGTCGCCTGCTCCATCGTCGGTGTCCTGGCGATAGCCGGCGGCATCGGCTACGCGGTCGTCCAGGCCAACAAGCCCACCCACTGGGAGGCCGTGAAGGACGAGAAGGTCGTCACCCCCGCCAACACCACGGGCACCGACGGCACCACGGTCGTCATCGGCAAGGCCTCGGCCAAGAAGACGCTGAAGATCTACGAGGACCCGCGCTGCCCCGTGTGCGCCCAGTTCGAGCAGACCGTCGGCCCGACGGTGAAGAAGGACATCGACGACGGCAAGTTCAAGATGCAGTTCGTCGGCGCCACGTTCATCGACGACAAGGACAACGGCGAGGGCTCCAAGAACGCGCTGAGCGCGCTGGGCGCCGCACTGAACGTGAGCGACCAGGCGTTCCTCGACTACAAGACCGCGCTGTACTCGGCGAAGTACCACCCGGACGAGACGACCGACAAGTTCAAGGACGACAGCTACCTCATCAAGGTCGCGGACACCGTCCCCGAACTGAAGGGGAACAAGAAGTTCCAGGACGCGGTCGAGAAGGGCACCTACGACGCCTGGGCGATGGCCATGTCGAAGACCTTCGACGACAACAAGGACGGGGTGAAGGGCACTCCCGGCTTCGTCATGGACGGAAAGCAGCTCACCGCCGACAGCCAGGGCACGCCGCTGATGACCGTGGACGACTTCAACCGGGTC
Organism: Streptomyces tibetensis; assembly: GCF_040647715.1. Taxonomy (GTDB): domain Bacteria; phylum Actinomycetota; class Actinomycetes; order Streptomycetales; family Streptomycetaceae; genus Streptomyces; species Streptomyces tibetensis_A. The sequence continues at coordinate 97,569 of NZ_JBEZCR010000008.1, read as the reverse complement.
GTGGGCGAGGCCCTCAAGAAGTGACGGCAGGTCAGGGACCGGCAGGCGTGTGAAGGGCGGGCGAACTTCCGGAGTTCGCCCGCTCCGGCGCATACCGGCCAGTAACCTGATCGTTCGTGACCAGTCGATACAGATCATCGAATACGTCAGAGGGCCTCAACTCCCTCACCCCGCGCCGCCGTACGGTCGTCAAGGCCGCGGCGGCGACCGCTGTCCTGGCCGGGCCGCTGGCGGCTACCCTGCCCGCGCGCGCCGTCGACCAGGCTCCCGCCTTCCTGCACGGCGTCGCCTCCGGTGACCCGCTGCCGGACGGCATCCTGCTGTGGACCCGCGTCACGCCGGTACCGGAGGCGATACCCGGTTCCGGAGTGGGCCCGGACACCGAGGTGAGCTGGGTGGTCGCCAGGGACAAGGCGTTCACCACCGTCGTCGCCAAGGGCTCCACGACCGCCACGGCGGCCTCCGACCACACCGTGAAGGCCGACATCCGCGGCCTGGAACCGGGCACCGACTACTGGTTCCGCTTCTCCGCCGGCGGCACCGACTCCCCCGCGGCGCGCACCCGTACCGCCCCCGCGCACGACGCGGCCGTCACGGGCCTGCGCTTCGGCGTGGTCTCCTGCGCCAACTGGGAGGCCGGCTACTTCGCCCCGTACCGGCACCTCGCGGCCCGCGGCGACCTGGACGCCTGGCTGCACCTCGGCGACTACATCTACGAGTACGGCACCGGCGAGTACGCCACCCGCGGCACGGTCGTACGCCCGCACGCCCCGGCGCACGAGATCGTCACGCTCGCCGACTACCGCACCCGGCACGCGCGCTACAAGACCGACCCGGACCTCCAGGCGCTGCACGCGACGGCCCCGGTCGTGGCGATCTGGGACGACCACGAGTTCGCCAACGACACCTGGTCGGGCGGCGCGGAGAACCACACGGAGGGCGCGGAGGGCGCCTGGTCCGCCCGCCAGGCCGCCGCCAAGCAGGCCTACTTCGAGTGGATGCCGGTGCGTCCCGCCCTCGCGGGCACCACCTATCGCCGGCTGCGCTTCGGCAAGCTGGCCGACCTCTCACTGCTGGACCTGCGGTCCTTCCGCTCGCAGCAGGTCAAGGTCGGCAACGGCGAGGTCGACGACCCCGACCGCACCCTCACCGGCCGCGCCCAGCTCGACTGGCTCAAGGCGGGGCTGAAGTCCTCCGACACCACCTGGCGGCTGGTCGGCAACTCGGTGATGATCTCGCCGTTCGCGATCGGCTCGCTCTCCGCCGACCTGCTGAAGCCGCTGGCCAAGCTGCTGGGCCTGCCACAGGAGGGCCTCGCCCTCAACACCGACCAGTGGGACGGCTACACCGACGACCGCCGCGAGATCCTGGCGCACCTGCGGACGAACGCCATCCGCAACACCGTCTTCCTCACCGGCGACATCCACATGGCCTGGGCCAACGACGTGCCGGTGGACGCCGGTACGTATCCGCTGTCCCCCTCGGCCGCCACGGAGTTCGTCGTCACGTCGGTCACCTCCGACAACCTCGACGACCTCGTGAAGGTCCCGGAGGGCACGGTCTCCGCGGTCGCCTCACCGGTCATCCGCGCCGCCAACCGCCATGTCCACTGGGTCGACACCGACCGGCACGGCTTCGGCGTCCTGGACATCACGGCCGAGCGCGCGCAGATGGACTTCTACGTCGTCTCCGACCGCACGAAGCGCGACGCGAGCGCCACGTGGTCCCGCTCGTACCGCACCCGCAGCGGCACGCAGAAGGTCGAGCGCACCTACGACCCCGTGTAACCGCCGCTACAGGGTGTCGAGGAAGCCGAGGGCCACCCGCCAGGTGGTCTCGGCGGCCTCCTCGTCGTAGTCCGGCAGGTCGGGGTCGGTGTAGAGATGGCCGGCCCCGGCGTACCGGTACACCTCGACGTCGGCACCGGTGCGGCCCATCTGGAGGTACCAGGCGCTCAGCCAGTCGTCCGTCTCGAAGGGGTCCGGCTCCGCCACGTGCAGCTGGACCGGCAGGTCCTCGGCCGTGACGTCCGGCGCGATGTCCGACGTGCCGTGCAGGAGGAGCAGGCCGCGCGCCTTCTCGTCGCCGAGGGCGAGGGTCTGCGCGATGGAGGCGCCGAGCGAGAACCCGGCGTACACCAGCCCGCGCTCGGAGTAGGGCGCGGCGGCCAGCACGGCCCGCTTCAGCAGCTCCTCCTTGCCGATCTTCTCCTTGTGCGCCATGCCCTCCTCGACCTCCTCGAAGGTGCGGCCCTCGAAGAGGTCGGGCGTCCACACCTCGTGTCCGGCCGAGCGCAGTCGGTCAGCGGCCTGAAGCACCGCGGGTCGCAGCCCGAAGGTCGAGTGAAAGAGCATGATGTTCATGAGGCCATGGTGCCAGCCGGGTGTGACGGGCCGGGATCGCGGCACTACCCGGAACGCAGCGGAAGTCACATGTTCATGCCCCCCGGGAGCCGGTTAGGTTCGGTGGCATGGAGAACCTGCTACGACCGCTGATCGTGGTCGGTGGCTCGGTCGTGCTCACGCTGGTGATCGGCTGGGCGACCGACTTCCTGCTGCGCAAGGCCGACGCACGGCACCACGAGACCCCGCTGTGGGGTTCCCTCCGCCGTGGCCGCATCCCGTATCAGCTCGTGCTGTTCGCGGCCCTGCTGAGAGGGTCGTACGACGAGGCGCGACTGCTGGAGGACCACCGTGACGGCATCGGCCGGACCCTGACCCTGCTGCTGATCGGTTCCGCCGCCTGGCTGGTCATCCGGATCGCGGCCGCGGTCGTCGAGACGTCCTACAGCCGCTACGCCAACGCGCACGCCCAGCGTGATCCGGCCCGGGTGCGCCGGGTGCGCACCCAGGTGACGCTGATCATGCGGGTGGTCTCCGCGATCGTCGCCGTGGTGGCCGCGGCCACGATGCTGCTGACGTTCCCGGCGTTCAAGGCCGCGGGCGCCTCGCTCCTGGCCTCGGCCGGCATCCTCGGCATCGTCGCCGGTGTCGCCGCCCAGTCCACGCTGGGCAACCTGTTCGCCGGGCTGCAGATCGCCTTCGGCGACATGGTGCGCATCGGCGACACCGTGGTCGTGGACGGCGAGTGGGGCACGGTCGAGGAGATCACGCTGACGTTCCTGACCGTCCGCACCTGGGACGAGCGCCGCATCACCATGCCCGTGTCGTACTTCACGTCCAAGCCGTTCGAGAACTGGTCGCGTGGCACCCCGCAGATGACCGGCACCGTCTTCTGGCACGTCGATCACTCGGCGCCGCTGGAGGCGATGCGTGAGAAGCTGCGCGACATCCTGCGCGAGTGCCCGGCCTGGGACGGCCGCGCCTACAACCTGACCGTCACGGACAGCACCCCGAGCACCATGGAGGTGCGGGCCCTGGTGACGGGCAAGGACGCGGACGACATCTGGACGGTGCGGGTGACGGTCCGCGAGCAGATGATCGGCTGGCTGGCGAAGGAGCACCCGTACGCGCTGCCCCGGGTCAACACGGCGGACGCGATCCTCCCGCCGTCCCCGCGCGGCAACGGCCACCGCCCGTCCCCGGAGGCCGTACCGGCCCAGCAGCGCCGCTATCACGGGAACGGCTCCGGACGACCGGGGCACTGACGGCACGGGCCGGCGCCCGTGGGGACGACCGGAGGGCTGCCCGCGACGCGGGCAGCCCTCGTTCGTGCTGTCGGCCCACTGACCGCACTCGGCGACCTGCGACCTGGCTGTCGGCCCACTGACCGCACTCGGCGACCTTCGACCTGGCTGTCGGGCCAGTGGCCGCGCTCGGCGCCGCCGTTGACCTGGATGATCTGTGAGGTGATGTGCCCGGCGCCCGGGGAGGCCAGCCAGTGCAGGGTCTCGGCGACATCCCCCGGGGTCCCGGCCCGGCCGTTCGAGGTCTCGCCGATGAGCCGGTCGCGGCGCTCCTCGGCCATCGCGTCACCGAAGAACTCGGTGTCCTCGATGTACCCGGGCGCGACCACGTTCGCGGTGATGCCGCGCGGTCCCAGCTCCCGGGCGAGATCGTGGGCGTAGGGATGCAGCCCCGCCTTGGACGCCGCGTACGCGCCGCTTCCCGATCCTCGGTAGGCGGCGATGGAGCTGAGGAACAGCACCCGGCCGCCGGGCTCGGCGAGCCGCGGCTTCAGCGCCTCGGTGAGCAGCACCGCGGTCAGGGTGTTGAGCCTGAAGTTCACGTTCCAGGTGTGCGCGACGGCCGCGAGGGGATCGCCCTGCGGGGCCTCCGGTTCGAGCAGTCCGCTGCCGCCGGCGCTGTGCACGAGCACGTCCACCGTGCCCAGTTCGCGCTCCACGAAGGCGGCGACACCGCGTACGTCCTCCGGCTCGGCGAGATCGGCCGCGTACGTCAGCGCGCCGGGCACCTCGGCCTTCTCCAGCACCTCGGCCCGCCGCCCGAGCAGCACCACCCGGTCCCCGCCGGCGGCGAACACCCGGGCCGCCGCGAGCCCAATTCCCGTACCTCCACCACTGATTACTACGTTTCGTGCCATACGAACGACCCTACGACGCCCCGGTCGCCCGCCGTCAAACCGGCATCCCGAGCCGAGCGCCGCCTCACCGCAGGCTGCGGACGTCGAGGTGCCGCAGAATCCGGTCGACCACCTCGGGATCCGCCCCGGGCTCGCTGCGCGCCGCCAGCACCTCGTGCCGCGCCGCGCTCAGCATCTCCTGCTGGATGTACCGCACGCGCTTCACCCTCCGGGCCCCCTCCCGGTACGCCTCCCGGCGTTCGTCCTCGGCGAGTTCGGGGCTGATCCGCACGCCGATGTCGTAGGCCCGCCGCAGCATCTGCTCGGACAACTCCTCCGACAGCTCCTCGTTCCCCTCGATCTCCCGCAGCCGCTGCTTCGCCGCCTTGGCCGCCCGGATCGCGAGCGCCTTGGCGAACTCCTTCTCCTGGTCCGTGTCGGCCTTCACCCCGAGCCGCCGCACCAGCCACGGCAGCGTCAGTCCCTGCAGCACCAGCGTCGCCATGATCACCCCGAACGCGATGAAGATGATCTCGTCCCGGCTGGGGAAGGGCGCCCCCGCGTCGGTCTCCAGCGGAATGGCCAGCACCAGCGCGACCGAGGCCACCCCGCGCATCCCCGACCACCACATCACCACGGTCTCGCGCCAGCTCACCGGGATGTCCTCGTCGTAGTCCCGCCGCGCGTGCAACCGCTTGGTCAGCCAGGTCGCCGGCAGCAGCCACAGCAGCCGGGCGAACACCACGACGACCACCACCACCGCCGCCCACCAGAGCAGCTCTCCCCACCGCCCGGAGGCCGTGCGGATCGCGTTGTGCAGCTCCAGCCCGACCAGCCCGAACGCCACTCCGGTGACGAGGGTGTCGACGATGTTCCAGAACGTGTGCCCGGCCAGCCGGGTCATGACGTCGTCGGCGTCGGAGCCGTACTCCGCGAGGAACAGGGCGGTGGTGAGCACGGCTAGCACCCCGGACCCGTGCAGTTCCTCGGCCATGACGTACGAGGCGTACGGCACCAGCAGGGTCAGCCCGACCTGGAGGGTCGCGTCGCCGAGCACCTCCATCAGCTTGTTGGCGCCCCAGCCCAGCGCGAGCCCCACGGCCACCGCCACCACGGCCGACAGCACCAGGTCGAGCCCGGCCTTCCAGGGCGAGAACGTCCCGCTGACGGCCGCGGCGATCGCCACGTGGTAGAGGACGATCGCCGTCACGTCGTTGAACAGCCCCTCGCCCTCCAGGATCGACACCAGCCGGCGCGGCAGCCCCAACTGCCCGGCCACGGCGGTCGCCGCGACCGGGTCCGGCGGGGCCACCAGCGCGCCCAGCGCGAACGCCGCCGCGAGCGGCAGCCCCGGCACGATCGCGTCGGCCACGGCGGCCACACAGGCCATGGTGACGAACACCAGCGCCACGGCGAGCAGGAAGATCGGCCTCTTGTTCGCCGCGAACTGCCGCCAGGACGTGCGCCGCACGGCGGCGTACAGCAGGGGTGGCAGCAACAGCGGCAGGATCAGGTCCGGCGCGATCTCGACGTTCGGCACGAACGGCAGCAGCGCGAGGACTATCCCCAGGAGCGTCATCAGCACCGGGGCGGGCACCTTGAACCGGTCCCCCACGGGGACACTGATCACGGCCCCGAGCAGCAGCACGAACAGCAGGGCCAACTGATCCACGGTCAGCGCTCCGAGAAGGTCAAATGTTCACACGACTGATCTCAAGCCTGCCACGCAACTCCCGGGACAAACCGTTTCGGCACCCACCACGTGGTGTTAAATCGAACGCCGCATCCCCTGGTGCGGAATGCCCGCCTCCAAGTACTCGGGCCCATAGGGCTCGTATCCGAGCCGCTCGTAGAAGCCCCGTGCGTGCGTCTGCGCGTGCAGGTCCACGGCCGTCAGCCCTCGCGCGCGTGCCGCGTCCTCGAGGGCCCGCACCAGGGCGGCACCGACACCGAGTCCGCGCGCCGGCCCCGCCACGGCGAGCCTGCCGAGCGAGCCCACGGACGGGTCCCCGCCGGTCTGCGCGACGGCCGCCTCCCCCTGCAGCAGCCGCCCCGTCCCGAGCGGCACACCGTCCTCACGGACCGCCAGCACATGGACCGCGCGGGCGTCGTACGCGTCGTACTCGAGGTCCTCCGGCACGCCCTGCTCGCCGACGAAGACCTCCTTGCGCACCGCGAAGCACGCCTCCCGGTCTGCCGGGTCCTCGGCGACCCGCACGACGTACGGGGTGCTCACGCGTAGGTCTCCTCGCGCACCTGGTCCAGGGCCTTCTGCAGGTCCTGCGGGTAGTCGCAGGAGAACTCCACCCACTGCCCGTCCCCGGGGTGCTCGAAGCCGAGCCGCACCGCGTGCAGCCACTGCCGGGTCAGGCCGAGGCGCTTGGCGAGCGTCGGGTCGGCGCCGTAGGTGAGGTCGCCGACGCAGGGGTGCCGGTGTGCGGCCATGTGGACCCGGATCTGGTGCGTGCGGCCGGTCTCCAGCTTCACGTCGAGCAGGGAGGCCGCGCGGAACGCCTCCATGAGGTCGTAGTGCGTGACGGACGGCTTGCCCTCGGCGGTGACGGCCCACTTGTAGTCGTGCTGCGGGTGCCGGCCGATGGGCGCGTCGATGGTGCCGCTGGTCGGGTCGGGGTGGCCCTGGACGAGCGTGTGGTACCGCTTGTCGACCGTGCGCTCCTTGAACTGGCGCTTGAGCGAGGTGTACGCCCGCTCCGACTTGGCCACGACCATCAGCCCGGAGGTGCCCACGTCGAGGCGGTGCACGATGCCCTGGCGCTCGGCGGCGCCGGAGGTCGAGATGCGGTACCCGGCGGCGGCGAGCCCACCGATCACGGTCGTCCCGGTCCAGCCCGGGCTGGGGTGCGCGGCGACACCGACCGGCTTGACGATCACGACCACGTCGTCGTCGTCGTGCACGATCTCCATGCCCTCGACCGGCTCGGCGACGATCTGCACCGGCGCGGGCGCCTGCGGCATCTCGACCTCCAGCCAGGCGCCGCCGTGCACGCGCTCCGACTTGCCGACCACCGACCCGTCGACCGTGACCTTCCCCGCGGCGGCGAGCTCGGCCGCCTTGGTACGGGAGAAGCCGAACATGCGGGAGATGGCGGCGTCGACGCGCTCGCCCTCCAGGCCGTCGGGCACGGGCAGGGTACGGATCTCGGGAATCGTGCTCACCCGTCGAGTATGCCGGACGGCCACGACGGGACCGTACGCGCGCTCAGTCCTTGTGGACGGTCCCGTCCGGGTCCAGACCCCGGAAGGACAGCAGCACGATCAGGATGCCACCGCACACGATCGCCGAGTCGGCCAGGTTGAAGACCGCGAAGTGCTTGGGCGCGATGAAGTCCACGACCGCGCCCTCGAAGACGCCCGGTGCCCGGAAGATCCGGTCGGTGAGGTTGCCCAGCGCACCGCCGAGCAGCAGGCCGAGCGCGATCGCCCAGGGCAGGCTGTAGAGCTTGCGGGCGAGGCGGGCGATCACCACGATCACCGCCGCCGCGATCATGGTGAAGATCACGGTGAAGGCCTCGCCGAAGCCGAAGGCCGCGCCCGCGTTGCGGATCGCCTCGAACTTCAGCCAGTCCCCGATGATCTCGATGGGCGGGTGGTGCTCCAGCTTGGCGACCACGATCAGCTTGCTGATCAGGTCGATCGCGTAGGCGAAGGCGGCGACGGCGAACAGCACCGCGATCCGGCGCCTGCCCCGGGGCCGCCCGTCGGTGGCCTCCGGCTCGCCGGTACCGGACGGTCCCGCCACGGCCGCCGGGTCGGTGCCGGGCTCCCCGGCCGGAGTGCCCTCGGCGTCGGGCCGCCCCTTGCCGCCCCCGGCTCCGTCCGGTGTGTCCGGCGTACCGATGATGCGCTCCGCCTCTGCCACGTGAGTCCCTCAACCTAGGTGCCTGACTGAGGACGAGGGTACGGCACACCCTGCGCGTCCCACGTGCTCAGGAGGCATTCGGCGGGCGGTCAGTACCGGCGCTCCTGCTTCTGCTTGCACTCCACGCAGAGCGTGGCCCGCGGGAAGGCCTGCATACGGGCCTTGCCGATGGGATTGCCGCAGTTCTCGCAGAGGCCGTAGGTGCCCGCGTGCAGGCGTTCCAGGGCGCGCTCGGTCTGGAGGAGCATCTCGCGCGCGTTGGCGGCCAGGGCCAGCTCGTGCTCGCGGGTGATGTTCTTGGTGCCGGTGTCCGCCTGGTCGTCGCCCGCGCCGTCCCCGGAGTCCCGCATCAGGCCCGCGAGGGACCGCTCCGACGACGTGATCTCCTCACGCAGCCGGGTCTCCTCGGAGGTCAGCTCGGACCGCGCCTCCTCGACCTCGGCCGCCGTCCAGGGGTCCTCGCCGGGGCGTACCGCGAGCTCGCCGGGCTCCGCCGCGGCGACCCGTGCCTTGGGGACGGCGGTCTTCGCCGCCGTGGCCGGGCCAGGGGTCTTCTTCGCAACCACCGTCGTCGCTCCCGTCTGCTGCGCGGCCTCGGCCGCACCCGCCTTCTTGGCCGTGCTGGTCGCGGCCGTGTCCTGTGTGACCGCGCCGGTCCGGGCAGCGCCCTTCCCGGCCGCGCTCTTCGTGGTGGTGCTCTTGCCTCCGGCGGCCTTCTCGCCCGCGGCCTTCTTGGCGGCGGCCTTCCTCCCGGCCGCCTCGGCGCCTGTCGCCTTCTCGGTGCCGGTCGATCCACCGGCCGCCTTCGTACCCCCCGCCCTGCCCGCCGCCTTCCCGGTGGTGGTCTTCTCGGCCGAGGTCTTCTTCGCGCCGCCGGCCTCCTTTGCGGCCACCGGCTTCCTGCCTGCCGTCTTCTTCGCCGCCACCGTCTTGGCCACTGCCGTTCTGGCCGGCGCCTTCCTGGTCACGGCTCGCGAAGCCACCGCTTCACCGGCCCCGGCCTTCTCCGCCGTCGCCTTCCTCCTGGGCGCTCTCGCCCCGGCCGGCCTCGTCCCCTCGGCCGCCTTCCCCGTGTCCTCCTTCGCCGCCCGCCCCGCCGATCCCCCCTGCGTGGACTTCTTCCCGCCCACGTCCTTCGCAGCGCCGCCGGATGCCTTCGCGGACCTGCCGGACGCCGGCTGCTGTACGGCGGTCTTCTTCGCCACCATGGCCGCGGCCCCTTCACATATTGTGATCTTGCTCGCGAATCGTGCTGGGACGATAAATCGACTCGAGTCCCGCGGCAACGGGGCACACCGCTCGATTCGCCCGCCTCGCGCACGCCGCGCGGCGAACCTGCATCCGTTGTGCCCAGCTCCCCGCCCGGTAATCCGCCGAGCCGGACGTCCCAGGATCCGAACACCTATACCGTGCTATTCGGGTCATCAAACCCATTTCGCGCCCCACGCGGCACCCCATGCCCGGCCGCCCCGAAAACCGGTCGGCCGCCGTCCGCGCGGCGCCGTACACTGGGCGGAGCGAAAAGCGTGGATGGGGACGAGTAGCGGCGTACGCAGCCCAGAGCGACCCGGGGACGGTGGAAGCCCGGGGGCGAGCGCGACGTGAAGATCACCCCGGAGCCGCCGGAAGAAAGCCGGAGCCAGTGAGCGACGGCCGGTAGACCCGGCATCGCGACCCCAATGAGGGGGCTCACCGGCGCACACCCCGTGCCGGAGGGCCAAGGAGGGTGGTACCGCGGGAGCGCGCCGAAGGCGGCGCAGTCAGACGTAGCTCTCGTCCCTCCGGACGGAAGGCAGCAAGTCCGCCGGAGGAAGCCCGCTGATGACATCGCCGACGTACCGCCAGGTACCCGCCCAGGTCGACCTGCCCGCCCTCGAGCACGCCGTGCTCGACTTCTGGCGCGAGCAGAAGATCTTCGCCAAGAGCCTGGAGCAGTCCGAGGGCCGCCCCGAGTGGGTGTTCTACGAGGGCCCGCCCACCGCCAACGGCATGCCCGGTGCCCACCACATCGAGGCGCGCGTCTTCAAGGACGTCTTCCCCCGCTTCCGCACCATGCGGGGCTACCACGTCGCCCGCAAGGCCGGCTGGGACTGCCACGGCCTCCCGGTGGAGCTCGCCGTCGAGAAGGAACTCGGCTTCTCCGGCAAACAGGACATCGAGGCCTACGGCATCGCCGAGTTCAACGCCAAGTGCCGCGAGTCGGTGACCCGGCACACGGACGCCTTCGAAGAGCTCACGACCCGCATGGGCTACTGGACCGACCTCCAGGACCCGTACCGCACGATGGACCCCGAGTACATCGAGTCGGTCTGGTGGTCGCTGAAGGAGATCTTCAACAAGGGCCTGCTGGTCCAGGACCACCGCGTCGCCCCCTGGTGCCCCCGCTGCGGCACGGGCCTGTCCGACCACGAGCTGGCGCAGGGCTACGAGACGGTCGTCGACCCGTCGGTCTTCGTCCGCTTCCCGCTCACCTCCGGCCCGCTGGCCGGCGAGGCCGCGCTCCTGGTGTGGACGACGACCCCGTGGACCCTGGTGTCCAACACCGCCGTCGCCGCCCACCCCGAGGTCACCTACGTCGTCGCGACGAACGGTGCGGAGAAGCTCGTCGTCGCCGAGCCGCTCGTCGCCAAGGCGCTCGGCGAGGGCTGGGAGACCACCGGCCAGTCCTTCACCGGCGCCGAGATGGAACGCTGGACGTACCGGCGCCCGTTCGAGCTCGTCGAGTTCCCGGCCGAGGCCCACTTCGTCGTCAACGCCGAGTACGTCACCACCGAGGACGGCACCGGTCTGGTCCACCAGTCCCCCGCCTTCGGTGAGGACGACCTCAAGGTCTGCCGCTCCTACGGCCTGCCCGTGGTCAACCCGGTCCGCCCGGACGGCACCTTCGAGGCGGACGTCCCGCTCGTCGGCGGCGTCTTCTTCAAGAAGGCCGACGAGAAGCTCACCGAGGACCTCGACGGCCGCGGCCTGCTCTTCAAGCACATCCCCTACGAGCACAGCTATCCGCACTGCTGGCGCTGCCACACCGCGCTGCTCTACTACGCGCAGCCCTCCTGGTACATCCGCACCACGGCGCTCAAGGACCGCCTCCTCGCCGAGAACGAGGGCACCAACTGGTTCCCGGAGACGGTCAAGCACGGCCGGTACGGCGACTGGCTGAACAACAACATCGACTGGGCGCTGTCCCGCAACCGCTACTGGGGCACCCCGCTGCCCATCTGGCGCTGCGAGGACGACCACCTCACCTGCGCCGGATCGCTCGCGGAGCTGTCCGAGCTGACCGGCACCGACCAGTCGGGCCTCGACCCGCACCGCCCGTTCATCGACGAGGTCACCTTCGCCTGCCCGCAGGACGGCTGCGGGAAGACGGCCACCCGCGTGCCCGAGGTGATCGACGCCTGGTACGACTCGGGCTCGATGCCGTTCGCGCAGTGGGGCTACCCGTACAAGAACAAGGAACTGTTCGAAGCCCGCTACCCGGCGCAGTTCATCTGCGAGGCCATCGACCAGACCCGCGGCTGGTTCTACACGCTGATGGCCGTCGGCACCCTGGTCTTCGACAAGTCGTCGTACGAGAACGTGGTCTGCCTCGGCCACATCCTGGCCGAGGACGGCCGCAAGATGTCCAAGCACCTGGGCAACACCCTGGAGCCGATCCCCCTCATGGACCGGCACGGCGCCGACGCGGTCCGCTGGTTCATGGCGGCCGGCGGCTCCCCGTGGGCGGCCCGCCGCGTGGGCCACGGCACGATCCAGGAGGTCGTCCGCAAGACGCTCCTGACGTACTGGAACACGGTCGCCTTCCAGGCCCTCTACGCCCGTACGACGGGCTGGGCCCCGTCCGAGGCCGACCCGGCCCCGGCCGACCGCCCGGTCCTGGACCGCTGGCTGCTGTCCGAACTGCACGCGCTCACCGACCAGGTCACCCAGGCGCTGGACGCCTACGACACCCAGCGCGCCGGCAAGCTGCTGTCCGCGTTCGTCGACGACCTGTCGAACTGGTACGTGCGCCGCTCCCGCCGACGCTTCTGGCAGGGCGACAAGGCGGCCCTGCGCACCCTGCACGAGGTCGTCGAGACGGTCACGCAGCTGATGGCCCCGCTGACCCCGTTCATCGCCGAGCGGGTCTGGCAGGACCTGATCGTCCCGGTCACCCCGGGCGCCCCCGAGTCGGTCCACCTGTCGTCCTGGCCGGAGGCGGACCTCGGCGCCATCGACCCGGAGCTGTCGAAGCAGATGGTGCTGGTGCGCCGGCTGGTGGAGCTGGGCCGTGCCACGCGCGCGGAGTCGGGCGTCAAGACGCGTCAGCCGCTGTCCCGCGCCCTGATCGCGGCGACCGGCTTCGACGCGCTGGGCTCCGAACTGCGCACGCAGATCACGGAAGAGCTGAACGTCGAGTCCCTGGCGACGCTGAGCGAGGTCGGTGGCAGCCTGGTCGACACCACGGCGAAGGCCAACTTCCGCGCGCTGGGCAAGCGGTTCGGCAAGCGCGTCCAGGACGTGGCCAAGGCCGTCGCGAACGCGGACGCGGCCGCCCTGTCCCTGGCCCTGCGCGAGGGCACCGCGTCGGTGGAGGTCGACGGCGAGACCATCACCCTGGCCCCCGACGAGGTCATCATCACGGAGACCCCCCGCGAGGGCTGGTCGGTGGCCTCCGACGCGGGCGCCACGGTCGCCCTGGACCTGGAGATCACCGAGGAGCTGCGCCGGGCCGGCCTGGCCCGTGACGCGATCCGCCTGATCCAGGAGGCCCGCAAGAACAGCGGCCTCGACGTGGCCGACCGCATCGCGCTGCGCTGGACGGCGACCGACCCGGCCGTCACCGAGGCCCTGGCCGAGCACGCCGGTCTGATCGCCGACGAGGTCCTGGCCACGGACTTCGCCCAGGGCGAGGCGGACGACACCTACGGCGAGCCCTTCACCGACGAGGGCCTGTCCCTGACGTTCCGTCTGCGCAAGGTCTAGCACTCAGGCCGCACAGCCCGAAGGCCCGGGCCCGCCAAAGATCTTGGCGGGGCCGGGCCTTCGGCGTTGCGTACGCACGAACACGGGTGCGCGGTGACGAACGGACGCGGCAAAAGGGCGAGGCCCCGGGTGGGAACCCGGGGCCTCGCCCTGAACGCTGCCGACGTCTACGCCGTACTACTGGCCGTCAGGCCGTCAGTTGTCGTCCTCGTCGATCAGGAAGCCCCGCATCGGCGAGGGCGCCTGACCCATCGGGGAGGGGCCCTGAGGACGGACCGGCGCCATCGGCTGGGTCATCGCCGGCGACATCTGCTGCTGACCACCGTAGGACGGACCGGACGGCGAAGGTGCGCCGCCCATCGTCTGGTTGCCACCACCGTAGGACGGGGCGCTCGCGCCGGCCGGAGCCATGGAAGGCGCCGGGGACGGCGGGAGGGACGCGGTCGCCGGGGTGCGCGGCGGAGCCAGCGAGTCGTCGGCCTGGGTCTCCAGCTGGCGCAGCTGCGACTCCAGGTACGACTTCAGGCGCGTGCGGTACTCGCGCTCGAAGCCGCGCAGGTCCTCGACCTTGCGCTCCAGCGTGGCGCGAGCGGACTCCAGGGAGCCCATCGCGACGCGGTGCTTCTCCTGCGCGTCCCGCTCCAGGGCGTCGGCCTTGGCACGGGCGTCACGCTCCAGACCCTCGGCACGCGAACGCGCCTCGCCGACGATCTTGTTGGCCTCGGAACGAGCCTCCGCGATCGCCTGGTCGGCGGTCTGCTGGGCCAGCGACAGGACACGGGCGGCGCTGTCGCCACCGGGACCCTGCTGACCGGGGCCGCCCATCGGACCGCCCATGGGGCCGGGGCCGCCCATGGGGCCGCCCATCTGCTGCTGCATCGGGGGCTGGCCCATCGGACCCGGACCCTGGCCCATCGGGCCGGGACCCTGGGGTCCACCCTGACCGCCGGGACCGGCGGGCAGCTGCGGGGCACCGCTCGGCAGCTGGGGCGGACCACCCATGGGGCCACCCATCTGCTGCTGCGGCGGGCCCGATATGCCGGCGGGGACAGGACCACCAGGACCGCGCATACCCTGCTGCTGTTGCTGCTGGTCCTGCTGCGGCTCCGGAGGCTTGCGCATGTTCTGCTGGTTCTGCGCAGCAGCGCGCGTGGCCGCGGCCAGTTTGGCGCGCAGGTCCTCGTTCTCGCGGAGCAGGCGGGTCAGTTCGGCTTCGACCTCATCGAGGAAGGCATCGACCTCGTCCTCGTCATAGCCTTCTCGGAGGCGGACGGTCGTGAACTGCTTGTTCCGCACGTCCTCGGGGGTCAACGGCATCTCTTCACCTCAACGTAGTCGTCGGCAGTCGGCAAGACCGTATCTGTCACATCGCTCACATCGCGTTCCGCACGAGTGTGATCAGGATGTAGACGATGATCATCAGAACGAAGAAGGACAGGTCGAGCGCCACGCCCCCGAGACGCAGCGGCGGAATGACCCGCCGCAGAAGCTTGAGCGGTGGATCGGTGACAGTGTAGGTGGCCTCCAGAACGACCACCATCGCCTTGCCGGGTTGCCATGAGCGGGCGAACTGGAAGACATAGTCCATGACCAGTCGGAAGATGAGCACGATGAGGAAGCACATCAGCGCGATGTAGACGACATCCAAAACCACGCTCATGACCTCTTGCTTCCCTCTCCCCTGTGCCCTGCTCGGTACTGCTGTTCCGGTGGTGCGTCTCAGCTCTGGTTGAAGAACCCGCCCTCTGCGATACGGGCCTTGTCCTCCGCCGTGACATCGACGTTAGCAGGCGACAACAGGAACACCTTCTGCGTCACCCGCTCGATACTGCCGTGAAGACCAAACACCAAACCTGCCGCAAAGTCGACAAGTCGCTTCGCATCTGTGTCGTCCATCTCAGTCAGATTCATGATCACCGGAGTGCCTTCACGGAAGTGTTCCCCGATGGTACGGGCCTCGTTGTAGGTCCGCGGGTGAAGCGTGGTGATCCGGTAAGGCTCTCGTTCGGACACGACCTTGGGCATGATCACCGGTGCGTTCTTCTCCAGACTTGCGCGTTCTTGTGTGATGGACGCCACGGGCGCGATGCGCGCCGGGCGGCTGGATTCCGCGGGAAGCGAAGCGGAGCGGGCGGCCGGTTCGCGAGGCGCGGGCGGCTGTACGACTCGTACCTCTTCGTCCCTTTGGGGCTGATGTGAGACGTGCGGCTGGTGGGACGGCTCGTGCCGTCGGTGGTCCCGCTCGGGCTCCGGGTCCAGTTCGGGTTCGAAGTCGTCGTCGGGGTCGAATCCGCGGCCGTCGTACCCATCGTCCTCCACGAGGCCGAGGTAGACCGCCATCTTGCGCATCGCGCCGGCCATGCTCTGAGTCCTCCGCTCTGTGGTGGATCGGCTGACGACTGCCAAGTGCCCGCGATCCACGTGGTCCTTGAATCCGCCTTTCGGCGGCAATGACCATATTTTCTGCTGTGGTCCGACTTCTTGGCGACGTTACCCGAGCCTGGGGCGGACTCCGAGTACCGCGCTGCCGACGCGCACATGTGTCGCTCCGGCCGCCACGGCCTGTTCGAGGTCCGTACTCATCCCTGCCGAGACCATGGTGGCAGCCGGATGACTCCTGCGCAGGTCGGTCGACAAAACCACCAACCGCTCGAAGGCCGCCAGTTCGCGCCCGGCGTACTCGCCCGTGAGCGGCGCGACGGTCATCAGCCCGTCGAGCCGGAGCCCCGGCGCGCCGGCCACGAGATCGGCCAACTCCCCGATGCCGTCGGGTGCGACGCCGCCCCGCTCGCCCCGGGCGCTCTCACCGGCGTCGAGTGCGACCTGGAGGAGGCACCCCAGTTCCCGCCCGGTCCGGTCGGCCTCCTTCGACAAAGCCGTGACGAGCCGGGAACGATCGACGGACTGCACGAAATCCGCGTAACCGACCACCGAACGCACTTTGTTGGTCTGGAGTTGACCCACGAAGTGCCAGGTGAGGGGCAGATCGGAGCAGGCCGCGGCCTTGGGGGCCGCGTCCTGGTCGCGGTTCTCGGCGACGTGCCGCACACCGAGTTCCGCGAGGATCCGCACGTCGCTCGCGGGGTAGGTCTTGGTGACCACGATCAGGGTCACCTCGTCACGTGAGCGCCCCGCCGCCGCGCACGCGTCGGCGATGCGCCGCTCCACTCTCGCCAGATTCGTGGCGAGTTCGTCCTTACGGTCCGTCATGTCCTGTCAGTCCAACCACACATAACCCGCGAGCCGACCGGTGGTGCGGTCGCGGCGGTACGAGAAGTGATCGCGTGACTCCAGCGTGCACACCGGCGACTGCTCCCGGTCGCGCACTCCGAGCCGTTCGAGCTGGGCGTGCACTCCGGCGCTCACGTCGACCGCCGGTGTGCCCCAGCTGGTCTCGGCGTACGCCGCCGGCTCGACGGCGGACACCTCGGCGCGCATCGCCTCGGGCACTTCGTAACACCGGCCGCAGACGGTGGGCCCGGTGCGGGCGACGATCCTGGACGGCTCGGCGCCCAGTTCCGTCATCGCGCGCAGCACGGCCGGGACGACTCCGGCGATCATGCCGGGCCGGCCCGCGTGGGCCGCGGCGGCGATTCCGGCGACCGGGTCGGCGAGCAGCACCGGCACGCAGTCGGCGGTGAGCACGGCGAGGGCGAGTCCCCGGCGCGTGGTGACGATCGCGTCGACCGACGGAATCTCGGCCGACGCCCCCCACGGCCCGTCCACCACCGCCACGTCGGCCCCGTGCACCTGGTTCATCCAGACGACTCGGTCCGGCTCGACGCCCAGGTCCTTGGCGGCCAGGTCCCGGTTGGTGCGTACGGCGTCGGGATCGTCACCGACCGCTCCGCCGAGGTTGAGCTCCTCATACGGAGCGGCGCTCACCCCGCCCCACCGGTCGGTGAAGCCGAAGTGCGCGCCGCTCGCGCTTTCGCGCTGTCCTATCACGACTGAAGGATCACTTGAGGAAGTCCGGTACGTCCAGTTCCTCGGCCGCGCTGTCCGAGTAGGTCCGGGGCGCGGGCGGGACCGGCGGGGCGACCGGGATGTCCTCGACCGGCTTCGGAGCGGGCTCCGGGTCCTCCTTCGGGGTCACGCTGCCGAGCGATCCGAAGGACGGGCGGCTCTCGGTCTGCCGTGCCGGGGCCGGCTCCTCACGCTTGGCCGAGGACGAGCCGAGGACGTTGTCCCGCTTGGCCGGCGGCTGGCCGCCGTCGAAGCCGGCCGCGATCACGGTGACCCGCACCTCGTCGCCGAGGGCGTCGTCGATCACCGCGCCGAAGATGATGTTGGCCTCGGGGTGGGCGGCCTCGCTGACCAGCTGGGCGGCCTCGTTGATCTCGAACAGGCCGAGGTCGGAGCCACCGGAGATGGAGAGCAGCACACCGCGGGCGCCGTCGATGGACGCCTCCAGCAGCGGCGAGGAGATCGCCATCTCGGCGGCGGCCACCGCGCGGTCGTCGCCGCGGGCCGAGCCGATGCCCATGAGGGCGGAGCCGGCCTCGGACATGACCGACTTGACGTCGGCGAAGTCGAGGTTGATGAGGCCGGGGGTGGTGATGAGGTCGGTGATGCCCTGGACGCCGGAGAGCAGGACCTGGTCGGCCGACTTGAAGGCGTCCAGCACCGAGACCTGTCGGTCCGAGATGGACAGCAGCCGGTCGTTCGGGATGACGATGAGGGTGTCGACCTCTTCGCGGAGTTCGGCGATGCCGTCCTCGGCCTGGTTCGCGCGGCGCCGCCCCTCGAAAGTGAACGGGCGCGTGACCACGCCGATGGTGAGGGCACCGAGCGAGCGTGCGATGTTGGCCACGACGGGCGCGCCGCCGGTGCCGGTGCCGCCGCCTTCACCGGCTGTCACGAAGACCATGTCGGCCCCCTTGAGGACCTCCTCGATCTCCTCGCGGTGGTCCTCGGCGGCCTTGCGGCCCACGGCCGGGTTGGCTCCGGCGCCGAGTCCGCGGGTGAGTTCACGGCCGACGTCCAGCTTGACGTCGGCGTCGCTCATCAACAGAGCTTGCGCGTCGGTGTTGATGGCGATGAACTCGACGCCCTTGAGACCGACCTCGATCATCCGGTTGATGGCATTGACACCACCGCCGCCGACACCGATGACTTTGATGACTGCGAGGTAGTTCTGCGGTGCTGCCACGTCGAAGGCCTCTCGCCTCGAGTTACGTGTCGACGGATCAGCGTGACGCCCTGCGCCCCGCGACCCGACGACTGATGCCGAATGGGACGGTCCGTATCGCCGACCCGAACCCTAACCCTGAAGTTTAGGGTTACCAGTGTGTCCGTTCCTTGGAGTCTTCTGAACAGGACACTAAGTCGACAAGTGGCGCGCGTTCAACGAACACGCCGAACCTCCCGTTTTTCTTTTCACCCTATGTGATCAGCCGTAGCACTGCCCAACCAGGGTGCTGGCCTGCGCGGATGTGCGTCAACTCCGCGCTGACGCGGGCGCGGTGGGGACACTCACGTCGAAGTACCCCGCATCGGGCGAGGCTTTCATCAGGGCGGTGAGCGTCCGGGCCTTCGCGGCGCCCTTCTCGCTGCTTCCCCACACGACCGTGCGGCCGTCCCTCAACTCCAGCGAGATGGCGTCGTAGGAACGGACCTTGACGGTCTGTGTCTCGCGTGCGACGGCGGCCGGAAGCGCGCCGGCGACGGCGACGGCCTCGCGCACCAGCCGGGGCTCACCGAAGCGGCGCAGGCTCGCGGCGGCGGATCCGGACCGGGCGAGCGTCAATTCCAGTGCCGGGACGCCTTTCGGGGCCTCGGAAACCGTGGCGTAGCGGACACCGCCGTCGTCCACTTCGACGAACTTTCCGCCCCTTTGGACAATCAGAACCGGAGTCCGCTCAATCACTTTCAGGTCGATTCCATGAGGCCAGGAGCGGACCACGTCAACCGAGTCAATTCGGGGCAATTTCCGGCGCAGTCGCGTCTCGATCGCATCGGTGTCGACGGAAATCAGCGGCTCCCCGAACGGAACCTCGGCCGCCGCTTCGACCTGAGAGGGCGTCAGGACGCGGGTGCCGGAGACGGAGACGTGCTCGGCGCGCAGCCAGTCGGAGCCGTAGAACAGCCAGACGGTCGGGATGCCGAGGAACACCAGGGCCAGGCCCAGGAGGACGAGCGCGCGGAGCCGGGCGCGTCTCGACCGCAGGCGGGGCGGCGGGCCGGACGACTCCTGCTTGCGTTCACCGCGTTCGGCGGTGGTCGATCCGGCCACGCTCCCCTGCCTTCCGTCATACAGTCCTATCGGTGTGCACGACTGGCGGCGATCGCCTCGTACACCATGCCGACGAGCAGATCGTCGGCGTCCCGGCGGCCGAACTCGGCGGCGGCGCGGGACATCTGGTAAAGCCGGTGCGGGTCGGCGAGCACGGGCAGGACGTTCTGCTGGACCCACTCGGGCGTGAGTTCCGCGTCGTCGACCAGCAGTCCGCCGCCGGCCTTGACCACCGGCTGGGCGTTGAGCCGCTGTTCGCCGTTGCCGATGGGCAGCGGGACGTAGGCGGCCGGGAGCCCGACGGCGGAGAGTTCGGCGACGGTCATCGCGCCCGCGCGGCAGAGCATCATGTCGGCCGCGGCGTACGCGAGGTCCATCCGGTCCAGGTAACTTACCGGGACATAGGGGGGCATCCCCGGCATCTGCTGGACGTGTGGCAGTTCGTTCTTCGGGCCGACCGCGTGCAGGATCTGGATCCCGGCCTGCTGGAGCCAGGGCGCGACCTGCTGGACGACCTCGTTCAGCCGGCGGGCGCCCTGCGAGCCGCCGGTGACCAGCAGCGTGGGCAGGTTCGGGTCGAGCCCGAACGCGGCCCGGGCCTCCGGGCGTACGGCGGCCCGGTCCAGGGTGGCGATGGAGCGGCGCAGCGGGATGCCGATGTAGCGGGCGCCCCGCAGCTTGCTGTCGGGCGTGGAGACGGCGACCTGGCTGGCGTATCGGGAGCCGATCTTGTTGGCCAGGCCCGGGCGGGCGTTGGCCTCGTGGATCACGATCGGCACACCCAGGCGCTTGGCCGCGAGGTAGCCGGGCAGGGCGACGTAGCCGCCGAAGCCGACCACGGCGTCCGCCCTGGTGCGCTCCAGGATCTGCTCGGTCGCCTTGATGGTGCCGCGCAGCCGGCCGGGCACCGTGATCAGCTCGGGGGTGGGCTTGCGCGGCAGCGGAACGGCGGGGATCAGCGCGAGTTCGTACCCGCGCTCGGGTACGAGCCGGGTCTCGAGGCCGCGCTCCGTGCCCAGGGCCGTGATGCCCACGCTCGGGTCCTGCCTGCGCAGGGCGTCCGCGAGGGCGAGCGCGGGCTCGATGTGGCCCGCGGTTCCTCCGCCGGCGAGTACGACATGCACCGAAATTCACCGCTCTCCGGACGAGCGCGCCACCGAGGCACGCCGTCGCATCGTGTTCCATCTCCGGGGACTCCGACCGGAACCGGTGCCCCCCGCCCCCCGCTTTCTACCAAAGCGGGGTTGCCGCATCGCAAGCGCCATCCGCGCAGCGGGGTCCTGACGCGCGAAGGCGATCAGCAGCCCGATGGCGAACATGGTCGGCAGCAGGGCGGATCCCCCGTAGGAGAACAGCGGGAGGGGGACGCCGGCGATCGGCAGCAGACCGAGCACCGCACCGATGTTGATCACGGCCTGGGCCGTGATCCAGGTGGTCACGCCTCCCGCGGCATACCTGACGAAGGGGTCCTCCGTGCGTCCGGCCACGCGGATACCCGCATAGCCTAGAGCCGCGAAGAGGGCGAGTACCGACAGCGTCCCCGCCAGGCCCAGTTCCTCACCCGTGACGGCGAAGATGAAGTCGGTGTGGGCTTCGGGGAGTTGGCCCCATTTCTCCACACTGGCACCCAGCCCGGAGCCGAAGATTCCGCCGGAGGCGAGGGCGTAGATCCCGTGCACGGCCTGCCAGCAGTCGACGGGCCCCGACTGGGGTTCCGTGGCGCCCAGGCACTGCAGGCGGGCCATGCGGTTGGGGCTGGTCTTGATGAGGATCAGGCCGAGGACGGCGGCGATCGACAGCACCCCGGCGAACAGCCGCGTGGGGGCGCCGGCCAGCCAGAGCAGGCCGAACAGGATGGCCGTGAGGATGATGGCGGTGCCCATGTCGCCGCCGATCATGATCAGGCCGAGCAGCATGAAGGCGGCCGGCACCAGGGGCACGAGCATGTGCTTCCACTGGTTCAGCAGCCTCTTGTCCTGCTTGCGGGCGAGCAGGTCGGCGCCCCACAGCACCAGGGCGAGCTTGCCGAACTCGCTGGGCTGGATCTGGAAGGAGCCGCCGAGGGAGATCCAGTTCTGGTTGCCGTTGACCGACACCCCTATCCCCGGGACCTGCACCAGGGCCATGAGGAAGACGGCGCCCGCGAGGATGGGGTAGGCGAGCGCCCGGTGGAGTCTCACCGGCATCCGCGAGGCCGCCAGCAGCAGTCCGGTGCCGATGCCCGCCGCGAGCAACTGCTTGCGGAAGAAGTACGAACCCGGCAGCGACATCTGCAGTGCGGTGATCTGGGAGGCCGAGTAGACCATCACCAGTCCGAGCACGGTGATCAGCAGACTGCCGCCGAGGATCAGGTAGTAGGCGGTCAGCGGCCGGTCCCAGCCCTTGCGGGCGCGGGTGTAGAGGCCGAGGACGCCGTTCTCACGCGCGGGCCGCGGCGCGACGGGGCGTCTGGGGGCACGGGGGGTCGGCGGCCGTCCGGTGCGGCTGGTGGGCATCGCGGCTCACCCTGCCGTGCCGGAGGGGAACAATGCGCGGTGCACGCTCCCAGGCCGCTCGGGCAGCAACCACATCCGTGTCACGCGTCCCTCCCAGGTACGCCCGGCGCCACCGCCGGGCGAGGCGGACCCGGGTCAGCCGTCGGCGGAGCCGAGCTCACGGACGGCGTCCGCGAAGGCGTCCCCGCGCTTGTTGTAGTTGGCGAACATGTCCATGGAGGCACAGGCCGGAGCCAGCAGCACCGTGTCGCCCGGCTGAGCGAGTCTCCGCGCCTCCTGGACCGCCGCGCGCATCGCCCCAGTGTCGGTCCGGTCGAGGTCGACGACGGGTACCTCCGGGGCGTGTCGCGCGAGGGCTTCGCGGATGAGCGCGCGGTCCGCGCCGATCAGCACGGCGGCCCGCAGCCGCTTCGCCGACTTGGCGACCAGCTCGTCGAAGGTGGCGCCCTTCGCGAGCCCGCCCGCGATCCACACGATCGGGTCGTACGCCGCCAACGAGGCTTCCGCGGCATGGGTGTTGGTGGCCTTGGAGTCGTCGATCCAGGCGACGCCGTCCACGTCCGCGACGTGTGCGATGCGGTGCGCGTCCGGGGTGAACGCCCGCAGGCCGTCCCGTACGGCCCTGGCGGGCACGCCGTAGGCGCGGGCGAGGGCCGCGGCCGCGAGGGCGTTGGCGATGTTGTGGGGGGCCGGTGGGTTGACGTCGGCGACCTCGGCGAGCTCCTGGGCGTTCTTCTGCCGGTTCTCGACGAAGGCGCGGTCGACCAGGATGCCCTCCACCACGCCGAGTTGGGAGGGCCCGGGCGTGCCCAGCGTGAAGCCGATGGCCCGGCAGCCCTCCTCGACGTCGGCCTCGCGGACCAGGTCCTCGGTGGCTTTGTCGGCCACGTTGTAGACGCAGGCGACGCGGTTGCCCTCGTAGATGCGGCCCTTGTCGGCGGCGTACGCCTCCATGGAGCCGTGCCAGTCGAGGTGGTCGGGGGCGAGGTTCAGCACGGCGGCCGAGTGGGCGCGCAGGGAGGGCGCCCAATGCAGCTGGTAGCTGGACAGCTCCACGGCCAGGACGTCGTACTGCTCCTCGCCGAGCACCGCGTCCAGCAGGGAGACGCCGATGTTGCCGACGGCCGCGGTGCGCAGGCCCGCCGCCTTCAGGATCGACGCCAGCATCTGGACGGTGGTGGTCTTGCCGTTGGTGCCGGTGACGGCGAGCCAGTCGGCGGCGTCGGGGCCGCGCAGGCGCCAGGCCAGTTCGACGTCGCCCCAGACCGGGACGCCCGCCTGCTTCGCCGCCGCGAACAGCGGCTTGTCCGGCTGCCAGCCGGGCGCGGTGACGATCAGGTCGGTGCCCTCCGGCAGGGTCGCGCCGTCGCCGAGGCGCACGGTGACGCCGAGCGCCTCCAGCTCGGCCGCCTGCGCCCGCGCGCGCTCGTCTGCGCCGTCGTTGACGACCGTGACGATCGCGCCGAGGCCGTGCAGCACCTTGGCCGCCGGGACGCCGGAGACGCCGAGCCCGGCGACGGTGACGCGCTTGCCCTGGAAGTCGAAGGGCTCCGAGGAGATCACTTGTCCGCTACCCATCCCGCGTAGAAAAGACCCAGTCCGACTACCACGCAGATGCCCTGAATGATCCAGAAACGAACCACCACGAGCACTTCCGACCAGCCCTTGAGTTCGAAGTGGTGCTGGAGTGGCGCCATTCTGAAGACACGCTTGCCGGTGAGCCGGAAGGAGCCGACCTGGATGACCACCGACATGGTGATCAGGACGAAGAGGCCGCCGAGGATGGCGAGCAGCAGTTCGGTGCGGGAGCAGATCGCGAGGCCGGCGAGCACACCGCCGAGGGCGAGCGAACCGGTGTCGCCCATGAAGATCTTGGCGGGCGAGGTGTTCCACCACAGGAAGCCGAGACAGGCGCCCATCAGGGCGGAGGAGACGACCGCGAGGTCCAGCGGGTCGCGCACCTCGTAGCAGGCCGTCGGGTTCGTCAGGGTCTCCGCGTTCACGCAGGACTCCTGGAACTGCCAGACGCCGATGAAGGTGTAGGCGCTGAACACCAGTACGGAGGCGCCGGTGGCGAGGCCGTCCAGACCGTCCGTAAGGTTCACGCCGTTCGACATCGCGAGGATCATGAACAGCGCCCAGACGACGAACAGCACCGGCCCGATGGACCAGCCGAAGTCATAGACGAAGGAGAGCTTGGTGGACGCCGGGGTCTGGCCCTGGGCGTCCGCGAACTGCAGCGACAGCACCGCGAAGCTGATGCCGACGATCAGCTGACCGGCCATCTTCGCCTTGGCGCGCAGACCGAGCGAACGCCGCTTGACGATCTTGATGTAGTCGTCGAGGAAGCCGACGAGGCCCATGCCGACCATCAGGCCGAGCACCAGCAGACCGGAGAAGGTCGGCGCCGCGTCGACGTCCGGGTCCAGATAGCCCGTGATCACCTTGGCCAGGAAGTACGCGGCGACCGTGGCCAGGATGAAGGCGATGCCGCCCATGGTCGGCGTACCGCGCTTGCTGGCGTGCTCGCGCGGTCCGTCGTCGCGGATGTACTGGCCGTAGCCCTTGCGGGCGAGCAGCTTGATCAGCAGCGGGGTCCCGACCAGGGTCAGGAAGAGGCCAATGACTCCTGCGAACAGGATCTGCTTCATCATCGGGCGGAAACCTCACCCTCGGCACCGGTCTCGAGGAGCGCCTGCGCCACGCTCTCCAGACCGACCGAACGGGACGCCTTCACGAGTACGACGTCCCCCGGGCGCAGCTCGCTGCGCAACAGGTCGACCGCCGCCTGTGCGTCGGACACGTGCACCGACTCCTCACCCCACGAACCCTCGTTATATGCGCCCAGTTGCAGCCAGGCGGCTTCTCTGCCACCGACCGCGACGAGCTTGCTGACGTTGAGCCGGACGGCGAGCCGCCCGACCGCGTCGTGCTCGGCGAGAGCCTCGTCCCCGAGCTCGGCCATCTTGCCGAGCACCGCCCACGTACGACGTCCCTTGCCCATGGCCGCGAGCGCGCGCAGCGCGGCCTTCATCGACTCGGGGTTCGCGTTGTAGGCGTCGTTGACGACCGTCACGCCGTCCGGGCGCTCGGTGACCTCCATCCGCCAGCGGGAGAGGGAGCCCGCCTCGGAGAGCGCGACGGCGATCTCGTCAGCGGACATGCCCAACTCGTGGGCGACGGCGGCCGCGGCGAGCGCGTTCGACACGTGGTGCTCACCGTACAGGCGCATGGTCACATCGCTTGCACCGGAGGGTGTGTGAAGCCTGAACGAGGGCTGTCCGGTGTCCGTGAGTCGCACGTTCTCGGCGGAGACGTCCGCTTCGCCGGACTCTCCGAAAAAGAGCACCTTCGCCTTCGTACGGGAGGCCATGGCCCGGACGTAGGGGTCGTCCGCGTTGAGGATCGCGGTGCCGCCGTCGGCCTCGGACGGCAGGGCCTCGACGAGTTCGCCCTTGGCCTGCGCGATCTGCTCGCGACCGCCGAACTCGCCGATGTGGGCGCTGCCGACGTTGAGGACGAGACCGACCTTCGGGGGCGTCAGGCCGGTGAGGTAGCGGATGTGCCCGATGCCGCGGGCGCCCATCTCCAGCACGAGGAACTTCGTCTCCTCGGTGGCGCTGAGCGCGGTCAGCGGCAGCCCGATCTCGTTGTTGAGCGAGCCCGGCGTGAAGACCGTCGGCGCCTTGCGCTGCAGCACCTGCGCGATGAGGTCCTTGGTGCTGGTCTTGCCGGCCGAGCCGGTGAGGGCGACGAGGGTCGCGCCGAGCCGCCGTACGACGTGCCGGGCGAGGGCGCCGAGGGCGCTCTGGACGTCGTCCACGACGATGGCGGGGACGCCGACGGGCCGGGTGCCGAGCACGGCCACCGCTCCCGCCTCGACGACCGCCGTCGCGAAGTCGTGGCCGTCCGCGCGTTCCCCGGCGAAGGCCACGAACAGGCTGCCCGGCCCCGCCTCCCGGGAGTCCCGGACCACCGGGCCGGTGACCTGGACGGACGGATCCGGTATGTCGTGCGTCTGCCCGCCGACGACTTCTGCGATCTCGGCGAGGGAGAGGGCGATCACAAGTTCATCCCCTGGGTCTTCTGGATTTTCATCCCTGGGTCTTCTGGATGGCTTCGCGGAGCACCTGGCGGTCGTCGAAGGGACGGACCACCCCGGCGATGTCCTGGCCCTGCTCGTGGCCCTTGCCCGCGACCAGCACGGTGTCGCCGGGCTCGGCGCGGGCCACGGCGGCGGCGATCGCCGCGGCCCGGTCCTCGAAGACCTGCACCTCGCCGCGCTCGTGCGCGGGCACGGACGCCGCGCCCTGGAGCATCGTGGCGAGGATCGCGAGGGGGTCCTCGCCGCGCGGGTTGTCGGAGGTCAGTGTGGCGGTGTCGGCGAGCCGCGCCGCGGCGGCGCCCATGGGTTCGCGTTTGGTCCTGTCCCGGTCGCCGCCGCAGCCGAGGACGATGTGCAGCCTGCCCTCGGTGACCTTGCGCAGGGCGCGCAGCACGGACTCGACGGCGTCGGTCTTGTGGGCGTAGTCGACGACCGCGAGGTAGGGCTGCCCGGCGTCCACGCGCTCCAGGCGGCCCGGCACTCCGGGTACGGCGGCGACGCCGTCGGCGGCGGCCTGCGGGTCGAGCCCGGCGACGGCGAGCGCGACGATCGCGGCCAGGGTGTTGGCCACGTTGAACGGACCCGGCAGCGGCGACTTGGCGCTGATCCGCTCGCCCTTGGGACCGACGACGGTGAACGTCGAGTCGAGCCGGCCGACCTCGACGTCCTCGGCGCGCCAGTCGGCGTCGGGGTGGCCCTCGGCGGAGTAGGTGACGACCGGGACGGTGGCCTCGTTCGCCAGTCGGCGCCCGTATTCGTCGTCGACGTTGACCACGCCGAGTTTGCCGCGTTTCGGCGTGAACAGCTGCGCCTTGGCCTGGAAGTAGTCCTCCATGCCCGAGTGGAACTCCATGTGTTCCGGGCTGAGGTTGGTGAAGACGCCGATGTCGAAGACGCAGCCGTCGACCCGGCCGAGGACCAGGGCGTGGCTGGAGACCTCCATGGCGACCGCGTCCACACCGCGCTCGCGCATGACCGCGAACAGCGCCTGGAGGTCGGTGGCTTCGGGGGTGGTGCGCTCGGACTTGATGCGCTCGTCGCCGATGCGCATCTCGACCGTGCCGATCAGGCCGGTGGACCGGACCGTCTTCAGGCCGCCCTCGACGAGGTAGGCGGTGGTGGTCTTGCCGGAGGTGCCGGTGATGCCGATCTGGAGCAGGTCCCGGCCGGGGTGGCCGTAGATCGTGGCGGCCAGCTCGCCCATCTGCGCGCGCGGGTCGTCGACGACCAGGACCGGCAGACCGGACGCGGCGGCGCGCTCGGCGCCCGTCGGGTCGGTCAGCACGGCGGCGGCACCGAGACCCGCGGCCTGGTTGACGAAGTCGGCGCCGTGCACCCGGGCCCCCGGGAGGGCGGCGTACAGGTCGCCGGGGCGCACGGCACGCGAGTCGTGGGTGATGCCCGTGACCTCGGCGGCGCTCTCAGGCGTGGTGGCACCCAGCTGACCGGCGAGTTCCGCGAGGGGTGTGGCGGAGACCTGAACCGGCCTGGGCGGCCCGGGGTATGTCACGGGATGGCCCTTCTGGGTGGTTTGGGACTGATCAGCGTGTGGCACGGCGGTGAGCGTACCGGGCGTACCCGCCTCCGGGCGAAGTGAGGGGCCGGTGCTGCTCCGGTTGCCGGGGTCGGGGGTGATCGTTGTCACGGAGGCGGTCCTGGTGGCTCGGTGGGGCTGAGTGCTGATCAGGGCGGGTCGGCCCTGGTCACTGCTGGAAGGAGACGGGCAGTTTCACGGCCTTGGCGCCGGTCGGCGGGACCTGGAGGGACTTCAGTGCGAACTCCATGACCTTCTTGTAGACGGGTCCGCAGATCTGCCCGCCGAAGTAGCTGCCCCGGGTGGCGTTCTGGATGGCGCAGTAGACGGTGATGCGGGGCTGGTCGGCGGGCGCGAACCCGGCGAACGACGAGGTGTAGCCGTGGTACTTGCCGGTGGCCGGATCCACTCGGTTGGCGGTACCCGTCTTGCCCGCGACGCGGTAGCCGGGGATGCGCGCCTTGGTGCCGGTGCCCTCCTCGTCGTCCACGACGGACTCCAGCATGTGGGCGAGGGTCTTCGCCGTTCTCTCGCTGACGACCCGGTTCTTCTGGGGTTTCGGGGCGGGCGTGAACTGGCCGTCGGGACCCCTGGTGCCGCGTACGAGGGTGGGCTGGATGCGGACGCCGCCGTTGGCGATGGTCGAGTACACGGAGGCCGCCTGCATGGCGTTGATGGAGACGCCCTGGCCGAAAGGGATCGTGTACTGCTGCGAGGTCGACCACTTGTCGGGCGGGGCGAGGATGCCCTTGGTCTCGCCGGGGAAGCCGAGCCCGGTGTAGCTGCCGAGGCCGAACCTGCGCAGGTAGTCGTAGAGGACCTTGTTGGCCTGGGCCTGGGTCTTTCCGAGCTGTCCGGTGGCGAGGATCGTGCCGATGTTGCTGGACTTGGCGAGGACGCCGTTGAGCGTGAGGTACCAGGTCGGGTGGTCGATGTCGTCCTTGAAGAGCCGGTCGCCGCGGTGCAGCCGGTTGGGCACGATGACGTGGGTCCCGGGCGTGGCGACGTTCTGCTGGAGGACGGCGGCCATCGACATGACCTTGGCGGTGGAGCCGGGCTCGAAGGCGTCCTGGACGGCGGCGTTGCCGAGGGCGGCAGGGTCGGCGCCGGACAGGTCGTTGGGGTCGAAGCCGGGCGAGTTGGCCATGGCCAGGACCTGTCCGGTGCGGGTGTCCTGGACGATGACGTAACCGCGGTCGGCCGCGGACTCCTTCACCTGCTCGCTGATGGCGTTCTGGGCGGCCCACTGGATGTCGCGGTCGATGGTGAGCTCGACGTCGCTGCCGGGGACGGCGGGTGTCTCGGTGGAACCCGCGGTGGGCACGAGACGGCCGCCGGACTGGGCGTAGCGGATCTTGCCGTCCTTGCCGGCGAGCTGCTTGTTCAGCTGCAGTTCGATGCCGCCGCCCGGCTTGCCCTCGCCGTTGACCCAGCCCAGTATCCCGGCGGCCAGGTCGCCGCCGGGGTACACGCGCTTGCTGGTGGCGACGGAGAAGACACCGGACAGGACGTTGTGCGTGGACTTGTCGGTCTCCGCCTTCTTGGCGAGTGCGGACTTGAGGTCCTTGATCTGCTTCCAGACCTGCGGGGTCTGGCGGGAGGCCAGCTTGACGTAGCGCAGGGCCGGGTTCTTCGGCCGCAGTTTCCTGACCAGGTCCTCCTGCTCCTGGCCGAGGATCGGGGCGAGGAGTGCGGCCGCCTGCTCGGGTCCGTCCGCGATCTTCAGCATGCCGGGGGCGAACATCGTGGGGTCGGCGGTGATGTCGTAGGCGTCCTCGCTGGTCGCGAGGGCCACACCGGACCGGTCGGTGATCTCGCCCCGGTCCGCGGCCAGCACCTGCCCGACGTACCGGTTCTGCTCGGCCTTGGCGGCGTACGTGCTCGCGTCGACGGCCTGTACCTGGAACAGCCGTACGACGAAGGCGGACAGGACCAGGGTCAGCGCGAGCCCCACCAGGCGCAGGCGGGGTCGGGGGCTGCCCAGCCGCAGCGGCTTGGACGCCGCCGGGCGTCCCTGCCCCGGGCGGGGCCGGGCCGGACGGGCACCGGGGGCGGGGCGGCGCCGGGCGTCTGGACGGGCGGGCCTTGCGGGGCCGGGCACGCGGCGGCGCGGCGGTTGCCTGTCGGACACTTCCGTCACCTGCCGGGGGTCGGGGCGGGGCCGTTGGGCATGGCCTCGGGGGCGAGGACCACGGGGGTGTGCGCGGCGGGCAGCCGGACGCCGGGAGCGGCGCTGGGGACGCCCTTGACGGTGCCGTCGGGGTCGAGGAAGGCCGGGTCGCCGCCGGGCACCATGCCGAGTTCGCGGGCACGGCGCTGCAGGGCGTCGGGGGCGGAGTAGGCGTCGATGTCCCGCTGGAGGGCCTGCTCCTCGTCGGTGAGGTTCTTGGTCCCGCGCTGGAGGTCGTCGAGCTGGAACGCGCCCTCACTGAGGGCCGAGTTCAGCACCAGGAGGGCGATGAGACCGCCGCCGAGGAGGAGGACGACTAGGAAGACGAAAGGCGTGCGGGCCGCCTGCCCGGGGCCGGTCGGGAGGAGCCGCGCGAGTCGGGCCGCCCTCCCCTGCAGTTCGGGTTTGCCGCTCACGCACGCTCCCTCGGTCCGGCCTGCACACGCCTCACTCGACGTCCTCCCTGATGCGCTGGGCCCCGCGCAGTCGCGCCGGTGCCGCCCGCCGGTTCTCGGCGATCTCCTCTTCGGTGGGGAGTTCGGCACCGCGGGTGAGCAGCTTGAGCCGCGGCTGGTAGCGCTCGGGGACGACGGGCAGCCCGGGCGGCGCGGTGGTGGCGGCGCCGGCCGCGAAGACCTGCTTGACCAGCCGGTCCTCCAGCGAGTGGTACGACAGCACGGCGATCCGTCCGCCCACGTCGAGCGCCTTCACGGCGGCGGGGATCGCGCGTTCCAGCACGGAGAGCTCGCCATTGACCTCGATGCGCAGGGCCTGGAAGGTCCGCTTGGCCGGGTTGCCGCCGGTGCGCTTGGCGGCCTGCGGAAGCGCGTCCCGGATCAGTTCGACCAGCCGGGCGCTGTTGCCGAACGGCTCCTTCTCCCGCTCGCGCACGATCGCGCTCACGATCCGCTTGGCCTGCTTCTCCTCGCCGTAGGCCCGCAGGATGCGCACGAGTTCGCCCGGTGGGTAGGTGTTGAGGACCTCGGCGGCGCTGACGCCGGTCGTCTGGTCCATGCGCATGTCGAGGGGGGCGTCCTGGGCGTAGGCGAAGCCGCGGTCGGCCTCGTCGAGCTGCATGGAGGAGACGCCCAGGTCGAACAGGGCGCCCTGCACACGCGCGATGCCGAGCCTGTCGAGCACCTCGGGGAGCTCGTCGTAGACGGCGTGGACGAGGGTGGCGCGCTCGCCGTAGGGGGCGAGGCGCTCGCCGGACAGGCGCAGGGCCTCCTTGTCGCGGTCGAGGGCGACGAGGCGGGTCTCGGGGAACCGCGCGAGGAGCGCCTCGCTGTGACCGCCGAGGCCGAGGGTGCAGTCGACGACCACGGCGTCCGGGGCCTCCAGGGCGGGCGCCAGCAGATCCAGGCACCGCTGGAGCATCACCGGGACGTGTCGACTCTGGCTCAAGGGGCCCTCTCAGATCCGGCACGGCCGTACGCACCGCCGGGTCCCCGCCCGCTCGTGAACATGAGGCCCGCCGGCGCCGGAAGCGTCAGCCGACCGGAAGCGGGAGGAGGCCGAGCCGTACGTACGCGCCGCGCACGCGGGGAGATCTCCGGTCGTGGCCGGGGTCTCCGAAGAAATCAGTCCAGCGGGGAGAGTCTCGCCTCCCGCTTCGCGTCACTTTAGTCCACGGTGTCGCCCGGTCAATCAACCGGCCTGCGCGTCGCCGTCGTTCGCACGCCGGCCAGGACACCACCCTTGTGGGGTACCTCACAACCACCCGTGGGCGGCATTCTTTGTCCACTTCCACAGGAGGCCTGGACCGGGTGTGACCAGTAACGTCATGCCTATGACGACTTCTGCATCGGTACCCACGGGTTCGGAGAGCGCCATAGCGGCCGGAGGCTCGGTCACCGACCGTATCGTCCAGGCGAACGCCCGGTACGCCGAGACCTTCGAGCACGCCGGGATGGACGGCGCGCCGGCCCTGCACGTGGCCGTCGTGGCCTGCATGGACGCCCGCCTCGACCCGCTCGGCGCGCTGGGCCTGGAGCTCGGCGACTGCCACACCATCCGCAACGCGGGCGGCGTGGTCACCGACGACGTGATCCGCTCCCTCACCATCAGCCAGCGCAAGCTGGGCACGCGCAGCGTGGTCCTCGTCCACCACACCGGCTGCGGCATGGAGACCCTCACCGAGGACTTCCGCGGCGACCTGGAGGCCGAGGTCGGGCAGCGCCCGTCGTGGGCGGTGGAGTCCTTCCAGGACGCCGACCAGGACGTGCGGCAGTCCATGCAGCGGGTGCGCACCTCGCCCTTCCTGCCGCACACCGACGACGTGCGCGGATTCGTCTACGACGTGCGGACCGGCCTGTTGCGCGAGGTCGACCCGGCCTCCTGACCTGCGCGGCGGGACGCGACCACCCCGGCCCCGCCACCCGCCGCAGCTGTCGAAATCCTGTCAGTCAGGCGTTCGAATGGCCGCAAGACCGACATATCGCGGCCAGTTGTCCACAGTCGAGTGACACGAAACGGTAACGGCAGCAAGAATGCGGGAGTGGCGTCACGCGGAACCTTTCACGCGTGGTGTCCGTGGTTCGGGGTGGGCCGGCCCGCGACATGCGGCGTCGGCCCGGGAAAATGGGGTATCCCGTGCTTCCTGAGAGCACGGGAAAGGCCGAGGAGCGCCGGGTGACGACCTATGACGATCGAGCGAGCCATGGGGGTCCCCCAGCCCGGGATTTCTCGCGGGTGGGGGACGATCTGACCGCCGTGGTGGAGCGCGTGCGGCAGTCGGTGGAAGGCGTGATCGAGGGCAAGCCCGAGGTCGTACGGCTCTCGCTGACCGTACTGCTCGCCGAAGGACACCTGCTGATCGAGGACGTCCCCGGTGTCGGCAAGACGATGCTGGCCAAGGCGCTGGCGCGGTCCATCGACTGCTCGGTGCGGCGCATCCAGTTCACGCCCGACCTGCTGCCGTCGGACATCACCGGTGTGTCCATCTGGGACCAGCAGCGCCGTGACTTCGAGTTCAAGCCGGGCGCGATCTTCGCCCAGGTGGTGATCGGCGACGAGATCAACCGCGCCTCGCCCAAGACGCAGTCCGCGCTCCTGGAGTCCATGGAGGAGCGCCAGGTCACCATCGACGGCAAGACCTACGAGCTGCCCAGCCCCTTCATGGTGGTGGCGACCCAGAACCCGGTCGAGATGGAGGGCACCTACCCGCTGCCGGAGGCCCAGCGCGACCGCTTCATGGCCCGGGTCTCCGTCGGCTACCCGAGCGCGGAGGCCGAGCTGCAGATGCTGGACGTGCACGGCGGCGTCTCGCCGCTGCAGGACCTCCAGCCTGTGGCCCACGCGGACGAGATCCTCAAGCTCATCGAGGCCGTGCGCGGGGTGCACGTCGCCGAGCCGGTCCGGCGCTACGCCGTCGACCTGGTCGGCGCCACGCGCACACACCCCGACCTGAGACTCGGCGCCTCCCCGCGCGCGACGCTGCACCTGCTGCGCGCGGCGAAGGCGTCCGCGGCCCTCAGCGGCCGGGAGTACGCGCTGCCGGACGACGTGCAGGCCCTCGCCGTCGCCGTCCTGGCCCACCGCCTGCTGCCCACCGCCCAGGCCCAGCTCAACCGGCGCACCGCCGAGCAGGTCGTCGAGGAGATCCTGCAGCGCACCCCGGTGCCGGCGGGGCCGCAGCAGCAGAGCGGCTTCGGCGGCGTGGGCCGTACGGCTCCGGCGTATCCCCAGCAGCAGCCGCGGAGGCTGTGATGACCACCGCGGGGGCGGGCCGGGCGGAAGCCGACCGAGGCGAGAAAGGCGGCGTCCGCACCGCTCTGGCCGGTCTGACCACCCGCGGACGTTCCTTCCTGGCCGCCGGCGTCGCGGCCGCGATCTGCAGTTACGTGCTCGGCCAGAGCGACCTGCTGCGCGTGGGGCTGCTGCTGGCGGTGCTGCCGCTGGTGTGCGCGGCGGTGCTGTACCGCACCCGCTACCGGGTCGCGGGCAGCCGCCGGCTCTCCCCCGCGCGCGTGCCCGCGGGCAGCGAGGCCCGGGTCCACCTGCGGATGGACAACGTCTCGCGGCTGCCCACGGGCCTGCTCATGCTCCAGGACAAGGTGCCGTACGTGCTCGGTCCGCGGCCCCGCTTCGTGCTCGACCGGGTGGAGGCGGGCGGCCGGCGCGAGGTGTCCTACCGGGTGCGCTCCGATCTGCGCGGCCGCTACCCGCTGGGTCCGCTCCAACTGCGCCTGACCGACCCGTTCGGCATGTGCGAGCTGACCCGGTCCTTCTCGACGTACGACACCCTCACGGTCATCCCGCGCGTGGAGCCGCTGGCACCGGTGCGCCTGGGCGGCGAGGCGAAGGGGTACGGCGACGGGCGGCAGCGTTCGCTCGCTCTGGCGGGCGAGGACGACGTCATCCCGCGCGGCTACCGCTACGGCGACGACCTGCGGCGCGTGCACTGGCGTTCCACCGCCCGCTACGGCGAGCTGATGGTGCGCCGCGAGGAGCAGCCGCAGCGCGCCCGCTGCACGGTGCTGCTGGACACCCGCGGCATCGCCTACCAGGGCGCGGGGCCGGACTCGCCCTTCGAGTGGGCCGTCTCGGGCGCCGCCTCGGTCCTGGTGCACATGCTCGAACGCGGCTACTCGGTACGGCTGCTGACGGACACCGGCAACGCGGTGCCCGGCGAGGGCGGTGACGGTTTCGCGGGCGCGAGCCAGGAGTCGGCGGACGCGGCCGGGCTGATGATGGACACCCTCGCGGTGATCGACCACTCCGACGGTGCGGGCCTGTCCCGGGCCTACGACGTGCTGCGCGGCGGGAACGAGGGGCTGCTGGTGGCCTTCCTCGGCGACCTGGACGAGGAGCAGGCGGCCGTGCTGGGCCGGATGCGCCGGCGCAGCCCGGGGGCGGTCGCCTTCGTGCTGGACAGCGGCACCTGGACACGGGAACCGAGTGATGTGTCCGGTCCGTTGGACGGGAGCGGGGACCGGCTGCGCATGCTGCGCGAGGCGGGGTGGACGGCCCTGCGCGTGCCGCGGGGAGCCTCCATGGACGAGCTGTGGCGGCTGGCGGACCGGGAGCGCAGGGGCGTGGCCGCCGCGAGCGGCGGGGAGGGACCGTGATGAGCGGGCGGGTACGACTGACGCTGGGCGCCTGGGCGGCCACGCTGATGGCCGCGTGCGCCCTGCTGCCCCTCGTCCGGCCGGCCACCTGGATCGTGCAGGCGGCGTTCCTGCTGGCGCTGCAGTCGGGCGTGGGAGCCGCTGCCCGCCGGGTGCCGCTGGCCCGGCCGCTGACGGTGGCGGCGCAGGCCGTGGTCACTGTGATGCTGCTGACCTTCGTGTTCGCCCGTGGGCAGGCCCTGGCCGGGCTGATCCCGGGTCCGCAGGCCGTCGACCGCTTCGCGCTCCTGCTCCAGCAGGGCGGTGACGACATCGCGCGGTACGCGATCCCGGCGCCCCTGGAGTCCGACGGCATACGACTGATGCTCCTGGGCGGCGTCCTGATCATCGGACTGCTGGTGGACACCCTCGCGGTGACCTTCCGCAGCGCCGCTCCGGCCGGTCTGCCCCTGCTCGCCCTGTACTCCGTGGCGGCGGGGCTGTCCGACGGGGGCTCGGACTGGCTGTGGTTCCTGGTGGCGGCGGCCGGCTATCTGATGCTGCTGCTGGCCGAGGGGCGGGACCGGCTCTCGCAGTGGGGACGGGTCTTCGGCGGTGCCCCGCGCACGGCGGGCGGGGAGCCGAGCGGCGCGCTCGCCCCGGTCCGCACCGGTCGGCGCATCGGCGTGGTCGCGCTGGGCATAGCCCTGGTGGTGCCGCTCGGTCTGCCCGCGATGAACGGCGGGCTGCTGGACACCGTGGGAGCGGGTGCGGGCGGCGGATCCGGCGGCGGGGGCACGATCTCCGCCGTGAACCCGCTGGTGTCGCTGCGGGACAGCCTGAACGCGGACGAGGACCAGCAGGTGCTGTCCGTGCGGACCAGGACGGCGGA
This sequence comes from Streptomyces tibetensis, assembly GCF_040647715.1. Classification (GTDB taxonomy): domain Bacteria; phylum Actinomycetota; class Actinomycetes; order Streptomycetales; family Streptomycetaceae; genus Streptomyces; species Streptomyces tibetensis_A. Next base: position 61,763 of record NZ_JBEZCR010000008.1, on the reverse strand, counting down.
CGTCTCGGACCTGTACCTGCGGATCGTGTCCCTGGACGACTTCGACGGCACCACCTGGAAGCCGTCCCGGCGGTCCATCACCGCCGTCCCCGACGGCACCTTCCCGGCCCCGGTCGGCCTCAGCCCGGACGTCAAGCGCACGGAGTTCGACACCACGATCACGGCGGCCGGCTGGTACGCCCAGGACTGGCTGCCCATGCCGTATCCGCCGAGCGGTGTGCGCATCAGCGGCAACTGGCGGTACGAGCCGCAGGGCATGACGCTGGTCGGCGACCACGGGCAGAACACACGCGGTCTGACGTACCAGGTCAAGAGCCTGGACGTGCAGCCGACGGCGGAGCAGCTCGCCTCGGCGGGACCGGCGCCCGATGACATCGAGCGCGACTTCACCAAGCTGCCCGACTCGCTGCCGTCGGTGGTGGCCCGCACCGCCCGCCAGGTCACCACGGGCGCGGCCAACCCGTACGACCAGGCGGTCAAGCTCCAGGACTGGTTCGCCGTGACCGGCGGCTTCGAGTACGACACACAGGTGCAGGTCGGCAGCGGCTCGCAGGCGATCGCCCGCTTCCTGAAGGACAAGCAGGGCTTCTGCGTGCACTTCTCCTTCGCGATGGCGGCGATGGCCCGCTCCCTGGGCATACCGGCCCGGGTCGCGGTGGGTTTCGCGCCCGGTTCCCCGCAGGCGGACGGCTCGGTGTCGGTGGGGCTGCGGGACGCGCACGCCTGGCCCGAGCTGTACTTCGAGGGCGTGGGGTGGACCCGCTTCGAGCCGACTCCGAACCGCGGCTCGATACCGTCGTACACCCTGCCCGACAACCCCGGCAGTTCGGTGCCGGATCCGTCGCGTCCCTCCCAGTCGGCGTCGGCCGCGCCCTCGGCGGCGCCCTCGGCGAGTGAGGGTTGCACGCCGGAGCAGAAGAAGCTGGACGGCGGCTGCGCGAGCGAATCACCGCAGGCGGCGCTCCCCACGGACGACGACGGCCCGCAGTGGTACGCGTTCCTGGTGTGGGCCCTGGCCGGTCTCGCCGTCCTCGCGCTCCCCCTGGCACCGATGCTGTGGCGGCTGCGGACTCGGTCGGCACGGCTCGGGGCGCACGGCCGCGGTGAAGCGGACACCGCGCCGCACACCCTGGCCGTCTGGCAGGAGCTGACCGACACGGCGTGGGACTTCGGCATCACCCCGGACGAGTCACAGACACCGCGCAAGGCGGCCGCCCGTATGGTCCGCCTCGGCGATCTCGACGCGACGGCCGCGGCCTCGGTGCACCGGGTGGCGAACGCGGTGGAGCAGGTGCTGTACGCACCGCACCCGCGCCCCGTGGCGGGCCTCACGGACGACGTCCGCCGTGCCGCGGCGGGCCTCGGCGCGGCGGCCGGGCGGGCGGCCAGGCTCCGCGCCCTTGTGGCCCCCCGCTCCACCGCGCGTGTGGTGTGGGCGGCGTCGGCGTGGTGGACGCGGCTGCGGGAGCGCGCCGTGGCGCTGCGGCCGACGTGGCGGAAGACCTCGGGGCAGCAGGGCTGAGGATGCGGCAGCACTGAGGGCAGCGGCACGCGGGCCGGCCGGCGCGGATACGCCGGCCGGCCTTGTCGCGTCCGGGGGTGCGTCGGCCTGGCAGAGGTCCGGGAACGGTCGGTCTTGTGAGGGTGCCCGCGCAAACAGTCAGGGGGTGACCACCGGGTGGGTGGTCACCCCCTGACCTACGTGTTCACGTGGTCCTGGAGAGGCTGCGCGGGAGGCTAATGGCCACCCTGTTCGTCGCGGCGCTTCTGCCAGCGCTGCTCGATGCGGTCCATCACCGAGCGGCGCTGCCGACCCTGTGGGTGGGCGTGGTGTCCGGCGGCACCGGACGCCTGCTCACCCGGCTTGGGGGCCTTGCGCCAGCCGGTCACGGCGAGCACCGCACAGCCCAGCATGACGAGGAAGCCCACGACACTGAGCCAGACCTGCTTGGCGACCATTCCAGCCATGAGGAGCGCGATACCTACGAGGAAGCCCGCGACCGCCTGGTAGACCCGTCGCCGGGTGTACGTGCGCAGCCCGCTTCCCTCAAGCGCTGTCGCGAACTTGGGATCTTCGGCGTACAGCGCTCGCTCCATCTGCTCGAGCATGCGCTGCTCGTGCTCCGAGAGCGGCACGGAGTCCTCCTCATCGTGCAGTCGCCGGGGCGACCCGGGGGGTCCCTTCAGGATAGGCAGGGAATCGCCCCCGTGAAACCCGCCCCTCTGCGCCAATTGACCAACCGGAACCCGCCATGGGAGTCCGGCTCGCTGAGGCTTCCATTCCCCGGCGGCCGACCCGTCATGCCGGAACGGTCTCCCTCGATCATACGGCGCGCCGTCCCCATTCGGGGGGCCTGTGGCGTACTCCATGCGCAGCGGAGGCGCTGATCAGCGGCGGTGCCCCGGGAGAGGGCTCAGGCCTCGACGGCCCCATCGGTCTCGCCGGTCCCAGTGGTCCCACCTGTCCCAGCGGCCCCACCGGTCTCACCCAGGACGTGCAGCTGCGTGGCCACCGAGTGGAACGCGGGGAGCTCGGCTGCGGCCTCCTCCAGCTTCAGCAGCGCTTCCACGGCTCCGGGCTCGGTGTCCACGAGGACGCCGGGCACGAGGTCGGCGAAGACCCGGACGCCGTGCACGGCACCGACGCGCAGGCCCGCTCCCTCGACCAGTCCCGTGAGCTGCTCGGTGGTGAAGCGACGCGGCACCGGGTCACCCGCGCCCCATCGTCCGTTCGGGTCGTCGAGCGCCTGCCGGGCCTCCTTGAAGTGCCCGGCGAGGGCGCGGGACAGCACGGCGCCGCCCAGCCCGGCGGCGAGCAGGCTGAGGACGCCCTCCGGGCGCAGGGCCGCCACCGCGTTGCGGACGCCCTCGGCCGGGTCGTCCACGTACTCCAGGACGCCGTGGCACAGCACCACGTCGTAGCCACCGCGCTCGGCGACGTCGAAGAGGCCGTGGGCGTCGCCCTGGACGCCCTTGACCCGGTCGGCCACGCCGGCTTCGGCGGCCCGGCGCTCCAGGGCGAACAGGGCGTTGGGGCTGGGGTCGACGACGGTGACCCGGTGGCCGAGGCGGGCGACGGGCACCGCGAAGTTGCCGCTGCCGCCTCCGGTGTCGAGGACGTCCAGCGACTCCCGACCCGCGGCCTTGACCCGGCGGTCGAGGGCGTCCTGGAGGACCTCCCAGACCACGGCGGTACGGAGTGAGGCGCGGGGGCGCATCGGGTCCGACACGGCAGTTGACTCCTCGGCGCGGCACCGCCACTTGCACGGCGGCGCGAACGGGGTGTCTCCCCCGGCCCCGGCCACGGGGAGGGAAGACTTCAGGCGCCCCCCACCCTATTGCCTGGGCCACGGCGTACAGATGACCCGGTCCCGAGATGCCCCAGCGGGTCAGACGGGACCAGGCCGCGCTCAGCCCGCGTCCGGGCCCTCGAGTCGGACGAGCCCGGTCCGCCCTCAGCCGGCGTCCGGCATGTCACTCCCCGCGCCGGGGCCCTCCGGCCGGTCGTGGTCCGGGCGTGGCTGCGGGAGGACCGGCTGGAGGACCAGCATCCGCTCGACGAGGCGCAGGAACATCGCCACGTCGCGTATCAGGTCGTCGGCGTCCCGGCCGGTGGCCGCGCCCTGGATGCCGGCCTCGGCGCGGGCGCGGCGCCTGGCGCCGGAGGCGAACAGCGCGCTCCACTCGGTCAGCTCGGGTGCGATCTCGGGGAGCACTTCCCAGGCGCTCCGGATCTTGGCCCGGGCCCGGGGCGAGGTCTCCGGGCGGCCCCGGGCGGCGAGCACGGCCGCGGCGGTGCGCAGAGCGGCGAGGTGGGCCCTGGAGTAGCGCTCGTTCGGTGTCTCCAGGGATGCGGCCTCGTCGAGGCTGGCGCGGGCCTGGGCGAGCAGGTCGAGGGCGGCGGGCGGGGCCGTGGCCCGGCGGAGCACGGGGTGCACGTCGCTCGCCGGGCCGGTCAGTGAGGGGGCAGGGCCGGTGGCGCGGCGCCGGCGGGCGGCTGCTGCGTGATAGCTGGCCATGACGAACCTCCTGTCGTCTGGGTGACGGCACGTCCGGTCACGGAGTGCCGTATGTGACCCATCGTGAGGTATGGCACTGACAATCCGATCTGACCTGCGGTTTTGCTTCGCTCGTAGGTTCGGAGTAGTTTTTGCACTGACCAGTCAGTTCAAATTCAGGGGAGACTCGTGGGGGAACAGGCGGGAGGGGTGCGGATCGCCGCCGACGGCCTCGGGATCAAGGGGCCACGGGGGTGGGCGGTCCGCGGGATCTCCGTCGACGCCGAGCCGGGCACGCTCGTCGCGGTCGAGGGCCCGTCCGGGTCCGGCCGGACGTGCCTGTTGCTCGCGCTGACGGGGCGGATGAAGGTCTCGGAGGGCACGGCCGCCGTGGGCGGCGCGAGGCTGCCGAAGCAGATGGCGGCCGTGCGCGGCATGAGCGCGCTGGCGCACGTCCCGGGGGTCACCGACCTCGACCCGGCGCTGACCGTCGCCGAGCACCTGCGGGAACGGGCGCTGCTCCAGCGGCGGTTCGGCGCGTCGCTGCGCGCACTGCTGCGGCCCCGCGGGGAGCGGGCGGCCGAGGCCGAACGGCGCGTCGACGCAGCGCTGGAGGCGGCCGGTCTCGATCTGGAGACCCTGCCCAAGGGGCCGCGCACGGCCGTACGGGACCTGGAGCGCCTGGAGGCGCTGCGGCTGTCGATCGCGCTCGCGCTCGTCGGCGGGCCGCGGCTGCTGGGCATCGACGACACCGACCTCAAGCTCTCGGACGGTGAACGCGGGGAGGTCTGGGCGCTGCTCGGATCGCTGGCCGATGCCGGGACGACGGTCGTGGCGGTGTGCAGCGAGGCTCCCGAGGGCGCCGTCAAGGTCTCCACCGCGCCGAGCCGCGAGGAGCCGCCCACCGAGGGCGAGGCAGACCGGGCCGCCGGGACCGACGAGGCCACCGAGGCCGACCAGGCCGCCGACAAGACCGACCAGGGAGAGGGGAAGGCCGATGCGATCGCCGAGACTGGCCGCGCTTGAGCTGCGCCGCTTCGGGCGGGGGAAGCTGCCGCGCGCCGCACTGGTCGCGCTGCTGGTGCTGCCGCTGCTGTACGGCGCGCTGTACCTGTGGTCGTTCTGGGACCCGTACGGCCGTCTGGACAAGATCCCGGTGGCGCTGGTGAACGACGACAAGGGGGCGACCGCCGACGGGAAGAAGATCACGGCGGGGGACGACATCACGAAGGGCCTGCATGACAGCAAGACCTTCGACTGGCAGGAGGTGAGCGCCGCCGAGGCCCGCAGGGGTGTCGAGGACGGCAGCTACTACCTGTCGCTCACCCTGCCCGCCGACTTCAGTGAGCGGATCGCCTCCAGCTCCGGGAACACCCCGGAGACCGGCGCCCTCCAGGTGCGCACGAACGACGCCAACAACTACATCGTCGGCCAGATCTCCCGCACGGTCTTCAGCGAGGTGCGGCAGGCGGCGTCCACCAAGACGTCCCGGTCCTTCCTGGACAAGATCTTCGTGTCGTTCTCCGACATCCACGGCAAGACCGTGAAGGCGGCGAAGGGCGCCGACCGGCTCAACGGGGGGATCGACAAGGCCGAGAAGGGCTCCAAGGACCTCGCCGACGGCCTGGAGAAGGCCAAGGGCGGCAGCGGCAAGCTCGCCACCGGCCTGAAGAAGCTCCACACGGGCGCGGGCGACTTGGAGGACGGCTCGAAACAGGTCGCGGAGGGCACGCGGAAGCTCGCCGACCGGGTCAACGGCACCGCCGACAAGGTCGGCCCCTTCCTCAAGGGCAACGAGAAGACCATCGGGGACACCGCCCGGCTGGTCGCCGACTCCTCCGGGGTGATCCGCAAGCACCTGGACACCCTGGTGAAGACGGCCCCGACCGCCGCCAAGGGCGCCCGGGCGGCCTCCGGCACGCTGAACGACGTCTACGCCAGGCGCTGCGACGATCCCGTCCTGCCCGATCCGGCCTGCTCCGACCTGAAGAAGGCCAAGGACGCCGCCGCCGACGTGACCATGATCGCGGATGACCTCAACACGCTGATCGCGGACCAGGACGGCGACCTCGACAAGCTCGACAAGAACCTCGCCACCCTCCAGAAGCAGTCCCAGGCCCTCGCGAACCGCGCACCGCACCTCTCCGAGGACCTCACCGACGCCGTCAAGAAGATCAACGCGCTGAACGACGGGGCGGCCGAGGTCGCCGCCGGCGCGAAGAAGCTGCACAAGGGGATCGGCACGGCCAAGACCGGGGCCGTCGGCCTGGACAAGGGCGTCGGCAAGCTGAAGACGGGCGCGGACGACCTCAACGGCGGTATCTTCAAGCTCGTCGACGGCTCCGGGAAGCTCGCCGGGGGCCTGCACGACGGGGCGGAGAAGATCCCCGACTACGACGAGCAGGACCGTGACCGGCGCACCGAGGTCATGGCCGACCCCGTGCGGCTCGCCTCGCACGACATGCACAAGGCGCCCAACTACGGCACCGGCTTCGCCCCGTACTTCATCCCGCTGTCCCTGTGGGTGGGTGCGATGGTGGCGTACATGCTGATCGCGCCCATGAACCGGCGGGCGCTGGCCGCGGGCGCCCCGGCGTGGCGGATCGCGCTGTCGGGCTGGCTTCCGGTGGTGGCGATCGGGGTGCTGCAGACGGTGGCGCTGATGTCGGTGCTGCACTGGGCGGTCGGCCTGGAGATGGTCCGGGCTGCCGGGACGGTGGGCTTCCTGTTCCTGGTGACGGCGTGCTTCGCGGCGATCGTGCAGTGGCTGAACGCACGCTTCGGGGCAGCGGGCCGGATCCTCGTCCTCGCCCTGCTGATGCTCCAGCTGACCTCGGCGGGCGGCACGTACCCCGTGCAGACCAGCCCCGGGTTCTTCAACGCGCTCCACCCGTTCCTTCCGATGAGCTACGTCGTCGAGGCCCTCAGGCGGCTCATCACCGGCGGTGGACTCGAACCGGTGTGGCACGCGTGCGTGGTGCTGACGGCGTTCACCGCGGGCGCCCTCGCGCTGACCGCCGTGGCCGCCCGCCGGCGCCAGGTGTGGACGCTGGACCGGCTGCATCCGGAGCTGAGCCTGTGAGCCCCACCGTCACTTCCCCCGGAAAGGTTCCTGTGACAATCAGGGCCATGGAAAGCAGCAGTGCCGCGTCGGGCGGCAGCACGCGCCGCGAGGCCACCCGGCAGAAGCTCTACGAGGCGGCCGTCACGCTCATCGCCGAGCAGGGGTTCTCCGCCACGACCGTGGACGAGATCGCCGAGCGTGCCGGGGTCGCGAAGGGCACGGTCTACTACAACTTCGCGAGCAAGTCCGTCCTCTTCGAGGAACTGCTGCGGCACGGAGTGGGGCTGCTGACCGCCTCCCTGCGGGAAGCGGCCGAGCGGACCGAGCGGGAGGGCGGCAGCAAGGTCGACGCCCTGGACGCGATGATCCGGGCGGGTCTGGTCTTCATCGACCGCTACCCGGCCTTCACCCAGCTGTACGTGGCCGAGCTGTGGCGCACCAACCGGACCTGGCAGTCCACGCTGATGGTGGTGCGGCAGCAGGCCGTGGCCGTCGTGGAGGACGTGTTGCGCGACGGCGTCGCGGCCGGTGAGTTCAGCGAGGAGATCGACATCTCGCTGACGGCGTCCGCGCTGGTCGGCATGGTCCTGGTGGCCGCGCTGGACTGGAAGTCCTTCCAGGCGGAACGCTCCCTGGACGACGTGCACGCGGCGCTGTCCCGGCTGCTCCAGGGCCGGGTGAGCGGCTGCCGCTGACCTGACCCACCGTCGCGTGCGCATGTGAAGGCGCCGGTCCGGTGTGGCCGCGTCCCCCGCGGGCCACCTCGAACCGGCGCCTTCCCCCACTCCCCCGTTCTCCTGCTCCTGCTCCCCCGCGTGTCCCCTCCGCAGGACCCCCGCAGGACCCCCGTTCGGTCGTCCCCCGGTTTCTCCGGATCCCCCGGTTTCTTCCGGTTCCCCCGGTCCTCCCCCGTGCCTCGCTCCCGCCGACACCGCCGGCGGAAGGAGCGGATCGCGGGCCGGCTCCGTTCCGGCGCCCCGTGTCGCCGGTGCCGGAGCCGTGCCCCTCTCCGTGTCCCCACTCTCTCGTCCGCGCAGGTCGTTCCCCATCCGCGCGCGTACTCAACTCCCCGGCTAGGTATACGTACTCAGTCCTGCGCACTGGGACCCACACCGCTCCGTCGCCGCCTGCCGACGGCCGCCTCCGCGCCCGTACGCGCAGGCCGGTCGGCAAGTGCCGCCTGTGGGGGCTGTCGGTGGGGCCGATAAAGTCCCTGGCATGGCACGGATTGCGGTGATCGGCGCCGGGATGGGCGCGCTGGCGGCTGCCGCCCGGCTGGCCGTCGCGGGCCACCGGGTGGCGGTGTACGAGCGGACGGACACCTACGGCGGAGCCCTGCACCGCTTCGAGCGCGAGGGCTTCTCCTTCGACACGGGCCCCGCCCTGCTGCCGCTGCCCGCCGTCTACCGCGACCTGTTCGTCAAGACCGGCAAGGAGCCGCTGGAGGCCTGTGTCGAGCTGGTCCAGGTCGACCCGTCGGCCCGGCACGTGTTCGCGGACGGCACCGAGGTGTCCCTGCCGAACGCCTCACGCGCGGGCGTCCTCGCCGCCCTGGACGAGGGGCTCGGCGCCGACGCGGGCAAGCGCTGGGGCGACTTCCTGGTCCGGGCCCGCGAGGCCTGGGACCGGACCCGCCGGCCGCTGCTGGAGGAGCCGCTCTGGCCGAACTGGCAGGTGCTCGCCGAGCGTGAGCCCTATCCGTCCGTGCCCCACAAGCGGTTGCTGCGCACCCGCCGGGCCGGCACACTCGCCGAGATCGGCGCCTGGGAGCTGCGCGACCCCAGGCTCGCGGCGCTCCTGGAAAGTCATGCCCTCGCCCACGGTCTGGACCCCCGGGTCACCCCGGCGAGCGCGGCCGTCCTGCCGTACCTGGAGCACGCCTTCGGCACCTGGTACGTGCGTGGGGGCCTGCACGAGCTGGCGCGGGCGGTGTACGAGCGGTGTCTGGCCCGGAGGGTCGAGTTCCATTTCGGCGCCGACGTCACCGGGGTGGTGGAGAAGGACGGCCGTGCCTCGGGGGTGGAACTTGCCGACGGGACGGTCGCGGAGGCGGACTTCGTGGTGGCCGGGGTCGCCCCCGGCGCACTGGCCCGGCTGACCGCAGGCACCGTCGTACGGGGCGACGGCGAGGTGCCGCCGCAGCCGGCCGCGGCGTCCCGGCTGACCCTCCTGCTGGCCCTGCGCGGGGCCCGCCCCGAGGGGACGGCACACCGCACGCTGGTGCACGCCCAGGACCGCGAAGCCGAGTTGGACGCCCTGTTCGGCACGGCGGCCGGAGATTCCCGTCCCGCTCCCACGGTCACGGTGCTACGGCCCGGCGACCCGCGCACGGCCCCGGCGGACCACGAGGCGGTCACGCTGACGACGGTGGTGCCCGCGCGGCCCGGCCGGGCTCACGACGCCCTCGCCGACCTCATGATCACCGTCGCCGAACGCGCCGTACCGGGCCTGCGCGATCGTCTCCTCTGGCACGAGGTGCGCACCCCGGCCGACATCGCGGACCAGACGGGCGCGGAAGGTGGCGCGGTGCCCGTCCCGGCCCTGGCTGCGGGCGACGGGCGGCTGCTGCATCCGTCCAACACCACGCGCGTGCCGGGTCTGTTCACGGTGGGCGGCTGGGCTCACCCCGGCGGGGGGCTGCCGCACGCGGGCATGTCGGGCGCGCTGGTGGCGGGACTGATCGTGGAGGGGCCGGAGTTCCGCGGCTCGCAGTGAGCACAGCGCCCCGTCAGGGCTCGGGCTCGGGCTCGGGCTCGGGCTCGGGCTCGGGCTCGGGCTCGGGCTCGGGCTCGGGCTCGGGCTCGGGCTCCAGAAACGGTACTGCTCAGAAACGGTACTGCTCGTCGTACCCGTTCCCCTGCGGTTGCTGCCCGCCGCCCTGGTACGGGTACTGCTGCTCCGGCGGCAGTTCCTGCCCGTACTCGTCGGTGTTGCGCTGCTGCGGGACCCACACCCCGCCGGGCGGGCTGTCGCCGCCGTAGGTGCCGGAGTACTGGTCCTGACCGTAGCCCTGCTGCCCGTAGTACTGCTGGTCGCCGTACGTGCCCTGGTCGTAGTTCGACGAGCCGACGTACGGGTCGGAGTAGGCGGCGTACTGCTGCTGAGCGGTGGCGTCGTAGCCCTGCTGCTGGCCGTAGCCGGAGTAGTCGTAGGCGTAGGACTGGTCGGTGGCCTGGGCCGCGTACTGGTCGTGGGACTGCTGTCCCTCCGGTTGGTACCCGTGGTCGTAGACGCCGTACGAGCCGGTGTCCTCGGGCATGGGCTGCGGCTCGTAGACGGCGGTGGTCTCGGCGGACGTCGGCTGGTGGACGGGCCGGGCCGGGGTGAAGACGTCGTCCCGGTCGTAGTCGTCGTCCCCGTCGTGGGGGACGGGGTCGCGGCGGTAGGCGCCGGCCTCGTCGTCGTACCCTCCCTCGGCCTCCAGGCCGGAGACCTCCAGGGTGGGCTCCTGGCGGCCGCGCTCGCGGGGGCGGCGCTTGCCACCGCCCAGCGCGGGCGCGTTCATCGCCCAGCCGGCCGCGAAGCCGCTGCGGAACGACAGGGTGACGTAGGTCTGCCCGACCGCGAAGGCCGCGGCCCCCAGGCCGATCACGACGACCGACGGGATGAGGACACCGACGACGACACCGAGGAACCCGGCGAAGGCCAGCAGGCGCCAGCGCAGACGCGCCTTGTACTGCAGGAGCACCTCACCCAGCAGCCACAGCGCGACGATGCCGAACGCGATGTAGAGGACCGCCCAGCCCATGTACGCCCCTCTCCCAGTGGCCGCTACGCAGTGTGTCGTATACCGGTGCGAACGGTCTAGGCCTGCGGTGCCTGGTGCAGACCCAGGTTCTCGTAGATCTCCAGTGTCGCGGTGGAGTTGTTGAGCGTGATGAAGTGCAGGCCGGGCACGCCCTCGGCGAGCAGCCGCGCACAGAACTCCGTGGCGAATTCGATCCCAATGGAGCGTACAGCGGCCGGATCGTCTTTTGCTGTGAGGATCCGCTCTTTCAGGACGTCCGGGAACGAGGCGTTGGTGAGGGACCCGATCCGCTCCAGCGTCTTCACGCTCGCGATCGGCATGACCTCGGGAATGATCGGGGTGTCGCAGCCGGCGGCCGAGACCCGGTCGCGCAGCCGGAGGTAGTCCTCGGGCTGGAAGAACATCTGCGTGATGGCGTAGTCGGCACCCGCCCGGCACTTGTCGACGAAGTGGCGGACGTCGGTGTCCCAGTCGCACGAGCGGGGGTGCATCGCCGGGAAGGCGGCGACGCCGACGCAGAAGTCGCCGGAAGCCTTGATCAGTTCGACGAGTTCGGCGGCGTAGGCCAGACCCCGGGGGTGCGGCACCCAGTCGCCCATCGGGTCGCCGGGCGGGTCACCGCGCAGGGCGAGCATGTTGCGGATCCCGGCGTCGGCGTACTGGCCGATGATGTTGCGCAGGTCGGCCACCGAGTGGTCGACCGCGGTGAGGTGGGCGATCGGGGTGAGGGTGGTGTCGGAGGCGATCGCCTCGGTCGCCTTGACCGTGCCCGCGCGGGTGGAACCGCCCGCGCCGTAGGTCACGGAGACGAAGTCGGGCGCCACCGCCTCGACCCGGCGCAGCGCGTTCCACAGGTTCCGCTCGCCCTTCGGGGTCTTGGGGGCGTAGAACTCGAAGGAGTACGTCGTCTTGCCGCCCGCGAGCATGTCGCGGACGGTGCGGGCGTGGTCCGACCTGATGGATGCGGTGCCGAGGGCCATACCGGCAGGTTAGCCAGGGGCGGTCGGTCCCCCAACCGGGGACCGACTTTTGCCCTAATTGTCCACTTGTTGTCCATCCCTTGGACAGGCCGTACGGGCTACGCCTCCCGCAGCCGCTTCGCGAACCCGGCCGCGGCAGCCCCGGGGTCGTCCGCCTCGGTGATCGCCCGGACGACGACGACGCGTCGGGCGCCCGCCTCCAGGACCTGGTCGAGATTGCCGAGGTCGATGCCGCCGATGGCGAACCAGGGGCGGTCGGTGCCGAGGGCGGCGGTGTGCCGGACCAGGTCCAGGCCGGGTGCGTGGCGGCCGGGCTTGGTGGGGGTCGGCCAGCACGGGCCGGTGCAGAAGTAGTCCACGCCCTGCTGGACGGCGGCCGCGGCGGCCTCGGACTCGGCGTGGGTGGAGCGGCCGATCAGGACGTCGTCGCCGAGGAGCGCACGGGCGGCGGGGACCGGGAGGTCGCCCTGGCCGAGGTGCAGGACGTCGGAGCCGGCGGCGTGGGCGACGTCCGCACGGTCGTTGACCGCCAGCAGCTTGCCGTGGCGGGCGCAGGCGTCGGCGAAGACGGCCAGGTGCTCCAGTTCCTCGGCGGCCTCCATGCCCTTGTCCCGCAGCTGGACGATGTCGACGCCGCCGGCCAGCACGGCGTCGAGGAACTCCGCCAGATCGCCCTGCCGCTTGCGCGCGTCGGTGCAGAGGTAGACCCGGGCGTCGGCGAGCTGGGCCCGTGCGGTGGCGGCGGTGCCGGTCATGCGTGTCCCCCTGGGTGTCGGTGGCGTGCGGGCGGCCCGTACAGCTGGTCGCGGATGGCGTCCGCGGTGGGCCAGTCCTTGCGGGCGCGGGCGGCCTCGCACTGGGTGGGCGTACGAGCGGGCCCGCTGGGGCGGCGTGCGTGGGTGTGCGACGCGGTACGCATCCGTCCCGCCACGAACGCCTCGGGCACCTTACGCCTGCCCCGGCCCGCGGCAGTCTGCCGGCCGTGCCGGTGACTCCTCGCAACCGGGCACAGGGCGCGACCGACCCCCGGGCCGTGACCCCTCGGGTCACGGCCCTCACGTCGGGCGGTTGTTCAGGTCCGGCCCCGCTCGCACGGCACCGGACGGTTGTCCCGTCGCGGCCGGGTCAGACCGCGAGCGCCTGGGCGCGGCGCTTCACCTCCGTGCCGCGGTTCTCGCTGAGCGCCTGCGCGGGGGTGCCGGGCAGGCTGTCGTCCGGGGTGAAGAGCCACTCCAGCATCTCTTCGTCCGTGAAGCCGTCGTCCCGCAGGAGCGTCAGGGTCCCGGACAGGCCCTTGACGACCTTGTCCCCGTCGATGAAGGCGGCGGGGACGTGCAGCGCGCGGTTCTCACCACGGCGTACGGCGATGAGCTGGCCGTCCTTGACCAGCTGCCGCACACGCGTCACCTCGACGCCGAACTGTTCGGCGATGTCGGGGAGGGTGAGCCAGGCGGGGACGAGAGCATCGATCTTTGCGTCAATCTCGGTCACGGAAACCAGCCTGCCATTTGCCACTGACAGTCGGAAGTCGGACGGGCCCACCCGGGCGGACGCGCCGCGCCCGGCAGCACCGCCCCGCGGGCCTCACCGGGGCGTGCCTCCGAGGTCGGTGGCAAGGCGGCGATGCACGTCCCAGGGTCGTTTCGCGAAAGCGGCGTCGCACGGCAGGCGCCACCTTCGCGACGCATCCTCAGGCCGTCGCCGCTTTCATGGGCCTGGCCGGATCCGCCAGCAGCACCGGGTTCATCGGTGCGCCGGACTCGATCAGGCGGCGGCCCTGCGCCAGATCCCGGGGCCGGCCCACCGCCAGCAGCGCGACCAGCCGCTCGCCCCGCAGCCAGCAGACCGTCCAGGCCGGGCCGGAAGGGTCGCCCCGCCACAGCGTGGTGTCCGCGGCCGCGTGGTGCCCGGCGTACTGGACGAACCGCCCGAACTGCTCGGACCAGAAGTACGGCACCGGGTCGTACACCGCCGGTGGCTGTCCGGTGGCCCCGCCGACGATGTTCACCGCGACCGTGCGCGGCCCCTGGAGCGCGTTGTCCCAGTGGTGGATCAGCAGGCGCTCGCCGTAGCGACCCGAGGGGAAGGAGGCGCAGTCGCCGACCGCGTACACATCGGGCACGGCCGTGCGCAGGTGCTCGTCGGCGACGATCTCGCCGTGGGGGCCCAACGCGATCCCGGAGCCGGCCAGCCAGGCCGTCGCGGGGCGGGCGCCGATGCCGACGACGACCGCGCCCGCGGGCAGCCGTGAGCCGTCGTCGAGGACGACGACACCGGGTTCGACGCGCTCCACGCGCGCGTGCGTCCGCAGCACCGCCCCCGCGTCGGCGTACCAGCCGGCCATGGGGGCGGCGACGTCGGCGGGCAGCGCGCCGGCGAGCGGGCGTTCGGCGGCCTCGACGACGGTCACCGCGCAGCCCGCCTCGCGCGCGGCGGTGGCGAACTCCGCACCGATCCAGCCCGCGCCGACGACCACGATGTCGTGCTGCCGGGCCAGCACCGGCCGCAGCCGCTCGGCGTCGTCCAGCGTGCGCAGCAGATGGACGCCCGGCACGCCCTCGGTGCCGGGCAGCCGGACGGGTTCCGCGCCGGTCGCGACGACGAGGACGTCGTACGGCACCGGCCCGTCCTCGGTGTCCAGCTCGTGGTCGGCGGGGCGCAGGCCCAGCACCTCGCAGCCGAGCCGCAGTTCGATGCCGAGGGCCTCGAAGTCCACGTCGAAGGCGGAACCCTCGGACTTGCCGAGCAGCACGGCCTTGGACAACGGGGGCCGGTCGTAGGGCTGGTGGGGCTCGGCGCCGATGAGGATCACGTCACCGGTGAAACCCTGCTCGCGCAGGGCGACGGCGGTCTGCACCCCGGCCATGCCCGCACCCGCCACGACGACGCGCCGCGGCGCGGACGGACCTGGTTCCTGCGTCTGCTCGCTCACCTGATCACCATAGACACCTGACGTTTTGTCAGTCAGTGCTCATGCGTCGTGACCTGCTCCACAACGCTCGTGCCGTTGCCCCGCTGGGACTCCCACTCCCAGGTCTCCTCCAGCCGCACCCGCCCGTCGGTCAGCTCCACGACCACCGAGACGCAGTGCCCCGAGGACGTGGTGCCGTCCCGCTTGAGCTGGACGTACCGGAAGTCCAGCCGGTCACCTTCCCGGGTACCCACGAGGTGCCCGCGTACGACGTCACCGCCCGTGTACTCGGCCCAGATCTCGCCCTCCCGCTCGTGGTAGGTGAACCGGGTGCGGGTGCCCACCTGGCCCGGTGCCTGGTCGGCGACCGGGGCGAGGACGAGACCGTCGAGGGATCGGGCCATGGACTGAGGCTCCCTTACTGCGGGACCGGACATCGGGCTAGGGTGGCCAACGTAAAGCACTCGCGGGAGCCCGGCCGCACCGGGCTGAGAGGGAGGCTGGCGGCCTCCGACCGTACGAACCTGATCCGGGTCATGCCGGCGAAGGGAGGGGCTGGACGCCCATGTCGCCTACGTCCACATCCACGTCCGCGTCGTCAGACGTCCTGGTCGTCGGGGGCGGGATCATCGGCCTGGTCACGGCTTGGCGGGCCGCGCAACGCGGGTTCGCCACGGCCGTCGTGGACCCCGAGCCGGGCGGCGGCGCCGCCCAGGTGGCCGCCGGCATGCTGGCCGCCGTCACGGAGCTGCACTACGGCGAGCAGACCCTGCTGGGCCTGAACCTCGCCTCCGCCCGGCGCTATCCGGACTTCGCCGCCGAGCTCACCGAACTGACCGGCCGGGACCTCGGCTACCGCCGCTGCGGCACGCTCGCGGTGGCCCTGGACGCCGACGACCGGGCCCACCTGCGCGAACTGCACGCCCTGCAGCAGCAGTCGGGGCTGGAGTCGCAGTGGCTGTCGGGGCGCGAGTGCCGGCGCCTGGAGCCGATGCTCGCGCCGGGCGTGCGCGGGGGGCTGCGGGTCGACGGCGATCACCAGATCGACCCCCGGCGGCTGGCCGGGGCCCTTCTCGCCGCGTGCGAGCAGGCGGGCGTGGTCTTCCACCGGTCGTGGGCGCAGCGGCTGACCGTCGTCCGGGACCGGGCCGCGGGTGCCGTCCTGGCCGACGGGACCGAGGCGGCCGCCGGGCAGGTGGTGCTCGCCGGGGGCAGTCTCAGCGGGCGGCTCGCGGGCGTCCCGGAGGACGTGCTGCCTCCCGTGCGGCCGGTGAAGGGCCAGGTCCTGCGGCTGACCATGCCGCAGCGGCACCGGCCGTTCCTGAGCCGGACCGTGCGCGCGGTCGTGCGCGGCAGCCACGTCTACCTGGTGCCGCGCGCGAGCGGCGAACTGGTCGTCGGGGCCACCAGCGAGGAGCTGGGCTGGGACACCACCGTGACCGCGGGGGGCGTGTACGAGCTGCTGCGGGACGCGCACGAGCTGGTCCCGGGCATCACCGAGCTGCCGCTCACCGAGACCAGGGCCGGGCTGCGGCCCGGCTCCCCCGACAACGCGCCGCTGCTCGGCCCCACCGCTCTGGAGGGGCTGTTGCTGGCCACCGGGCACTACCGCAACGGCGTCCTGCTCACACCGGTGACCGGTGACGCCATGGCGCACGTCCTGGCGACGGGCGAACTCCCCGAGGAGGCGCGCCCCTTCACCCCGAAACGCTTCAGCCCCGCCACCGCACTCACGGAGCAGCCCGCATGAACATCTCCGTCAACGGCGAGCCCCGGGACGTCGGGCCCGGCACGGCTCTGGACACCGTGGTGAGGTCGCTCACAGCCTCACCCTCCGGCGTGGCCGCCGCCCTCAACGAAACCGTCGTCCCCCGCACCCAGTGGCCCTCCACCCCCCTGTCCGAGGGGGACCGCGTGGAAGTCCTGACCGCCGTCCAGGGAGGCTGACCATGGCCGACGATCCGTTCTTCCTCGGTGGTACGTCGTTCACCTCCCGTCTGATCATGGGCACGGGCGGGGCGCCCAGCCTCGACGTGCTGGAGCGGTCGCTGGTCGCGTCCGGGACGGAGCTGACGACGGTCGCGATGCGCCGGGTGAACGCCTCGGTGCACGGCTCGGTGCTGTCCGTCCTGGACAAGCTCGGCATCCGGGTACTGCCGAACACGGCGGGCTGCTTCACCGCGGGCGAGGCCGTCCTCACGGCCCGCCTGGCGCGCGAGGCCCTCGGCACGGACCTGGTCAAGCTGGAGGTCATCGCCGACGAGCGCACGCTGCTGCCGGACCCGATCGAGACGCTGGAGGCGGCCGAGACCCTGGTCGACGACGGGTTCACGGTGCTGCCGTACACCAACGACGATCCGGTGCTCGCGCGGAAGCTGGAGGACGTGGGCTGCGCGGCGATCATGCCGCTCGGCTCGCCGATCGGCTCCGGGCTCGGCATCCGCAACCCGCACAACTTCCAGCTGATCGTCGAGCACGCGCGCGTGCCGGTGATCCTGGACGCGGGCGCGGGCACGGCGTCGGACGCGGCGCTGGCGATGGAACTGGGGTGTGCGGGCGTGATGCTCGCCTCGGCGGTGACACGGGCGCAGGAGCCGGTGCTGATGGCCGACGCCATGCGGCACGCGGTGGAGGCGGGGCGGCTGGCGTACCGGGCCGGGCGGATCCCCCGGCGGCATTTCGCCGAGGCGTCGTCGCCCACGGAGGGCATGGCCGCGCTGGACCCTGAGCGTCCCGCTTTCCAGTAGCGGCCACACGTCACAGGTCGGCTGCATTCCCGCCCCGGAAACAACCGGGGGGACGGGGCTGTCGGTCGTGGCTCGTACACTCGCCTGCGTGGACACGACCCTTCAGGACCCCTTGGTCGGGCAGGTGCTCGACGGCCGGTACCGCATCGACGCGCGGATCGCGGTCGGCGGGATGGCCACGGTCTACCGGGCCGTGGACACCCGTCTCGACCGGGTCCTCGCGCTCAAGGTGATGCACCCCTCGCTCGCGGTCGACGCCTCGTTCGTCGAGCGGTTCATCCGCGAGGCGAAGTCCGTGGCCCGGCTGGCCCATCCGAACGTGGTGCAGGTCTTCGACCAGGGCACCGACGGCTCGTACGTGTACCTGGCGATGGAGTACGTGGCGGGCTGCACCCTGCGGGACGTGCTGCGCGAGCGCGGCGCCCTGCAGCCGCGTGCCGCCCTGGACATCCTGGAGCCGGTGCTGGCCGCGCTGGGCGCGGCGCACCGGGCCGGGTTCGTGCACCGCGACATGAAGCCGGAGAACGTCCTGATCGGGGACGACGGGCGGGTCAAGGTCGCCGACTTCGGCCTGGTCCGGGCCGTGGACACGGTGACGAACACCACCGGCACGGTGCTCGGCACGGTCTCGTACCTCGCCCCGGAGCAGATAGAGGACGGCACAGCCGATCCCCGCGTCGACGTGTACGCGTGCGGCGTGATGCTGTACGAGATGCTGACCGGCGACAAGCCGCACGACGGTGACTCCCCGGCCGTGATCCTCTACAAGCACCTGCACGAGGACGTCCCCCCGCCCTCGGCCGCCGTGCCCGGCATGGCGTACGAGCTCGACGCGATGGTGGCCTCGGCGACGGCCCGCACACCGGCCCTGCGCCCGCACGACGCGGTGGCGCTGCTCGCGCAGGTCCGTGACGGACGCGGCCGGCTGGACGAGGAGCAGCTGGACGCGGTGCCGCCGCAGGCACTCGCGGTGGACCACGACAACGGCGACGACCGGACGACCGTGATCCCGCGTGCCCTGACCACGCCCCGCCCGCTGTCGGCCGACGAGGACGAGGAGGCCTCGGGGGCCGCCCTCAACCGCACCAGCCGCCTGGCCTCCCCGCCGCCGCTCCCGCCGTCCAGGCGCCGCCGGGGGCCCCTGCGCGGCCCGGCGGCGATCGTCGTCGCCGTCCTGCTCGCGCTGGGCGTCGGCGTCGGCGTCTGGTACATCAACTCCGGCCAGTTCACCGAGGTCCCGCCGCTGCTGACCAAGACCCAGGAGCAGGCCGAGGACCGGCTGCGGGACGCCGGTCTCGAGCTCGGCAAGGTGGAGCACGCCTACAGCGACACCGTGGAGCGCGGCCAGATCATCAGCAGCGACCCCAAGGCCGGGACACGCATCCGCGGCAACGACTCGGTGGCCATCACCGTCTCCGACGGCCCCGAGACCGTGCGGGTGCCCGCTCTGGCGGGCCGGAAGCTGGGCGAGGCGCGGGACCTGCTGAAGGACGACGGGCTGGCGCCGGGCATGGTCACCCGGGAGTTCAGCAAGGACGTGCCGCGCGGCTCGGTGGTCTCCGCGCGCCCGGCCGACGGCACGAAGGTGCGCGCGGGCGCGGCGGTCGCGCTGGTCGTCAGCAAGGGCGCCCCCATCGACATCCCCGACGTCACCGGCTCGGACGAGTCCGACGCGCGCTCCGAGCTGACGGAGGCCGGCCTCAAGGTGAAGGTCGCCACCGAGCGGGTCAACTCCTCCGAGTACGACAAGGGCCAGGTGGTCCGGCAGTCACCGGCGTCCGGCACCGCGGCCGAGGGCGACACGGTGACGCTGACGCTGTCGAAGGGCCCCGAGATGATCGAGGTCCCGGACGTGGTCGGCGACAGCGTCGACGACGCCAGGCAGGCGCTGGAGGGCGCCGGGTTCGAGGTGGACGAGGACCGGGGGCTGTTCGGCATCTTCGGGGACACCGTCAAGGGCCAGTCCGTCGAGGGCGGCGAGACCGCGCCCAAGGGCTCCACGATCACCATCAAGATCAGGTGAGGCCGGCGGGCGGGAGCCGGCGGGCGGGGCAAGGCCGGACGCATGACACCCTGAACGGGTGAACAGTCAGCTGTCCGGCCCTGCCCGCAACCCCGTGGGCGGCCATGTCCCCGTGGCCGGTGGCCTCCACTCCGTCGGCCTGTCGTACGCCCGTGATCTTCAGGCGGAGGCCGTTCAGGTCTTCGTCGCCAACCCGCGCGGCTGGGCCACTCCGACCGGGAACCCCAAGCAGGACGAGGCGTTCCGCGCGGCGTGCGCGGACGGGTCGATCCCGGCGTACGTGCACGCCCCCTATCTGATCAACTTCGGTTCGCACACCGAGGCGACCGTGGAGCGGTCGGTGGAGTCGCTTCGGCACTCGTTGCGTCGCGGGCGGGAGATCGGGGCGCTGGGCGTGGTGGTGCACACCGGCAGCGCGACCGGCGGCCGTGAGCGGTCGGTGGCGCTGAAGCAGGTACGGGAACATCTGCTGCCGCTGCTGGACGAGCTGACCCACGACGACGACCCTCTCCTGCTGCTGGAGTCGACGGCCGGCCAGGGCGCCTCGCTGTGTTCACGGACGTGGGACTTCGGCCCGTACTTCGAGGCGCTGGACGCCCACCCGATGCTCGGCGTGTGCCTGGACACCTGCCACATCTACGCCGCCGGGCATGATCTGACCGGCCCGAGCGGTATGCACCAGACGCTGGACCTGCTGGTGGACACGGTGGGCGAGGGCCGGCTGAAGCTGATCCACGCCAACGACTCCAAGGACGTGGTGGGCGCGCACAAGGACCGGCACGAGAACATCGGCGTCGGCCACATCGGCGAGGACCCGTTCCGGGCGCTGATGACGCACCCCGCGACCGCGGGCGTGCCGCTGATCATCGAGACACCGGGCGGCAAGCAGGGGCACGCGGCCGACGTCGAGCGGCTGAAGAAGCTGCGCGACGGCTGAGGCCTCAGAGACCGGGACTCAGAGGCCGGGGCCGTCCCCCGGCAGCTCCTGGTAGGAGTAGCGCTGTTCCTGCCAGGGGTCGCCGATGTTGTGGTAGCCGCGCTCCTCCCAGAAGCCCCGCCGGTCGGCGGTCATGTACTCCACACCGCGCACCCACTTGGGGCCCTTCCAGGCGTAGAGGTGGGGGACGATCAGGCGCAGGGGGAAGCCGTGCTCGGCGGTGAGCAGCTCGCCGTCCTTGTGGGTGGCGAACAGGACCTGCTCGTCGACGAAGTCGGACAGCCGGAGGTTGGAGCTGAATCCGTACTCGGCCCACACCATCACATGGGTGACGTCGTCCGCGGGCGGGGCGAGGTCGAGGAGCGTGCGGGCGGGGATGCCGCCCCACTCGGCGCCCAGCATGCTGAACTTCGTGACGCAGTGCAGGTCGGCCACGACGGTGGTGTGGGGCAGGGCCGTGAACTCCTCGTGCGTCCAGCAGTGTTTGCCGCCGCCGGCGGTGGCACCGAAGACGCGGAACTCCCAGCGCTCGGGCCGGAACTTGGGGACGGGCCCGTAGTGCGTGACCGGCCAGCCGCGTTGCAGCCGCTGGCCCGGGGGCAGCTCCGGCTGCGCCGCTCCTGCTGGATCGCGCCCTTCTCCCGATTCGTGTTCCAGCGGCTGACCCATGACTCCATCCTGACAGACCCCGGGTGGTGCCCCTGACCGAGGCCACCCCGAAACGGACAAATTCGACTAAGCATGCCCTTACTTACTAAGTGCAGACTTACTGGACGATCTTCTTCGCCAGTGGAATCATGCGGCGCAACCTGCCAGTTCCCCCCGCGCGGAAGGAGCCTCTGCGATGCAGGGCGACCCCGAGGTCCTCGAATTCCTCAACGAGCAGCTGACCGGCGAGCTGACGGCGATCAACCAGTACTGGCTGCACTACCGGATCCAGGACAACAACGGCTGGACCAAGCTCGCCAAGTACACGCGTGAAGAATCCATCGACGAGATGAAGCACGCGGACAAGATCACCGAGCGCATTCTCATGCTGGACGGCCTGCCCAACTACCAGCGGCTCTTCCATGTGCGGGTCGGCCAGACGGTCACCGAGATGTTCCAGGCGGACCGACAGGTCGAGGTCGAGGCGATCGACCGGCTCAGGCGCGGTATCGAGGTGATGCGCAGCAAGGGCGACGTCACGTCCGCGAACCTCTTCGAGTCCATCCTCGAGGACGAGGAGCACCACATCGACTACCTGGACACGCAGCTGGAGCTGATCGACAAGCTCGGCGAGGCGCTGTACCTCGCGCAGCAGATCGAGCAGCCGAGTTAGGTCTGCTGCCCGTACAGGTCGGTGACGCGGGCGTCAGGCGGCGTCCTTCATTTCCGTGAGTACCGGCTCGCCCCGGTCGGCCAGGTCGCGGCGGGGGCAGGACCCCCTGCCCAGGATCGCCTGGATGCGGCGTACACAGGACCCGCAGTCGGTGCCCGCCTTGCAGGCGGAGGCTATCTGCCGGGGGGTGCAGGCACCGTCGTCCGCATGCTGCTTGACCTGCTGCTCGGTGATGCCGAAGCAACTGCAGACGTACACGCGGTCCACCTCCCGACGGGTCGTTCCCGGATCTGCCGTCCCCGTTGATCGGTGAGGCTAACCTAACCTTACCGGTCGGGTCGGGAGCGGAAAAGTGGAGCGGGGCGCGGATCGTGTGATCCGCGCCCCAGTCCGTGTCGGGGTAACAGGCGGACCCGTTACTGGTCCCTGTACATCTCGGCCACGAGGAACGCCAGGTCGAGCGACTGGCTGCGGTTGAGCCGCGGGTCGCAGGCCGTCTCGTAGCGCTGGTGCAGATCGTCGACGAAGATCTCGTCGCCGCCGCCCACGCACTCCGTGACGTCGTCGCCGGTGAGCTCCACGTGGATGCCTCCCGGGTGGGTGCCGAGGGCCTTGTGGACCTCGAAGAAGCCCTTGACCTCGTCGAGCACGTCGTCGAAGCGGCGGGTCTTGTGCCCGGAGGCCGCCTCGAAGGTGTTGCCGTGCATCGGGTCGGTCACCCAGGCGACGGTCGCGCCGGAGGCGGTGACCTTCTCCACCAGCTCGGGGAGCTTGTCGCGGACCTTGTCGGCGCCCATGCGGACGATGAAGGTCAGCCGGCCCGGCTCCCGCTCGGGGTCGAGGCGCTCGATGTACTGCAGCGCGTCCTCGGCCGTCGTCGTCGGGCCCAGCTTGATGCCGATCGGGTTGCGGATCTTCGAGGCGAACTCGATGTGCGCGTGGTCGAGCTGCCGGGTGCGCTCACCGATCCACACCATGTGCCCGGAGACGTCGTACAGCTGCCCGGTGCGCGAGTCGACCCTGGTCAGCGCGGACTCGTAGTCGAGCAGCAGCGCCTCGTGCGAGGCGTAGAACTCGACCGTCTTGAACTCCTCCGGGTCGGTCCCGCAGGCGTGCATGAAGTTCAGCGCGTTGTCGATCTCGCGCGCCAGCTGCTCGTAGCGCTGCCCCGACGGGGACGACTTCACGAAGTCCTGGTTCCAGGCGTGCACCTGGCGCAGGTCGGCGTAGCCGCCGGTGGTGAAGGCCCGCACGAGGTTCAGCGTGGAGGCGGACGCGTGGTACATCCGCTTCAGCCGCTCGGGGTCCGGGATCCGCGCCTTCTCGTTGAACTCGAAGCCGTTGACGGAGTCGCCCCGGTAGGTGGGCAGCGTCACGCCGTCACGGGTCTCCGTGCCCTTGGAGCGGGGCTTGGAGTACTGGCCGGCGATGCGGCCGACCTTGACGACCGGCACCGAGGCGGCGTACGTCAGCACCGCACCCATCTGGAGCAGGGTCTTGAGCTTGTTGCGGATGTGGTCGGCGGACACCGCGTCGAAGGCCTCGGCGCAGTCGCCGCCCTGGAGGAGGAACGCCTCTCCCTTGGCGACGGCCGCCATCCGGGCGCGCAGCTGGTCGCACTCGCCCGCGAAGACGAGCGGCGGATACGACTCGAGGTCCGCAACGACTGCGCGCAGAGCCTCGGGGTCGGGGTACTCGGGCTGCTGCGCCGCGGGCAGGTTTCGCCAGGTGTTGCCAGCACTCGCGCTGGTCTTAGCGTTCACGGTCACGCCACCAACATTACGGGGTCGTGTCGGGGGTCCTGACCCATGCCCAGGAAGTGAGACACCCCGAACACTCCTCGGACATGGGGTAGGGTGCGTGGCATGTTCGCGCACTCGATCCAGACCTGGTGGTGGACCGCTCATCCGGCGGCCCGCTGACTGCGCGTACCCAAGACTTCGCGAAGGCCGCCCGAGGGGCGGCCTTCGGCGTTTCCCGGGGTCCGTTCCTCTCTCACCGAGACTCACCGAGATGGAGCACGGACCATGAACCTGCTCGGCTTGCCGGACGACTCCCGTCCGTTCGCCCTGCTGCGCCGCCGCACCCCGGGCCACGACCACGATCTGGTCGAGGTCCTGATCGGCCCGGTCACCCCGCACGACCGGCTCGCCGACCTCCCCGACCGGAGCCTCGCGCTGGTGCCCTTCCGGCAGATCCGCGAGCGCGGTTTCGACGTCCGCGACGACGGCACGCCCCTGCTGGCACTCTCGCCCGAGGAGTCGTACGCCGTCCCGCTGGCTGACGCCCTGGAGCAGCTCCCGGCGCACGACGTGCGCGTCGAGGGCGGCGGCTTCGACGTCGCCGACGAGGAGTACGGCGAGATCGTCGGGCGCGTGCTGCGGGAGGAGATCGGGCGGGGCGAGGGCGCGAACTTCGTGATCCGGCGGACCTACCAGGGCGAGATCCCCGGCTTCGGCCGGGCCGACGCGCTGGCGCTGTTCCGGCGGCTGCTGGAGGGTGAGCGCGGGGCGTACTGGACGTTCGTCGTGCACACGGGGGACCGCACGCTGGTCGGGGCCAGCCCCGAGGTGCACGTCCGGATGTCCGGCGGCACGGTCGTCATGAACCCGATCAGCGGCACCTACCGCTACCCCGTCGAGGGGCCGACGCCGGAGCACCTGCTGGACTTCCTCGCCGACGGCAAGGAGATCGAGGAGCTGTCGATGGTCGTCGACGAGGAGCTCAAGATGATGTGCACCGTCGGCGACATGGGCGGAGTGGTGGTCGGGCCCCGGCTCAAGGAGATGGCGCACCTCGCGCACACCGAGTACGAGCTGCGCGGCAGGTCCACGCTGGACGTGCGGGAGGTGCTGAGGGAGACCATGTTCGCGGCGACCGTCACCGGCTCGCCGGTGCAGAACGCCTGCCGGGTGATCGAGCGGCACGAGAGCGGGGGGCGGGGGTACTACGCGGGTGCCCTGGCCCTGATCGGCCGGGACGGGGGCGGGGTCCAGACCCTCGACTCCCCCATCCTGATCCGCACCGCCGACATCGACGCGGGCGGGCGGCTGCGGGTACCGGTCGGCGCGACCCTCGTGCGCGGCTCGGACCCGGCGGGCGAGGTGGCCGAGACGCACGCCAAGGCGGCGGGTGTGCTGGCGGCCCTGGGAGTGGGGCCGTCCCGGCCGCGTGCCGAGCACACCCGGCCGCGCCTCGCCGACGACCCGCGCGTGCGGGCCGCGCTGGACGGACGCCGGGCCTCGCTCGCGCCCTTCTGGCTGCGGATGCAGGAGCGCTCGCCGGAACCGGCGGGCCACGCCCTGGTCGTCGACGGCGAGGACACCTTCACGGCGATGCTCGCGCACCTGCTACGGGCAGGCGGCCTGGAGGTGAGCGTGCGGCGGTACGACGAGGCGGGGCTGCGGGAGGCGGTGCTCGGGCACGAGGGCCCGGTGGTGCTGGGGCCCGGGCCGGGGGACCCGTCCGACCTGGCGGATCCGAAGATGCGGTTCCTGCGCTCCCTCACCGCCGAGGTCATCAGGGGCGAACGGCAGGGTGTGCTGGGTGTCTGCCTCGGGCACGAGCTGATCGCGGCCGAGCTGGGCCTGGACATCGTGCGCAAGGACGTGCCCTTCCAGGGGGCGCAGACGGAGATCGACCTGTTCGGGCGGCGGGAGACCGTCGGGTTCTACAACAGCTTCGTGGCACGCTGCGACGACGAGGCGGCGGCCGAGCTGTCGGCCCACGGCGTCGAGGTCTCGCGCGCCGCGGGCGGTGAGGTGCACGCCCTGCGCGCGCCGGGGTTCGCCGGGGTGCAGTTCCACCCGGAGTCGGTACTGAGCCTGAACGGGTCCTTGATCGTGCGGGACTTGGTGGGCCGGCTGCGGGGGACGAACGCACCCTCGGTGTAGGTACGGACCGGCCGGGACCGCACGGCCCCGGCCGGCACCGGATGCCCGGTGGTCAGCCGAAGAACACCCCGACCTCCCCGTACAGCGCGGGGTCGACCGTCTTCAGGCGGGCCGTGGCGTCCGCGAGGGGGACGCGGACGATGTCGGTGCCGCGCAGGGCGACCATCCGGCCGAAGTCGCGGTCCCGGACGCAGTCGATGGCGTGAAGACCGAAGCGGGTGGCGAGCCAGCGGTCGAAGGCGCTGGGGGTGCCGCCGCGCTGGACATGCCCCAGGACGGTCGTACGGGCTTCCTTCCCGGTGCGCTTCTCGATCTGCTTGGCGAGCCACTCGCCCACCCCGGACAGCCGCACGTGCCCGAAGGAGTCCAGGGACTGGTCCTTGAGGACCATGTCGCCGTCCTTCGGCATCGCCCCCTCGGCGACCACCACGATCGGCGCGTACGACGCCCGGAAGCGGGAGGTCACCCACGTGCACACCTGCTCGACGTCGAAGCGCTGCTCGGGGATGAGGATGACGTTGGCGCCGCCGGCCAGGCCGGAGTGGAGGGCGATCCAGCCGGCGTGCCGGCCCATCACCTCGACGACCAGGACCCGCATGTGGGACTCGGCGGTGGTGTGCAGCCGGTCGATGGCCTCGGTGGCGATGCCGACGGCGGTGTCGAAGCCGAAGGTGTAGTCGGTGGCGGACAGGTCGTTGTCGATGGTCTTCGGAACGCCCACGCAGGGCACGCCGTGCTCGTCGGACAGGCGGGCGGCCACGCCCAGGGTGTCCTCGCCGCCGATCGCGATGAGCGCCTCCACCTCCAGTCCGGCGAGGGTCTCCTTGATCCGGCGGATGCCGTTCTCCACCTTCAGCGGGTTGGTCCGCGAGGAGCCGAGGATGGTGCCGCCGCGGGGCAGGATGCCGCGCACCGCGGGAATGTCGAGCCGGACGGTGTCGCCTTCCATGGGCCCTCGCCAGCCGTCCCGGAAGCCGGTGAAGTCGTAGCCGTACTCCTGTACGCCCTTGCGGACGACGGCCCGGATGACGGCGTTGAGGCCGGGGCAGTCGCCGCCTCCGGTCAGTACTCCGACGCGCATGGAACAGTCCCTTCGCCGCAGGTACCTGACGAAAGGTCAGTGTGACGTGCGCCTCACTCGTCGTCGAGGCCGCGCTCTATCGCGTACCTGACGAGCTCCACGCGGTTGTGCAGCTGGAGCTTGCCGAGGGTGTTCTGGACGTGGTTCTGCACCGTGCGGTGGGAGATGACCAGGCGTTCGGCGATCTGCTTGTAGCTCAGGCCCTTGGCGACCAGGCGCAGCACCTCGGTCTCGCGGTCGGTGAGCCGGGGCGCCTTGGGTTCGTCGGTGTCTGCGGCGGGGGCGGGTTCGGAGGCCAGGCGGCGGTACTCGCCGAGGACCAGTCCGGCGAGGCCGGGGGTGAAGACCGGGTCGCCGACGGCCGTGCGGCGGACCGCGTCCTGCAGTTCCCCGGTGGAGGCGGACTTCAGCAGATAGCCGGTCGCGCCGGACTTCACGGCCTCCAGGACGTCGGCGTGCTCGCCGCTCGCGGACAGCACGAGCACCCGCAGGGCGGGGTTCGCGGCGACGACCTCCTTGCAGACGTGCACGCCGGGCTTGGCCGGCAGGTTCAGGTCGAGCACCAGGACGTCGGGGGCGGCGGCCTTGGCGCGGCGTACGGCCTGCTCGCCGTCGCCCGCGGTGGCGACCACCTCGAAGCCCGACTCGGCCAGGTCCCGGGCGACCGCGTCGCGCCACATGGGGTGGTCGTCGACGACCATGACCTTGATCGGCTCCTGCGGGTCCTGCCGGCCTCCGGTGGTCTCCGTCATCGCTGCTCCGCCTTCCCCCGTGTGTTCGTCACGTCCTTCGGTACCTTCAGTTCGACCTCCGTGCCCTGGCCCGGCACCGAGATCAGCTCGGCGCTGCCGCCGAGGTCACGCAGCCGGCCGCGGATCGACAGGGCGACACCGAGCCGCCCCTCGCCCTCGGCCTGGTCGAGCCGTCCCTCCGGGATGCCCGGCCCGTCGTCCCGTACGGTGACGATCACCTCGTCCGGCTCGTCCTCCACCAGGATCCACGCGCGCGCGTCCCGGCCGGCATGCCGGCGGACGTTGTCCAGGGCGGCTCCGACGGCGGCGGCCACCTCCCGGGCGGCGGCCGGCGCCAGCGGCACGGGCGCGCCGGGCTCGGCGAGGCTGACCAGGGCGCCGGCGTACGGCGCGAGCAGGGCACGCAGGTCGACGGGTCCGCTCTCCTGAGGTTCCTCGTCGACGGCCCGTACGACCGCTCCCTGCGCGGCGTCCTCCGACACGCGGGAGACGGGCACGAGGCCGCCGGAGACCAGGGTGCGCAGCGCGACCTCCTGCTCGCCGGCCATCCGGCCCAGCTCGGCCGCCTCTCCCCCGATCACGGCCCCACGGCGCTGCACCATCGCCAGCACCTGGAGCACGCTGTCGTGGATGTCCCGGGCCAGACGCTCGCGCTCGCGGGTGGCGGCCTCGATCTCCAGGGCGCGGGCGAGGGTGCGCTCGGAGGCGCGGGCGACCTCCACGACGTAGCCGATGGCGACGGAGGCGATGCAGACCAGGATGACGTTGTGCACGGTGTCGCGGGCCGGGCTGCCGCGCTCGACCAGGTTGGCGACGGCCACCAGGCCGGAGGCGAGGGCCGCCCAGCGCCAGCCGCCCTTGACGGCGAAGGCGAGGACGGCGCCGGCGGTCCATATCGACGGCAGGGTCGGGCCGCCCGACTGGACCCGCTCGTGCGCGTCGGCGACGGGGGTGAGCAGGATGCCGGTGAGGGCGACGGTGAGGTCGGCGGCGAGGAAGCGCTTGGTGCAGCGGGCCGCGCTCGCGACCCGGGGCAGGGTGGCCAGGGTCCAGCCGCACAGCACGGCGTAGTAGGCGACGGCGATCCAGGGGCGGGTGAACTCCTCGTAGGCGGTGGCGAACAGGCCGACCGCGTACAGCATCGTGAGCACCCGGTAGCCGGTGAGCGCACGCCACAGGGGCTGCTCGACCGACATCCTCATGACGCGCTCGCGCTTGACCATCTCCCCCGCCCCCCGACCCGAGCCCCGGCTAGGGCTCGGTCCGCCGCTGCTCCGCCTGCTGTCCCGTCTGCTGCTCCGCCTGCTTCTGCTTCTCGGCCTGTTCCAGCTCGGCCTGCTGCTTCGCGGCCTGTTCCTTCTCCGCCCGCGCGAGGGCGGCCTTGGCCGCCTTCTCGGCTTCCTTCTCCGCCTTCGCCGCTTCCGTGAGCTGCCGCTTCATGGCCGTGGCGTACATGTCGACGTATTCCTGGCCGGAGAGGTTCATGATCTCGTACATGACCTCGTCGGTCACGGCGCGCAGCACGAACCGGTCGTGCTCCATGCCCTGGTAGCGGCTGAAGTCCAGGGGCTTGCCGATCCGGATGCCGGGCCGCATCAGCTTCGGCATGACCTTCCCGGGCGGCTGGATCTTCTCCGTGTCGATCATGGCGACGGGGATGACGGGCGCGCCGGTGGCGAGCGCCACGCGCGCGAGGCCGCCCGGCTTGCCCCGGTAGAGCCGTCCGTCGGGCGAGCGCGTGCCCTCCGGGTAGATCCCGAACAGCTCACCGCGCTCCAGCACCTCTATGCCGCTCTTGATGGCGGCCTCACCCGCGCCGCGCGCGCCGGAGCGGTCCACGGGGAGCTGCCCGACGCCCTTGAAGAAGGCGGCCGTCATCCGGCCCTTCACACCGGGGGTGGTGAAGTACTCGGCCTTCGCGATGAAGGTGACCTTGCGGTCGAGGACGGCGGGCAGGAAGAACGAGTCGGAGAACGACAGGTGATTGCTCGCCAGGATCGCAGCGCCCTCGGCGGGTACGTTCTCCAGGCCCTCGACCCAGGGCCTGAAGGCGAGCTTCAGCGGACCCCCGATGGTGACCTTCATCGCGCCGTACAACAACCGAGTGCCTCCTGTATGTGTCGATCAGACCTTAACCCGGAGCGCTGTCAAAGGCGCCGACGGCCCTGGTCGGTGTCAGTGCGGTCGCGTACGGTGAAGGTCCCGCGAACGCCGTGCGACCCCTTCCATGACGTTCCGTGACATTCCGTGATCGTGCCAGTCCCTTCTCACCGACCAGGAGGCCGAAGGTGCCGGTCCTTGCCGGAGCCGAGCCGTTTCACCACGAGGGCGGAGAGGTCGCCGTCCTCCTCTGCCACGGCTTCACCGGCTCACCGCAGTCGCTGCGCCCCTGGGCGGAGCACCTCGCCGAGCACGGCATGACCGTCTCCCTGCCGCTGCTGCCCGGGCACGGCACGCGCTGGGAGGACCTGCGGATCACCGGCTGGCAGGACTGGTACGCGGAGGTGGACCGCGAGCTGCGCCTGCTGTGCCGGCGCCGCGGGACGGTTTTCGTGGCCGGGCTGTCGATGGGCGGCGCGCTGGCCCTGCGGCTGGCCGCGAAGCACGGTGACGCCGTCCGCGGTGTCATGGTCGTCAATCCCGCGAACAAGGTGCACGGCCTGGCCGCGCACGCCCTCCCCGTGGTGCGTCACCTCGTCCCCGCGACGAAGGGCATCGCCAGCGACATCGCCAAGCCGGACGGCAGGGAGCTCGGCTACGACCGGGTGCCGCTGCACGCGGCACACTCTCTGCGGCAGTTCTTCCAGGCAACCGACCGCGAGCTGCCGCAGGTCACCCAGCCGGTGCTGCTGATGCGCAGCCCGCAGGACCATGTGGTGCCGCCCGTCGACTCCGCCCGGATCCTCAGCCGTATCTCGTCGACGGACGTGAAAGAGGTCATCCTGGAACAGAGCTACCACGTCGCCACGTTGGACCATGACGCGGACCGGATCCACGAGGAGAGCCTCGCGTTCATCGGCCGCATCGCGTCCGGCCTCGGCGAGGAGCCCGGGCTCGGCAAGGAAGGGACGACCGCAGGTGGCTGAGCACGACTCCGACCGTGAGGGCCGGGAGCCGGACGACAAGGGCGTCCCCTTCGACGAGGAGGCCGCCTGGGCGGCGATCGTCGCCGGGTACGGCGAGGAGCCGCCGGACCCGCCGGGCGCCAAGCCGTTCAAGTCCGTCGAGGACCTGGCCCTGCCGCCGACCGGGACCAATGACACCGTGCCGGCCGGCGACCGGGGCGACACGGCCGTGAAGTCCGGGGACGCCGTGAAGCCGGTCGAGTCGGAGGAGGCCGAGGGGCCCAGGTCCGGGGAGGAGCCCGTGAAGCCCCTGGGCGGCTCGGTCTCCTTCGCGCCCGGCGTCGGCCCGCGTGACTACTCCACGCCCGAACCCGCCGAGGACGACTTCGACGAGGACGACGAAGGCCACTTCGTGCCCCCCGAGCCGCCGCCGCTGCCCACCGCCGACCCGACGGCCAAGTTCGCCTGGCTCGGCGTGCTCGGCGGGCCGGTGCTGCTCCTGCTGGCCGTGCTGCTCGGCTGGGACATGACCTGGTGGCTGGCCACGCTGGGCATCGGCGGGTTCCTCGGCGGGTTCGCGACGCTGGTGATGCGGATGCGCACGGACGACGAGGAGGACGACGACCCCGGGCGGGGCGCGGTCGTCTAGGAAGCCGGGATCCTGAGGGCGGCCAGGACCGGGAGGTGGTCCGTGGCCGCCCTCAGGTCTGCGTCGGACACCCCCGGCTGGCCGGACGGCACACCGCAGCCCAGCACCTCGATGCCCTTCGTCGCGAAGATCGCGTCGATGCGCTGGTAGGGGTCGGTGGGTGTCCAGGTGTGCTCGCCGCCCCAGGGGGCCGTGGCCCGGCAGTCGGTCAGGGCGTCGGCCAGTCGGCGGAAGGCCGGGCCGTCGGGGCGTTCGTTCAGGTCGCCGCCGGCGACCATGTGCTCCACACCCATGCCGGCGAGCCGGTCCAGGAGCATGCCGGACTGCTCGTAGCGCTCGTCCTTCTGCAGGGACAGGTGACAGCTGAGCACGCCGAGGCGGGCGCCGGCGAAACGGACGACCGCGGTGGCGAAGCCGCGGCGGTGCAGGCCCGGGGTGGGGGGCAGGAGGATGTCCTCGGTGCGTTCGACGCTCGCCCGGAGCGAGCTGAGGATGGCCGGGCCTGTGGTGGTGGCACCGCCGGTGACGATCACCAGGTCGGAGGCGAGGGCGAGGCGGGCGAGCTTCTTGCGCCAGCGGAAGAAGCGGGGGGCTTCCTGGATGAGGACGAGGTCGGGTGCGCAGGCCTTGATGACGCGGGCCAGGGCGTCGGTGTCGTCGCGCATGGAGCGGATGTTGTAGCTGAGGACCCTGATGACCGCGGAACCATCGGGTTCCGTACGGGAGTTGGGGAGCAGCGGCATGTGATCAATTTACGCCCAGCGGGGCGAGGCGCGGGGATCGTGCGCGAGTGCCGGTGCTTCGTGGCTCGTCGCGCAGTTCCCCGCGCCCCCAGGGCGCGCACCCTGACGGCGTTTACATGATCGGGTCGGGCTCCCGCGCCAGGTCCGCTGCGCCGACCAGGCCCGCCTTGTTGCCCAGCTCCGCCGCTCTGACCTCCGCCACCGGGCGCCAGTTGCCGCCGACCAGCCAGCGCTTGTAGGACTTGCGGATCGGGCCGAGGACCAGTTCGCCCTCGTCGGAGAGGCCGCCGCCGACGATGAACGCGGAGGGGTCGAAGAGGGAGGCCAGGTCGGCGAGGCCCGCGCCCACCCAGCGGGCCAGTTCGCGGTAGGAGTCGACGGCCACCCGGTCGCCCTGGCGGGCCGCCATGGAGATGTGCTTGCCCTCGATGCCCTCGGGCGTGCCGTCGCCGAGGCCGAGCAGGGTCTCGGCGTTCTCGGGAGTGGCGTTGGCGCGCTGCTTGGCGTACCGGACGAGGGCGCGGCCGGAGGCGTACTGCTCCCAGCAGCCCTGCGAGCCGCAGCCGCACAGCAGGCCGTCCGGCACCATGCGGATGTGGCCGAACTCGGCGGCCACGCCGAAGTGCCCGCGGCGCAGCTTGTTGCCGATGATGATGCCGCCGCCGAGGCCGGTGCCCAGCGTGATGCAGATGACGTTGCGGTGGCCCTTGCCGGCCCCGAACTTGTACTCGCCCCACGCCGCGGCGTTCGCGTCGTTCTCCACGACCACCGGGAGGCCCACGCGGGCCTCGACCTTGTCCTTGAGCGGCTCGTTGCGCCAGTGGATGTTGGGCGCGAAGTAGACCTCGGAGCGCTGCCGGTTCACGTAGCCGGCGGCACCGATGCCCACGCCGACGATGTCGTGACCGACGCGTGCGCCGTCCACCGCCGAAGCGATGGCGTCCACGATGCCCTCAGCCGTGCCCGGGGTCGGCACCTTGTGGGTCGAGAGGATGTTGCCGTCCTCATCGACCACGCCGGCCGCGATCTTCGTGCCGCCGATGTCGACGCCGATGGTGAGTCCCATGAATCCCTCAGTTTCGGTCGAGCCCCGCTAAGGCCAACGGTACCCGAGGCGTGCCGCCGGTTTCGCTGTCCGTCCGCACGCTGGGCACCCCCGGGACGCCGTACCGGGGCCGCCTCTCGGCCGGGTCCGGGGACTCAGTCCAGGTCGATGCGCTCCCCGGGGCCGGCGTCGTCGCCGCCGTCCCGGCGTTCGCCCCGGTCACGGGGGTCGTCCTGGTCGTCGCGGCCGGTCCAGCGGCGTTCCTGGGCCTGGACGGCGGAGCGGTAGGCGGCGAGCAGTTCGTTCCCGGCCGCGGCCAGGTGGTCGAAGACGTCCGGGTTGCGTTCGATGACGGGTTCCACAGCGTCCTTGGCCTGCTGCACGACCTGTCGTACGACCTGCTGGGCGGCGGGTCCCGCAACCGCGCCGAGCAGGGGGGACTGGACGCCGGACAGCTTCTCGGCGACGGCGTCGACGAGTTTCTTCAGTTCCTCGGCCGCGGAGCCGGGAGGCGTGCCGTACTCGGCGCGGCGGCGGGCCTTCTCCGCCTGGAGGTCCTCGGCGCACGCGGTCGCCCAGGCGTCGGCGTCGTTCGCCCGCACGTCGTCCGCGGCCCCTTCCCGGGCGGCACCGGCCGGAGGGAGATCTTCGCTCATCACGGACTCCTGACTACGGTTCGTCCCTACGACGTTACCCGAACGGGCGTACCGGGTTCACGGGCCGTGCCGGCCACTGTTCCCCCGGTTCGGCCCCGCTGTCTCACCGGCCCTGCGGCCACAACTGCGGGTCGGGCGCGAAGCGGATCCGCAGCTCACCGTCGCGCAGGGCGGCCCCGTCGACGGTGCAGCGGCGCAGTACGGAGGGCAGCGGAACGATCCGGCGGAACGTCCCCGCCGTGACGACGAGTTCGTCACCGCGCCGGACGAGGTCGAGTTCCTCGCGTATGGCGCCGGGCAGCGGGATCCGCCAGACGAGCACGCCGTCCTCGCCGAGCCGGTCGGTCACGGGCCAGTCCACGGCGGGGGCCGCCTGCCCGGTGCCGGGCACGGCGAGGGCGGTGAGGTCGTCGGTGCCACGCGGGTCGCGTCCGAGGTGCGCGACGGTGCGGACGTCATAGCTCTCACGCCACTCCTCCAGCGTCTTGCGCTGCTGGGCGACCGGACCGGCGAGCCAGGTGTCCGGGGAGGCCTCGGGCAGGACGCGGTTGGCGACCACGACGTCGGTGCGCAGACCGCGCAGGGCGAGGCCGAGCCGGGCGGTGCGCAGCATGTCGTCGCCGGCCGGGCCGGGCTCGGCGACCAGGCGCACGAGGGTGCCGCGGTCGGCGACGACCGCTTCGACCGCGGCCAGTTCCAGGTCCCAGCGGGCCGCCGTCTCATAGAGCCACTCCGCCGGCATGGGGACGCCGGCGAGGCGGCCCAGGACGGGGCGCAGGGCGCGGGCGGCCTGCCGTTCGGGCGGGAGGAGGCGGCGCAGATAGCGGCGGAGTTCCTCGGGCAGGGCGAGCAGAGCGAGGGCCTCGGGGGCCGGGGGGAGGTCGACGACGAGGGTGTCGTACTTCTCCGACAGCGCGGCGTCGCGCAGGGCGCGCAGCAGGGCGAGTTGCTCGGCCCCGGGCAGGGGGGTGAGTTCGTCGGGGTCGAGGCGGGAGGCGCCGAGGAGGTCCAGGGCGGAGGAGGCGCGGTCCTGGAGAGCAGCGAGGTCCTCGCGGAAGTCCTGGGCGGCGTCGGGGCGCCAGGCGGTGAGAAGGGGTGCGACCTCGACCGGCTTCGACCCCGTGGCCACGCCCAGTGCGGCACCGAGGGTGTCGGTGCGGTCGGTGCCGAGGACGAGGGTGCGGCTGCCCTCGCGGGCGGCGGTGAGCGCGGTGGCAGCGGCAAGTGTGGTCCGCCCGCTGCCGCCGGGGCCCATGATCAGGATGGTGCGCATGGGGATGAACGCTAACCCAGACGTCCCAAAGGGGCGCGGGGAACTGCGCGAGCGACCACGATGCGCCCGCACCGAACCACGCACGGGCGCCCCGGCGGCGGCGGTCAGCGGCGACTGTGCAAAACCCCCGCGGCGGCGGTCAAGCCGATTCCACCCGCTTCTTCAGCCCCGCCAGCGCCCGGTCGATGATGACCTTCTCCGCCTTGCGCTTGATCATGCCGAGCATGGGGATCTTGACGTCCACGGTCAGCAGGTACGTGACCTCCGTACCGCCCGTGCCGGACGGCTTGAGGACGTACGAGCCGTCCAGGGAACGCAGCATCTGGGACTTCACCAGGGTCCAGGACACCTCGTTCTCGCCGGTCCAGGTGTATCCGAGGACCTGGTCGTCCTTGATCGCGCCCGCGTCCATGACGAGGCGGACCTGCTCGGCGCGGCCCTGGGCGTCGGTCTTGAGGACCTCCGCCTCCTTCACCTCACCGGTCCAGTCCGGGTAGCGGGCGAAATCGGCGATGACCGCCATGACGTCGGCCGGGGCCGCCTCGATGGTGATGCTCGAGCTGGTGTGTTCCGCCATCGCCGTGGCTCCTCCAGATGCGGGCCGGTATGAGGTCGTGCGCACGTGCGTGCAGCGTGAAGGCTACCGCGCACGGGGCCCACGGATCTCACCCGACCTGGGGCGTCCTCACCACTCCAGTGCCCAGGGCGTCCCGCTGCCCGCGAAGTGCCCCACGTTCACGCACTCGGTCGCCCCGATCCGCATCCTTCGCACCAGCGGCTGGTGGACGTGCCCGAAGAGGGAGTAACGGGGCCGGGTGCGGCGGATGGCGTCCAGCAGGGCCCGGCTGCCGCGTTCGAAACGGCGGGCGACGGTGTCGTAGACGAGCTCGGGGACCTCGGGCGGGATGTGGGTGCAGAGCACGTCGACCTCGCCCACGGCCTCGATCTTCGCGGCGTACTCCTCGTCGCTGATCTCGTACGGCGTCCGCATCGGCGTGCGCAGGCCGCCGCCGACGAAGCCGAAGACCCGGCCGCCGATCTCGACGCGCTCACCGTCGAGGACGGTCGTGCCGGGGCCGGCGTACTCCCGCCACAGGGCCGGCATGTCGACGTTGCCGTAGGTGGCGTACGTAGGACTGGGGAAGGCGCTGAACAGCTCGGCGTACTGCTTGCGCACCGCCTTCTCGATCACCGTGGCGCGGTCGCCCTGGAGGCCGGCCCACAGCCCGGCCCCGAACACCCGGGCCTCCTCGAAGCGGCGGGCGGTGCGCAGCGCGACGATGCGGTCGGCGTTCTCGACGCCGAACAGGTCGGGGAAGATACCGCGCGAGTGGTCGGCGTAGTCGAGGAAGAGGACGAGGTCGCCCAGGCAGATCAGGGCGTCGGCGCCTTCGCCGGCCCTGGCCAGGTCGCGGGCGTTGCCGTGCACGTCGCTGACCACGTGTACGCGCGTCCGGTTATTCCGGGCTGGTGTGGGTGCCATGACGATCAAGCGTAGGTCGGGCGCTGCCATGGTGAACAGTGGCGGTCCTACCTGCGGTTACTGGCCAGTCAGTTAGCAGGTGGACTACTGTGCGCAATGGAATACCCAACTGTGTGACGCAGCGAACATCTCGACGGGACCCCCTGTCGTAGAAGCCATACCGGCGGGTAACGTCCGGCCAGTCCAGTCGTGCTCTGCATTTCAACAAGTGAATGCGCGAGCACTTCCCCGAGCCTTGGACCGCACCGTCGCAGCACACACCGTCGTGGCGCCGGCGCCCTATGAGGAGCAGCAGTCTTGCGCGAGTTCAGCCTTCCGGCTTTGTACGAGGTCCCTGCGGACGGAAACCTGACCGACATCGTCCGCAGAAACGCCGCGCAGCACCCGGACGTCGCCGTCATCGCCCGCAAGGTCGGCGGCAGCTGGCAGGACGTCACGGCCACCACATTCCTCGCCGAGGTGCACACGGCGGCGAAGGGGCTGATCGCCGCCGGGGTGCAGCCGGGCGACCGGGTGGGTCTGATGTCCCGCACCCGTTACGAGTGGACGCTGCTGGACTTCGCGATCTGGAGCGCGGGCGCGGTGACCGTGCCGGTGTACGAGACCAGTTCGGCGGAGCAGGTGCTGTGGATCCTCGGCGACTCGGGCGCGACCGCCTGTGTCGTGGAGTCGGACGCCCACTCGGCCGCGATCGAGTCGGTGCGCGAGCAGCTCCCGGCGCTCAAGCACGTCTGGCAGATCGACGGCGGCGGCGTCGACGAGCTGGGCCGGCTCGGCCAGGACGTCACCGACGAGACGGTCGAGGAGCGTGGCTCGTTCGCCAAGGCCGACGACCCGGCGACCATCGTCTACACCTCCGGCACCACCGGCCGCCCCAAGGGCTGTGTGCTCACCCACCGCAGCTTCTTCGCCGAGTGCGGCAACATCGTCGAGCGGCTGCGTCCGCTGTTCCGCACGGGCGAGTGCTCGGTGCTGCTCTTCCTGCCGCTCGCACACGTCTTCGGCCGGCTGGTGCAGATCGCGCCCATGATGGCGCCGATCAAGCTGGGCACGGTCCCGGACATCAAGGACCTCACCGACGAGTTGGCCGCGTTCCGTCCGACGCTGATCCTCGGGGTGCCGCGCGTCTTCGAGAAGGTCTACAACTCGGCGCGCGCCAAGGCCCAGGCCGACGGCAAGGGCAAGATCTTCGACAAGGCCGCCGACACCGCGATCGCCTACAGCAAGGCGCTGGACACCCCCTCGGGCCCGTCGCTCGGCCTGAAGATCAAGTACAAGACGTTCGACAAGCTCGTCTACAGCAAACTCCGCGCGGTCCTCGGCGGCCGGGGCGAGTACGCCATCTCCGGCGGCGCCCCGCTCGGCGAGCGCCTGGGCCACTTCTTCCGCGGCATCGGCTTCACGGTGCTGGAGGGCTACGGCCTGACCGAGTCCTGCGCGGCCACCGCGTTCAACCCCTGGGACCGGCAGAAGATCGGCACGGTCGGCCAGCCGCTGCCCGGCTCGGTGGTGCGCATCGCCGACGACGGCGAGGTGCTGCTGCACGGCGAGCACCTGTTCAAGGAGTACTGGAACAACCCCGGCGCGACCGCCGAGGCGCTGGCCGACGGCTGGTTCCACACCGGTGACATCGGCACCCTCGACGAGGACGGCTACCTGAGGATCACCGGCCGCAAGAAGGAGATCATCGTCACCGCCGGCGGCAAGAACGTCGCCCCGGCCGTGATCGAGGACCGCATCCGGGCGCACGCCCTGGTCGCGGAGTGCATGGTGGTGGGCGACGGACGGCCGTTCGTGGGCGCGCTGATCACCATCGACGAGGAGTTCCTGGGCCGTTGGTGCTCCGACCACGGCAAGCCGGCGGGTGCCACCGCGGCGTCGCTGAGCGAGGACCCGGACCTGCTGGCCGCGATCCAGGCGGCGATCGACGACGGCAACGCCGCGGTGTCGAAGGCGGAATCGGTGCGGAAGTTCCGCATTCTGAACTCCCAGTTCACGGAGGAGTCGGGCCACCTGACGCCGTCGCTGAAGCTGAAGCGCAACGTGGTGGCGAAGGACTACGCGCACGAGATCGAGGCGATCTACGCGAAGTGACCTCCGTCTCGCCCTATGGCGCGGTGTCCTCGGCGAGGACCCGCGCCATCGTGCGTTCGGCGAGCGCGGTGATGGTCACGAACGGGTTGACCCCGAGCGACCCGGGCACGAGCGAGCCGTCGGTGACGTACAGCCGGGGATATCCCCTGACCCTGCCGTAGTCGTCGGTCGCCCGGCCCAGCACGCAGCCGCCGAGCGGGTGGTAGGTGAAGTCGTCGGCGAAGACCTTGCTCTTCGCGCCGAACAGGTCGTAGCGGTAGATCGTCGCGTTGGCCGCGTTGATGCGGTCGAAGAGCTTCTTGGCCATGGCGACGGAGACCGCGCTGTGTGCGGCCGTCCAGCCGAGCCGCAGCCGGTCCGAGGCGGTGTCGTAGGAGAAGGACGCCCGTTCCGGGTTCCTGGTGATCGCCAGGTAGAGGCTCACCCAGTGCTCCAGGCCCGTCGGCAGCGGGGCGATCTCGGCGAACACCGGGTTCTCGGTGTTCGCCCAGTCGTCGATGCCCATGACCGGCATGGTCGACTGGTTCGCCCCGACGGTGTCCCAGAGGTGGTTGGCCCGGCCCAGCATCACGTTGCCGTTGGTGCCCCAGCCGGCGCCGACACTGGCGTCGAGGCCGGGCAGCGTGCCCGTCTCCCGGGCGCGCAGCAGCAGTTCGGTGGTGCCGAGGCTGCCGCCGCCGAGGAAGAGGTACCTGCAGCCGTACTCCCTGGTCTCGACGACCTTGCCGGTCTCGTCGATGCGGTCGGCGGTCAGGACCCAGGTCCCGTCCGACGCGCGGCTGATGGCGCGCACCTTCTCCAGGGTGTGGAGGGTGACGTTGCCGGTGCCGAGCGCGGCGGCGAGGTAGGTCTTGTCGAGGCTGCGCTTGCCGTGGTTGTTGCCGTAGACGACCTCGCCGCCGAGCGCCGACTTCGGGGCGGTGCCGGCCGCCTCCCGCTCCATGTGGCCGAAGTCGTAGACGCTCGGCACGAAGGTAATCCGCAGACCGGTCTTCTCGGCGTGCTTGCGGGAGACGCGGGTGAAGCGGTACCACTCCGTCGACTCGAACCAGGCCGGGTCGACGGTGTTCACACCGAGGGCGGCGCGGGCGCGCGGGAAGTACGTGCCGTACATCTCGTCGGCGTCGACGGTGGGGAACTGCTCGGCGAAGTACGACCGGGGCGGGGTGACCGCCATGCTCCCGTTGACCAGGGAGCCG
Source organism: Streptomyces tibetensis (assembly GCF_040647715.1). GTDB lineage: Bacteria > Actinomycetota > Actinomycetes > Streptomycetales > Streptomycetaceae > Streptomyces > Streptomyces tibetensis_A. The sequence continues at coordinate 22,101 of NZ_JBEZCR010000008.1, read as the reverse complement.
CCGCCGACGCCCCGGCCGACGTAGACGGACATCTGGTCGAAGTGCACGCGGTCCAGGACGCCCGGGTAGCGGCCGATGTCCCGGTTGACGACGTCCAGCCAGAGGAAGGTGCCGAGCGGGGCCTCGGTGCGGGTGCGGAACCACATGGAGCGGTGGTCGGGGGCGCTGGTGGTGCAGAAGACCGTGCCGTCGGGGCCTGCGGTGTTCCAGAGGCGGCCCATCTCCAGGACGATCGTGCGGATGCCGGCCTGGGCGAGGCGGAGGGCGGCGACCGCTCCGCCGTAGCCGGAGCCGACGACGATCGCCGGGGCGGTGTCGACGGTGCCCGGCTGGGCGGCTCGGGCGCTTTGGAGGCCGATGCGGGTGAAGCCGAGGGTGGCAGCGGTTTGCAGGGCCGCCATGCCGAGGATCTGACGTCTTGTCAGCTGACGCTGCATCAGTTTTACTGTCATGCGCGCAGCATCGGCGGAATATGTGGTTCCGCCTAGTGGGGTGCGGCTTGATCCTTGTGGGCGGATGCGGGTTGCCTGTGGCTTGTCGCGCAGTTCCTCGCGCCCTGTTTCCCTAGAGCAAGTCTCTGAGGTGCTCCGCCAGCAGGTCCCATCGCCACTTCTCCTCGACCCACTGCCTGCCCCGCTCGCCCATCCTGCGGCGCAGTTCCGCGTCGGAGAGGAGGGCGGTGATGCGGTCGGCTGCCTCCTCGGGGGAAGCGCCGCGCACCACCCAGCCCGTCTCGCCGTCCAGGACCGCGTCCGGGGCGCCGCCCGAGTCGCCGGCGACGACCGGGAGGCCCGTCGCCGAGGCCTCCAGGTAGACGATGCCGAGGCCCTCGACGTCGAGGCCGCCGCGGCGGGTGCGGCACGGCATCGCGAAGACGTCGCCGGCGCCGTAGTGGGCGGGCAGCTCGGACCACGGGACCGCGCCGGTGAAGCGGACGGCGGAGGCGACGCCGGTCTCGTGCGCGAGCCGCCGCAGGTCCTGCTCGTAAGGTCCGCCGCCGACGATCAGCAGGACGGTGTCGGGCTCGGCCGCGAGGATGCGGGGCATGGCCCGGATCAGGGTGTCCTGCCCCTTGCGTCGCACCAGCCGGGAGACGCACACCACCACCGGGCGGTCCGTCAGGCCCAGCCGGGCCCGAACCTCGTCGCCGCCCGAGCCGGGGTGGAAGGTCTTCTCGTCGACGCCGGGCGGCAGCTGCACCATGCGCGAGGCCGCGTCGGGGGTCAGCGCGGTCCCGATCCGCGAGCGGGTGTACTCGCCGAGGTAGGTGATCGTGTCCGTGGCGTCGCCGATCCGGCGCAGCAGTTGCCGGGCGGCGGGCAGCTGCGCCCAGCCGGCCTCGTGGCCGTGCGTGGTGGCGACCAGCCGCTCGGCGCCCGCGGCACGCAGCGCCGGGGCCATCAGGCCGAGCGGGGCCGCCGCGCCGAACCACACCGAGGTGCACCCGTGCTCCCGCAGCAGGCCGACGGCCCGACGAGTGGCACCGGGCGTCGGCAGCAGCATGGTCGTACGGTCCCGTACGACGGTGAAGGGCTGCTCGGCGTCGAAGGCGCGGGTCGCCTCGACGCCCTCGCGGGTCCGCTTCCAGGTCGAGGCGTAGACGACCAGCTGCTGCGGGTCCAGCCGCAGCGCCATGTTGTGCAGAAACGCCTGGATGCCCCCGGGCCTGGGCGGAAAGTCGTTCGTCACGATCAGGGTCTTGCGCACGCCGCCGACCCTACCGAACCGCCCTCACCGCCCTGTGCGGAAGCACATGTGGCACGCTCACAGCCGGCGGGCCCATCATGGCCTCATCAACACCGCACGCGAACGGCAGGGATCACGTGAAGACGACGGGCACGAGGCGGTCCCTGGCATGGCTGCCGGTGGTCTGGTGTCTCACGAGGCTGGTGCTGCTGCTGTTCGTCCTGAAGGTGTACGTCTTCCCGGGCCCGGACGTCACGAGCGACGTCCACGTGATCTACCAGGGCTGGTACCACGTCCTGAGCACCGGGACCTTCCCGCTGGACGACGTCACCTGGCAGTACCCGCCCGCCGCCGCGCTGGCGATCCTCTCCCCCGGCCTGCTGCCCTTCCTGGACTACGCGACGGCCTTCTTCGTGTTGGTCTGCGTCACCGACCTGGCCGTGCTGGCCCTCATGGCGTACGCGGGACGCCGCCCGGGCCGATCGCTGCGCGGTGCCTGGGTGTGGGTGATCGGCGTACCGCTGCTCGGGCCGACGGTGTACGCCCGCTACGACGTGATGGTCACGGCGGTGGCCATGGCCGCGCTGCTCGCGGGCGCCCGGCACCCGAGGGCCATGGGCGCCCTGGCCGCCTTCGGCGCGCTGCTGAAGGTCTGGCCGGCGATGCTGCTGCTGGCCGCCCGCCGCCGCAGCGCCTGGGTGTCGGCCCTGCTGACCGGCATCGCGGTGACCGGCGCGTTCGCCCTGACCATGCCCGGCGCGTTCGCCTTCCTGACGTTCCAGCGCGACCGGGGCACCGAGGTCGAGTCGCTGGGCGCGCTGGTCTTCCATGTCGCCCGGCACTTCGGCTGGCAGGGCGCGGTGCTGCTGAACTACGGCTCGATCGAGTTCCTCGGGCCGTATGTGAGCGAGGTGAGCACCGGCGCGCTGTTCCTGACGGGGGCGGCCTTCGGCTGGCTGGTGCTGTGGCGGCTGCTGGCGCGGCGCTTCGAGGAGCACACTCTCGCCGACGCCGCCTTCGTGGCGGTGCTGATGTTCACCACCACCAGCCGGGTGATCAGTCCCCAGTACATGGTGTGGCTGGTGGGGCTCGCGGCGGTGTGCCTGTACTTCCCCGGCAGCCGGATGCGGCTGCCGGTGGCCCTGGTGCTGGTCGCGTGCTTCGTGACGGTGCTGGAGTTCCCGTTCTACTTCGCCGACGTCGTGGCGAGCAACGGCCTCGGCCTGACCCTGCTGTTCCTGCGCAACGGCCTCCTGGTGGCCGCCACACTGATCGCGGCCCGCGCCCTGTGGCGCTCGACCGTACCGTCCACAGCCTCACCCGCCCCGATCCCCCCTCAGCCGACCCGGACGGACGAGACCCCCGTCTCGTCCTGAACCGGGACCCGTCGGAACAGCGATCCCACCAGGACACACTGCCCAGCCACCGCTGACCCCAGCGCCAGGCACACCCCGGGCAGCCCGAGTCCCGCCAGTCCGTACGCGAGCGCCAGCTGGACCGCCGTTCCGAGGACGGTGACGCGCAGCAGCGCGGGGGCGTCTCCGCTGCCTTCGAAGACCCCGCCGAGCGCGATCAGGCACGCCATCAGCACGAGGTAGGGCCCGACACAGCGCAGGAACAGCACACCCTCGTGCGCGACCTCGGGTCCGGCGCCGAAGGCGGCCATGATCCAGGGGGCAGCGGCGGCCAGCAGCGACGCCGCTGCCAGGCCGAGAACCGAGGAGAGGAACACTGCCTGCCTCCCGATCGCCCGCCGCGCGTCCAGCCCGGCCCCGCGCGTGTGGGCGGTGTGGATGGCGGCGGCCTGGCGGACGGCGTAGAAGGCCATGGTCGCCACGTACACGGCCTTGTAGGCGATCGCGTAGGCGGCCACCGCCGTCACGCCGAGCCGCGCCACGATCGCGACCAGGACCAGGGCGCCGGTCTGCCGCACGGTGAAGTCGGACGACATCGGCAGGCCGGTCTTCAGCGTCCGGCGCAGGGAGACGGCCAGGGTCTCCCTCGGCTCGGCCAGGCGGGCCGTGCGCAGCAGGGCGTTGCGCCGCAGCGCCAGGAGCCCCGCCCCGAGCGCCACGCACCGGGCCAGCACGGTGGAGGCCGCGGCGCCCCGGACGCCGTCGAGATGGATGAGCAGCGGGTCCAGGGCCAGGATCAGGCCGTTGGCCAGCAGTGCGAGCCGCATCGGGGTGCGGGTGTCGCCGGTGCCCTTGAGGAGACCGTCGACGAGTTGCTGGGCGAAGAAGACGGCCATGCCCGGCATCGAGAGCATGAAGTAGGTGACGGCGAGCGGAACGGCGGCGCCGTTCGCCCCGCCCAGCACCAGCCGGGCCAGCGGTTCACGAGCGAGCAGGCCGCCCGCCACCACCAGAGGTGTCACCAGTGCCCACAGTGCCCATCCACCTCGCGCGGCGGCCCGTACGGCCCCGGGGTCGCGGGCGCCCCGGGCGTGGGCGACCAGCACGGTGGTGCCGGAGCCGAAGACCAGGGCGATGCCGAGCAGCACGTTCTCCGTGCTGCTCGCCACGGCGACGGCGGCCACGGCCGGACCGCCCAGCCGGGCGACCCACACAGTGTTGATGATCCCGGCGGCGACCGGGGCGAGGAGCGAGAAGTAGACGGGGCGAGCGAGCAGCAGGAGCTGCGTGCGGTGGGTGTTCACGGTGGCGGTCCCCCTGCGGGCCAGTGAAACTCGATTCGAGGTAGCTCGTTTCGAGGTAGCTCGTTAAGAGGTAGCATGCGATGTCACCCACCCGCAAGGAGGACCATGCTGGAGCTGTCGATCCTGGGCTTCCTGGCCGATCAGCCACTGCACGGCTATGAGCTGAAGGAACGCATCAAGGCGCTGACCGGGCATGTCCGGCCGGTGAGCGACGGCGCGCTCTACCCGGCGATCGCCCGGCTCACCACGGCGGGCCTGCTCGACCAGCACACCGAGCCGGGTGTGAGCGCGGCCCCGCGCCGGATCCTCGCCCTCACGGCGAAAGGCAGGGAGGAACTGCTGGCGCGGCTGCGCGACCCCAAGCAGACGGAGATCACCGACCACGTCCGCTTCAACACGGTCCTCGCTTTCCTGCGCCACCTGCCCGACCGGCACGAGCAGGCCGCGGTACTTCGCCGCCGGCTGGACTTCCTCCAGGCGCCGACGAGCTTCTTCTACGACTCCGGCAAGCCGGTCCGCGCCGAGGAGGCGGACGACCTGTTCCGCCAGGGCATGCTGCGCGTCGCCCGGGCGACGGGCGAGGCGGAACGGGCCTGGCTGCGGGAGGCCGTCGAGGTGCTGGAGCGGCCGGAATGAGGGTGCAGGCGGCCCGTCGCCCGGCCCACCCGGCCGATACGGGTCTCAGGTGCGGCCCACCTGTACCGGTCCCGGGCCGGCTCAGCCGGTCAAGAGCCCCGACTCAGCCCAGTTGGTCTCGCAGATATGCCCGCCAGTCCTCCGTGAAGGCCTCAGGCGTGGTGCCCAGGACCTTTCGCATCGCGTCCTCCACCGCTCCGGCCCGCTGCCGGTGCTCCCCGACGGCCCGGTAGAACGCGCCCAGCCGGGCCTCGCCCCAGCGGTCGGCGATCAGGCGGCACGCCGTCCAGCCGCTCTCGTAGGAGCGGGCCAGGCGGCTCGCGTCGCCGGTGAAGCCGAAGTCCTCGTCGTCGGGGAGTGCGGTGGGGAGCCGGTCCTCGCGGACGGCCCGGGACAGTTCCGGCGCGGCCTCCACGGGGGTGCGGCCGGCGGCGCGGTAGCCGACCCAGTCGGCGTACCCCTCGGACAGCCACAGCGGGGTGGCGGCCGTGGTCCGGGCGCGGGTGGCGACATGGGTGGTCTCGTGGGTGACGACGACCTGCTCGCCGAGGCCGCCGAGGAGCGCGAAAGCGTCCGGGTTGACGATGATCCGGTCCGCGGGCGCCCGGCCCCGTGCCGCCCCCGTCTCGCCGGTGGTGACCGCCGCGATCCCGCGGTAGGAGGAGGCGGGTGAGCCGAGCAGCCCCGCCATCCCCTCCACCGACTTCGGCACGAGCACGACGACCCGCCGGCTCCAGTCCGTGCCCCAGGCCTCCGACACGGCCGGTACGGCGCGGTCGGCCAGGTCCGCGAAGTCCCGCAGTTCCTGCCCGGACTGCCCGACGCCCAGCACGAGACTGTGCCGTCCCCGGGCCAGTTGCACCGCCCCCTGGTCCCAGAGTTGCTGTGCGGCCTTCTTCGCCGGCCGGTCGGTGTCGACGGACCACCGCCCGTCCGCGTCCCGGCCGAGCCGGAGGGTGCGCCCCGCGGTCACCGGGGCCTGGTCGTACCCGGCGACGCGGTAGCGCAGTTCGGCGTCGGCGGTGGCCGTGTCGCCGGTGCGGCGCACCTCGGTCACCCGGTACGACCACGCGGCCACGGGCACCGCCCGCAGCTTGGCGAAGTCCATCCCGCTGCCGGTGCGTTCGTAGGCCCGCTCGTCGCGGTCCAGGACGGCGGCGGCCCGCCGGTCCAGGAGGCGCTGGACGTCGGCCGGGGCGCTGTCGGCCGTGGGCCGCCCGCCGCATCCGGCCAGGGAGACGAGCAGCACGACGAGCGCCACCAGCGCATGCCCCGACCTTCGACCAGCCACGTCCCCGATCGTACGGGCGCCGGGTCCCGTCGGTCAGACCCTCGTGACCGAGGAGACGGGCATCATCCCGACCGGGTCGTAGCGCACGGGCGCGCCGGGGTAGGGCGCGTGGATGACCTGGCCGTCGCCCATGTACATCCCGACATGGCTGGCGTCGCCCCGGTAGAGGACCAGGTCGCCGGGGCGCGCCTCGGACAGCGGGACCTGCCGGCCGGCGTAGCGCTGGCCCTGGGAGGTGCGCGGCAGGGCGACACCGGCCTGCGCGTACGACCACTGCATCAGGCCCGAACAGTCGAACCCGGAAGGCCCGTTGGCACCCCAGATGTAGGGCTTGCCGAGCGCGCTGCGGGCGGCGGCGACGGCGGCGGACCCGCGGCCCGAGGCGGCGGTGGCACCGCCGAGGCCGGGCATGCCCGGGCGGCCGGAGCGGGAGGCGCGGCCGTAGGCGTCGCGCTCGGCGTCCGGCAGGGAGTTGAGCAGTCGCCGGGCCTTGGCGAGCTTCCGCTCCACGGTCTTCTTGTGGGCGGCGACGGCCGTACGGCTCTTCTCCAGGTCGCGGAGCTTCCCGGCGGCCTCCTGGCGTTCCTGGGCGAGTTCGCGCAGGGCGTCCTGGAGCTTCTTCAACTCACCGGCCTGGCGGGCGGTGAGGCGGTCCAGCCGGGACGCGTGGTCCAGGTAGTCGTCCGGGTCGTCGGAGAGCAGCAGGGCGAGGGACGGGTCGATGCCGCCCGAGCGGTACTGGGCGCCGGCGAGCGAACCGAGGGATTCGCGCAGGTTGTTGACGCGCTGCTGCTGCCGGGCGACGCGGTCCCGGGCGGTGCCGGCCTGCTCGCGCAGTTCGTCGGCGTGCTCGTCGGCCTCGTTGTACGCCTCGGTCGCCTTCTCGGCCTGCTCGTAGAGCCGGTCCACCGAGGCCCGGGTGTCGTCGTGCGGTGCGGCGCCGGCGGGTACCGCGGCCAGGGCTGCGGCGGCGACGGACAGGATGCTGACGGCGGCACCGGCGCCCCGGTCGGACCCGGACGGTGCAAGGCGGCGATGGGACCCCACGGGAAGCCGCTCTCCTTCCGCTGGCGGACTTGGAACGCGGCAGACAGTAGCCCCGTGGCAGGTGACCGCCAACGACCATCCGTGGGTATGAAGTGGGTACGAAGCACCGCGCCCCGCCGCTGACGCAGGTCAATGGCGGGGCGTGGGCTCACTCGGGTCGGTCGTGATTCGCCCGAACGGCGGACACGGTGTCCTGATCTTGAAGCCGCCGGGGGGCTCCCCTGCCCGGCCTCGGGACGGACTCGCGAGTCTCGAGGCTCGGGGTCAGACTCGGACGCCGAACATGAACGGGCCGCCGATGGTGCTCATCGACTCGTAGCGGACGACCGTGCCGGTGCGCGGGGCGTGGATGATCTGCCCGTTGCCGGCGTAGAGGCCGACGTGGTGCAGGTCGTTGAAGAAGAAGACCAGGTCGCCGACCTTGAGCTGGCTGGTCGAGTAGATCTTGGTGCCGATCTGCGCCTGGGCCTCGGAAGTGCGCGGGATCTGGATGCCGGCGGAGGCGTAGGCCCGGGAGGTGAGGCCGGAGCAGTCGAAGGAGCTCATACCGGTGGCCCCGTAGACGTAGGGCTTGCCGAGCTGGCTCTGGGCGAAGGCGAACGCGGCGGCGGCACGGCCCGAGCCGGGCGGGACGTCGACGTCGAGGGCGTCGCGCTCGCTGGCCCGGCTGGCACGGCTCTGCTCGGCGGCGAGTGCGGCCTTCTCGGCGGCGGTGAGGCTGTTGAGCAGCTTCTGCGCGGAGGCGAGCTTGCCCTGGACTTCCTTCTTCTTGTTGCCGAGTTCGGTCCGGGTGGAGGCGAGGTCCTTGAGCTTCTCGGAGGCCTCGGCGCGCTCCTGGGCGAGTTCGCGCTGCTTCTCCTGGACCTTCTTCAGTGCCTCGACCTGCTGGCTGCTCAACTGGTCGAGCGTGGAGGCCTTGTCGAGGTAGTCCTCGGGGTCGGCGGAGAGGAACAGCTGAACGGAGGGGTCGATGGAGCCGGTGCGGTACTGCGAGGCGGCGGCGAGGCCCAGACTGTCGCGGAGCTCGTTCAGCTCCTCCTGGCCGCGGGCCACGTTGTCCTGGATGGTGGAGATCTCCTTCTGGAGCTTCTCCTGCTTCTCCTTGGCCCCGTTGTACTTCTCGGTGGCCTGCTCGGCCTCCTCGTAGAGCTTGTCGACCTTGGCCTTGACCTCGTCCTTGCTCGGCTTCTCACTGGGGGCCGCGTTGGCGGCCTGTGCGCTGAAGGCGACGGCAGCGGCGGCGGCTGTGGTCAGCACGGTCACACGTGCGCGGCTCGGCTGCTTCGGACGACGGTGGGACGCCACGGGTGAAAAGCTCCTTCTGGCCCCTCCGCCGTCTCTCCCGATGAGTGATCACCCGAGCGGAGGTTCGGCCCGACCCTAGTGACCTTCCTGTGATCAGTTCAAATCCTCAGATGAAAAATTGCGTCACGGTAGGCCATCTTTTCCCCTGGACTCACGGGCGGTGAGACCCATTTGACTCACCGTGGCTCATCGACCCCGCCAATTCGGGCATCACGCCCGGACGTTACACAGCGGGCGTACGCCCCCTAGGCGCGCGAAAGACGCTTGAGCAGCATGGCCGAGGCCACCGGGCGGGCACCGGCCCGGGCCACGCCGTCGGCGACCTCGCGGTCGGTGGACGCCACGATGACCGGACGCCCCGGCGGTTCCGCGCGCACCAGCTGGCGGATCAGCTCGTCGGCGGTGACGCCCGGCTTCGAGAACAGCACGCGTACGCCACGCGGCGGGGCCAGCAGCACCGGCGCGGCGAGCTCGGCGCCGTCGAAGACGCACGTCACCTCGGCGCCGCTCTGCGCGGCCAGTTGGGAGAGCTGCCCGAGCAGCCTCAGGCGCTGCTTCTCCAGCGGCATCTGCGGATAGCCGGTCTTGGTGACGTTGTAGCCGTCGACGACCAGATGGGCCTGCGGCAACGCCAGCAGCTGGTCGAGGACCTGCGGGTCGTTCTCCGACAGGGCGCGGGCGGCGATGTCCTTCGGGGTCATCCGGCCCGGCTCGACGGCGTCCACGGTCTCGGCGGGCCGCACCGACACCGGCGGCAGGGCCAGTTCGCGGCGGAGCCCCTGGGTGGCGTCCAGGAGGGTGTCCAGCAGCAGCCGTACCCGCATGTCCTCGACGCTGCGGCCCTCGCGGGCGGCCCGGCGCGCGGCCTCCAGGGCGGCCTCGGTCTCGCTCAGCCGGGACTTGACCCGCCGGGTCTCGCTCTCGGCGGCGGACACCTGGGCGTGCCCCTCGGCACGGACGGCGTCGAGCTCGCCGTGCGCCTTGCGCAGGGCGGCCTCACCGCGCTTGACGTCACTGAGGGCGGCACGCAGCTTGCGGTGCAGCGCCTCGGTCTCCCTCTTGGCCGATTCCAGCTCCGTACGCAGCCGCTCGGTCTCGGCCCGGGTGTGGTCACGGGCCCGGTCGAGCTCAGCGCGCAGCCGCTCCAGTTCGGCCCGGCTCTCCTCGTCGGCGCGCTCGGCGTCGGCCCGCTGGGCCTCCTCACCGGCGGCGGCCACCAGCTTCACCCATCCGGGTGGTCGCAGTACGTAGGCCGCGGCCGCCACGTCGAGCGGGTCCGCGGCCGGGGGCGGGGAGCCTGAGTCGAGGGCGCCGGTCAGCTCCGGCTGGGCCTCTCTGAGCTTCTCCCCGATGCGCTGCCGGAACAGCGGATCCGTCTCCAGCGCGGCCGCCATCGCGTTGCCGGCGAACTTGGCCCGGCGGTTCGGCGCGAACCGGGCGTACTGCCTCAGCTGCGCGGGCAGCTCGCCGACCGTCAGTGAGCCGAAGCCGTCGGAGACGATCTGCACCACTCTGCGGCGCACGCCGTCGGGCAGCGGACGGTCGAGCACCTCGGCGGCGCCGTCGCCCGGCCCCCCGCCTGTGGTCTCCACCATCCGTCACACCCCAATGCTGTGCGGGCCTTCCTCCACTCTCGACCGTGCTCGAGCGGGGGGACCCCCGTCGTCAGGAGCCGGAGCCCGGCCTGTCCACGAGTTCCACCTGGTCCACCGCGTTACACCAGCGGCAGCGCACCGACTCGATGGTCTCACTGAGGACCTCGCGCTCCTCGACCTTCGGCTCTCCGGCCAGGTCGAGGTGGACGTACTCGACGACCTTCGACGAGCGGGTCACGTCGAACCTCGTGAGGTTGCCGCAGAGGGTGCAGCGCCACCGCGTCTCGGCGGTCGGCAGGGGAACCGTCATCGTGACCTGTTCTCTTTCCTTCTAGTGTCCGTCTGGTGTCCGTGACGCGACCGGCATCCCCGGTGCGTGTGGCTCGTAACCCTACGGCCTGGCGGCTCCTCGCCGCCCGCGCGTCCACGGCGGCGAGGCGGTCTGTGCGGTTGCGTCCGGTTACGTCATGCTCTGTGTTCATGATCAGCAAGTGGAGTGCGTCGATCGTCCGGGTCCGCCGATCGGTCCAGGGGTCCTCGGCGCCGGTGACGTACGCACTGATCGCCCTGTGCTGCACGGTCTTCCTGGCCGGACCCGCCTCGGGACTCAATCCCGCCTACGGCACCGGCGACGAGGTGCTCGCCGTGCAGCGGGCCTACTTCCGGCGCTGGGGGGTGATCCCCGCAGAGCTGTTCGAAGGGTCCGCGGGGTCGGCCCTCACCCCCGTGACGGCGCTCTTCGTCCACGGCAGCTGGGTCCACCTGCTGGGCAACATGCTCTTCCTCTACGTCTTCGGGGCGATGACCGAGGAGCGGATGGGCCGGGTGCAGTTCATCCTGTTCTACGTCGGCTGCGGCTACCTGGCCCTGCTGGGCTACGCCGTCGCCAACGCGGACTCCGAGCAGTCCCTGGTCGGCGCCTCGGGGGCGATCTCGGCGGTCCTCGGTGCATTCCTGTACTTGTTCCCCCGGGCCCGGGTGACCAGTCTCCTGCCGTTCCTGTTCTTCCTGCCGGTCCGCTTCCCGGCATGGGTCGTCCTGCCGTTCTGGGCGGCGCTGCAGTGGCTGGCGGCGGGGCGGGCCCCGGACGGGCCGGGGGTGGCCTACCTGGCCCACCTGATCGGCTTCGGCCTGGGCTTCGGCTACGCGTCGGTCCGCTACGGCCGCCCCACCGGCCCCACTAGAGTGAAGGCCGCCCCTGCTCCGGCCCCCGAGGGAGAGAACCAGCCGTGATCACCGCGATCGTCCTCATCAAGACCAGCGTGGACCGGATCCCCGAGATCGCCGAGTCGATCGCGGCGCTGGACAGTGTCAGCGAGGTCTTCTCCGTCACCGGCACCTACGACCTGATCGCCATGGTCCGGGTCAGGGAGCACGAGGACCTGGCGGAGGTCATCCCGGGCCGGATCAGCAAGATCCCCGGAGTGGAGGGAACCGACACCCACGTGGCGTTCCGCACGTACTCGCAGCACGACCTGGAGGCGGCGTTCTCGATCGGGCTCGACAACTAGGGCCTGTCGGTCCCTCCGGGCGCCCGCTCAGGCGGAGGTGTCCGGCACGCAGCGGCCGTCCTGCGTGCGGTAGTTCCACTTCGCCCCGTCCGTCACGAGCTCCTTCACCGCCCGCACGAACCGCTCCACGTGCTCGTCCGGCGTGCCGGCGCCGAAGCTGACCCGGATGGCGTTGAGCGACTTCTCCCCGGGCGCGGCCTCGGGCGACCCGCACTCGCCCTGCGCCTGCGGGTCACTGCCGAGCAGCGTGCGCAGCAGCGGGTGGGCGCAGAACAGTCCGTCCCGTACGCCGATGCCGTACTCGGCGGACAGGGCGGCGGCGAAGTGGGAGCTGTTCCAGCCCTCGACGACGAAGGAGAGCACCCCGACGCGCGGCGCGTCGTCCCCGAAGAGGGACAGGAACCGCACCTGGGGGACGTCGGCGAGACCGTCGCGCACCGTGCGGACCAGGTACTGCTCACGGGCGACGAGGGTGTCGAAGCCCGCCTCGCTCAGGGCCTTGCAGGCCGAGGCGAGTGCGTAGGCGCCGATGACGTTGGGCGAGCCGGCCTCGTGGCGGGCTGCGCTGTCGTGCCACTCCACGTCCACTCCCCCGTCCTCACGCCGGCTGACCTTGCGGCTGGCGCCGCCGCCCGCGAGGTACGGCTCGGCCGCGCGCAGCCAGTCGGCCCGCCCGGCCAGGACGCCCGAGCCGAAGGGCGCGTACAGCTTGTGCCCGGAGAAGGCGACCCAGTCGACGTCGAGGTCCGCGACGGACACGGGGTGGTGGGGGGCCAGCTGGGCGGCGTCCAGCACGATCCGCGCGCCGTGGGCGTGCGCCGCGGCCGCGAGCTCCCGCACGGGCCACAGCTCGCCGGTGACGTTGGAGGCGCCGGTGACGCAGACGAGGGCCGGGCCGTAGGGGTCCCGGTCGGCGAGGGCGCGCTCCAGGGTCTCGACGGCCTGCCGGGGGGTGCGCGGGGCGTCGAGATAGGTGACCCGGGCGTCCTGCCAGGGCAGCAGGGAGGCGTGGTGCTCGGTCTCGAAGACGAAGACCTGGCAGTCGGCGGGGAGCGCGGCGGCGAGCAGGTTGAGGGAGTCGGTGGTGGAGCGGGTGAACACGACCTGGTCGTCCTCGCGGCAGTCGAGGAACTCCGCGACGGTCCGGCGAGCGTTCTCGAACAGGTCGGTGGAGAGCTGGGACAGGTACCCGGCACCGCGGTGCACGCTGCCGTAGTACGGCGCGTAGGCGGCGACGTCGTCCCAGACCCGCTGGAGCGCCGGGGCGCTGGCGGCGTAGTCGAGGGCGGCGTAGGTGACCTCACCACCGGTCACGAGCGGCACGGTGACATCCCGTCCCAGAACGGGCAGCGGGGCGCAGACGGACGGGGTGGCGGCAAGGGTGGAGACAGACATGACGGAACTCCCGTGAAGGCAGGTGGAATCCGCCCGCGAGCGCGTACGGCTCGAGCGGGGGAGAAAGAAAGAGGGATGCGGAGGCGGGGCTCTGCGGCCCTATCGCATTCGCTGGTTCACGGGAGAGCTCCTCGACGACCAGGACCCCTGGCCCCACACTTTTCAAAAGCGTGCGAGGGGTCCGCGCTTGCCGCAGACCTCGCTGCCTGCGGCCTGGTCTTCACCCGGGGCACCCCGCCACGGACGGAGGGTTGCCGGACAGTCGGCCGGGGCCTCATGACTGTCACTCATGACCTGTTCAGGAACGTACGCGAAAAGATCGGCGTCCCGCAACCCGAGTCCGGATCGCGGGACGCCGGTCCTTTCGCCCACGGGGTCCGCTACGCGTTGCTCGCGGCCACCCAGCGCTCCAGCGTGCGCTTGGCCGCCCCCGAGTCGATCGACTCGGCCGCCTTCGCCATCCCGGCGCCGATCTGCTCGGCCAGGGGCGCGGTGGTGGGCTCCAGGGCCACCAGCGCCGCCGCCGAGTTCAGCAGGACCGCCTCGCGGACCGGGCCCGTCTCGCCGTCCAGCAGCCGCCGGGCGACCTCGGCGTTGTAGGAGGCGTCCGCGCCGCGCAGCGCCTCCACGGGGACCAGTTCGAGGCCCACGTCACGCGGGTCGAAGGCCTCCTCGGTCACCTGGCCGTCCCGGACGGTCCACACCCGGGACGTGGCCGTGGTGGTGAGCTCGTCCAGGCCGTCGTCGCCCCGGAAGACCAGGGACGAGTTGCCGCGCTCGGCGAAGACGCCCGCGACGATCGGCGCCATGCGGGGGTCCGCCACGCCGACGGCCTGGGCGCGGACCCGGGCCGGGTTGGTGAGCGGGCCGAGGGCGTTGAACACCGTGCGGATGCCCAACTGGCCGCGGGCAGCGCCCGCGTGGCGCAGCGCCGGGTGGAACTTCACCGCGAAGCAGAACGTGATCCCGGCCTCGTCGGCGACCTCCGCGACCCGGTGCAGCGGCAGTTCCAGGTTGACGCCGAGCTTCTCCAGCACGTCGGAGGCCCCGGACGCCGAGGACGCGGCCCGGTTGCCGTGCTTGACGACCTTGGCGCCGGTGCCGGCGACGACGATGGAGGACATCGTGGAGATGTTGACCGTCTTCGCGCCGTCACCGCCGGTCCCGACGATGTCGACCGTCGGCCCGGGCACCTCGATCACGTTGGCGTGCGCGTACATCGTGCGGACCAGGCCGTTGATCTCCTCGACGGTCTCGCCCTTGGCACGCAGGGCCACGACGAACCCGGCGATCTGCGCCTCGGTCGCCTCGCCTCGCATGATCCGGTCCATCGCCCAGGCGGTGTCGTCCGCGCTCAGGTGCCTGCCGTCCAGCAGGCCGTTCAGCAGCAGGGGCCAGGAGCGGCCCGCCGCGGTGTCGCCTCCAGCGGGGGTCACAGCGCTCATAAGCCGCTCCAGGGTCAGGCGTCCCGCACTGCGGGACGAGAATCTCAACGGGTCCACCCTATCCAGCCCGGGGCAGGGCGAAGGGCCCCGTCCGACGAGCGGACGGGGCCCTTCTTGTGGCGTGGCGAAGCAGTGATCAGTGGTGGCCGTGGCCGCTCGTGATCTCCCGGTACTCCTCGGCGGTGGGCTTCGGGATCTGGGAACCCTCGCCGTAGTAGGCGTCGCTGAGCTTGGCGCGCAGCTTCTCGGAGCCCTTCACCTTGCGCTCGACACCGTTCTCGTCGACCGTCGGGCCGATCTCGGCCGGCTTGTACTGCTCGTGCGCCGTGAGCGTGTACATCTGCTCCTGGCTGAGCGGCTCGTGCACCTCGATGAACTCACCGTGCGGCAGGCGCTTGATGATGCCCGACTCGCGGCCGTGCAGCACCTTCTCCTTGTCCCGGCGCTGCAGGCCGAGGCAGATGCGCTTGGTGACGACGAAGGCGATGACCGGGCCGACGAAGAACCCGACCCGGACGAACCAGGTCACGGAGTTGATCGACAGGTGGAAGTGCGTGGCGACGATGTCGTTGCCACCGCCGATCAGCATGATGATGTAGCCGGTGACCCACGCGACACCGACGGCGGTGCGCGTCGGGGCGTTGCGCGGGCGGTCCAGGATGTGGTGCTCGCGCTTGTCCCCGGTGACCCACGACTCGATGAACGGGTACAGGGCGATGATCGCGAGGAAGACACCGAACAGCACCAGCGGGATGAACACGCCCAGGACGAGCGTGTGACCCCAGAGGTTGATCTCCCAGCCCGGCATGGCGCGGACCAGACCCTCGGCGAAGCCCATGTACCAGTCGGGCTGGGCACCGGTCGACACCTGGTCGGGACGGTAGGGGCCCAGGACCCAGATCGGGTTGACCGTCGCGATGCCGGCGATGGCCGCGATGGCACCGAAGACCAGGAAGAAGAAGCCTCCGGCCTTGGCCATGTAGACCGGCAGCAGCGGCATGCCGACGACGTTCTTGTTGGTCCGGCCGGGACCCGCGAACTGGGTGTGCTTGTGGTAGAAGACCAGGATCAGGTGGCCGACCACGAGCCCGAGCATGATGCCCGGCAGCAGCAGGATGTGGATCGAGTAGAACCGGGCGACGAAGTCGGTGCCCGGGAACTCCCCGCCGAACAGGAACATCGAGATGTACGTGCCCACGATCGGCACGGACAGGATCGCGCCCTGCGTGAAGCGGACACCGGTGCCGGAGAGCAGGTCGTCCGGGAGCGAGTAGCCGGTGAAACCGGTGAACATGCCCAGGACGAACAGCAGGAAGCCGAACAGCCAGTTGATCTCGCGCGGCTTGCGGAACGCGCCGGTGAAGAAGACGCGCATCATGTGCACGAACATGCCGGCGAGGAAGATGATCGCCGCCCAGTGGTGGATCTGCCGGATGAGCAGACCGCCGCGGACGTCGAAGCTGATGTCCAGCGTGGAGGCGAACGCCTCCGACATCAGCTGCCCCTGGAGCGGGACGTAACTGCCGTGGTACTCCACCTCGTTCATCGACGGGTGGAAGAACAGCGTCAGGTACACACCCGTGAGGATGATGATGATGAAGCTGTAGAGGCAGATCTCACCGAGCATGAAGGACCAGTGGTCCGGGAAGATCTTGCGCATGTTGGCCTTGGCCAGGGAGTAGATCCCGAGGCGGCCGTCGGCCCAGTCGGCGACCCGCTCACCCGCGGGCGCCTTGCGGCGTGTCTGTGCAGTGCTCATCCGCGCTCCCAGAAAGCAGGGCCGACGGGCTCTTCGAAGTCGCCGAGCGCCTCGAGGTAGCCCTCGTCGTTCACGCCGATGCGGAGCTGCGGCAGGGCGTGACCGGCGGGACCGAAGATCACTCGGGCTCCGTCGGAGAGGTCGAAGGTGGACTGGTGGCAGGGGCAGAGCACGTGGTGCGTCTGCTGCTCGTACAGGGAGATCGGGCAACCGACGTGGGTGCAGATCTTCGAGTACGCGACGATGCCCTGGTGCGACCACTCGAGCTCGCGCTTGTCCTTGATGTCCTCCGGCTGGATCCGGACGATCATCAGGGCGGCCTTGGCGATCTCGTTCTGGAAGTCGTGGTCGTGCTCCTCCAGGCCCTCGGGCTTGGCGAAGGTCAGCGAACCGACCGCGACGTCGGAGGGACGCAGCGGCTCGTTGGTGTTCATGTTGACGAGCAGCTTGCCCTTGGACCACAGCGTGTGACGGAGCTTGGTGCCGGGCAGCGGACCGAGGTCGCGCAGCAGCACCACGCCGGACAGCGGCACCAGCGTGAGCGCGCCGAGCATCGTGTTGCGGATCAGCTTGCGGCGGCCGAGCGCGGACTCCTTGGCGCCCTGCTTGAAGTCGGCGAAGACCTTCTCGCGGACCTCGGGCGACGCCTCGATCGGGTGCCGCTCGTCGGCGACCTCCACGTCGGACATCAGGGTGCGCGCCCAGTGGACGGCGCCCGCGCCGATGCAGAACAGCGCGATGCCGAGCGACAGGCCCAGCGCGAAGTTCAGCGCGCTGATGTGACCCAGCGGGAAGATGAAGACCGACTTGTCGACCGGGATCGCCACGAACGAGGCGATGAAGGCGACGGTGGCCAGCATCGACACCGTGAACAGCAGGGCGACCGAGCGCTCGGACCGCTTGGCGGCCCGCTCGTCGATGTCCTGGATCCGGTGCTCGTGGGGCGGCAGGCCCGGGTCGGCGAACGGGTTCTTGTCGTCCGCGACGCTCACCGCGCCGTGCCCGTGCTCGTCATGTCCTGCGGACTGCGCGGCAGGCAGGTTCTCTTCTGGAATGTCTTGGCTACTCATGACTTCTTGGCCTTTGCGGTCCGGGCGGCGACCCACACGGCGACGGCGATCAGACCGCCGAGACCGAAGATCCAGCCGAACAGGCCCTCGCTGACCGGCCCGAGGCCGCCCAGTTCGAGGCCGCCGGGGCTCTCGGTCTTTTCGCTGTTGACCGCGTCGAGGTACGCGATGATGTCCTTCTTGTTCTTCTCCGACAGCGTGGTGTCGGGGAAGGACGGCATGTTCTGCGGGCCGGTCTGCATGGCCTCGTAGATGTGCTTCGGGGAGACGCCCTCGAGGGTCGGCGCGTACTTGCCGTGCGTCAGCGCGCCGCCCTTGCCGGTGAAGTTGTGGCACTGCGCGCAGTTGGTGCGGAACAGCTCACCGCCCTTGGCGATGTCGGCACCCTCGGGGCCGTACTGCTCCTCCGTCGGGACGGACGGACCGGCACCCAGCGAGGCGACGAACGCCGCGAGCTGGTCGATCTCGGCCTGCGAGTAGATGTTCTTCTTCGCCGGGACCTGGGGGCCCTGGGAGGTGGCGGCCGGCATCCGGCCGGTGCCCACCTGGAAGTCGACGGCCGCGGCGCCCACACCCACCAGGCTCGGCCCGTCGGAGGTGCCCTGACCGCCGGTGCCGTGGCAACTGGCGCAGCCGACCGAGTAGAGCTTCTTGCCCTCCTCGATGGTGAGGGACTGGGCGGTTTCGTCGGCCTGCGCCTTGTCCGCGGGTGCGAACACGGCGTACAGCCCCCCGGTGCATGCCAGCGCGAGGAGTAGGACGACGAGCGCCGCCAGCGGGTGGCGTCGTCGTGCGGAGAGCTTTTTCACGGATTACCCCGGTGTCAGGATCTTCTGCGTCGATGCTTCTGGGATGCGCGCTTCGTCGAGCACGCGCGGATGCGGGCCCTGCTACTTGATCATGTAGATCGTGGCGAAGAGACCGATCCAGACGACATCGACGAAGTGCCAGTAGTAGGACACGACGATCGCGGCCGTCGCCTGCTCGTGGGTGAACCTCCGGGCCGCGTAGGTCCGGCCCAGGACCAGCAGGAAGGCGATGAGACCGCCCGTCACGTGCAGGCCGTGGAAGCCGGTGGTCAGGTAGAACACCGAGCCGTACGGGTCGGAGGACAGGGACAGGCCCGCGTCCTTGACCAGCTCCGTGTACTCGAAGACCTGACCGCCGATGAAGATCGCACCCATCACGAACGTGACGATGAACCACATCCGGAGCTTCTTCACGTCACCGCGCTCGGCGGCGAAGACGCCGAGCTGGCAGGTGAGGGAGGAGAGCACCAGGATGGTGGTGTTCGTCGCCGAGAACGGGAAGTTGAGATGGGCGGCCATCTCCTTCCAGTGATCGGGACCCGTCACCGATCGCAGGGTGAAGTACATCGCGAAGAGGGCCGCGAAGAACATCAGCTCGGAACTCAGCCAGATGATCGTTCCGACGCTGGTGAGGTTCGGCCGATTGACCGACGGGTGCGCGTGCCCGGTTTCTACTGTCGTTGCTGTCGCCACGACCGACATTATGTCGGTCGCTTATCCCGCCCTCACTCCGGGGGGTGCCGTTCGGAGTGTCTTCACCGGTCGTACCGGTGTTGACGTGGTGTTCAAGGGAGTAGCATCCGGCCCAACGGGCCTGTCCTTACGACGTTGACGTCACGGAGGAACAATGCAGCCGACCGCCACGGTGCTGGTCTACAGCGACGACTCCAACACCCGCGAGCAGGTGCGGCTCGCCACGGGACGGAGGCCGGCTCCGGACGTCCCCGTGGTGGAGTTCATCGAGTGCGCGACTCCCGCAGCGGTGCTGACGGAGCTGGACCGGGGTGGGATCGACGTCTGTGTGCTGGACGGTGAGGCCGTGCCGATGGGGGGCATGGGGCTGTGCCGGCAGATCAAGGACGAGGTGTTCGACTGTCCGCCGGTGCTGCTGCTGATCGGGCGGCCCCAGGACGCGTGGCTGGCGACCTGGAGCCGGGCGGAGGCGGCGGTGACGCTGCCGGTGGAGCCGGTGGAGTTCGCCGCGGCTCTGGCTTCGCTGCTGCGGGACAAGGCGGCTTTGAACGCCTAGGGGCTCGGGGCTCCTGCTTGTTTCGCGGGTGCGGGTGATCTGTGGCTTGTCGCGCAGTTCCCCGCGGCCGTGGGGGCGACGTCCCCGAGGTCTAGACGCTCTGGGGCCTCAGGCGGGCCCTGTCGGCCTCCGTGGGGCCGTCCGGGGTGCCGCCGAGGAGGGCGCTGCCGGTGCGCCACTTCGCCCAGTCGAGGTTCCAGTCGCCGTAGCCGTTGCCGAACGGGGCCATCGTGTCGCCGCCGGAGTTGATGACCTTGACGATGTCGCCCTCGCGGACGGTGTCGTAGAACCAGGCGGCGTTCTCGGTGCTCATGCCGGTGCAGCCGTGGCTGACGTTGGCGAAGCCCTGGGAGCCGACGGACCAGGGGGCGGCGTGGACGTACTCGCCGCTGTTGGTGACGCGGACGGAGTGGTGGACGATCAGGTCGTAGAAGTCCGAGGAGCCGATGCTGGCGCTGGTCATGCGGACGGTGCCCTCCTTGGCGAGGACGACCTTGACGCCGTTGCGGGTGTCGTAGCCGGGCTTGCCCGTGGTGACGGGTATCTGCCGGATGATCTCGTCGTTCTTGTAGACGGTCATCTGGTGGGCCGCGGCGTCCGTGACGGCTATGAGCTTGTCCGCGGTGGTGAAGGTCAGCGGCTTGGCCTTGCCGCCCCACATGCGGTCGCCGATCTTGATGCCCTGCAGGTTGCTGCGGACCTGGACGGTGGCCTGGGCGGGCCAGTAGTCCTTCGGGCGGTAGTGGAGCGTCTTGTCGTCCACCCAGTGCCAGGCGCCGTCCGTGGCGGGCGTGGCGGAGACCTTGAGGGCGCGCTCCACGACGGCCCGCTGGGCCCTGTCCTTGACGGGCTGGCTCAGCTCGGCGGTGACGGGCTGGCCGACGCCGTAGGTGCCCGCCTTGGGGCCGAAGGTGACGTCCAGGCGCTTCTTGGTGCTGGGCTTGCCGGTGTCGAAGGTGACGACCTTGCGGCCGGGCGCCCCGTCCTCGTCCTCGGTGCTCACACGGACCGTGTAGCTGGCGTTGGCGGCGAGCGGGGAGGTGCTGTGCCAGCGGCTGCCGTCGGCGGCGAGTTCGCCCGCCACGTAGCGTCCTGAGGCGTCGTGGGCCGTGACGTCGGTGATGCGCCCGTCGGAGTCCTCGACGACCTCCAGGGGCTTGTCCGGGTCGGCCTTCTTGCGATCCCCGTCGGGGGCGTTGAAGGAGATCTGGTCGGCCGCGTCGTAGGGGCGGGCGGCCAGCGGGTTGCCGTCGGAGCCGCAGGCCGTGACGCCCGCGCTGAGGGCTATCAACAGCAGCGTGCAGCTGACGACGGTGCGGGGGCGGGAGATCACTGTGTGGCTCATGACCTCACGCTAGGAACCGGCGTCAACAGCGGCACGCCGAGTGACTCGTACGAGTGACATGTATTGCTGCAGAAGCAGGGGCCCGGACGCTCCTGTCGGAGTGTCCGGGCCCCTGCGGCGCACGGTGCGTGTTACTGGGTGCGGTTCTCACCGCGGTAGTACTCGAACACCCAGCCCCAGATGCCGATCAGGATGACCGGCAGCGAGAAGTACATCAGCCACCAGCCGATGGCGATCGACAGGAAGGCCAGGGCGCCACCGATGGCCAGGGAGAACGGCTGCCAGCTGTGCGGGCTGAAGAACCCGACCTCGCCGGCGTCGTCCGCGACGTCCGCCTCCTTGTCGTCCTGCGCACCCACGTCGACCCGCTTGGCCGTGAAGCCGAGGTAGAAGCCGATCATGATGCACAGGCCGAAGGTCAGGAAGAGGGCCGTGGTACCGGCCGGCTCCTTCGACCACACGCCATAGACGACCGCCATGACGAGGACGAAGAAGCTCAGCCACATGAACATCTTGCCCTGGATCTTCACTTGCCGGCCTCCTTGCCGCCAGCGAGGGCCTTGTCGTCGTGGCCCACGTTCTCGAGCTGGTCGAGAGCGGCGATCTCCGGGTGGTGCAGGTCGAACGCCGGGGATTCACTGCGGATCCGCGGCATGGTGATGAAGTTGTGCCGCGGCGGCGGGCAGGAGGTCGCCCACTCCAGGGAGCGGCCGTAGCCCCACGGATCGTCGACGCCGACCGGCTTGCCGTACTTCGCCGTCTTCCACACGTTGTAGAAGAACGGCAGGATCGACATGCCGAGCAGGAACGAGCTGATCGTCGAGATCGTGTTGAGCGCGGTGAAGCCGTCGGCCGCCAGGTAGTCGGCGTAACGCCGCGGCATGCCCTCGGCGCCCAGCCAGTGCTGGACCAGGAACGTGCCGTGGAAGCCGATGAACAGCGTCCAGAAGGTGATCTTGCCGAGACGCTCGTCCAGCATCTTGCCGGTCCACTTCGGCCACCAGAAGTGGAAGCCGGAGAACATCGCGAACACCACGGTGCCGAAGACGACGTAGTGGAAGTGGGCCACCACGAAGTACGAGTCGGAGACGTGGAAGTCCATCGGCGGCGAGGCGAGGATGACACCGGTCAGACCACCGAAGGTGAAGGTGATCAGGAAGCCGGTCGCCCAGAGCATCGGTGTCTCGAAGGACAACGAGCCCTTCCACATCGTGCCGATCCAGTTGAAGAACTTCACGCCGGTGGGTACGGCGATGAGGAACGTCATGAAGGAGAAGAACGGCAGCAGCACACCGCCGG
>NZ_JBEZCR010000007.1:422414-456375 GCF_040647715.1 Streptomyces tibetensis | reverse complement strand
TTTCCCTTTCCGGCGGTTCCGACTCTATCAGATCCTTTCGGGCCTGATCCCCGGTCAGCGGGGTTTGTCTTTGCGGCTGTTGGGCCGTTCCGACGTGTCCAACCTTAGCGCGTCCTCTCGGCGATTCCCAAATCGACGCCGTTGGAGTCGATCAGGTCGTCGAGTCCCAATTCGAATTGAATTCGGGCGTGCCGAATCAACCCCGTCGGGAGGTCGAGCTGGTGGTTGGGGTGCCGCTGCTGCGGCGGAAGTGCTGCCGAAGAACCGTTACGGCTCGGTGGCAACCCGAAGAACCTTACGGATCAGCCAGGGGGGTGTCAAGCAGCCCCTGTCAAGATCTTTTCGGCCCCGGGGTCAGTCCAGGTCGGTGAGGCGCCCGCCGGCGTCCGGCTGGGCGTGCTCGACCCGGCGCAGCAGGCGCGTGAGCACTTCGCCCAGCGCCGTGCGCTCGTCGGGTGACAGGTCCTGGAGGAGGTCCTCCTCGAAGACCGTCGCCAGCCGCATTGCCTCCAGCCACTTCTCTCGCCCCTCGGATGTCAGCTCCACGATGACTCGTACGCGGTTCGACTCGTCTCGCTCACGGGTCACCAGAGATTCGGCGACCATGCGGTCGATCCGGTGGGTCATCGCGGCCGGGGTGAGGCCGAGGCGCTTGGCGAGGTCGCTGGGGCCCAGGCGGTAGGGCGCTCCGGAGAGGACGAGGGCCTTGAGGACCTCCCACTCCGTGTTGCTGATGCCGAGGGTCGAGGTCTGACGGCCGTAGGCGACGTTCATACGGCGGTTCAGGCGGGAGAGGGCCGAGACGATCTGCTCGACCTGGGGGTCGAGGTCCTGGAACTCGCGCTGGTACGCGGCGATCTGCTCTTCGAGGGTCGGCTCGCTGGGGCCGGGGGTGTCGCCCATGTGCGCAGTATCGCACGCTCGTTCTTTGCCTTGAAGTCCTTGGGTATGTACTCTTTAGGTTCGAACTTTAGTTTCGAAGTCTTCACTCCTAACTAGTGAGAGAGGTGAACGTGACCAGGGCGATGGGCGCAGCGATGCGCCGGATTCACGTGGGTAACGCACTCAGCGCGTTCGGGCTCGGCTTCACGGTCCCGTACCTGTACGTCTACGTGGCGCAGGTGCGAGGTCTTGGGGCCATGACGGCGGGTCTCGTACTCGCCGTCTTCGCTGTGGCCGCGCTGGTCGTGCTGCCGTTCGCCGGGCGGGCCATCGTCCGGCGCGGCCCGCTGCCGGTGCTGCTCGCCGCCCTGGTCACCGCCGCTCTGGGTGCCCTCAGTCTGGGGATCGCGAGCAGCGCGGCTGCCGTGCTGGTCTCGGCCTCCCTGCTGGGGGCCGGGCAGGCCGTGATGCAGCCGGCGCTCGCGACGATGATCGTCGACTGCTCCTCGGCGGACACGCGGTCGCGTGCCTTCGCCATGCAGTTCTTCCTGCAGAACCTCGGACTCGGTGTCGGTGGCCTGATCGGCGGTCACCTCGTCGACACCACGAGCGCGGCCTCCTTCACGTTGCTCTTCGCGATCGAGGCGGCGATGTTCCTGCTGCTGGTCGTGGTGATGGCGACGGTGCGGATGCCGCACGCGCCGCGGATCGAGGACGCGCCCGCGGCCGGGCGGGGCAGCTGGAAGCAGTTGATGGGCAACCGGGCCATGGTGCAGCTGTGTGTGCTGGGCTTCGTACTGTTCTTCGCCTGCTACGGGCAGTTCGAGTCGGGGCTGAGCGCTTACGGGGTCGAGGCGGCCGGGATATCGACGTCCGCGCTCGGCACCGCGCTCGCCGCCAACACCCTGATGATCGTCGTCGCGCAGTTCGCCGTGCTGCGGTTCGTGGAGCGGCGCCGGCGGTCGCGGGTGATCGCCGCTGTCGGGCTGATCTGGGCGGTGGCGTGGATCGTCGCCGGGTACGCGGGGCTCGGGCACGGGAGCCAGGAGATGGCGACGGCCGCCTTCGTCTCGACGTACGCGCTGTTCGGGCTGGGTGAGGCGATGCTGTCGCCGACCGTGGCCCCGCTGGTCGCGGATCTCGCGCCGGAGGGGATGGCCGGGCAGTACAACTCCGCGTTCGCCCTGGTCAAGCAGCTGGCGCTGGCTGTCGGGCCCGCGGTGGGCGGGCCGCTCGGGGCCTCGCTGCACGCGCCGTACATCGTGGCGTTCCTGGTGTTCTCGCTGGGGATCACCGTCCTGGCCGTGCGGTTGGGGCGGCAGCTGACCGATGTGCAGGACCAGCCGTGGCTCGCCAGGAGCCGGGTCGTGGCGCGGGGTGGCGCGCCCGTCGGCGCGGACGCCTGATCCGCCTCCCCTCTATGTGACCTGCGTGCGCGGCAGGGCGAACTCGCACCAGACCGCCTTGCCGCCGCCGGGGGTGCGGCGGCAGCCCCAGTTCGACGCGATCGTGGCCACGATGGCGATGCCGCGGCCCGATTCGTCGCCGGGTTCCGCGCGGCGGCGTCTGGGGAGGTGGTCGTCGCCGTCGGTGACCTCGATGATCAGGCGTCTGTCCGTGCGGCGCAGGCGCAGCCGCATCGGCGGGGTGCCGTGCTGGAGGGAGTTGGCGACCAGTTCGCTGGTGGCCAGGACGCCCAGGTCGTGCAGGTCGGCGGGGAAGCGCCAGCTGGTGAGGACGCCGGAGGCGAAGGCACGCGCGCGGGGGGCCGCTTCCACTCCGCCCAGCAGTTCCAGGGCGGCGTTGCGGAAGAGCTCGCCGTCCGCTCCCGTGCGGGTGGGGTGCTGGAGGACCAGGACGGCCACGTCGTCGTCGTGGTCGGGTGTCACTCCCGCGGAGCGGACCAGGCGGTCGCAGACGACCTGGGGCGTGCCGGTGGCGCCGGCCAGGGCGCGTTCCAGGGCGGCGATGCCCTCGTCCAGGTCCGCGTCGCGCCGCTCGACCAGGCCGTCCGTGTAGAGGACGGCCGTGGAGCCGGGGGTGAGGGGGATCGAGCCCGAGGCGTGCATCCAGCCGCCGGTGCCGAGCGGGGGGCCGGTGGGTTCCTCGGCGCGCAGGACCGTGCCGTTCTCGTCGCGGACGAGGATCGGCAGGTGGCCCGCGGAGGAGTAGATCAGCTTGCCCTCGTTCGGGTCGTGGATGGCGTACGCGCACGTGGCGATCTGGTTGGCGTCGATCTCGGCCGCCAGACCGTCCAGGAGCTGGAGGACCTCGTGCGGGGGGAGGTCGAGGCGCGCGTAGGCACGGACCGCCGTGCGCAGCTGGCCCATGACGGCGGCCGCGCGGACGCCTCTGCCCATGACGTCGCCGATGACCAGGGCCGTGCGGCCGCCGCCCAGGGTGATGACGTCGTACCAGTCGCCGCCGACCGCGGCTTCCGTGCCGCCGGGGTGGTAGGTGGCGGCGATCCGCAGGTCGTCCGGTTCTTCGAGTTCCTGCGGGAGCAGGGAGCGCTGGAGGGTGACGGCCGTTTCGCGCTGGCGGCGTTCGCTGGCGCGCAGGCGCTCCGCGGCTTCGGCGTGGTCGGTGACGTCGGTGGCGAAGACCAGGACGCCGCGGCCCTCGCTGCCGCCCTTGCCGTCGCCCTGGGCGACCGGGGTGCACGTGAAGCTGTAGGAGCGGCCGTCGGGTGCCTTGCGGGACTTGACCGTGCGCGGCTTGCCGCTGCGCTGGACCTGGTCCAGGAGGGGGAACAGGCCGAGGGCGTCCAGCTCGGGGAGTGCCTCGCGGGCCCGTTCGCCCAGCGGGCGGATGCCGAAGGCGGTGGTGTAGGCGTCGTTGACGTAGGCGATGCGGTGGTCGGGGCCGTGGACCAGGGCGACGAGGGACGGGACGCGGTCGAGGACCTCACGCACCCGCAGTTCGTCGACGGCGGGAACGGACGGTGTCTCGTCGGTCAGTTGTTCGGCACGGGCGGCGGGTACGGAGCCTTCCCCCCGCCGGTCCGGGGAGGCCGTCTGCTCGGTCCGCGCTGCCGCGCGGCGCTGCGTTCCGGGGAGCCGGGCGCTCCAGCGCGTGAAGTTCACGAATCCTTGCCTCGTGTAGTGGTCGGCGGCCGGCACCGGAACCGGCCGGGGCCCCGGAGGGCCCGCACCGGGGCGCGTGGTGGCGTACCCGCGGTGGTGGACCAGTCTGGCAGGGCGCGGACCGGACCGACATCCGTCAGACGCCGGGCCGGCCGCTGGAGTTCCTGGGTCCGGTCAGGACGACCCCTTCGGGTTGTGCGGGGGGTCTTGAGAAGGCTTTCCACCGGCCGCGAGTTCGAACTCCGCCCGTGGGTGTTCGAGTGAACCCAGGGAGACGATCTCCCGTTTGAACAGGCCGGCCAGCGTCCATTCGGCCAGCACCCGCGCCTTGCGGTTGAAGGTGGGCACACGGCTGAGGTGGTAGGCGCGGTGCATGAACCAGGCGGGGTAACCCTTGAGCTTGCGTCCGTAGACGTGGGCGACGCCCTTGTGCAGGCCCAGTGAGGCGACCGAACCGGCGTAGGCGTGTGCGTACGTCTCCAGTGGTTCGCCGCGCAGGGTGTGCACGATGTTGTCGGCGAGGACCTTGGCCTGGCGGACCGCGTGCTGGGCGTTGGGGGCGCACTCGCGGCCCGGTTCCGTGGCGGTGACGTCGGGGACGGCGGCGGCGTCTCCCGCGGCCCACGCGTGCGTGGTGCCGTCGACCGAGAGTTCCGGCGTGCACTTCAGGCGTCCGCGGCCGTTGCGGGGCAGGTCGGAGGCGGCGAGCACCGGGTGTGGTTTCACGCCGGCCGTCCAGACGACCGTACGGGTGGGGAAGCGGGCACCGTCGCTGAGGACGGCGACCCGGTCGGCGCAGGACTCCAGGCGCGTGTGGAGGCGGACGTCGATGTTGCGGCGGCGCAGCTCGGTGACGGTGTAGCGGCCCATCTCCTCGCCGACCTCGGGCAGGATGCGGTCGGAGGCCTCGACGAGGATCCACTTCATGTCCTCGGGCTGGACGTTGTGGTAGTAGCGCGCGGCGTAGCGGGCCATGTCCTCCAGTTCGCCGAGCGCCTCCACGCCCGCGAAGCCACCGCCGACGAAGACGAAGGTGAGGGCCGCGTCGCGGATCGCGGGGTCGCGGGTGGAGGAGGCGATGTCCATCTGCTCGATGACGTGGTTGCGCAGGCCGATGGCCTCCTCGACGGTCTTGAAGCCGATGCCGTGGTCGGCGAGGCCGGGGATCGGCAGGGTGCGCGAGACCGAGCCGGGGGCGAGGACGAGCTGGTCGTAGGACAGTCGCTGTGCGCCCGTGCCCTCCTCCTCGGTGGCCAGGGTGGCGACGGTGGCGGTGCGCTTCGCGTGGTCGACGGCGGTGGCCTCGCCGATCAGGACCCGGCACCGGTCGAGGACGCGGCGCAGCGGTACGACGACGTGGCGGGGCGAGATGGCACCCGCGGCGGCCTCGGGGAGGAACGGCTGGTAGGTCATGTACGGGTCGGGGGTGACGACGGTGATCTCCACCTCGCCCCGGCCCAGTTCCCGTTTCAGTCTGCGCTGCAGGCGCAGGGCCGTGTACATCCCGACGTAGCCGCCACCGACAACGAGAATGCCCGCACGTTCCTTCACCATCCCATGACGCACCCGTCGCTTGAGTTTGTCCACAGCCTCGACGAATTGTGTGACCGGAGCGGGAGAGCGCGCGGAGTTGGCCGGATTAGCGACCTGCGGCGCATTCGCGCAGGTCAGGAGGGGTGTTACAGGGGGCGCACGGGGGAACATTCGGGACGTATGCCGCCCGTACTCCGATCGGTGGGCGCTCTGTGCGGAACGTGCCCCTTCTGAATTGACTCCCTCTCAACTATGTTCGTGTGTCGACGGGGTGTAGGGGGAAGCTCACCGGGGTCCGCGACGGGCGGGCCGCGGAACGGGCCTGTTCCCGCGTCCCGGCATCGTATGGCGGGGAGTCTCCGGGGGGAGACGTCATTACCGGGGGAATACTTATGCATGTTCAGGACTCTCATTGGTCGCCCGCGTCCGCAGTCGCGGCGGGCGGTATGACGATGAGCGCGGCGGCGGGAGGCGGACGCGACGCGTCCCGGACCACGCCGCTGCGTGTGGACGCACAGCGCAATCTGGAGCACGTACTGCGGGCGGCGCGCGAGGTCTTCGGCGAGCTGGGATACGGCGCGCCGATGGAGGACGTGGCGCGGCGCGCGCGGGTCGGTGTGGGCACGGTGTACCGGCGGTTCCCGAGCAAGGACGTCCTGGTGCGCCGGATAGCCGAGGAGGAGACCTCCCGGCTGACCGACCAGGCGCGGGCGGCGCTCGGGCAGGAGGACGAACCGTGGTCGGCGCTGTCGCGCTTCCTGCGGACGTCGGTGGCCTCCGGCGCGGGGCGGCTGCTGCCGCCGCAGGTGCTGCGGGTCTCCGTCGAGGACGGTGCCGGTGGCCCGCGGGTGCCGCAGCAGCGGACCCAGCCGGGCACGACGGAGCTGCGACTGGTGCCCGACCAGCCTGTCGCGGTCGCCGCGGTACCGGCGGTGGCGGCCGAGGACGACGCCGGGACGACGGCGCTGCTCGAGGTCGTGGGCCGGCTCGTTGACCGGGCGCGTGCGGCCGGTGAGCTGCGGGCGGACGTGTCGGTGTCGGACGTGCTGCTGGTGATCGCCACGGCCGCGCCCTCACTGCCGGACGCCGCTCAGCAGGCGGCCGCGTCGGCCCGGCTGCTGGACATCCTGCTGGAGGGCCTGCGCTCGCGACCGGCCTGAGCCACGGGGCCCGGGGCGACCAGGCCCCGGGCCGGGTGGAGCTTCGGGGCTCGGGCGGCGCGCGTCCGGGTCCGGAAGAGAAGCAGGAGACAAGAGGGAGAGCCTTCCCCGAATGAGTGACGGCCAGTCTGCCGAGCGGTAAAACCCCACGGATGAGTGATGGTCCGAACTTCGGGCTTCTGACCATAAGCCCATATGGCACGCTGACCCGGTGGTCTGGACGGGTTGGGCGGCTGCCGGGGGCTTTCCGCGATGAGCGTTGACGGGCGGGACGAGTCGAGCGGCAGTGGGCACGGCGACGCCACGGCCGGCGGTCCGGTCCCGCCGAAGGTGCCGAGCCAGGGCGGGCGCGCGAGCGTGCCGCCCGCCGGGCACCCGGCCGACGGATCGGTCCCGGCCCAGCGCGACAGGCGCGACGACGGTGCCCTGCCGCCGCACGGGACGCCGCCGTCCGACGCCGGCCTCATCGACCGGATGCGCGCGGGCGACGACACGGCGTACGAGGAGCTGTACCGGCGCCATGCGCAAGCCGTGCGCCGGTACGCCCGCACCTGCTGCCGCGACGCCCACACCGCGGAGGATCTGACCGCCGAGGTCTTCGCCCGCATGCTCCAGGCGGTGCGCGGCGGCGCGGGCCCCACCCAGGCCGTACGCGCCTACCTGCTCACCTCCGTCCGGCGCGTCGCCGCCTCCTGGACGAGGTCGGCACGGCGCGAGCAGCTCGTCGACGACTTCGCGGTGTTCGCCGCCCAGTCCGCGCACGGGCCCGACGTGTCCGGTGACGACACGCTCGAACTGGGCGCGGACGTCCGGGCGATGCACGAGGCCGAGCAGTCCATGGCCATGCGGGCCTTCCGGTCGCTGCCGGAGCGCTGGCAGGCCGTGCTGTGGCACACCGAGATCGAGGACGAGTCCCCCAGCGAGGTCGCCACGCTGTTCGGGCTGGACGCCAACGGCACCCGCGTACTCGCCAGCCGGGCCCGCGAGGGACTCAAGCAGGCCTACCTCCAGGCCCACGTCAGCGCCACCCTCACCGGCGACGAGGGCTGCGCGCGCTACGCCGACCAGCTCGGCACCTACGCCCGCGGGCGGTTGCGCACCCGCGCCGAGCGGGGGCTGCGCAAGCACCTGGACGAATGCGCGAAGTGCCGGCTGGCCGCACTGCAGATCGAGGAAGTGGCCGGCGGTATCCCGGCCGTGGTGCCGGTCGCCGTCATCGGCTGGTTCGGGGCCGCCGGTTACGCGAAGGCCGCCGGGCTCATCGCCGGGGGTGCGGGAGCGGCCGGTGCGGCGGGGGCGGCAGCGGCGGGTGGCTCGGCCGGCGGGGCAGCCGCGACCGGCGGTGGCTCGGCCGGGTCGGCTGCTGCGGCCGGAGGGGGTTCGGCCGGTGGGGCCGCTGCGACCGGTAGTGGTTCGGCCGGTGCGGCGGGTGGTGGTTCCGCCGGTGGTTCGGCGGGGTCGGCTGCCACAGCCGGCAGTGGTTCGGCCGGTGGTGGTTCGGCCGGTGGCGGGGTCGGGGCGGCGGTCTCCGAGGGGGGCGGCGCGGCGGTGAAGGCCGGTATCGCGGCCGGTGTGGTCGCCGTGGGTGTGGTGGCGGCGGTGGTGATGGCACTGTCCGGCAACCAAAAACCGAAGGCAGAGGCCGGGGCCGACCCCTCGCCCCCTCCGCCGTCGTCGGTGGTGCGCCCGGGCGAGTCCACGCCCGTCCCCACGCCCTCGCCCTCCTCCGCACGGCCCGGACCGGGGCCGAGGCCGCCGGGGATCGAGCCCGCGCGGGCCGCGACGCCCACACCGACACCGAGCCCCAGGACCAGCCCGGGTCCCGACCCCGAAGCGACCCCGACGCCGACCCGGACGCCCGCTCCACCGCCCGCGCCTCCGAAACCGGCTCCGCCCCCCGCCCCCACACCGACGCCCACTCCCCCGCGGCAGCCTCCGCCACCCCCGCCCGCCCCGGTCGTCTACCAGTGGAGCGAACTGTCGTACGACGTCAACGGCGACGGCACGAAACCCGAGATGCGGATCGGTTCGAGCAGCTGGGTCTGGCAGCGGTCCGGCCTCTCCGTCGGCGGCCGGCGCCACGCCCACGGCGTCACCGTGCACGGCCGCTCGTCCGTCACGATCGACCTCAACCGCACCTGCGCGTCGTACGACGCGCTCGTGGGAGTGGACGACATGACGTTGAGGCTCGGCAAGGTGCACTTCTCCGTCTACGCCGACGGAGTCCGGCTGTGGCGGTCCCCGCTGGTCGAGGGCGGTGATCGGGCCGTGCCCGTCCACGTGGACCTCACCGGCCGCAGCACGGTCCGGCTGGTGGTGGAACCGCGCAGCGCCTTCGACGACCTGATGCCGGTGGACTGGGCGGAGTCCACCTTCACCTGCGGCTGACGGTCGTACGGTTCAGGCCACCGGGCCGGTGGCGTAGCTGAGGCACGCCTCGTCCAGCTCGCGCAGGACGTCGTCCGCGGTGAGGGCCGCACCCCGGGCGCGTTCCGCCTCGCAGCGGGCACGGCCCAGAGCGGCCTGGACAGCGGCCTCGGCGCGTTCGAGCGGGGGGATCTCCGGGATGGACCGCGGGCGCCCGGACCGCCAGTGGTCGCCGGTGCCGAGCAGCCGGGCCGCACGCGGGAAGTCGCCGAGGTCGGCCAGCAGTCCCGCCACGCCCTCCACGACCGTCGCCCGGACGACGTCCGAGCACCGTTTCTCCACCGCTTCGCGCAGGGCTTCGGTCGCCTTGGCCAGGCCGGAGCGCGGACCGGACTCCTTCGCGCTGATCGCGGCGTCGAGCAGGCGCAGCATCACCATGAACTGCGGGGGCGATGTGCCGGGGGTGGTGGCGAGGGCCTCCTCCCACCACGCTCGCGCCCGGCCGGTGTGCCCGTCCTCGAAAGCCATCTGCGTGCGCATCAGCAGGACGTACGCCTTGGAGTCCCGCACGCCGTACCGCTCGGCGGCGGCGGTGGCCTCGTCCAGCGAGGACTGTGCGAAGACCCGGTCGCCCGCACGGTAGGCGATCTCGGCGAGCCGGGCGATGAGGAACGGCGACTCGGCGTAGGCGCCCACCTCGTAGGCGAGCCGCAGCGCCTCCTCGTACTCGCCCTTGGCCTCCTCGAAACGGCTGCGCACCATGGCGGCCTCGCCCGCCGCGCTGCACACCTGGGCGCGCAGCCAGCGGTCGCCCGCGCGGCGGCTGAGGACCCGCAGTTCCGCGAGGTCGTCGTCGACGCCCTCCAGGGCACCGGGCCCGTCGACGACCGTGTGCACGCGGAACATCAGGGCGACGGAGATCTCCCAGTCACCGCCGTACGCACGGCAGTTGTCGACCGCGGCGTCCAGGACCGTCCGGACCTCGCTCGGGTCGCCCAGGAAGGAGGACAGGATCGGGCAGACCAGCCCGGGGATACGGGCCGCGTGCGGGCCGCCTTCCGTGTAGTGGGCCCACACCCGCTCCATGTAGGGCAGCCGCTCGGCGGCGAACGTCTCCATGGGCGCGACCTCGGTCATGAAGAACAGGTGCAGCAGGCGCACATCCATCCGCAGGGCGTGCAGGGGATGCCCCGCCTCCCCGTCCGGCGCGGTGAGGAAGTGGTCGATATGGCCGGGCCCGGCCTCGCCGCCGGGCGGTACACGGCCCGCCATGTCCAGGGCCGCACCGAGGCGCAGGGTCCGCTCGAGCCACTCCATGCCCTCGTGCCGGTAGTTGCGCAGCCACCAGAACCAGCCCATGGCCAGGGCGAGAGCGCCGGCTTCCGCCTCGTCCCCGGCGGCGAGGGCCCGGTCGAGGGCCGCGCGGATGTTGTCCAGCTCGGTCTCCAGGCGGGAGATCCAGGGCAGTTGGCCGGCGGAGCGCAGCTGCGGATCGGCCCGCTCGGCGAGCGCACGCGCCCAGGCGCGGTGCCGGAGCTCGGCGGTGGCGCGCAGCGGCGGGGTGTCGGCGGCGCGCTCGACGGCGTACTCGTGGATGGTCTCCAGCATGCGGTACCGCATGCCGGGGGAGCCGTCGTCCGCGCCGGGGGCCGCCACGACGAGGGACTTGTCGACGAGGGCCCCGATCAGCTCGGCGGCGGGCCCGGAGCACACGGCCTCGGCCGCCGTGAGGTCCCAGCCGCCCGCGAACACGGACACCTCGCGCAGCATCGTCCGCTCGGCGTCGTCGAGGAGGTCCCACGACCAGTCGACGACGGCGCGCAGGGTCTGCTGGCGGGGCAGGACGGTACGACTCCCGGAGGTGAGGAGGCGGAAGCGGTCGTCGAGGCGGTCGGCGATCTGCCGGGGCGTGAGCAGCCGGAGCCGCGCCGCCGCCAGTTCGATGGCGAGCGGCAGCCCGTCCAGCCGCCGGCAGATCTCCGCCACCGCCTGCTCGTCGCGGAGCACGGCCTGCGCGTCGGGACGGACGGCGGTGGCCCGCTCCGCGAACAGCCGGCGCGCGTGGTCGGGGCGCAGGGGCTCGACCGGGCGGACCGACTCGCCCGGGATGCCGAGGGGTTCCCGGCTGGTGGCCAGGATCGTGAGCCCCGGGCAGCGGGTCAGCAGGGTCTCCGCGAGGTGGGCGGCGGCGCCGATGACATGTTCGCAGTTGTCAAGGATCAGAAGGAGGCTGCGCGGCGCGCAGAACTCCACGAGCAGCCCGACCGGGTCGTCCTGCACGGCCGTGAGCTCGCTGGTCATCAGCATGGTCTCGCGCAGACCGAGCGCGCTGACCACCGCTCCCGGTACCGCCTCGGGCCGGTCGAGCGGGGCGAGCTCGGCCAGCCATGCCTGCGGGAGCCCGGCGGCGGCTTCCTCGGCGAGACGGGTCTTGCCGGAGCCGCCCGGTCCGGTGAGGGTGACGAGTCGGGCCCCGCGCATGTCGGAACGGATGGCGGCGATCTCGGGTTCCCGGCCGACGAAAGAGGTCAGACGCGGGCGGATGGCCCCCGGCCGGGTGCGCTCGCGCTCGCGCTCCGGCGGCGGGGGCGGGCGCTTCCCGTCTTTCGGGGCGGAGTCGAGCAGTTCGGCGTGGAGGGCGCGCAACCGGGGCCCGGGGTCGGTGCCGAGGCCTTCGGCCAGGGCACGGCGGGCGGTCTCGTACGCGGCGAGGGCGTCGGCCTCCCGTCCGGTGTCGCGCAGGGCGCGGATGAGGAGGGCGTGCAGCGGCTCGTCGTAGGGGTGTACGGCGGTCAGCTCGCGCAGCTCGGGTACGACGTCCGGCCCGTGTCCGAGCCGTAGCCGGGCCTCCGCCCGGGCCCGGGTCGCCTCCAGGCGTCTGGCCTCCGGGCGGGTGGCGGCGGAGCGGTCGGGGAGGTCGGCGAGGGCCGGGCCGTGCCAGAGGGCGAGGGCGGCGTCGAGGTGCCGTTCCGCGAGGGCGGGATCGTCGGCGGTCAGGGCGTCGATGCCTTGCCGGACGAGCCGTTCGAAGACGAAGAGGTCGATGTCGTCCTTGCCGGCCGTGAGTCGGTAGCCGCCCGTCTCGGAGGTGACGGCGTCCTTGCCGAGGGCCCTGCGGAGACGGCCGACGAGGGCCTGGAGGGCGGCGGGGGCGTCCTGGGGCGGGTCCTCGGCCCAGACCTCGTCGATCAGCGCCTGGGGAGTGACGACGCGGGAGGGACGCAGGGCGAGGGCGGTGAGCAGGGCACGGAGACGGGGACCGCCGATGGGTACGACCGAGCCGTGTTCGTCCTCTGCCGTGGTGACGCCCAGGATTCTGTACCGCACGGGCTCATTGTCGCCGGGGTGGTGGTGAGGGGCGGGGGGTTTTCCGTGCGGGGCGTTGCGCGGGGGTGTGGGCAGGTCCACGCACAACCGCTACACCCGCCGCCCCCCACCGGCCCCCGCCCCCAACGCCCCCCGCTGCGGTGCGATCCCTGCCGGGACGGCCCGCTGCCGTGCCGGGGTGCCCGTCCAGCAGGTGCCGCGGCGGGCGAGGAGGCGGCGCAGCCACAGCTCCAGGGAGACCAGGTCCGCCAGGCCGTCCAGGGGGAGGGGTTCGCCCGCCGCCGCGCCGCGCAGCGCCTTGCGGACCACGCGGGCCTCGACCAGGCCCGCCTCCGCCAGCAGCGGGGTGTCGAACAGGGCGACCAGGGAGTCCGCCGCCACGCGCAGCCCCGTGCGCTCCGCGGCCGCGGCCGTCGCCTGGGTCGGGGCGCCCCAGCCGGGCGGAAGTTCACGGACCCCGGCCCCTTCCAGCACCGTACGCAGGATCGCCGCCCGCGACCCCGGCCGCACCCGCAGCGCCTCGGGCAGGGCCCGGGCCGCGCGCACGACCTGGTTGTCGAGGAACGGCGCGTGCAGCCGCTGGAAGCGGACCTCCGCCGCCTGTTCCAACACCCGCAGGTCCGCCGCATGCCGCGCGAGCGCCGCACGCGCACGGAAGTCCCCAGGCCGCTGTCCCGGCCCGACCAGCTCCGACCGGTGGGTGGCCGCCTGAAGGCGAACCGATACTTCGGCGAGCGCCTCACCGGTCAGCCAGCGCGCCGCCGGCCCGGGTCTGCCCCAGGTCAGCGCGGCGAGCGACGCGTCCAGTGCACCGCCGGGCGCGTCGAGGCCGTCGTCGGAGCGGGGATCGAGCAGCCGCTCGGCGAGGGCCTCGAGCCCCGACCGGTACGGCATGCGGGACAACCGCCGCGCGGCCGCGTACACGCGCGCGGGCACCAGCACCGACCCGTCGGCCTTGGTGAGGGCGGCGACCGGCCGTACGAGATGCCGTCGTCGGCGGTCCATCAACAGGTCGGCCAGGCGGGCGGGATGGGCGTCCAGGACCTGGCGCGCACCGTGGCCCGTGAAGTGGTCCGCGCTGCCGGCCGCCAGCCGGGCCCGATGGCGCGCCGCCGACACCAGGCACGGCCCGGGCTCGTCCGTCAGGGGCCCGTCCAGGTCGGCGTAGGGGAGGGTCTCCTCGCCGCCCGCCACGACGACGTGGTGCAGCCGCGGGTTCGCGGCCAGCGCGCCCGCGCGCTCCAGTTCCGCCTCCCGGCCTCCGACGGCGAGGTCGTTGAACGTGACGGCCAGCAGCCGCTCCCCCGCACCCGTGCCGTGCCCCAGCACCGTGCCCGGCATCCCGGGCAGACCCGCGGCCAGCAGCGCCAGTGCCCCGGAGGCGGGCCCGCCGGACAGGTCCGCGCCGATTCCCGGCACCGGCATCCCGCGCGCGGCACGCCGCTCGGCGGGTCCCATGCCGGGCACGGGGCCGGGGTCCATGTCGGCGCCGGGGACGTGCCGCGGGGCGGACAACCGCGTCCGCACGGCCTCCACGAGCGCGTCGCGCACCGCGTCGACCGCGCTGTCGGGATCGGCCGGGGGCGCCGCCACGGCCAGCGAGGCGACCGGCTCGTACCCGGCGATCTCGCGCGCCCCGGCGCGCAGGATGAGGGCGTGCCCGGGCGGAATGCGCTTCACGCCGTCGTACGGCGTGGAGTCGTGCAGCGCGGCCGGCACGTCAGGAGCCGCCAGCAGCGCGGCGAGATGCCCGAAGTCGAGGTTGGCCTCGATGAGGTCGGCCAGCGGCAGCGCGGCGGTCGCGTACGCCGTACCGCCGGCCCAGGGCGTGTGGAACACCGGCCGCGCGCCCGCGAGATCACCGCAGACGGTGATCCGCCTGCCGACCTGGACGATCGCGGTGTAACTGCCCGGCCAGGCGGTCAGGTGCCGAAGTGCGCCGCCGCGCGCGGCGAACAGCGCGACGCGCAGCTGCTCGTCGGTGGCGCCGCAGATGCCGAGGACGGCGATCCTGGTCCGGTCGTCGGCCTTCACGACCCGTACTTCGTCGGGGCGCCAGTCACCGACCGCCCAGAGCGGATCGGGGTCGCCCCACAGGAGTTGGGAGCCCACCGGGTGCAGCGTCTCACCCTCGCTGCCGGTCGCCCCCGCCGAACCGGCAGCGACGGCTGCCGCGGCGGTGCTGCTCCATCCCACCAACCACCGCATCGCCGCCTCCACAGGCTGTGGACAACCAGTGCACCGTACGAACCGGTTCCCCATGCTGCCATGAAGGCGGCGTTCCAGAGGATGCCGACGCCGCTTGCGCTCCGCCGAATGCGCCCCGGCGGAGCCACCCGCACGGTCGCGAACACCCCGAACACCCGCACGCCACAAGAAGATCCGGACGGAAAGCCGAACGAAACGACGCCCGCCCCACAGAAGACGAGACGGAAGACGAGACGCGGAACGAGACAGGGGACGGGACAGGGGACGGGACGAAAGACCGGACGGAGAGGACGACGCACCGGACGCCGGAAAAGCAGAGCAAAACGAAGAAGCGGCGAAGAATCAAGGCCCGCCAGCGACATGTCTGCAGTACTACTGCGACGCGAATGCGCCCCCGGAACGCGCCCCAATCACGCCCGACGCGCCCTCAACTGCCATGGTCGGAGCCCTGATAGCCCGCGACCGGCGGGGGCGGTTTTCGGCCAAATCGGTGTCCCGCGCGCAGCCTCGAACACTCTCCGTACAGGCGCGGCGCCCTGCCACCCGGTCGCGCAGTCCGGGAGACGGAGCACGCCTCCCGGACCGTTCCGCCGCCCGCGGGGATGTAGGCGGCGGTGTCCCCCAGCCCACTGGATCCAGTACAGCGGGCCGACCCACGCAACGACCATGGAAGCGCTCCCGCAATGGCCGGAGAAGAGCGCACGGGCAGGCGCACGGCCACACAATGGGAGCACGTCGCAACAGCCCGTATCTGAACCGTACTTCAGTACGGACCACAATCCCGCCAACCGGAACAATGCCCCTTAACGCTTGGGATGCGGCGAACTACGCTGGGTTTACGAATGCCGCGTGGTTATGCCAGTACGGCAGCCGTCTGTGTCGAGGGGTGGCGCATGTCCAGGGAGCAACGCGGGCCGAACGAAAAACTCGGCGCCGTTCTCGCCCTCGCGGGAATCTCCAACGCGGGCCTCGCGCGGCGCGTCAACGACCTTGGCGCCCAGCGCGGTCTGACGCTTCGCTATGACAAGACGTCGGTGGCGCGCTGGGTGTCGAAGGGCATGGTGCCGCAGGGTGCCGCCCCGCACCTCATCGCCGCCGCCATCGGCCAGAAACTCGGCCGCCCGGTGCCGCTGCACGAGATCGGCCTGGCGGACGCGGACCCCGCACCCGAGGTCGGCCTCGCCTTCCCTCGGGACGTCGGGCAGGCGGTGCGATCCGCGACCGACCTGTACCGCCTCGACCTCGCCGGCCGCCGGGCCGGCTCCGGCGGCATCTGGCAGTCGCTGGCGGGATCGTTCGCGGTGAGCGCATACGCAACGCCCGCCTCACGATGGCTGATAACCCCGGCCGACAGTTCGGTCGCGCGTGACGTGGGCCCCGGCGAGGGCTCCGGCGCACCGCTCAAAGTCGGCCACAGCGATGTGCAGAAGCTGCGGGAGGCCGCCGAGGACGCGCGGCGCTGGGACTCCAAGTACGGCGGCGGCGACTGGCGTTCGTCGATGGTCCCCGAGTGCTTAAGGGTGGAGGCCGCCCCCCTGCTGCTCGGCTCGTACTCCGACGAGGTCGGCCGGGCCCTCTTCGGCGCCTCCGCCGAACTCACCCGCCTCGCCGGCTGGATGGCCTTCGACACGGGCCAGCAGGAAGCGGCCCAGCGCTACTACATCCAGGCCCTGCGCCTGGCCCGGGCGGCGGCGGACGTCCCCCTCGGGGGCTACGTGCTGGCCACCATGTCCCTCCAGGCCACCTACCGCGGCTTCGGCGACGAGGGCGTGGACCTCGCCCAGGCCGCCCTGGAACGCAACCGCGGTCTGGCGACGGCCCGCACCATGAGCTTCTTCCGCCTCGTCGAGGCACGCGCGCACGCACGCGCGAACGACGCCCAGGCGGCCGGCGGCGCCCTGAAGGCGGCCGAGAGCTGGCTGGAGCGAGCCCGCCCCGGCGACAACGACCCGAGCTGGCTCGGCTTCTACTCCTACGACCGCTTCGCCGCCGACGCCGCCGAGTGCTACCGCGACCTCAAGGCGCCCCGCCAGGTCCGCCGCTTCACCGAGCAGGCCCTGTCCCAGCCCACGGAGGAGTTCGTCCGCTCGCACGGCCTGCGCCTGGTCGTCTCCGCGGTCGCCGAACTGGAGTCGGGAAACCTCGACGCGGCGTGCGAGCAGGGAGTGCGGGCGGTGGAGGTCGCCGGGCGGATCTCCTCGGCCCGTACCACCGAGTACGTGAAGGACCTCCTGCACCGGCTGGAGCCGTACGGCGACGAGCCGCGGGTCGTGGAGCTCCGTGAGCGTGCACGACCGCTGCTGATGGCTCCCGCCTGAGCGGATGCCGGGTTGCTGTGATCTCGTCACCGCGGGCCGGTCGTGGCTGATCGCGCAGTTCCCCGCCCCCCCTGGAGACGATGGTGCTCCCGGCGTTTGAAGGCGCTGTCAGTGGCGCAGTGCACTATCGGTAGCGGGAGGTGGTGCAGGTGCGGATGGCGTACGACTGCGACGTGCTGGTGATCGGCGGCGGCATCGTCGGTCTGTCGACGGCGTACGCGATCACCCGCGCCGCACCGGGCACACGTGTCACCGTCCTGGAGAAGGAGCCGGGCCCGGCCCGCCACCAGACCGGCCGCAACAGCGGCGTCATCCACAGCGGCATCTACTACCGCCCCGGCTCCCTCAAGGCCCGCTACGCGGTGCGGGGCGCGGCGGAGATGGTCAAGTTCTGCGCCGAGTACGGCATCCCGCACGCGGTCACCGGCAAGCTGATCGTCGCCACCGACCGTGCGGAGCTGCCCCGCCTGCACGCGCTCGTGCAGCGCGGCCGGGAGAACGGCATCCCGGTCCGCGAACTGGGTGCGTCGCAGATCGCCGAGTACGAGCCGGAGGTCCGCGGCCTGGCCGCGATCCACGTCGGTACGACCGGCATCTGCGACTTCGTCGCGGTCGCCCGCCAGCTGGCCCACGGCTCGGGCGCGGAGATCCGCTACGGCACCCGGGTCGTGCGCGTCGACCGGCGCCCCGAGCGGGGAGTCGCCGTGCTGACGGCCGCGGGTGACGTCGTACGCGGGCGGGTCCTGGTGAACTGCGCGGGCCTGCAGTGCGACGAGATCGCCCGGCTCACCGGGGACGACCCGGACGTCCGGATCGTGCCGTTCCGGGGCGAGTACTACGAGCTGGCCCGGCCCGAGCTGGTGCGCGGCCTGGTCTACCCCGTGCCCGATCCGGCGTTCCCGTTCCTCGGGGTGCATCTCACGCGCGGCATCGACGGGAGCGTCCATGTCGGGCCGAACGCCGTGCCGGCCCTGGCCCGCGAGGGATACGGCTGGGGCACGGTGAGCCTGCGCGAACTGGGCGCGACCCTGACCTGGCCCGGTTCCTGGCGGATAGCCCGCCGCCACTGGCGGTACGGGGCGGGTGAGCTGCGGCGATCCCTGTCCAAGAGGGCGTTCACACAGGCGGTGGGCAGGCTGCTGCCCGGGGTGTCCGAGGACGACCTGGTCCCGACGGCCGCGGGTGTGCGCGCACAGGCGGTCCTCCGCGACGGAACCTTGGCCGACGACTTCCTGATCCGCGAGGGCGCCAGGACTGTCCATGTCCTCAATGCACCGTCGCCTGCGGCCACCGCGTCCTTGCCGATCGGCAGGGAGGTCGCCAGGAGGGCACTGAGCGCGCTGTGAAGCCTGCGTGACTCGGCGTTCCCGTCAGCGCCGAGTGGGCCCGCAGCCCTGGGAAGCAGCAGGGGCGGTGCGGCTGCGGGACGCGTCACGACGCACCCGCACCCGCGTACGGCGACAAGGGGACGTGTCGGGGGGTGTCCGCCCGCAGCGGTTGGCGCGTCAACGGACAGCGAGTCGGCGTACAAGCCCATCGCGCCGTTCCGAGGACGGACACCCCCCGGCGCGGCCCCGACCCGCCACCGGCGCCTACGCGCCCCACCGCAGCCGTAAAATCAGAGGCACTGTGTCTGACTCCGCGAACACCCCCGAAGCCCCGAACCCGCACACGGACGCGAACCCGCACACTGCCCCGCAGCCCCACACGGCCCCGCAGCCCCACACGGACCCGAGCCCGCACACGGACCCGCAGCCGCACTCCCCCGGCGTCTCCGTCCGCCGCACCCGAGGCAAGGGAGAGCCACGCTTCCCCGACGGGCCGAAGGCCGACCCCGCCGGTTCGCACTTCGAGCGGCGGATCCGCAGTTTCCAGCCCCGCCGCAGCCGCGTCACAGCCGGTCAGGCGGACGCACTGCAGCGTCTGTGGCCCAAGTGGGGCCTCGACATCGACGGCAGCCGCACCCTCGACCTGCCCGAGCTGTTCGGCAACGACAACCCCGTCGTCCTGGAGATCGGCTTCGGCATGGGCGAGGCCACCGCCCGGATGGCAGCCGCCGACCCCGCCACGAACATCCTCGCGGTCGACGTCCACACCCCCGGCCAGGGCAACCTCCTCAACCTCGCCGACCGCAACGGCCTGTCCAACATCCGCGTCGGCAACGGCGACGCGATCATCCTCCTGCGCGAGATGCTCGCCCCGGACTCCCTCGGCGGCCTTCGCGTCTACTTCCCCGACCCCTGGCCCAAGAAGCGGCACCACAAGCGCAGGATCATCCAGCCCGACTTCCTCACCCTCGCCGCCACCCGCCTCCGGCCCGGCGCCCTCGTCCACTGCGCCACCGACTGGGAGCCGTACGCCGAACAGATGCTCGACGTCCTCACCACGCACCCCGACTTCGAGAACACACAGGCGGACGGCGGTTTCGCGCCGCGTCCCGACTTCCGTCCGCTGACCCGTTTCGAGGGCCAGGGACTGGACAAGGGACATGTCGTGAACGACCTCCTCTTCCGCCGCGTACAGCACGTGGACCAGCCCCCCGCCGGCGCCTGACCACCCCTGGCACCTTTCCCGCCTGCGGACAGCGCCCATCCGTCGTTAGGGTCAATTCCGTGGCCACCAGTCCCCCACACCCGTCGTACCCGAGCGGTCCCACCGACGGCGTCCCCTTCGCAGGCCCAGGCACGGCCGGCTCCCTGCGGCACGCCCACTGGTGGCAGCGCGCCTGGGTGCGCTACGGCGCACTGAGCACGCTCCTCGCGATATCCGGCCTGGTCATCCTCGCCCTGGTCCGCGAGGAAACCGGCACGGAGGGGTTCCTGGTCGGGCTGGGACTGGCCGTCCTCCCCGTGCCCCTGCTGATCGCCGCGTTCCGCTGGCTGGACCGGGTCGAACCCGGCCCCTGGCGGAACCTGATCTTCTGCTTCGCCTGGGGCGCCTGCGCGGCGGCCCTGATAGCGATCGTCGCCAACAGCTTCGCGACGAGATGGATAGCAACGGCGACCGCGGACCCGTCCAGCGCGGACACCCTCGGCGCGACGGTGATAGCACCGGTGGTCGAGGAGTCGGCGAAGGCGGCGGCCGTCCTCCTGGTCTTCCTCTTCCGGCGCCGGGACTTCACCGGCATCGTCGACGGCGTCGTCATAGCCGGTGTGACCGCCACCGGCTTCGCCTTCACGGAGAACATCCTTTACCTGGGCACCGCGTTCGGCACCGACCAGCTCACCGGCGGCACCGGCATCGCCTCCGTCACGGCGGCGACCTTCTTCGTGCGCATCATCATGTCGCCGTTCGCGCATCCGCTGTTCACGGTCCTCACCGGCATCGGCTTCGGCATCGCCGCACTCTCGCCGGACCGCCGGCACCTGCGCCGCGTCGCCTTCCCGCTCTGCGGGCTGCTGCTCGCGATGGGCATGCACGCGATGTGGAACGGCTCC
Source organism: Streptomyces tibetensis (assembly GCF_040647715.1). Classification (GTDB taxonomy): domain Bacteria; phylum Actinomycetota; class Actinomycetes; order Streptomycetales; family Streptomycetaceae; genus Streptomyces; species Streptomyces tibetensis_A. The sequence goes on along the minus strand of NZ_JBEZCR010000007.1, from coordinate 436,057 downwards.
TCGGCGTTCGGCGAGTACGGGTTCTTCGCCGTGTACGCGGCGTTCATGGTGCCGATCTTCGGGCTGTTGACGTGGCTGGTGATCTGGACGCGGCAGCGGGAGCTGAAGACCGTACGGGCGGAGCTGCCCGCCTACGCCGTGGCCGGCTGGCTGACCCCGGCCGAGCCGTACGCGCTCGGCTCGATGCGGGCCCGGCGGATCGCCCGCCAGTACGCCCGTCGCCACGCGGGCCGGGCGGCGGCCCGTGAGGTGGCCCGGTACGAGGCCTACGCGACGTCCCTGGCGTTCCTGCGGCACCGGGCCCGGCGGGGCAGCGCGCGGGCGGACTTCGCCGTACGGGAGCGGGAACTGCTCGGCGAACTGTGGCGCCGCCGGGAGGTGTCCCGCCCCGCGCTGGACCACGCGGCACGGATCACCGCCCCACCGGTCCCGGTGGTGGCCCCGCCCTGGCCGGTCCACGGGGTGTACGGGTACGGCTACGGCCACCAGCCGACGCCGTACCCCGCGTACAACCCCTACCGCACCTAGGCCTGCTCAGACGTAGACCCGCGAAAGGTCACGCCCAAACCGAACCCGGCAGAGCCCGCCGACGCTCAGGCCGAACCCCGCAGAACCCTCCGACGCCCGAACCGCCCCGCCCCAGAATCCGCCGACGCTCAGGCCGAAGCCCGGGTGAGCCGTTCGACCTCGGCCTCCGAGAGCGTCAGCTCCCCGACGCGGACCAGTGCGGGCAGCTGCTCCACCGTCCGTGCGGAAGCGATCGGCGCCGCGACGGTGGGCCGGGCGGCGAGCCAGGCGAGAGCGACCGTGGCCACGGGCACGTCGTGCGCCCCGGCGATCTCGTCGAGGGCGGCGAGGACCCGCTGCCCCCGCTCGGTCTCCAGATGCTTGGCGGCACCGCCCGCCCGCGCGCTCTCGACGGTCGTACCGGGCCGGTACTTGCCCGTGAGGAAGCCGGACGCAAGCGCGTAGTACGGAACGGCCGCGAGGCCGGCCCGCTCGGCGAGGTCCTGGAGCTCACCCTCGTACGTGTCGCGGGAGACAAGGTTGTAGTGCGGCTGGAGAGCCACGTACCGGGCGAGCCCCTCGCGGTCGGAGAACTCCAGGGACTCGCGCAGCCGTTCGGCGGAGATGTTGGAGGCGGCGATGTGCCGCACCTTTCCGGCCTTCACGAGGGTGTCGAGCGCGCCGATGATCTCCTCGACGGGCACGTCGGGCTGGTCGAAGTGGGTGTAGTAGAGGTCGATGTAGTCGGTGCGCAGGCGCCGCAGGGAGGCGTCGGCGGCGGCCGTGATGTTGGCGGCGGACAGACCTTGGAAGTCGGGGTGCTGACTGACCTTCGTGGCGACGACCACGTCGGAGCGGTTGCCCCGGGCCTCGAGCCACTTGCCGAGGATGGTCTCGGACTCCCCGCCCCGGTTGCCGTCGGCCCACGCCGAGTAGACGTCGGCGGTGTCGACGAAGTTGCCGCCGGCGGCGGTGTAGGCGTCGAGTACGGCGAACGACTGGTCCTCGTCGGCGGTCCAGCCGAAGACGTTGCCGCCGAGGGCGAGCGGGAAGACCTCGAGGTCGGAAGAGCCGAGCTTGCGCAGAGGAGTCATAGTCCACGTCAACACCCGGAGAGGAACGCCTCATTCCGCAGCGAACGCAAAACCCCTGTAAACACTCCGGCCCGTATGCACCGCGCCGCCCCACACGCCAGAACGGCCCTACGCCGAAACCTCGGGGCCCCACGCCGAAACGCCGATGGCCCTACGCCAGAACGCCGGCAGCCCTGACGTCGGGGGCCGTCGTCAGGGCTGTCGGTCTTCAGTCTCGTTGCTTCAACGCGCGCGTACCGCTTACGGGTTCAGTCCCTTGCCGCGCAGCCACGCCATCGGGTCGATGCCGCTCGCGGATCCGCCGGTGTGCACTTCGAGGTGCAGATGGGCCCCGGTGACGTTGCCGGTGGCTCCCACCCGGCCGATCACGTCACCCGTGCCGACCTTCTGGCCGACGCTGACGCCGATGGAGGACTGGTGCGCGTACCAGATCTCGGTGCCGTCATCGAGGGTGAGGACGGTCTTGTAGCCGTACGAGCCGTTCCAGCCCGCCTCGGTGATGGTGCCGCTGTGCACGGCCTTGATCGGCGTGCCCGTGGGGGCGGCGAAGTCGAGGCCGGTGTGGTGGCCGGAGGACCAGTAGGCGCCGGCCTGGCCGAAGGTGGAGGTGAGGGTGTAGGAGGAGGTCGGCAGCGTGAACTGCTTGGCGAGGGAGGCGAGCCGCTCGGCCTCGGCCTTCTTCTCCGCCTCCTCCTCCGCCTTCTTCTTGGCTTCGGCGGCCTTGGCCTTGGCTTCCTTCTCCGCCTTGGCGACGGCGTCCGCCGCTGCCTTCTCGGCGGCGGCCGCGGCGTCCTGCGCGGCCTTGGACTCGATCTGTTCCTGCTGGTGCTCGACCTGCGCCATGATCCGGGCACGCAGCGCGTCACCGGCGCCGGCGTGGGCGCCGGACGTGCCCTTCGCGGTGTCCGCGGTGGCGGTGCCGAGGCTGCTGAGCGGGGTGGCGGAGCCTTCGGGGGTGTCGTCGTCCGAGATGAGGGAACCCACCGAGGGCAGGTCCGGCACGGAGATGGACACCGGGGGCTTGCCGGTCTGGGCGCTGGCCATGCCGCCGGCACCCACGGCGGCTATGACGCCGACGCCGAGGACGGTGGAGCTGCGGGCGAGGCCTCCGCCGCGCTGCTTGGTGACGCGATGCCGGCCACGGACGGGACGGATGGACTCCTCGGTGGGGTTCCACTCCTGGAACGGGCCCTCGTCGGTGCGCTGACCGCCGTAGCCGAAGGTGTCGTTCTCGCGCTTCGGCGCGTACGGGGCCGTGGGGGCAGGCCGGTTGGACGCCACGTGGGCGTACTCCTTTCCTTCCTTCTCGCCTACCGGGTTAGCTGACGGGTTCGGAGCAGGAAGGTCTCCTACGCGCGTATACCTGCCGTGCTTCCACGGCGGTATCCGCCCGATTCACCCCAAGTGGTGGTTCCCCGGTTCCCTTTCGAGATTCGGCGCGTGCGCACGGAGCCGCCTTCTGTGACGGCTGGGACGACCGCGCTGCGTTATCGAACGTTAATGGAGGCGCGGGGGGTATTCCAGCGATTCCACTTGATCATTAACCTTTTTCGCGCGGACTTACCTGCCATGACCGGCTTAAATCGGGCGAGTTGACCGCCCCACAAGTGACTGACGGGTTTTGACGGTGTGTCAGTTGTTACGCGGAACGGGGTGGTTCGCTCACCGAACGTGATGAAGTACCGAGAAAAGCACCGAGGGCCGGAATCCCTATGGATTCCGGCCCTCGGCCTTCAGTAGCGGGGACAGGATTTGAACCTGCGACCTCTGGGTTATGAGCCCAGCGAGCTACCGAGCTGCTCCACCCCGCGTCGTTGTGTCACCAGTGTACGCCATCCGCAGGACCGCTCGCACACACCCGCCGTTGCGGCCCGTGCTCAGCTCAGCAGGTGGCGGTTCGGGGCCTTGGCCTGCTCCTCGTGCTCCGGGAGGACGAGGACCTCCACCCCCCGGGCCGCCAGGAGGCCGCTGCCGTCGGCGTCCGTCACGAAGGTGTCCGGCTCGCGCCAGGCCGTGACGACCCGTCGGACGCCCGCGTCGAGGATCAGCCGTGCGCAGGGTGCGGGGCGGGAGGCGCGGTGGGAGCACGGCTCCAGGCTGCTGTACACCGTCGCGCCGGGCAGGCGCGGGTCGGCCGGATCGACCTTCGCGAGGGCCGCCTCCTCGGCGTGCACCACCGGGTCGCCGCCCTCACGGGAGTGGCCGCGGGCCAGTTCCGTGCCGTCGGCGGCGACCACGACCGCGCCCACGCTGAACGCGGTGTCCGACGGCGGACACCGCTCGGCCAGCTCACAGGCGCGGGCCAGCCAGTGGTGGTCGGCGGCGGTGGGCAGGGCGCCGGCGCCCGGGGCGGTCGGCTCGTAGCGCATCAGGACGACGTCCTCGATGCGCCGCGACTCCAGCAGCCGGAGCCGGCCGCCCTGGTAGCCGCCGGGGCCGAAGAGCCGTGGCGCCCGGGGGTCGCCCACGAAGAGCGGGGCGAGGACCAGCTGGAGTTCGTCGGCCAGGCCCTGGGTGAGGAGCTGGGTGTGGATCAGGCCGCCGCCCTCGACCATCAGCCGCCGCACGCCCCGCACGTCGTGCAGGTGCGTCAGCAGCAGCCGCCAGTCGAGGTCGGCGCCGAGCGGGACGACGTCGGTGGCCAGACCGAGCGCACGGGCCCGCTCGGCACCCTGGTCGGTGGTGTAGAGGAGCTTCTCGCCACCGGTGTGCCAGAAGCGGGCGTCCGGGTCGAGGTCACCGGAGCCGCTGACCGTGACCTTGAGGGGGTACTCGGGCCTGCCGGCGGCCGTGCGGGCGGACCGGCGCCGCTCCGAGTTCACCAGCAGGCGCGGGTTGTCGGCGCGGATGGTGCCGGCGCCGATCAGGATCGCGTCGACGGAGGCCCGCACCTCGTCGACCCGGTCGAAGTCGGCCGGGCTGGACAGGAGCAGGCGGTCGGGTCCGGTGTCGTCCAGGTAGCCGTCCAGGGAGACGGCTGCGGACAGCAGGACGTACGGGTGAGGCATCGGTGCTCCGCGGCTGGTCGGGACGGCGGGACGGGACGGGGCTTGGTTCAAGTTTGAAACAAACCTACACTGGCGGCATGACGACTCGCTGGCTCACCGCCGAGGAGCAGCGCGCCTGGCGCGCCTACATGGCCGCCTCGCTGCTCCTGGAGGACGCGATCGACCGGCAGCTCCAGCAGGACGCCGGCATGCCGCACCTGTACTACTCCATCCTGTCCGTCCTGTCGGAGTGCCCCGAGCGACGACTGCGCATGACCGATCTCGCCGAGCGGCTGAAGATCACGCGCAGCCGGCTGACGTACGCGGTCACCCGGCTGGAGAAGGACGGCATGCTGCGGCGCGAGGCCTGCCGCTACGACAAGCGGGGCAGTGTGGCGGCGCTGACCGACGAGGGCTTCGCCGTACTGGAGCGTGCGGCGCCGGGGCATGTCGAGACCGTGCGGAGCTCCCTGTTCGACCGCCTCAGCGAGGAGCAGGTGGGCCAGCTCGAGGAGATCTCCGCGGCGATCGCGCAGGGGCTGCAGGAGGACGGGGCGCGGGCGGCGGCGGACGAGGTGCCGTGGCGGCGGAGGTCTTCGACGGCCTGTTCGTGACGCGCGCCACACCGTCCCGGATTCTCGTTGCTTCAAATTTAAAGCAAGAGTAGGGTTCCGATCGTGGATCTGCTTCAAATCTGAAGCAGTACGGCTGTGCAGCCGAACAGGAAACGGAACCCGGAGGCCCCGCATGCCCGACACCCCTGCCGTCATCGCCACCCCGCGCTCCCGCGTCCGGGTCCCGCTGCGCTTCCACGACGGCTACGAGGCGGACGCCGAGCTCGTCACCTTCCACGGGCTGGCCGACGGCCAGGAGCACGTGGCCGTGATCCTCGGCGAGCCCGGCCCGGTCCCGCTGGTGCGGCTGCACTCCGAGTGCCTGACCGGAGACGTGTTCGGCTCGGCCCGCTGCGACTGCGGCCCGCAACTGCGCGAGGCGGTCGAGAGCATCGCCGAGCGTGGCGGGGTGCTGCTCTACCTCCGCCAGGAGGGCCGCGGCATCGGCCTCTACAACAAGCTCGACGCGTACGCCCTGCAGGACGAGGGGCTCGACACGTACGAGGCGAACGCGGCGCTCGGGCTGCCGGAGGACGCCCGCGACTACACGGCGGCGGCCCAGATGCTCCGGGCCCTTGGCATCGGCGAACTGGACCTGCTCTCCAACAACCCCGACAAGGCGGGGCAGTTGCGGTCCCTGGGCGTCGACGTCCGCGAGCGGATCCCCACGGGTGTCTTCACCACCGCCCACAACGTCCGCTACCTGCGCGCGAAGGTCCTCCAGACCCAGCACACGCTGCCGCTCGCCGCGCTGGCGGAGCTCACCGCCGGCTGAGCGGTCGCCGGTCCGGCCGGGCACTGAACGGGGCTGCTTGCCCCTCGCTTCCTCGGGTACAGCCTTTGCAAGAGGGTGACCTCATCAATACCCGGAGCTTTTTGGAAGTGACCGTTTCGTGACCGATCTCTGCGGCCCCGGCGACCACCGGGCGAAGGGACCGGGCGAGGGACCGGAGGCCGTCGCCGCGCAGATCGCCGATGCCGTGGAGAGCCTGGCGGAGCTGTGGTCGATCGCCGCCCAGGAGGCGCCGCTGCGGCTGTCACCGCACCAGTTGCGGGCCCTGCGCACCGTGCAGGCGGCGCCCGGCCTGAATCTGACGGCCCTCGCGGACGGCCTGGACATCGGCCTCCCCACGGCCAGCCGCCTCTGCGACCGTCTGGGCGCGGCGGGCCTCCTGGAACGGACCCCGCACCCCGACACCCGCCGCGTGGTGCAACTGTGGCTCACCTCACACGGGCGGCACGTACTGCGCGATGTCGCCGACCGCCGCGCCCAAGCCCTGGCCACCGCACTAGCGGCGATGGAACCGGCCGAACGGGCGGCGCTGCGGAGGGGGTTGCGGGGGTTCCTGGCAGCCCGGGACACGGTGGTGCCGGACGTCGACAGGACCGAATGAGCGCCGGAAAGACGTAGGGACGCAGGGACGGCGACTTCCACCGGCCACCGGTGAGCTTCGACAGCGCAGCCCACCGAAGCGACGCGGAACTCCGCCAGACCCCCGAACCCTGACGGCACACCCACCACCGGCACTTCGCCGCAAACGCCCTCCGGCCCCGAGCCGCGGCGCCAGCCACCTTCGGCGATGCCCTGCAACGGGCACAGACCCCCGAACCCCGACCGCACCCTCGACCAGCAGTGCGCCGCAAAAGCCCCTCACGCCCCCGAACCGTGGCGGCTCACGCCGCCGGCGGTGAGGACTGCCACGCAGGTGTCGTCCCGGACCGGGCGGGCCGCGCTCCCCGCGTCCCGGAGGACCACCGCGGCCGCCACCGCCGGGTCGCAGCCGGGCAGTACGCCGTCGTCGGGCGGCGTCCAGCGGCTGGGCAGGCCGTCACTGTGCAGCACCAGCAGGCTGTCCGCGTGCCAGGGCACCCGCTGCACCGGCACGGACGCCGGCGCCTGCGCGCCCACGATGCCGGGGTGGGACAGCAGCGGCTTCCACGTGCCGTCGGTCCGCAGCCGGGCACCGACGTTGCCGATCCCGGCGAAACTCAACTGCCTTTCGCGTTCATCCAGTTGCGCCACGGCGACGGCCGCGCCCCGGGTGGGGCGCAGGGTCCGGCCCAGACTGCGCAGGATCTCGACCGGCGGCAGCTCCGCCAGGCCGCGCAGTTCCTTCACCGCCGCGGCGGAGGCCTCGGCGGCCTTCGCCCCGTGACCGAGCCCGTCGGCGAGCAGCAGGGTCAGACGGTCACCGGCGCGGACCCGGCCCCAGGCATCCCCCGACTGCTCGGCCCGGCCCAGGGGGACGTTGACACCCCCGGCGCGCGGACCCGGCGGGGGCGGCCCCTGGTTGCGGACGGCCGGCTCGTGGCCGATCCGGGCCATCACGACGGTGCCCCGGCCCGGCGCGCTGTGCAGATCGAAGTCGTTCGCTATGCGCCGGCACGTCCCCAGCCCGGCTCCGAGCGAGGCGGCGACGGTCGTGGTGTAGCCGTCGCGCATCGCCGCCGCGACGTCCGGGATCCCGGGCCCGTGGTCGAGCGAGACGAGCTGCACGGCCGTCCGGGGGCCGTCGGCGTAGGCCCGCTCGACGAGGTTGATGAGCACCCGCCCGCCCTCGGCGTGCCGCAGCAGGTTGGTCGCCAGTTCCGTCGCCACGAGCGCGGCGGTCGCCGTGCGGTTCGGGGGCAGGCCGGCGCAGGCGCTGGCCTCCTCGGCCGCCACCCGCACGTCCCGCACCCGCGTCGAGTCGTCCTCCACCGGAACGTCCCAGACCCTGCTCATCACGGCACCGTCCGGGAGGGCGGCACGACGGTGGCCCAGGCGGTGACGGTGACGGTGGTCCCCTCACCGGGCGTGCTGTCCACCTCGAACTCCTGCACCAGCCGCTTGGCCCCGCTCAGGCCGAGCCCGAGCCCGCCACCGCTGGTGTAGCCGTCGGTCAGCGCCTGGTCCAGGTCGCGGATGCCGGGGCCGGTGTCGACGAAGTCCAGCCGCAGCCCCTGCGACGACCCGGCGTCCAGCGGGGTGATCTTCACATGGCCGCCCCCGCCGTGGACGAGGGTGTTGCGGGCCAGTTCACTCGCCGCGGTGACGAGTTTGGTCTGCTGCACGAGCCCGAAGCCGAGCTCGGCGGCGGCCTGCCGGACCTGCTGCCGAACCCACGCCAGATCGGCGTCCGAGCCGATCGGCAGGCTGGCCGGACCGGCATGGCGGGAAGCCTGCATCACGGACTCCCCTCGCCCCGGCGCGTGGTCACTCCGAGGAGCTCCATCGCACGTTCGACGTCCAGGGCCGTCCGCAGGCCGGGCAGGGTGAGCCCCAGCTCGACCAGAGTGATGGCCACGGCCGGTCGCATCCCGGCCAGAACCGTACGGGCCGCCAGCAGCTTGGCTCCGGCGGCGATCTCGGCGAGGACCCGGCCCAGGAACGAGTCGACGATCTCCACACCGGAGATGTCGATCACCACCCCGGTCACCCGGCTGTGCGAGATCCGGGCCGTGATGTCCTCCTGGAGCTGCTCGGCCATCCCGTCGTGCAACTCCCCCTGGAGGGTGACGAGCAGGACATCGCCCAGCTGGAGGACCGGCACGGTGAAGCCGTGTCCGCCCGCGGGCCCGTGTCCCGCGAACCCGGTCACCGCGTGCCCGCGTCCGCCGCCGCGCCGGCCGCCCTCAGCGGTGCGATCTCGACCCCCTGCTGGCTGAGCGCGTAGGCGAGCGCGTCCGCCAGGCTCGAGCGGGTGAGCACCGTGCCGAGGTCGATGCCGAGGTGGACGATGGTCTGCGCGATCGCGGGCCGGATGCCGGAGACGATGCACTCGGCGCCCATCAGCCGCGCCGCCGCCACGGTCTTCATCAGGTGCTGGGCCACCAGCGAGTCGACCGTGGGCACGCCCGTGATGTCGAGGATGGCGTACCGGGCCCGCTCGGCGACGATCGCGTCCAGCAGGCTCTCCATGACCACCTGGCTGCGCGCGCTGTCCAGCGTGCCGATCAGCGGTACGGCGACGGTGCTCTCCCACAGCTTGATCACCGGGGTGGCCACCTCGTGCAGCTGCTCGCGCTGCCGGGCGATCAGCTCCTCGCCGGCGCTGAGGGTCGTCTCCATCACGACCAGCCGCAGCGTGCCCATGAGCACGGTCAGCGCCAGCACCGCCTCGTTCGCCTCGGGGGAGTCGGGCGCCCCGAACTCGGCGCGCAGCAGCTCGGTCACCGGCTCCCGCAGCGCGGCGACCTCGCTGGCGACGCCGTCCGAGTCGATGCCCGTCCGGGCGCGGGAGGCGGCCATCCGCCCCAGCTGGTCGCGCACGGCCTCGAACCCTGACGCCCGGAGGTCGTCCAGCCGCCCGGAGGCCGCCACGGCCGCGAGCGCCGCGGTCACGGCCCGGCCCGCTTCCACCGCCTCGTCCCGGGACACGGTGAAGACCGTGCGGAACAGCGCGGTATCCGCCCACCGTTGGGCGATCTGCTCCCGGCGCCGTTCCAGGAAGGCGCTCACCTGGTACGCGGCCGGCTCGTGCTCCGCGTTCTCTTCCGACACCGACACTTGTATCGCTCCCTTGCACGGGCCGGACCGAGGTCGCGCGACGGCGCCTCAGCCGTTACTTGCCGTATGACAAACATTAGTGCCGACCTACGGCACCACCAAACAATTGCCCACTCCCGCCCCCGACCTGCGCCTGCCCCGTGCCTTACCGCCCACGCCAGTCCAGACACACCACGAGGGCGTCGTCATCGGGCGTGGACTGGCCGCGGTGGCCCGTCAGTTCGCGCAGGATGGCCCGGGGCACCTCGGCGGCCGGCAGCAGCCGGGTCGACTGGATGGCCCGGGCCAGGGCGGCGTCCCCGTAGGCCTCGCCGCCCGGGGAGGCCACGTCGTACACCCCGTCGCTGACGAAGACCAGCCGGTCGCCCGGCTCGACCCACAACTCCTGGATCACGTAGTCCGTCTCCTCGAACATGCCGAGCGGCAGCTGGGCGTCGAAGGGCACCCGCTCCACCGCGCCCCGGCGCAGCCGCATCATCTGCGGCGACCCGGCGTCCACCGCCCGCACCCGGCCGGTGGCCAGGTCGAAGTCGAGCATCAGCACCGAGAGGTAGCAGCGGCCCCGGTAGTGCGCGTACACCGCCTGGTCGGCCAGGGCCGCCTGGTCGTCGAGGGACAGCCCGGCCCGGCGCGCGTTGCGCAGCGCGTTGATCGCCAGGTTCGTCAGCAGGGAGGCCTCAATGCCCTCGCCCATGCCGTTGGTGACGTAGAGACTGAGCCGGTCGGCCGAGGCGGACCAGTCGAAGTTGTCGCCGAAGATCGCGTACGCCGGCTCCAGCTGTGCCCCCAGCTCGTACTCGGGGCGGGCACAGGAACGGCCCGGCAGCAACTGCCACTGCATCTCGGCGGCCAGCGTGAGCCGGTCCCGGCGGCGCGCCTGGAGATACAGGTCGGTGTCCCGCTCGGCCACGACGACCTCGTGCCCGAGCACCTGGGCGATCTCGGCCAGCTCGCCCAAGCAGCCCTCGGCGTGCTCCGCGCCCGGCAGGGACACGGTCAGCACCCCCAGGCGGTCGCCGCGCACGGTGACCGGCAGATGCGCCCGGGCGAGGTCGCCCGAAAGGGTCTCCACATACGGCTCCTGCGCCCCGAAGGCCCGGCCCGCAGGGCTGTTGTGCACGGACACCGGCTGGAGGGTCTGCGGAAGCACGGACACCGGCTGAAGCACCGTCAGTCCGTAGTCGGCCAGGAAAAGCTCGACGGAGTCCGCCGCGTACTGATCGGTCAGTACACGACGGACCGCGTCCAGCAGTTGATGGGGCGCCGCCGTGCGCAGGGCGCGCTCGGCGGCCACGAATCTGCTCGTGATCGTGTTCACGGGGGTTTGTTCACCATCCTCGAGAGGACGCCGACGCGTCCTCGGAAATCGGTCCTGGTCCACGGGCCGGGGATGCGGGTCCCGGGCGGTTCACCTCACGCCTGGTGCCACGTCGGGCGCCGTGCGCCCCCTCGGGCCGAAGGTGCGGCGAGCGGGGATGCCCCCGCTCGAAGAGCCTGGGCGAGTACCGGGCACCGCGACGGGGCGGACGTCGCCCGCCGCGGCACTAGTACGCTGACGCCCATCCCGGTGCCTGCGAGAGTGTGACTGTGACTTCCCTCCGACCCCGCCCTGAGCCGACAGAGGTCGCCCGTGTGACCTCCACGGCCGCGGAGTTGCTGGAGGTCCTCTGGGGCCGGGCCTCGACCGCGCCGGCCTCCGCGTCCCAACTGCGGGTGCTGCTCATCCTCGAACACCACGAGGGCATCAACCTGCGCACCCTCGCCGACTCCCTCGCCTCCACACCGCCCTCGACCAGCCGGCTGTGCGACCGGCTGCAGGCGGCAGGGTTCGTCGAACGCGAGGTGAGTCCCGCCGACCGGCGCGAGGTCCGCCTGCACCTCAGCGGCCGGGGCCGCGCCTTCCTGGACGACCTGCGGGTGCGCCGGGAGCAGGCGCTGCGCGCCGTGCTCGACCAGATGCCCGCGGCGAAGCGGGTCGCCCTGCTGCAGGGGCTGGAGGCGTTCTGCGACGCGGCGGCGGCCCAGATACACGACGACTCCGAAGACTCCCGCTCGTCCGGTGCCCGGACTGCCTGACTGACGCGCCGCCGCACGGAGTCTTCCCTTCCGGTCTCTTCCCCGCGCGCGTTCGGCACGCCTAGGCTGTTGCTCTCCACCTATAGTTGTCAAACGGCAACTGTCCGCTTCACTACTCCTGCGGTCTTCTCTCGCACACACCGCCCACCCTCCCTGCCCGTACCCTCGCAGCACAGGTCCGGGTACCCCGCCACCGCCTCGACCTGCGCCGACTGTGGTCAACGTCTCGCCGGGGCATATGCAGGGCATGACCGCGGCGAGGGCGGGTAACGGCGCTGGAGGTGGCCTGTCGGGGGATCGGAGCGGGCCGGAATGACAGGGAGGGCCCGTGACGGCGACCATGCGCATCGGCACGACGACGGATTCCGCCACCTACACCGGTGAGGAGCTGCCGCAGATCGCCGAGCCCCAGAAGCTCGCCCCGCAGGACGCGCGCGAGCTGACCGGACAGTTCCTCGGCCGGCTCGCCGTGCTCGAGGAGGGCACACCCGAATACCAGTACGCCCGCAACACGCTCATTGAGATGAACATGTCGCTGGTGCGCTTCGCCGCCCGCCGGTTCCGCACCAGCGGCCAGTCGATGGAAGACATCGTCCAGGTCGGCGTCATCGGCCTGATCAAGGCCATCGACCGGTTCGAGGTCTCCCGCGAAGTGCAGTTCACCAGCTTCGCGGTGCCCTACATCATCGGCGAGATCAAGCGCTTCTTCCGTGACACCTCCTGGGCCGTGCACGTGCCGCGCCGCCTGCAGGAGGCCCGCACGGAACTCGCCAAAGCCACCGAGGAACTGGCCTCCCGCCTCGGCCGCGCCCCGAAGGTGGCCGAACTGGCCGCCCTGATGAACCTGTCCGAGGAAGAGGTCGTCGAGGCCCAGATCGCCGCCAACGGCTACCTGTCCTCCTCCCTCGACGCAACGGTCACCGGCGACCCCGACGAGAGCGAGACGACGCTGTCGGAGTTCATCGGCGAAGAGGACCCGGCCCTCGAACTCGTCGAGGACTTCCACGCCCTGGCCCCCCTCGTCGCCGAACTCGACGAACGCCAGCGCCTCATCCTCCACCTGCGCTTCGTGGAAGAGCTGACCCAGGCGGAGATCGGCGCCCGGCTCGGCATCTCGCAGATGCACGTCTCCCGGCTGATCTCCCGCACCGTGGCACGGCTGCGGTCGGGGATGCTGACCACCGGCTGACCCCGCCCCAGGAACGACAAGAGCCCCGGTCCGGATCATCTCCGGACCGGGGCTTCCTCGTAGGCCCTGTGGGACTCGAACCCACAACCAATGGATTAAAAGTCCACTGCTCTGCCAATTGAGCTAAGGGCCCAGGCGATGTTGCCCCCACGAGCATAGCCGGACCACGCCGAGTTCCCGATCGGGTATCCGGGTCGCGGCCCTGCCAAAGGGACGAACCGGGCCGATGACACCCACGGATCCACCGGTTCGGCCATGTCCGCACCGACCCGGAAGAGCCCACCGCAACGACAGAGCGCCGTGGCCCGCCCGTTGGGACGGAGCCACGGCGCTCCTCATGCGCTGATGTCAGCGGTTACGCACCGATGTCAGCCGTTGCGCTTCCAGCGCGGCTTGTCCTCGCGGCGCTGGAACGAGCCGCCACCCCGGTGGTCGTCACGACGGCCGTACGGGCGGTCGTGGCCGGGACGGTCGTGGCCGGGACGGTCGTGGCCGCCGGAACGGAAACCCGGACGGTCGTCACGGCGGTCCCGGTTGAAGGGACGGTCACTGCCACGGTGCCCACCGCGCTCGTCGCGGCGCTCGAAGGAGCGGCCCGGACGGTCGTCCCGGCGGAAACCGCCACCGCGGTTGTCGTCACGACGCTCGAAGCCACGACCACCACGGTCGTCACGACGCTCGAAGGAC
>NZ_JBEZCR010000007.1:267842-422322 GCF_040647715.1 Streptomyces tibetensis | reverse complement strand
GTAAGGAACGGCCACCACGGTCATCACGACGCTCGTCCCGGCGGAAACCGCCACCGCGGTTGTCGTCACGACGCTCGAAGCCACGACCACCACGGTCGTCACGACGCTCGAAGGAACGGCCACCACGGTCATCACGACGCTCGTCCCGGCGGAAACCGCCACCGCGGTTGTCGTCACGACGCTCGAAGCCACGACCACCACGGTCGTCCCGGTCCGCCCGGTCGACATCCTGCGCCGCCGGCTGCTCGGGCACGGACACCTCGGCCGCCGCGGCCACCACCGCAGCCTGGGCCTCTGCCACCGCGGCCTCGGGGTCCTCACCCTGCTCGCGGGCGATCCGGGCGATCAGGCGGTCGGCCTCCTCGCGCAGCTCGTTGGCACGCCGCTGCGCCCGCTCCAGCTCCTTGGTGAGCTGAGCGACCTCACGCTCGGCCTGCTGCGCCGCGTTGCCCACCGACTCGGCCTGGACCTCGGTCATCGACCGGGCGCCGGTGATCTCGGCGACCTCCGGGTCGAAGGCGCCGGCGCCCTGGATGATGTGGCGCGAGGCGTCGACGCCCGCGTCCTCCATCAGCCGGAAGATCTGACGCCGCTGGTGCGGCAGCGACAGGGACACGACCGTGCCGGAGCGGCCCGCGCGAGCGGTACGGCCGGAGCGGTGCAGGTAGTCCTTGTGGTCACCGGCCGGGTCCACGTTCAGCACCAGGTCGATGCCGTCGACGTGGATGCCGCGGGCGGCGACGTCGGTCGCGACGAGCGCGTTGACGTAGCCCTTCTTGAAGTCCTCCAGCACGCGGGTGCGCGCACCCTGCGTCATACCGCCGTGCAGCGCGTCGGCCTTCACACCGGCGTCGCACAGCTGCTCGGCGATACGGTCGGCACCCAGCTGCGTGCGGACGAAGATGATCGTGCGGCCCTTGCGGGAGGCGATCGCGGCGGTGACCGGCGCCTTGTCCTTGGGCTTCACGATGAGGATGTGGTGCGACATGGTCGTGACGTTGCCCTGGGCGCTGTCGACCTCGTGCGTGACCGGGTTGCTCAGGTAACGCTTGACCAGGGTGGAGATCTCGTTCTCCATCGTGGCCGAGAACAGCATCCGCTGGCCGCCGGCCGGGACCTGGTCGAGCAGCTCGGTGACCTCGGGCAGGAAGCCCAGGTCGGACATCTGGTCGGCCTCGTCGAGGACGGCGACCTCGACGTTCTCCAGGGAGCAGGCGCCACGGTTGATGATGTCGCGCAGCCGGCCCGGGGTGGCGACGAGGACGTCGACGCCGCGCTCCAGGGCGTAGATCTGGTTGCCCATCGACGTACCGCCGCAGACGACCTTCATCTTCAGGCCGACGACGTCGCCGTAGGGCTGGAGGGCGTCCGCGACCTGCATCGCGAGCTCGCGGGTCGGGGTGAGGATGACCGCGCGCGGCTTGTGCTTCTCGGTGCGGCCGCCGGCGAGACGCGCCAGGGTCGGCAGACCGAACGACAGGGTCTTGCCGGAGCCGGTGCGGCCTCGGCCGAGGATGTCCTTGCCGGCCAGGGCGTCCGGGATGGTCGCGGCCTGGATCGGGAAGGGGGTGGTCACACCGTTCTGCGCGAGCTTGCGCACGACGCCCTCGGGCAGACCGAGGTCCGCGAAAGTGACCTCGGGGGCGTCCTCGACTGCCTCGTTCTCGGGCACGACGACGTGATCAGTACTGGCAATGGACATGCGAATGCGAAACCTTCCGGAGTCTCAGTCGGCACGCGCCCGTCAACTCCGTGATTCGCGAATCGCAATACGACCGCCTCAATGCGGTCCACCACGGCAAGGGAGAGTACGCGCCACACGGCGCGCTCTGCAGTGGCGCCGGGCAAGATGGGATCAAACGATCTGCCACCATACGCACTCCGGGCCCCACAAGGCAAACCGGACTGTGCAGGCAGACAGCGGGCCACCCTCCGAAGGCCGGACAGCACCCACTCCTGCCCAACCACCGCCCAGCCGGGATTGTTCCCGCCCCGAAAGAAAACTTCGCCCCACCCGCGCATCCCCCGCGCCACCGCGCACTCACCCGTGCACCCCCACGCCACCCGCGCATTCCTGGGACACCCATGCACCCCCACGCCACCCACGCACTCCTAGAGGCACCCATGCCCCTACACCGGCGCCACCTACGCATCCCCGCCCCTACGCCGGCGCCCCCGCCTCCGGCGCCGGCTCCCGCTGCTCGAGCTGCGGCCCCGGCGGCTCATGCGCCGACGACGACGGCTCCGGCGTCGGCTCGGGAGACGCCGTCGGCTCCTGCGGCGTCGGCGTG
Source organism: Streptomyces tibetensis (assembly GCF_040647715.1). GTDB lineage: Bacteria > Actinomycetota > Actinomycetes > Streptomycetales > Streptomycetaceae > Streptomyces > Streptomyces tibetensis_A. The sequence continues at coordinate 420,031 of NZ_JBEZCR010000007.1, read as the reverse complement.
GGCTCCGGTTCGACCGTCCGCGTGGGCGTCGGCGGCACCGGCGGCTTCGGCGTCGGCCGGTCCGGCTTCCCGGGCTTGTCACCCCCCGGCCCGGGCGGGCTCACCTCAGCACTCGGCGACACCTCGGGCGCAGCCGACTTCCCCGCCGCGCCGCCCTTGCCCTTCTTGCCCTTCCCGCCCTTGCCGCGCCCCCGCTCACCATCGGTCCCGACCGCACCCGGATGCGCACCGCCCCCCGACACCGCCGGACCACCCTCGGGCGCCCCGCCACCCCGCTGCCCGGCGGAGTGCGACGGCTTGACGCTCCCGCCCGCATCGTCGTCACCGACACTCATGCAGCCGGCGGCAGCGGCAACCGCCACGACCGTGACGGCCAGTCGGACGGGTACGTACAAGCGGCGCACGGGGCCACCTCCGGAACGGGTGAGGAAGTCAACACCTCCAACTCCCGCCGCCCACAAGAGGACACGCGCCCCTCATTCACAACCCGGTCAGCCGTACCCCAAGGCGTGAAGACGCTCGTCGTCGATGCCGAAATGGTGCGCGATCTCATGCACCACGGTGACCTCCGTCTCAGCCACCACGTCCTCCCGCGACTCACACATCCGCAAAGTCGGGTTCCGGTAAATGGTGATCCGATCCGGCAGCACACCGGCATACCACTCACCCCGGTCGGTCAGCGGAGTCCCCTCATACAGCCCGAGCAGCTCGGGATCCTCCGCCGGCGGCTCGTCCTCGACGAACACCGCGACGTTGTCCATCAGCCGCGTCAACTCCGGCGGGATCCGGTCGAGCGCCTCGGCGACCAGCTCCTCGAACTCCTCACGCGTCATCTCCAGCACAGGCCCATTGTCAGCCACGGCCCCGCCCCACGAGAGCCTCCCGGCGCCGCATATCCGGCCGCACACTTGGGCATACGGGATCAATGGCCCGCGTCCCCGCCGCAGTCCTGAACGCCCTGAACCCCATCCGCAACGCCCCACGCGCCCTGGCCCGCCGCTACCGCTCCCGCCAGGCGCCCACCACCATCGAACTCGTGGCCCAGCCACACCCCTGGACCCGCGCCGCGGGACTCGTGACCGTCGTGCTGTGCGGCGCCTGGCTGGGACTGCTGGTCGTGGGCAACGTCCGGGTCCCGGTCGGCCCCATGGACACCACAATGACACTGCGGCCCTCCCTCACCGGCGGCACCAAGATCAACATCTCACCCCTCGGCGCCCTGCAGCTCGACAGCCACATCGCCCCCGTCCGCCTGGACGTGAACGTGGACCAACTCGACCCCGACCGCTCCCAGGCCCTCGTCGACCACCCCGAACGCCTCTCCGGCCTCCAGGACGAAGTCACCCAGGACGTCGGCCGCGGCACCCTCGACCTGGCCGTACGCTCCAGCGTCGCCGTCGTCGCCGGGGCCACCGCCCTCGGCCTCGCCGTCTACCGCCGACCCCGCCGCGCCCTCGCCGCCGGCGGCCTCGCCCTCACCCTCCTCGCCGCCTCGGGCGGCACGGCCTACGCCACCTGGCGCCCCGACTCCGTCCTCGAACCCAAGTTCTCCGGACTGCTCACCTCAGCCCCCTCCCTGGTCGGCAACGCACGCAGCATCGTCACGGAATTCGACGTCTACCAAAAGGAACTGGCCCGCCTCGTCACCAACGTGACCAAGCTCTACGACGCCACCTCGACACTCCCCGCCTACGCCCCCGACCCCTCCACCATCAGGGTCCTGCACGTCTCCGACATCCACCTCAACCCGGCGAGCTGGAAAATCATCGCCTCGCTCGTGGAGCAGTACAAGATCGACGTGATCGTCGACTCCGGCGACACCATGGACCACGGCACCGCCGCCGAAAACGGCTTCCTGGACCCCATCGAAGACCTCGGCGCCCCCTACGTCTGGGTCCGCGGCAACCACGACTCGATGATCACCCAGCGCTACATGGAGAGCCTGAAGAACGTCCACGTCCTGGACGACGGCAAGGCACAGACGATCAAAGGCCTGCGCTTCGCCGGCATCGGAGACCCGCAGTACACCCCCGACCGCTCACGGCAGACCGGCGCCCGACAGTCCCAAGAACTGGCCGGCGCCCGCCTCGCCACCGCCCTGAGCGACCAGAGCACCGCCGGCACCCCGGTGGACATCGCCGTCGCCCACGAACCCGCCGCCGCCCGCGAAATCGACGGCGAAGCCCCCCTGGCCCTGGCGGGCCACCTGCACCACGACGAGATGGAGCTGCTGCCCTACGGCACCCGGCTGCGCATCGAGGGCTCCACGGGCGGCAGCGGACTGCGCGCCATCGAAGGCAAGCACCCCGACCCCATCGAGGCGTCGATCCTGTACTTCGACCGGGACACCCGCCACCTCCAGGCCTGGGACGAGATCGAACTGGGCGGCCTCGGCCTCACGACGGCGGAGGTCAGCCGCCACCTCCCGGAGGAGAACCAGCCCGGCGCGACACCCTCCCCCACCACCCCCTCGGGGGCCTCCCCGTCGGCCTCCCCCTAAACCGTTTTGGCGATAGCTCCCGCCATCCCATATGCTTCTCACGTCCCCGACGCGCTGAGAAGCGCGCAGGCGGGCCGATAGCCCTCATCGTCTAGCGGCCTAGGACGCCGCCCTTTCAAGGCGGTAGCACGGGTTCGAATCCCGTTGGGGGCACGCACCACCCTGTGCGACACTGTCGTACGAAGCTTGGTCCTGTGGAGCAGTTTGGAGTGCTCGCCACCCTGTCAAGGTGGAGGCCGCGGGTTCAAATCCCGTCAGGACCGCTGAGGTTTCACGTGAAACCTCGTGGCTGGGTAGCTCAGTTGGTACGAGCGATCGCCTGAAAAGCGATAGGTCGCCGGTTCGACCCCGGCCCCAGCCACAGCTAAGGCCCCGATCTGCGGATCGGGGCCTTGTTGTATGCCTTGCGTTACCGCCCCCGTGGTACGAGCGATCGCGTCCGCTACCAGGACCACCCACGGCGGCGTACGAGCGTCCGAGCCCGCTACCCAGAAGGGCCCCGGCTCGCAGCTCGCCCCGCCGATGGCTTCGGGTCAGGTGATCGACCTTCGACCACTCGATCGAATGGCTGCTCGTTCAAGCGCTCGAAGACGGTCTGCGTGCTCTGGTGGAAATCCGTTCGCCTCTGATTTGCGGGGGATGAGATCCTGGATCCCGTATGTCTACGCACCCTGCCCCCGCCCTCGGCGCCCTCGCCCCCCGCCTGTCCGAGTTGTCGCTGCGCGATGCGCACCGGCTCGGGCGCAGGCTCGAAGGTGCGCGCAAGATCCGTAAGCCGGAGGCGCGGGCCGCTGTGCTCGCCGAGATCGAGGCGGAGGTCGGCAGGGCGGAGGAGCGGATGGCCGGTCGGCGTGCGCTCGTGCCCGAGGTCACGTATCCCGAGCAGCTGCCGGTCAGCCAGAAGAAGGATGCGATCGCCGAGGCCATTCGCGATCACCAGGTCGTGATCGTCGCCGGCGAGACCGGTTCCGGCAAGACGACGCAGATTCCCAAGATCTGTCTTGAGCTGGGGCGCGGTGTGCGGGGCATGATCGGGCACACGCAGCCGCGCAGGATCGCGGCCCGGACGGTTGCCGAGCGGGTTGCCGAGGAGCTGGACACTCCGCTCGGCGGGGCGGTGGGCTGGAAGGTCCGTTTCACTGATCAGGTGGATCCGGATGCCACGTTCGTCAAGCTGATGACGGACGGCATCCTGCTGGCCGAGATCCAGACGGATCGTGAGCTGCGTGCCTACGACACGATCATCATCGACGAGGCGCACGAGCGGTCTCTCAACATCGACTTCTTGCTCGGGTATCTGGCTCAGCTGCTGCCGAAGCGCCCTGATCTCAAGGTCGTCATCACCTCGGCCACGATCGACCCCGAGCGCTTCTCGCGGCATTTCGGTGATGCGCCGATCGTCGAGGTCAGTGGCCGTACGTATCCGGTGGAGGTGCGCTACCGGCCGCTGCTGGAGGAGGACGGGGACGACGCCGACCGTGATCAGATCACCGCGATCACGGATGCCGTGGAGGAGCTTCAGAGGGAGGGGAAGGGCGACATCCTGGTCTTTCTCTCCGGTGAGCGGGAGATCCGGGACACGGCGGACGCCCTCACCAAGAAGAACTACCGGTTCACAGAGGTCCTGCCGCTCTACGCCCGGCTCTCCCATGCGGAGCAGCATCGGGTGTTCCAGCAGCACAGCGGCCGCAGGATCGTTCTGGCCACGAATGTCGCCGAGACCTCGCTGACGGTTCCGGGCATCAAGTATGTGATCGACCCGGGTTTTGCGCGGATCTCGCGTTACAGCCATCGTACGAAGGTTCAGCGGCTGCCCATCGAGCCGGTGTCGCAGGCGAGTGCCAACCAGCGCAAGGGCCGCTGTGGGCGTACGTCCGACGGTATCTGTATCCGGCTGTACAGCGAGGACGACTTCAACGCGCGTCCGGAGTTCACGGATGCGGAGATCCTCCGGACGAACCTCGCTTCCGTGATCCTGCAGATGACGGCGGCCGGTCTCGGTGACATCGAGAAGTTCCCCTTCATCGATCCGCCGGACCACCGCAACATCCGCGACGGTGTCCAGCTGCTCCAGGAGCTGAACGCCCTGGACCCGGCGCAGAAGGACCCCCGCAAACGGCTCACGGACACCGGCCGCAAGCTGGCGCAGCTGCCCGTCGACCCCCGGCTGGCCCGGATGGTCCTGGAGGCGGACAAGAACGGCTGTGTGCGCGAGGTCATGGTGATAGCCGCCGCGCTGTCCATCCAGGATCCGCGTGAGCGCCCCGCGGACAAGCAGACGCAGGCCGATCAGCAGCACGCGCGCTTCAAGGACGAGACCAGCGACTTCCTCGCGTACCTCAACCTCTGGCGCTATCTCCGTGAGCAGCAGAAGGAGCGCGGGTCGTCCTCGTTCCGCCGGATGTGCAAGCAGGAGTACCTCAACTTCCTTCGCATTCGCGAATGGCAGGACATCTACTCGCAGTTGCGTACGGTCGCGAAGCAGATGGGCATCCATCTCAACGAGGACGACGCCCCGGCCGACCGCATCCACCTTTCCCTCTTGGCCGGCCTGCTGTCGCACATCGGCATGAAGGACGTGAAGGACGGCGCGAAGAACGAGTATCTGGGCGCCCGGAACGCCAAGTTCGCGGTCTTTCCCGGGTCGGCCCTCTTCAAGAAGCCTCCGCGTTTCGTGATGTCCGCCGAGCTCGTGGAGACGTCCCGCCTGTGGGCGCGTGTCAACGCGAAGATCGAGCCCGAGTGGGTCGAGCCCCTCGCGGCGCACCTGGTCAAGCGCACCTACAGTGAGCCGCATTGGGAGAAGGACCAGGCCGCGGTGATGGCGTACGAGAAGGTCACGCTGTACGGCGTGCCGATCGTGGCGCAGCGGAAGGTCAATTACGGGCGGATCGACGCGGAGATCAGCCGTGAGCTGTTCATCCGGAACGCGCTGGTGGAGGGTGACTGGCGTACGCACCACAAGTTCTTCTCGGACAACCGCCGTCTCCTCACCGAGGTGGAGGAGCTGGAGCACCGGGCCCGGCGCCGGGACATCCTGGTCGACGACGAGACGCTGTTCGACTTCTACGACCAGCGGATTCCCGAACACGTGGTCTCCGGGGCCCACTTCGACTCGTGGTGGAAGCGCAAGCGGCACGAGCAGCCCGACTTTCTCGACTTCGAGCGCGAGATGCTCATCAACGAGAAGGCGGGCGAGGTCACCAAGGCGGACTATCCCGACTCGTGGCGTCAGGGGAATCTGAAGTTCCGGGTGACGTACCAGTTCGAGCCGGGGGCGGACGCCGACGGCGTGACGGTGCACATTCCGCTCCAGGTGCTCAACCAGGTCACGGACGAGGGCTTCGACTGGCAGATCCCGGGGTTGCGCGAGGAGCTGGTGACGGAGCTGATCCGGTCTCTGCCCAAACCGATCCGGCGGAACTACGTCCCCGCGCCGAACTTCGCGAAGGCGTTCCTGGAGCGGGCCGTGCCCCTTCAGGAGCCTTTGACGGCGACGATGACCCGTGAGCTGCGGCTCATGGTCGGCGTGCCCTTCGAGGCGGACGACTTCGACCTGTCCAAGGTCCCCGACCATTTGAAGGTCACGTTCCGGATCGTCGACGAGCGGCGCCGCAAACTGGCCGAGGACAAGGATCTGGAGGCGCTGAAGCTCAAGCTGCGTCCGAAGGCCCGCAAGGCGCTCTCCCAGGCGGCCGCGGCGACGGCGGAACGCTCGGGCGGTGAGTCCCTGGAGCGCTCGGGCCTGACCGACTGGACGATCGGCACGCTCAGCCGGGTCTTCGAGACCCGCAGGGCCGGTCAGCCGGTGAAGGCGTATCCGGCGCTGGTCGACGACGGCGACACGGTTTCCGTGCGCCTCTTCGACACGGAGGCGGAGCAGGCGCAGGCGATGTGGAAGGGCACGCGCCGGCTGATCCTGCGCAACATCCCGGTGAATCCGGCGAAGTTCGCGAGCGATCGCCTGACGAACGCGCAGAAGCTGGCGTTGTCCGCGAATCCGCACGGCTCGATCCAGGGTCTGTTCGACGACTGCGCGATGGCGGCCGCCGACAAGCTGATCGGGGACTTCGGCGGTCCGGCGTGGGACGAGGAGTCGTACCGGAAGCTGTACGACAGGGTGCGTGCCGAGATCGTCGACACGACAGTCCGTACGGTGGGCCAGGTGCAGCAGGTCCTGGCTGCCTGGCAGGCCTGTGAGCGGCGCCTGAAGGCCGTGCGCAGCCCGGCGCTGCTGGCGAACCTCCAGGACGTACGGGGGCAGCTGGACGCCCTCGTGAAGCCGGGCTTCGTGACGGAGGCGGGGCTGCGGCGCCTGCCGGACCTGATGCGCTATCTGGTGGCGGCCGACCGGCGTCTGCAGCAGATGCCGACGAACGTCCAGCGGGACACCACGCGGATGCAGAAGGTCCAGGAGATGCGGGACGAGTACGCCTGGCTGCTGGAGCAGCTGCCGCAGGGCCGGCCGGTCCCGTCGTCGGTGCTGGACATCCGCTGGATGATCGAGGAGCTCCGGGTGAGCTATTTCGCCCACGCGCTGGGCACGGCGTACCCCGTGTCCGACAAGCGGATCGTGAAGGCGATCGACGCGGCGGCGCCGTGACGGGACCGGCACGCTGGGTGAGTTCGACCCGGGGCTCACCCTCCTGTACAGTCTCTTCTCGCAGCGCAACGCACGAATAGCGCCGCGAAACCTGGTCCTGTGGAGCAGTTTGGAGTGCTCGCCACCCTGTCAAGGTGGAGGCCGCGGGTTCAAATCCCGTCAGGACCGCAGTGAGAGAAGAGGGCCCGCCCCCGCAAGGGTGCGGGCCCTCTCGCATCCCCGGCCCCTACCCCCGCCACCCGGTCGAGGTGCAGGCCGCGCCCGCGGCGCAGCCGCCATCGAATACAGCAAATCCCGTCAGGACCGCAGTGAGAGAGCCCGGATCTTCGGATGCGGGCTCTTTGCGTTGCGTCCGGGCCTTCGAGAACCGGCCCCTTTCGTACGTCTGGGCTCCGCAGCTGTTTCCGGGCCCGTACACGCCGTCTTGACGGCCCCTCAATCCCTCGGTACCCCAGAACCAGGGCCGTTCCTCGTACGGCCTCTTGGAGGTGGCGTATGGCGGCAGCGGCCAGGCACGAGACGCGGGCCCTGCTCCGCGCGCACCTGTCGGCCGCGTCGTCGTACGGGCACCTCACGCGGCGCTGCCCGATCTGCCACCGACTGCTGCGGCTGGCGATGGAGTCCGCTCCGCGCACCACCCGGACCGCGGCTCCGGCCCCGCCCCCGCCGCCCCAAGAGGACGAGAGCCCTGCGCCGGCCTGATCCACGAGGGGTCCCAACACCCGTACGCACGCGGGTCGCTGGAGAGGGAGGCTCCCTTACCGCAGCCGAGGCGGAGCTAACAAGCCGCTTGGTATGTGACGGGTGTCACCGTATGAGTTTTGGGAAAGGGGTTACTTACCCCCCTCCTACAATGGGTCAATTTAATATGTGCAATTGCACCCCGTCCGGGGTGTCACGCACAGGCGACCCGACACCCCTCCCCAGGCTCCTACAAGGCCGCTCACAGCCGGATCGGCAGAACCGTCGCGGGCGCACAAAAAAGATCGCGCTGGACCCGGCGGAGTCCAGCGCGATCGACGACGCACCCTGTTGTATGCCTGAGAAGCTCTGACTGGCGTGGGCGTGGGGCCTGTTGGGGCAGGACCCGCGTCGCTTGGAGCTGCGGTTCCGGGCGCCGCGACCAGTGGGGGACCGGCCGGTTTTGCCCGGTTATTCAGTTGTTCAGGCCTCGCTGCGCTGCTGCGGGATGCCCGCGAGCAGAGCGCGGACCTCGGCCTCGCGGTAGCGCCGATGCCCGCCGAGCGTGCGGATCGACGTGAGCTTGCCGGCCTTCGCCCACCGCGTGACCGTCTTCGGGTCCACACGGAACATGGTGGCGACCTCAGCCGGGGTCAGCAGCGGCTCGGCATCAGGGGTGCGAGCGGTCATGAGCGGCCTCCTCGGGAGAACCGAACCTTCTCGGTTCTTTCCTCTAAATTCTGCACCTTGACCCGCGTTGCCCGAAATGGCGGACGCGAGTCGAGTCGGTTATAGGACGAACGGCTTGTCCTCGGCACTACAACTACACCATCTGTCCAGCCGCGTCGGCCAAACCGATGGAATTGCCCCTCCAGGTGTTCATCAGCGACGGAAGCCGATGGACCATGCCATAGCGGACAGTCACACCGCTGTGACGATCAGTCACAGGGTGATCAGGAAGTCACCAGACCCCCCAAAGCGTGCAATGCTGAGATTCCGCCCATAGTGCAGCACCATGGGACGGAAGGAGCCCTCCCCGGACTCCTTGTCCTATTTTGGCATGAGGAGGGGCAAGGGACGCAAGAGCCTCGTACGTGTAGTCCGTCACGCTTGGCCTACTTGAGAGGTCTGCCCGGATCGGGCCCTACGTCCCTTGTTGACGAAGCCTCAGGAGAAGCACGGCCCGCTTCAGGAACTCGGTGCGAGGACGAAACCCCAAATCGGGCGGTTCGTCAAACGTCAGTTCGTGACCGAATGCGAGCGGTGTGTACGGACATCATGGTCAGGGGTCAGTTGGCCGACCGCAGATCCCGCACGGAGCGCCAGCGCTCCACGAGCCGGGCGTACGCCTTCCCCGCGGCCTCCCCGTCTCCCCTGCTCAGGGCGGCGATGCCCTCGGCCACGTCCGCGGCCGAGTGATCGTCCTCCAGCGCCCCCGCCGGCAGCGCGTGCACGAGGCCGCCGTAGTCCAGCTCCACGAGGGAGCGCGGGTGGAACTCCTCGAGCCAGCGCCCGACGTCCATCAGGCCGTCGATCAGCGGACCTTCGTCCATGGCCTCCTTCAGGGCGCGCAGGCCCCGGGCCACGCGCCGGCGGGCCTGGACCATGGGGGTGCGGTAGCGCAGCACCGGTGGGCCGCCGGCCGAGGCGCCGCTGTCGTACTCGCGCTCCTCGTCGGAGACCAGGACGAACCAGTTGATCGGCACCTGCCAGGTGGCCGTGCGGATCCACGGCCGGGCGTCCGGGTTGATCGCCAGCCAGCGCTCGTAGTCCTGGGCCGCCTGGCGCCGCAGGACGGGGGGCAGGACCGCGTCCATCACCGGCGGGGGGAGCTCCTCGGAGAGCTCGTCCAGGGCCAGCCAGCCGCGCAGCCGGGTGCGCCAGGGGCAGATACAGACGACGCCTTCGACGTCGAGCACGAAGGCGTCCTCGCTCTCGTGCACCGGCACCGGGACCGGCGGGACCGGCGCCAAGTCGGCCAGCGCACGGCGGAGTTCGTCCTGGTACGTGGGACGGTCGGCACGGCGGGCGTAGCGGGCCCACTGGCTGCGCTCCGGCTCGGGGAAGGCGGCCAGCGGTTCGTACACGCGCAGGTAGGTCGCGTAGGGGACGATCACCGAGGTCACCTTGGGCACGCCTGCTCCCTCCCCCGCGCACCGCCGTGAAAACCTGCGGAACCCACTCACGATCGCGCGGGAAATCTATGCAAATCGTCGCACGGGTGTACTCCGGTCGGAGGTGATCCTGTGCTGTGTGCGGTCGGCGGGCCCGCCAGGCTCTAATCTCATGCTCAACAGTCCCCGCCACCCGCACGAGGGCTGGTCTCCACCCGCCGCACCTACTCAGGAGTCACCACAGTGACCGACGTAACCGGCGCACCTGCTGATGTACTGCACACCCTGTTCCACTCGGACCAGGGCGGACATGAGCAAGTCGTGCTCTGCCAGGACCGCGCGAGCGGCCTCAAGGCCGTCATCGCCCTCCACTCCACCGCCCTGGGCCCCGCGCTCGGCGGTACGCGCTTCTACCCGTACGCGAACGAGGCGGAGGCCGTCGCCGACGCGCTGAACCTCGCCCGCGGCATGTCGTACAAGAACGCCATGGCCGGTCTCGACCACGGCGGCGGCAAGGCCGTGATCATCGGCGACCCGGAGAAGATCAAGAGCGAGGAGCTCCTCCTCGCCTACGGCCGGTTCGTGGCCTCGCTCGGCGGCCGGTACGTCACCGCCTGCGACGTCGGTACGTACGTCGCCGACATGGACGTCGTGGCCCGCGAGTGCCGCTGGACGACCGGCCGCTCCCCCGAGAACGGCGGTGCCGGTGACTCCTCCGTCCTGACCGCCTACGGCGTCTACCAGGGCATGCGCGCCTCCGCGCAGCACCTGTGGGGCGACCCCTCGCTGCGCGGCCGCAAGGTCGGCATCGCCGGTGTCGGCAAGGTCGGCCACCACCTGGTGGAGCACCTGCGGGCGGAAGGCGCCGAGGTCGTCATCACGGACGTGCGCGAGGACGCCGTGGGCCGCATCCTCGCCGCCCACCCGACGGGCGTCACGGCCGTCGCCGACACCGCCACCCTGATCCGCGTCGAGGGCCTCGACATCTACGCCCCCTGCGCGCTCGGCGGTGCCCTGAACGACGACACCGTGCCGGCGCTGACCGCCAAGGTCGTCTGCGGCGCCGCCAACAACCAGCTCGCCCACCCGGGCGTGGAGAAGGACCTCGCCGACCGCGGGATCCTCTACGCGCCGGACTACGTGGTCAACGCCGGCGGGGTCATCCAGGTCGCGGACGAGCTGCACGGCTTCGACTTCGAGCGGTGCAAGGCGAAGGCGTCGAAGATCTTCGACACCACGCTGGCCATATTCGCACGTGCGAAGGAGGACGGCATTCCGCCCGCCGCGGCGGCCGACCGGATCGCCGAGCAGCGGATGCACGACGCGACCCTGGCCCGCCGGGTGCGCTGACCCGGGCGCTGCGGGACTGATCCAGGAAGTCTCGTACGTTTGGCCGGTACCCGTCGGTGGGCAGTTAGAGAGAACTCTCACTTCTACCGGCGGGTCGACCGCCGATAAGTGGTTAAAATCGCGGTTGACCAGCGAGGACGGGGCGCCTCGAAGGTCCTGGGCGCGGGCACGTCATGCGGGCGACGTACCGTATGGGCGCGGGCTCAGGTACCGTGGAAGCCCTACGGACCGGTCTCTCCGCGGAGAGTCCGTGCCGGACCATGAACGCGTGTCAAGACTCTGGGGCCGTCGAGCCCCGTCGTTGAGGGGGTCGAGCCATGGGGCGCGGCCGGGCCAAGGCCAAGCAGACGAAGGTCGCCCGCCAGCTGAAGTACAACAGCGGTGGGACTGACCTCTCACGCCTGGCCGAGGAGCTGGGTGCATCGCCTTCGAATCCGCAGCCGCCTAACGGCGAGCCGTTCGAAGACGATGATCAGGACGAGGACCTGTACGCACGGTACGCCGACCTCTACGACGAGGACGACGACGACGAGGACGGCCAGTCCTCGCAGCATCGTCGCGGCGCTTGACCCTGCACTAGAGCATTAACCCGGTCGGTGACTCCGGTCACCGACCGGGTTCTGTGCTGCCTGCAGGGCGAGACCGCCGTGTCTCAGCTCGCGTAGTCACCGATCAGGGCGGCACCAGTGGTGTGCTCGCCCCGGTCAGTGATCTCTCCGGCCACCCAGGCGTCCACGCCACGGTCGGCGAGGGTCGCCAGGGCCACGTCCACGGACTCCTGCGGCACGATCGCGATCATGCCGACGCCCATGTTCAGGGTCTTCTCGAGCTCCAGGCGCTCGACGCTGCCCGTGCGGCCGACCAGGTCGAAGATCGGGGCCGGGGTCCAGGTGGAGCGGTCGACGATCGCGTGCAGCTCGTCGGGGACGACCCGGGCGAGGTTGGCCGCGAGGCCGCCACCGGTGATGTGGCTGAAAGCGTGCACCTCTGTGGTGCGCATGAGGGCCAGGCAGTCCAGCGAGTAGATCTTCGTGGGTTCCAGCAGCTCCTCGCCGAGGGTGCGGCCGAGCTCCTCGATGTGCGCGTCCAGCGCCAGGCCCGCCTGGTTCAGCAGGACGTGACGGACGAGCGAGTACCCGTTCGAGTGAAGCCCGGAGGACGCCATGGCGATCACCGCGTCACCCGTCCGGATGCGCTCGGCGCCGAGCAGCCGGTCGGCCTCCACGACGCCCGTACCGGCTCCGGCGACGTCGAAGTCGTCCTCGCCCAGCAGGCCCGGGTGCTCGGCCGTCTCGCCGCCGACCAGGGCGCATCCGGCCAGGACACAGCCTTCGGCGATGCCCTTGACGATGGCGGCGACCCGCTCGGGGTGGACCTTGCCGACGCAGATGTAGTCGGTCATGAACAGCGGCTCGGCGCCGCAGACCACGATGTCGTCCATGACCATGGCGACCAGGTCGTGGCCGATGGAGTCGTAGACGCCCAGCTGCCGGGCGATGTCGACCTTGGTGCCGACGCCGTCCGTGGCGGAGGCGAGCAGCGGCCGCTCGTAGTTCTTCAGGGCGGAGGCGTCGAAGAGGCCGGCGAAGCCGCCGAGGCCGCCGAGGACCTCGGGGCGCTGGGCCTTCTTCACCCACTCCTTCATCAGTTCGACGGCGCGGTCGCCCGCTTCGATGTCGACGCCCGCGGCTGCGTAGCTGGCACCAGTTGTGTCAGGCATGACGATGAGAACCTTCGTGTTGTACGGCAGGTGGTACGGGCCGTCTTACGGGCGGCGGATCGCGTCGGCGGCGGCCGTGGCGGCCGGGCCGGCGGCCAGCTCCGTCTCCAGCAGCTGCTTGCCGAGCAGCTCGGGGTCCGGGAGCTCCATCGGGTACTCGCCGTCGAAGCAGGCGCGGCACAGGTTCGGCTTGGCGATGGTGGTCGCCTCGATCATGCCGTCGATGGAGATGTAGGCCAGGGAGTCGGCGCCCAGGGAGGTGCCGATCTCGTCGATCGTCATGCCGTTGGCGATGAGCTCGGCGCGGGTGGCGAAGTCGATGCCGAAGAAGCAGGGCCACTTCACCGGCGGCGAGGAGATCCGGATGTGGACCTCGGCGGCGCCCGCCTCGCGGAGCATGCGGACCAGGGCCCGCTGGGTGTTGCCGCGCACGATCGAGTCGTCGACGACGACCAGGCGCTTGCCCTTGATGACTTCCTTCAGCGGGTTCAGCTTCAGGCGGATGCCCAGCTGGCGGATGGTCTGCGAGGGCTGGATGAACGTCCGGCCGACGTAGGCGTTCTTCACCAGGCCGTTGCCGAAGGGGATGCCGGAGGCCTCCGCATAGCCGATGGCGGCGGGGGTTCCGGATTCCGGCGTCGCTATCACCAGGTCGGCCTCGACCGGGGCTTCCTTCGCCAGCTTGCGGCCCATCTCCACGCGGGAGAGGTACACGTTCCGGCCGGCGATGTCGGTGTCGGGGCGGGCCAGGTACACGTACTCGAAGACACAGCCCTTGGGCTTCGCGTCCGCGAATCGTGAGGTCCGCAGGCCGTTCTCGTCGATGGCGACGAACTCGCCCGGCTCGATCTCGCGGACGTAACTGGCGCCGCAGATGTCGAGGGCCGCGGACTCGGAGGCGACGACCCAGCCGCGCTCCAGCCGCCCGAGGACCAGCGGGCGGATGCCCTGCGGGTCGCGGGCCGCGTACAGGGTGTGCTCGTCCATGAAGACGAGCGAGAACGCGCCCTTGACCTTCGGGAGGACCGCGTGAGCGGCCTCCTCGATGGTCAGCGGCTTGCCGTCCTCGTCGACCTGGGCCGCGAGGAGCGCGGTGAGCAGGTCGGTGTCGTTGGTCGCCGCGACGCGCGGGGTGCGTCCGCCTTCCTGCTTGGGCAGGTCGGCGACCATCTCGGCGAGCTGGGCGGTGTTGACGAGGTTGCCGTTGTGGCCGAGCGCGATGGATCCGTGTCCGGTCGCGCGGAAGGTCGGCTGGGCGTTCTCCCAGACGGAGGCACCGGTGGTCGAGTAGCGGGCGTGACCGACCGCGATGTGACCCTGGAGCGAACCGAGGGAGGTCTCGTCGAAGACCTGGGAAACCAGGCCCATGTCCTTGAAGACGAGGATCTGTGAGCCGTTGCTGACCGCGATTCCCGCGGATTCCTGGCCTCGATGCTGGAGGGCGTAGAGCCCGAAGTACGTGAGCTTGGCGACCTCTTCGCCCGGAGCCCAGACACCGAAGACGCCACAAGCGTCCTGGGGGCCCTTCTCGCCGGGGAGCAGGTCGTGGTTGAGTCGTCCGTCACCACGTGGCACGCCACCGAGTGTAGGCGAGGTCGACCACTGGTCCGAATTGGGGATACCGGACTTTCCGGTGGATCACCGCTCGGCGACCGCCCGCACGCTCGTACCGTTTTCGCTGGTCAGCGTGAGGGTTTGATGATCGACTCCGTACGTCAGCTTTCCGTCGAAAAGGCGCAGCAGCTTCTTCTCGCCGTTCATGAGTGAGTCTTCGCACATCATTCGGGTCGTGGCCGGAGGGCCGAGGGTGATATGGCCGTCGCGGACCGTGGCCTCGGCGTTCACCTTGTTGCAGCCGAGGCTGCCGGAGACGGTGCCCTTCTTCTCGTCGAAGGTGAGGTGGGCCCGGCCGTCGGTGCCCGGGGTCGTGACGGTCCACCTGGTGCCGGCCAGCGGGGCGTCCTTCGCCTTGGTCAGGCGGACGGTGTCGCCCTGGCCGGTGGTGAGGGTGAGCCGGTCGTCGTCCGTCTTCGCCGTCAGCTCCTGGTTCGAGAGGGCCTTCGCGAGGGTCGTCTCGAAGGCGACGGGGGTGTCCTCGCAGGCCATCTCGGTGGCCCGGGTCTTGCCGAGCCGGACGCGGTCGCCGTCGACGGTGGCCTCGGCGCTGAAGTTGTTGCAGCCGAGGCTGCCCTCGGCCCGGCCCTTGCCGATGGTCACGTGGGCGTCGGCCGGGGCCTTCTGTGTCCTGCCGTCCGTGGTGACGCTGTCCACGTTCCACCGCACACCGGTGATCGGCTTGCCGGCACCGACCGAGCCGCTGCCGCTGCCCGCGTTCTCGCTGCCACAGGCCGCCAGGAGCGGGACGAGCATGGCGGCGGCCGTCAGGGTCATGCGCTGCTTCTGCCTGTCCATGCCACTTCGACGGGGGACCCGGGGGGATCGGTTCCGCCTATTTCATCAGGGGCAGATGGGCCGACAGGTCCGCCCGCTCTCCGCTCGCGCTGACCTTGGCGTCCTGGAGCGCCGACGCCCAGGTGATCCGTCCGGTCGCCAGCCGGATCCAGGTCAGCGGGTCCGTCTCGACGACGTTGGGCGGGGTGCCCCGGGTGTGCCTCGGCCCCGCCACGCACTGCACCACCGCGTACGGCGGCACCCGCACCTCCGTGGAGCCGCCGGGCGCCTTCGCGGCGAGCGCGTCGGCGAGCAGCCGGGTACAGGCGGCCAGGGCCTGTCGGTCGTGTGGGATGTCCAGGCCGGGGACGGCGGCGTTGAGGTCGTCGGTGTGGACGACGAGTTCGACGGTGCGGGTGACGAGGTAGTCGGCGAGGGTCATGGCACCCGTCCGTGTGGCCAGGACGCGGGTGCCGGGGGCGCCCTCGAGTCTCCCGGCCAGGCGCTCCGCGGTCTCGGCGTACAGGGCGTCGAGGTCGGGGTGGGCCTCGGCGAGCAGACGGGTGCCGTCCTCGATGTCCCCGGCTCGGGCGGCCGTGGCGAAGGGCCAGTCGAGGAGGGTGAGCTCCGGTTTCGCCGGTTCCTCCCGGTCGAGGTTGCGGCTGACGCTCTCCACGGCCATGGTCACGTGGGCCGCGAGCTCCCGTACGGCCCAGTCGCCCAGCCGGGTGGGCAGGGCGAGCTGCTCGGGGGTGAGGCCCCGGACGGCCTCCCGTACGTTCCCGAACTGGGCGAGCACGGCTGCGCGGATCTTGACGGGGTCGTAGCTGCGGGTGCGTTTCCTGGCCGGGGGCATGGGGGTCAGCCTAAGTGGGGGCGGTGACAGTGGGCCGCCTCGTTCGCAGCGCCCGGAAGTGATCAAGATGATCTTGCGTGCGGGCATCCTGTCCCGACCGTTCTCCTACGGGCGGGTCGTCGCCAGTGCCACCAGCAGCGGTACCACCCGCCCCGGCGGCACCTCGTGGCGGCCGCGGGCGGTCGTGTGGAGCCAGCCCGTGGTGGTGAGCTGGCGCAGGTGGTGGTAGATCTGGCCGGTCGTGCCGACCTCGTCCAGTTCGGCGAGTTCCGCGGCGGTGCGCCGGCCGCCGAGGATCTCGCGCAGCAGACGGATGCGGACCGGGTGGCCCAGGGCCGCGAACGCCTCGGCGGCCGTCGTCCAGTCGCCGTCCAGCAGGTCCTCCGTGAGGACGGTCATCTGCCAGGAGTACTCCTCGCCCGTCGGCAGGCCCACGGAGCCCGTGTAGAGGACACCGCCGTCGGCCGCACCCACCTCGGACAGCTGCTCCTTCAGCCCGCTCAGCGCCCAGAAGTCGCCTCCGACGACGCGGGGGCCGGTGCGTCGGGTGCCTTCCAGGGCCGCCAGACGACTTTCGAGCTGTGCGACGCGTTGTTCCAGGTCCATGAATCAGAGATTACGGAACTACGTAATTACGCACAAGAGGCAGGGGGCGCCGTTTCCGTCCGGACACGGCGAAGCCCCCGCCCGGCAAGTCGGGCGGGGGCTTCGGAGCGGTTGGCTACTTCAGGAGCGCCGGGATCGTGCTCTCGTGTGCCTCGCGCAGCTCGGTCAGGGGGAGGGTGAACTCGCCCTGGACGTCGATCGTGTCGCCGTCGACGACACCGATGCGGGTGACCGGGAGGCCCCGCGCACCGCACATGTCGTTGAAGCGGACCTCTTCCGAGCGCGGTACGGCCACCACCGCGCGGCCCGCCGACTCGGAGAAGAGGAAGGTGAAGGCGTCCAGACCGTCCGGGACGATCAGGCGGGCGCCCTTCTCCCCGAGCAGGGCCGACTCGACGACCGCCTGGATCAGACCGCCGTCGGACAGGTCGTGCGCGGAGTCGATCATGCCGTCGCGGGAGGCGGAGATCAGGATCTCGGCCAGCAGACGCTCGCGCTCCAGGTCGACCTTCGGGGGCAGGCCGCCGAGGTGGTCGTGGACGACCTGGGACCAGGCCGAGCCGCCGAACTCCTCACGCGTGTCACCGAGGAGGTAGAGCAGCTGGCCCTCCTCCTGGAAGGCGACCGGCGTGCGGCGGGCCACGTCGTCGATGACGCCGAGGACCGCGACGACCGGGGTGGGGTGGATGGCCGCCTCGCCCGTCTGGTTGTAGAGGGAGACGTTGCCGCCCGTGACCGGCGTGCCGAGCTGCTGACAGGCGTCCGCCAGACCGCGCACGGCCTCCGCGAACTGCCACATCACCGCCGGGTCCTCGGGCGAGCCGAAGTTCAGGCAGTCGGAGACGGCCAGCGGCTTGGCGCCGGTGGTGGCGACGTTGCGGTACGCCTCCGCCAGGGCCAGCTGGGCGCCGTGGTACGGGTCGAGCTTGGCGTACCGGCCGTTGCCGTCCGTGGCGATGGCCACGCCGAGGCCGGTCTCCTCGTCGATCCGGATCATGCCGGAGTCCTCGGGCTGGGCGAGGACGGTGTTGCCCTGCACGAAGTGGTCGTACTGGCTGGTGATCCAGGACTTGGAGGCCTGGTTCGGGGAGGAGACCAGCTTCAGGACCTGCTCCTTCAGCTCCTCGGAGGTCGCCGGCCGGGGCAGCTTGTTCGCGTCGTCCGCCTGGAGGGTGTCCTGCCAGTCGGGGCGGGCGTACGGGCGCTCGTAGACCGGGCCCTCGTGGGCGACGGTGCGCGGATCGACGTCGACGATCTTGCCGCCGTGCCAGTAGATCTCCAGGCGGTCGCCGTCGGTCACCTCACCGATGACGGTGGCGATGACGTCCCACTTCTCGCAGATCTCCAGGAAGCGGTCGACCTTCTCCGGTTCGACGACCGCGCACATGCGTTCCTGCGACTCGCTCATGAGGATCTCCTCGGGCGAGAGCGTGGAGTCGCGCAGGGGTACGTCGTCGAGGGTGACGCGCATGCCGCCGGAGCCGTTGGAGGCCAGCTCGCTCGTCGCGCAGGACAGGCCCGCCGCGCCGAGGTCCTGGATGCCGACGACCAGCTTCTCGGCGAAGGCCTCCAGGGTGCACTCGATGAGGAGCTTCTCCTGGAAGGGGTCGCCGACCTGGACGGCCGGGCGCTTCGAGGGCTTGGCGTCGTCGAACGTCTCGGAGGCCAGGATCGAGGCGCCGCCGATGCCGTCGCCGCCGGTGCGGGCACCGTAGAGGATGACCTTGTTGCCCGCGCCGGACGCCTTGGCCAGGTGGATGTCCTCGTGCCGCATGACGCCGATGGCACCGGCGTTGACCAGCGGGTTGCCCTGGTAGCAGGCGTCGAAGACGACCTCGCCGCCGATGTTGGGCAGGCCCAGGCAGTTGCCGTAGCCGCCGATGCCCGCGACGACGCCCGGCAGGACGCGCTTGGTGTCGGGGTGGTCGGCCGCGCCGAAGCGCAGCGGGTCGACGACCGCGACCGGGCGGGCACCCATCGCGATGATGTCGCGGACGATGCCGCCGACACCGGTGGCAGCGCCCTGGTACGGCTCGACATACGACGGGTGGTTGTGCGACTCGACCTTGAAGGTGACCGCGTAGCCCTGGCCGACGTCGACGACACCGGCGTTCTCACCGATGCCGACGAGCATCGCGTCGGACTGCGGGGCCTTCTCGCCGAACTGGCGCAGGTGGACCTTGCTGCTCTTGTACGAGCAGTGCTCCGACCACATCACCGAGTACATGGCGAGCTCGGCCCCGGTGGGCCGGCGGCCGAGGATCTCCACGACCCGCTCGTACTCGTCCTTCTTCAGGCCCAGTTCGGCCCAGGGCAGCTCGACGTCGGGGGTCGCGGCCGCGTGCTCGACCGTGTCCAGAGGCGTCCGGCTCATGCGTTGACCAGCTTCTTGAGGATCGAGGTGAAGAACGGGAGGCCGTCGGTGCGGCCGGTGCCGATCAGCGGCTCGACGGCGTGCTCGGGGTGCGGCATGAGGCCGACCACGTTTCCGGCCTCGTTGGTGACGCCGGCGATGTCCCGCTGCGAGCCGTTGGGGTTGAAGTCGAGGTAGCGGAAGGCGACCCGGCCCTCGGCCTCCAGCTGGTCGAGCGTGTACGCGTCGGCGACGTACTGCCCGTCGTTGTTCTTCAGCGGGATGTGGATCTCCTGGCCGGCCGTGTAGTCGGTGGTCCAGGCGGTCGAGGCGTTCTCCACCCGCAGCTTCTGGTCACGGCAGATGAAGTGCAGGTGGTCGTTGCGCAGCATCGTGCCCGGCAGCAGGTGGGCCTCGGTGAGGATCTGGAAGCCGTTGCAGATGCCGAGGACCGGCAGACCGGCCTTCGCCTGCTCCAGCAGGGGCTCCATCACCGGCGAGAAACGGGCGATGGCCCCGGCGCGCAGATAGTCGCCGTAGGAGAAACCACCGCACAGCACCACGGCGTCGACCTGCTTGAGGTCCTTGTCCTTGTGCCAGAGGGCGACCGGCTCGGCGCCGGCGACGCGGATCGCGCGCTGGGTGTCACGGTCGTCCAGGCTGCCGGGAAAAGTGACGACGCCGATACGGGCGGTCACTTCGCGGCCTCCGCGACTTCCTCGACCCGGATCGCGAAGTCCTCGATCACGGTGTTTGCGAGGAATGACTCCGCAAGATCATGAATGCGGGCGAGGGCGGCCTCGTCGACCGGCCCGTCAACTTCCAGTTCGAAACGCTTTCCCTGGCGGACGTCCGAGATCCCGTCGAAACCCAGCCGCGGCAGTGCGCGCTGCACCGCCTGGCCCTGGGGGTCGAGGATCTCCGGCTTGAGCATGACGTCGACTACGACGCGTGCCACTGGCACTCCCGGTGTGTGGTGCTGAGCAGGTTCCTTCAGACTACCCGCACAAAATTTCTACGCGCGTTGACTTGTAGGAAACTACGTGACCGTCATCACGATCCGGCATCTACGGACCCACACGGGAAGTTTTCGGGAAAGATTCCGGATCGACACCCGAAACCTATTGCCTTCGGACACGCGGAAGGATTTAGTCGGGCTTCACAATGCATTGCCAGGCACGGTACAAATGAATTGGCATAGTGCCGCATGAAGGGATCGATATTCGTGGCGCAGAAGGTCGTGGTCACTCTCTCTGACGACATCGACGGCTCGGAAGCGGCGGAAACGATCGCCTTCGGACTGGACGGCAAGTCGTACGAGATCGACCTGAGCGAAGGCAACGCCGGAGAACTGCGGAAGGCACTGGCGCCTTACGTCGAGGCCGGCCGCAAGCGGTCCCGCTCGGGCAAGGCGTACCGGCAGACGGAGGTCGCCCCCGACCCGTCGGCCGTGCGCGCCTGGGCGCAGGCCAACAAGATGGACGTCCCCGCGCGCGGGCGCATCCCCAAGAAGGTCTACGAGGCGTTCACGGCCGCGCAGTGACGGTCCGTCGAGCCCGGACCGATGCCCGGTCACCCGCCCCTCGCGGCAGCCGACTTGCGCAGCACCCCGGCTGATCAGCTAGAGTCTGGAGCACGCCGAGGGGCGAGGCCGAAAGGCCCAGCTCACGGAAACATGCGGGTGTAGTTCAGTAGTAGAACATCCCCCTTCCAGGGGGAAGGCGCAGTGTGCGATTCCTGTCACCCGCTCTGCATCGCCGTACCGGCCACTGTCGTGGATCAGGTAGGCTGGTGCCGCACCGGTCGGTGAAAGCCGATCGGGAGCATATGCGGACGTAGCTCAGTTGGTAGAGCGCAACCTTGCCAAGGTTGAGGTCGCGAGTTCGAGCCTCGTCGTCCGCTCGGGAATGAGACCCCGGTCCATCTGGATCGGGGTCTTT
Source organism: Streptomyces tibetensis (assembly GCF_040647715.1). GTDB lineage: Bacteria > Actinomycetota > Actinomycetes > Streptomycetales > Streptomycetaceae > Streptomyces > Streptomyces tibetensis_A. The sequence continues at coordinate 398,917 of NZ_JBEZCR010000007.1, read as the reverse complement.
TCGTGCTCCCCCGACCGAGCGTCCGCCTGACATTTGTCATGCCGAGTGATGACAGCGCGCACTGCTTCCGGGCCCGCACGGCCGGGACGCTTGAATCATGGAAACCAACGGACACGAACACGTGATTGAGGTCACTGACCTGCGGCGTGTGTACGGGGGCGGGTTCGAGGCGGTACGCGGAATCAGCTTTTCCGTCCGACGCGGCGAGATCTTCGCGCTGCTCGGCACCAACGGCGCGGGCAAGACGTCCACCGTCGAACTCCTGGAGGGACTCGCGCGGCCGGCCGGCGGGCGGGTGCGGGTCCTCGGACACGACCCGTACACCGACCGGGCCGCCGTACGGCCCCGGACCGGCGTGATGCTGCAGGAAGGCGGCTTCCCCTCCGAACTCACCGTCGCGGAGACCGCCCGGATGTGGGCCGGGTGCGTGAGCGGGGCACGGCCGCCGGCAGAGGTACTGGCGCTGGTCGGCCTGGAGACGAAGGCCGGCACCCGGGTCAAGCAGCTGTCCGGCGGCCAGCGGCGCCGCCTCGACCTGGCGCTCGCCCTGCTCGGCGATCCCGAGGTGCTCTTCCTCGACGAGCCCTCCACCGGGCTGGACGCCGAAGGCCGCCGGGCCACCTGGGAGTTGGTGAGCGCGCTGCGCGACGGCGGGACGACGGTGCTGCTGACCACGCACTACCTGGAGGAGGCCGAAAACCTCGCCGACCGGCTCGCGATCATGCACGAAGGCCGTATCGCCACCACCGGCACCCCGGCCGAGGTGACCGCCGCGGAGCCGTCGCGGATCTCCTTCGAACTGCCCGACGGCTACCACGTCGGCGACCTCCCGCCGCTCGGCGAACTGGGCGTGACCGGGCACGAGACCGACGGCCGGATCGTCCGGCTGCGCACCCATGAACTCCAGCGGTCGGCCACCGGCCTGCTGATGTGGGCCGCGCAGGCACGGGTCGAGCTGCGCCGCCTGGACGTGCGCTCGGCCTCCTTGGAGGAGGCGTTCCTCCACATCGCCCAGCACGTCTCCGCGGAGCAGGCCACCACCGGCACGACGACGAAGGAGTACGCGGCATGAGCGCCACCCGCACGACGCCCCGCCCGGCAGCGGCGACGACCCTGCTGAGCCGGATGACCGCGCTCGCCCGCGCCGAACTGACCCTGCTCGGACGGACCAGGGGCGCGCTCGTCGCCGCGCTGTTCGTGCCGCTGGTGATGCCGTTCAGCGTGCGGTCGGCGGCGGAGGGGATGGACCTCACCGGGGCGGGGCTGAACACGGGCACCCTGGTGCTGCCCGCCGCGGTCGGCTTCTCCCTGCTCTTCGCCGTCTACTCGGTGCTCGTCGGCGTGTTCGTCGTCCGGCGTGAGGAGCTCGTCCTCAAGCGGCTGCGCACCGGGGAGCTGCGGGACGTCGAGATCCTGGCCGGCTCCTCGCTGCCGGCCGTCCTCACCGGGCTCGTGCAGTGCCTGCTGCTCACGGCGGGCTGCGTCGCCCTGCTGGACCTGTCCGCGCCCTCGGCTCCCCATCTGGTCGTGCTCGGGCTGCTGTTGGGTCTCGTGATGTGCGCGGCCCTCGCCGCGGCCACCGCGAGTTTCACCCGGACCGGCGAGAGCGCCCAGGCCACGCCCATGCCGCTGCTGCTTCTCTCCATGATCGGCTCCGGCGTGTTCTGGCCGCTGGAGCTCATGCCGGACCGCGTCGCCTCCGTCTGCGAGCTGCTGCCCCTGACGCCCGTCGTCACGCTGGTGCGCGGCGGCTGGACCGGAGACCTCTCCGCGTACGAGGCACTGGGCGCTCTCGCGACCGCCGTGGCCTGGATCCTCGTCGCGGTGTTTGCTGTACGACGGTGGTTCCGCTGGGAACCGCGGCGCTGACCGAGGACCGCGGTGCAGAACGAGGGGGAGTGACGGGCCGATGCGCATGCCGGGCAGGTGGTGGCGGCACAAGAGCACACCGGAGAAGGTCGAGACGTACACCCGGTGGTCGTTCCACTTCTTCGCGGTGATGGAGTTCTTCTCCGTCGGGCTCACGTCCGTCGCCCCGCTCGGAGCGCGACTGGGCGGTGCCGCCCTGCTGGTGGTCGCCGTGCACGCAGCCCTCAGCTTCGTCACCGTGTCCCGGGCGATCGACTTCACGCGCGGCCGCAGGCCCCAGCCCACCGGACTGATGTGGACCCTGGGCGCCGTCACCGCCGTGATCGCCACCGTCGCGCTCGCACTGGCCGAACACGGGCCCCACCGCGAAGGCGTCGACTCCGCCGCCGGCAGCGTCTTCGGCGTGATCCTGATCTTCGGCCCCGGCATCATCGCGCTCGGCGTGCGCTCCCGGCGGCGCGCGTTCGGCATCTCGGGCGGTTTCGCGGCAGGCGCCTGCGTCGTGGCCCTGGCGCTCGGCGCCCCCGCCCTCACGGCGCTCTTCACGGCACTGATCGTGCTGGTCGGCGGCTTGTTCATCGCCTTCACGGCCGTCTTCTCGGTGTGGCTGCTGAACGCCGTCTACGAACTCGACGAGGCCCGCGAGACCCGGGCCCGGCTCGCCGTCGCCGAGGAGCGGCTGAGGTTCGGGCGTGATCTGCACGACGTCATGGGGCGCAATCTCGCCGTGATCGCCCTCAAGAGCGAACTGGCCGTGCAGCTCGCCCAGCGGGGGCGGCCCGAGGCCGTGCCGCAGATGGTCGAGGTGCAGCGGCTCGCGCAGGAGTCACAACGGGAGGTGCGGGAGGTCGTGCGCGGCTACCGGGAGGCCGACCTCGGCTCGGAACTCGCCGGTGCGCAGGGGGTGCTGGCGGCGGCCGGCATCGACTGCACCATCGCCGGGGTGCCGGCGGCCGGCCTGCCGCCCGCAGTGCAGTCCGCCCTGGGGTGGGTGGTCCGGGAGGCCGCGACCAACGTGCTGCGGCACGGGGACGCACGCCGGTGTGAGATACGACTACAGGTGCTGGAGGGGCGGGTGGTGTTGACCGTGGAGAACGACGGGGTGAGCGAAGCGGGAGCGGGATCCGGGTCCGGACCGGCCGGCTCGGGGCTCGCCGGGCTGCGGGAGCGGCTGGTGAAGCTCGACGGGACGCTCGAGGCCGGGGCCGTGGAACGGGGGCGGTTCCGGCTGACGGCGGAGATTCCGCTGCTTTCGTCGCCCACCGCTTCCGGCTCTGCTCGGACCGCCGTCGCGGCGCGTTCTGTGAGCGAGGTCACTTCATGACGGCCGCGGAGCCCGTGCGGCTGCTGCTCGCCGACGACGAGCACCTCATCCGGGGGGCGCTCGCCGCGCTGCTGTCCCTGGAGGAGGACCTCGTCGTGGTCGCCGAGGCGGCCACCGGGCCCGAGGCGATGGCGATGGCCCGGGCGCACAAGCCCGATGTCGCCGTGCTGGATCTCCAGATGCCCGGGGCCGACGGTGTGAAGGTCGCCACATCCCTGCGGTCCGAACTGCCCGGCTGCAAGGTGCTCATCGTCACCAGCCATGGGCGGCCCGGACATCTGAAGCGGGCGTTGCAGGCCGGTGTGCGCGGGTTCGTGCCCAAGACCGTGAGCGCGCAGCGGCTCGCTGAACTCATCCGGACCGTGCACGCCGGGAACCGTTACGTCGACCCGGAGTTGGCCGCCGACGCGATCGCCGCCGGGGACTCGCCGCTGACCGCGCGGGAGGCGGAGGTCCTGGAACTCGCCGCCGACGGAGCGCCCGTCGCGGAGATCGCCGAGCGGGCCGCGCTGTCGCAGGGCACCGTGCGGAACTACCTGTCGTCGGCCGCCTCGAAGCTCGGTGCGGAGAACCGGCATGCGGCGGTACGGCTCGCGCGGGAGCGAGGTTGGGTATAGTGGTTCTCGCGCCACGGCGCATGCGAACGTAGCTCAGTTGGTAGAGCGCAACCTTGCCAAGGTTGAGGTCGCGAGTTCGAACCTCGTCGTTCGCTCCATCGAGAAGCCCCCCGGTTCCGGCCGGGGGGCTTCTCCGTGCTTGCTCTGAGGACCGTGTCCTGCCTGCTGTGTCCTGACCGCTGAGTCCTGACGGCTGTGTCCTGGCGGCTGTTTCCCCTACGACCAGCTCGTGCCGGTCAGGCGCTCGTACGCCTCCACGTACTTGGCGCGGGTGGCGTCGACGACCTGCTGGGGCAGGGCGGGCGGGGGCTGCTCGCTCTTCCGGTCCCAGCCGGACTCCTGCGAGGTCAGCCAGTCGCGGACGAACTGCTTGTCGTACGACGGCTGCGCACGGCCCGGCTGCCACTGGTCGGCCGGCCAGAAGCGGGAGGAGTCCGCGGTGAGGACCTCGTCCGCGAGGACCAGGTCGTCGCCTTCGAAGCCGAACTCGAACTTCGTGTCCGCCAGGATGATGCCCCGCTCCCGGGCGATGTCCCGGCCCCGCGAGTAGACCGCGAGGGTCGCCTGGCGCAGCCGGGCCGCGGTGTCCGCGCCGACCTGGCGGGCGACCTCCTCGTAGGTGACGTTCTCGTCGTGCTCGCCGACCTCGGCCTTGGTGGCCGGAGTGAAGATCGGGGCGGGCAGTTCACTGCCGTCGGTCAGGCCTTCCGGCAGGGCGAGACCGCAGACCGTGCGGGTCTCGTTGTACTCGGCGAGGCCCGAGCCGGTGAGGTAGCCGCGGGCCACGCATTCCACGGGGACCATCCGCAGCGACTTGCAGATCAGCGTGCGGCCCGCCCAGTCGGCGGGGGCGCCCTCGGGCAGCTCCGTGCTCAGGACGTGGTTCGGGACCAGGTCGGAGAGCCGGTCGAACCACCACAGGGACAGCTGCGTGAGGATCCGGCCCTTGTCGGGGATCTCGGTCGGTAGCACCCAGTCGTAGGCGGACATGCGGTCGCTGGCGACCATCACGAGGTCGCCCGCCTCGTTCCGGTACAGCTCGCGCACCTTGCCGGTGTGCAGATGCACCAGGCCCGGAACCTGGATCGGCTCGGGCTTTTCGACGAATCCGGACACGGTTCCTCCCCGTGGTTCTGTCCAAGTGGCTCGATTCTCCCGTATCCGGGCATGATCACGGACAGCGGGTCAGTCGCGTTTGCAGATGCGGTCCAGCAGATTGGCCGTGGCGCGCTGGATACGGCCGTCGACGTGTCCGGGCCGGTCCAGGGCCGGGGACCAGGCGAACGTTCCTGCTGCGAAGACCCAGGCGCCGGAGGGGGCTCGGTACAGGGACGTCTCCTGGTGGCGCGCGGTGCCTTCCTTGTCGGTGTACGGGGAGTGGGCGAGCAGCGTGCGCTCCTCGTGCTCGGGCAACGGGGTGCGCGGGAAGTAGCGGTCGGCCTCGCCCGCCACGAGGTTCTCGATCTCGTCGCCCTCGTGCGCCCCGGTGGCCTCCCACAGCCAGTGCCCGGCGTTGCGCACGATCAGCGGGTGCGGCTCGGGGACAGGCCCGGCGTACTGGATGCCCAGCAACTGCTGTTCCGCCTGGTCGATCTCCCGCCACAGCACCGGCCTGCCCGGCCCCTGGCGCTTGCGGCAGGTCAGCAGCCGGTCGGGCACGCCGGACGGGGAGGGGCCCAGCTCCACCTGCCAGTACATGGAGTTGGCGGAGAGGAAGACCAGCGAGGTGCCGGCGTCGCGGCCGCGCTCCACGGTCGTGCGCATGGCGGCCGACCAGTACTCGTCGTGGCCCGGGAAGACCAGGCCGCGGTAGTGGGTGGGGTCGACGCGGCCCGCGTGCAGATCGCTCGCGTGGGCGTAGGCGACGTCGTAGCCGTAGCGCTCGGCCCAGCGGATGAAGTCGTAGGCGTGGCCGACGTGGAGGGGGAGGCCTGCGCCCGCGTACGGGCGGTCGAAGGAGACCGTCGTGGCGGCCTCGGACTCGCCGAGCAGCCGGCCCTCGTCGTCCCAGGCGTGGTAGAGGCTGGCGCCCGTGCGTCCGTCCTCCGGATACAGGTTGTACGCCTGCCAGGTGACGTCGGGCAGCACGAGCAGCAGGTCGGCGGGCTGGTCGTGGCGGACGGTGAAGGGGACGTGGGAGCGGTAGCCGTCGGCGGTGGTGAGGACGGCGACGTAGGCGCCGATGTTCCAGTACGAGGGGACCTGCAGCCGCCAGGACAGCCACCAGTGGTGGCAGGAGACCGTACGGTCCGCGGTGAGCGGCGCGGGCTGGACGATGCCGGACAGGCGCGGGCTGGTGGTGATCTTCGCGGCGCCGTCACCGCCGTAGTGGCCGATGCGGTAGATGTCGACGGCGAACTGCTGCGGCGGATCGACGGTGATGTGGAAGTCGATGGCCTCGCCGGGCGCCACCGCGGCGGTGGAGGCGAAGCCCTTGATCTGGAGGTTGACGTCGTCGGCCGCGCGGGGGCCGCCCGAGCGGTTGCCCTTCTTCGACGGGTGGGGGGCGTCCTGGTCCACGTACCAGGGGACGACCTGGCCCGAGTCGTCGAAGTACGTCACGCTGCCGCGCAGCCATGGAACGGGGCCCTGCCCGAAGGGATCCGTCACGGCGTGCGCCAGCGCTCCCGACTCCCAGCGGCGGATCTGCTCCGAACCCATGTTTGCTTTCCCTCCCCTTGGCCCCCGTGGTGATGCGTGCCGTGTGGCGTCGTGCTGGTGTGGTGCGAGCCGGTGTTGCTCGTGCCGCGTGCGAGCGACTGGCTTGTGCCGGTGCGTTGCGTGGGTCGCCTTCTGTGGTGCGTGCGGTGGGTGCGGCGCCTTCGCGCTTATGTGTTTGTCGTATGTCGCACGCTCTTGCCATACACGCGAACACTCCCAGCACATCACATGATGCGCGCACTTCGTCACTGTTCGTTTTGAATTGGCCAGAACCGGAAGCAGGCGCTCCGGCGGTCAGCCGAGGCGGACCGGCTTCTCCGGGCGTATGCCGAGCTGGGACAGCCAGACCCGCAGAGGGGTGGCGTCGCCGTCCTCGATGAGGGTGAGGACCTTGGGCGCCAGATCGGCCGTGCGCTCGCCGTCGACGAGGAGGGTCGGGCCGTCCAGCCAGTCCAGGCCCGGGGTCGCACCGGCGGTGTCCATCGCGGCGCAGCAGACCATCGCGGTGAGGTGGTCGGCGAGCAGCTCTCGGGCGGTGCGCGGGGGCTGGAGGGGGAAGAGGGGGAGGGCTCGGTCGTCCCAGAGGGCGGTGAGGTCGGTGGTGGGGGACGGCGAGGCCGGAGTCGGGGTCCCCGCGGGGAAGGGAGCGGCCTCTTCCCTGGCCAGTTCGGCGCTGAGCCGGGCGGCGAGCGTGGCGCTGGGGGCCGTCGTACCGGAGAGGTCCTCGTCGTCGAGGGGGTCCGGTGGGGTGGTGCCCGGGATGGTGCTCGTGGGGCTGGTGGTGCCGGCGGGGCCTGGATCGGGTGTGCCGGGGGCTTCGGGTGGTGCGGTGTCCGGTCTGGAACCGGGCGGGTGTCCGGGGCCACCCGTCGGGGCCGCAGCCGCGGTCGGGTCGGCCGCCCGGGCCGCGGTCGGGTCCGCGGTCGGATCCGTGGTCAGGTCCGCGGTCGGGTCCGTGGCTATGTCCCTGGTCGGGGGCGCCGGGGGGTCACCAGCTCGGGCCCTCCCGGTCGTAGCCGCAGGGCCCGGGTCCGTGAGGTGGTCGAGGACGCGGGACAAGGTCGGGGCGTCGGCGGCGGAGGACCCGGGGTCGGTGGTGGGGCGGACGCCCATCGCGTCCAGGACGCGGTGCAGCCGGGCCGCGTCGAGGCGCCACTTGCGGTCCACGACCTCGTCCGGATACTCGCTCCAGTCGACCGGTGACCAGTCGGGCCCGGGTCCTGCGGGACCGCCGTGGAAGAGGCGGGCGGCGAGGAGGGATGCGGCCTCGTCGACCGTGCCCGGCTCCTCCAGCAGATCGCAGGCCGGTCGCTCACCCAGCCGGGACGCGAAGCCCTCGGCCAGACGGTCGCGCCGGGACAGCTCCGTGAGCGCCGCGACCACACCGGCGTCCAGCCGGGACGGCCAGCGGCCCATCCGCCAGGCGGGCAGAGCGACCCGGGTCAGCAGCCGGTCCCAGCCCGCGTAGGCCAGGCCCACCTGCTCCTGGGCGACGATCCGCAGCCCGTAGTCCACAGCCTGTGCACGCTCCGCGGCCGCGGCCGCCACGCCCCGCTCCATCTCGGCGGCGTGGATCCGGCAGCTGCGCAGCAGAAGCCGGGCGACCCGGCCGACCCCGGCGAGCACCGCCCGCGACAGCGGGTCGCGGCGGGGAGCCGACCCCACGGCCACCGCGGCGTCCAGGCCCCGGACGAAGCGCCGGGCGGCGGCTATGTCGGGGTGGGCCGAGGGGCCCGTACCGGCGATGACCGGGGCGAGGACCGCGCGCAGCTCGCCGACCCGCATCCACCACAGGAACGGCGAGCCGATGACGAGGACCGGCGCGACGGGCTGCCGACGCTGCGCCTGCCTGCCCGCCCCGGCTATGTCCTGATGCTCCTCGACCGGCGGCGGGGCGTGGGACCGGTGGGTGCGGTCCTCCAGCCAGCTGTCGCAGTCCGGGGTGAGCGCTATCGCGGAGGGCGCGGGGACGTCGAGGCGGTCGGCGAGGTCGCGCACCATGCGGTACAGATCGGGGGCCGCCTCCTCGGTGACCGGGACGGTCGGGCTCATGGCGGGCCGGGCCCGGGCGACGACCAGGGCGATGCCGGCCGCGGCGAGCAGCACGAGGGCCGCGACCGGTGTCAGTACCGCCCGGGCCGCGTCCCAGACGGGGCCCTCCAGACGGTCACCGGCGGCACCCGCGAGCAGGATCACGGCGACGGCGGCCGGCAGCAGGGCGACGGCCAGGGCACGACTGCGGATGCGCAGGACGGCCAGTGCCCGTGCCCGTGCGACCTGCGCGCCTGCTTCCACACCCATTCCGGTCACGACCGACCTCACCCCCTCCCCGTTGACCCGATGCTTGCCTTGCTCACTCCCCCACTGTGGCACCCGCCACTGACATCGCAATGCCGGTGGGCCAAGTGCCGGAACGCTTGCGCCGCACCCTAGTTGGGGCTCCGCCCCCCGTCAGCCGGATACGGCATCGGTCACCCGATGGAATGGCTTTGGGGAAAGGTGAGTGACGGACGGTGAGCATCAGGCCCCCGTCTTCCGCACAGTTCAGGCCACCCCTCCCCCACACGTCTGGCCACTGCTTCCCCGATGCGTGAGGCCACTGCCGACCTCAAAAGTCAGGCCCCGGATCCTGAGACGGATCCGGGGCCTGTGGGGTTCATCGGCGGCGGTGGTTCGCCTGCCGGGCGCGGGCGTCCGTTACGCGCCTGCCGCCTTCGCGGCGATGTCGGTGCGGTGCTGGGAGCCGTCGAGGCGGATGCGGCCGACGGCCGTGTAGGCACGGTCGCGGGCCTCGCCGAGGTCCTTGCCGGTGGCCGTCACGGACAGGACGCGGCCGCCCGCGCTCACGACGGCGTCACCTTCCTGCCTGGTGCCGGCGTGCAGCACGTAGGCGTGCGGGGCGTCCTGGGCGGCGACCTCGTCCAGACCGGCGATCGGGTCGCCGGTGCGCGGGGTTCCGGGGTAGTTGTGCGAGGCGACGACCACGGTCACGGCCGCGTCGTCGCTCCAGCGCAGCGGCTCCAGGTGGGCCAGGTTGCCGGTGGCGGCCGCCATCAGCAGGCCGGCCAGCGGCGTCTTCAGCCGGGCCAGCACGACCTGGGTCTCGGGGTCGCCGAACCGGGCGTTGAACTCGATCACGCGGACACCCCGGGAGGTGATCGCGAGACCGGCGTAGAGCAGGCCGGAGAACGGCGTGCCGCGCCGCTGCATCTCGTCCACGGTCGGCTGCAGCACGGTCTGCAGCACCTCGTCGACCAGCTTCGGGTCGGCCCACGGCAGCGGGGAGTACGCGCCCATGCCGCCGGTGTTGGGGCCCTCGTCGCCGTCCAGGGCGCGCTTGAAGTCCTGGGCGGGCTGGAGCGGCACGACCGTCTCGCCGTCGGTCACGGCGAAGAGGGAGACCTCGGGGCCGTCGAGGTACTCCTCGATGACCACGCGCTCGCAGGCCGCCGCGTGGGCCCGGGCCGCTTCGAGGTCGTCGGTGACGACGACGCCCTTGCCCGCGGCGAGCCCGTCGTCCTTCACGACGTACGGAGCGCCGAAGGCGTCGAGGGCCGTGTCGACCTCTTCCGCCGTCGTGCAGACGTACGACCGGGCCGTGGGCACCTCGGCCGCGGCCATGACGTCCTTCGCGAAGGCCTTGGAGCCTTCGAGCTGTGCGGCCCGGCCGGACGGGCCGAAGACCGGGATGCCGGCATCGCGCACGGCGTCGGCGACACCGGCGACCAGCGGGGCCTCCGGGCCGACGACCACGAGCTCCGCGCCGAGGCGGGTCGCCAGCGCGGTGACGGCGGCGCCGTCCAGGGCGTCGACCTGGTGCAGCTCGGCGACCTCGGCGATGCCGGCGTTGCCGGGGGCGCAGTGCAGCGCGGTGACGTCGGGGTCGTGGGACAGGGAGTGGCACAGGGCGTGTTCGCGGGCGCCGCTGCCGATGACGAGGACCTTCACGGGGCCAGCCTAACGGGAGACGCCGGCTCCGCCTTGTGCGGGCTTCCGAAGGGAGGGCGGGCCGCGAGTTGGAGGTTCCTCCGAGACAGGCCCGGGCTATTCGTTCGTGAACTCCTCGACGACCGTCGCCCCCAGCTCCCGGACGATCAGCTCCTGGCCGGAGAGGGCCGACTCGTCGAGGTCGGGGTCGTCGTCCTCGGGGATGTCGTCCTCGACGGAGACGTGCCGCGGCCGTGGGGCGGACGGCTGGGGGACGGAGGCGGTGGGCGCGGGGGCCGGGGCGGAGGTCGCGGGGGGAGTGGGGCCGCTCGACTGGGCGGGAGCGGCCGGGGGAGCCGACGGGGACGGGGCGGGGCGCTGGGCCGTGGCCGTACCGCCGCCCGCGTTGTATCCGCCACCCGCGTTGTAGCCGCCGCCGGAGTTGTAGCCACCGCCGCCGGAGTTGTGGCTGCCGGTACCGGGACCGCCGGAGGCGCTGTGGCCGCCGCCGAACCCTGAGGGGCCGCCCGGCGCCGGGGGTGCGGAGCCGCCCGACGGGTCGACGATCGCCTCGATCTTCCACTGGACGTTGAACTGCTCGCCCAGCGCCTGCCGCAGCACCTCCTCGCTGCCGCTGCTCAGGAAGTTGTCCCGCGCTCCCGCGTTGACGAAGCCGAGCTGCAGGGTCGTGCCGTCGAAGCCTGCCACCTGGGCGTTCTGGCTGAGCAGGATCCAGGTGAAGCGTCGGCGGTTCTTGACCGCCTCCAGGATGTTCGGCCAGAGCATGCGGGGGTCGAGACCGCCGCCCGTGGGAGCGGGACCGGAGACGGGGGCCGGGGTCGTCGGGGCCGGAGGCGAGGGCTGGGCCGCCGGTGGGCTGCCGGCCGCGGGAGCGCTCGTCCGCGGCGTGCCGGCCGGTGGAGTGCTGGCCGGTGGGGTGTTCGAGGCGGGGGCGCCCGAGGCCGCCGTGGGCCAGCCGCCGGGGCGACGGCCGCCGCTTCCGGCGGAGGCGGCGGTGGGCCAGGCGCCGGGGGCGGACTGGGCGGGGGCCGACGGGGCGGGTCCCGCGGGAGCTGAGGCGGCCGGGGCTTCGGCGGGGGTCCGGGCGGGGTCCGGCCCGTCGGGGGCGGAGGGCACGCCGTGCGTGCCGGGAGCGGGGGCATGGGCCGGGGGCGTGCCTGGTGCCGACGGCGGGGTCCCCTGGACGGGGGGCGTGCCTGGTGCCGACGGCGGGGTCCCCTGGCCCGCTGCCGAGTGGCCGGGCCCGGCCGCAGGGGCGGCTGCCCCAGGTGCGGAGCCTGCCGCAGGCGCCGTATGGCCGCCTCCACCGGCACCACCGCCGTTGCCCGGTGCTCCGGACGCACGGACCGCCGCACGGGCCGCGGCAGGGCCGCCACCCGGCGGCACCGGAGCGCCGCCACCCATGTGGGCCGCAGCGGCGCCGCCCCCCTGAACCGCGGCGGCCGCCGCTCCCCCGTGACCCTCCGGCCCGGGTACGTATCCCATGGCGGGCAGGCCGGCGGGGCCGGCGGAGTAGTTCGCGCCGCGCTCGATCCGGTCGAGACGGGCCATGACGGAGCGCTCGTCCCCGTAGGCGGCGGGGAGCAGGACGCGGGCGCAGATCAGTTCGAGCTGGAGACGGGGCGAGTTGGCGCCGCGCATCTCGGTCAGGCCTTCGTTGACGAGATCGGCCGCACGGCTCAGCTCGGCGGGGCCGAAGGTGCCTGCCTGGGCCTGCATGCGCTCGATCACATCGACGGGGGCGTCGATGAGCCCCTTCTCCGCCGCGTCCGGAACGGCGGCGAGGATCACCAGGTCGCGCAGCCGCTCCAGGAGGTCGGCGACGAAACGGCGGGGGTCGTTCCCGCCTTCGATCACGCGGTCGACGACCTCGAAGGCCGCGGCTCCGTCTCCGGTGGCGAACGCCTCGACGACGGAGTCGAGGAGGGAGCCGTCGGTGTATCCGAGCAGGGCGGTGGCCATGGCGTACGTCACACCGTCCGCCGCGGCACCCGCGAGGAGCTGGTCCATGACGGACATGGAGTCACGCACGGACCCGCCGCCCGCCCGCACGACGAGCGGAAGCACGCCGTCCTCGACGGGGATGGTCTCCTTCTGGCAGACCTGGCCGAGGTACTCCCGCAGGGTGCCCGGGGGGACCAGCCGGAAGGGGTAGTGGTGGGTCCGGGACCGGATCGTCCCGATGACCTTTTCGGGCTCGGTGGTCGCGAAGATGAACTTGAGATGCTCCGGCGGCTCTTCGACGACCTTCAGCAGCGCGTTGAAGCCGGCCGACGTGACCATGTGGGCCTCGTCGATGATGTAGATCTTGTACCGGCTGCGGGCCGGGCCGAAGAAGGCCTTCTCACGCAGGTCACGGGCGTCGTCCACGCCACCGTGGGAGGCGGCGTCGATCTCGATGACGTCGATGGAGCCGGGGCCGTTGCGCGCGAGGTCCTGACAGGACTGGCACTCACCGCACGGCGTGGGCGTGGGCCCCTGCTCGCAGTTCAGGCACCGGGCCAGGATCCGCGCGCTGGTCGTCTTGCCACAGCCGCGCGGCCCGCTGAACAGGTACGCGTGGTTGACCCGGTTGTTCCGCAGCGCCTGCTGCAGCGGGTCGGTGACATGCTCCTGCCCGATGACCTCGGCGAAGGTCTCGGGGCGGTAGCGGCGGTACAGAGCGAGAGACGACACGCATACGAGGTTATAGGCGCCCAGTGACATCGGGCCCGGGCCGGACCCGGCCGGGAGGCCGTGCCGGGAACGCAGACGCCCCCCACGCACCCGCCAGAGCCGACCTACCCTTGCTGCCTTCCGGCCCTGGGGGAGTTCAGTCAGATAGCGCCGCGTGAGGGGCTGCGCCAAGGTTACCTGATGTCGGGGGCGGTGAACGAGTTCGCGAGCACTCCTCTCGGTCATGTAATGTTCCCAGCGGAGGATTCGCCTAGAGGCCTAGGGCGCACGCTTGGAAAGCGTGTTGGGGGCAACCCCTCACGAGTTCGAATCTCGTATCCTCCGCCAGTGCCTCACCGGGCACGATGTCGAAGGGCCCCACCGTTCGCGGTGGGGCCCTTCGACGTTGCCCGTCTCACTTCCAGGATTCCACCGGCACCGACCAGTACGAGGCACGTGAACCCCGCCAAACCTGTCGTTGTGCGTTCGCTCTATGCGACGAGAGGGCTGCGGCGTTCCACCAGGACGACGTCGCGCCATACGCCGCGGTGTCGGCCGATGCGTTCGCGAGTGCCGATGACGCGGAATCCGACTCGCTGATGCAAGGCGAGACTGCCGGCGTTCTCGGGAAAGATGCCGGATTGGATCGTCCAGATGCCCGCCGCCTCGGTCGACCTGATCAAGGTTTGCAGGAGGACTGAGCCCATCCCACAACCGCGGGCCCCAGGGTGGACATACACCGAGTGCTCGACCACGCCTGCATACGCGCACCGATCGGACACGGGTACAGCAGCGACCCAGCCCAGCACCCTTCCGGAGTCGTCGAGAGCGACGTACCGGTGTCGGGGCAGCTTGGCAGCGTCGAAATCGTCCCACGTGGGTGCGACGGTCTCGAAGGTGGCGTTGCCCTCGTCGATACCGAGCTGGTAGATCGTCAGGACCTCGTCGGCATGCTCGGGACTCATGGCCACGTTGCGAACTGTGCCCGGGGCACTCACGCTCGGCTCGCCGGGGCGATCTCGTCGACCAGGCCGCGGATACGCTTCTCGATCTCGTCGCGGATCGGGCGAACCGCTTCAACGCCCTGCCCGGCCGGGTCAGGCAGTTCCCAGTCGAGGTAGCGCTTCCCGGGGAAGACGGGGCAGGTGTCGCCGCAGCCCATCGTGACGACGACGTCGGACGCCTGGACCGCTTCCACCGTGAGCACCTTGGGCACCTCGGCCGTGATGTCGATGCCCGTCTCCGCCATGGCCTCGATGACGGCCGGGTTGACGGTGTCGGCGGGGGCGGAGCCTGCGGAACGGACCTGGACGCGGTCGCCTGCGAGGCGGGTGAGGAAGGCGGCGGCCATTTGTGAGCGTCCGGCGTTGTGGACGCAGACGAACAGGACGGACGGGGTGGCTGCGTCAGACATGGGCGGCGTCTTCCTGAGGTGCGGGAACAGCGGCTGGGGCGGTGAAGTGGCGGCGCGCATACAAGGCGACGTACACCAAGCCGATGAGTGCGGGCACCTCGATGAGGGGACCCACGACGCCGGCGAGTGCCTGGCCGGAGGTGGCCCCGAAGGTGGCGATGGCGACGGCGATGGCCAGCTCGAAGTTGTTGCCCGCAGCGGTGAAGGCGAGCGTCGTGGCGCGTGAGTACTCCAGACCGACGGCACGGGCCAGAGCCATGGACCCGGCCCACATGACGGCGAAGTAGACCAGCAGCGGCAGAGCGATGCGGGCGACGTCGAGCGGCTGTGAGGTGATCGCCTCGCCTTGCAGGGCGAAGAGGATGACGATCGTGAAGAGCAGGCCGTACAGGGCGAAGGGGCCGATACGCGGGATGAGCTTGGCTTCGTACCAGGTGCGGCCCTTGGTCTTCTCGCCGATGCGGCGGGTGAGGTAACCGGCCGCGAGCGGGATGCCGAGGAAGATGAGCACACTGCGGGCGATCTCCCCCACCGAGACGTCCAGGCCGGTCTGTTCCAGGCCCAGCCAGCCGGGCAGGGCGGAGAGGTAGAACCAGCCCAGTGCCGAGAAGGCGATCACCTGGAAGACGGAGTTCAGTGCGACCAGGACGGCAGCGGCTTCGCGGTGTCCGCGGGCCAGGTCGTTCCAGATGACGACCATGGCGATGCAGCGGGCCAGGCCGACGATGATCAAGCCCGTGCGGTAAGCGGGAAGGTCCGGCAGGAACAGCCAGGCCAGCGCGAACATGAGCGCAGGGCCGATGACCCAGTTCAGCAACAGGGACGACAGCAGCAGACGGCGGTCGCGGGTGACGGTGTCGAGGCGGTCGTAGCGGACCTTGGCCAGCACCGGGTACATCATCACGAGCAGGCCCAGGGCGATCGGCAGGGACACACCCGTGACCGTCACCTTGGCCAGCGCGTCACCCAGGCCCGGGACCAGGCGGCCCAGGCCGAGCCCCACGGCCATGGCCGCGAGGATCCAGACAGCCAGGTAGCGATCGACGAAGGACAAGCGTCCCGCCACGTTCCCCTCAGCAACCGCAGTGCTCACGAGGCGGCCCCGGCAGGCGCGGTGTGGTCGGGCAGCGGCTCACCGGCCGGGCGGGTCAGAATCGCGGCCAGTCGGTCGGTCATCTCCGGGACCAGCCAGTAGTAGACCCAGGTGCCGCGCCGCTCACAGTCGATCAGCCCGGCCTGCCGGAGCAGCTTCAGGTGGTGCGAGATCGTCGGCTGGGACAGGTCGAAGGCCGGGGTCAGGTCGCACACGCAGACCTCGCCACCCGCGCGTGAGGCGATCATCGACAGCAGACGCAACCGCACCGGATCACCCAGCGCCTTGAACACCTTGGCCAGTTCGACTGCCTGGCCCTCGCCCAAGGGGGTCGTGAGCAGCGCTGGGCAACAGCCGCCGGCAGCATCGTCCTGACCCAGCACAACCGACTCTTGATTCGACATTCCTCTATGTTGACATCCTTCGAATCAGAGCGCAATGTTGCATCGAAAGACGTCAATGCAACTCGTCGGGAGTCGTGCCATGTCTCGCGCTCAGCTCGCCCTCCGTGTCAGCGACCTGGAAGCGTCGATCACCTTCTACTCGAAGCTGTTCGGCACCGAACCGGCCAAGCGGCGCGAGGGCTACGCCAACTTCGCCATCACCGAGCCCCCGCTCAAGCTCGTCCTGATCGAGGGACAGCCCGGCGAGGAAACCCGCCTGGACCACCTCGGCGTCGAGGTCGAGTCCACCGACCAGGTCGACGCCGCCACCTCTCGTCTCAAGGACGCCGGCCTGGCCACCTTCGAGGAGAACGACACCTCCTGCTGTTACGCCCTCCAGGACAAGGTGTGGGTCCACGGCCCCGGCAAGGAGCCCTGGGAGGTCTACGTCGTCAAGGCTGACGCCGACAACCTCGGCAAGAGCGCCGACCCCATCGCCGCCGGGGACGCCTGCTGCACCAGTCAGGCGACCGAGGAGGCCCCGGCGGCCGCCGGATGTGCTTGCGGCCAGTGATTCGAAGGGCTTGATCACCCGGGTGGCGGTCCGCAGATCCGCCGCCGTCGCCTTCGGTCGCGCCGTCGCCTTGGGCCGCGCCGCCGCCCGTCCGACCCGAGCAGCTGCCTCAGCTGCCGGCGAGGAGTTCCAGCGTGTCGATCACGCGGTTCGAGAAGCCCCACTCGTTGTCGTACCAGGCGACCACCTTGACGTGGCGGCCGTCGACGCGGGTGAGGGCCGAGTCGAAGATCGACGAGGCCGGGTTGCCGGTGATGTCGGACGACACGAGCGGGTCCTCGGAGTACTCGAGGACTCCGGCGAGCGGGCCCTCCGCCGCGGTGCGGTACGCCGCCAGCACGTCCTCGCGCGTCACGTCGCGGGCGACGGTCGTGTTGAGTTCCACGATCGAGCCCACCGGGACCGGCACACGGATCGAGTCGCCCGACAGCTTGCCGTCGAGATTCGGCAGCACCAGGCCGATCGCCTTGGCGGCACCCGTCGTGGTCGGCACGATGTTGACGCCGGCGGCGCGGGCGCGGCGGGCGTCGCGGTGCGGGCCGTCCTGCAGGTTCTGTTCCTGCGTGTAGGCGTGCACCGTCGTCATGAAGCCGTGCTCGATGCCCGCGAGGTCGTCGAGCACCTTGGCCAGCGGGGCGAGCGCGTTGGTCGTGCAGGAGGCGTTCGAGACGATCGTGTGCACGGCCGGGTCGTAGGAGTCGGTGTTGACCCCGAACGCGAGGGTGACGTCGGCGCCGTCCGACGGAGCGCTGACGAGCACCTTCTTCGCGCCGGCGTCGAGGTGGGCGCGGGCGGCCTTGGCCGAGGTGAAGCGGCCGGTGGCCTCCAGGACGAGGTCGACGCCGAGTTCGGCCCACGGCAGCCGCGCGGGGTCGCGCTCGGCCGTCACCCTGATCCGGTGGCCGTCGACGACGAGCGTGTCCCCGTCGACGGTCACGGGGCGACCGAGGCGGCCCGCCGTCGAGTCGTAGGCGAGCAGCCGGGCGAGGGTGGCGGGCTCCGTGAGGTCGTTGACGGCGACGACGTCGAGGTCGCTGTCGCGTTCGAGCAGGGCGCGCAGCACATTGCGTCCGATGCGGCCGAATCCGTTGATGGCGATGCGCGTCATGAGTGGGGTGTCCCTTCGGTCTCTCCGGTTCGCCCCCAGCGTCGCGCCGGGCGTCCGCGCGGGACAGCGGCGGGATCGCCAGGGTTCGAAAGGATCGCGCCAGCACCGCCCGACCAGGTCCCGCGGCACGCGCCCTCCCGTGTCCCCGCCGCACGCGCCCTCCCGTGTCCCCGCCGCACGCGCCCTCCCGTGTCCCCGCCGCACGCGCCCTCCCGTGTCACGGGGCAAGGGCTACTCGCCGCGGGCGAACGTGTGCCGGTACTCGCTCGGCGTGGTGCCGAGGATGCGCTGGAAGTGCAGCCGCAGGTTCGCGCCGGTGCCCAGACCGACGTCGGCGGCGATCTGCTCGACACTGCGTTCCGAACGTTCCAGCAGCTCACGGGCCACGTCGATGCGGGCGCGCATGACCCACTGCATCGGTGTGTACCCCGTGTCCTCGACGAAGCGCCGCGACAACGTACGCGCCGAGACCCCCGCGTGCCGCGCGAGCCCCTCGAGGGTGAGGGGCTCGCCCAGCCGGTGCAGCGCCCACTCCCGCGTGGCGGCGAAGCGCTCCCCGAGCGGCTCGGGCACGCTGCGCGGCACGTACTGCGCTTGGCCGCCGCTGCGGTAGGGGGCGGCGACCAGGCGCCGGGCCGCGTGGTTCGACGCGGCGACTCCGAGGTCGCCGCGCAGGATGTGCAGGCACAGGTCGATGCCCGAGGCGGCGCCCGCCGACGTCAGCACGCTGCCCTCGTCGACGAACAGGACGTTCTCGTCCACCCGGATGAGCGGATGCTTCGCCGTGAGCGCCCGTGTGTAGTGCCAGTGCGTCGTGGCGCGTCTGCCGTCGAGCAGGCCCGTCGCGGCGAGCGCGAAGGCGCCCGTGGAGATGGCGGCGAGCCGCGTGCCCCGCTCGTGGGCCGCGATCAGCGCGTCGACGACGGCCCGCGGCGGGTCGTCGCGGTCCGGGAACCGGTAGCCGGGGATGAAGACGATGTCGGCCCAGGCGAGCGCGTCCAGACCGTGGGCGACGTAGTACGACAGGCCGTCGCCGCCGGTCACCAGGCCGGGCGCCGACCCGCACACGCGCACCCCGTACGGCATGCTCGCGCGAGTCGTGAACACCTGCGCGGGGATGCCGACGTCGAGCGGCTTCGCACCCGGCAGCACGAGGACGGCGACGCGGTGCAGGCGGGAGGACGGCACCGGGACAGGGTACGAGGAGCGCGGCCGGGGTCCGGGGTCCAAGCCGGGCAAGGGAGCCCCGAGCCGGGGTCCAAGCCGGGCAAGGGAGCCGAGCCGACAGCCGGGCCCCTTTGCTCACGCGGATTTCGCGGCGGACCGCTTCGTACTCCTGGTCTTGCCGGCGCCCGCGCCGGTTCGGCCCGTGCTGCTTCGGCCCTTGGCGGCGGACGCCGTCTTCCGCTTGGGCTGCTCCTCAGGTGCGCCCGTGTCCGATCGCGTCGACGGCGTCCGTGCCGTCGACCACTTCAGCTCGATCTCCAGCTCGATCTCCCCGTCACCGATCTCCACCTCCATCTCGCTGTGGAGGTCGTCCGGGATCCGCAGGCCCAGCGTGCCGGGGCCGAGTTCCAGCTCGGCGTCCCCGCCTTCCCGCAGGGCGTCCGCGAGTGCCGTGAGCTGGTCGGCGGCCTCCTGGCGTGACTGGGAGCGCTTCTGCTCGAACTTGAGGTCCTTCATGGGGCCCTCCGATAAGGCAGAAAAGGGTGGATACCACCATCTTGGCGTGTTGGGTGAGCTCGCGCGTCAGTCACCCGTCTCCGGGCCCCAGCGCTCGGGTCCCACCCCGCGCCAGTCGATCCACGGCACTTCCGCCACGTCCGCCGGGTCGATCTCAAGACCCGCGCGGCGGAGGAACTCCGCGACGTCGGTCACGTTGTGGGCGAGGCCGAGGATCTCGCCGTCCACGCGCACGCGGCGGCCACCCGAGGGTGACGGCGGGTGCACGATCACGCGAATCGGTCCGGACATGCCTTCAGGATCATCCGGGACGTACGGTCCCGCAGGCCGGGGCGTCACCGGGGAAGCCGCTCACGCACGTCCCCCGCCGCTCTTCCCAGCTCCCGCAGCTCCCACCACGCAGCCGGGCTCGGCCGTCGCCGCTGCCAGATGGGGTGGAAGTACGTCTGTGCCGACAGCCGGTACAGGCGCCGGCGCAGCTCGGTGCGGCCGGGCCGATCGGCGAGCTGCCGGTAGGTGGCACTCCACTCCCGCTGCGCCCGGACGAGGTCGTCGGGAAACGTTCGCATGACCGAATTCAAGCATGTGTTCGATTTTCTGGGCCAGTCGAGCGCCTCGGTCACATCTCGGTTCGGGCACCGGACGGGGACAGTCGCAGCGCGAGCGGCCCGACTGGGCGCATACTGAGGCCAATGACAAAGCCTGCTGCTCCGAAGCGTCATTTGCCTACCAGCCCCTTCAAGGCTCCGGTAGCCCCCGCTCCCAAGCACTTCGCCGTGGGTGACCAGGTCACGCACGACATGTACGGGCTCGGCCGGGTCATCGGCATCGAGGACGGGATCGCCGCGCTCGTGGACTTCGGTTCCGCGCACATGCGGATCCCGAGCCCGTACGCCAAGATGACCAAGCTGTAGGACCTTTGTGCCCGGTCTGGGCACGCCTGGCCCTGACCTGGGCCAGTAACCGGAAAAGAGATCTCTCATCGAACCGACTTCGCTGTTCTCCGCCGTGGAAGGGCAACCGAGCCGTTCCGGCGCTGCGTCGCCACCCCCGGTGACCAACCCCTTCCAGGCCCCGGACTTCGGGGAGGACGAGGCCTTCCCGTTCGAGGAGGCGCCGGAGCTGCCCGCCACGAACAGGCGCCCGGCACGCCGCAGGGCGGCTTAGTACCGGCCCCTCGTCCGTCAGGCCCGCGGTGCCCGCCCGCCCGCGCGGTCCGACGTCGGCCAGACGTACGGCAGGTTGTCGGGGACGCCCGGGAAGAGGGCCGTGTAGGTCGTGGGGTCCTTGCGGACCAGGGCCGAGCGGTGGCTCTCGTGGAAGGGGCCGTCGCCGAGCCAGGGCGGGAGTTCGCCCTCGGCGGCCAGCTGGTGCTGGTCGCGGATCGGGGCGTGGGGCCGGGTCGCCGCGAGGTCGGCCACGAGCGTCGCCGCGCAGGTGTCCTGGTGGCCCTGTTCGCGCCAGACGCGGCAGACCTCCAGGCCGTAGCGCACCAGCGCCTCCTCGTAGCCGAGCCACATCTTCACGGCCGGGTGGCGGCGCCACCCGTAGCCGGGGACGACCAGGCCGCGCAGGACCTGAAGCGCTTCGACCCGTTGTTTGCCGAGCCGGCGGCGGTCGAGGGCCAGGGCCGTGGCGCGGAAGTCGGGGTAGGGCAGGAAGGTCTGCATGACGTCCTCGGTGGTCCTTGCCTAGGTGTCGGTGCGCGTGCCGCGCCTGCCGAGGGCCAGGGCCAGGCCGATCATGGCGATGCCCAGGACGAAGTGGAGCCAGTCGTCCGCGGAGTTCAGCGGCACGAAGTTGGCGTCGCTGTCATGGCCGACGGACAGGCCGTACACCCACAGCACCAGGTAGACGGCACCGCCCACCAGCAGATACGAGTACGCCCCGGCGGCCGTCCCGGCGAGCATCAGTCCGGCGAGACCGTAGGCCAGGTGCACGAGGTTGTGCAGGATCGAGACCTGGAACAGGCCGAGCAGCTCGGCGCCCGACTCGTGGGAGGCGAACTCCAGCGAGCCGTAGTCGGTGGTGACGCCGGGGATGAAGCCCAGCACACCGACCACGAGGAAGACCAGGCCGGTCACGAGGGCGGCCTGCTGCACGGGGGTGCGGGCGGCCGGGCGGGACGCGGATGGGGTCATGGCCGGTGGCTCCTCACGCGGGGGTCAGGGTCTGTTCCGCCCAGATGGTCTTGCCGGTGGCGCTCTGGCGGGTGCCCCAGCGCTCGGTCAACTGGGCGACGAGGAGCAGGCCGCGGCCGCCCTCGTCGTAGCTGCGGGCGCGTCGCAGGTGGGGCGCGGTGCTGCCGCCGTCGGAGACCTCGCAGATCAGGGTCGAGTCGTGGATCAGGCGCAGCTGGACCGGTGGCTCGGCGTGCCGGATGGCGTTGGTGACGAGCTCGCTGACGACCAGTTCCGTGACGAACACGGCGTCGGACAGCCCCCACCGTTCCATCTGCGCCACCACGTCCTTGCGGGTCCGCGCGACCGCGGACGGGTCGGCCGGCACCGCCCAGGTGGCGACCTGCCTCGCGTCGAGCGCGCGGGTACGGGCGATGAGCAGGGCCACGTCGTCGGCGGGTCGTGCCGGAAGCAGGTCGGCGAGGACCGTGTCGCAGAGGGCGTCCAGCGAGGCGGCCGGGCGGCCCAGGGCCTCCCGCAGCCGTCCGATGCCACTGTCGAGGTCGCGGTCGGGGGCCTCGACGAGGCCGTTGGTGTACAGGGCGAGCAGGCTGCCCTCGGGGACGACGACCTCGGTGGACTCGTACGGCAGGCCGCCCACGCCGAGCGGGGGCGCGGTCGGGAGCCCGACGAGTTCGACGGTGCCCTCGGGGCTGACGACGGCGGGCACGGGATGCCCGGCCCCGGCGAAGCAGCAGTGCCGGGTCACGGGGTCGTAGACGGCGTACAGGCAGGTGGCCCTCAGGTCGCCGGCGGGCTGCTGGGCGGAGCCCGTCGCGCGCCCCTCGCCGTCGTCGTCCTCCTCGGTGTTCAGCCGGGCGACCAGGTCGTCGAGGTGGGTCAGCAGCTCGTCGCAGGGCAGGTCGATGTCGGCGAGCGTGCGCACCGCCGTACGCAGCCGCCCCATGGTCGCCGACGCGACCAGCCCGTGGCCGACCACGTCTCCGACGACCAGCGCGACCCGCGCGCCCGAGAGCGGGATGACGTCGAACCAGTCCCCGCCGACATCGGCGTGCCCGCCCGCCGGGAGGTAGCGGGAGGCGACCTCGACGGCGGCCTGGCGGGGCAGCCGCCGCGGCAGCAGGCTGCGCTGGAGCGTGACGGCCGTGGCCCGCTCGCGGGTGTAGCGGCGGGCGTTGTCGATGCCGACCGCGGCCCGGGCCACCAGCTCCCCGGCCAGGACCAGGTCGTCGTGGCGGAAGGGTTCCTGGTTGCGGTGCCGGACGAAGAAGGCGACGCCCAGGGTGGTGCCCCGGGCGGCCAGGGGCACGGTCATCACGGAGTGGATGCCGAACGCGCGGACCCGCGCGGCCCGTGCCGGATCGCCGGCGAGCCAGCCGGTGAACGCCGGGTCGGTCGTGCCGTGCAGGGCGGGCCGTCCGGTGCGCAGGCTCTCGAAGGGCATCGAGCCCGCCGGGTAGGCGTCCACGGTGCCGGCGGGTACGACGGACTCCGGGGCCCCCGGGGTCACCGACCGCAGGGCGACCCGGCGCAGCAGCAGCGGCCCGTCCGCCGGAACGGCCCGCGGAGGCGGCTCGGACACGTCGTCCAGCGCGGCCAGCAGATCGACGCCGGCGAGGTCGGCCAGGGCCGGGACGGTCACGTCCGCCAGCTCCTGGGCCGTGTGCGTCACGTCGAGGGTGCCACCGATGCGGCGGCCGGCCTCGGCGATCAGCTGGAGGCGCTTGCGGGCCCAGAACTGCTCCGTCATGTCGTGCGCCGCCAGGCAGACGCCCCGGACGGTGCCCTCGTGGTCGCGCAGCGCGGACAGGAAGGCCGACCAGGCGTGCTCACGGCTCTCGCCGGGGGCGCGCAGGTAGTTCTCCTCGTAGGCCGGCTCGCCGGTTCGCAGCACCCGGGCCATGTCCTGTTCCGCCCGTCGGCCGGCGTCGTCGTCGACGATCTCGGACACGCGCAGGCCGCGCATCTCCTCCTCGGTGAGCGCGGTGGCCCGTTCCATGTCGGCGTTGGCCCGGCGCAACCGCAGCCGGGTGTCGTAGATCGCCAGGGCGCAGCACGGGGACTGGGCGAAGCTCCAGCTCACGAGGGACTCGTCGAGACCGGCCGGTGGCTGCCGGTCGGTGAGGGCGGAGACGACGAGCCAGGCGGGGCTTCCGGCGCCGGGCGGCCGGTGGTGGGCGAGGATCCGGACCGTCAGCGTCCGGCCGTCCCGGTGCCGGAGCGCGACGTCGCCGTTCCAGCGGGGCAGTCCGGCGAGCGCGGGCAGGCCGCCGCGCACCGGGATCGGCTCGGCCAGCAGATCCGCGGCCCGGCGGCCGGTGACCTGCCCGGCCGGGTAGCCGAGGAGCCGCTCGGCGCCCGCGTTCCAGCCGGTCACCATGCCGTGTTCGTCGAGGGTGACACGGGCCGTGAGGGAGGCGCCGACGAGGGCTTCGAGGGCTTCCTGTCCTGCTCCGTACGACCGGGTGGCCCGGCCGGCGGTGACGGGCTGCTCCATGATCGGTCATCTCACTCTCGGGGGAATCAGCCGTGACCCCGGATATGCACAGTTATCACCCGGTTACCCCGATAGGGACGTGTTTTCACCGTTCCGCCCCGCCGAGAAGCCGGGCCTGCCGCCGCCCGGCCCGGGTAACCGCTCCCCCATGGGTCAGATCCGCGTGGGCACGTGTTCCTGGACCGACCGGGCGCTGGTCGGCAGCGGCTGGTATCCCCCGGGGCGGCGCGACGCCGAGGGCCGCTTACGGCACTACGCCGAGCGGTTCCCGGTCGTCGAGGTCGACGCCTCGTACTACGCGCTGCCGGGCGAGCGGAACAGCCGGTTGTGGGCCGAGCGGACACCGGACGGTTTCGTCTTCGACGTGAAGGCGTTCTCGCTGCTCACCGGGCATCCCACCCGGCAGGCGGTGATGCCCGAGGGGCTGCCCGCCGAGCACCGGGACCCGGCGGTGCTCGACGTCGTGTGGGCCCGGTTCGCGGCCGGGATCGAGCCGCTGCGGGAGGCCGGGCGGCTCGGGAGCGTGCTGTTCCAGTTCCCGCCCTGGTTCCGGCCCGGGCAGCGGGCGGAGGCGTTCCTGCGGGATTGCGCGCAGCGGACCGCGGGCTGGCCCCTCGCCGTCGAGTTCCGGCATCCCTCCTGGTGGGAGCCGGAGCAGGCCGAGGCGACGGCCGGACTGCTCGCCGGGTACGGCATGGCCGCGGTCGCCGTCGACATGACGCAGACGCTCGCGTCGTCCGTCCCGCCCGTCACTCCGGTGACCTCGCCCGGGCTCTCCGTCGTCCGCTTCCACGGCCGCAGCACCGCCTGGGGAACCGGCAGCAAGGAGGACCGGTTCCGCTACGCGTACGACGAGGACGAACTCGCCGAGTGGCTGCCGCGCGTGCGACGGCTGGCCGAGCGGACCGAGCAGGTCCACGTCCTGTTCAACAACTGCTGCGGCGACGCCGCCGTGCGTGACGCCGAGACCATGACACGGCTCCTGGACCGGGACGGTACTGCGGTGCGGCGCCCGGTGCCGCGGCAGGCGACGTTCGCCCGTGAAGGTGCGGACACGGCCCAGGTGTCCGGGGAGCGTCGGTGACACGCGGGCCGGGTTCCCGGACCTCTCCGGGCAGCACACCTACGGTGCGATCCGCACCCGGCGCTCCACCGACACCTGGTCGACGTCCGACACCCGCACGGTCGTCTTCATCGTCCAGTCGCCGGCGAGCGGAAGGTTGACGGAGTTGGTGCTCCAGTAGCCGCCCTGGTCGGTCAGTTCGGCGTCGATCGGGCCGACCTTCCGGGAGGGCAGGGTGAAGGTGATCCGGATCTCCGGGAGGACGACCAGGCCCTTGTCGGAGCCGGCGGCCACGGCCTGGATGCCGTTCTCGCCGACGCGGGCCGGGTCCAGGGTGACCTGCACCGTGCCGCGTCCGCTCACCGATTCCGTGCCCGTGTCGTAGGGCACCGTGATCAGGGTGGTGGGCGGCAGCGCGCCCGCCGGGGCCTGCCGGGCCGCCTCGGCCTCGGCCCGGGCCGGAAGGGTGCCGGTGAGCACGGTCGTGATCAGCAGCACCACCGCGGCGACGGCGACCTCCACGAGGACGGAGCGGCGCAGGCGGCGCCGGGCGTGCGGGCCGGCCCCGGACGCGGGAGGCTCCTCCGCCGCTCTGACCGGCGTCTCGGGGCCGTCGAGCCCCTCGGGTCCCTCGGGTCCCTCGGGTCCGTCCTGTTCCGCCGGTGCCCCGACCGGCTGCGGGACCCGTTTCCGGGCTGCGGCCGTCCGGGTGACGGCTGCGGGCGTCGCGATCCGTGCCGTCCAGCGCCTCGAGTACCCGGCCACCAGCAAGAGCACTGCCACCCCCGCCAGTTTGGCGAGCAGCAGACGGCCGTACGACGTGCCGGTCAGCGCGGAGAGGGAGCCGAGGCCACGCCAGGACTGGTAGACGCCCGTGACGGCCAGGACGGTCACCGAGGCGAAGGCGATCCGCGAGAAGCGGGGGACGACCTCCGCCACGTCGTCCGCCACGCCGTCGCCGGACGGGCGGCGCAGGGTCAGCAGCAGTGCCACGAGGCCGCCGAGCCAGACGCCGGTGGCCAGCAGGTGCAGCACGGACGACGTCATCGCCAGGGGCACCTGGATCCCGGCGGAGGCGTGCTCGGCCGCCGCCCAGGTGAGGGCCAGAGCCGCGGCCAGGGCGGTGCCGAGCGCCAGGGCGACGGGCCGCTCCTTCGGGTCGCGGCGCCTGGACAGCCACAGCAGGAAGACCGCCGTCAGCAGGAGCAGGACCAGCCGGGCGACGAGGGCCAGGCCCGGGCGGCCGGTCAGGGTGCGGCCGAGGGCGGAGGCGTCGAACGCGGCGGCCGGGCCGGTGCCCGCCTCGTACGGCGCGCGC
Organism: Streptomyces tibetensis; assembly: GCF_040647715.1. Taxonomy (GTDB): domain Bacteria; phylum Actinomycetota; class Actinomycetes; order Streptomycetales; family Streptomycetaceae; genus Streptomyces; species Streptomyces tibetensis_A. The sequence goes on along the minus strand of NZ_JBEZCR010000007.1, from coordinate 372,569 downwards.
AGCAGGAGCAGGACGAGCGTCGAGCCCAGCAGCGTCCACCAGGCCGCCACCAGTGGCCGGCGCAGGGCGGAGGTGTCGGCCGGCCGGCAGAGCAGGGCGAACGCGGCCAGGCCGACGAGCAGCGCGGCCGCGAGGTAGGCGAGGTAGCGGGCGGCGTCGTTGAGGCCGCCGGTGAGCGGGTCCTCGGTCGAGCCCGTGTCGAGCTGGACCGTCGTCGCCGAACGCTTCCCCACGGAGAAGGAGAAGGCCCCGGAGACGGGGTGGCTGTCGGCGGAGACGACCCGCCAGGCCACCGTGTACGTGCCCCGGGCGAGCTTGCCGGGCAGGCCGATGCGGGCGGTGTCGGAGCGGCCGTCCGCGTGCGTGGCCTCGCCGGTGTGGACCCGGCGCTGGTCGGGGCCGAAGACCCGGAAGGAGTCGTCGAGCAGGCCCACGGACTCGGTGAAGGTCAGCGTGACGTGCCGGGGTGCCTGCCGGACGAGGGAGCCGTCGTCGGGGTCGGTGCCGCGCAGGGCGGCGTGGGCGGACGCGGGGGCTGCTCCGGCGAGGAGCAGTACCAGCACGGTGCCGAGCAGCACCAGGGCCTGGAATCGCCGGGGTCGTCCGGCATTGCGATCCTCGTTCCGCCGTTGGTCCACGTGGGTCTCCGGGGTCGGGCTGTACGGCTACGAGTGAAGTACGGACAGGATCGGTGTAGTGCTCACCGGGCTCAGGAGGCAGACCTGGACAGTCCCGTGATCTCGTCGGCCACGGCCGGATAGCGGGCCGTCAGTTCCGCGGCGTCGCCGTGCTCGTAGCCGCCGAACGTGAAGCCGGGCGCCATCGTGCAGCCGAACAGGGTCCACCGCCCGTCCCCGCGCACCCTCCCGCCCATCCAGGTGCCCGCCGGGACCGTGAACTGGACGTGCTGGCCGTCGAGGACGTCCGGTCCGAGGACCACCGTCCGCGTGTTGCCGTCCGGGGCGAGCAGCAGGAGCTCCAGGGGATCGCCCCGGTAGAAGTGCCAGATCTCGTCCGTCGGCAGGCGGTGGAGGGCGGAGAAGTCGTCCGCCGTCAGCAGGGCGACGATCGCCGTGCCCTCCGGCCTGCCGTCGGGTCGTTCGGGGCCCGCCCAGGTCTGGCGGAAGAGACCGCCCTCGCGCGGGATCGGCTCCAGGCCGTAGTGGGCGATGAGGTCCTCCGGGGTCACCCGGGAAACAGTATCTCCCGGTCGAGGAAGGCGAGCTGGGCCTTCTTCTCCGGCAGGTACACGTCCGGCAGGTCGATCTCCGGCAGCACCACCACCGGCCCGGAGGCGAAGCCGAGCGCCAGGAAACGGGCGATCGCCTTCTCGTTGCGCACGTCCGGGTCGACGACGACGCGCCGGCGGTCCAGGCCGAGCAGGACGTATGCGGCGATGGCCGCCACCAGCCGCGCGGTCCAGCCGGGCCGGGCACCGCCCGGGCCCGCGGGGGCGAGGAGCAGGTGGACGCCGATGTCGCCGGGGCGGACCTCGTAGCACTCGCTCACGCGGTCGGCCTCCGGCTCGTAGGTCTGGAGGAGGGCGACCGGCTCACCGTCCCGGACGACGAGGTGGGCGTGGTGGGTGTCGAGCGTGGCCATGTGGGCGTAGACGTCCGCGACCTGTTGTTCGGTCAGCTCCGTCATGCCCCAGAAGGCGGCCCGGTCCTCGCCGACCCAGCGGTGGATCACGGGGGCGTCGGCCCCGGGGTCCAGCGGCAGGACGCGGACGGTGCCGAAGCCGTCGATCACCTGCTCGTGGACGGGCGTGCGGGAGGCGTACGGGTCAGACATCGGTCTCCTTCTTCAGCCGGGTCCAGTCGGTGACGACCGGGACGAGGTCACCCGCGAGCCACAGGGGGAGCTGGTCGCGGTGGTGGGGCGAGCCGGGGACGCCCGAGGCGCCGAGCGGGACCACCCAGCCGCTGTCCTCGCGCCGGGCCAGGTCCCAGACGTACCGGGCGGCCGGGCCCCGGGCCGCCCGGTCGGTGAGGCCCGGCACGCCCGAGGTGCACAGCACGCAGTCGTGGTCACCGGACAGCCCCGGTTCGTCGTACGGCTGCTCCGGCTCCAGGGCCCGCCAGGGGGCGAGGCGATGGGTGTCGCCCCAGTCCCCGGTCGGCGGGTGCAGCGCCACGTCCTCGATCGCCGCGCGGACGGCCGCCGGGCGGTCGATTCCGTACAGGTCCTCGGCCCGCAGCAGGTGCTCGAGCGCGAAGCCGACCCTGGGCAGGAGGGCGAGCCAGGGCTGGAACACCGCCGGGTACGCCGGGGGCGTGGTGAGCGCGGCGAACGCCGGGTGCGCCGCGAGCCGCCGTACGACCGCTCCGCGCACGGCCGCGTAGAGGGCCGCGTCGGCGCTGCCGGCGTCCATGCGGCGGTCCCAGGCCAGGAGGCGGTCCCGGAGTGCGGCGGCCCCGGGGGTGAGGGCGGCGAGAGCGGCGAGGCGGTCCAGGAGGGGGGTGGCGGAGGCCAGGTGGGTGTCGGTGTGGAGGGCGGGCAGGTCGGCGGCGGACCAGTGCTCCTTCTCCGCGAGCAGCGCGGCGATACGGTCGGCGCGGTGCGGCGGGGCGAACTCGACCCCGAGGGGTTCGGCCGGCCCGCGCTGGTTGGCCATGACGGCGACGCCGTCGGTGAGACCGGCGCGCGGTGACACGTGCCAGCCCCGCCACTCGTGGCCGGGCTCCCACGCGGGCACGATCCGCAGGGAGTTGGCCCCGGAGCGCACCGGCACCCGCCCGGCCACGCGGTGCAGGACACCGCCCTCGGTGTCGGCCGCCTGGACGACGTTGACCGGCTCGGCCCAGCGGTCGAGGGCCCGGTCCACGTCGGCGACCCGGCGGGAGCGCAGCAGCGGCAGCAGCGAGCTGAAGCCGAGGTCGCCGGTGACGCGGGGCGGGTAGCGCAGGCTGATCGCCGTGGGCGGGGCGAGGGGGTCGCCCTCAAGGCCCTCGGGGCCGCCGATGATCACCGGGCCCCGGTCGGTCTCGATCACCTCGACCTCGACCGGCTCCGAGCCCGCCACCTCGACCGTCTCGGTGTGCCGGGCCGCCCGCCGCCAGACCCCGTCCGGGCCGAGGGCCTCCACCCCGGCGCCGGTGCGCCGCAGCCGCTCCCGGTAGAGGTCCTGGTAGTCGGCCATGGCGTTGGTGATGGCCCAGGCGACCGTGCCGGTGTGCGCGAAGTGCGCGATGCCGGGAACCCCGGGGACGGCCAGTCCCACGACGTCGAACTCCGGGCAGGACAGGTGGATCTGCTGGTAGACGCCCGGGTCCTCGATCCAGCGGTGGGGGTCCCCTGCGATGAGGGCCTGCCCGGTGACCGTCCGCTCGCCGCCGACCAGCCAGCCGTTGCTGCCGGAGGTGCCGGGACCGTCGGTGGCGAAGAGACCGACGGCGTCCGCGTCCAGGTGGGTGGCGACCTGCTCGCGCCAGAGCTTGGCCGGGAACCCGGCGAAGAGGATGTGGACGGCGAGCCAGACACCGAGGGGCGTCCAGGGCTCCCAGCGGCCGGGGGTGAGGCCGGTGCGGGCGAACTCGGGGGCGGTGGCGCCCGCCAGTCCCTCGTTGACCCCGTCGACGTACGCCCGGACCCACCGCGCCGTCCCGGGGTCCCGTCTCTCCAGGTCCGCGAAGCAGCGTCTCGCGGTGTCGTCGAGCCGGGCCCGTCTCGCGAACCGGTCCCAGGCCAGGGCGTCCTCGCCGAGGAAGGACGCCGAGGTGCCCTGCGCCCGGTGGCGCTCGACCTCCAGCTGCCAGGCCCGGTCGCGGGCGGTGACGAGGCCCTGCGCATGGGCGAGTTCGACCGCGCTGCCCGCACGCAGGTGCGGAATGCCCCAGGCGTCACGGTAGATCTCGGTGGCCACGCTGTACCCCCACTCCCCTTTAGGTTAGCCTTGCCTAAGTCAAAGCTGTGGCCGGAATCGTACGCGAGGGGCTGGAACGCGATGGGGCAGGGGCGGGGTTGGGAGGGCGCGGTCCTCAGACTGCTGCGCGCCAAGGACTTCGAGTTCACGGTGACGGACGTCGAGGACGTCACCGGGGACTACCGGCGGCTGCGCTTCACCGACGGCGGTCTGCTGGCCGCGACCGGAGTGCACCCCACGATGTGGGTACGGCTGTGGTTCGACAACGCCGGCAAGCCGCACCAGCGGGCCTACACCCTGGTCGACCCGGACGCCGAGGCCGGCACCTTCGGCCTGGAGTTCGCCCTGCACGAGGGGTGCGCGAGCGACTGGGCCAGGGCGGCGAAACCGGGCGACACCATCGAGGCGACCGTCCAGGGCACCGGGTTCGAGAACCCGAGCCCCGCGCCCTCGCACGTCTTCGCCGTCGGCGACCCGGCCTCGCTGCCGGCCATCAACTCCCTCCTCGGCGCCCTGGGTTCCGCTCCGGCCACCGTCTGGTTCGAGGGCGGCGACGACGACGCCCTTCCGTTCCGCACCGACCCGGACCGGCACGAGCTCCGGAAGGTGCCCCGCCGCGACTCCGGCGCCCACCTGGTCGAGCGGGTGAAGGCGGACCTGCCCGGCCTGCTCCAGGACACGGCCGACCCCTACGTCTGGATCGCCTGCGACACGGCGACGACCCGGACCCTCGCGGCGTACGTCCGCAAGGAACTGGGGCTGCCCAAGCAGCGGGTGCACGCGCTGGGCTACTGGCGGGCGAGCTGAGCAGCGGGTCCACGCACCGGGCGACCGGCGAGCCACCTGAGCAGCGGGCCGGCCCGGCCCGGGGGATGATCGGGGCATGGACGTCACCCTTCACCTCGCCCAGGATCCCGAGGCCGACGCGCTGCTCGGCCGCAGTCCGCTCGCCGCGCTGGTCGGCATGCTGCTGGACCAGCAGGTCCCCATGGAGTGGGCGTTCAAGGGCCCGGCGACGATCGCCCGGCGGCTCGGCACGGACGACCTGGACGCGCACGAGATCGCCGCGCACGAGCCGGAGGCCTTCGCCGCGCTGCTCTCCGAGAAGCCGGCGGTACACCGCTACCCGGGCTCCATGGCCAAGCGGATCCAGCAGCTGTGCCAGTACCTCGTCGAGCACTACGACGGTGACGCCGAGGCCGTCTGGAAGGACGTCGGCACCGGCAAGGAGCTGCTGAAGCGCCTCGCCGAACTGCCCGGTTTCGGCAAGCAGAAGGCCCAGATCTTCCTCGCCCTGCTGGGCAAGCAGCTCGGGGTGCGCCCCACGGGCTGGCGCGAGGCGGCGGGCTCCTACGGCGAGCCGGACTCCTTCCGCTCGGTCGCCGACATCACGGGCCCCGAGTCGCTGGTCAAGGTACGAGCACACAAGCAGGAGATGAAGGCAGCGGCAAAGGCGGCGAAGGCCTCCGGCAAGTAGGCACTGGCCCGGTGAGCCTGGGCCCGTGAGCCCAGAGACACACCCGGTCGGTCCACCCCGGGCGCCGGCCAGGAGACACGTCAGCCACCTGCCCCGCCCCGACGACAGCCGGCGGCGAGCACGTCAGCCGCATGGCCGTTCCGGGTGGCGGCCGCTTGCGGCCCGTTCGCAGCATGGACCATGACCGAGCCACCGAGCGGCTCCCCCGCGTGGGCCGAGCGAGCGGATCTCGCCGTGGGCGGGATGGACGGCGTGGCCGCAGCGGGGAATGACCTCCCGTGACCCCCGCACCGCAGCCGGTCTCCCGCGGCCCGCGCCGGCACGCCTGGCTGCGGGTGCTCGTTCTGCTGCTCGCCCTCCTCGTGCCGGGCGCCCACGCCGAGGCCCACCCGGGATGGACGGCCCCCGTCTCCGGGGAGAACACCACCGTCGAGTGCGATCTCCTCGACACGGTCCTGCGCCCACCGGCCCGGGGCGTCCACCGCGTCGCCGCCCCGCCGGCTCCGGCCCCGCCGCCGTCCCCCGTACCCGCGCACGCCGCCCGGCGGTCCGTGCCCCTGCCGACGAGCCCGCCGCACGATGCTCGCCCCTTGCGTTCCGAGGTCCTGCGCTGCTGACAGGACCGGCCAGGCCCAGGCCCGTCCGTCCCGCACGGAACCAGGAAGAACGACGAGGAACGACGAGGAACCAGCCATGCTCCAAGACCCCTACGCGGTGCTGCGCGCCCTCCTGCGCGCGGAGGCCGCCCGCAGCACCCCCAAGCCCCACCCCCAGCCGGACACGCGGAAGCCGCCGCAGCCCCCGAAGGGAAGAAGAGAAGACCGAGGCTGACCACCACCCGGCGGAGGCGAACCACGCCTCCGCCGTCCCGGGGAAGCCCACGGCCGAACACCCGCACCACCCCGAGGAACTCCGCCGACGAACACCTCCGCCACCCCGAAGAGTCCCGCCGACGAACACCTCCACCATCCCGAAGAACCCCGCCGGTCCCACGCCTTCACCACCCACCCCGAAGAACCCCGCCGGCCTAACGCCTCCGTCGCCCCTTGCGCCGGGCCGTGCCGAACAGTGACCTCGTGATCTCCCGCCCGATCTGCGTCCCGACCGACCGGGCCAGGGACTCGAACACCCCGCTCCCCACCACCTGCTCCACAGCGGACGGCCGTTCCTCTTCCCGGGGTCTCCGGGAAGCCGCGCCCCGCATCTCGTCGGGCCCCTTCGCACCCCGGCCGCGCTCCAGTCGCTCGTACGCCGACTCCCGGTCGACGGCCTGCGCGTACCGCTCGTACAGCGGCGAGTCCGCGACGGCCCGCTCCAGAGCCTCCTGCCCGAGCGGCCCCATCAGGGACTCGGGTGCCCTGAGCCGGGTCGCGGCGACGGGGGTCGGGGCGCCCTTCTCGCTCAGCACCGTCAGCACCGCCTCCCCCGTCCCCAGGTTCGTCAGCACCTCCTCGAGGTCGTAGGGCGACTTCGGGAAGGTCCGCACCGTGGCGCTCAGGGCCTTCTGGTCGTCGGGGGTGAAAGCCCGCAGCGCGTGCTGGACACGGTTGCCGAGCTGGGCGAGGACCTCGGCCGGTACGTCCTTCGGGGACTGCGTCACGAAGAAGACCCCGACCCCTTTCGAGCGAATCAGGCGCACGGTCTGCGTGATGGACTCCAGGAACGCCTCGGAGGCGTCGTCGAAGAGCAGGTGCGCCTCGTCGAGGAAGAACACCAGCCGCGGCTTGTCGACGTCGCCGAGCTCCGGCAGATCGTGGAAGAGATCGGCGAGCAGCCACATCAGGAACGTCGAGAACAGCTGAGGCCGGTCCTGTACGGCGCTCAGCTCCAGGACGGACACGACGCCGCGCCCGTCCTCACCCGTCCGCAGCAACTCGCCCGTGTCGAACTCCGGCTCCCCGAAGAAGCCGGACGCGCCCTGCGCCTCGAAGGCGGTGAGGGACCGCAGGATCACTCCGGCCGTGGCCGCCGACAGACCCCCGATCGTCCTCAGCTCCGGGCGGCCCTCGTCCGAGGTCAGGAACGTCACGACCGCCCGGAGGTCCTTCAGGTCGATCAGCTCCAGGCCCTTGCTGTCGGCGTAGTGGAAGATCAGCGCGAGCGACTGCTCCTGGGTCCGGTTCAGCCGCAGCACCTTGGCCAGCAGCACCGGCCCGAAGCCCGTGACCGTGGCCCGGACCGGGACGCCGCGTCCGATGCCGCCGAGGGCGTAGTACTCGGCCGGGAAGCCGGTCGCCGTCCAGCTCTGGTGGACATCCGCCGCCCGGCCCTCGACCCGGGCGTCCGGGCGGCCGGGCGCGGCGATCCCGGAGAGGTCGCCCTTGATGTCGGCCAGGAAGACCGGCACGCCCTGGGCGGACAGCTGCTCGGCGATCAGCTGGAGCGTCTTGGTCTTGCCGGTGCCGGTCGCGCCGGCGACCAGCCCGTGGCGGTTGAGCATCGCCAGCGGCACCCGGACCTGCGCATCCGGCAGGCACTGCCCGTCCCACAGCAGGGCCCCCAGATGCAGGGCCGGGCCGGAGAAGGCGTAGCCGGAGGCGATCCGCAGGGCGTCCTGGGGGAGGGCGGCGGCACGGGCGGACACCTCGGGGGCGGCGGCCGACGGCATGGTCTCGCGGTCCGGCATATTCACGCCCCTGTTCCCGGTTCGTACCGCCTTGTGGGGTTTTTTTCAGCGTCGCACCTCGGCGCCATGGCTGCGCCCGGAAGGTCTTGACCGGTAGGCTTTCCGTGTGATCTTCAAGCGCATCGGAAACGGCCGGCCGTACCCCGACCACGGCCGGGAAAGCACCCGGCAGTGGGCGGACGTCGCGCCGCGCCCGGTCCGCCTCGATCAGCTCGTGACGACCAAGGGTCAGCTCGATCTGGAAACGCTGCTCGCCGAGGACTCGACGTTCTACGGCGACCTCTTCGCGCACGTCGTGAAGTGGCAGGGCGACCTGTACCTGGAGGACGGACTGCACCGCGCGGTGCGCGCCGCGCTCCAGCAGCGCCAGGTGCTGCACGCGCGCGTGCTCGAGCTCGACTGATCTCCGTCGGTCGCGGGTTGGCCCTTTCGGGTTCCACTGGGCGACGTCGAATGATCATCTAGTAGGCATCGTCGCCCGGGCGCACTACGCTGCGCTCATGAGCATGCTGACTCCCCCCGGCATGGGCGGCAAGTACCGCATCACGGGCAACAAGTACCCCAAGATGCGTCGGCCCCGGCGGCGCGGCAGGCTCGTCGTCCTGACCGTCGCGTCCGTCGTCGTCCTCGGCGTGGGCGGGTGGGGCACGCTGCAGCTCATCGACGTCTTCACCGGCGGCGGCAGAAAGGCTTCGGCGGCCGGCGACGGGACGGACTGCGGCATCAAGACCAAGGCGAGCCCCTCGCCCCGCGCCAAGGCCCTGCCCGAGCCGCGCACGATCACCGTCAACGTGCTCAACGCCACCACCCGCGGCGGCCTGGCGAAGAAGACCGCCGACGAGCTCCAGAAGCGCGGCTTCAAGATCGGCGACGTGGGCAACGCGCCCCAGCAGTACGACAAGAAGGTCAAGGGCACCGGCCTGCTGCTCGGCCCCGCCGCCGCGCTCGACACCGCGCTGCCCGTGCTCGGCACCCAGCTCCCGGGCGCCGAACGGCGTACCGAGGCGGCCCGCAAGGGCGCTGCCGTCGACCTCGTCATCGGGGACGGCTTCAAGGAGCTGGCGAAAAAGCCGGACGCCAACCGGGCGCTGACCAAGCTGGCCACGCCCGAGCCGGCGCCGACATCGAAGAAGGGCTGCTGAACCACCCGGGTCCGGCTCGGCGGACCTACTCGGCCGCCCCGTACATCCGGTCCCCCGCGTCGCCGAGGCCCGGCACGATGTAGCCGTGCTCGTTCAGCCGCTCGTCGACCGAGGCGGTCACCACCGTCACCGGCGTGCCCGCCAGCTCGCGCTCCATGATCTCGACGCCCTCCGGCGCGGCCAGCAGCACCACGGCGGTCACGTCGTCCGCGCCACGCCGGATCAGCTCGCGGATCGCCGCGACCAGCGTGCCGCCGGTGGCGAGCATCGGGTCGAGCACGTAGACCTGACGCCCCGACAGGTCCTCGGGCATCCGCGTCGCGTACGTGGAGGCCTCCAGCGTCTCCTCGTTGCGGATCATGCCGAGGAAACCCACCTCGGCGGTCGGCAGCAGCCGGACCATGCCGTCCAGCATGCCGAGCCCGGCCCGCAGGATCGGCACCACCAGCGGCCGCGGGTGCGACAGCTTGACGCCCGTGGTCCGCGCGACCGGCGTCTGGATGTCGACCTGTTCGGTGCGCACGTCGCGCGTGGCCTCGTAGGCGAGCAGGGTGACCAGCTCGTCGGCGAGACGGCGGAAGGTCGCGGAGTCGGTGCGCTGGTCGCGCAGCGTGGTGAGCTTGTGGGCGACCAGAGGGTGGTCGACGACGTGGAGACGCATGTCCACAACATTAACCGGGCGGGGTGCCCCGGCCCGCACGGCAAGCCCGTCGTCCGGCCGTCACCCGGTCACCGGCGTCAAACCGCCCGTCCGGGGGAAGGCGGAAGGGACGGACTAGGGGTGGTGAACCTGATGCCGGACCGGAAATTCCGAGACGATCCGCTGCCGCGCATGTGGCCGGGGACGGGCCCGACGCCCGACCGGACGGACGGGACCGACGAGTCCGACGCCGACCGGCGCCGGCGTCGTGCCCGGTTCCTGCGCGATCTGGCCGAGGCCCGGGCGCTGCGCGACCGCGTCCAGCCGCGCCGCGCCAAGACGGCCCGGCTGCGCCACGCCATGCGCATGCGCACGTTCCGCTGGTAGGAAACGGGTGAGGAAACCCCCGGCAAAGATCACGAACCGCGCGGAGATTGTCGCGGGTGACCGTGCGTGGAGCGGGGCAAAGCCGCGTACGATCCGCAGGTGGCGGCAACGGGCGTGCGAGCAGAACTGCCGGACACAGGGAGCCGAAGACGTCCCCTGAACGCCTTGTTTCTGCCACGATTTCGAGTGGGTGGGGCTCGGACGAGCACTCCCCGCCCGTAACCTCCGCCGGGGGGACCCCCAACCGGCACGCCTATGACCAGTGGGAGAGTCACGGTGTACTTCGCCGCACTGCTCGCGCGCACCGAAGACGGGTGGGAAGCGAGCGACACAGAGCTCGACGATGTGGAAACCCTGTCGGATCTCGCCGACCTGGCCCGTGAAGCCTCCCCCGACGAGGACACGGTGCTCGTGCTCATCGAGCAGGAGGACGCCTGGTTCGGCGTCGTCCGCGTGGACGGCGAGGAGGACCCTCGCATCTACGTCTCCGACGCCGCCGCCGCTGCCCGCAGCAGCTACGGCGAGATCCTGCTGACCGACGAGCTGCTCGGCCGGGATCCGGACGACGGGGACGATCTCGACGCCCTCGATCTCGACGGCACCGAGGACGGCGAGTCCGACGGTGACGACGTGGATGCCGAGGACGCCGAGGGCGGCTCCGGGGCCGTCGGCGCCGCCGAGTCCGTGCCGCACGGACCGGTCGGCGACGCGCTGATCCTCGACGACCTCGGCGTGAGCGAGACGGACCTGCGGCTGATGTCGACGGACGCCGTCACCGAGATCGCCGAGTCCCTGGGCGCCTCGGAGACCCTGGAGACCGTCCGCTGACCGGTCGTGGCAGCGCGGGAGTGCCGGATCCGGTCCGGGACCCGTGGCGGCCGGCGATGCGCCGCGCCCTGGACGAGGCCGCCGAGGCCGTCCAGGGCGGGGACGTCCCCGTCGGCGCCGTCGTCCTGGCCCCGGACGGCACGACCGTGCTCGCGACCGGGCACAACGAACGCGAGGCCGGCGGCGACCCCACGGCCCACGCGGAGCTGCTCGCCCTGCGGCGGGCGGCGGCCGCCCTCGGCGCCTGGCGGCTGACCGGCTGCACCCTCGTGGTGACGCTGGAGCCCTGCACGATGTGCGCGGGCGCGATCCAGCAGTCCCGCGTCGACCGGCTCGTCTACGGTGCCCGCGACGAGAAGGCCGGCGCGGCCGGATCACTCTGGGACCTCGTCCGGGACCGGCGGCTCAACCACCGGCCCGAGGTGATCGAGGGCGTGCTCGCCGAGGAATGCGCCGGGGTGCTCACCGAGTTCTTCCGCGGTCGCTGAATACCGATTTCAAAGCACGCGGCACCTTGCTGTAAGGTCTCCCTCGGTAGCGTGTCCGAGCGGCCGAAGGAGCTCGCCTCGAAAGCGAGTGTGGCGCAAGTCACCGAGGGTTCAAATCCCTCCGCTACCGCTTGTGAAGGGCCCCGTCGTCAGACGGGGCCCTTCGTGCGCTCTCGGTGCGATCTGCCCCTTCGGGTGATCGGCCCTTCGTGCGATCATGTGCGCTGCATGGGACACCAGTGACAGGGGAGGCCGCGGTGGCGGTGAACGCGAAGAAGATCGCCGTCTACGTCGTCGTGGTCTTCGTGATGTACGTGATCGTCACGGACCCGAAGAAGGCGTCCGAGTACGTCCTTATAGGGTTCCAGGGCATATCGGACGCCGCTCAGGCCCTCGGCGACTTCGCCACATGGGTCGCCAACGGAGGAAAGTGATGATCCGCCACCTGGTGCTCTTCAAGCTCAACGAGGGCGTCGAGCGGGACGACCCCCGGGTCGTGAAGGGCGTCGAGGCCTTCCGCGCACTCGGCGACAAGATCCCGGAGCTCCGCTTCTGGGAGCTCGGCTGGAACGTCAGCGACCGTCCCATCGCCTACGACTTCGCCATCAACTCGGCCTGCGACGACGCGGACGCGCTGCGGCGGTACGTGGAGCACCCGGACCACCAGGCCGGGGTCGCGCTGTGGCGGGAGTTCGCCACGTGGGTGATCGCGGACTACGAGTTCTGAGACCGGCTCCGAGACCGGTCGCTTCCGCCCCCTGTCGTCTCGACAGGGGGCTTTGTCGTCGGGTGACGATTCGCGATTCGTGCGGCTTTCATTCCTCAACACGTAGTTTTGGGGTGCTTGCACACAGAGTGCATGTCTTGTGATGCTATGACCGCTTTTGATGGAAGAGTTGACGGATGAGTCGACGATGACGAGGTGGAGTTGACCGTGCTGGCCAGTACCGCACCTCAGGCACCGTCCCCTCAGGCGCCACCCTCGTCCTCTCCAGCACCACCCTCGCCCCCGCAGGCGCCACCCTCGTCCCAGCAAGCCCCGGGCCCTCAGAGCGCACCACCTCAGGGAGCACCCCCTCAGGCGGCATCACCGGAAGGCGCTCCGGCCGCACCGCAGCGCAGTAGCCGTGGCGCCGACACCCGGGCCCTCACCCAGGTCCTCTTCGCGCAGCTCAAGGAGCTCCAGCCGGGCACCCCGGAGCACGACCGCGTACGCGGGGCGCTCATCGAGGCCAACCTCCCGCTCGTGCGCTACGCGGCCGCCCGGTTCCGCTCCCGCAACGAGCCGATGGAGGACGTCGTCCAGGTCGGCACGATCGGGCTCATCAACGCCATCGACCGCTTCGACCCGGACCGGGGCGTGCAGTTCCCGACGTTCGCGATGCCGACCGTCGTGGGCGAGATCAAGCGGTACTTCCGCGACAACGTCCGCACCGTGCACGTGCCGCGCCGGCTGCACGAGCTGTGGGTGCAGGTCAACAGCGCGACGGAGGACCTCACGACCTCCTTCGGACGCACCCCGACGACCGCGGAGATCGCCGAGCGGCTGCGCATCACCGAGGACGAGGTGCTGTCCTGCATCGAGGCCGGAAGGTCGTACCACGCGACGTCCCTGGAGGCCGCCCAGGAGGGCGACGGGCTGCCGGGGCTGCTGGACCGCCTCGGCTACGAGGATCCCGCCCTGGACGGCGTGGAGCACCGGGACCTCGTCCGGCACCTGCTCGTCCAGCTGCCGGAGCGGGAGCAGCGGATCCTGCTGCTGCGGTACTACAGCAATCTCACGCAGTCTCAGATCTCCGCGGAGCTCGGTGTCTCACAGATGCACGTGTCGCGGCTACTCGCGCGTAGCTTTCAACGATTGCGGTCTGCGAACCGTATCGACGCGTAACCGCAAACGTTAGCGAGAGGTCACCGCGGGGAGGGAATCGCTCATCAGGGCGGTTGCCGACAGTTGAAAGCCGAAAGGGCGTCAGACCCGTTGTTTGCAGGGCGTATTCGCGTCTCAGATGTCGACATGTCACTACAGCGTGTTGCCGACATGTGACATTCTGCGGGAAGCGCGTTTGCCGGAGCTTCGGCTCCGGTATTCAGGTGAAGGCTGCGTTCCTCAAGCGGGGGCGTTCGCCGCGACCGTCCCGCGACCCAAAGGGGGTGGCATGTCCGCAGAACAGGGCAGCTCGAAGGTGCTCACGCTCGCGGAGAGCGAGACAGCTCCCCATGCTCTCGACTCACTCGGCTCCATCGATGACGTACCGGCCCTCCCGGCCGAGCCCGTTCCGGTCCTTCCGGCTGCGGGCGCCATCGACACCCGCACCCTGTCCCGCTCCCTGTTCCTGCGGCTGGCCGCGCTCGACGAGGACAGCCCCGAGCGTGCGTACGTCCGTGACACGCTCATCGAGCTCAACCTCCCGCTCGTGCGGTACGCCGCCGCGCGGTTCCGGTCCCGGAACGAGCCGATGGAGGACATCGTCCAGGTCGGCACGATCGGGCTGATCAAGGCGATCGACCGGTTCGACTGCGAACGGGGCGTGGAGTTCCCGACGTTCGCGATGCCGACGGTGGTCGGGGAGATCAAGCGGTTCTTCCGGGACACGTCGTGGTCGGTGCGGGTGCCGCGGCGGCTGCAGGAGCTGCGGCTCGCCCTGACCAAGGCCAGCGACGAGCTCTCGCAGAAGCTGGACCGGTCGCCGACGGTGACCGAACTGGCCGCTGTGCTCGGGGTGTCCGAGGAGGACGTCGTCGACGGGCTGGCGGTGGGGAACGCGTACACCGCGTCCTCGCTGGACTCGCCGGCGCCGGAGGACGACGGCGGCGAGGGGTCGCTGGCGGACCGGCTGGGGTACGAGGACACCGCGCTGGAAGGTGTGGAGTACCGGGAGTCGCTGAAGCCGCTGCTGGCGAAGCTGCCGCCTCGTGAGCGGCGGATCATCATGCTGCGGTTCTTCGCGAACATGACGCAGTCGCAGATCGGTGAGGAGGTCGGCATCTCGCAGATGCACGTCTCCCGACTGCTGACCCGGACGCTGGCGCAGCTCCGGGAAGGCCTGATCTCGGACTGAGCGAGTCCTGACCGAGGGGCATCGACCGAGGAGGGCTGAGGCGCGGTCGTTCGTGACCGCGCCGTCCGCCTGCGCCTTCCACCGGGTGGTGGGTCGGGGCCGCGCCGGGGGGTGTCCGTCCTCGGAACGGCGCGATCGACTTGCCACACCGACTGACTGTCCGTTGACGCGCCAACCGCTGCGGGCGGACACCCCCCGACACGTCCCCTTGCGTCGTCCGGCGGCTGCGGGAACCTTGTGGCTCGCCCCGCAGACGCCTTACGCCAGCGCCAGCCAAGCCACCGCTGCGATGACCGCTACGGCGACTACCACGCCGAGGATGAGGCCGATGCGCGGGCCGCTGCTGGTGGGGGCCGCCGTCTGACGGCCCTGCGGGGCCTCGTCGACGAACGCGCGGAACATCTGGGTGCTGCCGGCGGGGTCGTGATTGCCCTGCGGGGCCTGGTTGTTAGCCATGGCCCGAGACCCTAGCGAAAACGGCGGGGCTCCCCAAGTGGGGGTAGGGCTTCCGTTTGGGGCCGAGTGGGCCCTACCGCCGGGCTCGTCACCAGCACGTTTACTGCCGCAATACTTGCCTTTGCCAAGTTTTTATGCCGCACCGACCTCTTTTATTTGCCTGCAGCAACCAACAGCTTCTATGGTTGCCCCAAGCAACGAAAGCGGGAGGTGTCATGGCCGAAAAGGCGCAGTACGAGGAGCTGGTCCGCCAGTTCAGCGCCTTCGGCGCCGTGAAGCGGGAGCTCGGGCGGATCATGCCCGCCGAGTGCCCCGGCGGGTCGGCGGCCGTACTGACCCTGCTGGGCCGCCACGGCGACATGCGCATGAGCAAGCTCGCCGAGCTGCTCGCGGTGGACATGTCGGTCACCAGCCGCCACGTCGCACACGTCGTGGCCCGCGGCTGGATCGAACGCTCCCCCGACCCGGCGGACAAACGCTCACGCATCCTGCGCCTCACACCCGCGGGCCTCACACAGCTCGACGAGCTGTCCCGGCGGACCACCGAGGTCCTCGCCGAGCGGCTGAGCGACTGGACCGACGAGGAGGTCGGCCAGCTCACGGACCTCATGGCGCGGCTGAGGGAGAGCTTCGACTGCCGTTCCGGGCCCCGGGCCGCACCACCCGCTCTCGACCAGACCACCCGTACACCCGCAAGCACGTAAGAAAAGGAAGCCCATGGCAACGACCACACCAGCCGGTGTGCGGGCTCATGCCAAGCACGGGGGAGGCTCCCACGGCTCCCACGGCGACGGCGCTCCCATGACGCACCGGCAGATCATGGAGGCCCTCACCGGCCTTCTGCTCGGCATGTTCGTCGCGATCCTGTCGTCGACGATCGTCTCCAACGCCCTGCCCCGCATCATCGGCGACCTCGGCGGCGGCCAGAGCGCCTACACCTGGGTCGTGACCGCGTCCCTGCTGACGATGACGGCCTCCACCCCGCTGTGGGGCAAGCTCGCCGACCTGTTCTCCAAGAAGCTGCTGATCCAGTTCGCGCTGGTCGTCTTCGTCCTGGGTTCGGCGGCGGCGGGCATGTCCCAGAACCCGGGCATGCTCATCACCTTCCGCGCGGTCCAGGGCATCGGCATGGGCGGTCTGTCCGCGCTGGCCCAGATCATCATGGCGGCGATGATCTCGCCCCGTGAGCGCGGCCGTTACAACGGCTACCTCGGCGCCACCTTCGCCACCGCCATGGTCGGCGGCCCGCTGGTCGGCGGCGTCATCACCGACACCGACTGGCTCGGCTGGCGCTGGTGCTTCTACGTCGGCGTGCCCTTCGCGGTGATCGCCCTGATCGTGCTGCAGAAGACCCTGCACCTGCCCGTCGTGAAGCGGAAGGTCAAGGTCGACTGGGCCGGCGCCTTCTTCATCACCGCGGCCGTCTGCCTGCTGCTGATCTGGGTGACCTTCGCCGGCGACAAGTACGACTGGCTCTCCTGGCAGACGTACGCGATGGTCGGCGGTTCCGTGGTGCTGCTGGCGCTGTTCGTCCTCGTCGAGGCCAAGGCCAGCGAGCCGATCATCCCGCTGCGGCTGTTCCGCAACCGCACCATCACGCTGGCCTCCCTGGCCTCCCTGTTCGTCGGCGTCGCGATGTTCTCCGGCACCGTCTTCTTCAGCCAGTACTTCCAGCTGGCGCGGGACAAGTCGCCGACGATGTCCGGTGTCATGACGATCCCGATGATCGCGGGTCTCTTCGTCTCCTCCACCGTCTCCGGCCAGATCATCACCCGGACCGGGCGCTGGAAGGGATGGCTGCTCGGCGGCGGCGTGCTGGTGACGGCCGGCCTCGGTCTGCTGGGCACGATCCGGTACGACACCGAGTACTGGCACATAGCGATCTTCATGGCGCTGATGGGCCTCGGCATCGGCATGATGATGCAGAACCTGGTGCTCTGCACGCAGAACCAGGTGGAGCCGAGCGACCTGGGCGCCGCCAGCTCCACGGTGACCTTCTTCCGGTCCCTGGGCGGTGCCGTCGGCGTCTCGGCGCTGGGCGCGGTCCTGGGCAACAAGATCACCGACTATGTGAAGGACGGCCTCGCCGACCTCGGCGCCAAGGGCGCGGCCCTCGGTCACGCCGGTACGGGCGGGGGCGGCATCCCCGACCTCGACGCCATGCCCGCGCCGATCCGCACCATCGTGGAGAGCGCCTACGGCCACGGTGTCGCGGACGTCTTCCTCTACTCGGCCCCGCTGGCGCTGCTCGCGCTGCTGGTGTCGCTGTTCATCAAGGAGGTCCCGTTGAAGACGAAGGGTGGGCTGGCGCAGGCCGCCGAGTCCGAGACGCCTGCCGTGGCTCCCGCCGAGGCGGTCGCGGTCGAGACCCCCGCCGCGGAGAAGACCGCGCCGAGCTGGGCCGTGGCCGAGACCGACGCCGCCGACGGCACCGGGCCCGAAGGCACCCAGCGGCTCGCCGCCGTCGCCACGGCGGAGCGTCCGGAGGCGACCTCCGGTGGTGTTCCGGTGCGTGGTTTCGTGCGCGGCAACGAGTCCGCCCCCGTGCCGCAGGCCGCCGTCACCCTGATCTCGCTGGCCGGGCGCCAGTTGGGCCGGTCCGTGGCGCAGGCCGACGGCTCGTACGCCGTGGACGCCCCGGGCGCCGGCTCGTACGTCCTGATCGCCTCCGCCGACGGCTTCCAGCCGCAGGCCTCCACGGTCGTCGTGAACGGCGAGCCGGTCGCCTACGACATCCTGCTCAGCGGCACCAGCGGGCTCACCGGTCTGGTGCGGGCCGCCGAGAGCGGGCAGCCGGTCAAGGACGCCATGGTCATCGTGACCGATGTGCGCGGGGACCTGCTGGCCAACGGGACCACGGGTGAGCAGGGCGAGTTCTCCTTCGCCGAGCTGGTGCCGGGGGCGGTGACCGTCGCGGTGAACGCCGCCGGGTACCGGCCGCGTGCCCTGCCCGTCGAGGTGGGCGGCACCGGGGTCACCCGGGTCGAGATCGACCTGGACTCGGGCGCCCGCGTCCAGGGTGTCGTCCGCGCCCCGCACGGCCCGCTGGCCGACGCCCGGGTGACGCTGGTGGACCAGGCGGGCAACGTCGTCGGCTCGGCCACGACCGGCACGGACGGGGCGTACGCCTTCACCGACCTGGACGGCGGCGAGTACACCGTCATCGCCACGGGCTACCCGCCGGTGGCCACCGCCCTGACGGTCGCGGGCGCCGGCACCGACGGCCACGACATCGAACTCGCCCACCCCGGCGAGTAGTCCGACCCCGGCCCGTGGCAGTGGGGCGCGCTCTGAGCGGAGGTGCGCCCCCTGTCGCGGGCCGGTCTGTTTCCAAGGAGTTGGGTGAGATGGGACTGACCGCGAGGATCCGTACCCGCGATGGATGGGCCGTGTCGCACGCGGTCGTCACGGTGGCGGACATGACCGGCGCGCAGGTGCTGCGGGCCGAGGCCGACGCGGAGGGCGCCGTGCGGGACACGACGCCGATGGAGGCGGGGGCTTACACCGTCATCGTCACGGCTGTGGGATACGCGCCCGCGGCCTCCAGCGTGATCGTCACGGCGAGCGGGCGGGCCGAGGTCGGGACGGTGACGCTGGCCCGGCAGGGCGGCACCGAGCTGCCGCCGCCCGGGCCGTGGACCGTCGACCCGGTGCACTCCAGTGTGGCCGCCGTGGCCCAGCATCTGGGCATCTCCAGCGTGCACGGCCGGTTCACCGAGTTCTCCGGCGCGATCGAGATCGCCCCGGACGACGTCACCAAGTCGCGGGTGGAGGCGGTGATCCGGGCCGCGTCGATCGACACCGGCAACGGCATGCGCGACGGGCACCTGAAGTCGCCGGACTTCCTGGACGTCGAGCGCTTCCCCGAGATCACCTTCCGGTCGACGGGGCTGACGGCGAGCGGGTCCGACCGATGGACCGTGCATGGGGAACTGGGCATGCACGGTGTCGTGCGGCCCGTGGATCTCGATCTGGCCTACCTCGGCACGGGCCCGGACCCGTGGGGCGGTACCCGCGCGGCGTTCCGCGCGACGACCGAACTGCACCGCGAGGACTTCGCGATGAACTACAACCAGGTCCTGCAGGCCGGCATCGCCGCCATCGGCACGACGCTGAAGGTGGAGCTCAACATCCAGGCCGTGCAGGGCGAGTCACTTCCGGCGGCGTGAGTCCGGGGTGGACACCCGCGCCACCAACTGGCCGCACAGGTCACGGAGTTTGACGTTCCGGTCCTGCGAGGCCCGGCGCAGCCGTTCCAGCGCGCTCCGCGCGTCCACGCGCTCCCGGGCCATCAGGATGCCGATCGCCTGGTCGATGACGCTGCGGGAGAGCAGCGCGGTGCGCACGTCGGCCGCCGACTGCTGCCGGCGCTCGATGCGCAGCGCCACGTCGATGGCGTCCGCGGCCCGGGTCGCGAAGGCACGGGCCGCGTCCCGGCCCGGGTCCAGGGCCCCGGCCCGCACTCCGTAGAAGTTGAGCGCGGCGCCCTTCTCGCTCTCGACGACGACCGGCACCGCCAGCACACAGCGCACGCCCTCGGACAACGCGTACTCCGTGTACGCGGGCCAGCGGGACTCCTCGGCGAGATCCGGCGCGTACTGCTCCTCGCCGGTCTCGGCCGCGTCGACGCAGGGCCCCGAACCGTTCTCGTACTGGCGCAGGTCCAGGCCGCTCGGCATGCCGTCACTGCCGGCGAGGGTGAGCAGCCGGCCGGCGCGGCGCACGGTGATGCTGCACGCGTCGGCGCCGGGCACGTCCTGCACCGCGCGGTCGGTCAGATCGCGCAGCAGGGTGTCGAGCCCGCTGCTGCGCACCATCGCCTGGTCCAGCGTGTCGGACGTCTCGGAGCTCATGGCCGTACGGGTATCCCGTCCTCACCCGAACACGCCCCTGACGTAATCCACGTCACGTCAGGGGGTGTTGCCGCCCACGATCCGGCGGGCGAGGTCGCGCAGTTTCACGTTCTCCCGCTGGGAGGCCCGCACCAGGCTCTCGAAGGCCGCGGCCGCGTCGATGCCCTGGCGTTCCATGAGGATGCCGGTGGCCTGGCCGATCAGGTCGCGGGTGTGCATGGCCTCGGTGAGCTGCTCGCGCACGGTGGCGGAGTCCAGGGCGATGCTGACGTGCGCGCTGAACAGCCGGCCGACGCGCGTGGCCTCCTCGTCGAAGACGCCCGGTTTGCGCGCGTAGGCCGTGAGCACGGTCAGTCGGCGGCGGTCGGCGCGCAGCCGCAGCGACAGCGCCGAGCGCAGTCCCAGGGCCGCCAGCACGTCCCAGCCGTCGTCGGCCTCGCTGTCCGTTATCCGTGCGGTCGGGTTGTTCCACAACTGGTCCCACAGCCCGTGCTGTTCACCGCCGGTGTGCCGGGCCTCGGCGGAGCGCACGACCTCGTCGGTCCAGGCCAGCGTGCGGAGCTTGTTGCCGCGCTCGATGACGGAGATGCCCGCGTGCTCGGCGCCCGGCATGAGGTGCACGGCCAGCCGGACGGCCGTGCGCAGTGTGCTGTGGGGTGTGAGGGTCTCGTGCAGTTGCTGAGAAGCCACCGTGAGAGCCTCGGCCAGCTCGACGCCGGCCGGAAAACGGGGCAAATCAGGAAACTCGGACGCAGCCACCACGAACCTCTTCGGCATGCACGACCATGGCCGTGCGCAGGAGAGCTCCGCAGCACATTCCCGACTGCGAGCACAGGACGGACAGCACTCTAACTGCTCGGTTGCCTCCGGGTGACGCCCGGCCGACGGCGCCCCCGCGAGCTTCCACCACCCGCCCCCCGCATGGTGGAATGGCCTCCGGGTCAGGAAGCGGCCTTACCGGAATCCGGACGAACGTCTGCCAGGTGAGCCGTGACCCCCTTCACGAATCCCACAGAACCGCGCGACCTCCCCTGCCGCGTCCACCTCGCCATGCCCGCCGAGATCGACTTCTGTAACGCGTCGGAGCTGCTGCCGCTCGTCCTGTCCGCGGCCCGGGCCCGTGGCGACCGGCTGGAAGTCCTCGTCCTCGACCTGACCACGACCTCCTTCATGGACTCCCAGGGCATCCGCCTCATCAACGACGTGCGGCAAGGGCTGCGCCCCGGGGCCGCCGTGCGTCTGGTGGCCCGGCCCGAGGGGATCACGAGCCGGGTCCTGGAGTTGACCGGCATGCGCCGGGACGTGCCCGTGTACGACAACCTCGCCGAGGCGCTGGCGTCGTAGGCTGCCGCACATGGCACCGAACATCGCGACGAACACCCGCGTGTCCCTGGACGAGCTGCTCGACTTCGTACGCCCCCGGCACCACGCGATCCTGCTGACCCGGCGGGCCGACGGCAGCCCTCAGGGCTCCCCGTTGACCTGCGGCGTCGACGACTCCGGCCGGATCGTGGTCTCCACCTACCCGGAGCGCGCCAAGACCCGCAACGCCAAGCGGGACCCCCGCGTGAGCCTGCTCGTGCTCAGCAACGACTGGGACGGCCCCTGGGTCCAGATCGACGGCACGGCCGAGGTCGTCGACTCCCCCGACTCCGTCGAACCGCTCGTGGAGTACTACCGGAACATCGCCGGTGAGCACCCCGACTGGGACGAGTACCGCGCGGCCATGGTCAAGCAGGGCAAGTCGATCATCCGGATCACCCCGGAGCGGTGGGGCCCGGTGGCGACCGGCGGGTTCCCTGCGCGACTGGTGGAAGGGGACTAGTCCCCGGGAGTGCCGCTCTCCCGGGCGACCATCGCCTCGATGCCCGCGATCAGCAGCTCCAGCGCGAACTCGAAGTCCCGCTCCAGCATCTCGGCGACCGTGTCACCGCCGCGCGCCGCCATGATCTCCCGGGACTCCCGCAGGACGTCGGCGGCCTGCGGGGCGGCGGTCACCGCGCTCAGGGCCTGCTGGAAGTACTCGTCCACGCTCACACCGCCGGCCGCGGCCCTGGAAGCGAGATGGCCCTCCAGGGTGCCGTAGCCGTAGACGAACTGGAAGACGGCCGAGATCGTGCTCGTCAGGCGCTTCGCGGGCAGCCCGGTCCTGCGTACGACTTGCTGGACGACCCGGGAGAACGCCAGGTTGTGCGGGCCGATGTTGAGGAAGACCCCGACCAGAGCGGACACCCACGGGTGCCGCACCAGCAGCGTCCGGTACTCCCGGGCGAGCGCCCGCACCTGGTCGCGCCAGTCCTCACCGGCGTCCGGATCGGGCAGCCGCATCTCGCCCATGACCTGGTCGAGGGCGAGTTCGAGCAGGTCGTCCTTGGTGTCGACGTACCAGTAGACGGACATCGCGGTGACGCTCAGCTCGCCGGCGAGGCGCCGCATGGAGAACTTGGCCAGTCCCTCGGCGTCCAGCAACCGGACGGTGACGTCGACGATGCGCCCCCGGTCCAGCCCCGAGGGCTGCCCGCCACCGCGCCGCCGGTGCGCCTTGCCCTCCAGCCAGACGCTGGACCGGGCAGCCTTCTCGGCCGACTTCGCCATGGCGCACCTTCCTCGATCTTTCAACGCCGCTCATGCTAGACGCGCCGCTTCAGGGGCGCGGGGAACTGCGCGAACGTCCACAGCGGACCCGCACCCGCACGACAACCACGGGCCCCGAGCTCCTAGGCGGACTCTGCCCGCTCGGCCCGCCGAAGCAACGCCGCCGCGACCAACCCGCCTGCCAGCACAGCGACTGCCCCGACCAGCTGGCTGGTCTCCAGTCCGGAGGCGAACGCGTCGGAGATACGCGCCTTCTCCTCGGCCGAGTCGGCGGAAGCCAACGCCGCCGGCAACGACGCCGCCGAGACGGCGACCAGCGACGCGAACCGCGAGTTGAGCACCGCACCGAGCACCGCGACACCCAGCCCGTTGCCGAACTCGGCGAGTGTTCCGTTGATCCCCGCTCCAACCCCCGCCTTCTCCGGCGGAATCGCGCCCATGATCGCGTTGGCCATGGCCGGCATGGACAGCGCCACACCCGCGCCCATCAGGACCAGGCCGAGCAGCATTCCGCCGTACCCGTGCCCACCGAGCAGGGCGATCGCCGCCAGCCCCGCGGACACCAGGGTCATGCCGAGCGCGATGGCCACCGGCGTGCCGGCCTTCAGCACCAGCTTCGCCCCGACCCCCGTGAAGTTGAGCGCGACGACCGTCAGCGCCAGCGGCGCCGTCCGCAGCCCGGCGTCCAGCGGCTCGTACCCGAGGACGAACTGCAGGTGCTGCGTGAGCAGGAACAGCGATCCCGTCATGCCGAACGCCACGAGGATCGCGCCCGCGACCGCGCCGACGAACTTCTGGTTGCGGAAGAAGTGCATGTCGAGCATCGGGTGCTCGGTCCGCAGCTCCCACAGCACGAACAGGCCGAGCACGGCCAGGCCGACCAGCGCCGAGACCAGCACCTGCGCGGAGGTCCAGCCGTGCTCGGGCCCGGTGATGATCGCGTACACCACGGCCGTCATGCCGATCGTCGACAGCACCGCGCCGAGCAGGTCGGGCCGGTCACCGGCCTTGTGCTTCGACTCCGGCACCAGCGCGGCGACCGCGACCAGGCCCAGCACCGCGATCGGGATGTTGATGAGGAAGATCGCGCCCCACCAGAAGTGGTTCAGCATCACACCGCCGATCAGCGGCCCGGCCGCGAAGCCGAGCGAACTGACCGTCGACCACAGCGCGATGGCCTTCACGCGCTCCTGGTCGTCGAAGATCTGCACGACGACCGCGAGGGTCGTGGTCATCAGCAGCGCGCCGCCGACGCCCATGCCGGCACGGGCCGCGATCAACTGGGCGGGGCTCTGGGACAGCCCCGCCGCCAGCGACCCCACGCCGAAGATCGCGAGGCCCGACATCAGCATCAGCTTGCGGCCGTAGCGGTCGGCGGAGTTGCCGGCGGTGAGGAGCAGGCCGGACTGCACCAGGGAGTAGGCGTTCATCATCCACTGGACGTCGGCGGTCGAGGCGTCCATCTCGCGGGTGAGCGAGGGGATGGCCACGTTGAGGATCGTGTTGTCGAGCAGCACGGTGAGCTGCGCGAGGCAGATGACACCGAGGATCAGCCAGCGCTGGGGGTGGCCGCCGTGCGTGGGGATCGAAGGGGCCTTTTCCTGGGGGGACGTCGTCATGCTGTACACCGTAGAACAGTCCCTATACGGCGTACAACGGAGTTTCGGCGGAGACGGCGAAGGGCGGTGGCTTTCGGCCACCGCCCTCCGATCCCGTCGGGGACGTGTCAGCCGCTCGCCTTCTGGGTGAGGTCGTAGAAGGTGCTCGAACCGACGGTGACCTTCTTGAAGTTGGCCTCGACCCAGGTGGTGATCTGGGAGGACGTGCCCTCGCCGCTGCCGCCCGGGCCGCCGCCCATGCCGCCCGAGGCGATGAAGTAGTGGATCTTTCCGTCCGCCACGTACTGCTTGAACTGGGCCAGGGTCGGGGACGGGTCGGTGCCGTTGAAGCCGCCGACGGCCATCACCGGGTCGCCGGTGGCGAGCTGGTAACTCGCCGCGTTCTGGGCACCGATGGCCGCCGCGGCCCAGGTGTACCGGTCGGCGTCGGTCTCCAGCAGCTTCTTGGCCTCGGAGCTGACGCCGGCGCCGTTGAGCAGACCGCCGATGCCACCTCCGCCCATGCGGCCGCCGTCGCCGTTCTGCCGGTTCTGGCCCTGCTGGCTCTGCCCGCCCTGGCCGCCGCCCGGGAACCCGCCGCCGGGGAAGCCGTTGCCCTGCTGCCCCTGAGTGTTGCCGTTGCCGTTCTGCTGGTTCTGGCCCTGCTGATTCCGGGCTCCACCCGGGAAGCCGCCGCCACCGGGGAAGCCACCGCCCTGACCGCCGCCACCGCCCGGGCCGCCGCGGCCGCCCGCGACCGCCGGACCCGCCGTGACGATCGAGCCGGTGTGCCCCTGGTTCACGGTGGTGAGGGTGTACGCCGCCGGACCGGCCAGCGCGGCGACGAGGCCCAGCCCAGCTGCCCCCAGGGCGAGTCGGCGCCCGAGCCGACCCGCGAAGATCAGGCCGAGGGCCGCCGTCAGGCCGCCGACCAGGACGAGCCACTTGAGCCAGGGCAGGTAGTCGGAGGAGCGGTTGAGCAGGACGTACCCCCAGGCCGCGGTCGCCGTCGTCGCGGCGGCCAGGGCCAGCGAGGCCCACGCCCTGTCGCGCTTCTCCCAGAGCAGCGCCGCGCCCATCCCGACCAGGGGGGCGATGTAAGGGGCGAGGGCCACCGTGTAGTACTCGTGGAAGATGCCCTGCATGTAGCTGAAGACCAGCATGGTGGTGAGCAGCGCGCCGCCCCAGACGAGGAACGAACCGCGGGTCACCGACGTGCGCTTCGCCTTGCGGGTGGCCACCAGCCCCGCCACGAGCAGGATCAGCGCGGCCGGGATCAGCCAGGAGATCTGGCCGCCGATGGAGGAGCTGAACAGCCGGTCCCAGCCGGTCTCGCCCCAGTTGCCGCCGGCGTTCCCGCCGCCACCGCCGCCTCCGACACTGCCGGTCTCGTCGCCGTTGAGGCGGCCCAGGCCGTTGTAGCCGAAGGTCAGTTCAAGGAAGCTGTTGTTCTGCGAACCGCCGATGTACGGGCGGGAGGACGCCGGCCACAGCTCGACGATCGCGACCCACCAGCCACCCGAGACGACGATCGCGGCCAGGGCCGCGGCGAGCTGCCCGATCCGCTTCTTCACCGTCACGGGTGCGCAGACGCCGTACACGAGGGCGAGCGGCGGCAGGATCAGGAAGGCCTGGAGCGTCTTGGCGAGGAAGGCGAAGCCGACCGCGGCACCGGCCCACAGCAGCCACTTGGTGCGGCCGTCCTCCAGGGCGCGGATCACGAGGTAGCAGGCCGCCGCCATCAGCAGCGCCAGCATCGCGTCGGGGTTGTTGAAGCGGAACATCAGCGCCGCGACGGGGGTGAGCGCGAGCACGCCACCCGCGATCAGACCGGCCGCGGGGCCGAACCGGCGGCGCACGGCCGCGTACACGACGGCCACCGTGCCGACGCCCATGAGGACTTCCGGTGCGAGGATCGCCCAGGAGCTGAGCCCGAAGAGCCGCACGGACAGGGCCATGGGCCACAGGGCGGCCGGGGGCTTGTCGACGGTGATGGCGTTCGCCGCGTCGAGCGAGCCGAAGAAGAACGCCTTCCAGGACTGGCTGCCTGCCTGCACGGCCGCGGAGTAGAAGGAGTTGGCGTAGCCGGAGGCGCTCAGGTCGTACAGGTAGAGCACGGCCGTCGCCAGCAGCAGGGCGAGGAAGGCCGGACGGGCCCAGCGGGGGTCCTCGGGGCGGCCGCGCCACAACCGTTGCGGGAGGGGCCGGGCCGGGGCACCGGTATGCGGCGCGGGTGCCCCGGCCCGGGTGTCGGGACCCGTGCCCGCGCCGGTGATCTGCTGGTCGAAGTGGACGGTCATCGCAAGTCCCTCGCGTCGGTGTCGTGCGGGCGCACCGGCAGCAACTGCACGGTGGTGTCCCGCCAGGAGTCCGCGGCGTCACCGGCGCGGAACGGGGTGGTGGCCCGCACGGTGGCGCGGGTGTCGTCGGCGAACCCGGGACCGGTGCCGTACGAGGCGACGGACCTCGGGTCGTCCTCGCGCCGGTCGGGGAACACCCACGCCCGGAAGAGCAGGAAGCGCAGCACGGTCGCCGCGAGGTTGGCCGCGATGAGAACGGCCAGTTCGGTGGAGTGCGCGGGCTCGGAGGTCGCCGCGTTCAGCGCCGCGAGCGAGCCACTGGTCAGGGCGAGTCCGATCCCGAAGACGACCAGGCCCTGCGCCTGGTGCCGTACGGCCCCGCCGCGCCCGCGCACCCCGAAGGTGAGCCGCCGGTTGGCCGCGGTGTTGGCGACCGCCGAGACCAGCAGGGCGAGGGCGTTGGCGATCTGGGAGCCGGTGACGGCCCGGAAGCCGCTGTACAGCAGCAGGTAGAAGAGGGTGGACAGGCCGCCGACCACGCAGAATCCGACCAGCTGGCGGGCGAGCCCCTTGGGCACGTCCTCGAGGTCGCGGTCGCGCGGGTCGTCGCCGAACGGCCGGGCGATCCGGTCCAGCGGCAGCGAGCCGGTGGCCAGGGCCCTGCCGACCCGCCACACGCCCTTGAGGTCGTCGGTCGCGGTCCGGACGATGTGCACGGTCGAGTCGGGGTCGTCGACCCAGTCGACCGGCACCTCGTGGATCCTGAGCCCCGCCCGCTCGGCGAGCACCAGCATCTCGGTGTCGAAGAACCAGCCGGTGTCCTCGACGAGCGGCAGCAGCACCTGTGCCACGTCCCGGCGGATCGCCTTGAAGCCGCACTGGGCGTCCGAGAACCGTGCCTGGAGCGAGCCGCGCAGGATGAGGTTGTAGGCCCGGCTGATGAACTCCCGCTTGGGGCCGCGCACCACCCGCGAACTGCGGGCCAGCCGGGAGCCGATCGCGAGGTCCGAGTGGCCGGAGATCAGCGGCGCCACCAGGGGGAGCAGGGCGTTGAGGTCGGTGGACAGGTCCACGTCCATGTAGGCGAGGACCGGGGCGTCGGAGGCCGACCAGACGGCCCGCAGGGCCCGGCCGCGCCCCTTCTGCTCCAGACGGAAGGTGGTGACCTCGGGGATCTCCGCCGCCAGCCGTCCGGCCACCTGCGGGGTGGTGTCCGTGGAAGCGTTGTCCGCGATCGTGATGCGGAACGCGTACGGGAACGTCCGGTCGAGGTGCTCGTGCAGTCTGCGGACGCACGGCTGGAGGTCCTTCTCCTCGTTGTAGACGGGGATCACTACGTCCAGGACAGGCGTACCGGCTGGTGCGGCCGGGAGGTGCTCCCGCGCCGGCAGGGTGCCGGGAGAAGAGTCGGTTCGCATGGAACCGACTTTCGTCAGGCGCCCTGTTGTGCCCATGTGGTGACGCTGTGGCGTGCCTGTGAGTGCTGTTGCCGGCTCATGTCCGGCTGTGCCTGTGCCGGGAGCGCGGGCAGGTGCAGCGTGAAGACGGTCCGCCCGGGCACGCTGTCGACGGTCACGGCACCGCCGTGCGCACTCGCCACGGCCTGCACGATGGCCAGGCCCAGGCCGGTCGAGCCGTGGGTGCGGGAGCGCGCGGAGTCGCCGCGCGCGAACCGTTCGAAGACGTGCGGCAGCAACTCGGCCGGGATGCCCTGCCCGTCGTCCTCGACGTCCACGCACAGCCAGGGTCCGCGCCGCTGGACGCGGGCGGTGACGGTCGTACCGGGTGGCGTGTGGCTGCGCGCGTTGCCGAGCAGGTTGACGAGGACCTGTTGCAGCCGGGCCGCGTCCGCCGACACGAGCGCGGGCTCGTCGGGCAGGTCGAGGCGCCAGGTGTGGTCCTGGCCGGCGGCACGGGCGTCGCTGATGGTGTCCACGACGAGCGGGACGAGGTCGGTCTGCTCGAACTGCAGGGGCCGGCCCGCGTCGAGCCGGGCGAGCAGCAGCAGATCCTCGACGAGCAGCGTCATGCGCCCGGCCTCGGACTCGATCCGCCCGAGCGCGTGCCGGGTGTCCGGCCCGACGTCCTCGCGCCCGCGTCGGGTCAGTTCGGCGTAGCCGCGGATGGAGGCGAGGGGGGTGCGCAGCTCGTGACTGGCGTCGGCGACGAACTGCCGGACCCGCGTCTCGCTCTGCTGCCGTGCGTGCAGGGCGCCGTGGACGTGGTCGAGCATCCGGTTGAGCGCGGCACCGACCCGGCCGACCTCGGTGTGCGGGTCGGTCTCGGAATCGGGCACCCGCTCGCTGAGGTTCACCTCGCCGGTGTGCAGGGGAAGTTCGGAGACCCGGGTGGCGGTGGCGGCGACCCGGCGGAGGGGGCGGGTGGCCACGCCGACGATGACCGTACCGGCGATGCCGGCGGCGACGAGGCCGGCAGCGGTGACACTGATCTCGACCAGGACGAGAGTGTTGAGGGTGTCGGTGACGTCGGTGGTGGGCAGCGCGACGTAGTAGGCGCCGTTGGCCCCCTTGCGGTATTCCGCGCGGTACTCGCCCAGCCCGGAGAGGGTGACCGTGTGCGCCTTGCCGTCCTTGGCGACGGCGTTCAGCTCGTCCCTCTGCGTCTTGCTCAGCGTGTACGGTGCGGCCTGCGTGACGTCGTTGTCGTCCTTGGTGGGCTTGCTGACCATGCCCTCGGTGATCGCGCCGCCCCGGACCTTCGCGGCGATGGTGCCGATCATCTGCTGCGGCCCCTGCGTGACGAAGTCGGAGAGGTCGGGGACCTTGGGTACCCCCTTGTCCGGCTGCCCCGTCGGCTTGGGCCTGGGCTGTGTCCCGTCGGGCAGCTCGGGGCCGGCGCCAGCGGCACGACCCACCACCCCGCTGAGCGTGCTGTCCAGTTGCTCGTACAGGCGGGAGTGCATCGCGATCGTCGTCACCGTCCCGATGACGGCACACACGACGGCGATCAGCGCCAGGGCGGAGACCACGAGTCGGGTCCGCAACGTGCGCGGCCGACGTAGCCGTCCCTGTCCCTCCCCCTGGCTCCGCAGCCGCCGCCGTCCGCTCACGACGCCGCGGGCTTGATCAGGTAACCGGCACCGCGCCGCGTGTGGATCATCGGCTCGCGCCCGGCGTCGATCTTCCGCCGCAGGTAGGAGATGTACAGCTCGACGACGTTGGCCTGGCCACCGAAGTCGTACGACCACACGCGGTCGAGGATCTGCGCCTTGCTGAGCACCCGGCGCGGATTGCGCATCAGGAACCGCAGCAGCTCGAACTCGGTGGCGGTGAGATGGATGTTGTCCCCGGCCCGGGTCACCTCGTGGCTGTCCTCGTCGAGGGTGAGGGCGCCGACGACCAGCGTGGAGTCCGGGCGCCGGTCGGCGGCACCG
This sequence comes from Streptomyces tibetensis, assembly GCF_040647715.1. Taxonomy (GTDB): domain Bacteria; phylum Actinomycetota; class Actinomycetes; order Streptomycetales; family Streptomycetaceae; genus Streptomyces; species Streptomyces tibetensis_A. The sequence goes on along the minus strand of NZ_JBEZCR010000007.1, from coordinate 342,861 downwards.
GAGCGGCGTATCAGCCCGCGCAGCCGCGCGACGACCTCCTCGAGGCTGAACGGCTTGGTGACGTAGTCGTCCCCGCCGGCCGTCAGCCCGGCGATCCGGTCCTCGACGGCGTCCTTGGCGGTCAGGAACAGCACGGGCACGTCCGGCAGTTCGCGCCGCAGCCGCCCGAGGACGGCCAGCCCGTCCATGTCGGGCAGCATCATGTCGAGGACGACGGCGTCGGGCCGGAAGTCACGGGCGGTCCGGATCGCACCCGTGCCGTCACCGGCACTGCGGATCTGCCACCCCTCGTAGCGCAGGGCCATGGACAGCAGCTCCGTGATCGACAGCTCGTCGTCCACCACGAGCACGCGGACGGGGCTCCCGTCCGGCCTGAGCAGTTCGGTGCGCCCTTGGGGCGAGGTCGTGGTCATGTGAACACGATGTCGAGGGCCTCTGAGAACACGCTTTCACCAGCCTGTGATTTCCCTGAGAAACGCACAGGTGCTTCTCAGGGGACGGCTGGGAAGGGCGGCCCAGGAAGAACGGGCCGGGCTGGTCAGGGGCAATCCGGGAGACCCAGCCCGCGCAGGACAGGCCGGACTGCTCCGGAGCCGCCCAGGAGACACAGCCCGTGCGGGACAGGCCGGACTGGTCAGTGGGCGCCCGCAGCGCCCGGCCGGTTCAGAACAAGCCGTCCTGCACGCCCGCGACCTCCTTGAACTGCCTGATCGGCACGGTCACTTCACTTCCCGTCGCGGGCACCAGCCCCCACCCCGTCATCAACCGCGTGTCGAGCACCACGACCCCGGCACCGGTGGCCAGATGCAGATCGGGTCCGGCGGCCGCGACCAGCTCCCCGCCGACCGCGCCCCCGGCGACGAGCTCGCGCACGTCCCCGACGGCGACGGGCACCCCGGCGAGCCCGAACACCCCCAGGTGGTCGACGACCCGCAGCGGCTCCCGTACGAGCGACTCCGGCCACGCGGGGAGCGCGGCCGCCCGCTGATGCAGCTCGGCGACCTCACGGGCCCGGTCGGCGGCGGCCTCCGGCAGCGCGGCCCGGACGGCCCGCTTCTCGGCGTACGGAATCCGGTCGGGCACCCGCAGGGCCGCCCTGAGCAGCTCCTCCGTACGCCGGGCGGCCATGAGAGGACCGACGCCGAGCCAGCTGAAACAGACGGCTCCCTGTTCGAGCAGCCGCGCGCTACCCCGCTCCCGGGCCGTGATCCCGACCTTGACCATGCCGGGTCCGAACCACGCCAGGTACACGCGGTACGGCCGTGGATCGTCGGCGAGGGTGTCCGCGGCCACCGAGTGCGCCCGGTCCAGCCGCGCACACTCCTCGCACCGCGCCCCCGTACTCCGACCCGGCACGGCCGCCCCCAGCGGGCAGGCATGCCCCCGAGCCCCCACGCAGCTGCGCACACCCCCTTCCGCGACCTCGAAGGCCACGCGTTTCCCCCAGGTCAGCGCGCTGCGCTGCCCGCCGCCCCACACCAGCACGGGGCCATCCGCCGACCACCGCAGCCCCGAGCACTTCCATGCCTGTGCCATCTCTGCCGAGAGTAGGGGGCACCACTGACATCGGGGCGACCGCTGTGAGCCGCCTGATGAGGACCGCCCGACGAGGACCGCCCCATGAGGACCGCCCTCACCTCACGGAGTCGGTCCCCACCGCGGCGACGGTCTCCGGCTCACCACTGCGCTGCACCGGCATGACCGGCCGCACCGCATCCGCACCCACCGCACGCCGCCCGCGCCCGGCCAGCCGGCACCCCAGGCACTCCTCGTGCCCGCCCGGCGCCGCCGAGTCCCGTACGCGCCAGCCCCACTCGGCCCGGGGGCGCACGCCCGGCCCCTTCCCCCACCCGGCGAGGTGCAGGGCCCAGGTGACGAGCAGAGCCACGAACCCGATCGCCAGTCCGCCGGCGATCAGCACACCGGAGACGGTGCAGACCCCCAGCCCGGCCACACCGGCCCCGACCGAGGCGATGGCGAATCCGACCCATCCCGCGACCGTGTGCCCGTGGTCATACTGATGTGCACTCACGTGTCACTCCCTCGCACCGAGGGTCCGACCCACCGAACCCCTCACTTGCTAAGACTTTTATGACCCAAACATCTCACGAACTAAGGGATCTGGGAATGCACGCGAAGCCTCGTCCGGCCGCGACACCGGAGCAGGCTCTGTCGGCGATGGACCAACTCATCGCGACTCACCTGGTCGGACAGCACGAGATCGCCCAACAGGTGGGCCTGAGTGTGACCGACCTCACCTGTTTCGCCTATGTCATCGAGGCCGGCGAGAACCTCCCCACGGCAGGCGACCTGGCGGCTCGCGTCCATGTCACCACCGGCGCGGTCACCGGCATCCTCAACCGTCTGGAGCGCGCCGGCTACATCACCCGCCGCCCCGACCCCACGGACCGCCGCCGCATCCGCGTCGCGGCCCAGCCTGACGCGGTCGCCCGGGTCCGGGAGGTCTATGAGCCGTACTACGCCCGCCTCACACACCTCTTCGCGGAGTACTCGCCGGACGAGATCGCGGTCCTGCACGACTGGTTCACCCGCGCGAGCACACTCGCGGCGACCTACCTGGAAGAACACTGCCGCCCGGACTGAACGAAGCCCCCGGCCGGACACGTCGGGTCCCGCGGGCGCCGACCTCTACCGGGGCTGCCGCGCGTGCCGGCTGGACCGTCGGCGCACGGTGAAGACGCAGGCGAGCACGCCGAGCCCCCACGCGATCAGGAGGGCTCCCCACAGCGGCATGGTCACGATCGGCACGAGCAGCCGGATCTCGACGTCCGAGCGGTTCTCGAAGATGAAGATCAGCGCGACCGCGCTGATCAGAACGAACGGCAGGAAGCGGCGGACGCCGGGGCGGGTGAGGAACGACTGACGCGCCTTGTGGTCCGGGCTGGTCTGAGCCATGGAGCACCTCTCCCTCACATCGCCCCTGACTCAAGCGTCCCCTTCCGCGAGGCGGCCCGCCACCGACGTGACCGGAGGACGTCATGAACGTCGGCCCTCACCGCCACTCCAGGACGTCCCCCAGGCCCAGCGCCCTGCCCGCGCCCGCTGCGGTGATCTTCTTCGGGGTGGCGCCGGGAGCGATGGCGGAGGCGAAGAAGTCGAGCCGGGTGCCCTGGAGCGAGGCGAAGATCATCTGCTTTCCGTCCTGCGCGATGGCCCGCACGGTGTTCCTCCGATCTGTCGCAGGGATGATCGGGCCGCCCAAGGCACCCTTCGGGAGATCCGCCGTGCCGTCGAGCCGAGAGGCGTCCAGCGTCCAGAAGGAGTTCTTCCGCTTCGGGTCCTTGGCCTCGCCGAGCCGGGAGCCGCACAGCACCGTCCTGCCGTCGACCCAGCCGTAGGGGTAGCAGTCGGCGCCGGCCGGAATGCCGGTCGCCTCGACACCCTTGGCCTTGAGCAGCGCACTGCGCTGTGGCACGTCGAGCACGTTGTAGCCCTGCCAGGTGATGAAGGCCGTCGCCCTGCGCCCGTCGGGGCTGATCCGGACTTCCTTGCCAAAGAGCCCGCGCACCGGGTCACCCGCGAGCGCCAGGGCGGCCCCGTCCATGTAGTCACCGTCACCGCCCGCCTGTTCGGTCACCGCGTGATCCCCGGCGACGGAACGGCTGGCGATCCGCACGTGATCCGAGGAGTCGGTCTCGGTGAACCAGACGGCACTGCCGTTCCGGGCGAAGACGGCGTTCTCCTCGCGAGGCGTGTCGCCGAAGTCGTCGCCCTGTTCGGCGGACAGCTTGGTCAGCTTGCCGCTGGTGTCGACGTAGCCCACCCCTGTCGCCTCGGTCTCTCGATCGATGAGGACGACGGCCATCCGGGAGAAGTCCTCGTCGAAGAGTTGCCGCAGCCGGGTGGCGGCGACGGCGCGCGGCCCGTCCTCGGACGTGCCGGCACCGGGGAAGTTGTCAGCGCACAGTTCCACGAGCGGGGAGGCGACGCCGTCGGCCTCCGCGACCACGGCCTCGGCCGGGACGGTGAAGGTCCGCGAGACGGTCCGTTCCCACGTGGTCGGATTCCAGCCCATGACCGTCACGCTGGCCGGCTTGCTCGCGGGCACGGAACACAAGGCGGTGATGACGACACCTTTGTCCGGGAAGGCCCCGCTCCCTTTGCCTGCGGTTTTGCCCCCGCCCCGCTGTCCGGCAGTCGCCTTGGTGTCCTTGGCGCCGGGGCCGGAGTCGTCATGACCTCCGCCGCACCCCGCCACCAGCGGAAGCAACACCACGGCGACAGCCGAGACAGCCATACCCCAGCCCCGTCGGCCGCCTCCGTGACCCTCTGCTCTGCCCACGACCGTGTCCCCCTCGCGATGTCCTGCTCAGCAGCGGCCACATGATCGTAATGCGAACCGGCAGGGCTCGCCGTTGAGTTGGTTGACGGCCGAGGAGCCGTTGCTGAGGTTGCGGTGAGCCCTCGTGCCCTCGGGTCGGCGGCACGGCCCCGCTCGACGCTCAGTCCGGTCTGCCTTGCCCACTCCACGGCGCTGTCGACGCTCTTCCCGACCTGGCTCCCGGCCGGGCCCGGAGTGGCCGTGATCGTCATCGTCGTCCTGGGCGTAGCCGCCACGTCGTCACAGCCGTCGCCACAAGTCCTGCGGTCCGGATGACGATCTGCGCTTATCGGGTTCTAGGGGAAGGAGAGAGGTGATGGCAGCGGATGGGACAAAAGGCAGCAACCCCTCGGCACTCCTCACCGTGCGAGCCACGGTTGATGTCAATCACTGCCGTCAAGACAAAAACCAGAGGCCCTGTGGATCTCTCCACAGGGCCTCTGATCTGCTGTGCACTCGGCAGGATTCGAACCTGCAACCTTCTGATCCGTAGTCAGATGCTCTATCCGTTAAGCTACGAGTGCTTGTTCTGTTTTTTCGCCGCTCTCGGGCCTTCCGGCTCGCTCGCGGCGACAGGAAGAACATTACATGACTGCCGCCGCCATGTGAAATCCGTTAGCCGCACCCCTTGTGAGCTGCGGAAACGGCACTTCAGGCCGCAGTTTCGAAGCCAACGACAGCGAAGCCCCGGTCGAGTGACCGGGGCTTCGTGATCGAGTGCGGAGGCGGAGGGATTTGAACCCTCGATGGGCTTTAAGACCCAAACCGCATTAGCAGTGCGGCGCCATAGACCGGACTAGGCGACGCCTCCAGCATCACTCCCGCGCGAGCGCGAGCGGTGCGTGCCGATGATGACACAGTCGAGCGTGCTGTCACCAATCGACCCCCACGGTACTAGGCGGGAAGGGCACGAGGCAAAGACCTTGTCAGGCCCATACGGGTCCCGCCCGGGCGTCCGCCTCAGGCCCATACGGGCCCCCGCCCGGGCGTCCGCGCGCAACATCCGGGGCCGCGTCGCGTTAGGCAGGGCATGTTGCGTGCCACCCCCCGGGCCACCGCCCGCCCCGTCCTGCGGCGCCTCCTCGTCGGCGCCGCCGCCTCCGTCGCCGCCGCCGGCTCGCTGACCGCGGCGCCCCCGGTCGCGTATGCCCAGGCCGACGGGACCGGCCTGCTGTCCCCGACCAGGCCCGGCGCCGGCCCGGACCGGGATCACCTCACCGTCACCGTGCGGAACGCCGGCGGCGGGGCCGACGGAACCTTCGAGCTGTACTGCAACCCCGCCGGCGGCAGCCACCCCGACCCGCGCGGCGCCTGTGCCGCCCTGGAGCGGGACACGCGATGGGGGCGGGACGTCTTCGCGGCCCCGTCGGAGGGCGGCTTCTGCACCATGCAGTACGGCGGCCCTGCCACCGCGCACGTCACCGGCACCTGGGCGGGGCGGCCCGTCGACGCCACGTACGACCGCCGCGACGGCTGCCGGATCTCCCGGTGGGACCGGCTCGTGCCACTGCTGCCGGCCGTGGGAGGCAACCGGGGCGCCAGGGCCTGAGTCACCCGTCCGCCCGTCGGTCCGCTCGCCCGCCCCGCCCCGTCCCGTCCGTACACCCGTCGCCCTGCTCACCCACCCCCTCCGTTCGTCCACCCCCTCCGTGCGCACCGCACACGGCACTGCGCGGCGGACCGTGCGCGGTGGCTGGTGTGGGCGGCGGGGCGGCACGCCGTCGGGGCGGGCAGGTACTGGAGAGGGTGGGCCGCCGGGCGGCGTCGGGCCTCGCGCCGCGCACCCCATTTGCGCCACTCTCCGCCCCCATCCCGCCAGCCCGGCCAAAAGGTACAGAAAAGCCGTCGTCGTAAAGGTCCCGCGAAGGTCCCGCGACGTCGTCGCAGGAGGGCGGGCGTTTGACGGTTACTCGGTCGTCAGTTCGGGGTCACTTCCTCGTGCGACCTCCCTCTCATCCGGCGTCGCGAGCGCAACCGCAACCCTTAGACTCCCTCGCGTGACACGCTGCGGGACGGTTGGCAAGATGGCCCGAGCGGTCGGCAAGGTGCGGTAACAGGGAGGAAGCGTCTCGTGAGCAGCAGGCCATCCCGAGGCGCTGCTCGCCTCGCAGCCATACTGGACGCGCTCCCCGACGCGTTGGTCCTGGTCAACGCCAACGGCACGGTCGTCAACGCCAACACCATCGCCCTCGAGGCCTTCGAGACCCCGGGCACCGCCCTGGTGGGGCGCGGGCTGCTCGATCTGCTGCCGCAGTTCGACTCCAAGCTCATCCCCGGCTCCATGCGCCGGCCGGAACACCTCGATCCGCACGCCCGGACCAAGCCGACCCGGATGATCGCGCGCCGGACCGACGGGACCGAGTTCCCCGTCGAGGTCACCAGTGCGAATCTCGAGAACGGGCAGCAGGCCTACGACGGTTACGGCTATACCGGCGACGAGCTGCTCATGCTCGTCGTACGCGACCTGTCCGGGACCGTCGACACCGAGGCCGAGCTCGCCCGGTCGCAGCGGCAGACCGAGATGATCCTGCGGGCCGCGGCCGAAGGCGTCGTCGGCACCGACACCGACGGGCGGATCGTCCTCGTCAACCCGGCCGCCGCCCAGATACTGGGGTTCCGGGCCAGCGACCTCGGCGGCCGCGAACTGCACGACCTCGTGCTGCACTCGCGCGCCGACGGCTCGCCCTTCCCCTACGAGGACTCGCCGCTCGCCGACACCCTGCGCTCCGGGCGCAAGCACCGGGTGCGCGGGCAGGTGCTGTACGCCAAGGACGGCGGCAAGGTGCCGGTCGACCTGACGACCGCGCCCGTGCGCGACGGCGACCAGCTCGTCGGCGCCGTGATGACCTTCACCGACCGGCGGCCCTACGACGCCGTCGTCGAGGAGAAGGAAGCGGCGGCGAAGCGTCACGCCGAGGAACTGGAGCGGATCGCCGAGGAGCACGCCTCCGAGCTCACCGCGCTGCGCCAGCAGCACGTCACGGAGCTGGAGGAGCTGACCGAGCGCCACGCCGAGGAACTCGCCGCGGGCGAGGACCGCTACGCGGCCCTCGGGGAGCGTGAGAACGACCGGTTCGAGGCGCTCGCCGCCCGGCACGAGCAGTTGCTGACCCTGCTCGGCCGGTCGCTGCGCGGGCCCCTGGAGGAGCTGCGCCGCGAGCTGGCCGCGCTCGCCGCCGACGACGCCGGGCAGCTGTGGCCCGAGGCCAACCAGGTGCTGCACCACCTGTCGGCCGGCTACGCGCGCATCACGACACTGATCGACAACGTCCTCGGCTACCAGCGGCTCGACGCGGGCAGCGAGAGCGTCGCCCGTACGAAGGTGATGCTGGACGCCGTCGTCGCCGCCGGGGTCGACGGGGCCGTCGAGCTCATCGGGCCCGGGCGGGTGCAGTTCGCCGTGCACGCGCCGCCCATCGAGGCCGAGGTGGACCCCCGGCTGCTCGCGACCGCCCTCGCGCATCTCGTCGCGGACGTGGCGGGTGTCGACGCGACCGGCAACACACCCGTGTCGGCGGGCGGTTACCTGGACAACACCGTGGTGGTGGCGGCGGCGCAGCGCGGCGAGGTCGTACGCATCGAGGTGCGCGGGCCGTACGCCGGTGGCGACACGGTGCACGAGCCCATCGTGCGCGGGATCGTCCGGGCCCACGGCGGTGTGCTGCAGACGCATGACGTGCCCGGGATGAGCGGGAGCGCGTACGTCCTCGAGGTGCCCATCGGGGGCGGGGCCGGAGCTGTCGCCGCCCAGCCGGTGGACGAGTCCGCCGCGCTCGCCCTCGTCGACCCCGCCGCCGTCGACGCCACTGCCGTGGACGCCGCTGCCGACGCCGCTGAGCAGAGCTCCGGTGGGGGGCGGCGCCGGGGGCGGCGCTCCACCACCGATGCCTTCCTCGACGGAGACGTTCCGGGTGGCGACAGCGAGGGTGCCGGTGCTGCCGGCGTCGAGGGGACCGGGGGTCCCGGAGCCGACGGGGCCGTGCCCACCGGGCGGCGCAGGCGGCGGGCCGCCGGGGAGCCGGCCGCTCTTCCGGCGGCGGTGTCCGGCGAGGACGCCGCCGCGGGCGGCCCGTCCGGCGGCACCGGGCGTCGGCGGCGCGCGGCCGAGGAAGCCGGTGTGGAGGGCGTCGGCAGCGCTGTCCAGGGCATCGCCGAGGGCGCCGTGGTGACGGCCGCCGAGCACGCGGCCGGGACCGCCGCCTCGAACACGGGACTGGGCGGAACCGTGCCGCCGCAGGGCGTGCCCGCGCCGTCCGGGCGACGGGCCCGGCGGGAGCCCGGTGAGCAGGCGGCGCTGCCGCCCGCCCTGCCCGCGCCGTCGTCCGGCGGGGAGGCCGCCGGTTCCGCCGATGCGGCTCATGACCAGCAGGACCAGGGCGAGGGGCAGCAGCCGACCGGGCGCCGACGGCGTGCGCTCGCCGCGGCCAACGAGCGGGCGGCCGCCGCGCAGCAGGCGGCCGGGCCGCGTCCGGTGTTCGCGCTGCCGCCGGCCGGGTCCGATCAGACTCCGCCCCCGGCCCAGCAGGATGCTCCGGCCCAGGCCGACCAGGGGCAGCAGGTCACGGGCGGCGGCCTCGCCGGAACGCCGGGTGAGGTACCGGGTGGCGCCCCGGACGTGGCGCCGGGTGGCGTACCCGCCCAGGGGCAGGTGCAGGTGCCGGTGCAGGGGCAGGTGCCCGTTCAGGGGCAGGTGCCGGTCCAGGGGCAGCCTCAGCAGGCTGTGGCGGGTGCGGGCCCCGGGGCGGCCGGTGCCGGTGACGGGTCGGCCGACGAGGGGCGGCACGATGCCGTTCCGCACGACCAGTCCGCCGACCACACTCCGCCGCAGCCGCATCCGACCAGTGCGCCGACCGGCCGTCGGCGCCGTGCCGTCGCGGCACCGCAGCAGCCGGCCGAGGAGGCCGGGGCACCGGCGCCGGGCGCTGCCGACCAGGTGGGTCCCGCACGGGGACGCCCCGCACCGGCGGCTCCCGCGCCCAGGGGTCCTGCGGGTGCCGCGCCTGCGGGCCCCGCGGCGCCAGGGCCCGTGCCTCCGGGTTCCATGCCTGCCGCTTCGGTGCCGGCCGGGCCCGTGCCCGCCGGAGCCGCCCAGGGTGTTCCCGCGCAGCAGGACGCCACCGGCCAGATCCCGCTCGGCCAGGCCGTGTCCGGCCAGGGCGCGCCCGCGCAGGACGGCGCCGCCGCCCCCGTTGCGCCGGGTACGGCTGTGCCGCCGCAGGGCGTGCCGGTCCAGGGGCAGGTGTCGGCTCAGGGGCAGGTGCCTGTTCCCGCGCAGGGCAACGCCGTACACCCGCAGGCACACGTCGTGCCTGCGCAGGGTGACGCCGTTCATCCGCAGGCACACGCCGTGCCGCCGCAGGGCGTGTCCGTGCCCGCTCAGGGTGGGCTCGGGCAGAGTGTGCAGGCGGCCCTGCCGGGGCAGCTCCTGCAGCCCTCCGTCCCGGCCCAGCCCCTGCCGCAGCAGGGTGTCGCCGTGCCGGGCCGGCCCGCCGCCGGCCGGCCGCTCCCCGCGGAGACCGCCGCCGGCCAGGGCGTCCCGCCGCACGGCGCGCCCGCTCAGGCGTCCCCGGCGCAGGGAACTCCGGCCCACGGCGCGTCAGCTCAGGCATCTCCGCCGCAGGGGACTCCGGCCCAGGGCACGCCCGCTCAGGCGTCTGCCCCTCAGGGGGTTCCGGCCCAGGGGGTTCCGGTTCCGGGAGCCCCGGTACCGGGAGCCCCGGCACCGGGCACCGGCGCCCACGGCACCCCGCCGCAGGGTGGCGCCCCGGCCGCTCAGCCCTGGCCCGCCGCCGACGACACGTCGGGGGCCGGGGTGGCGCACCCGGTGTCCGCGAACGGCACGCCGCCCCGGACCGCGCAGCAGCACACCCCCGCGCCGGGCACGCCGCTGCCGCCTCAGGGCGTGCCGCGAGCGGCCCAGCCGTTGCCCGCGGAGGCCGCGGCCCCCGTCGATCCGAACTCCACGCAGGGACGAGCGATCAGCGTGCGGACGCTCGGCCAGGGTGTGCCGTTCACCCGGCAGGCGGCGCAGGTCCAGCAGCCGTCGGCGGCATCCGTCCCGCAGTCCGCCGCGCTGCAGTCCGCGACTCCTCCCCCGCACCAGCCGGGCGGATCGGGCCGGCGCCGCAAGCTCGGCACGCCGCCCGACCCGGCGGCGCGTACGGACCAGGCGGCCCGCCCGGAGCAGGGGCAGCCGCGTCCGGCGGGCCAAGGGCCCCGTCCGGAGCAGGCCGCGCGACCGCATCCGGGGTCCGAACACACGCCGCCGCCGGTCGCCGCGCAGGCCCCGGCCACCGCACCCGTCCCGGCACAGCCGTCCCTCGCCGGTCAGTCGCGCCTCGCGCACCTGACCGAGGGCGGCGGCCGGTCGTACGCCATAGGGGCACCGGACGAGAACGCCGCCGAGGGCCCCGAGCCGCTGGACGGGCCCGGCGGGGCCGTCGAGGTGGCCGATCCACCGCGGCCGCAGCCCATGGACGACGAGCTGCCGCCCGAGCCGCTGGACAACCCGCGGCGGCTGCTGGTGTGGCCCGCGCCGGACGTCAGCACCCAGCAGGCGCTGAGCGACCGCGGCTACCGGCCGGTGATCGTGAACTCGCGCGAGGAGGTCGACGCGCAGATCGCGGCGTTCCCGGCCGCGCTGTTCGTCGACCCGCTGACCGGGCCGATCACGCGTACGGCACTGCAGTCGCTGCGGCAGGCCGCCGTGGCCGCCGAGGTGCCCGTGCTGGTCACGGCCGGGCTCGGGCAGGCCTCGCGGGACGCGGCGTACGGCGCCGACCCGGCCGTGCTGTTGAAGGCGCTGGCGCCGCGCGACACCGAGCAGCACCCGCCGCGGGTCCTGCTGATCGAGGAGCACGCGGAGATCGCGCTGGCGCTGACGGCGACGCTGGAGCGGCGCGGGATGCAGGTCGCGCGGGCCGCGAGCGACGCGGACGCCGTGACGCTGGCGGGGCAGTTCCGGCCGAACCTGGTCGTGATGGATCTGCTGCAGGTGCAGCGGCGGCAGGAGGGCTTCGCCGGGATCGTCGACTGGCTGCGGGCGAACGGGCAGCTCAACCGCACCCCGCTCGTCGTCTACACGGCCGCCGTCGACCAGGCCGACCTGCCGCGGCTGGCCTCCGGGGAGACGGTGCTGTTCCTCGCGGAGCGGTCCACCAGCTCCGACGTGCAGTCCAGGATCGTCGATCTGCTCAGCCGGATCGGCACGAACTGACCGGTCCTGCCGCCCCCGCGGGCCCCCGCAGACGCGGGGCTGACAGGCAGCTCCTTCCCTGCGACCTTGCGATCCGGTCCGAACGACCGGCCCTAGCGTGCCGTCAGCCGGCGCGCCGCCTCCTTCACCGACGCGCGCAGGCGGTCCCGGTCCGTTTCGCCCTCGCCGACCAGGATGCGCCGCATCTGCGGGACGACGGCGGTCCAGTTGGCCAGGGCGGTCAGCAGGAACAGCAGGTCGCCCGCCGGGATGGCTTCGGTGACGACACCGCGGTCCTGGGCGTCCTGGAGGGCGGCGACCTTGCGGGCGTAGTGCTCCTGGCGGGCGGACTCGAGGGGCAGCTCGGCACTGCCGTACTCCAGGCCCTCCCAGAAGAGCAGGCGCAGCAGCTCCGGGTGGGCGGCGTGGTAGTCCATGACGCGGTCGATCCAGCTCTCGATGTCGTCCGGGTCGACCGGGACATCCTCGGCGACGTGGAGCATCTTCTTCTCGAGGACGATCGCGAACAGCTCCGCCTTGTTGCCGAAGTAGGCGTAGATGAGCTGTTTGTTGGCCTTCGCCTCGGCGGCGATGCGGTCGATGCGGGCGCCGGCGATGCCGTGCCGGGCGAACTCGGCGACCGCCGCCTCGAAGATCCGGGCCTTGGTGGCCTCGGGGTCCCTTGCTGCCATGGGGGAGAGGGTAGCGCGCCGGGGTAACCAACTGTTTGGTTGACAGGGAATGACAGGGCGGCGCAGACTGTTCCCTCACCAGCCAACCAACCAGTTAGTTGCTAGAGCCGACTCCAAGGAGTCCCCTCCCATGCCGTCAGCGACCACCACCACCGCCGCCCGGACCACGACCCCGGTGCGGCGGACCCGTGAGCCCGCCCCCGGACTCTTCCTCACCCTGCTCGCCGTGTGCAGCGCGGTCACCGCCGCCAACATCTACCTCGCCGCGCCGCTGCTCCCGCTCATGGCCCGCGACTTCGGCTCGGCGCCTTCGGCCATCGCCTGGATCGCCTCGGTCGCCCAGCTCGGCTACGCGGTCGGCCTGCTGTTCTTCGCCCCGCTCGGCGACAGTGCGAACCGGCGCCGGATGGTCGCCGGGCTCACGCTCGTCACCGCGCTCGCGCTGGGAGCCAGTGCGGCCGCTCCGGGCGCCGGAGCCCTCGCGGTCGCGATGTTCGTCGCCTCGGCGGCCACCGTCATCCCCCAGCTGCTCGTGCCGCTGGTCGCCGAGCGGGCTCCCGCCGAGCGGCGTGCCCTGCATGTCGCGGTGGTCATCTCGGGCCTGTTCGTCGGCATCGTCGGGGCCCGGGTGCTGGGCGGGCTGGCCGGGCAGGCCTTCGGCTGGCGGTGGGTGTTCGCCGGTGCGGCCGTGCTCACCCTCGCCCTGGGGCTCGCGACGGCGGTGGCCCTGCCGTCGCGGCGGCGCCGGGAGGGTCCGCTGTTCGCGGGGCTGGTGGCACTGCCGTCGGTGCTGCGGAGCTCGCCGGAGCTGTGGCGGGCGTGTGTGCGGCAGGCCGGGATGTTCGGTGCGTGGAGCGCGCTGTGGACCTCGTTGACGCTGTTGCTGACCGGGCCGGCGTACGGGCTGTCCGCCGCGACCGCCGGGCTGTTCGGGCTGTTCGGCCTGACCGCGAGCGCGGTGGCGCCGCTGGCGGGCGGGCTCGTGGACCGGTTCGGCGCGGCGCGGGTCGTGCGGTCGGCGTATCTGGTGGCGGCCGTGTCCGTGCCGCTGTTCTGGCTGGGCGGGCAGGTGCTGGGGGCGCTGTTCGCCGCAGCGGTCGCCGTGCACGCGGCACTGGTCGCCTCGCATGTCGCCAACCAGACCCTCGCCCTGACCGCGACCGCCACCCCCGCCACGGCCAACACCGCCTATGTGGTCGCCGGTTTCGCGGGCGGCGCGACCGCTTCGGCCCTCGCGGGCGTGGCGTTCAGCCACTTCGGGTGGGGCGGGGTGTGTGCCGTCGCGGGCGTGTGGCTGGTGCTGGGGTGGGGGCTGACCTCCCTGCGCCGGTGATGGCCGGGCTGTATGGCGGGTTCCGGGTGTGCCGGGCGGGTCCGGGTACGCCAGGCGGGTCCGGGTGTGCCGGGCGGGTCGATTCGGGCGTCAAGACGGCTGAGGAGGCACGTGGCGCGGCACTTCGGTGGAAGCCGAGCTGCGGTCGCCGATCGCGAACGTGGACGAGTCGACCGACCCGATGTGGATGCCGGCCTGGGGCGGCTCCGGCCTGGTGAGGAAGTCCCGCAGGGTGCGGCCCACGGGGGCGATGTGCGGGGCGACGCTGATCAGAAGGGCGACGCCGAGCACCACGGCCGCCAGCTGCCCGACATAGCCGAGTAGGGCGGCCAGAGGCGGGACGGTGAACGTCAGGAACGCCAGCGCGAAGAAGGTGGGGACGTGTTCCCGGTCCTCCTTCCTGCGGGCGGCCGTGCGTTCATGGACCTCGACGTCCCCCTCCTCGTTGTGATCCACGACCTTCCAGCCGGTGATGTCCCGAGCGGCGACGGAGAGCCGCAGCGTCACCGACCGGCCCCGCTCGAGGTGGCCGAAGACGAAAACGGCCTCGCTCGCGTCCTGCTCGAGGTCCGGGCGCCTCGACACCCCCATCTCGCGCTCGGGCTGCGAGGTCGGCACCGCTTCGATGACCTGTGCGCCGCGCGGGAAGCAGAAGCGCAGGCGCTCGTTCTTCACGACCCGGTTGCCGCTGTTCTCGACCCGGAACTCGACCGAACTCAGCCCCTCGATGGGGTAGTCGTTGTAGCTGAGCCGGAGCAGACGCCGAAGCGTGTCGTCCGTGGACACCATGGCGTGGTGGACCTCAGCGTCCCAGGAGAGCCGCTTCGTCGGTTCGCGGCGGAGCTTCATGCGCTCGATGGCGACGGTCCCCAGGATGCCGAGGATCACGCCCACGACGGCCACGACGAGGTTCTGCTGGAACTCGGACAGCACACCTTCGGCCGCCGTCACCACGGCAGGAGCCGCCCCCACCTGCATGACCGCCCCCCGTCCCCGGCCCGGCGGCCGGTGCCTCAATCCAACCAGACGTGACGTGCCGAGGCAGGTGAGTCGTCCGATCGCCGCCGGGCTTCGCCGGATCAGCCCAGGGACGTCACGTCCAGCTCCCCCTGCGCGTACTGCCTGCGGAGCACCTTCTTGTCGAACTTTCCTACGCTCGTCTTCGGGACCGCCTCGATGACCGTCCAGCGCTCCGGAAGCTGCCACTTGGCGATGTGGCCCTCGTCGGCGAGGAAGGCGCGCAGGGTCTCGAAGGTGGCGGTGGAGCCCTCCCTGAGGACGACCGTGGCCAGGGGGCGCTCGCCCCACTTCTCGTCGGGCACGGCGACGACGGCCGCCTCGGCGACGTCGGGGTGGGACATCAGCGCGTTCTCCAGCTCCACCGACGAGATCCACTCGCCGCCGGACTTGATGACGTCCTTGGCCCGGTCGGTGAGCGTGAGGTAGCCGTCGGGGGAGATGGTCCCGACGTCGCCCGTCTTGAGCCAGCCGTCCTCACTGAACTTGTCGGCGGGGCGCAGCGGTTCGCCCTCGGGGCCGTTGTAGTAGGCGCCCGCGATCCAGGGGCCGCGCACCTCCAGCTCACCGGCCGACTCCCCGTCCCAGGGGAGGCGTTCGCCGCCCGGGCCGGACAGACGCGCCTCGACACCGGCCGCGAAGCGGCCCTGGGTGAGGCGGTAGGCGAACTCCTCCTCCGTGCCGACCACGCCGGCCGGCGGACGGGCGATGGTGCCGAGCGGGGACGTCTCCGTCATGCCCCAGGCGTGGCAGACCCGCATGCCCAGCTTGTCGAAGGCCTCCATGAGCGAGGGCGGACAGGCCGAGCCGCCGATGGTGACCTGGCCGAGGGAGGAGACGTCACGGGGGTTCGCCGTCAGCTCGGCGAGCAGGCCCTGCCAGATGGTGGGCACGGCGGCCGCGTGCGTGGGCTTCTCGCTCTCGATCATCGCGGCGAGGGGGGCCGGCTGGAGGAAGCGGTCCGGCATCAGCATGTTGACGCCGGTCATGAACGTGGCGTGCGGCAGGCCCCAGGCGTTCACGTGGAACTGGGGGACCACGACCAGCGAGGTGTCCTGGTCCGTCAGGCCCATCGACTGGGCCATGTTGACCTGCATGGAGTGCAGGTAGACGGAGCGGTGGCTGTAGACCACGCCCTTGGGGTCGCCGGTGGTGCCGGAGGTGTAGCACATGGCGGCGGCCTGGCGTTCGTCCAGCTCGGGCCAGTCGTACGAGGTGGGCTTGCCGGCGATCAGGTCCTCGTACTCGTGAACGTGGATGTGACCGACGCTCGCGTCGGCGAGGAGGGAGCGGTCCCCGGGACCGGTGACGACCACGTGCTCGACCGGCTTCAGGTGCGGCAGCAGCGGGGCGAGCAGGGGGAGCAGGGAGCCGTTGGCGATGATCACGCGGTCGGCGGCGTGGTGGACGATCCAGGCCAGCTGCTCGGCCGGGAGGCGGAGGTTCAGGGTGTGGAGGACCGCGCCCATGGACGGGATGGCGAAGTAGGCCTCGACATGTTCCGCGTTGTTCCAGGCGAGGGTCGCGACACGCTCGTCGCCGGTGACGCCGAGGTCCTCCCGCAGCGCGTGGGCCAGCTGGGCCGCGCGGGCACCGATCTCGGCGAAGGAGCGGCGGTGCGGCTCGTCCTCACCGGTCCAGGTGGTCACCTGTGATGTCCCGTGGATCGTCGACCCGTGGGTCAGGATCCTCGAGATCAGCAGCGGTACGTCCTGCATGGTGCTCAGCACGGCGTCCTCCCGGGGCGACATTGCCTACGCGGTGGTAAAGGTTGCGCTGAT
Source organism: Streptomyces tibetensis (assembly GCF_040647715.1). Classification (GTDB taxonomy): domain Bacteria; phylum Actinomycetota; class Actinomycetes; order Streptomycetales; family Streptomycetaceae; genus Streptomyces; species Streptomyces tibetensis_A. The sequence continues at coordinate 326,501 of NZ_JBEZCR010000007.1, read as the reverse complement.
TCTGCGCACATACCGCGCGGTATGTCACTAGGACCGGGCGATCGATCACATCACGCCGTGCCGGAGGAACAGCTCACAGCCGGTCGGCGCGGCGCCTCACCGGCGGACGAGCCCCAGCTCAGCGTCCTCGCGGAGCTTGCCGATCGCCCGGGAGACGGCCGACTTCACCGTGCCCACCGAGACGCCGAGCACTTCGGCCGTCTGGACCTCGCTGAGGTCCTCGTAATACCTGAGGACCACCATCGCCCGCTGCCGGTCGGGCAGCCGCATGACCGCCCTCCACATCGCGTCGCGCAGCGCCTGCTGCTCGGCCGGGTCGTCACGGCCGGCCACCGGGTCCGGCTCGGGCAGCTCGTCGCAGGCGAACTCGTCGACCTTGCGCTTGCGCCACTGTGAGGTCCGGGTGTTCAGCAGCGCCCTGCGCACATAGCCGTCGAGGGCGCGGTGGTCCTCGATGCGCTCCCAGGCGACGTACGTCTTGGCGAGCGCGGTCTGCAGCAGGTCCTCCGCGTCGCTCGGGTTGCCGGTGAGCGAGCGGGCGGTACGCAGGAGCACCGGCTGGCGGGCCCTGACGTACGACGAGAACGACGGGTACGGAAGGGTCTGCGCCGCTGGTCCGGCCGCCTTCGAAGCGCTCGTGCAGACGAGTGTGGTCATGGCTCAACGCTATGAGCGGAGGCACGGTGAGCGGATCGGCCGCAGGTCCCGAAGCGGGGTCCCCCTCAGGTTGTACGGGCAGGGCCCGACGCACCTCCTGTAGGTGGAGCGAAGGGCCCGGGGTACTGCGGGTTCACCCCTGGGGGTCGGCGGTCAGGACGAGCCCCGACGTCGGCACACCCGTCCCTGCCGTCACCAGGACCCGCTCCGCTCCGGGGACCGGGTTCGCCGCGGTGCCCCTGATCTGCCGGACGGCCTCCGCGATGCCGTTCATGCCGTGCAGGTACGCCTCCCCGAGCTGCCCGCCGTGCGTGTTGAGGGGCAGGCGCTCCTCGGCCACGAAGTCCGCCGCCTCGCCGGGGCCGCAGAAGCCGAACTCCTCCAGCTGCGTCAGCACGAACGGCGTGAAGTGGTCGTAGAGGATCCCGACGTCGATGTCGGCCGGGGCGAGCCCCGAGGTGCGCCACAGCTGCCGGGCGACGACCGCCGCCTCGGGCAGGCCGGTCAGGTCGTCGCGGTAGTAGCTGGTCATCTGCTCCTGGGCGCGTCCGGCGCCCTGGGCGGCCGCGGCGATCACGGCGGGCGGGTGGGGCAGGTCGCGGGCGCGTTCGGCGGAGGTGACGACGAGGGCCTGCCCGCCGTCCGTCTCCTGGCAGCAGTCCAGCAGCCGCAGTGGTTCGACGATCCAGCGGGAGGCGGCGTGGTCGGCCAGGGTGATGGGCCGGCCGTGGAAGTGGGCCGCCGGGTTGGTCGCCGCGTACTTCCGGCCGGCGACCGCCACGTGCCCGAAGGCCTCCGGGGTCAGCCCGTAGGTGTGGAGGTAGCGCCGTGCCGCCATCGCCACCCACGAGGCCGGGGTCAGCAGGCCGAACGGCAGCGACCAGCCGAGGGCCGCGCCCTCCGCCGAGGGTTCCCGGTGCCGCACACCGGAGCCGAAGCGGCGGCCCGAGCGCTCGTTGAACGCCCGGTAGCAGACGACCACGTCGGCCACGCCCGCGGCGATCGCCAGGGCGGCCTGCTGGACGGTGGCGCAGGCCGCGCCGCCGCCGTAGTGGACCCGGGAGAAGAAGGAGAGCTCCCCGATGCCCGTCGCCTGGGCGACGGTGATCTCGGGGCTGGTGTCCATGGTGAAGGTGACCATCCCGTCGACGTCGGCGGGAGTCAGCCCGGCGTCCGCGAGGGCCGCCCGCACCGCCTCGACGGCGAGGCGCAGTTCGCTGCGGCCCGAGTCCTTCGAGAACTCCGTGGCCCCCACACCGACGACGGCAGCGCACCCGCCGAGTCCGTCCCGCCCGCGCGGGCTCATCCGGCGACCCTCACCGTGACCGTGCCCGTGACGTGGTTGCCCAGGCCGTTCGCGCCGGTGATCCGGACCGTCGCGGTGTCGTCGTCGACCTTCTCGACCGTGCCGGTCAGCACCATCGTGTCGCCGGGGCGGTTGGGCGCGCCGAGCCGGATGGCGACCCGGCGCAGCTGCGCACGCGGGCCGAAGTGGTCCGTGACGTAGCGGCCGACCAGGCCGTTGGTCGTCAGGATGTTCATGAAGATGTCGGGGGAGCCCTTCTGCCGGGCGAGCTCCGGGTCGTGGTGCACGTCCTGGTAGTCGCGGGAGGCGATCGCCCCGGCGACGATCAGGGTGCGGGTGATCGGGATCTCCAGCGGTGGGAGCCGGTCCCCGGCCTTCACGACGTCACCCCCTGGAAGACGGGCAGCACCAGCTCGTCGTCGTACCGCCGGAACTCCAGCCGCACCGGCATGCCGATCCGCACCTCGTCGTACGGCACCCCGACCACGTTGCTGACGATCCGCACGCCCTCGGCGAGCTCGATCAGGCCGACCGCGTAGGGGGGATCGAAGGCCGGGAAGGGCGGGTGGTGCATCACGACGTACGAGTAGACCGTGCCCTCGCCGCTCGCCCCGACGGTGTCCCACTCCGGGGAGCCGCACGTGTTGCAGCCGGGCAGCCAGGGGAAACGCAGGGTGTCGCAGGCCGTACAGCGCTGGATGAGGAGCTCGTGGCGGGCCACGCCTTCCCAGAAGCCGGCGTTGTCGCGGTTGACGACGGGGCGGGGGCGGCGTTCCGCCGGTACTGAAGGCCGGTGAGCGGGGGCGTACTTGAGGATGCGGAAGCGGTGGATTCCGGCCGGTTCGCCGCCCGCGCGGACCTCCGTGCGGGTCGTGACGAAGTAACCCGCCCCCAGTTTCGTCGTCTTGCGGCCGGACACCGACTCGATCACCGAGTCGAAGGTGATCTCGTCGCCCGGGCGCAACGGGCGCAGGTACTCCTGTTCGCAGTCGGTGGCGACGACCGCGTCGTGGCCCGACGCGTCGAGCAGGGCGAGGAGTTCGTCGTAGGCCGCCGTGCGTTCCGGGCGGCGGGTGAGGCCGGCCATGGTCCAGGCCTGGAGCATGGTGGGCGGAGCGATGGCGTCCGGGCCCGTGTACGCGGGGCTGGTGTCGCCCATGGCCTCGCACCAGTGCCTGATCATCGGCAGGTTGACGGGGTCGTGACCGACCCCGGTGGCGGCGGCCGGCAGGCCCTCGTAGGCCTTCAGGCGCGCCTCGAACTCCTCGTGGACCTCCGGCTCACCACTCACGGTTTCTGACTGTCCGTCAGATCGGCTCACCAGTCAAGGCCTGTTGCGTCCCGCCAGGACCTGCCGGGACGCGAGAAACGTCTGAGCGGCAGTACCGGAGTACCGCCGCTCAGACGTTTGTGACCCCACGAAGCACACCCCCACAGCACCCGGGCCGGTGCCGGCGCACCGGCCCGCTCAGCTCACCACCACAGCGGGGAGAAGCTGACGGCGGTGTTGCCGTTGCCCTGGTTGACGGCCGTGGGCTCGGTGCCGTTGACCTGGGCGGTGTTGCTCTGGTTCGAGGTGCCGTCGCCGAGAGCCTGTTGCTGGGTGGTGGCCGCGTTGCCGAAGTTGTCGCCGCCGACGCCGCTGCCGAGGTTGCCCTGCTCGGTCTCCGTGACGGACGCGATGGATCCGTTGTCCGCGAAGGCGCCGTTGTCCGCCGCCGCGGCACCGGTGAAGAGGACGGCCGCGAGCGGAAGGGCGGAGACGGCTGCGATGACGCGGGCGGTACGGATGCTTGCCATGTTTCTTGTCCCTCCAGGACTGATCGAACCGAGGACGCACCGGCTTCGTGACCGCTCGGTGCGTGAACCACTGCTGTCCCGGGGAAGTTGGCCGACCGCCCCGGTGCGGTGCTCGACGTCGCGATTCCAGGGTTGCCCACCGAATCCCCGGCGAACCACCCCGGAAGCCGCCTTTCGCACGCAAGCGTGAGGACAAGTCGATAAACCCCTATCTGTCACTTCCGTACCGGACGGGAGCGAAAGGGGCGCTCGAACCCGGATACCGCAAGGGACGCAGCGTTCCAGCGCTTCTCCCTGCCGCCGCCCGCCCCCGGCGCGTCGCACCCGTTCCCTCTTTCCTTTTTCGAACGTACGTACGAAACTAGAGTCATGGCCACCACCGACCGGCAGGCCACGACGCTGGCCCTCGCACACGCCCTGTCAGCCGCCGAACGCGGACTGGCCGTCATCCCCCTGTCCCGCACCAAGCTCCCGGCACTGCCCTCCCCGCACCGCGACGACCCCGCCCCCTCCCCCTGTCACGGCGGGTGTGGCCGGCCCGGGCACGGGGTCTACGACGCCTCCAGCGCCCCCGACCGCATCCGCGAGCTGTTCGCCGCCGCGCCCTGGGCGACCGGCTACGGCATCGCCTGCGGGCTGCCCCCGCACCATCTGATCGGCCTCGACCTGGACGTGAAGACCGGAACGGACTCCTCGGCCGCCCTGCGCGAGCTGGCACTGCGGCACCTGTTCACGATCCCGCCGACCGTGGTCGTCGTGACCCCGTCCGGCGGGCGGCATCTGTGGCTGAGCGGCCCGCCCGAGATGGTCGTCCCCAACTCCGCGGGCCGGCTCGCCCCCGGCATCGACATCCGGGGCGCGGGCGGCTACCTGGTCGGCCCCGGCTCCCGCACGGCCCAGGGTGTCTACGCCGCCGCCCCGGGCACCGCGCACCTGGCCCCCGCCCCCTGCCCGCGCTCCCTGCTGCGGCTGCTGATCCCGCCGCCCCGCGCCCACCACCCCGCCCCCGCGGCGACCGGCGGGCACGGCCAGGGCCTGGTCCAGTTCGTGCTGGCCGCCCACGAGGGCCAGCGCAACACCCGCCTGTTCTGGGCGGCCTGCCGGGCCTACGAGGACGGCATCGGCCCGGCGCTGGTGGACCCCCTGGTCACCGCGGCCCTGAACACCGGCCTGTCCGAACGGGAGGCCAGGGCGACGATCGCCTCGGCGGCACGGATGACGGGGCGCCGGCCGTGAGCACGGCCGCGCCCATGACCACCACCGAAAGACCTCGATGCAACACCACGCAAAGACGCCGGCCCTGACGCTCGCCCGCCTCGTCCTGGCCTCCGGCCGCCCGGTGGACCTCGCCGAGCTGCGGTTCTCGTCGACGTACGGCGATCTGCTGGACGGCTACCCCTGCAAGCCGCTGAACGACCTGCGGATCCGGAGCCTCCTGCACGCCGCCGAACGGTCCCACCCGGGCAGGCCGGTGCACCTCGTCCCGCCGCGGCGCGAGTACCCCGACCAGTACGCGGGCGGCCTCGGACCGGTCGAGGTGCTGCCCGCGGTGGCCTGCCTCGGCACGTTCCACTCCACGGCCCTGGACCCGGCCCACGACCCGGTCGCCTACCGCTCGCGCCTGACCGTCGTCTGGTTCCAGCCCACGCCCCGTCTCCCCTCGGACTGCGACACCGAACCGGCGCTGCGGGACCTCGACTGGACGGTACTGGCCCGCGACGCCCCGGCGCCGCCGTAGGGTCGTCCGATGATCGCCTCCCGCGTCGAACTTCCGCGCTGGCAGTTCGAGTTCACCTGGTCCCTGTTTCGAGTACCACCTGGAGCGGCTGGAGCCCGGCGACTTCCTCTGGGAGCCTGCGTAGCTCTGCTGGACGATGCGCCGGGGCCCCGTTCCCCTGGGCGAACGATCCCGAGCACACCGTCGAGCACATGCTGGCCTGGGTGAACGCGGAGCTGATGAAGAACGTCGGTGAGATCGGCCAGCTGCAGTTGCTGCGGGCGGCCTCCGCTTGGAACGCGGGGCCGGGCCCGGGTGCTCCACGAGGGCCTGTTCCCCACCGGACCCGGGTGCTCCACGAGGGCCTGTTCCCCACCCCGGGCCCATGTGCTCCACCAAGACGTGTTCCCGGCCCGGCCCGAGGGGTGTGCTCGGCCGGTGCGTGGCATCGTGGGGGCGTGAGCATCGACGTGCGCCCGGCCACGGACTTCGAGGACGTCCGTGCCGTGCTCGGGCCGAAGTCGCCCGGGGCGAACGTCTGCTGGTGCCTGAGTTACCGCATCCCCTCCAAACTCAACAAGGAACTGCGCGGCCCGGCCCGCGGTGAGTACGTCGCCGGGCTGTGCCGTGCGGAGCCGCCCCCGGGTGTGCTCGCCCACGACGGTGACGAGCCGGTCGGCTGGGCCGCCGTCGCCCCGCGTGCGGACACCTCGTTCGCCCGCAACCGCAAGATCCCGCACGTCGACGACCTGCCGGTGTGGTCGCTCTGGTGCGTCCGGGTGCGCCCCGGCCACCGCGGGCAGGGCATCTCGCACGCCCTCATCGCCGGCGCGGTCGCGTTCGCCCGGGACCGGGGCGCACCGGTGGTCGAGGCGTATCCGCTGGACAACGGCGACGCCAAGGTCGACCTGACGATGGCGTACGCGGGTCTGCGGAAGAACTTCGAACGGGCCGGCTTCGTCCACGCGGCCGACACGACCTCGGTCCTGGCCGGTCATCCCCGGATCCTGATGCGCCTCGACCTGCGCTGAGAAGACGCGCCTCAACCTGAGACCTGCAAACACGCGCCTCGGCATGCTCAAAAAAGGCTCGACCGCTGGCGACGGGGGATGCACCAGCGGTCGAGCTATGGCCAAGGGTAACAAGCGCTTGCCCACCGCGCGCCGACCGGCCGCCGGGAAAGCCCGGTTGTGACTCGTCTCACTCAACTGCCGTGGCAACCCGGCCTGTTGCCCGAAACGGTCGCGTCAGCCGTCGCACGGCGGGTCGTAGGAGAGCCGGGGCAGGTACTCCCGCCAGGTGTCCTGCGTCAGCACGCCCCGGGTCATCGAGCAGATGCGGCGGACGGCCGTGTCGACGTCGAGATTCCACAGCCGGATGGTGTCCGCCCCGCTCGACACCCCCAGCGTGTGGCTGTTCGGGCTGAACGCGAGGAACGTGCCGGTCGTGGAGTTGGGGCTCATCGACTGGCCGATCGCGGTGGCGTGCGAGGGGTCGGCCACGTTCCACAGCCGGACGGTGCTGTCGCTTCCGCCGCTGGCCAGGGTGCGGCCGTCGCGGCTGAACGTCAGCGACACGACCGCCTCCGTGTGGCCCGTGAGCAGCGCCTCCTCGGAGGCCTCGGCGGGGTCCGTGATGTCCCAGAGCCGGACGGAGTTGTCGTCGCCGGCGCTGGCCAGCGTGTGGCCGTCGCGGCTGTAGGCGAGCGTGTTGACGGCTCCGAGGTGGCCCCGGAGCGGTGTGCCGATCAGGGTCGCCCGGCCGGGATCGGTCACGTTCCACAGCCGGATCGTGCCGTCCGCGCTGCCGCTGGCGAGCGTCCGGCCGTCGGGGCTGAACACCAGGTGGTTGACGTAGCCCTTGTGACCGGTGAGGGGGCTGCCGAGCGGCCGCGGCCGGGCCGGGTCGCCGATGTTCCACAGCTGGACGGTGCGGTCGTCGTAGGCGGTGGCCAGGACCTTCCCGTCGGGGCTGAACGCCAGGGGGTCGGCGTACCGGATGCGCAGGGGGGCGGGAGAGCCGTGGCGGACGGGGTGTTCGGGGTCGCCGAGGTTCCACAGCTCCACCACACTCTCGCCCGTCACGACCGCGAGGGTGCGGCCGTCCGGGGAGAACTCCAGGGAGCGCACGTCGCCCCGGCCCGGGTGAAACGGTTCGCCCAAGCGCACGGGCCTGCCGGGCCTGCGCACGTCCCACAGCCGGATCCGCCCGTCCCGCGCAGCCGTCGCGAGCAGCCGCCCGTCCGGCCGGAACACCCCTGTCCGGCCGGTCATGTCCGACGTCGGCAGCGACCACAGACGGACCTTGTTGTCGCCCGCCCCGGTCGCGAGGGTGCGCCCGTCGGGGCTGAAGCCGAGCGCGTACATCTCCCCGCTGCTACCCGCGAGGGGCGCGCCGACCTGCGAGGGGTACTGCGGATCGCTGACCTTCCACAGGCTCGCGGTGCTGTCCGCACTGGCCGCGGCGAGCATGTTCCCGTCGGGGCTGAAGGCCACGGACCAGACCGGCCCGGTGTGACCGGTCAGCGGCGCGCCGATCGGCGCCGGGCGACCCGGACCGGCCATGTTCCACAGACGTACGGTGCCGTCCGCGCTGCCGCTGGCGAGCGTACGGCCGTCGGGGCTGAAGGCCACCGAGTGCACGGTGGTGGTGTGGCCGGTCAGCGGCGTCCCGGCCGGTTCGGGGCGCGCGGGGTCGGACACGTCCCACAGCCGGATCGTCCCGTCGTCGCCCCCTGCGGCGAGCGTCCGGCCGTCCGGGGCTAACGCCACCGAGCGCACGGCGGCCCTGTGCCCGGTCAGGGGCTTGCCCAGGGCCCGCGGCCGGCGCCGGTCGGCCATGTTCCACAGCCGCACGGTGTGGTCGTCGCCCGCGGAGGCCAGGGTGCGCCCGTCCGGGCTGAAGGCGATCAGGTAGATCGTGCCGTCATGGCCGGTCAGGGGGCGGCCGAGCGGCCTCGGGTGCGCTGGATCGGTCACGTCCCACAGCCGAATGGTGCCGTCGTCGGAGGCGCTGGCGAGCGTCCGGCCGTCCGGGCTGAAGACCGCGCTGCTCACCCAGCTCGTGTGCCCGGTCAGGGGCTTGCCCAGGGGCTTGGGGCGCTTGGGGTCGGCGACGTCCCACAGCCGTACGGTCCGGTCGTAGCTGGCGGTGGCCAGGACCTTTCCGTCCGGACTGAAGGTCGTGAGGTAGACGGCGCCCGTGTGGCCGGTGAGGGGCGTGGAGAGCGGGGCGTTGACGATGGAGATCAGGCGGCTGTTCGCGCCTTTGTCGTCCGGCCGCAGTCCGTGTGCCACCAGGTCGAGCTGCGCGGACAGCGACGGGTCGGTGTCCTGGACGCGGTCGGACTGGGCGAGCACCTGCTCGAAGACGGCCTCGTCCCGCTGCTTCCACGCGACCACGGCCGACCCGACGGCCAGCATCGCCAGGACGACCAGCGTCGCGACCGCCCCCCGGCTGATCCAGATGATCCTCCTGCGCAGCCGGACCGAGGCGGCCAGGAACTCCATCGCGCTGCGGGTCAGGAACGTGTCCCCGGCGGATCTCGCCCAGCCGTGGGCCTGTTCCAGACGGGAGCCCCGGTAGAGCAGCGAGGTGTCGCGGTTCGACTCCTCCCAGGCCCGGCCGTCCTCCTCCAGGCGCTGGCGCAGCAGATTGCCCTGCCGGTCCTCGTCGATCCAGTCGCGCAGCCGCGGCCAGGCGTGCAGCAGCGCCTCGTGGGTGATCTCCACGGTCTCCGCGTCGAGCGTCACCAGCCGGGCGCGGACCAGCGCTTCGAGGGACTCCTCCGTCTTGCCGGGGTCGGCCGACTCCTTCGCCAACTGACGCCGGGTTCCGCGGCGGCGGGTGGCCTGGGTGTCCTCGCCCAGCCGTACCAGGCGCAGCAGCAACAGCCGGGCGGCGGTGCGCGCGGCCGGGTCGAGGCCGGTCCAGGCCCGTTCGGCGGTCGCCGCGACCGCTCCCTGGATGCCGCCGGCCGCGCGGTAACCGGCCAGGGTGAGGCGGCCCGCCTTCCGGCGCTGCCAGGTGGCGAGCAGGGCGTGCGAGAGGAGCGGCAGCACACCGGCGTCGTGCGCCCCGCCCGGGCCGTCGGCGCTGACCTCCCGGACGATCAGCTCCGCCAGCCCCGGTTCCAGCTCCAAGCCGACGGCCTTGGCCGGTCCGTTCACCGCCTCACGCAGCTCCGCGGTGGTCAGCGGCCCGAGCACCATGTGCCGGTGCTGGAGCGCGTCGGCGAGCTCCGGGTACCGCAGGCAGCGGTCGTAGAAGTCGGCGCGTATGCCCAGCACCACGACCGCCGGGGCGGGTTCACCGGGGCCGCCGGGCGAGCAGGCGGCGTGCAGGACCTCGATGAAGGTGCGCCGGTCTGCCTCGTCGGGGCAGAGGGTGAACGTCTCCTCGAACTGGTCCACGATGACGACCGGACGGACCCCGGAAGCCGCTTGCCGCCGGGCCCAGGCACCGACGGCGGCACGGACGGCGTCGGGGGAGGGCGCGGTGCCGGGGGAGGTTGCGGTGTCAGAGGCCGTTGGGGTGCCGGGGGAGGTTGGGGTGCCGGGGGAGGTTGGGGTGTCGGCGGAGGTTCCGGGGGCCGGGCCGGGGTTCGCTGCGGGGGTGACGTCAGGTCCCGCTGCCGACCGTGCGGGGACCGGCCCCGGGTTCCTTGCGGGGGTGACGTCAGGTCCCCCTGCGGGGGCCACGCCGGCCACCGTCGCGGGGACCGCACCCGCCCCCTCCTCGGAGGCCGCACCGGACCTCTCCTCGGAGGCCGCACCGGACCCCGCACCGGATCCCGCCGCCGGGGCCGCACCGGACCCCGCCGCGGAGGCCGCACCCGGCCCCTCCCCGGCGGCCGCGTCCCGTCCCTCCGTCCGTGGCCGAGCAGAGGCTTCTCTCCGTGGGATCGAGACCGGGATGACGGAGGCCAGCTCGGGTATGCACCGGGTCAGCTCCGCCAGCGGATCGCCTCCGGGTACGAGTTGCACGACCTCCCGCGGCCGGCCGCTCCCGTCACCGCCACCACCGTCACCGCCGTCACCGTCACCGCCCAGCGCGCCGTCCCGCAGGGCGGGCACCAGGCCGGCGTTCAGCAGGGAGGACTTCCCCGCGCCCGACGCGCCGACGAGCATGACCAGCCCGCCGGTGCGCGCGACGGCCCCGAGCTGCTTGACGAGCGCGTCCGTGCTCCGCTCCCGGCCGAAGAACCACCGGGCGTCCTCCCGGCGGTAGGAGGCCAGCCCCCGGTAGGGGCACACCCCGCCCGGGGCTGACGGGGACTCGTCGGTGGGCCGCTCCTCGGCCGCGTCGGGCGCCGGGCGCTCACCGACCGGGTCGGCCACCGCGCGTTCCCACAGCCGCTGCCACTGGCCGAGGTCGTACAGACCGGGGGAGACCGGCGTGGGCCGCGAGCGCCGCGCCTCGGGGATCAGCACGTGCAGCACCGCCGCGAGGGCGGGGAACTGGGCCGGGACGTTCCGGGCCCGCCGCCAGTCGCTGATGCGCTGCGCGGACACCCGCACGGGCCGCCCGCGTTCGTCGACCCGCTGGAGCCGGACGACCGCCTCGGACACCCGCTTCAGAGGAGGGTTGCCGGCTTCCCTGTACAGCAGTGCGAGGCGTTCCGCGAAGGCGGTGCGTGCCCCCGAGTCGGAACCCAAGGTCTCAGCTCCTTACTTCCCACGCCTGGACGTCCGGACCGGAAAACTCACTCTATATGGCTGACCTGCGGCGATACCGTCCGCTGAGCGACGGAACCTCCTCCTCCATGGCCGGAAATGGCAGGATCCGGACGCAGCGGCGCACCCATCCGGCCAGCTTCCGTCCGAAGCGGACGATGAGGCTCCACCGTTCGGTACCGGTCCCCACGAGGGGAGGGACCGGTACCGGACGATGTGGTGATCCTCCCCAGTACCCCCGGCCCCGCAACCCCGGTACCCGTCGGACCGCGCCCTCGGACGACCCTGGAAAACTGACGGCACGTCAGCTATGGTCGCCCTCCCGCGCCGCTCCCGGAGCGATGGACGAGCACGGACGAGCGAGGCGCAAGCAGCGGCCGGGCGACGCATCAGCGACGTACAGGGGTGAGCGCAGTGGAGTCACGTCCCGAGAGCCCACGACCGCAGGGTGCTCCGCGCTGGGTCGCGATGTTCTACCGGCCGGCCGAGGGATCCTGGCGGACGGCCGCCCAGTCGCCCCACCGCGCGCCCGTACTGTACGCCCTCGGCGAGATGACCCAGACCCTGCGCGCCCGGGGCGACGACGTGGCCGTCGCCCTGTGGGGGCCGAAGGACGGCGCGTGGCACCGGTTCGACACCCCGCTGAAGCAGCCCGCTGCCCCGCGGCCGGAAGCCGAGCCCTCCCCCGGCGAACCGGCCAAGCTGGCGGAACGGATGACCGGCCGCCGCCATCAGATCCTCCTGGCAGGCCTGACCAAGGCGGGCCTCTACGACCTCTCCCCCGAGGACGACACGACCGTGCAGACGTTGGTGGAACACCTCGATGAGGCCGCCGTACGCCGGGTGGCCCACTGGCTGGCGACCGCCGGGAGCGCGCGCTAGCCGGGCCGGTTCAGCCGGTGCCCCGCTGGGCAGTCAACTCCGGACGGCCACCGGGACCCCGACGCCGTCAGGAGGGGGACAAGGAACCATGAAGGTCTTCGTGGACCGCGAGCTCTGCTACGGCTCCGCCGAGTGCGCCCACCGGGCCCCGGCCGTCTTCGAGTTCGTCGACGGCTTCGGGGTCGTCCGACCGGGCCGCGAGGAGACGGGCGAGGACCCCGAGGTCCTGGAGGCGGCGGAGAAGTGTCCGAGCCAGGCGATCGGCATCACCGGTCCGGCGCCGCGTTCGGCTCCGCACGGGGCGTAGCGGGAGCGGCATGCCGGTACCGAACCTGCTCGCGGTCTTCGCCCACCCCGATGACGAGTCCCTGACGGCGGGCGGCGTCCTCGCCCGTCACGCGGCCGCGGGCGCGCGCACGGCGGTCGTCACGGCGACCTGGTCGCCGGACACCCCGCGCGCCGGGGAACTGGCCGAGGCACTGCGCATCCTGGGCGCGGAGCCGCCACGCATGCTGGGGTACGCCGACGCCCGCGTGCCGCACTCGGCCCCGGGCAGGCCGCGCTGGTGCGACGTACCGCTGGACGCGGCGGTGGGGGAACTGGTCGCGCACCTGCGCGACTTCCGCCCGGAGGTCGTCGTCACCCACGACGCCTACGGCAACCTGACCGGCCACGAGGACCATGTGCACACCCACCGCGTGACCACCCTCGCGTTCCACGCCGCCGGCCTGGAACGCCTCTACCCGGACGCCGGGGCACCCTGGCAGCCCAGCGGCACGGAGTTCTACACCCGCCACGACCCGGCGCCAACGACCCCCGCGCAGACCGAGCTGCTCCCATAGCGCGCGGGCTACATCCACCACGACCCGCACCGACGCTCCCCGGCCCAGACCGACCTGCTCTCAAGGCGCGGCCGGCGCGCCCCACCGGAGCCGGGACAACGCCCTGGCCCTGGCCTCGACGACAGCCATCCGCACCTCGCGTTCGGCCCGGTCGGTGTGGGCCGCCTGCCCGGTCACCTGCCCGTCCCACTTCCGGTACAGCAGGCCCACCTCCCGCGAGAACCACCCCCGGCTCACCGCGTTCAGCGCCAGTAACAGCCCGGTGTCCTCCGAGGCGGGCAGCGCCATCCAGCCGCCGAGGGCGAGCAGCAACTCCCGGCGCACGCACAGCGAAGCGGGGTGCACCTGCGCGAGGAAGCCGTTGCTCTTCCAGTGCGCGAGCACGGCCCCACGCTCGATCGGCCCCTGGTCGGGATCGCCCGGAAAGCCGACGGTCGACCCGTCGGGCATGAGGTCGAGCACCCGCGAGGTGGCCCACCCGAGGTCCGGGTCCCCTTCCAGCACGGCGAGATCCCGCGCGAGCGCGCCCGGCGTCAGCCGGTCGTCGGCGTCGAGGACCTTCACGTACGCCCCGTCCCCGTGTGCCAGCGCCATGGTCCTGGCGACGCCGGGCCCCCCGGCCCGCCCCTGCCGGAACGTCACCCGGGCGTCCACGGGCACATACGGTCTGACGCTGTCGCTCTCCCCGTCCTCCTGCACGACCCAGTGCCACTCCCAGCCCTCGGGAAGCCGCTGCGCGCACAACGACGCGTAGGCCTCCGGAAGAAACCGGGCGTGAGGGCCGTGCACTGCGGTGACGACGACGATGCGCCGACTCACGGCGGCGTTCACCCACCCTTCTCCGACCGGCACACCCTGGTGATCGTAGTGCTCACCGCGGACCCGGCTCGCCGCCCAGTTCGAGAACGAGGTGTCGGCAGGAACAGACGCAAGGGTCATCCGCTCCGTCGGCGACACTGTCCTCACCAACGCTTGATGATCTCTGCGGGAGATGGAGGGGCGGGCCACACCGGGATACGGATCTTCTCCATGGTTTCGCGGCTCTTGCCGGAGTCGATGTCGGCCCGAACCGCCCGGCCCAGGTTGCTGCGGGACACGCGGACCCGGTTCCAGCCCGGCGGAACCTCGAACGTAGCCGCGTCGGGGGCGTAGTCCGTGCAGCCCAGAACCATGAGACGACCCGACGGCACCTCGATGCCGGTCCCCGGAGCGCTGAAGCAGCTCATCGCACCGACCTGTCCTCAGGCCCCGGAGCCAGGCTGATACGCATGCGAACGTAGGTCGAGTCAGCTGGGCCGGGCCGGTGGTGTCCGTCCGGACTCCATCCATGGCGGGAGTAGAAGGCTTGGGCGCGGCTGTTGCGGTCCCAAGCTTCCAGGATGCCCGTGGTCAGTGACGCCTCTCGGAGAAAGTGCACGAATGCGGCGTGCAGGCAGCCGCCGACACCTCGTCCCCAGAGGTGGGGGAGAACGTGAATCTGGTAGAGCTGCCCCACAGAGTCGGCGTCGACATCCGCGTCGTAGGGAGGGCCCATGGCTATGAGGCCCACCATTTCGCCCTCTCGTTCGGCGCACAACACAGTCCTGTCGTCGGACTGGACGGCACGCATCCAGCTCTCCCGCCGACGTGAGCGCGCCTCGGGCGACGTGAGCTCCCTCTCCGCCACGCCACCTGCCTGGTAATACGCCGTGCGGGCCAGCGTGTGCAGGTCAGTGATCCTTTCCACGTCATCGAGGTTCGCGTTTCGCAAGGAGGTCCGAGAAGTCGTCACGATCACGTGACGCAGCCACTGAGATCCACGGTTCCTTGCCTCGCCAGACACTCCGACGACCAGCAAGTCTGCGTTGCCCGTCGGGGCCTTCAGGGCCCACGTGTGCGGAAGGGGCGCCTCGGACGAGAGGCACCCCTTCTGACCTGCAACATCTATGACCTGCGCGGAGGTGGTGGGTGGGAACCACGGTGACATCGCTGCCACGACGGTCCTCTGGACCAGTCCCTCAGGCCGCTCGGACCGACCGACCTGTCAATCCTGGTCCAGAACCACAGCGTCGTCATCCACGTCAGTTGTTCAGGACGTTCGGACTGTTCAGAGTGCTCGGGTTGTTCAGAGTGCCGGGGTTGTTCAGAGTGCTCGGGTTGTTCAGGACGTTCGGGTTGTTCAGAGTGCTCGGGTTGTTCAGGACGTTCGGGTTGTTCAGGACGCTAGTAGTGTTGTCCAATTTGATGGGAATCAGAGCGGCGATGTTGTCGTCGGCGATTGCCGGGGCCCCGAGGGCGGCAACAAGAACCCCTGACGCGATCAGCACACTGACACTACGACGCATTTCTGTCTCCTTGACGCGAGTGGACGCCGACGGAATTCGTGAGGCACGGCAGTCTCATGCTTCCCGCAACAAGGAGGATTATCATCTTCATCACCCGAATACGCGAGTAGAACCGTGGGCCGCATCGGCCGAACGGAGGAAGGCCCCCCGCTTGACCCGCTCAGGACCGCACGCCGACAGGGTGAAGAAGCAGGTGCCTGTAGCCCGACGGGCCTCTGTACCACCGTTGCCGTCGGCCCCGAATGAGCGGTCAGTCCCGGCTGCAAGGCTTCGAGGATTGACGTTTTACTCCTGGCGATGCCCGCGCCCCCAGAACTGCCTACGGCGCGCGACGGAATCGATGGCGATCCGCCGCGCGCCGTTTGTTCCCCTGGCTGCTGATCTCTACATCAGAAGCCGGGCAATCCCTACCAGGCACATGGCCGGGTCAGCTAATGCCCAGACCATGACGGGGTGTCTGCCCAGCCATGACCGTCGCGCTCATCGTGCTTCTTGCCCTCGTCGTGGTGGCCGTGCTCATCGTCCTTCTTGCCCTCGTCGTGGTGGCCGTGCTCATCGTCCTTCTTGCCCTCGTCGTGGTGGCCGTGCTCATCGTCCTTCTTGCCCCCATCGTGGTGGCCGCCGTCCGTGGGAGTCCCGGTGGGAGTGCCCGTCGGAGTCCCGGTGGGAGTGCCCGTCGGAGTCCCGGTGGGAGTGCCCGTCGGAGTCCCGGTGGGAGTGCCCGTCGGAGTGCCGGTGGGAGTGCCCGTCGGAGTCCCCGTCGGAGTGCCGGTGGGAGTGCCCGTCGGAGTCCCGGTGGGAGTCCCCGTCGGAGTCCCGGTGGGAGTCCCCGTCGGAGTGCCGGTGGGAGTCCCCGTCGGAGTCCCGGTGGGAGTCCCCGTCGGAGTCCCGGTGGGAGTCCCCGTCGGAGTCCCGGTGGGGCTGGTCCCGCACTCACCCTGGAAGATCGTGTTGGAGTCCAGCGACACAGCGCCGTTGCGGGCCAGCAGCCGGCCGTTGACGGTCGTGTTCGTGTTGGCAGTGATCGAGGTCAAGGCCAGGACGTTACCCACGAATTTGGTGCCGGTACCGAGGGTGGCCGAGCTGCCGATCTGCCAGTACACGTTGCACGGGTTGGCGCCATTGGTGAAACTCACCGAGCTTGCGGAAGCCGTCGTCAGCGTCGAGCCGACCTGGAACACCCAGACGGCGTTGGGGTTGCCCTGGCCGTTGAGGGTGAGGGTGCCGGTGATCTGGGCGCGCTGACGGGCACCTTGTAGACGCCCGGAACCAGTGTCTGGCCGCCGAGCTCCACGGGGTTTCCGGTGTACGTGACGTCCGGTGCCTGCCCGGCGGCCTGGTTGTACGCCGTGGTCAGATCGTTCTGGGCCTGGAGAGCCTCGGCGTCACCAGCGTGGATGGTTCCGGGCGGCAGCACTGCGCCGGGCGGGAACCCCACGATCGCCGAACCCGGAGCCACCCCGACGTTGCGCTCGACCGTCGTCGGGCCGGTGTTGGTGACTGTCGAACCCGCCAGTACTCCGAAATTGCCTGCCGTACCCAGAGGCACGGCCGTGGCAACGGCTTCAGCGCGTGTCGGCGACATCGCGATCACAGCAGCGGCGATCACCGCGGTTACTACCGCAGTGATCCAAAGTGACATGGAGCGCCATCGTGACGCACCAAGGAGATTCAGTGTCATCGAGGGGCCAATTCCTGTGAGGGGTGATGCCTACATCGGCGGTTCTGACAGCGGCATATTATTCGAGGAAGCGATCGATTCACGGTCACCTCAAGGGTCTTCGCTGGAATTGACCAACCAATCGCGAAATTCTTAATAATGCTTAATGGGCCGGATGGCGCTCACTGCTCTGCTCCGGACGGGCACCTCGGAAACGGCACCAAGAATCGCAATTTCCCAGCGTGCCCGACGTGGGGGCGAAGATGCTCACGATCTCGAATCTCGCGAAAAGTTCGTTGGCAGCCGTTCTCACCTATTTGGGCGGCCACCCATAAAGCTCGATGACGGAGACAAGGAGCAGCGGCGGCCACGGGCTGCCTTGAGTCGGGTGTTCCCTGGCTCCACGCCTCACTCGCGCCGTTTCAGTGGGTGTGCCATCCGGGGGAGTTCTTCCCACAGCAGCCGGCCGACCAGCGCGCCGCCGAAGACCACGACACCCACGCCGACCAGCCAGGACTCGATGACCAGGACGGTTCCGACGGGCCCGTAACTGACGGCGTTGGATGCGATCAACGGCGAGAAGACCAGCCTGGAGAAGACCCTCAGGCCGAGCAGTCCGATCACGGTGGCCACGGCGCCGGGCAGCAGGGCACGCCAGCGGACCCTCCCGCCGAGCAGCAGACGTTGGGACCACCACAGGAACAACACGGCACTCAGCGATGCGACGGCCCCACCCGCCAGAGGTTCGCGCCGCAGCGTGGTGGTGGCGGAGACGTAGAGGTATCCGGTGAGGACGCCGAGCCACACCACATGCCGCCATCGGGCCCACCAGCGGGCCGGTGGCAGGTCCCAGACCTTCTCGTAGCCGGTCTGCACCGCCGCCCCGAAGGTCAGGCCGAACACGGCAAGGGCGGCGATACCGAACGCGGTCGTGGTCCGCAGGGCCTGACCGGGCCGGATGAACAACTGCTCGACCTGCCGCCTGGAAGCCGTCGACACGCCGAGCCCTTCCCCCAGCCACTGCGCGAACCCCCGCCCGTGCTCGACGTCGGCAGCGGAGACAATGATCAGCAGCGGTACCAACGTGAGCAGCCCCAGCGCCGCGAAGCCCAGCGAACGCGACCACAGCTCGATATCCCTGCTCCGCCTCCATCCCCGCCCGACGGGCGAACGGCTGACCACGCGGTGCAGCCGCCCGGACCGAGACGAACGGTCCGCATCACCGGAAGGCTGTATCGGCATGCCTGCCGACTACCACGTTCGAAACCCTTGCCACGCGAGGGCGCGAAGCGAAGATTCGCGGATAGCCTGAACGAACAAAGGGCCACCGAGGTTCAGCAGGCTGTGACTGCCCGCAGGGCGGCTCGACCCGGCCCGGATCAACGGCTCAGGAGGCAGGCCATGATCCATTCAGCCGATATCCGCGAGTGGCGCAACCGCAGCGTCGTCGACCCGAAGGGCCACAAGATCGGCGTGCTCGAAGCGGTCTACGTGGACACCACCACCGACGAACCGGCCATGGCCACAGTCCGCACCGGACTGCCCACCCGCCACCACCTGGCCTTCGTACCCCTCGACGAGGCAATCCTCGGGCCCGGCTACATCAAGGTCTCCTACGCCAAGACGTTGGTGAAGAGGGCGCCCTCACTCGGCATGGACGACATCCTGCCCGCCGAGTCGGAGGAAGCGATCTTCCAGCACTACGACATGCCCTACCGGACGGGAGCAGGCGGCGAGCGGCAACTCGCGCGCCGCTGACTCCCGCGCTCATCCACCCCTGGGAGGGCGAACGCGTCATGGCCTTCTTGCTGCTTCTCGTTCTGGTCGCCGTCGTGCTGGGAATCATCGGAGTGGCGGCCGAGGGGCTGGGCTACTTGTTGATCATCGGCATCGCGATTCTCGGGGTCGCGCTGGCCCTCATCGCAGTCCGCTGGTCCCAGCGCACCGGTCGGCGTCCCATCCGATAACACCGGCAGCCCACCCGCGTCCCCCTTGGCCCGTAGTCAGGCGACGCGGTCGGCGTGGTGGCGGGCTTCCCGGAGTCTGACCTTCGACGGGAGGCGGTCCAAGCCGGCCGAGTCCCGCGCGTGTACGAGCGTTTCCCGGGTCAGTCGCCCCAGAATCCGTGCCGGATCCGCGTGAGGCTCCAGCAACAGCCGCACACGTGCGGCCGGAGCAGTACGCCGGCCTGTCAGCCGTACACGGGCCCGCGCCACCCCGTCCAGGTACTGCGCCTCCTCCTCGATGGCGTCCTCCAGCGCGCGGCCGTCGAGTCGAGTCGCCGCGCCCTCTTCGCTGTCGACGAGAACCTGGCCCAGGCGGTGTCTGCGCTGTGCGAAGAGCCACCACAGCAGCAAAGCCAGCAGCACGGCGAGCACCGCGATCACGGTCGGCCACCACCAGCCCTCTTCCCGCCACCGGGTGCGTCCCTCGGCGCCCAGCACCACATCGTCCGGCCCGCGGAAGGGCCACCACCCCGGCACGCCGAAACCCCAGTGGCGCTGCAGATCCAGTCCGCCCAGCAGCACCCCGCCGCCCAGGGCGAAGAGCCCAAGGCCGAGCAGCCCCAGCAGCACCCGGTTCACTCCCGTGAGCATCAAGAATCACCTCAGCCCTTCTTCGGGCGCCGGACGCGCACGGTCAGCGCGGGTTTCCGGGCGAGGCCCAAGGACGTCACGGCTTCGCCCAGCGTGGCGTCCAGGTCCGCGCGAACCTCCTCGAGATCGCGGAAGTGTGCCTCTGCCCGGGCTTTGACCTTCCGGCGGCCGACAGCGACCCGCGTCGACTGGACACCGGGCACCTGCACGGCACGGTCGCGCAGAACAAGGGCGGCCGCACGGCGATCGAGCCCGGCGCGGACCTCCTCTGTCCCCGGGTTACCGGTGGGCTGCCGCATGGGCAGCAGCCTTCGCAGCCCCGGCGTCACCGCCAGCAGGAAAAGCCACAGGCCGAGGGCCATCGCCACCGCGGCCCCGACGATCATCCAGGTGTCATCCAGGGGCCGTGTGGCCAGTTCATCGGCGAGCCGACGCCGCCAGTCCATCGCGGGCCCGCCGACCCGCACCGAGACCACGTCGTACAGGAACAGGCCAGTGGCTGCGACGGACAGCAGGGCGACCAAGGCCGCAGGGAGCAGCCGCGCAGACCAGAAACGGCGCGCCGAACGGCCCGATGCGCCGACCGATGCCGTCGAGCCCGCGTCCGCCCCGGGGGCGCCATCGGCGGACGGAGTTGCCTGCCCGGGATCGGAGGAAAGGTCGCTGTCACCGGTCGGCTGACGCCAGGTGTTCGCGCTCATCTCACCCTCGCCTGGTCCGTGTGCCGCGCATGCTCCGAGTGCAGCCTCTCCACCGACACCGAGAAGTCGGACACCTCCATGCCGACCCATGTCCTGAGCCGTTCGGTGACCTCCCGGCGCACTGCGGCGCACTGCGCCCCGATGTCGGACGGATAACCGAGCTCGACGGTGATGCGCATACGTACCTCGCCGATGGCCTGCCGTCCGGCGGCGGACTCGTCGTCTCCTCCGGCGGTATTCCGCTCCGGTGCCCGCCGCACGGATGTGGCCACGTGTGGCGTACGGCGGCCGGGCGGTACGTGGCCGGCCGACTCGGGGAACCGGCTCAGCGCCTCACGCGCCACGTAGGAAGCGATCTTCGCGACGACCCGGTCGGTGACGGTGATCGCACCGCGCTCCCCGCGGGGAATGCCCGGACGCCGGTCGACTCCACCGGTCACTGCCGCCAGTCTCCCCGAGCCCGTCGCCGGTCATCGCGGATCCGCTCCTGCCGGTCCCGGCGGCGGACGAAGTCGCCCGGTTCGAGATCACCTTCCATGAACCGCCCGACCAAGAGTCCGACGACGCCCAGCCCGAGCACCAGCAGGAAAGCCCAGAAGTTGCCGAAATACGCGGCGAAACCCAGCGCCATTCCGGCCATCAAGCCCACCACGGCCCTGCTCATCACGCGCTCCTTCAGTCAAGCGGGCTGCACCGCCCCGGCTACTGGATCCGGGGCCGCTCTTCGCCTTCGTCCTCCTCGTCGGGCAGCTTCACGTCGCTGACCATGATGTTGACTTCGACGACGTCCCGGCCCGCCATCCGCTCCACCGCGGAGATCACGTTCTCCCGCACCTCACCGGCCACGTCCGTGATGGAGACGCCGTAGTCGACGACGAGCTCCAGATCGATGGCCGCCTGCTTCTCTCCGACCTCGACGCTGACCCCGCGCGTGGCGGATTTGCCACTGCCGGCGCCGGGCATCCGCTCCCGCATGGATCCCATCGAGCGGGCGAATCCGCTGCCCAGGGCATAGACGCCGCGCACGTCCCGTGCCGCCATTGCGGCGATCTTCTCCACCACCACATCGGCGATGGTCGTCCGGCCACGAGACTCGGGGGCACCACTGTGCATCAGGCCGGTGTTCTCAGTCATAGGGACATTCCTCCCTTAAGAAGCCCACCTGGCACCATTTGTTCATATTATATTCACATCAGGACGTTTTGACCGAAGCCCGGACCGTGGCGGGGTGGTCCGACGGATGGCCCGAACGTCCCCGCCGGGAGCCCTCGGGGACACTGCGGGTTCAGTGCGGCAGGAAGAGAACCGTGGCCAGGGAAGAGAGAGGGTGAGAAGCCGGTGACCGAGGCATGGACGCCGGCAGCACGGCACCAGATCGACCTGAGCCGACTGCTCCCGCTCGGCGGGCCCGATGACGGGACATGGATCACCGAGCAAGCAGCGGTACGGGCCCTCAGACGTGCGGCAGCCGAGATTCCCGGTGTCTGGCTGGAGTCTGTGCGCATCGGGGCGGCGCCGCTCGAGGCCGTGTCCGAGCCTGCTGTCCGTCCGCCGGTCGGCGCGCTACCGCCCGGCCCACTCAGGATCGAAGCCGCATTCACAGCATCCCCCGGGCAGCCGTTGCCTGAGTCCGCCGAACAGTTGAGGAGCGCACTGCTCAAAACGGCAACTGACCGGCTCGGCCTGGCCACCCTGACAGCCGACCTGCGCGTCACGGATCTCCATGACGGCTCGGGGACAGGCGTACGGTCACGGACCGCAGCGAGGGCCACGAGGCCCGCGCCGGAAGCTGCCGCCGCGCGAAGTTCACCTCCGGTGGCCGGTACAGAATTCCTGTGGGGGCTCGTCGGTGAGCTGGCGGACGTCGCAGCGGACGTTCCGGGCGTCGCCCGCCTCACCGCCGTGCTGGGAAGCCGCCCGGTCAAGGTGGAGGACCATGACGATCCCCCCGGCCGCCACATCGAGGTCCAGCTCGCGGTCGCCCGCGAACACCATCCGCTGGAAGTCGCTCGCGCCGTCCGGGCCGCCGTAGCCGCCACAGCCACCACCGACACCCCGGGCCCGGTCACCGCCGCCGTCCTCATCACAGAGACCGCGGCACCGCCGGCCAGGCGTCAGGTTGCTCAAGGGGGCTACGGAACACGGCACCCCGCCTGATCGTCAACGTGGTGGTTCCGCGTCAGGACGACTACCGGCAAGCAGGGCTGTCCCACAGGCCCAAGCCGGTCCACATGCACTGGGCGACAATGCGACACAGCCGGATCAAGGTGAGACAGGACCCACGCCGAAGGGGTGCCCCTCAGCGAGAAGCACCCCTTCTGACCTGCAACATCTATGACCTGCGCGGAGGCGGTGGGATTTGAACCCACGGTGACATCGCTGCCACGACGGTTTTCAAGACCGTTCCCTTCGGCCGCTCGGGCACGCCTCCCCGCGCCGGCCGTGATCGGCGGCGCGGGGACAAGGGTAACGGGTCGGTGCGGGCGGGTGGGGGTCAGTTGTCGCCGACGCGGGAGCCGAGCGTGACGTCGACCGTGTGCTGCTTGCCGCCGCGCTCGTACGTGATCGTGACCTTGTCGCCCGGCTGGTGGGTCCAGATCTCGCCGATCAGGGTCGGGCCGGAGTCGATCACCCGGTCGTCCAGCTTGGTGATGACGTCGCCCGGCTTGAGGCCCGCCTTGGCCGCCGGGCCGCCCGGCTCGACCGGTGCCGCACCGCCCGCGCCCTGGTCGGTGATCTGCGCACCGTCGGAGCCGTCGTCCAGGGAGACGGACGCGCCGATCTTCGCGTACACCGGCTTGCCGGTTTTGATCAGCTCCTGGGCGACGTACTTGGCCTGGTTGATCGGGATGGCGAAGCCCAGGCCGATCGAGCCCGACTGCCCCGTGCCGAAGCCGCCGTTGCCGGTGGACTGGATCGCGGAGTTGATGCCGATGACGTTGCCCTGCGCGTCCAGCAGCGGACCGCCGGAGTTGCCCGGGTTGATCGAGGCGTCGGTCTGCAGGGCGCTCATGTACGACGCCTGGCTGCCGCTGCCGTCGCTGGAGGCCACCGGGCGGTTCTTGGCGCTGATGATGCCCGTCGTCACCGTGTCGGACAGCCCGAACGGGGCGCCGATCGCGATGGTCGCGTCCCCGACGGCGATCTTGTCCGAGTCGCCGAGGGTGAGCGGCTTCAGGTCGGAGGGGGCGTTCTTGAGCTTGATGACGGCCACGTCGTAGCCCTGCGCGTGACCGACCACCTCGGCGTCGTACTTCTTGCCGCTCGGGAAGGTCGCCGAGAGTTTGCCGCCGTCCACCGCGTCCGCCACCACGTGGTTGTTGGTGACGATGTGGCCCTGCTTGTCGAAGACGAAGCCCGTGCCGGTGCCGCCCTCGCCGCTGGTGCTCTCGGCCTCGATCGTGACCGTGCTCGGCAGCGCCTTGGCGGCGACACCCGCGGTCGTGCCCGGGTCGCGCTTGACGTCGCCGCCGTTCGAGGAGGCCGAGACCGTCGTCGAACCGGTGCTCTCGTCGTTGTCCTTCGCCAGCACGTAGCCGAGCCCGCCGCCCGCGCCGCCCGCGACCAGCGCGGCCACCAGGACCGCGGCCACCAGACCGCCGCGCCTGCGACCGGACGCCGGTGCCGGCTGCTGGTACGACGAACCCCAGCCGCCCGAGCCCGACCCGGAACCGCCGTCGCCGTACGGGGCGGTCGGCGGCGGGGGCGGCGGCCAGGACGGGTCGGGGGCCGAAGAAGATGCGCCGGGGTGTCCGGCGCCGCCCTGCCCCTGGGGGACCTGCCCCTGGGGGACTTGCCCCTGGGCGTCCTGTCCGTACGGACCCTGGTGGGCCTGTCCCTGGGGCGCCGGAGCAGCGGGAGCGTCCACCGGCACGGGGGGTGCGGACGGGGCGGGGGGTACCGCGGTGCCCTCGTTCTCGGTGCTCACAGCTTCTCTCCTAGATCCACGGCCGTTTCCGGGTCGCATGCGTTCACGCTTTTCACGCCGTCGACGGGTCCGGCGCGATACAGCTGAGCTTGTCCCTTTGTATGCCGTCAGCTTTTCCCACAGGCCGTCAGGGCACCATAAGCGGTGGCTGTGCGTCCGAGGCCATTCTTTATATAGGTCATTAAAGGCGAAAAGGATGCAATCCCAACGCCTCCGTCCGGACCTGCGTCTCCGTCGAGTCCGTCCGACCGGACGCGTACCCGCACTCGGTGGCACCATGACGCGGTGACCCACGCACGACAGCACGTGATTCAAGTCGTCGCCCACCGCGGAGCCTCCGAGGACGCCCCGGAACACACCCTGGCCGCGTACACCAAGGCGATCGAGGACGGCGCGGACGCCCTCGAATGCGATGTGCGCCTGACCGCCGACGGCCACCTGGTGTGTGTACACGACCGCCGGATCAACCGTACGTCCAACGGCCGCGGCGCGGTCTCCGCGCTGGAACTGGCTGACCTCGCCGCCCTGGACTTCGGCTCCTGGAAGACGGGCGAGGCCTGGAAGGGACGCGACGAGGAACCCGACTGGGAGCACCGTCCGGAGGACCGCGAGGCGACCTCCGTACTCACCCTGGAGCGGCTGCTGGAACTGGTCGCCGACGCCGGGCGCCGCGTGGAACTGGCCATCGAGACCAAGCACCCCACGCGCTGGGCCGGGCAGGTCGAGGACCGGCTGCTGGAGCTGCTGAAGCGGTTCGGCCTCGACGCCCCGGCCTCCGCGGCGCAGTCACAGGTGCGGGTCATGAGCTTCTCCGCCCGCTCGCTGCACCGCGTGCGCGCCGCCTCGCCGATGCTGCCGACGGTCTACCTGACCCAGTTCCTCTCACCCAGGCTGCGCGACGGGCGGCTGCCCCCGGGCGTGCGGATCGCCGGCCCCTCCCTTCGCATCGTGCGCAACCATCCCACGTACGTCGAGCGGCTGAAGCAGGCCGGCCACCAGGTGCACGTGTGGACCGTGAACGAGCCCGGGGACGTGGACCACTGCGTCGAGCTGGGCGTCGACGCCATCATCACCAACCGCCCACGCGCGGTGCTCGAGCAGCTCGGCCGCTGAGCCGGCCCGGCCGCTGAGTCGGCTCGGCACCTGGCGTCCGAACCCGGTTCGACCAACCTCTCAAGTCCCATCAGACCCACGCACACCTCTTGACCCCGCGCCCTGCCGGGCGGGATCCTCCCCTCTCGGCCACACCGATGATTTTCAGCCAGCGGTTACAGGGAGTGCTCCGGCGCGTTCGATCCGTATTCGGTCGTGGTGAATGCGTCACCGGACGTGGATTGGCCGGTTTCCGGTACAGGCCAATGGGGCATCCACACCGTGGCGTGGGGCGAAGGAGGTCTCGGGGGTGGCGTTGGTGGTGGCACAGGAGGTGCCCACGTCGTCGAGCATGGCCGTTCCCCATGGCCCTGCGGGCGTGGGGGAAGCGCGACACCGGATGCGTGCGCAGTTGCGCGGAGGTGGAGTCGCGGAATCGGTCATCGACGATGCCGTACTGATCCTTTCCGAGCTCTTGAGCAACGCCTGCAAGCACGGCAGACCCCTGGGCGACGCACTGTCCGGTGACGGTGACGTGCGTGCCGCGTGGCGCGTGGAGCCGGCCGGCCGGCTCGTCGTGGAGGTCACGGACGGCGGCGGCCCGACCCGCCCCGCCCCCGCGACCCCCTCGGTCACGGCGCACGGCGGCCGCGGGCTGAACATCATCACCGCCCTCGCCGACGACTGGGGCGTACGGGACGACATCCGCGGCGAGGTCACCGTGTGGGTCATCGTCCACGACGACGTGCACGATCCGGACGCCGGCCACCGCCGCGACGACTTCGCGACGCGTGTCGCCGCCCCCGCGGTCTCCCAGATACCCGGGCTGGACTTCGCGGACGCCTTCGACGACATGGACTGAGACCAAGGGGACTGAGACCGGGGGGACTGAGACCGGGGGGACTGAGACCCGGGGGGACTGAGGCCAGAGGACCGGGACCGACGGGAACCGGAGCCCGCGAGAACCGGTGAAGGCAGGAACCGGCGAGGACAGGAACGTCGGGGACGGCGACCGGCGCGAACACGGACCGGCGGGGTCAGGACCGATGCCGTCGGGGCAGCGGCCGAGGGGCCGGGCGCGTACGCCGCGTGGGTCGGGTGTTGTCCACAGGACCCCGTGGGCCGGGGCACGAGCGGCTAGGCTCGCGACCGTACGAGACCAGCCGTAACCGGGAGACCCATCGATGGCCAAGAAGCGACCCCAGACGAAGGCCAAGCGCCCGCAGACGACGGGCGGCGCCCGTACCGCTGGTGCCGAGGGAGACGTTCCGGTCGTCGGCGCTCGTGAGCCCTGCCCCTGCGGCAGCGGCCGCCGCTACAAGGCCTGTCACGGCCGAGCCGCCTCGCACGCCGCGACCGAGCTGGTGCACCGCCCCTTCGAGGGCCTGCCCGGTGAGTGCGACTGGGTGGCCCTGCGTGAGCTGGTCCCGGCGGCCACGGTCGGGCTGACCCTCAAGGACGGCCTGCCCGAGGGCGTCCCGGCGGTCACCCTGGCCACGGTCCTTCCCATGGCCTGGCCGGCGCTGCGCCGCGACGACGGCTCGGTCCTGCTCGGCCTGCAGAACGACACCTCGTCCGGCGACATCAGCCGCGACCTCGCCGACACCCTGCAGCGCGCCCTCGAGGCCAAGCCCGGCACGCCTGTCCAGGGCCGCCGCGCCCCGGCCGACAGCCCGCGGCTGCAGGATCTGCTCGACCCCGAGGGCGCCTTCGAGCCAGAAGTGCACAGCGGCTTCGAGTTCTGGGTGCCGGACCCGGAGAACGCCACGCCCGACGTGACCGCCTCCCTGGAGCGGGCCAACGCCGCGGCCATCCCGACCGTCAAGCTCCAGGGCGTGGACGCCGCGTACTGGTGCGAGACGCCGGAGAAGAACCACCTGCGGTGGGTCATGCCGCACGCCGAGGAGCTGCTTCTGGACGCTCTCGCCCGGCTGCACGCCGCGGGCCGTTCCAGCCTCGGCGAGGGCACCCGGCTGGTGGGTTCCTTCCGCGCTCACGGGCTGACGGTGCCGGTGTGGGACCTGCCCAGCGGGGTCACCGCCGAGGACGTGGAGAAGCCCGCGGCGGAGTTCGCCGAGCGCCTCACCGCCGCCCTGGCGACGGACGCGCCGCTCACCGCGGACGAGCGCCGCGCCCGCGGCGGCCTCACCAACCGGCAGGTCACGCTCAGCTGACCCCGCCCCGGAGTACGGTCGGCCGGCCCACCGGCCGGCCGGCCCCCGGCACCCCCGCGGTCACAACTCCCGTCGGGGACAAGCCAGTCGGTGACTGGAAAGGCGAGTTCGAATTTGCGAACCGCCGATCTCTTGTTACCGTTTCTGTAGCCCGGTTGCTGGTGCATCCCCCGTCGCCAGCAACCGGGTCTTTGCGTCTCCGCTTCTGTCCACGGAACGCAGCGCCTCTTCAACTACTCGCATTCGCAGGCTAGTTGCTTCCGGACCGCAGCAGCAGCGGTCCCCGCCCGCCCCGCTCGGCGAACTCCGCGACGGCCGTGTACGCCGCCGGATTCCCGCGTGCGGGCTCCCTGGGCGTCTCGCACGTCCCCGGCTCGTCCTCCGCCCCCAGGGCACACGTCATCCGCACCGTGCGGTCGCCCGGGCCCATCAGGCTCAGCGCGGCGTCCAGCGCCTCGCCCGTCGTATTGCGGTAGTAGGTCCGCGCCCAGGTCTCGACACCCTGCGTCACCACACAGGTCTGCGCCTCGACGCCGTCGGGTGAGGAGAGTTCGGGGCCGCAGCGCACGGCGGTCGCCAGGCCTGGGCCGAGCACCGGAAGACCGGGGGCATCAGAGGATGCCCCGGGTGCTTTGCCGTCGGCACGTTGGGAAGGCCGCACGGCAGCGGAACCCGACGAGCGGGAACCGGAACCCGGCGCACGGGAGTCCGCGCCGGAACCGGCCGCGCGGGAGCCGGAACCGGGACCCGACGAGCGGGAGCCGGCACCGGAATCGGACGTGTGGGCACCCGTGCTCGACAGAGCCGCCGCCCGCTCGGCCTTCGCCGACTCCACCGGGCCCGCGGACGCCACCGCCAGCGGCAGTGCGATCGCGCATGCCGCGACGACGCCCGCGAGGGCGAGCAGTCTGGTCTTTCGAGGGTCCCGGGAGCGGCCCCGGGCGTGACGCCGCATGGTTCCGGAACTTAACGCGCCGGGACGGGCGCCGGGCTCAACGCGCCCGACAGCCCTAGAACTCGGGCGCGCTCACACCCGTACGAGTGAGGGCTTCGACCACGGCGTCCACCACGGCCTCGACATCGGGCACCCACGGCGAGGCGGAGCCGGGCAGCGGCGCGCGCTCCCAGCGGATCTCGCTCTGGCCCGTCTCGGAGGGCGGCAGGGCCAGGTAGCCGCCCTCGCCGTGGAAGCGGAGCGATCCTGGCACGAAGTCCTTGGCATAGAGCAGTTCACCGAGCTGCTCCATCGAGTACGGCTTGACGAGGATCGCCCAGCGGGCAGGGGAGGCGACCACCGGGCCGAGCCGCATGCCCATCTGGTCGAGCGCCTTGAGTGCGCGGGCCGCCGGCAGGGCCGGCAGCGATACCGCGCAGGGCGCGTGACCGCCGGTGGCCAGCACGATCGGCGCCATCGGCCGGTTGCCCCACCACCAGCGGACCATGCGTCCATCCGTGGTGGCCGCGAGGAGGCCGGGGTCGAAGGGGTGCGCGCCGGGCACCGTGCAGTCGGGGTCGGGGCAGCTGCAGCGGGAGCGCCCCTGCGGGTCCGCCGCCACGCCCGGAAGTACGGGCCACTGCCACTGCGTCGCGTAGGTCAGGGCCGCGTCGATCAGCTCTGGCTTCCCGTCGCTGCGCTGAGACAAGAGCCTGCGTCGCTTTCCGAGGATCTCGCGCATGAGCGCTCGTTCCTTTCCGTTGCACGCCTGGCAACACCGTGGTCCACATCACATCATGTGTCGATCACTTCACTGTGCGTACCTGTTGGCGCATCACACCCCTGCTTGAAGCAAGGGGAACCCCTATGGGTCGAGCTTTGGGCCGCCTCCGCGGCTGTCCCGCCCATACTGCGTCTGTCGAAAGCACGGGCGTGGCGCAGGGGTGGCGAAGTATGGCGTTTGCCGTCGCGCGTATTTCTCTCCGCCTCCGCCACGGGAGGATGGGGCACGGTCGTCGGTGGATAGGACGCCCGGTTCCGTCACCAGGTTCCGGGTGGCTCTCAACCACCCCTGGCCTTCACCGAGTAGGTACCCATCACGACCGTTGTGACGCTCCGTCGAGCAAGCCCAGTCGACCGCAATAAGCCGTCCCCTGAGGCAGTTTTAAGCCAACTTCGCATTTCCGCAAGAGGAAGGAGAGTTGTTCCCTCGCACCTCACGGACACCAGGAATCCCGGCAGGACAATGCTGGACATCTCCTCACGAGTGCGTGTACATGTGGAGACACTGCTAGCGACGCAGAATGACATGGGGGTTTGCGATGCTTTTGAGCAGTACGTACCGGTTGGAAGGCCGGACGCCATGAACGCTCCGCACCCTCCGAAAGTGGCCGGAATCGATTCAACGGTTCCGGCACCCGCACACACTGTCGCGCCCGTGACGGCGGACTCGTCCCCGGCCGTACCCACGAACCCCCCGGCCCCCGCCGGAGCCGTGCTCCAGGACCGTCTCGCCGGCTGGGTCTCCGACCTCACCACCCTGCACGAGCTCACCGAACGTCTGGCCCGCACCACCACGCTCGACGAGGCGCTCCAGGAGGTCCTGCGGGCCGGCGCCGCCCTGGTGGGTGCCCGGCGCGGCCTCGTCGTCATGGAACCCGGCGACGGACTCGGCCCCGACAGCACCATCGGGCTGGGCCTCGCCCGCGCCGATCTCGGCCACATCGAGACCGTGCCGCGCAGCGCCCTGTCCTACGGCCGGATCCTCGACGGGCTGCCGGGCGACGAGGGCGGCATCGCCGACCCCGACCTCCTCGCCCAGGAGGGACTCGACCCCCGCCACCGCGAGGTCGCGGCCCGCCTCGGCTACGCCGCCAGCTACGCCCTCCCCCTGACCGCCGACACCGCCGTCCGCCTCGGCGCCGCCGTCTGGCTCTACGACGAGCCCGCCGAACCGGGCGAGCGGCAGCGCCATCTCGCCGGCCTCTACGTGCGGTACGCCGCCGAGCACCTGGCCCGCCTCCTCGAACTGGAACGCACCCGCACGTCCATGGCCACGATGTCGGACGAACTGCTGCCCACGCGGCTGCCCCGGGTCGGCGGCGTCCAGCTCGCGGCCCGGCACCGCACGGGGCCGCGCGGCGGCGGCGACTGGTACGACGCGCTGCCGCTGCCGGACGCCGCCCTCGGTCTCGCCGTCGGATCCGTCACCGGCTCGGGGCCCAGCGCGGTCGCCGCGATGGGGCGGCTGCGGGCATCGTTGCGCGCGTACGCCGTGATGGAGGGCGAGGACCCGGTCGCCGTCCTGTCCGACCTGGAGCTGCTGCTGCGGCTGACCGAACCGGCCAGGTCGGCCACCGCGCTGTTCGGCTACTGCGAACCGGCCGCGCGCAAGATCACGCTGGCCGGTGCCGGGCACAGCCCGCCGCTGCTGATCGGACAGCGCCGCACCGAGTTCGTCGAGACCTCCGTCTCCGCCCCGCTGGGCATGCTCGCCTGCTGGGAGGCGCCCAGCGTGGAGATCCTCGCCGAACCCGGAGAGACGGTTCTGCTCTACACCGACGGACTGTTGCACCGCACCGGCGAGGGCACCGACCGCGCCTTCGCCCGGCTGCACGCTGCGGCGGCCTCGGTGCCGCGGGCCCTGCGCGGTGATCCCGGCGCGATCGCCGACCACGTGCTGCGGAGCGTGCTGCCGGACGGGCGGGACGCGGCCGACGGTGCGGAGGACGTCGTCCTGCTGGCGGTCCGGTTCGAATAACGCTCCTCGTCATCGCTCTGGGCGCCCTTCCCCGCCGCCGTACAGTGGACGGTGGTCCAGTGGCGTATCGAGGAGGATGACCGTGGCCGAGGAGCTCACACCGGCGACCCCGGACGAGAGCGAAGAGCCGATCAAGCAGCGGAAGAACGGACTGTACCCGGGCGTGTCCGACGAGCTGGCCGAGAACATGAAGAGCGGCTGGGCCGACACCGAGCTGCGCGACCTCGAGCCCATCCCCCAGGCCGCCGAGACCGCCGCCCGCCGGGCCGCGCTGTCCGCGCGCTTCCCGGGTGAGCGTCTGGTGATCCCCGCGGGCAATCTGAAGACCCGCTCGAACGACACCGAGTACGCCTTCCGCGCCTCCGTCGAGTACGCCTACCTCACCGGCAACCAGACCGAGGACGGCGTCCTGGTCCTGGAGCCCAGGGATGAGGGCCACGAGGCGACGATCTACCTCCTGCCGCGTTCCGACCGGGAGAACGGCGAGTTCTGGCTGGACGGCCAGGGCGAGCTGTGGGTCGGCCGCCGGCACTCCCTCACGGAGGCCGGGACGCTGTACGGCATCCCCGCCTCCGACGTGCGCGAGCTGGCCGGGTCCCTGCGCGAGGCCACCGGGCCGGTTCGGGTCGTGCGCGGGTACGACACCGGCATCGAGGCGGCCCTGACCGACAAGGTCACCGCCGAGCGCGACGAGGAGCTGCGGGTCTTCCTCTCCGAGGCGCGCCTGGTCAAGGACGAGTTCGAGATCGGCGAGCTGCAGAAGGCGGTCGACTCGACCGTGCGCGGCTTCGAGGACGTGGTGAAGGTCCTCGACAAGGCCGAGGCGACCTCCGAGCGGTACATCGAGGGCACGTTCTTCCTCCGCGCCCGGGTCGAGGGCAACGACGTCGGTTACGGCACGATCGCCGCGGCCGGGCCGCACGCCTGCACGCTGCACTGGGTGCGCAACGACGGAGCCGTCCGCTCGGGCGAGCTGCTGCTGCTCGACGCGGGTGTGGAGACGCACACGTACTACACGGCCGACGTCACGCGCACGCTGCCGATCAACGGCCGCTTCGACGAGATCCAGCGCAAGATCTACGACGCCGTGTACGAGGCCCAGGAAGCCGGGATCGCGGCGGTCAAGCCGGGCGCGAAGTACCGCGACTTCCACGACGCCGCGCAGCGGGTGCTGGCCGAGCGGCTCGTCGAGTGGGGGCTCGTCGAGGGGCCCGTGGAGCGGGTGCTGGAGCTGGGTCTGCAGCGGCGCTGGACGCTGCACGGCACCGGGCACATGCTCGGCATGGACGTCCATGACTGCGCGGCGGCGCGGGTGGAGACGTACGTCGACGGCACGCTGGAGCCGGGCATGTGCCTCACTGTCGAGCCGGGGCTGTACTTCCAGGCGGACGACCTCACCGTGCCGGAGGAGTACCGGGGCATCGGCGTGCGGATCGAGGACGACATCCTCGTGACGGAGGACGGGAACCGGAATCTGAGTGCGGCGCTGCCTCGCCGGTCGGATGAGGTCGAGGCCTGGATGGCGTCCGTCAAGGGCTGAGTGTCGTCCGCGGGTGCGGGGGGCTGGTGGCGCCTCGAAGGGGCGCGGGGTACTGCGCGACCAGCCACGCACGACCCGAGCCCGCCCACGGCGAACCCGTGGCACCCACCCCCGCGCCCCGTCCCGGGCCGCGTCCGACCGGTCGGTCAAGAAACACCAGGTCAGCGGTAGTTGACGTATGAGATCATGGCCGACCTTGCCGGTCCGACTCGGGGAACAGGCGCGATCATCATGAAGAACGTATCGACGGCGCTGACCATGCAGGACGCCATCCTCACCCTGCAGAGGTACTGGAGCGACAACGGCTGCATGATCACGCAGCCGCTGAACACCGAGGTCGGAGCCGGTACGGCCAACCCGGCCACCGCGCTGCGGGTGCTCGGTCCCGAGCCGTGGAGCGTCGCCTACGTGGAGCCGAGCGTGCGGCCGGACGACTCGCGTTACGGCGAGAACCCCAACCGCCTCCAGACCCACACCCAGTTCCAGGTGATCCTCAAGCCCGATCCGGGCAACCCTCAGGAGCTGTACCTGGGCAGCCTGCGCGCCCTGGGTGTCGATCTGAACGCGCACGACGTGCGGTTCGTCGAGGACAACTGGGCCTCGCCCGCGCTCGGTGCCTGGGGGCTGGGCTGGGAAGTCTGGCTGGACGGCATGGAGATCACCCAGTTCACCTACTTCCAGCAGGTCGGCGGCGTCGCCCTGGACCCGGTGTCGGTGGAGATCACGTACGGGCTCGAACGCATCCTGATGAACCTTCAGGGCGTGTCCCACTTCAAGGACATCGCCTACGCGCCGGGGATCACCTACGGCGAGGTGTTCGGGCAGAACGAGTACGAGATGAGCCGCTACTACCTCGACGACGCCGACATCGACACCAACCACCGGCTGTTCGAGTCGTACGCGGCCGAGGCCCGGCGCCTGCTGGACCTGGAGCTGCCCGTCCCGGCGTACACATACGTGCTGAAGTGCAGCCACACCTTCAACGTGCTCGACGCACGCGGGGCGATCAGCACCACCGAGCGAGCCAAGGCGTTCTCGCTGATGCGCGGACTGACGCACGAGACGGCCAAGCTGTGGGAGCGGCGGCGGGCCGCGCTGGAGCATCCGCTCGGGCTGGCGCCCACGCCGGTTCCGGCCGAGCGGGGCCCGCTGCCCAAGGTGCCCGGCGTCGAGACGCTGCTGTTCGAGATCGGCGTGGAGGAACTGCCGTACGCCGACGTTCCCGCCACCACCGAAGCGGTGCGTGAGTCGGTCACCGCCAAGCTCGCCGCGACCCGGCTCGGGCACGGCGCGATCAACGTGATGGCCACCCCGCGCCGGATCGTGATCACGATCGACGGCGTGCAGCCGCGCGAGCGCGACACCATGCGGACCGTGCGCGGGCCCAAGGTCGCCGCCGCCTACAAGGACGGTGCCCCCACCCCCGCGTTGCTGGGATTCGCCCGCAGCCAGGGCGCCGAACCGGCCGACGTGCGGGTCGTCGAGGCCAACGGGGTGGAGTACGTGGCGGTCACCCGTCACGAAGAGGGGCGTCCGGCCGTCGAGGTGCTCAGCGAGCTGCTGGCCGAGGTCGTCTCCGGGCTGCGGGCCGGGCGCAACATGCGCTGGAGCGACCCGGGGCTGTCGTTCTCGCGTCCCGTGCGCTGGCTGCTCGCGCTGCTGGGGCGCACACCGCTGCCCGTGGTGGTCTCCTCCTTGTCGTCCGGCGACACCACGCGGGTGCAGCGGCAGGCGCCCTACCCGGAGGTCCGGGTGACCTCCGCCGAGGGCTACCCGCACTTCCTGCACATGCACGGCATCCTGCTCGACCGTGAGGCCCGGCGCGGCGCCGTCGTGCGCGGCGCCCTGGAGGCGGCCGCCGAGGTCGGCGGGCGCATCGACGTGGAGGACCAGGCCGGGCTGATCGACGAGATCACCGACATCCTGGAGTTCCCGTACGCCGTGCGCGGTTCGTTCGACGAGCGCTATCTCGAACTGCCCGCGAGTGTCCTGACCACCGTGATGCGCAAGCACCAGCGCTATCTGCCGGTGCTGGACGGCGACCGGCTCATGCCGCACTTCGTGACGTTCGCCAATGCCCTGTGCGACGACGACGTGGTGCGGGCGGGCAACGAGGCGGTGCTGCGGGCCCGGTACGAGGATGCCGCGTTCTTCTGGCGGGCGGACCTCAAGGTGGCGCCGGAGGAGTTCCGGAGCCGGCTGGACAAGCTGACCTTCGAGGACCGGCTGGGGACGGTCGCCGACCGCGCCGTCCGGCTCGCCTCCCTCGCCCAGGACCTGGCCGGACGGGCCGGTCTTCCCGAGGAGTCGGTGGGGGTCGTGCGGCGGGCCGGCGCGCTGGCCAAGTTCGACCTGGCCTCGCAGATGGTGATCGAATTCTCCGGTCTGGCCGGAGTCATGGCCGCGGAGTACGCCCGCCGGGCCGGGGAGTCCGCCGAGGTCGCCCGCGCGCTGGCCGAGATGGAACTGCCCCGCTCCGCCGGTGGCGCCCTGCCGGCCGGGGACGCGGGGGCCGTGCTGTCCCTCGCCGACCGGTTCGACCTGGTCACGGGCATGTTCCTGATCGGCGCAGCGCCGACCGGGAGCTCCGACCCCTATGGGGTGCGCAGGGCGGCGATCGGACTGCTCAACGTGTTGCGGAGCGTGCCCGCCGTGGCCGGGGTGCGGGTGAGCGAGGGTCTGCGCGCGGCGGCCGTACGGTACGCCGCGCAAGGCGTCGAGGTGCCCGCGGAGCGGGTGGCCGAAGCCGCCGAGCTCATCACCCGGCGCTACGAGCAGCAGCTCACCGACGCCGGGCACGAGCACCGGCTCGTCCAGGCCGTACTGGTGTGGGCAGACCGGCCCGCCCATGGCGACCGCACGCTCGCCACGCTGGAGCAGCACATCGACAGCGAGGCGTTCCAGGCGCTCGCCGCCGCTTTCCAGCGGGTGGTGCGCATCCTGCCCGAGGGCGGTGTCGAGCCGGCCGACGGGTCCCTGCTGACCGCGCCCGCCGAGCTTGCTCTCGCCGAGGGCGCGCAGGGCGTGCGTCAGGCGCTGCAGGGGCGGGAGGACGATCTCGGCGCGCTGATCGAGGTCTCCGCCCCGCTGGTCGAGGCGATCGGCACTTTCTTCGACGAGGTGCTGGTCATGGACCCCGACCCGGCGGTCCGGGCGGCGCGGCTGGCGCTGCTGACGGACGTGGCGAGCCTGGCGCGCACGACGCTGGACTGGGGAGCGCTGTAGGGGCTGCCCGTAAGGACTGCCGATCACAAGCGGTGTTTCACGTGAAACGTGGCTGTTTCACGTGAAACGCCGTGCCGCCGGGAAGATCAGACAGCCATCAGCGGCGCGTCGGAACGCCACTTCAGCACCTTGTCGAAGCTCACCACGGCTCCACCCCGGCCCGGCTTGTTGCCGATGTGGACGTGGTCGGCCAGCTCCTCGATGAGACACAGACCCCTGCCGTTCTCCGCGTCGGAGTGCGCGGGGCGGATCGGCGGGCGGGAGGGGCCGGCGGAGACCGCGGGAAAGCCCGGCCCCGCGTCGGTGACCTCGATCCGGCACTTCTCGCCGTCGAGGTACGCGGTGACCCGGTACGCCTCCGAGCCGGGGCCGCGCCCTGTGTCCCCGCCGTGCTCCACGGCGTTCGCGCACGCCTCGCTGAGGGCGACGGAGAGGTCGTAGGAGATGTCGGGGTCGACGCCCGCGGTCTCCATCGTGCCGATCAGGAGGCGGCGGGCGAGCGGCACGCTCGCAGCTTCGCGCCGCAGATGGAGTGACCACCAGATGCTCATGCTCCAGCCTCCTGGCTGCGGCTCGACATACCGTTACGTATTGCCCTGAGTCCCCCTGTGTAAGCGTGAAGTTGACGTGACGCCGCCCATACGGCGGATGCGCGCTGGTCCTGATCGGTGTATGTGGGGGAAGGTATCGCCGCATCCAGGGGCGCTCGTGGTCAGAGCATGACGTTCCGGTCGTACGGCATCTTGTGGACCTGCCGTACGGCGCCTGCGGGCCCAGTGCGATGATGAGCCCGCCATGACTGCCCCCCACGCGCGCGCGACGCGCTCCGGACACACGCTCCGGATCCTGCGGGCCGCGGTGTTCGCCGCGGTCTGCGTCGTGCTGGCCGGGGCAGGTCACGCGCTCGCCTCCTGCGACGCCATCCCGCTGTGGACGCTGGGCGCCGGATTCCTCGCAGCGGCAGCGGTGGCGGCTCCGCTCGCCGGGCGGGTGCGCTCGCTGGTGGGGATCACGGCGCTGCTGGCGATCGGCCAGACGGTGCTGCACACGCTGTTCGGCCTCGGCCAGCACGGTACGGCCGCCGTCACGCCCTCGGCGCCGACGGGCGGGGGTGACGCCGCCCTGGTCCAGCAGGCCGCACGGTTCGTGTGCGGCACGACGGCGGCGGCGATCAGCCCGGCGCAGGCCCACAGGATCCTCACCGACGCCCGGATCCAGCCGCCCGCCGGCGTGCACACGCATCCGGCCGCGGACACCGTGTCCGGGTCGTCGGCGTCGCTGTGGCCGTCCCTGCCCATGCTGCTCGGCCACCTCCTCGCGGCGCTCGCCGCCGGGTGGCTGCTGCGTCACGGCGACCTGGCTCTGCTGCGGCTCTCCGAGCTGTCGGCACTGTCGGCCCAGGGAGTCGCCGAGGGTGCGCTCATGCGCTCCCTGCGGGCCGCTCTCGCCCTGGTCCGCGCCCTGCGCGCCGGGCTCCCCGGAGCCCCGGAAGCCGGCCCGCGCCCTGCGCTCACCACTCGGACCGCGCCCCTGATGCCGCGCATCACGGCGCTCCAGCACACGGTGATCCGGCGCGGCCCGCCGACCGCCACGGCTTCCGCCACCGCACTCGCCCTCGCCGCCTGACGCGACGCGACCACCAGCACTCCGCTCCCGCGGAGGAGGGGCCGCCGTCGTGCGGCACGCGCGTGTGCGCATTCCTCCTTCCACATCCAGACCGACTCACAGCGGAGTGCCCCTTCCATGAAGGCTTCCCGTATCGTCGCGGCCGGTGCCGCCGCCGGTATCACCGTTCTCGCCCTGTCCGCCCCCGCCTTCGCGCACGTCACCGTGCAGCCCGAGGGCACGGCCGCCAAGGGCGGCTACGCGGTCATCGACTTCAAGGTCCCCAACGAGCGCGACGACGCCTCGACCACCAAGCTCGAGGTCAACTTCCCGACCGACCACCCGCTGGCCTCCGTCATGCCGCAGGCCATGCCGGGCTGGAAGATCGACGTCACCAAGTCCAAGCTGGACAAGCCACTGGAGATGCACGGCGAGAAGATCACCGAGGCCGTCACCAAGGTCACCTGGACCGCCGAGGGCAAGGGGATCCAGGCGGGCTACTTCGAGAAGTTCCCGCTCTCCGTCGGCCAGCTGCCCGAGGACACCGACCAGCTGGCCTTCAAGGCCCTCCAGACGTACTCCAACAAGGAGGTCGTCCGCTGGATCGAGGTGCCGCAGGAGGGCCAGGAGGAGCCCGACAACCCGGCCCCGGTGCTGGAGCTGTCCGCGGCCTCCGAGGACGGGCACCACGGCTCGTCCGCCGATGAGGACTCCGACGCCAAGTCGGCCGAGAAGACCTCCGCCGACACCGCCGCCTCCGACTCCACCTCCTCCGCCGGCACCGACACCACCGCTCGCGTGCTGGGCATCGTCGGCATCGTGGTCGGCGCGGCGGGCGTCGCCTACGGCGTGCTCGCCGGGCGCCGGCGGTCCGACGCCTGAGGCTGCTTCCGCTGACGGCGCGCGCCGGGCCCCCGCCCTCCGGGCGGGGCACCCCCGGTGCGCGCCGGGCCCACCGACATCTGGGACATTTCTCTATGCGCACCAAGACCTTCGCCGCGGCCGCGCTGCTCGCCGCCGCCTCCCTGACCCTGACCGCCTGCGGCAGCGGCGACGACAGCGACAAGCCCGTCTCCGTGGTGTCCGAGGAGGCCGGCTCCGACAAGGCCGCCACCGTCCTCGACAAGCCCTTCGAGAAGCCGGACCTGGTCCTCACCGACACGCAGGGCAAGAAGTACGACCTCCGCAAGGAAACCGCGGGCAAGCCCACACTGATCTACTTCGGCTACACCCACTGCCCCGACGTCTGCCCGCTGACGATGAACAACATCGCCGTCGCCAAGAAGCAGTTGCCCAAGGCCGAGCAGGACGAACTCCGGGTCGTCTTCGTCACGACGGATCCAAAGCGCGACACCTCCGCCGAGCTCGGCAAGTGGCTCAAGGGCATCGACAGCCAGTTCATCGGCCTGACCGGCGACTTCGCGACCATCCAGGCCGGCGCCCGCACCCTCGGCATCTCCATCGAGCCGACACGCAAGGACAAGAACGGCAAGCTCGTCTCCGAGCACGGCACCCAGGTCATCGCCTTCTCCCCGAAGACCGACGGCGGCTATGTGCTCTACGGCGAGGACGCCACCGTCGACGACTACACCAAGGACCTCCCCAAGATCGTCAAGGGGGAGAACCCGTGAGGCGGCGACTCGTCCCGACGGCCCTCGTCATAGCCGGAGCCCTGGCACTGGCGGGCTGCGGCGGCTCGGACTCCGGCGACGGAAACGACTCGGGGAAACCGGACCTCGCCGCCGGCTCCGCCTACATGCCGCAGCCCGTGTCCGACGACATGGCGGCCGGCTTCCTCACCGTCACCAACAAGGGCGGCGCCGCCGACGAGCTCACCTCGGTCACCAGTGACATCGCCGGACAGGTCACCGTGCACGAGACCGTCGACGGGGCGATGCAGGAGGTCAAGAGCCTCAAGATCCCCGCGGGCGGCCGGCTGGAGCTGAAGAGCGGCGGCGACCACCTGATGTTCGAGCAGCTGAAGAACAAGCCGAAGGAAGGCCAGACGGTCTCCGTCGAGCTGCACTTCGCGCACTCCGCCCCGGTGAAGGTCGAGATGCCGGTGAAGCCGCCGACCTACACCCCGACGACCGGACACTGAGGGAGGGACCTCCGTGACACAGACCATCGCCCCCCGCGTCCGGACACTGGTGCTGCTGCTCCTGGCCGCGGCGTGCGCACTCCTCGCCGGAGCCGGCCCGGCCTCGGCGCACGCCGCGGTGACCGGAAGCGACCCCGCGCAGGGGGCGGTGGTCGACAAGGCCCCGGCCCGGATCTCGCTCACCTTCTCCGAGCAGGTCGCGCTCTCCGACGACTCGCTGCGCGTGCTCGACCCCGAGGGCAAGCGCGTCGACACCGCCAAACCGGCCAACGTCAGCGGCACGACGTACGCCGTGCCGCTCCACTCGGGGCTGCCCGACGGCACGTACACCGTGGCCTACCAGGTCGTCTCGGCGGACAGCCATCCCGTCGCCGGCGCCTACACCTTCTCCATCGGCGCCCCCTCCAAGACCTCCGTGTCGGTCTCCGGGCAGTCGACGGACGACGGGGTCGTGGGCTGGCTGTACGGCTTCGGACGGTACGTGTCCTACGCCGGGTTCATCGTGATGGCCGGCGGCGCCGCCTTCGTACTCGCCTGCTGGCAGCGCGGTTCCGGGGTGCGGCCGGTCCAGCGGTACGTCGTCTCCGGATGGGTCGCGCTCACCGCGGCGACCCTCGCGCTGCTGCTGCTTCGAGGCTCCTTCACGGGCTCCGGAAAGGTCGCCGACATCTTCGACCTGTCCCTGCTCGGGCAGGTGCTGCAGACCAAGACCGGCGCGGCCCTGGTGTCCAGGCTGCTGCTGCTCGCCGCGGCGGCCCTGTTCATCGCGGTGCTGTTCGGCGCGTACGACAAGCGGGAAGACGCCCGGGAGAAGAGGGACCTGACCTTCGGACTGTCGATCGGCGGCGTCGTCGTGGCGGCCGGGCTCGCGGCGAGCTGGGCGATGTCCGAGCACGCCTCCGTCGGCCTCCAGGCGGGCATCGCCATGCCGGTCGACGTGCTCCATCTGCTGGCCGTCGCCGTCTGGCTCGGCGGACTCGGCGCGCTGCTGGTCGCCCTGTACCGCGCGCCCGCCGAGACGCCCGTCGACGCACCGGCCGTACGCCGCTTCTCCCAGGTCGCCTTCGGCAGCGTCCTCGCCCTGATCGCGACCGGGACGTACCAGTCCTGGCGCCAGCTCGGCTCCTGGTCGGCCTTCACCGGCACCCGCTACGGCCAGCTCCTCCTCGCCAAGATCGCCCTCGTCGTCGTCCTGGTCGGCGTCGCCTGGATCTCGCGCCGATGGACGGGACGACTGGCGGAGACGGCATCGGTGGAGGCGCCGGAGGTACGGGAGAAGGAGCGGGTCGGGGCACCCGGCCTCGACACCGATGAGCGGCCCGGCCCCGAGCCCACCGGCTCCCAAGCCGCGGACACCGAAGCCACCGACACTGAAGCCACCGGCTCCGAAGCCGCCGACACCGAAGCCACCGAAGCCACCGAAGCCGCCGACACCGAACGCGCCGCGCAGCTCGCCCGGCAGAAGGCCGCCCGGGACGCCGCACAGCGCAAACGGATCCGGGACGCGGATCCGAACCGCTTCGGGCTGCGCCGCTCCGTCCTGACCGAAGCCGGCGTCGCGGTCGTGCTGCTCGCCGTCACCACCGTGCTGACGCAGACCGAGCCGGGACGCACCGAGCAGGAGGCCAAGGCAGCCACCTCGTCCTCGGCGTCCGCCTCCGCCGACACGGGTGCCTCCGGGGCGCTGACCCTGAACATGCCGTTCGACACCGGCGGCGAGGACGGCAAGGGCATCGTCACGATCGACCTCGACCCCGCACGGGTGGGCGACAACGAGATGCACGTCTACGTGGAGCGTCCCAACGGCCGGGCCTTCGACATCCCCGAGGTCAAGGTCGAGTTCACCCTGAAAGCCAAGGACATCGGGCCCCTGCCCGTCGTCCCCGACCACCTCGCGACCGGCCACTGGTCGGCGAACGGAGTGCAGATCCCCATGGCCGGCGACTGGCAGGTCGACGTGACCGTGCGGACCTCCGACATCGACGAGGTCACCGTCTCCAAGCACGCGCAGATCGGCTGAACGACCATGCCTGACCAGTCCCATCCGAAGGCCGCCACCGAGGCCGGCTCGGGGAAGAGCGAAACGGCCCCCGCCCACGAGGGCATCTCACGGCGGCGACTGCTCGGTACCGCCGGCGCCACCGGACTCGTCCTCGGCACGGCGGGCGCCGCCGTGGGTTACGCCGCCGCCCCCTCCGAAGCGGCCGCTCCGCTCACCTCCCTCGGCAGGGACCGGGCGATGTTTCACGGGAAACATCAGCCCGGCATCACCGACGGCCTCCAGGCACGCGGCCACCTCGTCGCCTTCGACCTCGCGGCGGGGGCCGGCCGCAAGGAGGCCGCCGCCCTGCTCCGCCGCTGGTCGGAGACGGCCAGGCGGCTGATGGCCGGTGAGCCGAGCCCCCACGAGGACACGGACGTCGCCCGCGACGCCGGGCCCTCGTCGCTGACGATCACCTTCGGCTTCGGCCACAGCTTCTTCGCCCGGACCGGCCTGGAGAAGCAGCGCCCGGCCGCCCTGGACCCGCTGCCCGAGTTCTCCTCCGACCACCTCGACAAGAACCGCAGCAACGGCGACCTGTGGGTGCAGATCGGTGCCAACGACGCCCTGGTCGCCTTCCACGCCCTGCGCGCGATCCAGAAGGACGCGGGCCGGGCCGCCAAGGTGCGCTGGCAGATGAACGGCTTCAACCGCTCCCCGGGCGCCACCTCCCACCCGATGACGGCCCGCAACCTGATGGGCCAGATCGACGGCACCCGCAACCCCAAGCCGTCCGAGTCCGACTTCGACCAGCGCATCTTCGTGCCGGAGAAGCCGGAGAAGGGCGTCCCTGCCTGGATGGCGAACGGCTCCTACGCCGTCGTACGCCGGATCCGCATGCTCCTCGACGACTGGGAGAAGCTCTCCGTCAAGGCGCAGGAGGACGTGATCGGGCGCCGCAAGTCCGACGGGGCAGCCCTGTCGGGAGGCACCGAGACGACGGCGATGGACCTGGAGAAGACGGACGCCAAGGGCAACCTCGTCGTCCCGATCAACGCCCACGCCCGCATCACCCGACCCGACCAGAACGGCGGCGCGGCGATGCTCCGCCGCCCCTTCTCGTTCCACGACGGCATCGACGCCGACGGGGTGCCCGACGCGGGTCTGCTCTTCATCTGCTGGCAGGCCGATCCCCTGCGCGGCTTCGTGCCGGTGCAGCGCAAGCTCGACCGCGGTGACGCCCTGTCGCAGTTCATCCGGCACGAGTCGAGCGGACTGTTCGCTGTGCCGGGCGGGGCCGCCGAGGGAGAGTACGTGGGGCAGAAGTTGCTGGAGGGATGAGAGTTCACCCCTGCGTGTGCCTGTGGGGGGATAGCGCTTCCGCGAGCCCATTAGGGTGAGGTCATGCCAGCGAGCTATGCGTATCTCGGCCCTGAGGGCACCTTCACCGAAGTCGCCCTGCGCACGCTTCCCGAGGCCGCCACCCGGGAGCTCATCCCGTACGTGTCCGTTCAGTCCGCACTCGACGCGGTACGCGCCGGCGAGGCCGAGGCCGCGTTCGTGCCGATCGAGAACTCCGTCGAGGGCGGCATCACCACCACGCTCGACGAGCTGGTCGCCGGCGCGCCCCTGATGATCTACCGCGAGGTGCTGCTGTCGATCACCTTCGCGCTGCTGGTCCGCCCGGGCACGAA
This sequence comes from Streptomyces tibetensis, assembly GCF_040647715.1. Taxonomy (GTDB): domain Bacteria; phylum Actinomycetota; class Actinomycetes; order Streptomycetales; family Streptomycetaceae; genus Streptomyces; species Streptomyces tibetensis_A. Next base: position 283,305 of record NZ_JBEZCR010000007.1, on the reverse strand, counting down.
GCTGTCGGACATCAAGACCGTCTCGGCCCACCCGGCCGCGCAGCCGCAGGTTCGCAACTGGCTGAGGAAGCACCTCCCGGACGCGCACTGGGAGTCCGCCGCCTCGAACGCGGACGCCGCACGGCTGGTCCAGGAGGGCCAGTACGACGCCGCCTTCGCAGGCGAGTTCGCGGCCGCCCGCTACGGTCTGGAGGCCCTGGAGACCCAGATCCACGACGCGGAGAACGCCCAGACGCGGTTCGTGCTGGTGGGCCGGCCCGCCCGGCCCGCGGCGCCGACCGGCGCGGACAAGACCTCGATCGTGCTGTGGCAGCGCGACGACCACCCCGGCGGCCTGCGTGACCTGCTGGGCGAGTTCGCCACCCGCGGCATCAACCTCATGCTGCTCCAGTCCCGGCCCACCGGCGCCGGCATCGGCAACTACTGCTTCTGCATCGACGCCGAGGGCCATATCTCCGACCGCCGGGTGGCCGACGCCCTGATGGGCCTGAAGCGGATCTGTCTCCAGGTGCGCTACCTGGGCTCCTACCCGCGCGCGGACATGAGGCCGGCGGATGTGCAGCCGCCGCGGCTGGGGACGTCGGACGAGGAGTTCGCGGGGGCGGCGGACTGGGTCGCGCGGTGCCAGGACGGACGTTTCTAGTCCGGGTCCCGCCCGTTCGGCGCTGGTCGTACCTGCCGATTGTCGTTATCCACAGAAGTTATCCACAGGTCCGCTTCTCGACCTGGGGACAAGTCGACAACGAACCGTGAGTCAGTCGACAAATCGCCCTACAGGCCCCTGATGCGCCCATCATCGGGCAGGTCACCCTTCGTCCACTGTTTTCCCTTGCGTAACCCTTAGAGGTGACCCACTTCCACTCGAAAGTGAAAGTGGAGGGGGTTTGTCGCGGGAATTCATGGGACGGTCCGACCATTCGGAGTGATCAATTCCGTAGTCCACAGATCTTCCACACAGCCTGTGGATAACTCATTGCCGGACGTGGATCGCTGTGGACAACTTCAGGCCCCAAGTCCCTTTGCGCCCAAGGAATTAGAGTCAAGATGCCTCCCATCGGATGCCACGTTCCGGGGAGAGGCACCCTCTTTATTGACACTGTGCGCAATTCGCTCATAACGGTATGTAAGGCGCGAGCAGGATAGTGAGTCGTGGGCGGTCATCCCGCACCGGTAGCCTTGGGCGCGTGATTGACCTTCGCCTGCTCCGTGAGGACCCCGACCGTGTGCGCGCGTCGCAGCGCGCCCGTGGAGAGGACGTCGCACTCGTCGACGCCCTCCTGTCTGCCGACGAGCGGCGCAGGTCGTCCGGCGTCCGCTTCGACGAGCTCCGCGCCGAGCAGAAGGCGCTCGGCAAGCTCATCCCCAAGGCGGCCGGCGACGAGAAGGCCGAGCTGCTGAAGAAGGCGGGCCAGCTCGCCGCCGACGTCAAGGCCGCCGACGCGGACCGCGACGCGGCCGCGACCGAGACCCAGGAGCTGCTCCAGCGGCTCGGCAACCTCGTGCACCCGGACGTGCCCGTGGGCGGCGAGGAGGACTTCGTCACCCGCGAGACGCACGGCACGATCCGCGACTTCGCCGCCGAGGGCTTCGAGCCCAAGGACCACCTGGCGCTCGGCCAGCTCCTCGGCGCGATCGACGTCGAGCGCGGCGCCAAGGTCTCCGGCTCGCGCTTCTACTTCCTGACCGGCGTGGGCGCGCTCCTGGAGCTCGCCCTGGTGAACGCGGCGATGGCGCAGGCCACCGCGGCCGGCTTCACCCCGATGCTCACCCCGGCGCTGGTCCGCCCCCAGTCCATGGCGGGCACGGGTTTCCTCGGCCAGGCGGCACAGGACGTCTACCACCTCGCCGACGACGACCTCTACCTCGTCGGCACGTCCGAGGTGGCGCTCGCGGCGTACCACATGGACGAGATCCTCGACGCCGACCGCCTCCCCTTGCGCTACGCGGGCTTCTCGCCCTGCTTCCGCCGCGAGGCCGGCTCGCACGGCAAGGACACCCGGGGCATCTTCCGCGTGCACCAGTTCGACAAGGTCGAGATGTTCTCCTACGTCGCTCCCGAGGACTCGCAGGCCGAGCACCAGCGCCTGCTGGAGTGGGAGAAGCAGTGGCTGACCTCGCTGGAGCTGCCGTTCCGGGTCATCGACGTCGCGTCGGCCGACCTCGGCTCCTCGGCCTCCCGCAAGTTCGACTGCGAGGCGTGGATCCCGACCCAGGGCAAGTACCGCGAGCTGACCTCGACCTCGGACTGCACCGAGTTCCAGTCCCGCCGCCTGTCGATCCGCGTCCGTGAGGGCAAGCAGGTCCGCCCGCTGGCCACGCTCAACGGCACGCTGTGCGCCGTCCCGCGCACGATCGTGGCGATCCTGGAGAACCACCAGCAGGCCGACGGTTCGGTGCGCGTACCCGAGGTGCTGCGTCCGTACCTGGGCGGCCGGGAGGTCCTGGAGCCGGTGGCCAAGTGAGCGACACGGCTTCCCCGGACGCCTTCCCGTACCGGCTCGTCGCCACTGATCTCGACGGGACGCTGCTGCGCTCCGACGACACGGTGTCGCAGCGCACCCGTGACGCGCTCGTCGCGGCCACCGCCGCGGGCGCCGCGCACATCGTCGTCACCGGCCGCGCCGTCCCGTGGACCCGGCACATCCTCGACGACCTCGGCTACCAGGGTCTTGCCGTCTGCGGCCAGGGCGCACAGGTCTACGACGCCGGCGCGCACCGCCTGCTGACGTCGGTGACGCTGGACCGGCAGCTGGCCGGGGTGGCGCTGGCCAAGATCGAGGCGGAGGTGGGCCCGCTCCACCTGGCGGCGAGCCGCGACGGCCTCGACGGCGAGGTCCTGGTGGGCCCGGGCTACGCGGTGCACGGCACCCTGCCCGCCACGCCCTTCACGGACGCGTCGGATCTCTGGGCCGCGCCCCTGAACAAGCTGTACATCCAGCACCCGACGCTGACCGACGACGAGCTCTGCGAGGCGGCGACCCGCACCGCCGGCGGTTTCGTCACCGTCACGATGGCGGGCGCGGGCATCGTCGAGCTGCTCCCGCTGGGTCTGTCCAAGGCGACGGGGCTGTCCCTGGCGGCTCGTCGGCTGGGTCTGAAGGCGGCCGACACGATCGCCTTCGGCGACATGCCCAACGACATACCGATGTTCGCCTGGGCCTCCTACGGCGTCGCCATGGCGGACGCCCACGTGGAACTGAAGGCGGTGGCCGACGAGGTGACGTCCTCCCACGACGAGGACGGTATCGCGGTGGTGCTGGAGCGGTTGCTGGGCTGAACCCCGGGCCCGGTGGTCGGAGCCCGTGGTTCAAGGCCGGCACTCGTACCCATACTCAAGCCCCGGCACTCGGGCTCGATGGTGCGTGGCGGAGGATGCACGGATCGAACGTGCGCGGGCCTTTCGACCCGACCACGGTTTAGCAAACCGGTGCCTTACCACTCGGCCAATCCTCCGGGTGGGCGGCCCACGCGATGTGCGATTCGCGTGCTCGAAGCGGCCGCCCCGGGCAGCTCCCCGTGTGGGCGGGGTCCACGGAGGGGTAGTGGCTACTCCGGATCCCGCCGCCGGCTGCCCTGAAGGGAGCTGGACGTACTGCCGTGCATGGACATCGTCCCGCTCCTCTCCCGGCTCGTGACTCCGGACCGCTCGGGCCCGGCGCTGACGACAACCACTCTGCCTGCCGGGCGAATTGGACGCCACCGAATAAATCGGCGGCCGGACCGGCGGAGCGGCCGGCTACTTCCTGCGCCACCTGCGCCGCCGGACCTTGCTGAAGAACCAGCCCGCGGGCGGCTCGTCGGAGCGCCAGGGTTGCGGCTCCGGTTCCTCGCGGCTCCACTTCGCGGCGAGCATCCGGGCACGGGCGGACGGCTCGGAGGTCCCGGCGGAGCGTATGAAGTCCTCGTCCAGTACGACCCCGTCGAGCTCGTCCCGGGTGCCGTCACCGGACCCGGAACCGTAGGTCCCGCGGTCGTCGTACTGAGCGCTCTCGCCCGCCATTCCCTTCCTCCCAGTCGTCCAACTTCCGTATGGTTTCCCCTACATCCCGTTCGCCCAGTGTGCCCTGACAGAGATGAAATCTCCGTCAGGGCCGGGGCACGTCACTCCTCGCCCGCGAGCGTCAGGGAGCGCAGTTTCTGTCCGGCGTACCAGGTGGCCAGCACCGTGACGGTGACCAACAGCACCGTCGCCGTGGTCAGACCCACGTCCGAGGAGACCAGGTCCCCGCCGGACACCTTCTGGGCCACCGCCAGCGACCACTGCTGAACGCTGAGCGTGCGCGCGCCCGGCACCAGAGAGCCGAACAGGGCCTCCCAGACGAGCGCGTAGACGAGTCCGAACACCACCGCGTGCCGGGAGACCGTGCCCAGCAGCAGGAACAGGGCCGCGTAGGCGATGGACGCGACCAGTGCGGCCACCGTGTAGGCGACGGCGACCTGCTGTCCGTTGCCGTTCAGGATGAAACCGGCGATGAGCGTCGGCACCGCGGAGAACACCATGGTCACGGCGATCGCGACGATCAGCTTGGTGAAGATGATTGTCGGCCGTTTGATCGGCTTGGACAGCAGGTACACCACCGAGCCGTCGTCGATCTCCGGCCCGATCGCGCCCGTCCCGGCGATGACTCCGATGAGGGGCACCATCGTCGCGAGGGCGAGTCCGCCCAGCAGGTCGGACGCCGTCTGGTCGTCCGCTCCGGCCAGACCGCGCACCGCCACGGCGATCACGATCAGCAGCATCGGCAGGGCGCCGAGGATGAGGGCCCGGCGTCGGCCGAGCAGGGCCCGGTAGGTGAGCCGGGCGACTGTGGGGTCGTACATCAGGGCCTCCTACGCCGCGACGAGATACGAGAAGACGGACTCGAGGGACTCGTCGGACGGCGAGACCGTGAGCAGCCGGATGCCGTGGTCCCTGGCCACCCGCGGCAGCAGGGCCGTGAAGCGGCCGAAGTCGACGGCCTGGATGCGCAGCGCGCCCTCGGCGAGGTCGACCTCGATGCCGGCCGTCGACGGGTCGGCGATCAGCGCGGCCGCGAGGGCGCGGTCGTCGCTGGAACGCACCAGGTAGCGATGCGGCCGGTCGGTCATCAGGCGGCGGATCTTGCGGAAGTCGCCGCTGGCGGCGTGCCGGCCGGCGACGACGACCTCGATGTGCCAGGCGAGTTGCTCGACCTCTTCGAGGATGTGGGACGAGAACAGCACCGTGCGGCCCTCGTCGCCCATGCGGCGCAGCAGGTCCATCAGCTGCATGCGCTGGCGCGGGTCCATGCCGTTGAACGGCTCGTCCAGCAGGAGCAGCGAGGGGTCGTGGACCAGGGCGGAGGCCATCTTCACGCGCTGGCGCATGCCCTTGGAGTACGTCTGGATCTTGCGGTCCTGGGCGTACTCCATCTCGACGGTGGCGAGCGCCTTCTGGGCCGCCTTGGCGCCCAGGCCGTGCAGCTCGGCGTTGGCCAGGACGAACTCCTTGCCGGTGAGAAAGTCGTACATCGCCTCCCGCTCGGGCACGACGCCGATGTGCTTGTAGATCTGCTCGTTGCGCCACACGGCCTGGCCGTCGAGGGTGACCGTGCCGGTGGAGGGGGCCAGGAAGCCGCCCATCATGTTGATGAGGGTGGACTTTCCGGCGCCGTTGGGGCCGAGCAGGCCGGTGACGCCGGGGCCGATGGTCATGGTGATGTCGTTGACGGCGACCACGTTGCCGAACCAGCGGGAGACGTGGTCGATGTTGAGCGTGGTCACAGTCCCACCTTCTTGTAACGGCGCATCAGGAGGCCGTAGCTCGCCGCGATCAGGCCCAGGGCGACGGCGACGTAGACGATGCCCTCGGCGGTGCTCGGGCCCACCCCGCTGGGCGAGGCGGACGTCGCGCCCAGGAACGCGGACTGCACACCGTCGACGATCGTGATCGGGGAGAACATCCCGATCCACGGCACGGCGTCGCCGCTGCCCTGCGCGTCGGCGATGGCCTGGAGGGTGGAGACGGCACCGTAGGTGATGGTCAGCACGGCGATCACGGCCGCGATGCCGAAGCCGCGGCGAGGGGTGAAGGACGCGATGACGAGGCCGATGCCGGCGAACAGCAGTGAGAGCAGTGCCACGGAAACCAGTCCCTGAGCGAATCCCTTGGTCTGGTCGGCGAAGTCGAGCTCGGCGAGCAGCGCGCCCACGTAGAGGACGAGCAGGGGCGCCGCGGTGAGGATGAACAGCGCCGAGGCCAGTGCCGCGAACTTGGCGCGGACGTAGTCGGCGGTCTCGATGGGCCGCGAGAAGTACAGCGGCACGGTCTTGAAGCGCAGGTCCCGCGAGACGGACTGGGGGGCCTGTGAGGCGACGTACAGGCTGATGACCGCCTGCATGATGATCGCGTAGCGCGTGTAGTCGACGGGCAGTTCCTTGACCTTGGTGGCGACCGCGACGGCGACCATGATGGCCGCGGGCACGCACATCACCACGAACAGCAGCATCGGCAGCACCTTGGACTTCACCGAACGGCCGAGGCCGTAGGAGCCGCGCAGGGACTGCGAGTACAGGGAGCGGCGGGCGTAGGCGCGGCCGAGGCGGGGGCCGTCGTAGGTGCGGTAGCCGATGTTGTGGATGCGGGTCTGGTCGCCCTGTGCCGGGGCGGCTGTCCCCGTGGAGTGCTCAACCGCCATGGCCGACCGCCTCCTTCCGCTGCTCGCGCTCGTCGCTGCTGGTGAAGACCTCGGAGATGTGGTGCCGGCGCTGCTCCATGCGCACCAGGCCGAGACCGAGGTCCGCGATCACGTCCCGGACCAGGTCGTACGTCTCCTCGCCCTGTGCCGTGAGCAGCAGGACGTGGCCGGCACCCGGCAGGCCGCTGCCGTCCTCGACGGTCACCCCGCGCGCGTGCAGCGCCTCGCGGACCGCGCGGGTGCCGTCCGGGTGCTCGTCGGTGTCGGTGACCTCGACGGCGAGGGTCGTGGTGGTCTGCGTGAAGTCCGTGGTGGAGCTGGAGCGCAGGAGCTTGCCGCCGTCCACGACGACGACGTGGTCGCAGGTGCGCTCCAGCTCGCCCAGTAGGTGGGAGGTGACCAGGACCGAGATGCCGAAGTCGGTGTGGATGCGGCGGATCAGGCCGAGCATCTCGTCGCGTCCGACCGGGTCGAGGCCATTGGTCGGCTCGTCCAGGAAGACCAGCTGCGGGTCGTGGACGAGGGCCTGTGCGAGTTTGACGCGCTGCTTCATGCCGGTCGAGTAGCCGCCGATGGGGCGGTAGCGCTCCTCGTACAGGCCGACGTGGCGCAGGGTGTCGGCCGTGCGCTCGCGCGCGGCGGCGGGCGGCAGGCCGGACATGCGCGCCATGTGGACGACGAACTCGGTGGCCGAGACGTCCGGCGGCAGGCAGTCGTGCTCGGGCATGTAGCCGACCCGCTCGCGGATGGCGGCGCCCTTGGTGGCGACATCGAGACCGAGCACTTCGGCGCGGCCCTCGGTGGCGGGGGACAGACCCAGAAGGATCTTGATCAGTGTGGACTTGCCGGCTCCGTTGGCTCCGACGAGTCCGGTCACACCGGGCCCGACGTCCACGGAGAGCCGGTCAAGCGCGGTCACCCGGGGGAACCGCTTGCTCAGGCTTTCGGTCGCGATCACAGTCACCCCTCGAAGGTAGGGGCCGTGGGCGTGGCGGTCGTCACTCCGCAGAGCTGTCTTCGGATCAGCCCTGAGTATTACGGGCCCCTAGGGGAGCTGCTCCTTGAGGGTTGCCACCACCGGGCAGCTCCTATTGACGAACTCTCTAACAACTGCCAGATTCGCCGGATGACGTTGCTTGCGGGCGCGCGGGAGCGCAGGGTGCGGACCGGCGAAGTGGAGCTCTGCGTGGCCGAGATGGGTGACCCGGGGCGGCCGACGGTCGTCCTGGTGCACGGCTACCCGGACAGCAAGGAGGTGTGGTCCGAGGTCGCCGGACGGCTCGCCGGACGCTTCCACGTGGTGGCGTACGACGTCCGCGGACACGGCCGGTCGACGGCGCCGCGGCCGCTGCGGGGCGGGTTCACCCTGGAGAAGCTGACGGACGACTTCCTGGCCGTCGCGGACGCGGTGAGCCCGGACCGGCCGGTGCACCTGGTCGGGCACGACTGGGGCTCGGTGCAGGCCTGGGAGTTCACCACCGTGCAGCGCACCAGGGGCCGCATCGCCTCGTTCACCTCGATGTCCGGGCCGTCCCTCGACCACTTCGGCCACTGGATCGACCGGCGCGTGAAGCGGCCCACCCCACGCCGGGTCGGCCAGCTGCTCGGACAGGGCGCCAGATCCTGGTACGTGTACCTGCTGCACACCCCCGTGCTGCCCGAGCTGGCCTGGCGCGGCCCGCTCGGCAGGCGCTGGCCACGGATGCTGGAGCGGGCCGAGAAGGTGCCCCGGGGCGCCTACCCCACCGCGTCCCTGCCGTCGGACGCGGCCCACGGAGCCTGGCTGTACCGGGACAACGTCCGGCCCCGGCTGCGCGCGCCACGCCCGGACGCGCACGCCCACGCGCCGGTGCAGATCATCACGCCCCTGGAGGACCGGTTCCTGTCGGAGCGGCTCCACGACGAACTGGAGCATTGGGTTCCGCACTTGACCCGCAGGACGATCCAGGCGGGCCACTGGATCCCGCGGACCCGCCCCGACCGACTGGCTTCGTGGATCGAGGAGTTCGTGACGTCCGTCGAGAACAGGCAGCCCACGCCGACGGGCAGCGGCGAGCACGCCCAGCGGTTCGGTGGGCAGCTCGTGCTGGTCACGGGGGCGGGCAGCGGCATCGGGCGGGCGACGGCGCTCGCGTTCGCCGAGGCCGGTGCGCGCCTCGTGGCCGTCGACCGGAATGGTGAGGCGGCAGCCCGCACGGCCGAGTCCTGCCGCCTGCTGGGCGCCCGCGAGGTCTGGGCGGAGACCGCCGACGTCTCCGACGAGCAGACCATGGAGAAGCTCGCCGACAAGGTCACCACCGAGTACGGGGTGGTGGACGTCCTCGTGAACAACGCCGGGATCGGACTGTCCGGTTCCTTCTTCGACACCACCCCGGAGGACTGGAAGAAGGTGCTCGACGTCAACCTGTGGGGTGTCATCCACGGGTGCCGGCTCTTCGGCCGGCGGATGGCTGAGCGCGGGCAGGGCGGCCACATCGTCAACGTGGCATCGGCCGCGGCGTACCAGCCGTCCAGGGCGCTGCCCGCGTACAGCACCTCAAAGGCGGCCGTGCTGATGCTCAGCGAGTGCCTGCGCGCGGAGCTCGCCGGACGCGGGATCGGTGTGACGGCGGTCTGCCCCGGCTTCGTGAACACCGCCATCACGTCGACGGCGCACTTCGCCGGGGTCGACGCCCAGGAGGAGAAGCGGCTGCAGAAGCGCGCCGCCCGCCTGTACGGGCTGCGGAACTATCCGCCGGAGAAGGTCGCCCGTGCGATCCTGCGGGCGGTCACCCGCAACGAGGCGGTGGCGCCGGTGACGCCGGAGGCCCGGGGTGCGCGGTGGTTGTGCCGGTGGGCACCGGGGGCACTGCGAAGCCTGGCGCGGACGAAGCTGCCGATGTAAGGCGGAGTGAGGCGACACGATGCCGATGTAAGGCGGAGTGAGGCGACACGATGCCCAAATCCCCTGCGGCAGCGCCCAGTTGTCCACAGAATCGCCAATTTCCCTGTGGATAACCATACTTCGCTGTGGATCAAACCTCCGAGGTGAAACTCGATCGCGTGATTCGGGTCTCTCCCGCACCCTGGTGAGATGGACGAAAGACGCACCGTGAAGGTGTCGAAGTACCTGTCGAAGCATCTGCGCCACCAGCCGGAACGCATCGGGCTCACACTCGACGAGGCCGGCTGGGTCGAGATCGACACCTTGATCGCCGCAGCAGCCGCGCACGGTTTCCGGTTCACCCACGACGAGCTGGACCATGTCGTCGCCACCAACGACAAGCGGCGTTTCGCCGTCGAGGGCACCCGCATCCGCGCCAGCCAGGGCCACAGCGTCGAGGTCGACCTCGGCCTGGAGTCAGCCACCCCGCCCACGCACCTCTACCACGGCACCGTCGCCCGCCACCTGGATGCGATCCGGGCCGAGGGGCTCCGTCCCATGAACCGCCATGCCGTGCACCTCTCGCCCGACCGGGAGACGGCGACCCGGGTCGGAGCCCGCCGGGGCCGGCCGGTCGTGCTGACGGTCGACGCGAACGCCATGCACCGGGACGGCCACGTCTTCCAGGTCAGCGCGAACGGGGTGTGGTTGACCGAAGCCGTCCCCGCTCGATACCTGCGCTTTCCCGAACCGCGCTGACCTGCCGCATCCGGCCGACCGCGTACCGTACCCGTATCCACCCGGACGCGCACGGTGACTGTTTCACGTGAAACAGGGGTGGCCGCCGGCGCTCCCTTAGGCTCGATGTCATGAGTCTGCGTCTGAGCACCGTGATCCTCCCGTACCGCCGCTGGCACGAAGGCGGCCGCGCGGCCTGGACGCGCGCCGAGCAGCTCGGTTTCCACACCGCGTACACCTACGACCACCTGTCCTGGCGCACCTTCCGGGACGGCCCGTGGTTCGGCGCCGTGCCGACCCTCACGGCCGCCGCCAGCGTCACCGACCGGCTGCGGCTGGGCACGCTGGTGACCTCTCCGAACTTCCGGCACCCCGTGACGCTCGCCAAGGAGCTGATCTCCCTCGACGACATCTCCGGCGGGCGGGTCACGCTGGGCATAGGCGCGGGCGGCTCCGGCTTCGACGCCACCGCGCTCGGCCAGGAACCGTGGACCCCGCGTGAGCGCGCCGACCGCTTCGCCGAGTTCGTCCCGCTGCTCGACCGGTTGCTTTGCGAGGACGCCGTGTCGTACGAGGGCGACTTCTACTCCGCCCACGAGGCGCGGAACATCCCCGGCTGTGTGCAGCGCCCCAGGCTGCCCTTCGCGGTGGCCGCGACCGGGCCACGCGGGATGCGGCTGGCCGCCCGTTTCGGGCAGGCGTGGGTGACCACCGGCGACCCGAAGCTGTACGAGAACGGCACGTCTGAGCAGTCGGTTCAGGCCATTCGGGGGCAGGCGGAGCGACTCGACGACATCTGTGCCGAGGTCGGCCGCGACATGACCGATCTCGACCGGGTACTGCTCACCGGTTTCACTCCGGACCCTGTCGGCCCGCTCCAGTCCCTGGACGCGTTCGTGGACTTCGCAGGACGGCACGGGGAGCTCGGCTTCACAGAGATCGTGATCCACTGGCCGATTCCTGACTCGCCCTTTGCCGCGGACGAGAAGGTCTTCGAGCAGATCGCGATGGAGGCACCGGCGCAGCTGCGCTGAGCCGGACGGATGCGCCGGGGCTCGGCAGAGGCCTGCGTCGGAGTTTCGGCCGGGGCCTCACCGCGGGGCCCCTGCGGAGCGGTTGCTCATGTGGGGCTCCGGTGGCACCGGTATCCACTCACCTGCGCGGTGCCCCGCACGCCCGTGCAGACATGTGCGGGACAATGGCCGGGTGACCTCAGCGACCCGACAGCCCGAGACCGCGGCCGAGACCCTCCCGCCGCGCCTGATCGCCACCGACCTCGACGGCACTCTGCTGCGCGACGACAAGTCGGTGTCCCCGCGTACGGTCGCGGCGCTGGCCGCCGCCGAGGAGGCGGGCATCGAGGTCTTCTTCGTCACGGGCCGCCCGGCCCGCTGGATGGACGTCGTCAGCGACCATGTGCACGGTCACGGCCTCGCGATCTGCGGCAACGGAGCCGCCGTGGTCGACCTGCACGGCGGCCCCGGTGCCCACCGCTTCGTGAAGGTGCGGGAGCTGGCCCGGGAGAACGCCCTGGACGCGGTACGGCTGCTGCGCGACGCGGCACCGGGCACGGTGTATGCGGTGGAGCAGACGTACGGCTTCTACCAGGAGCCGGCGTACCCGAAGCTGCACATGGAGACACCGGACAGTCTCGCCCCGGCCGAAGAGCTGCTGGGCCCGGATCACCAGGCCGCCGCGGAGCCGGTGCTGAAGATCCTCGCCTACCACCCCGAGATCGACCCCGATGCCTTCCTGACCCTGGCCCGCCTCGCCATCGGTGACCGCGCCAACGTCACGCGCTCCAGCCCCAGCGCCCTCCTCGAGATCAGCGGCCCGGGAGTGTCGAAGGCCAGTACTCTCGCGCTGTGCTGCGCCGAGCGCGGCATCTCGCACGAGCAGGTCGTCGCCTTCGGTGACATGCCGAACGACGTGGAGATGCTGACCTGGGCGGGCCGGTCGTACGCCATGGGCAACGCCCACCCCGACGTGATCGCCGCCGCCTCGGGCCGGACGGTGGCGAACAACGAGGACGGGGTCGCTGTCGTGATCGAGCAGTTGCTGACGGAACTGCCGTAGCCGCCGGAGCCGGGGCGTCTCAGAGGGACACCCCGCGCGCCGCCAGCCAACTGACCGGGTTCACCGACGAGCCCGACTCCGCTGTGATCCGGGCCTCGAAGTGCAGGTGCGGCCCGGTGGAGTTGCCCGTGGTGCCCGACTGGCCGATCCACTGTCCGGGGCTGACGTGCTCCCCCTCGTCGACCGCGACCGAAGCGAGATGGGCGTACTGCGTGTAATAGCCGTCCGCGTGCTCGAGCACGATCTCCATACCGAAGGCGCCACCGCAGGACACCCTCACCACTCGGCCGGAACCCACGGCCCGCACCGGCGTCCCGATCGGCACTGCGAAGTCCTGCCCGGTGTGCCGGTTCGACCAGCGCGCACCACCGCTGCCGTAGGACGCCGACAGCTCGTACGTCTCGACCGGAGCGACCCAGTCGCCCTCGGTGAACCCCGTCTCCGGCTGGTCGAGCCGGACGGTTCCCTGGCACGCCCCGGCGGCGGCCGCGGCGTCCGCCTGCCCTTGGAGCTGGGAGCGCGCCGACTCCAGCTTCTGCTCGATGTCCGCCTTAAGACGCGCGAGTTGGGTGTTGCGACGCTCCAGCGCCTGCCACCGGTCCGCGGCCCTGGCCTCGTCCGCCGCCAGCCGCGCCTCGGCGCGCCGGTTCTTGGAGATCGCGTTGTTCACGGCGAGATCCGCTTGCGAAAAGGCGTGCTGACCTCGCATCAGGCTGTCGGGACTGTCGGCGAGGATCATGTACGCGGCCACCGGCAAGCCCCCGCTGCCGCGGTACTGGGCCCGGGCGATCCGGCCGAGGTCCTCGTGCAGAAGGGCGATGTGCCGCCGCTGCGCGTCCAGGAGTTCCTCCGCCCGCTGGACCTCGGCCCGCTGCTCCTCGGCCTCCTTGCGGCCGGCCTCGTACTGCTGCGTCGCCACCGCGGCCTCCTCGTACAGCCGCGCCACCTCGGCGCTGATGCCGGTCTCCGCGCCAGAACCGCTGCCGGGCTCCTCGGGCGCCGCCGGCGGCCGGGCCGCCAGCACGGCCAGCGCACACAGCAGGACCGGAACCAGCAGCCATCGGCGGCGACATGAACGCATGTCAGCGATCGTCGCCCAGCATCGCGGGCCCGGTCCTGTTCAGGTCCTACGGCTGGGGGACCGGCTGCGCCGAACGGCCCAGTGCACACCGGTCCCGGCCGCTACCGCGCTCCCACCAGCGACTCGGCAGCGGCTTCCCGCTCCGCCATCTCCCGGAGCGGCCCCTGCGCTGACAGCAGGTCCGCGTACCGGCCGCGCTGCACGACCCGTCCCCGGTCCAGCACGATCACCTCGTCGACCGCTTCGAGGCCCGCCAGCCGGTGCGTGATGAGCAGCGTGGTCCGCCCCTCGGTGACGGCCAGCAGATCGGCGGTGAGCGCGTCGGCCGTCTCCAGGTCGAGGTGTTCGGCGGGCTCGTCCAGCACCAGGACGGGGAAGTCGGCGAGCAGTGCCCGGGCCAGCGCCAGCCTCTGTCGCTGGCCTCCCGACAGCCGCGCACCGTGCTCGCCGACGAGCGTGTCCAGACCGTCGGGCAGGCTGTCCGCCCACTCCAGCAGCCGGGCGCGGCCCAGCGCGGTGCGCAGCTGTTCCTCGGTGGCGTCCTTCCTGGCCAGCAGCAGGTTCTCGCGCAGGGAGCTGTCGAAGAGATGCGCGTCCTGCGCGCACAGCCCGACGAGCCCTCGTACGTCGTCGCCGTGCAGCGCGGACGCGTCCACACCCGCGAGCGTGTACGAGCCCGCCTCCACGTCGAGGAACCGCAGCAGCACCTGCGCCAGCGTGGTCTTGCCGGAGCCGGAGGGTCCGACCACGGCGATCCGGCGCCCCTCGTCGAGGGTCAGGTCGAGCCCGTCGAGGGCCTCCCGGTTCTGCCCTGCGTGCCGGGCGGTCAGCCCCGTGACGACGACCGGGAACGGCGACGCGGGCGCCTGCCGCGGCCGCTCCGGCTCCCCCACGGGTTCAGGGGCGTCCAGCACCTCGTACACCCGCTCCGCGCTGCGGCGCACGCGCTGCCGGTACTGCACGGCGAGCGGCATTCCGAGCACGGCCTCGAAGGCGGCGAGCGGAGTCAGGACGACCACGGCCATGGCCACGCCGTCGAGCCGCCCGGCGGCGACCGCCTGTGCGCCGGCCAGCGCCGCGGCCGTGACGGTGAGCCCTGAGATCAGCGCGGTGAGGCCGTCTCCCAGGGCGGTGGCCGTGGCGGTCCGCGCGGCGATCCGGGTCAGCACCCCGTCGGCCTCGCGGGCCTGGGCGGTCCGCGAGGGCAGCGCACCGGCGACGGTCAGTTCCGCGGTGCCCGTGAGCAGGTCGGCCACGCGCGTCGCGAGCACCCCGCGGGCGGGCGCCAGTTTGTGTTCGGCCCGGCGGGCCACAGCACCGGTGATCAGCGGTACACCGACCCCGGCCGCCAGGAGCCCGGCCGCGAGCGCCGCCCCGGCCTCGGGGAGCAGCCACGCGGTGAAGCCGACCGACGCGGCCGACACGACCAGGGCCGCCCCGGCCGGCAACAGCCACCGCAGCCAGTAGTCCTGCAGCCCGTCCACGTCCGCGACCAGCCGGGAGAGCAGATCCCCCCGCCGGGCCCGGCGCAGTCCGGCCGGTGCCAGCCGCTCCAGCCTGCGGAACACCGCGACCCGGGTGTCCGCCAGCATCCTCAGCACGGCGTCGTGCGACACCAGCCGCTCGGCATAGCGGAACACGGCCCGTCCGATCCCGAACGCCCGTGTCGCGGTGACGGCCATCATCAGATACAGCACGGGCGGCTGCTGCGAGGCCCGCGAGATGAGCCAACCCGAGGTGGCCATGAGCCCCACGGCACTCCCCAGGGCAAGGCTCCCGAGCAGCAGCGCGAGTCCCAGCCTCCCGCGCCGGGCACCGGCCATCACGCGGACGCGCGTGAGGACACCGCCCCGAGCCGACTGCCCGACGGACCGGGTCGGGGCGGGCGGCTCGGCCACGGCGATCCGAGTGTCGGCCGATCGGGTCGCGTCGGACGTCACCGGCAGGGCAGCGGTGGCCCCGGGCTCCGAAGGCCGCGCCGCCACAGGCAGAGCAGTGGTGGCCCCGGGCTCCGAAGGCCGCGCCGCCACAGGCAGAGCAGTGGTGGCC
>NZ_JBEZCR010000007.1:0-267746 GCF_040647715.1 Streptomyces tibetensis | reverse complement strand
GTGGTGGCCCCGGGCTCCGAAGGCCGCGCCGCCACAGGCAGAGCAGTGGTGGCCCCGGGCTCCGAAGGCCGCGCCGCCACAGGCAGAGCAGTGGTGGTCCCGGGCTCCGCAGGCCGCGCCGCCCGGTCCGCGGCCTCCAGCCGCACCACCCGGTCCGCGACGTCCAGCAGCGCCGGCCGGTGCACCACTAGCAGGACCGTCCGGCCGGCCGCGAGCCGCCGCACCGCCGCAACGACCTCGGCCTCGGTGGCCCCGTCCATCGCCGCCGTCGGCTCGTCGAGCAGCAGCACGGGCCGGTCGGCGAGGAACGCGCGGGCCAGGGCGAGGCGTTGCCGCTGCCCGGCGGACAACCCGGCGCCGTCCTCGCCGAGCACGGTCTCCACACCTTCGGGCAGCGCGTCGACGAATTCCAGCGCCCCGGCGTCCCGCAGCGCCCGCCGTACGGAGACGTCGTCGGCGCCGGGCCGCGCCAGCATCACGTTCTCGGCGATCGTCCCGGCGTAGAGATGGGGACGCTGCGGCACCCACGCGATCCGGGAACGCCACTGCTCCAGGTCGGCATCGACGAGGTCGACACCCCCGACCCGCACCTGCCCCTCGGCCGGTCGCACGAACCCCAGCAGGACGCTCAGCAGCGTCGATTTGCCCGCGCCGCTCGGCCCCACCAGCGCGACCGTCTCCCCGGGCTCGACGCCGAAGGTCACGTTCGTGACGGCGTCCGCCGACCGCCCCGGGTAGCGGACGGTCACGCCCTCGAAGGACAGCGCACCCTCCGGCACGTCCTCGGAGCCGGACGCCGGCCGGGGCGTCTCCAGGACCTCGAAGATCTCCTCGGCGGCGGCGAGCCCCTCCGCCGCCGCGTGGTACTGCGCCCCGACCTGCCGCAGCGGCAGATACGCCTCGGGCGCGAGAATCAGGACGACCAGACCGATGTACAGGTCCATCTCGCCGTGTACCAGCCGCATGCCGATCGTCACGGCGACCAACGCCACCGAGATCGTCGCGAGCAGTTCCAGGGCGAACGAGGAGATGAAGGCGATCCGCAGCGTCCGCATGGTCGCCCGGCGGTACTCGCCGGTGATGCGCCGGATCGACTCTGCCTGCGCCTTGGCCCGTCCGAAGACCTTCAGCGTCGGCAGGCCCGCGACGACATCCAGGAAGTGCCCGGACAGCCGCGACAGCAGCCGCCACTGACGGTCCATCCGTGACTGGGTGGCCCAGCCGATCAGCACCATGAACACCGGGATGAGCGGCAGGGTGCCTACGATGATGGCCGCGGAGACCCAGTCCTCGGTGACGATCCGCGCCAGCACCGCCACGGGCACGACCACCGCGAGGCCCAGCTGCGGCAGATACCGCGAGAAGTAGTCGTCGAGGGCGTCGACGCCCCGGGTGGCCAGGGCGACCAGCGAACCGGTCCGCTGCCCGCTCCGCCGACCCGGCCCCAGCTCGGAGGAACGCTCCAGCAGCCTTCCCCGCAGCTCGGACTTCACGGCCGCACTCGCCCGGTGCGCGGCGAGTTCGGTGAGCCAGCCGACCAGCGCCCGGCCGGCCGCGACGCCGGCCAACAGCACCAGGGGGGTGGCGAGTCCGGACACCGTCATGCGGTGCTGGAACGCGCCGACCACCACCTCGGCGATGAGCATCGCCTGCGCGATGACCAGCCCCGCGCCCACCGCTCCCAGGGCGACGACCGTCACCAGGAAGACACGGGTGGCGCGGGCGTACCGGAGAAGACGCGGGTCGATCGGTTTCACGTGAAACACACCTCAGTGCGCGGTCTCGGCGATGTGCTGCGTACCGATCCGCTTGCGGAACACCCAGTACGTCCAGCCCTGGTAGAGCAGGACGACCGGGGTGGCGATCCCGGCACACCAGGTCATGATCTTCAGTGTGTACGGGCTGGACGAGGCATTGGTGACCGTGAGGCTCCAGGCCGGGTTCAGCGTCGACGGCATGACGTTCGGGAAGAGCGTCAGGAACAGCATCGCCACCGTGGCCACGATGGTGAGCCCCGACAGCGCGAACGCCCAGCCCTCACGCCCGGCCCGTGCCGCGACCAGGGCCACGAGCAGCGATGCCACGGCCACGACCATCGTCACGAGCGAAGGGCCGTCTCCCCGGTCGGACTGCGTCCACATCAGGAAAACGAGCACCAGCAGGGCGGTCAGGGCTCCGGCCCGCAGCGCCAGCTTCCGCGCTCGCTCCCGGATTTCCCCGACCGTCTTGAGCCCGACGAACACCGTCCCGTGGAAGGTGAACAGCGACAGCGTGACCAGGCCACCGAGCAGCGCGTACGGGTTGAGCAGGTCCAGAACGCCGCCCGCGTAGTTGAAGTCCTGGTCGATCTTGACGCCCCGCACGATGTTGCCGAAGGCCACGCCCCACAGGAACGCGGGCAGCAGCGAGGCCCAGAAGATCGCCGTCTCCCAGTTGCGCTGCCAGTTCTCCTCGGGTCGCTTCACGCGGTACTCGAAGGCCACTCCCCGGACGATCAGGCAGACCAGGATGAGCAGCAGCGGCAGGTAGAAGCCGGAGAAGAGCGTGGCGTACCAATCGGGGAAGGCCGCGAAGGTCGCGCCGGCCGCCGACAGCAGCCACACCTCGTTGCCGTCCCAGACGGGGCCGATGGTGTTGATCAGTACCCGCTTCTCGGGCCGGTTGCGGGCGAGCAGCTTCGTGAGCACGCCGACCCCGAAGTCGAAGCCCTCCAGGAAGAAGTAGCCGGTCCACAGGACGGCGATCAGAACGAACCAGACGTCGTGCAGTTCCATGACTGTGCAGCTCCCTCGGCCTAGTACGAGAAGGCCATCGGCTTGTCGGCGTCCCGGGAGTCGCCGCCGATCTTCGTGGGCGGGTTGAGGTCGGCCTCGGTGAGCTCCGGCGGGCCTGCCTTGACGTACTTGACCAGCAGCTTGACCTCGACGACGGCGAGGATCGCGTACAGCGTGGTGAAGACGGCCATCGACGTGATGACCTCGGCCTGCGACACACCGGGGGAGACCGCGTCACGCGTCTGGAACAGGCCGTAGACGACCCACGGCTGGCGGCCCATCTCGGTGAAGATCCAGCCCCAGGAGCTGGCGATCAGCGGGAAGCCCAGGGTGAGGATCGCGATGCGCCAGTACCACTTGGTGAGGGTCGGGCCGAGCGCCTTCCTCGGCAGCAGGACGAGATGCGGCACCTCGTCGTCGCCCACCCTCAGGTGCTGCGGCAACATGAACTTCTTGCGGGTCAGCCACAGCCCGGCCAGGCCGATGGCGAACGACGTCATGCCGAAGCCGATCATCCACCGGAAGCCCCAGTACGCCACGGGGATGTTGGGCCGGTAGTCGCCGGGCCCGTACTTCTCCTGCTCGGCCTTGTTGATGTCGTTGATGCCGGGCACGTACGACGTGAAGTCGTCCTTCGCGAGGAAGGACAGCAGGCCGGGGATCTCGATGGCGACCTTGTTGTGGCCCTTGTCGACGTCGCCGACGGCGAAGACCGAGAAGGGGGCCGGCTTCTCGCCGTCCCACAGCGCCTCGGCGGCGGCCATCTTCATCGGCTGCTGCTGGTACATGATCTTGCCCAGCACGTCGCCGCTGATCGCGGTGAGGAGGCCGCCGATGACCACGGTGACGAGGCCCAGCCGCAGCGAGGTCTTCATCACCGGGACGTGCTTCTTGCGGGCCAGGTGGAAGGCGGCGATGCCGACCATGAAGGCGCCGCCGGTCAGGAAGGCCGCTGTGAGCGTGTGGAAGACCTGGGCGAGCGCGGTGTTCTGGGTCAGCACCAGCCAGAAGTCGGTGAGCTCGGCCCGGCCCTTCGCCTCGTTGATCCGGTAGCCGACCGGGTGCTGCATCCAGGAGTTGGCCGCGAGGATGAAGTAGGCCGACAGGATCGTGCCGATGGAGACCATCCATATACAGGCCAGATGGATCTTCTTCGGCAGCTTGTCCCAGCCGAAGATCCACAGGCCGATGAAGGTGGACTCGAAGAAGAACGCGATCAGTGCCTCGAAGGCGAGCGGCGCACCGAAGACGTCACCGACGAAACGCGAGTAGTCGGACCAGTTCATGCCGAACTGGAACTCCTGCACGATGCCGGTGACCACACCCATCGCGATGTTGATCAGGAAGAGCTTGCCCCAGAACTTGGTGGCCTGGAGGTACTTCTCCTTCTCCGTCCGCACCCACGCCGTCTGCAGACCGGCCGTGAGCGCGGCCAGGGAGATCGTCAGGGGGACGAACAGAAAGTGGTAGACGGTGGTGATTCCGAACTGCCATCGCGCCAGGGTCTCCGGCGCCAAAGCCAGGTCCACGTCGCCGCTCCTTACATACGCTTGTGAAAGCGTTCACATTCACAAGCCATTATGCAGCACGGACTTTCGAGCACCTTGAGGGGGTCCCTGTCTCCCCCGTCACAGTCGAGCCCTTGGCTCGAACTTCAACATATTGTTGAATCGACGGCATGCAGACACCGACACCGCGACAGATACGGATCTCCTGGCCCGCGGGCCATCTCGATGCCTCGCTCGACGACACCCCGACCAGCCAGGCCCTGGTCAAGGCACTACCCCTGGTCTCCACCGCACGCACCTGGGGCGCGGAGGTGTACTTCGACGCGGGGGTGTCGGTTTCACGTGAAACAGGCGCTCAAGAGGTCGTCGAGCCCGGCACCGTCGCCTTCTGGACCGACGGCGATGCCCTGGCTCTCCCCTACGGGCCCACTCCGATCTCACGTGGCGATGAATGCCGCCTCGCCGGCCCGTGCAATGTCCTGGGCCGCTTCGACGGCGACCCCGGGCTGCTCGCGACCGTGCGGGACGGGGACCCCGTCCGCGTGGAACTCCTGGACGCCTGACCAGGCACGCGGAGCCACAGCTTTTCCTGCGGAGCCCTGCAGCTTCCTGCGGAGCCATGCAGCTTGCTAGGGAGCCCTACTGCTCCTCGCGAAGCCCTACTTCCTTGCGGAGCCCTACTGCTCCTTGCGGAATCCTTCCGACACCTTCAGGAAGATGTCGTTCGCCTCGGCCTCCCCGACCGTCACCCGCACACCCTCGCCCGGGAACGGCCGGATCACCACACCCGCCTGCTCGCAGGCCTGCGCGAACGCGACCGTGCTCTCCCCCAGCCGCAGCCACACGAAGTTGGCCTGGGTCTCGGGCACCGTCCAGCCCTGCGAGCGCAGCCCGTCGACCACGCGCGTGCGCTCACAGACCAGCGAGCCGACCCGGCCGAACAGCTCGTCCTCGGCCCGCAGCGAGGCGATCGCCGCCTCCTGCGCGAGCTGGCTCACGCCGAACGGCACCGCCGTCTTGCGCAGCGCCGCGGCCACCGGTTCATGAGCGATGGCGAAACCGACGCGCAGGCCGGCGAGGCCGTACGCCTTGGAGAAGGTCCGTAGGACACAGACGTTGGGCCGGTTCCGGTAGATCTCGACGCCGTCCGGCACCTCGGGGTCGCGGATGAACTCGCGGTACGCCTCGTCGAGGACCACCAGCACATCACGCGGGACCCGGTCGAGGAAGCGCTCCAGCTCCACTCGCCGGACCACCGTGCCCGTCGGGTTGTTGGGGTTGCAGACGAAGATCAACCGGGTTCGCTCGGTGATCGCGTCGGCCATCGCGTCGAGGTCGTGCACATCCCCGGGGGTCAGCGGCACCTGGACCGACGTCGCGCCGCTGATCTGCGTGATGATCGGGTAGGCCTCGAAAGAGCGCCAGGCGTAGATCACCTCGTCACCGGGGCCCGAGGTCGCCTGGATCAGCTGCTGGGCGACACCGACCGAGCCGGTACCGGTGGCCAGGTGGGAGAGAGGGACCCCGAATCGCTCGGACAGCTCGTTCATCAGCCCCGTACAGGCCATGTCCGGGTAGCGGTTGAAGGCGCAGGCCGCCGCCGTCACGCTCTCCATCACGCCCGGCAGCGGCGGGTAGGGGTTCTCGTTGGAGGACAGCTTGTAGGCCACCGGCCCACCTGCCGCCGCGGGCTTGCCCGGCTTGTAGGTGGGGATCCCCTCCAGCTCGGCGCGCAGCTTGGGGCTCGTCTCGCTCACCGCAGTCCTCCTCGTGAAGACCGGCGGCCCATGACCGCCGCCGACATCCAATACTCCTCACCTTATGAGGATTCGGCGCCGCTGCGTATAGCCACGACCGAGCGGTCGGCCCCACGCTCTCCCGTCCCACTGGCATCTGGGGCATCACCGCATCAAGGCGTACGAATCCGGGGGCGCGCCGCACATATATCTATGCGCCGGTGGTGTACGCCGTGGCGCGCGTCCCCCGTGCAGGTGAGTTGAGACCTCTTCGCAACCTCACCCCGTTGGCAGGCCCGTGCGCGCCAACAAGACAGGTACTGCCAAGAAAGCGCTCAACACCCATTATTTGCAAGGCAATTGAGGTTTAATGATCATGCAGAAACGTGCCTGTCAACGCGTGCATATGCGTCCGCCCTACCCCACGGCATGAGCCCTACTATCGGCTCGCCATGACAGCAGCAGGGAAGCACCAGGTGAGCCGCGCGGAAACCTCACGGCGAGGCAGTCGGCCGGGTCGGGCCGGCATCAGAGACGTGGCCGCCGCCGCCGGAGTCTCCATCACGACCGTCTCCGACGCCCTCAACGGCAAGGGCCGGCTCCCGGACGCCACCCGGCGCCACGTCCGGGAAGTCGCCGACCGCCTGGGCTACCGGCCCTCGGCCGCCGCCCGGACCCTCCGTACCGGCAAGTCGGGCCTCATCGGCCTGACCGTGACCACGTACGGGGATGAACCTTTTACCTTCACGGAGTTCGCGTACTTCGCCGAGATGGCAAGGGCCGCCACCTCCGCCGCGCTCGCCCGTGGCTACGCGCTCGTCATCCTGCCCGCGACCTCCCGCCACGACGTGTGGTCCAACGTCGCCCTGGACGGAACGGTCGTCATCGACCCCTCCGACCAGGACCCGGTCGTCAGCGAGCTGGTCCGGCAGGGGCTGCCGGTGGTCTCCGACGGCCGCCCGGCCGGTGCCCTGCCGGTCACGGCCTGGGTCGACAACGACCACGAGGCCGCCGTCCTCGGCATCCTCGACCACCTGGCCGGCGCCGGCGCCCGCCGCATCGGCCTGCTGACCGGCACGACGACGGACACCTACACCCACCTGTCCACCACCGCCTACCTGCGATGGTGCGAGCGCGTCGGTCAGGATCCGGTGTACGAGGCCTATCCCGCGCACGATCCGTGCGCGGGCGCCGTCGCCGCCGACCGGCTCCTCGCCCGGCCGGACCGGCCCGACGCGGTCTACGGACTGTTCGACCCGAACGGCACCGACCTGCTCGCCGCCGCCCGCCGCTACGGCCTGCGCGTCCCCGACGACCTGCTGCTGGTCTGCTGCAGCGAGTCCACGGTGTACGCCAACACCGAGCCCCCCATCACCACGCTCTCCCTCAAACCCCGCCGCATCGGCACGGCAGTGGTGCAGCTCCTCATCGACGCCATCGAGGGAGTGGAATCCGACGACCCGGTGGAGCAGGTGATACCGACGGAGCTGATCGTGCGCACCTCGTCCCAGCGACGCCCGCCGCGCACGACGGTCAGCCCTCCGCGATCACCCGAAGGCGCGTAGATCCCGCACGGGCAAGAGGAAGGTCACCCTCCTGGGGAGAAACAGGGCCGGTCCCCCGGAGAGAAGGGATCGTTCTCGCGAAGAGAAGAAGAGCGCGGGCGGTCACACGGTGGTCAAAGCCCGGTCCAATCGGGGCGAAAGCCGCGGTGAACTGGACTCTTGCGCTGATTCACCACCCCTGGGTCATCACATGGCGCGATCCGCATTCCTATGATGGGCCCACGACACCCGCGGGCCGCTACGACCAGGCAGTCCGATGCGGTGCAACGCGGCGCGATGGTGGAGGGGTCGATGACTCAGGGGGCCGGTCAGGGACCCGAGGTGGAGCGGACGGCGACGTTGCGCGACTTCCGGGTGCCCGCGTACGTCCACGAGGCCGGTCCGTACGTCCACAGCGTCCACCCCGGCGAGGTCGCCCCGCCGCCCGAGGAGACCTATCCCGAGGGATACACGCCGACCCAGCGCGACCTTCCCGTCGTCAACCGGGGTGACACTGTTCAGGTGACCGTGGATCCCGAGACCGCCGCCCCGCAGTCCACCACCGGGCAGGGCCCGCTGTACGTCGTGGGTGACGTGCACGGCTACCTCGACCAGCTGGTGTCCGCCCTCCAGGAGAAGGGCCTGCTCGACGCCGCCGGCAGCTGGTGCGCGGGCACCGCCCGGCTGTGGTTCCTCGGCGACTTCACCGACCGCGGCCCGGACGGCATCGGCGTCATCGACCTGGTGATGCGGCTGTCCGCCGAGGCCGCCGCAGCCGGCGGCTACTGCAAGGCGCTCATGGGCAACCACGAACTGCTCCTGCTGGGTGCGAAGCGATTCGGCGACACCCCCGTCAACTCCGGCGCCGGCACCGCCACCTTCCAGGCGGCCTGGCTGCTCAACGGCGGCCAGAAGACCGACATGGACCGCCTCCAGGACCACCACCTGCAGTGGATGTCCCGCCTGGACGCCGTCGAGGAGGTCGACGGCCACCTGCTCGTCCACTCCGACACCACCGCCTATCTCGACTACGGCCGCTCCATCGAGGAGGTCAACGACACCGTCCGCGAGACCATCACCCGCAACGACGCGGACGAGGTCTGGGACCTGTTCCGCAAGTTCACCAAGCGGTTCTCCTTCCGCGACGAGGGCGGCGCGGACGCCGTGCGCTCCCTGCTCGATACGTACGGGGGCACCCGCATCGTTCACGGGCACAGCCCGATCCCCTATCTGCTGGGCGAGGTCGGCTCCGAGGACGACGAGGACAACGGCGACCCCGTGATCGAGGGACCGCACGTCTACGCCGACGGACTGGCCATCGCGATGGACGGCGGCGTGACCATGGCCGGAAAGCTGCTGGTCCAGCAACTGCCGCTGGGTACGTGAACGTTCACCGGGCAGGCGTTCCCCGTCGGAGGACCCGGCCGGTGAGGGGTCAATTTCGGTAAACCCCCTGTCACCGCGTACCGTCACCGCTCTACCATCGGCGTATCCGTAGCAGGCTCCCCTCCGTTTCTGCCCGACGGCTCGTCAGCATGCCGAGCCCCAAGCCCTACGGAGCATCGGGGGATGCACATGAACAGCGTTCCGCAGCACCTGCTGAGCGAGGACCGCCAGGAATACGAGCGGATCCTCGATGAGGCGCTGCGCTCCGCACCACACCGTCCGGAACTGGCCGCTGTCGGACAGCGGCTCAACCCCGAACAGCTGCGCACCATGGCGCTGAGCGCCACCGCGCTCATCACGGCGGCCGCCTCGACCGAGTACCAGCACTACGTCAAGGTCCGCGACGCGCTTCGTCAGCCGGCCTCGGCCGCCTCACCGGCCGTACGCGGGTCCGACTCCTCCGAGCCGGGCTCGGGTGTGTCGGGGCTCGCCGCCACCGTCGGAGGGGTCGCCGAGACCACCGGCGCGGGCGCCATCGCCGTCGTCGCCGTCCTCGCACCCGTCCTGGCCGGTACCGCCGCGGCGATCTTCCTGCTCGTCGGCTACATCCTGCGGATGCTCGACCCCGAGCAGGGGTTCGCCCGGACCATGCTCACCACGGGCTGGGTGTTCGGTGCCGTGACCGCGGTCGCGATCCTCGTCGCCGCGGTGGGGCTGCTGCTCACCGCTCTGCGCAACAAGCCCACGGCCGAGAGCGGGCCGTACGGCGAACTGCAGGGCGAGGTGGCCCGGGCCAAGGAGGCCTGGCACGAGGCCCTGCTGGAACGCGGCATCCTGCCTTTCCTGCGGGAGGCACTCGCCGACCCCGGCACGGCCGCCACGCTGCACCACCCGTCCTCGCCCACCCCGGTCAGCCGCATGCCGCACCTCGGCTACGACCGCCCGGGGTTCACCAGCCCGGACGACGGCGACCGCGGCTCGCGCCCCAGCTTCAGCAGCCCGGACTACACCAGCCCGGACTTCGGAGGACCGGAGCACAAGCCGGAGTAACCGCCGGAGCCCGTCCGGGCACCCCGCCCCCCAGGGGCGGGCCCCGGGCGTCTCCTCGCACGGCACCTCCCACAGGCCGGGACGCGTCGGCCCCGGCCTGGGCGCGGCGGTCAGTCCGCGATGGGCAGGTACACGCGGTTCCCGCTCGCCGCGAACTCCTTCGACTTCAGGGCCATGCCCTCCTCGACCTCGGCCCGTGTGCCGCCGTGTTCCCTGCGGATGTCCTGCGAGATCTTCATGCTGCAGAACTTGGGACCGCACATCGAGCAGAAGTGAGCCGTCTTGGCCGGCTCCGCGGGCAGGGTCTCGTCGTGGAACTCCCGTGCCGTGTCCGGGTCGAGGGCCAGGTTGAACTGGTCCTCCCACCGGAACTCGAAACGGGCGTCCGACAGCGCGTCGTCCCACTCCTGCGCACCCGGGTGCCCCTTGGCGAGGTCGGCTGCGTGGGCGGCGATCTTGTAGGTGATGACGCCGGTCTTGACGTCGTCACGGTTCGGCAGGCCCAGGTGCTCCTTGGGCGTGACGTAGCAGAGCATCGCCGTGCCCCACCAGGCGATCATCGCGGCGCCGATGCCGGAGGTGATGTGGTCGTACGCCGGGGCGACGTCCGTGGTCAGCGGGCCGAGCGTATAGAACGGAGCTTCATCGCAGATCTCCTGCTGAAGGTCGATGTTCTCCTTGATCTTGTGCATCGGGACGTGGCCCGGGCCCTCGATCATGGTCTGTACGTTGAAACGCTTCGCGATCCGGTTGAGTTCCCCGAGGGTGCGCAACTCCGCGAACTGCGCCTCGTCGTTGGCGTCCGCGATCGATCCGGGCCTGAGGCCGTCCCCGAGCGAGTACGTGACGTCGTACGCGGCGAGGATCTCGCAGAGTTCCTCGAAGTTCTCGTACAGGAACGACTCCTTGTGGTGCGCGAGACACCAGGCCGCCATGATCGAGCCGCCCCGGGAGACGATGCCGGTCTTGCGGTTTGCCGTGAGCGGCACGTACGGCAGGCGCACACCCGCGTGGACCGTCATGTAGTCCACGCCCTGCTCGGCCTGTTCGATGACCGTGTCCTTGTAGATCTCCCAGGTCAGTTCCTCGGCACGGCCGTCGACCTTTTCCAGGGCCTGGTAGAGCGGCACGGTGCCGATGGGCACGGGGGAGTTGCGCAGGACCCACTCACGCGTGGTGTGGATGTTGCGGCCGGTGGACAGGTCCATGACCGTGTCGGCGCCCCAGCGGGTCGCCCAGGTCATCTTCTCGACCTCTTCCTCGATGGAGGAGGTCACAGCCGAGTTGCCGATGTTGGCGTTGACCTTCACCAGGAATCGCTTGCCGATGATCATCGGCTCGATCTCCGGGTGGTTGACGTTGGCCGGAAGCACGGCCCGACCCGCGGCGATCTCGTCGCGGACCACCTCCGGCGAGACGTTCTCCCGGATGGCCA
The DNA here is from genome assembly GCF_040647715.1 of Streptomyces tibetensis. Lineage (GTDB taxonomy): Bacteria > Actinomycetota > Actinomycetes > Streptomycetales > Streptomycetaceae > Streptomyces > Streptomyces tibetensis_A. The sequence goes on along the minus strand of NZ_JBEZCR010000007.1, from coordinate 256,313 downwards.
CGTACTCCATCTCGGGCGTGATCTCGCCGCGGCGGGCGTATGCGAGTTGGGTGACCGCCTCTTCGCCCCGGCCGCGGCGTGGCTGGCGGGGCCGGCCGGGGAAGACGGCGTCCAGGTTGCGGAGACCGCCACGGGGCGAGGTGTGCTTGATGCCGTCGTCCTCGGGTCGGACGGGGCGGCCGGCGTACTCCTCGGTGTCGCCGCGGGCGATGATCCAGTTCTCGCGCAGCGGCGCCAACCCCCTGCGGACGTCGGTGTCGACGAGTGGATCGGTGTAGGGGCCCGACGTGTCGTAGAGCGTGACCGCCTGGCCGTTGGTGAGGTGCACCTGACGGACCGGCACGCGCAGGTCGGGGCGGGTGCCCTCGATGTACGCCTTGTGCCAGCCGATGGACTTCCCGGCCTCCTCGGACGTCTCGTCCTGAACGGAGGCAGGCGTGCGTGCGTCCTTGTTGGTCATGAGACCTACTCCCTACGCCGGCATTACCCGGTAACAGGTTCGGCGGTCGACGCAGCGGCTTCCGTCCGGCGATGCTTCGTGTGAAACATCACTCGACTCCGGCGACGTTTCATGTGAAACATCGTCGGGACGGAGGTCAGCGCCCTCTCAGCCCGGTGCTCCGAGCTCCCGCGTGTACAAAAGGTGCCCCCACGCTAGCGGCAATTCTGGCGCGGTGAACAGAGGGCCTCCCTCACTCTTGCGATGATCGGGCGGTGACCACGACGCAGCGTCCTTCCTTCCCACCGCCCGAGCCGCCCCGCGGATCCGGCGCCGGAAACGGCAACGGCCGTGGTGACGGCCGTCATTTCGCCGCCGGGGCCGGGCAGGGAGGGGCCCCGGGGCAAGGACCGCTCAGGGGGCAGAGCCCTGGGCCCGAGTACGGGCAGGGCTCGGAATTCGGCCCTGGGGGCCGCGGTGGGTATGGACCGGGCTCCGGACATGGCACCGGGGGTGGGTACGGATCAGCACCCACCGGAGGTGGCGGCCACGGTGGAAGCGACGGCGACGGTCCCCGCGGAGGCAAGAGACAGGGCCATGGTCAGGGCGGCGGCGACGGGCACGGCCTCGGTTCCGGCTCGGGTGGCGGGCACGGGCATTCGCACAGTCACGGTCCGGCCACGCCTGTCTCCCTGCATCTGCGCAAGGTCATCGCGGCGATCCTGATCCCGTTCGCCGCTGCTGTGCTGGTCGGCCTGGCCGTGCTGTGGCCGGGCGGCGCTCCGGCACACGAGCGCACCGGTGTCGGTTTCGACCGGCAGACGCAGGACGCCACCGTCACCAAGGTGGTCGAGGTGAGTTGCAAGGAGGCCGGCGCTTCGGGTGTGCCGCCGACCGGTGACACCTCCACGGCCGAGGGTTCCTTCGCGGTGCAGGAGGAGAAGGGCACCTGCAAGCGGGCGACGATCCGGGTCGACAGCGGCGACGACAAGGGCCGTACCTTCACCGAGATCGTCCAGCCCGACCAGTCACGCCAGCTGCACGAGGGCCAGGAGGTCGTGGTCGCCTACGAGCCCTCGGCGCCGAAGGACCTGCAGTACTCGGTCACCGACACCAACCGCCGTCTGCCCATGGCGCTGCTCGCGGGCATCTTCGCCCTGGCCGTGGTGGTCGTCGGGCGGATGCGGGGTGTCATGGCGCTGGTCGCCCTGGCCATCAGCTTCATGGTGCTGAACTTCTTCATCCTGCCCGCGATCCTGCAGGGTTCCAATCCGCTGGTTGTGGCGGTGGTCGGCGCGAGCGCCATCATGCTCATCGCCCTGTACCTGTGTCACGGCCTGTCCGCGCGGACGTCCGTGGCGGTGCTCGGCACCCTCATCTCCCTGCTGCTGATCGGCTTCCTCGGCTCGGTGTTCATCGACTGGGCCGCCCTGACCGGGAACACCGACGACAACACCGGTTTGATCCACGGCCTCTACCCGACGATCGACATGAGCGGTCTGCTGCTGGCCGGCGTCATCATCGGTTCGCTCGGCGTGCTCGACGATGTGACGGTCACGCAGACCTCGGCGGTCTGGGAACTGCATGAGGCGAACCCGTCGATGGGCTGGCGGGGGCTCTACCGTGCGGGCATCCGGATCGGCCGCGACCACATCGCCTCGGTCGTCAACACGCTGGTCCTCGCCTACGCGGGGGCCGCGTTGCCCCTTTTGCTGTTGTTCTCCATCGCGCAGAGCAGTGTGGGGACGGTCGCCAACAGCGAGCTGGTCGCGGAGGAGATCGTGCGCACGCTGGTCGGTTCGATCGGTCTGGTCGCCTCGGTGCCGGTCACCACCGCCCTGGCGGCGTTGGTGGTCTCGGCCGACCGCCCCGGCTCGGAACCCGCCCCGGAGGCCTCCGCGGTCCCGGTCCGCGGGGGGAGGGGCAGGCGCCGCAAGCGGTGACGCCTCAGTGCCGGAGGCGTCTCGCCGGGTCGGAGGGAGATCGTAGGACGATCGCAGGAAGAAGCGTTCCTGCGTAGCTCGGCGGCGTCCGGTGAAGCGTTACTCCACCGTGCCGCCGGGCCATGTCTCAGCCGGCGCTCTGCTCGGCGAGGATGCGGTCCAGGGCCTCGTCGAGGTGCGCGTCGAAGTCGGCGAGCGAGCCCTCCTGGCCCAGCGGCACCAGCTTGTCCGTACGGTCGAGGAAAGCGACGAGCGGTGCCGTCGACGAACGGAACAGCGCCTGGTCGCTGCCCACCTGAAGCCGGATCAACACCTCGCCCAACGCGTCGGGTTCGACGGGCGTGACGCGCACATCGCCCTCCCCACACGGCCGGCCGACCCCGTCGATCAGCAACTCCCGTCCAAAAGCCCACGTCACTGGGGCGTCACCGGGCAAGTGGAACGTCAGCCGGACGGCATAGGGATCACTGGACTCATAGCGCAGCTCCACCGGAATGCGGAAGGAGAGCTCCTCGGACACGAGAAAGCTCATCATGACCTCTGCTTGTACGGACTCGCGCATCGATAACCCCGTCAATCGCCGTTACTGGCCGGGAACAAACCTCTGACACTTGGTGGAATCTTGCTGAACGTACACAGCAGATCACAAGGAGTGAGTTTTCACATACTGATAGAGAGCGCGAGTGAGCCGAGCAGCCGCCCCATCTCGGCCTGCAACTCCCGGGCCGCGGGCAGCAGCCGGTCGACCTGGTGTGCGGGGAGTGAGATGGCCATCGTCGCTGCCGTGGTGCCGAGGGTGAGGGGGATCGCGGCACAGACCGCGCCCAGGGCGTACTCCTGGCGCTCGGTCACCGGCTCCATCCGCCGGATCCGCTCCAGGCGCCTGAGCAGGCTGTGGTTGTCGCGCACCGTGTAAGGCGTGAGGGGCTGCACCGGGTAGCGGTCGAGGTGGTCACGGCGTGCCTCGTCGTCCAGTTGGGACAGCAGACACTGCCCAATGGCGTGCGCGTGGCCGGTCTCCCGGAAGTCGGCCCATTCCTCGACCGCCGGGTTGACGGGGGTGTCGGAGACGCACATGACCTCGATCTCGCCCTCGCGGTAGACCGCGTAGTACACGGGCACACCCAGGGCGTCCCGCCAACGCGCCAGGGCGTCGACGATCGTGCTGCGACGTTTCTGCCGCGCCCCGCTGCCGCTCAGCCGCTCGGCCGCCTCACCGAGGAAGAACAGGCCCTTGTCCCGCCGCAGATAGCCCTCGTGCACGAGCGTACGCAGCAGGTGGTACGTCGTGGGCAGGGCCAGCCCGGTCTCACGGGCCAGTTGTTTGGCCGGGGCGCCGTGCTCATGCGCGGCGACGGTCTCCAGCAGGCGCATCGCGCGCTGCACGGAGCCGATCAGGGTCGGCGGAGGAGGTGCGGCAGCCGGAGGCGGTGGCTCGGAGGGCGCCGCCGAGCGGGGCTGCGCGGGGACGGTGCGGAGGTGGACGGGGGCGGTGTCAGCCGGGACCAAGGGGCTCTCCCGAAGCGCGAGGGACAGACCCGTGCGGGGAACACGGGTGGGGGTGAATGCCGCTCGCGGGGAAGTCCCCGCGTCGAGTTCCGGACTCTATTCGCCCGCCACCGCGCGCAGACGGCCTCGCCGGGAAACTTCCCCCGCCCGAGGGAACCGGTGATTCCAGGCGTTTCCCGCTACCCCCACCGGTTTCCCACCGGTCTCACCAGTCGCTGCGCGACGAGGAGCTCGACGTGAACTTGCGTACGACGTAGATCAGTCCGCCGACCAGGGCCACGAAGACCAGCACCTTGAAGAGCAGTCCGATGACGAACCCGACCACGCTGGCGATCAGCCCGCCGAACACGACCAGGGCGATGACCGGCACCGCGATCCACTTCACCCACCACGGCAGTCCCGTGAAGATCTCTCGCATCGCCCTCGTCCTTACCTCTCCGCCCGTTCGAGTGCCGGGTCCTGTCGGTCCTGTCGGATCTCTGACGTCCTGCACTCGATGCTAGGTCCGCGAGGGGGTCGAACGGGTGCCTCGCATCCCTTGCCCTCCCCTGATCGACCCCTTAGGGAACCCTGAGACGCCGCGTCAGCTCTCGGGCGGAGAGAAGACCACCAGCACCCTCAGGTCCTCGGTGATGTGGTGGAACTTGTGGGCGACGCCCGCCGGCACGTAGATCACACTGCCGCGCGCCACCTGGGTGGTCTCCAGGCCGACGGTGATCGCGGCCCGGCCGCTCACAATGAAGTAGACCTCGTCCTGATTGTGCGGCTTCTGTGGATCCTGGTCGCCCGCGTCGAGGGCGTACAAGCCGACCGACATGTTCTGCTCCCGCAGAAACTGCAGGTAGGCGCCCTCGTTGGCGGCGCGCTCCGCCTCCAGTTCGTCCAGCCGGAATGCTTTCATCGCCTTGTCCGCCCCTGCCTCTTGTGCCCGTGTCCGATCAGGTCTGCCACGATCAGACACATGAAGAATTTCCTAGTCAAGACGATTGCGAACGCGGGCGCCCTGGCGGTCGCCGTATGGCTGCTCGACAAGATCACCCTGACCGGTGACAGCACGGGCAAGGAGTTCGCCACGCTGATCATCGTGGCGCTGCTCTTCGGCCTGGTGAACTTCCTGGTCAAGCCGGTGGTCAAGCTCCTCAGCCTGCCGTTGCTGATATTGACCCTCGGCCTGTTCACACTGGTCGTCAACGCGCTGATGCTGCTGCTCACCTCGTGGCTGGCGGACAAGCTCGACCTGAGCTTCCACGTGGACGGCTTCTGGACGGCCGTCGTGGGAGGCCTGATCATCTCGGTCGTCTCCTGGGCGCTGCACGTCATCCTGCCCGACGGGGACTGAGCGGACATGACGTACCGGGTCTGCTTCGTCTGCACGGGCAACATCTGCCGCTCGCCGATGGCGGAGATCGTGTTCCGCGCGCGGGTGGCCGAGGCCGGTCTCGACGAGCTGGTGGAGGTCGACAGCGCCGGTACGGGCGGCTGGCACGAGGGCGACGGCGCCGACCCGCGCACCGTGGCCGTCCTGGAGGACAACGGATATCCGGGCGCCCACACGGCCCGGCAGTTCCGGTCGTCGTGGTTCTCCCGCCTCGACCTCGTGATCGCCCTCGACTCCGGCCATCTCGGGGCCCTGCGCCGCCTCGCGCCCACCGAGCAGGACGCGGCGAAGGTACGGCTGCTCCGCTCCTACGATCCCGCCGCCGGCGACGACCTCGACGTACCGGACCCCTACTACGGGGGCATGGACGGCTTCGAGGAGTGCCTTGAGATGGTGGAGGCGGCGAGCACCGGTCTGCTCGCCGCAGTGCGCGAGGACGTGGAGGGACAGGCGGCATGAGTGATTCCGCGACGGGTGCCGGAAACGGCGGGGCGACTGCCGCAGCTGACGAGACGGGTGTCGCGGGCGGGCTGACGGGCACCGCGGGCCTGGCCGCGGACGCCGGTGACGGCACGCGTGCGGTGCGGGCCGGGCTGCCCGAGCCCGTCAAGCACGAGCCCACCCTGCCCGGCCCGGTGTTCGCGGCCCACTTTCATCTCCCCGGCGACCCGACGGGTCCCTACACCTACGGCCGCGACGAGAACCCGACGTGGACGCTGCTGGAACGCGCCGTCGGCGAGCTGGAAGCGCCCGGCCGGGACGACGCCGAGACGCTCGTCTTCGCATCCGGCATGGCGGCGATCTCGGCAGTGCTCTTCTCCCAGCTGCGCACCGGCGACGTGTGTGTCCTGCCCGACGACGGCTACCAGGCGCTGCCCCTGGTCCGCGCTCAACTGGAGGCCTACGGCATCGAGGTGCGCACGGCGCCCACCGGCGGGGACGCCCAGCTCGACGTCCTCGACGGTGCCCGGCTGCTGTGGATCGAGACCCCTTCCAATCCCGGGCTCGACGTATGCGACATCAGGCGCCTCGCCGACGCGGCACACGCGCGTGGGGCCCTGGTCGCCGTCGACAACACCCTCGCGACACCGCTGGGCCAGCGTCCGCTGGAGCTCGGGGCCGACTTCGCGGTGGCCAGCGGCACCAAGCAGCTCACCGGCCACGGCGATGTCCTCCTCGGTTATGTGGTGGGCCGGGACCCCGAGGCCATGGCTGCCGTACGCCGCTGGCGCAAGATCGTCGGTGCGATTCCCGGACCCATGGAGGCCTGGCTCGCGCACCGTTCGATCGCGACGCTCCAGATGCGGGTCGACCGGCAGAGCGCGACGGCCCTTGCGGTCGCGACGGCACTGCGCGAGCGGCCCGAAGTGGCAGGGCTGCGCTACCCGGGGCTGCCCGACGACCCCTCCCACGCGATCGCCGCGCGGCAGATGCGACGCTTCGGCTGCGTCGTGTCGTTCACGCTGCCCACGCGCGCGCATGCCGACCGGTTCCTCGACGCGCTGCGCCTCGTGGACGACGCGACGAGCTTCGGCGGGGTGCGGTCCACGGCCGAACGGCGTGGCCGCTGGGGCGGAGACGCGGTGCCGGAGGGCTTCATCCGGCTGTCGGTGGGCGCCGAGGACCCCGAGGACCTGGTGGCGGATGTGCTCCGTGCGCTGGACGAGTCGGCTGCCTGACCGCCCCCATGGACGGTCCGAGCCTCCCCCCTCGTGGCTCGGACCGTCCCCCGGTTCCGCGCGCAAGAACCGCGCGACCAAGGCTAGTTGACTCTCTGTCAGTGTCCAATCACAGTAGCGACAGAGACCTATCGACTTATTTATAGTTGGGCACGGCCGGGGCAGGGAGCAGGGGCCGAAGAGGGGAGTGCGCGGTGGATCTGGCCTTGCTGCGCACCTTCGTGACCGTGCACCGGGCCGGCTCCTTCACCCGCGCCGCCGCCCTGCTCGGCCTCTCCCAGCCTGCTGTCACCTCGCAGATACGGACGCTGGAACGGCAACTGGGCCGCCCTCTGTTCCTGCGGCAGGCCCGTGGCGTGACCCCGACGACCATCGGCGACGAACTCGCCCACAAGGCCGCGCCTCATCTCGACGCCTTGGTGGAGATCACCGAGACCGGCGTCGACGACGACTCCTCCTTACGGACGCTGCACCTCGCGGGACCTCCCGAGTTCACCGCCGAACGGGCCCTGCCCGCCCTCACGGAGCTGACCGGCGAGGACGGCCAGGGTTTCGCCCTGCGCGCCTCCTTCGGGACCGCCGAGGAAACACTGGAAGGGCTTTCCGCCGGGCACCATGATCTGGCCATCAGCACGGCCCAGCCGCGCGGCGCCCTGCTCACGGCGACTGCGCTCTGCGACGAGGAGCACGTTCTGGTAGCCGCCCCGCGTTGGTCCGAGCAGATCGGGTCCGGGCAGCCTGCCCGCGGGCCGGAACCGGCCCTCGACAAGGTGCCGGTGGTGGAGGTGCACGAGTCGCTGCCGTTCGTCTCCCGCTATTGGGCCTCCGTTTTCGACTCGCACCCGGCCGCCCCGGGCACCGTGATCGTCCCCGACCTTCGTGCGGTCCTGGCCTGCGTGGTCGTCGGCGCCGGCCTCGCGGTGCTGCCCCGCTATCTGTGCGCGGCCGCGTTGGAGCGAGGCGATGTCGTCGCGCTGCACGAGCCGGCGGTGCCGCCGCTGCGGACGTACTTCCTCGTGGTCCGGACCGGGACGCTCGCAATGCCCCATATCGCGCGGGCTCACGACTGGTTGCTGCGGTCCTCGGCCGACTGGTGCTGAGGTGCTCGCAGACGTGCTCCGGGGTGCACCGACGTGAGGGGCGGGCGCTCGCGGACGTGCCTCACTCTGGGAGCTCGACCGGTGACGTTTCGCGATGTTTCACGTGGAACCAGCCGGGCCACATTTCACTCATGACCGTCCGACCCGTGGTCAAGCGCACCGCCCGCGCCGTTCTGCTGGACGGTGCCGACCTGATCCTGATCAAGCGCACCAAGCCGGGTGTGGATCCCTACTGGCTCACCCCGGGTGGCGGGGTCGAGCCCAGCGACTCCACCGTCGTCGATGCCTTGCACCGCGAGGTGTACGAAGAGCTCGGCGCGAAGATCACCGATGTGGTGCCCTGCTTCGTGGACACCATGGAGCACATCGGAGAGGACGGCGGCGCGACCGGCGTGAAGGTGCAACACTTCTTCGTCTGCCGTCTGGAGTCCATGGACCCCTCCCTGCGCCACGGCCCCGAGGTGGACGAGCCGGTCGGCGAGTACGAGATCGTGCGCGTGCCCTTCACCCGGGTCGGAATCGCCTCCGTCCATCTCGTGCCGCTGTCGCTGCGCCACTACCTGGACGGCAACATCGAGGGCGTGCTTGCCATGCACGCGCCCGACCTGGGCTGAGACGCCGGTCAGCTTCCGGCCGCAACCAGTTCCTCGACGGAGTCGTGCCGTATGCGGTCCGCGGGGATACCGATGTCGCGCAGGGCGTCCACACCGCTGCGGATCATCCCGGGCGGGCCCGAGAGGTAGGCGTCGAACTGGTCCCACGGCCCGTAAGTGCGAATAGCGTCCGGCAGCTGCAGATGCGCCTGCTGGTCGATGATCGCGCGGACCGAGAGCCAGGGATGGCTCTGCTGGAGTCGGAGCATGGTGTCGATGTCGTACAGGTCGTGGTCGGTGCGGGCCCCGTAGAAGACCTCGACCGACCGGCGGTCCCCGTGCTCGGCGACATCCTCGACCAGGGCCTTGATGGGCGCTATGCCCGTGCCGCCGCCCAGACAGAGCAGGCCGTTGTCGGTGGTGTGATCGACGGTCATGGAACCCGCGGGCGGACCGAGCCGGATGATGTCGCCGGGGCGGGCGCGGTGCACCAGGGCGTTGGAGACCCAGCCGGCCGGTACGGCCTTGACGTGGAACGACAGCAGTCCGTCGGACCGGGGCGCCGACGCGAAGGAGTAGTGCCGCCAGATCCGCGGCCACCAAGGCGTCTCCACGCTCGTGTACTGCCCCGCGAGAAACGGGTACGGCTGGTCGGGCCGGACGGTGACCACCGCGACATCGGGCGTTCTCAGATCGTGCGTGACGATCTCGGCGTACCACCAGGCCGGAGCGCGTAGTTCGTCCGCGGCCGCGGCGTCGATCATGACCTGGGAGATCGTGGTGTAGGCCCGGATCCAGGCCGCCTCCATCTCCGCGTTCCACACTCCGGCGGCGTACTTGCTCAGCGCGCCGATGAGGCACTCGCCGACGGCGGGATAGTGCTCGGGCCGGGTCCCGTACTTGCGGTGGCCGCGGCCGAGTTTTTGCAGGTAGTCGACGAGGACGTCCTTGTTGTCGATGTGCTCGGCGGCCGTGAGCAGCGCTCTGAGGAGCCGGTCGCGCTGGGTGTCCATCGCGGCTGGGAACAGCGACCGCAGGTGGGGATGGCGGACGAAGAGCAGGGCGTAGAAGTACGAGGTGACCTTGTCGGCGACCGGCGCGACCTCGGCCATCGTGCGGCGGATGAGGAGGGCGTCAGGGGAGCCCTCTTCGACCGGCGGGGTGGCGGCCTGGCTCGAGGGTGGCGCCGGTGCGTGTTCCTGGGCAGGAACCCGCTGTTCGGGAAGAGTGTGGGGCGGGGCAACGGTGGAGGCGAAGGGCGTCGGGGTGAGCGCCGTGGGGGCGGGGCCCGGCGACGAGACGGTGGCGGGGCCGGACGCAGTGGCTGGTGATGGAGCGTGCTGTACGGACGGAGGGGCGGGCGTGGGTGTCGCGTCCGGATGTTCACGCCCTGGGTCGGGCTCATCCGCGCGTGGGCCGCCGGATGTCGAGCCGGGCGGTCCGGAGTGGGCATCCGCCGGTGTTTCCGGGACGGATCCGGGCCTGCCCACCGGGCGTATCGTGGCCGGTCGACGTGCTTCCGTAGTGCTGTCCGGTGTACCGGCGGCGTCGCTTTCCGGTGCAGTCGTCGGGTTCTTGCGGGGCGTGAACCAGTCGCCCCCGCCGCCAGAAGTGCCGTTGTCGGCCGACGTGGTGGTCGGAGCGTCCATGGTGTGCCTCGCCTCGAGCATCTTTCGGTCGGTCTGCGCACTTCCGAAGTCGGAAAGTGCCTGCTTCCCCCGTGGACGGTCTCGTTCCCATCCTTGTCGCGGCCAATGCGGCCACATTTAACCCGTATTTCGGCTCCGTACGGACAAGTAAGGCGAGAGTGTGACATTGGCCGCAGTGACTCTCATCGAGCTTCCCACCCGCCTGGCCGCTTCCGGCGTATACCCGGAAACGCCGGTCTTCGATCTCTCCGTCCCGTTAGGCTGCATTGCCCTGCGCTGCCCCGTACGGGACAGGGCGCCCCGTCCCGGATGCGAACCGGACTCGACCCTACCGGCCACTGCCGTGCACACAAGTCCCCCCTCCTCTCGTCACGAATGCGGGCACGAAGCGAATGGCCAAGTCGGTCAATCCTGAGGCCTGAAAGCCCCGTTCAGCGTCTAGCCCGGGCGTCCGGCGTTCTTACCTGTTTCACGTGAAACATCCGGCAGTGGCCCCGCTGCTTTCCGCTCGGCGACAAGTGGCCAAAAGCTCGTACGTCCCCGCTGAAACAGGTGGACGTCAGGGGCCCTCGTCGGACAGCCTGACCTGCGTGCCGACTCCTTCCCTTGCCTCCTTGCCCATCCGTCGTCTGACCCTCCACGATCAAGCCGCCTGCGCCGACTTGTCCGAGGACCGGGGGTGGCCACGGGAGGAGCACAAGTGGGGCTTCCTCCTCACGGCCGGGAAGGGCTACGGCATCGACGATCCCGAGGGCGGCCTGGTGAGCGCCTGTGTCGTCACCGAGTACGGACCGCAGGATCCTGCCCTCGCCGCGATCGGCATGGTCCTGGTCGCGAAACGGCATGCACGGCAAGGCATGGGACGCCGGCTGATGCGTCACGTCGTCTCGGCCATGGGCACCACGCCCCTCACCCTGCATGCGACGCCGAACGGCCGCCCCCTCTACGAGGAACTCGGCTTCAAGGCCACAGGACGGGCCGAAATGGTCCGCGGGCACTTCACCCCCGGTGAACCGGAGCCGGAGGTGACCACCCGCGCCGCGACCGCCGAGGACCTCACCGCGATCCTCCGTCTCGACGAGCAGGTGTTCGGGAGCGACCGCACCCACATCGTCACCCGGCTACCGGCCTTCGCCGACCAGTTGCGCGTGGCCGAGGACGACGGGCAGATCATCGGGTACGCGGCCGCCTGGCCCAACATGGACACCCATGTGGTCGGGCCGCTCATCGCGCGCGACACGTCGGTGGCCCAGGCTCTCATCGCCTCCCTGGCCGCCGGCACCGATCGCCCCCTGCGCACCGACATCGACGTGCGGCACGAGGAGCTCCTCGCGTGGGTGAAGGAGCGCGGCCTGCAATCCGTCGCCTTCAACTCGGTGATGGCGTACGGGATCGCCGAGTTGCCCGGCGACTGGAGCCGGCGGTTCGCGCCGGTCACGGTCGCGGCGGGCTGACGAACCTCGATACGAAGACGCCGGCTCCCCGGAAACGGGGGACCGGCGTCTAAGCGCTGCGGGACGGGTCAGGCGAGAGCCTCCACGGCGGCCGTGGCGAAGCCGTGGTCCTGATCCGGGGCACCGCCGCCCACGCCGATCGCGCCGATCAGCCGGCCGTCGCGGTGCACAGGCACGCCTCCGGCGATGAACAGCAGCGGCCGGTCGAGCGCTGTCGGCAGCGTGTGGAACAGGCCTCCGGGCTGCACCGCGTCCACCAGGTCGCCGGTGGGCGCGTTCAGCTGGAGGGCCGTGTAGGCCTTGCGGGTGCTGGTCTCGCCGGAGATCAACACGGCTCGGTCGTCACGCCGGAAGGCGAGCAGATGGCCTCCCGCGTCCAGGACGGTGACGCTGACGGTGACGCCTGCCGAGTCGGCGGCACGATGGGCGGCAGCCACGAGGGCATCGGCGTCCTGGGTGGTGAGGGGGGCGACTGCGGTGGTGGTGCTCATGAAGGGGTTCTCCTCGAACAGTGACGGTCGTTCCGGGAAGTGAGGCCGGTGGGGGTGGTTCCGTCGCTCAGTGGTGGACGGCAGCGCGCTGCTCGGCTGGAGCGGAGCCGGTGACGACGGTGGTGGTGCGGTCGGCGCGGCGCTCCAGGGCGGCCGAGACGAAAGCCAGGACCAGAGCACCGGCGGCCAGGGCGGCGCCGACCCAGTTGGGGGCGGTGTAGCCGAGGCCCGCCGCGATCACGAGCCCGCCCAGCCAGGCGGAGAGCGCGTTGCCGAGGTTGAAGGCGCCGATGTTGACGGCTGAGGCCAGGGTCGGGGCGCCGTGTGCCTGGTCGAGAACGCGCTTCTGCAGCGGCGGCACGGTGGCGAAGCCCAGGGCACCGATCAGGGCGACGGTGATCGCCGAGAGCAGCTTGTCGTGGGCGGTGAAGGTGAACAGGGCCAGGACGACGGCCAGAGCGGCCAGAGAGACGTACAGCATGGGCATCAGGGCGCGGTCGGCGAACCTGCCGCCGACGAGGTTGCCGCCGACCATGCCGAGGCCGAAGAGGACCAGCAGCCAGGTGACGGAGCCGTCGGCGAAGCCCGTGACGTGGGTCATCATCGGCGCGATGTAGGTGATGGCCGCGAAGACACCGCCGAAGCCCAGGACGGTCATGGCCATCGCGAGCAGGACCTGCACGTTCTTGAACGCGGCCAGCTCGTGCCGCAGTCGTACGCCCTCCGCCTTCGGCAGGTCGGGGACGAGCCGGGCGATGCCGACCAGGCCGATGACGCCGAGGGCGGCGACGATGCCGAAGGTCACCCGCCAGCCGACGGTCTGTCCGACGAGCGTGCCCAGCGGGACACCGACGACGTTGGCGACGGTCAGACCGGTGAACATCATCGCGATGGCTCCGGCCTTCTTGTCCGGGGCGACGAGGTCCGCCGCGACCACCGACCCGATGCCGAAGAAGGCGCCGTGGGCCAACGAGGCGATGATCCGGCCGGTCAGCATGACGAAGAAGACGGGGGCGAGTGCCGAGAGCAGGTTGCCCGCGATGAACAACCCCATCAGCAGCATCAGCATCCGCTTGCGGGAGATCCTGGTGCCGAGCACGGTCATCAGCGGGGCGCCGAACATGACGCCGAGCGCGTAGCCGGTCACCAGGTATCCGGCCGTGGGGATGGAGACCCCGTAGTCACCCGCGACCTCGGGCAGCAGGCCCATGATCACGAATTCGGTCGTACCGATCCCGAAGGCCCCGATCGCGAGGGCCAGAAGCGCGAGAGGCATGGAGGGTTACCTTCCCAGACGATTGCAGGAGCGCTTAGCGTGCGTCCACAATAGTTGCAGACGCGGGCTATATGCAAACGCCGTCAATTGCGGTTCTGCTCTATCCTGGGTGTCAGCCGCTCCGGGACGGAGGAAACGCCAATGACAGCGACGGACCCCGCGCTCACCGCTCTCGCCCAGAGCTGGTGCGCCCTCTCCTTGCTCCACGGAAGGATCGAGGCCAACATCGAGCGCGCCCTGCAGGCCGGGCACGACCTCAGCGCGCGCGAGTACTCCCTGCTGGACGTGCTCAGCCGGCAGCACGACGGTGACGGGGGCCATCTGCAGATGAAGCAGGTCGCCGACGCGGTCGTTCTCAGCCAGAGCGCCACCACGCGCCTGGTCACCCGGCTCGAAGACCGGGGGCTCCTGGAGCGCTACCTGTGCCCCACCGACCGCCGGGGCATCTACACCAACGTCACCGCGGCGGGCCTCGAGTTGCTGGAAGCGGCGCGTCCGACCAATGACGCCGCCCTGCGCGAGGCCCTCGACGAAGCGGCGAAGAACCCCGAGCTGGCACCGCTGGTCCGAGTCGTGCAGACGCTGAAGGCTCCGGTGCCCGCATAGGGCGCCCGAGCCCGGGCATGCTTCCGCCCGCCCACGCGCTGACGCTGTGCCGTCGCATGACCCATGTGGCCTCTGCGCACCGCCGACGATGCGTAAGGTGCGTCCATGGGAGATCTTGAAATACGGGCCGCCACCACCGACGACATCCCCGCGATCGTCGCCATGCTCGCGGACGACCCACTGGGCGCACAGCGCGAGTCGCCGGACGACCTCACCCCGTATCTGGCCGCGCTGGAGCGGCTCAGCACCGACCCGAACCAGCACCTGGTCGTGGCGGTCCGAGAGGGCAGGGTCGTCGGCACCCTCCAGCTCACGATCATTCCCGGTCTCTCCCGACGGGGTGCGACCCGGTCGATTATCGAAGGGGTGCGCATCCATGCGGACGAGCGAGGCAGCGGCCTGGGAACCCAGCTCATCGAGTGGGCGATAGAAGAATCCCGGAACGAGGGGTGCCAGTTGGTCCAGCTGACCTCGGACAAGACCCGCGCCGACGCCCACCGCTTCTACGAGCGGCTCGGATTCACGGCCTCCCACACGGGCTTCAAGCTCCAGCTGTGACCGAGATGCGTGGGCGTCCTGTTTCACGTGAAACAGGACGCCCACGCATCCCATGCGCTAACCGATTCCGCGCCACCCCTGGGGGTCGACACCACCCGGCACAGGAGCGCCCTCGTCGTACGGCTGACGCGTGAACATGAATGAGCCGAGGTCCAGGTGACTCACGGCCCCGTCCGGCCGCCGTACGGCCTTCAGGAGCTCGCCGGCGTAGTAGCCCTCCAGACCCGTCCAGGTGCCGTCGCCGTTCGCGCGGAACCGAGAGCGACGGCCTGCGCCGGTCAACGGCCCCAGCGAGAGGAGTCCGTCGGCCGCCAGTCGCAGAGCGAAGGCGTGTGTCCCCCAGTACCACTGCCCCGTCAGCTCCAGCAGCGACGGATCGACATCACGGAGCGGCTTCCACGGCGCGGGGATACGCGGCTCCGCCTCGGCGACGATACGGACCAGGTCGGCGGCAACGGGGAACAGCAGCGGACCTGACGTGGAGTTGGCCAGGGCGATCGCCGCCACATCGTCCTCGGCGCTGATCATGAGGCACGCGAGGAAGCCGGGCAGCGACCCGGTGTGGCCGACAAGGGACCGCCCGTTCCGTCGCCGGATCTCCATGCCCAGGCAGTAGGCGTAACCGCTCGCCACGTCCGCCGCCTCGTGGGGCGCGGCCGGCGCCCTCATCTCCCTCAGTGACCCGGCGCTCAGCACCCGCTCGTCGCCGTTGAGCAGGAAGGCCGCGAACCGCGCCAAGTCGCCTGTCGTCGACCAGAGTTGACCGGCCGGCGCCATGCGCCCCAGATCCTCGAGGGGCTCGGGAAGCATCACGTCGGCCCAGGGATGTACGGCCCAGCCACCCGCGTGGGGCGCCTGCGGCCGCACGCTCGTACGATGCAGCCCCAGAGGTTCGAGCACTTCACGCCGAAGGACGTCCTCCCAGGAAGCCCCGCGGAGCTTCTCGATGAGCGCGCCGAGCACGGCGTAGCCCGGATTCGAGTAGTGGAACCGGCGGCCCGGCGGAGTCAGCAGGGGGCGATCACCCAGTACGTCGGCCAGCTCGGGCCGCAGGGATCCGGGGCTCCGCTCCCACCACGGGCCCGGGGTCTCGGCCGCCAATCCGCCCGTGTGCGCGAGCAGTTCGGCGACGGTCACCTCCCCCACACCGGTGCCCGGCACATGCTTCTCGAGCGGATCGTTCAGGTCCAGAGCGCCCTCGTCGCGCAGCCGCAGTACGAGAACCGCGGTGAAGGTCTTGGTGATCGAACCGATCCGGTACTGCACGTTCTCGTCCGGTGTGTGCCCCTCCACCGAGGTCCGCGCGCCCGTCCACACCGTCGTACCGTCCCGCACGACGGCCGCGACGAGCGACGGAGCCCGCCCCTCGGCCTGCGCGACGGCGATCCGGTGCAACAGAGCCCGCCGGGTTCCGGGAAGCAACTCTCCGTGAGATGTCGTCATGGACCCAGTCCACCCGGCCGGACAGCCCCGCGTCGAGCACATCCGGCCGGTCCGTGAGACCTGGCGCACCCAGGCCTGGTCGGATCAGGTCTGGGCCATGTCCACGAAGCGTGAGTAGTGGCCCTGGAAGGCGACCGTGATCGTCGCCGTCGGGCCGTTTCGGTGCTTGCCCACGATGATGTCCGCCTCGCCCGCCCGCGGCGACTCCTTCTCGTACGCGTCCTCGCGGTGCAGAAGGATCACCATGTCGGCGTCCTGCTCGATGGAGCCCGACTCACGCAGGTCGGAGACCATCGGCTTCTTGTCCGTACGCTGCTCGGGACCACGGTTGAGCTGAGAGAGCGCGATCACCGGAACCTCCAGCTCCTTGGCCAGGAGCTTGAGGTTCCGGGACATGTCCGAGACCTCCTGCTGACGGCTCTCGGAGCGCTTGGAGCCCCCGGCCTGCATCAGTTGCAGATAGTCGATGATCACGAGCCTGATGTCGTTGCGCTGCTTCAGCCGACGGCACTTGGCGCGAATCTCCATCATCGACAGGTTCGGGGAGTCGTCGATGTAGAGCGGCGCGGAGGAGACCTCGGGCATCCGGCGCGCCAGACGCGTCCAGTCCTCGTCCGTCATGGTGCCGGAGCGCATGTGGTGAAGGGCGACGCGGGCCTCCGCGGACAGCAGACGCATCGCGATCTCGTTGCGCCCCATCTCCAGGGAGAAGATGACACTCGGAAGGTTGTGCTTGATCGACGCGGCCCGGGCGAAGTCCAGGGCCAGCGTCGACTTACCCATGGCGGGACGGGCAGCGATGACGATCATCTGCCCCGGGTGCAGACCGTTGGTGAGCGAGTCGAAGTCCGTGAACCCCGTCGGCACACCGGTCATCTCGCCGCTGCGCGAGCCGATCGCTTCGATCTCGTCGAGCGCGCCCTCCATGATGTCGCCGAGCGGGAGATAGTCCTCACTGGTGCGCTGCTCGGTGACCGCGTAGACCTCCGCCTGGGCGCGGTTGACGATCTCGTCGACGTCGTCGTCGGCCGCGTATCCCATCTGCGTGATGCGCGTACCGGCCTCGACCAGGCGGCGCAGGACGGCCCGCTCATGAACGATCTCCGCGTAGTACGCCGCGTTGGCCGCCGTGGGCACCGTCTGGACGAGGGTGTGCAGATAGGAGGCCCCGCCGACCTTGTTGATCTCGCCGCGCTTGGTCAGCTCGGCCGCGATCGTGATGGGGTCGGCGGGCTCGCCCTTGGCGTAGACGTCGAGGACGGCCTGGTAGATCGTCTCGTGGGCCGGCTTGTAGAAGTCGTGGCCCTTGAGGATCTCGACGACGTCGGCGATGGCGTCCTTGGACAGGAGCATGCCGCCGAGGACGGACTGCTCGGCGTCGATGTCCTGCGGCGGCACCCGCTCGAACGACGGGGCCGATCCACCGTCCCACGCCCCGTTGTCCCTGCCGCGCTCGTGCTGTTCGCCGCGGCCCCGGGCTCCGTCACCACGTCGGCGGGAAGCGGGCAGACGATCACTGGGACCGCTGTCGGCCCAAGGGTCGTCCAAGGGCTCGGAAATGCTCACCGAGCCACCTCCTCCCGTCCGCCGAAGCAGACCTAGCCGTGCCTCTCTTTTCTACGGCACGGCACTGACAAATGAGAGGCCCAACTCCGGTTGGTACGCGCCGGGTTTGTGGCGTTTTGCAAACCGGCGGACGGAGCGGGCGCCGGACTACCGTAGGCCTGTCGGCACCGTCAGCCAATCTGGTTATCCACAGGCCATGTGGACGACGGCCCAGATGCTGTGGAGAACTCCGCGAAACCTGTGCACGACGCGGTGGACAGGCCTGTGAACAAGCCGCGACTCTCAGCGCAGCAGGCATTCTGACCTGCGTCTTTGCCGTCCACGGGCTGTGCAGAAGAAAAACTTTCCCAAGCGGCCCAAGATCACCTCGAACAGTGCACAGCGGTGCGCACACCGAGGCGACAAGTAAGGGTCTCAAATCCTTTGCATCTCTTACCTGTGGACGATTAGATTGGTGCGCATGACACAGGCCCCAGCGCGCCACCCCTCCGGCCGGAGACAGCACGATCGAGAGATCATCGCGCTGGCCGTGCCGGCCTTCGGTGCTCTCGTCGCCGAGCCCCTCTTCCTCATGGCCGACACCGCCATAGTGGGCCACCTGGGCACGGCTCAACTCGCCGGTCTCGGCGTCGCCTCGGCCCTGCTGATGACCGCCGTCAGCGTCTTCGTCTTCCTGGCCTACGCCACAACAGCCGCGGTGGCCCGCCGTGTCGGCGCGGGCGACCTCCAAGCCGCCATCCGACAAGGCATGGACGGCATCTGGCTGGCTCTGCTCCTCGGCGCTGTTGTCGTCGCCGCCGCGCTGCCCACCGCACCCCACCTTGTGGACCTCTTCGGCGCTTCGGACGCGGCAACTCCCTACGCGATCACGTACTTGCGCATTTCCGTGCTCGGCATACCGGCCATGCTCGTCGTCCTGGCAGCGACAGGTGTCCTGCGCGGTCTGCAGGACACGAAAACCCCGCTCTACGTCGCCGTCGCGGGCTTCGTCGCCAACGGCATTCTCAATGTCGGGCTTGTCTACGGTGCCGAGCTGGGGATCGCCGGTTCCGCGTGGGGCACCGTCATCGCCCAGTGCGGCATGGCCGCGGTCTACCTCGTGGTGGTTCTGCGAGGGGCACGCAAACACGGCGCCTCGCTGCGCCCGGATGCCGCTGGGATCAGGGCCTCCGCACAAGCCGGTGTCCCCCTGCTGGTGCGCACCCTCTCGCTGCGGGCGGTCCTGATGATCGCCACGGCGGTCGCCGCCCGTCTCGGGGATGCCGACATCGCCGCCCACCAGATCATCCTCTCGCTGTGGAATCTGCTGGCCTTCGCCCTCGACGCCATCGCCATTGCGGGGCAGGCCATCATCGGGCGCTACCTCGGGGCTGGTGACACGCAGGGCGCACGGGAAGCATGCCGCCGCATGGTGGAGTGGGGAATCGCCGTCGGCGTCGTCCTCGGCATCCTGGTGGTTCTCGCCCGGCCCGCGTTTTTGCCCCTGTTCACCAGCGACTCGGCCGTCGAGGACGTGGCGCTGCCCGCCCTGATCATCGTCGCCCTCTCCCAGCCGATCTCCGGCATCGTCTTCATCCTGGACGGCGTGCTGATGGGCGCAGGCGACGGCCCCTACCTCGCCTGGGCGATGCTTCTCACCCTGGCGGTGTTCACGCCGACCGCTCTTCTGGTCCCGGTGTTGGGTGGTGGACTCACGGCCCTCTGGGCCACGATGACGCTGATGATGACTGTGCGGATGCTGACCCTGTGGCTTCGTACCCGCTCGGGCCGGTGGATCGTGGCGGGGGCGAGCCGCTGACCGTTTCACGTGAAACGGTGCCTGTTTCACGTGAAACACGGAGCGCTCCATAGAACGCGGTGTTTCACGTGAAACACGGAGACGCCCCGCAGGCCGGCATCCGACAAACCTGAGCCCAGCAGACACGAACGGGGCCGCACCCCTGAGGGTGCGGCCCCATCGCGTTTACTGCTTCAGCACGGCACTCAGGCCGCGACGACCTCGATGTTGACCTTGGCGGCAACCTCGGGGTGCAGACGCACGGACGTCTCGTGAGCGCCCAGCGTCTTGATCGGCGAGCCGAGCTCGATGCGGCGCTTGTCGACCTCGGGGCCACCGGAAGCCTTGATCGCGGAAGCGATGTCGGCCGGGGTGACGGAACCGAAGAGACGACCGGCGTCGCCGGAGCGCACGGCCAGACGGACCTTGACACCCTCGAGCTGGGCCTTCACAGCGTTGGCCTGCTCGATGGTCTGGATCTCGTGGATCTTGCGAGCACGACGGATCTGCTCGACGTCCTTCTCGCCACCCTTGGTCCAGCGGATAGCGAACTTCCGCGGGATCAGGTAGTTGCGAGCGTAACCGTCCTTGACGTCGACGACGTCGCCCGCGGCACCGAGGCCGGAGACCTCGTGGGTGAGGATGATCTTCATGAGTCGGTCACCCTTCCCTTATCGCGCGGTGGAGGTGTAGGGCAGCAGCGCCATCTCACGGCTGTTCTTCACGGCCGTGGCGACGTCACGCTGGTGCTGCGTGCAGTTGCCGGTCACGCGGCGGGCACGGATCTTGCCGCGGTCGGAAATGAACTTCCGCAGCATGTTCGTGTCCTTGTAGTCCACGTACGTGACCTTGTCCTTGCAGAATGCGCAGACCTTCTTCTTCGGCTTGCGCACAGGCGGCTTAGCCATGGTGTTTCTCCTGTGTGATCAAGAAGTGTGAGTGCGAACCCGCCCCTAGAAGGGGGGCTCGTCCGAGTAGCCGCCGCCACCGCCGCCGCCGGAGTTTCCACCCCAGCCGCCGCCACCGCCCTGGTTGCCACCGGCGGGAGCACCGGTCGCCCACGGGTCGTCGGCGGGAGCGCCACCACCCTGCTGGCCGCCACCGGGGCCGCCGCCCCAGCCGCCGCCACCCTGGGCGCCGCCACCGCCGCCGAAGCCACCCTGGCCACCCTGTCCACCGCGACCGCTGGTCTTGGTGACCTTGGCCGTGGCGTTGCGCAGGCTGGCGCCGACTTCCTCGACGTCCAGCTCGTAGACCGTGCGCTTGACACCCTCACGGTCCTCGTAGGACCGCTGCTTCAGCCGGCCCTGCACGATGACGCGCATGCCTCGCTGGAGCGACTCGGCGACGTTCTCCGCCGCCTGACGCCAGACCGAGCAGGTCAGGAACAGGCTCTCGCCGTCCTTCCACTCGTTCGTCTGGCGGTCGAAGGTGCGGGGGGTGGACGCGACACGGAACTTCGCGACCGCCGCACCGGAGGGGGTGAAGCGCAGCTCGGGGTCGTCGACAAGATTGCCGACGACCGTGATGACGGTCTCGCCTGCCATGGGGGAACCTCTCGGCGGGTTTGCTCTGGCTGCTTGCTACTCGAATCCCGGGATCAACTGAGCTGCGAAGCTCAGTGGGTCTCGGGACGGAGGACCTTGGTCCGGAGGACCGACTCGTTCAGGTTCATCTGGCGGTCGAGCTCCTTGACGACCGCAGGCTCGGCCTGCAGGTCGATGACCGAGTAGATGCCCTCGGGCTTCTTCTTGATCTCGTACGCGAGACGACGACGGCCCCAGGTGTCGACCTTCTCGACCTTTCCGCCGCCGTCACGGACGACAGAGAGGAAGTTCTCGATCAGCGGAGAGACAGCGCGCTCCTCGACCTCGGGGTCGAGGATGACCATCACCTCGTAGTGACGCATGTGGAACCCACCTCCTTTGGACTCAGCGGCCACGGTCGTTCCGTGGCAGGAGGGTTGTGATGCGTAGGCAACGGTATCGGCCACCACTGACAGTCGGGGGTTCTGACGAGAAGCCCCTGCCGTGGCATGGGCAGACACCGGTGCGGACGGTACAGAGTACCCGCATAGCGGCTTGCGGTTGAAATCCGGCCGTCAGGGCAGCCAATCTGTACACATCGGGTGTGTATGGCGCTACGATGCGCCGACTTTCGCAGGAGGTGCCCTATGGCACAGGCATTGCGACCCAACACCGCCGGCGGCCTCTTCGCCACGGACGGCAAGCCCCATCCCCTCCAGGACGCGCTGCTCGCGGTGACCCTGGTGCTGGGCCTCACCTCGTTCCTCTCGGCGATCATCGACGAGGACCTGCATCTGCTCAGCTCCTGGGCCGGTCTCGTGGGCATCCTCACGGGCGCGTACGGCCAGTGGATCTCGGAAACGACCCGGGAGCGCTTCGGCCTGATCCTCGGCTTGGGCGCATCGGGCGTCGGGTTCTTCCTGGGCATGGCGCACGGCGGCCTCATCGGCTGACGCCGGGACACCTCCTCATCCGAACACCGCGTCGCGCCCCGGCCGGCCTCGGGCCGGGGCGTAGGTCCCGTACGCCCAACCGGCGCGCTCCCACGGCGCAGTAGGCTTCGCGCGAGAGCCGGAGCCCCTGTACCCATGGGGACACACCAGCCCGAGGAGCGCCCCTAAATGAGCCTGACCCTGAGGACCATCAGTCGCGAGCAGCATCTGGCCTACATCCAGAGCCTGCCGTCGGCGAGCCACATGCAGGTCCCGGCCTGGGCTGACGTCAAGGCGGAGTGGCGCTCCGAGAACCTCGGCTGGTTCGACGACCGCACCGGCGAGATGGTCGGTGCCGGCCTGGTTCTCTACCGGCAGCTTCCCAAGATCAAGCGCTACCTCGCCTACCTGCCCGAGGGCCCGGTCATCAACTGGTTCGCGCCGAATCTGCAGGAATGGCTCGAACCGATGCTGGCGCACCTGAAGCAGCAGGGCGCGTTCTCGGTGAAGATGGGCCCGCCGGTGATCATCCGGCGCTGGGAGGCCCCCTCGATCAAGCAGGGCATCCAGAACCCGGACGTCAAGCGCCTCCGCGACATCGAGGCCGACCACATCGAGCCGCGCGCCTTCGAGGTGGCCGACAAGCTGCGCCGCATGGGCTGGCAGCAGGGCGAGGACGGCGGCGCCGGCTTCGGTGACGTCCAGCCCCGCTACGTGTACCAGGTGCCGCTGGCGAACCGCTCCCTGGAAGAGGTCCACAAGAACTTCAACCAGCTGTGGCGCCGCAACATCAAGAAGGCCGAGAAGGCCGGCGTCGAGGTCGTCCAGGGCGGTTACCAGGACCTCGAGGAATGGCAGCGGCTGTACGAGATCACCGCCGTGCGCGACCACTTCCGGCCGCGCCCCCTGTCGTACTTCCAGCGCATGTGGACGGCCCTCAACACCGAGGACCCCAACCGCATGCGGCTGTACTTCGCCCGCCACAACGGCGTGAACCTCTCGGCCGCGACGATGCTGATCGTCGGCGGGCACGTCTGGTACTCCTACGGCGCCTCCGACAACATCGGGCGTGAGGTCCGGCCCTCGAACGCGATGCAGTGGCGGATGCTGCGCGACGCCTACGCGCTCGGCGCCACCGTCTACGACCTGCGCGGCATCTCCGACTCGCTGGACGAGACCGACCACCTCTTCGGCCTGATCCAGTTCAAGGTGGGTACCGGCGGCCAGGCTGCCGAGTACCTCGGCGAGTGGGACTTCCCGCTGAACAAGCTGCTGCACAAGGCGCTCGACATCTACATGTCGCGCCGCTGATGTCCTGTTCAGTGCTTCTATACCTCTGACACACGGAAACCGCCGACACACGGCACCACGAGAAAGGTTCCAGGTCCGGCCATGGCGCTCACGCTCTACGTCGACACCGCGCGCTGGCGTGCGCACCACAAGCACGTGCAGGAACAGTTCCCGGGCCTCGTACCGGTCTGCAAGGGCAACGGCTACGGCTTCGGGCACGAGCGGCTGGCGGAGGAGGCCACGCGGCTGGGTTCGGACGTCCTGGCCGTCGGCACGACGTACGAGGCCGCCCGCATCAAGGACTGGTTCGGCGGGGACCTGCTGGTGCTGACGCCCTACCGGCGGGGCGAGGAGCCCGTGCCGCTGCCGGACCGGGTCATCCGCTCCGTCTCGTCGATAGACGGTGTCTACGGCCTGGTCGGCGCCCGCGTGGTGATCGAGGTGATGTCCTCGATGAAGCGGCACGGCATCAGCGAGCAGGACCTGGCGCAGCTGCACGCCGCGATCGAGAACGTCCGCCTGGAGGGCTTCGCCATCCATCTCCCGCTGGACCGCACCGACGGCTCGGACGCCGTCGAGGAGGTCATCGGCTGGATGGACCGGCTGCGTGCCGCCCGGCTGCCCCTGCACACCATGTTCGTCAGCCACCTCAAGGCCGAGGACCTCGCCCGGCTCCAGCAGCAGTTCCCGCAGACCCGCTTCCGGGCCCGCATCGGCACGCGCCTGTGGCTGGGGGACCACGACGCCACCGAGTACCGCGGCGCGGTCCTGGACGTCACGCGCGTCGCCAAGGGCGACCGTTTCGGCTACCGGCAGCAGAAGGCGGCCTCCGACGGCTTCCTGGTGGTCGTGGCGGGCGGTACATCACACGGAGTCGGCCTGGAGGCTCCCAAGGCCCTGCACGGCGTCATGCCGCGCGCCAAGGGAGTCGCCCGCGCCGGCCTCGCGACGGTGAACCGGAACCTTTCTCCGTTCGTCTGGGGCGGCAAGCAGCGCTGGTTCGCGGAGCCGCCGCACATGCAGGTCTCGATCCTGTTCGTCCCGGCGGACGCGCCCGAGCCGAAGGTCGGCGAAGAGCTGGTGGCTCATCTGCGGCACACCACCACGCAGTTCGACCGGATCGTGGACCGCTGACCGACGGCACACCGCCCCTCGCAGCACAGCAAGAAGGCCGTACACGGCTTCCCGTGTACGGCCTTCGGCGTTCCCGGCTACGGCGTTCAGCGCTGTTCGCTCAGAGCGAACCGCCCGTCGCGCCAGGCCTGCCCCACTCGACCGGTGTGCCGTCGGACTGGGCGGTTCCGTGCTGCCGCGGTCGGGCCGCTGGACCCAGGACGAAAACGTCCTCGGCGCCGTCGAGGACTCCGCCCGAGGGATCGTCCTCACCGGACCGGCGCACCGGATCCCGCTCCGGCAGGAAGATGTCGCGCACGACCATCACGCACAGGTACAGCGTCCCCAGCAGATGCAGAGCGATCGCCCAGTGGTAACCGTCGGTGGGCAGCCCCTTGTGGGCCTCTCCGCTGGTCGTGTACGCGAGGTACAGCCAGATCCCCAGGAAGTACGCCACCTCGCAGGCCTGCCAGATCAGGAAGTCCCGCCACTTCGGACGGGCGAGGACGGCCAGCGGCACCAGCCACAGGACGTACTGCGGCGAGTAGACCTTGTTGGTGAGGATGAACGCCGCGACGATCAGGAAGGCGAGCTGAGCGAACCGCGGGCGGCGCGGGGCGGCCAGTGCGAGGGCCGCGACAGCCGCACAGCACACCAGCATCAGCAGCGTCGCCAGTGTGTTGACGGTGTCGGTGCTGAGCGGGTCGTCCGAGTTCTGGGCCATGATCAACCAGAAGGAGCCGAAGTCCACGCCCCTTTCCTGGCTGAACGTGTAGAACTTCGACCAGCCCTCGAAAGCGAAAAGCATCACCGGCCCGTTCACGACGACCCAGGCGACGATCGCGCCCCCCAGAGCCGTCCCGAACTCGCGCCATCTGCCCGCACGCCAGCACAGCACCATCAGCGGCCCGAGGAGCAGGAAGGGATAGAGCTTGGCGGCCGTGGCAAGCCCCAGCAGGACGCCGAAGGCCAGAGAGCGGCCACGTGACCACATCAGCATCGCCGCGGCCGTCAGGGCGACCGCGAGGAGGTCCCAGTTGATGGTCGCCGTCAGTGCTGCGGCAGGCGCCAGGGCGACGAGCAGGCCGTCCCAGGGACGCCGGGCGTGGGTGCGGGTCACGCAGACGGCGATGACCGACACGCACACCATGAGCATCCCGGCGTTGACCATCCAGTACCACTGCTCCTGGTCCTGGATGGCGCCGCTGCCGGGAGTGAGCCAGGAGGCGACCTCCATGAAGACGCCGGTGAGCACCGGGTACTCCAGATACTGCATGTCGCCGGGGAGCCGGTCGAAGTACGGCACGAGCCCGTCGGCGAAACCGCGCCCCTGGTACAGGTGCGGGATGTCCGAGTAGCACGCGTGCGTGTACTGGGAGCTGGCGCCGAAGAACCAGGCACCGTTGTAGCAGGGCGCCTTCTGGACCAGGCCGAGGGCGAACATGCCGATCGCCACCAGAGCGATCACCCGCACGGGCGTCCACCAGGACGACCCGAGCAGGGCACGCCGCCCGAGCGGGCCGCCGATCAGCTCGCTGCCGGCCGCGGCGACCTCGTCCTCCTTGGTCGGCCGCACCGGCTCCCGCTGCTCATGGACGCTCGCTTGCGTCGATTCTGCTCTGGGCATGCCGCACATCCTGCCGTACGTGCCTGGGAATACGACGAGGGCCGCCGTACCCCGAAGGGACGGCGGCCCTCGTTTCACGTGAAACATCCTCGCGTTTCACGTGAAACACCCAAGCCGGGCGATCGGTCGACTATCCCTCGGGGCCTCCGAAGATGCCTCCGTTGCCATTGCCGTTGCCGTTGCCTCTGCTGGTGCCGCCATCGGGGTTCGTATCGGATGGCGTGGGCTCGGGGGAAACCCCTCCGTCCGTGCCTCCATTGTCGGTGCCGCCGTTCTGCGCGCCACCGTCGTCCTCACAGCCGAAGAACCCGCAGGTGTTGCTCGGCGACGGCGAGGGGGACGAGCTCTCGGTCGGCGTGGGGCTCGGCGACTCGGTCACGGTCTCGCTGGGCTCCACACTGGGCGTCGGCTTCGGCGTCGGAGCACCCAGCTCGTCCTGGATATCACCGATCTTCTCGGCTTCCGGGAAGCCGGGGTCATTTTCGCCCTTCAGCGCGGCCTTCATGTACTCGGTCCACACCAGCGTGGGGACGTCACCACCGTGGATGGACTTCTCACCCGCCGTGCCGTTCATGGAGAGCAGCCTGGCGCTCTTGGGGTCCTCGCGGAACATCGCGACCGAGGTCGACAGCTGCTGCGTGTAGCCGACGAACCAGGCCGACTTGTTCTCGTCGGTGGTACCGGTCTTGCCGGCCGCCGTACGGCCCAGGGCGAGCGCCTTCTGACCCGTACCGTTCTGGATGACGTTCTCCAGAACGTCCGTGACGTTGTTGGCCACCTGCTCGGGCATCGCCCGCGTGACCCTGGGCGGATCGAAGCCCTCGACCTCCTGGCCGTTGGACTTGACGCTCGTCACCGAGTAGGGGGCGGCCTGCTTGCCCGCCGCGGCGAACGTCGCGTAGGCGTCGGCCATACGGATCGCACTGGGAGTCGATGTACCGAGCGCGAACGAAGCGTTGAGGCCGGCGAAGCTGCTGTCCAGGATGCCGGCCTTCTCGGCCACGTCGGCCACGTTCTTCATCCCCACGTCCATGCCGAGCTGCACGAACGGCGTGTTCACGGACTGCTCCATCGCCTTGCGCAAGGAGATGTAGCCCCAGGGGTAGTTGCTCTCGTTCTCCTGGAAGAACGGGGTGTTGTCCTTCTTCAGGACGTAGGAGCCGTCGTTGTTCCTGACCTTGAGGTGGTCGTTGCCGTTGTACTTGCTCAGCGGCGAAAGGGGGCCCTTGCTCCGGTAAGTGCCGTGCTCCATGGCGGCGGCGAGCACGAACGGCTTCCACGTCGAGCCGACCGGCACACCCGCTGTGTCCGCGTTGTTGTTGAAGTGGCCGTTCTCGTACCCGGCGCCGCCGTAGAGCGCCACGATCGCGCCGTCGTTGGGCTTCACCGACGCTGCGCCGAACTGGACGTGCTTGTCCAACTCACGGTTCTCCGGGTCGAGCTTCTCCTTCTCGACCTTCTTGACGGCCTTCGCCAGCGCCTCGACCTTCTCCTTGTCGAAGGTCGTCTTGATCTGATAGCCGCCCAGGTCGAACTGTTTCTCGGAGATGTTCGAGTGGTTCAGGACGTACTTCTTGGCCGTGTCCGCCAGGTAGCCGATCTGGCCGGTCATGCCCTTGGACGCCTTGCGCTCGTCAGGCATGGGGTACTTCTTGATCGCTTCCTGGTACTGCTCGTCCGTGATCCTCTTGTCGTTGTGCATCTGCTCGAGGATCCAGGCCCAACGATCCTTGGACCGCTTGGTGTTCTTGTCCTTGCTCGCGTTCTGGTCGATGCTTTCGTTGCCCGCGGGGTCGTAGTACGTCGGGCCCTTCAGGAGGGCGGCGAGGAAGGCACACTCGCTCGGCTTGAGGTCCTTGGCCTCCTTGCCGTAGTAGGCCTGGGCTGCGGCCTGGATGCCGTACGCACCACGGCCGTAGTACGAGGTGTTGAGGTACCCCTGGAGGATCTCGTCCTTGGAGAGCTTCGTGCCCACCTTGATCGAGATGAACATCTCCTTGAACTTACGGGTGACCGTCTGTTCCTGGCTCAGGTAGGTGTTCTTGACGAACTGCTGGGTGATCGTCGAACCACCCTGCGTGTCACCGCCCCGGGCCATGTTCGCCAGGGCCCGGGCGATACCCATGGGGTCGACGCCGGAGTCGTCGTAGAAGCTCTTGTTCTCCGCCGAGATGACTGCCCACTGCATGGCTTTGGGAATTTTCGCGAGTGGGACGTTCTGCCGGTTCTGACCGCTGCCCGCCGCGACCATCTGGGTGCCGTCGGCCCAGTAGTAGACGTTGTTCTGCGACGACGCCGCAGCGTTCTCCTCGTTGGGGACGCCCACCATGGCGTAGCCGATGCCCGCCACGGCCACGAGGCTGCCGAAGAAGGCGATGCACAGTCCGGAGACGAGCTTCCAGGACGGCATCCAGCGCTGCCAGCCGTACTTGCCGGCTCGCGGATAGTCGATCAGCCGCTTCTTGTCGGGGACTGCGGCCGCGCGCCCCCTGCCCCGCCCGGGCCCGTTCGGCCCACCGGGGGCGGCGCGCCGGCCGCCACGACCCGGTTCGGCCGCTCTACGGCGGCTGCCACCCGTACTTCTCTGCGCCGCACGACGGGCCTCGGCTCGGCCGCCGTACTGACGCTCCTCACCCCCCGAGTCGTACGAGTCCGACCCATAGGAGTCGGACGGAGACCCGGTGGCGCCTCGCGGTGCCGCACGGCGGCCGGGGGACGAGCCGGACTGGCCGCGTCGGGCCGCGGCACGTCCGCCTCCCTGCGGCTGCGGCGGTTTGCGACGGTGCTCGCTCATCGAACGACTACTCCTCGGGCAGGCGCACCCCTGCGCGCCTGGAAACGGCGGCTTGTTTCCGGTCCCCCCGAAGTACGGATGCGGTCGGCTCCGCATTCATCGGTCCCGCATGCACCCGTACTACACCGAAGACGACGACGCTCTCAGGCGTCACTCGGTTCCCGGTGATGTGCATGGCGCACAGACTACGCACCGCCAAAACCTGCCGAGCCCCGAAGTTCACCTCAAATCAGGCAACTCACGTCGGATGAATCGGTGATGTGATCCCGTTCACCCACCCCCCTCTTGTCGCATCCGGAAGGCCGTTCTATCGTCGTGATGTATCGACCCGATACATCAGCTCGACACATCGGCCCGCCATACCGGACCGACACACGCGCACCGCGGCGAGAGGAGGCGACGATGAGCCGGCGTTCCGGCATCCTCGAGTTCGCCGTCCTCGGCCTGCTCCGCGAATCTCCGATGCACGGCTATGAGCTGCGCAAACGGCTCAACACATCGCTGGGTGTGTTCCGTGCGTTCAGCTACGGGACGCTCTACCCCTGCCTGAAGACGCTGGTCGCCAACGGCTGGTTGATCGAGGAAACGGGCAGCACCACCGAGGACGCCCTCGCCGCCCCCCTCACGGGCCGCCGCGCCAAGATCGTCTACCGGTTGACGGCGGAGGGTAAGGAGCACTTCGAACAGCTGCTCTCGCAGACCGGGCCCGACGCATACGAGGACGAAACCTTCGCAGCCCGTTTCGCCTTCTTCGGACAAACCTCACGCGATGTCCGTATGCGCGTGCTGGAAGGCCGCCGCAGCCGGCTGGAGGAGCGGCTGGAGAAGATGAGCGCCTCCCTGGCCCGAACCCGGGAGCGCCTCGACGACTACACGCTCGAGCTCCAGCGCCACGGGATGGAGTCCGTGGAGCGCGAGGTGCGCTGGCTGAACGAGCTCATCGAGAGCGAGCGGGCGGGGCGGGACCTCAAGGGCCCGGCCACCGGAGAGCCCGCTTCGCGTGACACCACATCTGGAGCGTCGGGCGCTCTGCCCCGGCCGGGGGACGACCCCCGGCCGGATGCGCCCGGCGACACCGCCACGTGAGAGCCCACTCAGGGCCTCACTCGTACACACAGGGAGCAACCGGAATGGGTTCGGTTCGCGTAGCCATCGTCGGTGTGGGCAACTGCGCCGCATCGCTGGTGCAGGGAGTCGAGTACTACAAGGACGCCGACCCGGCGTCCAAGGTGCCGGGCCTGATGCACGTCCAGTTCGGCGACTACCACGTCCGCGACGTCGAGTTCGTCGCCGCGTTCGACGTGGACGCCAAGAAGGTCGGTCTCGACCTGGCGGACGCCATCGGCGCCTCCGAGAACAACACCATCAAGATCTGCGACGTGCCCAGCACGGGTGTCACGGTTCAGCGCGGCCACACCCTCGACGGCCTCGGCAAGTACTACCGCGAGACCATCGAGGAGTCCGCCGAGGAGCCGGTCGACGTCGTCCAGGTCCTCAAGGACCGGCAGGTCGACGTCCTCGTCTGCTACCTGCCCGTCGGCTCCGAGGACGCGGCGAAGTTCTACGCGCAGTGTGCCATCGACGCCAAGGTCGCCTTCGTCAACGCCCTTCCGGTCTTCATCGCCGGCACCAAGGAGTGGGCGGACAAGTTCACCGAGGCAGGCGTCCCGATCGTCGGTGACGACATCAAGTCCCAGGTGGGCGCCACCATCACCCACCGAGTGATGGCGAAGCTGTTCGAGGACCGGGGCGTCGTCCTGGACCGCACGATGCAGCTGAACGTCGGCGGCAACATGGACTTCAAGAACATGCTCGAGCGCGACCGCCTCGAGTCGAAGAAGATCTCCAAGACGCAGGCCGTCACCTCCCAGATCCGCGACCGGGAACTGGGCGAGGGCAACGTCCACATCGGCCCGTCCGACTACGTCGCCTGGCTGGACGACCGCAAGTGGGCCTACGTCCGCCTCGAGGGGCGCGCCTTCGGTGACGTCCCGCTGAACCTGGAGTACAAGCTCGAGGTCTGGGACTCCCCGAACTCCGCCGGCGTCATCATCGACGCCCTGCGCGCCGCGAAGATCGCCAAGGACCGTGGCATCGGCGGTCCCGTGCTCTCCGCGTCGAGCTACTTCATGAAGTCCCCGCCCGTGCAGTACTTCGACGACGAGGCCCGCGAGAACGTCGAGAAGTTCATCAAGGGTGAGGTCGAGCGCTGACGCGCGCAACAGTCGCTCCTGCCAGGGCTGTGAGGGTCCCCGGGTCGCACGACCCGGGGACCCTCCCCGTATGTGAGGCTGGGCTCCATGGCCGTCGTCCGTGACCTGCGCGTCCTGTTGCGCTTCCAGGGTTTCCGGCGCCTGCTCGCCGTGCGTCTGCTGTCCCAGGGTGCCGATGGCGTCTACCAGGTCGCGCTCGCCGCGTACGTGGTCTTCTCGCCGGAGAAGGAGACCTCGGCGGCCGGTGTCGCCTCCGCGATGGCCGTGCTGCTGCTCCCGTACTCCCTCGTCGGCCCCTTCGCCGGCGTTCTGCTGGACCGCTGGAGGCGCCGTCAGGTCCTGCTGTTCGGCAGCCTGTTGCGTGCCCTGCTGGCCCTGGCGACGGCCCTGCTGATCCTCAGTCCGGCTCCGGACTGGCTCTTCTACGTCTCGGCCCTGTGCGTCACCGCCGTCAACCGCTTCGTCCTGTCAGGCCTGTCCGCCGCGCTGCCGCGTGTGGTCGACGCCGACCGCCTGGTCATCGCCAACTCCCTGTCACCGACCGCCGGAACGCTGGCAGCGACCGCCGGCGGCGGACTCGCCTTCGTCGTACGCCTGGCGGTGGCGGACTCGGACGCCGCGGTGGTGCTGGTGGGCGCCGGGCTGTACCTGTGCGCGGCCCTGGCGTCGCTGAGCATGGCCCGCGAACTCCTTGGTCCCGACCGGCCCTTGCCTCGCGAGCAGATCGGACAGGCTCTCACGGGCACCGCCCGCGATCTGGCGGCAGGCGTACGCCATCTGGCCGCTCCACAGCGCCGGGAGGCCGCCTGGGCGCTCGCGGCGATGTCGCTGATGCGGTTCTGCTACGGCGCCCTGCTGGTCATGCTGCTGATGTTGTGCCGGTACGCCCTCACCTCGACCACGGACGACGGACTGGCCCTGCTGGGGCTGGCACTGGGCGTCTCCGGGGCGGGCTTCTTCGCCGCGGCCGTGGTGACGCCCTGGGCCGCCGGGCAGCTCGGGCCGGGCCGCTGGATCGTCGTGTGCGCGGGAGCCGCGGCGCTGCTGGAGCCCGCTCTCGGGCTGCCGTTCGCCACCGCCCCGCTGCTCGTCGCGGCCTTCGTTCTGGGTCTGACCACCCAGGGCGCGAAGATCGCCACCGACACCATCGTCCAGTCCTCGGTGGAGGACGGCTTCCGTGGCCGGATCTTCTCGGTTTACGACGTCCTCTTCAACGTCTTCTTCGTCGGCGCGGCCGCCGTCGCGGCCCTGATGCTGCCACCGGACGGCCGATCGGTGCCCCTGGTGATCACGATCGCCGTTATCTACGCGGCAGTAGCTGTGACTATGGCCCGGTTTGGCCGCCAGTAAGTGTCACATCAATGACACAGAGCCACTTCTGACTACTGCGTTGTCAGTGGGGACCGCTAGCTTACGTGGGTCTTATCTCGCGACATGTTCGCGTCACAACCATCTTCCAGGGGGACCCCCAGTGACCACTCCGCCGCCCCAGGGCAATCCGTTCGCACAGAACCAGGCCGTGGCTGCACCCCAGGCTCCGTTCCCGCCCCAGGGCGGTTACCCGCAGCAGCCCGGGCAGCCTGGCTTCCCGCCCCAGGGCGCGGCTCCGGTTCCTCCGCCGACCCCTGCCCGGCGCTTCAACAAGAAGCTTCTGCGCGTCGTCGGGTTCATCGTCGTCGCCATCATCGTCGGCGTGGTCAAGTGGCAGATAGGCAAGACCGACGCGGAGACCACATCCGTGGGCAGCTGCATGCACAACAAGGGCACGCAATCCCAGCCGGACCTGTCGACGGTCGACTGCTCCTCCAGTGACGCCCAGTACGAAGTCATCGAGAAGTTCGACAACACCAGCAACGGCAGCAAGTGCGGGACCGTCAAGGAAGCGGAGATCGCGTACTACCAGTCGGGCGACAACCACGATGTCGTCCTCTGCCTGAAGTCCGTCAAGTAGGACCACAGACAGAGGGCCGGTGTTTCACGTGAAACACCGGCCCTCTGTCTGCCCCGACCCGCCGCGGGGGCATGTTTCACGTGAAACATGCCCCGCTTCGCAGCCTCAGCTCTCTTGTCCGGCCCACCACTCCTTGAGCGCGGCCACTGCGGCGTCAGGCTCCATCGGCCCGTTCTCCAGCCGCAGCTCCAGCATGTGCTGGTACGCGCGGCCGATGACCGGGCCGGGGCCCACACCGAGGATCTCCATGATCTGGTTGCCGTCGAGGTCCGGGCGGATCGAGTCCAGCTCCTCCTGCTCCTGCAGCTTGGCGATCCGCTCCTCCAGCCCGTCGTAGGCACGCGACAGAGCCGCCGCCTTGCGCTTGTTACGGGTCGTGCAGTCCGAGCGCGTCAGCTTGTGCAGGCGGTCGAGGAGCGGGCCGGCATCACGGACGTAGCGACGGACCGCCGAGTCCGTCCATTCGCCGGTGCCGTAGCCGTGGAAGCGCAGGTGGAGTTCCACCAGACGTGAGACGTCCTTCACCAGCTCGTTGGAGTACTTCAGCGCCGTCATTCTCTTCTTGGTCATCTTCGCCCCGACCACCTCGTGGTGGTGGAACGAGACCCGGCCGTCCTTCTCGAAGCGGCGTGTGCGCGGCTTGCCGATGTCGTGCAGCAGGGCGGCCAGGCGGAGGGTCAGGTCGGGACCGTCCTCCTCCAGCGCCATCGCCTGCTCCAGGACGATCAGCGAGTGGTCGTAGACGTCCTTGTGACGGTGGTGCTCATCACGCTCCAGGCGCAGGGCCGGCAGTTCCGGCACCACGCGTTCGGCCAGGCCCGTCTCCACGAGCAGCGTCAGGCCCTTGCGCGGCTGCTGGGAGAGGATCAGCTTGTTCAGCTCGTCCCGCACCCGCTCCGCCGAGACGATCTCGATGCGCCCGGCCATCTCCGTCATCGCCGTGACGACCTCGGGGGCGACCTCGAAATCGAGCTGAGCCGCGAAGCGCGCGGCCCTCATCATCCGCAGGGGGTCGTCCGAGAACGACTCTTCCGGCGTGCCGGGGGTACGCAGCACACGCGCCGCGAGGTCTTCGAGCCCCCCGTGCGGGTCGACGAACTCCTTCTCCGGCAGCGCCACCGCCATCGCGTTCACCGTGAAGTCGCGGCGGACGAGATCCTCCTCGATGGAGTCCCCGTACGACACCTCGGGCTTGCGCGACGTGCGGTCGTAGGCCTCGGAGCGGTAGGTGGTCACCTCGATCTGGTAGCCGCCCTTGTGCGCACCCACCGTGCCGAAGGCAATGCCGACCTCCCACACGGCGTCCGCCCAGGGGCGGATGATCTTGAGGACGTCCTCCGGGCGCGCATCGGTCGTGAAATCCAGATCGTTGCCGAGCCGGCCCAGCAGTGCGTCCCGTACCGACCCGCCGACCAGGGCAAGTGAGAACCCCGCCTCCTGGAAGCGGCGGGCGAGGTCGTCGGCGACAGGGGCGACCCGCAGCAGTTCACTCACCGCGCGGTGCTGCACCTGGCTCAGGGCACTGGACGTTTCTTCGTTGGCGTTCGGCACAACAGAAGAGGGTACGTGGCCCGGGCCACCGCGAGCTCCTCCTGTTCCGCGTGCGCAAGCGCGGGGATCCGTCCGCTTCAGGATCCGTCCGTTTTACGTGCACAAGGAGAACTTTCGGCTCGTAAAGAAGCGTCCTCCTCCATAGAGCCCCATACCGGACGGTGCGGTGTCCGTCCGCGATCTTGTGGAGCGGACCGCGGCACTTCCCCTCAGCGGGCATCGTTACCATGCGTGGACGCACATTCCGACGACCACTGACGACGACTAGGGACGGACGAGCGCGTGGCCGAGGCGGCAGACTTCCAGGGGGCCAGTGCCTCACCTGCCCGCCGCTGGCTGCGGCGCACCGGGGCACTGCTCGCGGGCGCGCCGCTGCTGGCCGGACTCCTCCAGCTGCCCGCCGCGACGACGGCGGAGGCGGCCGGGCAGGAGTCCTCACAGGCTGCCGCCGGCACCGGCTCGGTGTCGGTCGCGGTCAATTCGCTCAGCCCCAGTGCCCCCTCCGAGGGGGACACGGTGACCGTGTCGGGCACGGTCACCAACAACGGCAAGCAGACGGTGACCGGCGCCCACGTCGACCTGCAGGTGGGGCCCCCACTCGGCACCCGTTCGGCGATCGACACCCTGGCCAAGAAGAGCGACGACCTCCAGGGGCCCTCCGGCGAGAAGGTCGGCGGCAAGTACACCGAGAAGTTCTCGGCGCTCACCCCCGGCGTCGCACAGCCCTTCAGCATCTCCGTGCCGGCCGACAAGCTGGATCTCGGCCGGGACGGCGTCTACCAGCTGGCCGTCGCGCTCTCCGGGGAGACAGCGGCACAGCCCTGGGACCAGGTTCTCGGTGTCCAGCGCACGTTCCTGCCCTGGCAGCCGGAAGAGGCCGGCACCAAGACGAAGACCACGTTCCTGTGGCCCCTCGTCTCCGGTGCCCACATGGCGGCCGAGACGGGATCGAACGAACAGCAGACCCCGGTCTTCCGCGACGACGAGCTCGCCGAGGAGATCGCCCCGGGCGGCCGCCTCGACCAGATGGTGTCGCTGGGCAAGGGCCTCGACGTCACCTGGGTGATCGACCCGGACCTGCTGGCGTCCGTCGACGCGATGACGAGGAGCTACCAGGTCCGCGGCGCGGACGGCACCACAACCGCTGGAAAAAACCAGGAGCTCGCCAAGCATTGGCTGGCCGAGCTCCAGCAGGCGGTGACGGGCGAAGAGGTCGCAGCCCTGCCCTTCGGCGACCCGGACCTGGCTTCCCTCGCCCACAACGGCACGAACGTCACCGGCTCGCTGAACCATCTCAAGGAAGCCACCGACGTCGCCGACGACACGGTGACCACGATCCTCCACGTGAAACCGTCCACAGACTTCGTGTGGCCGGTGGACGGCGCCATCGACCCGTCGATCGTGAAGGTCGCCACATCGGCGGGCGCCGACAAGGTGATCACCCGCAGCGACAGCCTCCAGGACAGCCTGTCGTACACGCCCTCCGCTGCCCGGCCGATCGGCGGCGGCACCACGGCCGTCGTCGCGGACTCCCGGATGTCCACGGCGTTCCAGGGCGACCTGACCAAGGCCTCCGCCTCCACGCTCGCCGTGCAGCGTTTCCTGGCCCAGAGCCTGACCCTCGGCCTGCAGAGCGGCAAACAGCGCAGCGTGGTCGTCGCCCCCCAGCGCATGCCGTCCGTGAGCCAGGCCCAGGCCATGGCCGAGGCGGTGGGGACCCTTCAGGTCGGGAACTGGTCCGAGTCGCAGGACCTCACGGCCGCCGCCAAGGCCAAGCCGGACCCGTCCGCCAACACGAAGGTGCCGTCGGCGTCCGCGTACCCCTCCTCGTTGCGCAAGCAGGAGCTGCCGAAGGCGGCCTTCGAGCAGATCGCCAGGACGCAGGCCAAGCTCGACAAGTTTCAGGTGATCCTCACCCGCCAGTCCCGGGTGGTGACCCCGTTCGGGCGGGCCATGAACCGTGAGATGTCCACGTCGTGGCGCGGCCGGGGCGTCGCGGCGGTGGGGTACCGCGACGGCATCGAGTCGTACCTCAACGGCCTCATCGACGGGGTCAAGCTGATCCAGAAGTCGGAGACCAAGCTCTCCGGCCGCAGCGCCACGATCCCCGTGACCGTCCAGAACAACCTGGTCCAGGGCGTCGAGCACCTGGAGCTGCGGCTCACGTCGAAGAACCCCACGCGACTCAAGATCGGCGGCGACGCCTACGAGGAGCAGCGCGTCGCCGTCAACGGCGGGCACGCCCAGTCGGTGAAGTTCACCACGTCGGCCAACGCCAACGGCCGGGCGGAAGTCGTCGCCCAGCTGTACACGGAGGACGGCCAGAAATACGGCGCCCCGGTCACCTTCGACGTGCGGGTCACCGAGGTCACGCCCACCGTGATGCTGGTCATCGGCGGTGGTGTCCTGCTCCTGGTCCTCGCGGGCTTCCGGATGTACACCCACCGCAAGCGCGCAGCCGCACGTGAGGCCGCCGAGGACGAGACCACCGAGGACGAGACCACGGAGGCGGACGACGAGGTCGACGAACCGCAGAGCAGGACCGACGCTTCGAAGAACCCGGAGGCCTCCGGCGCACGTCCCGACGAGGAACCCGGCGCCGGCTCGCGGGCGGACACCCCCGAGCAGCCGAGTGACCCGGCCCCGGACACCGCAGCGGAAAGCGCCGACCCGTCCGGCACGGGTGAGAGAGTGGACCGTTGAGAAATCGTGGCCGGTGGGCCCGGGACGATGAGGTGGGGTAACCATGAACGCGCCGTACGACGGTGACCGCGGCCGTGCCGCGGGCAACTCGGGCTACCCCGATGCGGGCGGGCCCGAGGGCTCACCGCCCGAGCACGGCCAGGTGCCGCCGCAGCCGCCCACGGACATCTACCTCCAGGACGCCTACGGCCAGGACCCGTACTACCGCGCAGAGGACCCCGCGGCGCAGGACCCGGCCGGCGAGGCGTTCTACGACCGCGCCGCGCAGCCGCCGCCCCCTCCCGGCACCTACCAGCCGCAGCAGAAGCTGTACGGCCCGCCCGCACAGTCGCCGTACGCGCCCGACCCGCAGGTGTGGGCGCAGACGCCCGCCCCGGAGCCGGAGGGCCCGACGCGGCATCTGCCGTACGGTGACGACCCCCGCACCACCCAGTTCGTGGGCGTGGACGACCTCGTCTCCCAGGCCGGCGAGCCGCACCAGGAACCGGACGCGTTCGCGCATCTCTTCCGGGACCAGCAGCAGAGCAGCGGTCACCCGTCCTACGATTCGCCGTCGGTCCCCGGCCCGTCCCCGGCTCCGGGACAGCCGGCACAGGGCGCCTACGCACCGCAGGGCGCGTACCCGGCCGCCGACCAGACCGTGGCGGTACCGCCCCTCGCGGACGAGGGACAGGACCCTGAGCCCGACGCCTCGCCCGCTCCCAAGAAGAGCGGCCGCGCAGCCGGCCTGATGAAGTCCAGCGCCGTGATGGCCGCGGGCACGATGGTCTCCCGCCTCACGGGCTTCATCCGCTCCGCGCTGATCGTGTCGGCGCTGGGCGTCGGTCTCCTCGGCGACACCTTCCAGGTCGCCTACCAGCTCCCGACGATGATCTACATCCTCACCGTCGGCGGTGGTCTCAACTCCGTCTTCGTGCCGCAGCTCGTGCGCGCCATGAAGGAGGACGACGACGGCGGTGAAGCGTACGCCAACCGTCTGCTCACCCTGGTCATCGTGACGCTCGGCGCGCTCACGGCGCTCACGGTCATCGGCGCGCCGCTCCTGATCCGCGTGCTGTCCGACCCGGTCGCCAGCGACCCCGCGGCGAACCGGGTCGCCGTCACCTTCGCCCAGTACTTCCTGCCCACGATCTTCTTCATGGGCATCCACGTGGTGATGGGCCAGATCCTCAACGCCCGCGGCAAGTTCGGCGCCATGATGTGGACCCCGGTCCTGAACAACATCGTCATCATCGTGACGCTGGGCATGTTCATCTACGTCTACGGCACCGCGGCCGACTCCGGGATGAAGGCCGCGAACATCCCGCCGGAGGGCCAGCGCCTGCTCGGCATCGGCGTTCTTCTCGGCCTCGTGGTCCAGGCGCTCGCGATGATCCCCTACCTGCGCGAGACCGGCTTCCGGCTGCGGCTGCGCTTCGACTGGAAGGGCCATGGCCTCGGCAAGGCCGTCACGCTCGCCAAGTGGACGGTGCTGTTCGTCCTCGCGAACCAGGCCGGCGCCATGATCGTCATCCAGCTGTCCACCGCGGCGGGCAAGGCCTCGCCGGTGGACGGCACGGGCTTCTCCGCCTACGCCAACGCCCAGCTCATCTGGGGCCTGCCGCAGGCCATCATCACGGTCTCCCTCATGGCCGCCCTGCTGCCGCGCCTGTCGCGCTCGGCGGTGGAGGGCGACGGAGGAGCCGTCCGCGACGACATCTCCCAGGGCCTGCGCACCACGGCGGTCGCGATCGTGCCGATCGCCTTCGGCTTCCTCTCCCTCGGCATCCCGATGTGCACCCTGATGTTCGGCTCCTCGGGCACCAGCGAGGCCACCAACATGGGCTTCATGCTGATGGCGTTCGGCCTCGGCCTGATCCCGTACTCCGTGCAGTACGTGGTCCTGCGTGCCTTCTACGCCTACGAGGACACCCGAACCCCCTTCTACAACACGGTCATCGTGGCCGCGGTCAACGCCGGCGCCTCGGCGATCTGCTTCTTCGTCCTCCCGTCCCGCTGGGCCGTGGTCGGCATGGCCGCCTCCTACGGCCTGGCCTACGCGATCGGCGTCGGCGTCGCCTGGCGACGGCTGCGCAAGCGCCTCGGCGGGGACCTCGACGGCGCCCGGGTCCTGCGGACTTACGCCCGGCTGTGCATCGCGTCCGTACCGGCCGCCCTGCTCAGCGGAGCGGCCTGCTACGGCATCGGCCACTCGCTCGGCCAAGGTCCCGCCGGCTCGCTCGTCGCGGTCGTGGCAGGCGGGGCCGTGCTGCTCGGGATCTTCTTCGTCGCCGCCCGCCGCATGCGTATCGAGGAGCTCAACTCCCTGGTGGGCATGGTCCGCGGGCGCCTGGGACGTTGAGTAGGGGGGTAGGCGCACAACCATCGTCAGCCACCGCGTGTCGTGCATAGCGGCGGACTGTGGGCACAATTGGTTTCGGCGTCGCTCGGCGCGCATGGGACGCCGGCCGGCGCGTCATTGGATGGGGAGGCAGGAACGACGGTGGCGGAACGGAGTACGGCTGCCGTCGACGTGGCAGACAACAGCGACGAGGCGTCGCTGACCGCACAGGCGGACCAGTCCACGGCCGACGGGGTGGCCAAGAACCGGGAGCGGGACACGGACAGCGACGAGGTACAGGAGAGCACCAGGACCGACGGTGCCGGAACGACCTCGCCTCCCGAACTGCACAGTGGTCACAAGCTCGCCAGACGCTACCGCCTCGAGGAGTGCGTCACCCGGCTGGACGGTTTCAGCAGTTGGCGGGCCGTGGACGAGAAGCTCCGCCGTGCCGTCGGCGTGCACATCCTGCCCGCCGACCACTCGCGTGCCCGCTCCGTCCTCGCGGCCGCCCGCTCCTCCGCCCTTCTGGGTGACCCTCGTTTCGTCCAGGTGCTGGACGCGGTGGAGGAGAACGACGTCGTCTACGTCGTCCACGAGTGGCTTCCCGACGCGACGGAACTGACCACGCTCCTCGCCTCCGGTCCCCTGGAGCCCTACGACGCCTACCAGCTGGTCAGCCAGGTCTCCTCGGCCATGGCGGCCGCCCACCGTGAGGGCCTTGCCCATCTGCGGCTGAATCCCAACGCCGTACTGCGCGCCTCGACCGGCCAGTGGCGCATCCGTGGCCTCGCGGTCAACGCCGCCCTGCGCGGCGTCTCGTCCGACACCCCGCAGCGCACGGACACCGAGGCCATCGGCGCCCTGCTGTACGCGGCGCTCACCCAGCGCTGGCCGTACGAGAGCGATGCCTACGGCCTGTCGGGACTGCCGAAGGACATCGGTCTGATCGCGCCCGACCAGGTCCGGGCCGGTGTGCACCGCGGGCTGTCCGAGC
Organism: Streptomyces tibetensis; assembly: GCF_040647715.1. Taxonomy (GTDB): domain Bacteria; phylum Actinomycetota; class Actinomycetes; order Streptomycetales; family Streptomycetaceae; genus Streptomyces; species Streptomyces tibetensis_A. Next base: position 215,835 of record NZ_JBEZCR010000007.1, on the reverse strand, counting down.
TTGCCATGCGCGCGCTCGTCAACGACGGCGCCACCGCGTCCCGGCACGAGTCGCCGTGCACCACACCGGAGGAACTGGTGAAGGCGATCGGCGAGATGCCCCGCATCCGCCCGCCGGAGCCGGCGTTCACCGCCCCGCCCGAGTACCAGCGCACCACCTACCAGCAGGGCACCTACGGCCGTCAGACACCGCGCCCCGGTGTCACCGCGATCGTGACCCCGCCGCCCCCGCTCCAGAGCCGCACGGGCAAGGCCCTGAAGTGGGCCGTCTCCGCACTCCTGATCGCAGCGCTCGGCCTCGGCAGCTGGCAGCTGGCGGACGCGCTGATGGACCAGGGCGGCAAGAACGACGAGCCGACCAAGACGCAGGACCACGAGGGCGGCGACAAGAACAAGAAGGCCGCACCCTCGCGGCCGATCTCCATCAAGGACGCCGAGGAGTACGTCGCCAAGGGTGACGCCCAGCGCCCCGCCGACGTGGGCAAGACCTATGACGGCAACACCTCCACGGGCTGGCGGACCAGCAGCTACCTGGACGGTCCGAAGATGGTGATAAAGCCCGGTGTCGGCATCGTCTACGACCTCGGATCCGAGCAGAAGGTCTCAGCCGCGACCCTGTCGCTGCGGTACGGCAGCGACCACACCACGGCCGAGCTGTACGCGACGGATTCCCTCGGCTCGTCGACGCCACTGAGCTCCATGCGAAAGCTCGGCACAGCGACGACAAGCGGCACATCCCTCAAGGTGAGCGTCGACAAGCCGGTGAAGAGCCGGTACGTCCTGGTCTGGCTCACTGCCCTGCCGTACTCCGGCAATGACCCCGCCAACTACAGCGACGCGGGATACAAGCAGGCCATCACCGAAGTGAAGTTCACGGGCTGAGAGCCGACCGAGGGAGGGGGTCCGATGGCAGAGCGCACCGAGCACAGCGGTGCCAGTGATCAGGATCTCCTCACACGGCACGTCGAAGGCGACCCCGATGCCTTCGGGGAGATCGTGCGGCGGCATCGTGATCGGCTGTGGGCCGTCGCCCTGCGGACGCTCGGTGACCGCGAGGAGGCCGCTGACGCCGTACAGGACGCTCTCGTGTCCGCCTACCGGGCCGCCCACACCTTCCGGGGCCAGTCGGCCGTCACGACCTGGCTGCACAGGATCACGGTGAACGCCTGCCTGGACCGGGCCCGTAAAGCGGCCTCGCGGAAAACCTCCCCCGTGGACGACACCGAACGCCTGGAACAGCTACTGGAACCGCACGAGTCGGCTTCGGCTCCCGCCGAGCGCAACGATCTCCACCGGCAGCTCATCGAAGCCCTGGGGACCCTGCCCGCCGACCAGCGTGCCGCGCTCGTCCTGGTGGACATGCAGGGCTACCCGGTCGCGGAGGCGGCCCGGATCCTCGATGTGCCCACCGGCACGGTGAAAAGCAGATGCGCGCGCGGAAGGGCCCGACTTCTGCCGCTGCTCACCCACCTGAAGCCGGACAGCGGCGGTGAGGGCAAGAACCCCGGCGGGGAACGGAACCGGACGCAGGGGGCAGCCGTCCCACCCGCAGCGGGGCCTCGCCAGGCAGGACCCCCGGACACAGGACCGACCGACTCAGCTGCTGTGAAGGGCGGAGGTGGACGAGCGTGACGTCGACGACAGACATGGCCGGGCACCCGGACGTCGCGGAGATCTCCGACCTCGCCGAGGGGCTCCTCCCACCGGCCCGGACCACCGATCTGCGCGGGCACCTCGACCAGTGCGAACTCTGCGCGGACGTGTACGCCTCCCTGGAGGAGATCCGTGGACTGCTCGGCACGCTGCCGGGCCCACCGCGTATGCCCGCCGACGTCGCGGGCCGCATTGATGCCGCTCTCGCCGCCGAGGCCCTGCTGCACGCCAACGGTCCGGAGTCCGCGGAGAGCCCGGAGCCGGTGACTACGTCCGTATCCAGCGCTCCCGGTTCCCCCTCCGGGGCCGACAGCGGTGCGCATGTTTCACGTGAAACATCGACGCCCGCCGACCGGCCTGCCGGCCGCCCGCGCTCCTCCACCACCGGCCCGGGCCGCAAGGGACGCACACGCATGGGACGCCGCAGGGTCGCCGTCCTAGGGACCGTCCTCACGGTGGCCGCCCTGGGGCTGGGTTCCGTCCTGCTGTCATCCCTCGGCGACAACAAGCCCTCTCAAGAGTCGGCAGGCGGACGGCAGACCACCGCCGCGGACACCTTCTCCGAAGGAAAACTACAGAAGCAGGTCACCGACCTCCTGGCCCAGAACAAGACCAAGGGGGGCGGCTCCCGCACCCCCTTCGGCGCGGCGACGGCCCCCGGTACCAATCAGCCCAAGGTCGCCAAGGAACCCGTGGTGCCCGGCTGTGTCCGTGCCGGCATCGGACGCGACGACACGGCACTGGCCACCGAGAACGGCGTCTACCAAGGGAAGAAGGCCATGCTCGTGCTGCTTCCCGACCCTTCCGACGCCACCCGAGTCACCGCCTACATCGTCGACGCGACGTGTGTGGATCACGCGGCGTCCACTGCCACCGGCGAAGTGCTCCTGGAGCACACCTACCCGTCCGTCTGAGCAAGCGCTTCGTCTTGGCCTCCAGGGTCACCGCTGGGTGCCGCATCTCCGTGTGCCCGGACACAGTGGGAATGCGCGCCCCTTAGGATCCGTTGGGTGGGGTGAGAGGTCCTAGAGACGCTCCCACCGGTCGAACGACGCAGTCCAGAGACGAGGAATCAAGCCGTGAGCGACGTCCGTAACGTGATCATCATCGGGTCCGGGCCCGCCGGCTACACGGCGGCGCTCTACACCGCGCGCGCGTCGCTGAAGCCCCTGGTGTTCGAGGGCGCCGTCACCGCTGGTGGTGCGCTCATGAACACCACCGACGTCGAGAACTTCCCGGGCTTCCAGGACGGCATCATGGGCCCCGAGCTCATGGACAACATGCGCGCCCAGTCGGAGCGCTTCGGAGCCGAACTCGTTCCGGACGACATCGTGGCCGTCGACTTGAGCGGTGAGATCAAGACCGTCACGGACACGGCGGGCACCGTGCACCGGGCGAAGGCCGTCATCGTCGCCACCGGCTCGCAGCACCGCAAGCTCGGCCTGCCGAACGAGGACGCCCTCTCCGGGCGCGGCGTGTCCTGGTGCGCCACCTGTGACGGGTTCTTCTTCAAGGACCAGGACATCGCCGTGATCGGTGGCGGTGACACCGCGATGGAGGAGGCGACCTTCCTCTCGCGGTTCGCCAAGTCCGTGACCATCGTCCACCGTCGTGACACCCTGCGCGCCTCCAAGGCGATGCAGGAGCGCGCCTTCGCCGACCCGAAGATCTCCTTCGTCTGGGACAGCGAGGTCGCCGAGATCCAGGGCGACCCGAAGCTCTCGGGTCTGAAGCTGCGCAACCTCAAGACGGGTGAGCTTTCGGACCTGCCGGTCACCGGACTGTTCATCGCCATCGGCCACGACCCGCGCACCGAACTCTTCAAGGGTCAGCTCGACCTGGATGAAGAGGGGTACCTGAAGGTGCAGGCACCGTCGACGCGCACGAACCTGACCGGTGTCTTCGGTGCCGGCGACGTGGTCGACCACACCTACCGTCAGGCGATCACCGCGGCCGGGACCGGCTGCTCCGCAGCTCTCGACGCCGAGCGCTACCTCGCCGCCCTGGCGGACGAGGAGCAGCCCGAGCCCGAGAAGACCTCTGTCTGATCTCCCCTTACCCCCGCCCCACGCACCAACCAGTTAAGGAGCCCGCCGTGGCCGGCACCCTGAAGAATGTGACCGACGACTCCTTCGAGCAGGACGTCCTCAAGAACGACAAGCCTGTTCTGGTGGACTTCTGGGCCGCCTGGTGCGGTCCCTGCCGCCAGATCGCCCCGTCCCTCGAGGCGATCGCCTCCGAGTACGGCGACAAGATCGAGATCGTCAAGCTGAACATCGACGAGAACCCGGGTACGGCCGCCAAGTACGGCGTCATGTCCATCCCCACCCTGAACGTCTACCAGGGTGGCGAGGTCGCCAAGACCATCGTGGGCGCGAAGCCGAAGGCCGCGATCGTTCGCGACCTCGAGGAGTTCATCGCCGAGTGAATCGGCTGAGCCGTCGCACCGACGGCGCATGTTTCACGTGAAACACGAATGGGCCAACCCGGAAGGGTTGGCCCATTCGTTTGACTGCACTACAGCGGTCGCAGCGCCGGCTCCTTCTGCACAGCTCCCAGGAGCCGGTCCAATGCCATCTCGACGTCTTCCTTCCAGGAGAGCGTCGACCTCAGTTCCAGCCGCAGCCGTGGATGGGTGGGGTGCTGGCGGACCGTCTTGAAGCCCACAGCCAGGAGATGGTCGGCAGGCAGGACGCAGGCAGGTTCCTTCCAGCGCGCATCCCCGAAGGCTTCGATCGCCTTGAAGCCGCGCCGCAGAAGGTCCTTGGCGACCGTCTGCACCATCACCCGCCCCAGTCCCTGGCCCTGGTACCCGGGAACGATGAACGCGGTCATCAACTGCACCGCGTCGGGCGAGACGGGACTCGTGGGAAACGCCGTGGAGCGGGGCACGTAGGCGGGCGGGGCGTAGAGCACGAAACCCACGGGCGCGTCGTCGACATACACGACCCGCCCGCAGGAGCCCCAGTCCAGCAGAACCGCCGAGATCCAGGCTTCCTTCTCCGAAGCAGACGTGCCCGCTTCTACCGCGGACTCACCACTGACGGGGTCGAGTTCCCAGAAGACACACGAGCGACAACGCTTGGGAAGGTCCTGGAGGTTGTCCAGCGTGAGCGGTACGAGCCGGCGGCCCATGAAGGCTGTTCCTCGCTTCCTTCGCCCGCCGCCGCACGGGCGGCTGTCAGAGCACTCCGTTCCCTGAGGAGACTGCCGATGAACCCACCGACTGCTCCCAGCCCCAAACCGGCGCTCACCAATCCGGTGCGCCTCATGGTTCGCATGGCCCCTGCCTCCCTCTCAGAGGTGCTGCCAAGTGGTTGCGCCGTACCCAACGCATCGTATCCACGATGCCATTCCATCGATACCGCCAGAAAGGAACAAAGCGGGCCACGTTCCGGCACACACCGGACATGGCCCGCTCAGTCTCCCGCACTGCGGAGGTTCCTTGCCGGAGGCTCAGGACTCGTTCTCCTCGGAGTCACCCTCCAGCAGACTCTTCTGCAGAACCGGCCCCTCGCCAGGAGCAAGTGAGCCGAGGATGCGCTCAAGGTCCTCCATCGAGGCGAACTCGACGGTGATCTTTCCCTTCTTCTGGCCCAGGTCGACCTTCACCCGTGTCTCGAAGCGGTCGGAGAGCCGCGTGGCGAGGTCGGACAGCGCGGGAGAGACCCGTGCACCGGCACGAGGGCCCTTGGGCTTCTGAGCCTTCTGGGGCCGCGACCCCATCAGGGTCACGATCTCCTCCACAGCCCGCACGGAGAGACCCTCGGCCACAATGCGGTGAGCGAGCCGGTCCTGCTCCTCCGAGTCCTCGACGGAGAGCAGTGCCCGCGCGTGGCCGGCGGACAGCACCCCCGCGGCGACCCTGCGCTGCACGGCCGGGGACAGCTTCAGCAGACGCAGGGTGTTGGAGACCTGAGGACGGGATCGGCCGATACGGTCCGCCAGCTGGTCATGCGTGCAGTTGAAGTCCCTCAGCAACTGGTCGTAGGCGGCTGCCTCTTCCAGAGGGTTCAGCTGGGCGCGGTGCAGGTTCTCCAGCAGGGCGTCCAGGAGGAGCTTCTCGTCCTCCGTGGCGCGCACAATGGCCGGGATCGCCTCCAGTCCCGCCTCACGGCAGGCCCGCCAGCGGCGCTCACCCATGATGAGCTCGTAGCGGCCGGGACCCACCTGCCGTACGACGACCGGCTGGAGGAGCCCCACTTCCTTGATGGAGGTGATCAGCTCGGACAGCGCGTCCTCGTCGAAGACGTCACGCGGCTGGCGTGGGTTCGGCGAGATGGAGTCGAGGGGAATCTCGGCGAAGTGCGCACCGATGGGTGCCGCAGGAGTGGCAGGAGCAGCCGACTGCGTCGGCTCCTCTGTTTCACGTGAAACAGGCGGCAGCGTTGCTACCTTCGCCGCGGCCACCCCACGGTCGTTCGGCAGCACCGGCACTGCCGCGGGGGACGCGGACACAGCGTTCCCCGCCGCGGCCTGGGCCACCGACTTCTCCGTCGGTGCGGCAGGGATCAGTGCGCCGAGACCACGGCCCAGCCCCCTCCGTCGCTCGCTCACTGAATGCCCTCCACCATGCTCGGGTCGTTCTGCTGTGCGCCGATATGGGCGTGCGTCGCGTCATAGCTGATGCCGACGCCCTTCAGCGCGATCTCTCGTGCCGCCTCAAGATAAGAGAGGGCACCACTTGATCCAGGATCGTAGGTCAGTACTGTCTGCCCATAACTCGGCGCCTCAGAGATACGGACGGAGCGGGGGATGCTCGTCCGCAGCACCTCGTCGCCGAAGTGAGTGCGCACCTCTTCCGCAACCTGGGATGCGAGACGCGTCCGGCCGTCGTACATGGTGAGCAGGATGGTCGACACATGCAGGGCGGGGTTGAGGTGCCCACGCACGAGGTCGACGTTGCGCAGCAGCTGCCCGAGGCCTTCCAGCGCGTAGTACTCGCACTGGATGGGGATCAGAACCTCTTGGCCCGCCACGAGGGCGTTGACCGTCAGAAGACCGAGTGAGGGCGGGCAGTCGATGAGGATGTAGTCCAGCGGCTGCTCGTACGCCTGGATCGCGCGCTGCAGCCTGCTCTCCCGGGCCACCAGAGACACAAGCTCAATCTCCGCACCGGCGAGATCGATGGTGGCGGGAGCGCAGAAGAGTCCCTCGACATCGGGGACCGGCTGGACGACCTCGGAGAGCGGCTTGCTGTCGACCAACACGTCGTAGATGGACGGGACTTCGGCGTGGTGATCGATACCCAAGGCGGTCGACGCATTGCCCTGTGGGTCGAGGTCGACCACCAGGACCCGGCCACCATGCAGCGCCAGCGATGCGGCGAGATTGACGGTCGTCGTCGTCTTCCCCACACCGCCCTTCTGATTGGCGACCACGATGATGCGCGTCTGCTCAGGCCGTGGCAGGCCTTCGCCGGCACGCCCCAGAGCCTCCACCGCCAGTTGGGCAGCACGACCGATGGGAGTGTCGTCCATCGGAGGCGGTGTTTCACGTGAAACATCCGCCCCCATCGACTCGGTACGGGGACCGGGGACCGGATCGGTCATCGGTCCCGCGATGTTGGCGTCGGACCGCAAGGATTCACTCTCCTCGACTTCAGGCTCGCAATGAACAGAGCCTCCCATGCCTTCGGGGTCGTGAACCAGTGAGGCCTGGCGTTCTGTGGAGAAATCCACCTCTGTGGATACCTCAGGTCCCTCATCGAGTGAACCAAGAGGCTTTCGGTCGCGGGGTTCGGCCGCAGCGCGGCCACGACTGATGATGCCGTGCAGCAGTGAGCGACGTTTCACGTGAAACACGATGCACAGCAGCCGTGGCCGGACTGTCGCGACACTCCGGCATGCGTGGGTTTGGCAGCTTGTCTGGAGTACGTCTCTTCCTCAGGACGGATCAGCGGCGACGGCGCGTCCTCCCGGTACGAGCCGCCTTCGCTCGCTTCGCAGCGAAGCGCACACCGCCGGGGCTCTCCCCGACCTCGACCCGTACGACGGTGGAGGTCGGATCCACCACGCCCTCACCCACATGCAGGATGGAGGTCTCCACCGCACCCAGCTTGCTTAGGGCTGCCGAGGCGCTCTTCAGCTCCTCCTCGGCGGTGTCGCCCTTGAGCGCGAGCATCTCCCCGTACGGCCGCAGCAGCGGAATGCCCCAGGTGGCGAGCCGGTCGAGGGGCGCGACAGCTCGGGCCGTCACGACATGGACAGGCTGGATCTTCCCCATGACCTCCTCGGCACGGCCCCGCACGACCGTTACATGGTCGAGTCCGAGCAGCTCCACGACTTCGGTGAGGAAATTGGTACGCCGCAGCAGCGGCTCCAGGAGCGTGATCTTCAGGTCGGTGCGTACCAGCGCCAGCGGAATGCCGGGGAGCCCGGCGCCGGAGCCGACATCGCACACGGTCACGCCGTCGGGCACGACCTCCGAGAGCACCGCGCAGTTCAGCAGGTGCCGCTCCCACAGTCGGGGCACCTCTCGCGGGCCGATGAGACCGCGCTGCACGCCCGCCTCTGCGAGCAGCTCGGCGTACCGCACCGCATCCGCGAAGCGATCACCGAACACCTCGCGCGCCTGCTCGGGCGCGGGGGGAAGCTCCGCTGCCTCCGTCACGGGGGACCGTCCTTCCGTACCGCGTCAGCGCACCCGGCGCCGACACCAGAACCACCAGAACTATCAGGCTGACAAAGTTCGGCCCCGCCTGCGCAACAGACGGGGCCGGGAGACGTGAGGGCCGATCAGGCAGGCAGCACGACGACGAAGCGCTGCGGCTCCTCGCCCTCGGACTCGCTGCGCAGGCCCGCGGCCTTGACCGCGTCGTGCACGACCTTGCGCTCGAAGGGCGACATCGGCTTCAGCTTGACGGCCTCACCGCTGCTCTTGGCCTCCGCGGCGGCCTTGGCACCCAGCTCGGACAGCTCCGAGCGCTTCTGCGCCCGGTACCCCGCGATGTCGAGCATCAGGCGGCTGCGGTCACCGGTCTCCCGGTGCACAGCCAGCCGGGTGAGCTCCTGGAGCGCTTCCAGCACCTCGCCGTCACGGCCGACCAGCTTCTGCAGATCGCGGCCGCCCGTGTCACTGATGATCGAGACGGAGGCGCGGTCGGCCTCGACGTCCATGTCGATATCGCCGTCGAGGTCGGCGATGTCGAGCAGACCCTCCAGGTAGTCCGCCGCGATCTCGCCTTCCTGCTCAAGGCGAGTCAGGGTGTCTGCACCCTCGGCAGCGGCGGAGGTGGTGCCTTCCGTCACGGGATGGACTCCTTCTTACTTCTTGGACGGGGACTTGGGCCGCTGCGGGCCCTTGCGCTGCCCGGACTGGGCCTTGCTGCGGGTACCGCCGGCGGGCTTCGCACCGCCCTGCTTGGCAGCGGTGGCGGGCTGGTCCTCGGGCTGGCCGGACTTGTCGAGCGACGTCTTCGGCTCGTTCTCACCGGCCGCCTTCGGGCCGACGGCGCCGCCGTGCTGCCGCTGCGACTTGCTCTGCCGCTTGGGCTGCTGGCGCTTCGGGGTGCCGGCGGCGGTGGTCGGCGTACCGTCCTCGGCCTGGACCGCGGCCGCGGTGTCGCTCTTGATCACGGTGCCGTCGGCCTGGGCGGCCAGTCCGGCCTTGCTCAGGCCGTTGATGAACTTGCGCTCGAACTCGTTGCGGTCGCGGCCCTTGGCGACGATCGCCTTCACGATGGCACGGTCCCGGCGCCGGCCGACCTTCTCGTGCTGCGTCACGTGCTTGGTCAGACGGTCGAGGTACGAGGCCTGGGCCTTGGAACCCGGGGTCGGGTTGTTGTGGATGACGTACATCTGCTGGCCCATGGTCCACACGTTGGTGGTCAACCAGTAGACGAGGACACCGACCGGGAAGTTGATGCCGAAGACGGCGAACATGACCGGGAAGACGTACATCAGCATCTTCTGCTGCTGCATGAACGGGGTCTTCACCGTGGTGTCGACGTTCTTCGTCATCAGCTGGCGCTGGGTGAAGAACTGCGACGCCGACATCAGGACGATCATGACGGCGGTGACCACACGGACGTCGGTGAGAGAGGCACCGAGCGCTTCCACCTTCGAGGCGCTGTCCGTGAACTTCGCCGCGAGCGGCGCACCGACGATGTGTGCCTTCTGCGCGCTCTGCAGCAGGCTCTGGTTGATCACGCCGATGGTGTCGCCCGAGGCGATGGCGTTGAGCACGTGGTACAGGGCGAAGAAGAACGGGGACTGCGCCAGGATGGGAAGGCACGAGGAGAGCGGGTTGGTGCCCGTCTCCTTGTACAGCTTCATCATCTCTTCGGATTGACGCTGCTTGTCGTTCTTGTAGCGCTCCTGGATCTTCTTCATCTCGGGCTGCAGCGTCTGCATGGCCCGGGTCGCCTTGATCTGCTTCACGAAGAGCGGGATCAGGCAGATGCGGATCAGGATCACCAGGGACACGATCGACAGGCCCCAGGCCCAGCCGGTGTCGGGGCCGAAGATGGCGCCGTACACCGAGTGGAACTGGACGATGACCCAGGAGACGGGTGTGGTGATAAAGCTGAAGAGGCTGGCAATCGTGTCCACTAATCATGCTCCTTGGGCATGGGACGGTGTCTCTGCGGCCGGGCTCGAGGGACTCGACGGACTGGTGGGAGAAGTCCGTCCCTCGGTGGCCGGTCCGACGGCGGAGGGCCCGCCCTTGCGTGCATGCCACGCGTTGCGCAGCATTTCGTGCCACCGCGGGCGCTTGCGCGGCGGGACATGGTCCACACCGCCCAGCGACCACGGATTGCACCGCAGGATGCGCCAGGCCGTGAGTGCCGTTCCCTTGATGGCACCATGCCGGTCGATGGCCGTGAAGCCGTAGTGGGAGCACGACGGGTAGTACTTGCAGACCGGCCCGAGCAGCGGACTGATCGTCCACTGGTAGAGCTTGATCAGAGCCAGCAGCGGGTACTTCATCGCGCGCCCCCTCCCAGCAACCGCTGGAGAGCGGCATCCAGGTCTCGGGCCAGCTGTGCATGGTCGGCGTCGCCCGATCCGGGCAGCGCTCGTACGACTACCAGGCTACCGGGGGGCAGCTGGGCGACTCGCTCGCGCATCAGGTGGCGAAGCCTGCGCTTCACTTTGTTGCGCACGACCGCGCCACCCACGGCTTTGCTCACGACGAAACCCGCACGCGTCGGGGAAGCGCTCTCCCCAGGCGCATGCGGGTCCGTGGCACCGCTTCGAAGGTGGACGACGAGGTGCGGGCGTCCTGCCCGACGGCCTCGCCGTACCGCGGTCGCGAAGTCCTCGCGCCGCCTCAGCCGATGCTCGGTAGGCAGCACGACGTCATGACCTGATCAGAATCAGGCGGACAGGCTGGCGCGACCCTTGCTGCGGCGGTTCGCGAGAATCGCGCGGCCGGCGCGGGTGCGCATCCGCAGGCGGAAGCCGTGGGTCTTCGCGCGACGACGGTTGTTCGGCTGGAAGGTGCGCTTGCTCACTCGGGGGCTCCAGAAAGAATCGGTGGTTGCGGGGTGCCGTCCTGGCTGTCACCGTGCGCCCACGAGTAGCTCGCAGTTACGCCCGAGTGCACCGCTGACCGATCACCCAAATGATCTGTGCCCATCGGAGGCAGGCGGCAGCAGCCATCGACAACTCGACCTGGTTACGGTACGCGCGGCTACGCCATCCGGTCAAACCGGGAGTCGCCGGGAGACACTTGTCCACAGGCTGGGGACAACAACTTGAACCCTACCGGCCGCGCTGACTACCGTGACGGAACTCCGATTCGTTCCCTTATCCCTGCCCCGGCGGGTTCCCTCCCGCCCAGCAACCCGGATGACATCCCAAGCCGTCCCAGAACCACACGTTCGTGGGACCTGTGAGAGAGCGTGCCCTGTGGCTGACGTACCTGCCGATCTTGCCGCAGTGTGGCCACGCGTATTGGAGCAGCTCCTCGGGGAGGGCCGCGGTCAAGGGGTCGAAGGGAAGGACGAGCACTGGATCCGGCGCTGCCAGCCGCTTGCGCTCGTCGCGGACACCGCGCTGCTCGCCGTACCGAACGAGTTCGCGAAGGGCGTACTGGAAGGCCGACTGGCGCCGGTCGTCAGCGAGACGCTGAGCCGCGAGTGCGGACGCCCGATCCGGATCGCGATCACCGTCGACGACTCCGCCGGAGAGCCCCCCGCCACACCCGCGCCCCAGGCCCGCCCCCAGCAGCGCTACGAAGAGCCCGAACTCCCTTCCGCGCGCCAGGACCGCGACGGCTATGACCGTCCGGACCGAGACGGCTACGAACGCCCCGAGCGCGATGGCTACGAACGCCCCGAGCGGGACGCCTACGAACGTCCGGACCGTGACGGATACGACCGCCCCGACCGCCCCCACCGCGACGGGTACGAGGGGTACGGCCGTCACCGCGCCGACCAGGCGCCCGGGCCCGCCGGCGACCAGCTTCCGCCTACGCGCGCAGACCAGCTTCCGACAGCGCGCCCCGCGTACCCGTCCGAGTACCAGCGCCCCGAGCCCGGCGCCTGGCCGCGGCCGGCACAGCAAGAGGAGTACGGCTGGCAGCAGCAGCGCCTCGGCTTCCCCGAGCGTGACCCGTACGCGTCACCCGGACAGGACTCGTACGGCTCTCAGGACGCGTACAACCCACAGGACCCCTACGGCTCCGGCTCCCAGGACTCCTACGGATCCAAGGACGCGTACGGGTCCAAGGGATCCAAGGACTCCTACGGCCCGCCCTCCCAGGACTCCTACGGCACCCCCGCACAGGACTACCGCCCGCAGTCGATGGACCGCCCCTCCTATGAGCAGTCGCGCTCCGACTACGACACGTCACGCGGCGACTACGACCAGCGCGACCCGGTGCGCCGGGAGCTGCCCGAGCCGCCGGCCGGCTCGGGCCACGTGCACCGCGGCGGCCCCGTCGGCCCGAACCTGCCGACGACCGGTGCGCCGGGCCCGCTGGCCGCGCAACCCGCACCGGCGACCGGCCCGGGTGAGCCGACCGCCCGCCTGAACCCGAAGTACCTCTTCGACACCTTCGTCATCGGCGCCTCCAACCGCTTCGCCCACGCGGCCGCGGTCGCCGTGGCCGAGGCGCCGGCGAAGGCGTACAACCCCTTGTTCATCTACGGGGAGTCCGGCCTCGGCAAGACCCACCTGCTGCACGCGATCGGGCACTACGCACGCAGCCTCTACCCGGGCACGCGCGTGCGGTACGTGAGCTCGGAGGAGTTCACCAACGAGTTCATCAACTCCATCCGCGACGGCAAGGGCGACAGCTTCCGCAAGCGGTACCGGGAGATGGACATCCTGCTCGTCGACGACATCCAGTTCCTCGCGGACAAGGAGTCGACGCAGGAGGAGTTCTTCCACACCTTCAACACCCTGCACAACGCCAACAAGCAGATCGTGCTGTCCTCCGACCGGCCGCCGAAGCAGCTGGTGACGCTGGAGGACCGGCTGCGGAACCGTTTCGAGTGGGGACTGATCACGGACGTCCAGCCGCCCGAGCTGGAGACGCGGATCGCGATCCTCCGCAAGAAGGCCGTACAGGAGCAGCTGAACGCGCCGCCGGAGGTGCTGGAGTTCATCGCGTCCCGGATCTCGCGCAACATCCGCGAGCTGGAGGGCGCGCTGATCCGGGTCACGGCGTTCGCCTCGCTCAACCGGCAGCCGGTGGACCTGGGGCTGACGGAGATCGTCCTGAAGGACCTCATCCCCGGCGGCGAGGACTCGGCCCCCGAGATCACCTCGACGGCCATCATGGGCGCGACGGCGGACTACTTCGGGCTGACCGTCGAGGACCTGTGCGGCACCTCGCGCGGCCGCGCCCTCGTCACCGCCCGGCAGATCGCCATGTACCTGTGCCGTGAGCTGACGGACCTGTCCCTGCCCAAGATCGGCGCACTGTTCGGCGGCCGCGACCACACCACGGTGATGCACGCGGACCGCAAGATCCGCAACCTGATGGCCGAGCGTCGCTCCATCTACAACCAGGTCACGGAGCTGACCAACCGCATCAAGAACGGCTGACGGCTGACGGCTGACGGCAGAACGCCGCTGAGGGCGCCTCCTGTGGTTCCGGGGGCGCCCTTCTTCATGTCCCGGAAGAGGGCCGCGAGGCTGTCCAGCCCCGCGCGGAGCAGTTCCGGGGCTCCGTCCTCCCGCATCCCCCCGGCACTCCCTCGCCACCCACTGTTCGATTACTCGCCGGGTTACGGCCCCTCTCCACAGATTCGGGGACTTTCTGCCGTCCACATCCTGGGGACCGGGGAGTTGTCCAGATCGTGTCCACAGTGTCGACTGTCGAAAGACCATCAGACCAGCTCAGGCGCTTGTGGATTGGTGGACAAAGGATCTCCACAGACTGTGGACGACGAGATGATCCACAGGCTGTGCATCGAGTTGTCCACCGGCTGCCCACAGGTTGGGGTCAGTTGTCCCCAGCGATCGGTCCCTTCTCCACATGCCTGTCCACTGTTCGGCAACGCGACGCGCCTCCTCACCGGGTCGAGTGAAAGGCGTCACACAAAGCTGCCGGGTTGGGCTGTGGGAAAGGTGGGTAAAGCTGGGGATGACGCTGGGGAGAACTCGCCTCCCCCTGTGCACGGCGTGTGCAGAACTTTCTGTTCTCCACAGACACGCCCAGTTGTCCACCGCCCCCGCCCACAGGCCCCGTGGACAAAATTCGTGCTTTGAGCTGGGCAAACGAGGTTATCCACGGTATCCACAGGCCCTACTACTACTCCCGACTAGAGAGAGCTGGGAATCCGTTTCGAAGGGGGCCCTGTGCACAACTCGCTCTTCGGTGCCCGACCGCGCCTCGTCACGACTTGACCCCGACAGGCACCTACTGTCAGTGCCGTGCGTCAGACTGGTCCCCGGTGTCCTCCCCCTCCCAGGGACCGACGACACCGAGACAGACGACGAGGGCCAGGCAGAGCGAGAAGCGCCGGCAACAGCAGGAGGCGGCAACAGTGAAGATCCGGGTGGAACGCGACGTACTCGCGGAGGCAGTGGCCTGGGCGGCACGCAGCCTCCCGGCCCGTCCGCCGGCGCCTGTCCTCGCCGGCCTCCTGCTGAAGGCCGAGGAAGGCCAGCTGAGCCTGTCCGGCTTCGACTACGAGGTCTCCGCGCGGGTCTCCGTGGAGGCCGAGGTCGAGGAGGAGGGCACGGTCCTGGTCTCCGGCCGCCTGCTCGCCGACATCTGCCGTGCGCTGCCCAACCGCCCGGTGGAGATCTCCACAGACGGTGTACGGGCGACGGTGGTCTGCGGCTCGTCCCGGTTCACACTCCACACCCTGCCTGTGGAGGAGTACCCGGCCCTGCCCCAGATGCCGAACGCGACGGGCACGGTCCCCGGCGAGGTCTTCGCCTCCGCCGCCGCCCAGGTCGCCATCGCGGCCGGCCGTGACGACACGCTGCCCGTCCTCACCGGTGTGCGCATCGAGATCGAGGGCGACACCGTCACGCTGGCGTCCACCGACCGCTACCGCTTCGCGGTCCGCGAGTTCCTGTGGAAGCCGGAGAACCCGGAGGCCTCCGCGGTCGCCCTGGTGCCCGCCAAGACGCTCCTGGACACCGCCAAGGCCCTGACCAGCGGCGACCAGGTGATCCTGGCGCTGTCCGGCTCGGGCTCCGGTGAGGGCCTGATCGGCTTCGAGGGCGCCGGCCGCCGTACGACGACCCGCCTGCTCGAGGGCGACCTCCCGAAGTACCGCACGCTGTTCCCGACGGAGTTCAACAGCATCGCCGTGATCGAGACCGCCCCCTTCGTGGAGGCCGTCAAGCGCGTGGCCCTGGTCGCCGAGCGCAACACCCCGGTGCGGCTCAGCTTCGAGCAGGGCGTGCTCATCCTGGAGGCCGGTTCCAGTGACGACGCACAGGCTGTGGAAAGGGTGGACGCGCAGCTCGAGGGCGACGACATCTCGATCGCCTTCAACCCGACGTTCCTGCTGGACGGCCTGAGCGCCATCGACTCCCCGGTCGCCCAGCTCTCGTTCACGACGTCCACCAAGCCCGCGCTGCTCAGTGGCAAGCCGGCGCTGGACGCCGAGGCGGACGACGCCTACAAGTACCTGATCATGCCGGTCCGCCTCAGCGGCTGAGCCGGCCCCGCGGCACGGAGCCGGGTTGGGGACCACCTGCGGTGGTCCCCAGCCTGAGGACAAAGCTGCAGGTGTGGGCGTACGACTGAGCGCGTATGCCCACAGATGTGCGCGAGCGTCCGGGTTTAGGGTCGGACGCGGTACGAAAAGTGCCTTGCGGTACGCACGTGCCGCCACGCCACGTCGCAGAACCTAAGGAAAACAACTGATGGAGCTCGGTCTCGTCGGCCTCGGCAAGATGGGCGGCAACATGCGCGAGCGGATCCGCCGCGCAGGTCACACCGTCCTCGGATACGACCGCAACCCGGACCTCGCCGATGTCCACAGCCTGGAAGAGCTGGTGGGCAAGCTCAGCGGACCGCGCGTGATCTGGGTGATGGTCCCGGCCGGCGAGGCCACGCAGACCACGATCGACCGGCTCGCCGAGCTGCTGGAGCCGGGCGACGTCGTCGTGGACGGCGGCAACTCCCGCTGGACCGACGACGTCAAGCACGCCGAGGAGCTGGCGGCCAAGGGCATCGGTTTCGTCGACTGCGGTGTCTCCGGCGGCGTCTGGGGCCTGGAGAACGGCTACGCGCTGATGTACGGCGGCGACAAGGAGAACGTCGCCAAGGTGCAGCCGGTCTTCGACGCCCTCAAGCCGGAGGGCGACTCCGGCTCGGTGCACGCCGGCAAGGTCGGTGCGGGCCACTTCGCGAAGATGGTCCACAACGGCATCGAGTACGCGATGATGCAGGCCTACGCCGAGGGCTGGGAGCTCCTGGAGAAGGTCGACTCCGTGACCGACGTCCGGGAGGTCTTCCGCTCCTGGCAGGAGGGCACGGTCATCCGCTCCTGGTTGCTCGACCTCGCGGTCAACGCGCTCGACGAGGACGAGCATCTGGACGAGCTGCGGGGTTATGCACAGGACTCCGGCGAGGGGCGCTGGACTGTGGAGGCCGCCATCGACAACGCGGTGCCGCTGCCGGCGATCACCGCGTCGCTGTTCGCTCGGTTCGCCTCCCGCCAGGAGGACTCGCCCCAGATGAAGATGATCGCGGCGCTGCGGAACCAGTTCGGCGGTCACGCGGTCGAGAAGAAGTAGTCCGGACGAGCAGCGGTCCCGTCGGGAAGAAGTAGTCCACAGGGCTGCACAGCAGTCCACAACCGTCCGGGGAGGTCGGCGAAACGACCATGCACGTCACGCATCTGTCGCTGGCCGACTTCCGCTCGTACCCCCGGGTCGAGGTCCCGCTCGACCCCGGGGTGACGGCCTTCGTCGGGCCGAACGGGCAGGGCAAGACCAACCTGGTCGAGGCCGTCGGCTATCTCGCCACCCTCGGCAGTCACCGGGTCTCCTCGGACGCCCCCCTGGTCCGCATGGGCGCCGAGCGCGCGATCATCCGGGCCCAGGTCCGGCAGGGTGACCGGCAGCAGCTGGTCGAGCTGGAGCTGAACCCGGGGCGCGCCAACCGGGCCCGTATCAACAGGTCGTCGCAGGTCAGGCCGCGTGATGTGCTGGGGATCGTGCGGACGGTGCTGTTCGCGCCCGAGGATCTCGCGCTGGTCAAGGGCGACCCCGGTGAGCGGCGGCGTCTCCTCGACGAGTTGATCACCGCGCGCTCTCCGCGGATGGCGGGGGTCCGCTCCGACTACGACCGGGTCCTCAAGCAGCGCAACACGCTGCTGAAGTCGGCGGCGCTGGCGCGCAGGCACGGCGGTCGCACGATGGACATGTCCACGCTGGACGTGTGGGACCAGCATCTCGCGCGCGCGGGAGCGGAACTGCTCGCCCAGCGGCTGGATTTGATCGCGACGATCCAGCCGCTGGCCGACAAGGCCTACGAGCAGCTCGCGCCCGGAGGCGGGCCGATCGCGCTGGAGTACAAGCCGTCCGCGCCCGGGGAGGCGCACACCCGCGAGGATCTGTTCGAGCAGCTGATGGCGGCGCTCGCCGAGGCCCGCAAGCAGGAGATCGAGCGCGGTGTCACCCTGGTCGGCCCGCACCGTGACGACCTGCAGCTCAAGCTCGGCCAGCTGCCCGCCAAGGGCTACGCCTCCCACGGCGAGTCGTGGTCGTACGCGCTGGCGTTGCGCCTGGCCTCGTACGACCTGCTCAGGGCGGAGGGAAACGAGCCGGTGCTGGTGCTTGACGACGTCTTCGCCGAGCTGGACACCCGTCGCCGTGAGCGCCTGGCCGAGCTGGTGGCGCCGGGCGAGCAGGTCCTGGTGACGGCCGCGGTCGACGACGACGTACCGCATGTGCTGTCCGGGACGCGGTTCGCCGTGTCCGAGGGTGCGGTGGAGCGCGTATGACGGAGAACCCACCCGGCGGGGCGTCGAGTCCCGCGCAGGGCTCGGGCGGGGCCGCGAAGCCTCCGGAGCCGTCCGGCGTCGACCTCGCGCGTGTGGCGCTGCGTGCGGCCAAGGAGGCCGCACGCGCGCGGGGGGACGCGGCGCAGCAGAAGAAGCAGGCGCGCCGCGGTGGTCTGCGCTCCGGCGCGCGCGCCGACGGGCGCGACCCCATGGCGCTCGGGTCCGCGATCAACCGGCTGATCACCGAGCGCGGCTGGGAGGCGCCGGCCGCGGTGGGCGGCGTGATGGGCCGCTGGCCGCAGATCGTCGGCGAGGACGTGGCCAAGCACTGTGTGCCGGAGAAGTACGACGAGGACGAGCGTGTGCTGGTCGTGCGCTGCGATTCGACGGCCTGGGCGACGAATCTCCGGCTGCTCGCGCCCACGCTGGTCGCGCGGTTGAACGAGGATCTGGGCCACGGCCGGGTGAAGCTGATCAAGGTGCAGGGCCCCGGTGGCCCGGCCCGTCGCTACGGCCCGTTGCGCGCCCCCGGCAGCACCGGTCCGGGCGACACCTACGGCTGATCGGCACTGGTTTCCCACCTGCCGACAGCACGTGACTGACATCACATCATGGGCTTCCGGCGGCTCTTCCGGAGCGTCGGCGGCGTCCCCGTCACGGGTCCGCACACGGTTGCGAATCATGACCTGACTCCGAAGTAGCCAAGGGTTGACGGCCGGAAGCGCTGAGTGCCTCCGTGAGCCTCTTGGAGCCCCCATCCGCATATCGGGAGTCGGACAAGACCCGTCGAGGGCGGCACATGCGGACTCAGGTACCGGCAAACCCCCATCAGTGTCAGTGCTACCGGTAGACTGGAAGCAATCCCGCCCCACTCGCTGGGGACCGTCCGGGAAAAGCTGAGCAACGCTGATCAAGGCTTACCAACGCAACATGCCGCAGCCGCTCCGGCAACCCGCCGACGAGCCTGGCTCGTGCTGTGCCAGAAAGGGCGCTTCGTGGCCGATTCCGGCAACCCCAACGAGAACATCCCGTCCACCGACGAAGGCGTGAGCAGCGAGGCGATCACCTCCCACAGCGAGGTCACCGCCTCGTACGACGCCAGTGCCATCACCGTCCTCGAGGGTCTGGACGCGGTCCGCAAGCGACCCGGCATGTACATCGGCTCGACCGGTGAGCGCGGCCTGCACCACCTCGTGCAGGAGGTCGTCGACAACTCCGTCGACGAGGCCCTGGCCGGTCACGCGGACACGATCGACGTCACGATCCTCGCCGACGGCGGCGTGCGCGTCGTCGACAACGGCCGTGGCATCCCGGTCGGCATCGTCCCCTCCGAGGGCAAGCCGGCCGTCGAGGTCGTGCTGACGGTGCTGCACGCGGGCGGAAAGTTCGGCGGCGGCGGCTACGCGGTCTCCGGCGGTCTGCACGGTGTGGGTGTCTCCGTCGTGAACGCCCTGTCGACCAAGGTGTCCGTCGAGATCAAGACCGACGGCTACCGTTGGACCCAGGACTACAAGCTGGGCGTCCCGACGGCCCCGCTGGCTCAGCACGAGGCCACGGACGAGCACGGCACCACGGTCGTGTTCTGGGCGGACCCGGACATCTTCGAGACCACCGACTACTCCTTCGAGACGCTGTCGCGGCGTTTCCAGGAGATGGCGTTCCTCAACAAGGGTCTGCGGATCAACCTCACCGACGAGCGCGAGTCGGCGAAGGCCACGGCCGGCGCGGACGAGGCGGGCGAGGACGAGAAGCACGAGGTCAAGAGCGTCTCGTACCACTACGAGGGCGGCATCGTCGACTTCGTGAAGTACCTCAACTCCCGCAAGGGAGACCTGGTGCACCCCACCGTCATCGACCTGGAGGCGGAGGACAAGGACCGGAACCTGTCCCTCGAACTCGCGATGCAGTGGAACAGCGGCTACAGCGAGGGCGTGTACTCGTTCGCCAACATCATCCACACGCACGAGGGCGGTACGCACGAAGAGGGCTTCCGCGCCGCGCTGACCTCGCTGATCAACAAGTACGCGCGCGACAAGCGGCTGCTGCGCGAGAAGGACGACAACCTCACGGGCGACGACATCCGCGAGGGCCTGACGGCGATCATCTCGGTCAAGCTGAGCGAGCCCCAGTTCGAGGGCCAGACCAAGACCAAGCTGGGCAACACCGAGGCCAAGACCTTCGTGCAGAGGGTCGTCTACGAGCACCTCGCGGACTGGCTGGACCGGAACCCCAACGAAGCCGCGGACATCATCCGCAAGGGCATCCAGGCGGCCACCGCGCGCGTGGCGGCCCGCAAGGCCCGCGACCTCACCCGCCGCAAGGGCCTGCTGGAGACCGCGTCCCTGCCGGGCAAGCTCTCCGACTGCCAGTCGAACGATCCCACCAAGTGCGAGATCTTCATCGTCGAGGGTGACTCCGCCGGCGGCTCGGCCAAGTCCGGCCGCAACCCGCAGTACCAGGCGATCCTCCCGATCCGCGGCAAGATCCTGAACGTCGAGAAGGCGCGGATCGACAAGATCCTGCAGAACCAGGAGATCCAGGCGCTGATCTCGGCCTTCGGCACCGGAGTCCACGAGGACTTCGACATCGAGAAGCTGCGCTATCACAAGATCATCCTGATGGCCGACGCCGACGTCGACGGCCAGCACATCAACACCCTGCTGCTGACCTTCCTGTTCCGCTTCATGCGGCCCCTGGTCGAGGCCGGACACGTGTACCTCTCCCGCCCGCCGCTCTACAAGATCAAGTGGGGCAAGGACGACTTCGAGTACGCGTACTCCGACCGCGAGCGCGACGCCCTGATCGAGATGGGCCGCAACGCGGGCAAGCGCATCAAGGACGACTCCGTGCAGCGCTTCAAGGGTCTCGGTGAGATGAACGCCGAGGAGCTGCGCATCACGACCATGGACCAGGAGCACCGCGTCCTCGGCCAGGTCACCCTCGACGACGCCGCCCAGGCCGACGACCTGTTCTCGGTCCTCATGGGCGAGGACGTCGAGGCCCGCCGCGCGTTCATCCAGCGCAACGCCAAGGACGTCCGCTTCCTCGACATCTGAGTCGGTCTCAGCTGACCGCACCCGGAAGGATTTTCACCAGCAATGACCGACGAGAACACTCCCGTGACGACGCCCGAGGGTGACGCCCTGGCCATGCGCGTCGAGCCCGTCGGGCTCGAGACGGAGATGCAGCGCTCATACCTCGACTACGCGATGTCCGTCATCGTCTCGCGTGCGCTGCCGGACGTCCGCGACGGCCTCAAGCCCGTCCACCGCCGTGTGCTGTACGCCATGTACGACGGCGGCTACCGCCCCGAGCGCGGCTTCTACAAGTGCGCCCGCGTCGTCGGCGACGTCATGGGCAACTACCACCCGCACGGCGACTCCTCCATCTACGACGCGCTCGTGCGCCTGGCCCAGCCCTGGTCGATGCGCATGCCGCTCGTCGACTCCAACGGCAACTTCGGCTCCCCGGGCAACGACCCGGCCGCGGCCATGCGGTACACCGAGTGCAAGATGGCGCCGCTGTCGATGGAGATGGTCCGCGACATCGACGAGGAGACCGTCGACTTCACGGACAACTACGACGGCCGCTCCCAGGAGCCGACCGTCCTGCCCGCCCGCTTCCCGAACCTGCTGATCAACGGCTCGGCCGGTATCGCCGTCGGCATGGCGACCAACATCCCGCCGCACAACCTGCGCGAGGTCGCCGCCGGCGCCCAGTGGTACCTGGAGAACCCCGAGGCCTCGCACGAGGAGCTGCTGGACGCGCTCATCGAGCGCATCAAGGGCCCGGACTTCCCGACCGGTGCGCTCGTCGTCGGCCGCCGGGGCATCGAGGAGGCGTACCGCACCGGCCGCGGCTCCATCACGATGCGTGCGGTCGTCGAGGTCGAGGAGATCCAGAACCGCCAGTGCCTGGTGGTCACCGAGCTGCCCTACCAGGTCAACCCGGACAACCTCGCCCAGAAGATCGCCGACCTGGTCAAGGACGGCAAGATCGGCGGCATCGCGGACGTCCGCGACGAGACCTCCTCGCGCACGGGCCAGCGCCTGGTCATCGTGCTGAAGCGGGACGCGGTCGCCAAGGTCGTGCTGAACAACCTCTACAAGCACACCGACCTGCAGACGAACTTCGGCGCCAACATGCTGGCGCTGGTCGACGGCGTGCCGCGCACGCTCTCGCTGGACGCGTTCATCCGCCACTGGGTGACCCACCAGATCGAGGTCATCGTCCGCCGTACGCGCTTCAGGCTGCGCAAGGCCGAGGAGCGGGCGCACATCCTGCGCGGTCTGCTGAAGGCCCTGGACGCCATCGACGAGGTCATCGCGCTCATCCGGCGCAGCGACACCGTCGATATCGCCCGCGGCGGCCTGATGGACCTGCTGACGATCGACGAGATCCAGGCCAACGCCATCCTCGAGATGCAGCTGCGCCGACTGGCCGCCCTGGAGCGTCAGAAGATCGTCCAGGAGCACGACGAGCTCCAGGCGAAGATCAACGAGTACAACGAGATCCTGGCCTCCCCGGTCCGCCAGCGCGGCATCGTCAGCGCGGAGCTGGCCGCGATCGTCGAGAAGTACGGCGACGACCGCAAGACGACGCTGATCCCCTACGAGGGCGACATGTCCATCGAGGACCTGATCGCCGAGGAGGACATCGTCGTCACGGTCACCCGGGGCGGCTACATCAAGCGCACCAAGACCGACGACTACCGCGCGCAGAAGCGCGGCGGCAAGGGCGTGCGCGGCACGAAGCTCAAGGAAGACGACATCGTCGACCACTTCTTCGTGTCCACCACGCACCACTGGCTGCTGTTCTTCACCAACAAGGGCCGCGTCTACCGGGTCAAGGGCTACGAGCTGCCGGACGCGGGCCGGGACGCCCGTGGTCAGCACGTCGCCAACCTGCTCGCCTTCCAGCCGGACGAGGCGATCGCCGAGATCCTTGCGATCCGCGACTACGAGGCGGTTCCCTACCTCGTGCTCGCCACCAAGGCCGGACTGGTGAAGAAGACGCCTCTGAAGGATTACGATTCGCCCCGTTCCGGTGGTGTGATCGCCATCAACCTTCGTGAGGGTCAGGACGGTTCGGACGACGAACTGATCGGCGCCGAACTGGTCTCGGCAGACGACGATCTGCTTCTGATCAGCAAGAAGGCGCAGTCGATCAGGTTCACCGCCTCGGACGAAACTCTGCGACCCATGGGCCGTGCCACCTCGGGCGTCAAGGGCATGAGCTTCCGCGAAGGCGACGAGCTGCTCTCGATGAATGTTGTTCGACCCGGTACGTTCGTGTTCACTGCCACAGACGGCGGGTACGCGAAGCGGACCAACGTCGACGAGTACCGCGTCCAGGGTCGCGGCGGTCTCGGCATCAAGGCCGCCAAGATCGTCGAGGACCGTGGGTCCCTCGTCGGCGCGCTGGTGGTCGAGGAGACCGACGAGATCCTCGCCATCACGCTGTCGGGCGGTGTGATTCGTACGCGGGTCAACGAGATCAGGGAAACCGGCCGTGACACCATGGGCGTCCAACTGATCAATCTGGGCAAGCGCGATGCCGTCGTGGGCATCGCTCGCAACGCCGAGGCGGGGCGCGAGGCGGAGGAGGTCGACGGCGATGTGGTCGTCGACGAGACCGCCGAGGACGCCGTGACCACCGGCACGGACGAGGGTGAGGCGCCCTCGGCCGAGTAGGCACGAGGAGTGAGTCATCGTGAGCGGAGCCACGGGCGCCGGACCGGCCGGAACCTCGCGGGGTACGGAAGCGGACGACGGCGGCCGTGGCTCCGCCGCGCGTGCGGCGGACCCGCACACGACCAACCTGAAGGCGATCAAGTCCCCGGCCAAGGACGAGCCGTCGCCTGACGCGCAGGGAGCACAGGGGGGAACTGTGACGGACACCCGAGGTCCGCAGACCAAGCAGGCCAAGAGCGGTGCGGGCGCGTCCACCACGGGCGCGCAGCCGCAGCCGGCCGCCCAGGAGCCGGGCACGGCCTCGCCGCTGCCCGGGGAGCGGCAGACGAAGCAGCAGGCCGGGCCGTACCACCCGCCGCAGGCCTACCCGGCGCAGCAGGCGGCGGCCGGGGCCGGCCCCGATGCCGTACGGCGTCCCCGCACGGGGGCGGGTACCACTCCGCGCGTCCGCAAGGCGCGGCTGCGGGTGGCGAAGGCCGACCCGTGGTCGGTGATGAAGGTCAGCTTCCTGCTCTCCATCGCCCTGGGCATCTGCACGATCGTCGCGGCCGCCGTGCTGTGGATGGTCATGGACGCGATGGGCGTGTTCTCGACGGTCGGCGGCACGATCTCCGAGGCCACCGGATCGAACGAGTCCAACGGCTTTGACCTGCAGGCTTTCCTTTCGCTGCCCAACGTCCTGATGTTCACGTCGGTCATCGCGGTCATCGACGTGGTCCTCGCGACCGCCCTCGCGACGCTCGGCGCGTTCATCTACAACCTGTCCGCGGGCTTCGTGGGCGGCGTGGAGCTGACGCTCGCCGAGGACGAGTAACGTCACCATCGCCATCGTCCTGACGGTGCCCCGACAACCGATTTTGGGACTTCCCATGTCGTGCGCTAATCTTCAGGAGTCAGCGCGCGGGACACAGCCCGCAGAGCGCGGCGGGGCTATAGCTCAGTTGGTTAGAGCGCATCCCTGATAAGGATGAGGCCACAGGTTCAAATCCTGTTAGCCCCACCAGCGAAAGACCCCCAGCCGGTAGTGGCTGGGGGTCTTTGACATTCATGGCTGACATCAGCCGATGAGTGGATCGTCGATGATCCCTGGCGCTGGCGCTGGCGTGCTGGCGTTCGACTTCGCTGCCTGATCAGGCTGCCCAGGTCCGGGCGCCCCACCGAGGTCTTCAACCGATCCCACAGCGCTGGACACGGCATGGGAGACGCGGCGAGCCTCGGACCGACTGATCGCGATGTGGCGTTGTACGGACGGGTTCACCGTGATCGCAGTGTCGTGTGTGCGGCCGTTGGCGCAGGGCCGGACCGCTTGGTGGCATGGTGGGCTGGATGATCGGAAGCCTGTACGCCCTTGTCATTGACTGCCCGGACCCTCGTGAGCTCGCCGATTTCTACGAGAAGCTGCTGTCGCTCTCGCGGCAGGAGGACACCCGTGACTTCGTCGTGCTGAGGAACGCCGCGAACTCCGCGGTGTTGGCCTTCCAGAGGGTGGACGAATTCCGGGCGCCACAGTGGACCGACGCCTCGCGCCCTCAGCAGATGCACATTGACGTGATGGTCACGGACCTCGATGAGGCCGAGGCCCAGGTGCTCGCCCTCGGCGCGACGTTGCTGGAAGGGTCGGACAAGCCGATCGGATACCGGGTCTATGCGGACCCCGTCGGCCATCCGTTCTGCCTGATCACTCCCTTGGAAACGAAGCCTGCTGGATCGGGGCATGCGTAAGCCCGGCCGCTCTGCCGAGCTGCCGGGCTTTGTACGCAGATCGCTTGGTGTTGTTCCGGGGGTTCAGCGCTGGAGGGGCATGAGGTGGTCCGCCTCGGGGTCGGGGTCCTCGTCGGTGCAGTGGGTGCCGGGGGAGGACGCCGTGTCCGCGGGTGAGCGGTGCCGGCAGCGAGGAGTCTTGCCGTGGGCCTCGGCGCGGATGCGCTGCTTCATCGTGGGGGGCAGGGCTCTTGGCGCGGATCGGGAAAACGTCGTCGGTGCCGCCGTCCGCTGCTGCGGGATGCTCGCGCCGTTGCTGTTGCTCTTCTGCTCGGCCTGCGGTACGGCCGCGGCGGCGGTCGTGGTGACGAGTCCGAGCGCCGTGCACAGCGCGAGGAAGGCGGTGACGATGGTGGTCCACAGCTTCATGACCTTGTTCCTGGCCATGGCCCCTCACTTTCGGGTTGGGCGATTTGCGTACTTTGCTCATCATGTGTATGGCGGTCGGGAAGTGGTGGACCTTCGCCCGTGGCGCGTCGATGTTCCGATGAACACCACCCGGATGGGTGCAAGAGGGGTGAAAAGGTGAGGAAAGCGCCAAAGGGCGGTCAAAGTAACCGTCCGTCGGGGTGTGATCACCCTCCGATCGGAGCGGTGTACTCCGCTTCTATCCCGTTCCAAGGGAGGGGAGTTGAGGGCCGACTCAGGTCACCGATCGGTATCGGCCGGTGTGTATAGTCGGGCGCCAGAGGTCCCCTACGTCAAGGAAAGACGAGGTCGCGCGGTGAAGAAGCTTCTCCTGGTCGCACTGGCCGCCATCGGCGGGCTCCTCGTGTACCGCCAGATCCAGGCGGATCGCGCCGAGCAGGATCTGTGGACGGAGGCGACTGACTCCGTGCCCACGGGTTCGTGAGTCACGACAACCCAGACCGAGCACACCCCGGCCGCCTTGCGGTCGGGGTTTTGTGTGCCGAGGGCCGGTCGTGAAGCCGGCCGCGGCGCGGCAGGATGGGCCACGGATCACGGCTTTGCGTCCGGTCCCGGCATGCGGTCCGGAGCCAGTGAGCGGTCCGGCGACAGTGAGGGGTGGCGCGTGAGGGGACGGTGTCGTACGGCGTGGAGGCGGCGCGCAGGGGCCGGGCCCGGTCGGCGTACCGTGGCCGTGCGCGTCGGCGCCGCGGCCGTGGTCCTGGGGGCGACAGCGGCCATGGTGCCCGGACATGCCTCCGCCGCAGTGCAGGCTCCCGGCACACCCAGCCCGTACGCCTTCGCGCCCGGAGCGCAACGCCTCCAGGGAGCGAGGAGCACCGGGGACGCCGACCTCCTGAAACCCGGCCAGGCCTACAAGAGCTCCCTGCCGGGCAACGGCAAGGTCAACTACCGCCTCGACCTCGACGCCACGTCCAACGCGTACGTCTCCGTCACCGCCGTCCCCTCCCCCGACAGCACCGTGTCCGTCATCGACGGCGTCAAGGTGACCGTGCAGGACGCCGAGGGCAACACCTGCTCCGTCGACAACACGCCCTTCGGGGCCGCTCGCAGCCCGCATCCCGTCGCGGCGTGGGGCATGCGCGAGATCTCGCCCAACCGGCCATTGTGCAAGAAGCCCGGTGCGTACTACGTGTCCGTCGAACGCGTCGACCCGAAGGGCGAGGGCGCCTCACCGGACGCCTGGGACCTGGAACTCCTCGCCATGACGGAACCTCGGACGGTGCGGAGCGGGGCGACCAGCGCACCCGAGGTGTGGAACTCCGCCACGCCCCAGCCGCTCCAGGGCGAGGCCGAGCACCGCAAGGGCGGCGCGGGGTTCTCCGGGGCGACCCCGCTCGATCAGGGAGTCTGGCGGGACGACATCCGGCCCGGTCAGACCCTCTTCTACGAGGTGCCGGTCGACTGGGGACAGCAGATCTCCGTCACCGCGGAACTCGGCAGCTCGGGCACCGGCGCCACCGGCTACACGTCCGACGCGCTGGACCTGGCCCTCTACAACCCCGCTCGCGGTGACGTCGCCGACGTGGGGGTCGGCTACGACGGCGATCAGAATTCCGGAAGCCTGCCTGCCCTTCCACCGGTCGACCACGCCAACCGCCACGCCGCCCAGGCGCAGGTGAGCGCGATGCGCTTCGCAGGCTCCTACTACCTCGTCGCCCACCTCTCGGAGACCGTCGCCGACACCTTCGGCGAGGGGCCGTTCAAGATGACGCTGCGCGTGACGGTGAGCGGGGAGCCGCAGGGCGGGCCCGAGTACGCGGGGGAGTCCGTGCCGAAGGGTGCCTTCGAGGTCTCGGACGAGGACCGGGAGGCGGCCGCGGAGGGCGTCGCCGCGGGCGATGACACCGCCATGAGACTGCTGGCCGTGGGTGGCATCGGCACCGGTAGCGCACTGCTCGTGGGGCTCGGGGTGTGGAGCCTTGTGGCCCGGCGCAGGAGTGTCGCGTAAGGGAGCGCCGACGGGGCCTTAAAGGACCGTCTGCTGTCCGATCGCTCAGAGCAGCAGTCAGGGCCCCCCGATGGCTCGGAGCAGGTCAGGGCCGCGCGAATGCTCAGATGCGGGTCAGCGCCCAGAAGCCCACGGCGTAGCACGCCAGTGCGAGGAGCAGCAGCGGTATCGCCACCTTGGCCGGAGGCCCCGGTCGGGAGGGCCGGTGCGCCCGGTGCCGTGACGGCGTCTGGCCGCTCGGCGGGGACGTCGGTGTCCGGGCGGTGTACGAGGCTGTGGAGGCTTCCGTGCGGTAGTGCTCCGCAAGGGGCGGCGGAGGGCCGGAGTAAGCCGGGGGGAGTGGTTGGGCGGAGGACAGCCGGTGTGTGGGGTCGTAAGGGGAGACGGGGGCCTGCTGGTGCGGGGCGTGGATCGGGGAGGGCTGGGACGGCCCCACAGTGGGGGACGAGGTGACGGTGGGCTGCGGCGGCGGCAGATGGAAGCTGCCGGTGTCCGACATGGAGGGCAGCCGCGCAGGGTCGGCGCTGTGGCCCGGGTCGGACAGGACCGACTGGCCACGTTGCCGGTGGGGCTCGGAGCCCTGTCCGCCCGGGTCCGACAACCCGTCCTCGTCCCGCCCGGATCCAGGCCGCTCCCCGCTCTTCAGCCCGCCCTCCCGCCCGGGCCCAGGCCGCTCCCCGCTCGCCCCCGAGTGCTCGGGCGGCTCCCCCCTCGGGCCCAGCCCCTTCGCTCTCTCCAGCGGCCCCTCGGGTGCGAACCCCGGCGGCAGCGGGCCCAGTTGGTCGAAAATCTCGATCAGCTCGTCGTCCGGGCCGGGCTCCGGAAGCAGCTCCGCTGCGGCGGCGAGTGCCTTGCGCGCCCCCGTGGCCGTACGGAACCGCGCCTGCGGATCCGGCTGGAGCAGCATGGCCACCACCTGCCACAGCGGCTCAGGGATGCCCTTGGGTGCGCCGGGCGTCCCGTGCTCGGCGAAGTACTGGATGAGCGCCTTGCTGTCCGGCTTGGCGCCCTCCAGCAGGTACAGCGCGACCAGCCCCACGGCGAACAGGTCGGCGGGAAAGTCCGGTTCGGCGCCCATCATCTGCTCCGGCGCGAGATAACCAGGCGTCCCCACCACGAGGTTGGTCTCGGTCAGGCGGGGTTCGCCCAGCCGCATCGCGATGCCGAAGTCGGACAGCCGCAGCCGCGGCCGACCCGTGCCGGTGGCTTCCAGCAGCACATTGGCGGGCTTCACGTCACGATGGACCACGCCCTCCGCGTGCACCGCGGACAGACCCGACAACAGCTGGTCGAGCAGGGTGCAGACGAACGCCGGCGGGAGGGGGCCGTAGTCCCCGACAAGGTGCACGAGTGACCCGCCCGCGACCAGGTCCATGGTGAACAGGACCTTGTCGTCGTCGGCGGCCCAGCTGGTCGGGGCGAGTACGTGGGGGTGGTCGATCCGCAGGGCCTGTTCCCGCACGAAGCGCAGCAGAGAGTGTGCGTCGCTCTGGAGCAGGACCTTGGCGGCCACATAGCGACGGCGGCGGTGGTCCCAGGCACGCCAGACGGCACCGACCCCTCCGCGCCCGATCGGGTCGACCAGTTCGTACCGGCCGGCGAAGACCTCACCCATGGCTGTACGTCGCTCCTCCCCCTGCGGCTTCCCCCGTTGCTTCCCCCTCGGCGAGCACTACGACTCCCCGACAGGCGAAACGGCTCCCCCGAAACCTGCCTCCCCCGAGCCTCCCGACTCCCCGAAGTACCCCAGCTCCCCCGGTCCTCCTGCTCCCCCGATGAGTGATACATCCCCCTCGCGTCGACCGGTCCCCCGTACGGAACACGCCCCCTCGTGCCCGCCCGTTTCGTGCCGCGTCCCCCGTCACTTCACCCATGCCCGCTGCCGAACCCCCTTCGGCGGCCGGGCAGTGGGATCAGCTCTGGTGGGACTGGTAGTGCGAGACCGCGTCCGAGGTGCGGCCGGCCCCGTAGACCCGGAGGAACTCCGCCAGCTCCGGATGAGTCGGGGCGAGGGTGTCGGCGGCGTCGATGATGTCACCCGCCGCCGAGACCGACCGCAGCAGCGACTGGATCTCGCGCACGACGCGCTTGACCGTGGGAGCCCCCGAACTGCTCGTCGTCTGCGTGGTGTTGCTCAGCACCGAGCCCCCCTGTGACTTCTTGATCTCCTCCATCCGCTCGGTGGCCTCGCCCGCGCTCACGCTGCCGTCCGCGACCTGCCCCGCCAGGTCCTGCAGCAGCTGAACCCGCTGCACCACGGCGGGATTGCCGATCTTCGCCCGCTGACCGCTCATCAGCTGCGACAGCATCGGTGCGGACAGTCCCAGAACCCCCGCGAGACGAGCCTGGTTGAGGCCAAGATCGTCGATGAGCCTACGGAAGAGCGCCCCCAGCGGCTCCCCGTACCAGTTCCGCTGCAGTTCCCGCGCTCTTGCGGTCGCTTCCTGCTGTGCGGCGTCCATTGCGTCTCCCCATCGCTTCCCCATGTACGGCGGTTCGCGGTAGCGAACCACGCCGAGCATCTTACGGAGAGTGGTCGACGACGGGGACCCCCAATCTTTTTGCGGAACCACGGGGGTGACCCGGTACTCTGGTCTCCGACGCCCGCCGGGACAGAGTTCCTCCGGTCGGACGTCCCCTTCCGGGGCCTTAGCTCAGTTGGTAGAGCGCTGTCTTTGCATGGCAGATGTCAGGGGTTCGACTCCCCTAGGCTCCACTTCCCGAAATGCCCTCCGAGCTGCGGAAACGCAGTATCGGAGGGCATTTTTCCGTCCCGCGGGAGGCGGGCAGGTGCGGGTGTTTCACGTGAAACAGCCCGGTGGGGCAGGAGACTCTCAAGTCTCCTGCCCCACCGGGCTGTTGAATCGGCGCCCTCAGGAACGGTCGTCGCGGCGGGCGGCCTCGTCCTCGGCCTGCTTCGCTTCGACCTCCGGGTCCAGGACCGACGGGCCGGTGCCGTCCACGGACGACAGGCGCCCCGACTCGGGGACCTCCGTCGCGGCCGGCGGCTCCACCAGCCAGTCCGGATTGGCCTGCTTGTCCCACCACTTCCACGCGGCGAAAGCACCGCCCGCGACCGCACCCAAGATCACCAGCGTCTTCGCGGCCTTACCGGCCTTGGCCCGCCGTTCGTGCTTGCGGACCAGCTTCTGGATCTCCTTGGGCGAGACCTGCCCGCGCAACGCGGACAAGGCGGCCACGCTCCGGGCCGCAGCCTCGGTCGTGACAGGCACGGCCGCAGCCACCGCCTGCTCGATCCTCGGTCGCGAGTACTCCGCCGCCTGGCGGGCGGCCTTGCGGGTACGTTCGGCGGCTTCCTGGGCGGCCTGGTCGACCTTCGGCGGCACATGCGTGCGGGCCTGCTCCAGATACGGCTGCACATGGGTGCCGTACTGGACGCGCGCCTGCCCTGCGGCCTGCGTCACCTTGGGCGCTAGCCGTACGCGTGCCTCGTGTGCGTAGTGCGCGGCCCTGTCCTTGGCCGTGTCGGCGTAGGGCGCCACCACTTCCGCGGCGTGCAGCACGCTGTCCTTCGCCGAACCAGTCGCGGCGCGCACGCTGTCGATGCGGGTCACGGGTTCCTCCTCCTCGGTGGCGTACGGTATTTCGACTTTCCACCCTTTTACGGATCATGCATCCCGGCACACGACCAGGCATGCGCGGAAGGGCATCCGGGTCACGGGAACCGGTATCCGGAGCCGATCACGTGCGATAGCGGATGAATAGGGGACAACACGAGCTTGTCGTCGACAATGCCACGGATCGCTGCCGAGCGCCCCCGCCCGGGGCTACTCGACTGGTTTTCTGTGAACACCCGCCGAGGGTTTCCCCCCGCTGCACCGAGGCCGGGCGACGCGGCGCCCCGTCCGTGCGAGGATCAGGGAGTCACGGAAAGACAACGGAAGGCAGATCGTGGCCGAGCAGCTTTACGCCACCCTGAAGACCAACCACGGCGACATCGAAGTCCGGCTCCTGCCGAACCACGCGCCCAAGACGGTCAAGAACTTCGTCGAGCTCGCCAAGGGCGAGCGGGAGTGGACCCACCCGGAGACGGGCGCGAAGTCCACGGACAAGCTCTACGACGGCACGGTCTTCCACCGGGTGATCAGTGGATTCATGATCCAGGGCGGTGACCCGCTGGGCAACGGCACCGGCGGTCCCGGCTACCAGTTCGAGGACGAGTTCCACCCCGACCTGCGCTTCGACAAGCCCTACCTGCTGGCGATGGCCAACGCCGGCCCGGGCACCAACGGCTCCCAGTTCTTCATCACCGTCTCCCCGACGGCATGGCTGAACCGCAAGCACACCATCTTCGGCGAGGTCACCGACGCGGCGAGCCAGAAGGTCGTGGACACCATCGCCACCGCCCAGACGAACCCCCGCACCGACCGCCCGCTCAACGACGTGGTCATCGAGTCGGTCGTCATCGAAACCCGCTGAGCGCGAAGGCTCCCACCGGGAACCGCGCGAAGGCTCCCGCAGGGAACCAATCGCCCCGCTCATCCGTAAGGATGAGCGGGGCGGGCTTTTCTCACACGACCTAGGGGAGACCATGGACGACCAGGCTGCCAGCAGCCCGCAGGACGCCCACAGCGTCCCCATGTGCTACCGCCACCCGGACCGCGAGACCGGCATCCGCTGCACCCGCTGCGAGCGCCCGATCTGCCCCGAGTGCATGGTCAACGCCTCCGTCGGCTTCCAGTGCCCCGAGTGCGTCCGCACCGGCTCCGGCACCGGCCAGTCACCCACGGCCGCCCTGCCCCGCACGATCGCGGGCGGCTCCATCGCCGCCGACCCCCGGCTGCTGACCAAGATCCTCATCGGCATCAACCTGGCCGTGTTCATCGCCGTCCAGGTCCACGAGTCGCTGCTGAACGACATCGTCCTGCTCGGTGCCTGGCCGCCGGCGCCCTTCACGCCCACACAGGGCGTGGCGGGAGGCGAGTGGTACCGCATGGTGACGTCGATGTTCACGCACCAGGAAATCTGGCACATCGCGTTCAACATGCTCAGCCTCTGGTGGCTCGGCGGCCCGCTCGAGGCAGCACTCGGCCGCGCCCGCTATCTCGCGCTCTACTTCATCTCCGGCCTCGCGGGCAGCGCCCTGGCCTACCTGCTGGCGTCCCCGACCACCGCGACCCTGGGCGCCTCAGGTGCGATCTTCGGCCTCTTCGGCGCGACAGCCGTGCTCATGCGCCGGCTCAACTACGACATGCGGCCGATCATCGCGCTGCTGGTGATCAACCTGATCTTCACCTTCAGCCCCGGCTTCAACATCTCCTGGCAGGCCCACATCGGAGGCCTGGTCGCCGGTGTCGTCGTCGGCTACGCCATGGTCCACGCACCGCGCGAGCGCCGCGCGATCGTGCAGTACGGCACCTGCGCCCTGGTCCTGGGGGTCGTCGTGCTGATGACTGTTCTGAGGACGGCGCAGCTCGCCTGAGCAGGCGTTGTCCACAGCGGGTGTCGGATCTTGTGCATACAGTGCGGGAACACATGTGCCCCCTGCCACCGGCCTGCGAAACCGCAGGTCAGACAGGGGGCGAACATGTTTTCGAGTACCGGTACTTCCGTCATACCGGCGTCAACGTCCCATGGGTTATCCACAGATCGTCTTCATTATCCCCATGTGGAAAACCGCTGTGGATAACTCAGTGAACACCCCTGGGCAGAGCTGCGTTCACCGTGCGGTGACCGCTACTTCCACTGGGTCGAGACGCCGAATCCGGCGGCGATGAAGCCGAATCCCACCACGATGTTCCAGTTGCCCAGCGAGTCGAGGGGCAGCGAACCGTCGGTGACGTAGAAGACGACGATCCAGGCCAGGCCGATGAGGAACATGGCCAGCATGACGGGCGCGACCCAGGCACGGTTGCTGAGCTTGATGGCGGTCGTCTGCTTCGCAGGCGGCGGCGTGTAGTCGGCCTTCTTGCGGATACGTGACTTCGGCACGAGGGTCTCTCCTGTCGATGCGCTGCGTGGCCGCGCAGGTAACTGGGTCGGTCTCGGGGCAGCGTAAGGGGACTCCGATTGCTCCCCCGGGCGTCCGTTAGCGTAGTGCTTCCGCCGCGCCGAAGGAGATAAGGGTACGTTGAGCAATTCTGCCGACTCCCCCGGGACGGGATCCAGCCCTGAGCGCGCGCGGCGTTTCCGGCCTGTGCGCGTCCTCACGGCGGCCGTGTTCGCTCTGGCGGGGCTTATTTTCTTCACCAGCTTCAACACGGCCAAGGGCACCAACATCCGCACGGACACCTCCCTGCTGAAGTTGTCCGACCTCATCCACGAGCGCAGCCGGGAGAACGGCGAGCTGGACGAGACCAACGGCACTCTGCGCCAGGAGATAGAGGCCCTCGCCGAGCGCGACGACGGCAGCACCAAGGCGGAGGACGACAAGCTCACCGCGTTGGAGAAGCGTGCGGGCACGCAGAAGCTCAGGGGCGAGACGCTCTCGGTCACCCTCAACGACGCCCCGCCGGACGCCACGGCCAAGCTCCCCGGCTATCCCGAGCCGCAGCCGGACTACCTGGTCATCCACCAGCAGGACCTCCAGGCCGTGGTGAACGCGCTGTGGCAGGGCGGGGCCAAGGGCATCAAGGTCATGGACCAGCGGCTGATCTCCACCAGTGCGGTGCGCTGCGTGGGCAACACCCTGATCCTTCAGGGCCGCGTGTACTCGCCGCCGTACAAGATCACGGCGGTGGGTGACCCGGGCAGGCTGCAGAAGGCGCTCGCGGCATCGCCGGCCATCCAGAACTACATGGTCTACGTCAATGTCTACGGGCTCGGATGGAAAGTCGAGGAGAACGGCCCGGTGACTCTGCCCGGCTACTCGGGCACAGTGGATCTGCACTACGCGAAGCCCGTGGAGTAGCGGCCAGGCCGGGGGAGCTGCCGGTGCGCGTGATCGTCAGGACCGTCAGCGAGCTCTGCATCACCGTCGGCAGCCTGATCGTGCTGTTCGTCGTCTATGTGCTCTTCTGGACCGGCGTGAAGGCCGACGGCGTCATGGACGACCAGATCGACCTGCTTCACAAGGAGTGGGCGAAGCCCCGTCCGTCGGCCGGCGGCCTGCCGGCGGGTCCTGCGAGGCCCGCGCCCTACGCCAAGGGCAGGCCTTTCGCGATCATGTACATCCCGCGGCTCGGTTTCACGTGGAACAAGCCCGTGCTCGAAGGCACCGCCACCGGCACCCTGAAGAAGGGCCTGGGCCACTACGCCGAGACCGCACAGCTCGGGCAGAAGGGGAACTTCGCGGTCGCCGGCCATCGCCGTACCCACGGTGATCCTTTCAAGGACTTTCCCGAGCTCAGGCGGGGTGACGCGGTGGTGCTGACCGACGGCAGGACCTGGTTCACGTATCGGATCGACAAAGGCCCGTACAAAACAGTCCCGTCCGACATCGAGGTGATCGACCCTGTCCCACGTACTTCCGGGTATACGCGTTCGGGCCGGTATCTGACGCTGACCACGTGCGAACCGGAATGGGGACACAGTCATCGGCTGATCGTCTGGGCGCACCTGGACTCCACTCAGCCTGTGGAGGCCGGGAAACCAGAGGCGCTGCGCCGTTAGTCTGGTGGCTGTACGGCGTGGGTCTGGTGCCGTGGTACGACGGAAGGGACGGCATGTACGGCTGGATCTGGCGGCATCTGCCGGGAAACACGTGGGCTAAGGCAGTGATCTCACTCGTCCTGGTCGTGGCCGTGGTCTACGTCCTCTTCCAGTACGTCTTCCCGTGGGCGGAACCGCTGCTGCCCTTCAACGATGTGACGGTGGACAACCAGTGAGCGCGCGCATTCTCGTCGTCGACAACTACGACAGCTTCGTCTTCAACCTCGTCCAGTACCTGTACCAGCTGGGCGCGGAGTGCGAGGTGCTGCGCAACGACGAGGTGTCGACGGCGCACGCCCAGGACGGTTTCGACGGCGTTCTGCTCTCTCCGGGGCCCGGCACGCCGGAGCAGGCGGGTGTCTGCGTCGACATGGTGCGGCACTGCGCCGACACGGGCGTCCCGGTCTTCGGCGTGTGCCTCGGCATGCAGTCGATGCAGGTGGCCTACGGCGGTGTGGTGGACCGCGCCCCCGAGTTGCTGCACGGCAAGACGTCGTTGGTCGAGCACGGCGGTGGTGGTGTCTTCGCGGGCCTGCCTTCCCCGTTCACGGCGACGCGCTACCACTCGCTGGCCGCCGAGCCGGCGACGGTTCCGGCCGAGCTGGAGGTCACGGCGCGCACGCACGACGGCATCGTGATGGGCCTCAGGCACCGCGAACTGCCGGTTGAGGGAGTGCAGTTCCACCCCGAGTCGGTGTTGACCGAGCACGGGCACCGGATGCTGGCGAACTGGCTGGTGGAGTGCGGCGACCAAGGTGCGGTGGCGAGGTCGGCCGGGCTCGCCCCGGTGGTGGGCAGGGCCACGGCGTGACCGCGCTGCGCCCCGAGCGCGAGTCCGACACCTCGTACGGGCAGCAGTCGTACGGGGTGTCGGGTGCGTTCGAGGACTGGTCGGGCGGGGGGTACGGGGCGTCCTCGCAGCAGGAGCCGTATCCGCCGGGGCCGGGAGCGGGGCCGCAGTCCGGTGTGCGGCACCCGGGTCAGTACGCGTCGTACGAGCCCGTTCCGGACGAGCCGTATCTGCCGCCCGTGGACGAGGAGACGGTGGCGCTGCGGGTTCCGGATCCTCCGGCGGAGGGCGGCGATCCCACAGCGGGTTCTCCGGCTTCTTCCGGCGCCCGGCAGGAGGGTGCCGCCCCTGGGGGCCGCGCGGCCCGCAGGAAGGCCGCCAAACGCCGTCATGGGCGCCATGGGGGTGCGACGGACGCTCCGGGGGCCGCCCACGAGGGCAGCGATGTCGATTCCGGTAGCCCGGGGCGGGCTCCGCTGTCGCGGGTCGAGGCGCGGCGGCAGGCGCGGGCGCGCAAGCCCGGTCCGGCGGTCGTCGCGAGCCGGGCGATCGGCGAGGTGTTCATCACCACCGGCGTGCTGATGCTGCTGTTCGTCACCTATCAGCTGTGGTGGACGAACGTCCGGGCGCATGCCGAGGCCGGTCAGGAGGCCAGCAGCCTGCAGAACGACTGGGCGAGTGGCAAGCGCAGCCCGGGGGCGTTCGAGCCGGGGCAGGGTTTCGCCATCCTGCACATTCCGAAGCTGGACGTGGTGGTGCCGATCGCCGAGGGCACCAGCAGCAAGGGCGTGCTGGACCGGGGGATGGTCGGCCACTACGCCGAGGGTGCGCTGAAGACGGCGATGCCCGGTGACAAGAGCGGCAACTTCGGGCTCGCGGGTCACCGCAACACCCATGGGGAGCCGTTCCGGTACATCAACAAGCTCGCTCCGGGCGATCCGATCGTCGTGGAGACGCAGGACGAGTACTTCGTCTACAAGATGACGTCGATCCTTCCGGTGACGCCGCCGAGCAACACGAGCGTGCTGAAGCCCGTGCCCACGGGGTCCGGATTCACCAAGCCCGGCCGTTACATCACGCTGACCACGTGCACGCCGGAGTTCACCAGCAAGTACCGGATGATCGTCTGGGGCAAGATGGTCGAGGAACGGCCGCGCAGCAAGGGCAAGCCGGATGCGCTCGTCAGTTAAGGGCAGATGACCAGTGGCAGCGACCACCGACACGGACCACGAGAAGCACACCGGCGGGGCGTCCCGGCCGCCTGCGGCACGTCGCAGGCCCGGCCCGGTCGCCATGGCGGTCAGTTTCCTCGGGGAACTCCTCATCACGGCGGGCCTGGTCCTCGGCCTGTTCGTCGTCTACTCACTGTGGTGGACGAACGTGGTCGCCGACCGGGAGGCCGGCAAGCAGGCCGACAAGGTCCGTGAGGACTGGGCCCATGGCCGGGGCGGTCCCGGTGCGCTGGACACCAAGAACGGCATCGGGTTCCTGCACGTGCCGGCGATGCGCAACGGCGAGGTCCTGGTCGAGAAGGGTACGTCGGCCAAGATCCTCAACGACGGTGTCGCCGGCTACTACACCGATCCGGTGAAGGCGACCCTGCCGATGTCGGGCAAGGACGGCAACTTCTCCCTCGCCGCGCACCGTGACGGTCACGGCGCCAAGTTCCACAACATCGACAAGATCGAGAAGGGCGACCCGATCGTCTTCGAGACGAAGGACAAGTGGTACGTCTACAAGGTCTTCGACATCCTTCCGGAGACCTCGAAGTTCAACGTCAAGGTTCTGTCCCAGGTCCCGGAGGAGTCCGGCAGGAAGAAGCCGGGCCGCTACATCACGCTGACGACCTGCACGCCGGTGTACACGAGCACGTACCGGTACGTGGTGTGGGGGGAGCTGGAGCGCGTGCAGAAGGTGGACGCGGACCGGACACCGCCGAAGGAACTGGGCTGACTGCCTGCTTCGTGGGAGGTGGGCCGCTAGCATGACGGAGGCCCGAAGCCGCAACCAACTCTTGCGGCTTCGGGCCTTTGTGGTGGTCGGGCCGTCACCCCAGAACGGCCAGGGCCGCCCCGGCGCTCCACTCCTCGACCAGTCCGCGGTGTACGGCGGTGATGCCGCTCTCGGCTGCGATGTTGAGGGCGTCGCGGGTGAAGGGGCATGTGGCCACGAACAGGGCGACCTCGGAGTCGTGCAGGACCTTGGGATGTGGGTGATGCGCTGGTCGATGCGGGCGTCGAGGGAGGGGAGGTTCTTGAAGGACCTCAGTTCTTCGCTGGTGAGCAGCCGGTAGCCGCCGAGCACGCTGCCGCGCAGGGTCTGTGATTCCAGCAAGGCCGTTTCGTCGATCACGTTCTGTCCTCCGGCTCGTGTGGCCGGGGTGGGGTTCCGATGGCCCACCCCACCCGGTGAACGAGTCGGGACATATGAAGACACGATCGACGGGCGCACATTTTTGCGGGGATGTCCGCGGTCGTGAACGGCAGAGCCCCCGGCCTGTGTGAGGGCCGGGGGCTCTGTGGGGTGCTGTGCGGTGGGAGTGGGTCAGTCGTCTTGGTTGTTGCCGTTGAGGCCGCCGAAGATGCCGCCGTTTCCGCCGCCGCCGTTGTTGTTTCCGCCGTTGTTCCCGACGCCCACCGTCTGGAGGGTGATCGTCGTCCCTGCCGGGTCGTCGACCTCCTGGTTGGGGCCGGGGTTCTGGCCGGCGACGAAGGCGTTGTCGCTCTGGTCGCTGCCGCCCGCGAACTGGATGTTGGTGAAGCCGGCCTGCGCGAGGGTCTGCTTGGCCTGGCCGACCGTCTGGCCGACGACCTGCGGGACCTTGACCTTCTGCTGCTGCTTCTTCTTGCCGATCTGGATGTTGACCGACGAGTTCGGGTCGACCGACGTGCCGGCCTGGGGCGTCGTCTGGATGACCTTGCCGACCTGGTTGTCGTCGTCGGTCTCCACCTCGGTGCAGTTGCCGACCAGGTCGCTGGCCTGCATCTGCTGCTTGGCGGCGTCACAGCTCTGGCCGAGCACGTCCGGGACGGTGGACTTCTGTGCTTCCTTGGCGATGATCAGGGTGATCGTGGAGCCCTTCTCCACTTCTTCGCCCGTGGTGGGGTTCTGCTCCAGGACGGTGCCGGCCTTCTCGGGGGACGTCCGGGTCTCCGTCTTGACGTCGAACTTGTACTTGGCGTCCTCCAGCTTGTCCTTCGCGTCCTGGAGGCTCAGACCGGTGACGCTGGGTACCGTCACCTTCGGCGCCCCCGTCGACACGACCAGGGAGATGGTGTCGCCCTTGTCGACCTTGGTCGTGGCGACAGGGTCCTGGGAGCAGATCTTGCCCTTGCTCTGTTCGGCACAGGGCTTGCTGGAGAAGCTCAGTTTGAGATCGGAGTTGGTCGCCAGCTTCCGGGCGCCGTCTTTCGTCTCGCCGACGAAGTTGGGTGTCTCGACCCTGTCGTTGCCCACGCCGCCGCCGCTGACCGCCCACCGGCCGATCAGGATCGCTCCGACCAGGACGAGGATGCCCGCCACCACCAGCAGGATCGTGGAGGTGTTGGACTTGCGCTGCTGCCCGCGGCGCCGGTCGGGGCGGTCGTCGTAGCCGTAGCCGCCGTCGTCGGGGTTCATCGGGGGCAGCATGGACGTGGCTCCGGCGCCGGAGTCCGCGCGCAGGGCCGTCGTCGGCTGGTCGTCGGGGTAGCCGCCGTAGCCGACCGCGCCCATCGCGGCCGTGGCGGCGACCGGCTGGCCGTCGAGGCAGGCCTCGATGTCGGCGCGCATCTCGTCGGCCGACTGGTAGCGGTAGTCCGGGTCCTTGACGAGCGCCTTCAGCACGATCGCGTCCATCTCGGGCGTGATCTCGGGGTCGAAGACGCTCGGCGACTGCGGTTCCTCCCGGACGTGCTGGTACGCCACGGCCACCGGGGAGTCGCCGACGAACGGCGGACGGACGGTCAGCAGCTCGTAGAGGAGACAGCCGGTGGAGTACAGGTCGGAGCGGGCGTCGACCTGCTCGCCCTTGGCCTGCTCCGGGGAGAGGTACTGGGCGGTGCCGATGACCGCGGAGGTCTGCGTCATCGTCATGCCGGAGTCGCCCATCGCCCGGGCGATGCCGAAGTCCATGACCTTGACCTGGCCGTTGCGCGTCAGCATGACGTTCGCCGGCTTGATGTCGCGGTGGACGATGCCGGCGCGGTGGGAGTACTCCAGGGCCTGGAGGATGCCGATGGTCATCTCCATGGCCCGCTCCGGCAGCAGCTTGCGGCCGGAGTGCAGCAGCTCACGCAGGGTCGAGCCGTCCACGTACTCCATGACGATGTACGGGATCGACACGTTGTCGATGTAGTCCTCGCCCGTGTCGTAGACCGCGACGATCGCGGGATGGTTGAGCGAGGCGGCCGACTGGGCCTCCCGGCGGAACCGGGCCTGGAAGGAAGGGTCACGCGCGAGATCCGCGCGCAGCGTCTTCACCGCCACGGTGCGGCCGAGACGGGTGTCATGCGCGAGGTAGACCTCCGCCATGCCACCACGCCCGAGCACCTGGCCCAGTTCGTACCGGCCGCCGAGGCGACGCGGCTCTTCCATAGCTACCTACCAGCCCTCTCCGTCGGTCCCGACCGGCATGCTTGTACGGTCGGAGGCTGCCGTCCGGGCCTACCGTACCCGGCTCGCTTTGTGTGACCTGGCCAAGCCCGTCAGCCGATACAGGACCGGTATCGCAACGTGCACCGATGTGAAGCAGGCGTGAGCGGGGTCACTTCTTGCTGTCGATGACCGCCTCCATCACGTTCCTCGCGATCGGGGCCGCGAGGCCGCCGCCGGAGATGTCGTCGCGGACGGCGTTGTCGTCCTCGACGACGACCGCCACGGCGACCGGCGAGCTGCCGTCGTCGCCCTTGGCGTAGGAGATGAACCACGCGTAGGGGTTCTCGCTGTTGTCGACGCCGTGCTGGGCGGTACCGGTCTTGCCGCCCACCTTGACGCCGTCGATCTTGGCGTTGGCGCCGGTGCCCTTGTCGACGACCGTCTCCATCATCGACTGGAGGATCTGGGCGTTCTCCGGCGACAGCGGCTGGCTCAGCTCCTCGGGGTCGGTCTTCTCGATCGGGTCGAGGCCGGGCGACTGGAGTTCGTCGACCATGTACGGCTTCATGAGCTTGCCGTCGTTGGCGACCGCCGAGGCGACCATGGCCATCTGCAGCGGGGTGGCGGCGGTGTTGAACTGGCCGATCGAGGACAGCGCGGTCTGAGAGGGGTTCATGTCGTCGCTGAAGACCGAGGCGTTGGCGCGGACCGGCGTGAACTGCTCCTCGTCGAAGCCGAACTTCTTGGCCATGTCCAGCATCTTGTCGTTGCCGAGGTCGGCGCCGATCTTGCCGAAGACGGTGTTGCAGGAGTACTGGAGGGCCACCCGCAGCGTCGCGTTCTTGCAGGGGATGTTGCCTTCGTTGGGCAGCGGGGTGGTGGTGCCCTTCATGATCCACGGGTCCGGCGAGTCCGTCTTGGCGTCAGCGGACGTGTAGAGACCGTCCTCCAACGCCGCGGCCGCGGTGACCACCTTGAAGGTGGAGCCGGGCGGGTAGGTCTCGCGCAGCGCCCGGTTGAGCATCGGGTCGTTCGGGTTGTTCTTCTTCTGCAGCTTCTGCCAGGCCTTGGTGTCCGTCGTCGTGGAGTTCCCGGCGAAGGAGGACGGGTCGTACGACGGGAAGGAGGCCAGAGCAAGGATCTTGCCCGTGGAGGGCTCCAGGGCGACGACGGAACCCTTGCCGCCCTGCTTCTTCAGGCCGTTGTACGCGGCCTTCTGGGCGGCGGCGTTCAGGGTGGTGACGACGTTGCCGCCCTGCTGCTTCTCGCCGGTGAGCATGTCGAGGGTGTTGCGGAAGAAGAGCCGGTCGTCGTTTCCGGTGAGGATGCCGTCTTCGATGCTCTCGAGCTGCGTGGCGCCGAAGGCCTGCGAGGCGTAGCCGGTGACCGGCGCCCACATGGCGCCGTCCTTGTAGGTGCGCTTCCACTTGAAGTCGCTGCCGGACGATTCGGCGGAGCCGGTGATCGGCTCTCCGCCGACGATGATGTTGCCGCGGGGGGAGGCGTAGCGCTCGATGGTGACGCGGCGGTTGTTCTTGTCGGTCCGGAGCTCGTCGGCCTGGACGTACTGGATCCAGTTGTCGCGGATCAGCAGTGCCAGAACGAGCAGGCCGCAGAAGATCGCGATCCGGCGCAGGGGCTTGTTCATGACGGGCGGACCACCTGGGTCATCTCGGCGTCGGGGTTGGCGGCGGGCGCGGGGGCGGGGCGGCGGGCGGTGTCGCTGATGCGCAGCAGGATCCCGATGAGCGCCCAGTTGGCGATCACGGAGGAACCGCCGTACGCGACGAACGGCAGCGTCATACCGGTCAGCGGGATGAGGCCCATCACGCCGCCGGCCACGACGAAGACCTGGAGCGCGAAGGCGCCGGACAGGCCGACGGCCAGCAGCTTGCCGAACGGGTCGCGGGCGGCGAGGGCGGTGCGCACACCTCGTTCGACGATCAGACCGTAGAGCAGCATGATCGCCATGACGCCCGCGAGGCCCAGCTCCTCGCCGAAGGTGGCGAGGATGAAGTCGGAGTTGGCGGCGAAGCCGATGAGGTCGGAGTTGCCCTGTCCGAGGCCGGTGCCGAGGGTGCCGCCGGAGCCGAAGGCCCACAGGGCCTGCATGGCCTGCTCGGAGTGGACGACGCCGTCCTGGACGGCGGCGCGGGAGAGCTCGTACTCGCGCATGGGGTTGAGCCAGGCCTGCACACGCGTCTGGATGTGCGGCTCGAAGCTCGCCACGCCGACGGCACCGACCGCGGACATCAGCAGACCGAAGACGATCCAGCTGGTCCGCTCGGTGGCGACGTACAGCATGATGATGAACATCCCGAAGAACAGCAGGGACGTTCCGAGGTCGGTCTCGAAGACCAGGATGAGGATCGACATCACCCAGACCACGAGGATCGGTCCTAGGTCGCGGCCGCGTGGCAGGTACAGGCCCATGAAGCGGCGGCTGGCCAGGGCCAGGGCGTCTCTCTTGACCATGAGGTAGCCGGCGAAGAACACCGCTAGGGCGATCTTCGCGAACTCACCGGGCTGGAGTGTCCCCATGCCGGGGATCTTGATCCAGATCTTGGCGCCGTAGGTCGGAGCGCTGAGGCCGGGGATCAGCGGCATCACGAGCAGGAGCAGGGCCGCGGCCATGGAGATGTAGGTGTACCGCTGGAGGACCCGGTGGTCCTTCAGGAAGATCAGCACGACCACCAGCAGCGCGACGCCCATCGCCGAGTACAGCAGCTGGCGTGGTGCCGCTTCGACGAAGGTCTTGCTCGCCTGGAGCTTCTTCGACTGGTCCAGCCGCCAGATCACCACCAGCCCGAGCCCGTTGAGCAGCGTCGCCAGCGGCAGCATCAGCGGGTCCGCGTACGGCGCGAACTTCCGGACGACCAGATGCCCGACGCCCGCGAGCAGTCCGAGCCCGAGCCCGTAGCTCAGCAGGCCCGGGGGCACCGAGTCGTGGAGGGCCAGGCCGACGTTGGCGTAGGCGAACACCGGGATGACGACGGCGAACACCAGCAGTGCGAGCTCGGTGTTGCGTCGGCTCGGCGCGCCGATGGCGCCGATCGTGGACGTGTGGTGCGTCGCCGAGTGCGACGTATTCGTACCGCTCATCGTGTGACAGGGCCTCTCACGGCTACTGCTTACCGCACAGCGAGACGACCTTCTGCTCTTCCTCCGAGAGGCTGGGGCCGGGGCTGGGGGTGGGTGCGGTCGTGGTCGGGGGCGTGGACTTCTCCGGGGCCGACGGTGAACCCGACGGGCTGGACGGGTTCGGCGTCGGTGTGGCCTTGGACGTGAAGGAGGCGGGAGTGGTTCCCGTGGTGCCCCCGGCCTCACCTTCGCCGGTCTTGGAGTTGTTCTGGCTCTCGGCTTCGCGCCGCTGCGCCTGCTTCTTGCACGCGGAGGCCTGCACCGACAGTTCCTGGATCTTCGCCTGGGCGTTCTTGAGTCCGCCCTCGGGGATGGTCGCCTCGACCTGCTTCTGCTGGTAGGGCGGCAGGTACTTGAGTTCGATCTCGGGGTGGTCCTTCTCGACGTCCGAGAGCGAGACCCAGGCCAGGTCCTGGCTGATGCCCCGGTACAGCGCGACGTGCTCGTCCTGGGTGCCGACGTAGTACTGCGTCTGCGTCCAGCGGTATCCGCCGTAGAGTCCGCCGCCGACGACGGCCAGGGCGAGGACGCCGTAGAGGGATCTCTTCAGCCAGCGGCCCTTCTTGCGGCGGGGCTTGGTGAAGTCGTCGTCGCCGTAGTCGAAGCCGTCGGCGGGGATGTAGCCGGTGGTGTCGCCGGAGCCGGGCGGGCCGAACTCGCCGCCTCCGCCGCCGCGGCCGTGGCGGCCGAGCCCTGAGGCGCGGCCCGCGGGGGTCTGCATGATGCCGTTGTCGTGCAGCTGGTGCTGGTTCTCGGCGACGGCGCCGACGACGACGGGGGTGTCGGACAGCTGTCCCGCGAGGGTGTCACCGGTGTCGAGGTCGAGGACGTCGGCGATGATGACCGTGATGTTGTCCGGGCCGCCGCCGCGCAGCGCCAGCTCGATGAGGTTCTGGACGGTTTCCTGCGGGCCCTGGTAGCTGGCGAGGGTGTCCTCGAGTGTCTGGTGGGACACCACGCCGGACAGGCC
Source organism: Streptomyces tibetensis (assembly GCF_040647715.1). GTDB lineage: Bacteria > Actinomycetota > Actinomycetes > Streptomycetales > Streptomycetaceae > Streptomyces > Streptomyces tibetensis_A. Next base: position 170,893 of record NZ_JBEZCR010000007.1, on the reverse strand, counting down.
GTCGGAGCAGATCAGGTAGCGGTCGCCGGCGCGGACCTCGCGGATGGACAGGTCGGGTTCGACGTGGTCGCCGGACCCGAGGGCGCGCATCAGCAGCGAGCGCTGCGGGTGGGTGGTCGCCTCTTCCTCCGTGATGCGGCCTTCGTCGACCAGGCGCTGCACCCAGGTGTGGTCCTGGGTGATCTGGGTGAGGACGCCGTCGCGGAGCAGGTAGGCGCGTGAGTCGCCGACGTGGACCAGGCCGAGGCGCTGGCCCGTCCACAGCAGGGCGGTGAGGGTGGTCCCCATGCCTTCCAGCTGGGGGTCGTCCTCGACCATGGAGCGCAGCTGGTCGTTGGCGCGCTGTACGGCGGTGCCGAGCGAGGTGAGGATGTCGGAGCCGGGGACGTCGTCGTCGAGGGCGACGATGGTGGAGATGGCTTCGGAGGAGGCGACCTCACCGGCTGCCGCGCCGCCCATGCCGTCGGCGATGGCGAGCAGGCGCGGGCCGGCGTATCCGGAGTCCTCGTTGCCCTCCCGGATCATGCCCTTGTGCGATCCGGCCGCGAAGCGCAGTGACAGACTCATGCGCACCTCGCCTGTCGGCTCCGGGTACAGCCGGTCGTGTCGAGCCACACTGCCCACCCTCCGGTCGGGAGCGCGCGGGGGGCCGGGGTGGGGCCCGCCACTGCGTGCTCGCTCCGCTCGCGCCTATCCATGATGTAGCACTACTTCCGCAGCTCGATGACGGTCTTGCCGATGCGGATCGGCGCGCCCAGCGCAATCGGTGTGGGAGTCGTCAGCCGGGACCGGTCCAGGTACGTGCCGTTGGTGGAGCCGAGGTCCTCGACGATCCACTGGCCGTCGCGGTCCGGGTAGATCCTGGCATGGCGGCTGGAGGCGTAGTCGTCGTCCAGCACGATCGTCGAGTCGTGCGCCCGGCCCAGGGTGATGGTCTGGCCCTGGAGCGCGACCGTGGTGCCGGTGAGGGTGCCTTCGGTCACGACCAGCTTGGTGGGGGCGTTGCGGCCCCGGCGGCCGCCGGTGGGCTGCTGGCGCTGCTGCGGCGGTGCCTGGCGGGCGGCGGCCTGCTGCTGGCGGCCCGCTTCGCGGCGCCCGCCGCGCTGGGTGACACGCGTACCGAAAAGGTCGCTGCGGATGACCTGCACGGCCACGATCACGAACAGCCACAGTACGGCCAGGAAACCCAGCCGCATGACCGTGAGGGTCAGCTCTGACATTGCCCCCGCTTCACCCTTCGGCTTGCCGGTAAATGATGGTGGTGCTGCCCACGACGATCCGCGAGCCGTCGCGGAGCGTAGCGCGGGTGGTGTGCTGCCCGTCCACCACGATGCCGTTGGTGGATCCGAGATCCTGGATCGTCGAGGGCGTTCCGGTCCGGATCTCGCAGTGCCGGCGGGAGACGCCGGGGTCGTCGATCCGCACGTCGGCGTCGGTGCTGCGGCCCAGTACGAGCGTGGCGCGGGAGATCTGGTGGCGGGTGCCGTTGATCTCGATCCAGTGGCGGGTGCGTCCGCCGGCGGCCGGGGCGGCCGGGGAGCGCTGACCGCTCGCGGCGGGCGGGTAGCCGTAGCCGCCGGGGCGGGCGCCGGGCGGTGGCGAGGCCGGCATGGGCGGGGCGCCGGTGGGCGAGGCGGACGGCGGGTAGCCGTAGCCACCGGGGCGTCCGCCCTGCGGGGCGGCGGGCGCGCCGCCGCCTCCCGGGCCGCCCTGCTGGCTGGTGGAGGAGGCGAGCGTACGGCTGCGCACCCGGTACAGGCCGGTGTCGAGGTCGTCCGCCTTCTCCAGGTGCACCTTGATCGGGCCCATGAAGGTGTAGCGCTGCTGTTTGGCGTAGTCGCGCACCATGCCGGCGAGCTCGTCGCCGAGCTGGCCGGAGTAGGGGCTGAGCCGCTCGAAGTCGGGCGTGCTCAGTTCGACGATGAAGTCGTTGGGTACGACCGTCCGGTCGCGGTTCCAGATCGTGGCGTTGTTGTCGCACTCGCGCTGGAGCGCTCCGGCGATCTCCACGGGCTGGACCTCGGACTTGAACACCTTGGCGAAGGTGCCGTTGACCAGACCTTCGAGACGCTGCTCGAACTTCTTCAGGACTCCCATGAGGCACCTCCTCCGTAGCTGCCGTCCTGTGTACTGCCCAGCGGGCCGCTTGGCTGGTACTGCTTACTGATCGTATCCACGCGCCGCTCGATCGGCTGGTTCCCCCTGTCAGCCCCGCCGACGGGTGTCGACGCAGGACGAAGTTCCCTGTGGAGCTCGTCTTCGAACTCCTCCGGTGTTACTGCTGCGCGTATCCGCCTCCGGTATGCCTGACAAGGATCGTAGAGGCGGCTGAAGACCAGTGTCCCGCACCTGACTGTGGACCCCGGCCCCTCCTGCGGAGACGGCGGGTACCGGTACGAGGTTGATACGTGAACCGGTACGCGTTGATACGTGGCAGGGACATCGAAGGTTCGGCAGGGGGTCTGCCTGCGGGGATAAGGGATGTGAACCCACCCCTTCCAGCGTGCTAATGTTCTGGGTGTCGGAAGGCGCCGGCCCCAAAGGGGCAGACGCCCAGGACACACCCAATGCGCGGGTGGCGGAATAGGCAGACGCGCTGGATTCAGGTTCCAGTGCCCGCAAGGGCGTGGGGGTTCAACTCCCCCCTCGCGCACCGTCGAGAACGGGCGGCATCGATCAGATGCCGCCCGTTCTTCGTGTCTGCGCATGTGACGGTTGTCTCGGGCCGGTCCGGGTTCCGGTCGTGCTCCGGGTTCCGGCCGTGTGAGGAAGCTCTCAGGCTCGCTCGGCCGGGCCGTCCCCCAGTGTCCGCCCCGGGGCGAAGCGTTCCCGTACGACCGGGTCGTCGAGGAGGCGGGGCGGGTAGCCGGGGCCGGTGCGGGCGCTCATGTCCCGCTGTGCCAGGGGCTCGCCGCAGGCGGAGCAGACGACCCGGGCCTCGGTGTCGTGGTCGCAGGGCCGGTGGTGCAGGACCACCGGGGCGCCCTCGTCGCCGGCGAGCCAGCGGTCGCCCCAGGCGTTGATCGCGGCGAGGACGCCGAAGAAGTCGCGGCCCTTTTCCGTCGGCAGGTACTCGTGGCGGACCGGGTCCCTCTGGTAGACGTGCCGCCGCAGCAGGCCCTCGGCCTCCAGTCGCCGCAGCCGGTCGGTGAGGGTGTTGCGGGCGATGCCCAGGGTGCCGATGAAGCCGTCGAAGCGGGATTCGCCGTAGAAGACCTCGCGCAGCACCAGGAGGGTCCAGGCGTCGCCCAGGATGTCCGCGGTGCGGGCGATCGAGCAGGGCCAGGTGCTGAACGAGGTCCGTCTCATGGGTTCACTGTAGAAGGCCGTCCCGCTGTTCGGTCTCGTGTTGAGATCGACCCTCCCGGGCGGGGCGGCCGATCGCGCTCGCCCGCCGGCCGGATCGCCGGGCTATACGCGCATGCCGGCCGGGGCCGCCGGCTGTTCGCGCATGCCCGCCCGGCCCGTCGGGCTATTCGCGCATGCCGGCAAGGTCCGCCGGGCGGCGGCGCAGGGTGAGGGCGGCGGGGACCGTCGCGCAGACCACGGCCAGCAGGGCGCAGGCGGTCGCCGTCGTGCCGAGGGCCTGCCACGGCAGGGTGACGGTGGGCCTCACCGACAGCAGGCCGAGGGCGCCCCACATGCCGGCCAGGTTGACCCCCGTGACCAGCACGCCCAGGAGCGCACCGGCCGTGGTGGCCGTCAGGGCCTCGGCCGCGGTCAACCGCAGTACCTGACGGCGGGTGGCTCCGGTCAGCCGCAGCACGGCCAGGTCGCGGACCCGGTCGGAGGCCGCCATCACCGTGGTGTTCGCCACGGAGATGCCCGTGTAGAGCAGGGCGATGCCGAGGACCAGGAAGACACCGAGACGGGTGGTGCGGTTGGTTTCCGGCCGGGCGGCGTCGATCCACGCGTCCCGGGTGAGGACCCGGCCGCCTCCTTCACCGGCCGCCTCGCGCAGGGCGGCGGCCACGGGGCCGGGGGCGGCGCCGTCCTCGAGCGCCACGTCCACGCGGTCGACCGTGGCGCCCGGGGCGTTGCGCGGGGTGACGTAGACGCCGTTGCCGCCCGTTCCGGTGGGCATCACCGCGGCGATGCGGAGGGTGCGGGGTGTTCCGTCGCCGAGCCATACCCGGACCCGGTCGCCCGCCCGGTGCCGTTGCCACTCCTCGTTGACGATGATCGAGTCGTCGTCGAGGTCGCCCGTCCTGCCCGCGCCGAGCGGCAGGCGGCTGGTGGCCGCCAGGCCGGCGGGGGTCGCGGCGCGGCCCTCGGAACGGATCAGGGCCACACCGTCCTCCAGGACGGTGACGGCCGTCGAGGACGTCGGTGAGATCCGCGCGCCCGGTACGGCACGCAGCCTGTTCAGGGTGGCGGCGTCGAAGCCCCGCCCGGCGGCCGGGGTGACGACGAAGGCGGCGGTGGTGCGCTCGCTCGTCTCGGTGGACTTCGCGTGGTTCAGGGTCGCTGTGGCGCCGAGGAGGGAACCGGCGAGCGCGACCGTGACGAGGACGGGGGCCGCGAGGGCGGCGGTGCGGCGTACTCCGGTGGCCGTGTGCGCGCGGACCAGCATGCCCACGGCCGAGGGGAGGCAGGTCAGCAGGCGGGTGAGGGGCCGCAGAACCAGCGGCGCGAGCAGGGCGGCCGCGGTGATCAGCAGCATGGGGCGGCTGATGTACGTCTTGCGGTGGAGCAGGTCGGACGGGTCGCCGGTGAGGGACAGGGCCAGGGTCACGGCGGCCGCGAGCAGGAGGACCGTGCCGCAGAGCAGGCGTCCCCGGGTCAGGGGGCCGCTGTCAGCCGCCGCCTCACGCAGGGCCTCGGTCGGGGCGGTGCGGCCGGCCCGCCGGGAGGCCGCGGTGGCTCCGCCCAGCGCGACGAGCAGGCCCGTCCAGAAGGCCGCGTGATAGGGCCAGGTGTGCCCGCCGATGGTGAACCAGGACGGGGCGAGGCCCTCTTCGACCACCCGGGCCGCCAGCAGTGGTGCCCCGTAGGAGCCCAGCGCGCAGCCGGCCACCGAGGCGAGGACGCCGACGGCGAGGGCCTCGGCGAGGACGGCCCGGCGGAGCTGGGCCGGACTCGCCCCGGCGGTGCGCAGCAGGGCGAACTCCCTGCGGCGTTGGGCGACCGCGAAGGCGAAGGTCGACGCCACGACGAAGACGGACACGAAGGCCGTGATGCCGCCGGCGGTGCCGAACAGGGCGTTCATGGCGGTGAGCGCCTCACGGTCCCGGCCCGGGTCGGCGTCGGCGAGGCGGCGTGCGGTGCCGGTGAGCACCTGGGCGCTGTCGCCCACCGCGCGGCGTACGGACGCGGGGTCGGCCTTCACGGTCAACTGTGTGGTGTGCGGGTGAAGTCGGGCGGCCCGGGTGTCCGTGAAGAACACGGCGTTCTCGAAGCCGCGGGAGGTCAGCGTGCCGACGACGCGTACGGTGCCGGCATCGGTGCGGATGCGTTGGCCCGGGCGCGCCCAGTCGCCGGTGACGGTGACCTCGCCGTCCGTGCGGGGTGCCCGGCCGGTGGCGAGGTCGTACGGGGCGAACGCGGCGGTGGACCAGGGGTGGCCCACCAGGTCGGCGGGGCCGTCCCCGGCCCGTACGGGAAACGAGCGGTCCTCGACGACCGGGCCCAGTGTCCGCAGCCGCGCGAGGGTCGCGGCCGGTACGGGACGGGGGTGCGCGAGCCGGGACTCCCGGATGCCGATCGGGGTCGGCACGCGCAGGGTGTCCTGTCCCTTGACCACGACCGGTGCGGCGGCGAAGCGTTCGGGGCCGCGCTGCGGGGCGGTGGCCGTCGAGGCCAGGGCCAGCCCCATCACGGTGAGCAGCGCCACGCCCAGCGAGAGCGCGACGAAGCTGCCGGTGAAGGTGGCCCAGCGGGCGCGCAGGGTGCGCAGGGTGACGCTCAGCACGGCACGGCCTCCAGGCGGGTCATGCGGGTGGCGATGGCATCGGCGTCGGCGCCCGTCAACTCCCCGCTCACACGGCCGTCGACGAGGAAGACCACACGGTCGGCGTACGCGGCGGCCACCGGGTCGTGGGTGACCATGACGACCGTCTGGCCCTCGTGGTCGACCATCCCACGCAGCAGGCCGAGCACCTCGCGGCCGGTCCGGGTGTCCAGGGCGCCGGTCGGCTCGTCGCCGAACAGCACGTCGGGCCGGGTGATCAAAGCGCGCGCCAGGGCGACGCGTTGCTGCTGGCCGCCGGAGAGCTGGGCCGGCCGGTTCCTGGCCCGGTCGGCGAGGCCGACCTGTCCGAGCGCCTGGCGCACCCGGGCGGTGGGGACGCGGCGGCCGGCCAGGCGCAGGGGCAGGGCCACGTTCTGTTCCGCGGTCAGCGAGGGCAGCAGGTTGAACGCCTGGAAGACGAACCCGACGCGCTCGCGCCGCAGCAGGGTCAGCCGCCGTTCGCCGAGCGCGGTGAGTTCGGTGCCGCCCACGGCGACCGACCCGGAGGTGGGACGGTCCAGCCCGGCCGCGCACTGGAGCAGTGTGGACTTGCCGGAGCCGGAGGGGCCCATGACGGCGGTGAAGGTCCCTGCGGGGAACGACAGGGAGACCCCGTCGAGTGCGGTCAGGGATCCGTATCTCCTGGTGACCGAGTCCAGCCGGACGGCGTCGTGTGTCATGGGTTCCCCCTGGTGTCGGTGTCGATCTCCACGAAACCGCGCAGGGGCGGGCAGGCGCAGTGCGGCAGGGCCTAGACCTGGGGTAGGGCCAGGCATACCCCTGGGCCTCGGTCTGGTCCCATGGTCGTGGTGCCGAGTGGCTTCTACGGTGATCCCCATGCACCCTCGGAACGTGTGGCAGGCCATGTCCCGCCCCGGTTATCCGCTGTCGGCGTGGCCGTGGCGGTCGGCCGCCTATCTGGTCAGCGGCGCGCTCGTCGGTGTGGTCGTGCTGGTGGGGATCGTGCTCTCGGCGGCGGTCGGCGGGGTGCTCGCACTCGCGCTGGTGGGGTTGCCGTTGCTGCTGGGGACAGTCCTGGCGGGCGTTCCGGTGGCGGCCGTCGAGCGGTACCGGCTGCGGCTGGTCGACGCGGAGCCGGCGCCCGACCCGCACGAGGCCCCCCGGGAGCCGGGGCTGCGGGCCTGGCTGTCGACGCGGTTGCGGGAGCGGGCCACCTGGCGGGAGCTGGGCCACGCCCTGCTGTTCGCGGGGCTGTTGTGGCCCGTCGACGCCCTCGCGTTCGCCGTCTTCCTGCTGGGGCCGCTCTCCGTGGCGGCGACCCCGTTGCTCCTGGCCGTCCTCGGTGAGGCGAAGGTCCTCAAGGTGTGGCTGGTCACCACCTGGCCCACTGCGGTGGGGTGCGCCGTCCTCGGACTGGTCCTGCTCGCGGCGGGTGCCTGGCTGCTGGGCGTCGTGGCCGGGGCCCGGGCCGGGCTGACCCGGCTGCTGATCGCGCCGCGGGAGGCCGACCTGGGGGCCCGCGTGGTCGAACTGGCCCGCTCCCGGGTGCGGTTGGTGGACGCCTTCGAGGCGGAGCGGCGGCGGATCGAGCGCGATCTGCACGACGGGGCGCAGCAGCGGCTCGTCGCCCTGACGATGACGCTCGGGCTGGCGCGCCTCGACGCCCCGCCCGGCCCGCTCGCCGACCAGCTCGCCAAGGCGCACCAGGAGGCGGGCACGGCCCTCGCGGAGTTGCGCGAGCTCATCCACGGCATTCACCCCAAGGTCCTCGCCGACTTCGGGCTGGAAGCGGCCGTGGCGGACGCGGCCGACCGTTCGGCCGTGCCCGTGGACGTCGACCTGGAGCTGCCCGGGCGGCTTTCACCGGCGGTCGAGGCCGCCGCCTACTTCGTGGTGTGCGAGGCGCTCGCCAACGTGGGCAGGCACAGCGGGGCGAGCCGGGCCGAGGTGAGCGGCGGGCATCGGGACGGGCGGCTGCTGCTGCGGATACGCGACGACGGGTGCGGTGGAGCGCGGGCCGGGGACGGCAGCGGGCTGACCGGTCTCGCCGACCGGGTGTCGGTGCTCGATGGCAGACTCTCCCTGTCCAGTCCGCCCGGCGGACCGACCCTGCTGCGTGTGGAGATCCCTTGTGACCCTGCGAGTTGAGCGGCCGCTGCGTGTCGTCCTGGCGGAGGACAGCGTGCTGCTGCGGGACGGGCTCGTCGGACTGCTGGAGCGCTGCGGGCACCAGGTCGTCGCGGCCGTGGGGGACGCCGAGGCGCTGGTCGCGGCCGTCGGGGAGCACGACCCGGACGTGGTCGTGACGGACGTGCGGATGCCGCCCGCGTTCCAGGACGAGGGTCTGCACGCGGCCGTACGGTTGCGCGAGGAGCGGCCCACGCTGCCCGTGCTGGTCCTCAGCCAGTACGTGCAGCGCCGGTACGCCGCCGAGCTGCTGGACTCCGGCGACGGCACGGGCGTCGGCTACCTGCTCAAGGACCGGGTCGGCCAGGTCGAGGAGTTCGTCGAGGCGCTCGGCGAGGTCGCGGACGGCGGCACGGTCGTCGACCCCGAGGTCGTACGGCAGTTGCTGCGCCGCCGCCGCGACCCGCTGGAGCGGCTCACCCCGCGCGAGCGGGAGGTGCTGGCGCTGATCGCGGAGGGCCGGTCGAACAGCGCGATCGCCCGTGAACTGGTGGTCTCCGAGGCGGCCGTGGGCAAGCACGTCTCCGGCATCCTCACCAAGCTGGACCTGCCGCCGGCCGACGCCACCCACCGCCGGGTACTGGCCGTGCTGGCGTATCTGCGGGCCTAGGAGCCGGTCTCAAAGCCCTTGCGGTGTGGGCACGTTGTGCAAAAACCAGCGAGTTGGTTTCATTGCGTCGCCATCAGAGCCCTGCAGGGGAGCCACGGGTGACCAAACAGGACCGGGCCGTCCGGACCCGTCTCGCGCTGATCCGGTCTGCCGCCGAACAGTTCGAGGACCGGGGGTACGTCCGGGCCGGCCTGGCGCGGATCAGCGCGGGGGCCGGGGTCAGCTCCGGTGCGCTGCACTTCCATTTCGCCAACAAGGCCGCAGTCGCCGAGGCCGTCGAGCGCGCGGCCGCCGACGCCCTGCGCGGCGCCGCGGGGCGCGCCCGGGACGGCGACGGGCACGCCCTGCAACGCCTCGTGGACGTCACCCACCACGTCGCCCGGCTGCTGTGTGCCGACGTGGTGGTGCGGGCCGGGCTACGGCTGAACGCCGAGACAGGCGCCGGGCGGGCGTGGGACCTGCGCCGGGAATGGCGGGGGTGTGTGCGCGGGCTGCTGGCCGAGGCGGAACGCCTGGGCGAACTCGCCGCCGGTGTCACGCCGCAGCGCACCTGCGCCGTCGTCCTGGCCGCCACGACCGGCATCGAGGTGCTGGCCCGGGAGGACCAGGGCTGGCTCGCCCGCCCCTCGCTGACCGACCTGTGGCGGCTGCTGCTGCCGTGCGTGGCGGCGCCGGGGCTGGTGGGCGTGCTGGATCCGGCGGGGAGCGAATCGCTGGGGAGCGAATCGGCGGGGAGGGGGTCGGCGGAAGGCGGACCTCCGGGGAAGGGACCTGCGGGGAGTGGAGCTGCGGGGAGCGGATCCGCGGGGAGTGGGGCGCCGGTTGCTCCGGGGCTTCGGACGCAAGCGTCCCGGGTGGGGTTCGCGCTGCGGTGATCGAGGCTCAAGCTGGGGTGACCGGGGTTCGCGCTGCGGTGACCGGGGCTCGGGCTGCGGAAGTGACGTGCGTGGCCGACCGCAGGTGAAAACCATGGCTAAAACAAACCGGATGCCAAGTTTTTCCGGCTCGTTGATCGCACGATGGTCCCCCAGTCCCTGGACCGAGGAGCGATGAGTCATGGCAGAACAGCAGGCCTGCCCCTTCCTGTCGATCGACCCGTCCGGTCAGGACCTCTACGGCGAGATAGCCCGGATCCGTGCCCGGGGCCCGGCCGTGGAGGTCGAACTTCCCGGCGGCGTACGGGCGTGGTGGATCACCGGTCTGGAGCTGAACAAGCGGCTCCTGGCCGGGCCCGAGACGAGCAAGGACGCCTTCCAGCACTGGCCGGCCTGGATCAACGGGGACATCTCCCGTACCTGGCCGCTCGCCATCTGGGTCTCGGTGCGCAACATGGTCACCGCCTACGGACCCGACCACAGCCGGCTGCGCAAGCCGATGGCCGCCGCGTTCACCAAGCGCCGCGTCGACGCGCTCATGCCGCGCGTCCAGGAGATCGTCGACCGGGCGCTGGAGGCACTGGAGCGCGTCCCGGAGGGCGAAGTCGTCGACCTGCGTGCCGCGTTCGCGGCGCCGATCCCCCATGAGGTGGTGTGCGAGCTCTTCGGCGTGCCGCCCGGCGAGGACGGCCCCCGCGCGGACCTCTACCGCATCATCAACCGCTTCTTCGACACCGCCATCTCCCTGGAGGACGCCCAGGCCAACGCCGTCGACCTCTACGGGACATTGACCGCGTTCCTCCAGCACAAACGCGAGCACCCGGCCGATGACCTGACGACGGCGCTCATCGCCGCGCGTGACGAAGGCAGTTTCAGCGAGCAGGAGTTGATGGACAACCTGATCCTGTTGCTCACCGCCGGTTTCGAGACGACCGTCAACCTCATCGACAACACGGTGCACAGCCTGCTCGCCCACCCCGAGCAGCTCGAGCTCGTCCGCTCGGGGCGGGCGACGTGGGAGGACGCCCTTGAGGAGTCGCTGCGTTTCGAGGCGCCGGGTGCCATGTCGGGGTTGCGCTACGCCGTGCAGGACATCGAGATCGAGCCCGGTCTGACCATCCCCGAGGGCGATCCGCTCGTGGTCTCCTTCGCCGGTGCCGGGCGCGACCCCGAGCGGCACGGGCCCGACGCCGACCGGTTCGACATCACCCGTGGCACCAGCCGCGACCACGTGTCCTTCGGCCACGGCGTGCACCACTGTCTGGGCCGGCCCCTGGCCATGGCCGAGGCGACCGTGGCCCTGAGGTCGTTGTTCGCGCGCTTCCCGCGGCTGGCCCTGGCCGATCCGTCGCATCCCCCGAAGCGGCTGCCGTCCATCATCTCCACCGGCCACGAGGAGCTGCCGGTGCTGCTGCACGGCCCCGGCTCCGGGCCGGGCGCGGAGGTGTCGGCGGCGGAGGTGCGGCCGGAGTGATCAGGAGACCTTCCGGCCCCGGAGGAACGCGCGGTACCAGGGTGCCGCGCGGGTGAATCCGGCCTCGAACCCCTCGCCGGGCGAGCAGTCGAAGGCCTTCCAGAACGTGTCGTCCACGAACCAGTGGTCGACCGTGAGCATGCCGAGGTGGTGAAGGGCGAGGGGGGATCCGGCGGCCCGGTCGAGGGCGGTGGCGACGTCCAGGGCCGCGCCGCCGCCGGGCTCCCCCAGTTCCCGGGAGACGGCCGCCAGCAGGTCCGTGACCGCCACCGGCTCGGGGTGGTTCACGTGGTGCACGCCGCCGCCGGGCGCCGGGGACAGCGCGGCGGCCACCACCGCACGGCCCAGGGTGTCGACGTCGATCATCGAGTGGAGCGCAGCGCAGCCGGTCAGGGTGGCCGACAGCTCGTTCATCAGCCACACCAGGCCGGGGATCACCCAGCGGTCGCCCTCGCCGTACACGAGGTGCGGGCGCAGCACCAGACCGCCGGCGTCGAGGACGTACCGTTCGGCGGCGGCCCGGGTGCGGCTGGTGGATGACGCGGGCGCGATCGGGACGTCCCCGGGGCGTACGCCGCGGAAGGGGCCCCGGCCGTGCACGGCGGCGGTACTGACGTACACGATCCGGCGCACCCCGGCGCGCCCGGCCTCCTCGACCAGGGCCCGGGTGCCGTGGTCGTTGACCGCCTCGACGGTCTCTGCGTCGCCGTCGACCGTCGTGGCGCAGTGCACCAGGACGTCGGTGTCGGCGCAGGCGCCGCGCAGGGAGGGCGGGGCGCACAGGTCGCCGTGCACGTACTCGGGCCCCTGCGGCGCGTGCCGGGACAACAGGCGTACCCGGACGCCGGGTTGCCGCTGCGCCGTGGCCGCGACCCGGCTGCCGGTGAAGCCGCTCGCGCCCGTGATGAGGATCTTGAGCGTCACGACAGGGACCGTACCCGCGCGGGCGGGGCGGAGGTCAGGGTGGCGGTGAAGACGGACTCGCCGTCCTGTCGGCCCGAGACCCGTACGGTCGCCTCCCCGGAGCTTCCGGCGCGTACCTCGGTCTCGATGCGGCAGGGGGTGTGCAGTTCGGCGTACCGGGCGAAGTCGGCCGTCATCCTGGTCGGCAGGAAGGGGTGCAGGCCGGACGCGGCGGTCGCGGCCTGGCGGGCCGCCTCGAACAGGACCATGCCGGGGACGTGGTCGTTGGGGCGCGGGAAGAGGACCGGGTGGCCGGTGTCGACGCGCAGGTTCCAGACGCCGGGGCGGTCGCCGGGAGCGAGGACGACGTCCTCGGCGCGGGCCCGGCCCGCCGTGGGCGGCGCTATGCCCGCCAGGAGGGGAACCGGCCGGTCCATGGCGTCCAGCCTGTCCGCCCGCAGGCGGCGGTAGGCGCGTGGTGAGGTGCAGCCGGTGCTTCCGGTGCCGCGGGCGACGAGCCGTCCCGCACGGCGGAACTCCATCGTGGTCCGCATGCTGTGCAGTCCGCGGCCGCGGCGGCGGACCTCGGAGCACACGACGTCGAACTCGACCGGTTCGGCGGCGTCCGCCAGCAGCAGTGCGGCCGGGTCGACGCTGACCGTCATGTCCCACATGACGAAGTGCGTGTCGGCGGGGGCGCCGAACTCGGCGTGCGCCAGCACCATCGAGGCCTGCCGCAACGTTTCTCCCACGACCATCGGGTCCTGGTGGCGGTCGTCCACGGGGCCGAAGAAGGGGTGGGAGTCCGGCCAGTGCGCGGTGAAGCGGAAGCGGCTGTCGGAGATTCGGGTCCACCGGGCGGGGAAGACGTCCGTCTCAGTGGTGCGATGGGCGAGTTCCTTGGTGACGACGGCGGCGGTGTGGGAGTGGAGGGCGGAGGGTCCGGTGACGGGGGAGAGCGGCGCGGGTTCTTGGGCGGCGTCGGCCGATGGCGGGGGGCGTTCGGCGGTGGTGGCCGGGGCTGCGGATGATTCCGGGGCCGGTGCCGTCGGCATCTCGGTGACCGGTGCCGACGGTTCCTGGGTGGCGGTGTCCGTGGCCGGGGGTGCGGGTGCTTCGACAGGGGGAGCCGGCGGTGAGGGGGCCTCAGCGGTGGTGGCCGGGCGTGCTGCGGCGGGGCGCGCTGGGGTGGCCCCCCGGGGGGCGGCGGACTGTGGCGGATTCTCGACGGTCGTAGCGCTTCCGTTTGCCGGACGGCCCTCGCGTCCGGTCTGATCCTCCGTGAGTGCGCTTAAAGGCCCTGTCTGCGGCATGAGAACCCCCAGTTCGGCTGCCTGGCCGCGGTCGACGCTTGACTAAGATACGGACGAGCCGGTTTTTTTCAAAGGGTGAGCCAAGCCCCTGACCAGGCTCTCGCGCCCTCGCCACACAGCGATTTCACAGGGATCGACGGAGATCAGGAGGCATCCGATGGCGCGACAGGAGCGCGCGATCCGCACTCGGCGGACCATCCTGGAGGCGGCAGCGGCCGTCTTCGACGAACGCGGCTACACCTCGGCGACCATCGGCGAGATCCTGGACCGGGCCGGCGTCACCAAGGGCGCGCTGTACTTCCACTTCGGCTCCAAGGAGGAGCTGGCGGCGGGGGTGTTCGAGGAGCAGCTCGCGATCACACTCCCCCCACAGTCCAGCAAACTGCAGGAACTCGTCGACTCCGGTCTGGTGATGGCCCGTCGGCTGCGGTCCGAACCGCTGGTGCGGGCCAGTGTGGGGCTCGCCCTCGACCAGGGGGCCATGGACCTCGACCGCACCCCGGCCTTCCGGATGTGGATCGACCAGAACACGCAGCTGCTCACCGAGGCGAAGACGCGGGGCGAGCTGCTCCAGCACGTGGACGTGGCGGAGACGGCGGAGCTGCTGGTCGGCAGCTTCTCCGGGGTGCAGCTGCTGTCGCAGCTGCGTTGCCAGCGGCAGGATCTGGAGCGCCGTGTCGTCGTGCTGTTCGAGCACTTCCTGCCCAGCATCACCGTGCCGGCGGTGCTGGCCCGGCTCGACATCTCCGTGGAGAGGGCCGAGCGGGTGCTGGCGCAGGTCACGACGGAGGAGACGGCGGCAGCGCCGACGCAGGCCTCCGTACCGGCTCAGGCCGTGTCGTCGGGGGCGTAGCCACTGCCGTACGGCCCGGCGCGGGTGTCCACAGCGGTGGAGTTGTCCACAGGGTCTGACGCGTTTCGGCCACCGGTTGTACGGTCGGCACGAGTTGATGTTCGTGCGCGTGCGGGGGAGGCGGTCGGGATGGCCAGCACCGGAGACCGGGGCGAGAGCGGGACGGCGGCGAGCGGGGCCGCGGTGACCTTGCCGACGCCGGAGAGCACCGGCAGGGCCGGGGCGTCGCGCAGGCTGCCGCGGGTGCGTGGTTTCGCCGAGTGGCCGACCGCCGGGTCGCCCAAGGACGAGGGCAAGGCCCTCCGCAAGCAGATCCCGCGCAGCTCGCACGCCTCGCTCGACCTGGACGCGTCCCGGCCCGACGCGGTGAGCGCCGTGGAGGAGTCGGGCCGCGGGCGGTTGCCCGAGCTGACCCCGATCCGCGTCGGCCGCATGGCCGCCACCCCGTTCGCGTTCCTGCGCGGCTCGGCGGGACTCATGGCGTACGACCTCGCGCGCACGCCCATGACCAGGATCCGGGCGCAGCTCTGCGGTGACGCCCACGCGGCCAATTTCGGCCTGTACGGCGACGCGCGCGGCGGCCTGGTCATCGACCTGAACGACTTCGACGAGACGGTGCCCGGCCCCTGGGAGTGGGACCTCAAACGACTCGCGGCCTCCCTGGTGCTCGCGGGCCGGGTGGCCGGAGCCGACGAGGACCAGTGCCGCAAGGCGGCCTACGACGCGGCCGGCGCCTACCGCAGGACCATGCGGCTGCTGGCCAGGCTCCCGGTGCTGGACGCGTGGAACGCCATCGCGGACGAGGAGCTCGTCTCCCACACCGACGCCCATGATCTGCTCGGCACGCTGGAGCGGGTCTCCGAGAAGGCCCGCCACAACACCAGCGGCCGCTTCGCGGCCAAGTCGACCGAGGCCACGGAGGACGGCGGACGCCGGTTCGTGGACGCGCCACCGGTGCTGCGGCGCGTCCCGGACGCCCAGGCCGCGGCGGTGGCCGCGTCCCTGGAGGAGTACGTCGGCACCCTCCAGGAGGACCGCCTTCCGCTCCTGGCCCGGCACGCGGTGCACGACGTCGCCTTCCGCGTCGTCGGCACGGGCAGTGTCGGCACCCGGTCCTACGTCGTGCTGCTCCTGGACCACCGGGGCGAACCGCTGGTCCTGCAGGTCAAGGAGGCGCGGGCGTCGGCGCTGGTTCCGCATCTGGCGACGGCTGGTTTCGAGACGCCTCAGGCCGGCCACGAGGGCAGGCGGGTGGTGCTGGGGCAGAAGCGGATGCAGGTCGTGAGCGACAACCTGCTGGGCTGGACGACGGTGGACGGGTTGCCGTTCCAGGTCCGCCAGTTCCGCAACCGCAAGGGCAGCGTCGATCCGGCCGCGCTGGCCACCGACCAGCTGGACGACTACGGCCGCATGACCGGTGCCCTCCTGGCGCGCGCGCACGCACACAGCGCCGATCCGCGGCTCATCGCCGGGTACTGCGGGAAGAACGAGGAGCTGGACGAGGCGATCGCGTCCTTCGCCGTGACCTACGCGGACCGGACCGAGGCCGATCACGCGGAGCTGCTGGCGGGGGTGCGGGCTGGGAAGGTCGCGGCGGAGATGGGGGTGTAGGGGGGAGGGGAGGGAGCTGAGTGGCTGGAGACGGGACGGGTCGGTGCGTCCCCTAGGCTGGTCGGGTGACGACCCCGGAAGCTGAGCAGGATGGTGGCGACGCCGCACGGCCCGAGGCGCGGCTGGAGCGGGCCGTGCGGGCCGCCGAGCAGGCGTTGATCGAGTACGAGATCGCGGTGGAGACCTTCCGCGTCGAGGTCGAGAACTTCTCCCGGCTGCACGAACAGAAGCTCGGCCCGCTGTACGCCCGGCTGGAGGAGCTGGACGCCCGGATCCTGGAGGCCAGAGCCGTCCGCAGCGGCGACGCCGCGGACCGGCAGCGGGCGGAGGAGGCCAGAGCGCGGCTCGCCCCGATCCCCGGCGTCGAGGAACTGCTGCACGGCTGGATGGACGGCGGCGGGTTGTTCCCCGAGGCCTCGGCGATGCTCACGGACCAGCCGGTGCGGCCCCCGCAGCGGGTCCGCCCCAGTGAGGAGGCCCGCAAGCTCTATCGCGAGCTGGCCCGCAAGGCCCACCCGGACCTGGCGCAGGAGGAGAAGGAGCGCGCGCGGCGCGAGGAGTTCATCACGCGGGTCAACGCCGCCTATGCCCGGGGCGACGAGGCGGAGCTGCGTGAGCTCGCCGCTGAGTGGGCCAAGGGACCCGAGCTGGAGCGGGGTCCCAGCCGCGCCGAGGAGCTCTACGCCCGTCTGGAGTGGCTGGCCCAGCGCAAGGAGCTGCTCGGGCTGCTGGCCCGGGAGCTGGAGGACAGTGCCATCGGCCACATGCTCCAGCTGGCCCCGGACGACCCGGACCGGCTCCTGGACGAGATCGGCCAGGGCCTGCTCACCCAGGTCACCGAGCGGGAGACGGAGCTGGCCGCGCTGCTCGACGGGCAAGAAGGACAAGGCCGGGGCCAGGGCTGAGCCGTGCCCCGGTCGGCGTTGCGGCCGGTTCCGGTAGCGTCGGACGCATGAGTTTTGGAGCTGGTGTGCCCACGGTCGCGGTCGCGGACCTCAAGGACGGTGACTTCCTGCTGGACGTCCGGGAGGACGACGAGTGGAAGGCCGGCCACGCCGCAGGGGCGCTGCACATCCCGATCAGCGAGTTCGTCGCCCGGTACGGCGAGCTGACCGAGGCCGCCCCGCAGGACGGCCGGGTCCATGTGATCTGTCGTTCGGGCGGCCGGTCCGCCCAGGTCACGATGTACCTGGCCCAGCAGGGTGTCGACGCGGTGAACGTCGACGGCGGCATGCAGGTGTGGGAGGCGGCGGGCCGTCCCGTCGTGACGGACGACGGGCAGCAGGGGTTCGTCCTGTAGGGACCCTGCCGCCTGTAGGGACCCTGCCGCCTGCAGGGACACCGCCGCGGTCCTGTGCCGCGGGTCAGGCCGGTGGGTGGGCGGCCAGGAGGTCGCCCAGGGCGTCCTCGTGTGCCGCGGCGGGGCCGAGTGAGAGTTCCAGGTGCTTGGCCCAGGCGTGGTAGCGGTGCAGGGGGTAGTCCACGTCGGCGCCGAACCCGCCGTGCAGATGCTGCGCGGTCTGCACGACCCGGCGGACGCCCTCCGCCGCCCAGATCTTGGCGACGGCCACGTCACCGGCGGCGGGCAGCGGACCGGGGGCCCCGGAGGCGATCCGCCAGGCGGCCTGCCACAGGGTGGCCTCCATGGCGCGCAGGTCGATGTAGCGGTCGGCGGCCTGGACGGCGACGGCCTGGAAGGTCGCGATCGGGAACCCGAACTGCTCCCGCTTGCCGGTGTACTCCCCGGTCATCCGCAGCACGCGCTCCCCGAGCCCGAGGGCCAGCGCACAGGTCCCGGTGGCCAGCAGATCCCGCAGCCACTCCCACGCCCCGGCGGTGTCGATGACGTCCCGGGGCGCGAGCCGCGCCGACGCCAGGCGCAGCTCACCGAGCCGCTCGCCGCTGGTGGAGAACTGCTCGGCGAGGTGGGCCCCCTCGTGTCCGCGCGGCACCAGGGCCAGCACGGTCCGACCGGTCCCGGTGTGCGCGGGGACGAGCGTTACGTCGGCGTCGTAGGCCCACGGCACCGCCGTCTGCACGCCGTCCAGCACCCAGGTCGCGCCGTCCTGCCGGGCGGTCACGGACTGTTCGGCCGGGTCGTGGCCGGTGCGGCCGTGCGCGGCGACGGTCAGGACGGTCTCGCCCCGGCCGGCCCGGGCGAGCAGGTCCGCCTTCGCCTCCTCACTGCCGTAGGCCTGGACGGCCGCGGCCGCCGCGCTGCTCTCCAGCAGGGGGACCCTGGCCAGTACCTGTGCCGACTCCCGGAGCACCAGGCACAGCGCGATGGCGTCCAGGCCGGCCCCGCCGTACCGCGCGTCGAGCAGCAGGCTCAGCAGGTCGGCGTCGGCGAGGCGGGACCACAGGGCGCGGTCGCAGGTCTCGGCGACGGCGCCCGGGGTGAGGGCCGGGCTGGGCACGGCGTCGGGGGCGACCCCGACGAAGACGCCCTTCGCCGCCTCGGCCGCCGCCTGCTGCTCCTCGGTGAAGGTGAAGTCCACGGTGCCTGTCCTTCCGGCGATCCCGTTGAGCTGACGGGGCGTCAAGATAGAACAGGTTCTAGAAGAAGGGAATGGGTGTACGGGCGGCGCCGTAGGGTGTCACTCGCCGTACGGTCGGCCCGCCCCCCGGTGTGGCGATGGCCACGGTGGGAGGGGTGGCCAGGGGCTGTGCGCGGGTGGGTCTGCTGAGTACCGTGCCCGTGCCGATGCCGTGCGCAGTGCCGTGCGGGCGGTGCGACGCCCTCGCGGCCGGCCGGGCGGACGGAACGTGGGACCGGGATCGGGGAACGGGGCGGAATGGACGCGTACGACGAGGGCTCGAACGCCCGGCACGGCCCCGACGCGCCGAGCCTTGCGGCCCCGCCCACGGAGCTGGACGTACCGGTGGACCTGTCCGGTGAACCCCGTACCGGCATCGCCGCGCTCTCCCTGGGCTACCAGGTCGGTGTCGCCCTGGCGCTGGCCGTCGTGGCCATCGGGGTGTGTGTGCACCTCGGGATGACGTTCCTGCACGTCGCGCCGGCGAACACGGTCACCAGGGCGCACGGGAAGGCCGTCGACGACTGGATCTATCCGGAGTTCGAGCAGAACTGGAAGCTCTTCGCGCCGAACCCGCTCCAGCAGAACATCTCGATCCAGGTCCGCGCGGGGGTTCGCGGACCGGACGGCATGACGTCGGTCACCGGCTGGTACGACCTGTCCGCCGAGGACGGCCGGGCCATCGACGGCAACCTGCTGCCCAGCCACACCCAGCAGAACGAGCTGCGCCGGGCCTGGGACTTCTTCGTCGCGACGCACGACGGCGAGAACCGCCCGGTGGGCCTGCGCGGAGCACTCTCGGAGTCGTATCTGCGCCGGATCATGGTGCTGCGCCTCCACGACGACGACGCGGTGCGGGCCGCCACCGGGGGCGCCGGTGTCATCGAACGGGTGCAGGTGCGCTCGCGTACCACCAATGTGCCGCCGCCCGAGTGGAGCCGGGAGAAGGTCTCCATGACACCGTCCTACCGGGAGCTGCCGTGGTGGAGGGTGCCGCGGGACGAGGCCGAGGGAGGGGTGCGGTGAACCGCTTCTCGCTGGCCGTCTCGGGCGTCATAGCCCGCGTCACCGAGGCCGCCCTGGGCCCCTACCAGACGGCCGTCATCCGCATCGGCTTCAGCGCCACCTGGCTGCTGTTCCTGCTCCGCGAACTCCCCCACCGGCACGAGCTGTACGGTCCCGACGGCCCTTGGGGCTTCGATCTGGCCCGGCAGCTGGTCGGGTCCAACGGATCCTTCACCGCCCTGATGTGGTCGGACGGCCGGGTCTGGTTCGAGATCGTCTACGCCCTCGCGGTCCTGACCAGCGCCCTGCTGATGCTGGGCTGGCGCACCCGCACCATGTCGGTGCTGTTCATGGTGGGTGTGCTGTCGCTGCAGAACCGCAGCGTCTTCATGGGCGACGGCGGCGACAACGTACTGCACCTGATGTCGATCTACCTGGTGTTCACGCGCTGCGCCCAGGTGTGGTCGCTGGACGCCGGGCGGGCCGCCCGCTCCCGCGCGGCCCGCGCGCGGGGAGAGCGGGTCACGGACCGGACCGGACCGGTGCTGTGGGGCGCGCTCGGGCTCGTGCTGGTCGCGGTGACCCTGGCCGGCCGGGTGCAGGGCGACTGGCTGATACCGGCGCTGCTGTGGACGGTGTGGGTGGTGCAGGGGCTGTGGTGGCTGGTGGGGCGCAGGGCCCGGACCGGTGAGCCGCGGATCATGCTGGACGTGGTCGCCAACATCGTGCACAACGGCGCGCTGCTCGTGATCATGGCCGAGGCGTGCCTGATCTACGCGACGGCCGGCTGGTACAAGATCCAGGGCTCGCGCTGGCAGGACGGCACCGCGGTCTACTACCCGCTCCACCTGGAGTACTTCTCGCCCTGGCCGGGGCTGGCGGACCTGCTGTCCGCCAGCGGCACGATGGTGATGCTGGTGACCTACGGCACGGTCCTGGTGCAGGTCGCCTTCCCGTTCACGCTGTTCAACCGGCGGGTGAAGAACGTCCTGCTGGCGGTCATGATGACCGAGCACGCCGTGATCGCCGTGGTCCTCGGTCTGCCGTTCTTCTCGCTGGCGATGATCGCGGCGGATGCGGTGTTCCTGCCGACGGGCTTCCTGCGCCGCCTGGGCGACCGGGCGGCACGCGTGCGTGACCGGCTGCCGCGCCGGGGCGGCTCCGCGCCGGTCCCCGGGCAGCGTGCGCACGAGAGCCCCGAGAGCACGCACGTAGGCTTCGGGGCATGACCGACCCCGTGACCGCCTGGCACCGGCTCGCCGGTGACACCGTCCTGCTCGACGGGTTCCACGCCCTCAAGCACGCGCTGCGTTTCGGCGCGCAGGTGCCGGTGGCGGTGGCAGCCGACCGGGCGGCCGCGCTCGCGCTCGCCGACGAGCTGGCCCCGGACGTGCGGGACGCCATGGCCGGGCTGCTGAGCGAGGTGCCGCACGCGACGTACGCGTCGTTCGTGCCGCGCCCGCACCCCACCGCCGTGGCCGCGCTGGCCGTACGGCCGTCCCGTTCCGCCGGCCTGGCGAAGCTGGCGGCTGCGCCGCGCAGGACCCCGGTCGTGGTCCTCGACAACCCGCGCAACCTGGGCAACGCGGGAGCGGTGATCCGCCTGGCCGCCGGTTTCGGCGCCACCGGCGTGGTGACGACCGGGACGGTCGACCCCTGGCACCCGACGGTCGTGCGGGGCGGGGCGGGTCTGCACTTCGCGACGACGGTGGAGCGGCTGCCCGTCGAGGAGCTGCCGCCGGGCCCGCTGTTCGCCCTGGACCCGGAGGGCGACGACATCCGGGGCGTCACACTCCCCGACGACGCCGTCCTCGCATTCGGCTCGGAGCGCACGGGCCTGTCCGCGGAACTACGCGCGCGTGCGGACCACTTGCTGTCCCTCCCCATGCGCCCCCAGGTCAGCAGCTACAACCTGGCGACGAGTGTGGCGATGACCCTGTACCACTGGAGCGCGGGTTCCGGAGCGCCCCTTTAGGGGCGCGGGGCTGTATCGATGTGCGGCTCCGCCGCGTGGGCGCGGGCAACCACGACGCACCGGCACCCGCGCGACCACGAGAACCCCCGAACGGCTAGGCGTCCCGCCGCACCTCGACCACCCGGAACCGGTTGGCCACGAACGCCCCGTCACACAGCGCCGCACTCGCCGCCGGGTTGCCCCCGGAGCCGTGGAAGTCGGAGAACGCGGCCGTCTGGTTCACATACACCCCGCCCGTGAGGTTCAGCGACAGCTGCGCCGCCTCCTCCAGGCAGACCTCCTGCACGGCCTGCTCGAACTCCGGGTCGGTCGTGTACGCCCCGACGGTCATCGCGCCCTTCTCGCGCACGGTCCGCCGCAGCAGCTCCGCGGCGTCCTCGGCGGAGTCGACGGCGACGGCGAAGGACACCGGCCCGAAGCACTCGCTCATGTACGCGGCCTCGTCGTCCGGCTTGGCCCCGTCCAGCTTGACGATCACCGGTGTACGGACGACGGCGCCCGGGAAGTCCGGGTTGGTGATCTCCCGGGAGGCCAGGGCGACCTCGCCCAGCCCGGAGGCGGCCTCCAGGCGGGCCTTCACGTCCGGGTTGACGATCGCGCCGAGCAGCGCGTTCGCCCGGGCGTCGTCGCCCAGCAGCCCGTCCACGGACTTGGCGAGATCCGCGACGACCTCGTCGTAGGACTTGGGGCCCTGGTCGGTGGAGATGCCCTCGCGGGGGACGAGGAGGTTCTGCGGGGTCGTGCACATCTGGCCGCTGTACAGGGACAGCGAGAACGCCAGGTTGGAGAGCATGCCCTTGTAGTCGGACGTGGAGTGGACGACGACGGTGTTGACGCCGGCCTTCTCCGTGTAGACCTGCGCCTGGCGGGCGTTGGCCTCCAGCCAGTCGCCGAACTCGGTCGAACCCGTGTAGTCGATGATGCGGATCTCGGGGCGCAGCGCGAGGGTCTTGGCGATGCCCTCGCCGGGGCGCTCGGCCGCCAGGGCGACCAGGTTGGGGTCGAAGCCGGCCTCGGTGAGCACCTCGCGGGCGACCTGCACGGTGAGGGCGAGCGGCAGCACCGCGCGCGGGTGGGGCTTGACCAGGACCGCGTTGCCGGTGGCGAGGGAGGCGAACAGGCCCGGGTAGCCGTTCCACGTCGGGAAGGTGTTGCAGCCGATCATCAGGGCGATGCCGCGCGGGACCGGTGTGAACTGCTTGTTCACGGCCAGCGGGTCGCGCTTGCCCTGCGGCTTGGACCACTCGGCGTTGTCGGGTGTGCGCACCTGCTCCACGTACGCGTAGGCCACCGCCTCCAGGCCGCGGTCCTGCGCGTGCGGCCCGCCCGCCTGGAACGCCATCATGAACGCCTGGCCGGAGGTGTGCATGACGGCGTGCGCGAACTCGTGCGTCCGGTCGCTGATGCGCTTGAGGATCTCCAGGCAGACCACCGCGCGCTGCTCCGCGCCCGCGTCCCGCCAGGCCCGCTGTCCGGCCTTCATGGCGGGCAGCAGCACGTCGAGGTCCGCGTGCGGGTACGTCACGCCCAGGTCGATGCCGTACGGGGAGGTCTCGCCGCCCACCCAGTCGTCCGTACCGGGCTGGCCGAGGTCCAGGCGGGAGCCGAGCAGGGCGTCGAAGGCGGCCTTGCCCGCGGCCGCGTCCAGGCTGCCGTTCTCCCCGTAGGCCTTGGGGTGCTCGGGGTGCGGGGACCAGTAGGCGCGCGTGCGGATCGCTTCCAGCGCCTGGTCGAGGGTGGACCGGTGCCGGGCGATCAGCTCGTGCGCCGAGAGTGCGGCGGTCATGGGTGACCAACTCCTCGTCTCAAGAACTCCTCGTCGAGTTCATGACCTGGGCAGAAACCTGGGCAGGAACACTCGGACAGAGCTAGAGTAACCGAACGATCGGTCGGTTCAAGGGGGTCCGCCGCATCTGTGGAAAACCCCGTGCGGGAGGATCGCGCACATGACAGCACTCGACCTCAGCAGCCCCGTGGCCGTCGTCGGCACCGGCACCATGGGCCAGGGAATCGCCCAGGTCGCGCTGGTCGCGGGCCATCCCGTCCGGCTGTACGACACCGTCCCCGGGCGGGCCCGGGAGGCGGCCGACGCGATCGGCGCCCGACTGGACCGGCTCGTCGAGAAGGAGCGGCTGACCGCCGCCGACCGGGACGCCGCCCGGGGTCGGCTGCTGCCCGCCGAGGACCTCGCCGAGCTCGCGGACTGCGCCCTGGTCGTCGAGGCCGTGCTGGAGCGGCTGGACGCCAAGCAGGCGCTGTTCGGCGAGCTGGAGGGCGTCGTCTCCGAGGACTGTCTGCTCGCCACCAACACCTCGTCGCTGTCCGTCACCGCCATCGGTGGCGCCCTGCGCGTCCCGGGCCGGTTCGTCGGACTGCACTTCTTCAACCCCGCGCCCCTGCTGCCGCTGGTCGAGGTCGTTTCCGGCTTCGCCACCGACGTCACCTACGCCACGCGCGCGTACGAGACCGCCCGTGCCTGGGGCAAGACGCCGGTCGCCTGCGCGGACACCCCCGGCTTCATCGTCAACCGCATCGCCCGGCCCTTCTACGCCGAGGCCTTCGCGGTGTACGAGTCGCAGGGCGCCGACCCCGCCACCATCGACGCCGTGCTGCGCGAGTCGGGCGGCTTCCGGATGGGCGCGTTCGAGCTGACCGACCTGATCGGCCAGGACGTCAACGAGTCGGTGACGCGGTCGGTCTGGGATTCCTTCTTCCAGGACGTGCGCTTCACGCCCTCCCTCGCCCAGCGGCGCCTGGTCGAGTCCGGCCGGCTCGGCCGCAAGACCGGCCACGGCTGGTACGACCACGGCGACGGCGCCGAGCGCCCCGAACCGGACACCGCCGAGAAGCGGCAGCCGCCCGCGTACGTCGTCGCCGAGGGCGATCTGGGCCCGGCCGCCGAACTGCTCCCGATGATCCGCGAGGCGGGCATCCCGGTCCGCGACGAGGAGGAGGACAGCGGCAGCCGTCTGGTGCTGCCGAGCGGCGGGCAGCTCGCCCTCGCCGACGGGCAGACCTCCGTGGAGTTCCGCGACGTCGTCTACTTCGACCTCGCGCTCGACTACCGCAAGGCCGGCCGGATCGCCCTGTCCGCCTCCCAGGACACCTCCCCGCAGACCCTCTCCGAGGCCATCGGTCTCTTCCAGGCGCTCGGCAAGCAGGTCAGTGTCATCGGCGACGTGCCGGGCATGATCGTCGCCCGCACCGTGGCGCGGATCATCGACCTGGCGCACGACGCCGTCGCCAAGGGCGTCGCCACCGAGGAGGACATCGACACCGCGATGCGCCTCGGCGTCAACTACCCGCTCGGCCCCTTCGAGTGGAGCCGCCGGCTCGGTCGCTCCTGGGCGTACGCGCTCCTGGACGACCTCCACCTGCGCGACCCCTCGGGGCGTTACGCGCCCTCCCTGGCCCTGTACCGCCACGCCCACGCCTCCGACAAGCGGGAGGGCACCGCCTCATGACCACCGCCAGGCGCGACACCTACACCCCGGACACGCTGCTGTCCGTCGCCGTCCAGGTGTTCAACGAGCGTGGCTACGACGGCACCTCCATGGAGCACCTCTCCAAGGCGGCCGGCATCTCCAAGTCGTCGATCTACCACCACGTGACCGGCAAGGAGGAGCTGCTGCGCCGGGCCGTGGACCGGGCCCTGGACGGGCTCTTCGGGATCCTCGACGAGGAGCACGCGCGCGTGGGGCGTGCCTCGGACCGTCTGGAGTACGTCGTCCGGCGCATGGTCGAGGTGCTGATCGGCGAGCTGCCCTACGTGACCCTGCTGCTGCGGGTGCGGGGCAACACCGACACCGAGCGGTGGGCCCTGGAGCGGCGCCGCGACTTCGACCACCGGGTCGCCGACCTGCTCAGAGCGGCCGCGGCGGACGGGGACGTGCGCGCCGACATAGAGGTCCGGCTGGTGACCCGGCTGGTCTTCGGCATGATCAACTCGATCGTCGAGTGGTACCGGCCGGACGGACGCGGCATGAACGAGCGCGAGGTGGCCGACGCGGTGGTGCAGCTGGCCTTCGGAGGCCTGCGCAAGGCCGGGTGAGTACCCGTGCGCGGGCGGGCTGAGTACGCGTGACGATGTCCCGGCCGCTTAGCGCTGATGGGGTGGGGCACATGCTCGGACAAGACGCACCGCCCACCCGCGCCACCCACCACCGGACCTGGTGGCGGGCACCGCTCGCGGCCACCCTGCCCGGTCTGCCGCTCCTCGTCCTGGAGTACCGCTGGTTCGCCGCCCAGGACGGCCCCGGTGCCTTCTCGGGCGTGCTGTTCTGGGCGGCAGGCCTGCTCGCGCTCGCCTGGGTGCTGCCGCACCGCCGGTCCCTGCGCGGCCTGCGGATCGCGGCCGCCGGCACCGGCCTCGGCTGCGTGCTGCTCCCGGTGACGTTCGCGGTGCTGCTCGGCGTCGCGGTGGCCGCGAGCTGACCGGCGCGGCCCGGCCGCCTCAGCCCTGCGGTTCCAGGTCCTCCTCCTCGAACACCAGCAGCGTGCGGGTGCTGAGCACCTGCGGGATCGCCTGGAGCCGGGTCAGGACCAGCTCGCGCAGGGACCGGTTGTCGGAGACGTGGACCAGCAGCAGCACGTCGAAGTCGCCGCCCACCAGGGCGATGTGGGAGGCGCCGGGCAGCTGTCTGAGCTCCTCGCGGACCGTGCGCCAGGAGTTCTGGACGATCTTCAGCGTGATGTACGCGGAGGTGCCCTGACCCGCCCGCTGGTGGTCGACCCGGGCGCCGAAGCCACGGATGACACCGTCCTCGACGAGCCGGTTGATGCGGGCGTAGGCGTTCGCCCGGGAGACGTGGACCCGCTCGGCGACCGACCGTATCGAGGCCCGGCCGTCCGCCTGGAGCATGCGCAGGATGTCCTGATCTATGGCGTCCAGGGGCCGCGGCGGCGGCAGCGGGCCGCTGTCGTCCTGGCCTTCGGCCATTTGTTCAGATGCCACCTGCGCCGACCTCCCCGCCATGGACGTACTGCGTCCATCTCAGGCTGTGGAGAACCGTTTGTCCACAGCCTGAGGCCACCCATAGCCAAACTGTGCCGTCGACCGAACAATCGGTAGGTGAGGCGGGTCACAGCCGACGCGCCTCTTCGAGCCGCTCCCACGAGGAGGTGCCGTCATGACGGTCATGGAGCAGCGGGGCGCGTACCAGCCGACCCCGCCGCCCGCCTGGCAGCCCCGGACGGATCCCGCGCCGCTGCTGCCCGACGCCGAGCCGTACCGCGTCCTCGGCACCGAGGCGGCCGCGAAGGCCGACCCGGAGCTGCTGAGGGCGCTGTACGCGCAGTTGGTGAAAGGCCGTCGCTACAACGCGCAGGCCACCGCCCTCACCAAGCAGGGCCGTCTTGCGGTGTACCCCTCCACCACCGGCCAGGAGGCCTGCGAGGTCGCCGCCGCCATGGTTCTTCAGGAGCGCGACTGGCTCTTCCCGAGCTACCGCGACACGCTCGCCGTGGTGGCCCGGGGCGTGGACCCCGTCGAGGCGCTCACCCTGCTGCGCGGCGACTGGCACACCGGCTATGACCCCTACGAGCACCGGGTCGCCCCCCTGTGCACCCCGCTCGCCACCCAGCTGCCGCATGCCGTGGGCCTCGCGCACGCCGCACGACTCAAGGGCGACGACGTGGTCGCGCTGGCCATGGTCGGCGACGGCGGCACCAGCGAGGGCGACTTCCACGAGGCGCTGAACTTCGCCGCCGTCTGGCAGGCGCCGGTCGTCTTCCTCGTACAGAACAACGGCTTCGCGATCTCCGTCCCGCTGGCCAAGCAGACCGCGGCCCCGTCGCTGGCCCACAAGGCCGTCGGGTACGGCATGCCGGGCCGCCTGGTCGACGGCAACGACGCCGCGGCCGTGCACGAGGTGCTCTCCGACGCCGTACGGCACGCCCGCGCGGGCGGCGGCCCCACCCTCGTCGAGGCGATCACCTACCGCGTCGACGCCCACACCAACGCCGACGACGCGACCCGCTACCGCGGTGACGCCGAGGTCGAGACCTGGCGCGAGCACGACCCGATCCGGCTGCTGGAGCGCGAGCTGACCGGGCGCGGCCTGCTCGACGAAGCCGGCATCGAAGCCGCCCGCCAGGACGCCGAGACCATGGCCGCGGCGCTGCGCGAGCAGATGAACCAGGACGCGGTCCTCGACCCGATGGACCTGTTCGATCACGTCTACGCCGAGCCCACGCCCCAGCTGCTGGAGCAGCGGCACCAGCTGCGGGCCGAGCTGGAGGCCGAGGCCGAGTCCGAGGGGGGCACGCACCGATGACCACCGTCGCCGTCAAGCCGGCCACCATGGCGCAGGCCCTCACGCGCGCGCTGCGCGACGCCATGGCCGCCGACCCCGCCGTGCACGTCATGGGCGAGGACGTCGGCACCCTCGGCGGCGTCTTCCGCGTCACCGACGGACTCGCCAAGGAGTTCGGCGAGGACCGCTGCACGGACACCCCGCTCGCCGAGGCCGGAATCCTCGGCACCGCGGTCGGCATGGCCATGTACGGGCTGCGGCCGGTCGTGGAGATGCAGTTCGACGCGTTCGCCTACCCGGCGTTCGAGCAGCTCATCTCGCACGTGGCCCGGATGCGCAACCGCACCCGCGGCAGCATGCCCCTGCCGATCACCATCCGCGTCCCCTACGGCGGCGGCATCGGCGGCGTCGAGCACCACAGCGACTCCTCCGAGGCGTACTACATGGCGACCCCGGGGCTCCATGTCGTCACGCCCGCCACCGTCGCCGACGCCTACGGGCTGCTGCGCGCGTCCATCGCCTCCGACGACCCGGTCGTCTTCCTGGAGCCCAAGCGGCTGTACTGGTCGAAGGACTCCTGGAACCCCGAGGAGCCGGCGCCCGTCGAGCCGATCGGCCGCGCCGTGGTGCGCCGCCCGGGCCGCAGCGCCACGCTCATCACGTACGGGCCGTCCGTACCGGTCTGCATGGAGGCCGCCGAGGCCGCCCGGGCCGAGGGCTGGGACCTCGAGGTCGTCGACCTGCGCTCCCTGGTGCCGTTCGACGACGAGACGGTGTGCGCCTCGGTGCGGCGGACGGGACGCGCGGTCGTCGTCCACGAGTCGGGTTCCTTCGGCGGACCGGGCGGGGAGATCGCGGCCCGGGTCACGGAGCGCTGCTTCCACCACCTGGAGGCGCCGGTGCTGCGGGTGGCCGGGTTCGACCTCCCCTATCCGCCGCCGATGCTGGAGCGCCACCACCTGCCCGGTGTGGACCGGATCCTGGACGCCGTGGGGCGCCTGCAGTGGGAGGCGGAGAGCTGATGGCACAGGTGCTGGAGTTCAAGCTGCCCGACCTCGGTGAGGGGCTGACCGAGGCGGAGATCGTGCGCTGGCTGGTCGAGGTCGGCGACGTCGTCGCGATCGACCAGCCGGTCGTCGAGGTCGAGACGGCCAAGGCGATGGTGGAGGTGCCCTGCCCCTACGGCGGTGTCGTCACCGCCCGCTTCGGCGAGGAGGGCACGGAACTGCCCGTCGGGGCGCCACTGATCACGGTGGCCGTGGGGGAGCAGCCCGCTTCCGGCGCCGACGACACCGGCTCCGAGGGGTCGGGCAACGTCCTGGTCGGCTACGGCACCTCCGAGGCGCCCGCGCGACGCCGCCGGGTACGGCAGGAGCGGCCGGGGTCCGGTGGGTCCGCGTCAGCCGGCCAGGCCGGTGCCTCGAGGCCGCTGAACGGGCGGGCTGACGCCGTCGTGTCTCCGGCCGGTGCGCAGACGCCGGCCGATGGTCCCGTGACGACCGCGGACGCGCGGGCCGGTCGCCCCGGCCCGGAGGACGGGCCCGTCCCCGTGATCTCACCCTTGGTGCGCCGACTGGCACGGCAGAACGGGCTGGACCTGCGGGAGCTGACCGGGTCCGGCCCCGACGGGCTCATCCTGCGGGCGGACGTGGAGTACGCCCTGCGCGTCGCGGGCCAGGGCGCCACGGCGGCACCGGCGGCCGCGCAGCACGCGGGTGTGCCGCAGGGACCTGGCCCGGCCCTCGCGACCAGGTCCTCGGCGTCGGCGGCCCCGGGCGAGACCCGCAGCCCGCTGACCGGCGAGACCCGCAGCCCGCTGACCGGCGAGACCCGTACCCCGCTGACCGGCGAGACCCGGACCCCGCTCAAGGGGATCCGGGGTGCCGTCGCCGACAAGCTGGCGCGCAGTCGCCGGGAGATCCCGGACGCCACCTGCTGGGTGGACGCGGACGCCACGGAGCTCATGCGGGCGCGCGCGGCCATGAACGCGGCCGGCGGACCGAAGATCTCCCTCCTGGCCCTGCTGGCCCGGATCTGCACCGCGGCCCTCGCCCGCTTCCCCGAGCTCAACTCCACGGTGGACGCGGAGGCCAGGGAGGTCGTCCGGTTCGACCACGTGCACCTGGGGTTCGCGGCGCAGACCGACCGGGGCCTGGTCGTCCCGGTCGTACGGGACGCGCACGCGCGCGACGCCGAGTCGCTGACCGCCGAGTTCGCCCGGCTGACCGAGGCGGGCCGCACGGGGACGCTGACACCGGGCGAACTCACCGGCGGGACCTTCACGCTGAACAACTACGGCGTCTTCGGCGTCGACGGCTCCACCCCGATCATCAACCACCCCGAGGCCGCCATGCTCGGCGTCGGCCGCATCGTCCCCAAGCCGTGGGTGCACGAGGGCGAGCTGGCGGTGCGGCAGGTCGTCCAGCTCTCGCTCACCTTCGACCACCGGGTCTGCGACGGCGGCGTGGCGGGCGGCTTCCTGCGGTACGTCGCGGACTGCGTGGAACAGCCCGCCGTGTTGCTGCGGACGCTGTGATTCCTGTTCCTCGCCCGGGCGGTGTGCGTGAGCGCGTCGCTTCCCCCGCGTTCCGTGTGATCGCGGGGGCACGCATACTCGGGGGGTGACCGCCTACGAGTCCCCCGGTGAACCAGGCGCCGCCACCGCCCTCGCGCACGGATCCGGCCCCGCCCGGTACGACGCCGTCGTGCTCGCCGGCGGGGCCGCCCGGCGCCTGGGCGGCACGGACAAACCCGGTGTGCGGGTGGGCGGGCGGCCCCTGCTCGACCGGGTGCTCGCGGCCTGCGCCACCGCCCGCACCACCGTCGTCGTCGCCGCGCCCCGGCCGACCGCGCGGCCCGTGACCTGGGCCCGCGAGGAGCCGCCCGGCGGCGGACCGCTCGCCGCGCTCGACGCCGGGCTCCGCCACACCACGGCCGAGCACGTCGCCGTGCTCTCCGCCGACCTGCCGTTCCTTCAGGAGCCCACCGTGGGCCGTCTGCTGGGCGCACTGCGGGCGAGCGGCTCCGACGGTGTGCTGCTGACCGACCCCGAAGGCCGTGACCAGCCGCTCGTGGCCGCCTACCGGGTGCCGCGGCTGCGCGAGGAGCTCGCCCGCCTCGCCGACCGGCACGGCGCCCTCGCCGGTCTCCCCCTGCGGCGCCTCACCGCCGAGCTGGACCTCACCCGCATCTCCGACCCCGTCGCGTCCTTCGACTGCGACACCTGGGACGACATCGCCACCGCCAGGGCACGTATCAGGGAGCATGGGCACGTGTTGGATGAATGGATTTCCGCCGTCAAGGACGAACTGGGGCTCGACCTCGATGTCGACACCCGCGGCCTTCTCGACCTCGCCCGCGACGCCGCCCACGGGGTGGCCCGGCCCGCGGCGCCGCTGACCACCTTCCTCGTCGGCTACGCGGCCGCACAGGCGGGCGGAGGCCCCGAGGCGGTCGCCGAGGCAGCCCGCAAGGCCGCGGCCCTGGCAGCCCGCTGGGCGCAGGAGAGCACCTCCGGGGCCGGACCCACCGCGGACGGCTCACAGCAGCCTCAGGGCGATGCGGCCACGGACGGCTCACAGCAGCCTCAGGGTGACGTGGCCCCCGACGCCACGCCCGATACCCGCCCGGACGCCGGATGACCCCGCACGGCGCCCGGGCCGGTGAGGACGCCGAGGACCTCGACGTCGAGGAGGTGCTCGCCCTCGTGAGGAACAGCAACGGCGACCACCCGCCCGACCCCGCGGAGCGAGGGGAGACGGACAGTGCCCGCGTCTCCCACCAGCCGGATCCCCCCGCGCGGACCGACACCCACCACCGCGCCACCCCCTGGCCCGAGGCCCGGGCCGTGGCCGAGCGCGCCGGCCGTGCCGCCGCCCGGGCCGCACGCCGCGCCCCCGTCTCCGCGCCCCTCGACACCGCCCTCGGCCTGACCCTCGCCGCCCCGCTGGACGCCCTCACCGACCTGCCCTCCTTCGACACCTCCGCGATGGACGGCTGGGCGGTGTGCGGGCCCTCCCCCTGGCACGTACGGGACGAGGGCGTCCTGGCCGGGCAGGCCGCGCCCGGGTCCCTCACCGACGGCGAGGCCGTCCGGATCGCCACCGGCGCCCGCATCCCCCCGGACGCCACCGCGGTCCTGCGCAGCGAGCACGGCCGCACCGACGACAAGGGCCGCCTGTATGCGACCAGGGACGTCGTCCACGGCCAGGACATCCGCCCGCGCGGCCAGGAATGCCGCACCGGCGACCAGCTCCTCGCCGTCGGCACGCTCGTCACCCCGGCCGTCCTCGGGCTCGCGGCCGCGGCCGGGTACGACGCCGTCACCGCCGTCCCGCGTGCCCGCGCCGAAGTCCTGGTCCTCGGTGACGAGTTGCTCACGCAGGGCCTGCCGCACGACGGTCTGATCCGGGACGCGCTCGGCCCGATGCTGCCGCCCTGGCTGCGGGCGCTCGGCGCCGAGGTCATCGCCGTCCGGCGCATCCGGGACGACGCCGACGCCCTGCACGAGGCCGTCACCGCGTCCGGGGCCGACGTCATCCTCACCACCGGCGGCACCGCGGCGGGCCCCGTCGACCATGTGCACCCCACGCTGCGCCGGCTCGGCGCCGAACTCCTCGTCGACGGCGTCAAGGTGCGTCCGGGGCACCCCATGCTGCTGGCCCGCATCACACCGGCACAGCACCTCGTGGGCCTGCCGGGCAACCCGCTCGCCGCGGTCTCCGGCCTGCTGACGCTCGCCGAGCCCCTGCTGCGGATCCTCGCGGCCCGCCCGGCGCCCGAGTCGTACACGATGCCGCTCCGGGACGCCGTGCACGGGCACCCGCACGACACCCGGCTCGTCCCGGTCGTCCTGCGCGGCGACGAGGCCGTGCCGCTGCACTACAACGGGCCCGCGATGCTGCGCGGTGTCGCGGCGGCCGACGCGCTGGCCGTGGTCCCGCCCGGCGGCGCCCGTCCGGGACAGGAGACGGAACTGCTCGACCTGCCCTGGGCGTCCGGAGGAATCGGGGTGTGTTTCACGTGAAACTTCCGGGCCAGGACGCCATCGCCCGCCAGGCTGACGAGCATCTGGTGACCCATCGGGTGAAGCTCCCGAGGAAAGTGGTGGAGCACCCGATCCGCCAGGTCGCCAAGCGGCTCTCGATGGCGCTGTTCGTCCTCGTCCTGACCGCGCTGATCGTCTACGCCGACCGCGACGGCTACAACGACAACGCGGGCGGCGGCATCAGCCTCCTCGACGCGTTCTACTACGCGACCGTCACGCTCTCGACCACCGGCTACGGTGACATCACCCCGGCGAGCGAAAGCGCCCGGCTCACCAACATCCTCGTCATCACGCCCCTGCGCGTGCTGTTCCTGATCATCCTGGTCGGCACCACCCTCGAAGCCCTCACCGAACGCACCCGGGAGGAATGGCGACTGACCCGCTGGAGGTCCACGTTGCGCGATCACACCGTCGTCATCGGCTTTGGCACGAAGGGCAGGTCGGCGATCCGGACCGTCTGCGCGACGGGTCTGAAGAAGGAGCTGGTCGTCGTGGTCGACCCCAGTTCCAAGGTGATCGACGCCGCGACCGCCGAGGGCTACGCGGGCATCGTCGGGGACGCGACCCGCAGCGAGGTGCTGAAGCGGGCCGAGGTGCACAAGGCGCGTCAGATCATCATCGCGACCCAGCGAGACGACACCGCGGTCCTGGTGACGCTGACGGCACGCCAGCTCAACCGCGGCGCGAAGATCGTGGCCACCGTGCGGGAGGAGGAGAACGCCCCGCTGCTCAAGCAGTCCGGCGCCGACGCGGTCGTCACCAGCGCCAGTGCCGCCGGACGGCTGCTCGGCCTGTCGGTGCTCAGCCCGTCGGCCGGCATGGTGATGGAGGACCTCATCCAGCAGGGCAGCGGGCTCGACATCGTGGAACGGCCGGTGGTGAAGGCCGAGGTGGGCAAGACGCCGCGGGAGATCGCCGACCTGGTGGTGAGCGTCATACGCGGGC
Source organism: Streptomyces tibetensis (assembly GCF_040647715.1). GTDB lineage: Bacteria > Actinomycetota > Actinomycetes > Streptomycetales > Streptomycetaceae > Streptomyces > Streptomyces tibetensis_A. The sequence goes on along the minus strand of NZ_JBEZCR010000007.1, from coordinate 137,393 downwards.
ACCGGGTCCTCGGCTACGACGATCCGTCCGTCGGACGGCTGGAGCTGACCGACCGCCTCATCACGATCGTGCGGAAGACCCCGGCCACCCAGGTCGCGCCGGACATCCGCCCGATGCCCCCGATGCCCCGCAACAACTGACGAGCGCAGCGAACGGCCGGCCGCCTCGCACCCGTCCGGTGCGCGACGGCCGGCCCAGAGCGCGGCAGTCCAGGGCTACTTCCGGTTGTACAGCCGCATCGTGACCGGCCCGAAGACCAGCACGAACAGGGCCGCCCAGCCCAGTGACCAGGCGACCTCGTCGGCCGGCCAGTCGCCGCCCATCAAACCCCGCACCGCCGACGCCAGATGCGTGATGGGGCTGTTGTTGACGAACGCCTGCAGCCAGCCCGGCATGGTCTTCGGGTCCACGAACACGTTGGACAGGAACGTGAGCGGGAAGATCACCATCATGCTGACGCCCATCACCGACTTCTCGGTGCGCAGCATCAGCCCGAACATCGTCCAGATCCACGAGAAGGCGAACGAGAAGGCCACCAGCAGGGCGATCCCGGCGAGCACGCCGGCGGCCCCGCCGTCCGGCCGGTAGCCGAGGATGATGCCGACGGTGAGCATCACGACCGACGCGATCGTGTACCGCAGGGCATCCCCGAGCAGATAGCCGACCATCGTGGACGGCCGCCAGATCGGCAGGCTGCGGAACCGGTCGAAGACGCCCTTCTCGATGTCGGTGTTCACGGAGACACCCGTGTACATCGTGATCATCACGACCGACATCACCAGGATGCCCGGCAGCAGGAACTGGATGTACTCCTCCGGCGAGCCGGCCAGCGCCCCGCCGAACAGGTACGTGTACATCAGCACCATCATGACCGGGAACGCCGTGACGTCGAAGAGCTGCTCCGGCACGTGCTTGATCTTGAGGATGGCCCGCCAGCCGAAGGTCATCGAGGCCGACCACGCACTGGGCCGCGGCGGTCGCTCCTTGGTGACGAGCAGGGCGGCGAGCGACTCGGCGCTGACCGGGGCGAGCTCTTTGCTCTCGGTGGTCGTCGCGGTGCTCATGCCGCCACCTCGTCCTTCGGGTCGTCACAGCGGTCGGAGGAGCCGGTGGAGTCGGCGGAGTCGGCGGAGTCGTGCGTGTCGTGCCCGGTGAGGGCGAGGAAGACCTCGTCGAGGCTGGGCTGGCCCAGGGAGAAGTTGTCGACGGTGATCCCGGCGCGGGCCAGCTCGCCGAGCGCGCGGGAGGCCTGCTCGGCCGCGGAGTCGTCGCTCGCCGCCGTACCGAGGCGGGCGGTGAGGGCCACCGGGTCGGGCTCCGGCTGCACCTGCGCGTCGAGGGCGCGGCGGAGCAGGCCGGCCGCGAGATCGCGCTGGTCGGGATCCCGGAGACGCAGATGGACGGACCCGGCGCCGACGGACGACTTCAGCTCGCCCTTGGTGCCCTCGGCGATCACCTTGCCCCGGTCGATGACGGCGATGCGGGACGCCAGCTGGTCGGCCTCGTCCAGATACTGCGTGGTCAGCAGCACCGTGGTGCCCTGGGCGACGACGGCCCGCACGATCTCCCAGACCTGGTTGCGGCTGCGCGGGTCCAGGCCGGTGGTCGGCTCGTCGAGGAACAGCAGGTCGGGGGTGTTGAGGATGGACGCGGCGATGTCGATGCGGCGCCGCATGCCGCCGGAGTAGTGCTTGACCTGCTTCGCGGCCGCGTCACCGAGCCCGAAGGCCTCCAGGAGCTGGGCGGCGCGCTCGCGGGCGGCCTTCTTGTGGTGGCCGAGCAGCCGGCCCAGCAGGACCAGGTTCTCGGTGCCGGTGAGGTCCTCGTCGACCGACGCGTACTGGCCGGTGAGGCTCACCCGGCCGCGCACCTCGTCCGCCTCGCGGACGATGTCGTGACCGAAGACATGCGCCTCGCCGCCGTCCGGCCGCAGAAGTGTGGCGAGCATCTTCACGGTGGTGGTCTTGCCGGCGCCGTTCGGGCCGAGGACGCCGTAGACCGTGCCCTGGGGCACGGACAGGTCGACGCCGTCGACGGCCCTCGTCTCGCCGAACGTTTTCACCAGGCCCGCGGTCTCGATCGCCAGGCCGGACGTCTGCGTGCTCATGCTTCGGGTCCTTCCGCGTGCTTGGGCTACGCATGGTGAGACCTTTACCGTCGCGCAAACTCATCGGTCGCGCACACGGGTCTTCGCCGGTACCGGTCTCATGGCGTAGGTGAGGAGGACCTCGGGGCGGAGCGGACTCGGTCCGGGGAGCTGCGGGTACGGTCCCTTGCATGCATGCGATCACGATTCCCGAACCTGGTGGGCCCGAGGCGCTGGTCTGGGACGAGGTCCCGGACCCCGTGCCCGGCGAGGGCGAGGTCCTGGTCGAGGTGGCGGCCGGCGCCGTCAACCGGGCCGACATCCTGCAGCGGCAGGGCTTCTACGAACCGCCGCCCGGCGCATCCCCCTACCCCGGCCTGGAGTGCTCCGGGCGGATCGCCGAGATCGGCACCGGCGTCTCCGGGTGGAACGTCGGCGACGAGGTGTGCGCGCTGCTCTCCGGCGGCGGCTACGCCGAGAAGGTGACCGTCCCGGCCGGGCAGCTGCTGCCCGTGCCCGACGGCGTCGGCCTGACACAGGCCGCGGCACTGCCCGAGGTGGCCTGCACCGTCTGGTCGAACGTCTTCATGATCGCCCATCTGCGGCCCGGCGAGACGCTCCTCGTGCACGGCGGTTCCAGCGGCATCGGCACGATGGCCATCCAGCTGGCCAAGGCCGTCGGTGCGCGGGTGGCCGTGACGGCCGGTACGAAGGAGAAGCTTCAGCGGTGCGCCGAGCTGGGCGCCGACATCCTGGTCAACTACCGCGAGCAGGACTTCGTCGAGGAGGTCAGGAAGGCGACGGACGGCGCCGGTGCCGACGTCATCCTCGACAACATGGGCGCCAAGTACCTGGAGCGCAACGTCAAGGCCCTGGCCGTCAACGGCCGGCTCGCGATCATCGGCATGCAGGGCGGGGTGAAGGGTGAGCTGAACATCGGCGCCCTGCTGGCCAAGCGGGCCGCCATCAGCGCGACGTCCCTGCGGGCCCGGCCCCGGGAGGAGAAGGCCGCCATCGTCGCGGCCGTACGCGAACACGTCTGGCCCCTGCTCGCGGGCGGCCACCTGCGCCCGATCGTCGACCGCGAACTCCCGATGCGGGACGCCGCAGCAGCGCACCGGGTGGTGGAGGAGAGCGGCCACGTCGGAAAGGTGCTGCTCATCGCCCCTCAGGGGGCGTGAACGCCCGCCCGGTCCGACGTGGGCCGGGCGGGCAGAGTCCCGTCCACCCCGCGACGCCGGCCACGCTCCCCCCTGCTGTCGATTCCGCCGTCGAAGGGGGCCCCTGACGCCGCGGGGTCGCCGGGCGGACGACGGGACGTTGCGGACGCGGCCTAGGTCGCGGTCGCGATGATGTGCGCGACGGCTTCGTCGTCCATGAACCCCTCCGGACCTCGGCCGGCCGGGGCCTTGGCGCGTGCGACGGAGGCCTGCAGTACGGTGCGCGCCCGGTCGACGCGCCGAGCGTGGAATTCCGCCCAGAGGTGCTCGTCCACACAGGACCTGCCCGTCAGCGCTTCGGCCAGTACCAAGGCGTCTTCGAGGCCTTGCGCCGCGCCTTGCGCGAAGGTGGGCGGGCTGTTGTGCGCGGCGTCGCCGATCACGACGATCCGGCCCCGGTTCCACGGTGCATCCGCCAGGTAGGCGTCCTGCAGCATGGGCCGCAGTGAACCGCGGTCGAAAGTCCGCCTCACCTCGTCCCACGGCCCGTGGAACTCGTCCATGATCCCCATGACCCGGTCGACCGCGGCGTCCGCACTCAGGCTTGCCCAGTTGGGCAGTGCGGTGGCGCTGTCGCCCACGAAGCCATACAGGACGTTCTTTCCAATGGGGAGAAGCCCTCCGACTCGGCTGCCGTGAATCTGGTCGAGATCGTCGATGCCGTCGACGGGAGGCCCGAGGAAACGCCAGATGATCGCATTGATGGTGATGCGCTCGCCGGTGATGCCGGCTGCGTCGCGTACCGCCGAGCCCACTCCGTCTGCGCCGATGACCAGGTCGTAGTCACCGTGGGAGCCGTCCGTCAGTTCGACCCGGACGCTGTCCCCCCGTTGGTGCAGGGAGCGGAAGGTACAGCCGAGTCGCAGCTTGACGCCCGCCTCGCCGACGCGTTCCTGCAGGAACCGCGCGAATCGCGGACGGGAGATGGCCACCGCTCCCGGCACGGCGGCGTCCGTGGACGCACGCGGGAACGGTTCTCGCATCACCACGGATCCCTCAGCATCAGCGCGACGGATCGTGAAGGTGTTCAGTACATGCCCTGCCTCTGTCACCCGGCTGAACAAGCCGGCCTTTTTGATCACTCGCAACGCGTTGTTCTGCAGCAGCAGTCCGGCGCCCACGGCGCTGATGGCTTCACGCTTCTCGACCACATCGACGGCGACACCCTCGTCCGCCAACAGGGCGGCGACGGTGAGGCCGACGGGGCCGGCGCCGATCACGAGTACATGCTGCACAGCAGGCATGAAATTGCCGCACCTCTCTCACTTCTTGATCTTGCCGCCTCAGTCTGGGCGCCCCGAGGTATCGACACAACAGCAATCTTCCTATGTCAACTATTGACGCCATCTATAGTGGTGGGATGGGGAAGTCACGTCGTCTCGCCGATATCGATCTCAATCTGCTGGTGGCGCTCGAGGCGCTTCTGTCGGAACGCAATGTCTCGCGCGCCGCGAGCAAGCTGGGCCGCTCGCAACCGACGCTGAGCGCGGCGCTCGGCAGACTACGCCGCCTCTTCGACGACGAATTGCTCGTACGGCAACGAGGTTCCTACCGGTTGACGCCGTTCGCGGCGGACATCCATCCAGCTGTCGTCAGCGCCCTGGAAGGGGTCGGGAAAGTACTGGGTGTTCCGGCTGAATTCGACCCGGAAACCTCACGCCGCGAGTTCACCGTCATGACATCCGACTACGTCCTGCACGTCCTGGGCGGGCCGCTGCTCAAATCACTGATGGAGCGAGCCCCGGCAGTGAAACTCCAACTGCTGAACGCACCCAGGGTCGACGCGGACCGCGCCAGTGAACTCCTGCGCGAGACCGATGGTTTGATCGTGCCGCCCGGGATTCTGGGCATGACGTCCAATGCCGAGATCTTCACCGACAGGTGGGTGGGCGTGGCCGACCGCGGCAATGCCGCCGTGGACGGATCCCTGGACGACTCCGCCTTGCGGGAGCTGCGCTGGGTCCGCAGCTACCGGGAGCAGTTCGAAGTGGTGGTGGGCGACCCGGCCTGGAGCCGTTTCTGGCTGGGCGACCGCGGCATGTTCGTGGTGGAGAGCATGACGTCGCTGCCCGGAATCATCGCGGGCACGGAACTCGTCGCTGTCGTTCCTTCCCGGCTCGCCGACACGGCGCCGCTTCCGCTCAAGACCTTCTCGCTGCCCCGCCCGCTGCCGCAACTCGCCGAACATTTCTGGTGGGATGCGGCACGGGAAAGCGACCCAGGGCATAAGTGGCTGCGCGGGCTGCTCGCCGAATGCGCAGCGGCACTGCCTCCGGAAACCTCGTAGTGCCGGTCGCTGAGGCCGCCGTGTTCGAGGAGGTCACCTGGCGCGGCGATGGGCCGACCACCGCCGCACTCTTGAAGCCATCGCGTGGAAGTACCGCACCAACTCGCCCTGGCGAGACCTCCCCGACGAGCTCGGCTCCTTCCAGACTGCTCACAAGTGGCTGATCAGATGGGCCGGAGTCGGCCTCGCCTCAGGCGGTGGCCGACTTGGTCGGACGGCTGCGGGATGACCGAAGACAGAACCTAGACCCGCCGCAGCCGCAGCGCCACGAACGCCAGGGCCAGTCCCAGGCCGATCAGGACCAGGCCGCTGCCCAGGGGCAGGATGCGCAGGACCTGGCCGACGGGGCGTTCCGTGGTCGCGGCCTCCCGTACGGACTGTTGCGACGGACTCGCGGACACCGGGTCGGTCTCCGGCGGCTCCTCGGGGAGGGCGAGGGCCGAGGCGTCGGAGAGGCCCTGCCCCTCCCCTGCCTCCTCCGGCCGTCCCGGCCGCACCCGGCCCTCTCCTGCCCTGCTCCCGGCCCGCGAGGGTTCACCGGCGTCGGATGGGGTCGCCCTCGCCGCCGCGGCCGGTGAAGCCGCCCGGGCCGACGGAGCAGCCAGGGGCGACGGGGCGGACCGGGCCGGTGAAGCCGCCCGGGGCGAGGGGGTGGGCCGGGACGGCGAGGCCGTCCGGGACGACGCCGTCGGGCGGAAGGACGCAGTGGTGGGGGCGGACGGGGACGATGAGGCGGGCTCGGGCGACGGGGTGGCGAGGGTCCCGGACCCCGCCTCCTCCGGCTCCGCCGAGTCCGCCGTGTCCGCCTCCTCGACGTACGTGTGGACGGCCCCGTAGGACGGGACGGAGCCGAAGGGTGAGACGGCCGCGCCGGCCCCCAGGGCGAGGACCAGTCCCGTCGCCCGCAGCGCGCGTAGCCATGGAGTCACGGGGGTGACCCCTTCCCGCCGTGCCCGGTAGGGCATAAACGGCAAGTTCGGTCATATCCTGCCCACCAGCCTCACACCGCCCCGCAGCCCGGGCACTCCGGGTTCGGCCGACGGACGGAACCGCTCGCGCGGCGGCCGGCCCGTTCCAGGGCCGGCAGCCCGTGACGTGGCGAGGAACAGCCGCCCCCGCCGGAGCAACCCGAAGCGTGACCGACTCGTCTCCTCCAGCGCGGTGGATCAGCCTCCTGTGGGGGCACCACGGAGGTGAGGTGCAGGCGTGCGACAGAATGGCGACATGGAGATGCCGAGGAACGAACGGTCGTCGGAGAACCCGCAGATCCTGGTCGTGGGCCAGGACGGCATGGCGCTCGGTGGCGGCGGCGCAGACGATGACTCCCGCGAGACCCCGCTCACGGAACAGGTGGAGCAGCCCGCGAAGGTCATGCGGATCGGCAGCATGATCAAGCAGCTGCTGGAGGAGGTGCGCGCCGCTCCCCTCGACGAGGCCAGCCGGGTCCGGCTCAAGGACATCCACGCCAGCTCGGTGAAGGAGCTGGAGGACGGTCTGGCGCCCGAACTGGTCGAGGAGCTGGAGCGGCTCTCCCTGCCCTTCACGGACGAGACGACCCCCAGCGACTCCGAGCTGCGGATCGCGCAGGCCCAGCTCGTCGGGTGGCTGGAGGGGCTCTTCCACGGGATCCAGACGACGCTGTTCGCCCAGCAGATGGCGGCGCGTGCCCAGCTGGAGCAGATGCGCCGCGCCCTCCCGCCGGGAGTCGGCGACGGCATCGACGAGCAGCACCCGGGCGGCCGGTCCGGCGGCCCCTACCTGTAGTCGTACGGAAAAGGAGAAGGGCCCGGCGAGACCGCCGGGCCCTTCCGTGCGTCGGGGGCCTCAGGAGGGCGGGTTGCCCGTCGAGACGCTGAGCTCGATCTCGGGCATGTCCTTCGGGTCGACGTCCGTGTCGGCGGACGGGAACTGGTTCATGACCGTGCCGTCGCCGTAGGTGTTCTCGTCGACCTTCTTCTCGTTCACTTCCCAGCCGGCCGCCTGCAGACAGGCCTTGACCGACTTGATGTTCTTGAACTTGAAGTCCGGGATCTGGATCTTGTCGGGGTCGTTGTACGACTCCCGCGGCTCCGTGCACTCCTCGGTGTCGATCGTCTTCGCGGTGTCCGGGCCGCGGTACCCGGGCTTCTTCTCCGCGGAGGCCGACGCGCTCGGGTTGCCGCCGCCCTTGTCGTCCTCGCCGCCGCCGTTCAGCAGCAGCGCCGTGACGAGGCCGCCGACCGCGACGACGGACACGATGATCGAGCCGATGATCACCGGCTTGTTGTTCCTGCCGCCGCCGGAGGAGGCGGCCGCGGCCGGGGGCGACAGGTTGTAGGGCGGCGGCGTCGACGGGCCGGCGTGCGGGGAGTACCCCGCCGGGGCCGGCGTCTGGTAGCCGCCCTGCTGCGGGTAGCCGTACGCCGGGTTCGGCCCCGTCGGGGCGGGCGTGCCGTACGGGTTCGGGGGCGGGGTCGGCTGGTACGGCGTCTGCACCTGGCCCGAGGGCGCCGGCGTCGCCTGGTCGACCGGCGGGAACACGGCCGAGCCGACGCCCGCGCCGCTGGGGGCCTGGGTGCCCGGGACGATGCTCGGCGGCGCGGCCTGGAAGGACGCGGCCACCCGCAGGCACTCGTCGCGCATGGCCTCGGCGCTGGGGAAGCGCTCGTTCGGGTTCTTCTTCAGCGCACGGGCGATCAGCGCGTCCACGGCCGGGGGCAGCGAGCGGTTGACCGAGGACGGAACCGGCGGCTCCTCCTGGACGTGCGCGTACGCGATGGCCAGCGGCGAGTCCGCCTCGAACGGCAGCCGCCCGGTGACCAGCTGGAACAGCATGATGCCCACCGAGTACAGGTCGGAGCGGGCGTCCACACCGCGGCCGAGGGCCTGCTCCGGCGAGAGGTACTGCGGGGTTCCGACGACCATGCCGGTCTGCGTCATCGACGTCACGCCGGACTGCATGGCGCGCGCGATGCCGAAGTCCATGACCTTGACCACGGCGCGCTTGGTCATCATCACGTTGCCCGGCTTGATGTCGCGGTGGACCAGGCCCATCTCGTGGCTGATCTCCAGCGCGGCCAGCACGTCCGCGGTGATCTTCAGCGCCTTGTCGGCGGGCATCGCGCCCTGCTGCCGCACGTCCTCGTCGAGGACCGAGCCGAGCGGGCGGCCCTCGACGTACTCCATGACGATGTACGGCGTCGTCATGCCGTCGAGGGTGTCCTCGCCGGTGTCGAAGACCGACACGATGTTGGTGTGCGTGAGCTTGGCCACGGACTGGGCCTCGCGGCGGAACCGCTCGCGGAAGGCCTGTTCCCGGCCGAGATCCGTGTGAAGTGTCTTGATGGCGACCTGCCGGTCGAGCACGCTGTCGTACGCGAGGTGCACCGAGGCCATGCCGCCCTGGCCGAGGAGGTCACGCAGCTGATAGCGGCCACCGGCGAGCGCCCGCCCCGCGTACTGGCCCTGTGCGCCGTCCTGGCTCATGTCCCGTTTCCCCCGTAGCCCTTGAGGCGCCGCCGACTTGCGCTGATCCACCGCGGATCCGTCGCTGGTCCGTCGTTGATCCAAACCGCCATTCCCGGCCAAGTCTGCCCCAGGGCACCGACACGTCAAGCTCGGTGCCCGTTCCGTGACCGTACGCGAAAGAAGCGTCGCGGAAGCGTTACCGGGGGCGTACGGGCGGGACACAGAATTTGCACGACGGTAAGGAGTGAAGGTTTCATGGCCGGTCCGTCTCGTGCCGCTCCCGGTGCCCCTTGTCGGGCCGGAGGCTTGCGCGGAGGCTGTAGCGTGGCCGACGGAGACCGTAACAACACCGCGCGCACCGCGGGCAGAAACGACGGCGAGGACTGATGGCACAGCAGCAGCGCGCTCAGGGCCCGTCCGACCCCGAGGGCACTGGCGGCGGCATGTCGGAGGCGCCGGAGTCCTGGGGGAACGGCGGACTGGTCGGGGACGGCCGGTACCGGCTGACCCGCAGACTCGGCCGGGGCGGCATGGCCGAGGTGTTCGCAGCCGAGGACGTCCGTCTCGGACGCACCGTCGCGGTCAAGCTGCTCCGCTCCGACCTCGCCGAGGACCCGGTCTCCAAGGCGCGCTTCACGCGTGAGGCCCAGTCGGTGGCCGGCCTCAACCACCACGCGATCGTCGCCGTGTACGACTCCGGTGAGGACTTCGTCGGCGGCCAGTCCGTGCCGTACATCGTCATGGAGATCGTCGAGGGCCGCACCATCCGCGACCTCCTGCTGAACGCGGAGGCGCCCGGTCCCGAACAGGCGCTGATCATCGTCTCGGGCGTCCTGGAGGCGCTCGCCTACTCGCACCAGCACGGCATCGTGCACCGCGACATCAAGCCCGCCAACGTCATCATCACGCACAACGGCGCCGTGAAGGTGATGGACTTCGGCATCGCCCGCGCCCTGCACGGCGCGTCCACGACGATGACGCAGACCGGCATGGTCATGGGCACCCCGCAGTACCTCTCCCCCGAGCAGGCGCTCGGCAAGGCCGTCGACCACCGCTCCGACCTGTACGCGACGGGCTGCCTGCTCTACGAACTCCTCGCGCTGCGTCCGCCGTTCACCGGCGAGACCCCGCTGTCCGTGGTCTACCAGCACGTCCAGGACATCCCGACGCCGCCGTCCGAGGTCTCCGACGCCTGCCCGCCGGAGCTGGACGGCATGGTCATGCGCTCCCTCGCCAAGGAGCCCGACGACCGCTTCCAGACGGCGGAGGAGATGCGAGGGCTGGTCCAGTACGCCCTCCAGATGCTCTACGACCAGGGCGGCCACACCGGCACCTGGAACACCGGCCCGGTCGACACGCACGAGGGCCGCAACACCCCGTCGGGCGGCTTCGCCGGTGCGACGGCCGTGATGGGCCACCCCGGGGACGTCTCCGGCACCGCGCAGATCCCCTCGCCGATCCTGCCCGGCGGCTACAGCGGCGGGGACGACGGCGGCTTCGAGGGCCACGGCAACAAGGGCAGCGGCCGCGGCAAGCTCTGGATCCTCGCGGTGCTCGCGGTGATCGCCATCGCCGCGGGTGTGGCCCTGGCGCTGCAGAACACCGGCGGCGACGAGGACGGCCCGAGCAAGGAGCAGAAGCCGACGGCCACGCAGAGCAAAGAGAAGGAAACGCCCAGCGAGACCCCGAGCGACGACGACACCGGCCAGCCGACCGACACGGAAACGGACACCGGGACCGGCACCGGCTCGGGCAACGGCAACTGGACGCCGACCTACAAGCCGTCCCCCACGCCGACGCAGAGTGCTCCGGCCTCGCCCACCGGCGAGCCGACGGGCCAGCCGACCAGCCCGGCGCCGACCGGCGAACCGACGGACGAGGAGCCCACGGACCCGGGCACCCCGACCGACGACACCGGCGGTGCCGACGGCGGCGGCACCACGGAGGGCATCGTGGGCGGCGCGGGCGGCGGCGAAGGCTGACCCGCAGCTCAGCGGCATGATCCACGCGCGCGTGGGGCCCGGCGACGGGGCCCGCGCGCGCGTGCCGTTTCGGGTACGCCGAAAAGAGGACTCTTCCCGTGACCTGGGTCACCGGGTTAACGTGCGGTTGCTCCGGCCTCCTGCAAGGCTGTGACCAGGCACCCTTCCGCGCCTTTCCGATTTACTTGGAAATCCAAGCAAAATCGCAGGTCAGGTGGGGTTTCACAGAAATGTGGCGCACTGGGTAACGTGCTTTCTGCAGGGCGCTCGCCGGGGCACCTGTCACGCCTGTTCCCGGCCGAGTGGCACCCACCCCGTGCCCCGGTGGCGAGAACAGGTGAGCCGTACTGGCCTACCGGCAACCCCGGGGGCCGGACCGACGGAGGAGCACACGTGACCGTGGAGAGCACTGCCGCGCGCACATCGCGACGCAGCGCCGGAAGCAAGGCCGGCACCACCGGCACCAAGCGCACCACCCGCACGCCTGCCAAGAAGGACGCCAAGAGCGCCGAGCCCCAGCTCGTGCAGCTGCTGACGCCCGAGGGCAAGCGCGTCAAGAACGCCGAGTACGACAAGTACGTCGCCGGTATCACTCCGGAAGAGCTCCGCGGCCTCTACCGCGACATGGTGCTCACCCGCCGCTTCGACGCCGAGGCCACCTCCCTGCAGCGCCAGGGCGAGCTGGGCCTGTGGGCGTCACTGCTCGGCCAGGAGGCCGCCCAGATCGGGTCCGGCCGGGCCACCCGGGAGGACGACTACGTCTTCCCGACCTACCGTGAGCATGGCGTGGCCTGGTGCCGCGGCGTCGACCCGGCCAACCTGCTCGGGATGTTCCGAGGCGTGAACAACGGCGGCTGGGACCCCAACAGCAACAACTTCCAGCTGTACACGATCGTGATCGGCTCCCAGACGCTGCACGCCACCGGCTACGCGATGGGCGTCGCCAAGGACGGCGCCGACAGCGCGGTGATCGCCTACTTCGGCGACGGCGCCTCCAGCCAGGGCGACGTGGCCGAGTCCTTCACCTTCTCCGCGGTGTACAACGCCCCGGTCGTGTTCTTCTGCCAGAACAACCAGTGGGCCATCTCCGAGCCCACCGAGAAGCAGTCCCGCGTGCCGATCTACCAGCGCGCCCAGGGCTTCGGCTTCCCGGGCGTCCGGGTCGACGGCAACGACGTGCTCGGCGTCCTCGCGGTCACCCGGTGGGCCCTGGAGCGGGCCCGCAGCGGTGAGGGCCCGACCCTCGTCGAGGCGTTCACCTACCGCATGGGCGCCCACACCACCTCCGACGACCCGACCCGCTACCGGGGCGACGAGGAGCGCCAGGCCTGGGAGGCCAAGGACCCGATCCTGCGCCTTCGCCGGTACCTGGAGGCCTCAAACCACGCGGACGAGGGATTCTTCCAGGAACTGGAGGCCGAGTCCGAGGCGTTGGGCAAACGAGTGCGCGAGGCGGTCCGTGCCATGCCGGACCCGGACCACTTCGCGATCTTCGAGAACGCCTACGCGGACGGACACGCGCTCGTCGACGAGGAGCGCGCCCAGTTCGCCGCGTACCAGGCGTCGTTCGCCGACGAGGGGGGTAACTGAGATGGCCGACAAGATGGCACTGGCCAAGGCGATCAACGAGTCGCTGCGCCGCGCCCTGGAGTCCGACCCCAAGGTCCTGATCATGGGCGAGGACGTCGGCAAGCTCGGCGGCGTCTTCCGGGTCACGGACGGCCTGCAGAAGGACTTCGGCGAGAGCCGCGTCATCGACACCCCGCTCGCCGAGTCGGGCATCGTCGGCACGGCGATCGGCCTGGCCCTGCGCGGCTACCGCCCGGTGGTCGAGATCCAGTTCGACGGCTTCGTCTTCCCGGCGTACGACCAGATCGTCACGCAGCTCGCGAAGATGCACGCCCGCTCGCTGGGCAAGGTCAAGCTCCCGGTTGTCGTACGCATCCCCTACGGTGGCGGCATCGGCGCGGTGGAACACCACTCCGAGTCCCCCGAGGCGCTCTTCGCGCACGTGGCCGGACTGAAGATCGTCAGCCCGTCGAACGCGTCGGACGCGTACTGGATGATGCAGCAGGCCATCCAGAGCGACGACCCGGTGATCTTCTTCGAGCCCAAGCGCCGCTACTGGGACAAGGGCGAGGTCAACGCGGAGGCGATCCCGGGCCCGCTGCACAAGGCCCAGGTGGTCCGCGCGGGCACCGACCTGACCCTGGCCGCCTACGGCCCGATGGTGAAGCTCTGCCAGGAGGTCGCCGACGCGGCCGCCGAGGAGGGCAAGAACCTGGAGGTCCTGGACCTGCGCTCGGTCTCCCCGCTCGACTTCGACTCCATCCAGGCGTCGGTGGAGAAGACGCGCCGCCTGGTCGTCGTCCACGAGGCCCCGGTGTTCTTCGGCTCGGGCGCGGAGATCGCCGCGCGGATCACCGAGCGCTGCTTCTACCACCTGGAGGCCCCGGTGCTCCGGGTCGGCGGCTACCACGCGCCGTACCCGCCGGCGCGCCTGGAGGAGGAGTACCTGCCGAACCTGGACCGGGTGCTGGACGCCGTCGACCGCTCGCTGGCGTACTGAGGAGAAGGTCGTGACGACGATGACGGAAGCGTCCGTGCGCGAGTTCAAGATGCCCGACGTGGGCGAGGGACTCACCGAGGCCGAGATCCTCAAGTGGTACGTCCAGCCCGGTGACACGGTCACCGACGGCCAGGTGGTCTGCGAGGTCGAGACGGCGAAGGCAGCCGTGGAGCTGCCCATCCCGTACGACGGCGTGGTCCGGGACCTGCACTTCCCGGAGGGCACCACGGTCGACGTGGGCACGGCGATCATCGCGGTGGACGTCGGCGGCGGCAGCGCCGCACCCGCACCCGCAGCCGAGGCGCCCGCAGCCGGGCAGCCCGCCGTCGCGCAGCCCGCGGCAGCGGCTGCCGCCGAGGAGCCGAAGGCGGCGGGCTCGGGCCGCCAGCCGGTCCTGGTGGGGTACGGGGTGGCGACCTCGTCCACCCGCCGCCGCCCCCGCAAGGGCCCGGAGGTCCCGGTCCAGCAGGTCTCGACGGCGATCCAGACGGAGCTGAACGGCCACGCGCCGGCGGCCCCGGCCGCGCCCGCCCCGGCAGCGACCGCTCCGGCCGCTCCCGCCCCGGCGGCTCCGGCCGTTCCGGCGGGCGGGGAGCGCCCGCTGGCCAAGCCGCCCGTCCGCAAGCTGGCCAAGGACCTGGGCGTCGACCTGACGACCGTCGTCCCGACCGGCCCGGACGGCATCATCACCCGCGAGGACGTGCACGCGGCGGTCGCCGAGGCCGTACCGGCGGCCACCGAGCCGCAGGTCGCACCCGCCCCCGCCGTGTCCCGGGCCCAGGCTCCGGCGTCGTACGACACCACGCGGGAGACCCGTATCCCGGTCAAGGGTGTCCGCAAGGCGACGGCGGCGGCGATGGTCGGCTCCGCGTTCACCGCGCCGCACGTCACGGAGTTCGTGACGGTCGACGTGACGCGCACGATGAAGCTGGTCGAGGAGCTGAAGGCCGACAAGGAGTTCGCGGGCCTGCGGGTGAACCCGCTGCTGCTGATCTCCAAGGCGCTGCTGGTCGCGATCCGGCGCAACCCGGACGTCAACGCGTCCTGGGACGAGGCCGCACAGGAGATCGTGGTCAAGCACTACGTGAACCTGGGCATCGCGGCCGCGACCCCGCGCGGTCTGATCGTGCCGAACATCAAGGACGCGCACGCCCAGACGCTGCCGCAGCTGGCCCGGTCGCTGGGCGAGCTGGTGGCGACGGCCAGGGACGGCAAGACGTCCCCGGCGGCGATGCAGGGCGGCACGGTGACGATCACCAACGTCGGCGTCTTCGGCGTCGACACGGGCACGCCGATCCTCAACCCGGGCGAGTCCGCGATCCTCGCGGTCGGTGCGATCAAGCCGCAGCCGTGGGTCCACAAGGGCAAGGTGAAGCCCCGTCAGGTCACCACGCTGGCCCTGTCCTTCGACCACCGCCTGGTCGACGGCGAGCTGGGCTCGAAGGTCCTGGCCGACGTGGCGGCGATCCTGGAGCAGCCGAAGCGCCTGATCACCTGGGCGTGAGCCGACTGCGGCGGCCCCCTGTCCCTCGCGGGCGGGGGGCCGCCGGCGTTTGTACGGAGGGTGAACCGGCGGTTCGCCGACGATCACAACAATCTCCTGCAACCCACCCAAGTACCGCACAGTAAGCGGTTTATCCGGACATACGATCAAGCTCACCACGAGATCGACCACTCGCCCGGCGTCCCGGGGGAGTCCGGTTCCGGGCTGCGACGGGCGCGGTCACTCCCTCGAAAGCGAGTGAACCCCCCATGCGCGACGCGATGGTGCTCAAGGCCCAGAGATTCGTGAACTCCGTCTACGGCAGCCGCACCGGCACGACCGTGCAGGAGACCGGCGAGGCCGACTGGGCGACCCTGTACGCCCTGACCCGCGCCCTGCAGTACGAGCTGGGCATCACGGCGTTCTCCGACAACTTCGGCCCCACCACACTCAGTACCCTGACCGCCAGGTACCCCAAGCTCGACGCCGGCACCGTCCCCTCGCCCGACTTCTGCCGCATCATCCAGGCCGGCCTGTACTGCAAGGGCTACGACGGCGGCGACCTCGACGGCACGTACGGCACCCGGGTGCAGGAGGCCGTCACCCGGCTCAAGACCGACATGGGCGTGGAACAGGCCTACCGCGGGCCCTCCTTGACGCCCAAGGTCTTCAAGGCGCTGCTCACGATGGATTCCTACGTCCCCGGCGCCTCGGGCACCGGGCAGGTCCGGGCCGTCCAGCAGTGGCTCAACGGCCGCTACGTGAACCGGCAGGACTTCTTCGTCATCGCCTGCGACGGGCTCGTGTCCCGCGACACCGCCAAGGCGCTGCTCTTCGGCGTGCAGTACGAGCTGGGCATGGCGGACGGCACCGCCAACGGCAACTTCGGGCCCGGCACCCAGTCGGGACTGAAGTCGCACCCCGTGACGCACGGGGACACGGGCGTCTTCGTCCAGCTGTTCTCCGCCGGAATGGTGATCAACCGGCGTCCCGCCGCCCTCACCGACACCTTCGACTCCTCCCTCGCCGCTGCCGTCCGGGCCTTCCAGACCTTCGCGGCGCTCCCGGCCACGGGCGAGGGCGACTTCGCGACCTTCGCCTCCCTGCTGGCCTCCTTCGGCGACCAGTCCCGCCCCGCCAGGGCCTGCGACACCACGACCCGGGTCACCCCGGCCCGGGCGGCGTCGCTCAAGGCGGCCGGGATCGCGTACGTCGGCCGCTACCTCACCAACCCGAGCGCCACCTCCCTGCCGGAGAAGGCCATCCAGCCGGGCGAGCTGGACACCCTCGCCCAGCAGGGCCTGCGCTGCTTCCCGATCTACCAGACCGTCAACAGCGACGCCTCGGACTTCGACTACGTCGCCGGGCGGACCGCGGGGTACGCGGCGGTCAACGCCGCCCGCGACCACGGCTTCCGGCGGGGGACCCGGATCTTCTTCGCCGTCGACTTCGACGCGATCGACGCCGAGATCACCGCGAACGTCCTGCCCCACTTCAAGGGCGTCAAGGAGGCGATGGCGGACTCCGGCCACCCGTACGAGATCGGCGTCTACGGCTCCCGCAACGTGTGCGCGCGGGTCGGCGCTGCCGGTTACTCGACCGCGAGCTTCGTCGCCGGCATGTCCGCGGGTTTCGACGGCAACGCCGGGCACCCGCTGCCCGGGGACTGGGCCTACGACCAGTTCGTGGTCCGCACTCTCGGCTCGGGGGAGGGGCAGCTCGAGATCGACGCCGACAACGCCTCGGGGCGGGACACCGGGCAGGGCGCGTTCGACCGGCCGCGGCCCGCCGTCCCGGACGTCGCCTTCGACGCCCGTCAGGTGCCGGCGCTGCGGGCCGACCTCGCGCGCTACATGCGCTCGATCGGCCGGCCGGACACCGGCGGCATCGGCGGCGACGCGCGGCTCTACTCCAACGCGCAGGCGGTCGCGGCGATCCAGGACCAGGACGGGCTGATCACCGAGCTGTCGAAGACCTACTCGATGCGCAAGGCGCTGATCCAGACGGCCGTCTACTGGGCTTTGCGCGACTACGACCTCGCCGCCCAGGCCACCGACCAGCAGGTCGCCGACCACCACCTCAGTGGCTCGGGCCCGGTCAGGGACTCGCACACCGGCATCGGCGAGATCAGCGCTGCCGACGCCATCCAGGCCTGGAACCACTGCATCGGCTGGGGCTTCGTCACCGGCGACCACCGTGACCCGGCCGAGGATGCCGACCTGTGGACCGTGTGGCAGCAGCTGAACAAGGACAACGCGTTCAGCGTGCGCACCGCGGCCCTGATCCACCTGTGGGGCACCCGCGGCAGGCCCGGCGGGCAGCTGCCTCCCGGTGACCGCGTCACCACCCCGCGGTCCATGCGTCTCGACCTCGTCGAGTTCGAGATCACCGAGCTGCTGCGCCGCTACCGGGCCTGGGACCCCGACGTGGAGTCCCAGACGCACCAGAGTCTGGCCGTCTACCAGATCTTCGAGAAGTACAACAGCATCCTCCGCAACGCCTGAGCGCGTGCGCGCGACAAGACTTCAGGAAGAGACTCCGTTGAAGCTCAGCCTCCCCCGCCTTTCCCGCAGACCGTCGGCGTCCGGCGCCGCCCACCGCAGGACGCTGACCCGCCGTGCCCTGCTCGGCCGTGTCGCCGCCGTCGGCGGTGCCGTGGGTGCCGCAGCCCTGCCCCTGTCCCACCTCCTGTCCCAGGCGTACGCCGACGCGAACAACCCGATCCCGGCCCGCGTGCGGGACGCCCTGCGCAGCGCGCAGGACCGGACCCGGCGCGTGCTGGCCGGCTCGCGCTCCCACAACGGCTGGGAGATGGAGAACGTCGCCGACGACGGCGGCACCGTCTACACCCGCCCCGTCCCCGGCACCCCGCTCACCGGCGTCGCCGTGCGCATGGGCGACGTGGAGACCGTCCTCGTGCACCTGGTGCGCCGCTTCCACTACGAGGTCGACCCGCTGCGCCGGGGTGACGTCGTCGGATGGCACGACCCGGCCGGCCTCGCCAGGAGCCGGCCCGAGTCCAACCTGGCGTCCGGCACGGCTGTGCGGATCCGGCCCGGCTTCTACCCGCGCGGCGCCCGGGGCGGCTTCTTCCCGCAGCAGGAGGTCGTGATCCGCGACATCCTCGCCGAGCTCGACGGCGTGGTCCGCTGGGGCGGCGACGACCGTACGCCCGACGAGTCGCTGTTCGGCATCGACGTACGCCCCGACGACCAGCGGCTGGTCCGGGTCGCGGCGCGGATCCGCGGCTGGCAGCTGGATCCGGGGGCCGGTGCGGGAGTCCCGGTGAACGTGCTGTCGGGTGCCCGGCGCAAGGCGGCCCGGGCGCTGGAGCGCCGGCAGCGCACCGCGGCATGACCTCCGTATGACCGAAGGCAGCCGTATGACGAAGGGGGCTCCGCCGCGGTGTGCGGTGGAGCCCCCTGTGCGGTCCTGCTGGTGCCGTCCTACCTGCTGAAGCCGTAGTTGAGCAGCTTCGTCGCGTCCGCCTTGCGGGCGTCCGGGCCGGTCGAGGCGAGGACCGTGCCGATGACCGTCTTGCCGCTGCGGGTGGCGGCGAAGACCAGGCAGTACTTCGCCTCCGGGCCGGAGCCGGTCTTCACGCCGATCGCGCCGCTGTAGCTGCTCAGCAGCGGGTTGGTGTTCTCCCACGGCGCCATCGTCCGCGTACCGCCGGACTTGGTGGTCGTCTTCGCCGTGTACTTCTTGGTCTTGACGACCGTGCGGAACGTGGAGTTCTTCATCGCCGCGCTGGCGAGCTTGGTGAGGTCGCGCGGCGTGGAGTAGTTGGCGCCGTGGCCGATGCCGTCGAACGAGTCGAAGTGGGTGTTCTTCAGACCCAGGTTCTTGGCGGTGGTGTTCATCTTGCCGATGAACGACTTCACGCGCGCCGCGCGGGTCGAGCCCGAGCCGAACTTGTCGGCGAGCGCGTACGCCGCGTCGCAGCCGGACGGGAGCATCAGCCCGTACAGCAGCTGGCGGACGGTGACCTTGTCGCCGACGATCAGCTTCGCGTTGGACGCGTAGTTGTTGTCGACGATGTATTCGCTGTAGGCCTTCTGGATCGTGACCTTGCTGTCCATGTTCAGGTTCGACTGCTTCAGCACCACCAGGGCCGTCATGATCTTGGTGGTCGAGCCGGTCGAGCGGCGCGTGTCGGCCGCCTTGGTGTACAGGGACTTGCCGGTCGCGTTGTTCATCACATAGCCGCCCTTGGCGACGATGGAGGGCGCCGAGGCGGCCTGCGCCGGCGCGACGGTGAGGGCACCGGTCGCGAGCATGGCGCCGGTGGTGACGGCGACGGCCGCGGCTCTGCGGAGACGAGTGCCCTTAATGCCGGTTATCAAGTGAAGTACCCCGATTGCGTCGAATGCCTCAACGGTGCGGCCGAGTTGAGGACGAGGGGAAGGGGGCCGCACGTGTCTGACTCGTAACTAGCACACGTGGTTGTGCTGTTGCCGAGGGGGATCCCCCCTTTGCCACGGATGTGTGACATTCAAGTCCGCATACTGGACGTATCCATTCATGCGTACGTGTTGTATCTATGCTGTCCGCATGACCCTGGCCGTGAAGCAACCGCCCGCCGCCGACCGCGTCTACGCCCATGTCAAACAGGGCGTCCTGGAACGCCGGTACGAGGGCGGGGCCCTCCTCACCGAGGGCGAGCTCGCCGAGGCCGTAGGAGTGTCGCGCACGCCGGTCCGCGAGGCGCTGCTCCGGCTGGAGGCCGAGGGGCTCATCCGGCTCTACCCGAAGAAGGGCGCCCTCGTCCTGCCCGTCTCCGCGCAGGAGATCGCCGACGTCATCGAGACGCGGCTGCTGGTCGAGGAGCACGCGGCGCGCAAGGCCGTGCCCGCGCCCGCCGGGCTCGTCGAGCGCCTCGAGGAGCTGCTGGCCCGGCAGAAGCAGCAGGCCGCCGCCGGCGACTACGCAGGCGCCGCCGTCACCGACCGCTGCTTCCACGCCGAGATCGTCCGCAGCGGCGGCAACGAGATCCTCTCCCGCCTCTACGACCAGCTGCGCGACCGTCAGCTCCGGATGGGCGTCGCCATCATGCACTCCCACCCCGACCGCATCGCCAAGACCCTCGCCGAGCACGCGGAGATCCTCGACGCGCTGCGCTCCGACGACGCGGAGACGGCCGTGGGCCTCGTGCGGCGGCACATCGGCTGGTTCTCGCACCTGGCCCGGGGAGAGGTCCGATGAGCGCCACCGCGATACCCGGTGAGCCGCCGGGCGGGCGCAGGGCGCTGGCCGTGTGGGGCACGGGCGTCTCGGTCTACTTCGTCGCGGTCATCTTCCGCACGTCCCTGGGCGTGGCCGGCCTGGACGCCGCCGACCGCTTCCACGTCAACGCCTCGGCCCTGTCCACCTTCTCCATCCTCCAGCTGCTGGTCTACGCGGGCATGCAGATCCCCGTCGGCCTGCTGGTCGACCGGCTCGGCACCAAGAAGGTGCTGGCGCTCGGCGCGGTGCTGTTCACCGCCGGGCAACTGGGCTTCGCCTTCTCCCCGTCCTACGGCACGGCGCTCGCCTCCCGGGCGCTGCTCGGCTGCGGTGACGCGCTGACCTTCATCAGCGTGCTGCGCCTGGGCAGCCGCTGGTTCCCGGCCCGGCGCGGGCCGCTGGTCGCCCAGTTCGCGGGGCTGGTCGGCATGGCCGGGAACCTCGTCTCCACGCTCGTGCTGGCCCGGCTGCTGCACGGCATCGGCTGGACGGCGGCGTTCGCGGGCAGCGCGGCCGCCGGGGGCGTGGTGCTCGTCCTGGTGCTGCTGTTCCTCAAGGACCACCCGGAGGGCCAGGAGCCCGAGCCGCTGCCGCACCAGGGCGCGGCCTACGTGCGGCGGCAGATCGCCGCCTCCTGGCGGGAACCCGGGACCCGGCTGGGTCTCTGGGTGCACTTCACCACGCAGTTCCCGGCGATGGTGTTCCTGCTGCTGTGGGGGCTGCCGTTCCTGGTCGAGGCGCAGGGGCTGTCCCGGGCGGTGGCCGGTGAACTGCTCACCCTCGTCGTGCTGTCGAACATGGTGGTGGGCCTGGTCTACGGCCAGATCGTCGCCCGGCACCACGAGGCCCGGCTGCCGCTCGCGCTCGGCACGGTCGGTACGACGGCGGTCCTGTGGGCGGCCACCCTCGCCTACCCCGGCCCCCACGCCCCGATGTGGCTGCTGATCGTGCTGTGCACGGTGCTCGGGGCGTGCGGACCGGCGTCGATGATCGGCTTCGACTTCGCCCGCCCGGCCAACCCGCCCGAACGGCAGGGCACCGCCTCCGGCATCACCAACATGGGCGGCTTCGTGGCCTCCATGACCACGCTGCTCGCGATCGGCGTCCTCCTGGACGCCACCGGCGACGACTACTCCCTGGCCTTCTCCGTGGTGTTCGTGCTCCAGGCGCTCGGGGTCTCCCAGATCCTGCGGCTGCGCGGGCGGGCGCAACGGCGGGAGCGGGAGCGGCTGGTGGCGAGCCGGGTGGAGACGGTGCACGTCCCGGCATGACGTTCACCGGGCGACGGGCCGTGGTGACGTGGGTCAGGCGGTGGTCGACGTGACGTGGGTCAGGCGGTCGGTACGAGGGTGAGGTACGCGAGGCCGAGGATGCCGCGGTAGGTGAGCCACCGGGCGCGGTGCCGGTCGAGGCGCTGCCGTGTCTCTTCCGCCAGGGGGTGACGGGGGTGCTCGGCGAGCCACACCTCGGTGTCCGCGAGGTATCCCGACTCGAACTCCTCCCATTCGTCGAGGCTCGCGGTCTCCGTCCACTCGGGCCGGAACCCCGCGTCGACGGTCATCCCGATGAGCGTCGCGAGGTCGGGGTGGTCCGTCGCGGCGGCGTCGGGCCACATGCGGGACAGCTCGTCGGAGGTCGGGGTGCGTTCCCAGAAGCCCTCGCCGAGCAGGACGCGGCCGTGGTCGGTGACGAGTCGGCGCAGCTCGGCCAGGGCCTCGGGGAGCCGTTCGCCGAGTGCCTGGCTCGACCCCACGCACAGGACGAGGTCGGCGGGGCCGCGGGCGGTACCGGTGGCGGACTCCTCGACGAATCGGACCCGGGAGGCCAGGCCGCGCTCCTCGGCGGCCTTCCGTCCGCGCTCCAGGTCGTCGGTGTCGAGGTCGACGCCGGTGCCGGTCCCCTCCGGTGCGGCGGCCAGGATGCGGAGCATGAGTTCGCCGGAGCCGCAGCCGATGTCCAGGATCGTGGCGGGGTGGTGGCGGGTGAGGCGCTGTACGAGGGCGTCCGCCCGGGGCTCGGACAGCGGGCCGTGGAAGGTGAGGCGGGTGCGGTGGGGTGGGGTCATGCGGGGGGACGCTACGGGGGGTTGTGGGGCAACGGCACGGGGTTTTCCGGGTGCTGGGCGTTGCTGCTGGGGGCGAGTGGGTCCGCAACCCGGCGGAGCGGGGTGCCTCCCCCAAGCTCTCGGCTTCGCTCGAGCAGGGGGGACCCCCACGCCCACCCGTGCCGCCCTCAGCGGCACGCATGCCCGCGGCGGGGGCGGCTCGCATGCCCGCGGCGGGGGCGGCTCGCAGGCCTGCGGCTGGGCCCCGCACATGCCCGCGCGGCTGGGCGGCTGCGCCTGCCCGCAGCGGGGGCGGGGCGGAGGGTTTTACTGCGTCACCGTGAAGTTCCTCAGGATCGCCGCCGTCAGCTCCGGGTCGCCCTCCGTCTTCAGGCGGTCGGAGACCGACTCCGGGGTCACACGGCCGCAGGCCAGGCGGACGTACGTCTCCCAGTCGAGGGTGAGGGTGGCGGCGGGGCCGAGGGCCGGGGCCGTCTCCAGGGTGCCGCGGCCCTGGATGTCGACGCGGATCGTGCGCAGGAACTCGACGGGTCCGTGCACGTCGAAGACGATCGCCGAGCTGCGCGGTGCCTGCGCGTCCTCCGCCACCACCCGCGGGAGCTCCCCGAGCAGCACGTCACGGGCGACCAGCGCGCCGGGGGAGTCGAGGTCGCCGGGGCGGCCGAGCGCCGTGCGCAGGTCCTGCTCGTGCACCCACACGTCGAACGCGTGCCGCCGCATCGACTCCTCCAGGGTGAGCTCGCTGCCGAACGGCCCCCGCACCTTCGTACCCGGGTCACGCGACTCGTTCCGCAGCTGCCGGTTGCGGCGGATGATCACGTACTCCAGCTCGGAGGTCATCTCCGGTGCCGTGTGGTGGCGGCGGACGTCGACCTGCATCTCCATGTAGCGCTGGTGCTCGTTGGTGACGTGGAAGAGGTCGCGCGGCAGGCTGTGGATGGGCCGCGGGTCGCCGAGCATCTCGCAGTCCAGACCGATGACATGGGAGACCACGTCCCGCACCGACCACCCCGGGCACGGCGTCCGCCGGTTCCACTCGGCCTCCGGGAGCGACTGGAGCAACTCGGATATCGCTTCGATGGAGTGGGTCCAGGCGTCGGCGTAGGGCTGGAGGGCGGGATGCAGACTCACGGAACGGGACCCCTCGGCGGTTCGGTCACGGGCAGGTGGTGGCGGCGTTGCCAGTGGGAGGTGGCGGCTGTCGGCGGGCGTCTCGCGAGCTAAGTTACGCTGCTGTGAGGCACCCCGGCAGTGCTTTCGTGTGACGATCGTAGGCCCGTGTGGACGGCTCGAATGCCAGGACGGTGGTAGTGTGCGCGCCTCTGTGATCCAGATTGCCGTGAACGAGGACGAATCGGTCGAAGCGCGCCGCCGACGCGTGACGGCGCTGGTCCGGGAGCAGGCCGGAGCCGATCTCGTCGTCCTGCCGGAGCTGTGGACCACGGGCGCCTTCGCCTACGAGGAGTTCGGGCGCGAGGCGGAGCCGCTCGAAGGGCCGACGTACGAGGCGATGGCGAAGGCCGCGAGCGACGCGGGCGTGTGGCTGCACGCGGGCTCCATCCCGGAGCGCACCGCATCCGACAGCGGCTCCGCCGCGGGCGACGGGCCGCTCTACAACACCTCCCTCGTCTTCTCCCCCTCCGGCGATCTGGCCGCCGCCTACCGCAAGATCCACCGCTTCGGCTTCGACAAGGGCGAGGCCGTGCTGATGGGTGCGGGCACCGAACTGGTGACGGTGCGTCTGCCCGAGACGACGCTGGGCCTGTCCACCTGCTACGACCTCCGCTTCCCCGAACTCTTCCGCGGCCTCGTGGACGCCGGTGCCGAGACGCTCGTGGTGTCGGCGGGCTGGCCGGAGCGCCGCCGCTCCCACTGGACGCTGCTGGCCCAGGCACGCGCCGTCGAGAACCAGTCGTTCGTCGTCGCGTGTGGAACGGCGGGCACGCACGCCGGAGTTCCCCAGGCCGGTCACTCGATCGTGGTCGACCCGTGGGGTGAGGTGCTGGCGCAGGCCGGTGCCGGCGAGGAGGTCCTCACGGTGGAGTTCGACCCGGGGAAGGTCGCCACCACCCGCGAGCAGTTCCCGGCGCTGAAGGACCGGCTGCTGGGGCTGGAGCCGCCGCGCAGGCCCTGAGGACCCCTGCCTGCGTACGCCCGGGCGGCTCAGTCCTCCCGCTCCTTCTCCGCCAGGTGGATCACACACACGGCCACCGCGATCAGCAGCGCCGGATCCGCGTCCTCGCGGACGACGTCCACGCCGTAGGTGTCCCGCAGAGTCAGCCACCGCCGCGAGACCACGGCCAGGAGCTCCCCGTCGTACTCGACGGCGAACTCCCGGTCCAGGATCTTCCCGCTGACGTCCAGCTCGTTGCCGTCGGCCAGGGACACCCGGTAGTGGTTGCGGAGCAGCGACAGCCGTTTCCTGCGAATGGTCGCCAGCGGCTCCCCGCCGCGCTGGAGCACCATGGTGTCGCGCAGGGCGAGCATCTTCTGGTGGATGTCGACGAGGACGCGTCCCTGGGTGTCCTTCAACTCCCAGGTGTCCCGCAGCCGCAGGGCCTTGCCGTCGACGAGGAACACCTTGCTGCCGCGCTCGTCCTCGATCCAGTAGTCGTCACCGAAGCCGAGGAGCCGGTCGTACACGAGAAATCTCATGA
Source organism: Streptomyces tibetensis (assembly GCF_040647715.1). Classification (GTDB taxonomy): domain Bacteria; phylum Actinomycetota; class Actinomycetes; order Streptomycetales; family Streptomycetaceae; genus Streptomyces; species Streptomyces tibetensis_A. The sequence goes on along the minus strand of NZ_JBEZCR010000007.1, from coordinate 112,371 downwards.
GACCAGGGCTTCCCCGCGGCCGCTTCCGAAACGCCGCCTGTAGGCCGACGGGCTGAGCCCTGTCGCCTGCCGCAACCGCGCCCGCAGGCCGGCGGCCGTCCCGAGCCCGCTCCCCGCCGCAGCAGCGAGGGCGCGGGGACCGAATCGTTCCCGCGCCCTCGAGCCCGACCCTTCCGTACCGAAGGGTGTGCCGCAGATCTCCGCTCTCCGCGATGCGACGGACGCCCGGGAGCCCCTGAGGTCAGACCCCGTAGCCGTCGCTGTAGCCGTCGCGGCGGTGGTGGTGTACCGCCGGGTCTTCCACGACCGGGGTCGTGGGGGGCACCACCACGCGTCGGCGCCTGGCGATGCTGCTGAACGTGGTGACGCCGATCAGTCCGACGATCATCAGGATGATGCCGACCAGGTCGAGGTTGACCCCCTGCATGTCCCAGTCGGTCGCGAACGTGAGGATGGCTCCCACGGCGATGAGGATGATGCATCCGCCGAGGCCCATGTGTGTCGCCTCCCTGTACGGTCCGGCCGTTCCGGTCCCGGAACACCGGGTACCCCCGAAGGGAACACCCATGCGGTGGCGGCCCGTTCTACCTCTCGAGGAACGCCGCCAGCGCGCCCGCGAGCAGGAACGGGTCGTCGGCGCCGCACAGTTCGCGGACGCTGTGCATCGACAGGATGGCCACGCCGATGTCGACGGTCCGGATGCCGTGCCGGGCGGCCGTGATCGGGCCGATCGTGGTGCCGCAGGGCATCGCGTTGTTGGAGACGAAGGACTGGAAGGGCACGCCGGCCGCCTCGCAGGCCGCCGTGAACTCCGCCCGTCCCGAACCGTCCGTGGCGTAGCGGTTGTTGACGTTGACCTTGAGGATCGGGCCGCCGTTGACGCGCGGGTGGTGCGTCGGGTCGTGCCGCTCCGCGTAGTTGGGGTGGACGGCGTGACCCGTGTCGGAGGACAGGCAGACGCTTCCGGCGAAGGCACGGGCCCGGTCCTCGAAGGAGCCGCCGCGGGCGAACACCGAGCGCTCCAGCACGTTGCCGAGCAGGGGCCCGTCCGCGCCGGTGTCCGACTGGGAGCCGTTCTCCTCGTGGTCGAAGGCGGCCAGGACGGGGATGGACGCCGGCTGCGACGGGGAGGAGGCGACGGCCGCCAGGGCCGCCGTGCCGGCGTGCACCGACAGGAGGTTGTCCATGCGCGGGCCGGCCAGCAGCTCGTGGTCGCGGCCCAGGTAGGCCGGCGGTTCCACGGAGTGCGTCATCAGGTCCCAGCCGGTGACCTCGCCCGCGGGGAGGCCGGCCGTCTCCTCCAGGAAGGCGATCAGGTCGCCGTCGCGGACGTCGCGGCCGAGGCCCCAGACCGGCTGCATGTGCCGCTGCTTGTCGAGCTTGAGGCCGTCGGCCGTCACCGAGCGGTCCAGGTGGATGGCGAGCTGCGGAACACGCAGCAGGGGCCGGTCGACGTTGACCAGACGCGTCGAGCCGTCGCGCAAGGTCAGCCGGCCCGCGAGGCCGAGGTCGCGGTCCAGCCAGGAGTTGAGCAGCGGTCCGCCGTAGATCTCCACGGCCACCTGGCGCCAGCCGTGCGCCCCGGTGTCGGGGAGCGGCTTGACGCGCAGGTTGGGGGAGTCGGTGTGGGCGCCGACGATCCGGAACGGCGTGTGGGGCGCGGCGCCCTCCGGCACGTACCAGGCGATGATCGCGCCGCCGCGCAGGACGTACTTGCCGCCGCTCGTCCCGTCCCAGGCGTCCGTCTCGGCGACCTGCTTGAAGCCCGCCTTCTCCAGTCGCTCGGCGGCCGTGGCCACGGCGTGGTACGGCGAGGGGCTCGCCGCCAGGAAGGTCATGAGGTCGTCGGTGTGGCCGCGGTCGAAGCGGGCTCGTTCGGTCATGGGTTCACTCTAACGACGCACGAGGGCCCGTTCCCGGTTAAGGGAACGGGCCCTCGTACAGAGGACGTGAAAGATCTAGAACGCGGCCTCGTCCAGCTCCATCAGGTCCAGCTCGACACCCTCGGCGACCTTGCGGGCCAGGGTGACGCCCGGCAGGACGTTGGCGGCGAAGAACTTCGCGGCGGCGATCTTGCCGGTGTAGAAGGCCTTGTCCTTGGCGGTGGCGGTCTCCAGCTTCGCGGCGGCGACCGCGGCGCCCTTGAGCAGCAGGTAGCCGACGACGACGTCACCGGAGGCCATCAGCAGGCGGGTGCTGTTGAGGCCCACCTTGTAGATGTTCTTGACGTCCTGCTCGGTGGCGGCGAGGTCGGTGAGCATCAGGCCGACGATGGCCTCCAGCTCCACGGCGGCCTTGGCGAGGTGCTCGCGGGCCGCGCCGAGCTCCTCGCCGCCCTCACCGAGCGCCAGGAACTTCTTGATGTCCTCGGCGAGGGAGTTCAGCGCGGCGCCCTGGTTGCGGACGATCTTCCGGAAGAAGAAGTCCTGGCCCTGGATGGCCGTGGTGCCCTCGTACAGGGTGTCGATCTTGGAGTCCCGGATGTACTGCTCGATCGGGTACTCCTGCAGGAAGCCGGAGCCGCCGAAGGTCTGCAGCGACTGGGCGAGCTGCTCGTAGCCCTTCTCGGAGCCGTAGCCCTTGACGATGGGCAGGAGCAGGTCGTTCAGGGCCTCCAGGGCGGAGACGTCCTCGCCGGCGGCTTCCTTGACCTGGATCTCGTCCTGGATGGAGGCCGTGTAGAGCACCAGGGCGCGCATGCCCTCGGCGTAGGCCTTCTGCGTCATGAGCGAGCGGCGCACGTCGGGGTGGTGGGTGACGGTGACCTTGGGCGCGGTCTTGTCCATGAAGTTCGCCAGGTCGGGACCCTGGACGCGCTCCTTGGCGTACTCCAGGGCGTTGAGGTAGCCCGTGGAGAGCGTGGAGATGGCCTTCGTGCCGACCATCATGCGGGCGAACTCGATGATGCGGAACATCTGGCGGATGCCGTCGTGCTTGTCGCCGATCAACCAGCCCTTGGCGGGGTGCTGGTCGCCGAAGGTCATCTCGCAGGTGTTGGAGGCCTTCAGGCCCATCTTGTGCTCGACGTTGGTGGCGTAGACGCCGTTGCGCTCGCCCAGCTCGCCGGTCTCGAAGTCGAAGAGGTACTTCGGGACGAGGAAGAGCGACAGGCCCTTGGTGCCGGGGCCGGCGCCCTCGGGGCGGGCCAGCACGTAGTGGAGGATGTTCTCCGACATGTCGTGCTCACCGGAGGTGATGAAGCGCTTCACACCCTCGATGTGCCAGGAGCCGTCTTCCTGCTGCACTGCCTTGGTGCGGCCGGCGCCCACGTCGGAGCCCGCGTCGGGCTCGGTGAGCACCATCGTGGAGCCCCACTGCTTGTCCACGGCGACCTTGGCTATGTGCTTCTGGACCTCGTTGCCCTCCTCGAAGAGGATGCCGGCGAACGCCGGGCCCGAGGAGTACATCCACACGGCCGGGTTGGCGCCCAGGATGAGCTCGGCGTAGGCCCAGATCAGGGAGCGGGGCGAGGTGGTGCCGCCGATCTCCTCGGGCAGGCCGAGCCGCCAGTACTCGGAGTCCATGAAGGCCTGGTAGCTCTTCTTGAAGGACGCGGGGACCGGCGCGGTGTTGGTCTGCGGGTCGAAGACCGGCGGGTTGCGGTCGGCGTCGATGAAGGACTCGGCCAGCTCGTTCTCCGAGAGGCGGGTCATCTCCTCCAGGATGCTCTTCGCGGTCTCGACGTCCATCTCCTCGAACGGGCCGGTGCCGTACACCTTGTCGCGCCCGAGTACTTCGAAGAGGTTGAACTCGATGTCGCGGAGATTCGACTTGTAGTGCCCCATGGCGACGGCTCCCGGCTCCGTAGAGAGATCGGCGAGGCACTGGATCCTCGCGCTAGTTCACGTACCAACAAGTAGCTACGATGATGCTACCCGTCGGTAATAAGAAGCAACCCCGATCCGTCATCTGTGACAGGTCACACCGGAACGGTCAGTGTCACGGTGTAGCCGCCGGCCGCGTCCACCACCGTCAGCCTGATCGTCGGAGCCGCCGCGGCGATCCACAGACCGGGCGCTGCCGACTCGCTGTCGGTTTGCCGGGAACGCCGTACCGGCCCGCCGGCCCGCCCGCTCTCGGTACGCTTGCGCTCATGTACGGCTACGACCAGACAGCGGGCCCGCAAGGGCAGTACGCCCCTCCGCAGCAGCCGATGTCCGGCGGATACGGGCAGCAGCCGCCGCTGTACCCCGAGCCGTCCCCGCCCTCCCTCACGGACGCGGTGCGCGCCTTCACCACCGGGCAGATGGCCGCCGAGGACTTCCAGCAGGTCTTCGCGACCTCGAAGGTGTACTGCCCGCGCGGCGACAACCCCGGGTTCCTCGCCCTGCACAACACCCAGCAGCCGGTGATCCCGATGTTCAGCACGCTCAAGGAGCTGCGCCGGTACGCGGGCAAGGAGTCCAAGTACTTCGTGATCACCGGTGCCGAGGTGCTGGACCTGCTGCCGACCGGCTACGGCTTCGTCCTCGACATGGAGGGCGAGCACCGCATGGTGTTCGACGCGAAGGCCGTGGAGCAGATGGTCGAGTTCGCGATGCGCCGGATGTACGGCGGCTGACCAGCGACTTCTCTACCGCGGCAGGCGCAGCGCCAGGCCGTCGAGGACGACCTCCAGACCGTAGGCGAACTTGTCGTCGCGCAGCTTGGCCGGGTCGGCCGCCCGGGCGCTGGTCTCGGGGCCGGCTGCCGCCAGGTGGTCGTAGCCGGCCGACGCCTGCTGGGCTGCAGGCAGCAGGCGGGCGACGAACTCCGACTCGCTCTCCCCGGAGCGGGCGACCGTGGTGAGCCAGGCCGCCTCGGTCGTGCTCATGCCGATGACGTACGAGAAGACGGCGTCGATCGCCCGGCTCGGCTCGGGGAATCCCGCCGCGGTGAACAGGGCCGCCAGCCGCTCCGAGAAGCTCATGTAGTTCGGCCCCAGGTAGGCGAGCCCCGCCTGGCCGAGGACCAGGGTCAGCCAGGGATGCCGTAGCGCCGTCGTACGGAAGGACCCGGCCGCCTCGGTCACCGCCGCGCGCCAGTCGGGTGCGCCGGCCTGCGGGACGTGGATCTCGGCGGCGACCTCGTCGACCGCGAGCTCCATCAGTTCGTCCTTCGTCGCCACGTGCCGGTACAGCGAGGTCGCTCCGGCGTTCAGGCGTGCGCCGAGCTTGCGCATGGAGAGCGCCTCGATGCCCTCGGCGTCGAGCATCGCGATCGCCTCGCGCACGATCGCGGCCCGGCTGAGCGCGGGCTGGTCACTGCGGCGCTGCTCACGGGTCCAGACGGACGGGATGGGCTTCTTGTCCTCGGCCCTGCTCATCGGGGTCCTCCTGTTGAACCTCTGTCTGCGAACAGCGTGCGCAGCCAGCGTACAGAACTCAAGGGTTGCGAACAGCGTTCCTCTCTGCGTACGGTGTGCGCATCGACGGAACGGTGTTCGCAGGAAGTGTTCGCGGGAGGGGAAGAGGACATGGAAGCTCGCAATCCACGCCGCTGGTGGATCCTGATCGTGCTGTGCCTCAGCACGCTGGTGCTCGTCGTCGACAACATGGCGCTGACGGTCGCCGTGCCCACGCTGACCGAGGACCTCGGCGCGAGCGCCCAGGACATGCAGTGGATCCTCGACTCCTACACCCTGGTCTTCGCCGGGCTGCTGCTGACCTCGGGAAGCCTCGGGGACCGGTTCGGGCGCCGGAGGGTGATGCTGATCGGGCTGCTGCTGTTCGGGGCGGCCTCGCTGGGGGCGGTGTTCTGCTCCGGCCCGGGTGAGCTGATCGCGGTGCGGATCGCGATGGGCGTCGGCGGCGCGCTGATCATGCCCTCGACCCTGTCGATCCTGATCACCGTCTTCGACGATGACGAGCGGCCCAAGGCGATGGCGGCGTGGGGCTCGGTGTCGATGCTGGGGCTGGTCGGCAGCCCGGTGCTCGGCGGCGTGCTGATCGACCACTTCGCCTGGCAGGCGATCTTCCTGATCAACGTCCCGATCGTAGGCCTCGCGCTGCTGGCCGGTGTGCTGCTGATGCCGGAGTCGAAGGCGGCGTGGCAGAAGCCGGATCCGCTGGGCGCGGTGCTGTCGGCGGTGGGCATGACGGCCCTGGTGTGGTGGATCATCGAGATCCCGCAGCACGGCGCGTTCGGCAGCCGCTCCCTGATCGTCCTGGCCGTCGCGGTGCTCGCCTTGGCCGGCTTCGTGACCTGGCAGAACGTGACCCCCTCGCCGATGGTCCCGCTGGTCCTCTTCAAGCACCGCAACTTCAGCGGGGGATCGCTCTCCCTGGCGCTCGTCCAGATCGGCAACGCCGGTCTGCTGCTGGTGCTGACCCAGTACCTCCAGTTCGTCCTCGGCTGGTCCGCGGTCAAGGCGGGCCTGGCCTTCCTGCCGCTGGCCGTGGCCGCGCTGGCCGGCAACGCGGCCGGGGCGCAGCTCGCCGTCAAGGCGGGCAACCGGTTCGTCATCCTCGGCGGGATGCTGCTGATGGCCGCGTCCTTCGGGTTGCTGACCACGCTCAGCGCCGACAGCGGCTTCACCGTCCCGGCCGTGGCGCTGGGGATCCTGGGCCTGGGCGCCGGTCTGGCGATGCCGGCCGCGGTGGCCGCGCTGATGGGCACCATCCCGGAGGACAAGGCGGGCGTGGGCTCGGCCCTCAACGACACCATCCAGCAGTCCGGCACCGCCCTCGGCATCGCGATCCTCGGCTCCCTGCTCTCCGGCGGCTACGCGGACGAGATGCCGGCGGGCGCCCCCGGGCAGGCCCGGGAGTCCATCAGCGGCGCCCTGGCCGTCGCCGGCGGTGACACGGGGCTGGTGCGGGCGGCCCGGGAGGCCTTCGCCGCCTCGATGTCGACGACCTTCACGTTCAGCGCGCTCGGCGTCCTGGCCGCGGCGGTCGTCGCCACGCTGGTGATGCGCGACCGCGGGACGCCCGCTCCCGCCGGCTCCGCGAGCGAGGAGCGCGAGCTGGTCGCCTGACCCCGGCACTCGAGGCCGTCACCCCACAACGGGGTGACGGCCTTTCGCCCTGCCGGTCCCGCGTGGTTCGCTGCGCCGTCCCCCGGGGCGGGAATGTCTTCCCGGTTTTCTCCGTTCAGGGTGGCAGGAAGTTCAACGCTCAACTAAACTGGGCGTACACGAGGAGGAACCGACATGCCTGCAGTGACCGTCGAGAACCCGTTGACGCTGCCCCGCGTGAGCGCACCGGCCGACGCCGTGGCCCGTCCCGTGCTTGCCGTCACGACCGCTCCGAGCGGTTTCGAGGGCGAGGGCTTCCCGGTACGCCGGGCGTTCGCGGGGATCAACTACCGCCATCTCGACCCGTTCATCATGATGGACCAGATGGGCGAGGTGGAGTACGCGCCGGGCGAGCCCAAGGGCACGCCGTGGCACCCGCACCGCGGCTTCGAGACCGTCACCTACATCATCGACGGGATCTTCGACCACCAGGACTCCAACGGTGGTGGCGGCACCATCACCAACGGCGACACCCAGTGGATGACCGCGGGCTCGGGCCTGCTGCACATCGAGGCCCCACCCGAGCATCTCGTCGTCTCCGGCGGGCTCTTCCACGGCCTGCAGCTGTGGGTGAACCTCCCGGCCAAGGACAAGATGATGGCCCCCCGCTACCAGGACATCCGCAGCGGCTCGGTCCAGCTGCTCACCTCCCCCGACGGCGGCGCGCTGCTGCGTGTCATCGCCGGTGAGCTGGACGGCCACGAGGGTCCGGGCATCACGCACACGCCGATCACGATGGTCCACGCGACCCTCGCGCCGGGTGCGGAGCTGACCCTGCCGTGGCGTGAGGACTTCAACGGCCTCGCGTACGTGCTGGCGGGCAAGGGTGCGGTCGGTGCGGAGCGGCGGCCGGTCCACATGGGCCAGACCGCGGTCTTCGGCGCGGGCTCCTCGCTGACCGTCCGGGCGGACGAGAAGCAGGACGGGCACACGCCGGACCTGGAGGTCGTCCTGCTCGGCGGGCAGCCCATCCGCGAGCCGATGGCCCACTACGGCCCGTTCGTCATGAACACCAAGGACGAGCTCATGCAGGCCTTCGAGGACTTCCAGAAGGGCCGCCTGGGCACGGTCCCGGCCGTGCACGGGATGACCGCGAGCGGTCCGCAGGACTGACACGGCAGCGGCCGAGCCGGGCCGGGCGTCCCTGCGCACGCCAGAGGCCCGGTGGCTGACGCCCCGTCACTCGGGCGGGCCTCCCCGAGGGGACGGCCCGCCCGGTGCCGTGGCGCTGCGGCACGGGTCTGCTGACGGCCCGTCACCCTGGCGGGTCCCTCCGACGGGACGGGTCGCACGGGGCGTGGTCGGGTGGGCTTGTGCAGGCCTCCACCCCGCCGCTCCCCGAAGCCGCCCGGCGTTTCGCCGCCTGGTGTGCCGTTCTGCTGCTGCTCGCCGGAGTCGTCTACGTCGGGATCCGGCTCGTCGTGGAGTTCCGGACCGCCGTCGTGCCCGTGCTGCTCGCGCTGCTCGGGACGGCGCTGCTCGGGCCGCTGCACCGGCGGCTGGTGAAGGCCGGAGTGAACCGGTCGGTGGCGGCCGGGCTCACCTGTGTCGCGGTGGTCGCCGTGGTCGGCGGGGCCGTGTACATCGTGGTCGCCGCGCTCATCGACACCGGCGACGAGATCGTCGCCTCGCTCAAGCAAGCAGCCCGGGGCGTCTCCGAGCACTTCGGGGCGGCCGGCACCTCGCTGGACGACCTCGCTTCCAACGCCCGGGAGCTGCTGGGGAAGTTCGGCGGTACGGCCGCCTCCGGCGTGATCAGTGGCGTCAGTGTGGTCGGTGAGTCCATCGCCATGGCCGTCCTCGCGCTGCTGCTCGTCTTCTTCTTCCTGCGCGACTCCGACAAGGCCGCCGGGACGCTGCGTTCGCTGTCGCCCCGCGGGGCGGCCGACACCCTGGAGGCCATGGCGCGGCGGGCCCTGAGGGCCGTCGAGGGGTTCATGCGCGGCACGACCCTGATCGCCCTCATCGACGCGCTCTGCATCACGGTCGGGCTGCTCGTCCTGGACGTGCCGGGTGCGGCCGGGCTGGGCGCGCTGGTCTTCGTCGGCGCGTACATCCCCTACCTGGGCGCCTTCATCTCGGGAGCCCTGGCCGTGCTGGTCGCGCTCGCCGACCGGGGGTTCGTCATCGCGCTGTGGGCGCTCGGGGTGGTCCTCGCCGTGCAGGTGCTGGAGGGGCACGTGCTCCAGCCGATGATCCAGAGCCGGACCGTGCAGATGCACCCGGCGGTGGTGATGGTGACGATCACGGCCGGGGCGTCCGTCGCCGGGATCCTCGGCATGCTGCTGGCCGTCCCGCTCACGGCGGCGGCCTTCGGCATCATCCAGGAACTGCGCACCCGCTACGGCGACCAGGAGCCACCGCCGCCCGGGCCGTCGGGGGAGGCGTGACGGTACGGACTCCACGTGCCGCCGCCCGAGCCGCTGTGGGGAGGCGTGGCCGTCCAGGAACGCGCGAACTGCCGCTGCAGGACCGCCGTCCGGGCCGCCCCGCAGCAGGCGTGGCCGTCCAAGGACGCGAACTGCCGCTGCAGGACCGCCGTCCGGGCCGTCCGGCCGCAGGGGTGGCCGTTACGGTGACCAGGGGCCGTCGGCCGGGCCGTCCAGGGATTCGTGGAGCTCGAACCAGATGCTCTTGCCCTCGCCGCGCGGCTCCACCCCCCAGGCGTGCGCGAGCAGCTCGATCAGGACCAGGCCGCGGCCGGACGACGCCAGCTCCCCGGGGCTGCGCCGGTGCGGCAGGTCGTCGCCGGCGTCCGTGACCTCGATCCGCAGCCGCCGCCCGCCCACCTCGCCCGTCATCTCGGCGACCAGCAGCGCGTCGGAGTCGGTGTGCACGAGGACGTTCGTCAGCAGCTCGGACAGCAGCAGCACCGCCGAGTCGACCTGGTCGCGCGAGGCCCAGTCGTGCAGCAGCTCACGCAGCTGCTGCCGGGCCACCGCGACCCGCTCAGACTCGGCCTGCGCCACGGTCAGCACCGAGCGCCGCACCGGAGGCCGTACGGTCATCGCGTCGCCGCAGCCGCAGCCCCCGCCCTCCCGGCTCAGCAGCAGCAGCGCGATGTCGTCCTCGCGGCGGTCCGCGAGCGGGCCGGTGGTGTGGTGCGAGGACGGTCCGTGCACGGCCTGCACCAGGGCGTCGGCGAGTTCCTCCAGATCACCCTTGTGCTCCTCAAGGATCACACGCAGCCGCCGCCAGCCGGTCTCCAGGTCGTGGCCGCCGGTCTCGAGCAGGCCGTCCGTGCAGATCAGCATGGTCTCGCCGGGTTCCAGGGTGAGCCGGGTCGTGGGGTAGTCGGCGTCCGGGTCGATGCCCAGCGGCAGCCCGCCCGATGTCGGCCGGGTCAGCACCGTGCCGTCGGCCAACCGGATCGCCGGGTCCGGATGCCCGGCGCGGGCGATGTCCAGCACCCCCGACGCCGGGTCGACCTCGACGTACACGCACGTCGCGAAGCGCGGGTCGGCCGGGTCCTCGTCGCTGATGCCGTGCAGGAAGCGGGAGGCGCGCGACAGCACCGCGTCCGGCCGGTGCCCCTCCGACGCGTAGGCCCGCAGGGCGATCCGCAGCTGGCCCATGAGGCCCGCCGCCCGTACGTCATGGCCCTGCACGTCACCGATGACCAACGCGAACCGCCCGCTGGGCAGCGGGATCACGTCGTACCAGTCGCCGCCGACCTGGAGCCCGCCGCCGGTGGGGACGTAGCGGGCGGCGACGCTCATGCCCGGGATGCGCTGCGGTCCGAGCCGCGGCAGCATCGTGCGCTGGAGGCCGTCGGTCAGTGCCCGCTCGCTCTCGGCCAGGCCCGCGCGGGCCAGGGCCTGTGCCAGCATCCGGGCCACCGTCGCCAGCACGGACCGCTCGTCCGGGGTGAACGCCACCGGGTAGGTGAACGCCGCCATCCACGCCCCCATCGTGCGCCCGGCCACGGTCAGCGGCAGGAACGCCCAGGAGCGGCGGCCGAAGCGCTCGGCGAGCGGCCAGGTCAGCGGGTAGCGGGCCTTGTACTGCTCGGCGGAGGACAGGTAGACGGCCCGGCCGGTCCGCACCACCTCGGCGGCCGGGTAGTCGGTGTCCAGCGGCATTTCGGCGAACGGGTTCTCGGTGCCCCGTTGCTGCCCGTGGTGTCCGATGACGGTCAGGCGATCGCTCGCCACGCCGAACACCGCGAGGCCGTCCGGGGAGAACCCGGGCATCGACAGGTTCGCCGTGACCCGCAGGACCTCCTGGGTGGAGCGCGCCTCGGCCAGGGCCCGGCCCGCGTCGAGCAGGAACGCCTCCCGTGAGCGTCGCCAGTCCCCGGTCACCGCACTGCGCCCGGCCGGAGTGCCCGGTGTCGGCTCGGTGACCTCCTGGAGGGTGCCGATCAGCCGGTATGCCTTGCGGGCCCGGTCGAAGGACGGCTTGGAGCGGCTGCGGACGACCCGGACGACCCGGCCCAGCTCGTCCATGATCCGGATCCGGACCTCGGCGAGGGTGCCCTCGGCCACGGCCAGCTGGACCACACCGGTGATCTCGTTCCAGTCGACGGGGTGCAGCCGGGCCCGGGCCTGGGCCTCCGTGAGGCTGACCTGCTCGGCGGGCAGCCCGAGCAACCGGGCTGCCTCGGCGTCGACCGTGACCAGCCCGGTGGCGGTGTCCCAGTGCCACAGGCCGGTCGCGAGGGCGGCAAGGGCCTCCCCCACGGCGGGCAGAGGCTCGCCAGTGCGCATTGCCCTACTTTAAGAAGACGCGCTCGAACGCTGCCACCGATAAGGGCCACGGGCCCGAACGGCGGTGGCTGCGTGCTCGATCGACAACTGGGGAGAGTCGATCTTCGCCTGCCCGGTACGCTGGGGAGGCGTTTCACGTGAAACACAGACCCCGATCAGCGAAGACTGGATGAACGACGATGCATCGGTACAGGTCCCACACCTGCGGCGAGCTCCGCTCCTCTGACGTCGGCAGCGACGTCCGGCTGAGTGGCTGGCTGCACAATCGGCGCGACCTGGGCGGCATCCTCTTCATCGATCTGCGCGATCACTACGGCATCACGCAGCTCGTGGCCCGGCCCGGCACTCCCGCCTACGAGGCCCTCGACAAGCTCTCCAAGGAGTCGACCGTCCGCGTCGACGGCAAGGTCGTCTCCCGGGGGGCCGAGAACATCAACCCCGAGCTGCCGACCGGCGAGATCGAGGTCGAGGTCGGCGAGGTCGAGCTGCTCGGTGCGGCCGCCCCGCTGCCCTTCACGATCAACACCGAGGACGGGGTCAACGAGGAGCGGCGCCTGGAGTACCGCTTCCTCGACCTGCGTCGCGAGCGCATGCACAAGAACATCATGCTGCGGTCGTCGGTGATCGCCTCGATCCGCTCGAAGATGGTCGCCCTCGGGTTCAACGAGATGGCGACGCCGATCCTGTCCGCGACCTCCCCCGAGGGCGCCCGTGACTTCGTCGTCCCCTCCCGCCTGAACCCGGGCAAGTTCTACGCCCTGCCCCAGGCGCCGCAGCAGTTCAAGCAGCTGCTGATGATCTCCGGCTTCGACCGGTACTTCCAGATCGCGCCCTGCTTCCGTGACGAGGACGCGCGCGCCGACCGCTCGCCGGGCGAGTTCTACCAGCTCGACATCGAGATGAGCTTCGTCGAGCAGGAGGACGTCTTCCAGCCCGTCGAGAAGCTCATGACCGAGCTGTTCGAGGAGTTCGGCGGTGGCCGCCACGTCACCTCGCCGTTCCCGCGGATCCCGTTCCGCGAGGCGATGCTGAAGTACGGCTCCGACAAGCCCGACCTGCGCGCCCAGCTCGAACTCGTCGACATCACCGACATCTTCGCGGGTTCGGAGTTCAAGGCGTTCGCCGGCAAGCACGTGCGCGCCCTGCCCGTGCCGGACGTCTCCGGCCAGCCGCGCAAGTTCTTCGACCAGCTCGGCGACTACGCCGTCTCGCAGGGCGCCAAGGGCCTGGCCTGGGTCCGCGTCGCCGAGGACGGCTCGCTGACCGGCCCGATCGCGAAGTTCCTCACCGAGGAGAACGTCGCCGAGCTGACCAAGCGCCTGTCGCTCGCGGCCGGCCACGCGGTGTTCTTCGGCGCGGGCGAGTTCGACGAGGTCTCCAAGATCATGGGTGCGGTGCGGGTCGAGGCCGCCAAGCGTGCCGGGCACTTCGAGGAGGGCGTGTTCCGGTTCTGCTGGATCGTCGACTTCCCGATGTACGAGAAGGACGAGGAGACCGGCTCGATCGACTTCTCGCACAACCCGTTCTCCATGCCGCAGGGCGGCCTGGAGGCCCTGGAGACCCAGGACCCGCTGGACATCCTCGGCTGGCAGTACGACATCGTCTGCAACGGCGTCGAGCTGTCCTCCGGCGCGATCCGGAACCACGAGCCGGAGATCATGCTCAAGGCCTTCGAGATCGCCGGGTACGACCGCGAGACCGTCGAGGAGAAGTTCGCGGGCATGCTGCGGGCCTTCCGCTTCGGCGCCCCGCCGCACGGCGGCATCGCCCCGGGCGTCGACCGCATCGTCATGCTGCTCGCCGACGAGCCCAACATCCGCGAGACCATCGCCTTCCCGCTCAACGGCAACGCCCAGGACCTGATGATGGGCGCCCCGACGGAGCTGGACGAGGCCCGGCTGAAGGAGCTGCACCTGTCGGTGCGCAAGCCCCAGCCGAAGTAGGCGACTCCCGTGAGTGGCTCGGTACCGGCGCCGGTTCCGAGCCACTTTCGCGTCCAGGGCTCTCACCCAGCTCCTGCCCAGGCTCCTGACAGCCGTGCTCCCTAGCTTCCTGTCCCATGACGGGACAGGAGAAGGCCCAAGGGCCGAAACACAAGAAGGACCTGACGCGCCGAAAGGTCATCATCGCGGGAGCCGGTGCGGTGCTGGCGGCGGGTGCCGGTGGTTCGTTCGCGGCGGGCGCGTTCGCCGGCGAGGAGACGGCGGCAGCCAAGGGCAAGGCGTCCGGGACCTCCGGCGAGGCCTGCTACAAGCTGACCTCGGAGACGACCGAGGGCCCCTACTACATCGACGCGGACAAGCTCCGCCGGGACATCACCGAGGAGCAGGAGGGCATCCCGCTCACCCTGCGCCTGAAGGTCATCGACGCCGACACCTGCAAGCCCCTGGCGAACGCGGCCGTCGACATCTGGCACTGCAACGCGCTGGGCGTGTACTCCGGCTACGAGGCGATGGGCAGCGGGGGCGGTGGTGGAGGCGGCGGTACACCGCCCTCCGGTACCCCGAGCGGCACCCCGAGCGGCACCCCGACCGGGAGCCCCACGGGTGCGCCCCCGGGAGGTGGCGGCGGGGGCGGCGGGGGCCACGAGGAGCCCACCGACGACGAGCGCTACCTGCGGGGCACGTGGCGGACGGACAAGAAGGGCGAGGTCGTCTTCCGCACGGTCTTCCCCGGCTGGTACCAGGGCCGCTGCGTCCACATCCACACCAAGGTGCACGTGAACGGCACCTGGACCGAAGCGGGTTACGAGGGTGGCACGACCTGCCACACCGGCCAGCTCTTCTTCGACGAGGCGTCCGTGCTGGCCACGGCCGAGGTCGCGCCGTACTCCACCAACACCACGACCCGCACGACCCTCGACGAGGACACCATCTACCCGGGCAACGGCACCGAGGGCGGGCTGCTGAAGCTGAAGTACAAGAAGGGCGCCATCGCCAAGGGCGTCGACGCCACGCTCACGATGGGCGTCGACCCCGAGGCGACGCAGGACGGCACGGGGGGCTCGGCCCAGCCGGGCGCGTCGGCTCCGGCTTCGGCTTCGGCGACCGCGAGCTGACGCGGACTTGTGGGGCGGACGTGTGCGGGCAGGTCCCGACCGTCCGTTCCACATTCACAGACATGGACTTCTGTCCCACCCGTTGACCCGGAACGCGAGCCTCCCTAAGGTCCCTTCGAACCGCGTACGTGATTGCTGTTCATGTACGTGTACGAGCAAGGGGAGACAACGATGTCAGACGCCGCGACGGCGATACCCGAGGCCGAGCAACGGGCGGTGGGCAGGTTCCTGCGCCGCATGCTGCCGATCCTGGTCCTGATGCTGCTGGTCAACCAGATGGACCGGACGAACGTGGGCTTCGTCCAGGACGAACTGCGGGCCGACGTGGGCGTCAGCGCCACGGCCTACGGACTCGGCGCGGGCCTGTTCTTCATCGGCTACGCGCTGTTCGAAGTGCCGAGCAACATGTGGCTGGAGCGGTTCGGCGCCCGGATCTGGCTGACCCGCATCATGATCACCTGGGGTCTGGTGATCGTGGCGATGTGCTTCATCCACAACGTGTGGATGTTCTACGGGCTGCGGTTCCTGCTCGGTGTCGCGGAGGCCGGCTTCTTCCCCGGTGTGCTGCTCTACTTCACCCAGTGGCTGCCGGACTCCAGCCGGGGCCGGGCCAGCGCGATCTTCCTGGGCGGCTCGGCGACGGCGTACATCGTGACCGGCCCGATCACCGGCGCGCTGCTGGAACTGCACGGCGCGGGCGGCATCGCGGGCTGGCGTTGGATGTTCGCCCTGGAAGGCGCCTTCTCCATCCTGGTCGGCTTCATCGCGGGGTTCTTCCTCGTCTCCCGGATCCAGGACGCGAAGTGGCTGACGCAGGAGGAGAAGGACGCGCTGAGCGAGGCGGTGGCGCGCGACAGGGAAGTGCGTGACCGTGCCCCGTCGGTGTCGCGCCGGAAGCTGATCCTCCACCCGCAGGTGGCCGTGCTGACCTCCGTCTTCTTCGCGATGGCACTCACCGGTTACGCGATCACGTTCTGGCTGCCGAGTCTGGTGGAGGAGATCGGCGGGCTGTCGCCCTTCCAGGTCGGGCTGCTGTCGGCGATCCCCTGGATCTGCGCGGTGATCGCGATGTACACGACGAGCCACTTCACCGACCGGGCGCCCGACCGCCGCCCCTACCTGGCGATCGCCTTGGTCCTGTCCGCCATCGGCACGTTCCTCGCCACACTCGGCTCCCCCTGGTTCGGCCTCGCCGCGCTCACCCTGGCGGCGGTGGGCGGCAAGTGCGCGGCCACCCTCTTCTGGCCGATGGCCCAGTCGGGCCTCGACCTGAAGATCGCGGCACCGGGTCTGGCCCTGGTCAACTCCATAGGAAACCTGGGCGGTTTCGTGTCGCCGACCTTGTTCGGCTACCTGAAGGACACGACGGGGAGCACGAACGGGGGCCTGTACACGCTGTCGGCGGCGTCGGTCCTGGCAGTGCTGGGGGTGGCGTTCGTACGGCACACGAACCGGGGCGAGCAGGTGGGCACCCGTGGGCGTGCGGGGGTTTCGGAGGAGGCTGCTGTGCGGTAGTCGCGACGGCTCGTGGTAATCGTGGTCGGCCGAACGAGAACGGGGGGCGTGTGGACGACCACGAGGACCGGATCCTGGCCGATGAGCTCGCCGCTCTGGCTGCCGCTGCCGGGGCATGGGGCGGCTTGACCCGCTTCGTGGCCAAGCTGATGAGGAAGAACGTCCAGGAGATCGACCTGGTCGTCGCCCTGCCGTTCGACGACGCCGTCGAGCACGTTGCCTCCGTGCTCGGGCGGGCAGGGCGCACGATCGGCCCCGCGCCGGAAGCCGGTGAGGATCAACGGGCGATCCGGGTCGTCGTCGGCGGTGGCGCGGGCGGCCTGAACCCGGTCGTCGTCACCGCCCGGGTGACCGGGGGCCGGGCGTCCGATTCGCAGGTCAGGATCCGTGCTGCCGCCAAGGAGGGCTTGATCAGGCAGCGTGCGGGCGAGCGGACCGCTACCCGCCTTGCGGCGTTGCTGACGACGTAGAACTCTCGTCAGAGGCTCAGCGCTGCTCGCCGGTGCCGTCTCCGTAACGCGGCAGGCCTTCGGTGGAGATCGTCCAGTCGGCGATGGTGACGTCCTCCCCGTAGACGAAGTCCTTGCGGGTGGCATAGCGCGGGCCGTCGGGGGTGGCGTGGATGTCGGTGAGGACCGTGCCGGTGCCGGTACGGGGGTCGAAGATCGCGTAGACGGGGACGCCCATGAGGGGGTAGTCGCGCATCTTGGTGACCCAGTCGTTGTCGGGGTTGGAGCGGGAGATGACCTCCACGGCGGCGACGAGCGACCGGGGATCGAAGGAACCCTCCCCCTCCATGTCCGCCTCGGCGATCACCATCACATCAGGCCGACGCATGATGCCTTCGGGCTCGTCCTCCACGTCGGGCTCACCCGTGTGGGCCACGATCTCGTCCGGCATCACCTTTTCCAGGCGCTTCCGGACGCGCAGCACGGTGAGTTCGTGCGGCTTCATGGGCGACATCATGTCGAGGACGATCCCTTCCTTGGTGACCTCGAACTTGCCGGGGAGGTTGTCGTCCGCCGACTGAACGAAATCCCGCATGACCCGGTACAGGTGGGAGGCGCCCTGCCGCGCGTTCTCCGGGGCGATGGTCATGGCGCTCGCTCCTCGTCGTCTGTGCCCAGGGGCAAGGATCGTCACGTTCATGCTAGGCGGCCCTCGGGCAGATCGGATCGGCAGTCGCGGCAGCGGCCCGGGGCCGGGGCGCGGAAGGCCCGGTCGCAGCCGGGGCAGTTCTGGAGGGGATGCCGGTTGGTGGGTGGCTGCTCGGGCGGGCGGTACGCCGGCAGTGGTGGCAGCTGGGACGTGAGGCGGTGGGCCAGGAGGGCGGCCGGACGGCGCAGGGGCTCCGGCGGCAGGTCGCTGGTGAGGGCGTGGCGTACGGCGGTGGGGGTCAGATCCCGTTCCAGCCAGGCGACGACACCGGGGGCGAGGTGTTCGGTGTCCGTGGCGGAGAGGAGCAGACGGGGGTCCGTGCGGCGCAGTCCGGCCAGGACATCGGTGGCTGCCTGGAGGAGGGTGGGGGAGAGGTACGCGGGCTTCGGTACGGCTGGGAGGACGCGGGGGCGTGGGGGTCTCTGCTGCGGGGCCGTTGCCGTTCGGCGGGCCGGGGGCTGGGGTGGTGCCGCTTCCTTGGTGGCGCGGTCGTGGCTGCCGCCGGGCTGATTGCAGGAGACGGTGCGGGTGACGATGCGGCCGGTCGATGTGCGTTCGCGGGTGCGGCTCAGGTAGCCGTGGGTCTCCAGCTCGCGCAGGGCGGCGGCGATCCGGGTCGGCCCCTCGGGGAAGCGGGCGGCCAGG
The DNA here is from genome assembly GCF_040647715.1 of Streptomyces tibetensis. Classification (GTDB taxonomy): domain Bacteria; phylum Actinomycetota; class Actinomycetes; order Streptomycetales; family Streptomycetaceae; genus Streptomyces; species Streptomyces tibetensis_A. Next base: position 94,289 of record NZ_JBEZCR010000007.1, on the reverse strand, counting down.
GACTTGATGTCGATGCAGGCGCCGGTGGGCAGCGACTGGATGTGGCAGGCCAGTCCGATCGCCAGGAGCGACAGGTCGGGGTGCTGCGTGAGGTGGTTGCCGATCACCGTGAAGCGGGTGGTGTGGCGGGTGTTGTCGTGGATGACGCCGCCGGGGTGAGCGTGTTCGCCGGTGCGGGTGGTTTTTGCCGCTGTTCCGGGACTGGGCGTGGGGGCGCGCGCTAGGGTTTTGGGTGTCCATCGGGAAGGTGCTTCTTCCTTGGTGGTCAGGCCCTCGCACTGGGATTGCCGTCCCGGCGAGGGCCGTTGCATGTCTGGGGTTGTGTGGTGTCCGTGCCGCGTGGTGTTGCGCTGAGCGTAGGGCAGGCAACCGGTCCGGAATCCAGCTCAGTTGGTGATGTTTACTCGCGGGAGTGAGCGTGCGTGCCGTGGGTGGGAGGGGTGGGGCTTGGTGGGGTTTCTTTCCCTCTCGTGGTCCTTGGGGAAGACCGCCGAGGGCACCGGAACACACGCGGTCGGGTTCCGGTGCATGTGTTGTTTCCGCGGGTCAGGTGCATGGTAGGTCGAGTTCTGCCCATACCGTCTTGCGGGGGACCGGCCCGAGCCGCACGCCCCAGCGGTCGGCGAGAGCCTCGACGAGGAGGAGGCCACGTCCGGACTCGGCGTCGGGGATGGGTGGGCGGTGGCGGGGCAGGTCGTCGGCGCGGGTGTCCGTGACTTCGATGCGGAGAGCTGCTGAAGTTCACGGATGGCTCGGCCGTGGGCCGCTCCGATGGCGCGTTCAACGGTCGGCCGACCTCTGATCCCAAACACCTGCGCATCCTTGAACTGCGGTATGGCACCATCCGGGCTCAGGCGCTCTCACCACGGGAGTCGCTGGCCTTCATCGAGCAACTGCTGGGAGAGACATGATCCGCAAGTCCACTGCCCGGGACACTTCCGAGCTGGCGTGGTTCAAGAGCAGCTACAGCAGCGGCAACGACGGCAACTCCTGCGTGGAGCTGGCCGTCACCCCCGGCACCGTGCACGTCCGCGACTCCAAGGTCCTCGACGGCCCCCGTCTCTCGATCGCGCCCGGCGCCTGGGCCGACTTCGTGCCCTACGTCGTGGGACGCCGTTAACGCTTCACGACTTGGGTCAGGATCGCCTCTTGTGCCGCTCAGGGGGCGTTCGGCTGAGTGTGTTCGGGCTCTGGGGTGAACACTTCCTCCGGTCTGTCCACCGTGAGGGCGCGGTCCAAACAGCGAGTGAGAGTGGCCGGGTCCGGACACAGGTGGAGGGGGCGGAAGACCTCCTTGGGTACGTCGATGTCACGCATCTCCAGGAGCCGCAGGACTGCTGCGGCCCACGCCGCCGTGTATCCGGCGGTGTACCCCCTGACCCATTCCTCGTCCTCGTGTTCGTCATCGGGCCGCTTGTCCACCCTGGCCCGGATGCGGGCCATGTCCTGGAGCGAGATGGAGCCTTGTTGTCTCAGTGCCTCAAGCCCGGAACGGAGGTCTCCGGCTACTCGCTCCGGCGGAATCCCCAAGCTCATGGACGTCAGGGTGAACCGGAGCAATTCGTGCAGTTCCGGTGCGGTGTCCGGATCGTCGATCATGGTCGCCCCGTGTTCAGGTCTCGACCCGGTCCGCGGCGGGCCCCGCGTCCGCGGCGAAGAGCTCGTCGACGCTCTCCACGTGGGGCGTCCGGTCCAGCCAGCGGTTGAGGAGGTCGAGGTCGGTGCAGTCGGCGATGCGGTCCCGGGCTTCCTGGGGGACGGAGACGCCCCGTGCTTCGAGGAAGCGGAGGATGGCCTTGGCTTCACCCCGGGCTTCGCCCTTGGCCTCGCCCTTGGCCTTGCCCTCGAGGTAGGCCTTCTCCATCACCGTGCCCCGGCCGGGGAAGTAGTTGACGAACGTCACGATGTCCCTCCATTTGTCTCCGGCGGGGGTGTCCCCCAACGCCGAGTCGAGAAACTGAAAGAAGTAGCTGGCGGCGTTCCAGTCCATCCCTGCGAGGGCACGGCCCAGTGCGTCCAGTATGGCGTCGATGTGGGGGCTGTTGGCGTGAGCCAGAGCGGAGAACACGGCCATCGCGGGCTTTTCCGCCGCCGTCCTCGGGTCGGTGATCACCGGGAGGTTGTCCGGCCCGACGACCAAGGGGTACGTCATCTGGGCGATCCAGCCACGCGTGCCACAGGAGAAGGGGCCGGTCGCCCACTTGGTCGTCGCCCGGTCGCGGCAGACGACGAGCAGGAGAACCGGCAGGCCGTACTTCGCCTGGAGGTAGGAGACGTAGTAGGGCCAGCTCGATTCCTTCTTGGTGTCCCTTCTCTCCTGCGCCTCGACCGCGAGGAGGAAGTCCTCCCCGTCGGACGGGCCGATGCGCAGCACGGTGTCGATGTGGCGCGCCAGGGGTCTGGCTTCCGTCACGTCGGTGCCGATCGCGTAGACGGCCGCCTTCTCGGGGAACGCGATGCCCAGCACCCCGAAGACCGGGGAGAGGATCTCAGGCCGCTCCTGGAAGATCCGGTGCATGCCTTCATGGGCTGATGTGACCATGTGGGCTATGGAAGTGGGTGGGACGCCGTGATTCCGGCGAATGGAGGGCGTTCACTCATTCGAGCGCGGGAGGAACGTTCCCGGGCTACCTCGCCACGAACTGGGTCAGGATCGCCTGGACCTCGTAGATGTCGACGCCCTTGGTGAAGGTCTTCTCGATGGGCGTCGGGGTGCCGGAGATCCAGATCTTCAGCTCGGCGTCCAGGTCGAACGTGCCGGCCGTCTCCACCGAGAAATGGGTGATGCTGCGGTACGGGACCGAGTGGTACTCGACCTTCTTGCCGGTGATGCCCTGCTTGTCGATCAGGATCAGGCGGCGGTCCGTGAAGAGGATGGTGTCGCGGATCAGCAGGAACGCGGCGTGGACCTGCTCGCCGTGGCCGAGGAGGCGGGCGTAGTCCTGCTGGGCCGACTGCGGGTTCACGGTGTGGGCGTTGCCGAACAGTGCCATGGTGTCCCCCGTTTGGTTGACCGGACCGTTGTGTCGGCCGGATGCCTTGCTCAATCCTACGAACGGAGACCTTCGTAGGGCGATGAGCCTGGGGACGAGCCGACGGGGGAAACGCGTCCGCCCCCAGGAGGACTTTCCCCTAGGGGCGGGTGCGGGGCGCGAGTTACGCCGACTCGCCGCCGAAGCGCTCCTTGTACGACTCCAGGTCCTCGTCCGTGAGCTTGGCGAACAGCACCGGCGGGATGGCGAAGGGGGTGCCGGCCGGGACGGTGGTGAGGGAGCGGGCCTCGTCCGCCGTGACCCAGGTCGCCGTGTCGTTCTCCAGGGAGAACGCCTCACGCATCTTCTTCGCCGACGTCGGGATGAACGGCTCGGACACCACCGCGTACAGGTGGATGAGGTTCATCGCCGTACGCAGGGTCAGCGCGGCGCCCTCCGGGTTCGTCTTGATCTCCAGCCAGGGGGCCTTCTCCTCCAGGTAGGAGTTGCCCGCCGACCACAGGGCGCGCAGCGCGGCCGCCGCCTTGCGGAACTGGATGGCCTCCATCTGGGCCTCGTACTCCGCGAGCAGACGGGCGATCTCCTCGCCCAGCTTCGCCTCCGCCTCGCCGGGCTCGGCGCCCGCCGGGACCTCTTCGCCGAAGCGCTTCTTCGAGAAGGACAGGACGCGGTTGACGAAGTTGCCGAGCGTGTCGGCCAGATCCTTGTTCACCGTGGCGGTGAAGTGCTCCCAGGTGAAGGACGAGTCGTCCGACTCCGGGGCGTTCGCCATCATGAAGTAGCGCCAGTAGTCGGCCGGCAGGATGTCGAGGGCGTCGTGCGTGAAGACGCCCCGGCGCTGGGACGTGGAGAACTTGCCGCCGTAGTAGTTCAGCCAGTTGAAGGCCTTGATGACGTCGACCTTCTTCCACGGGGCGCGGGTGCCCAGCAGGGTCGCCGGGAACATCACGCTGTGGAAGGGGACGTTGTCCTTGCCCATGAACTGCGTGTAGTGGACGTCCGCATCGGACTCCCACCACCAGGAGCGCCAGTCGCGGTTCTCCGGGTCCTGGTCCGCCCACTCCTTCGTCGCACCGATGTACTCGATCGGGGCGTCGAACCAGACGTAGAAGACCTTGCCCTCCGCGGCGAGGTCCGGCCACGTGTCGGCCGGGACCGGGACACCCCAGTCCAGGTCGCGGGTGATCGCCCGGTCGTGCAGGCCCTCCGTGAGCCACTTGCGGGCGATGGAGGAGGCGAGGACGGGCCAGTTGTCCGCCCGCTCGTCGACCCAGGCCTCGACCTCGCCGGCCAGCACCGACTGCAGGAGGAACAGGTGCTTGGTCTCGCGGACCTCCAGGTCGCTGCTGCCGCTGATCGCCGAGCGGGCGTCGATCAGGTCCGTCGGGTCCAGGACGCGCGTGCAGTTCTCGCACTGGTCGCCGCGGGCCTTGTCGTAGCCGCAGTGCGGGCAGGTGCCGATGATGTACCGGTCGGGCAGGAAGCGGCCGTCGGCGTTCGAGTACACCTGGCGGATCGAACGCTCCTCGATGAAGCCGTTCGCCTTCAGCTCGCGGGCGATCTCCTGCGTGATCTCGTGGTTCTGCGGGGAGGAGCTCCGGCCGAAGTAGTCGAAGGCCAGACCGAAGCCGTCGTAGATCGCCTTCTGCTGGTGGTGCGCCTCGGTGCAGAACGCGTCCACCGGCACGCCCTGCTCCTTTGCGGCCAGCTCCGCGGGGGTGCCGTGCTCGTCCGTCGCGCAGATGTAGAGGACCTCGTGGCCCCGCTGGCGCAGGTAACGGGAGTAGACGTCCGCAGGGAGCATGGACCCCACCATGTTGCCCAGGTGCTTGATCCCGTTGATGTACGGAAGGGCGCTGGTGATGAGGTGTCGAGCCATCGCGGGCTGCTCCCAAGTCGCTACGCGGGGTGACGATCTCGTGGTCTCGGTCGTCTACGAACCTTGAAATCGTAGCTGACACGGGTACGCCGCCCGCCTCCCGTTTTACGGGGTGGGAAGCGGGCGGCGTCGTGAGCGGTGGACGGCTACGGGCGCCAGTTCGCCAGTACGCCCTCGTACAGCTCCTTGTCCGTGAGCTCGCGGGGGGTTTCGCCGGCGAGGAAGTGGGAGGTGTTGGGGGTCTTGAGCTTGCGCAGGTAGTCGAAGGCCTTGTTCTCCGGGTCTCCGAAGGCGACGAAGGAGAAGAACACGGCGGGGTGGGTCTTCGCGGCGTCGGTGAGGGCCTGGTTGGCGGGGGTCTTCGCGTCCGGGGCGCCGTCGGTCTGGAAGATCACCAGGGCGGGGGTGGTGGGGTCCGCCGACTTGTCGTGGTGGGCGAGGACCGCTTCCACCGCCGCGTGGTAGCTGGTGCGGCCCATGCGGCCGAAGCTCGCGTGCAGGTCGTCGATCTTGTTCTCGTGCTCGGTGAGGGTGATCTCGCCGGTGCCGTCGAGTTCGGTGGAGAAGAAGACGACCGGGACGGTGGCCTCGGGGTCGAGGTGGGCCGCGAGGGCGAGGGTCTGCTCGGCGAGGGCCTGGGCGGAGCCGTCCTTGTAGTACGGGCGCATGGAGGCGGAGCGGTCGAGGACGAGGTAGACCTTGGCGCGGGTGCCGGTGAGGTTGTTCTTTTCGAGGGTGGTGCTGGCGGCCTTGTAGGCGGTGGTGAGGCCGGGGGCGTGCTTCTTGAGGGTGGCCAGGGTGAGGGCGGGTTCGGCCTCGGCTTCGCCTTCGGCCGTGTTCTTCTTCCCACCCGCACCACCCGTGCGGCTTTCGTCGTCGGGTGCGGGTGGCCCCTGCGGGGCGGTGTCGCCGTCGGCGGCCGCGGGTTCGGGGGCCTTCTCGGACTTCGTCCCGTGATCGGACTTCGTTCCCTGATCGGCCTGGGCGGTCTGATCGGCCTCAGCGGTCTTGGCCGCGGGCGCGCCCTTCGTCTTCGCCGTGGCCTTGGCCGTGGTCTTCGGCTTGGTCTTCGGCTTCGTCTCGGCGGACGCCTTGTCGGTGGTCACCGCGTCGGACTCGGCCTCGGGGGTCTTCTCGGACTTCGTCCCGGTGTCGGCCTTGGCCTTCGGCGCGGCCTTCCGCGTGGCCTTGGGCTCGGCCTTCGCCTCCGCCTGCGCCGGTGCCTCGGGTTCGGCCGTCTTCTTCGCGACCTTCTTTGCCGCGGACTCGGACTGTGCCTCGTCCGCGGGGCTGTCCTCAGGCTTCTCCGGCGCCGTCGGCTTCTCGGTGACCGGCGTCTCCGCGGGAGCATCCTCCGCGGCTGCGGCCTTCTCCGCCACGGCCGGCTCCGCCGTCTCCGGCTCCTCGACAGCAGTCGGCTCTGCGGCAGCCGCCGGCTCATCAGCAGGAGCCTTACCTGCACCCGCCGATTCCCCTGCACCCGCCGATTCCCCGGCAGCCGCCGATTCCCCGGCAGCCGCCGATTCCCCGGCACCCGCCGATTCCCCGGCTGCCGGCGATTCCTCCGCACTCGCGCGGTCCGGCGTCGTGCCCTGCTCGTCCTCCGTCGAGCGTGTCGGCCTCGGGACCGTCACGTTGTCGAAGGCCGCCGAGACGAGGTCGTGTTCCCCGGAGTCCGACGCGCGGGGCTCGGGGACGCTCGCCGAAGGCGTGGGCTTCGGTTCCTTGGAGGGGGACGGGACCTTGGGGTCCGGGGCGGGGGGTGCCGGTGCGAGGGTGGCGTCGCGGCCGGTGTCCTCGCTGGTCAGGCCCTCGGTTCCGCCGGTCTCCCCGGCGGCCGCCGTACGCGCCGCATCCTCCGCCTCGGCGGTTTGTGACTTGCGGGATCGTCCGAACGCGTTCCGCAACCGAGTGAGAATGCCCATGTGCGCGCAACCCTTCGCGTGAGTTGAAGCCCGTCAATCCCTGGCCAGGACGGACACGTAAGGTTAGCGGCCCTCCTGCGTGATCTTGGGCAGGGTCTGTTGTGCCAGGTCCACTCTGTCAAGAGCGCATCCGGCCGGTGCAGGTGTCGCCGGGCTGAATCGCCGCAACCCCCGTACGGCAGCCGGGGGTTCATTCGTTGTTCACCAGGGCGCCCGGCTACCGCACGTATGTGCCCCTACGGTCACGCTGACACCAAGGGCATCCCAGGGGAGAGTAAAGTGCGCAAGCTGCTGCCGTTGATCGGAACTCCGTCCGGTTCGCACCCCGGCGGCCGGTCCGCCATGACCTGTCGTTTCCGATGTGGTGACGCCTGCTTCCACGAGGTGCCCAACACCAGCTCCAACGCGTACGTCGGTGACGTGATCGCCGGTGCGATCGGCCGCCGGTCGATGATGCGTGCCGCGGCCGTGGTGACCGTGGCCGCCGCGGGAGCGGGTGCCGCCGGTGTCGCACGGGCTCCGCAGGCCACCGCCGCCCCGGCCGCCGGCTCCCCGGCTGCGGCTGTCGCTGCCGCGTCCGACGCCGCCCGGCGCAAGGCCAAGGGCGCGCGCGGGCTGCGCTTCGCGCCCGTCGCGCCCAACACCGCCGACACGGTCACCGTGCCGGAGGGATACGGGCAGAACGTCGTCATCCGCTGGGGCGAGCCCATCCTGCGCGGCGCGCCCGCCTTCGACCCGGAGAAGCAGACCGCCGAGGCCCAGGCCGGGCAGTTCGGGTACAACTGCGACTTCCTCGCCCTGCTGCCGCTGCCCGGCGAGCGCGGCCGGCAGTTGCTGGTCGCCAACCACGAGTACACCGACGAGATCCTGATGTTCCGCGGGTACGACGCCACCAACCCGACCCGGGAGCAGGTCGAGGTCGCCTGGGCCGCGCACGGGCTGTCCGCCGTCGTCGTGGAGGAGGACCGCAGGACGGGCCGGCTCACCCCCGTCCCCCGGCACCGGCTGAACCGGCGTGTCACCGCCACCACCGCCTTCCGGCTCACCGGGCCCGTCGCCGGGTCCGAGCTCGTGAAGACCTCCGCCGACCGGACCGGCACCAAGGTGTTCGGCACCCTCAACAACTGCTCCGGCGGTGTCACCCCGTGGGGCACGACCCTGCACGGCGAGGAGAACTTCAACCAGTACTTCGCCAACAGCGGCCGGGCGACCGACAAGCGGTACGGCATCGGCACCGGGGCCAGCGAGCGGAAGTGGGAGAGGTTCGACCAGCGGTTCGACGTCGCCCGGGAGCCGAACGAGGTGCACCGGTTCGGATACGTGGTGGAGTTCGATCCGTACGATCCCGAGTCCACGCCCCGCAAGCACACCGCTCTCGGGCGGTTCAAGCACGAGGCCGCGACCGTGCGGCTCACACAGGACGGCCGTCCCGTCGTGTACTCCGGTGACGACGAGCGGTTCGACTACTTCTACAAGTTCGTCGGCAGCAAGCGGATGCGCCGCGGCTCCTCCCGGGCGGTCCGCGAGCACAACCTCTCCCTGCTCGACGAGGGCACGCTGTACGTCGCCAAGCTCACCGGTGACTCCCCGGCGATCGAGATCGACGGCACCGGCAAGCTGCCGGACGACGGTGAGTTCGACGGGAGCGGTGAGTGGATTCCGCTGGCCACGGCCACCGCGCAGGGCGCCGTCTCGCACGTGGCGGGGATGAGCGCCGAGGAGGTGTTCGTCTTCACGCGGCTCGCCGGAGACAAGGTGGGCGCCACCAAGATGGACCGGCCCGAGGACATCGAGCCCAACCCGGTGACCGGCAAGGTGTACGTCGCCCTGACCAACAACACCAACCGGGGTGTCGGCTCCAACGCCAGGGCGGACGAGGCCAACCCGCGCCACGCCAACAAGCACGGGCACGTGCTGGAGCTCACCGAGCGGTGGAACCGGCCCGAGAGCACCCGGTTCGCCTGGTCGCTGTTCCTCGTCGCCGGTGACCCGGACGACCCGGCGACCTACTTCGCCGGGTTCCCGAAGGACGCCGTCAGCCAGATCTCCTGCCCGGACAACGTGGCCTTCGACCCGCACGGCAACCTGTGGATCTCCACCGACGGTGCCCAGCTCGGCTCGCACGACGGCCTGTTCGGCGTGGCGACCCGGGGCGAGCGGCGCGGCGAGCTCAAGCAGTTCCTGACCGTGCCGAAGGGGGCCGAGACCTGCGGGCCGATCATCCAGGACCGGCGCGTCCTGGTCTCCGTGCAGCACCCGGGCGAGATCGACGGTGCGACCGTGGAGAAGCCGGCCAGCGCCTGGCCCGACGGTCCCGGCAGGTACGTCCGGCCGGCGGTCGTGGCCGTCTGGCGCGCCGACGGGCGTGACATCGGCGTCTGAGTCACGCGGCAGCCCTCACGGAAGGCACGGGCTCGGGGGTCTGACCTGGCCCCCGGATGCCGGCCGTTCCCGCTCCAGCCACTCCCGGTAGGCCGGTGCCTGCCGGGCCACCTCCCCGTAGGCCTCCTCCAGCGCGGGGTAGACGCCGTCCAGGTCGGTCTCCGTGCGGGCCGCGGCGAGCAGCCGTACGCCGAGCGGATCGCCCTTCAGGCGGCGTACCGCCATGTCGGGGCGGGGGGTGCGGGTGGGCTGGCAGACGGTGACGACCTCGCCGGTCGCGACCAGGGCGTCGGCCGTGTGGTAGTCGCCGTGCAGGACGTGCGGGCTGACGCGGGCGTCGCGGAACATCCGCTGGACGGCGTCCCATTCGCCGTCGACCGTGGGGTCGATCATCCAGCGGTCGCCGGCCAGGTCGGCCAGCTCGACCTCCTGCTTGGCCGCTGCCGGATGGTCGACGGGCAGGGACACGCACTGCGGTTCGCGTTCCACCAGGACGCGCAGCCGGAGCTCCGCGGGGATGCGCAGCGGGCAGCCCTCCACCTCGTGCACGAAGGCGACGTCGAGCTGGCCGTCGGCGACCATGCGGAGCAGGGCGTTGGGGGAGACGTTCATGTGGAGGCTGGGGTTTCGGCCGTGGGCGCGCAGTCGGCGCAGCCAGCCCGCGAGGGCCTTGCTCGCCGTCGAGCCGATGCGCAGCTCGGTGCCGCCGGACGCCGCCGCCCTCGCCTCGGTGACCAGCAGGTGCAGGTCGGCCATCAGCGGCCGGGCCCGGCTGAGGACCAGGCGGCCCAGCGGGGTGGGGCGGCAGCCGGTGTGGGAGCGCAGGAAGAGCGGTCCGCCCAGCTCCTGCTCGATCCGGCGCAGTTGGGTGCTCAACGACGGCTGGGCGACGCCCAGCTGCCGGGCGGCACGGTGCAGACTGCCGGTGTCGGCTATGGCGCACAGCGCGCGGAGGTGCCTCACCTCGAGCTCCATGCTCTGTGAGGCTAAAGCGGAACCGCGGCGTTAACCAGCCGCATAATCCATCGCTAAACCAGGTGAACTGGGCAGCCGATAGTGCCGTCCTATCCCTGGTTGCCATCATCACAGGCGCCGCACAGGCATCGAGACTCACCGGTGAGACTCAACCCCACCCAAGGAGTTCTCGATGCGAAAGTCCCTGTCTTCCCTGGCGGTTCTCGGTCTCGGCCTCACGATGGCCGGACTCGGAACGGCTTCCCCCGCCGCGGCGTCCCCGGTCGCGGAGCCCCACGCCGGGTTCGTCACCCAGTCGTCCGCCTCGGCGGCAGCCGACGCCGACGCGAGCAGAGCCTTCTTCCAGGCGGTCCTGAAGTCCGTCGCCGAGAAGCGCGCCGCGAACCCGAGTGCCACCGCGGCCGTCACCGTCGTCTACGACGCCTCCCGCGCGCCGACGTTCAGCGCCCAGATAGCGCGCAGCACCCAGATATGGAACAGCTCGGTGTCGAACGTGAAGCTCCAGTCGGGCTCCGCTTCGGCGGCCGACTTCAGCTACCGGGAGGGCAACGACTCCCGCGGCTCGTACGCCTCCACCGACGGTCACGGCAGCGGCTACATCTTCCTGGACTACCGGCAGAACCAGCAGTACGACTCCACCCGGGTCACCGCCCACGAGACGGGTCACGTCCTCGGTCTTCCCGACCACTACTCGGGCCCGTGCAGTGAGCTGATGTCCGGTGGCGGCCCCGGCACGTCCTGCACCAACGCCATCCCGAACTCGACCGAGCGGTCCCGCGTCAACCGGCTGTGGGCCAACGGCTTCGCGGCGGCGATGGACAAGGCCCTGGCGAAGTCGGCTCGTTAGGACCCCCATGCGAATACGGCCGCCCTGCCACGAGGGGCGGCCGTATTCGTGTGCGCCCGCGTTGCGGTCAGCGGTGCTCGTGGAGCGTGAGGTCCGTGACGACCCCCCGGTGGTCGGTGTCGGCCAGGTCCAGGGTGCGGGTGCGGCTCGCGCCGAAGTCCTCCGACACCAGGACGTGGTCGATCTGCGCGCCGAACGCCGGTGCCGTCCGGGCCGGCCAGGTGGCCGTGCGGTCGGCGCCGTCCAGGCGGGAGGCGTCGCGCAGGCCGGTGTCCAGGATGCGGCGGAAGGCGGCGTGGTCCTGGGAGGCGTTGAAGTCACCGGCCAGGACGAGAGGGGTGCCCGGGTCGGCACCGGCCGCCTCGCGCAGGGCGCCGAGCTCCCGGCGCCAGAGGTCCACCTGGCCGGGCAGCGGCGGCATGGGGTGGGCGAGCTGGAGTCGTACGGCGTGCCCGTCGACGTCGGCGACCGCCCCGGGCATGCCCATCGTGCCGGGCACGCCCGCGGTGGGCCGCAGCGGGAAGCGGCTGAGGATGACGGAACCCTCCGAGCCGCCGCCCTCCACGGCCCGGCGGTACGGGTAGTCCTGGGCGAGGTCCCGCTTCAGCAGCGCGTCGCACGCGTAGTCGCACTCCTCCACGAAGACCACGTCCGGTTCCTCCCGGCGGACGGCGGCGACGAGGGAGCCGGTGCCCTGGCCGAACTCGACGTTGGAGGTCAGCACGCGCAGGTCGGCGACCGGGCGGCCCGAGGGGTCGCCGACCTTGCCGTACGGCTCGATGTACCAGGCCAGCAGGCCGAGCAGGACCACGCCCCAGAGCGTGCCGAGCCACCGGCGGGACAGCAGCGTCAGCAGCAGTCCGACGCCGGTGGGGACGAGCAGCCAGGGGAGGAAGGCCAGGAGCTGCGGGACGGGGGTCGGGCCGTCGCTGTCGGCGGCCCGGAAACCGGCGACCACGCTCACCCCGGCGAACAGCAGGCCGGCGCACCAGGCGCCGAGCCGCCGCCCGGGCGGACGGTGCTCGCGCCCGTCGTCCCTGGCGGTCCACTCGGCAGCGGCGGTGTCCAAGGCCCGGCCTTCCGTTCGCGGGGTGGGATGCCCGAATCCTCCCTCAAAGACGGGGCGGGGCGGGGGAAGGTTGCCGGGCGTCGACCCGGGCCAGGAATTCCTCCAGCGCGTGGTCGAACACCTCCGGGCGTTCCAGGTTCGGCATGTGTGCCGCTCCCTCGACGATGTGCAGCCGGGAGTCCGGGAGGGCCGCGTGCATCGCCCGGGCGTCGGAGACCGGGGTGAAGGTGTCGTCGGCCCCCACGACGACCAGGGCCGGGACCGAGACGTGCGGCAGCAGGGCGGTGTAGTCGGGGCGCCGGGCCCGGGCGCGCAGGGCGGCGGCGGCGCCCTCGGGGGCGGTGGCCGTCATCATGGCGTGGACGTGTGCCTTGACCTCGGCGGAGGCGTACGGGGCGACCATCCGCTCCAGGACCTCGTCGGCGTAGCCGCGCATGCCCTCGGCGAGGAGGCGGTCCGCCATGGTGTCGCGGGTGCGCACGCCCTCGGGGGTCTCCGCCGACGGGAAGGTGTCCGCGAGGACCAGGCCGCGGACCCGCTCGGGGAACAGCCGGTAGCAGTCCATGACGATCTGCCCGCCCATCGACAGGCCCGCGAGCACGAACGACTCCACTTTCAGCTCGTCCAGCAGCGCCTCGATGTCCCGGGCGAAGCCGGAGAAGTCCGGGACGGCCGGGGTGGTCGGGGAGGCTCCGTAGCCGCGCAGGTCGGGGGCGATGACGCGGCGGGTACCCGGGAACCTGTCGAGCTGCGGGGCCCACATCGTGCGGTCGAAGGGGTGGCCGTGGACGAGGACGAGGGGCAGCCGATGCGTATCGGGGCCTTTGTCCTCGTATGCGAGGAAGGGTGCCATGACGTCGACCCTAGGGCGCCCCGACTACTCGGTGCAATAAGATCTTTGCTCTCGGTGCAATCCAAGGGGGAGACCGGCCGATGAGTGACTACCGGCGCATCGCCGACCGCATCGCCGACGACATCGCCACCGGACGGCTGCGGCCGGGCCAACGGCTGCCGCCGCAGCGGGCGTTCGCACGGCGGCGGGGCATCGCACCGTCGACGGCCGGGCGGGTGTACGGCGAACTCGTGCGCCGCGGGCTGGTCGTCGGGGAGGTCGGGCGCGGCACCTTCGTACGGGCCGCACCGGACGGGCCGGTGGGACAGGCGCTCATCGAACCCGCTCCGGCCGGCGCACCCGTCAACCTGGAGCTCAACTACCCCGTCGCGCCCGGCCAGGCGGAGCTGCTCGCCCCCGTGCTCGCGCCGCTGCTGCGTCCCGACGTGCTGGCCGAGGCGCTGTCACCGGCGGCCGCCACCGGCACCGCGGCAGCCAGGGAGGCCGCGGCCACGGTGCTCACCACCCCGGGCTGGCGCCCGGCCCCGGAGCGGCTGCTGTTCACCGGCAACGCCCGGCAGGCCATCGCCGCCGTGCTCGCCTCGCTGGTCCGGCCGGGCGGCCGGGTCGGGGTGGAGCAGCTGACGTATCCGCTGGTCAAGGAGATCGCGGCGCGGCTCGGCATCACCCTGGTGCCGCTGGCCGGGGACGCGGCCGGGCTGCTCCCGGAGGCCGTCGCCGCCGCGCACCGCTCGGCGCCGTTGTCCGCCCTCTACCTGCAGCCGACGCTGCACAACCCGACGTCCCGGACGACCGGCAGGCCGCGGCTGCTGCAACTCGCCCAGCTGCTCCACGACCTGAACCTGCCGGTCGTGGAGGACCGCATCTGGTCCTTCCTCCGGGAGCCCGGTGATCCGCTCGCCGTGCACGCCCCGGCCCTCACTCACGTCGTCGACGGGCTCTCCAAGCGGGTGGCTCCCGGGCTCACCGCCGGGTTCCTCGTGGTGCCGCCGCACCGGGTCGCCGCCGTGGCCGACGCCGTGCGCTCGGGTGGCTGGAGCGCGGGGCGGTTCGCGCTGGAGGCGGCCGCGCGGTGGGCCGGGGAGGGGACGGTGGCGCGGCTGGTGAGGGCCAAGCGGGCGGACGCGGCACGGCGGCAGCTGATCCTCGCCGAGGAGCTCGCGGGATTCGCCGTACGGTCCGATCCGGCCTCCTGTTTCGCCTGGTGGGAGCTGCCCGCCCCGTGGCGCGCCGACACCTTCACAGCCGCCGCCGCCGCGCACGGCATCGCCGTCACGCCCGGACCCGCCTTCGCCGTCGCCTCCGGGCACACGCCCGACGCCGTCAGGCTCGGGCTCGCGTCGGCTCCGGAACCGGATCTGCGCCGGGCGCTGCGGACCCTCGCGCATGTCGCCGCGCGGCGAGCCGGGGACCGTACCGGCCCGTGACCCAGGCGATGGCCGCCACCGCCAGCCCCAGCACGCACAGCAGCCAGGACACCGTGCGCAGGGTGGCCGTGAGGGCGTCGTAGACGGCCCCCGCGGCCGGGCGGTGCAGGGCGTCGGGCAGGTCGGCGAGGGTGAGGCGGCGGCCGATCGCGAGGGCGAGGACCAGCAGCGCGCCGCCCAGGGCCGTCCCCAGCCCGAGGGCGGTGACCGCGCGGCGGCGGCACACGGCGACGGCGATCCCGGCAACCGCGAGGACGGCGGCGGCGAGCGGCAGCCAGAAGGCGGCGGTGTCCAGCACGTGGTACCCCTTGCGCAGTCGGTCCGCGTCGTCCGCCGGGAGCACCGGGATCCGGGTGTGCGTGACCGGGATGCGGTGGGCGAACGGCACGTGTTCCTCAGCGAGTTGCTGTTTGAAGCGGGCGATGACGGGAGCGGGGTCGACGGTGACCGGGGCGCCGCCGGCGCCGTCGTCGCGCAGGGCGCGCAGCACCGCGTCGTGCACGGCCCGGTTCGCCGCGTCCCAGGCGGCGCGATACGCCTCGGTGCGGGTGAAGGAGCGCGCCGCGTCGTGCACGAAGGGTCCGACCGTCCCGCGCAGCGGTTTGTCGTCGACCTGGCGTCCGAGCTCCCGCAGGACACCGTCCCCGACGGCGTCCGCGACCGCGAGCCGCACGTCCGGGTCCACGGCGAGCGGTGCCATCGTCCGGACGTAGCGGCCGGTGTCGGTCAGCCCGTGGGCCGCCCAGGACGCGATCGCCCCGAGGGGCACGAGCAGGCACGCGAGGATCAGCAGAACGGCCGACAGGACGTTCCGCGGTCGTGGGGGCGCCTTCCCGGCCAGGGGCGCCCGGTCGCGCTCGGACACCCTTCCAGGCAAGCCGCCCCGGGCCGGGCCCGCGAGCGCTGCGACGCCGTCCGGCCGGCCGCCTGCAGTGGCGCAGCGCGCTCCACCTGCGGGAAAACGCTTCGGGGGAGCCCGTCGACGGGCTCCCCCGAACGAGTGTCCCGAACCTCCTCAGCCGATGCGGCGGCCTGCGGCGTCCTCGTGCGTGTAATAGCGGTAGAACACCATCGCGAAGACGGCCGCCCCGGTCACCAGCCCCAGCCCGCTGGAGCTGAGCACGGACGCACCGGACTGGCTGTACAGGAAACCGAACGCGGCGCCCGAGAAGACGAACCAGCACAACGCGTGCAGCTCGCGGGGCAGCAGCGGTGCCAGCGCGCACACGGCGGCGAACACCAGGGCGAACACGAGCGCCGTGACGAAGCCGAACAGCAGGTTCCAGCCCGTGATGGGCCCGGCGTCGCGCCGGACGGCCGCGGCCCAGTAGCCGTAGGTCAGCCCGAGCACCACGGGCAGGCCGACCTTCACCGCGAGGTGGACCCGCGGGCCGAAGACGTCGGGCCTGCGACGAGGCATGGTCATCGTGCGTGAGGCGGGTGCCGCATGAGCCATGACAGCTCTCCTCTCTGTCCCTGCCCCTGAAACCAGGGCACACCGACGCACAGCCCCTGGCAAGTCGGCGGAACGAAACCGGAACGGGGGCGCGGCCGGTGCGGCCCGTCGGGGCCGGGTCGGAAGCCCCCGAAGGCGGGGTTTGCGGGGCTGGGGCCCACCTTTGCAGCCGCAGCGGATACCGTGCTGACGTACGTGATCGACACAGGGGGTGGGGCGATGCCCGGAACCGTGCTGCTGCTGGCGGCCTCGCCGGTGGGCAAGGGGCGCCTCGTGGACGCCGCCTCCGTGCTCCCCGTCCTGGCCGCCGTGGCGCCCGCCGTGCTGTCCGGCACCGACACCGCCAACGTCGTCGAACTCGCCGACCCGCTGGAGCCGCAGGCCGTCCTCACCCGGCTGCGGGCCGCAGCCGCTGCCCCCGGCCCGCTCACCGTGTACGTCACCGGCCAGCTCCAGCTCGACCGCCGCCAGCACCTGCCGCACCTCGCGCTGGCCCGCACCACCCCCTCCACCGCCCGCTACACCGCCTTCCCCTGGCACTGGTTCCGGGAGGAACTGCGGCTCAGGCCCGTCGGCGCCACCACCCTCCTGCTCGACCTGCACGCCGACGCCGAGACCTGGGAACTGCTGCGGAGCACCCCACTCGACTCGGGGCGGGGCAACGCCGTCCACGGGCGTATCGCGCCGCCGCCGTCCAGACGCAGCGTCGCCCAGCCGGCGTACATGAAGGCCGTCGCGACGATCCTGCGCAGCGGGTTCCGGCCGCCGGTCGAGCAGTTGCACCAGCAGGCCCTGACCCGGATCGCGCCGGAGAGCGCGGGCACGGACCTGGTGCTGAGTACGCCCGGCCCCACGGGCGGGGATCCGCACGCCGCCATCACCGCCGCCGTCCAGTCCGGCCGGCACGCCGACGCCGACGCGCTCGCCGCCCGGCACGAACAGGCCGCCGTCACCGCGCACGGGCCCGCCTCCGAGGAGGCCCTGCACTGGGCCGAAGTACGGGCCGACCTCGCGATGTTCGCCGGGGACGCCGCCCGCAGCTGCCGTACCTGGCTGACGATCGCGAGTGTCCGCCTGAACGCCGGACATGCCCCGGACGCCCCCGCCGTCGAGGCCGCCGTGGACCGGGCGCACCACCAGTGGGGCCAGGTCCGCGACCCCGCCCCCGCCCGCGAACTGGGCGCCGCTCTCGCCGCGTTGCGCGGACGGGTGCCCGGGCGGCGCGAAGGGGCCCTGGACCATGTGCAGCGGCAGCTGAGGCAGTTGCAGACCCAGGGCTGAGCCGTGTGCGCCGTGTGACCCCGGCGTGAAAGGGGCGTGCGATCGCTTGCGCCGGTCACGTCACGGGTCTGCCGCCGGGGCCTGACCCGGTGTCATGATGTCGGGCATGACAGAGGGGGACGAAGTGGCTGTCTTAGGCGTGCGCGTCCGGCTGGGCGCCGGCGGGACCGTGGACGATGTCAGAGCTCTGAAGACGTGGCTGGAGCGGGAGGAGTCGCTCGCGGGGCTGCTCTCCGAAGAGAAGCTGAGCATCGAGGAGCAGACCAGCACCGACGGGACCAAGGGTCGGCTGGGGCCCGACCTCGAACTCGTCCTGAAGATCCTCGGTGACGTCGTCACGCTCGTGGCCCTCACCGAGTACACCACCCGCGCGGTGAAGACCTGGACGAACAACCGCCGAAGGCTCCAGGGCGGGGATCCCGAGCCACAGATCCGCACGCTGGACACCGACGGGGAGTAGGCCGGTGAGCCGCTTCGACCCGCGCGGCGAAGTGAACCGGGCGCTGCTGGTCGCCGTGTCCGAGTACGACCACACAGCACCGGACCCACAGGGCGTCACCGGCCAGCTCCCCGCCGTGCGGCACAACCGGACGACACTCGAGGACGCGCTGCACCGCAGCGCCGTGTTCGGTGCGCACGAGGTGCGGGCCCTGGCCTCGCCGACCCCGGACGAGTTCACGGGAGCGCTCCGCCGCGCCTGCCGCGAGGCCAGGGGGCTGCTGCTGGTCTACTTCGCCGGGCACGCCGTCACCTCCACCTCCGGCAACGAGCTGCACCTGCAGATGCGTACCGCCCGCGTCCTCACGGGCGACGGGCTGCCCGGCTCGGTGACGTTCAGCGAGGTGCTCGGCGAGCTCGTCGAGAGCCGCGCCCAGCAGGTGGTGGTGATCCTCGACTGCTGCTACGCGGGCAACGCCGCGGAGATCTGGCACCGCTTCGACGACCGGCGGAGGCACAAGGTCCTGCTGCTGATGAGCGTGCAGCCCAACCGCTGCATCCCGGGCGGGGACGCGGAGGTCGCCACGCCGTTCACGCGCGAGGTGGTACGGGTCCTCGAGGCGGGCGGGGAGGTGTGGCTCTCCGGGCTGTACGCCGCGGTGAAGGAACGCATGGCCGCCGCGAAGTACAAGGCGGAGGCCGACGACTCGCAGAGACCTCAGGCACTGGCGCCCCCGTGGGACCCGAACGCGGACGTGCTGCTGGCGGCAGGACCGGTGGGCCCGCCCGACGACACCGAGGACCCGCCCGGCTGGTTCTCCTGGCTCCGGCGTTCGCTCGCCCGCGTCCGGGACTCCATCGGGCTGTTTGGCCGCACCGTTGTGGCGCTCGTGCTGGCGTTCGTCGCCATCGGCGCCGCCGGTTACGGAGTTCTGGTCCTGACCGGGGGCTCCGGCCCCTGCGAACCGCCGCTGGAGCTGCGGGTCCTCACCGACCCCGACCTGGAGCCGGCGATGCGGGCGGCAGCGGACGCCTACCTCACCTCGGACGCCAACACCACGGAGGACGGCTGCCCGCGCAGCGGCGTCACCGTCTACAGCGCCGGTGCCGCCCACGTGGTGACCGCGCTGGGCGAGCAGTCCGACCCCTGGCAGCAGCCGAGGGAGGACGTCAACCCGCAGCGGGACATCGGCCCGCAGCCGGACGTGTGGATCCCCGCGACCCGCGCGGACGTCGACCGGGCCGGCGACGCGCAGGTGGAACGCGTCTTCGCCCGGCTGGAGCCGGACAAGGAGCCGCTCGCGTACTCACCGGTCGTGCTGGCCGTCCCGGAGGGCCTCGACGCCGGCGTTCCGACCCTCGGGTGGTCGCTGCCCAAGCTGGTCAGGGCCCTGAAGGACTCGGACGGCAGGACGCAAGTGCGCAGGCCCGACCCCGAGTTCAGCGACTCGGCGCTGCTGGCGACGGTGGGGCTGTACGGCGACGGGGCCGATGTGCGCGGCGCCGAGGGGCTGATCACCCGGGCGGGACGGCCCGAGCCCTCGGCCGTCAGGCTGCTGTGCACGCTGCCCGCGGACGACGCCGTGGACGACCGCAGCGCGGTCCTGGTCCCGGAGTTCCTGCTCAGGAGCGGCGTCGGCTGCCACTCGGTCACCCGCGCCGAGCGCACCGCCGTCTACCCCGACGACGTGCCCGGTCTGGAACCGACGTTCGTGCGGGTGCGCTGGGAGGGCGGCGACCGGGACGTCCAGGCCCGGGACGACAGGGTGGACCGGTTCCGCGACTGGCTGACGGGAGAGGGCGGCCGGGAGGTGCTCGGCCGGCAGGGATTCAGGTCCGCGACGGGCGAACGGGGACTGCTCGCCGGGAAGGCGGCCGACCAGGGGCTGACCGATCCCGTCCCGCCCGCGGACCCCGCCGCCGCGACGGAACTGGACCGGACACTGGAGCGGTACGGCAACGCGCACGGAACCGGCCGCGTGCTGTTCCTCCTCGACAGCTCCGGCTCGATGGCCGGTCTGTGGGACGGCCCCAGCGGCGGCCCCGGCATCCTCAAACAGACCCTGACGGGGCTCGGCAGGGGGGACGAGTACGGGGTGTGGGCGGTGCACGGGGTCAAGGGCCCCACACACACCGAACTGCTGGACTTCGGCAGGCACTCCCGCGCGGCGGCGGAAGAGGCGCTGAGGACCGGCGAGGGAGGCGCCGAGGTGCGGGACGCGGAGGCCGATCCGCGCGCCGCCCTGCTGGACGCCCTGGCGTTCATGCGGGAGCGCGGCGCCGGCGACGAGCGGCCGCAGCTGATCGTGTACCTCACCGACGGCGAGGACGACAGCCGCCTGGCCGGCGACGGCCTCCGCGAGGTGGAGGACCGGGCGCGCGAGTCGGGCGTGCCCGTGGCCATGGTGACGCTGAAGAGCGGGGGCTGCGACCGGGGCCGCCCCGGCACGCGGGTCGCGGAGGCCGCCCAGGGCCGCTGCCTCGACGCCGGGGACGACCTCGTGCCCGCGCTGCGCGACGAGGTCGCCCGCGTCGGAACGGGGGAGGAATGATGGCCCGACGACTGCCGGCCGCCGTACTCGCGTTGCCGGCCGTGCTGGCCCTGCTGTTCCTGGCCGCCTGCACCGGCGGTGACGTACAGCAAGAGCCGCCGGACGCCGACAACCGCCGCCGGATCGTGGTGGCCAGCGGGCAGGACGTGACCGGCAAGAACGGCATCCGCCAACAGCTCATCGACGTCTGGAACGCCGAGCAGGGCGCGCAGGGCTTCGAGGCCCGGCTGGTGGAACTGCCCGGTTCCGCCGACCAGCAGCGCAGCCAGCTGCTCGGCGCCCTCCAGTCGGGCAGCGCCCGGTACGACGTGGTGAACCTGGACGTGACCTGGGTTCCGGAGTTCGCCGACGCGGGCCTGATCCGCCCGCTGACCGACGCGGCCGTCAGGTCCCCGGACGACATCATCCCGTCCGTGGACAGGACGTCGTACTGGAAGGACGAGCGGTACGCGGTCCCGTTCAACAGCGACGCCGGCCTGCTGTACTACCGCAAGGACCATCTGCGGGAGGCCGGTGTCTCCCGGACCGACCTCAGCGACGGGGTCACCTGGGACGAACTGCGGGACCAGATCGACGCCGTCAAAGGGCACTTCGGCTCCCAGGGCCACGAGGGCTGGGCCACCCAGCTCGCCCCGTACGAGGGCCGTACGGTCAACGCGGTCGAGGCGTTCACCTCGGCCGTGCCCGGGCTCCGGCTGACCGACGGCGACGGCGAGTACGCGGCGACCGTGGAACAGCTCACGGCGGGCGTGGCCGAACTGCGTGCGCGCACGGCCCCGCCCTACACCTTCGACGACGCCTCCGAGTCCCGCGAGGCCGAGTCGCTCAGTGCCTTCGCGGAGGGCCGCACCACCTTCCTGCGGCACTGGCCGTACGTCTACCCCACCCTGCGCGAGACCTACGGGGAGAACCTGGGGGTGACCCGGCTGCCCGGCAAGGCGGTCCTCGGCGGGCAGAACCTGGCCGTCACCTCCTCCACGTCCGAGCAGCGGGCCGCCAAGGCGGCGGAACTGATCGCGTTCCTGACCGACCCGGACAGCGAACGCTGCCTGCTGCGCGCCGGTTTCGCCGCGACCCGCGTCTCCGCCTACCAGGAATCCGGCACCGCTCCCCCGTGCCGGCACGCCCCGGCGTACGCCGAGACCCCGGCGGCGTCGCCCACCGGCGAGCGCACCGTCCGCCTGCCCCCCGACCGGATCGCCGACGGCGTCAGCTTCTCCCGCGACATCCTGCTCCCGTCCCTCCGCGAGGGCGTGCACCGCCCGCGCACCCCGCTGTACGGGGCGGTGACACACACCCTCATCACCGAACTGGACGCCCTGTACGGCCCGATCCCACGTGAGGGCCGGCCGGGCGACGCGGAGATCGCGAAGAGCCTCGACGAGGCGTTGCGGAAGGTTCTGCCCGGTTGACCATGCATTCCGTTCAGGCAGCCTGCCAGGGCATCGCGCCGTGCGACTGGCGGTGAGGCGTCTGCAGCAGCAGGTCCCTGAGGATGCGGCGGCCCTTCTCGTCCAGCCCCGCGCGGAACCGTTCGAAGTCGACGGGCATCACGGCCCCGGCGAAGGCGACGAGGTTGACGTAGCGCTTCACCAGGTGCGGCTGCGCTTGGGACAGTTCGGCGTAGCGCGTCAGCGGATGCCCGGACGCCCGGTGGGCCTGCTCGAGGATGCCCGTGGGGGACATGCCGGGCCCGAGTTCCTTGCCGACGGTGAGCCGGGCTATCACGCCGAGGGACGCGTGCAGGTCCTCGGCACACAGGTACCCGAACTGGTCGCACGTGTACTCGGAACAACGCCAGTAGGGAAGTATCCAGGGGACCACGTACGTCAGGTACCTCAGGCGGTCGAGAATGATCACGGAGAGGTTCAGCCGCCCGTGCCGGGCTTTGAGCCAGCCGATGAAGTTGCCGAGCATGAAGCGCAGGGCCGCGGGACCGTCCTCCTGGAGGCTCGCGGCGAACCCTCCCTCGATGAGGAGGACCCGCGTCCCGAGCAGGCTGGTGACCGTCATCTTTCCCGGGACCTCGTCGACCACGTAGACGTCGACCGGTCGGTGGTAGTCGAGCTTCCTGCGGAGTTCGGCGATCTCCGCGTGGATCTCCGGAAAACTGTCGGGTGTCACTTTGACCGCGCTGCCGAGCAGGCGCGCTTGCCACATCCTCAGGATGACCCACTGGGCCACCGCGACGACGAGGATCGTCAAGAACAAGATCAGAAGACTGGTGCCTCCCAGTGAGAGGGCGATGACCAGGAGGATGCCGAACGCGATCCACACGGAGGCTGCGGCGAGGATCAGCCTGGACCGTTCGTTCGGGTGCCTCACGGCCGGGGTGCGGAGAAAGGACTCGTAGTCCGGGGTGATGGGGAACGTCATGGTGTCTCAGCTCCCTCCGTCCCATTCTCCCCCCGACGCGCCCGTCCCGCACACAGAGCCGGGCGGGAAAACGGCCGGAACCCGCATGACGAGTCCCGGCCGGTTCGCCGGAGTCAGCGGGTGAAGACGAAGTACTTCCACGCCCCGTACGTCGTCGTGTTGACGTCGTCGCCCGACGTCGGATCGATGTAGGACGAGCGGATCCGGAAGCGGGGGCCGACGGGCGGAGTGCCGTCCAGGGTGGCCGCGTCCTTGCCGTAGCGGTCGAGCGCGAAGTACTGCGTGGCGGTGGTCCGCCACGCCCCGTCGGCGTACCGCTGCACCTGGAGCTGGTACTTGCGCCCCGGGTACATGGACATCGTCGTGTTCTGGACGGGCGCCTTGGACTGGTGGAAGTAGGAGTACTTCTGGTTCCAGGCCGTCGCGGACTTGTAGGAGCCGCTCAGGGACGTCGAGATGGCGACCCTGGTGTAGGCGGAGTTGGTGACCGTCCTCGCGGCGTACCGGGTGTCGCCCGTGAACTTGGCGCTGACCTTCGTGTCCCGGGTCAGGTGGACCGTCGCGGACAGGTTGCCGTGCGAGTCGACCGTGCCCTTCTTGACCAGGGTGCTCGGCTTGTCGGAGCCGTAGGGGTCGGCCCAGATCTCGACCGTCCGGTTCTTGTACGTGGTGCCGAGGTGCGCCGCGAACGTCACGTCGCTGCCGTAGCCGTACGCCTTGCCGTCGTTGTTCAGCGTGAGCGCGGCCGTGGACTTCGCGACGCTCACCTCGTGGGTGGCGGAGGCGCCGGCGTGCGCGTCGTCACCCGCGTAGGTGACCGTGTACGTCACCTTGCCGCCCGCCGGCGGGGTGTCGGCGAAGGTGTACGAGCCGTCGGTCCCGACGGTCGCCGTGCCGAGCGGCTTGCCGGCCGGGGACTCCTCGTCGGTGCGGGTGACAAAGACCTTCGTGTCCGCCCCGAACGCCGCCGACGAGGCCAGCGTGCCGGTGAGGGTCAGGGAGGTCCCACGGCCGGCCGTGGCCGGGGCGTTCACCGTGAGGGTGGTGGGCGCCTTCGTCGGCGCGTCGTAGATCCGCAGGGCGTACGCGTCGGAGCCGTTCTTCGAGAGGGCGAAGAGCCTGCTCTCGTCGGGCGCCCAGGCGAGGCCCGCCGGGGCCAGCAGGTCCGAGTCGCCGGGGGTGCCCGTGTCGGGCAGGTCGTACTGCCTGACCGGCGTCTCCACACCCTGCTTGAAGACGTGGACGTCCGGCTCGTACGAGGAGTCGGTGCCCGCCGCGACGTCGCCGTTGGGGGCGATGTCCACCGCGTTCGGGTACGTGTTGGTGACGTACTTGCCGTCGGCGGTGAGGTCCGTGAGCTTGTAGACGGCCTGGTAGTAGGGGGCGCCGCTGGCCGTGACGACGTCCTTGCCGTCCGGCGTGACCGCGAGGTCCTGGAGGTTGCCGCCGCCGGTGCTGCCCGGGTCGAAGGCGTAGGCCGTACGGCTCGCGGTGCCGGAGGAGACGTCGTACACGGCGAGTTCGACCGGGCTCTGCCCCGGCGCCCCCGCGACGAGCGTGCCCGGGGCGCCTGCGGAGGCGTCCAGGATCGGGGCGTCGTAGAAGGTGCGGCCGGTGTCCTGGCCCAGGGTGACCCCCGGGTCGGCGGCGCTGGGGTCGAGCGAGCCTATGTTGCCGTTCCCGCCGGCGCCGTAGCTGAACCACAGCCTGCCGCCGGCCAGGGCCACGTACGACGGGCCGCCGCCCGCGCCCGTGGCGTAGCGGCGGGACTCGGTCGCGGTGGCCGTGTCGATCGCGACGACCGCGTCCGCGTCGCGCACGGCCGCGTACAGCGTGCCCGAGTCGGGCGACAGCTCCAGGCCGCGCACGCCGGGCAGCGAGCCCACGGTCCCGGTGACCGTGCCCGCGTAGTCGGTGACGACGACCTGACCGGCCGTGGGATCACTGATGAAGACGCGGTGGTGGACCCCGTCGACGACGATGTCGCCGCTCGACTTCAGGGGCAGCAGCGCGCTGGAGTCGGCCGTCGCCGGTCCGGCGCCCGCCGCTGCGAGCGTGACCGAACCCAAGAGGACCGCGAGCGTCGTCGCGGTCGTGAGCATGCGTCTGTGCACGGTGTTCCGAACCCCCGTGTGAGTGAAGTGATCAGCCCGCGCAGGCTAGAACACCCCTCTGACACATGGGTGAACAGGCACGTAAGACGCTGGTGTGAGGGGCGTTTTTCCGTCACTTCAGCGGGAGTCGGCGGTGGTCTGCAACGCCGGCCGTGGGGCCTCGGCCCTCGCCGGCCCCGCGTTCGCCGCGAGCAGCAGGGTCGCCACCGCGACGAGGGCGGCGGTGAAGCCTCGGGCGTACCGCTCGGCGGTGCGTGTGCGGCTCGGCACGGCGACCTCGCAACAGGGGCGGCGACTACGGCGGCAACGTGTTAAGCAGGTTCGACAATCCTGCTTAACACTCCGTTTAACCTAGGGGCAGTTCCGGTCGAACGGCAAGAGCTGCAGGGGGAGTTGGCGTGGGGGAGCGTGACGATCCGGGGACCATCGGGCGCCGGGTGCAGCGGTTGCGTGCGGAACGGGGACTGACGCAGCGGCAGTTGGCGGAACCGGTGTACACACCGGCCTACATCTCCACCCTCGAGTCGGGCCGGGTACGGCCTTCCGACGACGCCCTGCGGCATCTCGCGGAGCGGCTCGGCGTGGCCTTCGACGAGCTCGCCGGCGGGCGCTCGGCCCGGCTCGTCACCGGGCTGCGGCTGCGGCTCACCGAAGCCCAGCGCACCCTGGCCGACGGCGAGGCCGGGGCGGCCGCCGGGCAGTACGCCGGGCTGCTCGCCGAGGCCGAGACGCACGGGCTCGCCGCCGAGCAGTCCGCCGCCCTGCTCGGACTCGGCGAGTGCGCCCTGGAGACCGGCGAACTCGTCGCCGGACGCCGGTACTTCGAACGGGCCGAGAAGTGCCTGGCCGGCGCGCCGCTGCCCGCCCGGGTCCCGGCCCTGCGCGGCCGGGCCGTCGCGCACTACCTCGCCGGTGAACTCCGCTACGCCGTCTACCTGCTGGAGACCACCCTCGACGAACTGAACCGCGGTGGCCTGCACGACCCGGACGCCCTGCTGCTGCTCTACGCCAGCGCCATCGGCCCGTACATGGACATGGGGGCGCACGCCCGCGCCGCCCAGGCCGCCGAGCTCGCCCTGGCCCTCGCCCCGCGCTCCGGCGACCCCGCCCTGGTCGCCCGCATGCACCGCTCCGTCGCACGCACCCTGGTCGCCGAGGGCCGCCTCGCCGAGGCCGACGCCTCCCTGGCCAAGGCCGCCGAGCTGTACCGGGGCCTGCAGATCCGCACCGAACTCGCCAACTGCCACTGGATGCGCGGCTACGTCTACGCCCAGGACGGCCGGCTGGAACGCGCCGAGGAGGAGCTGCGGCAGGCCCTCGGCATGCTGTCGGCCCAGCGCGCCGCCCTCTACAGCAGCCAGGTCACCGTCGAGCTGGCCGACGTCCTCCACCGGCGTGGCCGGTCCGACGAAGCGGCGGCCCTGCTCCACGACGTCCTCGGGCACCTGTCCCCCGAGCGGGGCGCCGTGCACTCCGCCGCCGCGCACCGGCTGCTCGGCATCATCGCCGAGGACGCCCGTCGCACCGAGGACGCCGAGGAGCACTACGTCCGTGCCCTGAGCCTGCTGGAGCGGGCCGGCGCGGCCGGTGACCTGGCCGACCTGTGCCGGCTGCTGGGCGACCTGTTGCGCAGGACCGGACGTGTGGAGGCCGCCCTGGACGCCTACCGGACGGGCCTCGGCCACCGCACGGCCCCCGGCACCACCACCCTCGGACCCGCCCCCGCACAGCCTCCTCTGTGAGGCGCCGTCGGAGGTGCAGGGCTGTTCGCCGTCGGCGCCTTGGCGCAGGTGTTTTGCCCCACCCGCGGCGGGTAGTCGGGGCACGGCTACGAGACGGCCGGGCCCGGTGCGCGCCGGGGACCGGGAAGAGTCGGCCGGACAGTCGCACGGTGGCCCCGCGGGGCGGTCGCACACGGGTTGCCCCGGCCGTGGCCTCGCCCGGAAGCCGTCGACGGTGCAAGCCGCGGTGATCGAAGGAGGCGGTGGTCGTGCGGCCCAGGGACGATCCCCGAGACGTTCCCGGCGGCGACCCGGGCCCTGGCCGCGCCGGGGGCGGCGGCCCTGACCCGGACGGGGCCCGGGCGGCCGACGCGATCGCCAGGGGCGTGCGGGGCGCCGAGCCCGGAGAGGTGCCGGGGCGGCTGTGCGAGGTGGCGGTGGAACTGCTGCCGGTGATCGGCGCGAGCGTGTCGCTGCGCAGCGAGGGCATGCCCGTGCAGCTGAGCGCGAGCAGCGCGCAGGCCGCGCACCTCGCGCAGATCCAGGCGACGCTGGGCGACGGCCCCTGCCAGAGCGCCCTGGCGGACGGCGCGCCCGTCCTCGCCTGCGATCTGACCACGGGCCGGGACGCCGGACGCTGGCCGGTCTTCGCCCAGCAGGCGACGGAGGCAGGGGTGCAAGCGGTGTACGCGGTGCCGCTCGGCAGCGGCGCGGTGTGCGTGGGCACGCTCGACCTGTACCGCGACCGCCCGGGCGGGCTCACCGACCGCCAGCTGCACCTGGCCCGGGTCGTGGCCGGTGTCATGACCGTGGCCCTGATGGCACTGCCGCACGGCGACGAGCCCGATACCCAGGACGGCAACGACTGGCTGAGCGGGCTGGCCACCGACCACGACGAGGTCTACCAGGCCGTCGGCATGATCATGGCGCAGCTGGGCGTGGGCGCGGACGACGCGCTCGCGCGACTGCGGGCGGACGCCTTCGTACACGGGCGTACGGCCCAGGACGTGGCGCGGGACGTGATCGCCCACCGCACCCGCTTCGACCGGTACTGAACGCGACGGAGCGCGGCATCTGAGCCGGAGGGCGGCGTCAGTGGAGGGGCGCGGTCCGCGAGGGAGCGCGGCGTCGGTGGAGGGGCGCGGTCGGCGAGGGAGCGCGGCGTCGGTGGAGGGGCGCGGGGTCGAAGGAGCGCGGCGTCAGATCTGTGCCCTGCCCTGTTTCCTGATCTCGGTCAGGCGCTGTGCCCCGAGCTGCGCCGTCTGCTGGGTGACCTCCGCGTACACCTCGTCCAGGCCGGCGTTGGTGAGGGTGATCGCCTCCTCGCCGACGCGGACCGCGGCGAGGTCCATGGTGAGGTACGTGAGCTCCCCCTCCTTCGTCTCGCCGGCCAGCATGACCCGCAGGGCCTGCCGGGCATCCCCCACCGGCGGCAGCGGCAGGTCACGGACCTCCACGCCCTGGACGAGGCCGCGGCTGGTCGCGGCCGTGAACTCGCCGCACCTGCCGGGCAGCGACCGCATCCAGTCCAGCGTGCGGTCCACCTCCGCCGGGGGATGGGCGGCGACCCGGTAGCGCACCTGGGCGTCGGTGTCCCCGTCGTCGAGCGCGGACGCCGCCTGCGGGCCCTTCGGGGTGCCGAAGGGCTCCTCCGTGTAGAGGACGTCCAGCAGCCGCTGGCAGTCCTGGTCCTGCGTGGTCGCCTTGAGCAGCCCGTCCCGCCAGGTCCCCGCGCCCCGGGACGGTGTCCACGGTTCCCCCAGATCGGCCTCGGTGACCAGCGCCGCCCGGGCCTGCGCCTCGGTGAGGGCGGCCCCGGAACCGGACGGCTGCTCGACGGCGTGGGACGCGCCGGACGCGGAGGCCGAGGCGGACGCGGAGGCGGAGAACCACCGGGGCCGCGGCCCGTCGTCGATGGAGCAGCCCGTGGCCAGCAGGGCGGTCACGGACAGCGTGGAGGCCAGGAGGGCACGGGTGGCCGCGGGGTGGGTCATCGGGAGTGCCTCCTGCGGTGGCTCAAGGAGGCGCCTCGGGGCGGAGCCGCTCTCCAAGATCGGGTGCGTGCTCCTACGGCACCACCACGCCGGCCCGGCCACCAGCGATACGAGCCGTCCGGGTGAGCGGCCCGGGGCGGGCCGGCCCGCCCGAAAAACCGTCGCCCCGCCCCCGGCCCCCCTGTTACGGTCACGCCCATGCAGCGCGCCCAGTCGTACTCGTCCATCACGACGACGCCGGAGAGTGTCCCGGCGCGCTGACAGCTGACCCAGATGTCCGAAGCCCCGGGGCGAGTGCCCCGGGGCTTCGTCGCGTGGTGCTCGCCTCCCCGCCGCGAGGAGTCACACCATGCACGACCACCGCCGACTCGGCCGTGAACTGGACCTGTTCGACACCGACCCGCTGATGGGCGCGGGGCTGCCGTACTGGCTGCCCGACGGCGCGACCGTGCGGCACACCCTGGAGGAGTACGTCCGCGACGCGGAACGCCGGGCCGGTTACCGGCACGTGTACTCGCCCGTCCTCGGCAAACGCGAGCTGTACGAGATCTCCGGGCACTGGGACCACTACGGCGACGACATGTTCCCGCCGATGGACGTGGGCTCCGAGCAGGTCCTGCTGCGCCCGAGCCTGTGCCCCCACCACGCCCTGATCTACCGCTCCCGCTCCCGCAGCTACCGTGAACTGCCCCTGCGCATGGCCGAGTTGGGCGGCATGTACCGCTCGGAGCTGTCCGGCGTCCTCGGCGGTCTGACCCGGGTGCGGGCCATCACCCTCAACGACGCGCACATCTTCTGCACCCTGGAGCAGGCCGTCCAGGAGGCCCGGGCCGCGCTGGAGCTGATCGGCCGTGCCTACGCCGACCTGGGCATCCGCGCGGCCCGGTACCGGCTGTCCCTGCCCGGTGAGGGCGGCAAGTACGTGGCCGACCCGGAGCTGTGGCGGCGTGCCACCGCCCTGTTGAGGGAGGTCCTGGACGGCTCGGGCATCCCGTACGAGGCGGCCGAGGGCGAGGCGGCGTTCTACGGCCCCAAGATCGACGTGCAGATCACCGACCCGGCCGGGCGGGAGTCGACCCTGTCCACCGTGCAGATCGACTTCCACCAGCCGGAGCGCTTCGACCTGCACTACATCGGCCCCGACGGGGCGAAGCACCGCCCGGTCATGGTGCACCGCAGCATCATCGGCAGCGTGGAGCGCGCCGTCGCCCACCTCGTCGAGGAGCACGGCGGGGCCTTCCCGCCGTGGCTGGCGCCGGTGCACCTGGCCGTCCTGCCGGTCGGGGAGGAACAGTTCGGCGCCGCGGACGCGCTGGCCGCCCGCGCCCGGGAGCTCGGTCTGCGCGCCGAGGTCGCCGGGCCCGAACAGGGCACCCTGGCCGCAAGGATCCGCGCGGCCCGGCTGGTGCCGTACCAGGCGGTGATCGGCGGACGGGAGGCCGCCGCCGGGCTGGTGGCGGCGCGGCTGCGCGACGGCCGCCGGCTCGACGCCCTCCCCGCCGCCGAGCTGCTGCGGCGGATCGACGAGCGGGTCGCGGCCCGCGGCACCGAGCTGTGGGCTCAGCCGTAGGGCGGGCTCAGAACGTCCACCGCGTGTGGCTGTACACCCCGTTGTCGCGTCCGAAGCCGTAGGCCGTGTCCGGGGCGACCGCGAACACCACGACCTCGCCGCTGCGGAACCCGTCGCCGATGCCGTGGAACGTGCCCTCGGGGGAGGTGATGTGCGGCCCGTACTTCGTCTCGTACGCCGTGATCACCTCCTCCAGCAGGGCACGGTCGCCGACCGGCTCGGCCGTGCCCTCGACCACGAGGTCGAGCCCGTCGGTGAGGGAGTTCGCCCCGGTCGTCAGCGCGCAGTGCGCGTCGTGCGCGAGGTTCTTCGCCTTCTGCTCCTCGCGGCCGGTGGAGAAGTACAGCACGCCCTCGTGCCAGGCGGCGATGCAGGGCGTGACGTGCAGCCGGCCGTCGGGCCGCACGGTGGACACCCAGAAGATCTCGGCGGTCTCCAATCGTCCCTGTGCCTCGGCCCATGCGGTGGCGGTGACCTCCGAGGCACCCGGGCGCGGATTGAGGGCGGAGCTGTAGCGGGCGTCGAGTTCGGTCGTCGGCTGCTGTGCGGGCATGGCGGGACTCCTTCGTCGTCTCTGCCGGTAACGACCGGCCGACGGCTCCGGAATCATCGCTGCGTCCGTTCGTGTGGCCGGGCGGCGCCGGTCAGTTCGCCGTCCAGGGCCGGAGCTTGCGGGGATTGAGCACGGCCCAGACGTGCTGGATCCGGTCGCCCGCGACGTCGAACGCCAGCACCGACACGGTGACGCCGCCCTTCCGGGCCACGAGGCCGGGCTGGCCGTTGACCGGGCACTCCAGGAGCGTGATGCCGGGGACCGCGCGGGCACGCTCGGCGAAGAAGCGGGCGACCGGCTCGGCGCCCTCGACCGGGTCAAGGGCGGCCGACACGAGCCCGCCGCCGTCGCCGGTCGCGGTCGCGCCGGGGGCCAGCACGCCGATCAGCCCCTCGATGTCCTGGGCCTCCCAGGCCCGCCGGAACGCCCTGACCACGTCCGCGCGCCGGGCCTCGGGGGTCGTCGCGGGAGGTTGCCGCGCACGGATGCGGCGGCGGGCCGACGACGCCAGCTGGCGGCACGCGGCCGGGGTGCGGCCGACGATCTCGGCGACCTCGGCGAACGGGTAGCGGAAGACGTCGTGCAGGACGAACGCGACGCGCTCGGCGGGTGTCATCGACTCGAGCACGACGAGGAAGGCCATGGTGACCGACTCGTCGAGGGTGACCCGGTCCGCCGGGTCGGCCGGGGTGCCGCCACCGACCCACTCCGTACGGCCCGGCAGCGGCTCCGGAATCCATGGGCCGACGTACCGCTCCCGCCGGGCCCGGGCCGAGCCGAGCAGGTCCAGGCAGATCCGGCCGGCGACGGTCGTCAGCCAGCCCCCGGGGGAGGCGACGGCGTCCCGCTGCTCCGGGCGCAGCGCGTACCAGCGGGCGTAGGTCTCCTGCACGACGTCCTCGGCCTCGGCCAGCGAGCCGAGCAGCCGGTACGCGAGGTTGATCAGCTGCCGGCGCTCACGCGTGATCGCGTCCAGGTCGTCGGCCGGTTCGGACGGGATGCCCATGGTGTGTCCCTCGGTCGCAGGTGTCCGCACCCCTCCGACGAGACAGCACGCCGGAAGGTGAGGCCGACGCGGCACCTCACATTCCGCGGGGCTGCGCCGTCGTACTTCCGAGAGCGACGCCGGGGGTCCCACACCCCCCTCTTCTTCAGGAGCAATCATGACCACGACGACCGCACTCGGCGAACTGACCGGCGAGTACGCCCTCGACCCCGCCCGCACGCGCATCGGCTTCACGGCCCGGGCCGCGGGGGTGAGCAAGGTGCGTGGCCGGTTCGAGGCGTTCGAGGGCAGCGCGCGGCTGGACGGGGGCAGCCCCGCGCGTTCCGCGGTCCGGCTCTCGATCCGGGCGGCGAGCGTCCAGACCCGCAACGCCAAGCGCGACGACCATCTGCGCAGCGGCGACTTCCTGGCCGCCGATGCTCACCCGGCCATCGCCTTCACCTCGACGCGCGTGCGGCAGAACGGCGCGGCGCGCTTCGAGGTCACCGGCGATCTGACCGTGCGGGGCGTGACGCGGCAGGTCACCGTGGACTTCGAACTGACCGAGGCCGGCCCCGACCCGCAGGGCACCTTCCGGGCCTCCTTCACGGGCCGGGCGGCCGTCGACCGCCACGACTGGGGCGTGCGCGGGGGCCGCGGGCTGGTCGGCCGGACCGTGACGCTGGAGTTCGACGTCACGGCGGTACGCCGCTCGTGACGCGTGCGCGGCGGCAACCCGGAGCCGGCCGCCGTCGCCGAGGCCGTGAGGTCGCCGTCACGGGAGCCCGGAACCGGCCGTCGTCGAGGCCGTAGGGTCGCTGCTACGGGGCTTGCCCGCGAAGCCACTGGAAGGAGTCCCCGCCGTGACGGACGGCCAGCGCATCCCGGTGATCATCGACTGCGACACCGGCGTCGACGACGCCCTCGCCCTGCTGTTCGCCGTGCGGCACCCCGCGCTCGACGTACGGGCGATCACCTGCGTCGCCGGGAACACGGACGTGGACGGCGTCGTACGCAACACCCTGACCGTGCTGGAGCAGGCCGGCGCCCCCGACATCCCCGTCGCCCGGGGCGCCGAGCGGCCGCTGATCGAGGCTCCCCGCTCGGCTCAGCACGTGCACGGGCACGACGGCATGGGCGACCTGGGCCTGCCGGAACCGGCCCGCAGGCCCGCCGACGTCGACGCGGTGACACTGCTGCGGCGCGAGATCCTCGCCTCCCCGAGCCCGGTCACCCTCATCCCCACGGCGCCCCTCACCAACATCGCGCTGCTGCTGCGCACGCATCCGGAGGTGGTCCGCAACATCGAGCGGATCGTCTTCATGGGCGGCGCGGCGGCCGTCGGCAACGCCACCCCCGTCGCGGAGTTCAACGTCTGGCACGACCCGGAGGCGGCCGCGATCCTGCTCACCGCCGGGGTGCCGATCACGATGTACGGGCTGGACGTGTTCACGCGGGTGGTGGTGCCGGCGGCGGATGTGCGGAGGCTGAGCGGGAGCGGCGAGCCCGGAGCGCGGCTGGCCGGACAGCTGCTCGCCCATCGCCCGGCCCATCCGGACAGCCGCCCCGACGACCCCTCGGAGACGGCCGGCGGTCTCGGGGACGCGGGTGCGGTGTGCGCGGTCGCCGACCCGGAGGGCCTGACGACCCACCGCCTCCCGGTGGAGGTGTCCCTCGCGCCCGGACCGACCCGCGGCATGACGATCGTGGACCGCCGACCCCGGCCGGGCGAGTCGGAACTCCACGAGGGCACGCGCGAACAGCCGCTGGTCGACGTCGGGCTGGACGTGGACGTGGAGCGCTACGTGAAGCTGTACCTGGCGACCGTCGAGGCCCCGGACGGCAAGGCCTGAGAACGCCCGAGGCGTGAGAACGCGAGGCCTGTGAACACCTCAGGCGTGAGAACGCGAGGCCTGAGAACGCCCGAGGCAGGAAACCGCGAGGCATGACAACGCCCGAGGTGCCGTCGCCGCCGGACGACGGCACCTCGGGCGTATGCCTGCTCGCGTGTTACGCGCCGCGCTTGGCCGCGCGGCGGCGGGTCACGACGACGAGGGCCGCACCGCCGGCCAGCAGGGCCGCCGCACCGAGGGCGATCGGGCCGGTGCTGCTGTCGGCGCCGGTCTCGGCGAGGTCGCCGCCACCGCCGTTGGGCTTGGGCGCGACGGGCGTCGACTCGGAGGCGCTCGGGGTGGGCGTGTCCGTGTCGGAGGACGGAGGCGTCGAGGGCTCGGCCGGCTCGGACGGGGACGCCGGAGGCGTGGTCTCCTCGGCCGGCTCGGACGGGCTCGCGGGCGGCGTGGAGGCGGGCGGCTCGGTCTCCGCCGGCGGCGGGGTGGCGGTGCAGTCCTTCGTGCCGCCGTTCCAGGCCGCGATCAGCTTGTCCTTGATGACCGGGTGGTCCGGGCCCTTGGGCAGCTCGCCGTGCTCGAAGCCGTCCTTCGCGTCCAGCTTGCCGTCGAACTTCACCGCACCCCGGTAGAGGTCGATCTGCCCGAAGCAGCCCTTGTCCGGGATGGCGATGTCGAGTGTGTCGGTGCCGCCCTTCTTGACCGTCACCGAGTCGAAGTCGACGAACACCTGCTCGCCGGAGGTCGCGAACGTCGCGCCGTGGGCGAGGTAGGAGGCGAGGGAGGCCGTGCAGGTGGCCGCGTCGCCGGCGGCGCGGACCGTGATGTGGACCTTGCCGTCCTCGGTCGGCTTCAGGTTCTGGTCGTCGACCTTGACCGAGTCGTAGAAGTTGGTGCCGTCGAGCGAGAACTGGCAGCGATCGGTCCCGGTCTCCGTGCCCGCGCCCGTGCCGGGCTTGTAGCTGCCGCCGGACGACCAGCCGTCTCCGCCGGGCGCGCCGTGCGCGAACGCGGTCGTGGCGGAGGCGGCGCAGAGGGCGAGGGCGGCGGCGCTCGTCCCCAGCAGGCGTCGCGCGGTGACACGTCTCGCTATGGACATGCGTATCCCATTTCTTGGCGTGTGCCGAACCCGGGTGACGGCATGCGGGCAGCGCGCAGCGCGCGGCTGCCGTGCCGCACCGGGGAGTGAGTGGTGTGAGAAACACTGGGCTCATTGGTCACATGTGCCTCAGTGGCCCCATCGTGGCGGCGCCGCAGCACACTGTCAACCTGCGCTGATACAAAAAGAGTTGCGCTGCCCTCACAACTTCGTCACAGCAGGAATGGATCACTCCGATCAACGCGATGGTTCCTTTTTCCGGCATTCTGGACAGATTCAATGCTGTCGCCCGTATGCCCTGAGAAGGAGACCGCGTGACTGAGCGCTCGACCCTCGACCTGTCGTCCCGGGACCCCGACTGGTGGCGCCAGGCCGTCGTCTACCAGATCTACCCCCGCAGCTTCGCCGACGCCGACGGTGACGGACTCGGTGACCTGCGCGGCATCACCCGCCGCCTCGGTCACCTCGCCGCCCTGGGCGTGGACGCCCTGTGGCTGAGCCCCTTCTACCCGTCCGAGCTCGCCGACGGTGGCTACGACGTCGCCGACCCCCGTGGCGTCGACCCGCGCCTGGGCACCCTCGACGACTTCGACGCCCTGGTCGCCGAGGCGCACCGCCTCGGTCTGAAGGTCATCGTCGACATCGTGCCCAACCACTCCTCGCACCGGCACGCGTGGTTCCAGGAGGCCTTGGACGCGGGGCCCGGCTCGGCCGCCCGCGACCGCTACGTCTTCCGGGACGGCCGCGGCGAGCACGGCGAACTCCCGCCCACCGACTGGCAGTCCGTCTTCGGCGGCAGCGCGTGGAAGCGGGTGCCCGACGGCCAGTGGTACCTGCACCTGTTCGCCCCCGAGCAGCCCGACCTCAACTGGGAGAACCAGGAGGTCCGTGCCGACTACCGCACCACCCTGCGCTTCTGGTCGGACCGCGGGGTCGACGGATTCCGCGTCGACGTCGCCCACGCCCTCGTCAAGGACCTGAGCGAACCGCTGCGCGACCTCGGCCGGGCCGAGCTGAGCCGCGAGGAGGCCCTCACCGCGATGCCGCCCGGCACGCACCCCTTCTACGACCGCGACGACGTGCACGAGATCTACCGCGACTGGCGCAAGATCCTCGACGCCTACCGCCCGCCCCGCATGGCCGTCGCCGAGGCGTGGGTGCCCGGCGCCCGGCGTGCGCTGTACGCCCGACCGGACGAGCTGGGCCAGGCCTTCAACTTCGAGTACCTGCAGGCCGGATGGGACGCGCAGGAGCTGAAGCAGGTCATCACCGACTCGCTCGCCACCGCCCGGGCGGCGGGCGCCTCGGCCACCTGGGTGCTGTCCAACCACGACGTCATCCGGCACGCCTCCCGCCTGTCGCTGCCGCCCGGCACCGACCTCAACGCCTGGCTCCTGGCCGGCGGGCACGCCCCGGCCGTCGACGAGGCGGCAGGGCTGCGCCGGGCGCGGGCGGCCACGCTGCTGATGCTGGCGCTGCCCGGCTCGGCCTACCTCTACCAGGGGGAGGAACTCGGCCTGCCCGAGGTCGCCGACCTGCCCACGGAGGTGCTGCAGGACCCGATCTGGGAGCAGACGGGGCATGTCCGCAAGGGCCGTGACGGGTGCCGGGTGCCGCTGCCGTGGACGACGACCGGACCGTCGTACGGCTTCGGGCCCGGCGGTGCGTGGCTGCCGCAGCCGGCCGGCTTCGCCGCGTACGCCGTGGAGGCCCAGGACGGGGTCGAGGGCTCCACCCTGGAGCTGTACCGCACAGCCCTCAGGCTGCGCCGCAAACTCCTCGACGGGGAGGAGCTGACCTGGGCGGACGACGTCCCCCAGGGCGTGCTCCGGTTCGACCGCTGCGAGGGGTGGCGCTGCGTTGCGAACCTGTCCGGTGCGGCGGTCGAGATGCCGGCGGGTGAGGTGCTGCTGAGCAGCGCGCCCCTGGAGGACGGGCGGCTCGGGCCGGACACGACGGTGTGGCTCGGGCGGTGAGGGAGCGGCCGTGCCGTGGTGCCATGGCGCCGTTGGGGTGTAGGGCATGGCGCCGTAGGGCCGTGCGGCGTCGTTTCGGCTGCGGCGCCGTCGTGGCTGGTCGCGCAGTTCCCCGCGCCCCTGGGGTTGTGGCGGGGGTGGTGCGTTTGTGACGGCGCCGTCGTGGCTGGTCGCGCAGTTCCCCGCGCCCCTTTGGGGCGCGGGTCCACTCGCATGGCCCAGTAGGGCGGGCCGATGAGCGAGCAGGTCGACCGCGTCGCCCCGGCCGGTGGGGATCAGTAGCGGACCGCGCGGGCGACCTCGGTGCGGACCTCACCGGACAGGTCGTGGGTGCTGCGGGCGGTGGCCGTGGCCGAGTGGCCGGCCTGCACGTGGTCCACCGTCACGATGACCGTGTCGACCAGCTGCCCCCCGGTGTCCCGGAAGTCGACCTGGACGGCGAAGGACCGGGTCGAGTCGTCGGTGTTGTGGGCGGTGACCTCCGTGCGGATGCGGCCGTCGGAGCCGGTGACGGTCGGGCCGGTCCTGACGTCGGCCTTGACGTCGATGCCGTCCTGGATGTCGTCGAGCCGCCGCTGG
This sequence comes from Streptomyces tibetensis, assembly GCF_040647715.1. Taxonomy (GTDB): domain Bacteria; phylum Actinomycetota; class Actinomycetes; order Streptomycetales; family Streptomycetaceae; genus Streptomyces; species Streptomyces tibetensis_A. The sequence continues at coordinate 57,395 of NZ_JBEZCR010000007.1, read as the reverse complement.
GCCTCGGCCGTGGCGGACTCCACCGCCTCGGAGGCCTCCGAGGCGATCGACCCCACGGCGGACTCCGCCTTGCTCGCGGTGTCCGAGGGGGTGTTGTCACTGCTGCAGCCGGTGAGCACGGCGGACAGGCCCAGCGCCAGGGCCGCCCCGCCCGTCGCCCAGCGCCTGCGGGGGCGGGCGGACGGGCCGCGCCCCAGGGTGGCGCCGGCTCCCGGGCCTCGCGGCGTCATGTGCGTCCGAGCCCGCCCCCGCCGAACGATCCGCTGGATCCGGGCGACCAGCGGCGCGGTTTCTGGTCCTTGCCGGTCCTGGTGCTCGCCCGGTGCAGCTCATGGGGCATGAGCCGCTGACCGTCGCGTGCCACGACCGGAACGTCGTCGGGCTCCCGCATCTCCCGGGTCTCACGGACCGGCCCGCCCTCCGGGATGTGCGGCTGTTCCTCCGGAGCGGGGTGGTGGGTGTCCTTGTCCATGACCTGCATCCCGACCCGCACGGCCCAGATCAGCGCACAGGCCACGATCAGCCCGCCGACGAAGGCGATGGTCACGGCGACCGCGTGATCTGACGACGCCGCCAGTTCTGCATACGTAGCCGTATTCATGCCCCTAGTATCGCCGACGGAATGCAATAAAGCGCCCGGAATGTCCTACCGTCCCGCGGCGTACGGTGGAGGACGGAGGGTGTGCCGCACCTCGTGGCCGCACCGGCCTCCCGGCCACCCCCGGGCCAGCAGCAGGAGCCCGCGATGACCTCTTCCGCCTCCGCTTCCCCGGCACCGCTCCCCGCATCCCGAGAAGTCCGGCTACGGCTCGCCGGGACGACGCGCTACGGCCGTACGGCACGGCGTATCGACGGCGCGTGGTGGCCCCGGTCGGACGACCTGGCCGAGGAGCTGACCGGGCTGCTGGGCGTGCTACCGCGCGCCTGGGGGCGGATCAGCAGCGTCCTGGTCCACGGAGGATCCTGGCCGGACTGCCCGGCACAGCTGGTGGTCTCCGGGCAGACGGTGCACGTCGGCCACAACGACTCACCCTCCGCACCGCACACCGTCTGCCTGGTCGCGCCCGGCCGGGGCCGCTACGACCTGCTGGTGGTGCCGCCCGCGACGGCGCAGGCGGAGGCCGGCCGGCTGATGGAGCAGGCCGTCACCCAGGACGCGTGACGCCCTGCCCTGCCGCTCAGTGCGCCGACAGCACCAGGGCGAGGGCGACCAGCGCCGGGACGGTCTGCACGAAGAGGATCTTCCGGCTGGAGGTCGCGGCACCGTAGACCCCGGCGACCGCCACGCACACCAGGAAGAACACCGAGACCTGGAAGCCCACCGGGTCGGACGCCACCGCACCCCACGCCAGACCGGCGGCGAGGAAGCCGTTGTAGAGGCCCTGGTTGGCCGCCAGGGCCTTCGTCCCCTCGGCGAACTCGGCGCTGGTGCCGAAGGCCGCCCGGGCCCTCGGCGTGGTCCACAGGAACATCTCCAGCACCAGGATGTAGGCGTGGAGGGCGGCGAGGGCCAGCACCGCGAGCGTGGCGACGGTCGACATGCGCTCATCATCACAGGCGGCCCGGTGCGTCCCCCTTCGGCCCTCCCGGGAGGCGGCGCGGGGCCCCGGGTGGCAGATTACGGCCAGAGGCCGGGTCCGGCCGTCGCGTCCCCGCGTGTGCCGCTCGGGAGCCGGACCCGGCCTTCCCCCATGACACGCCCCCGCCCCGCTGCTTCCTGTCCGGTTCCTGTCCGGAATCCACCATTCTCGGTTGACCGGGAGACTCGGGTTTGATCAGCTGTCCCACCAGTCCTGTTCGATTCTGATCGAGCAGCGCACGGCTCCATGGGGGGAGCTGGTGACGAGTGGGGGAGTTCTCTTGATGCATCACGGTCCCGCCGTGCCGCGCCGCGCCGGTTTCCGGCTCGGCGCCGCGGCCCTGACCTTCGCGGCGCTGGCCGCCGGCACCGCCCTGGCGGGCGCGTCGGCCGCCACGGCCGTGGGCAGCCCGGCGCCCGCCGGGAAGGCGTGCACGCCGACGGAGGGCTTCTCCGGCTGCCGCCTCTTCGTCCCGACGGACGCGAAGCAGGACTTCAAGGTGCCCTCCGGCGTGACGGGCCTGGACGTACGAGTCTGGGGGGAGGGCGGCGGCGGCAACTCCATGACGACCGGCGGTGCGGGCGGTTTCGTCGCCGGCACCCTGAAGGTGACGCCCGGCGAGGTGCTGAGCCTCGCCGTCGCCGGGCCGCGCTCCGGTGACGCTCTCGGCGGCGAGGCGGGCGCCTCCGGTGTCGCCTCCGGTGCCGCGCGCGGTGGCAACAGCAGTGCCATCCGCACGAGCTCCGGTTCGCCACTGGTCATCGCAGGTGGCGGTGGCGGCGGTGGAGGCGAGAACAGAGGCCACGGCCAAGGGGGTGTCGCCGGCGGTGAGTCCGGCCAGGACGCCTCCGAGGCCGGTCGCGGCGGCAAGGGCGCCACCGGCGGCAAGGGCGGCGCGGGCACCGGCAACGGTGTGGCGGGCGCCGACCACGCCAAGGGTGGTGCGGGCGGCGCCGGCGGCTCGGGCAGGTACGGCGGTGGCGGGGGCGGTGCCGGTTACGCGGGCGGCGGTGGTGGCACGGGCGCCGAGACCGACTCGCCCACGGGTACGACCGGCAGCGGTGGCGGCGGCTCCAGCTACGCCGAGCCGGCCCGGGTGGACGACGCCCGGCTCGTCGTCGGCAAGGGCAACAAGGCGCCGGAGAAGACCGACCCGTTCTGGGCTCCCTCCGGTGACCCGGTCAACTCGGGTGTGGCCGAGGGCGGCGCCAACGCCCCCGGCGGCCCCGGCCGGATCGTCCTGCAGTGGCGGCAGTCCCCCGCCACGGACCGGCTGATCCAGGTGTCCGGCACCGACGCCACGACCAACCCGGGCACCGACGTCGAGCCGCTGGCCGTGGTGGCCCGGGACAAGGACGGCAAGCCGGTCGCCGACACCTCGGTGACCTTCACCGTCGAGGACCCCGACGGTCTGAAGCCGTTCTTCTACCTCACCGGCGGCCCGGACGGCGACGAGACCGTCGTGGCGACCGACGCCCGGGGCCGTGCGCAGACCCCGTGGATCGGCCTGGGCAGCCGCAAGGAGGGCTCGTTCACCGTCCGGGCGAAGACGCTGGGCGCGTCGGCGACCCTCACCGTGCGGGTCAAGGCGTCCCCGTACACCGTGGGCCGCGCCGGCGGCGACGAGCAGAAGGCCGAGCAGGGACAGGACTTCGCCGACGCGCTGCTCGCCCGGGTGGTCAAGTCGGGTGCGACCGTCCCGGCCGGCACCGAGGTGGAGTTCCGCGTCGAGGACACCGGCGAGGACGCGCCCCGCTTCGAGGGCGAGGACCGGGTCGTGCGCGTGAAGACCGACGACTCGGGCGTCGCGACGGCCCCTGCGCTGACCGCCGGTGAGGGCACGGGCACGTACACCGTGGCCGCGTCGGTGGGTGACGCCATGACGCAGTTCGCGGTCGAGGTCGTCCCCGGTGACGGCCCACCGGAGCCCGGCCCCGGCGACGAGTCCGGCTCCCCGTCCCCCAGCCCCACGGCCGACCCGAGCCCCTCCGCCGAGCCGGGCCCGTCGAGCAGCACCGCCACCTCCGGCACGACCGGCGGCGACGGTACCTCGACCACGGGCGGCGGCACGTCCACCGACCTCGACGGCGGCAGCCTCGCCTCCACCGGCGTGGGCGGCACGGGCTTCCTCCTCGCGGCGGCCGCGGCCCTGGCCGCGGTGGGCTTCGCGGCCTTCCGCCTCGCCCCGCGCCTGAAGCCGCGCTCACGAGACGGCGTCTGAAGCTGCTCTCACGGCGACGGCGCCTGACACCAATGCACCGCTACGGCGCCTGACACCAAGACACCGCTACGACGCCTGACGCCGTGTCACCGCGACGGCCCGCACCCGGTCACCGGGTGCGGGCCGTCGTCTTTCGTTTTGCGGAACCTTTGCCTGTGCGCCGGGCGTTGGAGGGGTGTGCGCGCGTGAGCAGGTGCGCCAGCTGATGCCGACTAGTACCGAGGTGACGTCAATGGCAGTGTGGGACCGGCTCAAGGACCAGGCCAAGGCTTTCCAGCAGGGTCAGGGCGCGCGGGGCGCGACGACCGGCGCGCACGGCGGCGCGCACGGCGGCGGGACGAGGTCCGGCGGTGGGGGCAAGGCCCAGCTGGTCGGCCTGCTGAAGACGCAGCTCGGTTCGCTGAAGAACGAGTTGAAGAGCGGCGCGTACCGGGACGCGAGCATGGCGATGTGCGCCCTGGTCGCGGCGGCCGACGGGCATGTGGACCCGGCCGAGCGCCAGCAGGTCGAGTCCATGATCCTCAGCAACGACGTGCTGCAGAACTTCCCGCCGGAGCAGCTGCGGCAGCGGTTCAACAAGCACGTGGACCAGCTCACCGCCAACTTCATGCTCGGCAAGTCGGAGGTGATGCAGGAGATCGCCAAGGCCGCCAAGAAGCCCACCGAGGCCAGGGCCGTGATCCAGACCGGCATCATCATCGCCGGTTCCGACGGCGACTTCTCCCAGGCCGAGCAGATGGTCCTGCGCGAGGCCTGCGCGACGCTGGGGGTGTCCCCGGCGGAGTTCCAGCTCTGATCGGCGTGCGGGGGCGGGGCTCCGGTCCGCTGTGACGGGGAGCAGGCCCCCGCTTCTTCGGACGCCCTGATCGCCGAGGCGACCGGCGCACCGTGGCCGCCCTGGGGCTCCCGAGGCCACCGGGGCCGTCTATAACTTGGCCATGATCTATCACGTCGTACCGCGCACCGTCTGGACCAGCGGCACCGGCGGGACGTACGCGCCGGCCTCCCTCGCCGAGGAGGGCTTCGTGCACTGCTCCCCGGACGAGGCGACCACGCTGGCCGTCGTCAACGCCTTCTACCGGGACGCGCCCGGGCCCCTGCTGGTGCTCGCCCTCGACGAGGCGCGGCTCACCGCCAGGGTCGAGTGGGAGGCGGCGGCCCCCACCCCGCCGCCCGGCGTCTCCGGTGACGTCCTCTTCCCGCACGTCTTCGGCCCCCTCGACCGGGACGCCGTCGACCACGTCCTGGAGGTGCGGTTCGACGGGCAGGGCCGGGCCGTGGAGTTGCGTACGGCAGGATGACCGGGTGATCGAACAGAAGTTCACCCCTGCCGCCCCGCCGCCCGGCCTGCGCCCCGTCCGGGGAGCGGCCCGTTGCGCCGTCGTCGCCCTCGCCCTCGCCTCGGTCGCCTGGGTGGCCCGGGCGGTGTGGGAGATCCGGCTCGCCGTCGCGGGCGAGCCTGCGTCCGGCCCGCCCGACCAGGGCGGCGGTGTGCACCGTCCGCTGAACACCCTGGAGGACTCCTACCACCTGGTCACCTCCGTGGGCGGCGCCGTCACGGCCGTCTGCGCGATCGTGTTCCTGTTCTGGCTGGACCGGGTGCGGGACAACGCCAAGGTCGTCTCGGGCACGGCCCCGCGCTACGTCTACATCTGGCTCTGGGTGGGCTGGATCGTGCCCCTCATGAACCTGTGGGTACCGCGGGGCCTCGTCGCGGACGTCCACCGCTCGGTCTTCCCCGAGCGGCGGCTGCCGGCCGTCGTGAACTGGTGGTGGGGGCTGTGGCTGCTCGGTCTGGCCGGCGGCGTGGGGATCGTCTACGCCGACGACACGGACGAGATCATCGCCCGTGCCTACGACGGCGTTCTGCCCCTGCTGGCCGCCGACGCGGTGATCGTGGCCGCGGCCGGGGCGGCGGCCCTCATGGTCCACACGCTCACGACGGCCCAGCAGGAGCACATCGCCGCCAAGGGCTACTGAGGGGCCCGCAGCGGCCGGAACACCGACACGGCGAACGAGGCCGTCACCGGCACCGGCGCCCCCAACCGGTCGATACGGTGACCCAGTTCGCCGGCGGTGAGGTGATGCGCCGTCGGACTCATGCCCACCAGGGCGGTGACGTCCTCGGCCGTGAGCCTCATGGCGTACTCCAGCGGCTCGGTGCGATCGAGCCGGAAGTGGGCGTCCAGGGATCGGCGCAGGCGCTCCTCCTTCCTCGGATCGACCGCCAGCAGCCCGACCGGCTCGCGCAGTTCACGCAGGTGACGGCCGGTGGGTGTGACGACGAGCAGCGCGCCGTCCGGGCCGAGGACGCGGTGGAACTCGGGCCCGTTGCGGGGAGCGAAGACGTTGAGTACGAGGTCGGCGCCGCCGGTGCGGACCGGCCACGGCTGCCACACGTCCCAGCGGGCGGCCTCGGCACGGGCGTGCGCGCGGGCCGCCGCGCGCAGGGCGGGCACGGAGCTGTCCAGCCCCACGCCCAGCGCCCCGGGGAGGGCGTCCAGCACCGCGGCGAGGTAGTGGCCGGTGCCCGCCCCGGCGTCCAGCACGGTGGCGCCGGGCGGGGCCAGTTCCGAGGCGAGGCGAGCGAGGGTGTGGGCGAGCGGGCCGTAGTGCCCGGCGCCCAGGAACGCGGCGCGGCTGCGGACCATGTCGGGCGAGTCGGCGCTCGGGGCCCGCCGGTGGCCGGTCAGCAGGCTGACGTATCCGTGGCGGGCGATGTCGAAGGTGTGCCGGCCCGCGCACCGCAGGGCACCGGCGGCGTGTTCGAGGGCGGCGGGGCACAGCGGGCAGGTCAGGACGGACAGGAGACGTTCGGAAGGCAAGGGATGCTCCTCGGAACGCGGTGGCCGCGGCAGGGCGGCGCATCGCGTGCGGGCGGCGGACGGTGGGGCGTCGGCGCCCGCCGGCCGGCCACCGTGGACCGGCGGCAGGGGGCGGGCACACCGAGGACGGCGACGTGATCGATTCACGTCGCCGTCCACACCGCGGTGTCAGAGGAAGCAGTGCGGCAGAGCGTTGTGCGCGAGTGCCATACGGCCAGGCTACCCGCGGCCGGCGCACGTCATGACGGGCTCCGCGCGCGCTCGCCCACCCTGCCGCCGACCCCCTGAACTTCGGCGGCTATCGTCCGCTCGTGAGTGAACTGTCGGCTGTGTACCTGCCGGAAGCGACCACCGGACGGCTGCTGGGATCGTGGCAGCCGGACGTGCCCGCCCTGCTGCTCGTCGCCGTGCTGGGCGGGCTCTACGGCTGGGGCGTCGTCCGGGTGCGCGGGCGGGGCGGGGCCTGGCCGCACACGCGGCTCGTAGCGTTCGTGCTGCTCGGTCTGGGCACGATCGTCGTGGCCACGATGTCCGGCCTGGCCGTCTACGACCGTGAACTGTTCTGGCCGGCCGCCGTGCAGAACGTCGGACTCGACCTGCTCGCGCCGCTGGGTCTCGCCCTGGGCGACCCGCTGCGGCTCGCGGTGGAGGCGCTGCCGGAGGGCGGGGCGAACCGGCTGCGGCGGGTGCTGACCGGGCGGCTGGTCGGGCTGCTGACGTTCCCCCTCGTCAGCACGGCACTGGTGCTCGCCACCGAACTGACCCTCTACTTCACTCCGTACTTCGCCACCGCGCTGCGCGTGGGCTGGCTGCACGAGCTGATGTACCTCCATCTGCTCGTGGCCGGCTGCCTGTTCGTCCTGCCGGTGCTCTCCCGCGAACAGGCCCTGCCCGCGTGGTGCACCCACCCCGTCCGGGCGGCCCTGGTCTTCCTGGACGGGGTCGTCGACGCGGTGCCGGGACTGGCGGTCATGACGCACGGCACCCTGATCGCGGGTGCCTGGTACCTGCACCACGCGCCGCCCTGGTCCCCCGACGTGCTCCACGACCAGCAACTCGGCGGTGGCGCCATGCTGGGCATCGCCGAACTGGTCGCGGTCCCCTTCCTGCTGGCGGTCCTCGCACAGTGGATGCGGGCCGAGCGCGCCCGGACGGCCGTACTGGACCGGCGTCTCGACAGCGAACTCGTGCCCACCGCCACCAGGGAGGGGCCTGCCGACCTGGTCCGGCCCTGGTGGGAGACGGAGGCGGGCGAGGTGGGGGAGCGGATGCGGCGGCAGCGGCTGGGCGACTGACCCGGGTTCTGCCGGTGCCGTCAGCGGCTGTCCGACACCGTCTCCCGGTCCGTGCTCGGGCGGGCCGCCGACGGGACGGGGCGTATCGAGGTGGGGGTGGCCGACGGGGCGCGGCGGGACGGTTCCACCCGGCCGGTCGCCTCCTCGGGGGCGGGGGTGCCGGGGCTGGTCGTGCGCGGACCGGTCGTGCGGGGGGCACGGGTGGCAGGGGACGAGGTCCGGGAGCGGGAAGCGGACGGGGACGGCACGGGGGTGGGAGGCGCCGAGTCGATGGTCGGCGACGGCCTCGTGGTGGGCGGGGCCATCGGGATCGTCGGGGTCGTTGGGTGCTCGGGCGCGGTGTGGCGCAGGGGGAGCGCGATGAGGGCCGCCGCCACGCAGCACAGGCCCGCCCCGGCCGCGCCGCGCAGCAGGCGGCGACGGGTCGCTCGGCGGCGGATCGCCTCGTACTGGCCGGCGGGAGCCCACAGGTAGTCGGGGGAGGAGGGGCGCAGGATCACGGCGAGCGGGTCGTCGGGGGCGTACTCCGGCTCACCCGGATCGCCGTCAAGGCGTGTGGTCAAGGCTTCTCCTCAGGTGGACGCGGAGCAGTTCCCGGGCCGCGTGCAGATCGGCCTTGACGGTGCCTTCCTTGCGCCCGGTCAGTGCGGACACCTCCCGGATCGGCATGTCAGCGTAGTAGTGGAGGAGGATCGGGACACGCAGTCGTTCCGGCAGCGACTGCACGAGCAGCCGCACGGACGGGTCGGTCTGCTCGTCGGGCGGGCGTACGGCGGCCTCCGAGGTGACGCGGTGCAGGGCCCGGCGCTCACGCTCCAGCTTGCGCCAGTGGTCCCGGACCAGATTGGCCGCGGTGACGTAGAGGAACCCGCGAGGTTCCGCCACGGACGTCCAGCGGGCCCAGAGCCGGGTGAACGCCTCCGAGGCGATCTCGTGGGCCGTTCCGTCGTCGTCGACGAGCCGGCGGCACCAGCCGGCGAGGCGCGGGTAGAGGGCGGCGAACAGCTCGGACGCCGCCTTCTCGCTGGTCCGTTTCAACGCTCTCCAGGGGTGGGGGAGTTCGCGCCGCTCAGCGCCGCGAACACGATCACGTTGTCCGCGTAGCCGTCGCCGGTCCGCGCCCCGCCGCAGGTGATCAGCCGCAGCTCGGGGCGGCCCACGTTCCCGTAGACGTCGTCCGCCGGGAAGTCGGTTTTCGGGACGGTCCGTACGGCCGTGACGGCGAACTGTGCCGTCGTGCCGTTCTCCAGGCGCGCCTCGATCCGGTCGCCCCGGTGCAGCCGGGCGAGGTGCCGGAAGACGCCGTCACCGTACGGGCCGACCGTGACATGGCCGAGGAGCACCGACGGGCCCCTCTCGCCGGGGGTGGGCGAGTGCCGGTACCAGCCCGCCCGGTCGTGGTCCGTGACCGGCGGCACCTGCACCGTGCCGTCGGCCGACAGACCCAGGCGGATGACCGGGGTGTCCACGCCGATGACCGGGACGAGGAGCCGGACCGGGACCGAACGGGCCAGGGGGCGTGCCCGGTTGGCGGGGACCGGCCGAGCGGACGCCCTCGGCCGACGCGCGGTGGGGTCGCCGCCGGCGGTTCCGTGGCCGGCGGTGTCGACGCCGACGGTTCCGTGACCCGCGGTTCCGTGACCGGTGGTTCCGTGACCGGTGGTTCCTTGACCGGTGGTTCCTTGACCGGTGGTTCCGTGGCCGGTGGTTTCCTGGCCGGTGGTTTCCTGGCCCGCGCACGCCGTCAGCAGGGACGCCAGCGCCCCGGCCGCGAACGCGCGCCTGGAGAGCGGCCTCACGCCTCGGTCGCCCGGCGGCGGCGCACGACGAAGACGGTGCCGCCGCCCAGGGCCAGCACCGCAGCGGCGCCCGCGCCGATCGCCGTGCCGCCCGTCCCCGAGTCCTGGGACGCCGTCACACCGGTGTCGGGCGCGCCGCTCGGCCGGACGGAGACCTGCCCGTCGGCGGGCGCCCGGGTCGGCTCGGGCGCCCTGGTCGGTTCGGCGCTCTCCGCCGGCCGGGTGGTGGGCGAGGCGGCCGACGGGACCGGACTAGGGGTCGTCGCCCCGTCCGCGAACGCGGGCCCCGAGCCCAGCAGTACGGCGGTGCCCGCGAGGGCCAGGGCACTGAGGACAGTTCGGCGCATGGAATCGCACTCCTTCGTCGTCCGCCCGACGGTCGGCGGGCTGGTGACAGATCGTGCGGAGAGACGAGACGGCGGCCCGGCGGGTTGCAAAGAGATGGCAAAGTCGGCGAGGCGGCTCCGAAATATTCGGCTGCGCAAGGGAGTCGGGGCCGCTAGCATCCGACGCGATGACGACTCACTGCCTGAACAGATTGGGGGACCCGTCCGCGCAAGGTGAGTGCTGATGCTCACCGACCTCGCGAACGGAGACCTCCCGCCTTCCGTCCGGCCGCCTTCCTCCCGGCCGCTTTCCTTCTGGCCGCGCGTGCGCGAGTTCGCCGTGCCGCCCTCCATGATCGAGACCGCGACAGCGCGTCGCCGTGCCGGTGACTGGGCCGGTGCCTGCGCCGCAGCGAACATCGATGTCGACCTCCGGCCCCGTCTCCTCGCGCGGCGCCACGGCCGGGAGTTCGCCGCACTGCTCCGAGCCGACCTCCGCCACCTCGCCCCCGACCTGCTGCGCTGGCACATGCCCAGGATCGCCCCCGACGGGCTGCTGCGGCCGGGCCTGACCCTCACCCTGGCCCGCTACGGCACGGGCGCGGAAGCGCTGCACCTCGTGGCGCGCACGCCTCCCGCCTGGGCGGACGCCGGGCAGCGGATCAGCCTCGCCCTGTGGGACGCCTCCCGCCGGCACGGGACCGACCGGCGGCATCCGCACCCCCGGCCCAGCCGGCGCTTCCGGCTCGACCTGCACCGTCACCTGTGGGACGCGCGCCGCGCCGGTGAGCTGCGGGCGCGCTCCGGTGGGGGCGGCCCCGGCCCGGAAACCGCCGGACCGCCGCCTGACGGACTGCCGCCTTACGGGCCCTTGCTTGCCGGGCTGGGGCCGGACAGGCTGCCGCCTGAAGAGCCCTTGCTTGCCGGGCCGCTGCCCGCAGGGCTGCCCTTGCCCGATGGGAAGCGGTGCGCTGTCGACCGGTGGGCGGCCGAGGCGGCGATCCTGCTGCGGGCAGAGGGCCGGTCCGGCGGCAGGGTCGGCGTGCGGCTCGGGGCACGGCACCGCGTCGTCCTCGACCTGTCCGACGACGGTGAGCCCACCGCCCTGTCGTACGCGCGCGCCCCGGACCCCTCGCTGCCCGTGCTGCCCGACGCGGCGACTTGGGTGCTGCCCGACCTCGAGCTGCTGAGAGCCGGGGCGATCGACGCAGGGCGCCTGCATCCGCTGGTCGCCTCGGCGTTGGGGGCGGAGCGGGCCGGAACCTCCCGGGCGCCCGGGCGGGCCGCTGATCCACGGGTGGTGCAGTGCCGGGGCGCCCGGCACCGGATCGGTCTGGTGGACGGCGTCCTGGCCGCCCTCGACCACGATCCGGCCGAGGTGCGGCGGGAGGAACTGCTCGCCGCCTTCGGCGGACCGCCGCTGCCCTGTCTGCGGGCCGTCGACGACGCCCACCGCCGGCCCGACTGCCTTCCCGGCGTCCGCGAACGCCTCCACCACGGCGACATCGCCGGGGCGCTCGCCGCGGTCGAGAGCCTGCTCGGCCCCGAGGCGGTGCTGCGGGACGGCCCGCTGCGGGACGTGCTGGAGACGGCCGCGCGGCGGCGCATCGCCCACGGGCTGTTCCGCGCGGGACTGGAGGGCCCCTCGCCCGGCAGCCTGCGTCCCTGGGACCGCCGCCGCTCCCGCGGCGACGGCCCGCACCCCCGCCACATGTGACGCGGCCCGGCCCGACCGGGGCCGACCGCTGTGCCCCCCGAACCTTCTTCGTACCACCGAGACGGCTCACCACCGGCAACTGGTGATCACACATGCGCACTCACACCCCGTCCCTGCCCGACACCGCCGACCAGCTCGACGTGGCCGGCGACCTGCTGGCCCTGCTGCGCCACACCACGACCGAACCCCGCCCCGACACCCAACTGGAGGCCCTCACCCTGGCCGTGGCCGCCGACCTGCCCGTGCTGCTGTGGGGCGAGCCGGGCATCGGCAAGACCGCGGCCCTGACCCAGCTCGCCACGGCCCTGGACCTGCCGCTGACCACGGTCATCGCCAGCGTGCACGAGCCGTCGGACTTCTCAGGTCTGCCGATCGTCGGCGACGATCCGGCCGAGCAGGGCGTGCCGTTGGCCCCGCCGGACTGGGCCGTACGCCTCGTGCGGGCCGGGCGGGGGCTGCTGTTCCTCGACGAACTGTCCACCGCGCCGCCCGCCGTGCAGGCCGCCCTGCTCCGGCTCGTGCTGGAGCGGCGGATCGGGGCGCTGCGGCTGCCACCGGGCGTGCGGATCGTGGCCGCCGCCAACCCGCGCTCCTCGGCCGCCGAGGGCTGGGAACTGAGCCCGCCGCTCGCCAACCGCTTCGTCCACCTGCAGTGGACGCACGACACGGACGTCGTCGTCCGCGGCCTCGGCGGGACCTGGCCGCGGGCGACCCTGCCCCGGCTCGACCCCGGGAAGCTGCCGGAGGCCGTGGAGTTCGCCCGTCGCGCGGTGTGCGGGCTGCTGGCCGCCCGCCCCGCCCTCGCGCACCGGCTGCCCAGCGGTGAGGTGCGCCGGGGCGGGCCCTGGCCGTCCCCGCGCAGCTGGGAGATGACGCTGCATCTGATCGCCTTCGCGACCGCGGCCGGCTCCTCCCGGGACGTCCTCTCCCTGCTGGTCAGGGGCACGGTCGGGGACGGGCCCGGGCTCGAACTGCTGGCGAGCCTGGACCGGATGGACCTCCCGGACCCCGAGACGCTGCTGGCCGACCCGGCCGGTGCGGTGCTGCCCGAACGCGGGGATCTGCGGCAGGCCGCGCTGGACGGTGTCGTGGCGGCGGTACGCAACCGCCCGGAGCGGGCCCGCTGGGACGCCGCCTGGGCCCTCCTGGTCAAGGCACTGGAGACCGGCCCCCCGGACGTGGTGGTCGTCCCCGCGACCACCCTCGCCGCACTGCGCCGCGACGACTGGGACGTCCCGGCGTCGATCGAGCGCCTGGCCGGAGTGGTGTCCCTGTCCCGCAGAGCGGACCGCACCACGGCAGCGGTCGCCGCGGCGGCGAAGGCGGGCCGGTGAAGGCGAGCGGGCCCGCAACCCTCGACCGGGACAAGTTGTTCACGGCCCGGCTGCACGCCGCCCGCGTTCGTCCCTACCTCGCGACCGCCCTCTTCGCCCTGCACGTCGTGGCGTCGCGGCGGGTGCCCACCATGGGCGTCGACCGGTACTGGCGGTGCTACGTGTCGCCGGGGTTCGTGGACCGTACGCCCGTCGAGGAGCTGGCGGGCGTGTGGGTGCACGAGGTGTCGCACCTGCTGCGCGACCACCACGGGCGCAGCGACCGGGTCGCCAGGGAGCGAGGTCTGCACGGCCCGGGGGACCGGCTGCGGATGAACATCGCCGCGGACTTCGAGATCAACGACGACGTCTACGGCGACGGCCTGGCCCGCCCCGAGGACGTCGTCGAGCCGGGCGATCTCGGCCTGGCCGAGGGCGAGTTGATGGAGGAGTACCTGCGTCAGTTCACCCTCGGCCCGCGGTCACAGGACCTGGCCTGGCTGGACTGCGGCAGCGGCGCCGACGGTCTGGACCGGGAGTGGGAACTGGGCCCGGGCGGGGCGCACGGCCTGAGCGAACACGAGCGGGACGCGGTCCGCTTCCGGGTCGCACAGGGCATCACCGGCCGCCCGGGCAAGGCCCCGCACGGCTGGCGGCGCTGGGCGGAGGAGGCCTTCCAGCCACCGCAACCGTGGCGGGAGCTGCTGGGCGCGGCGGTCCGCTCGGCGACGACCGGGCCCGGCGCGGGCGAGGACTACACCTACGGCCGCCCCGCCCGGCGCTCCACCGCCCTGCCCGGCACGGTCCTGCCGAGCCTGCGCCGCCGCCCGCCCCGCGTGTGCGTCGTCATCGACACGTCCGGCTCGGTCAGCGACGCCGAACTGGGCAGCGCGCTCGTGGAGGTCGCCGCGATCGCCCGGGCCGTCGGCGGCCGCCGCGACCTGGTCACGGTGGTGTCCTGCGACGCCTCGGCCGGGGTCGCCCGCCGTCTGTGCCGTGCGGAGGGCATCCCGCTCACGGGCGGCGGCGGCACGGACCTGCGGGCCGGCTTCACCCGCGCGCTGCGCACCCGCCCGTCCCCCGACGTCGTCGTGGTCCTCACCGACGGCCAGACCCCCTGGCCGGACACCCGGCCCCCGTGCCGCACGGTGATCGGCCTCTTCCCGCGCGAGTACGGAAGCCACACCTACGACGAATCCAACCCCGAGTACGTCCCGGACTCACCCCCCGAGTGGGCCCGCGTGGTGGACATCGGCTCCTGAACGTCCTACGGCCTGTGCAGCAGACCCCGTTCCATCGCCACCACCACCGCCCTCGTCCGGTCGTTGACGTCGAGCTTGGCGAACAGACGCAGCAGGTGCGTCTTCACCGTGGCCTCCGCGATGACGAGGCGGCGGCCGATCTCGGCGTTGGTGAGTCCGTCCGCGACCGCGTTCAGGACGTCCGACTCGCGGGAGGTGAGGGGGACCCTGGCGGGCCGGCGCATCCGGGCGACCAGGCGCTCGGCGACCCGGGGCGCCAGCACGGTCTCCCCGCGGGCCGCCGCGTGGACGGCGTCGGCCAGTTGCTCACGGGTGGTGTCCTTCAGCAGGTAGCCGATCGCCCCGGCCTCCACCGCGTGCTCGATCTCCGCGTCCGTGTCGTACGTGGTCAGGATCAGCACCCGGGTGCCGGGAAAACGCGCCACGATCTCGGTGGTCGTGGCCACGCCGTCCAGTACGGGCATCCGCAGGTCGACGAGGGCGACGTCGGGGGCGTGGCGCTCGACGAGGTCGAGGGCCGCGTGGCCGTCGCCCGCCTCGCCGACGATCTCGATGCCGGTTCCGGCGAGGAGGGCCACCACTCCGGCGCGCATGACGGTGTGGTCGTCCACGACGACGATGCGCAGCGGCCGGTCCGTCATGCCGTGCCCCCCGGTGGTATCAGCGCCAGCACCCGTGTCCCGTCCCCCACCGAACTCGTCACCGTCAGCCTCCCGCCCAGTTCCGCCAGTCGCTTGCGCATGCCGTCCAGACCGAATCCCGACGACTCCTCCACCAGGAACCCCGCCCCGTCGTCGGTGATTTCGAGCTCCACCCCGTACGGCTGCCGGGCCAGGACCACACCGACCGTGGAGGCACGGGCGTGCTTGCGGACGTTGGCCAGGGACTCCTGGGTGCAGCGCAGCAGTGCGATCCGGGTCTGCTGGTCGCACTCCAGGTCCTCCAGTTCGGCGTCGACGGTGAGACCGGTGTCCTCGGCGAAGCGGTCCAGGGTGCGGCGGAGGGTCCGGGCCACCGAACCGGCCGCGGCCTGGTCCGGACGCCCGGCCGAGCCGACCAGTTCCCGCGCCTCGGCGAGGTTCTCCCGCGCGGTCGACTCGATCGACCGCAACTGCTGGGCGCTCCGGACCGGATCCGAGTCGAGCCCCGACCGGGCGGCCTCGGCGAGCACGATGATCGAGGCGAAGCCCTGCGCGAGGGTGTCGTGGATGTCCCGCGCCATCCGCTCCCGCTCGTCCGCAGCACCCTGGCGCTGGTGCGCCACGGTCAATTCGGCCTGCATCTGCTTCAGTTCCGCGATCAGCCGGGCCCGTTCGGTGCTCTGCGCGACCACGGAGTGCGCCCACAGCCCGATCAGCGCCCCCACAGCGACGACGAGCAGTGTGGACACGAGCGTCACGGTGAAGAACTCCACCGTCCAGCCGTCGTCCCGCAGCACGCTCCCGGCGAGGGTCGCGGCCGAGGCGAGCCCCAGGAACACCATCGAGACCCTCGGTGTCCGCCCGAACATCCAGTAGTGCGGCAGCGTCACCATGAACAGTGCCGCGTAGTTGCCGCGCAGATACGCCAGCCCGCCCAGCGCCCCCACGAGCACCGACAAGTACACCTCCGGCCGGACCACGGGATTGGTGGGGAAGCGGTACAGCACCGCGTAGGACACCACCACCGCGCCCAGCAGCGCCAACGCCGCGTACTTGCTCCCGCCGGGCCGGTCGATGGCGGCCAGGCCGACGGCCATCACGGCGAACAGCAGCCAGCACACCGCGTTCCAGCGGCGCAGCGTGGTGGTCCAGAAGGCGTCGGAGGCGGACCCGGCGAGAGCGGTCATACCGATCAACGTACGTCGACCGCCGGACGCGAGGAGGGGCTTTTCTCCGGGCCGGTGAACGCCCGGCGCGTCGCCCGCGAGGGCCACCAGCTCGACTCGCCCAGCAGCAGCATCGCCGCCGGCAGCACCATGACGCGCACCACGAACGCGTCGATGAGCACGGCCGCCGCCAGCACGAAGCCGATCTGCTTCATCTCGATGATGTGCAGGAACACGAAGGCGGCGAACACGGTCGTCATCACCACCGCGGCGCTGGTCACCACGCTCGCCGAGGACCGGATCCCGTCCAGTACCGCCTGCCGCGTGGGCACCCCGGCGAGCGCCGCCTCGCGGATCCGGCTCACCACGAACACCTGGTAGTCCATCGACAGGCCGAAGAGGATCACGAAGAGGAACAGCGGCACGCGCGACCCGATCGACCCGGTGGACTCGAAGCCCAGCAGGCCCTCGGCCCAGGTCCCCTGGAAGACCAGCACGAGCAGCCCGAGCGCCGCCGCCGCGGACAGCAGGTTCAGGGCGACGCCGAGCAGCCCGAGGACCACCGAGCGGAAGGCGTACACGGTCATGGCGAACGTCACCAGCAGCAACGCGCCCAGCACCAGCGGCAGTTTGCCGTTCTGGTGGGCGGGATAGTCGGTGTAGCGGGCGACGTCCCCGCTCACGCCGTACTCGGCGCCGGGGATCCGGCCGACGGTGGCGGGCAGGAAGCCGTCCCGGAGCCGGTCGAGGGAGTCGTACGCCTCCTTGGAGTTGCCGAGGTACGGCACCTTCAGTTCGAGGGTGCTGGTGCGGTCGTCGGCCGAGGTCCGGATCCGCGAGGCCCCGGTGAACAGCGGGTCGGCCGCCGCGCGCCGGACCACCTCCCGCAGGGCGGCGGTCACCTCCGCCGACCGCGAGGCGTCGGCCCGCACCACGACCTGATGGGTCACCCGCCGCTCGGGGAACGTCTCGTTGAGCCGGTCGTACACCTGCATCGCCGGAATGTCGCGGGAGTGGGTGTCCCGGCTCATCTCGGTGATCTTCAGCCCGGTCAGCGGGACGACGAGGGCCAGCAGAGCGAGGAGCGAGACGCACAGGGTCGCCAGGGGACGCCGGGCCGCGGGCCGAAGCAGCGCGTCCCACATCCGGCCGCCGCCACCCCCGCCCCGCACCCTGCCGACGGGCTTTCCGCGTTCCGCCCGCCGCAGCGCCCGCCGCTCCGCGCGCCGCCCCAGCTTCACCAGCAGCGCGGGCAGGACGGTCAGCGAGCTGGCCACCGCGACCAGCACGACCACGATGGTGCCGGTCGCCAGGGAGGAGAAGATCACGTCGGAGGCCAGGTACAGCGTCGCCGTGGAGGCGACCACCGCGAACCCGGAGACCACCACCGCCCGCCCCGAGGTCGCCGCGGCCAGCTCCACCAGCGCCTCGGAGGGCAGCCGTCCGCCGGAGCGGGCCCGTTCCTCCCGCTCGCGCTTGAGGTAGAAGAGCGTGTAGTCGACGCCGACCGCGAGGCCGATCATCAGGATGACGTTGGTGCCGACCCCGGCGTCGGGCGAGATGTGCGAGACGACCATCGACAGGCCGACTGCCGCAGCGATCGACGACAGCGCCAGCAGCAGGGGCACCAGGGCCATGGTCACCGACCCGAACACCAGCAGCAGGGTGAGGAGGGTGACGGGCAGGGTGATCGCCTCGGACAGCGCCAGATCGTCACTGCGCTGCTGGTCGACGCCCTTGCTGACGGACGGACTTCCGGTCTCCTCCAGCAGCAGCCCCGGGTGTGCCTTCTGCACCGCCGTGGTCTGCGCCAGCAGCGCGTCGACCTTGTCCTTGGCGTCCCGCTCCTCGCCCTCGAGCGTCACCTCGACCATCAGGGTCCGGTGGTCCCCGGACAGCAACGGGGCTGCCACGTCCGCCACTTCGGGCAGTCGCCGCATGCGGTCGGTGAGGTCCTTCGCGGCGGTCCGGGCGGCGCCCTCGTCCAGGTCACCGCCCGTACGGGAGGAGATCAGCACCTGCTCGGCGGACCGGCGTTCCAGGTGCGCCTCGGCCGCGAGGGCCTCGGCCCGGCCGGCCTCACCGACCCGGTAGTCCGCCGTCTTCGCGCTGTTCACGCCGATGGCACTGCCGGCGGCCAGGCACAGCACGACGAACACCAGCCAGCCGATGATCGCCCGCCAGGGATGTCGCGCACTCCAGCGCGCCACGCGCACAGTTGTCGAATTCATGCCCAAAAGCGTTGCTGAGCAGGGGACCCGCCGGACAGAGGCACTCGGTTGAACCTGCCGTCCACCGTTCGGTGGACCGGTGCCCTGGGGACGCCCCCACCCCGGCCGGGGGGTCAGCCCGGCTTCAGGACGACGGCCTGGCCGCCGGCCGGGGCCATCGCCACGTCGAGCGTGTCGTCGCGGGTGACGGTCCTGGTGCTCACCACGACCGGTGTCCGGTACGGGCTCGTGCCCGGGGTGCCGTCGGCGTAGACGGTCGCCGTCCAGGTGCCGGTGCCGAGGAAGGAGAGGGGGAGGGACAGGGTGCGGGACGATTCGTTCGTCATCGCGCCCAGGTACCAGGTGGAGCCGTTGCGCCGGGCCACCGCGACGTACTCGCCGATCGCACCGGCCAGCGTCCGGCTCTCGTCCCAGGTCACCGGCACGGCGTTGAACCAGGGCAGGCCGGGCCAGTTCGCCGGGTTGTTGTACTTGGACGGCTTGTCGTACCAGAAAAGGAAGTTGAGGGGCTGGTAGTACACCGCTGCCATCGCCATCTGATGGGCGTCGGTCGTCTTGTCGCGGGACTGGCCGTAGCAGATCGTGTAGTCCATCGGGCCGCCGATGTTGCGGGCGAACGGCAGCGTCACGTTGTGCGTGGCGGTCGGGAACTGCTCGTTGCCGCGCACGCCCTCCAGGCTGATCCAGTTGGGGTAGGTCCGCTCGTACCCGAACGGCCGGACGTCGTCGTGCATGTCGATCAGCAGCTCGTACTTCGCGGCCGTCCGCGCCCAGTCGATGATCTGGTCGGTCATCGTCCGCGTGCCGTCGTTGATGAAGCCGAGCTTGATGCCCCGCACGCCCCAGCTCTTGTAGAGCGCGAACAGGGAATCGGCGTCGGTCAGCGCGAGTCGGTTGACGTAGAGGAAGACGCCGATGCTCTTGCTCGTGGCGTACGAGATGACCGAAGGCAGGTCGATGGCGGCGATGGACCGGGTGGCGTCGGGGGTGCTGAACTCCGGGCCGTACCAGCCGGCGTCGTACTCGATGTACTCCAGGCCCCGGGCCACGGCGAAGTCGACGCCCTGGAGGCCGGCCGCGGTGCTGAGTTCGCAGCGGAAGACCTTGCCGGGCTTGATCCAGGAGGTGTCGGAAAGGGCGTTCGGCGGGGCCAGGTTGAGGACCAGCTCGGCGTTGTCGACGAGTTCGGCGTGGGTGGTGCCGACGACCACCACGCGCCAGGGGGTGGTGAAGGGCGTGGAGACGGTCGTGGTGGTCTCCACCGGGCCGGTGCCGCGGGCGGTGTGCTTCATGAGGAAGGCGGAGAGGGTGTTCGGCTCGCCGGGGACCGAACCGAGCATCAGACGCGGGTAGCCGACCCGTGCCGACTCGCAGACACAGGCGATGAGGCCGCCCGGGAGCGTGGCGGTCAGAGGGAGGTCGGTGAGGGGCCCGTTGTCCGTCGACGCGGTGCCCGTGACCGGTATGGAGCCCGGCTTCACCGGCACGTAGGCGTCCTCGTCGCGGGCGCTGTAGACGGTGCTGCCGTCGGGGAGGACGAACGTCGTCAGCTCGTCGGCGATGGTGGCGGTGCCCTGGTCGAGGAGGGCGTAGCGCAGGGCGACGCCGGTCCGGTAGGCGCGGGCCTGCACGTCGAATCGGATGCCGGTGGCCCGGTCCCGCAGGCTCCAGCACCGCTCCTGGTAGTGGTCGGTGACGGTCGCGTTGCGGCCGTGGACCGGGGTCCAGGTGGTGCGGCGGGTGCGCTGCCGGCCCCCGGTCACCCGCACGTCACCACCGAGGACGGTGCCGTCGGCGAGCCTGAGGCCGAGGGCCGAGGCGCCGAGCACCTTCCGGCCGTCACGCCGGACGGACCAGTGCAGCGCTCCGTCGACCAGCGACAGGGTGAGGGAGGTTCCGCCCATGCGGGCGGTCACCTGCTCCTGGCGGCCCGGCCGACCACCGGGGTCCGCGGGGCCCGTGGCGGCATGCACGGGATCCGCGGCGGCGTACCCGGGACGGGCGGCGGCGAGACCCGTCGCGGCCAGCCCGGCGGCGAGCGCGGCGCCCTTCAGTACCACCCGGCGCGACGCCGGCCCCGCGGACGGCTCTTCCCGTTCTCCCGAAGCTCTCATCGTGAGGGACCTTCCCGTGCAGTAATGAGGTAGTAACCGTTTACCACCGGTGGCGTGTGCAGTTGTACGCGCAGCCGTGAAGGCGGGTCAAGACCCCGGAGCCCGTGGAGTGCCGCGGACCGCCGGTCGACGCCTTCCGGGGCTCACAGCCCGAAGAGCTCCGCCGCGTTGTCGTGGCACACCGCCCGCAGCCACTCGTCCCCGAGGCCCAGTCGCTCCAGGGCGTGGAGCTGGTCCAGGTACGGGTAGGGGATGCTGGGGAAGTCGGAGCCGAGCAGAATGCGGTCGCCGGCGTCCGCCAGCCGGGGCAGAGCCCGGGGCGGGAACGGCGCGAGCCGCTCGGCGAAGTCGGTGAACGCCATCGTCGTGTCCAGCCGCACCTCCCCGTACCGCTCGGCGAGGTCGAGGAAGTCCTCGTACTCGGGCATCCCCATGTGCGCGACGATCAGCCTCAGCCGCGGGTGCTCCGCCAGCACCCGCGCGATCGGCCCGGGGCCGGTGTGCTTGCCGGGCGCCGGCCCGGAACCGCAGTGGATCACCACGGGGATCCCGGCCTCGGCCAGCACCCCCCAGGCCGGTCGGAGGAGGTCGTCGGCCGGGTCGTACGCCCCCACCTGCACATGCGCCTTGAAGACCCGCGCGCCCGCTTCGACGGCTTCCCGGACGTACGCCTCGACACCCGGCTCGGGGAAGAGGGTGGCGGTGTGCAGGCAGTCGGGGGTGCGGCGCGCGAAGTCGGCCGCCCAGCCGTTCAGCCAGCCGGCCATGCCGGGCTTGTGCGGATAGAGCATCGCGGTGAAGGCACGTACCCCGAACCCCCGCAGGATCTCGGCCCGTTCGGCCTCCGCCTCCCGGTAGGTGATCGGCCACTCCAGCCCGCCGGTGAGCGGTCCGAGGGAGTCGAAGTACTCCCAGACCTTGTGCAGGACCCGCTCGGGCATGAAGTGCGTGTGCACGTCGACGAGGCCGGGGAGCCCGAGCCGCCCCCAGAAGCGGCGGACGTCGTCGGCCTCGGCAGCGTGATCGTTCATGGTGCCCAGCCTCGGGTGGGGCGGGGCGGTGGGGCCAGTGCCGCGCGCGAGGCATCCGTGAGGGATCCGTCACGCCGCCGGGGTGAGTTCAGGCGTCCCGGAGCCGGTCCGTGACCGCCACGAGTCGGCTACGGCCTTCCGGGAAGCGGTCCGTGACCGCCACGAGCCGGCTCAGGCGTCCCGGAACCGGTCCGTTGCCGCCACGACGGCCGCCGTGGTGGAGGTTCCCGACAGGCCGTGTCCCTCGTCGCCGATCAGGACGAGCTCGGCGTCGGGCCACACCTGGGCCAGCCGCCACGCCACGTCCACGGGACCGCTGATGTCCATCCGGCCGTGGACCATGACGCCGGGGATGCCGGCCAGTTTCCCGGCGTCGCGCAGCAGCGCCCCGTCCTCCAGGAACACGGCGTGCCGCCAGTAGTGCGTGACGAGGCGGGCGAAGCGCATGCGGAAGCGCGGGTCGTCGTAGCGGGGGTCGGGCCGGTGCCCGGGCACGGTGGAGACGTGCACGTCCTCCCACCGGCACCACTCCCGCGCGGCCCGCTCCCGCACGGCCTGGTCGGGGTCGGCGAGCATCCGGGCGTAGGCATCGGCCAGATTCCCCTCGCGCTCCGCTTCCGGTACGGCGTCCCGGAAGCGGGCCCACTCCTCGGGGAAGATCCGCCCCATGTCCCGGGTGACCCACTCCACCTCCCGGTGCGTGGTGTTGGTGACGCTGAAGAGGACCAGCCCGGACACGGGCCCGGGGTGCCGCTCGGCGTAGGCCAGTGCGAGGGTCACGCCCCAGGAGCCGCCGACGACGAGCCACTCCTCGATGCCGAGGTGCCCGCGCAGCTGCTCGATGTCGGCGATCAGGTGGTGTGTGGTGTTGGCGGCGAGCGAGGTCCGCGGATCGGCGGCGTCGGGCGTACTGCGCCCGCACCCGCGCTGGTCGAGGAGCACGATCCGGTACGCGGCCGGGTCGAACAGCCGGCGCCAGAACGGCCCCGCCCCGGACCCCGGCCCGCCGTGCAGCACGACAGCGGGTCTGCCCACGGGGTTCCCGCAGACCTCCCAGTACACGCGGTTGCCGTCACCGACGTCGAGCATGCCGTGCGCGTACGGCTCGATACCGGCGGGGTAGAGCTCGGGCATGCCGGATGTCTCCCTACCTCTGGTACGGGCTCACGTGAGCGAAAGCCCGCTTGCCGAACACCACTTGGGCGGTACGCCCGTTACCGGATCTTCGAACAGCCCTCAGGTGTCACTTTGTAGTGGTCCCCGTCGTCGGCGTCCATCCGTGAACTGGCGTGCACGTGCACGTAGTCCCCCTCGTGGTGGTACCGGAAGCCGCCCATCATGCCGACCACCGTGAACACGACCCTCACCGTGGGCCCCTCCGTGAGGGGAGCGAGCGGTGGCAGCAGATGCTCGATCTCCTCGAAGCACCGGCCGGTCGTCTCCCGCATCAGGGTGTGGAAGTGGTGCTCCAGGGCGTCCGCCGGTGAGGGCAGGGGCCGTACCGTGACCGGTTCGAGGAGCTCCACCAGGTGTGTGTGCCCCCGCTCCCGGGCGATGTCGACGGGGCGGCGGCCGTCCCGGGTGCGCTGGGTGCGCCAGGCGCCGTGCCCGATCAGCCGGGACACCACGGCGAAGTCCGCCCCGTGCCAGGCGGCTTGATGCAGCGGGGAGAAGCCGCTGCGGTTCCCGGGCCGGGGCAGATTGACCCACTCCGGCCACTCCCCCAGCGCCTCGAAGAGCCGCTCCCAGTCGGCGTCCCGCGCCATGTCCGAGAACGCGTCCCGCTGGTCCAGGTACCACTGATTGAACCGCGCGCGGTCGGTGAGGCCGTCCCATTGCAGCAGCATGATCACCGGTCCACGCTAACGGAGCCCGCGGCAGTCCCGTCCGCCGTCCGCGGGCCGGGGCCGGTTGCTGCCCGTCTTGCCGAAGGCACGTCTGCAGTGCGCCAGCAATTCCCGCACCCCCGGGCTCTGACCGCTCCGCCAGACCAGGGCGAGCAGTGCCGGTGTGTCCACGTCGTCGATGGTGCGGACCGCGAGCCGGTCCCGGTGTGCCGCGGCCATCGACTCGCTGAGCACGCCGACGCCCAGCCCACGCGCCGCGAGGTCCGCGACGGCGTCCGCCGCTCCGGCCTGCAGAGCGATGCCGGGCCGGAGGCTCTGCGCCGCGCAGGCCCCGTCGAAGACGGTGCGCAGGCCCGTGCCCGGCGGCATGCACACGATCGGATGGGCGGCGACGTCCCGCAGCGCGATCCGCCGCCGTGACGCCAGGGCGTGATCCTGCGGTACCACCACGACGAGCCGCTCGCTGATGATCGTCAGCGCCTCCAGCCCGTCGGGGGCGGCAGTCGCCGTTCCGATGAGTGCCAGGTCGATCGTGCCGGCGCGCACCGCCTCCACAAGCCGGTCGGAGTTGTCCTCCAGCAGGGAGATCTCCACCCCCGGATGCGCGCGGTGGAACGCGGAGAGCGCCTCGAACAGGGGTGTGACGGTGCAGCCGATGACCATTCCGACCATGAGCCGGCCCCGGATCAGGCCGGTCACCTCATCCACCGCCTGCCCGACCGCCGTGGCCGCGGCGAGCGCCGCACGGGCGTGGTCGAGTGCTGCCTTCCCGGCGGCGGTCAGTGTCGCCGTGCGCGCCGACCGGTCGAACAGCTCGGCCCCCAGCTCACGTTCCAACTGGCGGATCTGGGCGCTGACTCCGGACTGGCTGATGTGCACCCGCTCGGCGGCCCGCGTGAAATTCCGTTCCTCGGCGACCGCGACGAAGTACTCCAGCTGCCTCAGTTCCATGACTGTGAATTCTAGTTCTCATCGGATCCATCTGTTGGACTTCTGATCGCTGCCCGAAGAGGCTGGAGGCACCGAGGCATCCCGACACCAGGAGGACCCGTGCCGGAGTACGAGAAGGCCAGGCGCCCCGAGGACATCACCCGCCTGTTCGTCGAACGCTCCAACGCCGGTGACGCGGCCGGAGTCGCCGCGCTCTACGAAGAGGACGCGGTACTGGCCTACCCGCCCGGCGAACGGACGGTGGGGCGGCAGGCGATCCGCGCACTGTGGGAGAAGGTGCTGGCGGAGCGTCCTCGCTTCGAGCCGGAGGCACCGCTGCCCACCCTGGTCAGCGGCGACATCGCACTGACGTCGACCCCACCCGGGGACGGGGCGGGTGCCCGCGCGCAGGTGGTCCGGCGCCAGGCCGACGGCAGCTGGCTGCGCGTCCTGGACCAGCCCGAGTTCACCCCTCCGGCCGGCTGAGTCCCGAGCTGGGCGGCGTCCGGCGAGCGCGGCCGCGGCCCTACCGCCGCCGCGCTCCCGTACTCTCCCGCCGCACCAACCGCGTCGGCACCAACGTCGTCCCGTGTTCCGCCCCGCCCTCCCGCATCTTGCTGAGCACCCCCTCCACGCACAGCCGTCCCACCTCCGCGAAGTCCTGGTGGATCGTGGTCAGGGGCGGGAGGAAGGACGCGGACTCGGGGATGTCGTCGAAGCCGATGACGCTGACGTCGTCGGGGACGCGGCGGCCGCGTTCGTGCAGGGCGCGGAGCAGACCCAGGGCCATCTGGTCGTTGGCCGTGAACACCGCCGTGCAGTCCGCCTCGTCGGCCAGCCTCAGCCCCGCCCGGTAGCCGGATTCGGCCGACCAGTCGCCGCGCACCAGGGGCGGCGTCACCCGGCCCGCTGCTGTCAGGGTGTCGCGCCAGGCGTTGGCGCGGCGCTGTGCGGCGAAGGAGCCCTCCGGTCCGGCCAGGTGCCACACCGTGTCGTGGCCGAGGTCCAGCAGGTGCCGTACGGCGTCCCGGGCGCCGCCCGCCTGGTCGGTGTCGACGACGGTGTAGCGGTCACCGGCGTCGGAGTCGGCCACCACGACCTGCACACCCGGCGGCAGGGACACCGTCGCCGCGTCGAGCAGATGGATCTCCATGATGACGATGACGGCGTCCACGGCGAGCTCGCCCAGCCGGGAGAAGGCGCCGTTCACCTCGTCCTGGGTGGGAACGGCCACGGGCAGCAGGGTGACGGCGTAGCCGTGCTCGGCGGCGGAGGTGGCGATGGCCTCCAGGGTGCGGATGTTGCCCATGGTCGAGAGGGAGAAGGTGATCACGCCGAGCGTGCGGAACTCGCCCCGGCGCAGCGCCCTCGCCGCACTGTTGGGCCGGTAGCCGAGCTCCCGCATGGCGGCCAGGACCTGCGCGCGGGTGTCCTCGGTGACGCCCGGGAAGCCGTTCGAGACCCGGGAGACCGTCTGGGAGGAGACTCCGGCGAGCTGGGCGACGTCGGCCATGGAGGCGCCCTGGCGGGGGCGTGCCGCACGTCTTCTCGTACGGCTCGTGCCGCCCGGCTCGCTCTCGCCGTTCACCGTGCCCACCTGCCCCCTCGCTTCCCTCACAGCGCACCGGGCGCGGACTTCGGTCCGGAACGAGTCCTTGACCCCTGAGATTCGGACAGTGTAGACATCCCGCCAGTGCATGTTTACGTAAACATTGCCTGGTCCATATCGTGCGCAAAGGAACCGAACCCGTACCGGTCGCACCACGCAGGCCCCGATCTCTGCGCCCGCCGGGACGCGGCACGCAGAAGAGCTGGAGTACTCGAGATGGCACACCGCACCCGTAAGAGAAGGCTCCTCGGGGCCATCGGCGTCACCGCCGTGGCGACCGGAACCCTCCTGGCCACGACGACCCTGCCCGCCGCGCACGCCGAACCCGCCCGGGCCACGGCCGCCGGCGTCACCGTCCGGCCCGACCCCTCCTACGCGGGGGAGAAGTTCGAGGGCTGGGGCACCAGCCTGGTCTGGTTCGCCAACGCCACCGGCGACTACCCGCCCGCGATCCGCGAGAAGCTCTACCAGCTGCTCTTCGGCGACGAGGGCCTCAACCTGAACATCGCCCGCTACAACATCGGCGGCGGCAACGCCCCGGACGTCAAGGACTACCTGCGGGCCGGCGGCGCGGTCGAGGGCTGGTGGAAGGCCCCGGCGGGCACCACCCGCGAGGACGTCGACTGGTGGGACGCGGACGACCCGGCCGACTGGAACAAGAACGCGGACAAAACGCAGCGCTGGTGGGTCGACCGCATCAAGAAGGACATCACCCACTGGGAGACCTTCAGCAACTCCCCGCCCTGGTTCATGACCGAGAGCGGCTACGTCTCCGGCAACTTCGACGCCGGCAAGGACCAGCTGAAGCCGGGGTCGGTCGACGACTTCGCCAAGTACCTGGTCGGCGCGACCGAGCGACTCGAGAAGGCGCACGGCATCAAGGTCGACACCCTGGACCCGTTCAACGAGCCGAACACCAACTACTGGGGCACCAAGCTGGGCCCGGACGGCGAGCCGACCGGCGGCCGCCAGGAGGGCGCCCACATCGGCCCCGAGATGCAGCAGCAGGTGATCCGCGCCCTGGCGCCGGTCC
The DNA here is from genome assembly GCF_040647715.1 of Streptomyces tibetensis. GTDB lineage: Bacteria > Actinomycetota > Actinomycetes > Streptomycetales > Streptomycetaceae > Streptomyces > Streptomyces tibetensis_A. The sequence goes on along the minus strand of NZ_JBEZCR010000007.1, from coordinate 30,455 downwards.
TGAAGAAGTCCCGGTCCGACGCGGAGATATCCGCGATGGACGAGACGAACCCGGGCACGTTCGCGACGAACTGGAACTCCTACCCGCAGGAGGTCCGCGACCTCGTCGGCCAGATGAACGTCCACACCTACGGCACCGGCCAGCGCACCACCGTCCGCGACCTGGCCAAGGCCGCCGACAAGCCGCTGTGGATGAGCGAGGTCGAGGGCGACTGGGGCGACGGCCAGAGCTTCACGGACATGCGGCCCGGCCTGGGCCTGGCCCAGCGCATGGTGGACGACCTGCGGGAACTGGAGCCCAAGGCCTGGGTGTTCTGGCAGCCCGTCGAGGACTACGACAACATGAAGCCGGGCGGCGAGTCCGCCAAGGGCGGCAACTGGGGCGAGATCCAGCTCCCGTTCAGCTGCACCTCGAAGGACACCCTGAAGTCCTGCCCGATCTACACGAACACGAAGTTCGACACGGCCCGCAACTTCACGCACTTCATCAAGCCCGGCGACCGGCTGATCAAGACCGACGACACGTCGAGCACCGCGGCGGTCTCCCGCACGGGCGACGCGGCGACCGTCGTCCACGTCAACAGCGCCACCGAGGCCCGCGAGGTCACGCTCGACCTGTCGAAGTTCGGCCGGGTCTCCTCCCGCGCCACGGTCACCCCGGTGGTGACCAGCGCCGACGGCAAGCTGGACAAGCAGAAGGCCGTCCGGGTCACCGGCAAGCAGGCCACCCTCACCGTGCCCGCGCAGTCGGTGACGTCCTTCCTCGTCAAGGGCGTCTCCGGGGTCGCGAAGGACGCCGCCGAGCTGCGCAGGGGCCACACGTACCGGCTCACCGGCGTCCAGAGCGGCAAGGACCTCACGATCGCCGGCAACGGCACGGGCCTGGTCATCAAGGGCGCGAACGCGACCGACCCGAGCGGTCAGCAGTGGCGGGTCGAGCAGGTCCGCGGCAAGGACAACCGCAAGCGGTACGTGCTGACGGAGACGTCGTCCGACAAGCGCCTGGCCGTCCGTGACGGCGCCCTGGTCGCCGAACCCGACGAGGGCCGCCGCGACGACGCCGCGCAGTGGATCGCGTCCTCGACCGGCGACGGTTCCTGGACGCTCGTGAACGTGGCGACCGGCCAACTCCCGGATGTCGGCGGCCAGTCCACGAACGACGGCGCCTCCGTGGGCGTCTGGCAGCCGAACTCCGGATCCAACCAGCGGTGGAAGGTGACGGACGTGACGAGCGGCTGAACTCTGCCGCGCGTCACGCCGAGACGCCCCCGACCGCCGTCGCCCCGGTGCGACGGCGGGCGGGGGCGTCGTGCTGTTCCGCCGTCCGCCCCGTGAACGCCGGACCTGGCGACCGGGGTCAGCGGCGGCGGCCCCGGGACGGCCTGTTCCGTCGTCCGTTCGGCGCGGAGCCCGTGCGCGCGGCGGGCTTCTCGGTGGCCGGCGGGGCGAGGACCACGGGCACGCCCGAGGGTTCCTGCGCCCCGGTGATGCGGCTCAGCTCGGCCTCGTCCGAGCGGACCCGGGTGATCTGCGGGGTGATCCCGGCGTCGGCCATCAGCCGGGTCATCTCACGCCGCTGGTGGGGCAGGACCAGCGTGACGACGGTGCCGGACTCGCCCGCGCGGGCCGTACGGCCGCCGCGGTGCAGGTAGTCCTTGTGGTCGCCCGGCGGGTCCACGTTGACGACGAGGTCCAGGTTGTCGACGTGGATGCCGCGGGCGGCGACGTTGGTCGCCACCAGGACCGAGACCTGGCCGTCCTTGAAGCGGGCCAGGGTCCTGGTCCGCTGTGACTGGGACTTCCCGCCGTGCAGCGCCATCGCGCGCACGCCCACGGCCAGCAGCTTCTTCGCCAGCCGGTCGGCGGCGTGCTTGGTGTCCAGGAACATGATCACGCGCCCGTCGCGGGCGGCGATCCGGGTGGTCGTGGCGTGCTTGTCGTCGTCCTCCACGTGGAGCAGGTGGTGCTCCATGGTGGTGACGGCGCCCGCGGAGGGGTCGACGGAGTGCACCACGGGGTCGTGCAGGTAGGTGCGGACCAGCCGGTCGACGTTGCGGTCCAGGGTGGCCGAGAACAGCATGCGCTGCCCGCCCGGGCGGACCTGGTCGAGCAGGGCGGTGACCTGCGGCATGAAGCCCATGTCGGTCATCTGGTCGGCCTCGTCGAGGACGGTGATGTCGACGTGGTCCAGACGGCAGTCACCTCGGTCTATGAGGTCCTTGAGGCGTCCGGGGGTCGCGACGACGACCTCGGCGCCGTTGCGCAGCGCGTTCGCCTGCCGGCCGATCGGCAGGCCGCCGACCACCGTGGTGAGCCGTAGCCGCAGCGCGCGGGCGAAGGGGGTGAGGGCGTCGGTGACCTGCTGGGCCAGCTCGCGGGTCGGCACGAGGACCAGGGCGAGCGGCTGGCGGGCCTCGGCCCGACGCCCGTCGACGCGGGCCAGCAGGGCGAGCCCGAAGGCGAGCGTCTTGCCCGAGCCGGTGCGGCCCCGGCCGAGCACGTCCCGGCCGGCCAGCGAGTTCGGCAGGGTCGCCGCCTGGATCGGGAACGGCGCGCTCAGCCCCTCGGCGCGCAGCGCGCCGAGCAGCCGCTCGGGCAGGTCGAGCTCGTCGAACGCCTCGACGGCGGGCAGCGCCGGGGTGATGGTGGCGGGCGGTGCGAACTCCCGGCCGGGGGCGGGGCGGCGCCCGCCGCGGCCGCCGCCGGACGGACGGGACGCGGCGCCTTGGCCACCCGGCTTACGGGACCGGGACCCGTTGCCGCGGGAGTGGGGGGAGCCGTTGTTCCTGCGAGCCGTACGGTCCATGGGGAACCTTCCTCGATGCGGCACGCGTCGAGGAATGCGCGACGGCACCGAAGTGCCGCGGGATTCGCAAGAGTTGAGCCGAATTAGAACAAAACGAGCCGAGGCCCGCACCGCGAGGGTGCGGGCCCCGGTCAGGGCATGCGCGTACGCGTCAGGCGGGAACGATGTTCTCGGCCTGCGGGCCCTTCTGGCCCTGCGTGACGTCGAAGGTGACCTTCTGGCCTTCCTGGAGCTCACGGAAGCCAGAGGTGGCGATGTTCGAGTAGTGGGCGAAGACGTCCGGGCCGCCACCCTCCTGCTCGATGAAGCCGAAGCCCTTTTCCGAGTTGAACCACTTCACGGTGCCGGTAGCCATATGAATCTCCCTTGAGGGCAGTACTCAGGGCCCGCACCTTGCGGACCCGTAGTCGCCGAAATGATCACCCTAAGGAGATCCGAGAATCCTCGGAAACAAAAAAGAGTGCTCGTGTCGACAAAAGGTCGAAAGAGCACTCGAAGTCTCTGGGAACCAAAACTGCAACGCCAGCCAAGGTAGCACAGGCCGGATCGGAAGGCCCGGGAATCTCGTACCCGGGGTGGACCCGGCCGCCCCCAGGTACTGCGTGGCGAGTACCGGAGATTGTCGGCAGCCGCACGACGACGGGACGGCCCCTTCACGGAGAGGCTCGGTGGACGTCCGACACCAGATGTGGAGACCTCCTGCCGTGGCAACTTTCCTGTATCGAGTGGGCCGTCTGGCCTTCCGGCGGCGCTGGTACGTCGCCCTGGTCTGGGCGGCCGTCCTGGCCGCCGTCGGGCTGGGCTCCCTCAAGGCGCCGGGGGCCGTCGACGAGGAGTTCTCGATGCCCGGCATCGAGTCCCAGAAGGCGTTCGACCTGATGGAGCAGCGCTTCCCCGGGGCCACGGCCGACAGCGCGACGGCCAGGGTCGTCTTCATCGCGCCGAGCGGCGAGAAGGTCACCGCCGCCGGGAACAGGAAGGCCGTCGAGAAGACCGTCGCCGAACTCGGTGACGGCCCGCAGGTCGCGAGCGCCGTCGACCCGTTCCGGGCGAGGACGGTCAGCGAGGACGGCAGGACGGCCTTCGCGACGGTCACGTACAAGGTCGGCGCCAACGACCTCACCGACGCCGGCCGCGACCACCTGGAGCGGACCCTCGACCAGGCCCGGGACTCCGGCCTGACCGTCGAGGCGGGCGGCACCGCGCTGGCCGCCGAGGCCGGGCCGGGCGGGGCCGCCGAGGTGATCGGCGTCGCGATCGCCGCCGTCGTCCTGCTGATCACCTTCGGCTCGCTGGCCGCCGCCGGGCTGCCCCTGCTGACGGCCGTCGTCGGCGTCGGCGTCAGCATGGCCACGATCCTCGCCCTGTCCAGCGCCCTCGGCCTGTCCACGACCACCGGCACCCTGGCGATGATGCTGGGCCTCGCCGTCGGCATCGACTACGCCCTGTTCGTCGTCTCCCGCTACCGGGAGGAGCGCGCCAAGGGCCGCACGCCGCAGGAGGCGACGGCGCTGGCCGTCGGCACGGCCGGTTCCGCCGTCGTGTTCGCGGGGCTCACCGTCGTGATCGCGCTGTCCGGGCTCGCCGTGGTCGGCATCCCGATGCTCACCAAGATGGGGCTGGCCGCCGCGGGCGCGGTCGTCGTCGCCGTCCTGGTCGCCCTCACGCTCGTCCCCGCGCTCCTCGGCTTCTGGCCGAACGCCGTGCTCAGCCGGCGGGCCCGCAGGAGCGGCCGGATCGAGGAGAGCACCACGGGGGGCGCCGGCACCCGCTGGGCGCGGTTCGTGCTGCGCCGTCCGATACCGGTCCTGCTCCTCGGCGTCGTCGGCCTGGGCGCCCTCGCCCTGCCCGCCGCCGACCTCCAGCTCGGCATGCCCGGGGACGAGGCCAAGCCCACCTCCACCACCGAGCGCCGGGCCTACGACGCGCTCGCCGAGGGCTTCGGGCCGGGCTTCAACGGACCGCTGACCATCGTCGTGGACGCCAAGGGCACCGCCGACCCGAAGGCCGCCGCCGGCACGATCGCCAAGGACATCGGCGGCACGAAGGGCGTCGTGTCCGTCTCCCCGGCCCGCTTCAACGCCGCCGGCGACACCGCGGTCTTCTCGGCCGTGCCCGCCACCGCGCCGACCGACGAGAAGACCGAGGACCTGGTCACCACCATCCGCGACGAGCGACCCGGCATCGAGTCCGGCACCGGCGCCACCTACGAGGTCACCGGCACCACCGCGATGAACATCGACATCGCCGGGAAGGTCCAGGCCGCGCTGATCCCGTACCTGGTCGTCGTGGTCGGCCTGGCGATCGTGCTGCTGCTGGTGGTCTTCCGGTCCCTGCTCGTCCCGCTCAAGGCGGCCCTCGGCTTCCTGCTGTCGGTGCTGGCCTCCCTCGGCGCGGTCGTGGTGGTCTTCCAGCAGGGCCACGGCGCGGAGCTCCTCGGCGTGGAGCAGACCGGCCCGATCATGAGCCTGATGCCGATCTTCCTGGTGGGCATCGTCTTCGGCCTCGCGATGGACTACGAGGTGTTCCTCGTCTCCCGGATGCGGGAGGCCCACGTCCACGGCGAGTCGCCCGCCCAGGCGGTCACGTCCGGTTTCCGGCACAGTGCCCGGGTGGTCGTGGCCGCCGCCCTGATCATGATCGCGGTGTTCGCCGGGTTCGTCGGCGAGAGCGACTCCATGATCAAGATGATCGGTTTCGGACTGGCCTCCGCCGTCCTCCTCGACGCCTTCGTCGTGCGGATGGCGATCGTGCCGGCCGTCCTCGCCCTGCTCGGCGACAAGGCCTGGTGGCTGCCGAAGTGGCTGGACCGGGCGCTGCCCCGGGTCGACGTGGAGGGCGAGGCCCTCAGCCGGCCGGAGCCGCAACAGGCCGCGGACCCCGCCCGCGACCTGGAGCCGGCCCGCACCTGAGGCGGCCACACCCCGGGGCCGTCCGTGGCGAAGGACACGGGCGGCCCCTCGCGCGGTCCCGCCCGGCCTCGACCACGATGGTCCCAGCCCCACCGACCGGAGAGCCCGATGAACATCAGCCTGGAGCGGCGCTACCAGGATCGCCTCGAGGAATTCTCGGCACGCCACGTCTTCCTCGTCGACCTGGCGATGGTCCTGGCCCTGATGGGCTGTACCGCCCTCGGCGGAACGCTCACCATGCCCGGTGCCGAACCGCCGGACCACGACAAGACCGTCACCGCCCTTCTCGGCGTGGCCTGCCTCGTCCTGCTCAAGCACCGCACCCACCCGCGCACCGCCGTCGTCGTGACCGGGACCTGCACGGTGGCCGCGGTCGGGCTCGGCTACCTGGTCACGCCCCTGCTGCTGGCGCCGGTCATGGCGGCTCTCTACTGGCTGGCCGCGCTCACCGACCGCAGGTCCACGCGCCTCCACGGCCTCGCCGCCCTGCTCGCGGTGACGCTCGCGGCGGTGTTCTCCGGCACCATGAACCACGTCTCGATGCTGCTCAGGACGATCGGCCCGATCTTCTGGCTGATGCTGCCGCTCGCCGCCGGCAAGATGACGCAGCTGCGGCGCGCCTACCTCCGGTCGGTGCAGGCCCGGGCCGAACACGCCGAACGCACCAGGGAGGAAGAGGCCCGTCTGCGGGTCACCGAGGAGCGGGTGCGCATCGCCCGGGAGCTCCACGACGTGGTGGCCCACCACATGGCCCTGGCCAACGCCCAGGCGGGTACGGCCGCACACCTCACCCTCACCAACCCCGAGGAGAGCCGGAAGATCCTCACCGACCTGACCGGCACCACGTCCTCCGCGCTGCGGGAACTGAAGGCCACGCTCGGTCTGCTGCGCGACGACGACGCCCCCGGCTCCTTCGGACTGGACCCGTCCCCGGGCCTGTCCCGCCTGCCCGAGCTGGTCTCGGCGTGCGAGTCGGCGGGCCTGGATGTCACCGTCACCACCGAAGGGGAACCGCAGCCGCTGTCGCCCGGCGTCGACCTCACCGCGTACCGGATCGTGCAGGAGGCCCTCACCAACGTCACCAAGCACGCCACGGCCGAGGCCGCCCACGTGCTCCTCGCCTACACCGGCTCCCGGTTGCTGATCACCGTCACCAACGACGGCCCCAGCGAGCCGGCGGTCGCCCGGGGCCGCGGCTTCGGCGTCATGGGCATGCGCGAGCGTGCCCTGTCCATCGGCGGCGAGCTGTGCGCGGGCCCCCGCCCCCAGGGCGGCTTCGAGGTCACCACCGCGCTGCCCCTGCAACCATCCCTCGAGCTCGCCGAAGGAACCACCGCATGAGCATCAGGGTGCTGCTCGCCGACGACCAGGCCCTGCTGCGGGCCACCTTCCGCATCCTCATCGACTCCTGCGCGGACATGGAGGTGGTCGGCGAGGCCTCCGACGGTGCCGAGGCGGTCGGCCTGGCCCGCAGGCTCCATCCCGACGTCGTCCTCATGGACATCCGCATGCCCGGCACCGACGGCCTCACCGCCACGTCCGAGCTGTGCGCCGACCCGGAGCTGTCCGCCACCCGTGTCCTGATCCTCACCACGTTCGAGACCGAGGACTACGTCGCCCAGGCCCTGCGCGCCGGAGCCAGCGGTTTCCTCGGCAAGGACGTCACCGCCGACACCCTGCTGGACGGCGTGCGCACGGTGGCCTCCGGCGAGGCCCTCCTGTCGCCCGCCGCCACCCGCTCCCTCATCACCCGCTTCCTCATGGCCCCCGCACCCGGCACCCACCTGGCACCACCGGAGCGCCTCGCCGAGCTCACCGTCCGCGAACGCGAGGTGATGGCCCTGGCCGCGGAGGGCAGGTCCAACACGGAGATCGCCGAGGACCTCACCCTCAGCCCGCTGACCGTCCGCACGCACATCCACCGGGCGATGACCAAGCTGCACGCCAGGGACCGCGCGCAGCTGGTCGTCATCGCGTACCAGACGGGGCTCGTGCGGGCGACGCCACCGGCGTGAGCCTCGCGTACCGGACGGGCCTCGCACGGGCAGCGTGAGCCTCGCCGGGGCGCGCCTACGGCCTGCCGTAGGCCGCGACCATGATCTTCTCGGCGGTCCGGCCCACCCCCTGCCCCTTCGCGTCGGTGGAGTTGACGCTGTAGACGAGGGTGCGGGAGCCGTCGCGGGTGGAGGCGATGGCGGCGTTGTACCCCCAGCGCCCGCCGGTCTTGCCCCAGACCTCGCGCCCGCCGAGCACCTTCATGGACAGGCCGACGGCGTAGGCGGCCGGCTCCCCGGTCCGGAAGTCGGTCACCTTCGGCAGGGTGAACATCTCCTCCAGCAGCGGCCCGCGCACGATCCGCCCCCGGAACAGGGCTTGCGTGAACCGCTCCAGGTCGGCGGTGGTCGAGACGATGTCCCCGGCCGCCCAGCCGTCCGTCGACCCCCACACGGAGACGTCCCGGAGCCCGGTCGTGCCGTCGTCGAGCCGCATGGTCTGGTAGCCGTGGTTGTGCGGCCCGGTGATGCGCGGGTTCGTCCCCGGCACATACGTGTCCCGCAGTCCCAGCGGCCCGAGCACCCGCCGGGCGACCTGGTGCTCGTAGGAGTCGTGGGTGACGCGCTCGATGAGCAGACCGGCGATCGTGTACCCGATGTTGAGGTAGTGCTGCCGCTCGCCCGGCCCGAACTCGGGCTTCTTGGACGTCGCCGAGCGGACCATGTCCTCGGGGGCGTGCACCTGGAAACGGTTCGCGTACCACTCCTCGACGGTGGTGCCGGGGAAGTCCGGCGCCGGGATGCCGTGCGTGTGGTTCAGCAGCTGCCGGACGGTGACGCCCGCGTACGACGCCGGGATCAGTTCCGGGAGGTAGGAGCGGGCCCTGCGGTCCAGGTCCAGGCGGCCCTCTTCGGCCAGTTGCAGGGCGACGGCGGCGGTGAAGACCTTGGTCACGGACCCGGCGCGGAAGCGGGCGGCGGGATCCGCGGGCCGTCCGGTCCGCAGATCGTGCACACCCGAACTTCCCCGCCACACACCCTCCTTGCCCCCGACCCGCACGAGGGCGGCCGTGGCGTCGGCGGTGGGCAGTCCCGCGATGGCGGTTTCGAGGGCGGTGTTCGGTGACTGCTCCGTGGCGGCTCGCGCGGCCGGGGAGGAGGCGGCGGCCGGGAGCACGGACGGCCCGGCGGCGATACCCGCGACGAGCACGACGGCGGTCAGCAGACTGGTACGGGTCCTCATGACGAACTCCGTTGCGAGAGGGGGACGTTGTGTGACGCCTTCATGTTCCGCAGCGCAGCCGTCCCGCGGATCGCCCACGGCGGTGGTCCTGGGACGTCACTTCCTCGCCGGCACGGGGGAGGACCCGGCCCGGGCCGCTCCCCCCGGCGGGGGATCCCCGGCGGCGACGAGGCCGGTCTCGTAGGCGCAGATCACGGCCTGGATGCGGTCCCTGAGGCCCAGCTTCGCGAGCACGTTGCCGACGTGCGTCTTGACGGTGTGGTCGCTGACCACCAGCTCGGCGGCGATCTCGGCGTTCGACAGCCCCCGCGCGAGCAACAGCAGCGTCTCGCGCTCCCGGGCGGTCAGGACGTCCAGCCGGGGATCGGGCCGGCGGTTCCGGGCGGCGGGCCGGGTGTACTGCTCCACCAGGCGCCGGGCCACGGAGGGGGCGAGCAGCGAGTCGCCCCGGGCGACGACCCGCACGGCGTGCACGAGGTCGTCGCGGCGGACGTCCTTGAGGAGGAAGCCGCTCGCGCCCGCGTGCAGCGCGTCGTACACGTACTCGTCGGAGTCGAAGGTCGTCAGCATCACCGTCCGGCAGTCGCTCAGGGCACTGATCGCGCCGCAGGCCTCGATCCCGTCCATGCGCGGCATCCTGATGTCGAGCAACACCACATCCGGCGCGTGCCGACGCACCGCCTCGACGGCCTCACCCCCGTCACCCGCCTCCGCGACGACCTCGATGTCCGGCTGCGCGTCGAGGATCATCGCGAAGCCGCTGCGCACGAGTTCCTGGTCGTCGGCGACGACGACACGGATCGTCATCGCCCCGCCCCCGACGCGTGGGGCACGGGAATCCGCACCCGCACCTCGAACCCCCGCCCGTCCGCGCCGGGCCCCGCGTCCGCGCTGCCCCCGTGCGCCGCCGCCCGCTCCCGCATCCCGGCGAGCCCGTGCCCGCCCCGACGGGACACCCCGCGCGGCCCCTTCCCGTCATCGCTCACAAGAACCCCCAACTCGTCTTCCTCGTACGACAATTCAACCTGCACTGTCCGCGCGTCCGCATGCTTGAGGGTGTTGGTCAGGGCCTCCTGGACCACCCGGAAGACGGTGGCCGCGGCAGCCTCCGGAACGGGCCGGACGTCCCCGAGGGCCCGGTACGTCACGTCGAGCCCGCTCCCGCGCACCCGGTCGAGGAGACCGGGCAGGGCGGCGAGTCCGGGCTGCGGCTCGCGCGGGGCGGCGGCACCGGGCTCGTCGGCGCCTTCCCGCAGCACGCCCAGCATGTTCCGCAACTGCGCCATGGCGTCCCGCCCGGTGGCGGAGATGGCGTCGAAGGCGGCCACGGCCCGCTCGGGCGCGGCACGCACCGCCACCGGTCCGGCCTCGGCCTGCACGATCATCAGGCTCACGGCGTGGGAGAGGATGTCGTGCATCTCCCTGGCGATCCTGGCCCGTTCGCGGGCGGCGGCCTGTTCGGCCTCGACGCGGTGCGCCCGCTGCCGGGCGTCGGTCAGCCGTCCGAACACATAGGCGGCGGCGAACACGAAGAGGGAGAAGGTCAGTTCACGGGCCGACCGGGTGTTGAGCCACACCCCCACCGGCACGGCGACCAGCAGCACGGCCCCGGCGACGAGCCGTCTGCGTGCCGAGGACAGCGCGGCGATCGTGTAGGCGACGACGAGTCCGGTGTACGGCAGCGGCTGCCCGGGCCCGTCCAGGGTGAACCGGTACAGGGCACTCGTGGCCAGCACCGCGAACAGCACGGCGACGGGAGCGCGCCGCCGCCAGACCAGGGGGACGACGGTGAGGGTGCTCAGCCCGTAGGCGCCCCAGGTCGCCGGCGGCAGCCCGGGCGCGCGCGGCACGAGGAACGGCATGGTCATGGCTGCCTGCACCAGGAGCGCGAGGCCGATGTCGACCAGCAGCGGATGGGCCGTCGCGAGGGCCCTGCCCCGCTCCCACCACCCGCGCCATTGCCTCCGTATGCCCATGGCGGCGTACGCCTCCCCCCGCGTGCGGCCCGACTCCCGAAACCGTAACGGGGGCGGTGGCCTCACACGCCGGAAGGCCGAATCCCGTTCAGGGTGCGTCCGGCGGCGTCCACGCGGCGACCAGGTCCACGAGTCCCGGGAAACGGGCGTTCAGGTCCTCCACCCGGACGTGGCTGCGGCGTTCCAGGCCGTACTGGCGCTGGCGGGTGACGCCGGCCTCGCGCAGTGCCTTGAAGTGGTGCGTGAGGGAGGACTTGGGGCGGTCGAGGCCGAACCAGCCGCAGGAGTGGTCGAACGCCTCCGACTCGAGCAGGAGTTTGCGCACGATCCGCAGTCGCAGCGGGTCGCTCAACGCGCCCAGCACGGTCTCCAGCCGCAGCTCCCCGACCGCCGGCTCGGGCAGCGGTTCCGGCAGGTTCTCCGGCTCCGGCACCACCTTGACGACCGGCGCCTGTCGAACCGTCGCGGACATGGGCAGCTCCCTGTCACCGAAATCCTATGTACGAGTTCAATCGTACTGCATGCTAAGTTCGAATGGACTCGTACTTAGCTCGCCGGAGGAGCACCCATGTCGCAGAGCCGGAACCTGTCCGCCGAGACGGTGGACGAACGGACGGTTGAGGAACTGGCGGTCGAGGAAATTGCGGTGACGGAACAGACGGTGGACGAACAGCAGGCCGCACCACCGGAGCCGCCCACGCACGCACCACCGGAGCCGCCCACGGCCCGCACGCCCACCTGGTGGGTGTGGCTCGCGGCCTGGCCGGTCACCGCCGTCTTCGTGCTGTCCAACGCGGCGACCCCGCTGTACGTGCTGTGGCAGCGCGACATCGGGTTCTCCAAGGGCACCCTGACCGTCGTCTTCGCGTTCTACATCGTCGGACTGCTCGGCTCGCTGCTCGTGTCGGGCGTCGTCTCCGACCGGCTGGGACGCAAGTCCGTGCTGCTGCCCGCCCTCGCGCTCGCCCTGGCCGCCTGCGCGATCTTCGCGACCGCCACGACGGTCGCCGCACTGATCGTCGCCCGGCTGTTCACCGGCATCGCCGTCGGCGCGGTCGTCTCCGCCGGCATGGCCGCCGTGACGGACGTGGCGGGCCCGGAGCGCAAGCGGCTGGCCGCGCTGCTCGCCTCCTGCGCGATGGTCTTCGGCGCCGGCCTCGGCCCGCTGCTCGCCGGCCTGCTGTCCGAGACGCTGCCGGCCCCCACCGCCACCGTCTTCGTCGTCGAGGCGGTCCTGCTGATCACGGCCGTCCTCGCGGTGCTGCGCATGCCGGTACGCCGTCCCGCCGCCCGCGGCAAGGGCGCCTGGGTGCGCGTGCCCGGCGTCCCGAACGGCAACGGCATCCACCTCGCCCTCGGCATCGCGGTGTTCGCCCCCGGCATCACCGCCACGTCCTTCGTGCTGTCGCTGGGCCCCACCCTGCTGACCGAACTGCTCGGCACCACCAGCCGGATCGTCGCCGGAGCCATGGCGTTCGCCATGTTCCTCGCCGCGACCGGCGTCCAGTTCGCCGTACAGAAGCTGCCCCGGCGCACCATCCTGACCGCCGGTGCGATCAGCACCACCCTCAGCATGGCCGCGCTGATCGCCGCCGTGCAGGCCTCCTCGGTCGTGCTGCTCGCCGCCTCCGCCCTGCTCGCCGGGGCCGGCCAGGGCATGGGCCAGCTCGGCGGTCTGTCCCTGCTCAACTCCACCGTTCCGGCGCAGCGCCTCGCCGAGGCCAACGCCGCACTGAACGTGGGTGGTTACGTCCCGGCCGGGCTGCTTCCGGTGTCCACGGGGTACCTCATGGACGTGGTGGGGCTGCCGACCGGCGCGACCCTCTTCGGCACCGCCCTGATGGGCCTGGCCGTCGTCGGCGGGCTCGTCGTCCTCTCCGGCCACCGCCGGGTGCCCGAGACGGTGTGACGGGTCTCGACGGCCTCGTCGCGGGCGTGTACCTGGCTCCCCCTCACGCTCCCGCGGGCCGGAAGGTGACCTCCCGGTGCACGGCCTCGTCGATCTCTTCGACGGTGAGCAGCGGCGTCGCCCGGGTGCGGACGGTCCCGCTGGCCTTGACGGTGAGGCTGACGGTGGCCATGGAGACGCTGTCGGGGAAGTCGACGATCATCACGACGTCGTCGTCCCCGAAGGCGAAGTACATCGCCTCGACCCGCCCCCCGAGCCCGCTGACGACCTGCTCCACGGCGGCCCGTCGCCCACTGCCCCCATCTGCGAGCAGGCCCTTGGTGCCCTCGGTGGTGTAACCGGCCTGAATGAGGAACTTCGGCATGACTGTTCGCCGCCCATCGCTCGTCGGGTGTGCGGCATGCCTTCCCGGTGCGCCGGCGATCGCTGTGCGGAGAGGCTCGTATTCACTCGCTCGGCAGTCTCAGGAGGTCTTCTCGCACCGGTTCTGTCTCAGGCCCGAAAGTACGCCGGTACCGCCGGCACACGACGGTGGTCGTCCGGGGCCCGCCGACGGAGGCGCCTGGCGCACAGGTGCCGGCCCCTTCGTCACGATCGAAGAAGCCTGCCGTCTCCGGCTGCCTGGCGTCTCCGGCCGCAGCGAGAGGGCAGGAACACTGCGGCTAGGCTTGATCCCGTGGAGCTCCTGCACCTGCGCTATTTCCTCGCCGTCGCCCAAGAACTCAACTTCTCCACCGCCGCCCGCAAACTGCACATGGCAGCCTCCCCGTTGAGCCGGCGCATCAAGGACCTCGAGAACGAGGTCGGCCACCGGCTGTTCGACCGGGACACCCATCACGTACGGCTCACCGCGGCCGGCAACGCGCTGCTGCCGATCGCCCGCTCAGTGCTGGAACAGGTCGACTCCATCAAATGGCGGCTGGACGAGACGGCCCGGCCGCAGCGCACCACCCTGCTGCTCGGCGTGCCCACCGGCATCCATCCCGACCTGCGGGAACGGATGGGCGCCTTCGCCGAGCGGGTCGGCGAACGGTTCGAGATCAAGCGCTGGCCCGGCGGTACCGACCGGCTCGTCGAGGCGGTGTGCGACGGCAGACTGGCGTTGAGCCTGGCCAGGCTCCCGATCGGTGCCGACCCCGCGCTGGAACAGCTGCCGGTGATGTCGGAGCGGCTCGGCGCGGTCGTGCCCCGGGACCGGTTCGCGGGCCGCGAGTCCGTCGCCCTCGCGGAACTGGCCGAGCTCGCCTACGCGGGATCCCCGACGGCCGTGACCAACGCCTACTTCCGAGGTCTCGACCAGCAGCTCGCCGAACTCGGCATCAGGAAACGCGTCGAACTGGGCAGCGCCACATTCGAGGGAGTTTCCGAAATAGTTTCCAGCGGTCTGGCGTTCTCCATTTCCATGCTGGATTCCAGAAGTCCGGTCCAGAATTACCGTCTCGACAATGTCACCGTCCTCCCCTTCACCGATTTCCAGCCTCGTCTGGAGACCGGTCTGATCTGGCGCAAGGACCGGGCGAACGGCGGTGACCTGGAGGAAGTCGTGGCGGCGGCTCAGCAGGTGTTCGCCGAGCCGCTCCACTCGTAACCACCGAACGGCTCCGCAAAAAGCGGTATGACCACAGCGGTCATACCGCTTTTCTCTATTCGGTCACTCCATTCATTTCCCTTCTCCGCCTGTCTCACGCTAACTTAGTTGTCAGATACACACACATGGCGAACAGAGGAGTGAAGGAAAAGCGATGACGGACATCACCGACACCGTCTCCGGCCCGCTGCAGGGCGTCCGCGTGATCGACCTCTCGACCGTGGTGATGGGCCCCTACGCCGCTCAGATCCTCGGCGACCTGGGCGCCGACGTGATCAAGATCGAGTCGCCGTCCGACACCGTCCGCAACGGTCACTACCGCACGACCCCGGGCATGACCCCGCTGAACCTCAACGTCAACCGCAACAAGCGCAGCGTCGCCCTCAACCTCAAGGACGACACCGACCGCGAGCGCGCACTGCGGCTGATCGACACCGCGGACGTACTGATCACCAACATGCGCCCGGGCGCCCTGCACCGGCTGGGCCTGTCCTACGAGGACATCGCCGCCCGCAACCCCGGCCTCGTCTACGCGCACGCCCAGGGCTTCCGCAGTGACTCGGACCGCGCCGGAAACGCCGCCTACGACGAGACCGTCCAGGCCGCCTCCGGCCTCGTCGACATCGCCGACCGGGCGCTCGGCGAGCCCGTCTACCTGCCGACCATCATAGGCGACAAGGTCTCCTCGCTGACCATCGCCTACAGCGTGCTGGCCGCCCTGCTGCACCGGAACAACACCGGCCAGGGCCAGCTCATCGAGATCCCGATGACCGACACCCTGATCGCGTTCAACATGGTCGAGCACCTCGCGGGCCACACCCACGTGCCCGAGTCCGGCCCCACCGGCTTCGCCCTGTCGATGCTGAAGGGCCACAAGGCCGTGCGCACCAAGGACGGCCTGGCCTGCGTCATGCCGTACAACCCGCACAACTACCGGGACTTCTTCACCGCCGCCGGGCGCCCGGACCTCGCCGAGGACCCGCGCGTGAACGGCGAGGCCATCGACAGCGCCGACCACGAGGACCTGGCCGCGCTCCTGCAGACCTGCGCCCCGGCGCTCACCACCGAGGAGTGGGCGGAGGTGTGCGCCAAGCACAGCATCCCGATGGCCCCGGTCCTGGAGCTCGACTGCGCCCACGACGACCCCTACGTCCGTGACGGCCACCTGCTCGACACCGTAGAGCACCCGACCGAGGGCACGGTCCGCACCATCGGCATCCCGCTGCGCTTCTCCGCCACCCCCGGCTCGATCCGCCGCCTGGCACCGGTCGCGGGCCAGGACACCGAGGACGTCCTCGCCGAACTCGACGCCACCACCCGCTGATCACCACAGGAGGACAGTCATGAGCACCCCCACACCTCCCGTCGTGCGCACCGAACGCATCGGCTCCACCCTGCTGATCACCCTCGACCGTCCCGAGGCCCGCAACGCCGTGAACGCGGCGACCGCCACCGCGCTGGCCGCCGCACTCGACGAGCTGGAGGCCGACCCCGCCCTGCGGGTCGGCGTCCTGACCGGCGAGGGCGGCACGTTCAGCGCCGGCATGGACCTCAAGGCCGCCCTGCGCGGCGAGTCGCCCGAGATCGAGGGCCGCGGATTCGGCGGCCTGACCGAATCCCGGCCGGACAAGCCCCTCATCGCCGCCGTGGAGGGCTTCGCCATGGGCGGCGGCTTCGAACTGGCCCTGGCCTGCGACCTGATCGTCGCCGCCGAGGACGCCCGGTTCGGCCTGCCCGAGGTCAAGCGCGGCCTGATCGCCGCGGGCGGCGGCGTGATCCGGCTGCCCCAGCGCATCCCGCACCACCTCGCGATGGAGTTCCTGCTGACCGGCGAGCCCGTCGACGGCCGCCGGGCCGGCGAACTGGGCCTGGCCAACCGGGTCACCGCGAAGGGGCAGGCCGTCGCCGAGGCACTCCGACTGGCCGAACAGGTCGCGGAGAACGCCCCGCTCGCCCTCAGGGCCGTCAAGCGCGTCGTGCGCGCCGCCGACGGAGCGTCCGACGAGGAGGCCTTCGCCTTCCAGCGCACCCAGATGAAGACCCTGATGGCCTCGGACGACGTGCGCGAAGGCATGACCGCCTTCGCCGAGCGCCGCCCCGCGCAGTGGACCGGGCGGTGAGCCCGACATGAAGGCCGCAGACGTACGACAGCACGTCACCACCCCCCTCGCCGGCCCGGCGTACGCGCCGATGGTGCCGCGGTTCACCGACCGCGAGTACCTCAACGTCGTCTACCGCACCGACCCCGACGCCCTGCGGGCCGTCGTCCCCGAACCCCTGCGGATCGACGAGCCGCTGGTCCGGTTCGAGGTCATGAAGATGGGCGACGTCAGCGGATACGGCCCCTACACCGAGGCCGGCCAGGCGATCCCCGTCAGCTTCGAGGGCGAGCAGGGCGAGTACCTGCACACGATGCACCTCGACAATTTCCCGGCGACCGCCTCCGGCCGCGAGGTCGCCGCCTACCCCAAGGTGATCGGCTCCCCGGCGCTCTTCGTCGACTCCGGCGCGCTCGTCGGCACCCTCGACCACGGCAGCCTGCGGGTCGCCACCGCGACCATGGGCTACAAGCACCACGAACTGGACCTGGCCGAGGCCGAGGCACAGATCACCGTGCCGACCTTCATGCTCAAGACGGTCCCCGGCTACGACGGGCTGCCGCGCGTGCAGGAACTCGTCCGCACCCGCATCACCGACGTCACCGTCAAGGGCGCCTGGACCGGCCCGGCCCGGCTGCAGCTGTTCCAGCACGTGCTCGCCCCGCTGGCCGACCTGCCGGTCCTCGAGGTCGTCTCCGCGAGCCACATCCTCACCGACCTGACGCTGAACGGCGTCGAGCCGGTCCACGACTACCTGAAGGGAGCCGCGTCATGACCCGCGCCTTCCGCACCGCCGCGGTGATCGGCGCCGGAACCATCGGACTGTCCTGGGCGACACTGTTCGCCGCGCACGGCCTGACCGTCCGGGTGACCGACCCGCGCCCCGACCTCGCCGAGGCCGTGGACGAGGCCCTGGCCTCGTACGCCCCGCATCTGGCCGCCCGCGGCCTGGACGTCACCGGCGTCGCCGACCGCGTGCACCTCGTCGCCGACGTCACCGAGGCCGTCCGGGACGCGGACGTCGTCCAGGAGAACGGCCCCGAGCGGGCCGAGTTCAAGAAGGACCTGTTCGCGACCCTCGCCCGTGAGGCACCCGCGCACGCCCTGCTGCTCAGCTCCTCCTCGGCGATCCCGTCGACCGCCTTCACCGGGGAGCTGTCCGACGAGGACGCCGCACGGGTCCTGATCGGCCACCCCTTCAACCCGCCGCACCTGGTCCCGCTCGTCGAGGTCGTCCCCGGGATACGCACCGGCGAGGACGCCGTGCAGGACGCGGTGGACTTCTACACCTCGGTCGGCCGCACCCCGGTCGTCGAGCGCAAGGAGATCCCCGGCTTCGTCGGCAACCGCCTGCAGAACGCCCTCAGCCGCGAGGCCGCGTACCTCGTCCAGGAGGGTGTCGTGACGCCCGAGGACCTCGACACGGTCGTGATCAACTCGCTGGGCCTGCGCTGGGCCACGGTCGGCCCGTTCCTCGGCGCGCACCTGGGCGGCGGACCCGGCGGCTACCGGCACCTGGTCGAGCACATCGGCAAGTCGATGCCGCGGACGGGAGCGGAACTCGGCACCCCGCCGAGGACCGAGGAACAGAACGCGGAACAGAACAAGGACCAAGAGGAAGCACGGGAACGGCTCATCGAAGCCGTCGAAAAGGCCTACGGCTCCTCCACGTACTCGGAACTCGCCGAGACGCGCGACCGCAGGCAACTCGCTGTCCTGGCAGCCCTGGACAGCGCGGACAAGGAGGAGAACTGAGATGACCACCACCATGGAACCGCTCGAGGAGCAGCTGACCGCCGACTTCTACCACTACGAGTCCCTGCTGCCGGACGACGAGCGCAAGCTGCTCCTCAAGACCCGCGCCCTCATGCGCGACGAGGTCAAGCCGCTGGTGAACGAGAACTGGGGCAGGGATCGGTTCCCGACGGAGCTCATCGGCCTGTTCCGGAACAGCGGCCTCTCCGGCCTCCCCTACGAGGGCTACGGCGAGCACCGTCCCGCCGTCAGCAACCTGCTCAGCGGCACGATGGCCATGGAGATGGCCCGCACCGACGCCTCGGTCTCCACCTTCTTCGGGGTCCACAACGGCCTGGCGATGTACTCGATCTACTCCGGCGGCGACCAGGAGCAGCGCGACCGCTGGCTCCCGGCGATGGCCGCGATGGACAAGATCGGCGCGTTCGCCATGACCGAGCCGCTCGGCGGGTCCGACGTCGCGGGCGGCATGCGCACCACCGCCCGGCGCGAGGGCGACACCTGGGTCCTGAACGGCGCCAAGAAGTGGATCGGCAACGCCACCTTCGCCGACTACGTGGTGGTGTGGGCGCGCGACCTCGACGACAACCACGTCAAGGGCTTCGTCGTCGAGAAGGGCACGCCCGGCTTCGACCCCGTGAAGATCGAGGGCAAGATCGCCTTCCGGATCGTGGAGAACGCCGAGATCACCCTGACCGACGTCCGCGTCCCGGAGGCCAACCGCCTCCAGAACATCAACTCCTTCCGGGACGTCGCCGAGATCCTGCGCGCGACCCGGGCCGGGGTGGCCTGGCAGGGGCTCGGTGTCATGATCGGCGCCTACGAACTGGCCCTGGACTACGCCCGGGAACGCAAGCAGTTCGGCCGCCCGATCGGCGGTTTCCAGCTGGTGCAGGACCTGCTGGTCAAGAGCCTCGGCAACATCACCGCCTCCTGGGGCATGATGGTGCAGCTCGCCCGGCTGCAGGACGCGGGCATCTTCCGCGACGAACACTCCTCCCTGGCCAAGGCGTTCGTCACCTCCCGGATGCGCGAGGTCGTGGCCTGGAGCCGGGAGATCTTCGGCGGCAACGGCATCCTGCTGGAGCACGACATCGCCCGGTTCTTCGCCGACGCCGAGGCGATCTACTCCTTCGAGGGCACCCGCGAGATGAACACCCTGATCGTCGGCAAGTCGATCACGGGCCAGAGCGCCTTCGTCTGAGCACCCGCACTCAGGGACGAACCGACCCCGGGTCCGCACCCGGGGTTTCGTCATGCCCGGCCGCGAAACAGCCTGGCCCGCCCGGCCCGGGGCCGCGTACGGTCAATGCGATGAGCAGGAGACGCTACGTGGCCAGGGGCGTACCCGGCGGCTACCGCATCTGGGACAACCGCGGGCGCCGCTGGTGGGGCGACCTCTACGAGCTGTGCCCGGACGACCTCCTGACCGAGCTGAACGGCCGGGCGGACCAGACGCGGATCACCGCGCTGTTGAAGCGCTACCGGGCACAGAAGCGGTAACTGCACCCGCCCCCTCGACGACACCGCCCGCCGCGCTCGGATCACTCCCCTTTGAAGGCCACCGCCGAAGCACGCTCCGGCGGCCGGCCTCACCGAGACACGAGCTTCTCGAAGAAGAACTCGTGCTTGAGGAACGAGGTGGCGTGCTCCGCACCCGGGTACGGCGGCAGGAGCGGGGACGCCTGGAACAGCCGCCAGCCGTCCTCCAGCGCGCCGACCCCCGTCTCGTACGGGGGTTCGTCACTGTCGCCGGTCGTCGGGCGGGTCGAGCCCGTGCCGTCGTAGCGGGCCCAGCCGACGACCCGGGAGTCCAGGGCGGAGTTGTCGAGGTAGAGGACGAGGACCTGCTGCCGGGTGGTGGTCATGCGGTGCTCCTCTGTGCGGCGGGTGCGGCGGGTGCGGCGGGCTCGGCGGTCGCGGTGGGTGCGGCGGTCGCGCCGGGCCGGTTGGCAATGCGGGTGGCCCAGTGCTCGATGTCGAAGCCGGGGTCGGCGGACAGGGAGCGCCACAGCAGGACCCTGTTGTGGATCTCCAGCCGCCCGGTGGCCTGCTCGTACCAGGGGAAGAAACGCCCCAACTCCTCGCGCACGCCCGGGGAGTCCAGGTCCCGCGTGTCCCACAGCCGCACCTGCGGCACCGTCGGGTTGAAGCGGATCTTGTACATGTGACGGACGGTGTCACTGTCGTTGCGCCGCCCGCCGTGCCAGATGCCGTGGTGCAGCAGGAGCACGGTTCCGGCCGGGCAGGTCAGCCGGGTCTGGCCGCGCAGGTTCTGGTAGCGGCCGGTGTCGGACTCGTTGATGCGGCGCAGATGGCTGCCCGGGACGACGAGCGTGCCGCCCATGGCCGCGGTCACCTCCTGCGGGTAGTACATGAGTTGCACGTCGAACGCGTCGGGCCGCACGTCGATGAGGGCGTCGGCGTGCAGCGCCTGGGCACTGCCCTCCCGGGGCATGCGCGTGTGGACGAAGTGGTGGTCGATCTCCGGATCCGGCCCGACCAGGCTTTCCAGCGCACCTGCCACCGCCGGCAGTGAGAGGAGCCGGCGGGTGAAGGAACCCTCGGGAAACGCCGCCGGCACCGGAGTGCCGTACGGCACGGCGGGCAGCGTCCAGGAGGCGAAGAGCCCGAGCGCCTCCTCGTTCATCGCCTGGGGCACGACGCCGTCGAGGCGCAGGAAACCGTGGGCCGTGAACCGCGCCACCTCGACGGAGCTCAGCAGCTGTTTGGTGGTTGACATGACGCAACCGTAGAAGCGCGAGCACCTGCCGTCGTGGGGCGTAATCGACAACCACTGGTAATTTTCCACCATGCCGACCTTCGTGGAACTGCCCCTCGACCTGCCGCCCGACGTCGTGCACGCGGGCGTGGGCGTGCACGGATCGGCCGGCCCGCACGAGGTCTTCCGCCTCCCGCACCTGTGGCAGCTCCACCTCTACGGCTACTCCGGCACCCTGGAGTTCCACGACGCCCGGCACCCGATCCGCCCCGGCCACCTCAGCCTCGTACCGCCCGGCACGGAGGTGCACTTCCACTACGACGCCCCGCGCTGCGAGCACCTGTACGCCCACTTCCGGCTGCCGGGCGAGGCGGAGCGGCGCAGGCTTCCGGCGATGCAGGACGCCGGCGCGGAAGCGGCGGTGCTGCGCGCACTGCTGCGCCAGACGATCGCGGCGAGCGCCCAGTCCCCGGCCCGGGCCTCCGCCGAGCTGTGGACGGTGCTGTGGCGTGCGACGGGTCTGGCCGAGGCCACCGCATCGCCCTTCGAGGCCCGGCACCCGGCGCTGCGGGCGGCCATGGCCCATATCGAGGAGCACCTGGCCGAGCCACTGAGCGTCCCCGGGATCGCCCGGGCCGCGGGGGTGTCGCACACGCACCTGACCCGGCTGTTCCGCGAGGACACCGGACACACGGTGGTCGGTTACGTGCGGCGCCGCCGCATGGAGCGCGCCCGTCACCTGCTCGTCTCGTCGACGCTGGCGATCCCGGCCGTCGCGGCGACGGTCGGCATCCCCGACCTCCAGGCCTTCAACAAGACCTGCCGCAAGGAACTCGGCGCGTCACCCCGGGCCGTGCGGCGGGCCGCGGGGCGTGAGGGCCCGCGGGCGTGAGGGGCGCGGGGCCTGAGGGGCGGCGGGGCCTGAGGGGCGGCGACCCCGTCATCGGATTGCCGGTCGTCACCTCCAGAACTGCTGCGCGATCACGTGGCGTTGGCGTGCGCTAGGATTCTTTACCGAGTCATTACGCTCGGTTGAGCGTGGCCGCGCACAGCCGTCCGGCCGGCTCGGTACGACGACACAGTGGCCGCCCGGTCTCCGGGCCGGCGTGAGGGGGGGCGTGACATGGGACGAGTGGTGCCCGTCCGCGTCCACAACGCCGCCCGTGACGGCGTCCCTGATACCGCCCGCGCCGCATAGCGGTTTTTCCCTTCGCGTGATGCGTGACGTCCACGCGTGACGTCCGCGCGTGGTGCCTGACTCCGACGCCCGACCTCGCGGCGTGACATGGCACGGCACACGTACCCCCGGCCGCTGACGGCCGAAGGGGAGCGGACCGCCGGCACCGCACACCGCCTGGCCCGGGCCCTGTCGTCCGGCGCGAGGTCACGCTCTCCCTCCCCGCCCACCGAGCCGTACCCCCGGGCGCTCACGCCCTGGCACAGACGCCGCAGACCCGATCAACGGAGGTCAGACGCCCGTGCACGACACCACCGCCATGCTCATCGAACTCGGGGCGATCATCCTCGCCCTGGGGCTCCTGGGACGCCTCGCCGGACGGGTGGGCTTCTCGCCGATACCCCTGTACCTGCTGGCCGGGCTCGCCTTCGGCCAGGGCGGCATCCTGCCGCTGCGGGCCAGCGAGGAGTTCGTCGCCACCGGCGCCGAGATAGGCGTCATACTCCTGCTGCTCCTGCTGGGCCTGGAGTACAGCGCCTCCGAGCTCGTCACCACGCTGAAGACCCAATACCCCTCCGGGGCCGTCGACTTCGTCCTCAACGCCGTGCCCGGGGCCGTGATGGCGTTCCTGCTCGGCTGGGGGCCGGTGGCCGCCGTCGCCCTGGCCGGTGTCACCTGGATCTCCTCGTCCGGCGTCATCGCCAAGGTACTGGGCGACCTGCGCCGGCTCGGCAACCGCGAGACACCGGTCGTCCTCGGTGTGCTGGTCCTGGAGGACCTGGCCATGGCGGTCTATCTGCCGATCCTCACCGCCCTGCTGGCCGGGGTGGGCCTCGCGGGCGGCGCGGTCACGCTGCTGATCTCGCTGGGCACGGTGGGCGCCGTCCTCTACGTGGCACTGCGCCACGGCCGCCTGGTCAGCCGGGCCGTGTCCTCGGACAGCGCCGAGATGCTGCTGCTGGCCGTCCTCGGTCTGACGCTCCTCGTCGCCGGGCTCGCCCAGCAGCTGCACGTCTCCGCCGCCGTCGGCGCGTTCCTGGTGGGCATCGCCCTGTCCGGCGAGGTCGCCGAGGGCGCCAGCAACCTCCTCACCCCCTTGCGGGACCTGTTCGCCGCGGTGTTCTTCGTCTTCTTCGGGCTGCACACCGACCCCGCCGCCATCCCGCCCGTGCTGCTGCCCGCGCTCGCCCTGGCCGCCGTCACCACCCTGACGAAGATCGCCACCGGCTGGTGGGCCGCCCGCCGCGCCGGGATCTCGCCCCGGGGCCGCTGGCGCGCGGGCGGGACGCTGGTCGCCCGCGGCGAGTTCTCCATCGTCATCGCCGGACTCGCCGTCGGCGCCGAACCCCGCATCGGCCCCCTGGCCACCGCCTACGTCCTGATCCTGGTCGTCCTCGGCCCGCTCGCCGCCCGCTGGACCGAGCCCCTCGCCCGGCGCGTCACCCGCCGCCCGGCCCACCGGACACCGACCGCCGAACCGGTCGCAGAGACGCCCAAGGCGACGGCGGCCGCCCGCCCTTGAGCCCGGGAGCAGGTGTCCGGACGCTCAAGCCGGCTGCGGCGACCCGCCCTGGAGCCGGCAGCGGCTGTCCGGATTTGCTGTTCTCCCCAGCAGGCCTTGTCGCCCACCCTGACGAGCACCCCGGGGGCCGGGTGCGGCTGCCGGGGGATAATTCCGTCCAGGAGGACCGGAAGGAAGCGCCGGCATGATCGAGTGGAAGCCCCTGGGCACCGGAGCCCGGCCCGTACCCCAGCCCGTGGACACACCGCTGGTCTGGGCCGGGGCCGGGGGCGGCGCCCTGGTGCTGGTGGCGCTCCTCAACACCGCGGTGGGTCCGGACCGGCCCGAACTGGCCCTGCCCGCACTGTCCGTGCTGGCCGCCCTGCTCGGCCTGTGCGCACGCTTCACCGCCGCTCCCGGCACGGCCGTGCTGTGCTGGCTGTTCCTCAACGGCTTCGCCATACCGCCCGCGGGCGTCCTCACCTGGGCGGGCCACCGTGACACCACCTGGCTGGCCTGTCTGTTGACCGCCGCCCTCATCGGCACGGGTCTGGCCCGTCTCCTCCACGCCCGCGCCGCCTACCGCCGCCTGGTTCCCGGCCGCGCCCGTTCCGACCCGGCGGCGGGCGACGGACCGTACGATTCCTGACGCCGGATCCGGCAACCGAGGGGGGATCGGACGTGGGGCGCTTACTCGTCATCGGCGGTGGGGCGGCCGGTACCGCGGCGGCGCTCGCGCTGCACAAGGCCGGGTTCGAGGTCATGGTGTTCGAGGCGCATCCCGACGCGGCCGAGGACATCGGCGCGTTCCTCACCCTGGCGAGCAACGGCATGCGCGCCCTCGCGCAGATCGACGCCGCGGCGGCGGTCACCGCGCTCGGCTTCCCGCTGACCGGGATGCGGATGCTCGACGCCTCGGGCACCGAGCGGGCGGCAAGACCACTCGGCGAAGCGGAGGACCCGCTCCTGCGGTACCGGTGCCTGCGGCGCGGCGACCTCAACGTCGCGCTGCAGACCGAGGCGGCCCGCAGAGGCATCCCGGTCCGGCACGGCGCCCGCCTCGTCTCCGTCCACGAAGGCCCGGACTCCGTCACCGCGCACTTCGCCGACGGCACCGCCGCCACCGGCGACCTGCTCATCGGCGCCGACGGCCTGAACTCCACCGTGCGGCGCGCGATCGCGCCCACCGCCCGTCCCCGGTACGCGGGGGAACAGGTCTTCTACGGCCGCACCACCGACGCGCCCCGCCTCGCGGCGGACGGCCTCATCAGCTTCGTCCGCGGCAGGAACGTCGCCTTCGGCCACACGGCCTCGCCCGCGGGCGAGACGTTCTGGTTCGCCCGCGTCGCCGGCGACCCGCTGTCCCCCGAGGAGTTCGCGACCGGCACACCGGCCCGCCACCGCGACCTCCTTCTGACGCTGCTGCGCGAGGACGCCTCCCCGGCCGCCGGGATCGTCGCGGCCACGGCCGGGGACCTGCTGGTCACCAACGCCACGGAGCTGCCCGGGGGGATGCGCTGGCGCTCCGCCCGCTGCCTGCTCATCGGCGACGCCGCCCACGCGGCGTCCCCGGCCACCGGCCAAGGGGCCTCCATGGCCCTGGAGGACGCCGTCGTCCTGGCCAAGTGCCTGCGCGACGCGCCGGACCGCGACACCGCCCTCACCACCTACGAGACCCTCCGCCGCCCCCGTGTGGAACACAACATCACCGTCAGCGGCCACATCTCCCGTGGCACCCACACCCGCCCGCCCGCACCGGTGCCCCGCCCCGGCGACGAGGACCTGATCCGGCAGCTGGAGTGGGACCGGCCGCTGACCGACGCGCGCTGAGCCGGGGGCATGACCGCTCTCCGGTCGGTCACCGTTCCAAGCGGTGCGACGGGTTCACGGCGGCCCTCACGAGCACCGCACGCCGCCCGGATCGGCCACAAGGTGCCTCAGGAGGTACCCGCCTCCGAGGCTTGCCGCACCATGGGTCACCGGTCAGTATGGTGACGTGAATCTCGGCCACGTCTTCCTCTGCGGGAACCCGGCACTCGACTTCGCCGCCACACTCCGAGCGCGCCGTTCGGCGCGCTTCGAGATGCTCGTGACGCCGGACCGCCTGACCGCGTGGTACGTGGAATCCGGCCTGGTCGACGCGGTCTCGCCCGGCCGGGAGGCCGACGTCGAGCGGGCCAGGGCCGTACGGGAAGCGGTGTACCGGCTGGTCACCGCCCGCCGGCTCGGGGAGGAGTACGACGGGGCGGCGCTGACCGTCGTGAACAACGCGGCCCGTACGCCGCCCGCCGTGCCCCAGCTCACCCCGTCGGGACGCTGGACGCAGGGGACACCGGACGAGGCCCTCTCCCTGGTGGCGCGGCACGCGGTCGAGCTTCTGAGCGGCCCGGACGTGCCCCTGCTCAAGGAGTGCGGAAATCCGGAGTGCACGCGGACCTACATCGACCGCTCGCGGGGCATGCGACGGCAGTGGTGCGGTATGGACTCCTGCGGCAACAAGATCAAGGCAGCGGCGTACCGCGCCCGCAAGAAGGCCACCGCGGCCCACTGACCCGGCGGCCCTCGGCCGCCGGGTCAGTGGGCCGCACGCCCCGCGTCGGTCCGGACGGCCGTCAGCCGCCCACGTACCAGCTGAAGCCGCCGTTGCTGCTGGCCACGGCCAGCAGAATGAGCCACAGGACCACGTCGACGACGCCGAGGATGATGCCGGCCTTCGCCATGCCGGCACCGTTCTTGACCGACGCCTGCCGACGGGCGACGGCACCGAAGACGATGGCCAGCGGGCCGAGGATGATGTTCAGGAAGAACAGGCCGATGATGCCGCAGCACAGGCTCGCGATCGCCAGGCCGTTGGTACGCGAACCGGAGGACGCGGCAGAGGAACCGCCATAACTCGCCATGGAAAACTCCCAGTTGTCGATGGCGCGGACCGAACGGGCCGCACTCTCCTCACTGTTTCGACTTGTTTTGTTCGAATGCCCCTCTGTGGCGCTTCCATGACAACCAATTACGGGAGAGACTCCCGTCAGTTCCCGTACGCCAGCCCGGCGACGTGCGCGGTGACCGTGTCGAGGATGCCCGTCCAGGCCGAGTCGTCGCCCAGGACAAGGAAGTTGAGCGTCAGGCCGTCGGTCATGGCGGCCAGGTAGCGGGCCAGAACGGGCCCGGGCACCCGCAGGCGCAGCCCCATGGACGCGCGCACCTGGTCGATGAGTTCGGTGTACGCCTCGGCGTACAGCTCGTACTGACGGCGTGCCAGGTGTTCGAAACCGGGCTGGCGCAGGGCGTACTGCGTGAGCTCGTAGGTGAGCATGTGCTCGTCGGGATGGGCGCGGACGTGGTCGAAGTACGCCTGGAATCCGGCCCGGACGGTCTCCTCCAGGGTGGCCCTGGGCCGGATGGCCTCCTTCACCACCGTCACGTAGTGCCCGGTGATGGTGGTGATGACGGACTCGATCAGCTGCTGCTTGGAGTCGAAGCAATAGTGGAAGACGCTCAGCGAGACGCCCGCCTCGGCGGCGATGGACCGGGTCGTCGTCCTGGGGACGCCGTCCCGGGCCATCGCCCTGATCGCCGCTTCGGTGAGCTGTCGCCGCCGCTCGGCGGACGGCAACCGTGCCATGGAGCCCCTCTCGTGGCCGTCAGTCGCTGTGTACGCCGACCTCGCGGAGGGAGTAGCCCCAGCCGGTGCCGCGCTGCAGGCCGTGGACGCGGACGTAGCGGGCCGGGGTGCCGTCGAACCGCGCGGTGTCCAGGCCGCCGTCACCGGCGGTCGTGGACCAGGCGGTCCGCCAGGTCACCCCGTCGGTCGACAGCTCGATCCGGTACGACTTCGCGTACGCGCGCTCCCAGTCGAGGGTGACCCGCCCGACGGTCCGCGGGGAGCCGAGGTCGACCTGGTACCACTGGTCGTCGCTCCAGTCGCTCGCCCACCGGGTGCCGCGGTCGCCGTCGACGGCCCGGTGCGGCTGGTAGCTCGTGAACAGGCTCCACTCCGAGGAACTGGCCGAAGTGGCCGCACCCGACGCGAGGTTGGCGCCTGGTTCGTGCTTCTCGGCGGCCGCCCAGGTGCCGAGGTAGGACTCCGCGCCCCGGAACAGGTCGTCGACCGTGTCCTGGCCGCCGACCCGCCGGATGTCCTCGATCCAGTCCGGTACGAGGCCGTAGTGGGCGGCGCCGTCGGTGTTCAGGTCCCAGGTGCGCTCGCCGGTGGTCTGCCGGTCGATGACCGAACCGCCGTCGACGCTCTTGAACGGGTAGGTGACCTTGTTCGGCGCGTCCGCCCCGCGCGGTCCCGGCCAGCCGCCGACGCCGTTCATGTCGGTGCCGTAGCCGTAGCCCACGCCGTACTTGTCGCGCAGGGCCTCCGTGCGCCTGGCCTCCGCGACGAAGCCCTCGGAGCCGTGCATGTACTGGGCGATGAAGCCGCCCAGGCCGTAGACCCGCTCGGTCCAGTCCATGTCCATCCAGCTGTGCGAGGAGAGCACGCCGGGGTAGGACTCGGACTCGAAGATGTCGAGCACTCGGCCGGTGGCCTTGACGCTCATGTGGTCGATCTCCAGCATCATGCCGCGCTTCATCATGCCGCGCACGGCGTATTCGCCGAGGTCGGTGAGCCCGCGTACGTTGCACTGCGCGTCGGCACTGTAGGTGGGGACCTCCTCGCCCGCCGGGAGTTCCTTCTCGGCCGCGGGCGCCGCCGCGTTGCCGATGGGGTTGTCGTGCTGCGGGCCCCTGCACGTCTCGGTCTTCCAGTAGGTGCCCGTCGACAGGAACTGCCCGACGTTGATGGCCGTTCCGAGCGAGCCCGAGTCGAACCGCACGCCGCACAGGGCGTTGTCGAACTTGTGGCACAGGAACATGCTGCGCACGCCGAGCGAATGGAGCTCGTCGAGTCCCTTGTCGATGTCCGCCCTGCTGCACTGCGCGATGTCCAGGACCTGCTTGCAGCCGAAGGGCTCGGAGGTCTCGACGCCCATGACGACCGCGAGTTTGCCCTGCTCGATGACCTTGCGGGCCTGCGCACTGTCGGTGACGACCCGGAACCAGCCCTTGCCGGGCCCGCCGTACATCCGGTCGACGAAGGCCTGCATGTCATAGGTGAGTCTGGCCTGCAGCCGGATGGAGGTCATCTCGTCGCAGGGGCGGTCCTTGAAGAAGTACACCGAGCAGATCACGCCGTTGGTGACGAGGTCGTTGACCAGCACCCGCTGGCCGCCGCGCCAGGCCCGCTCGACCCAGGCGTAGTAGTTCTGCTGGTGGGTCAGCGAGTCGTGCCGCGGCCAGTCCTTGAAGGTGGGCCAGCCGTTCGGGTCGTGCTTGCCGTCGCCGCCGTTGGTGATGAAGTCGAAGATCGCGAGCGAGCCGTCGGGGTAGTGCTCGGGACAGTCCTTGAGCGCGTCGGCCACGCCCTGCTCGGAGAAGGCCTTGCCGCAGATCAGACGGCCGCCGAAGGCCTCGTTGGCGAGGATGTGGTCGTGCGCGTCGACGAACCCGCGCACCTCGCCCTTGGCGTTCGTGCCGGTGAAGGGCTCTCCCGTGACGTTGATCCGGGAGTCCGGGGCGGGCCGTGCGGTCGGCTCCCACCAGTCGTTGCCGGCCGCCGCACTCGGGGTGGGGCCGATCGCGATCGACAGCACGAGCAGGAGGAGCGACACCACGGTGACGTTCTTGCGTCGGCGGTACGGGCGTCCGGAACCGGTCACAGCCCACGTCCCTCGGTCGGCGGATCAGCGAGGCCCTCTTGTCATGACCTCGCAAAGTGTGCGACGAGAATCGCCACTCCCGCGTGGCGAGTCAAGGGTCCGGGACGGTTGACCTGATGAGGGGAACGGGCGCACCGCGGGCGCGATCCCGGCCCGTACGGGCTCCGGCAGCGGGCGGTGCCACAACAAACCCCAGGTCGTCGACCTGGGGTGCAAGGAACGGCTGAGGGTCCCGCCAGGGACTCCGGGTGATCAGCTCGGGCCGGCTTCGGAACCGCCGGACGCCTGCTGTGCCGCACGGCGGTACTCGGCGTTGATGCGCTGGGCCTCCTCGAGCTGGTCCTCGAGGATGACGATGCGGCAGGCGGCCTCGATCGGCGTACCCCGGTCGACGAGCTCACGGGCGCGCGCGGCGATCCGCAGCTGATAGCGGGAGTAGCGGCGGTGCCCGCCCTCCGAGCGCAGCGGAGTGATGAGACGGGCCTCACCGATGGCCCGGAGGAAACCCGGGGTGGTGCCGAGCATCTCGGCGGCCCGGCCCATGGTGTAGGCGGGGTAGTCGTCGTCGTCCAGCCGGTCGCTGAGCGGGGTATCTGCTGCCATGTCACCTCGTAGTACAACGCGTCGAGGGGCCCTGGTGCCGTACGGCACCAGGGCCCCGAAGGAAATTCAACACCATCTGTCGGCCCTTATGCGGTGCCGACCTTCTGTTTCCGCTACCCGGCCCGGCTGCGGGAGGGGTGCGGGGATCGCGGCTGCGTGACCGGGGACCACCATCCAATCCGGGGTCTTGCGGTACCCGGACCGGGAGTCCCGGCCGGGCGATCCTGATGGCGTCTGCTCCTCCGTCCTTCCTCGGTTCTGTCTGACCATGTCTACGAGAAGAAGGTTAACCGCGACGAGGAGCAATGTCTACCCTGACAAAGACAGATTTTGGAGTTCGGTGAGTGCAGGCATCCTGTGGCGCCCGGTTGCGTGGCGACATGGCAGTGGGGCCCTGCCGACGCGCGTCGGCAGGGCCCCCCAGGGTCGTGGGGTGGGGGTGTCCCCCCCGGGTGTAACACCCGGG